>CP064976.1 GCA_016699445.1 Deltaproteobacteria bacterium
AAAAACACGTTCAGGCAGAAAAACCTAACTCTCTTTACTTCTTTTTCCAAAGACGAAGACAAACGATTGGCACAGTAATCACGATGCGACTAGGGGGTGGTGAAAGTTTCATGGAGGGATGAAAGTCATCTTCCAAAATTCAGCAATCAAAATAATAGATTGAGGGTCTTCTGAAAGAGCTTAATATTTTTAGAACGAGCCATACCAAACATCTCTAACAGCTTTGCTTTGCTCTTACTCTCTTCAGGCTGCATCTAAAGCAGCTCTGAATACCACTCATCAGGCACAAGACTACGGAGAAGTCGGTGTTTTTACAGCACCACCACGCGATGCCATCTTTGTAGATGGACAGAAATCGTCAAAACCTGCCATTATTCACCAGGTGCAAAAAACAAACCTTATAAGTTTCAAGTAAAACGCGAGGCCAATTCCAAGACTGGGAAGAGACCATTCCCTTCAGGAAAAACGTCAAAATTTTCATATAAAACTCATAAAACAGTAAGTTTAATAAATAACCTTTATGTTTTCTTAATATTTTCCGTTTAGTTCTTACAGCTAAAAGGACTCCTAAGAGAAAAATGGTTACTCAATCCTATCCAATGGATTTTTGTTTATGAGTGTTTTAGGATTCACATGGGATGCAAAGATACTATTTCTATTGGAAGTCAATGTCAAGGTTAAGTGACAATCAGTCACTCACGGTACAACTTATCAAAGTAGGAAGATCAGGATACCATTCTTGGATAGCAGCATTTTACAGGCAACACCTCACACAATCTAAGTGCTAAAGACATTAATGCAGGTGATGATTTTAGTATTGTTATTTCAACTCCACCACGGATACATGCACGATTTCAGATGGAACTCGCACAGCACTTTACAACTTAATCCTGCACCCGTAGATATTAAATGTAGCGCCACATCTTTTACTTTAGGAGGAACACTTTCAGGTTTAGAAGTGGTGAATCTTTAGTCGTTCTCTCAATGGATCTGGAAAAGAAACACTCTCTTCCAATGGTACTTTTACTTTAGACACGCATATTTCCAATGGCTCCAGCTTCACCGTATCTTCTTTTACAGAGCCCGGAGATAAAGGCTGCGTCGTGACCAATGGATCTGGCACACCAACTACCGATGTCCCAATGTGAGTATCGTTTGCCAAAAAGCGAATCTTCTCTTTTAAGTAATAATTTTTGGGAAATTTTGGAAGTCGTTCGGCAGCTCAGAGTCAATGTCAGAAAGCTTATACAGCCCATTACAACAGCTATTTTACATGCTCGGGGAGGCATTGCGCCTTTTATCAGTATCAATGCTGATGAAGAAAGTCGAGACATGCCGACACTTTATACGCGTTTCGAGAAGACGCCCTATTTGTGGGGTGAAACAATATTACGACAATGCGAATATTAAAAATCATACAAAATGGCAGACAATTGGGCAGATCTTCTCGATGGAAGTATTGATGAGCCCTTTGCAATTGATGATTCTTTTACATCTTACCGCACAGGCAGCTTAGAGGATGGGTCGATTTCCACCAAAACCTGCCGCAACTGGACAGATAACAATGCTTTTGACTACGGCACGTTAGGATCTCCACAATTGAATGACTCAAATTGGATGCAGTCGAGTTCCACATCACATTGCGCTAATTATTTACCGATCCTCTGTCTCTGCATGCAAACAAATGAAAATGTCGCAGATCAATATACCGTGGGTGGTAGCGTGACGGGAAATACTGGCGATGTCGTCTTATCTCTCAATAGTGGAGATCAAACCATTACCATTGCTGAAGGATTCTAGCTATTTTTTGCTGATGCTCTTGATGACGCGTCAACTTATACAGTCACCGTCACGTCGTCTCCTTCTGGACAGGCTTGTTTATTGGAAAATAATACAGGATCCATTTCAGGTGATAGTATCCGGAAATGTGAACGTCACCTGTGGTTCGTCAACGTTGACACTGGGAGGCGCACTGGACAGGATTGACAGGAACAGGTACAGTAACATTGAGTTTAAATAGTGGAGATCAAACCAAGTCACTCACAGCCAATGGAAGTTTTTCTTTGATACACTTCTAGATGCGGGCGCTACTTACGATGTCACCGTTTCTTCAACACCTCAATATGTTGATTGCACTGTCACCTCATGGGATGGAACTATCACAAGTACTGTTAGCAACATCACGATCACTTGTTCAGGAACTAAAAACTTTCTCTTCCCACAACATCTTCTTACACAGCAGCTCTCACCAGCCGTGCAACGGTGGATGGTTATTGCAGTGCCACACGTACGGCAACCCATCCAACTCTTCCTTGCCGGAGCGTCCATGCTTTCATTAGTTTTGGATCTTCTGATGAAATCAGAGACATGCCGTCATTATATTCCACCACCAGCTGACCGATTCTTAACGCGGCTCATAGCTATGATCTACTAGCTAATAATTGGGCACTCTTACTCGATGAATCGGCTCTTGATCATAATTTAACGGTAGATTGTGGAGTGGAAGTTCAACCTCGGGTGCTACATCGATGTTTGATTGCTCCCATGGACATCGACAGCTCATGTAAGAGATGCCTCGGTAGGTTGGGGTGGAAGACTCTATCGATTTTAGCTCTGTCCTTTGGACAGGAACCAGCGACGGATATTGTGACGAAAGCCATCAAATCATGTGCCTTGTTCTCAATAAAACAATACTCTACTTATAAGTGCTTAAAAAGCCTGCGACCATTCCATGGCTTTAGGGTCAATATAGCCAACAAACTCCAATAAATGAATAAAGGTGGGAAGGTTTTCAGAGACGGATAATTCATTAAAGCGGATTCAATCATCACATCCTGTTTTTCTTCATCCATATCAGGAAGCGAGAGACACAAAGAAAAAGGCAAACACGTTGAAATATAAATTTCTTCTACTTTCAAAAGTTAAGCTCCGAACCATTCAAATCATAACCAATGTCTTCAGCTATTTTTCTAACAAGAGACTCATTCACAAAACTTCTTTCCCCAGCCCTTTTCCATTCTTCACCGTATTTGGAGATGAGTTGTGGAAAATCGATTACTTTGCTTTTGTGGAAAGACTAGCCGGGCTTGTTGAAAAAAGAGCATGTCTCTGTGGTGTTTTGTCAGCCCTGAAAATCGAAGCAATGTTAAGGACTCTGCTGCTGGAGTCGTTGGAATCTCCAGTGGATTTTCTCCAGCTAGAGTCGTACCTGCCAAAACTTCCTAATACGGGTGTTATTTTTAGATCCATGTCTTACCCAATTGCATACCACATGCCAACGAGACTCAACTTTAAATAGCCTGTTTTATTGGGAAATTCTGATATTTCAAAAGATAACTGCTTATTTTTTAAGCAATGAGACTAAAAAAAGCATGACCCAAGTCAGGATACCTTCATCTTATATGATACCCAAAATTAATCTAAAAAATGAAATACAGACTTGCACCTTCAAAAAATCGTTTGTTAGGCAGGCGCGCTCTTGTGGGAGACGTTAGCTCAGCTGGTAGAGCATCGCCCTTTTAAGGCGTGGGTCCCGGGTTCGAATCCCGGACGTCTCACAATAGTTTTAATTAGTTCATGGTCCCCATTGTCTAGAGGCCTAGGACGTCACCCTTTCACGGTGAAGACACGGGTTCGAATCCCGTTGGGGACGCAAAAATAAAAAAGGAGCCACTCAGGCTCCTTTTTTATTTTTGTCTCCTGTTCCATTTTAAAAATTCGTTCAAAAAAACAACTCTCGCAGTCCAATTTTCAAACCTTCTCCTCAATCTCACCTTTTAAAATATCAGTAAATTTTAACTAATCATTTTGGCAGTTAATGTGCATTGGTTTAAGGAAAGGAACGCCTATGAAAAACGATATGATTAACAACTTAACCAATATTTTGAAGCCCATGTTCAACTGACAGCCGGAGGAGTAGAATATTGGCTAGCTCGTGACCTTCAAATCCTTTTGGGATATACAGAATGGAGAAATTTTACTGCTGTTATAGAGAAGGCTACAAGTGCTTGTGAGCTATCAGGACACGCGATTGCGGATCATTTTGTTAACGTCAACAAAACGATCAGAATGCCAAAGGGTGCAGAAAAAGAAGTTCCTGATTTTATGCTCACCCGCATGCTTGTTACCCTCATTGCCCAAAATGGTGACTCCAAAAAACAAGAAATTGCTTTCGCACAAACTTACTTCGCCATCCAAACCCGACGAGCAGAATTGATTGAACAACGTCTTTTGGAAGCAGAGCGAATTTCAGCCCGTAAAAAACTCTCCACGACAGAAAAAGAACTCTCACAAGTCATTTACGAACAAACAGGAGGCAATGAAGATTTTGCACTCATTCGCAGCAAAGGAGACCAAGCTCTTTTTAGCAAATCAACTCAAGCCATAAAAGCGCAGTGGAAAGTACCAGATAACCGCGCTTTAGCGGATTTTGCTCCCTACCATTATTTTGAAAGCCAAAGACTTCGCTACTGAAATTACCATTTTTAACGCACGGGAGCATGGGATGAAGAATGAAAGCTCCATATCTCGAGAACATATTACCAATAACGAAGCTGTCCGAAAAACATTGCTGGATCGTGGTATTCGTCCTGAAAGCCTACCAGCAGCAGAAGATGTCAAAAAAACAGAACGTCGTTTGGCCTCAGAAGATAAAAAATCATTAAAGAATCCAGAGGTGCTATGAGAAACTAATTTTTTATAACTAAGTACTACTTCCAAAAAATCATTTTCCGATAATTAAACAAGTTTCGAAATAAAATCGTTAAATATTGAAAGTAATGATCACTTCTACTAATTCCTCTCAATGCCAATTCCAAATTATCAAGCCTTGATGCTTCCTCTATTGAAAGCTATTGGTGACCAAAAAACTCATAAGCTAGGTGAAATTGTCGATAAACTACCATTGAGTTTCAACTCACCCCAGCTGAATGTTCTCAACTTCTCCCAAGCGGTGTTTCTACGATTATTAGAAACCGTACTGGTTGGGCTCGAAGCTATCTTAAACAAGCTGGTTTGATTGAATATCCGCAGCGAGGTATTTTTTCGATCACCCCTAGAGGTTTAGAAATACTAAAATCAAAAGTAACAAATATTTTTATTGAGGAGTAGCCTCCGATATTCACAAATTCCAATGTGGGGGCATGCACCCTGCAGTAAAAATGAGATATATTTTTAAATCAAATAGTTAGAAAATTAGTTCGAATCCCGTTGGACGCAAAAAAAAAGGAGCCACTTAGGCTCCTTTTATTTTGTAAAAGTACGTGTGAATTATTAGAAGGTAAAGTAGAGCTTAATAATTATTCCTCTTCCATTTCCATATTAGCGAAAAATGCCTTGGCCTCTTGGCGCATCAGAAAGATTCTATTGAGTATTTTTTTGCCATTGGGTTGCCAGAATTTGTCCTTGGCGAGCGTAGTCGATGGATTCACCTAAAATACGGGCAGACTCTTGAGGGGCATGAAAGCCCATCGAATTTTCTGCTGCCACAAAATCCAAACGCCACTGTGCTTTGCGTTGCAACTCCTGAGCATCATGGATCTGAGCATCGCTTGCACCGTCTTTTTTGGCCTGATTGATAGCATTCAAAAGGTCTGTCAGAGCGGCACCTGATCGTTGCAGAAGCTCAAAATTTCGATTTTGAATGGTGGCAACACGAGCCTTAAGCTGCGACTCGTCGTACGGATGACAAGTCTGACAAGAACGATTGATCATCAAAAGCGGACTACGCACCCAGTGATCGGAAACTTTCATCGCACCTTCTCGCAAATAAGGCATATGGCAGTCAGCACAGGCCACACCACTGCGAGCATGAATTCCCTGACTCCAGGTTTCAAACTCTGGATGTTGGGCTTTTAAAAGCTCAGCACCAGTCTCTTGATGTTTCCAATCAAAAAATCGATGACCATCCGGAAACTTATATTGATCATACATAGATTCAATTTCTTCGACTTTAAGACCATTATTCCATGGAAAAAAGAGAGTCGTCTTGGGTCCACAATAATATTCCACATGACACTGACCACAGACATAAGACCGCATTTCCTGACGTGAAGCATCCACATTGGGATTGTATGCTTCATGACGATCCCCTTTTCTCCACTGTTCAATACTGGGCAAATGAGGAACGGGTTCATTGGAATTGGCCAAAGCCTGAATGCCTAAAATAAATCCAGGTCGAGTCACGCGCAACTGCATGCTTTTGGGATCATGACAATCCACACAACTAACAGGATGCGAACCTTCCTCATGTTCAAACTTTTGCGCACCTCCCCCTGTCATGGGATTATTTGAACCTGTTTTCACAACTTCTTCATGAGCAAGCTGATAAGGCATAGCACCCAATTTTGAAAACCCACTGACAATCTTTTCCCAATCAGTATTACCATCTCCTAAACGTCGATACGTAGGCATGACCGAGGTATGACAATGAAGACACGCCCCCGTCTGTGGCTTTTCTGTCACCCGTCGTGTTTTTTCCTGATCCAGAAGCATGTAGGCATGACCACGTCTATCACGGTAATCTAATGAAAAAGCATAGCCCGCAAACATACGAGTCAGCCAAGGATAAGTTTCAGCTTTCTCATGAGGAGTCACAGCATCACCACCTCCAAAATTGGTTTTGCTAGGTTCCACTGTACGCTTGTAGCCATCATATTCACGAGCCCAATTCATGCCCCAATATTGAGGATCGGTTGTTTCTTCAGAAACATTTACTAATTTTAAATAAGGGTTTTTAGCTTCTTCTTTATGCTCGAAAATGGTGATCAAAAGCCAGGACACCACAAGAGTGGCAATACTCGTCAAAACGAGGACTGTTCCATAAACTGTCCATTTACGTTTCTTTTGAGAGTTGTTGATATCTAGATTCATAATTTCCCCTTCATTAAAATTTAATCAATCGTATTAATTTCCGCGTACTCCATGACCTACATTTCGATGACAATGAACACACAAAACAGCATCACGATCTGTTGTACTTCCAGCCACAATATCGTGAACAAAATCACCATGGCATCTCAGGCAGTTTTCCTGCAGAATATGAGCATTTTTAGGCTTGATCATGATAGGTTCGTGAAAATCCTGAAAAGTGAAACCTTTTGAATGATGATACCCATTCTCCGATTTGGCGATCAGCTTTGGAATGAGAGCATGAGGCAGATGACAATCGACACACTTGGCAGCTTCATGATGAGGGCCTTTTTGCCATGAGCTGTATTCATCATTCATTATATGACAATTCACACACGCTTTGGGATCGGAGCTAAAATAAGACAGGCCTGCAGCATAATGAAACGTAAAAAAACCTAGACCGACAAAGACACCCACTAAAACCACAATAAAAACCCTCATCTTTGTCGCCCAAATCATGGCGCTTCAATATAGAAGAAAATACCTAAGTCAATTTTCTGAAGGTTTTTAGGAATTGATATTTGTCATGTAAGGAAATCGCTAAAAAAAACGCGCTAAACTTAAGGCACTTGGAGAAAAACTGTCAGGTTCTGAAAAAAGAAAACTGTTACCAGAATATTGAATACCCCAAAAAGCACTCCCGTCTCTCACTTTTCGAGTTATTCCTCTCTCTAAGTCTTGTACAAAAATGGCATTACCAACAATAGAACTATCAAACTCATAGCTTGAAGAGACCCAAGCAACATAACGACCATTTCCACTCATCCCCACCTGGCTTAAATCTAGCTCTGGATTGGCAATTTCATTTCCATGAGAATTCACAGTAACTCTTGTGTAACTTCTGGTTGTATCGTCATACGTATAAAGATCGACTTGCTGATTGTGATCCTCAGGCAAAACAGGAAAGCTGGAAGCAAAAAGCAAGACAGCTCCATCATAACTAATACTCAAAAGAGAATCTTGATCTGATACAAAACCAGGTCTCATGGGTGAAATCGATTCATAGCGCCCAGAAGAAATATCATACCGATAAATCCGACTACCAAAAGCACCTTCGACCATAAAAGCCGCCACATTTCCATCTCCACTGATCAAAGGATGAGAGGCCCTAGGCATGACAGTTAATCTCTGAGGTGCTGACGAAAAAGGAAAATTATTTAGAAAGACTCCCGATTCAGCTGTGCTTGTATATTGGGTATACACCAGTCTACCAAATCTATTTAGATCAGGATGATCGGCATGAGGTATCGTGGTTTTATTTCCATATACATCTTCCACAAACACAGCACTCACACCGTGTTCAACACCTTGATAAGCGACAGTACCCATTTCATCGACAACACACCGCCGCTCCCCTCCCACCCCTGAAAATCCAGACTCTGAACCAAAAGGCCGCGCACTTCTATTGGTCCCATTATCAAATCGAAAACCCAAATAAGAATCCCCGACTCGGCTTGTCCATATTTTGAATCTTCCATCAGGGCTCCACGCAGCACAATCCATATTGGGATGTTCTGAAGGAGGAGCGCTGGTTTCGACTTGAGCACCACAGCCTATCAAAACAGTAGATAAATAAGCACTATTGAGAAGTGTGCGTATATTCATAAGACAAAATTGTTATCGTCAATATTCTGAAAAAGTTGTTTCTGAAAATAAGAATTATCACAACTATTTCTGAGCAATCTTCGATAAAGCATTTAAAGGAAAAAAGTCATGTTTGTCCGTGCATTTTCGCAGAGTGTGATCCGTATTTTAGCTGATACTAAAGCTATCCAGAATATTGAACTAACACATACAACAGCTGACAAAGCTGCAACGCTTCTAAGAAATGTAGAAAGAGATTTAGAAACCAGGTTGGGAAAACAATCATTACTTCTCAAAGAACCTTCTTCAAAAAGGATCACTTCCTTTCAAATCATTGATCGATTTCACCAATCAATCAGCAAACATTTATCCCCTGACGAAATCCCTCCAACAGTCATCGCTGCCTTTGAAGTATGGCGTGATTCAAACCATGAAAATCCAGATACAGAAGTCTACCTTAATACTGTTGCTGATGCCGTCATTGGAGGAGCGATCGATCTTGATCTTAGAAAACTTCAACCTCATGAAAAAACTTTAGCGGGTCAGAGAGTCATTTCATGTCCCTCAGTAGCTAAATATGCCAATTGTGGCAGCTCTGTGGACTTACCTATCGCTATTCAAAATGAAATCATTGATCACTTAGCTCGAGGGCTAAGTGCTTATTCTGTTGGATGGAGAGGCTTAGCTATCCCACGACAAGTAAGAATCGATGATCATGTTATTACATGGGCTGATGCTAATAAGAAAGCCGTTCGTGACCAACACGGAAATGAATTTGCTAGATACCATTCTCTTAGTGACAGAAGCAGTACCCAACAGGGACAACATCAACTAATTCTCCTCACCAATCATTAAGAATGCTCATTTTATAAAAACGAATAATCCGTATACCCTTCTGGTCCTGAAGCATAAAAAGTTTTGGGGTCAGGAGTATTTAGAGAAGCTTTCAGAGCAAAACGTTTTGGCAAATCTGGATTGGCAATAAAAAGTCTTCCAAAAGCAGCAGCGTCGGCTTCTTTTTCCTGAATAATTTTTCAGCACTTTCTTGTGTGAGATTTTCATTGGCAATGTAGACACCACCAAATTTATTTTTAAGATAAAGACCCAAATGATCTTCTGCCAAATGAGCCCGTGTGCAGATAAAAGCGATTTTTCTTTTTCCCAATTGTTCCGCCACATAGCCAAAAGTTTCCAAAGGATGACTGTCTGACATATCGTGAGCGTCACAACGAGGAGCCAAATGCATTCCAACCCGCCCTGCTCCCCACACGGAAATGACTGTGTCTGTTACTTCCAACATCAACCGAGCCCGATTTTCTACAGCGCCACCATAGACATCTGTTCTCTTGTTGGTGCCGTCTTGTAAAAACTGATCGAGCAAGTAGCCATTAGCCCCATGAATTTCAACCCCATCAAACCCAGCTTTTTTGGCGTTTTCAGCACCTTTTCGAAAGGCTTCTATAACGTCAGGAATCTCACTTAATCCCAAGGCCCGAGGAACCACATAAGGTTTCTCTGGGCGAAGCAAGCTCACATGACCTTTTGGGGCAATTGCACTAGGAGCTATGGGAGTTTGCCCATTCAAATAAAAAGGATCTGAAATACGTCCTACATGCCAGAGTTGGAGAAAAATAAGTCCTCCAGCATTGTGCACAGCCTGTGTGATGAGCTTCCATCCATCCACTTGCTCCTCTGAATAAATCCCCGGAGTGTTGGGATATCCCGCCCCCATCGGACTGACGATCGTCGCTTCTGTAATAATCAATCCTGCTGAAGCGCGCTGCTGGTAATATTTAGCCATCAATTCATTCGGCACACGGCCTTCAGTGCCAGTCCCTCGACATCGTGTGAGTGGCGCCATAATGATCCGATTTTTAAGTTGAAGCTCCCCTACTGTCAGAGTCTGAAATAATGGTGATGGATTTTGCATCAAATGAAAATGCTAAGAGTTTTAAAGAATGATCAATAAAATGTAAATCTTTATCTACTTCTCATTGAAGTATTGTGACCTCTTCATGAATTGGTTAGTATCCATGAATGAAAATCTTAGTCACCGGCGCTACAGGATATATTGGTGGGCGATTAATTCCAGAGCTCTTACGAAAAAAATATTCCGTGCGCGCTGTAAGTCGAAATCTCTCTAAACTTAAAGCTCGTTCCTGGGCACAACACCCTCAAGTAGAACTAGTGCAAGCTGATGTCTTAGATGGCCAACAATTAACAACAGCATGCTCTGGAATTGATGTCGCTTATTATTTGGTTCATTCGATGGTTCCAGGTCAGCACAATTTCGCAGAGGCTGATCGTATAGCTGCGAAAAATATGTCCTATGCAGCAACGAAAGCCTCTGTAAAAAGAATTATTTATTTAAGTGGTCTTGGAGACGACACGGCAGACCTGAGCGCTCATCTCAAATCACGTACCGAAGTGGGACAGATCCTTAAACAGGGACCTGTCCCAACGACAATTTTGAGAGCGGCAATGATCATCGGATCAGGTAGCGCTTCGTTTGAAATTTTACGCTATTTAGTCGAACGCTTGCCTTGGATGATAACACCCAAGTGGCTCAAGACGCCTTGCCAACCCATCGCAGTACGAAACGTCATCGATTACCTCGTGCGCTGTGTGGAGTCTCCGGAAACCTCCGGTAAAAATTTCGACATCGGAGGTCCTGATACTCTCACCTATCGAGAGTTGATGGATATCTATGCTGAAGAAGCTCATTTAAAAAAAAGAATTATCATCCCTATTCCCATACTGACACCTCGCTTGAGTTCTTATTGGATTCATCTTGTTACTCCTGTTCCTGCAGCAATCGCCAGACCCTTAGCGGAAGGATTGAAGAATCCTGTCATCTGTCATGAAAATCACATTCAAAAAATAATTCCTCAAACTCTTTTGAGCTGTCGTGAAGCCATTCGTCTGGCTCTAGAGCGTTCGGCTCAAGGCCAAGTAATTTCTCGTTGGACCGATGCCGGAGAACTTCCACCGTTTGAATGGAGCTATGAAGGCGATCCCTCATGGTCTGGAGGCACTTTATTTAAAGATCAGCGATCGAAAACAATTCGCGTTTCAGAAGATCGCTTATGGGCCGTCATCACACAAATAGGTGGAGACAATGGTTGGTATTACGCCAACTGGCTTTGGAAAATCCGTGGTGCGATCGACCGCGTCCTCGGTGGTGTGGGTTTAAGTCGAGGCAGGAGGGATTCGCATGAGTTAATGATGGGAGACGCTCTCGATTTTTGGAGAGTCCTCGAGACGGAAAAAAATAAAAAGCTTGTCCTAGCCGCCGAAATGAAACTCCCCGGAGAAGCTCTATTAAAGTTTGAAATAACAACTCTTGATTCAGGCGAATGTCAGCTCACACAAACAGCCCTGTTCAAACCCAGAGGCATTTTGGGCCTTCTTTACTGGTACGCCGTCACTCCTTTTCATCATTATATTTTTCAAGGAATGTTAGAAAAAATCGTCAAACTAGCTCAGGCTAACCGCTCGGAAGAATTTTTATTTAAAGCAAGTCTAGCCTTTCCTTCTTGTTTGTAAAGATCCCTAAATTTTTATAAGTCTCTCCACGCATAGGCGGCCCCACCCCAAAAAAAATGGGTCAGGGTGGGGTTACTTGGGGTTGGTGGGCCCCTCTGACAATTTCGGCCTTTGTGGTCACAGCTTTAAAAGCCGTTCTGGGCGCTTATGCCATTTGGACAGGGTGGGCGGGGATTGTTGGAACTTTTTTCAGAACCTTCTGTTATCTACGCATAGGATTTCTAATCCTATTAATCACCTCAATTATTGGTTTGAAAGTTGTGGCACCGTCTTAATTTTATTTACGAATAATGAATTTTAAAAAGAATATGAGGAAATCATTATGAATGGAAACAACGATATTACGGTATTGCAAAATCAGATGAAGAATATGATCCCACAAGGGAATAAAAGACTTATTTTTTTTGGGATTATTCTAGCTACTTTTCTTCTTATTAAATCTATCACGGTCATTCCAGCGGGCTACGTAGGCCTTAAAGATTTTTTTGGAAACGTTTCAGACGACACACTTCCTGCCGGCTTACATCTTGTCAATCCACTACTTAATATCCATAAAATGACGGTTCGAACCAGAAATTACAGAAGAAGCGAATGTCCCTTCCAAAGAAGGTTTAAATGTTCATTTGGCCATTTCGCTTTTATTTAGCTTGGATCCTACTAAGGCTGCGCAAGTGTACAAAACTATCGGGCCTGACTATATCCAAGTGGTCACCATTCCTCAGCTCCGCTCGATCGTGCGCGGCGTGACGGCTAGCTACGAAGCCAAGGCTCTCTACACCTCGGAGCGCGAGACGATCTCGAATGAAATGTATTCGCACTTAAAACAACCTCTTCGCGAGAGGGGTTGGTCGAAAGTCCTTGAAGTGCCACTCTCCCGCCCATTTTGGCTATGGCGATCGAAAAGAAGCTCGAAGCTGAGCAGCAATCCGAACAGATGAAATTTGTTTTGAACAAAGAAACTCAAGAAGCCGATCGAAAAAGAATTGAAGCCCAAGGAATCGCTGACTTCCAAAAAATTGTCACGACGGGACTTACCGATTCTTTTCTTCGATGGAAAGGAATCGAAGCAACCTCAAAACTTGCGGATAGTCAAAACAGCAAGGTCGTCGTCATCGGCAGCGGAAAAGACGGATTACCCATTATTTTAGGGGGAAATAATTAAAAATTATGAATCTCGTTTCCCTTTCAATTAGAAGGCCTGTGTTTGCGTGGTTTTAATGTTTGGCCTTATTATTTTGGGGCAATATCGCTCAATCGTTTAGGTGTGAGTCAAATGCCTGATATGTTTTCCGGTCTTGAATATCAACGTCACCTATGAAGGGGCTTCACCTGAAGTCGTGGAAGCCGAACTGATTGATCCTATCGAACAGCGTCTTCTTTCTATTGAAGGGATTCAGCAGATGAAATCCTCTGTCCGTCAAGGCGGAGGTTCGGTTACCTTAGATTTTAATATAGATCGTAATGTGGATGTCGCACTTCAAGAAGTACAATCAGCATTAAGCCAAGTGCGACTTCCCATAGGCATTGATCCGCCTGTTATTCAAAAAAGAAATCCGGAAGAATCTCCTATTTTATTCTTAGGGCTTTCCTCAAAAAAGCCGCTTCGCGAAACTCTGGTATGGGCTGAAAACTATTTGTTAGATCAATTTCGTTTTTTGCCGGGGATCGGCGAAGTGTCCATTGGTGGTTTTAGTCAGCGCAATCTCCGCATCTGGCCCAATATAGAAAAGATGCGTCAAAATGACCTCACCGTCATAGATCTTCTCGAGGCTCTTCAAACACAGCATTTAGAAACGGCTGTTGGACAATTTTCAACTGGAGACAAGGAGCTTAGAGTGCGGTGGTTGGGCGAAGCGGCAACGCCTGACGAAATGGCAAAAGTTCAAATACTCCGACGCGGTGGTCAGATAATTGAAGATCGTGTGTTTCCAGATTGGAGACGTGGCGCGTGTCGAAGATGATCTAAGCGATATCCGCCGTATCGCACGTATTAATGGCCAACAAGCCATTGCGGTCTCAATCCGTAAGCAACGAGGTGGCAATGAAGTCTCTCTGGCTCAAGCGGTGCGAGAACGAGTCAAGACCCTTCAAACAACTCTTCCGGAAGGTTATCAGCTTCAAGTGATGGTAGACTTCACCAAATCCACCGAAGCTGTCGTTGAAACAACCGAACATAAACTGGTCATGGCGGCAATCGTTACGATTCTCGTGTGCTCCTCCTTTTTTAGGCAGCTGGCAAGGAGCTCTTAATATTCTTTTTCCATCCCCACCTCTATCGTAGGGACGTTAACGATTCTTTACTTCTCAGGATTTACACTCAATCTCTTTTCCCTCTTGGCGTTGACCCTCGCAATTTCCATTGTTGTCGATGATGCCATCATGATTTTAGAAAACATCGTCCGCCATTTTCGGATGGGAAAGTCCTCGGCCCAAGCTGCCTATGACGGCTCAATGGAAGTTTTGCCGGCAGCCACAGCAGCTACCCTGGCTGTCGTTGCTGTTTTCTTACCCGTCATATTTATGGAAGGGATTATTGGAAAATTCTTTTTTCAATTTGGAGTCACGATGTCCGCCGCCGTGCTTCTCTCACTGGTGGAATCAGTCACAATCACCCCCATGCGTTCTGCAGCTCTTTTGGCAAGCGGTGAAAAAACCACACGATTTGAACGTTGGCTGGATCACCGTTTCGAAAAATTTCTTCACTCTATGCCCAATACCTCATGCCCTTTTTAAATCGCTCTAAGACCGTGGTTTTTGTGTCTTTGGGTATTTTTCTCATCTCTTTGCTTTTGGTGCGAGGAGTAAAACAAGAATTTGTCCCCACACAAGATCAAGATATCATCCAAATGACGGTTCAAACCTCACCGGGGACCTCTTTAGAAGCCACACTAGAAAAAGCCATCGAAGTTGAAGATATTTTGAGAAAAATCCTCATATTATTTCTTTCTTTTCCTCAATCGGTGCCGGCGGGCCTAATTCAGAAGTGAATCAGATTTTCATCCCTATTGCGCTCACATCCAGAGAAGAAAGAAAAAGAACCCATACCCAAATTATGGCTGATATACGCAAAGATTTGAAAAATATTTTGGGAATTAAAATCGCCATGAGGGATATTTCTACCCGGAGTCTTACGACGGGACGAGCCTTTCCGATCTCTTTCAACCTGAGCGGTCCTAATTTGGAAATGCTTTACCAAAAAGCTAACGAGTTGATCCAGCGTTTAGAGAAAGAAGGTTGGACCCAAGATTTGGACACAGATTCCAAAATGGGTTTGCCTGAGCTTCTCATCAAACCTGATCGAAAAGCCATGGCCGAACGGCGTCAGCATTGAAGCGATCGCGCGAACATTGAATGCGACTGTAGCGGGTGTAAGATTCGGGCAATTTACTCGACGGACGTCGCTACGATATTCGAGTAAAATTATCCGATGAAGCTGTTCGTTCATCAAAAAATATTGAGATGATCGATGTGAGAAATCAATATGGCTTAAGGGTTCCTTTATCGGAGCTTGTCTTATTTCAAGAGCAAAACACCTATCAAGCGATCAACCGCGTCAACCGACAAAGAGCCATCGGTATTTTTGGAAACGTCGCCGCGGGGCGTTCGCAAGGCGAAGTGTTGAATCAAGCCATGCAGGTGGCAAAGAAAATTTTACCGGAAGGTTATCATCTCTCTTTTGAAGGAGCTTCTGCTGGTTTTACCGAAGCTTTTCAGAGTCTCACATCAGCCTTGGTATTAGGGATTTTGGTGGCTTACATGATCCTAGCCATTCAATTTAATTCTTTCATCCATCCCATTTCCGTATTGGCCGCTCTTCCCTTCAGTTTGACGGGAGCTCTTTTGATTTTATGGATCTCTGGCATTTCCCTCAATCTCTTTAGCTTCATCGGACTCATCGTCTTAATGGGTATTGCCAAAAAGAATTCTATTTTGATCGTCGAATTTACCAATCAATTGCGCCAGCGTGGTGAAACCGACTTGACGCAAGTCTCCTCAAAGCCTGTTCTGTCCGCTTACGCCCTATTCTCATGACCTCCGCAGTCTTCGCCGCCCTCCCCTTGTTTTTGGCAACAGCATCGGCCAAGAAACCCGAACCCCCATGGGCCTCACGATCATCGGAGGCAGCATCCTCTCGACAGCCTTCACGCTTTTCGTAGTCCCTGCCCTCTATAAATTGCTTTGGGTTTTGATCTCGTCCTAAGCATAAGGGCACAGATGACTCACAAATATACCTTGATTAAGTATACCTTACATAGGTATACTTAAGGAATAAATGGCGATACGATCATTCATCAAGTTGGAATTGAAAGAATTCTTTGAGACGGGAAAAGTTCCCAAGAAAGCCCGATGGCAGAGCGTCAAGAAGATCGTCGCCAGGAAACTCGACATGCTGGACTATGCCCATATCCTCGATGATTTGAAATCACCCCGGGAAATCATTTGGAGGCATTGGGAAAAGATTTGAAAGGCCTGCATAGCATCCGGGTGAACGATCAATGGAGAATCGTTTTTGAATGGACGCCGCAAGGCCCGGCACTTGTCCGCATCATGGACTATCATTAAATAGGAGATTTTATGGCGAGAAGAAAACCCACGACACCCGGCGAGATACTGCAGGAAGAATACCTGACTCCTTTGGGACTCACTCAACAAAAGCTCGCCGACCATATCGATTACGACGTGAAAGTCATCAATCGCCTGATCAATGGGCGCACGAGCGTGACCGCCCCCTTAGCCTTAAAGCTAGCTGCGGCATTGAATACCTCCCCGAATTTTGGCTTAACGCTCAAAAGGCGGTGGATATTTATGAAGCCTCAAAGACTATCGGCAAACTTCCCAAAGCACTTATCTTAAGTCATCGATTGGCTCTCGCTTAAAATTACCTCCCAATCACCATACAGTTGGCACAGAAAAAATGTTACCCAGTTGATATAAAATAGCCCTGTATACTGCCAGCACACGATCTTTCATTCCTTTGCCCCATTACCATTGAGCGCGGAGGTCATCGCGATTACTCATTGGGTCAAAGGAGATATTATGAAATTTACTCAATTACCCATGAACGGATTCTTCCCGTCGTATTAGCAGGATCATTGGCGGCTGCCTCGGCCCATGCGCTTTCTGGATGTGGTGGAGATAGTGGTATAGATACAGGAATGAAAACTCTTCCTGAACCTTCCTGCCCTTCCAATCAATTGTCCATCGAAGTTGAAAGTGGAAATGATGGTAGATGCCATGAAACAAATCCACCCTATAATCCTAATCCTACGGTCCAAGTTTTAGGGATCTCTCGTCCTGGGATGCTTCGACTTTTTTCGGCTTATGTTCCCTACGGCACACCCTGCCCCACAGATCTTTCTGCTTATCGCCAAATAGGCTCGCAAAGTGTGGACGGAGACATTCCCTACGCGTTCTTTCCCTTGAGATCGTTAACCTCGGACACGTGTCTACGTGCGGTACAAGTATTCACAAATAGCTGCAGTCCTTTGGCAAGTGCGACGTATCGGTTTAGTTGCGGACAGTGAGAGATCACTGAAAGAAACACACCCTACTTCTCTTCTTTTAAAATCTGCTTTATCCAATCCTGACCGATCGCTTTTAGCGGTGTGGTTGGATAGATCTCTAAATACTTTTGAATAAATGGGATTAACTCTTTCATAGGTGTTTCATAGATCCATAAGTCTATCGCATCGCATATATCATGAGCATAATGTTTATCGGCTATTGGATAAAGGCAGATCATGATCTTGAGAGCAAAGAGACTATCAGCCTCTACAAGAGGCTCTTCCAAAAAACTCATACAGTCCAAGAGATCATCATAATCCAAAGGATCGGTCACAGGCTTTTCAAAAATCATTTCAAGAACCGAGACGCCAAGCTTTGGGTCCTTGTCGATCTTATCCTTAAAACTTAATAGAGGCTTCAGTTGTTCTGCTATTTCAGGCGAGGTCATTGGAGGTAGTGTCATCAGAGAGCTACAATCAGGCTATGAAAACCTTGTCAATGCCGCTTAAACATCTAGGGCAATCTCTGATCTGAAAATACGGCTTGTCCTGATGGTTTATTTCGCGGCAAAGGTTCAGGGAGGAGAATGTTTTTTAGAAATCCTCATCAACCTTGAAAGCGGGAGCGATTATCAAAAAATGGATTAAACCCCTTATCTTTTTGGCCCTACTTTTGGCGCTGACACTTTTTTTGCCGAGCGAACCTATGGGTTCATGGAAGGTGTTCAACCCCAAAAAAATTGCGTCTATTATTTTTGCTTTGGCGTTTATTCAAGTCTTGGGATTTTCGACCTCCCAACTCCTTGGATCGAGAGTGGGCGCTGTCTTGTCGGGATTTTTTGGAGGGCTGGTCTCAAGCACCGCCACAACAGCTTCCTCGCGCGAAAAGTAAAGCATCTTCACAGCCAGATACCTCAACAGAAGCCCTGACGTTTTTGTCGGCAACACTTGCCATGCTCTTTGAGGGGATCGTTGTTGTTTTTGGGGAATAAAAGAAATTCATTATTCGCTATTTTTAATATTCTTTGGACCCATTTTAGTGACGACAGTGATCATTTTTATACTTTCTCGTAAAACAACTGACAGGGATTTAAAAATAGAAAACTCCCCTTTGGAAATCATGCCGATTCTTAGGCTCTCAATTTTCATTATCGCCATCCTACTGCTTTCAAAATTTCTCCAAAATATTTTCGGACAAAGCGGCCTTCTTATCTTTACATTTATCGTGTCCCTTTTTGAAATTCATGGATCCCTTATTGCCAATATTCAATTGCACGACGTAGGCGCTTTCGATGTACGACTCCTTGGAAGTTTGCTCGCCATATCAGTGGTAGCGTCTTATCTTTCAAAATTGTTTTTGATCTTTATTCTCGGAAGCTCACGACTCAAATCTCAAACGATCAAATACACATCACTTCTATTTTTATCGCTCATTGCAAGCTGGCTGGCTTTTCTGATTTTTGTCTAAAGTATCTATTTTGAAAGCTGACCATTTTCGAGATTTGAAACATCGTATGGGAATACCACCTGAGGATCCGGTCGGGTCAGCTCTTTATCTTTGCCAGCATAGCGAAGTCGGCTAAGAAGATCTTTGATGACATGGATACGAGCCAGACGCTTATCGTCTGCTCGGACAAGAGTCCATGGTGTGATTGGATTATGAGATCGAGCTAACATTTCGTTGCGAGCTCTACTGTAAGACTTCCAATATTTTAGAGCCTGATCGTCGATAGGACTAAATTTCCACTGTTTAAGAGGATCCACTTTTCGACTTTTGAGACGTCGCTTCTGCTCTGGTTTGCTAATATCAAGATAGTACTTAAAGAGTTTGATACCTGAACGCACCAGCATGCTCTCGAAGTTAGAAACTGAGCTCATAAATTCTTCATGTTCTGCCTTCGTACAAAAACCCATGACACTCTCAACTCCTGCACGATTATACCAACTGCGATTAAAGAGAACGAGCTCTTGAGAGACAGGTAAATAAGAGACATATCGCTGAAAATACCAAGATGTAAGGTCACGATCGGAAGGTTTTCCTAACGCTACAACACGCGTTTCACGCGGGCTCAGCTTCTGAACGATACGTTTGATTGTTCCATCTTTTCCTGAGGCATCGCGACCTTCGAAGATAATCAAAATTTTATCATTACACTCGATAAAATGTCTCTGAAGTTTGACCAATTGGCCTTGAAGTTTATGTAACGTTTCTTTGTAAACTTCTTTTGAAATTTTGTCAGAAAGTGTCTGTGATTTTTTTGAGGATTCTCGACGCTTCTTATTATCTTTATTCATTTAGTTACAATCCGTTCTTGATCGTTTTATTTTTGAAATATCATAACCCTTATTGTGAGCATAGCTTAAGAGTTTTTCGTAGGTAGCATTCTCCATTTGGGGGAGTATCCATTTCTTTGGATGGCCTACAATCATGTTCCGGATCTAAATCAAATCATCCCCTCGGTCAGCCATGGGAAAAGTTTTGAAAACCAATTATCACGCGCGCTTGCGTTCCGGGCTTTCCGCTTCCTCCGTTTGCGAATTAAAATGCCATTTCGTAGGACTTATCAAAGTGTTGGCTGACTCAGGCCCTTGAAAATATTAGGAATTTCCTCTCTCTCCGGTCCTCGGACGACGGGGGTTCATTTGCCATCGGTTACCGGTAAAATAGCGCAGCAAAAAAGAAGGCCTGGATGTTCGTAATTTTATCATATGTTATTATAATTGAGCGCGCAGACTAAGAGGAACTCAGAAGATAGACAATCGGGGAATCTATTATTTTACTCTCAGGATTTTCCCTATTCCTTTTGAATTCCCAAAAGACATTCATCGTTTTTTAGGTCTACAGGTTTGAAATACCCATCAAATAACATAAAGCCCAACCCGTAAATCCTATAAAGAGAGGAATGGTGAGATTGTCGTCGAGTTTGAGAGGGAGCATTTCAAAACAAGTCCCTAAGACGGACAATATAAAGGAGCTGATCACGATTCTCCAAGGCTCTGCATGAGTCATATAAAACAGGACACCGACACTACACAAAAATGTCGTTATCAAAAATGCGAGAGAACCTTCTAAAGTTTTGTCGGGGACTAAGTGTCTTCTACCATAACGAATACCCATAGGTTTTGGAAAACTAATTACCGTGAGCAAGATAGCCATGATGTAGGGAATCATGGTGGATTCCTGAAGTCTTTCTTCAGCTCTTAAAAAAAAGCGTGTCATTTTTTCAAATTTGCGGGCTATTTCAGGATACACCACACGACTGCGATCAAAAATATAGAGGACGCAAGCTGTCACGCCCAAAAATTGAACAATCTGTGTATGAGTAAAAAAAAGTCCGTAGATTAGGACAACTCCCAGTCCTCCGGCCATATGAAAAAAACGCCTACCCAACTGTAAATCTTTACGTCTTGCGACTATTTCAGAATTTTCTTCCTCAGAAGACATCTCAAGAACTTCTCACATCTTACGAGAAGCATCAATCCTCTAATTCTAAAAATCTTCACAAATGATATTCATTCTTGATGCCAATCAAAGGTTATGTTCAGAGAAGACTCAAAAATTTTAATGTTTCATCAAACCAAGAGGCTAAAAATGTTTAAAACAAAACTCATCAATTTATTTAAACCCGTCGCCCTTCCCTGCTCAGCATCAGCAGCCTTACTTGTCCTGCGCCTTATTACAGGTGTGGCTTTTATGATTCATGGATGGGGTAAAATACAAACTCCCTTTTCATGGATGCCACCTGAAGCTCCTATCCCAGCTTTCTTACAATTTTTAGCAGCTCTTTCAGAATTTGGCGGTGGCCTGGCCTTGATTTTAGGATTGCTCACACCACTGGCTTCTTTTGGAATTTTTTGCACAATGTCTTTTGCCGTAAATATGCACATGGTTGTCATGAAACATCCTTTTGTGAGCACGGCACCAGGAGGCATGTCATACGAGCCTGCTTTAGTTTATTGGGGCATTTCTCTCTTACTTCTTCTTACAGGCGCCGGAAAATTTTCTCTTGATAGGAAGATTTTTGGGGAACGTTGATTTTTAATGACACGGCCAACATGCTCAACAATCAAAACATCGAAGCTGTTATCGCATTACTGGAAGATCTTTCTCAAAATGCAGAAAAATTAGCAGAACTCTCCGAGGCACAGCGCATTTCCTTGATCAAAGCGTCAGGAAAGCTTTCACGTCCGGATCGTCTGGAAGCTAAGCGCCGTTACAAAATAATTGGGAAGATCGAACACAAGAAACGTGTGCTCAATGATCGCAAGGCTCGTGCATCAACAGGTATTCGAGAAGCTCGCCAAGCGACAGTTTTTGAAGCCCCCAAACAAATCACGACATCAACACGAATGGATCCGACAGACACTCCGGAGCTCTCTGCCCATCGGCATTGTTATGTGTGCAAAAAAGAATATACACAGCTTCATTCTTTTTATGATTCGATGTGTATTGAGTGTGGAGATTTTAATTATCAAAAGCGCTTTCAAACGGCTCCTCTCGAAGGTCGGGTGGCACTTATCACCGGAGCCCGATTAAAAATTGGATATCAGTCAGCATTGATGATGCTCCGTGCAGGAGCTCGTGTCATTGTGACAACTCGATTTCCCGTAGATGCCGCTATGCGGTTTTCACGGGAAGAAGATTTTCCAGTTTGGGAAGATCGCTTACAAGTGCATGGTCTCGACTTGAGACATACGCCCAGTGTCGAACTCTTTACACGCTACATCGAACAAACCGTCGATCGTCTGGATATTTTGATCAATAATGCGGCGCAAACTGTTCGACGTCCTGCAGGATTTTACGCTCATATGATGGCCAACGAAACGCTGCCTTTTCATGATCTTTCTGTCCCTGTTCAAAAGATTCTTCGTTCTCGTGAAGAGTGTAAAACGCAGCTTAATTTGCTGACTCTTCCTCAATCTTCTGAAGAAGCTCTTCCCGCCGTTAGCTGGCACAATCAAGGTCCGGGAATTGGGCTACGTGCTTCAGCGCAACTATCTCAAATACCCTACAGCTATGATAATTCTTTGGATGTTGAAGAAGTCTTTCCTCGAGGAGCACTGGATGCCGATCTTCAACAAGTGGATTTGCGCAAAGTCAATAGTTGGAGGCTCAAGCTTGCCGACGTCCCAGCGCCTGAAATGCTGGAAGTTCAGCTCGTCAACTCGGTCGCACCTTTTGTCCTCTGCAGTAAACTCGCCCCTCTCATGCGTCGCGACCATACAGGTCAAAAACATATTGTGAATGTCACGGCCATGGAAGGCAAATTTCACCGTTACACCAAAACGGATCGTCACCCACATACGAATATGGCCAAAGCAGCCCTCAATATGATGACGCACACATCAGCCAAAGATCTCGCCAAAGATGGTATTTTTATGAACGCCGTCGATACAGGCTGGGTGACGGATGAAGATCCCGCCAATATTTCACTCATGAAACAAGAAGAACACGACTTTCATCCCCCATTAGACATTGTCGATGGTGCCGCTCGTGTGTGTGATCCTTTTTTTGACGGTATCATCACAGGCAAACATTGGTGTGGAGAGTTTTTGAAAGATTACAAGCCAACTGATTGGTAATCTTTTGTTTCCCCCTTCCCCCCCTTTGCCCTTTTTCCTATGACACGACTTCGTATCAGCATCATCTCTCTGATTGTGACAACAATGATTCTAGCGCTAAAATTTTTAGCCTACAATCTCACAGGTTCTGCGGCTTTAAAATCAGATGCCCTGGAGAGTGTTGTGAATCTTGTCTCTGCGGCTTTCACTTTAGGGGCCGTTATTTTTGCCGAACGCCCCGCTGACAAAACACACCCTTATGGACACGGAAAAATCGAATACTTTTCGGCAGCGTTTGAAGGTGGTTTGATCTCTCTAGCGGCTATTCTTATTTTGTATGAAGCCGCCAAAGGATGGATTGTTGGAGCACCTTTAAGAGAATTAGACCATGGACTTTTACTCAATATGGGAGCGGGAGCGCTGAATGGACTTTTGGGATGGGGTCTCGTCAAAGCTGGGCGCTCCACTCAATCCACCGCACTTACGGCTGATGGCCATCATGTCCTTTCTGATTTTTATACAACCATCGCTCTCACTACAGGCCTCTTTATCGTCAAACTAACAGGCTTGGAATGGTTGGATCCTATTTTAGCTGGTCTCATGGGGCTTATTTTGGCCGTCACAGGATTTAAGCTCGTACGCGACTCTTCAAAAGCCCTTCTCGATCAGGAGGACCCTCAATTAGTTGAGAGGTTGATCAAAGGCATGGAGGCCAATCGTACCGAAGATATCATCAACGTACATGGCATACGAACATTGCGTTCTGGACGCTACACGCACATCGACATTCATGTCACAGCTCCTGAATTTTATTCTTTGGAAAAATCCCATGACCTTGTTGATGCTTTTGGGAAGAAGACCTTACAAGATTTAAATATCGAAGGGGAGTTTCACACACACATCGATCCTTGCCGCAAAAAAAATTGTACACATTGCTCTGTCAATCCCTGCCCTATTCGCCAGGATATTTTTCAAAATCAGATTTCTTTAGTCTCAAAATAAAAAAACGCCCGATCTTTTGGATCGGGCGTCTTCAATCATAAGATTTAATATCTTAGTGAGCTGGTTCAGCAGCTGGAGCTGGAGCAGCTTCTGGAGCTGCAGCAGGTGCGGCCTCAGGAGCAGCAGCTGGAGCGGCTTCTGGTTCAGCTTTCTTCTGGCAAGCGGTGAATGTTGAGGCCATTCCGAGCAAGGCCATGATTGTGATTGCGAGTGTTAATTTTTTCATAATTTCTCCTTTGAAGCCTGCTTATAAGCCACAAGAATCCAGAGAAGGCCAGAAAAAAATTATTTTGGAGAAAGATTGGACCTCCTCACCTTCCTAAGCTAGGAGGCGCGCCATATGCCCTTACTTATCAGTAGTCATGACCTTTCAAAATCATTCGGAGCTAAAACTCTTTTTGATAATTTAAGCTTTGGTATCGAAAGCGGAGAACGCATTGGGCTCATTGGACCTAATGGAGCTGGGAAAACAACATTGCTCAAAATTTTAGCGGGCAAACTCTCGGCTGACCATGGGAATATTTCTTACCAAAAAAATTTACGCATCGGTCTCTTGGAACAAATTCTGTTCTCGATGAAACGCTGACTGTCGTAGAAGCGATTCGTGATGGGCGATCCGATCATGACTGGGAATCAGAAGCGGAAGTTCAAGAATTTATTTCAAAACTGAATCTCCAACCTGATGTACTGATTTCAAAGCTTTCAGGTGGATGGAAAAAGCGCGTGGCTCTAGCACGAGAATTGGTCAAACATCCCGACATACTCCTCTTAGACGAACCAACAAATCATCTAGATGTAGAAAGTATCCTTTGGCTGGAAAATTTTTGGCTAAATCTGACTTTGCGACATTAACCATCACCCATGATCGTTTATTTCTCCAAAGAGTTTCTAATCGTATTTTAGAACTCGATCGTCGTCATAAAGATGGAATCTTGAGTGTTAAGGGCACGTATACAGATTACCTTTATACAAAAGATTTGTTGATGCAGGCTCAAGAACGACAAGAAACAGTTTTGAAAAACACGCTTCGTCGTGAAACCGAGTGGCTCCGACGTGGTCCCAAAGCACGAACGACGAAACAACAAGCTCGTATCGATCGAGCTCAAGATCTTAAAGAATCCGTTCAAGATCTGTCCTCGCGAAATCAAATTCGCACGACGAGTCTGGACTTTGAAAACACATCCCTACCTAAGAGATTGTTAGAAGCTAAAAATATTTCCAAGTCTTATGGAAACAGAAAACTCTTTTCTCATTTCAATCTACTTATTTCTCCAGGGACGCGTGTTGGACTTTTAGGTGCCAATGGAGCTGGAAAATCAACCCTCATCAGAACTTTGTTAGGACAAGAAAAGCCAGATAGCGGTGACATTTTTCATGCAGATCAATTAGCCATCAGCTATTTTGAACAAAATCGCGAATCTTTGGATCCAAAATTACACTAGTTCAAGCCGTTTCTCCTCATGGAGA
Source organism: Deltaproteobacteria bacterium (assembly GCA_016699445.1). Classification (GTDB taxonomy): domain Bacteria; phylum UBA10199; class UBA10199; order JACPAL01. The sequence goes on from CP064976.1 coordinate 25,575, forward strand.
TTATGTCGAATACCGAGGGTCAAAGGTGCATGTTAAGAGTTATCTCAGTCGTTTTTATTTCCCACCGCTCAGATGGAAATGCCCGTAGGACAATTTTCTGGAGGTGAACAAAGCCGTATTTTATTGGCCCAACTCATGCTCAAACCCGCCAATCTTTTAGTTCTGGATGAACCCACAAACGATCTCGACATGGCGACACTCAATGTTTTGCAGGATTGCCTTTTAGACTTCGAAGGGGCCATCTTATTAGTCACTCACGATCGTTACTTTTTGGATCAAGTGGCCAATAAAATTGTAGCTTTTCCTCAAGATGGATCTCCCGACCTTCAAACCTTTGAAGATTTGAATCAGTGGGAAGAATGGTTTCAATCATCAAAAAAAACAAAAGCCATTGTCGCAATTCCATCCAATCTACCAGCTGTACCTAAGAAAAAACTGACCTACAAGGAGCAGCTGGAATTTGATAAAATGGAAAGTACTATTTATCCATTGGAAACAAAATTAACTGAACTCGAAAACGAGAGTATTTTGCCCGAAGTCGCATGCAATGCTAGTCGTTTAATAGAAATCTCACAAGAAATGACACAGCTCAAATCCCAAATCGACAAACTCTATCAACGCTGGGCAGAGCTTGAGAAAAAAATGTTATGAGGACTTTATGACCACACTCCTTCACCCCTGCCTTCAAACCTGTTCGATCTACGACGCCACCGAGTCTTATGGGCAAATTTTAATGGAAGGCCCAGATACAGAAACCTTTCTTCATCGCCTCACCAGCAATGATGTTAAGTCTCTCGAAATTAAAAAAGGTCTGTACAATTCTCTTTTGACTCACAAAGGAAAAGTTCAAAGCCTTTTCTATCTCTACCGAGTCTCAAGTGAACTGTTTATTATTTTTGTTCTAAAATTATTTTGGAAAAGACACTGACTCTTTTCACAAAAATGAAATTCAGAGAAAAAATCACGATCAAAAATGTATCACTCGAAAGAGAATTGATTTTTTTGATGGGAGCGCGAGCGCCTGAGGAATCAGCCAAACTATCTATCTCAGATCAGGTGTTTATGGCAGCAGAATCCATTGCTGAAACACCTCAAATCTATGTGTCTTACCCCAAAGAATTAAAGACATCTTTGATGCCGCACGTTGCTCATCTGCCTTGGCTCGCCGAAGAAGCTTATGAAGGCATTCGCGTCCGCGGACGATTTCCCAAATACGGCATCGACATCGACGAAAACCAAATCCTCCTCGAATCCCCCATTCCGGTCGCTTATAAGCGCCAAAAAGGCTGCTACCCAGGACAAGAAGTGATCGAGCGTATTTCCGCTTATGGCAAAGGGCGTACGCCAACAACTCTCTGCCTACTATCCTGCGAAGGACAGCATGATTTTTCCGCCTCATCCCCTCTTCTCTCTGGAGATCAAGCTGCAGGACATATAACAAGTTGTGTATTTGATCCACTCACCGAGAAAACATGGGTATTGGGGTATGTGGAACAGAAATTTATTGCTCCAAATATGGAGTTTCAAATTTCATCTCAAAAGGCTGAATTATTCTTTGATTAGTATTTGCAAAACTTTTGCAAATCACTTTTTGTGTTTCGTAAATTTCTTAAAAGCTCAACGAGTCATATCTCGAGTCACATAAACGGAAAACTCATGGATAAAATTTTTAAAGAGATCAATATCAGCTCCTTGAAAGGCTTTTAACCCAACCTCCATCTGAGTGAATAACTCTCTCCGTCTCTTAATATTTTCAGAAGGTATTATAAATAAGCGGCCAAGCTCCATGGCTTTAGCGATAAGTTCACAACTTTTTTTATGACGAACATAATCAATATCCATTTCGCCAACTTTTCTTGGGAGTAATATTGCCGACATTTCACCAAGATTACGAAATGCTCGAAAAAAATAATCGTCCCGCTCCCTCTTCAACCAGCTCGTCTCATGAGGGGTACAGGACGGACTTTCATATTGAGCCAAAGCCTGAGCGGCTTTAATATTTCCATACCCCCTCTGAATCAGAAGGGATGCATCACTAATATTGAGTCGCACACCCATAAAACCTCTCTTTTGACTCTCATCGAAACAGTCTTAATAAAGTTGCGGAAAAGAGAAAACTATTTACAAAACGATGCGATATACAAAACATGTTTTTAAAACCTCTTCCATCTCCAGGATTACCCTCCTTAGATCTCTCGGCTTTTAGGGCTCAGATCGACCAACTGAACCACGAGACCTCAGATCAACAATCTTTCGTCCCGGCAAATGGATGGGCTCAAAAATTTTTGGACTCAATGCCAATTTTTATATGGGACTCACCCCTCTTTATCTTCAGATGGCCCATTATGGTGTGGGGGAAGCGGTAGCTCGCGGGACTTTTATCGATCATCCCTTTACTCGGAGTTTGATGACTTATTTGGGTACTAGCTTGATTCTCTTTGGAGACAAAGCCACATCCATACGTGCAGCCCTTTTTGTGTATCAAAAGCATGCACAAGTGTATGGCACTTTAGATCACCCCATCCTCACACCTGAGGGCGAGATCACTCATTATAAAGCTCTCGATCCTGCAGCTCTCCTGTGGGTTTTTGCAACATTTGTCATGTCGGCACTTTCTAACTACGAGTTTTTTTATGGGCCCATGAGCGCAAAAGAAAAAGAATCTTTTTACCGTGAAACGAGACCTCTAGCTCTTCTCTCAGCAATTCCTCCTGACATATTACCATTAAGTTTTGCTGCATTTGAGACCTACTACCACTCAATGATCGAGAGCCCTTATATCACCATCACACCTCGATCACGGAAAGCGATGGAAGACATTACATCAAAAATTTCAGGGCACCTGAGCCCTTACTTAAAAGCCATGAGTGCTGTGAGACTTCCGCCTAAAATAAGAGATGGATTCGGAATGCGTGTAGATCGCGCCACAGAAAATCTTTCTAAAAAAGCTGAAACTTTTTTCAGAGCCCATGAAAAACTCCCAGCACGACTCAGACGCTCTCCTCTAGAAAGTTTTGTCCGTGAGCAAGTGGGAACTAGTGATTGGAGTGATACAGCATTGACTCATAGTTTACGCATTATTGAAGCTCTAGGATTAGAGTTAGAGGCAAACTCTAATAGAAGGATCTCACTATCGCCTCTTACAATAGGCCTTCGAACACTTGAAAGATATAGAAGAGTTTAAAACAACCCAAACTGTCCTTCATTCTTCTTCCGCTTTTTGGAAATCGTGGGTGAGCCAGAAGGCTCGAATTCGCCTTGTTCCAAATTTTTCAAAACTTCTTTAGCCCGCTCTACCACAGAGGGAGGTAAGCCTGCTAAACGAGCTACGTGGATGCCATAGCTATGACTCATACCACCCGGAACGAGACGATACAAAAAGGTCACATCGTCCCCTTCCTCTTTGATCAGAACATTGTAATTAATAATTCCCGGACACAAAACGGCTAAATCAATGAGCTCATGATAATGCGTCGCAAACATCGTCCGTGCGCGGATTTTATCATGAAGATATTCGGCCACAGCCCACGCAATTGACACACCGTCAAATGTCGATGTTCCGCGTCCAATTTCGTCCAGAAGCACCAAGCTCTTCTCTGTTGCATGATGCAGAATATGGGCAGTCTCAGACATTTCCACCATAAACGTACTCTCACCACGCGCCAAGCGGTCGGCTGCACCCACACGAGTAAAGATGCGATCTACGATACCAATGATGGCTGAAGCTGCAGGCACAAAAGCCCCGACTTGAGCCATTAAAGCAATCACACCCGTCTGTCGTATGATGGTTGATTTCCCCGCCATATTGGGACCTGTGATCATCATGAGACGTTCCAAAGACGAGTCCATCTTGATGTCGTTAGCCACAAAGCTTCCTGCGGGAATATTTTTTTCCACCAAAGGATGTCGTCCGGCTTTGATTAAAATAATTCCCGAATCTTCTATCTGTGGTCGTACACCTTTGGAATCACGCGCATAGTGCGCCAGACTCAAATACGCATCAAGCTCGGCTACACGCTCGGCTTGAGCTTGCAATTGAGGAACTTTCGCCAAAGCTTTTTCGCGCAAGCTGCAAAATATTTCGTATTCAAGAGCCTTGATACGTCCATCAGCACCCATCACTTTATCTTCAAACTCTTTTAGCTCAGGTGTGATGTAGCGTTCGGAGTTGGCCAACGTTTGTTTACGAATATAATCTGTCGGTACTTTCGTCAGATGCGAAGCTGTCACTTCAATAAAATATCCAAACACACGATTGTACTGGACCTTCAGCGTCGTAATGCCCGTGCGTTTCTTCTCACGATCCTCAATCGCTGCAATCGATGATTTTGCATCCTGGCGCAAAGATCTCAATTCATCGAGTTCGGCATGGACACCCTCACGGATCAAGCCGCCATCTTTGAGAGCAAACGGAGGCTCTTCGATAATATGAGACGCTATTTCGGACGATAGTTCTTCAAATGCATTCCAGTCATCTTTGATTTTTTTAAGAGCGGGTGAATTGAGTTCTGACAACGGAGACTCCAAACGCTTCAGAGCAATCAAACTTTCGGAAAGCGCTCGTAAATCACGAGCATTCGCAGACCCCATTGAAAGACGACTATTGATACGCTCTAAATCATATACGCGTTCTAGACTCGACTGAAGACCCATCGAAAGATCTTTTCGTTTTCGCAGCTCCTCTACCGAATCCAAACGCGTTTCGATTTTTCTTTTTGAATAAGTGGAGACAAAAACCAATCCGAAAGCTTACGACGGCCCAACGACGTGCGCGTGCGGTCCACGTGATCGATGAGTTCGTTAAGATTCAAATTTTCACGAGTCTCTTCACCTAAAATCATGGTCTCTTTTCGTTCAAATCGTTTCAAAGAAGTCAGATGATCAAAGCGAGAAACTTTTTGAGTTTGCTTAATATAATGAAGTGCGGCTCCGGCTGCGATCACCGCCTGAGGAACATCCTCACAATGAAATCCCGAAAGTGTCGCCATGCGAAACTGCTCGAGCAAAATCTTGCGCGCGTACGATTCTTCCCAAATCCAGTCAGGCAATCGCGTCACACACAAATCATGAGGAAGAGTTTGTAAAATTTTCTGTTTCTGATTTTGAAATGCTGCATAAGAATCATCGGACACCAATATTTCACGCGGCTGCAAACGTGATATTTCTTCACGCAAAATTTCCCATTCGGGCGCAATTTCCGTCACGCGAAAATCCCCCGTGGAAACTTCCAAGAGACTAAGCCCCCAGCTCTTTTGGGCAAAATGAACCGCCACCAAATAATGCACGCCGCGTGGCGCTAAATCCCCACCCGTCTCCAACAAACCTGCCACCCCAGGACTTAAAACACGCGTCACTTCCCTTTTCACTACACCTTTGGCACCTTCTGTATTTTCTTGGGGATTTTCCACCTGTTCACAGATGGCGACTTTGTAGCCTTTGGAAACCAACTTCTCCAAATAAGGCTGCATGGAGTGATAAGGCACTCCACAAAGTGGAATCGGATTGGGATCGTTTTTATTACGAGAGGTCAGAACAATATCGAGCACTTTAGAGGCTGTCACAGCATCTTCATAAAACATTTCGTAAAAATCCCCGATCCGATAAAACAGGATGGCATCAGGATATTGCTCCTTTACCTCCAAATACTGCTTCATCATTGGTGTAACGGAAGTCGCAGTTGTTACAGGAGAGTTTGCCGTTACGGATGTTGATTTTTCCAAATTTTGAGACATTGGGCGCGACTGCCAAAAAGTCTTTATTTAAGCAACGAGGAAGTACCTTAGAGACAAGGGTATTTTACAAACCTGAAGTATTATAAGTGCAGAGATGACTCACGTTACAGCTCGCACCTGAGACGGAGGTAATGGCTCCTGTTATGCTTGTCTCACAGTCTGACGATCCAGAGGAACCTCCTGAGCCACCCGATGTCACAGAGGCACAATCCAATCTGCTGGTAATATTATGACTGCCATCTAATGTGGCTGATTGACAAAGAGTATTGCTTACCATCGAAGCTGTCAGTGCTGAATCAGGCAGATTGGTTTGGAGAGCTGTTCGACAAATCGTCGTACAACTTCCAAAAGAAATTTCACTCGAACCTCCAGTACCAGAATCACCACCAGATCCAGAACTCCCTCCAGAACCAGAAGAACCTCCTGTACCTGTACCCGCAGAGCCTGAAGAACCAGAAGATCCTCCGACACCAGTACAAGCAGACGTTGAAAGCAATTGAGTATACTCATTAGCTCCAGAAATATTATAAGTATGTCCTTCAATACATACAGTACCGGATAAAACTGTCGTAAGATTTGACACCAAACCGGCGGTCGCAGCGGTTATTCTTAAACCCATATTAAGCATCGTGCTATCACTTGCAGAAGTCGTAAACACTAAACCCGTACATTCACCGACTGTCCCATAAGACACACTCAGTCGCACATTATTAAGATCTCTATTGGTTGTAGCTTCATTTTCAGGAGTTGCAGGATCATCTTCAAAAATTGCCAATGAACCAAACTGAGTCGTCGAAATCACACCCGTCAAAGCATAGATAAGAGAACAATCCGTTGCAGCTTTGGCACATTGAATATCATTAAAATTAGTCAAAACTGAATCCAAGGTTGTCAAAGATAGAGGGGCTGAAGCTGTCAACAAGCCTTCGGTAAACGGATCTCGATACGTGTCCCCTGTATTTCTATTTACAATCGTAATACTTCCTGGAGGAACACCTGCCGAAGGGACATAACAACCTCCAGCAGAACAGGCTATAGAGTCTGATCCACAAGGTTCAGTGGCATAAGCTTCGGGAATAATATGAAAATAACTTTTTTTATTTTGAGCTAACCTCAGAGACGTCACTGAAGAGTTGGCAGCATTATGAACCAGTTCATTATAAACAGAGAGATAAGCTTGTTGATGTACAGCTGGAGCTGTCAAAATAGATTCAGGTGTCGTCGCTGTATTACAGCTCATCATATAAGTGAATCCAAGCCCTAAACAAATAATTAGAGTGAGGGCAAAATAAGATAATGGTCTCATAACTCTCCTGTTTTTTTGAAAACTTTATTATCAAAAAAATTTAACTTAAAAGATTATAGATTAGGCAATATAACGATATAGAGCATAGTAGTGAATCAAAGATCCTGTCAGCACAAAAAGATGCCAAATCTCATGAAAACCAAAGCGGCCTGGGATGAGATTTGGTTTTTGGGAATAATAAATCACAGCACCCACTGAATAAACAATTCCAGCACTCAAAAGACAGATGAGAAGATTAAGACCAGCATGTTCGGTAGCAGGATAGACAATAAAAGCCCCCATCCACCCCATCAAAAGGTAGATCGCCATTTCCATTTTTTTTGGATAATTTTTCCAAAAGGCTTTGAGCAAAATTCCCACAGCCGCCATTCCCCACATGATCGCCAACATCAAAGGCCCTGACGTCTCGCGCAAAACTGTCAAACAAAACGGTGTCATCGCCCCGGCGATCATCGCATAAATCGCCATATAATCCCATTTAAGCAGAGCTTCTTCCACATGATTGGGACCTTCAATGGCATGATGTAACGCGCTGGATAAAAAAAGATTCACCGCACACACGCCATAAATTACAAAGGCCAGAGTGCTCCAGACTTGATGATTCTGATAAGATTTCAAAATTAAATAGGTGGATCCCACAAGGGCCAAAAGAGTGCCCAAAGTAGAAATCAAAGCATTATAAATTTCATCAGTGACATGAATACTACCATCTTTACTCACCGTACGTTCTTTCTTGGGCCCTGCATGAAATACTGTGGTCACATTCATAGTCTCTCCCTGTATTTATATTTTCGGACGAAATCTAGAAAGGTTTCGGATTTTTTGGATAATTTTATAACCAATGATTACTATCGAATAGGAACTTCAGCATTCCCAGGAGTATCGCATCCTAAAATAAATGTACGTACAGAAAGGGTCGAAAATGATCCAGCACATGCGGGTTCAGGCTGGTAAAGGAGCCTATAAGTGAAACCACCTCCTGTAGCCATAGCCGTCATACCTCGCGTAAAAAATGGTGTTGGAGAACATGAAGAAAGACCATTAGGAATTACCTGTATGAGAGACGTTCCCACAGGAGTGGTCACATCGAGTTGATAGGGGGATTGGCCTGTTAATTCAACATGTGGAGGGACTCTCAAAGGTATGCATTCAGGCAACGGTGTCGGAGATGGATCTCCAGCAGCACGACGAATCGCAAAGCTATCCCACAATGTTGTCCCTTCTCCACCCTCCACGCTAGAGAAAACTAACTGCAGACTTCCCACGAGAAGATCCACATGTTCCAGCTGGCATCTTGGATCACTGAGTGTAAACGCTAGAGAATAAGAACCACCCCCACTATCACTCAAATCTTGTGGAGGGATTTCTCGACACTCTTCTCCTACCAGCATCGTAGGATCCACTCTGAAAATAGCACTTCGAAGCCTGGGACCTTCATGAAAAAATGATACGTGCACACGAGGAAGGCTGTCCCCCATCCCGAACTGATAGCGAACATCTGAGACATCAGGAGCATTTATATTATCGGGTAGTCGTGGAATATTCATTCGAACGACTGTTGGGAGAGAAACACAATTACGAAAACTCAGAGCTTCCTCTCTATTCACAAAAGTCCCTGCATCTGGAATAAAAATAGGAGCTGATCCAGAGATGGCATACACAGAAGCTTCAAGAATCCCACCTTCAAATCTTTTTAAAAAATCAAAATAAACAACACGTTCAAATATCTCAATAGAACGTTGTGAGGAAGTGACTGGGCGCATCCAACCTAAAGAAATCTCCTCTTCTCTCCCTCCACCTCTAACTTTAAAAAACACCGCTGCATACTGAGCCCCTACTGGCATTTGAGCGCTCAATCGAATAGAGTGTCGTGCAGACAAGCGATCAGCAGTGGTTCCTGTTGCAGACACATCAATCAAGGAACGAGTGACTCTTGGCTCACGACACGAACATCCCGCATCAACTAAACGATAACAGGTATTATCATCTGTTGTTATAACATCGGGAAGAGCTGTTTCAGACAGTGTAGACGCATCGCGCGGCGGCCTAGGAAGAGGATCCGGAACACTTCCACAAGCTCCAGCAAAAGCTAATAACGGGGTTAATAAAGAAGGTCGCAAAAATGTCATACTCTGATTATCGGCACTTCTCGGTAAAAGTTGCTGCTGGTGAATTTATAATGACATTAAAAAAGATTACAAAAATATGGCTGCGTGGACCGTTTTAGGGATTGGGCTTCATAATTTGATAATGACCGATCAAGCCATCTTCTAGTAGTTTTTTGCGAACGCCTTTAGCCAAAGATTTGAGAAAAGCAGCTTCTTCCTCTGGCGTATTCATAGGTGAGAGGAAATCCGGCATGGTTTCAGCAAAGCCAATCCATACCGGTTTGAACCCTAATTTCGCGTCTAGGAGTATCAACTCGTACTCTCCCTCTGTGAGGGGAATGTCAGACAAAGAAGTATTTATATTTTTCTGACCCAACAAACTTTGCCAAAAGCCATCCCGGGAAGGATCGATTCCATGGTTATAAAGTCCCCTTAATCCCACCAAGAGAACGCCATCGATGTGGTCACTACTTATTTTTTTTCGCCTTCTTTCCAGCGAGATCTTTTCGTAAGGGGGAAAAATGTCAGTTGAAGGGATAATCGATACTTTTTTGTCATTACCTAAAACATCTCGAAACATCCATTCCATATCCAGGTTTTCTTTGGGAGTGTTTGTGTAAGCTTCGACCAGTAGTTTTGAATAACTGTTTCTGGGCAGGTCTGAGTAATGAGAGGATTTGATGGTCGTCGAAATGCTACAACCACATAGAGTCATGAAAAAGAGGATAAAAAGTGAAGTGCGGTTCAACATAGTTTTTATTTTTTCCAACGATTTTTTCAACGATAAGTGTTCCATATATGTTACGTACTCAGTGTGAGTACATCTATTTCTTTTCTCTAATATAAAAAGCACTAAGATCCCAAATATCAGGTGAACCATGCCATATGACAGTTACTTGTTGCCAAAGCTTATTTTTAACATCCCCTGCAAATGAAACTAGGGCACCATTTCGATAGGCATACAGAGCTTCCTCTCCTAAAATATAAACACCTGCCTCTTTCTGAATAGAAGCTGGATGAGGGATCAGCTCCCCTCTCATAGCCGCCGGGAAAATTGTATCTACAAAATGCCATCCTTCTACATCGTTCAGAAAATTCTTTTTTTGGGGATATAAAATAGCACTGTAGGGAGAAGAAAAGTTCTCTTTTGAAAAGTTGATAAATACTTCCGACCCTTTATTAAAGAGAACTTTTTTGACAAAACCTCTTTTAGCGCCCTCTGGATGCAGGATTTGGTAATTATAAGAAAGATGCCAGCAGGCACGACGACAGATATCCAGATTTTCGTCATTTCCCAGCTCCATCAATATAGGTTCAAGCTCGTCTATTTTTTGATTAATTTCCGTTGCCGCCTGAAGTGCCAGATGTTTTTTGCCATCTACAATTAGCTTTTGAATATAACCTGCATTTCTTGCCAAAATCTCATGTGCAAAAAAATCAATTCCATTTGCACAAGGAAGGGTGTTGGGTTCCGAATCTTTTCTTTCTAAAATAATTTTCATTAACCAATCTTCAGTCTTGAGGCCAGCTGCCTTTTCAAAAACATTAAGATCCATATCAGAAAAATAAGGACTGAAGAAAGGACCTGCAATACCAGGACGCTTTATTTCTTTATCGGTAATGGTTTTGATCATTTGATGAAGAGGTGGCTCCAATCCCTTTGTGCCAGCCTTATTGTAAAATCTGCCAAGAACTCTTGCTGCGTAAGCTCTCACCAAGGTATTTTCATGATCAAGGTAGAGCATTAGCTTTTGCTTGGCATCCTTCCAAGGTATTCTGCTAAGAAGATAAACAATTTCTACAATCAACAAGCTATTATTATTAACAATGAGAGAAAAATCATCTTCTTTTAGGTCTTCAATCCATCTAGCAACCTCTAAAATTGGGGGACAATCATGAAGCTCTTCCGCATAAGCCAGTTCATCTATCAATTTCAAAAAACGTTCTGAAGATTGGTCCTTTTTAAGTTTTTCTTGAAGTGCAGGAAGACAACTTATCATTCGTTTTTTAAAGCTCATCAGATACTGCTCTTTATCTTGAGTAGAGCATCCATGAGTTGAGCCATTTTCGAGATGCAATGCGATAAAAAGATAATGATAAGCCAAATTTGAAATATCGTTAAATTCCGATAAAAGGAGTGAAAGTAAAATAGAGAATAAACGTTCCCATAACAAAGGTTCTTTATTCCTGTAACGATATAATTCAAGATGATACAGATTGCTCAATAAATAACTGAGTTTTGCCCAATCTTTAGCAGAAAAAGAAGCTTCTAGATCCAATAATACTTTTTCAAATTCTGTCATACGGATTTTACTCCCACTAGAATTTTGTTTTTCGTAATGCTTTTAGAAGCTCTGTAGATTACTGACTTTTGTTGCAGTAAGCTACTAATGAAATAGTTCGATTGATCCCAATAAACTGACCAGAATTCCCTATATACCAATCCGTAATTTTATTGAGTTGGGAAGAATTTGGAACATGCTCCCAACATTGATTAAGATTTGGATCCGCTATTTTATTTTCGTTAATCACCCATTGAGAGAGTTCTTCCGAAGGCACTTGGGCCAAGATAGCAATTTGCCAATCAGAAGGCGCTGCAAGAAAAGAACTATTGTTGTGAAATATAATAAAATAATCGAGCGCTTTATAATGGCGGTGAAATGTTACATACTTTTCCAAAAAACTTATCTTTTCCTCCAAAGTTGAAAATACAGCGCTTGTTGTTTCAGTAGAGGCTGGGCCAGCTTTTGAGCAGGCTGTTAAATAACAATAAATGACAAGGGCCATGGCAGCTAATATAATCTTTTATTCATTTGTAGTAACTCTCATTTATAAATCTGGAGTGATGGAGTTGAGCCCTTTGTTGAATTGATCTCTCAACGCACTATCTTTAAAGCATACATAGTAATTCATAATCTTGTTAGTAAAAATATCGTGAAGGTCTGAGTTGCTCTGCGCAAGATCTCCATCATCTCCTTCTGTGTATGGGGTATCTTTTAAATCGTCTTTTTCAGCGATAAGGATCTTCTCGGTCCCCCCTAATCTACCCGGTTTCTGCCAGGTATTGGGCCATGGGGGGATTGCCAATTTTGTAAGATCCAAATCTTTCAGAGCTTGATCACTAGCCACTATTTTACCCTTCCATTTTAGAAGATCCTCCAAAGAGCTGATGTGTATCCGATCTTTTTTCATGGTGATAGCATAGTAATGCCTTGTAATGACGGGTTCCGAGCAATAAAATCTATCGTCCTTTTTCTCAAAGAGACCCAAAGCTTGCATATCGGAAGACTGAAACTCTTTGATCAGTTCTTCATAGGCTACATGATGCAGCTCATCGTTAGGATAGTAAATCGTCTTCCTGAATGATATTTGAATGTTTTTGAAAGCTGTATCGATAATGTACCATGCTTTACCAATAAAATAGGGATCGGGAACAGACCAGAACATTTGATCGAGCGCATGAGTTGGACCTTTATAAATATCAGGATAATGAATTTGCAGTCCAATTTTGATCGCATCTTTGGGTTCTTCGTCGGCCCAAAAGATATTAGGGGAATTCTGCTTCTGAGAAACGCAAGCCCCTAAGAAGATAAGGGGTAGAAAGATTTTCAATACAATAAATCTACGATAAATCATCCATATCTCCATGAGAGAGGATTTTAGGGCATCGGCAAGAAAATTCCTACCGATTAAAAAAACGATCGTCTAAAACTTACAAAGTAATAAAATTGTTTATAAAATTTTCATCCAACTCACCATGCGCCCTGACTTGTCTCCATCACGGCGGAAGGAGTCAAAACGATCCGGGTAACAATGAGTGCAGTATTCTAAATGATCAATATTTTGAGGATGGATTCCCATTTTTAAAAGCTGTTTTTTATTGGTGAGAGCGACATCCAGAAGCCATTTTTTTTCGGATTTTTGCTCAATAATTTCGGGCCATTCAGGAAATTCTTTTTGAAATTGACTCGCGACGTCCCCTTCCACTTCATAACAGGACTTGAGCATCGATGGGCCCAGAGCTACGAGAACCCGTTCCGCTTTTGCTCCTACATCGATCATTTTTTGCAAACTCACTTCAGTCGCACGCTGAACAGTCCCCTTCCATCCCGCATGAATAGCCGCAATTATTTGGGTTTCAGGATCAACGGCTAAAAGAGATTGGCAGTCAGCCGTTTTAATCCCGATAGGGGTATTTTTTCTTCGTGTCATCACACTATCAAAACCCGTCTCACCACTTTCCTCACCTGTCTCCACCATGAGGATTTGAGTCCCATGGACTTGTCTTAAAGTGATGACATTCTGAGGAGGAAGATTACCACGTTCGCCAAAACCATGCTCAAGGCCTGCGACCGCAGAGAGAAGTTTTGAAGTGATCATTTTAAATTCTCCAAATTTTCCAAATGATGGATAATTTCTAAAAAGTCCTCCGGCAAATTAGTTTCATACGTCATACGTTCTTGTGTGCGTGGATGCGTGAAAGAAAGTTTTTTAGCGTGGAGGATTGGACGTGTCCCTTCTTCTATTTTTTGATGCAAAACTTCGTCTTTGATCATCGAAATAAAACTTTTTGCTCCATATAAAGTATCTCCCAAAATCGGATGATTTTTTTCCGAAAGGTGAACACGAATCTGATGCGTGCGACCTGTATCGATTTTGACTCTGACATGAGCGATGTTTTCGTATTGTTTCACCACTTCATAATGAGTGACTGCCTCGCGGCTTTTGTTGGTCTTGCTTGAAAATTTGCGCCGGTGCTGTGTATCTCTTCCTATCGCTTGAGAGATGGTCGCTTTTTTTGGTGTTAATTTTCCAAAAACCAAAGTCTCATAAATCTTTTCAACAGTATGATCTCTAAACTGATTCGAGAGTCGATGATGAATCCAATCATTTTTGGACGACACCATCACCCCAGATGTTCCTTTGTCTAAACGATGAACAATGCCCGGACGAAATGTCTCATCGGGAGGATAGTCAAGAGTTTCAGAGTCTTCGGCATCTTCTCTGAGTTCTTCCTCGTCTTCAGAATCTTCTACAGAAACGCCTGCGTCCATCGTATTTACTTCCAATTCATTCAGGATCGGTAATGGGGCCCCAAAGTGATGCAAGAGAGCATGCACCAGAGTCCCATGAAAATGCCCAGGCGCTGGATGCACCACCATTCCAGCAGCTTTATTGATCACAATTAAATCATCATCTTCATAAAGAATGTTTAGAGGAATATTTTCAGGTGTTGCTTTGGGAATTTCCGGCCCACGACGTACAAGCTCAATCTCTTCTCCCCCTTTGAGAATCAGGCTCGGCTTGGTTTTGACCTCTCCGTTGATTTTGACAAACCCATCTTCAATGAGCTTCTTCATCTGCGTGCGGCTGTAATACGGATGGCGCAATACCATAATATGATCAAGACGCTTGGGTTCCATAAAGAAGGTTTAAATTTAGAATTGAGTGTTAAGCAAGAAGTCTCTATGGAGACCAACGCATGATCACTCTATCCAACGGACATTCTTTTGAATTTATGACGGCCTCCGGAGCTCTGGCTTTTGACGGTCGTGGATGGCCTTGGGAATGGCCTTTGCGTTGGACGGGACAGCTTCAACCCAAACTGTTTACCAATGTCATCAAAACACTCTCACGCCATCCACGAAAAGGAAATCTGAAATGGAGTCATCCATGGAGTGTCGTTAAAAACTTATCGGGTGGCGTCGTCAATTCTATTGGACTGACCAACAATGGCATTGATTGGTGGATTGAAAAAATCGCACCAACATTAAATCCCGATTATAAAATTATCGCTTCTATCGAAGCTGATTTGGAAGCAGAAGCTCTTGAGATGATCCATTTGCTCAATCCCTTAAATCAACTTCAAGGCATTGAACTCAATCTCTCTTGCCCTAACACACCAACCACCGACCAACGCAGCACCGAAAAGCTTATCGCTGTTTGCCAAAAAGCTTCTCAAATTTCCAAACAACCACTCATTGCAAAAATTTCTTACACTCATGATTATAAAACACTTGTTCAAGAATTTGAAAAGTCGACAAAGATAGAAGCAATCGCGATCAATAGTGTTCCTTGAAAATTATTTTCCTGAAAAGACCTCTCCCTTACAAAAATTTGGTGGCGGTGGTGTTTCGGGGAAATTGATTCAGCCATTCACATGGAAAATGATTTCTGAAATTTCTCAAGCTACAAAAATTCCTGTCATCGGACCTTCTGTGTGGGATTTTGAAGATATTCAAAAAGTTTTTGATTTAGGGGCCAAGGCTGTCAGCTTCGGATCGATTTTTGTTTCTCGACCTTGGGCTCCTACCCAATATGTAAAAAATTTTAAAAAAGCATATTAAACCTATTTTGCATTAAAAAGACGCAACTTTTTTTCTGAGATGGCGACAATACCGCCTACAAAGGGGAAAAAAGTCATGTTAGCTAGTATTTTTTCAAGATTTCAAGTTCAAGTACCTGTCAAACCACTTCCGGAAGTAGCAAAACCACAACCGTCCCCACCAGCGCCTCAATACTTACGTGCAGCGGCTCTTTTGGCAGCCCTAGTCGGTGGTAGCGGATGCGATGAAGCCCGAGACAATATAAAAGCTCCGATAGAAAATGTTTTAGATAAAGCACATGATTATGTGTTCGGAGAGACTGAAACAACATCAGCTCCCCTAACAAGTCGTTATGAAATCACAAACTTTGATGGTGGAAGCGATGAAACAGATACAGTACACATAAAAGATGCTGGTCTTGGGGATATTGGTTCGATTAATAACTGTGAAATAATAGGAAGCGATAATAGTATCACCAATAATCATAGAATAGATGGGGGTGTTCAAACTCCTATCGAATGGAACCGTAGTAGAGATAGCCAATATTTAGAAAGCACATTTCCAATAACAAACAGAAGATATTCTAATGCTTTTATCAAACCTCCCTTAAGACAAGCCTTGGGTTTGAAGGCTCAAGAAGTCATCAATATCCGTGTATCAATAGATTGTGAACAAAACGGATACTGTACAGGAACTATTCGGATCTCTGTCACAAACGATAATTTTTATTCAGACCTTTTAGAAAAATGTCATGCAATACCCGTTTTAAATGCAGGCAATATAGTACGTTTTCTCCTAATAGATGACATTTATAGAGCCATAGTCGATCTGAATTTACCACGACGAGATATTCTAGCGAGCACACATATCACCTGTAACCTTAACAACCTTCAGCAATAATTTTTTAAAAACACTCTATAGTGAAATCATCATTTAATAAAAAATATGAGCTCATTTTCTTCAAAAATCTTTTTTCGATGCACCCAAGAACTCAATACAACTTTTGATCAATGGATACCTGAAAAGGCTGCAGGTATTTTGGATGAATTAGAATCAAGCTATCGTTTATCGCCACACAGTGAAATCTCTGCTGCAAAACATTTTTTATTTTCATCCTTATCTCGTTGTCAAAAAGGAGTTAAGGTCGATAGATTGATTATTTTTAAAGCCTTCGAAGCTCTTAAACGAGGATTGCACTTAGGATACTTGATTGATGGAGAATGGCCAGCCTTTAGAAAGCATCATCTAGAAAATCCATATCCAAGCTTTGAGTATATTGAAACACATAGAGATAGTATTCCAGAAGGTATCCATCGACGTGCTGGTATTGAATCTCACATGAAAAAGGGCGAAGAAACTGAATTTTATGTAAGAAAAATATTTCCACCCACCAACACACTCACAGAATCTGAAGAACACCATGGCATTGTTCATGAAGGACTCGCCAATGAAATCATGTGTCAGATGGCACCTTTCAGAGAAGAAATAGTCGCTGTAAAGCATTTCACTTATGATCATAAAACTCATTCAATGCCAGTTCTGACCTTTGATCATTTTCGAGGAGATTTATGGCTCATCAAAGAAGAGTTTGTAGGGAAAAGTGATGAAGCCTTATTGCCTTTTGTAAAAGCTATTTTGAATGCCTTACTGGCTGTCCATCAGTCAGGATATATCCATCGAGATATAAAACCTGGTAACTTTCTCATCTCTGATTCAGACTATATTAGTGCGACAGACTGTTCTTTGGCGATACCATATGAAGCAGCACAGCATCTTGAACCTGAACATTTAGGAGTTGGCACTGTTGGATATTTGCCGAGTGAACCCATCATGAGACTCACACCTGCTTTAGATACTTTCGCTTTTGGAGCCTCACTACTTTATCTTGCCACTCCGGAAATTAACGAAAACTCAAGAGCTGAAGATCGGCAAACTGTTTTAAGAGAATATTTAAAAAATCAGTCTCAATGACCACTTCCTGAGCTCATAGATCAACTTGTCAGAAAAGCCTTATCAACAGATCCTGACAAGAGATTTCAGTCAGTAAATGACTTAAAGCTCGCCCTGTACTAATCATTCTTGAAGTTTTTTATAGTGTATCGAAACTTTTTCAAAAAAAGTTGCTTTAAATTTTCAGACTAAAATTTCTATTAAATAGAATCAGGATATGATGGTTAATTTTTAGAAATTAAAACTTCCCATAATACCTGGGATAAACCAAATTGAAGAGGCATGAGCATCCATGATGGATGGTAGGCCTAGATAGGGACTTATACCGATCCATTTATTAAATTTATAAGTCATTCCAATTTCCATTCCAAAATGCACACAGCTCCCACTTCCGGAATATCCTGTTGTACGAACATTGAGACGACCGTAGCCTAATGAACCATCCACAAATATAGCCAAGTGATCTTGTAGGGGTATCGTACATTTGATTCCAGGTGCTAAATAAAAATAATAAGCACTAATAGGCACTGACGTTTTCACAGAGAGTGGCGAATAACCTACTTCAAAATGCAGCCCTATCTTTTGACTCATCTGATACCCAATCCTACCATTCAACCAAGCACTATCTTTAACAACACTACGATCTTCTTTTTTTAACAACATCGCATATCCAATACCACCATCGATATACACTCCTCGATCAGGAAACAGCGAATCGGGAATAGGTGTTTCCAAAGTCGGTGGCGGAGGAAGCGTAGGTATATGTTCCGCTTCCGAAGAAACAGGTGTTGAATTTTTACCCTCAGATTGTGACGCAAAATTTTCTACTAATAAATTTACACAAGAAGAAGCATCAGGACAGCTCTCTTCCCAAACGACATCAGACTCTGGAAATTTTAATAATCTGACTCTAAGATTATCAGAGCTGACTTTTTTAAAATCAAATACCCACCCATCGGCAAAACCAGATTTCAAATAAGTTAAATCATCACTCAAATAAACATATGAAAGTGACTGAAAATTACCGATAGCATGTTCTGATTTCAGCTTATTTAAAAAATCATTTTTGATATTTTCTAATTTTACATCATCCGAAGGTGATACATATTGAATAGCATACACTGATTTTGTTTTAAGAACCTTCAGAGTATCAGCATCAACAGTCGTCGCCTGAAGGATTGGAAGATAGAGAAAACTCACAAACACAAAGAATATAAATTTTAATTTCATAGATACGACTCTTTCTTTTCTTCTTTTTCGGGGGGATTAAATATATTTTCAGGAACTACATAAGGTGACATTTTGGGATAAGCTTTCTTCACCCAAGGCAAAAAAACACTCTCATCAAAATTCCCCATAAACTTTTCCAAAACTTCTTCAAACCATATAGATCCTGGTTTACTAAAGGTCACAACATCGCCTATGTATTTGATCTTTCCTGCTTCTATCGTCACTTTTGAAGCAATGCGTTCAGCTCCTTTACCTTCATGCAACTGAATCATCCATCGTGTTAAAAAATAATCACCAGGCGGACCTACCATCACATAAACTGAGCGATCATTAGGAGACAGCTCCACTTCCGTTTTATTTTCCGCCGGCATCATCAAGAGATTTAGTTTTTTTGTAGGCTTACTCGAAACTACAGTTTCCTTTTCAGCCCATTCAAAAATATTTTTATATTGTGAGATATGATTGATCGCGTCTTTTTTACATTCATAATTACGATTCCAAACAATCACCCCACCATAACCACTCTTCAGCATCGACGCCATGCTTTCATCATTTAAATCTGATCCTTTATAGACTTTGACGATATCTTGATATGGTGGCAATGCCGGTGGCGGGCATTCTGGAGTCTGGATCCCGGGCCAAATATTGTATTGATCTATCATCGTGAGCAAACTTCCATGACGGTCATAACTAAGCCATTGGCTGACGCGTCCATCAGAAAAATGTGTTCGCACCGACCAGAGATACTCAGTTTTGGATCTTAAAGTTTTTTGTACTGTGTAGGATGGAGTTTTCAACCCAGTTTCTGAAACAATCAGCTCACCTTGTATGGGCAATGTTTTCGGTCCTAAAAATCCTTCTTGATAAGTCAAAGCTCTAAAAATGACGATATCATACGTAGCCCCCGCATCCTGAGAAGCTTCCCATTTCAGAGTGGGTGTACAAGAATTGACATTGGCAAAAAAGCGACTTACTGGCAATCTCTTCTGAGGGTACGGAGCCATGGTAATTATTGTGAGCACAAGCCACCTGAAAAAACATCAGCAGAAAAACAAAAATGACGTGATTATTTTTTTTCATACCTCTCATTTACAAAGCCCCTTTTTGATTGAGTGATCTTTAAGTAGTTATCTTATTTTTATAAAGCTTTAGAGAAAACGTCCCGGAACAAATGAGATTGCGGCTTTATGTTTTCATTCACACTCAAGTCAAAACAAAAAGTGAGTTTTAGCTAATATTAATAAGGTTTGGATGAGCTTTTATCCAAAAAGATATAAGTAATAGCTAATTTTAATGTGACTTTTGATACTCACTCCATTTCACAATTATATAAATAAAGTACCATTACAAGATGGATATATTTACTGAGAAATAAAAGATGATGTTAGTGGATATTTTGACTTCACTTCTTTAAATCCCACTTCATCAAAAACAATAAAAGGTTCTGCGATTCTCGCCTGACCAACGAGATTCTTTTTTATCAAAGAGATGACATCACCTAAAAATACTATTTTACCTTTTTCTACATTCACATCTTTGAATACTCTTATTGATTTTGTTCCTGAATAATCTCTCGATACGACTCGACTCAAAACATACTCTCCTGGAGGTAAAATCATGACAAAAAAACCATCATTACCATAGGAAGGCATTTCATCCTCATGTCCTTTAGCCAACCAGAATATGTTAATATTATTATATGAATACTCCTTACCTTCCTGACGAATCCACTGCTGCACATTACTATATTTCTCTTTATTAAAATCTCCTTTGTAGGTGTAGGCCTTATTCCTCAAAATTATCCCACCCCAGCCTTTTCCTAAAAGCTCTTTTATATAGGCATCTGTTAATTGACGTCCTGTTATATAAGAATCTTTACCATTGATAGCGGCTTCAGGAGACGATTGAGTATTTTCTACACTACTTATATCGGAACATATTTCTGGAGTTTCAATCCCAAACCATAAATTTCTATACACTTCTTGGGTTATAAACGTATCTGTGGATTTATTATAGTTAGACCACGAACCAACTTCACCCGTCACTTTTCGAGTACGCACTGACCACAAATAATAATTATTCGGTTTTAAAGGAGTGGTAATTTGCACAGAGTTTGTAGGAATCATTTCTTTATAAAAAATAATTTCACCTTTCTCCGGAGGAGATCCTTTACCAAGAAGAGCTACATTGACTTGAACATCGTATGTGATGTTTGGATCTAATTGAGGAGACCACGATAGCGTTGGCGTACAAGAAGTTACGGATTCGAAGAGAGATAGCTTTCCTGAAGATGCTTCCGGAGTTATTCCATGATACTGATTTTTAACACAGGCACTGAATAAACAGAGGCAAATAATGAGAAAATATTTTAACATTTTTTCCTTATTTTTCATTCAAGACGCCCTTCAATTCTAATAGGCTCAGGCGGTTGTGTATCATCGGGTGAAAGAAGTAGATTCACATCACTGCAGCTCCAAATAGTTTCATTAGAGCAATCCATACTGAATCCCCTCACCTGGCATCCATTTAAAGTAGAAATAGTTGTATTTTCACAAATATCCACAGAGTCAGCTGGACGACTATCGCATTCTCTCTTCAACTCATTAAAGACGCACATATTAATGAATGGATATCTTTTTGTTCTCTCATCTGCCTTGACCAATTCGCTAATTTGTCCACGACATGCACTCTCGAATAAAGTATTGCCACAACTTCCACCTTCTAGTGTCCCTCTCAAGAGGCGATGATTTTGACAATCATAGCATGAATTCCAAATAGCACATGAAGCTTGAGGCGCATGAATACACAAAGCAGATGCAGAAGATAAATCAGCAGTTACGCCTATCCCAACGGAAGACTCTGAAACTGTCACCCCACAAAGTGTCGCTGGAAAACGACAAGATTGTGCCAGTATGGCACAGCTCACCGTGTTTAAATCTAAATTAGAAATCTGACAATCATAGGCCCCAGAGCCTACATCAAATGTCATGATTCCATTGGCGTAGTCATGACCACCAGATGTTGAAAAGTGACATTTCCAGATTCACGGATGGAAGTAGCACCACAAAGACTATTTAAAGACATTTGAAGTGATATTGAAGAAGTCGCTGATTGAGGGGCACTCATACTCATCGTTCCAGAAAGAGTATAACTCCGCGTATCACGACGTGCAGAAACATTATTATAAGTAAATACAACTTGAGAACTACTTGCTTGGTACGAAACGTTCCCATTCACGACCAAATCAGTCGTAGCATTATAAGAGCCCCTTCAAAGTTGACACAATTGACATCCGTGACACTTCCGGACGTAGCACTGACACTAAAATTCTCCACACCCTGATCACAACTCAAAGACCCTGTAGGTGTCGAAGACGGATCCATATTGGCACTACTGTCTGCAGAGCCAATACTTGTCTGAAGAGTATCCAAAATACGTTGTTGTTGCGCTGGAGTCAGATTGGCACTCCTGAGACCACTCCTGAGCCACAGGAAATATGCGTCAAGGCAGCACTAAAGACAAACATCATAAGATAAATTTTCTTCATAAACCCCTCTTTAAAGATCCACTATTATCGACTCATATACACGAATGGTTGCGATCTTTTTTGTACAATTAATTTTGATGATTCACTTCTCGAAGAAACGTCCCGTGACAAATGAGGTTGCGGCTTTATGTTTTCACTCACTCTCAAGTCAAAGCAAAAGTGAGTTTTAGCTAATATTAATGCAGTTTGGATGAGTTTTTATCCAAAAACAGGTGAGTAATAGCTAATTTTAATGTGACTATTTTGACATTAATTTTATTCACTCCTTCTCTTAGAATTAAAGTCCGTCAGTAATTTTTTACTTATAAAAATTACAATACCAACGCTTCCTGACACTACACAAAACTCATGCAAATTTTTAAGACTTACGAGATGTAGAAATGGATTTGAAAAACTAAAAGGCGAAAAAGGCCTAAGATCACTGTGCATCATAGCATCGAGAAAAACATGAGAATACACACCAATAAAAGCTGAGATAATAATCTGACTCCAAGTCACATCTTTAAAAATGCCAAATATATCCCCTACAAAATTTGAAAGTATTTTAGAGAGTAAAGAGACTATAACCAAAGCACATGTAGTCCCTATAAAGGTATGAAAAAAAGTGTGCCATCGTTCATGCTTCAGCAAGATATTTACTAAGGTTTCTACATCGATAAAAACTTGGGAAAGAATAAACACACTCAAACTAAATCTCTTTTTAGAGATAGATTTAACAAAAAGACCTGGGCCAAAATGAAATGGGGTAAAGGGCATGTTTAATGTAGTTAAATAAGAAAT
Source organism: Deltaproteobacteria bacterium (assembly GCA_016699445.1). Lineage (GTDB taxonomy): Bacteria > UBA10199 > UBA10199 > JACPAL01. Next base: position 48,554 of record CP064976.1, read on the forward strand.
CGTCTTTATTATTTATTTTCTATTGGAGTTAAATGTAGTTTTTCCAAAAGTTGAGGAATATTTTTCTTAATAGATATCCAATTCCCGTCTTCAAAGGTATCTATTATGGCAAAGTTATCATAACAACGAAACACCCAATGATCAGACCTTAAAACATAAGGACCTGTTTTATAAGATACAAAATTACCTTTCCATCCGTCTTTTTCTTTATCAACAAGGTTTTTCAATAGTTCATATGTTACATCGGGACTTTTTATTATTTGTTTAGAAATAAGATTACCCAGATCTCCATATTTTTCCAAAACCAGTGCCTCCGGAAAATTTGTCATAGAGATCTTCATAGAACATTCATTGAAAAACAATCCAAGCAGAGTCACTACCACTATTTTAATAATAGATTTCATATGATTGTAATCTTACTCTATAAAACCAAATACGATTCAATCTCATTTTTCTTAGTTTTAAAATTTAGAGCTTTAAATCTAGATCTATAGGGTTGGCTGGACTTGAATTATTTTCGAGTTCATTTATTAGTCGATAATATAACTTCTTTAATTTAGGTTCTCTTTTTATTTTATAACTAGCTTTGTCTTCTAACGCTTCCCAGCAATTTCTAATTAAACTAAAAGGATCTTCGATTTTCTCTTCATTTCCCCACCAATCAGGCATCTGAAGCAAAATCTCTACAAGAGAACATTTTACTTTATCGTTCTCAGTTAAGATATAATTACCGGCTTCACTTAATAAAAGTTTAACTATTAATGGGAATAAAAATGAAATCATCACTAAGTACTCATTAATAGGAAACGGGGTCAGGCAAATATATTAATATATCTTTTTCTTTCCCTTTATAATTTCCTGACAAATACTTTCCATCTCTCTATTCAATTCGGGCTCATGCTTTATACGTTCCGCCATTCGCCTCACTCCTATACTAAAACTAATAGCCTCCCTCCCAAATCTCTGAGCAACACTCCCATAGGTCATCCCAACCAACTCTTTTGCAATATATCCGATCCTATGCCTTACGTCTGCGGCTCTCCTGCCACGATCAAATCGACTAAGCTCATCTTCCTTTATTTTAAATCTCCGACACAGGGCTTCAACGATTTCCTGCTGAGTAATCTGGTAGTAAACTTTTTCCTCTTGAGACTTCATAGGCAATGTCTCTATAAAATCATCCGATCCCAGCACCGTCTGAAGCTTCACCTCATATAAATCTTCTCGAGACTTCTCCGTCACACGCTCCATCACAAACTTACGAAATCCTATTCTAGCCGCACTTTTATTCCTCCCAAAGTGTTCTAATACAAAATCAGTGACCAGCATCGTCTCCTTTCGACTTCCCAAGTATACAGGATAACTGCTCCAACGATACTCTTCAGGCTTCTTTACCAATTTAGCCCGCACAGGATTGAGATGAATATAGCGAACCAACTCAATCAGATAATTTTCTTTATCACACAAGATAGCTTTATACCGTCCTTGAAATAAATGGCCCACAGTCTTGTACTTCCTGTTGAAATACTGAGTGTAGGTAAACTGTAATCCCTGCATTGTTTTGGAAAGAGGGATTGATCCAACTTCAATTAGGAGATGAACGTGATTCGGCATCAGTACATAGGCATGGAGAATAAATTTGTGGAGAGATTGGTAATGAGCCAATTGAACTTGATATTTCTGATAATCAGCTTCGTTTCGAAAAACGTTTTGACGCTGATTTCCCCTGACAATCACGTGATAAAAAGCGCCTGTAAAATGAAGTCGAGGTGGACGAGCCATCAACGGCACCTATCATCGCAAAGATGATCGTCAATATATTAATATATTTGCCTGACCCCATTTACTCAAGAGCTGAAGATCGGCAAACTGTTTTAAGAGAATATTTAAAAAATCAGTCTCAATCACCACTTCCTGAGCTCATAGATCAACTTGTCAGAAAAGCCTTATCAACAGATCCTGACAAGAGATTTCAGTCAGTAAATGACTTAAAGCTCGCCCTGTACTAATCATTCTTGAAGCTTTTTATAGTGTATCGAAACTTTTTCAAAAAATATTGCTTTAAATTTTCAGACTAAATTCCGCAGTTGATTTTTCCTGAGTGTCATCGCGAGCCCGAAGGGCGTGGCGATCTCACGATAATCGCCGGGAGATTGCTTCTCCGCGCTCTGGGGGAACGCAATAATATAACTCTACTAATATTTTTCGAATAAATTTTGGCTACAAGCATCAGGATTAGAATTTTCGCAAACCTCTTCCCAAACAACTTTCCGCTCAGGAAATTGAATTAATCGAGCTCTTACTTTATCACCTTTTATATTTTTAAAATCAAAAACGTATCCTTGAGAAAATCCTGACTTTAAATAATTAAGATCATCACTTTGATAAACATAATCGAGTATTTGATAATTTCCTAAGCTCTTATCATTCTCCATTTTTTCAAGAAAACTTTTGGCGATATTTAAAGCGGGATGATCCCCAGCCTGGTATCGAACAACATAGACACTTTGAGTTTGTAGTAATTTATTTCTAAGACTCACCACCTTACCTTCAGTGGTTTTCACTTCATCTTTTAAAGAAAGTGTTGCAGGCGTAGTATTTGATGCTGTTTCAGGAGAAGTTGTAGAAACAGTACTTGTTCCACTTAATTTCTGAAGTTGAACACTAACCTCACCAGGTTTTAACTTATACATCGAACCTGTTCCAGCATCGACGCCTAACCCAATCAGACCTCCAAACCCAATATTACCCCATACCCAACCACTTACTTTGCGTTCCAGCCTAATCTCCTGAGGTTGATATCCCTCATGACTGATCGTCACAAAATGGCCCTCTTTTCTTTTTAGATCTACCTTCACAGGCGTCTTTCCCTGACTTGTACCATCCACAATGACTTGTGAATCAGAAGGCTGACTTGAAATCAAAACGTTTTGTTTGCGGCCATGAATGATCGTGGCACAACCCGTCATCAAAATAGATATAACAATAACACTGATAATTTTTTTCATATTTTCCTTTAGTTTTTAAAGTGAGGTCTAAGGTGTGGTGACACAAGTGGGTGTTGTTGTAGGAGCCACAAAAGAACCCGTTCCCTTTTCAAACACGAGATGTTCAGATTTATGAAGATTACTGGAATAATCATCCGCATAAAATTCAAGAAAGAAAGCGTTTGTAGAAACAATTAGATCCAATAAGGGCGCTGTATTGGTAGAGCCGTAGGCTGTTGACGCTAGTGCTGAAGCATCTCTTGCAATACGTAAGGACCATGATTGTGAGTTGTTGCAACGGTAACACCCTGATCTGACCTGATAATAGAATGTCTCACCACCCACTCCACTACGGAAAATTTGTAAAGTGCCATTTCCATTAAAAACAATACGATCAAAAATGGGCACTGAAATAGTTGGTGAAAAATAAACATCACCAGCAGGTCGCAATGTTTTAAAATAAGACCCTAAATTCCAAACTCCAACCAAAGACGCTGCAGGACAGCCCACAAGACGCGTCCCTTCGCAAATGCCATCCTCCTGACTAAGCTCGCTGTATTGAGTAGAATATTTTCGACCTAAAACAATTGAATTTCCATCGGCGTTTCTTAAGGAGAGATATGGAGGAACAGACGTATACGTAAAAGACTGGGTCACAGGAGATGATAATGACGAATAATCATAACGTGTAAATTGAAATGAAGCATGACTCGTATCAGTTGTCAGGGTTCCAAAGAGAGTCACCGGTTGTTCTTGATGACCACTCACGTAATAGGAATCTGTCGGATTTTGTAAATACTTCCATTGAAACGACAAAGGTGATGTTGTGGATGATGAAAACTCACCATATCCATCGAAGTCGATTCAATGGTTGGAAAAAGATAATACCATTGCCCTTTAAATATTTCCTGAGCACAGGCTGTCGTCGCCGTCATACTAGGCAAGGCATAGTCTGTCAGAGTACATTTCTCATCACGACGATAATCATTTTCTAAAAAACTCGAATCACTTCCACTCTGCATAAAAGTATAAACAGGAGCTCCTGAAAAAGTGAGCTGCAATGTATTTGTCGAAATATTGATGGATGCTTCTACCGTCTGACCTGCAGGCAAAAGAGAAATCAGGCTTCCTGAATCAACCACAAAACGAATCCGATCTGAGGCGATCACTTCATAGGTACCCGAAGCAGTTTGTCCATTGCCAAAATTAGCATAAAAAAAGCCTCATAGGTTCAAATCGAATGTAGGGAGAGTTATAGCTCGTACTTTCAGTCCACATCCCAATCAATTTCTCATGAGTCATGCAGTAAGTCCCTTGGGACTGTGTCGCATTGATTAAATTTGGAAATTGATAAGAACCACCACTACCCCCACCCCCAATTCCTGGAGATTGACTAAAACTAAATGGAACATCTGTATTTCCCCCACTCCCTGAAGAAGAATCAGCTGCAACTGTCACCCCACAAAGTGTCGCTGGAAAACGACAAGATTGTGCCAGTATGGCACAGCTCACCGTGTTTAAATCTAAATTAGAAATCTGACAATCATAGGCCCCAGAGCCTACATCAAATGTCATGATTCCATTGGCGTAGTCATGACCACCAGATGTTGAAAAAGTGACATTTCCAGATTCACGGATGGAAGTAGCACCACAAAGACTATTTAAAGACATTTGAAGTGATATTGAAGAAGTCGCTGATTGAGGGGCACTCATACTCATCGTTCCAGAAAGAGTACAACTCCGCGTATCACGACGTGCAGAAACATTATTATAAGTAAATACAACTTGAGAACTACTTGCTTGGTACGAAACGTTCCCATTCACGACCAAATCAGTCGTAGCATTATAAGAGCCCCCTTCAAAGTTGACACAATTAACATCCGTGACACTTCCGGACGTAGCACTGACACTAAAATTCTCCACACCCTGATCACAACTCAAAGACCCTGTAGGTGTCGAAGACGGATCCATATTGGCACTACTGTCTGCAGAGCCAATACTTGTCTGAAGAGTATCCAAAATACGTTGTTGTTGCGCTGGAGTCAGATTGGCACTCCTGAGACCACTCCCTGAGCCACAGGAAATATGCGTCAAGGCAGCACTAAAGACAAACATCATAAGATAAATTTTCTTCATAAACCCCTCTTTTAAAGATCCACTATTATCGACTCATATACACGAATGGTTGCGATCTTTTTTTACAATTAATTTTAATGATTCACTTCTCGAAGAAACGTCCCGGAACAAATGAGGTTGCGGCTTTATGTTTTCATTCACACTCAAGTCAAAACAAAAGTGAGTTTCAGCTAATATTAATGCAGTTTGGATGAGTTTTTATCCAAAAACAGGTGAGTAATAGCTAATTTTAATGTGACTTTTGAGACGTTAAAATCGTTTCAATGTTTTAGCCTTACTCAGATGTTTATGAAGTTATAAATTGATTTCAAAACAATTGAGATATACATTGTATATCTATTTATATAGGGAGAAAATTTATGGAAATTGCACTTTCGAGTTGGGGTAATAGCTTAGGGCTTAGAATCCCAAAGGCTATTGCAGATCTTTTTAATTTCAAAAGCGGCTCTAAACTTCGCATGGAGTTATCTGATAAAAAAATCATTTTATCAGCGATTGATTCTGACGGTCCTGATGAACTTAAAAAAATGTCTACAAATATTGATCTCAAAAAAATGACCTCTAAGGTCACCTCGAAAAATAAACATCACCTTCAAGATTGGGCAGACGACGAAATTAAAGGAAAAGAGATCTGGTGATGAAAAAATATATTCCCCAAAAAGGCGACGTCATCTGGCTGAACTTTTCACCACAATCAGGAAGAGAGCAACGTGGGCGAAGACCTGCCCTGGTTGTTTCATCAACGCTCTACAATAAAACAGGCCTTCTATTAGCCTGCCCTATCACAAGCAAAATCAAAGGTTATCCTTTTGAAATAAAAATAAGTGCAGGACCTATCCAAGGGGCTGTTCTTTCCGATCATGTTAAAAATCAAGATTGGCAAACACGAGAAGCCAAATTTATAGCAAAAGCCCCCACTGAAGTACTCAACCAAACTCAGCAAATCATTGCAGCGTTACTGACTCATTAGTGATTTAAACACCTTTATTCCAGGGACATGTATGGAGCCGGAATTACTATAATTAAAAGACAGTTATAACCAAGGATGTTTTTCAAGAGACCAAATCGCTAATATTGATGGTAGCATTAAGAATATAGGCTCGCGATAATCAGTTATGTGCTGCTGAATACGATTCATTAACATAAAAACAAAAATCGAATTAATAACTACTATGGCGATGACGATAAGTTTGTGTTTCATGTTTAAGATATTTGAATTCATTGACAGAGCTTATAAAAATAAATTTACGAAAACTTTATTTAACTTCTTCATAAATATCGACCCGACGATCTTTCCAATAATCTTTGAAATCACGTCTCACGCGTCTTGCTTCATGATCGCCATAAGATTCCGTATGGATTTCATCTGCAGGAATTCCCATCTTGACTAGAGTTTGCTTCACGACATCCGCTCTTTTTTGTGCAAGCCCTTCATTATAATGACTATCCCCCATGGCATCGGCATAACCTGCTGAAATGACGATGGACGATGTGGACTTCGCTTTTTTACTATGGGTTCGACGCCAACTATCGGCAATAGACTTTAGCGTTTTCAAGTGACGCGGTTGAAACATAAACTCGTCGAATCGAAAATAAACTGTTCCGACCAAAGCTTTAGGAGCCCACACCTTTCCTTTCTTACCAGAAGATCCAAAATTGGCTCCTACGCTTAAAGCCACTCGTGCATCAGGTGCGCCGAATGCATTGATGAGTTTCGTACCAGTAGAAATCGAAACGGTGTAATGATTCTTAACTTTTTTTGAAACTCCGGCCCTAACTTCGATCGGAGAATGTGATACGCTGAAATCATCTATTCCAGTGCTTCCCTCTGCTTCAGCCATCACTTTGAGGTCATGAGGCAAGGAAAGTGATAGACCCAAACCATAAGTCCATTCATCATCAAAAAGAGTCCCTAGTACTTGCGTTTGATTAACGGTACGATAACCCGTGTTTGCGACAAAATAAAAATGTCCAAAAGATTTATCTAACACCAAACGTGTTTCATAGGATCCTTCACCGCCTCCACCGACAAAATTTTTCTGAGAGCCTGTCGGGAAGGCATTGCGAAAGACAACCGCAACACCAAGACGATCCTCAATGCGTTCTAAAATCTGAAATTTCAGATCCAAGCGCACATCCCCCAACGCAGATCCGGAATAAGAGCTAAGTACGGAACAATTGAAAGTATCGCAACGCGTCCCTCCTTGATAGAAGAGAACAGGAACATTAAGACCTACAGATAAAAAAGGTGTGAGCCTCATCGCCGATTGAAAAGAACCCATGACGCGATCCGCTGAAAGATCAGTCACCGTATTAGAACGGCTAGGATTCACAATCGACAAAGGACGGCGCGCATAGTCCAGGAAAAAACCTGAGTAGAATCCCCCTAAAGCTTGTGAACCTTCCAATCCAATCAAGCCATTCCCATCGACGGGAGGTCTTAGCGTCTGCCCGTTTATACCCGTCAATCCCGTGTCAGAAGCCAAGACGCTCCAAGACAGAAAAATCGCGCAAAGAATAAAAAAGGATTTTAAGGAATCAATGCGCATCCACCGCTCTCCGCTTGTTGTGTGGTATTCTGGCTAAAATCAGTGCCCGTGTTGGGATCGGTCGCTGGGATTCGGTTCAAATCCTTCAAGACATACTGCACACCTAAGGACTCAACGACTTCATCGACTGAGAAGAGAAGAGTATCACCAGCATGGACAGCCTTGAACCGCACATCTAAAAGTGATGCTAATTCTTGTCCAATGCCATCCTGCGTTTGACTAGGAGCTTGCGCAGCAATGTCCCTTAAGACCCCTTCTAAAACTGTAACATCGGCCTCACCTGCAGAGGCAGAAGCGGAGAAAGAAACCGATTCACTAAGTAAACCCGTTAAATCCGATTGAACGACATTCGAGATATCGAATGATTCATGAAACACCAACCCATCCGACCAACGTGCATCCATATCCGTGTGAATGGAATAATCCCCTTCCTGCTCAGGCACACGATAGAGATAATCCACATGTTGCTCTTGTCGTGGTTCGACTGTCAGAGTCCATGACTTATCTTGAGATGGGTCTTCATTTTCTTCAGAAGACGGCTTGATCCATCCACCATGAGGGAGACGGTCATGCAAGTGCACCACAGCGTCGCGATCAGAGAGGTTGGTCACCGTCAGCCGATAGTCGGTAACCTCAGCACCATTTAACCGGCTTGCGATTGGAGTGAGAATGAGGATCGCATTTTTTAGATCGGATACACTATCGCTCGCCTCTTGATGACGGCCGATGTCTTCGGAAAGGCGCATCCATGTTCCGCTACCAAGGCCTAAGAATGTCGTATGCGCATGAAGACCCATATCGGAACGCACTTGATCCGGATCAGATTGAAAATCTTTTTGAAATTCCTCCCATGCGCCTCCCTCGGGAGAGGCATAATCGATTTCCGAAATAAGTGTATCCCCTTGATGAATTCGAGACTTCAGCTCACGGAACATCGTGCTAATATCCTCTTCATCCGCAAACCGGATCTTGGTCGCATCGGTCGCAAGCACAAACGTATGGTAACGGTCGCTCCTCATTTCATACAGGAAACTTCCCAAGTTATTTACAACAGTGTAATAAGCATTCGCCTGCACCAGTGCTGCCTCAATGCGATCACGATTTGGACGAGGATCTGTAGTCAAAAGATCAAACTCTTGAAGTTGATAAACTAAGACACGTGGGACCACACTTTGCTGACGACTAAAAAGTATATCGATAAGATCCAAATGTGCGACCTTTTCCTCTTCCTCATGTCCCAAATGATCCGTGCTACGGTAATGTAGCTCATGACGTCCTGCCGCCAGACTAGAAAAATCAAATGTCTGAGTGTAGTCCTCCCAATCTAAAGAATCGAAATGATATTGAATTTTTTTAACGCCAGCACCCTGATCAGTGCTTTCAAAGCTTACGTGTGTATCTGGGGTCACCACAAAGATACCTTCACCTGCAGAATTCGATGACTGACTTAAAATGAGTTGAGTTACAGGAGCCGTCTTATCGACAAAGAAAGTTTGTTGGCGCTGAGGCTCTTCATTTTCTAAAATATCTAATGAATGATAAATAAGGTCGTGAGAACCTTCCAGCAAGCTCATCATAGGCAATCGATTTCCCAACGCCCAAGCAGCATGATCTTTTTGATATTCAGTACGTTGAACATCCCCTCTCTCACTTGTCACCCCAAGATTTAAAACACTTGTCGGATCTACATAGAGAACATCACCTGATCGATACGAGAGGCCATCCACAGATAAATGTGTGATGGGAGGCGTCTGGTCTAACCAAACATCCAACGTATTGTTGGGTTCCTGATTCCCCACATAATCTTTCGCATAATAAAAAATAGGATGATGACCATCTTCGAGACCATCAAGGCTGAATTCATTATCATAGGGAAGAGCATCACCTTCTCCTCGATCACTGGGTCGTACGTAGATGTTTTCAACACCCACACCGACCCCATCATTGGCTTCCATGACAATGCGTGTTCTCAGAGAAATCCATAGTTGATCTCCTACGCGCTGTTGAGGTCTTGAAAGAGTGGCGTGAGAGATGGGAGCTGTCATATCCAACCTCACAATGTCAGCACGAGCAACCTCCTGATTTCCAGTCAGATCTGTAGATCTGTATTGAATGGTAAAGTCTCTATTTTCGACAGTGAGAGGAATGGGCTCTGTATAAGGAAGCCATCCGCTACCTAATTGATATTCTGTCCCACGCACTCCCGATCCAGGCATCGGGTCTAAACCTTGTAATACAACACGACTTTCGCGCCCTAACCAATGAATCACACCATCATTATAAGAAGATCCTCTAATAGTCATTGTCGTAACAGGAGCCAATCGATCCACAATGATTGTACCTATACTGGTTGCCGTAACGGCTAGAGGATTCGAGCGATTTCCGGCCAGATCTTCTGCCACTAGTTGAAAATGATATGTACCATCAAAAGCCGGATTTCCCGCCAGATTTCCACCACTCCAGGAAATTTCATGACTTGAGGGCGGTGACGACAGAGAATCATTCACACTCGTCACTTCAAAGTCGCCTGTCAAAACTTTGAAATCAACCTGAATACCTTCATGTGAAAGATTGTCCGACACTTCATAATCCACATGAAGAATATCACTTCCACCATCTCCATTCGGAGAAAATCCAAGAGCACTCGAACCTAGGAGCCTGATCTCCGGCGGTGTCAGATCTAAATCTAATGTGCCCGTAAGAGGATCTGAACTATTACCCTGATCATCATGAACCGTGAGACGATAGGCATAATTTCCCTCAGGCAATAACCTTCCTTCAAAACCGCCATCCCAGGAAAGCACTGCATCATGTTCAGAGGTACTTTCCAAAAGACGATCTGAAACTACGGGATAAACTGTTCCAATAGAATTGGTGAGTTCAAGTGTTGCATAAAGATGTGAAGAAAAATTATCCCGAACTGAAATGTGAAACTCAGCAGTGTCATGGCGACCATCTCCATCAGGAGAAATAGCTCGTGGAAAATCTATTAAACTAGCAGTGGGAGCTGTATGATCGAAACGAAAAGCAAGACTATGAGGAAGTTCTGCATTCCCGACTCGATCCACACTGCGATATTGAAGAGTCATATCTGAAGAAGATGATGGAATCCTAAATGGAGACCCATAAAGTCTCCAAGCACCTGAGTCCCATCGATATTCAATACGAGAAAGTCCAACCGGATTAGCGCCACCATCGTGAGCAACTAATGTAAATTGTGTATCCGTGGAAATCATGAGTACACCAGACTCTACCCGAGCTGCACCCACATAAGAGATATTAGAAGTTGGAGGTGTCTGATCCAAAATGATATCTCGTTGATATACTCGTCCACGAAGGCCAAATTCATTCACGGCAAAATACTGGATAGCTGTCGCCCCATCTCCTGCTAGAGTGGGGATTGTAAACGGATCGGAATAAATCAAAAACTCATCACCACCAATGTGGTACTGAATCTGATCATATCTTGCTCCCGAAGTAGTAAATCGGAAACGTGTTTCCCCACTTACCCAAGTTTGAGACGATTCTGAATAAGAAGGACCTTCTGTTGTGAGGGTAAGATGTGTCGCATCAGCATCAGCTCCTGTAAGGACGTCTCCCAAAATCAAATGGGCTCGTTTCGAGGCTTCTACATTTCCATTCCGGTCGAGAGAATAATACTCAAAAAGATGTGTGCCAAAAGATAATCGATCTAAAGTAAATGGACCCGAATATGCAGCATCAGATCCCCCGTCAATACGATATCGGATCGCAGCTACTCCCGTTTCCCAATGAGTACTTTCATCATCACTTGCCACTAATTCGACAATCGTCGAGGGAGAAATCGTTCCCGAACCTCCGTCAGCGAAGGCTTGTCCATCCAATAAGAGCCTCGTGGTGGGACTTGTTTGATCAATAGCTACAGTCACCGTTTTTTTAATATCACTAGATCCTGGAATAGAAGCCGTGATTGTTATTTCATAATTTCCATTTAAGCCTGTGGTATTCCAGGAACAATCAATCACTGCCGAAGAGGTCGCACAAAGAGAAGTGACTTCCGTCGGACGACCGACAGGACTGGTAGTTACGCGAAGTGATGAAATTGCAGCCAAAGGGCCAGGCGTCACACGATCACTTCGAAGGGACCCCTCGACTCTTCCAACGATCGAAATAGAATTTTGATAAACATGATCCGCCGTTGGAGAGTTGAGATAAATGGCACCCGCTTGTCGATTGACTAAAAGATATTGGGAAAAATGTTCCAGATTCGCGGTAAAATGATAGAGATCGCCGTCAGCCTGAATCACGGTCACCAAGCCTTCGAGAACATCATCACCTGCGAGATTATAAATCGTCAAAGACGATGGATCGGCGACATGAAAAACGTCACGCAGCTCATCGCGCGTAAAGGTCAATTCCAATTGAACCGGATAACGAGGGTCGATTGAAATATGCTCTGGTTTAATATCAAAGATGGGGCCGATAGGTGCAATCCCACTCGGCAAATGAAAATCAGCTTCGCTCGTACGAATCGGAGTAATACTCACAAGATCACTATCTGTCCGAAGAGTATGTGAATTAAAAATCAGAGACGCTTGACGATAAGGAGAGTAGACACGCGATTCTATTCCTGTCCTGATCCTTTGGCCAATTCCCACATTAAACGTATCTTCATTCACGGCTTCCGTTTCTGGTGTCGCCGGGTTTCGGGAGCGCAGGAGGAGCGTATAATTTTCACCGTTCAAACGCGTCACATCCCAATGCGCCAGAATTCCGTCAGAAACAGCGTTGAGAGTTCGCGATTCAATCGAATGCCACACGGGAGTCGTCTCACTGTTGTCATAATAAAATAATTGATACCCTGCTTCCGCACTTCCATGAATTTCGACGAAACGTTTGGGAATGGAATTGGGCAAAAGCTGCAAACGAAAGCTGTCGCGGGTGTTGGTATTCTGAGAGCCCACCACTCCAGTCCCGTTGGTGCTCAGATCGGTCACTCGAAACACACTCAAGGCACCTGAGCCTGAATCCAAAGCATTGTCCCCGTCAGGCTTGGTGATCGAAATATTCGGATAGCGCACATCAATAGAAGACCAATCATGAATGCGAACCGCATCTGAAAACGTATAGAGACTTGTCCCCGGGTCTCTGCTGAAAATATTGGGAGCATAACCATCGCGATAAAAATTAATGACATTGGTATGATCATGAAACCCATCGTCGTTGAAGTTTTGATAATTTCCAAAAATTTTATGGAAAGGAGCGGTCGCGAGATAAGGGTCATCTCTGGCTGTTTGGTAATCGCCTGTAGACGAATCCAATCGAACATAGAGATTAGGAGAGGTAAATAGACCACCGCTGGTTTGAGGTCCGGAAGAGCTCCCCAACCAACCCGTCATTCCGGGGAGGTGGATCAGCCCACCGTCGGTGCCACCATAATTCACAGCAGAAACAATATCGCGACCGTTGATGTGGTTTGAAAGTTGGAGGAAATAGCGTCGATTGTGTGTCGTTCCAGAAATTACACTGCGACCATCACAAGTGGAGAGCCACGCTCCTGAAAAACTGCCTGCAGCAATTGTTCCATCTCCAGAACTGATTTGACCATCAGCCCAGCCAACAGAACGAGAGGGACTTTCGCACGAACCACTTTCTTGAGCTTCCACCACAAGTTTACCACGACCGCAGGTATAAAGTTGCCCACCGCTTCCATCAGGACAGGCACCATCTTGATACTCACTCGTTGTCGTACATCCTGCTAAATCAAATCCTCTATCAGAAGCCCAATTCCAAGGACCGTCGGCATGAACATTAGTGGACATTAAATCACCTGATCGCAGGATAGCGCTAAAGGTACCCGCATGACCTGATGGGTCTAAGCGTGTACTTTGCCGTGTTATTGTAAGCCTAGCAGGAACGGATACTGAAATAGGATCAGTAAATGTCTGAACAGGAATCCCTCCACCACCACTACCAAAACCACCACCTCCACCTAGCTCTAAAGTCAGACAGGCACGCATATCAACCCAAGGAGATTCAAAGGCATAAGTAATTAACCAGTCGTTAGTTGCCACCCCTCCCAAATCAAACCGATAAGGAAGATCGACAATTCCACTCCCACCTGCTCGCCATAAAAAATCGCTGCTACCGACTAACGATCGCAAAGTTCCATCATTCGGAAGATTTTCTCCCGTGTCTCCATGCAACTCAGAAATTCTAGCTCTAAGAGACGTATCCAAAGTCTGTTGTTCCAAACGTACCGTCACATCCTGATGCACAATCTCTGGATTCCCAATGTCCATTCCCACCGCTTGCAAACGAATGACATAATCTCGATTCACAGGAAGAATAAGGCCGCTGTCTCCGGACCCATCCCACACCACATCTCCCGAACGCATCACACGATCGGCAAAAAGTGTTTTTTGCAAAACTCCACCGGCATCGGGATTACCCTGATAGACTTCCAAAGTCACACGCGCGAGTTTGGTTAAACTAAAACTGAGAGACGAACTTTCAGGAGCCAGCCCAGAAAAACTTAAAGGACGAATAACATCAGGACTCGCTGAAAATGTATTGATCGATAAAATATCGCTGGCCGCAAAACCAACACCCACAGTGACTGACTGACTTTCATCGAGAGCAGTCCCCGTCCCATCAACTCCGACAGCAGAAAGGCGCACACGATACACGCCTCCATTCACATTCCGGCCTAAAGTATTACGACCATCCCACACAAATGTATAATCTCCAACCGAGCGATTATTGAAAGAATAACTGGCAACCACAGAACCCAAAGTACTGCCTACCATTTGATAAATACTGATATTGATATTCGAAGTTTCATTTTCCAAACGATACCGAAGTGTTGTCGTTGGCTGACTTCTTGAAATTTCGGAATTGGAAAGGCCAACGTTACTCAAAGCGGGTCCACGGTAGCGGGGATTTGAAGGATTGTTGATATCAAAAGGATTAGAGGGATCAAAAGGATCACCGGCCACAGGATTACGCACGGTCACAGTCACTAAATCATAATTTACTTTTCCCACCGTATTGCCGTTGCTATCTAATGCCTTCAAAAGAAGTGTGTAATCACCATTAGGTAGAGATGTTTGAGTATTCCAAATCCCCAATAATCCATGTTGAATAGGTCGTGTGGAGACATTAGAATTTGGATAATTTGCATCGTTGGGTTCATTGTCAGAGTTTGTCGGTGATTGATTAATCAGCGGAACAGGAACGGGACGCCATGCAGAACCCACATTTCCTACTGTGACAACGTCTTCTGCCGGTAAAGTATTCCAAACACCTGGACGATAGTAAAGCTTATAAGACCTAAAATCCGCATTCAGATTTCCCTCTCCAAAATTAGGATCCATCGCAATTCCTGAAAGAGCCACCGCACCGTAAACAACAGGATATGTGCTATCCTGTTTATTATCATCCGCTGGCGTTTCGATTTCTGCCTTGATTCCATTCACCACCACACTCACTTTGGCCGTACTCACAAAACCATCTTTATTTTGCGCAACGATTTTCAAAACATAAAGACCCGTATCGAGAGGATGATCGTCATTGGTGGTGAGAGTGCCTCGAGAATCGATACCATTCCATGATTCGTGATTGGCGCCAGAACTTCGCGAAGCTTTTTCCAAAATACGCGAGATGAAGCGCTCTTTATTGTCGTACAAATCCATCGAAATC
This sequence comes from Deltaproteobacteria bacterium, assembly GCA_016699445.1. Lineage (GTDB taxonomy): Bacteria > UBA10199 > UBA10199 > JACPAL01. The sequence goes on from CP064976.1 coordinate 63,906, forward strand.
AGAGCATTATCCGAAAGAGAATAACGAATCTCAACGGTATCATTCACTCCATCATCATTGGGAGTGAATAATTTAGGGAAGGCCAAAAGGTCAGCAATCTCTACTGCTTCAATAAATTGAAAAGGTGCATCTTCATCCCAGTCATGAACATTCTCTCCCAATGCGATACGAGAAAAACCACCCAGACGTGAACGATAAATATTCAGATGATCAAGTCCACTGCGGCTGGAAAAAATTCCGTGATACAAATCGTTGGCAACCAATCCTCCTGACAACGCTCCAGAATCCCCTGCGACCTCTAATGACCAAAGAGGCATGACACTGCCATTCATTTTCAACACAACGATCTGATTTTTGTTATTCTGAAAAAGAAAATCCGGATGAAGATCAAAATCAACATCTTCTACCAACAGAGGTGAAACAATTGAAACACCTTCTGGCGCTGTAATATCCAAGGCCAGCTGACGATCTTTGTTGATTCCTAAAATATGATTTGCCGATGTTGTAAAAAGAATTTCCGAATAAGCATCATCTGTCACATCATCAAAAACAGGAACACCTAAAATCTCCTGACCTGAAGGCAATTCATAAAACACATTGCGAGTCCCACTACCCTCCCAATGGTAGAGTCTATTTCCAGAAGCGACAAACAGATCATTCAAGCCGTCATTGTCCGGATCTCCAGCGATCACATGCCCAGGCGCCCCCAGAGTCCCCGAGAAAGCATCGATAGAATGAAAATCCCTTCGATAGGCATAAGCTCCCGAAGCTGTCCCATAAATAATATCCAAACTCGAATCATGATTGATATCCGCAATGAGCGGTGTCTCCGTAATATCCCGATGAGGGAGATCAAAGCGCCACTCCATAAGCTCTGTTCCATTGCCACGAAACACATGGAAACGCAGCGCATGCGAAGAGTCCTCAGAAACGGCGAGCACGTCCTCCTGCAAATCAGCATCAACATCTTGAAGTCGCGGCACATAAGAAAACACGCGTCCGGTGCTGCTCAAATCGACAGGCCAGCCAGCGATCACAGTTCCCTTCTTATCCCACGCATAGAGCTTTCCATCAGACGAAGCGGTGACGCGTTCAACCACAGGGGTCGCATTGATTTGTCCTACCTGCCTACCTGCTCCGGACACCGCATAAATTGAAGTGAACAAAGCCAGACTCGTTAGGCATCCTATTTTTAAAAACTTCTTCATGTGTTTCTGTTCCCTATACCTTGCGCCTAAAAGTCACGGTAATGCTTGTAAAAGTCAGTGTAAGATCATCTCCTGAAAGGACAAATCTTGCTGTCGTCGGCGTTGCAAGTGACGGATCGAAAACGATGTCGCTTCCGTGAATGGCAAAGAGCCCATCAAAAATCGTCGTCTCCCTTTGATCTGCAGCCACTGCGACGAACGCATATTCAAAACCATTGATATGTAATTCATCATAAGCAATCCGACCGGTGGTCTCGGTGACTTCCCAATTTCCCGTCAATCCTGACGGAGCTAAATCTGTTTCAGAAGCAGGATTGGACCTCCGGGAGGGGCGTTAAGATGAACAGTCTGACTTCCACCACAGCCCGAAGAGCCATTGAAAAACGGCATCGATAAAATTCCTAGGATCAGAACCACTAAAGTTAGTTTTTTTTCATTTTTTCTCTTATTTTCCAGGCAATCCAAATTCACGTTTTGCCTCTTCTTCTGAAATTTGTATAAACTCAGGAATTCCTCCTCCATGGCTTTCTGGGTATTTATAGAATTCTTTCCAATAACGATGAGTCTGAGGACACTGAATCAAAACTGTCCAATTAACTTCATCGATTTTAAGTTTTTTTAAATGAGAGCTAGCGTATTCTTTGCCGCGACTACCGCTTAACTGTACTATTGAACAACATGTGCATTTTGTCATGGAAGCATCCTCTTAGTTACATTTTGCAATTCATCTACTTTGAGATTGGGCAGTATAAATTCAGCAGCTCCTCCTTGAGTATACCCCCCATTAATAAAACCAGGATTTGTCCGATTATAAGGCGATGCTAAGCCGCTGGTTGGTGTATCAAATTCAATGACTGTATAAGGCCCTGGTATCAGTGAGTTCGTCTCATCCCAAAGAGTGAGACGTTCTGCTAATTGAAGAGAGTTAGAAATACCTGCAATATCTTCCGCTGGAGTTACAAAAACATCTGCACTGGCAGGACCACCTAAAGTAGGGCTATTACTAAACTGAGAATTAATAACACGCGCAACCCTTGTTGGAAGTGAGTTATTAGATATTTGAACCATCCCAGTAGAAGGCAACTCCTCTCCGATAATCACTCCTCGACTTATAGAACGCTCTACAGTTCCGAAAGATTTTAAACCTTGAGTCATACCACTGAGAGCTTGCCCTAAAGGAATTCCACTGGCTTGTTCTGTAATAGCGATGCATTGCAAATCACACCCAGTCTTCGCCAGCATCTCATCAACAAAACCAACTCCATGCGCGAATCCACCTAAAACACCATTCGCCATGTTCCCACTGATATTAAATACATCATTGACTAACCCCAGTGTCGGATCGATGTAACTATTACCCGTATGAAGATTTAAAGTTTGAAAAACATCCGCCCCCAAACCAGTGGGTGTCATGATAGGTCTGCCGGTAAGCGTTCCCAACCAGCTATTCTGTCCCCAAGGATTTCCGTAAGGGTTTCCCGCAGCAGAATTTCCCTGCGAAGAGGTCGTGTTGAATCCAAACGGATCAAGTCCATTGATGGGATTGTTGCGCGTGTAGGCGTAAACATTCACACCATCGATAAAACCCATCGGATCACGCTGCAGGAATCGCCCGATATTCGGATCATAATAGCGTGCTCGATAATAATAGAGACCTGTCTCTGCATCGAACGTATGACCATTAAAGAGGAAAGAGTTCCCGATGGCCGTGTGAGTGAGTGGAGCCCCCGATCCATCGGAGATGCTGACGCGCCCGTAGGCGTTGTAATGATAGCGTTCAACAACAACACCGCTCTCATCAGAAACAGCCACGATATTTCCTAAAGAATCGGCATGATAATGATAAGTATGGCCACCGCGTTCCATACTCACAACATCATCGACACCCTCTCCATAGAGATACTGCGCTTGCAGGGCTCCGGAGGCATCGTGCTCTTCGAGAACTTGCGCCCCTTTATAGAAATAATGCGTCGTCGCCGCGGAAACCGTTTTCTCAATCCGTCTTCCCAACGCATCGTAACGATACGTAGCGATCACGGACCGATCTGATTTTCGTCTGACTTCCGTGATCAAAAAAAGACGCTGGACGGAATCATAACGATGAACACGTGCGCGTCCACCGTCCTGAAGATCGGCTTCAAAGAGACGATTACTGGAGCGATCATAACCATAATTGAAGCCCGCTAAGACACGTCTCGCACTATCCACATGATTGACAGACGCCATCCGTTTGACAGCGTCATAACTCCATGTCGTTGTCGTTCCATTTTCAAAACGTCTTGCCGCCGGACGTCCCATGCCCAGATGCGTCTGAGTGATGATGTCTGTCGAAAGATCATTCTGAATGCTGTCCAATTGATTGATCGCATCGAATACCTGATGAATCACGCGGCCTGCAGGATAGGTGAGATCCGTTTGATTCCCCACACCATCATAAGCCGACACCACATCATGACCATCTTGAGTCTCGCGTAAAATTCGGTTCAATGAATCATAATGAAATTGGACATCAGAAGACGTTGCGCCCGTCTCATCTTCGACAGATGCACGTACAAGACGCGAGAGGCCATCATAAGCCATTACTTCTCTACCTTGAGATGCATGATCTTGAGTAATATCTTTTACAGTAAGCCTGTGAGCGGCATCATAATGAAGATCAATTTGAAAACCTTTAGGATCTTCGTAGCGAGAGAGATTGTCGTTGGTGTCGTAGGTATAACGATAAACACTGCTATCGGCTAAGTGCGTACGGACTTTTCGATTAAGATGATCATAATCAAATGTTGTTGCATGATGATTGTCGTCAGTCATGCGGATCAGACGACTGTTATCGTCGTATTCATAATCCGTATTGATCGTGCCTAACAAAGCACCACTACCCACTCCATTATTTCTGAGTTCAAGTGAAGATCGAACCCGACGATTTAAAGCATCATAAGTATAATGTGAAACGTTCTCCTTAGGGTCAGATGTCGCTGTGAGATTGCTACGACTGTCATAAGAATAAGTACTCGTCTGACCCAAAGTATCGGTCATGCGGATCAAACGATTTAAGGAATCATAGCGGTAATTATTTTCGAAATCATCGAATCCACTTGCAGCGACCTCATGACTTCGACGTCGTGTCAGGTTGTTGGCGGCATCATAGGTATTGGATATCTGATTACCTAAAGCATCCGTAAATTGAATCAATCGATTGAGACCATCGTAACCAAAACGGGAAACATGATTGTTGTCATCTTGAAGCTGGATCAAGCGACTTTGAGCATCATATTGAAACTGTGTCACCACATCGCGAACACGTGCAAAGGACTCATTGAGCAATGTTTTTTGATTCACAAGAAGGCGATGTTGTTCGTCATGAATCAGATGTTCTTCCGCAAGAAGAACCTCAAGCCCTGTCCAACGCGGTGGCCCTCTCTTAGAAATAGACGAAACATCACCGGAAGGATCATAAGCTACGAGCGTTTGATCCAATGTCGGACTCACGGCACGCAAGAGTCGATCAAAACCATCGTAATCATAATTCCAATCATGCCCTCCCCCATCACGCATGGTTTTTAAATTTCGATTAGCATCGTATTTCAAAAGAAAAGTGGTTGCTTCAGAACTTTCGAATCCGCGAATCAAGCGTGCGGGCAAATCACGATCATCATAATCGATCTTGATCGAGTTACCTTCAGGCTGAATCACACGAACGAGATTTTCATTTAGGTCGTATTGATATTCGGTGAGAACGCTGTGGGATGGAGACACATCCTCGGTCTTGCTCACCATGTGGTCCAAGCTATCATAGGCGAAACGACTTTCGACCCACGGATGCGTGGTGCTGACGACCCCGTCTTCGTTCCGATTTTGAACATGCAGGGAAACAAGATTGTCATTGGCATCATACGCGAAGCGCTTCTCATGACCGATAGGCGACGTTTCCGTCAGGATTTGATTTAAGGCATTCACCTCATAGCGATAAACATGACGACGTCCATCCGTGAACGACAGAGGATTACCCACGGAGTCATAGGTAAAATTCTGAGTGATGTTTTCGTGTCCCACATCTTGCGTGATCGTGCTTAGGTAGCCTCTTTCGGGTCCTCTAGTGAAATACTCATAGACGTCGGAAGCCCCGGAAGGATGCTCCACGCGCGCAATTTGGCCGGCATCATTGTAACGGAAACGCGCCTCCACAGTTTGAAGGGACGCATCCATCTGCCGCGGGGAAGGAAACGTAACTTTAACCAGATTGCCGGACGCATGGCTCGTGTCTCCGTCTCCGTTCAAATCGCCGAGCCCGACGGACACCGCTCCCAATAGAGCCGTCGTCTGAAGCGTCGTCTTATGGAGAGTGGCCGCCAATTGCGCCACACTGCCCTCTTGATAATCAAAATACCGCGTCTCCGTGTAACGCGCCGGGGACGCATCGCCACCGTTGGAAGGCAAAAAGGTCGCATCGTTTCCTCGAGGATCGATGATCGATCTCAATTGGTTGTAGACGGGCTCGTACTCCATGACGATACGGATAGGATTGCCTCCCGAACGAGTTGAGTCCTTCTCCTTGACAATTTCCAAAAGATTTCCTTCGGCCAAACGAGAAACGCCAGCGCCTTCAGCGTACCAATACCTCAGGGTATTACCTTGAGGCAGCGTCATCGTCGTAACCAAACCATGACGATTATAGCGATAACGAGTCACATAGCTGGAAGGGTCTTCGGAACGGACGCCTCGCGTGTACTCCCTCTTGGTCAGTGGATTTCCTTGGCAGTTAAATTCCCAACCCGTGAGATTGTCACTTCGATCCATAACATCCGTCCGGTAAATAACGGTATCCACATCTGCAGCCGCGCAGCTCTCCAGAGACGCGACGTGATGATACGTAAAATGAAAAACACCCTCGTTCCCAAATCGTTGGGAAGACACGCGATCTTCCGTAGAATACACGTTTTCCAGATACGTCTGGCCTTTGGCGTTAGTCACGGTGAGAAGATTGTGGTTTAAATCGGCATGTTCCGGGGCAAAGCCAGAACTATAAGTGTAATGAACGGTTTTGCCGCTAGGAAAATCCGTCGAGACAGGACTGCGCACAGAAATGAGATCACGGTGGTCATCGTAGGTAAACACCACCTCGCGACTCGCAAAGTCAGTCACTTTAAAGAGAAGTCCGATGGACGTTCCGGATTCGTAGTAATGATAAAGGATCGCGCGGCTCAGCGTATCGGTAACTTGACTCAAGCGTTTTTCGGATACTCCAGCAACCATCGTATAGGAAAAATGAAGAGCATTGCCGTTGCGATCCGTAATGTCTGTCACAAACCCGTCCGCATCATAATGGCTGAGCATCCCATGACGATCGCGAATGGTATATGTTCCATCGGATGCTTTCGTCAGCTCATCGAAGAAGCCCGCTGGCGTTTCAAAACGATCCGAAGTCGCGTCATAGCGATAAAAATCATAGCGATCTTCACCATCGAAACGAGCGATACCAAGTAGAACGCCGGCGGCATTTCGTTGTTCCACGAGACGCTTATCATAATTGTGATCCCAGTTGAAACCCATGGGCCCGAGGAATTGAATTCTGGAGCGGTACGTACGACGGAATTCGTAATCCATACCAATACCCGGAATCTTCAAATCCGTCGTCATTTGATGAAAATCACCGCTATGCAAAAGAACTGGATCGCCCACATCGTTTTGATTCCGGTTATTGGAAGTATGCGTCTCTTGCGCTTGGGGATTGGGGCGATCGCTAGTTTCGGAAAAACCAGAAACAGAAGAAGGCGCTCCCGTACCATCCGGCAAAGCCGGCGAACCACCCAGGGCACCTCTAGGATCTATGGCTCCTCCAGAAAACGAACTGCGGCTCTGAGAAGCTACAGCACTCTGCACTGGCGAGGTCACTAAAGAATTTTTCAGTCCCGTCTGGACGGGAATAGATTGAGGGGCTGGATTTGAAAAAATAGTCGGCAAACTGACATGACCGATCTGAGCGACACTCTCGACGGCACCCGCTTGAGCATGATTGAATGTGGAGACATTCCCATCCCCTCCCCGATGATAGCCCGGCTGGAAACCCGACGGAGGACGATCCAGATGCGTATGGCTGGGAATGCCGATGCCGAACATATGACGGCCCACCCACGAGAAAGCATCTCCGATTAGATTGAAAAAATTCTCAGCGGCTTGAGTCAAATCCCCACCATCGCTTCCTACGCCAACCGAAACACCACCGCCTCCACCGATCGTCACGCCGATATAGATCGTACCAGGCCCACTGCCGTTCCCACTTCCACTCGAAGTCGTAGACCCTATATTCCCCAGTCCACTCCCAGATCCTCGTCCCGATCCGCTCCCACCCGTTGAAAACACGGTCGTATAGATACCACCACCAACGCCGGATCCAGATCCAAAACCTGAGCCTCCTCCACCGGGAGGACAGTCGGAAACTCCAATCCCTAAATCGGGTGCATATCCGCTGAGACAAGAAGAAAAGAGGCCAAACTGATCGGAGAGTGCAATTGGGTTGTTGTCTACATAACCATAAGAGTTTAACGATGACTCAGCCGGGTCTTGGCTGAGGAATTCTCCAACTTCAGGATCATAATAACGAGCGCCGAAATAAATGAGACCACTTTCCGCATCCTGCTCTTTCCCGGCAAATCTGTACGACGTACCTTCACTTCCCACAGCCGCATTCACATTGCCAAAGGGGTCATAAGAAAAGGATTGGACGAGATCGCCGGATGCGTTTGTAACATATCGTGTGGAGCCTAGTTCATCGGCATGAAAATACAGCACCGAACCATTTTCGTACTTAGCGATCCTTAAAGCTCCCGCCCATGCATAAGCCGCCGCAAAACTTCCCGATGCACTCAACTCCATCGCAGGATCCAAGCTCTCGCCATACAGATAATATTTTGTCTCTCCTTGGACACGTTTGGAAGTCCGCCTGCCCAGATGATCGTATGTGTAGGTGATCACGAGAGGCGGTGTTACCCCATGAATCGACGCTCGCCCTTGACGACGATCATTAATTTCCAAGCGAATGAGGCGGTTTTGGTCATCGAATTGATATTCGTGAGTTAAGATTTCGCGACCTTTAATGAATTCCCTGCGAAAATGGCGATTTCCAAAAGCATCGTACTCGAAAGATACGCGACGATCACCTTGGTCGACTTCAGAAAGTCGGTTTGCGTGTGTCGCATCCAACACATAATGTTCAGTTTTAAAGGCGTCTTCATAGGAGATCCGGTGATTATCTCCGTCGTAATGATACACTTGGGAATTAAAAGGCGCCGTTTCTCGTGCATGGAAATAATCAGCACGTACGAGGCGATTCAGACTGTCGTACGTATAGCCGATTTCCGTACCATCCAAGCGAATCACGCGTGTCTTGTTTCCTCGGGAATCATAGCGATAGGCTTCTCGAGCCAAGACGCTATCCCCTTTTTTCAAGGTAAACTGTTGGATCCGTCCCGAATCAAAATAAACATATTCCTGACGAATGCCGTTTCCAAAAGTCGCTGAAGCCACTAAATTTCCTAACGCTTGATAGGCATAGGAGACAATCACAGGCCCTAACGCTTCCCGCTCACGCACTTCCAAAATCCGTCCACGAGCATCGGTTTTGACAAAAAAACGCCGACCGTCGGGATACTCGACGAAAGCATCACCACCGAAACCATTCTTTTGATAGGAGAATGGATATTCGGACGTTAGAGAAAGCGGCGAAAAATGTTGGGAGACCTTACTTACATTTTCGGCAGCGTCATAAAAAAAATCGGATCGCCCGCTCTCGTCTTCCGCAGAGGTCAATTGTCCTAAGCCATGCCGACCATCGCCTTCTTCGTCGTAATGAAAAATTTTGGCCGGAACGTCACCGTTTACAATCCGTGTCACACGATTGGCGGAATCATAATCGATCGTCCTCTGGCGGGACACTCCGGATACCGTTCCTGAGAAATTCACTTCGTGGCTGTAAAAATTATTTTCAAAACTACCGACCCGAAACCCAGAACCATCCGGATAATTTCTCGAAATTAAACGTGAAAAAGGATCGTAAACATGCGTCGTCGTCAAGCCGGTGGGGGTCAGAAATCCGGTGAGGTTGCCAATTTGATCGTAACGATATCGTACCGCCTGACTCTCGCTTCCCTCGCCGCGATCCATACGTATCAAGTGACCTTCGCTGTCAAAATATTTGGTCAGGAGAACATGTCCATTCTGAGAGACACTCACTGTATCCATCGGAATTGTGTGTCCCCAATGATCCAAAGAGACTCGGCTATAAACGTAATCAAAAACTTCGCCTCCGGGTCGAATCACTTGAACTACGCGCCCTAAACCATCATAGACGAAACGCGTCGCACGGCCGTCAGGCTCTTGAATCAATGTGGGCTTTTTCTTCGGACCGTACTGGTACCGCCTCACACCACCGTCATTGTAATGCTCCTCAGTCAACAATCCCAAACCATCGAAGACGTCCACTTGGGTGTCATCGGAGGCAGATCGAGAAACATCGTTCCAACGACGCCTGCGTATATTCTTCCCCGCAAAAGCGGAAAGCGCAGGCGGAAGATCTGCCCTTTCTGAAAAGAAAAAGTCGTCCTGAAAGAGAGACGAAGATGGGAAAGTGATCTGCGCGATTTGACCAAGACGGTTCCGATCGATCAACGTCGTCGCTCCGTTGGGAGTCGTCATGGAACTCATGAAATCAAGCGGGAGTTGGTACCCAAACTGAGTGATTTCCTGCCGGCTACCGGATGAAGCTGGGCTTTTTTGAATCTGGGCCAGATAAAGAGCCCTCTGCGCTTCGGAAAGATCGGAACAATTTTCAGGCGCACTTAACGAACGACAAAGATCGTAAATGAATTCACTTGTACGGTGCAACCCTTGAACTTCGCGAATCCTGTTTCCATAACGATCATAACAATATCTTGAGACTTCCAGTGTATCATGCCCCGATTCTAGCTGAACCCTCCCGAGGGTAAATCCACGCGGAAGTTGTGGATCACTAGGACGCCTTTCCGGATAAGACAAACGGCAACCCGTTTGACTTTGATCCAAAAAACGCGAGGTGACCGTCTCTTCGCGTGCGGTTCCGTCCGGCAGATTTACGGTCTTATTTTGTTGAATGGAGGAAACGTAATCCGTGTCCCCATAATAGGAAAAGTCGGATACTTTAGAGAGCGCTGAAACGGTTCTTCGATGCACGCGGCCCATGGCGTCATATTCGTTCAAAACCGTCGAAGACACGCCATCGACGATGTTTTCTAAGGAACGAACACCCAGCACGAGTGTCGCTGGATGCGCGGCATCCCCAATGTTTTGAGTCTGCCACTCGTAATTTTCCCGTATCTCATGACCGTTAAAAGAGACTGTCTTCGAAGAAATGAGCATTTGGCCTTCCGTATCAGAAAACCCATAACGCGTCAGCGTCCCGTCGGTGTCGTAAACATCCGTATGCTCCCCAGTGGCCACATAATAACGTTGGTAAAACTGGCTAGGATCCCTCCGATTCGGAAATTCTGTGACAATCACAGCCTTGACGTCGCGATCCTGATAAAAAGATTCATAGCGAAAAACGGCGCCCGTCGGATAACTCACTTCCATCACGCTGTCAGGCTCTCCAACAACGACCGAACCCAAACGACGCTGCACCGGCAGATCAGAAAGGCTCATGCGATAATGGACTGCGTTGCCTTCAGGATCACGGGCCTCCGAGATACGCCCTTCCTCATCGAAAGAATAATTCCAAACCTTGCCACCCGTATCCTCTAAAGGACGCGTCTCATCATATTGGGTTCTAATCTGCACTTGCGTGTCGGATTCCAGGAAACCCACTTTCATTTTTGGCGTCGTAATGATGGATTGAGAGCGAAAACCTTCCGGACCGGGCTGAGAGTGAATAGTGACCTGATTACCAAACTTATCTTCGACCATGGTCAAATAAAGAGGTGCGACGTGCCACCCTGCAAAGTCGAATGTCGTACATTTCTGGAAAAAGAAAAACACGCGGTAACATTGACGCCCTTGAAAAGAGGTCGTGATGGGGCCTGAGCTCTCAAACGCACGAAAACCGTCCCTCTGCGAAAAGCGGTAACGGTTTCCTTCTTTGTCCTCAAAAGTCGGATATCCGTCCACGATCTTATAAACATTCCGGAAACCGCGCTCCTGCTGTTTCTGAGTCGTCTGGAAATTATCGACGTAAACGGCTTTTCCATCCGACTGAAGAAGATAATAAGCAGAACCAGAGACGCTTGGAAAATTCACTTGAATAGCCCCGATCAATCCATCGACACCAAATTGCCCTGATTGCAAATGATCCGATAACCGGATTTTTCCAACGCTATGGCTATCCTGGTGCGTCGAAATGAAACGTCCCCATTTACCAATGGGATTATCCGATGGAGACGCCCAAACTTCCTGCATAACGGAAGCGTTGTCGTTGTCGTTAAAAGCCGAAATCGTAATATCAGGATCTCCGAAAACCGAAGGATTCGGACTCAATGTCGGCGTCACCGTCAGATGCGTTTGATAATAATCAACTGAAGCCGCGTTAGGATTCAAGACGAGCTGGCCATCGCTAACGGAAATCGATTCACCCTGAGAAAAAAAGTCCATGGGCGTATAGGAATTCATTCCCGTTTCGTTGGGAAGAGAGAGAATCGGAGCCGTGGGGACTTGCTGAGCCGACACCCAGCTCGTCTTTGAAAAGACAAAGCAGAAAACTATGAGAAAAAATCTCACATGGTTTCTTTTGAAAAATCTGATGGCATTATGCAGCATCAAAAAACATCCCCCATTTTTAAAGAATTTCAACTCTAGGCTTTCCGTGATTCTCGTCCCACCTAAGGTAAATGTTTCGGAATTTCCTTAAAAAAAAGAAGAAAATGAAAAAATAGTGGGACAAAAAATTATCCTAAAACTATCAAGCTATTATTTTAACTTCTTCTGTTTTTTTAATTGAGAACGCGGAGTCATGTGGAAAGAAAAATGAGTTTCTTAGGTGCCGAGCTCGTCTGAATTGACGTAATTAAAGACCATACCTAAACCGCAAACCAAAAAGAATCGTTTCATCACTGTAGGCCACAGGTACAGCACCATCTAACAACGCACTTTGGGCTATATTGAAAACGCGCCAATAACCCATAGTCACCGCGGGAGAAAATCTATCTAAAAAGAGAACTAAACATTTTGTTAGATCAATTTATTTTTTCGAAACTATCTTTTTTGTCAGGGGTTTCTTCACCGATTTCAGGTTTGAAGCTTGGTTTGATGTGCGAAATGAAAAGCGGGTTTCTTCGGTGCCAAGTTCGTCAGAATTGATGCGGATGAAAGCTTGGATTTCGATGTCGAGACCTTCCAAAGCTTTGCGGAATTCGTTTTGGATGTCGATTTGAGACAAAAACTTTTTAAATTCACCCACGACCAAATTCACAACTTCTTCTTTACCCTTCACCAATTGCTTGGTGAGATAATCAACCGCTTGCTGCGTAATTTTATTATCTGAAAGAGCACTACGAATACCACTCTCAGTCATCAAAGCCGCGCCCACTCCCGTCGTTAAAATTTTTCGCAGTGTGCTCATAGGCTATTTTGCAAGACTTTCGGCACGATCTTTAAATTTTTTCATCATAGCAGGTAGATTACTTCCAATAAGTTTATTCGTAATCATGGATGGGACAAAAATACCAAATTCTACTTCAATATTATAAATGGCTTTTGTTTTATCTTTACCCTCAGGAGTCAGAATCCAACTGCCTTTATTATCTTTAAAAATATCACCATCAACAAAAGACCACTCAATTTTTTTGTTGGGTGTGAGATCAAATGAAAGCGTGTATTTAAAGGTTTTGATAACAGAAATCTTAAACTCTACTTCAAGCTTCTTACCTTTTTTCTTAACATTTACTTCTTTTACATCACTCATGAACTCTGGATAATTTTCAAAATCTGATACAGCTTCATACATTTCTTTGGGTGTTGCATGGACAATAATTTCTGAAGTTGCACCTGCCATAGTCCCCCCTTATTTTAGACCGGTTAATAATTTGGTTTTTTTGCAAAATGATGAACGGCTTCGATTTTTCTAATAGTTCCTGTTTCAGATCTCATCACCATCGAATGAGTCTCTGCACCACCGCCAAAAAATCTCACGCCTTTGAGAAAATCCCCATTCGTCACGCCTGTGGCAGCAAACATCACATCTCCGGAAGCTAAATCATCCAAATGATATACCTTATTAAGGTCTGTGATTCCCATTTTTTTAGCGCGTTCAATTTCATTATCATTACGCCACGCTAGCTTTCCTTGCATGTCTCCATTGAGAGATCTCACCGCAGCGGCGGCAATGACACCTTCCGGAGCACCCCCCATACCCATCAAAACATCAATACCCGTATCCGCAACACACGTCGCAATCGCAGCAGCGACATCACCATCACGAATCAAACGAATACGCGCACCTGCAGCACGACATTCGGCGATCAATTCCTTATGACGATCTCTTTCCAAAATAATCACTGTCAAATCTTGGATTTCACATTTTTTCACTTTGGCAATTTCACGCAAATTCCACGTCGGGCTTTGCAAAATATCGATCACACCTTTAGCTTCATGACCCACCACAATTTTTTGCATGTAGGTATCCGGCGCATGAAGAAAATGTCCATGACGTGCAATCGCTATAACAGCTAAAGCATTGGGTTCACCCATCGCTGTCAGATTGGTACCTTCCAATGGATCCAAGGCAATATCCACTTTAGGACCTTCCCCACTCCCCACTTTTTCACCAATATAAAGCATCGGAGCTTCGTCACGTTCACCTTCACCGATGACGACCATCCCATCAAAATTGATGGCATTCAGAGTACGTCTCATGGCATCCACAGCAGCCTGATCTGCAGCATTATTATCACCACGGCCCATTAAACGAGCTGCGGCAAGAGCAGCAGCTTCTGTGACACGCACCATTTCTAAAGCTAAGTTACGATCCATAGTTTACTCCCCAGACTCATTTAATTTTTCTTTTAATTCTTTACCGGCCTTGAAAAAAGGAACCTTTCGAATACCCAACTCTACTTTCGATCCTGATTTTGGATTTCTTCCCATGCGAGGCTCACGCACACGGACTTCAAAAGTACCAAATCCACGAAGCTCAATACGATCGCCCGCCTTCAAAGCATGACTCATACTATCGAAAATAGTTTCTACAATCTGAGTCATATCTTTATGAGAAATATGAGAAGCGTGATTGATTAATTCATTGATCAACTGGCTCTTGGTCATACTCGCAAACTCCTCTTTAGCATCAGTAAGAAAATGATGGTATTTTTTGACTTATCAACAACTTTTGAAAAACTTTTTCAATCGAACTCTCTAATACTTTTTCCAAAAACTCGTTCTTCTCATTCTCTTTATAATAAACTTCAGGTTCTTCTTTTATTGCAGCCAAATTTGCCGCCACAGAAATAGCAGTTTCCAAACCACCAAGCTCATCCACAAGCTTAAGATCTTTAGCTTCAGATCCCGTATAAACACGTCCATCAGCTATCTTATCGAGTTCTTCCATTGAGATGCCACGTCCATCAGAGATGGCTTTTTTAAATTGGCCATGCATCTTCTTCAAGAGGCTTTCCAAATAATCTTTTTCTTCAGGTGTCATCGGACGTGTTGGAGATCCCACATCTTTCATCGCTCCACTCACTAAAGTAGATGGATGCACTTTTGCCCATGTCAGCAACTCTTCCACATTAACCAACTCCATGCGAACACCGATACTTCCCGTAGCCGTACCTTCATTCGCCACAATCTTTGAACAGGGAGCTGCTATATAATACCCACCAGAAGCTGCCACAGTTCCCATGGAAGCGACGACAGGCTTTGTTTTTTTGAGTTCTTTGACAGCTTCGTAAATTTCTTGTGAAGCCCCAACACTTCCACCTGGGGAATCAATGCGCAAGATGACAGCTTTAGCCTTATCCTCTTTTTTTAACTTTCTTAAAATTTCGACAGTATCTTTACTCTCGAGAATAGGTCCCAAAACTTCAACTATAGCGATATTCCCTTTTTGAGGAAGTGAGTTATCCTTAAAAAGTGAAAAGAAAGAACCGAGGAAATAGAAAAAACCTCCCCCTAAAAAGCATAGACCAAACACGATAAGTGCTATCCACCCTTTTCCGCTCATAATCTAACTCCACAATTTAATTCACCAACTGATTAATGGGGATTGAAAATCTGAACCCTGCACCAGCTTGGCTGATGCAGGGTGAATTACTTATAAAACAAAACCGAGCTGAATCTTTCTTTCTTTTTCATCGATAGAGTGAACAACCACTTGCACATCACCCCCGATAGGGAATTTCTTCGCAGGATCAGCCTGAAATTCATCAGGCAATTCTGTACGAGGAACAAAACCTTCAATACCAGCACCCATGTCTACAGCGATACCTTTTTCACCAATCCAAACTACTTTACCTGGATGACGAGAACCGATCCCCAGTTCCTTAGAAGCACGGGGCCATGGATCATCAGACATCTGTTTCACACCCAATGAAATTCTTTCGTTATCCACATCAATACTTAATATCGTTGCTTCAACCACAGTATTTTTAGGGAAAGCAGCCGATAATGGTCGAGCTAATTTTGTCCAAGACACATCGGACACGTGCACCAAACCATCCACATCATCGGAAAGACCTAAGAAAATACCAAAGTCTGTAATATTCTTAACGGGACCTTTTACTTTTTCGCCAATCTTATACTTCTCAGCGACAGCTACCCATGGATTTTCCATGATTTGCTTCATACCCAAAGAAATACGACGCGTAGCAGGATCCACATCTAAAATAACGGCTTCAACTAAATCACCTGGAGCTAAAATCTTAGAAGGATGTTTATTCTTCTTACTCCAAGACATTTCGGAAACATGCACTAAACCTTCAATACCATCTTCAAGTCCTACGAAAGCACCGTAATCAGCCAAGCTCACAACCTTACCTTTAATACGGCTACCGACAGGATAACGCTCAGGCACTTGTACCCAAGGATCACTGGTCAATTGCTTAAGACCTAAAGAAACTTTTCCACTGTCTGGATCAATCTTCAAAACCTTCACTTTAATATCTTGTCCGACTGTCAAAATTTCAGAAGGATGTCCTAAACGACCCCAAGACATGTCTGTAATATGCAAGAGACCATCAATACCACCCAAGTCCAAGAAAGCACCGTAGTCTGTGATATTCTTAACAGAACCACCAATCACTTCACCTTCTTGAAGATTATTAAACACTTCTTCACGAGCAGAACCACGATCTTTTTCAAGTAAGGCGCGACGAGAAACAATAATGTTTCCCTTCTTTTTGTTGAGCTTTAAGATTTTGAAACGGAATCTCTTGCCAATAAGCTTGTCGAGATTACCTGGCGTACGCACGTCAATCTGAGATGCTGGCAAAAATGCTTTAACGCCGATATCAACAGAAAGCCCCCCTTTCACCTTATTCAACACAACACCCTCAATGTAGCTATCGTGATCCAAAACTTCTTGAAGCTTGTCCCAGATTTTCAAAGCATCAGCTTTTTCCTTAGAAAGGACAGGAAGACCTTCTTCGCAATCAATCTGTTCCAAATAAACATCAAGGGTATCACCCACTTGAATAGCGACTTGGCCACCAGGGCCTTCAAATTCTTGAAGAGGCACCTGACCTTCGGACTTGTATCCAAAGTCAACAATCACAGCATCATGAGTAATCGCCACGACAGTGCCGCGGACAATTTCTCCTTCCTGGATGTTTTCGGGTTGTGTTTTGAGGCTTTCCTCAAAGAGGAGAGCGAATTCGGTTTGGTTATTAGGGGTTTCTGTATTTGTCATAGAGGGCGCCGAGTTAGTTGGAACTTCTGGGGTTGTCAAAGAAATATATGATTTTTAAGGAGATAAAATTTTAATACCAGGTTCCTGAAAACGAAGGAAGTGCTTTGAGTTCCAGGTATAGAGAATCTCTGCTTTTACCTTGAGGGCACATTCCAGAATAAGAGCATCGTAAATTATTCCGGAAACAAAACCACCCGACGCTACACGCTTAAAAGCTCGCAAGTAATCTGTATGAGATAAGGCCACGAACGTAAAATGTGAAGAGATACGTTTTAAAAAGTCTTCTTCCAGAGTTTGGGGAGATAGTTTGTACGCTGCTGAGGTGAGTGTTGCATAAGCTTCAGAGAGAGAATGAGAGGCCAAAAACGCTCTCTGTTTGCGAGGCATTGTATCCATTAAACGAAGAGAGCGCTGATGATGTTCATGCTCTTCAATCGTTGCAGCCACAATCACTGACGTATCACACAAAAATTTCACGATTATCTTCTCGTTTTTCGAATAACCTCATTGACCATCTCTTGTGTCACGGGATGACCTACAGAAAAAACAGGCCAACCCTTCTTTTTTTTCGATCTAGATTTTGAACGCACAGCTCTCAGTATAATCTTATCGTCATCTTCTTCGACCTCAATATCACTGCCTGAGGCAAAGCCCAATTGTTCCCTCAGTTTTTTGGGAAGGAGGATCCGCCCAAATTTGTCGATACTCGAATGAAATATATGGGAAGCCATTTGCCAATAAATTTGGCAATTTTATTGGCAAGAGTCAAAGGATTAATACGACCGCTTCACAAAATCAAACTGCTGCAAATACCCTCCCCGTCCCAGTGTTTTCTTCGAGATGAGGTTAAAATCTTTTTCAAAGATTGTAGGATAATCATGGATAATCTCACCGGTCAGTTGACTAAAGAGTGTAATAAACGGCGTGGTCCAATTGGGTTCGAAAGGAACAGCATGGTCAATGATGCGGAGAAAACCATTTCTTTTAAGCAGTCTGGAAATTTCAGAAGCTGTCTCTTGAATCCTCATCATATAAATCAATGACCCTGAAGCCGTGATGATATCAAAGCTCTCAGACGGCAGTGGTATCTGATGGGCTTCCGCTTGAGTGATCTGATCGGGACGAAATGAATAATTCTCAAACGCTTTTTTCAACATTCCCTGAGACGGCTCGACGCCATGGACTTCGTAACCATTTTTTGAAGCTAAATGTAAAAGAAATCCTGTTCCACACCCGATATCCAAAAGTTTTCCAGAAGCTGGAAGATCATCTAAAGCATGAATAGCAATCTTGCGTCTCCAGCCGGAAAGCTTGGTGAGAAAATCATAGGTCGATGAGAGAAAGCGCGTGTAATGCCCCCCTGTCATCGGTGGGACAATGGAACGCTTGGAGACAGGAGCCGATTTTTTCATGAACTTTATTTCTTACGATGTTTTAAAAGACGCTTCTTGGATTTTTTCTTATAGGGTTTTGGATAGAGCTTGGAGAGATTCATCACCACTTTTTTTCCACGACTGGTAAACATGATCACATCGATTTCACCAGCCAACTCCCAAAGGACTTGCCGACACACACCACACGGCGTGATGAGCTCCGCCGATCCATTCGTGACAGCCAAAGCTTCAAACTCAAATTCCCCATTGGCAATAGCGTGGTAGAGAGCGCCGCGTTCCGCACAAATCGTTAAAGCGTAACAGCCATTTTCAACATTCCCCGAAGAATAAATCTTCCCCGACTTCGTCAACACCGCTGCCCCCACATGATGACGCGAATACGGAGCATAGGCTTGTTTGCGAGCTTGCTTGGCAGATTCGAGGAGCTCTTTGTTCATAATAATTCTTACTTATACAGCTGCATTTAAAATCTGTAACTTTAAAACAGGAACACGCTTCCATTCTTTGTTTTGATGAATTGAAACCCACAAATTATAGACTTGTTGTAAATTTAACCAAAGCTCAGGAGTGGTCTGTAATGCCCGTGACAACCTTAAAGCTAAATCAGGTGTAACAGAAGCTCTCTCATTCACGATAGCAGAAATTGTCTTTCGAGAGACTCCTAAGGTATCGGCCAATTCAGTGATCGATAAATCAAGAGGTTCCAGATAATGATACTTTAAAATTATACCTGGGTGTGTTGGTTTTCTTTTTCTTTCTCTCATATAACCTCCATTCTTAACGGTAATCCAAATAATCCACCAAATACGCATCCCCATTCTCAAATTTAAAGACGACGCGCCAATTTCCAGAGACTTTCACAGCATAATGCCCTGCTAGGCCGCCGGAAAGAGGATGAAAGCTTGCCCCAGGATAATTCATATCGCCTACAACAGCTGAAGCATGAAGCCTGTCCAGAATCAGCGAAAGCTTATCAGCATGTTTTGGCTGAATACCCTTCTTAGACCCTGTATAAAAATAACTTTCGAGACCTTTATGTTCAAAGCTTCGTATCACTGACTGATAGATTATAGCTGTAACCTATAGGGTTACAAGGAAAATATACAAAGAACAAAGAACTTTTCTCACGAAACTTTTCAGGACTTATTGCGATAAGTAAGAATGTTGCAGGGAATTGCGTATAGAAGACTTCAAATATCTGTTTCTACTCAAGGGTTACCCACACCTCCTCAAATCCCTTTAGCTGAAGGGGCACTCACTATTTCAGGATACGAAGCTCCCGAAAATGGAAATTACTTATCACACACTTTACCGACATGTAGTCACCCTCTATTCCCAGGGCACGCCCAGTAGATGCTCTTTCACAACAAATCACATTACCTATTCAGAATTATCAAACACTCATCACACAAGGATCTCAAAAAATAGCTGAACATATTAAGGATCCTGAAAATGACAGAGGAATTTTAGTCGCTCCGGTAGGTCTAAGGGATATGCTTGAGGAATTCATCGATCAACAACTCTTCCCTCCAGATATCACAAATAATCTAAAACGATTTCAGGATCCAGACACAGGACAAGTTAATATCGTTATCGTTATCCGCGGACAGGATAATTTTTCTCGATGGCAAAACAGACTCAATCGACTCGTGGGTTCGACTCATTTCATGAAAGATCGCTCAACTTGGGAAATTAAAAAAAATGATGGGAAAATAAAAATCAGGCTGGAGTCAGTCGATACGCTCAAGTCGTTAAAATCTAAAACCCTCAAAGAAACTTTAACTCCTTACCGCGTTATTATTTTAGATCAGGAAAATCATACAAGACTCATCGATGATACAGCTTCAGAAGAAATTGGTCAGGAAAGAGAACGCTATTATAAGATTCTGGAAGCCTGTGATTTTATCGAAACCGTCACCACACCACAGGGAAAAGACATCAGAATAAAAAAGAACACTGTCAAATATCTCATTGCTGGAACTGAAACAGTCAGTCCAGGAGCAGGAAGAGTTTATGGAGGAACAAGAAATACAGTCATAGCTGCCTATAATCTTCCACAACTACTACAAGATGGATTCATTCAAAAACCTCGTATCAGAGTTTTAGAACCAGAAGTCACACATTCAAATACAACGAAGAACCTTGGCCCTTATAATACACATGAACTTTGGGCGTCTTTAAGCCCAGAAGAAAGATCCAAGGAAGTTGTAAAACACATTCAGAGAGTTTGGGCTGAAACAAGTGACGATAAGATTGGAGAGGAAAGAAAAATTCCCAGAACTGTCATCTATGCAAATAGTCAATCTGAAGCACGCATGATTTTAAATGAACTTTCACAACATATAAAGAGAGAGGAAATCTCGCTCTTGATTTCCGATCAGCCCGAAGGTGAAAGAAGAGCTCAAAAAAATCGTTTTTTTGTAACGCATGAATCACGGGTTCTCATTCATGTCTTAAGTGCTTTAGAAGGTGTGGATGAATATCAAAGTGATCCCGTTGATCTTGTCGTCTATGCTGCTCCCCGTTTTGCAGGGGGACGCAATTATTTTCTGAACGCTTTCGGGAGCCATCTAGGAGGATACAAAGCACCTGAAATGTTGGATATGTGCGGACTTTCAACTCTCAATGCTGATCTTATTTTCTTTGATCCACTCCTTTATATTCTAAGCGAAGGAGAACTGAAAAGGGAGTCCCCTCAAAGAACACGCTGGTTATAAAGATTATCTCAGAGGAAATAAGGTTAAAAGCGTCAACGAATACGAAATGGACTTGTTCGGGGAAATGATTGCTCAAAGAATGGGGAATTTTTTAAAAGCTAAGATGAGCCGCGGAACAACATCTGCTCTAGCAATTAAGCTAAATTGCTCAGAATTTATTATAGAAAAAATGGCAAATGGAAGTTTCCTTACCCATTCAAGAGACATGATCGTTCAACTATCAGAAGCTTTATTTCTTAATGAGTCAGAAAAAGAAGAATTATTGGATTGTTGGGCAGAAGATAGGGCCATTTGGTTTGCACAAAGACATCCGACTACAGGACTTACACAAAAGAGGAGGATCTCCTAAAAGAGATTCGAAAAGCCTATTTTAGAAATGCGACTCATGATTCAAGTAGCAGCTCTCATAAAGCAATACGTCACTATCTCGAAACAGGACTTAGAATATTAGCCCCTCAGTATTATCGAGAGAATTTCCTAAAAGCGTTGGCAACAATATGGTGCGGTCAGAACAAAACACTTGGAGAAGGTTTTGCAAGAATTCAACAAGTCTTTCCAGGGGAACTACGCTCCTACTTTTGTCCTAAGAAAGTATCCGACTTTTCAGAAATAACGCATGAAATGCTGGCTGAATATTTTAAAAATGAGATGGGTTTACCAATAGATTCTATCAGCTTAGTTTATCGAGTCATGCCCAACGCATCTGTTGTCGGATTTCGAGCAGGTCCGAAAAATACGCCTATCTCGGATTCAGACTGCAAACTAACGCTCTCAAGGACAAAAGACGGATCCTACATAATAGATTCTGCCGAAAAATCGGGAGCGTTCACATCCCTACAAGCTCTCCGACATTCCCCTGCTTTTGTGGCAAGAAATTTAGAAATTCCTCCAAACGAAGAAATCTTAACGACTTTCCCTTCGGTTGGGAAAAATTTAGATAGTTTAAAAGCTCTTTCCCCTGAAGAAATAAGAGAACACTTCAAAGATATTGCCCGCCAAAAAAGGCTTTTTGATGAACAAGGAGAGGTTGATATTTCAAAACTGGATTCAATCGCTTTGATTTATAGAGTCATGCCGGATAGATCTCTTGCCGGATTTCGCCCAGCTTCTAAAGAAGCTCTAGCGTCAAAAACAGAATGTAAAATAACAATCACACATACAGGAGAAAGTTTTAAATTAGTAACTGTAGAGCAAGCAGGGGCTGTGCCATCTTTAAAAGCCCTTCGCCACTCACCTGCTTTTACTTCTGGGAGTTTAGCAATTCCGATCAATGAAGAAATTATATCTTATTTTCCATCTATTGAAAAAAGTTTGAATGATTTTAAAAAATATACACGTGAAACTATTATCGAACATTTTAAAGAAATTGCACGACAGAAACAGATGTTTGATAGTGATGGACAACCTGATATTTCAAAACTTGATTCCATTTCATTAATCTTCGACTTGGCAACCAATGAAAATTTAGGCGCTTTCCGAGAAGCACCCTCTGAATCCAAAGCCCCAGAAAATTACTGCAAAATTATCATCACTAAGGATGTTGATGGGTCTTTCACACTCAAATCAGCAAAACATAAAGGAGCTTCCAAAGCATTAGAAGCCTTTAGACATTCTCCGGCTTTCATTTCAGGAGATTTAAGAATTCCTATAAATGAAGCATTGTTACAAACAAGCCCCTACTCCTATAAAACTTTGGATGACTTAAAAAGACTAACAGAAGAAAACATTATTGATCACTTTCAGAATATCGCCCGCCAAAAAGGATTATTTGATGAGCATGGAAACGTCGATATTTCAAAGCTTGATTCTATAGCCATAGTCTTTTCCTTAGATTCTAATGAATCATTGAGAGGTTATAGAGAGATTTCCTCGGACACAAAAGTTAATGGACAGACATGCAAAATCATTATCGATCGAAATCCCAATGGCGGATTTAAAATAAGATCGATTGAACATGCTGGTTCTTTTGTGGCTATAAGAGCACTCCGCCACTCACCTGCTTTTATTTCAAAAAAACTTGTAATTCCTATTGATGAAGAAATTATTACAATACCATCTTCTCGAAGTTCACTGAACGATTTAAAAAGCTATACAGCTAAGGATATCTCAGAATTCTTTAAAGAAATTGCTCGACAAAAATACATCTTGGATGATTCAGGACAACCTGACTGTTCAAAAATTAGTTCTGTAGCTTTAACCTTTTTTTTACAATCAGATGGAACACTTTCAGGACTGCGACCTATCCCTTCAGATGAAGAAACCCCTAATGGATACTGTAAAATCATTATCCAAAAAGAAGAAGAAAATTCATTTAGAATCTCCTTTGTAAATAACAATAGATCCTACGAGGGTCTTCAGGCTTTGAGGAATTCCCCTGCTTTCATTGACGGCTCTTTAAAAATTCCAATGAATGAAGTGATTGTGCCGAGATCTCCTTTTTCCGAAACAACTCTCGATACTTTCAATAATTATACCCGAGAGACCCTTGTAGAACATTTTAGTGATATAGCGCGACAAAAGAGATTATTTGATAAGGACGGAAATGTAGATATTTCTAAACTAGATTCTATCTCACTGATTTTCAATGTTTATGAGAGTGGACACCTATCTGGATTTCGAGTTGCTTCAGAACAAGCAAAACAGCCAAAAGACTATTGCAAAATTACTATTCAGAAAAAAGAGAATGGAAGATTTGAAATCATCTGTGCTGAAAACAAAGGGGCTGCTAAGGTATTGGAATTTTTGCGTGAATCTCCAGCAAATATTAAAGAAGATTTGATAATCCCAAGTGACGATCACCTTAAGCTTAAAAAAAGAACTTCTTCTGGAATGAATCTTTCAGATTTAAAGGGATGGTCTTCTGATACTATTAGTGGATTCTATAAGGAAGTAGCAAAACAGAATTCTCTTTTTAAACAAGATGGTTCGCCAGATATTTCAAAACTAAAAGAAATCAAACTTGTTTTTTACATTAATAAAGATGGTTCTTTGGGAGGTTTTCGAGTTCTTAATATAAATGCCAAAACACCCAGTGATTATTGCGAAATGACTATTGTCGCAGAAGACCAAAATACATTTAAAATCACATCCATTAAGAATTCAGGAAGTTTTGAAGTTCTAAAAACATTGCGATACTCACCAGCCTTTATCAGTGGTTCTTTGGAAATACCGCTAAATGAAGATATACTTTTGGCATTCCCTCCTTCAGGAAAATCTTTGGATAGTCTTAAAACTTATACAGTTAATGAAATTGAAGAATATTTTTCAGAGATTGCGAGACAAAAAAGAATGTTTGACCTCAATGGAGCTTTGGAGAGCCAGAAGCTCCAGTCAATTTCATTCATTTTTCGACCAAGCCCCACTGGAGACTTACAAGGATTTAGGGAAGCTTCCAAGGAGGCACCTATCAAAGACGGTTATTCTAAAATAGTGATTGAGAGAAAAATGACTGGTGGTTTTAAAATAATCTTAGGGCCCCGCGTAAAAATGACACAAGCAATCAGAAATCTTCAACTTTCACCAGCTTTTCAAGAAATCTGATTTTGATGATATTATCTTCACCTAATCAATCTTCAGAATTTTCAGATTCCAATCGAAACAGTTTTTTTAAAATTTCGGAATAACGAGGTGCCCCTTCTTTAACTTCTTCCGTCTTCATTAAAATAATCGGATCATGAAGAATCTTATTTACAATGGCCTTCGTACAAGCCTCCATTATAGCCCTATCCTTTTCACTAAGATCTGAGAGTTTAGCGTAATATTTCTCCAACTCCAAGCGCCGAATGTTGTCGAACTTCTGAGAGAGTTTTTGGATCGTTGGGGACACATGCATTTGACGGACATAGGCTAAAAAATCTTCTGATTCTTCCTCGATAATAATTTCTGCTTTTTTAGCCTCGCGCTCACGCTCCTTAATGTTGTTTTGAACTATATTCTGAAGATGGTCGATGTCGTAGAGATAAACATTTTCAATCTGATTAACCGTCGGTTCAACATTTCTAGGGACAGCGATATCGATAAAAAACATGGGTTCATTTTTTCTCTGATGCATCGCCTGTCGCACCTGATCCTCTGTCACGACAAAATCCTTAGCGCCTGTAGAAACAATCACAATATCCATCTGAGGAAGCGCTTTGGGAATTTCTTCCCACGATGCCAGATGAACTTCAAAATCAGCTTTTATGTTTTGCGCGACTTCTCGGGCTTTTTCTGAAGTGCGGTTCACAATAAAAATATCTCTCGCCTCGCGCTCGATCAGATGCTTTGCGGCTAATTCACCCATTTCTCCAGCGCCCAAAAGCATCACTTTTTTCCCACGAAAATTTCCGAATATTTTTTCCGCTAACAATACAGCAGCATAACTGATCGAAACCGGATGCCGTCCAATCTCTGTATCTGTACGAATTCGCTTACTGACATTCAAAGCACGATGAACAAGTTTATTTAAATAGGGGCCTGTAGATCGGTTTGCAATCGCTTGGGCATAGGCTTCTTTGACCTGCCCACTGATTTGGGGTTCTCCCAACACCATAGAATCCAAGCCCGAAGTCAGTTTAAAAAAATGACGAACAGCGTCTGTTCCATTTTTTCGATAAACACCCTTAATAGGACCCAGGGCTTTCATTTTCAAAATCAGCTGTTCTGCCTTTTCTGCGGCAGTGCCCGGAACCTGAGAAGCCAAACACGCTTCCACACGGTTGCAAGTGGATACCAACAACCCCTCTTCAACTTCCTCAAAACTCAAAAGTTCACTTAAAAAAGCAGGTATTTCAACTTGTGAAAACGCAAGCTTCTCACGCACCTCGATAGGCGCTGTCTTATGCGAAAGTCCAACAATCACAAAATCCATAAATTCCTTAAACGTGATGACGGATGGCAATAAAAGCCAACACAACACCCAAAAAACCTAAAGCAGATAAAATCATTCCTCGCCTTCCCTTCAAACCCGATTGAAGACGAGCTTTGAGAAAAAATGCGTAAATGGACCAAATAACAAGTGATGCAATTTGTCTGGGATCATCCGTCAAATAAGCATTCATGATTTTTTTAGATAATAAAGTTCCGACGACGATTCCGCATGTCAGAAGAATAAAACCAATCAAAAGAGAGTTATAATGAAACGAATCCAATCCTCTTAATGAAGGAAGCCATCTAAAATTAAGCGGGGGTTTTCTTTGCTTAAGACGTCGTTCTTCAATCAAATAAGTCAAACCCACCAAAAAATTAATTGAAAAAATCATGAACGCAACTGTCATGAAAATAAGATGGGTGGTTAATAAAAATGAAATGGACATAAATATCCTCATTCAACCAAAGATTTGAGATCTATTTCAGAAAAATTATTTACCACAAAATCTGCCTCAAACAATCGATCAGCATTATATGTGTTGGTAATCCCTACACAAACAGCTCCTGCTTTTTTTCCTGCAGTGATACCCCAGGGAGAATCCTCAATGACCAAACATTCTGCAGGAAGCAATATTTCTGACGTTGGGACAAAATCACGATTCAATAGCTGCATTGCTTTTTTGTATCCTTCAGGGTCTGGTTTACTTTTGGCCACATCTTCCGAACCAATAATAATTTTAAAATGTTTACGAAGGCCACAACCTTCCAAAATAGAAATAATTTCTTCACGATGTGCGCCAGAGACAATAGCACAGTAATAATCATTTGTAACTTTTTGAATAAACGCTTTCACATCCGGCATGACAATTTCACCACGATCAAAAGCTTCCATCACCATCTTGAGCTTTCTTTGAATCAACGACTCTTTCTTTTCGGGAGTCAGGACTTTATTTTGATCCAGAAAAACATGATGCAAACAATCTCTGTCATCATAACCTAAATAATTCTTGTAATAATCCTCTTTAGTCAGAAGAATTCCTTCTTCAGCTAATAGAATTTGGAGTTTTTCCAGATGAATGGGTTCAGAATTGACAATCACCCCATCAAAATCAAAAAGTATGGCACGTAAACTCATGATTAATGTCCGTAATGAATTTTAATAATTTCCAACTCACGGGAACGCCCAGGAGTCACTACCTTAACCACATCCCCTATTTCTTTTCCGATAAGAGATTTAGCAATGGGAGATTCAATAGAGATCTTGCCTAATTTAATATCCGATTCATAAGCACCTACTATTTGGTAAGAAAGTTCTTCACCTGAATCCACATCTACCATTTTGACAGAAGCACCAAAGACAATTTTATCCTGCACGATGGTTGACGGATCAATGATTTGAGCGCGAGCCAGCTGATCCTCAATAAACGCGATCTTTCCCATCAATTGCCCTTGTTTTTCTTTGGCCGCATCATATTCAGCATTTTCCGAAAGATCCCCATGACCGCGGGCGACTTCGATGGCATCGACAATCTTAGGACGCTCAACAGCTTTTAAATATTTCAACTCTTCCTGTAATTTTTTATGGCCCTCAGGAGTCATGGGCACTGGGTTATCTGACATAAACGATCCTTATTTTTTCTGCCATTGAGGTTCGCTGGTCTTTTTTTGAAAATTCACCCAACGCGCCAGCACAAAGAGATAATCGGACAAACGATTTAAATAAGTAATGACTTCTTCAGGAATTTTTTCATGTTCGGCTAAAAACACAACTTGTCTTTCAGCACGACGACACACGGTACGCGCGAGCTGAAGATGTGAAGCCAACAAGACCCCACCCGGCAAGATAAAGTTTTTCAATGGAACTAAATCTTTTTCCATCCGGTCAATTTCTGTTTCTAAAAATGTGATATCCTGTTCACGAATAAACCCAGAAGCTTTCCCAAAAAGCTTTTGCAAATCCGGCGTGGCAAGTACGGCACCTGCATCAAACAAATCATTCTGAATTTTACGAAGACTGGTTTCGATTTCAGAAATATCCGAAAGACTGACACAGACACCTAAGAGAGAATTTAATTCATCCACATCCCCATAAGCCATAATCCGCGCATGACTCTTCCTCACACGCTCTCCTCCAAAAAGACCTGTTTCCCCCTGGTCACCCGTCTTGGTATAAATTTTCATGAAGGAAAATGAGTATCTATTCAGGGGGGTCAATTCAATGTTTTTATTCTTTGTCCTAAATTCCGCACCTCTTTTTGAAAGATGTTATTTTAATTGGTATAAAATAATTTTGTCATGGCGAGCGAAGCGTGGCCATCTCCCGCGATAAAACGTGAGATCGCCACGCCCTTCGGGTTCGCGATGACACATACTAAAAATCAACTGCGGAATTTTGGTTTGTATTATGTATTATTCAGCAACTGCCCCCTTCAATCTGTCGATAACTTTAACATGATCAATTCAATCCGCCCTATCCTCGCGGCTGTGACGCAGCCCGTCGTCAATCTTTACCAAAGCTTAGCTCAACCCTTAGGTCAATCGAGCTTATTTCAGAGCACCTACAGCTTGGTCAGCAACGGCTTTCAAAACATCAGAGATATTTTCATAAATGTTGGAAATAAAATTTCACAAGGTGTCACAGGTCTCTTTTCTACTCGCTCGTCCACAACGACTCAAAATGATGAGGTTGAGCTAGACGTTTCAGACATCATAGAGGTTAATGACGTGATTGAGGTGGAAACCTGTGATATCGAAGACATCACACCCAGTGCCAATAATCAGAATCCATTTTTACTCACAAAGAAATCTCCTATTTCAGCGGAAGTCGAAAAGATCATTATTCCCTTAATGATCGAATCAGATGCCGTTCGTGCAGAAGTCACCGCTCATCTCACTCAGACACTGAAGCAACATGGAGCTAAATGGCGAGATCATCTGCCTCAAACCAAATCAGTCCTCAGTGAAACGAATTGTTTTTTGAAGATTACAGATGATTTAGGTTACTCAAGAGATACTGAAGTCATGACAGTTATCAGTATGGTTGAAAAAGGAGTTTCCAGCGAAGTGTTTCATGATTTTGCAAAACTCTTCCCTGGTGAAAAGAAAACTCTCTATGCACAACTGTCTCTGGGAGAGCTTCCTGAAATATCTCGATCCTCACGAAACTTCCTGCACAGTCAAGGTGACTATAAGGCCTCAAGCTATTCAAATCTGATTAAAGAACTTTATATGGCAAAGTCCAATTGGAGACAAAAACTTGATCAGATCACTGAAGCCGCTGAAGAAATCACCAATAAGATTTTGGTCAGAAAAGAAATCACTTTTGCGGCTCATTCTGAATCGAGAGAAATCGCCGAGCAAGCGGAGAACATTACACGTCTGATGAGTTACCCCAGTAACACTCAGCGTATTCATGACAGACAGACGCTCATGGATAATTTTAAAAAGAACGATAACTGGAAAGCTTATAGCCATGAGCTCCTCAGCTCTCTCCAATTGGCCCATAAACTTGGTTTTGGCAAAAGCCATCCAGCCATGAAAGCTGTCGAGCAGCAAGTCAGTCGAGCGTTCTTCTTGGAGGCCTTTGATTATCTTTCAAAAGCCCCCCATATGTCTCTTGAAGCGAGAAAGTTTTATTTTTTACAAATTATTTCTGGAAAACTCACACCTGACTCAGTTGTTATTGCTGCCAGACTTCTTCATAGTGGTCGTGGTGAAATTGTCAGAACAACTCAAGGTGGATTTATTATCCGACATAAAAAATCCAGCAAACCTCAAACTCGTACCAAATCAGGCTCGCATCTCTCAGCCAATACGGGTGGCTCAGGAAATCAGTCCGGGCAGCAACAAAGAGATTCTCAACAACATGGATCTCCCAAACGAAATGCGGCCTAACTGAGCAGAGCTGAGACTGCTTTCCTGCCCGACCTCACAGCACTTTCGATAGTGGCTGGTAATCCTGTATCCGTCCAATCCCCAGGAGATAAAAATTTCGATAAGGAGTTTTTTGAGGGAGTCTCAGAGATTCAACTCCCGGCATAGGAGCCAAAGTGGCCTCGGGTTCTTTGGAAACCATTGAATGAAGTAGCTTTGCGTCTACTACGTTTGGGAAAATACTCTTTAATTCCGCCATGGCCATTTGAATCAAGGCTGGAGCGGTCATTTTAAACTCTTCACGTCCGCCGCTAATAACTAGCGAGACATAAGGATGTGTCCCCTGCTTGCTAAACACCCAATGAACGCGCGTTCCCCATAAGCCCACAAAGGGACGGTCGATGACGGGACGATCAAACCACAAGTGGATCGAGACAATCGGCGAATATGAAAGTTTATGTAAGGGTTGAAAAAAAGGATCTTGATAAAGCACGTTTTCGGGAAGAATTTTCTTCAAGGCTGTGAAGGGCACTGTCGATAGAAGCGTTTCGACAGCAAGGCGACGCCCACCTTCTAGCTCGATATCGATAACTTCATTCAGATCAAAATGAATCTTATGAACTTTTGTTTTGATTAAAAAATTTCCACCTTTGCGTTCGATATAGTCGCGCGCCGCTTCTGCATAAAGATCCGACAAGCCCACTTTTGGGACACCAATCCTAGCACCGGCTTTTCCTGAAAAAAGAGCTTCCTGTAACACTCTAACAAAAAGTGCCGCTGAAGAATTTTGTGGAGAGTCATTTAAAGCTGCAAAATTAAAAATATCCCAAAACTTTTCCTGAGAGCTTTTGGGTTGATGATGGGCTGTAAGCCATTCGGAAACTGAATATTGATCCAAAGCTCGAATCGCCTGATCGTTTCCCTGAAGTGCTTTCAAAGCTTTGGCCAAATGTCGTAAGGCCCATTTCTCTTCAAAAGAAAATCCCTTAAAGAAAAGAAAACCTGACAAAAGATGAAAAGGATTTGGCAAAGGCCAGGCTTTAAATCGCTTAATCCCCGTCCCAACTCCGGCAAAATCTACAGTCAAATTTTGTTGAAAATCGATACGATCCAAGGTCCCAATTTTTTCCAAAAATGCGAGAGTCTCATGGTAACACCCCATCACAATATGCTGACCATTATCCAACGTGGTTCCCAAAGCAGGTTCACGATAAGAATAAGCACGTCCCCCCAAATGTCCGCGAGATTCAATCACGGTCACATGATGGCCTTGAGACACAAGCTCAACACCAGCTGCCAAGCCGGCAAAACCTCCACCAATAATTACTATTTCTTTTTTGGATTCCATGAAGTGGGGCTCATAACAAAACCGGAAGAATTTGAAAGAGCTTTTCAAAAATATTCAGCGAAACTTTTTTTCAAATACAGGAAAGTTCTCTTCTGAAGTTTTTTAAGAATTTTATGATACACGGCATTCATGACGAGAGCCGACTTCATCTTCTTCAATTCGTCTTTTGGAATCGTCGCAAAAGCCCTTTGATAAAGATCTTCCGCACGAGCTGACTCAAAAGACAAAAGTGCTAAAAGATTAGGCGTCATTTTTTTAGCCAAGATATCTTCTTCCTTCACAGAAAACTTCTTCATATCTTCAGCTGGCAGATAAATACGATCTCGCTTCAAATCACCGCCCACATCTCGAATGATATTAGTCAGCTGAAAGGCTTTTCCTAAAAGGATAGCACCTTTTTGCCTCTTCCGAAACAGCACCAAATATATGCTGACACATCAGCCCAATCGTTCCAGCGACGTGATAACAATAAGTCTCAAGCTCTGCATAAGTGGTATAACGATTCTTCAAAAGATCCATTTCCATTCCAGTAATCAAATCCAGAAGATAGTTTTTAGGATTTGAAACCTCTCCACAATCACTTTGAGCTCAGGAAGGATAGGATGCGCATCTTTAAAAGATCCTGCGTAACAACTCTCAACACGCTCACGCCAAAGTTTAATTTCTTTTTTTGCCGTAGCTTCATTAGGAGCTTCATCAACCGCATCATCTACCAGTCGACTAAAGGCATAGATCACTATCATGCCTTCTTTTTTTTCTTTGGGGAGAAAAAAGAATGAGAGATAAAAGTTAGAACCACTTTTTTTTGCAATTTCTTGGCTATAGGAAAAATTGGAAACCATCTTTAGAACCTTTTAAAAAGAAGTTTAAAAAGATCTCTTTTCGAAATCTTGGGTCGTTTTTGAAATACATCGTATTGATTTTTTTCGATCAGATCCAAAATATACATCGGACCCTTCCACATGAGTGTAATCTGCAATCGCAAACGCCATTCCAAGGATTTGAGGAGAGGCTTTCCTTCCAAAAATAATGACCGAGCACGTGAGATTTCAAATCTTAAAAGAGATGAAAAAGAATCGTTTAAACGATGTGCCAAAAGATCTTCATACGTATAAGCAAAACGATCCATGTCTTCTTTGGGCAAATACACACGATCTTTTTTCAAATCGACAGCGATGTCTTGCCAATGATTGACCAGCTGAATGCCTGTACAAATCTTATCTGACCACAGATGCAGCTGTGGATCTGTGTAACCATACAAAAGCAAAACAATCCGACCAATGGGATTAGCCGAATAGACACAATAAGTCTCTAACTCTTGATAACTTTGATACCGATTTTTTGTCAGATCCATTTTAAAAGCGATCAACAAATCTTTAAGAAGTTTGGAAGGAATTCCCGTGCGTTGGAGTGTTTCCGAAATAGCCCAAAACAAAAGATCATCTTCCGAAACATTTCCTTTGGAAGCTTTTTCCAATCTCACTTCAAAGTCTTCAAGATGTTTCAGTCCGTCTTGTCGAAACTGAGCTTCATCAGAGAAATCATCAGCCGTGCGTGCAAATGCGTAGATGGCATAAAGATATTTTCGCGACGGTTTAGGCACAAACCACCCAATCGGAAAATTTTCATAATGGCTTTTTGCGATGGTTTCGCAATGTTCAAAAGCTTTTTGTAGGCTCGACATGTTTAATTTTTTGGAGATGAAGTTGTATCCTGATCCATAAACTGAGTCACCTTCCACATATCTTTTTCTTGAGGATTTTCAGAAAGACGGACTCTCACCATGGTTTTTCGTGTCATTTCAGAAGATTTTTCAGGATGAATTTTCACTTCAAAAACAAAAAGACCTTCTTGATCATTACTTTCATTCGGTAACAATTTATAAGAAATTTTAGCTTTTGCCTGTTGGTTCATCCCTGGCTGTTCCTGAGAAATGGTTTGAGTCAGATCCACACTCTGTTTCACTTTTTCAAAAGCCAAACGATCGGTAAAAGGCAAGGCAGCTCTTGGATCTACCTGTACGTAGTAGGCATCCATAAATTTAAATGCCACTTGAGCTGCAGGTGTTTTTACCGATGAACAACCCAACATCAGAGACAGAAGTAAAAAATACTGGATCAACTTTTTCATAAATCTCCCAATTTTTTTTGAAAATTTAAAACAGGCCAGCCCTTTTTCTTACCAATTTTTAAGATTTGAGAATCCGGATTAACTAAAAAAGGATGACCCACTTTTTCAAAAAGAAAAAAATCATCAATGCTATCGGCATAGTAATAACAGTCTTGCAAAGGGATTTTGTGTTTTTGAGAAGCTTCCTGAGCGGCAAAAATTTTTCCTTCACGATAATAAATAGGGCTTTTCACTTCTCGCTGTAAAATTCCTTTGGGATTTTTT
Source organism: Deltaproteobacteria bacterium (assembly GCA_016699445.1). Lineage (GTDB taxonomy): Bacteria > UBA10199 > UBA10199 > JACPAL01. The sequence goes on from CP064976.1 coordinate 97,550, forward strand.
GATAGTCAATAATGGGACCCGCACTAAATGACCATCTACTTGAAGAAAGCGTGAGAGATGTTCAATGGTCATATATGGAGCTGATGTCACCAGATAAACATAATCCCCTTTTTTCCTATGCTCCTGAACTTTGGCAATCGCCTCTAGATAAAGTCTTTTTTTAATATCTTTTAAAAAACTTTCTTCACCCACTTTCAAAATATCTTCTAAAGACATTCCAGCCAAATCCATACAGGCAATTTCATAAATTTTTTTAAGATCCACTTTAGCAATATGACTCATAGCTTTATAGAAAAAAGCCTGAACCAAGCGTCTCTTTTTCATAAGACGTTTTTTGATGAGAAGAAGTGTTGTATAATAACCACTATATCCATCCATCAATGTACGATCGACATCAAAGAAAGCAATTGAAGGCATAATTACTCGAGAATCACACGTCTTAGAATATCCATATCCACTTTTCGCCCTTTATAAAAATCATCAAAAAGTTGACTGGCAGCCTGATAAAAAAGATCCAGCAGAAAGAGCTGAGAAAGCATAAATTGTGAATCTTCTTTTTCGTCACCGGCACTATTGCGAGAGGCAGCTTCAAATTCATCTTTAAACTTGGAAATCATTCTTAAAGAATCATCGATACCATTGCGCACACGATCAAAAAACTGTCTCAAAAACTTTTTGGGATAATCACGAGCGGCTTCATAGTAATCTTTTCGCGTACCTTTGACCCAAACTTTGCGCACCAAACCAACACTCTCCAACATGCGGATATTCACACTGATATTCCCTTTGGAGAGCTGCAAAATCTTCATAATTTCATCAAGTGACAAAGGATTACGCGCTAAAAATAGAAGAGCATAGATTTGCCCCCCAACTTTAGACACCATCCCCAACATATTAGCCGAAATCTTCCCGGCGCTTTCGATAAAATTATCGCGAGCTTGCTGGAGACTGACTCCTGAAGAATCAGAATCTTTTGTTTTAACAATTTTTAACATGAAATGAGTTCTTAACCTAACCTACATCAGCCAACGCAAGTTTTTCTTTCCAGCGGCGTTTGAGGACGTCCAGAAGTGGTGGGTGCATCATGAGATGCGGGTCTTTTTCGATCCAAGCAAAAGCTTCTTTTCTGGCTTCTTTCAGAATGGAATAATCACGGATAAGATTGGCAATACGAAGATCAGGCAAACCTGATTGGCGTGTTCCTAAAAAATCTCCAGGACCTCGCAAGCGCAGATCTTCTTCAGCTATCTTAAATCCATCTTCAGTCTCCACCATCACCTGAAGCCTCTGATAAGCAGGAGCTGTCTTCCCCACAGGCGTCATCAAGAGACAATAAGAAGCTTGATGTCCACGCCCAACCCGCCCTCTCAGTTGATGCAGTTGAGAGAGTCCAAAACGCTCTGCGTGTTCAATCACCATCACTGTCGCATTGGGAACATCAATACCCACTTCAATAACCGTCGTACTCACCAACAAATGAATATCTCCTGCTTTGAAAGAACGCATAATAGTTTCTTTTTCTTCCGGTGGTGTTCGACCATGCAAAAGACCGATTCTAAATTCCGGAAGAAAACGTTGGATCTCTTCCGACATCTGTGTGGCATCCTTCAAATCCAACTTTTCACTTTCTTCTACCAAAGGGTAGACGACATAAGCCTGTTCACCCGCTTCGATTCTGGTTTTTAAAAACTGATAAAGCCCACGCCTTTGTTTTTCTCCAATGATTTTTGTCTGAATTTTTTGACGGCCCGGAGGCAATTCATCAATCACCGAAAGATCCAAATCTCCATAGATAGTCATTGAGAGAGTTCTTGGAATGGGGGTCGCTGTCATGACCAAGACATGAGGATGATTCCCCTTTTCTTTCAAAGCCGCTCTTTGAAGAACACCAAAACGATGCTGCTCGTCGATGATCACCATTCCCAGATTAGGAAAACTAACTTTTTCAGCAATTAGCGCATGAGTACCAATCACCAACGGGAATAAACCCTTTTTAATCCTTGCCTGAGCTCTTCTTTTTTCATCAGGAGTCAAACGACTCGTCAAAAGGGCCATAGGAAGCTTAAAAGAACCTAAAATTTTTCGAGCATTCAGATAATGTTGCTCAGCTAAAATCTCCGTCGGAGCCATCAAAGCCACCTGAAAACCATTCTCAATAGCGGCCAAAGCGGTCAAAAACGCCACAACGGTCTTACCACTTCCCACATCTCCCTGAATCAAGCGATTCATAGGATGAGGCTGGGCTATATCCGCAAAAATCTCCTCCAACACTCTACATTGGGCACCTGTCAGCTGAAAAGGAAGGCCTTGCTTCCAAGCATCAACGTTTTCAGATGCTACCTGAATGGAAGTACCAGCCTCTCTTTTGACAGAGCGTCTTTTAAGAGCCAGACCCATTTCCATCAGAAAAAATTCTTCAAAAATCTCTCGTCGAAATGCCGGGGTTCTAAACTTCTCCAAATCTTCAGCACTCGTTTCGGGCGAAGGATGATGCACTTCCAAAAGCGCTTCATTTTTGGGAATAAGATTGAGTTTTACCCGAATATCCTCGGGAATGGGGTCAGGCACCAAGGAAACAAATGGTTCCAGTAAACGGGCGATAATTCTTCTGAGAGAACGTGTCCCAATACCCGCAACCTGTGAATAAACCGGGACAATTCCAGGAGCCTTTAAAGTGGGTTCGATATCTTCTTCAGGTTTGACTTCATCATCCGCAGAAACATCTTCTATTACTTGAACTATCGGATGTATCATCTGAATTTTTTTACGGAATTCAGTAACAGTCCCCGAGACGATCACCACCATCCCCTTTTTGTACATCGCCATCATTTGCTTCTGATAAAAGCCAAACCACTTCAGTGACATGGCACCTGTCGAGTCGACTAAAAGGATTTCGAAGATACGCCTCTTACCCGCATAGGCAACCCCACAAGCGGCTATTTTCCCAACAGTAACTTGCTGCTGGCCTGGAACTAGCTCTTTGATCTTAAGAAGGTTTCGCTGATCGAGATAACGATAAGGATAATAAAGCAGTAGGTCCTCGACCGACTCGATCTGCTTTTGAGCTAGCAGACCTGCCATTCGAGGACCTACGCCTTTAACATATTGAATCGGGTAGGAACTAGTTCGTACCCTGTTGTCCATCTTGTTCAAGGATGCTGAATTCCACACGACGATTTCTGGCTCGACCTTCTGGTGTTTCGTTATCCGACACCGGCTTGGATTCTCCAAAAGATTGGATCGAGAGACGATCCGCAGAAACTCCATGAGAGACTAAGTAATCTTTCACAGACTTCGCGCGACGCTCACCCAGTTTCATATTGTAAGGATCCGTACCCTTACCATCCGTATGACCATCAATGCGTACCTTGGTGACATCAGGATTGTCCTTAAGCACCTCAACCACAGCATCCAAGATTCTGAAGGAAACCGGACGAATGACAGACTTATCAAATTCAAAGTGAACTTTACGCGTAATCACAATCTTCTCTTTTTCAATCTTAGCAGGAGGAGGTGGTGGTGGCGGCGGTGGCGGTGCGGGAGGAAGATTGACTCTCTTGGGGTTAGGATAGCTCAACCCAACAATTCCTCGAATATCAGGAGCTCCATAACCAAAATTTAAGCCAGCGCCTCCGCCTACAGTAATAGCCAAGCCTTCAGGTTTTGATGGGAAAAATCTCACCCCTCCATCAGCTTCTAAAGGAGACTCTGCTGTTCTTTTGAACATATTTCCGGTATTAGTATTTCCATAAACCTCAGCCATAATATGCATCCAATCTAAAGCTTTCAGATTGGCACCTAAACCATACAACAAAGAATCATCACGATCTGTACCGACAATAGTCGCTTTCTTCTTCATTTGATAACCAAGATTCAAAGCCACTGAAGCACGGTCAGCAATATTCACATCCATGACTAATTGAGCACCACCCGAGAAGCGGTTATTTCCTGTAAAATAATTTCCTGATCCTGTAGGTGCATAAACAAAAGGTAAAATAGAGATACCGAAGTTATGACGATCAATATCCAAAAGACGAATTTTACTTTCTAAACGAACATCTCCCATTTTGAGGACCTTTTGATTGGTGCCTTGGGCTATTCCATCTCCAGGAATACTGGACGTGGGAGCATAATAATTTTCAAAAAAAGCCACAGGAACATTCAAACTCACATGCATCCAATCTGTAAGACCTAATGTTCCAAAAAGATTGCCATAGATGATATCCTTGATGACTACTTGATGAGAAACACCACCAATACCTACTTGAAGTGGGTTTCTTGAATAATCCAGATAAAGCCCCGTATGATAACGCCAAGGCTGAATTGTCTGAGAACCGTAGACTGTCAGATAGGGACTTGCATCTGTTGCAGGAGCAAATAAATTCGCCGATCCACTAGGATTACGAGCTTCCAAAAGCTGTAAAAAACTAAAAACACCTAAAGCCACCAGAGAACTATAGACAACACTTCGTTTTATTAGTCTTTTCATGCGCATCTCCTCAAAATGAAAAAAATTTTAATAAATTTACGTTTCACGAGAGGGGGTGTCAATGAAAATCCCCTAAGGATCATTGTAAAAACATAGTGTTTACAAGTATTTTTGATGCCTTGCGCCAATCAGGATCACCGACAAACTCAATTTGCTTCTCAAAAAAATCTTCCACTACATCTCTTCTAAAAATAAAAACTCTCAATTTTTGATTCCAACCAACAGGTTCTAGCCAAGCTATGATCAAGATATCCATACCTGCGCGATCTAAGGCTGATAAAAAGCGCCTCTTCCAGGCTTTTCCTGTTTTTTCAGAGAGAGAATCAAAAAGAGTGACATCCTTGTATCGGGTGATCTGTTTTTTAAAAAGACGGTGAGCCTGCTCAAAAAAGCTTCGATATTTTGGAGGGAAATCTTTTTGAGATAAACTGTATGAAGGATCCATGATGAGCAAAGAAAGAATGGCTCCTCGAGCTTCATCTTGTTGATTATCAGAAAAGAGAGCCAAAGACTTCCAAAGAAGAGCTGATTTATCTTTTCTTCCCTCTAAAGCCTGAATAGATTCTTTGATTCTTAAATTAAAATATGAATCTTGGGAAAAAGCCAGTTCCCGATCCATTTCTTCATTTAAAGCTTTAAAAAAATGTTCTTCTATGGCTTGAGATTCCATCACTTTAATATTTGAGCCTATTTCTTTCTTTATATTTTTAACCAGAGGACGGATCTTTTTTATTATAATATGACCGTCACTTGAAAGTTCTGGAGAGAGAATTAGCAAAAGCTTCTCTTTTTCCAAACTCATGAGACGTTGAGGAGATATAAATAAAAATAACAAAAATGAAATAAACAGATAACGCAAACTACTTAACCTTAAAATCTACACGGCGATCCACACTTCTTACAGATTCATCAAGTGAAGATTTAGTGGATTGAGATTCACCCACACTAGTGACAATCAGGTTTTGAGGATTCACGCCTTCTAACGACAGCTTCCAACGAACATACCCCGCACGACGATCCCCTAACTCCAAATTATTCTCTTCTGTACCAATCGAATCGGTATGACCTTCAAGAATAACCACAGCAGCAGGATTGGCTTTAAGTAGAGATATTTTTTCAAATAGTTTTTTCTCTTCTTGAGGGGAAAGAGCCCATTTTCCAAAGCTAAAATAGACAGGTGTGCTCAACTTTTCTTTCAAAGATTCCTGTGAACTCTTGATTTGCACACGATGTTGACACCCAACAAAAAAAATAATGAGAAGTAAATGAAACAAATATTTTTTATTTTTTATCATCATTGAAATGTAATCCCCAAAGTACCTGTTGATGCTGCTGATCCACCTGTTAATGCCAGACCTAATCCAATTCCAAGCCCTGCAGCTCCCAAAAGCCCCCAAAACCAAGGAGACTCAAAAAAATATTTTCGTCGATAGCCCACCAAAACAATATCACCTCTAAATCTATTTTCGACATACTGATCGGGTTTAGATTTGAGATCAAGGGAGAGCTGTGCTTGAACCTGATCAATGATTTGCTGCGAAATTTCTGCAGAATTATTTTCAAATGTCATCGTTTGAGGAACAATATAACGATGTATTTTGTGCGCTGTCCTGAGTTTAACGTCAATAATACGTGTTTCGACGATATCCTGACCGCGATCATTACCTGCTGTAAATAAGGCTATCTTGGCAGCACCTATCTGACTTCCCAAATGAGTCATCCGATCAGACAAAATATCCTGATCCTCATTAGGGTTCATCACAAGAGAATCATTCTTCCCATTATTCCCCAACCAAGCCAAAGATCGTTTTAATGTAAGAGAAGCTCCTTCTTTAAGATCTAATTTTTGAAGTGATGATTGATAATGATTGGCACGCAAAGAAATCCAATGCTTCCCCGCAGGAACCTCAAAAGTTTGAGGAGCTAGCCCCAACAAAACACCATTCATCCAAACTTCAGTCCCAATTGGATTAGAATCAACTTTTAATTGTGCTTTAGGATAACTCTCACTTTTTATCTGATCATAGAGCTTGATGACTTTAGGAGGGAAATAACGATTTTCTAAAACACGCCGATCATCCAGACGATGAGCTTCTCGAAAAGCTGATTTAGCAGATTCAATATTACCTTGAGCAAACTCTACCAAACCTTTTAACAAGTAAGACTCAACGATGGCTTCTTGGGACTCATTCTGAAAAAGCTCCTGAAGAAGTTTACGTGATTCATCTAGCTTTAAATTAAAATAAGCTTCTTTTGCTTTTTCCAAAACCTCCAACTGACGACGCCCTCCAGCTGACTCAAAAGAAGAGTCTGAACTTTCTTTAAAATAGGAAAATAAGAATTGGGATTCTTCTTTATTATAAACTGCTGATCCAAACCTTCTAAGCAGCTCCTCCCTAAGGCGATCCGTTAACTTTTCAGTTTCATGTTTTTTATATTTAAAAGCCCCATAACTCTTTACCTCATAAGACAAAGCCATCATTGTAGGGCCTGCCCAAGCTGGAACACTGACAAACAAAAGCACCCAAGAAATCGATTTTATAATTTTTTCGAAAAACAGCTCATTCTTCCCCCTACTACAAGAGTTAGGCCAAGTGCTGCCTTTGGCTTTTCCCCATAAATTACTCAATATTTTTTCTGAGACCTAGTATTCAGAGTCTCAATTTAAAACTCTTCAGTCTAAAAAAGAGACTCCTCATAAAACTAAAAAACCCCACACCTTATTTAAAAGTGTGGGGCTTTTGATTTACTAAAATCTGATACTACTGAGCAGAGAAGGCAAAATCAGCATTGATAACACCATTGTTCACAGTGACATCAACAGTCTTTGTACCATACTTTTCATGCCAAGCTTCAACAGTATACGTACCATTAGGAACACCAGCAATGCTACATTCACCTGTATCACCAGTGACACAGACATAAGGATTATCATTTCCTACCATATATCCGGTCATCCAAGGATGAACATCACATTTAAACTTCGTCACACCAACTGTAAGAACTTTCTCAATATTTTTTGAACCTTTCATTTGGGCTTGATTGAAAGCTGTCGTTGGAGGAGTTCCTGTATAGGCATGAACATTATGCATTAAAGGATCACCATTTCTGATCACAACTTTTTGACCAACCATACCTGCGATAACACGAGGAGCGTACATGCAATTAGATTGATCAATTTCAATTGAAGCTGCTGGAAGAGCAGATGCTGCAGCGCCTTTAACTACACGGATCACAACATTCTTAAGAGTTCCATTACTGTTTACGACAACTTCTTGATCATTCATTGGAGTTTTTGCACAAAATGGATCAGCTTCTCTCTTGAGTTTGGGCATGACAGGAGCTGTTCCAGCAAAAGCAGCCTTTCCTTTTATACCCGTAGCAGGAGTTTGAGATTGTCCTTCCTGATGAAACAAAACAGTGGCGGCCAACAAACCAACAACTGCAACCATTGATTTTGTTGGTAATTTAAACTGAGACTTTCTGTTCTTCATTTTATTTCTCCTTTTTATTTTACAACCCTAATTCTCTTGGAGGTAACCCAAGGGGCTGTATGATTTGGTTGTTCAAATATCTTGATCGTCGATGTCTCGTCAAGGGCGATGGTAAATGTTACTTCAGGTTTCGAGTAAACAGGATGTAAGTAGATTCGTGAAACCTCAACATCATCTTTGTAAAGAGCAATCCACTCGACAAAGTGTTCAGCCATGGATGGATGAAGATTTTCAACGCCAACACTGACTTTAACCTCAAACCACTCACCTGCTTTTACTTTTTCTGGAGCATCTACCTTAGGCGTATGCTTAGGATCCAAGCCTGTCTTGATTTTTCTGAAATCAGGTTTCATCAAGTCTAATGATTGGTCGGCATAAGCATTAAAAACAAACAACAGCGCTACGAATATATAAAATGATTTTTTCATATATTTCTCCTTGGTTAATATATCCCCATCTTAATAGAGACATTTTCAGTCTCACCTTCTTTTATTTGTATAACCTGTTTTTTTTCACCTAATTTTTCATGAAAAAAATGTAAGACATATGTTCCTAAAGGAATATCTTTAATTTCATACTCCCCTTTTTCATTGGTCAGTGCATAATACGGGTTGTCCTTAACGACAATGACAGATTTCATCCAACTATGCACATCACAGATAGCGGTAAAGATTTCAGATCGTGAAAATTTTAATATGAGTTCACGCATACTTGCAGGCTGTGCACGATTTAACGAAAGGTTGGCGTGACTTTCTGTATGAAAATTATGAAGGATACCATCATTATTCACCACCTTAAGATCTTGTCCTGGAGAAATAAAAACAACTCTGGGTGTAAAACGACATTTTTCTTGAGTCAGTACAGCTGGAGATTCTTGAGATAAACCTTTGTACGAAAACAAACCTTTACCTGAAAGATAAACAACAACATTCTGTAGCTCACCTCTTTTACCTAAAATAATTTCTTCAGAAGAAATAGCAGATCCACAAACTTCAGCATCGATTCCGACAGCAAGTTTTTTTACAGGCAATCGCTCGCCTGTATAGGTAACTTTTCCGGAAATACCGCCACTAGCATTAACCAGTGACGGTATCAGTAAAACAAACAATATTAACGATTTAAATTGATTTGAATATCTCACTTCTTAGCTGAGGGTTCAGCTGCTGCAGGAGTTGAAGAAGCAGAGCTACCCAAACTCATAATATAATCTCTGACAGCTTCGACTTGTTTCTGTCGATCTCCACCTAAAACATCTTGTGGAGCAGCATCATCAGAAGGTAAAAATCCAGGCATTTTTACACCAGGTGTAATCAATTGAGGATCCTTAATCCATTCTGTAATAAAATCGTAACGAATACGATCTTTTGCTCTGTAAAGATCAGGTCCCCACTGAGAAGGATCATTAAGAGGCAACTTTCCATTCTGAATATGACAGGAAAAACAGTTAAAGTATTCAGCTGAGGCTAACTTCTCTCCGGCAGCCAAACTTTCAGCTGTTGCTCTAGGATAATTGTTTGTTGTGAATGAAGAAGGCTGCTTACTAAGAGCTGAAAAGTATTCAACGATAGAACTAGCCTCATCATCCGTGAATTGGAAGGTTGGCATTCTTAAGTTTAATTGAGGTCTAATCTTATGTTCTTCAGGATGCTTTAAGAAGGCAAACATCCAATCAGGTCTTACACGAGCTCCAATACCATCTAAAATTGGAGGAAGTGGGACATCAGAACCAATAACTTGCTCAATTAAACGACCTTCGCCTTCGATCACATGACAACCACGACAATTAAGTCTTTCAACAAGACGACGACCATTTTCTATCTGTTTCTGACGAGGCTTTGACAACGACATTAGATACTTTTGAGGAACATCCTCTTTTTTCTGTCCCTTCAAAAAAACAACTAGAGCATCAATATCTTCATCTGAGAGACCAAAATTAGGCATTTTAGATGAAGTTCTTTCAGTCAGATACATTCTTGGTTCTTTGATTTTTCCATGAGCCCAAGCAGTCCACGTACGTTCAATTTTACTATCACCAAAGTCTAGCTCGGGAACTTCTTTTCTTCCAAAAGCTGATAGATCAACAGAAAGCTTTGAAGCTGTTTCAAATCCTTTAATATTATGACAGCCGTAGCAGCCATATTGAGAGATAAGAACAAATCCTTTTTTAGCAGCATCAGGATCGCTAAGCTTTGCCCTTAAAGCTTCATCTACAGGACGCGACTTACCGTCATCCTTGGCTTGGCTATTGGACAAAAGATAAGCTGTAACATCTGCAGCTTCTTGCGAAGAGAGACGCAAACTAGGCATTTTGGCTTCAGGATTATAAGCTTTTGGATTTTGCACCCAATTGAAAATCCAGTCAGAAGATGTTTTTTGAGCAATTCTATCAAGTGCAGGAGCCAGACCTGTTCCTTTTCCATCTAAAGTATGACAACCATAACAACCTACAGTTTCAAATACTTTCTTACCGTTCTCAGAATTACCACCGGGGTATTTTCCATAAGGAAATCATATTTCTCTGAAGATTGTAATATATATGCAGCTACCTTTTCAGTCTGAGCAGGCTCATCAATATCAAGAGGCGGTTTAGGCATTCTAGTATGAGGCAAGTAAGCCTTAGGGTTCTTAACCCACTCAACTAACCACTCCTGATTCACTTTATCAGCAATCTTTCTTAACGAAGGAGCAACTTTAGGGGCCTCTTCAAAGCCTCTGATATTGTGACAACCAGTACAGCCATTATTCCAGAAAAGTTGCTTACCTTTCATGTAGGTTGGTGCATAAGCCAACTTCCACTGATCCAGATGACATTTACTGCAGTTGGCCTCCATCATGGAGTCCTTCATCACAGGGTCTTTCCAATGCTTCACATACCCATGTGCAAAATCGCCTTCCTCAAAAGGTTTTCCTTTAATTTGAGTTCCGCGGCCTTGACCACCATGACAGGATGTACATCCAAATTTTTCAACAGGATGAAGAGCAAAGATTTCCTGACGATTAGGGTGTGTTTTATAAGGATTTTTCTGATCTTCAAATCCATCACGGTTGATAGCGACGTGGCAAGATTCACAACGATCTACGGTTCCCCATTCAACATTTCCGCCTTTACCCAAGTCATTAATAACAACTTGAGCAATCTCATCACCTCTTGATTCAGCAGCTTCTATTTTTTTAAAAATCTTAGCGAGAGGCTCTAGAGACTTCTTTTCCAGATTCTTCCACTTCTTAACATCATTAGAAAAACCATCTAAAATCGCTTGCACATCAGCGACATCTTTTTCAGCTTTATCACGCTTAATTTTATATTCTGCTAACTTAGCTTCTAAATCGTAATATTTTTTCTTAAAATGCTCGGCATGCTCTATCTTGTTTTCTTCAAGAGCATTCTTCCACTCGTAAAAAACCTCATCTTGATCAGCTTTGGCGAAACCAAAAGCCTGCTTTGCATCAAACAAGATAACTTTCAGATGTTTAATTTTTTCTTCGGCCTGATGATATTCAGCACTATCCAGCTTTAGCTCAGATTCTTCGATCTTAAGACGAATCTTTCTTACAGAATACTGATCATCACTTGTAGGTTCTGTTGTCAGAAGATCTTTTTGAGCTTGCTCGGCGTCAAAAACTTGTTTTGCTTTTTCATACTCATCATGAAGCTTTGAAACTTCAATCTTATTAAATTCATTCTTATATAGCTTCCAGGTTCTTCTAAGAACAACCTCGTCTAAAAAGCCCATTGTGAAATAATAAATGCAACAAGACCTACGACAAAAAATCTTTTGCCATATGATTTTTTTTCAATTGGATCTGTTTCGGCTGGTGGCATGAGTCCTATCTTCCTTATTTTGGCCTAGTATCGGCCTTATTATATTACACCTAAATATTTAAAATTCCCGGGATGACCAGGACATACTTAATATTCAAGGTCCATCGTAAGATCATTTTAATTGGTAAAGCCATCATAGTAACAAAAAGAAATGCAGTAATGTTGTAGCGAATCAAACCCAGCTCTTGAATTACAGGCATTGTTTTACCTTTTAGATAATAGAAAGCTGGAATGATTGAGTAGTAAGCTCCTATAAGAACTAAACCAAAACCACAACCAACCCAAGGATTTCTCAACGCATCTATCCCTAAAGTTTGAGCGACAAAAATATTCAAATCTATATTGGTCAAAGCAACAACTTTATGAGGATTCCACTCTTCCCATGGCATAAAAAAGTTCCAACCAGGACCACGGAAGAAAACACCCAAGAAAATCAGAAAAATCCAAAGAATTAAAAAGCCAAAACAAAAAACAGACATCGCGAACTTTCTCTCTCTAAAAGTATAGTAACCTGCCCCTTTTTTATTAATATCAATATAAGGAATCAGCATCAGACCAACAATAATAAGACTGGGAAGAACAACACCCGCCATCCATGGATCAAAATAAACCAACATTTCCTGAAGACCCAAGAAATACCAAGGAGCCTTAGAAGGATTTGGTGTTTTTGTAGGATTTGCCGGTTCTTCTAAAGGAGCGTCCAACAACAATGACCACAAAAACAGCCCTAAAGTAGCCAACATTCCCGCAATAAATTCAACTCTCACCAAATGTGGCCACGTATGAATCTTATCAGGATTCAAACTCGAAGCCGGTATCATTTTTTCTTCTTTTTCCGCCATAATGTAACTTCCCCTCACACATCCGCTTTCAGCGAACCTCCCTCCCCCGCCTGGGTAGAGGGCTTAATTGAAGGCATCCTTTATAAAGGACCTGAAATACCACCATCTTTACGCACCCGCCAAAAGTGAACAATCATCAATATAGAAGCCACGATTGGAATAAAAATACAGTGAAGCACATAAAATCTCATCAAGGTAGGAGCACCAACCACAGTACCGGCTGTCAACAATGATCGAGCATCATAACGTGGCGTAATCAAACCAGTCAGCTGACGCACCTGTTCAGCCAAAGGACCTTCATGACCCATCAAGGGTGTTGCTCGCGCCATATTAGTACCAACGGTCACAGCCCAAATCGCCAATTGATCCCAAGGAAGAAGATATCCTGTGAACGAAAGTAAAAAGGTAATAACCAAAAGAAGAACACCAATCACCCAGTTAAACTCACGAGGAGGTTTATAAGAACCGGTCAAGAAGACACGGAACATATGAAGCATCACCAAGATAACCATTCCATGAGCTGCCCAACGATGCATGTTACGCATCATCATTCCAAACGGTACGTCAAACTGAAGATATTTCATATCGACATAGGCATATTCTGCCACAGGTCGATAATAGAACATCAAAATGACTCCCGTTACCGTCAGAATCAAAAAGAATAAAAAGGTCAAACCACCGGCACACCAGGTGTAAGAAACCTTAATACCATGCCGACGCATTTTAGAAGGATGAAGATGAAGAAAGACGTTGGAAGCTGTCATCAAAACGCGGTTACGAGGAATATCCTTATAACCATGTCGAAAGATCGACTTCCAAACATAGGAATCAACAACAGTTTTTTGAATCTCTTGGATTTTTGCTTTTAGCTCAACAATATTCATATTTTTTATAAGGTAATAAATGAATCAGGATCTTCCCACTGACCTTTTTCATAAAGAAATTTTTTACTTCGATCGACCAGAATGTTGGCTTCGTCATCAAGACGAATAGCCAACCGCTCTAAAGGTCTTGGAGCTGGACCTTCAAAGTTAATCCCATCTTTTGTAAAACCACTACCATGACAAGGACACTTAAACTTACTTTCCAAAGCTAACCATCGAGGCGTACAACCTAAGTGCGTACAAATAGCTTGAATTGCAATCAGCTTATCGTCGGTTCTTTCAATCCACACACGCTGATCTTCTTTGAAACGCTCACTCACCTCACCCACCTTATAATCATTTACTTTCCCTGCCTTGAAAAGCGGCGAGGGTTCAAAAAGAACCCGGGGAAACATAAAGCGAAGGAAGGCTAATAAGCCCATTCCAATAGAACCTAAAAAAGTTGCCCAACCGGCGAAACCAAAAAACTCTCTTCGTGTCCAAAGATTGGCTTCATTGGCTCCGGGCTTCAAAGATTGACTCTCAGGGATCGTAGACATTTCTCTCCAAAAATTTGTTTTAAAAAAAATTTGCGGCCTTATGAGCAAACGACTGACGTTTGTCAAGTGTTTGAAACTCACTTTGAAATTCTTAAGAAAAATTCACTTTAAAACTTTTTTTCAGAAATATTTTTCATCCAATAAATCGCCTGATCAGCACGAAACCACGTCATCTGTCGCTTCGCATATTTCTTGGTATTGCGCTTAATGAGCTCAGCCACTTCATCTGTCGGAATGCTTTCGATCAATCCACCGATACTTTCTTTATAGCCAATAATTTTTAACCCTGGAGATTTTCGTCCCCAACGATTCAGCAAGTTTTCAGATTCTTTCATGAGGCCCAGCTCCATCATCTGATCCACTCTTTGATCAATGCGTAAAAACAATTCTTCTTTGGGAATATCCAAAGCATATTTTTCAAAGACAAAAGGTTTTTCTTTCTTGGATATTTTTTCCTGCTCTTTTTGTTCTTTCCAAAATTGGGAAATTGGTTTGCCGGTCAACCGATAAACTTCCAGAGCTCGAATCAAACGCTGTCTGTTTTGAAAAGGAATACTCTCAGCAGCTTCTGCATCTACAGATCGAAGTTCTTCATGAAGACGTCTCAAAGCAGCTAAGCCTTCCTGAGCTATTTCCCGCTCTAACGATCTCCTGATCGCTTCGTCTTTTGAAGGTCCTTCAAAAATCCCTTCTTCCAAAGCTTTCAAATACAAACCTGTCCCTCCACACAAAATCACTTTTTTGCCACGGGAGTGAATCTCGTGAATGGCTTGGGTGGCCAAGCGTTCAAAATCTGCTGCAGAAAAAATGTCGTCAGGGTTAAGAATGTCGATGAGATGAAAACGGGCTTGAGATTGCTCTTCAAGAGTGGGCTTGGCCGTTCCGATATCCATCCCTCGATAAATTTGCCCAGAATCCATACTAATAATTTCAGCATCCAGCTTTTGAGCAAGCTCAATAGCACAAGCTGTCTTTCCAGAGGCTGTAGGACCACACAGGGTAATGATTTTACTTTTCACAAATAGTGTCGGTGCCAGGCACTGGCATAAATTGTTGATAATAAATCGTAAAAATAAATTTCATACTGTGGATAAGTCACTGTCAATCTCTCAGAAAGTGACACGTATACCCACCTGGATTTTTTTGGAGATAGTCTTGATGGTAGTCTTCAGCTGGATAAAATTCTCCCGATGGAACAATTTCTGTCACCACAGAATTGGACCATTTGCCAGACTTATTCACGCGATCTTTCACCTGAGTGGCAATTTGTTTTTGCTTTTCATCTTTATAGAAAATAGCCGAGCGATACTGATTTCCCATATCATGCCCTTGCCGATTGAGAGTCGTAGGATCATGAAGACGAAAAAAATAATTCAAAAGATTTTCATAAGAAACTTTTTCAGGATCAAAAACCACCTTGATCGCTTCCGCATGTCCTGTGCGACCTGTGGTAATATCCTGATACGTAGGGTTAGGGAAAATGCCTCCTGTATAACCCACTATCGTGTCTTTGACTCCGGGCAATTGACGGATCAATTCTTCCACGCCCCAAAAACATCCCCCTGCCAAAATGGCTATCTCCAATTTTTTAGCATTGGGATCTTTTGATTCTTTTTGAAAAAGAGACACATACTGCCCATACCCTTCCTTCTCCAAATTTTCGGCGGGGATAAATTTTAAAGCTGCTGAGTTGATACAAAAACGTTTTCCTCCAGGCCCAGGGCCATCATCAAAGACATGGCCCAAATGAGAATCTCCGCTCTTAGACCGTACTTCTGTTCGAGTCATAAATAATTTATCATCTTTTCGCGTATCCACCTTGGCAGGCTCAATGGGTTTGGTAAAACTCGGCCAACCAGTTCCAGAATCAAACTTATCGAGAGAACTAAACAGTGGCTCACCCGTCACAACATCGACGTAAATCCCCTCTTTGTGATTATCCCAATATTCATTCTGAAAGGGAGGCTCAGTGCCTTCATGTTGAGTCACTTTATACTGCATCGAATTGAGTTTTTGTTTTAACTCAGCATCTGTTGGCTTTGAATATTTTGTCATAGGAAATCCCCAAATTTGACTTTGAGCCTTTACCTGAGAAATCCAGGCTATAGACACTAAGGCGACTAACAACACTAGTTTTAGCTTCAAACTCATTCACATCTAATATCGTTGAAAAAAAATGGAATCAATGAGCAACTTTTTTAAATATCTGCCGAAGTAGTCAGGCGATAAGGATAATACATCATGTCTTCATTTACTTTTGCTAGAGTCATTCCTTCTCGATCCTCTTTAGAGGTCATGTCCCATGGAATGGTTTTTGAAACAGCTTTAGGAGATTTCCATGCTCACCCAGAGAACAGCAAAAATAAAGGTGGGCCTTGGGTTATCGATCTATTTGAAGTACGTAATGAGAAAAAGACTCAATTTGCCACTAAGCCTGTTTGTATTTTTGAACCCAGACGACTTGAGTGGACTCATAAATCTCCTCCTCAACTTCAACCTTTTACAGTTAGTGGATACTTTGAAAACCCCAGATGGCTTCCACCACAAAACATTGTTGCTTTAGACGACTCTGCTTTTTTTGGCATTACCGATCCGACTTCGACATTGGGCATTTGTGTTTATTTTAGGAGAGATGTTGAAAATACCATCACCTGTTTTCAAAATATTCAGCCTTACCTCGAAGGATTTTCTGTGACCATTCAAAACAAAAGTATTTCAGTGGATGGGCATACATTTATAACTATTCAGGAGGATGGCTTAGTCATTTCACCTAGAGATCATAATAATGGGAATATAAAAATAAATTTTTGCAGAGATATTACAAACCCAACGGAAAGTAGTATTGAAAAAGGAATTAAATTTAAATTTGATCTGATAAAAAATCAGGCTTTTGTTTTAAGGATTGGTAACGACTCTTTGGCTGTCACTGTAAACAATGAAAAAGAATTTCATTTTTATATTCTTCCAAAACATTAAACTTTTCGTTTAAACATTTTCTCCAACTCCGAAAATGACACTTCCAATACCGACGGTCGTCCATGCGGACATTGGCCCGCAAAATTGGTGATTTTCATTTCGGCAATCAGAGCTTCAATTTCAGGATGCGTAAGCTGATCCCCTGCTCTCACCTGACCATGGCACGCCATGCGCTCCAACACTTCATGGATGCGTTGATGAAAAGGCGTGAGCTTTTCAACGGACTGTAAACTTTCGGCAATATCTTCAATGAGCTCGATAATATCGGTGCCTTCCAAAAGAATCGGAATGGTACGCAGCAAAAACGTGTTTCCGCCAAAGTGTTCAATTTCCAAACCCACTTGAGCCAGATCAGGCGCATACTTTTTGACAATTTCACCTTGTGAAGGGCGCAGGTCAAAAGTTTGAGGGATCAGCAGATGCTGCTTTTGAATGCCACCTTCTTCTAATTGTTTCTTGAGCTTTTCAAAACCGATGCGTTCGTGAGCTGCATGCTGGTCGATTAAAATCAATTTTTCGGAAGTTTCGCAGAGGAGATAGGTTTGATGCACTTGGCCGATAATCCTAACCGGATCGTCCACAAAGGAGAGCGGAAATGATTTTTTTTCGTCTGGCGCAGGAGCAAATGAGAATGAATTCGAAAAATCGGACTCAGTTTCAGACTTGGGAGTCGACAGCAGGAGACTCCCAAGTCTGTCAAACTGAGCCGATTTTGCAGGATGAATCGAATTTGCGGGCGCTGACGGAAAAAAATTATTTCTGCTCTCCGAAACTTCTCTTAAACCCAAAATGCTTTCTTTTCTTTCTTCACTCACTCCATGCAAAACATCTCTTAAAGCACTTCTCACCAACTCATGCACCAGATTGCTCTGAGCAAATTTTACTTCACTCTTGGTCGGGTGCACATTCACATCCACAAAATCTGGAGGGACTTGAATATGAAGTACTACCCATGGGTAACGATGATGCATGAGAAGATTTTCATAAGCGGCCATCACAGCATGTTGAAGCGTCCTATCTTTCACCATTCGCCCATTCACAAAAAGAAAATGGATTTTGATGATGTACTCGTCACACGATGATCGGTCACATAACCATACACCGACATATCCCCTCGTTTAAAATCCACTCTCCGAGAAAACTCAGCGATCTCCTCACCCAATACATCTTTGATACGCCAGCGCAAATCATCTACGGCTGGAGCCCAAAGCTCGGTCTTACCCTGATGCTTCAACGTAAACTGAATATCAGGACGACACAGGGCCATGGATTCGAGCCAATTAGAAATATGAGAAAATTCTGTCTCTTTGGATTTTAAAAATTTCAAACGCGCTGGAGTATTGAAAAAAAGACGTTCAATGGAAATACGCGTCCCCTGAGTCAGTGACGACGCCGATTTCTTCAGAACCTTTCCCCCTTCAATATCAAACCTGACTCCAATAGCCTCTTCTCCCCCTCTTACATTAAGAGGGGGTTGGGGGGAGTTAGCAATCGTTTCCAAAGTCATAAACGAAATTGCCGCTATCGACGGCATCGCTTCACCACGAAAACCCAAGGTGTGGATATTAAAAAGATCCTCATCCGATCGGATCTTGCTGGTGGCATGACGCTCAAGACACATCTGAGCTTCGGCCTCAGTCATCCCAATCCCATTATCCAAAATGACAATTTTTTTCCGTCCACCCTCTTCCACATCTACGTGAATTTCACTGGATCCAGCATCGATGGAATTTTCGACCAATTCTTTCACCACCGAAAAAGGTCTTTCGATCACTTCACCGGCAGCGATTTTTGAGATGAGATCTTCTGATAGTTTTTGAATACGAGACATGAGGCTGGTCTTACTGAACCAGCCTCATAAGTGAGTCAATCTTACTTTCCGAAAAAGAAAGGCATGATTGTTTTTAATAATCCCGGACGGACACCTTTGGCTGGAGGTGGTGGCGGAGGAGGTGAAGGAGGAGGTGTTGAAGCTGGAGGAGGTGGTGGTGGAGGGGGAGTATAAGCCACTTCTATGGCGCCAGCATCACAGGGATTTGTATCTGAGTTTTCTCGAATTGTTTTTCGCTCGTCTTCACTAAGACAACTTCTATTGTCACCTGCATTGATAGCAAAACTTCCCGATTGAGGTGTGATTGTTCCATCAACAAGATTTAACGACGACAAATTGATATCAACACCACTTCGAGTCAAACGCTGACTTGTAGGAGCAAAACATCCTGTAGTGTTTTCTAGCGAATTATCCACATTAGTAAAATATCCAAGACAAGAAGTTCCCCCACTACTTTCACGAGATGAGATGATAGAATTTTTCAAATCGACAACTTGTGGAGTAGAGCTTTCATTTTGGATACATACGTTATGACCAATTCCATGGTTACTGACGTTATTCACAATGGTCACATTATTAAATTGAGTAGGTGCTAAACCTCCATAATAATCAGACTTATTGTAGTTCAAATCGATGCCTCCACAAATATCTGACGCGTGATTTTCAGCAATAGTGACATTACTTGCTGTCACGCGGGTTCCCCAAACAGCAATTGCACCACCAGTTCTTAATACCTGGTTATTAAAAAGACTCACATTGTAAAGATTGAGACCTCCCCCATGAGCAAAGATAGCACCCCCATCGCCCGACCATAAGTCGTTGTTATAGATTTTTGAATTACTAATATTCACAGACGCATGATCGGCTGTAATTCCACCTCCACTTATACCAATCTCATGGTTGTCATGAATACTGCCATTTTCAAAATTGAAAATACTATTGGGCCAAACAACAACCGGAGTAATTTTGCGCTGCTCTTGGATATCTACATTACGAAAGAGAACCGTTAAAGAAGCAGGGTCTGAATCAGCTGAATTGCCAGCATTAATACTCAGAAGATATTTTCCCGCAGGATTTTCCCTAAGCCCTATCAAAGTAAGTCTATCTGTAGGATTCACAGGAACCAATTGAGTCGGGCCTGTAAATACCCAATATGAATTGTCCCGATAAGCACCTGTACCACTTTGGGGGATATACCAGGAAAATGCCGCTTCAATGGTCATTGTCGGAAATTGAATCGTATCAAGCCCCGGGTTTGCGTTTGCTTCTTTAATAGCCTCACTGAAGGTGCACTGTAAACCTGGAGTACTTAAGTCGACATCACAAATACCATCAGGAGTGACTTCTGGAGCAGCTCCCTCTCCTGAAGCCCCATAATCCACCCGATCCCTGGCTTCATTAATAACAAAAGTATTTGCCTGGGCAGCCCAGGGCACAAGAGTAGACAATATCAAAAAAGCCACAAATGAGGGGGATACTTTTTTCTGCATAGAAATCTCCTGTTCAGAACTAAAAACGGAGTTTCGGTCAAAAACTTAAGCAAAAAAATGTTTTTGGATAGTTCTTGATTGAAAAATCCACTGAGTTTACCATCCGGCCAATTTATGGAAACAGCCCCCAAAATTTCACTTATTTCATCCAATTCACAAAGCAGTAAGTCATCACGTCCTCATGACCCTAACCCTCCTACATCCCCTCATTCAAAAGACCCTTGGGAGGTGAGATTATCCAGAGTCGTCAAGCAATTTACCTCACTCACTCTGAGATTTTGGGGAAACATGCTAAAGGAAGTTGAAAACTACCTTCGAAGAAAGTCCAAACAATTTCCAATTAACCCGCCTAAAGGACGTCACGCCATTATCAATGCCGTCTTGGACAAAACGCATCATCAAGACTATCTCAAAAGCTTTTCTCAAGAAAGTGGTATGGCTCTGGATAATATCGAGAAAACTTTTCGGGATTATCTCTACGAAATTTCAGCTGACATGAATTATCTGGCGTTTCCTTTTTGGGACACCCTACTCACCTGGGTTTTTGATACGATTTATGAAGGGCTTGTATTTTCCGAAGAATCACTCGACATGATTCGTAAAGTTATCGCCGGAAAACCCGTAGTCTTCGTTTCCAATCATCGTAGTCACATGGATTATCTGATTCTCTCTTATATTTTTTACCGACATCAGATTCCCATGCCACACATCTGTGCAGGCACCAATCTCTCCTTCTGGCCATTAGGCCCTATTTTTCGAAAATCAGGGGCGTTCTTTATTCGCCGCTCTTATGAAGGAAACAAACTCTATAGCTATGCCGTTCAAGCTTATATGGAAGAAATGATACGCGAGAAAAGCTGTCTGGAGTTTTTTATTGAAGGTGGACGCAGCCGAACAGGCAAAATGCTCCCACCAAAAATGGGAATCCTATCAGCCATCGTGCAAGCTCAATTAAAAGGGGCTGATGAAGATGTGGTCATGATTCCAACTTCGGTGAATTATGAATCAGTTCTTGAAGAGAAAAATTACATGAACGAGCAGTCTGGAGCTTCAAAAAAGACAGAATCTTTTTGGGATCTTTTTAGTTTAAAACAATATCTCAAATCCAAAAAAGGAAAGGTCTATATCGATTTTGGCGATCCCTTATCTCTAAAGGATTTTTTAAGGAAGGAAACATTCAAATCGACAGACAAAAAAGAGCAAACAAAAGAAACTGTCAACGAGCTCGCCTACGAACTCACCTATGGAATCAACAAATCATCCACAGTCACCACATCTTCATTAGTAGCCATGGCTCTGCTCACTCATGAAAAACGATCGATTCCTCAGCTGGAAGTAGATCAAAAAGTAGATCTTTATCTGGATTATCTTCGATTTAAGTCTTCTCATCTGTCAGATCCCTTAGAACGCTATCCATCCAATGCTGTCAGGGAATCTCTAAAAAATTATTCACGAAGTCATCTCATCCACTCCCTGCACGATGATGAAATTGGTGAACAACTTTACACAATTCCCAGCGAGAAAAAGCTTTTATTGGATTACTATAAAAATACATCACTTCATTTTTTTGTTTCAATTGGAGTACTTTCGACAATCTTGCTTTCAGTTCCACCCAATGGACAAATTTCTTTCAAAATAATCGAAGAAGTTTTTTCGTTTGTTCAAAACCTCTTCCAGTATGAATTTATGTTTAGCCGTCGGCGCTCATTAAGAGATCATTTAGAAAAAATCTTTTTATCTGGAGAAGAAAGAATGGATTCAAATGACTCTGGATAGCAACGAGCATGTTGATAAAGTCACCGTTTTTCCAAGAGGATTACAGGAGCTTCAACATTTTTCTGGTCTATTGAAAAATTTCTTTGAAGGTTATTTTATTCTCTGGAGAAGTTTAGGTCCTTTGATTGCTAATCGATGGGAACAAAAAGAATTGCTGCATTATTTAAGACATAAAGGTTTGGTTTTGTTTTTAAGAGAAGAAATTTCAAAACCTGAAGCAGTCAATCAATCCGTGATTCAAAATGCAATTTCTGCTTTTCGAGACATGGGAATTCTCAAAGAAGAAAAAGAAGGGTTAGGCCGTCGCAAAAAAACCTTTTTACAAGTAAGACAAACGGATCCTGAGCTCGGAAAAAAATTGGAGTTCTTTTTAAAAACACCTGCTGCTGAAAAAATCAGCAAACCGGAATAACCCCTTAAAATTAAATTGAAATCTCATTCCAAAGATGAGTTATCCCAGAAGTTATCCACAGAAACTGTGAATAAGGAGAATGAAAATGTCAGAAGCCTATATCGTCGATGCCGTTCGTACACCACGAGCTAAAAGAAATGGAAGTCTTGCCCTCACTCACGCGATTGATCTCGCGACAGCACCTCTCAAAGCACTTTTTGAGCGTAACAAATTTGATCCTCAACTCGTTGGTGATGTGATCTACGGATGTGTGAGCCAACGTGGAGAACAAGATAACGTCATCGCTCGTGAAGCCGTCTTAGCTGCAGGACTTCCTTTGGAAATTCCTGGATATACACTCAATCGTTTTTGTGGATCAGGACTCACGTCAGTGATTGCCGCTTCTCATGCCTGCATGTCCGGACAAGAAGACATCATGATCGCTGGTGGTGTGGAACATATGACACGCGTTCCGATGGATATTAATTTTGATATGACAGGATCTCTTTTGGAAGAACGATTTCCTGTACTTCCCCATCAAGGGTTGTCAGCCGAAATGATTTCAGAGCGTTACAAGTTTACACGAAAACAACTCGAAGAGTTTGCCGTCGAATCTCAAAAGCGTGCAGCCAAAGCGTGGGAAGAAAAAAGATTTGCGAAAAGTATTATTCCCGTCATGGCAAAAAATCAGGAAGGTCAACGAGTCTCATTTGAACGTGATGAACATCTTCGACCCAGCACGACTCTTGAAGGTTTGTCTGGCCTCAAAACTGTTTTCAAACCTGATGGAACTATCACTGCAGGTGTTTCTTCCGGAATTGTTGATGGAGCCGGGGCTGTTTTGATCACGTCAAAAAAAGGTTTGGAAAAATCAGGACTCAAGCCACGTGCTCGCATCGTAGCTACAGCTCAAATGGGTGATGATCCTGTGATCATGCTCTTGGCACCGATCCCCGTCACACGCAAAATTTGTCAAAAATCTGGAATCAAACTCAAAGACATTGATCTGGTCGAAGTGAATGAAGCTTTTGCCCCTGTTCCTATGGCATGGCTGCATGATCTCAAAGCCGAAGGTGCCGATTGGAATAAACTCAACGTCAATGGCGGAGCGATTGCTTTAGGCCATCCTATCGGTGCTACAGGTTCAATGCTTGTGGGCACTGTTCTAGACGAACTCGAACGCACAGATAAACGCTACGGTCTCGTCACCCTCTGCACCGGCCACGGCATGGCTCCTGCGATTATTATTGAGCGACTATAAAGGTTGTGGGTCTTTTGCCATTTTTGTATACTTAAAAAGTTATGGAACTTTTACCTGCCACTAAAGAAAAAATTAAATTTTTCTGTGAAAAATGGAAAATTAACGAGTTCGCATTTTTCGGATCCATCCTTACAGAATCTTATGGACCTCAAAGTGATATTGATATTCTCGTATCTTTTCACAATGAGGCACACTGGTCTCTTTTTGATTTTGTCCGAATGAAAGAAGAGCTTTCTAAACTCATGGGACGCACGGTCGATTTAGTCAGTAAGCGCGGTTTAGAAAATAGCAAAAATACTTTTCGTAAAAACAGCATTTTCTCACACACCGAACTTATCCATGTTTCTTAACATTAACAAAGATAACGCCTATATTTTTGATATTGTTCATGCTGGTGAATTAGCAATTTCTTATATTGGTAAATATAAAGAGATTGAATCTTTTAACCAAGATACTCAATGCCAGGACGCTGTCATTCGTCGTCTCGAAATCATTGGTGAAGCAGCAAAACGCTTATCAGAGGATGTTAAGGCAAAACGTCCAACAATCCCATGGAGTGAAATGGTTGGAATGAGAAATATCGTAACTCATAATTATGATGGAGTTGATCTGACTATTATTTGGGATACCGTCAAAAATGATCTTCCGATAATGATTCAGTTAATTAAAACAACTTTCAATCATCTGTTCTAATTTTCAAAAAACAAACAACATTCGCACGAGGATCGCAGAGAAACTTAATCTGTCCCTGATTAATGCCAGACAAAACTGCCGTGTATGCTGGGACAAAATAACTTCGGGATCCTGTTTGCATAAAATTTAAGATCTACTTTGTAATAAACTATTTCTCGAGAAAAACAGACCCAGAAACAATACTTTCCGGGGAACTTTTGGACTCATCTTGAAAAATCAATTCTCCCTCATGACCAAAACCTGCAACGACACCCCTGCGACCATCTTCCAATTGAACCTTCTTATTAATAAGACATGAATATTTTGAATAGTCTTTCATCAGATCATCCCAATGACCCTGAGATAGAGAACTTAAATGGCCTATTAGATTGATTGTAAGCTTCTCTAAAACTTCTTCTTCAGATAACTTCTTATTTAAAACATGAAAAAAAGTTTCAGAGTTTTTTTGCAATTCAATAGGCAAATCTTCAAGCTGTGAGTTTAAATTAATTCCAATACCGATGATCACTCTATCTTGAAAACCTTCTACAAGAATTCCGGAGACTTTTTTACCATTCAAGAAAAGATCATTAGGCCACTTCAGACTTAACATTCCTGGAGTATATTCCGAAAGAGTCAAAACTAAAGAAACACCTGTTACCAATGAAATACGAGCACGATCTGACAAAGGAATGGTGGGTTCTTTCCAAATAAGAGAAAATGAGAGGTTTCCTTGTGGAGCAGACCAAGCTCTTCCTCTCTGCCCATGACCTTGAGTCTGTCGCTTAGTCGATAAAAGCGTAAAAACCTTTTTCAAATCCCAACTCTTGGCCAACTCATTAGTGGAATCAATTTCATCAAAATAATGACTATCCATCATGAGTTGGCCTGGCTGCATAGTATTAAATTAAACCTGAGCCTTCTCAATCAAAGTTCTAACATTATTATAATAAGGATTCCCTTCAGGAATAACGCTTAAAGCACCCCTCACGATATCAGGCAGAGCAGCATCACCATCAACACCGGCAATCTGAGCCAATGCACGGAGTTTTTTTCGAGCGACTTCTATCTCTTCCATGATCGCAACGTTATCAAGCGCAGTCTCTAATTCTGCATGAAGGGTCACTCTTAAACTTCTTGTAGGTACACGTCGATGAACTGAGCCTACTAACTCAGCACGTTCTCCGGTTTGATGCGCTGCAATCACAGCCCCTAAAGCAGTTTTTGGAGAGGTATTAGCGTCAAAGGCTTTTAAGCGCTTTCTCATCATTGATAGTTCCATCATGCCGCTTACAGGTAACACACTCATTTCTCCATTCTCGTCCATAAGCACGACCACAGAGCTTTGGTTGATCATAGAATCAATAACAACCTGAGCACCTCCACGAGTTTCACCATAGGGTGGTATTAAAATAATAACGGGCATTCTAACATGTCTCCCCTGCCTGACACTCTGTAACGCTTCTACAATCATGGCACCATATTTTGTTACAGCTTCAGGACCTAAATCAAAACTACCTCCTGCAAATCCTTTTACGTTTGCCAGTACTATGGTTGGCAACCCTTCTCGCTCATTATCGAATAAAAATTGAGCTGTTTTATAGGCTGCTTGGGCATGCCAAACAGCCCCAGGTCGACCTACTTCTAAACGGCCTCTTTTGGGATTACCTGGATCAGATGGAATCATTTCATTTTTTGTCCTTGGATCAAAGGCTATGACACCCGTAGGCAATCCACCTAAAAAAGCCCTTCCCGTTACAAGCCCCTCAGCCCATCGCCTGCCCTGTTCTTTAAAAGTATTTAAATCAAAAAGAGCTTCAATCAGTTTTGCAGGATCATAAATTGTGACTTTACCAGCATCATCTAGTATGACGCCTCCACTTCTGACGCCATCTTTGACGGCTCCAAGTAAAATGCGATCAACATCTCTTGTTGTAAGATCTGCTGGAGGCTTTCTCACTTCATTTGGATTTTCCTTTGATTCAGGAACAAATTCTAACCAATTCAAGAAATGATCATACCCTCTATCTTCATCAACTGCCTCAAATTGAGTAACCCCATTAGGGCCCATCACATTAAGACCCGCAATTTCATCATTGTCGGCATAGACTTCTCTGCCATACAAACCATTGAGAGAATCTTTACCTGTTAAGAGTTGAGGTGAACGTCTACATTGGGCAACTCTTTTCACTAAGCGTACAATGTAGGTCCAGATTCCAACACAAGTGTCTGTAACCAAAGCAAAAGTAGGGATTTGATCATAAGCACGCTGTGCAGCTCCAGCCATGCGTCCAGAGCCTTGAGTGAGATTTTCAGTATTTAAATCCCCATCACCACCCAATACGGTTCTTACTCTATAAACACGCTCCATCTGAGTTGGGTTATTTTTTAACGGTCTTTCAATCCACTCACCTAAAACTAAATCACCAAGCTTGCTTAAGTTTGGATTTTTGCTGGCTAAGTGACTTGACGGAGCGACATTATAGTCACCCTCAGTTAAGTAAAGATAATGGCCAGCTTCATCGTATTGGAGATAGGAATGATAAGTACCGTCTGCTTTCTCTACAATGAGTGAACGATCTAAAAGGATTCGTGCTCCAGAACCTTCAGCTCCGACTAAAAAAGGTCGTCCTTCTTTGATTGCCCGTTGTTCAATGACTGCAGCAAAAAGCTCTCCTTCTTTGGGAGAAACAGAACCATATTCAAAAGTAAAATCAGAAGAAGCCCAGTAAAATACCCTCGCACCTTCTTCATTAGGGTAGCGACATCTGATTTTCCAAGCAACGACAGCTCTATCATTTTCTCCCGGAGCTCTATAGACTTCCTGCAATTTACCCTCTACCATTGCCAATTCAACAGCTTCAAAAGCATCTGGAGGCATAGTGATTCCTGCAGCTTGCCATTTTTCTGCTAAACGCTTTTTCAAAGAATCAGGACGATCATAAACGTAATAACGCCCCTTCAATTCTCGATCTTCTCTTTTAAGGGTTAATTGAGATTTTGCCTTATAAGGCACACCCATTTCTCGAATGGCATCAGCTGGAAAATTTTTAGATACAAACCCTACGGATTCAGCAATATCCCATCGAATTCTCTTACGATGATTGGCACCAAATACATAGTAAGCTTTTCCTCTTAAAGAAGGCCCTGCCAGATCAAAAACAAAGACAACCTCTCGATAAGCTCCATTTTCACTGCTGGGGTCCCTCACTTCAGCCTTTACCTCAACCTTATAGTGATTACGAGTTTTCACTTCTTTCTGAACCTGAGCCACCAGCTTCTCTAAAGCTACTGATACAGAATCAAAATCTGCATTAATGGGAGTTAAGACATTAAAAAATAAATGTTTCAAAGATACTCTATCAACCTGATCCATATCGTGCTGGCTGATTTCAAGAGCCTCACGGTATACAGTTCGGAAAGCAGGCATTGAAGATCCTGGCTCTAAACCGGCATCAAGTACAAGTGCCCTGGTTGTTAAACGACGATCCAACTGACCAGAGTCCATTTTTTCACAAACCCAAGAGTGAATTGTACGATGATCAGAAGGGACTTTTTTGGTGTCAAAATTCACCCAACGAGACATCTCTAAAAGATGAGCTCTTAGAGGGTCCAATCCTCTAAACCTTTTTTGTTCGACAAATTTTTTTCCATCTTCAGAAGTAAATGAAAAGTAATCAGTGGGCTTACCTATATGCCAGACTGAAAAAGTAATTCTCTTAGGTTTATTTTCTACAAAACAACGTTCCAAGATTGCATTGATATCTTTTAAAACATCTTCTGTAGGATTTTCAGGCCAGCTCCCCGGAGGCACGAGAATTTCTATAGCATCTTCAAGAGAGTTACCCTCAACCATTCTTTCTTTAGCCAATATCAATGAGGCTTTTTCTATAGTAGCATTCAGAGAAGTTTGACTATTAGCCAATACTGCAACTCCCAGCCTACGATGGCTTGTTTTTCTATCTATAAACTCCCAACGACAGTAATCCTCCATCCTCCAGATCTTTGACGCTAAAAGAACCCTTTACAATTTGATGTCGTTTTGTGCGCTGACTATCACCTCGAACACCTTCATAAGTTCTGTGTAACAATACATGTGCAGCGACAGATCTTACATTCTCATCTGAGTCCTGCATTAAATTGACTAACTCGGTAGCACTCAAGATAGGTGCTGACAGCAAAGATTCTACTAGAGGCTCCCGTCTATCTCTATCTATGGCCGCAGCGGCTTGTCGCACTCTTTCAGACGTATTAAAATTATCCTGAGATCTAGGGTTTGCAATACGGTACAAATCTCTACTCAAACTACGCAATCCCTTAAACTCTTCTCCTTTAAACTGACTCATTTGAGCTAAATAAGAGACAAGGCTCCTCTCGTGAGTCTTGATATGATACGGCAAATCTCTCACCTGACGTAAAAGCGTCATAAGAGTTTGAATATGAATAGAAATATTTTTACGCCGTAGAGCCTCTTGATAGGCTTTGTCCTTATTTTGAGTATAAAAAGAATCACCTAATTTTTGAAAAGGAGTTTCCAACTTTAGAAATTGTTCCAACAAATCGTGTATTCTAGAAACATGTGCACGAATTTTTCCAGACAGTGTTTGAAGTACTTCAGGAAGATCCGCATGCTTTGCATGAAGGATTTTATCCTGATCATCCTTTGTCAATTTTTTCCATTCGCCTTCTAATAAAGCAGCCTCAGACCGATAGGCATCAAGAATAACACTTAAGCTTGTTTTCTTAGTACTCTCCTGAGTTGGAGATTTTTTACCTTTAACTGCAATAAGAGAATCAGCAAAAAAACCACCTCCCTGAATAAAACCTAGCAACATCTTCTGTCGATCTTCCCAACTAAACTTATCTAAATATTTTTCTAACCCCTCTGCATCAAAGAGAGGTACATGTCCTGCCGAATCTAACTGAATAGCTGCTTGCTTTGCTTCTACAACCAAGTTGGGATCTAAGGGTTCCAGCTCAACCATCATTCCACCCGGAGATACACGATCTCCTGACTGAACATGAACAGATTTCACTTTGGCATCAATTTCAGATACAACCACATTTTCCATCTTCATCGCTTCTATATTCACTATAGGATCTCCAACACGCACCCGATCACCAGGGCTCACATACACTTTCCACATCGAACCAGTCATAGCAGATTTAATTTTTTGAGGATCATGAGCAATCCCTTCATATAAGTGCCCATTTAATTGGACTTTCAGAGTATCTTTATCTCCTGAAATATTCACCTTATGGGATTGTTGATTTGTCGTAAGAAGATATCCTCTTCCTGTATTCACCCAATGAGCAACAATTGTCACACCACCGCAAGTGACGGCATATAGACCCTGCTCTAATTTTTTAACGGAAATTTTATATTCCCTTTGAGCAAAAGGAAGATCAAAACTCTTTTCATTTAATAACTTGTCAGATGGATACGATCTACCCTCTTCCAAAGCACGCGCATGTTCTAGCTGAATTTCCATCAGCTCTTTGTCAAAACGATAAAGAGCTACTGACATCAAAGCGACAGGACCATCCGATGAATGAGGACGCGTTTCATATTCATCAGCGCGACCTTGAAGCCAACCAATGGTAAGTTTGTGACCATCCTGAAAATCAGGATTTCCCATCAGTTCCATAGTAAAAGGACTGTCGTCTTAACATCACCATCTATCAACATTCCTTCCTGAGCTCTATAATTTAAGGCAATGGCTTCTCCTCTTGTAGGAGCTACTGAAAAAGTATGACCAAATTGAGGATCACTCGTGGGTGGCACCTTACCACCAGGAGCGATACTAAAATAAGTCCTTGTCCCTGGAATTTCAGCACCTTTGAGCTGAGACAAAGATCCTGCACTCCCTGCAAATCTATTATCTGGGTCTTTTGCCGTAATTCGAGTGGCCATGACATGACGGCCTAAGTCAAAAACATCTTCCCATTGGCTCAACTCTTGAGGAGTTTTTCGAATACCCATGGCATTTTTAAGCTGAATCTTGACAAGATCCAGACCTGTCAACATCTCGGTCACAGGATGTTCCACCTGAAGACGGGTGTTCATCTCCATAAACCAGAATTTTCACCATCACACAGAAATTCACAAGTTCCCAAGTTGGTATATCCAGCTTGTAAAGAAATACGCTTGGCAGCTTCTCGCATGGCCTTACGCAATGCTTGAGAGACAAAAATCGCAGGAGCTTCTTCACTTACTTTTTGACGTCTCAACTGTAGAGAACAATCTCTTTCCAACAGAGTACGCACTCCACGATACTCATCAGCATCGACTTGAACTTCAATATGCCTTGCATTGTCTGGAGCCAAAAGTTCCATAAACACAGTTTTATCTTTAAACGAGTTAAGACCTTCATTTTGAGCACTAAAAAACAAGTCCACCACATGATTTTCTCTAATTAACTCATGCGCCAATCCTGTAAGCTGTTCATCATCATTAGTGTTCACCGCATCTTCTGCCTGACGCAAAAGATGAGCCATACGATCTCTTTCTTTTTCTTCTGATTGTTCGCCTTGATCCTGTAGACTTTTTTGATGAAGAAGTTTCAGTAAGCGAATAATTTTAGCTTTCTTTCTTTTCTCAGCAACAGTGCTGGAAATAAACGACTGTAGTGCATAATGATTTGGTAGAAACTTAAGACTTTTAGATACGTCGAAATATTGGGTTTGCAGCAGTTCTTCATTGGTTTCAAGAGGCTGATCCCAATCTTGGTAACGAATTTCTGGATCAGAGATCCCTTTAATAATTCTGATCCCCCTACCGCCACCACCTGCTGTTGCTTTGATAACAACTTTATACCCATTTTCTTTAGCAAACTTTCGAGCATCAGCGGGGGTATTCACCGGACCACCTGTCCATGGTAATACAGGAACATCAGCAGACTCAGCTAAAAGCTTTGATTCTATTTTGCCACCTAACTTCTCCATAGCATCTGCTGGTGGAGCAATAACCTTAAAACCCCTTGATTCAGCCAACTGCACAAATGCTGCATGCTCAGAAACCCATCCCCAACCCACAGCTATGGCATCAACATTATACTTTTTTGCACATGCCAGAATCGTCTCATAGTGAAGAAAAACACGTACAGAAATAGGCTTACCATTTTTATCCAACTCTTCTGTTTGAATATTTTCAGGAACCATCTCGATAGTTTCTCGACTTAACTTTTCTAGATAAGAAGCTCCTGATTCCAAATCGGAGGGACCTGCCATCGCCACCATATTAATCAAAGGATCAGCAACATTATACATCATGTCTTTAGCGATTTCTGCCGATAAGGCATTAAAACCATCAACCAATCGAGTGGCTGCTAAGCCATTACAAGCTAAGAGTATTTTTTGAATGGGTCTCTTTTTGGTGGCATCTTCTCCCGCCACACGATCAAGCCACTGAGATATAATTTCTTTACGCTCTGGAGAACCAGGAGGCACAGGAATGGACTTTAACTCCATCACTTCCTTGGCTTTCTCGACAGCTCGAGCAGGAGTTGATCCTGCCAAACTCACTGAAGCAGATTGGGGGGTAAAACCTCCAAACTTTGGACTTAACTGCTGCAAATCAGGAACTTCTACAGCGCCCAAAGGCGTATCCACAACAGCAAGAGCTTCTATTGGACGAGATAAGCTTTTTATTCTTCTGCCAAAAGATTCTAATACTCCTAAATCCTGAGTTGTTAATGTACCCCAAGAAATATCTTCAGAGAATGCCACACG
This sequence comes from Deltaproteobacteria bacterium, assembly GCA_016699445.1. GTDB lineage: Bacteria > UBA10199 > UBA10199 > JACPAL01. Next base: position 129,749 of record CP064976.1, read on the forward strand.
TGACAAAGCTTGAAACGTATTAGCAGTAAGGTGCAAATTAGGTGTTGTTAATAAGTCTCCTAACCTAGCCTGTAATTTTTCAAATTGTGTACCTGCAGGTAAGCCAAAAGCCTGATAAATTTGAGATTGTATCGAACCTAACGGTGCTGCTTGCGTTGGCTGAGAAAAAAAAGGTGCTAGTGCTGTAAATGGCGTTTTCATATATCCCCCAATTGTAACATTAAAATGATCACATTCTTATTCCCGACCTCGTACTCATCACACAAAAGTTTCGGAAAATTTGAAGGGGTGGATATTTTTTTTGTCAACGAAGGGGAAAATGCTTATTTTTTATGAAAACAATGAGTTAAGCCCAATCCATACTATCAAATCTGGATTGATCACATAATCGACGTATCTGCGCCTCCGGGTCTTGAAATGTGATTGAGGCATTCATACGTTCCCAAACTATAGAAGCGAAATCACCATACACAGAATCAACATCTGACAAAAAGTGAATCAGGCCTTGTTGAGCCTGCAAAAAGCCTGGGTATTGTGCTTCCAAAGGTGCCAAAGGAGATGGAGTTCCAGCTTGAAAAGCATCAATCAATATAGAACCCAAAGCAGCCACTCTTTTGTGAGGACAAATGGCCTGAAAACCATGAGGCATCTTCCAAATACCACAATGAAAAGACTCTCCACCGGCTAACAAGCCCATAAACTCACGAACAAATTTTTTATGTGTCATTAAAGGATCAAAAGGATCAGCAGAGGCCGACTGACGCCATAAGGCTTCCACAGAAGCAAGATTTCTATCAAAACTATCTCGTCGATCTACTAACAAACAATACAAACCAGCTGTTGAGGTTCTCATATCAACAGAAGAAGGAACCCCCCATACTCGCTGGACAAAGCGTAACGACTCTTGAGTAACAGAAAACATACTAAGACTTCGAAACTACTCAAATGAAGTTGCTAAAAAAGAAACCGACTCACTATTTTTTCTCTTCGATATTCAAAAATCTTCTCAATATCCCTCTTCACAAAAATCCCGCTGTTACACCTCCCAAAAACCCATAGGGACTTTGTATTCTACTCGATCCGTCACCAAAGTCCCATCACCCATCGGCTCAAAAGTATGGGTATGATGCCATTTGGCATAAGGACCTTTGAGTTGAACATCTTGAAAACTTTTGTTGGGCATCCATTGAGTAATAAGGGTTGTCCACTTGACAGGAAGACCTCGGATTTTAAGCTGATAGTTTAATTCCGTGTCTTTTTGAATTTTATCCGTCGTCATTCCTTTTATTTTAAAATGAAGCCATGGAGGAGTGATTTCTTGAAGATTTTTGGCATCACTAAAAAAAGAAAAAACTTCTGAAACTTTTTTTGGAACCCATTGATATTCTATAAAAACCTCGTCTCCCAGATCACCGTAAAGATTTTTCACGGCACTTTCCAAACTTGGAAATTTAAATGTAAAACCTTCAGTCTGAATTTTTTCTGGATATACTTTTTGACTTCCTAGCATCAATTCCGACATCTCACCCAAAGCCAATTTAAGAGCCATCGATGGAGCTGGAAAAAGTGCCGGACGATGTATCGTTTTTGATAATATTTTTGTAAAATCTCCGTTCATCACAGGCTTTGGAGCTGTCGCATTAACAGGACCACTGACTTTTTCATTTTCTAAAGAACTCACAAAGATACCCACGAGATCATCAATATGAATCCAACTCATCCATTGCTTACCATCCCCCAACCTGCCACCCGCTCCTAGCTTAAAAATAGGAAGTACCTTTTCCATCATACCACCACCATGACCTAAGACGATTCCGATCCTTACATGAACACTTCTTATTTGAGGAAGTGACAACAACACACCGGCAGATTCCCACTGCTGACAGACGTCAGACAGAAATCCTGAACCAGCGGCAGAAGATTCAGTTAAGCGCTCATCTCCACGACTACCATAAAAACCTATGGCCGATGCATACAACACAGTCTTAATTTGTCCTGGTTTTTGATGCGCAATCACCTGAGCTATTTTTTTTGTGCTAAAAATTCGGGATTCTAGAATTTTCTTTTTTTGTGATGAACTCCAACGTTTGGCGGCAATAGGCTCACCTGCCAAATGAATGACTGCTTCAACGCCTTGCAATGATTCTTGAGGAAGATCGTCTTTATTTAAATCACATTCAAAATACTCAGCAGGAAAAGGCAGTAAACTTTTTGCCTTTTGTACATCCCGAGTGATGACATTTAATGAATGACCTCTGAGAGCCAAGGCCTTTCCAAGCTCTTTTCCTACAAAGCCTGTCGCACCTGTTAAAAGTATTTTCATAACCCCTCCTTCAATAAGGCTCTTACTTTGTATATGTTTTGTCAAATATTTATACGAATATATATTGTACATAATATTGACAAAATGACATTATTGATGAAAAATTATCCACAAGATGAAAGAAAATTACACCATCCTAGCAGCTTCTCATATTTCAGGAGTACCTACAGAATCTATTCGCGCCTGGGAAAGACGCTATAAAGCCTTAACACCACAACGATTACAAAACGGCCGCAGAAGCTATTCAACAGAAGATATTGAAAAATTATCCCTCTTAAACAAGCTCACCCACGAAGGTCACAGCATTGGACAAATAGCGAGCCTAAGTACAAAGAATCTAAAAAACCTTTACCAAAAACACTCACCTCAAAGACATCCTTTAGCTGAAGATTTAATCAAACATCTTCATGACTTTGACATGGAGAAAATTTCGGAAATTATTGAAGAATCGAAGCTCACTCTAGAAACCAGAAGCTTTGTTCTTGATTTTGCAGCTCCTATACTGAGTGAAGTAGGCATTTTAGTTGAGAATGAAAAAATGACGATTGCGCAAGAGCATATCATTTCTTCCATTTTACGTTCTCATTTTGGAACTCTTTTACAAATTTCAGCAAATCTTAAGCCACAAAAAAGATTTATCTTCACGACTCCCGAAGGTGATTTTCATGAGTTTGGCATCCTACTCTGCGCTGCTCTCTGCCTATCTCGCCGTATAGGAATACATTATTTAGGCCCAAACCTACCTGCACATGAACTCATTATGGCTACCAAGATGTTAAGTCCTAAAGCCATCATCTTAAGTGTGGCCCGTTTACCCAAAGACCTTCAAAAAGTAGACATCCCCACTTACCTTAAAGAAGTCCGCACACACACTTCAGCATCTATTCCTATTTTTGTTGGTGGAGATGGTTATCGCCCTCGATCGAGCGCTGATAAAGGGATTCAATTTTTACCAACGCTCGCCGAGTTTGATAAAATGCTGGAAAACTTTACAAAGTAGGTTGAGGTGAGAGCCTTTTTTCCTGAGACAAAATACGGTTCAAGGCGGCTACATAAGCCTGAGCTGACGATACGATGATATCTGTATGAGCACCTACCCCACGAGCTGTTTTTCCATTCAAATGAAGCTCAACCATTGTCTCACCTTGAGCATCTGTTCCTTCGGTCACCGCATTGACTGTATATTTTTCCAAAGAACCTTTGAATTTTGAAATTTTTCTCAACGCCTTAAAAACAGCATCTACAGGTCCTGCGCCTGTTTCTGTGACTTTGATTTTTTGAGGTTTGCCTTTTTTCTTGTTTACCAAAACCTGGACAACCGCTTTTGGTTTTTTTTGAGTACCACACACAACATCCACCGTACTCAAAACAAATTTTTCAGAATCACCACGCACTAATCCTGTCACGATTGTTTCCAAATCTTCCTCAAAAATACTCTTTTTCTTATCAGCTAACTCCTTAAATTTGACAAAAGCTTGATCAATTTCTGCATCAGACAATTCAAATCCCATTCCTGCCAATCGAGCTCTAAAAGCATGACGGCCTGAATGCTTTCCTAAAATATAACGATGCTCAGTCAAACCAATATCAGAAGGTTTCATGATGGAATAAGTCATTTCATTTTTAAGGAGACCATCCTGATGTATTCCAGACTCATGAGCAAAGGCATTCGCACCAACAATGGCTTTATTAGGCTGAACAGCAATACCTGTGATCACCGTCAACAACCGGCTTGTGGGAAAAATTTGTTCCGTCACAATATTGGTGGAGAGATTCATTTTATCTTTACGCACATTCAAAGCCATCACCACTTCTTCCATCGAAGCATTTCCAGCACGTTCACCAATACCATTGATCGTACACTCGACCTGACGCGCCCTTGCTCAATAGCAGCCAACGAATTAGCCACCGCTAAGCCCAAATCATTGTGACAATGCACACTGATCGTCGCGCGATCGATATGGCTCACCTTTTGGTTCAAATAAGTGATCAATTTGGAATATTCTGAGGGGATGGTATAACCCACAGTGTCAGGGACATTAATCGTCAAAGCTCCCGCTTCAATTACAGCTTGATAGACTTGAACTAAATAATCCCAATCACTGCGAGTTGCATCTTCAGCTGAAAACTCAACATCATCAGTATATTTTTTCGCATGACGAACCGCCGCTACAGCTTCTTCTAAAACTTGTTCACGCGACTTTCTTAATTTGTATTTCAAATGAATATCTGAGGTGGCGATAAAGGTATGAATACGCGTTTTTTTGGCATCTTTGATTGCTTCCCAACAACGATCGATGTCGCCGATATTCGCTCGCGACAAACCACAAATCGTCGGGCCCTGTACTTCACGTGCGATGCGCTGCACCGCCTCAAAATCCCCACGTGATGCCACGGGAAATCCCGCCTCAATAATATCCACTCCCAAACGAGCCAACTGATGACCCATCCGCAACTTCTCATCTGTATCCATGCTATAACCTGGAGACTGCTCGCCGTCTCTCAAGGTGGTATCAAAAATTTTTACACGATTATTCATATTAATAACTTTCCGCTTGTCATCACGAGGATCCGCCGCAGGCGGTGACGTGGTGATCTCATGAAATCATATATTTTTGGGAGATGGCCACGCTTCGCTCGCCATGACAAACAATTATTCTCCGCCTCCAGCTGCACGGTCATTTTCTAGTACCCGTAGCTGAGGAGGATTTGATTTGGCTTTCACTTTAGCTGTTTTTTTTGACGGAATAGTAGGCTAGCCAGGCCTAGGAAAGGCCCCGAAAGAGCATAAGTACAAGCACAAATAAATAAACCAATATTGGGATTGATCGCAATTGATCCCACAACAACAGTCGCTCCCACCAAGAAGATAAAGAAGTTACTTTTGTTTACATTCAACTCTTTAAAGCTGGAATAACGAATCGAACTTACCAACAAAAAAGCCAAAGTAGGCATCATCGCCAAGACCAAAGGCTGTTTCACCATTCCAAAATCTCTAAACTGATTTTGATAAAATAACACATAGGTGATGATCACCCCTGCTGCCGGTGGTGAAGGTAAACCTTGAAACTTCCCCTTCTCAACTTTTCCAGACTGCACATTAAAACGAGCCAATCGCAACGCCACACAGGAAAAATAAACAAAAGCTAAAAAGAAGCCGATCTCTTTGTAAGAATACAAAGTCCACTGATACATCAAGATAGCGGGAGCCAAACCAAACGATGAAAGATCAATTAACGAATCAAATTCTTTTCCAAAATCACTTTCGGCTTTTGCCATGCGCGCCACACGACCATCGATCAAATCAAAAAAGCCTGCGATAAAAATCGCCCAAGCGGCTTGATTGAAATCATGACCAATAGACTTGATGATGGAAGCAAATCCAAAAAACATACTCCCAGCCGTACATAAACTGGGTAACACTTGGACGCCTCGCGATATGTTTGTTTTTTTCATAGTACCCACTTATGTTTGTGGATGATACTCTTCCTGCTTAATATCTTCTACTGTAATGACATTAATCAGCTTATTAAGCTGCTTAATGATTTGTTCGATGATTTGCGGACTTCCATGCGTCACAATCGTCATTTTCGACAAGCTGGCATCATCCGTGGGAAAAACCGTCAAGCTGTCGATATTATACCCTTTCGACGCAAACAAACCAGCAATGCGAGCCAAAACTCCAAACTCGTTTTCTACCAAGACTTCTATCGTGTGAGAAAATTCCATAAGTTATGCCAACAACATATCATCCAGGGCCTTGCCTGCCGGCACCATGGGAAGTACGTTTTCTCCTTCCGCTACTTGAAAGTCTATCAAGACGGGCTTCTTTACTTTTATACTTTCTAACAAAACACCCTCTACATCTTTGGGTTTATTACAGACAAACCCCACAGCACCATAAGCTTCAGCCAGTTTTACAAAATCCGGCATCGCTGTCTTCAAATCAGATTCCGAATAACGTCTTCCATAAAAATATTCCTGCCACTGTCTCACCATTCCCAAATAACCATTATTAATAATCGCTGTCTTCACCGGCAGATTGTACTGTACCGCCGTCGCCATTTCCTGAATATTCATTTGAATACTGCCGTCTCCTGAAATGCAGAAAACGGTTTCATTGGGATAGGCCACTTGAGCACCAATAGCTGCTGGCAAACCGTAACCCATTGTACCCAAACCACCTGACGTGCACCACTTGCGAGGTTGGATGAATGGAAAAATTTGGGCAGTCCACATCTGATGCTGACCCACATCGGTCGTAATTATCGTCTTGCCCTGTGTGACATCATAAATTTTTTGAATCACGTACTGAGGGCGCAATTCCCCTTCCATATCTTGAGGGTAATAAATCGGATGTTCTTCTTTCCATTTTTTTATCTGCACATGCCAAGGAGACACAGAATCATAATAGGCTTTTGTCCGCTTTGGATCTTTATCCACAATCGCTAAAAGCTTTTGCAATACATCCTTAGCATCGCCCACTAAACCCACATCAACAGCTACGTTCTTACCAATTGAACTAGCATCCACATCCAGATGAATTTTTTTAGCACCCGTTGCAAATTTTTTCAGATCACCTGTCACGCGATCATCAAAGCGTGGCCCTAATGCAATCAAAAGATCCGCATTGTTCATCGCCATGTTGGCCCAATAGCCTCCATGCATGCCTATCATCCCCATCGAAAGATCATGATTACCAGGAAAACCACCAAGACCCATCAACGTGATACCCACAGGCAAATTCAGCTTTTCAGCAAACTGGCGCACAAGCTCCGAAGCCCCTGAAGCCACAACCCCGCCTCCCATATACAAAACTGGACGTTTGGATTGATAAATAAGTTCAATCGCTTCTTCCATAGGTCCTGCAGTTGGCACTTTTCCAGGATTATATCCTCGCAAAGACACTTCTTTGATTCCCTGATATTCAGCAGTTGCCAAAGTCACATCCTTAGGCACATCCACCAACACAGGTCCTGGACGTCCCGTACTCGCAATATAATAAGCCTGATGCAAAATGCGCTCGAGATCCTTCACGTCTTTCACAAGATAATTATGCTTTGTACACGGACGCGTAATCCCCACAATGTCCGCTTCTTGAAAAGCATCATTCCCAATCAAATTTACGGGCACTTGTCCTGTGATGCATAACATTGGAACAGAATCCAACATCGCTGTCGCCAGACCTGTAACCGTATTTGTCGCTCCAGGACCTGAAGTCGCCAAACACACACCCGGTTTTCCAGTCACACGACCATAAGCATCTGCCATGTGAGTAGCGCCTTGCTCATGACGAACCAGATAATGTTTAATTTTATCCTGTTTATAAATTTCGTCGTAGAGATACAGAAGCACACCACCTGGATATCCAAAAATAGAATCAACTCCTAAATCCGTCAGTGTTTTGAGCAATATCTGAGCACCAGTCATTTTTTCAGGCATTTTCATAAGAACCTATGATTTTTCGCTGCCAGACCTGATTTTGTCAAACTCTTTTAAGGGTTTAGGAGATTTTAACCAGGTATTCTTAAATAATTTGGAACAACGATCGTGTTTGAATCAGAGGATTTTTGAAACTCTTCGTAGGCTAATAAAGCAACTGTGCTTGCACGAGGGCTGTTTAAATTTACAGGACCTTCAATCAAGCGATTTTTATCCAAAGACACAAACTCATTTCGAACAATTTCAACACCATTTCCTAACACAAAAAAAGAAGTATCTCGTTCGATTATTTCTCTTGCGACCTCATCGCGTAAAGATTTTGGATGAATCACACCTTCTTCACCTAAAAGACTCAAACCAGAAATTCCCGAAAGATACAATGCAGCATAAACTTCCCCTCGAAAGGCATTGATTAGAGGCAAAATCACACCCGAAAATCCAAACACATTCATCGCCAAACTTTTCAGAGTTGAGACACCGACCAAAGACTTTCCTGTGGAAAGTGAAAACCCCTGTGCCGCAGCAATCCCAATTCTCAAACCTGTAAACGATCCTGGACCCACAGAGACAGCAAAAAGATCAATCATCTCAAGGGTGCATGAACATTGACTTAAAAGATGGTCCACCATTGGCAATAAGCGCTCCGAATGCTGAACAGAAATAGATAAGGAGATTTCTCCCAGAACTTTTTTCTCTGTTTCAGAGACATCCAACAGAGCCACACTGCCGGTTAAAGTGGAAGTTTCAATCGCTAAAATTTTCATTTAAAAAATGAAGTATTTTCTCTTCAAAAAACACGCAACCTTTTTGAGGGAGGGACGAAGGACATTTTTACTTAGAAAGGAAATTTTTATGAACCCAACAACTATTAGCGGTATCGTGGCACAATACACTCAAAACCCGGGCATAATACCAGAACCATACACTTACACAGGACAACAAAGTCTTGCGTTTCAGGGAGCCAACCTAACTCCAACAGAAGCATTAGCTGTTGCTTTGAAAACTTCAGAAACAAACACAACATCTTTAGATCACAGCCGTAGCATTGATGAAGGCCAAATACTTTTCACTAAATAATAGATTGATTTAAAATTGATTTAAAAATGACTTCTAATCTTAGCCAATAGACCCGGAATATCCCACAGGCTTTGGATGTCGTTGAGAGTCACTAAAAGCATCAATGAGATAAGCATTACAAAACCTGCTTGCTCAGCCCATGTGCGTACTTTGATCGAGACAGGACGACGGGTGATGGTCTCGATGGCAAAAAAGAAAAGATGGCCACCATCTAAAACAGGGAGCGGCAAAAGATTGAGTAAGCCTAATTGGATGCTTAAAAACACAAAAAGAAGAGAAAATCAGGCAAACCAGATTTGGCTGCTAAGGCTGAAGCTTGAGCAATTCGGATCGGACCACCAAGGGTTTTGTATGAGAGATCAAAGCTGACCAGACGCTTCAAAACCGACAAGGTCAATCCGCAAAGTTTCAGATTTTCAACCGTGCCTTTTTTAACCGCTTCGACAAAGCCATATTTTTTCTTAGTAAAAGCTTCGCTGTGACGAGTGGTGTCTTTTTTCACTCCCATCAACCACTTCTTCATACCTTCGTCATATTTTGGAACAATCAACACTGATTCAGTTGTTCCATCACGCTTCACCACTACAGCCAACTGCTTCCCATCACTCTCACCCACTTTTTCAGACATGTCTGTCCATGTTTGAATGGGATGCTGATCAATCTCCAAAATAGTATCGCCTGCTTTCACCCCACCCACATCAGCAGGTCCACCAGGACTCACTTCATCAATCACTGGATCATTCCCAATAAAATAGCTGGGCTCGATTCCCGAAAATCCCGCTTGGGTTTCCTTGTTTTTATCAAAAGTAATTTTTTTGTCAGAAACTCATCAGCACGCTTGATACGAACATCCACACTCTCGTCTGCATGAAGCATGATGTAATTCATCAAAGACTTCCAATCCTCAAACTTTTCCTCTTCACTACCTCGAGTCATAGAAACAATTTCATCACCCGTTTGAAGCCCTGCTTTCTCTGCAGGAGACTCATGCTTTACCCCAACAACCACAGGCTTTTGATCCAGATAAATAGGCTCCATACGACCAATCATAAAAATCACCGGCATCACGACAGAAGCTAAAACGAGATTCATGAATGGACCGGCAAATACAACGATCGATCGTCTCCAAATAGGTTTCTTCGAATAAGATTTTTCAGCTGGGATTGTAGGGTCAGGATCATTGGGATCTTCTCCCATCATTTTGACATAACCGCCAAAGGGCAAGAGTGAAATCGTGTATTGAGTTTCACCCCGTCGAAACGAAATAAGCTTGGGACCAAACCCAATCGAAAAAACTTCCACCCCAATCCCCTGCTTTTTGGCCGCATAAAAATGTCCAAACTCATGAACAAAAACCAACACCCCTAAAGCGATCACAAAATATAAAATCGTCATTTTTGCATCTTTCTTAAATTCTGACCTGCCATTGTACGCGACCAAGAGTCAGCGGCCAATATATCTTCCAAGTTTTTTGGGGCTTTAGCTTCGTGAGCCGATAGAGTTTCTTCAATGATTTTTGGAATTTCGACAAAACGAATCTTTTGATTCAAAAAAGCTTCCACAGCGACTTCATTGGCAGCATTCAAAACCACCGGCATCGTCTTTCCTACTTTTAACGCCTCATAAGCTAAAGCTAAACAGCGAAACTTTTCTGTATCAGGTTTAAAAAATGTCAAAGTCCCAGTCTCAGTCAGATCCAAACTTTTCACGCCAGAAGTCACACGCTCTGGGTACGCCATCGCATACGAAATCGCACAGCGCATATCCGGCACTCCCAACTGAGCCATCACCGATCCATCGATATACTCGACCATAGAATGAATAATACTTTGAGGATGAACAACGACATTCACTTTTTCAGCAGGCATTCCAAACAAGCAAGCGGCTTCAATCACTTCAAGACCTTTGTTCATGAGAGTCGCACTATCGATGGTAATTTTTGAACCCATTTTCCAATTAGGATGTTTCAAGGCTTCTTCAAGTGTAATCGCTGCAAAACTTTTTGCATCACGATGCAAAAAAGGCCCACCAGAAGCCGTCAGCAAAATTCGCTTCACATCCCGCATACGATTTCCTTGCAGACATTGAAAAATAGCACTGTGCTCACTATCAATCGGCAAAATAGAAACATTCTTGGCCTTTGCCAAACCTGTCATCAACTCCCCGGCAATGACCATGCTTTCTTTATTGGCCAATCCAATAGGCTTGCGCGCTTCAATGGCTGCCATAGTGGGACGTAAACCAGCAGCACCGACAATCGCTGAGATGACAAAATCTGAATCCGCAAAGGCGGCGACTTTTTCATTCCCAGAATTACCAAATAAAATTTCTATTTTGGGAAATTGCTTTTGAAGATTCTGAGCATCGCTTTCTTTAGCAACAGAAACGATTTGAGGATGAAATTGAGCCATCTGCTGTTTCACCACTTCCAAATTATTTCCAGCGGCTAATCCAGCTACCGTAAACTCTTCCGGATGTTGAGCGACAATATCAAGAGCTTGTGTCCCGATGGATCCTGTACTTCCTAAAATAACGATTCTTTTCATGAGACGTGTGGGCTTAGTGATTTTATTTACTTAAAACAAATAAATTTGGAGACGAAAGCTGTTAGCGCCCTGTCAGTAATTCTGAGCTAAAAAATAAACGATAGGGGCTGCAAAGAGTAATGCATCGATGCGGTCGAGCATGCCTCCGTGACCAGGAATCATCGTACCGGAATCTTTAGCCCCAACACTACGCTTGAGAAGAGATTCAGAAAGATCTCCGATCGGGCCAACGATAGCAATGATAGTGGCTAAAATTAAACCATGCTTCACATCAATAGGTTGGTGAAAAATAAACCAGAATATAAAAAATCCCAACCAACTCCCGACCATCCCCCCCACAAAACCTTCGATACTTTTTCCAGGAGACACCTTGGGAGCCAGCTTATGTTTTCCAAAAGCACGACCCGTAAAATAGGCCGTGGTATCATTCATCCAAACCGTTGCCATCAGAAAGGACATCCAAAACAAACCATTTTCCCAATCACGAATCAGACCAATCAAGCCCCCAAAAGTACCAATATAGAGAATGCCTAAAAATAGTGAAGCAATGCGTCCTATCGCTCCTTCAATCTGACCCGGACAAAAACAAAAATACGCTAAAACAAGAATCAGAATTCCAGAAATTTCTAATAACGATTTTTCCAAAAAATGTGGGCAAAACAAGATAAAAAGAAGATGAGTTAATCCCAAAACCATCCCATAAAGCTTTTCGTTTTTAGGCAATTGGATCAGAGAAAAAAATTCCCACAAACCAGCAGCTATACAGAAAATAACCACAAGCTTGAAAGCTATCGTATGAGAAGTGAGTAAAGAAGCGATCAGAAAAGGCGCCGCTATCAAGACCGTTAACACGCGTTGTTTAAGCATTATTGGACCACTTTAAGTTTTACTTCTGATTTAATTTGATCGGTTGTTTTTCCAAAACGTCGTTCACGACCTTGATATTCTTCAATCGCTTTCAATAAATTTTCTTTATGAAAATCAGGCCAGCTGGTGTCTGTAAAATAAAGCTCGGTATACGCCGACTGCCATAAAAGATAATTGCTAATACGATGTTCTCCACTCGTGCGGATCAATAAATCAGGATCCGGAATTCCAGACGTGTCCAGATAACGAGAAAAGTTTTCGACAGAAATAAAACTATCCTTCAACGCCCCTCTCTTTCTCTTTCAAAATCGCATGAACAGCGCGCACAATTTCATCCCGAGAGCTGTAGCTGAGAGCTAATACCAAATGCATTTTGTCAAAATTGCTGGTCATATTTTCAGTCTCACGCAGTACATTTAAAACATCTGCCGGAAGACGCTCCACATCACCAATTGATAAAAGCCTAATTTCATTTTTGATTAATTTTTCACGTTTACTCAGAAGAAACTCTTTTAAAAGAGCCATGAGTGCCGTGATCTCATCCTTGGGTCGCGCCCAATTTTCCATCGAAAATGCATAAAGAGTGAGGTAACGAATCCCGATTTCGCGACAAGCAGTGACAATCTCATCAACGTTTTCACTCCCACGACGATGACCTTCCACTCGAGGGAAGCCCTGAGTTTTAGCCCAACGGCCGTTACCATCCATAATAATGGCAATATGTTGAGGGAGTTTTTTGAGATCGCTTCTAGACTCTGGAGGCATCAAACCTCCATGATTTCTTTTTCTTTGTGAGTGAGAAGAGAATCCAGCTGAGCAATCGCAGCATCAGTCATTTTTTGAACTTCTGCTTCCCACTTTTCCAAATCATCCTCAGAAAGATGAGCCTCTTTTTGAAGTTTTTTAATGGATTCATTGCCTTCGCGACGAATATTACGAATCGTAACGCGACTTTCTTCCGTTACCTTTTTAGCAATTTTCACAAGATCTTTACGACGCTCTTCTGTCAAAGCGGGTATATTGATTCGAATGACTTTACCATCATTCACAGGTTGCAAACCTAAATCAGCTTTATGAATCGCGCGTTCAATTTCTTGAATCGCTGATTTATCCCAAGGAGACAGAGTCAGCGTACGACTATCCGTCACATTGACAGTAGCCACTTGGTTTAAAGGCATCGTGCTTCCATAATATTCTACTTTAACCCCATCCACTAAGCCTACAGAAGCGCGTCCTGTTCTCAAACGAGAAAACTCATGCTTGAGAGCCTCAATACCCTTGTCCATCTTTTGTTTAATTTCAGACTGAATCTTCGGATCCATTTTAACCCCTTTTTTATGTAACAAGAGTCCCGATTTTGGCACCCATGATGACTTTTTTCAAATTTCCTTTTGTAAAAAGATCAAACACCACAATAGGCATATTATTTTCCATACACAGCGAAATCGCAGTGGAGTCCATCACTTTAAGATTTTTCTTCAAAACCTCAATGTAGCTGAGCTTAGGAAATTTTTTCGCTTTTTTATCTTTAAAAGGATCAGCTGAATAGACACCATCGACCTTAGTCCCTTTCAAAATAACATCCACTCGCACTTCCATCGCTCGAAGTGCTGCAGCAGTATCCGTGGAAAAATAAGGATTACCCGTCCCTGCCGCAAAAATCACCACACGCTTTTTTTCCATATGTCGAACTGCTCGACGACGGATATAAGGCTCAGCGACTTGTTGCATGTTGATGGCAGAAAGTACGCGTGTATACACACCCATTTTTTCCAGTACGTCTTGAAGAGCGATACTATTGATAATAGTCGCCAGCATCCCACTATAATCGGCTGAAGCGCGGTCCATCCATTCTTGAGTTGCCCCACGAATAAAATTTCCACCGCCAATCACCACAGCGATTTCGACGCCTAAATCATGAACATCTTTAATTTCTCGGCTGAGACTGCGAACAAAATCAGGATCAATCCCTGTTTGGCCACGACCAGAACCCGCCATGGCTTCCCCTGAAAGTTTAATGAGTACCCGACTAAAATGAGGTTTCAAGCGCACCCCTTTTTGAATTATGATTGAGAAAGCTCTTCACCCACCTGAAAACGAACCACTTCCACAATCTGAGCTTGTGGATCTTTTTGTTTCAAAAAAGCACCCACAGACTGCTTGCCTGTTGTGTCTTTAATGAAAACTTGTTCGTTCAAACAATTTTCAATAAAAAAGCGATTCACTTTTCCATCTAAAATCTTTTCAATGATATTCGCAGGTTTTCCAGCAAGATCTGGAGAGGCTTTAGCAATATCCTTTTCACGTGCCACCACATCAGCAGGCACCTGAGCTCTATCAACAAAACGAGGATTCATAGCAGCCACGTGCATGGCCACATCACGAATAGCATCCGCATCCAGCACACCACTCTTCACCCGAATCACAACACCAATCTTTGATCCTGCATGAACATAGGCTGAAACTTTTTCACCCTCACCAGCCGTCACCACCTTGGATCGGCGGATCGACATATTTTCACCAACTTTAGCAATTAAACCATTCAAAGAATCCTGAATAGAAGCATCACCCACTTTTAAAGCCAAAAGCGCTTCAAGATTAGCCGGTTTTGCTTCCACTGTTCTTTCTGCTAATGTATTGAGATAATCCTTAAACTGATCCGTGTTTGCCACAAAATCAGTTTCACAGTTAAGCTCAACTAATGAAGCAGATTTCTTATCAGTCGACACAGCCAACCCCACCAAACCTTCAGAAGTGGCTCGACCGGCTTTCTTAGCAGCTTTGACAGTTCCTTCTTTGCGCAACTGATCAATGGCTTGCTCCAAATCCCCATTGCAAGATGTGAGGGCTTTCTTACAATCCATCATTCCAGCGCCTGTTTTTTCACGTAATTCTTTGACTAATTCGGCAGTAATTGCGGCCATAAAACCTTCTTTACTTAATTTTTGTTAATAAAAAGACCTACTGAAGTGTTGGTGTTGCAGCCTCAGTCTTTTCCCGAGGAGCAAAACTCTTCTTAGACGACTCATCTTCAACACGATCACGAATGACAGCTTGTCTCTGAGACAAACCTTCCAAACAAGCATCTGCCATTTTTTGTGTAAAATAACGAATCGACTTCAAAGCATCGTCATTTCCAGGAATTAAAAAATCGATACCTTCAGGATTACAATTGGTATCTGCTACGGCGACAACCTTAATACCCAATCGACTAGCTTCTTTTAAAGCAATATCTTCTTTACTAGGATCAATGACAAAAATCACTGAAGGCAATCCAGGCATATCCTTGATACCACCCAAAGACTCGGTCAGCTTTTCAATTTCACGATCAGCCATAAGACGTTCTTTTTTGGTCAAAACTTCCAAAGAACCATCTTCTTTTTTCTTTTCAAGAGTTTTCAAACGATCAATCGATGCCTGAATTGTCTTAAAGTTTGTCAAAGTGCCACCCAACCAACGGTGAGAAACTGAAAACATCTGAGCTCTTTTGGATTCTTCTATAATGATGGGCTGTGCTTGTTTTTTAGTCCCAACAAAAAGAACAGTGCCGCCTTTGGCAACAGATTTACGGATATAATCATAAGCCTGCTGGCTCAATCCTGCTGTCTTTTGAAGATCAATAATATGGATGCCATTACGCGATCCATAAATATAGGGTTTCATTCGAGGATTCCAACGATGGGTTTGGTGACCAAAGTGAACTCCTGCTTCGAGCATTTCTTTAACGGACATTTCAGACATGAAGCTTTCTCCTTAAATAGTGTTTAAAATCAGCCTTCGTAAAAAGGCTTCGGGGGTATACTGGAACGAATAATGAATGCAAGGGAAAGTTAAACAAAACCCCCGACCCTCACCCGAGCGTCGGAGGTTTCAAAACTTAAGATTAAAACCCTAACAATGCGGCACTCCCTTTTAGCAAACCATGAGGAAGTCTATTTTCTAAAAACCAAGGACCATACATTGCTTCTCGTGCACTAAAATCAAATGTTGCAAGACCACTCAAATGGGCCCTTCTGGCTACAGCCCGTGCTACAGCAAAATGAGCTCGAGGATCAAAGGCACTAGCTGTTGCATAATCTCGATGGCCCGGAATCAGTTCGTAACCATAGAGGGACTGTAAATCGTGAGGCACGGATTGAAAGGGTATTTCGGCTAAAGCAAAGGCGGCGTCGACAATCATATCAAGATTCAACGTTTCAGCGCCCACATCCAAACCTCCAGCTAAAACACCCGGAAAAGCTCCAGCGTTATTCGCCTGATTTTTTACATCGGAACGACCTGTCCCGCAGATAGCGTCATCTCTTACGGAATCAATCAACTCCGGAAGAGCTTCTGGATCCGGATTTGCTAAACAAAAAATAATCGGTTTTGGATTCATCGCCCGGATGTCATCTTCTGATAGTTTCAACGTACCTGCCGTCGTCACTCCAATAAACACATCAGCTCCATGAATCACATCTGAAACGGAGCGCTTATCGGTATTCACAGCAAACTCTCTTTTTTCATCACTTAAATCTGTCCGGCTTGTTCTTAAAACGCCTTTACTATCAGTCATGATAATTTGATCATCACGAAATTCAGGACAAAGACGACGAAAAGCTGATCTTAATGTACGACCACAGGCAATTCCAGCAGCCCCTGCACCTGCAATCACAATTCTCAATTGAGAAATGGCTTCTTTGCTAAATTTCCCCTGAATTTTTAAAGAAGTAATAACAGCAGCCGCTGTGACTAATGAAGTCCCTAATTGATCATCATGCCAAGCCAAAGAACCCATACCTTGTAGACCAGCCAAAATTTTAAAACAGGTTTTCCCCCAAATATCTTCAAGATTAATCGCCCCCGTTGCTGGGCGTAATGATCCGACCCCACTTTACCGGACAGTGAATAAGAGGTAACGAAGACTGAGGAGGTCAGAATGTTAACCCGACGTCGATATACAAAAGAGTTCAAAACAGAAGCGAAAGGATTGGTATTAAAGCAAAAGATTCCAGTAGCGCAGGTGGCTAGTGATTTGGGGATTGGGAAAAGCACGTTGGATAAATGGGTCCGAGATGAGAGATTGCGTTTAGCCGATCCAAACGCCTTAAGTGAAACAGAATTAGAAGAGCTTTCCAGACTTCGAAAAGAGAATCGTATTCTCAAAATGGAAAGAGACCTTTTAAAAAAACGGCAGTTTACTTTGCCAAGGACACACAGACAGGTACCAATTCGTGAAAGACAATTCTAACAGTCATGCTGTCATGTTTTTATGTTCTTTAGCCCAAGTGAGTCGGTCAGGGTATTATGACTGGCTTGGTCGTTCTGAAAGCAACAGAAGCCGTGAGAATCGTTCTTTATTGGTCATGATTAAGTCATCCTATCATGAAAGTCGTGAGACTTACGGAGCGATACGCGTGCATCGTGACATTCACAACCAAGGGACTGAATGTGGCAAAAACCGCGTGGCACGATTGATGAAAGTATCAGGCTTAAAGTCGATCCATAAGCTTAAATACAGACCTCAGACGACACAAAGCAAAGCCAATGACCTTGTGTCTCCCAATGTTATTTCTCAGGATTTTGCAGCAAAACAGAGAATCAGAAATGGGGTTGTGACATCAGTTACATTGAGACAAAGAAGGCTGGTTGTATTTGGCCATTGTGATGGATTTCTTTTCAAGGAAGATTGTTGGTTTGATATAGGGTTTTCTTTGCAGGCTGATTTATGCTGTAGAGCACTGGAGAAAGCATTTTCTTTAAGATTACCTCCTAGAGAGCTCATTCATCATTCAGATCGTGGGACACAGTATGCTAGCTTCCCTTATAGGCAGCTTTTAAAAAAGCATGCTGTGATCCAGAGTATGAGTCGTAAGGGTAATTGTTATGATAATGCGATGGTGGAAAGTTTTTTTCATACGTTGAAAGTAGAACTGGTTTATCGTCAGAAATATAGCACACGAGAAGAGGCTCGTAGAAGCATTGAACAATACATAATGTCTTTCTATAACAACAAACGTTTGCATTCCTCACTGGGCTATAGGAGCCCCGTGGAGTTTGAAAACTTACACAAGTCCGCTGCCTAATTTACTGTCCGGAAAATCGGGGTCAGATCATAAAGCTCTCACAAATTTAATAAACTCACGAACGTAAGATTCCATTTCTGCAGGAGTATCATGACCTAAAAGGTGTCTATCCAAGCCTTCTAAAGCAATAGGACAAGAGACAGCATCCAACCCTGTAAAAAGTTTCATCAAGATCGCTTTACCCTCTCCCACGGGATGAAAAGCATCAGGGCCAATAGGACCTTCACCTAAAACAGCTGTTCCATCACTCACAACATAGACCGTATTTTGACGATTCGTAAATGAAGCAGCTAACTTCCTATCATGATGAATCCAACGACTCGCAAACGCCACGCCCGGACTATAGGCTAGCTTTAGATCCTGGAGTCCCGCCATTGATTTTGTCCAAGCAGTAGAGACTTTACCGGGCTGACCTTTCATATGATAATCAGCAGTCATTCCTGCTAATTGTAATCGTTGAAGAGCTCTTCGAGTTTCTCTCTGTTCTGCAGGAACAAATCTTCCAGATTGTAATTTTGATAACAAAGCAATTTGTTCGGGACCTAAAATTGCTGACAAACCATAAACATCATTTACATTAAACGGTGCTACGGCATCAGCAAGCTGTTGAGGCGTTCCACTCAAAGCATCCAAGATGCATGGGATACCTCGAGAAAATTCAACAACACCTAAAGAACGACCCTGCGCTGCAAACATAACTCCTCCTCATTTATAAATGTGATAAAATTATAGAATGGCTCCCCCATTCACTTAAATGCTGGTCGGAGGAAGAAAGGAAAAGTTTCGAAAAATCGTAAAAGAAAATTACCTCATCAAATCCCAGAAGAACTAAAATCTCACCAAACGTGCTCGGTGTGATTCGATAATCGAATTTACAACAGATTCATAGGAGGTCGAGCGGTCAGGTTTGCCTGAAACATAAGAGATGCTTAAAGGAGCATTATCACGATAGACACGCATCCCACCGGTGGTTGGCAAATCATAAACAGTTCGCTCTCCTGTATAAGCATAGGTCACATAGGAAAGCTCATACATATGCCAACCCGTTTGCTCCACGACAAAGGTTCCCCCATGCGGCAAGGCCACACCCAACTGATGAGCTATATTATCTACAAAAAGGTTGGTTCTACGTCCCTCAGGACTAACACGATACCCTAAGGATCGAAGCACAGATGCTGCAGGAGTAAAGCGAGACAAATTGCCTGGATGGCCCGCCGATATAAAGTCTTCAGGATTTGCCCCATCATGACCGGGATCTCGGACAGTCACTACATTTTGAATTTCTGAGCGAGACACTCTATTGGGTCGATGAAGGCGAAACTGTCCTCCTGCAGTCACACAATCTCTCACTAATCGAAAAGCAGCTCTCGATACCTCACGCATCCCTCTAGGAGATTCGATATAATAATGAGGTGCTGCTGGAGTTGTCGCCCTCTTAATTCCTGGTGCCATAATTCCTCATTTCTTTCTTAATCATCGAAGAAATATTTAAAAAGTTTCGGAAATTTAGGGTTTTTAAAAATATTCTTGCAGAAAATCGGCGAGCTCAATAAGAGGCCACTTCGTTTAAGCCGCCTTGGTGGAACTGGCAGACACGTCAGACTCAAAATCTGGTGCCTTCACGGGCATCCCGGTTCGATTCCGGGAGGCGGCACAGTAAATCTAGACAAGGGTTAGAAAGAAATTTCTAACCCTATTTTTTTGTCCAAAAATTTCAAAAAATATTTCAATGGGACACTGTTGGGACATTTTGAAAAAAAGGACTCTATTTAATCGCAAATCACACTATGACACTTACCTTCGTTTTAAGCCTATTCTTGACACGTTATGCCCCTCAAATGCCCCTTAATAAAATTTAATTTTATAAACATATGATATTTAATATTTATTTTTAAAAACACGTCAGATTATTACTCTAGTGTTGTCATTTATTGTGATGTTTGCTAGCTCAACGTCACTTATGGCAAACATTGAAAAACGAACCACTCAAGAAGGTGCGATTACATACCGAGCAAAAGTGCGCCTCAAAGGCCACCCTCCTCAGTCTGCAACCTTTCAAAGAATAACAGATGCTCGAAAATGGGTGCAGAATGTTGAGAGCGCCATTCGTGAAGGAAGACACTTTAAAACTTCTCAGTCGAAGCGTCACACTCTTGCAGAATTAATTGATCGATATTTGAATGATGTTCTCTCTCGCAGGCCAAAAACAAAAGCGCATCAGGAAGCTTACTTTCTTTGGTGGAAAGAACAAATTGGTAGATACCTGCTCGCTGATATTACGCCCGCTTTAATTGTTGAGCAGCGAGATAAGCTAGCCAATGGTTTAACTCATAAAAAAATTCAGAGAGCCCCTGGAACAGTCAACCGTTACCTCGCGGCGTTAAGTTATGCTTTTACGGTGGCTGTACGTGAATGGGGATGGGTTGAAGAAAATCCTTTTCGAAAAGTTTCAAAGCTAAAGGAACCACGCGGTCGGGTGCGTTACCTTTCTGATATAGAACGCGGCAATTTATTAGAGTCTTGTAAAAATAGCAGAAATCAAACTCTCTACCTTATTGTTGTCCTCGCTCTTTCAACGGGAGCCCGAAAGAATGAAATTCTCAGCCTCACATGGGACAATGTTGATTTTAGTAGGAAAGTTATCACACTCCGCGAAACCAAAAATGGAGAGATCCGGCTACTCCCATTGGCAAGTCATGCTTTAGATCTAATGTTGGATCATTCTAAAGTGCGCAGGATTGATACAAATCTCGTTTTCCCTGGTTTGAATCCACAACAGCCCCTCGACATGAGAACAGCTTGGGAATCTGCTGTTGAAGCCGCAGAAATTAAAGATTTCAAATTTCATGATTTACGCCATTCCGCTGCTTCTTATTTGGCTATGAACGGCGCGAGCTTGGCCGAAATTGCTGAAGTCCTAGGTCACAAAACATTAGCCATGGTGAAGCGCTATTCTCATCTGAGCGAGGCTCACACAGCAAAAATCGTTACAAGAATGAATGAAAGGATTTTTGGATAATTTAAATGAAAAAAATAAAAATCCCATCAGAACATGAACCTGACTACGAATATCACTTACGATTCGACTCTTGGAATATGGAGAATGCAGCGGCTTTATTATTGGGGTTTAATCCAGATCTCTTAATAGATTACGCTGAAAATATAGCCATAAGAAATCAAATCGACGGTTTTGCAGAAGCTTTTAGCCAGTATCTGGAGATATTGGAAAAAAGCCAGCCTTACAGCACATATGACTATCCACCCCCCTCGACCGTTTTGAAATGGGCTCAATCAAAAAAACTTCCTCTTCCTGGAAAACTCCGAAAAATGGCTCTCGGTTTCGGGATATTAAAAGAAGACTCGGAACTTCAATTTTCAGCTGAATCAAAAAGTGATCGTCCTACAAAAAAATCAGAAATTGATAAGGCTATTATTCAAGCAATCGGTAGGTGTTTATGGGATCATGAGCCAAGCATGACCATTGAAGCTGTAAAAAAACATAAATGGATAAAAGTTTTTGGAAATGGCGCACAGTATAAGGGAAAAAATACCTTAAGGGGCTGGTTAAGCGATGTTGATCCACGTCCAAGTGACCAAAAAACAAAACCAAAAAAACAATCAAATCACATTAAGAAGATACCCGCCTAATCAAAAAGGGTCCCTTTTTGGGCCCACGGGAATTTTATACCTGCAACTCATGACTTAATCTCAACTTACCCAGCAATACCACTGGGCAACGTAAAGGAGATTAGTCATGAAAGAAATCACTACAGAATCAACGCCCTCTTCCAGACGTCTGATTCCCATCACTAAATGGAATAGTTTTCACGCTTGGCCACCCACTGGTGGACTGAGGCATCTCGTATTTTATGCAAAAGATAATGGTTTTGATTCTTGTTTAATAAGGATTGGTCGTCGCGTTCTTATTGATGAGCAGAAGTTCTTTGTGTGGGTCGATAATCAATCAAATAAACATGATGAATAATCAAAAAAAACGCCCCGTTGGAGCGAGGCGCTAACTTCGAGGATAACTTATGTCATACAATATAGTAAAAGATGTTCTTACGAGTCAAATGTATAGAACAGCTCTTAATTACGTAGCTTCAGGGCTGTCAGTAATTCCGATTCGGCTGGACGGATCAAAAGCACCTAAAATTAATAGCTGGAAACCATTTCAGGAGAATTTGCCTTCATCAGAAGAAATAAAACAATTTTTCGATCAGGAAGCTGGAATCGGTATTATTGCTGGAAAAATTAGTGGGAATTTAGAAGTTCTTGATTTTGATAAGCCTGGAATATTTGAAAAATGGGCTAATTTAGTTCGAGAATATAATCCCGAGCTTTTGTCAAAACTCCCTCAATATGAAACTCCTTCAGGCGGAGCACATGTTTGCTTACGCTGTAGTATCATCGGCCATAATCAAAAACTTGCTTTAGATATGGCGGGCGAAGTGCTGATCGAAACTCGTGGTGAGGGAGGCTACATAGTAGCAGCACCATCTCCTGCATCATGCCATCCAGCTCATCGTGAATATGTCCATATTGGAGGTCCAGTCCTACCCAATGTGCCTACAATATCACCGCAAGAGAGAGAGATTCTTTTTGAGTGTGCCCGTTCTTTTAATCAAAAGCCAAAACGTATTGAGAATGGGGACTACAAGTCAGAGCCTCTCAAAAATGGAGAACTCCGCCCTGGTGATGATTTCAACCAACGAACTTCGTGGGAAGAAATTCTCCAGCCTTCTGGGTGGAAAATTGAAAAAATATCTGGCTCGACTAAATACTGGCGTCGCCCTGGAAAGACTGACCCAGGATGTAGTGCAACAACAGGATATTGCGGAGATCTACTTTATATTTTTTCCAGCAATGCAGGCCCATTTGAGGCTGATAAGGGTTATTCGAAATTTGCAGCTTTTGCTCTTCTGAATCACAATGGAGATTTTAAAGCTGCTGCTATTGACTTGGCCAAACAAGGATTTGGCAAGAAAATCCCTAATAATAAGGCCGAATGGGATGAAATTAAACCTCTCCAACGTTCCATAGTTGGACCAACACCTTTCCTCTAGATGCATTAGGAGACATTCTCGGAAAAGCTGCGAATAAAATATCAGAGGTAATTAAAGCACCTCAAGCTATTGGTGGTCAGGCAGTTTTAGCAGCTGCTTCTCTTGCGGTTCAAGCTCATGCAAACATTGTTATTGATGGTCGAGTGAATCCTGTTTCTGAATTTTTTTGACTATTGGAGAATCAGGAGAACGAAAGTCAGCAGTGGATAATGCCGCACTCTGGCCACACCGTAATTACCAAAAAAAACTAAAAGAAGCGTATGAGAAAGAGCTCCAATACTATAAAAATGAAAATGATGCTTATGAGAAATCAAGACAAGATGCACTTAGAAAAGCCAAGACACTTAATGAAAAAAAGAATGATCTCATTTCACTTGGAGAACCTCCAAAGCCGCCTTTGTTACCTATTTTAATAGTAGAAGAACCTACCTATGAAGGACTGATAAAACTCCTCGCTATTGGTCAGCCATCGGAAGGATTATTTTCTGATGAAGGTGGACGTTTTATTGGTGGTCACGGAATGAATCAGGACAATTTATTAAAAACAGCAGCTGGCCTATCGGGCCTCTGGGATGGAAAACCTGTTTCACGTGTTCGGGCTGGAGATGGAAGTACTCTCATTTATGGAAGACGCTTCTCATTTCATTTGATGGCACAGCCAAGCGTCTCTCAGATGATGCTTTCAAATGCCCTGCTCTTAGAACAAGGGCTTCTGTCTCGATGCCTCGTATCATGGCCAGACTCAACCGCAGGCACACGAAAATATAAAGAGACTGATCTATCTGATTCCGAGGATATGAAAAACTATTGGAACTGTCTCAAAAGAATCCTGGAAGCCCCGTTACCCCTTGAAGAAGGAAAGCAAAATGAGCTCGAACCATGCCAGCTACTTTTATCACCTGAAGCTAAACAACTTTGGATTAGGTTTCATGACGCAATTGAAGAGAAGTTAGGTGAAAGTGGCCAGCTTTCATCCATTCGCGGATTTGCCAATAAAGCTCCCGAACATGCAGCAAGACTCGCCGGGATAGTGGCTTTGGTAGAGGATCTCGCTTGTAAGTTAATCAGTTTAAAAAACATGAAGGCAGGAATTGCCTTGGCAACCTATTATTTAAATGAAGCGCTTCGGCTATTCAGTAACGGGACAATTGATCCTGACCTAGTCCTGGCTGAAAAACTTCTTCAGTGGTTAAAGTTGCGTGGCAATCACACGGTAACACTGGTTGAAATTTATCAGTATGGACCGAATGGAATTCGTAATGCAAAAGTTGCTCGAAATCTCATGAAGATTCTTTCTGAGCATGGTTATGTTCGGCCTATTAACGATGGAGTAGAGTTTGAGGGCAAAACTCGTAAGGAATCTTGGGAGGTCAGGATATGACTCTCAATCATTTCGTATTCGATATTGAATCAGAAATAATCAACCTATCACCCGCTAATCCTGCTAGCACAGCTAATCAAAGCAAATCAGTTAGCAACTTTAGCGATATTAGCCAAGCAGCACCCATTGATCCGCAAGAGTTATCCCATGAAGATCTGGCTTATGTTTTCCAAGAGCGCGCAGCAATTAGAGAGTTTGAAGGCAATCAGTCACGTATCGAATCTGAACTTGACGCATTAGACGAAGTCCTTCCGTATCTGAAAAATGGGAATGAATTGATAGTATCTACTAGAGTCTCCCCAAAATATCAGTGGTGGGCCGGAGGGCAATCACTTAAACAAACTCTGCGTGAACTTGGTGCCTGCGAAGAAACCATCAAATGCTATGTTGGAGATAAAAGAAACGGCATTCTAAAGCCTGTTGGCAATGATTAAAACGACACAAGCAGATTCCCCTTACTTGATCGGATGGAAAGCTATTGCACGCTATCTTGGAGTCCATTGGCAAACAGCTCGTCGGTGGCACTATACGATCTGTCGCCTTCCTTTTTACAAGTCAGCACCATCTCAGCAGGGAAGAGTTATGACAACTAAGGTTCATGTGATGATCTGTGTGAAGTTCTTAGGCAGGCAATTTCCCAAAGAGATTTTAAAAAAATCGTAGGCTTCAATTATTGCGTATGAACGATCAGAAGAAAACTGCTACAATAATGCTACTATTAGGCTATTATTTGAGAAGCTCATGAGGTTGTACGCCAAAGGCATTAGAAAGCCTCAAAATCGTTTGAAGACTGATATTTCTTACACCACTTTCAATGTATTGAAATTGACGCAAAGAAAAACCGAACTCAGTCATATCGAACTGAGTCCACCCCTTAGATGTCCGGCATTTCTTTATATTTTGGCCTACTCGTTTTTGAAAACTTTCAAGATTCACATAGAAATGCTTACTATCGTTACGATCACGTGAAAACGCCCACAGATGGGCGTATATATTTATTGACAACAATATCGTTAAATGCTGTTGAGTCTTTTACTTAAGAAGATATGACTTAAATATCAGTTTTAACTAAATGGAGGTATGTATGGACTTTCCTAAGCACAAGAAAATCGATCTCAATTCCCTAATGAACCGTAGTAAACGAGGAATCAGAGCGTTAGCCTCAGGAATCGGGCTTGCTACGATTACTATGATTTCTACAGGCTCGCAAGGTGCTGTCGTCGTACCTCCCTCCTCAAATCAGATAGATACTAACCAACAAAAAAGCTCTATTCCTTTTATCATGCATGCAGCAAAGCCTGCTAATGCAGGATCGCAATATGCTTATCATACTTCACACGCTTCTCATGCCTCTCACGAGTCTCATTATTCCCATTACTCTTCACGATAAATTTTATGTCTGATGTCATTGAAGCAGATATCAAATTTAGCGAGGATTCTATCCATATTTCTCTCGATGAGAGTGTGTATGGGCTCTCAGTCATACTAAAAACAAGCTACTCTTTTACAGACAAGTGCTATCTCCTCATTTCTTCAGTAGGACCAAAACTGGTGGTAAGGATTGCTCCCCTTGAAGATTCTGATGAGAAAAAGTTAGATTTTAAACAAGTGGCAAAAGAATTTTGTAATCAGCTTCTAGAACAAAAAATGCGTGAACAGGTCCTGACAGAAACAGGAACAATTCGTGAAACAATTATCACACGTGCTTTTTTATCTGGAAACCTCAACATGTAGGTTCAATGACCCTTTCTCACTCATTCAAGTTATCAAAAATGCCTATCGTGAGGAGGCAATCAAAAAGGTATTACTGCATTTAGCCAATATTTGACTGATTCAAAGATTACGAATGACTCGTCGAACTTTCTCCTTACCTTGCAGATCAAACCAGACGTCAAAAAAACAAATATCGTAACAGGAAAGTTGTTGAACTTTATTCTAGAAGAAAGCGTTGAGCTGGTGTTTCAAGAAAATAACGCCTGATAGATCTACAAATGAGCCAAAACACTTCCAACAAATTGGTCTTTTTTGATAAAGAAAAATATAGGCACCCTTCTACCTATCAGCTTCTTCCCTTTTCTTTTACTCATCACTCGGATGATCGCTACATCATTTCCAATGATTCTGGGGAATACACTTTTTTAACGCAAGATGAGCTGGGAAGAGTTATATCCCGTGAGTTATCGCCGGGCAGTGATCTATATCTTAATCTGAAAGGTAAATTTTTCATTGCCGATACAATTGATGACAACCTTCTCAATTTACTCGCTACCAAAATAAGAACAAAGAAATCATTCCTGTATGCTTTTACGTCTCTCCATATTTTTGTTGTCACATTGAGGTGTGATCATTCCTGTGGTTACTGCCAAGTATCTCGCCAAAATGTCGCTAACACGAAATATGACATGTCTCCTGAGACAGCTGATAAATCAGTTGATTTGGTGTTTAAGTCTGCATCCGATACGATCAAGATTGAATTTCAGGGTGGAGAATCACTATTAAATTTTAGCCTCGTCAAAAGAATCGTCCTGAGAGCCTTGGAGAAGAACAAAACCGCCAATAAAAACCTTCAATTCATTATCGCGACCAATCTCTCCAATATTACAGACGATCAACTTGAGTTTTGCAAACTCTACAATATCCTAATCTCTACTTCCCTTGATGGAACAGAGGATCTCCATAATGCCAACCGACCGCTGCCAAGCCAGGACAGCTACAAAAGGTTTTCCACAAACCTTGAACGAGTAAGAAGCAAGCTAGGCTATGGCGGTGTCTCAGCTCTCATGACGACAACCACCCTCAGCTTACAACGTCCAAAAGAAATCATTGATGAGTATGTGAAGCTAGGTTTCAGGAGTATTTTTTTAAGATCCATTAGTCCCTATGGCTTTGCGACAAGAACAAAAAACTTATCTTTCTATGAGACCGAAGAGTTTTTGAAGTTCTATAAAACGGGACTGGATCATATTCTCAATCTCAATAGGAAGGGCATTGAATTATCGGAGTCTTTAGCTGAAATAATTCTGAGGAAGATACTGACTCCATTCCCAACTCATTTTGTGGATCTGCAATCTCCGGCAGGTGTTGGTATCGGCGCCGTAGTCTATAATTATGATGGTTTAGTTTATCTTTCCGATGAGGCTCGCATGTTGGCTGAAATGGGCGATAAACATTTCGCCCTTGGTGACGTGCATCAAAACACTTACGCTGAAATTTTCACGAATCCAATTTTGGTAAATGCACTTAACCAATCGGTAGCAGAGGTCTTACCAGGATGCTCAGATTGCGCCTATAAGCCTTTTTGTGGAGCTGACCCAACTTATCACTATCGGGTTCAGGGTGACGAAGCAGGCCACCGACCTACCAGTGGTTTTTGCCAAAGAAACATGGGTGTCATTCGCCATCTGATTGACCTCATTGAATCAGGCGACCAAGAAATCCTCGATATATTTTACTCTTGGATAAACAGAACAAGCGTTAGAGAAACGAAAGAACTTCGAAGCTGATATGATAAAAGTCTTCACAAGAGGCATACCTCAAAATATCAATCGTAGGACTACAGTTAAAATTCTACGTACGCCGGAACCTTTTATTGAGAAGAGAGAAAAACATGCCCTTATCATCGAAAATATTCTTAATCTGACAGCAGATGATTTGAAAGGATACTCGTTAATTCTGTCTTCACTTCCAAGCAAAGACTTACCCATTCCCTCGTCTCAACCAATTCTTCATTCAATAGAAGCACTGGATCATTTAAATGAGGGAGATGTGGTTATGGGAGATGCTGAATCAGGTATTTTTAGAACTGTTTATCTCCGAGGATCACATCAAAATACTATTTTTACTACCGATGCCTGTAACAGTAATTGCCTCATGTGTTCTCAGCCTCCAAAAGAAGTTGATTCAAATGCACGTCTAGAAGCAATTCTGGATGAAATTAGGCTCTTTGATACCGATACAAAAGTGATGTGCATAACGGGTGGTGAACCAACACTGATGGGAGATAACCTTCTGAAGATTATCTCAGAGTGCCGTAATTTGCATCCCTCCATGAAGCTTCACATGTTAACCAACGGAAGAACATTTAAAGACGAGGCCTTTGCCACTAAATACGCCTCTATCCTTCATCCTGACTTAACGGCAGGGATTCCGTTATATTCTGATATTGATTACCTTCATGATTATGTCGTTCAAGCTGAAGGAGCTTTCTGGGAGACAATCAACGGCATTCATAATTTGGGACGGTTAGGGCAGAAAATTGAAATTCGAATTGTTGTTCACAAACAAACTTACGAAAGACTACCGCAGTTGGCCGAGTTCATATACCGAAACATGCCTTTCGTGAATCACGTCACTTTTATGGGTCTTGAGATTGTTGGATACACCAAAGCTAATCTTGAATCCTTGTGGATAGACCCCTTCGACTATCAGGAGAAACTTGAAGCTGCTGTTATCAGGCTGGCGAGAGAAGGAATGCATGTTTCCATTTACAACCACCAATTATGTGTTCTTAAAAAGAATCTCTGGAAATTTTCCAGAGCTTCCATATCTGATTGGAAGAATGACTACGATAAGGAGTGTGGACAATGCGATGCAAGGGAACAATGCGGAGGGTTTTTTCAATGGAATCCCACTGTAAGGAGTTCTCATATCACAGCAATTCATTACCAATGAAGTCCATTTAATCAGAATACACTAAGCTTGCTTCTCCTTCCCTTTGAAACGATTGATTCCTTTAATGAGAAAAAGATTCATCTTTTCTATATGATCGAGCTCAAAATCCAACTTCTTCATTAAATGTTTTTTTCTCTCTTCATTTCTTGTTCTCGAAATACGATCTTGTAGATCTAAAAGGCGATTCATCGAGAGGAGGCCTCTAGAGGCTGGACTTTTTGATCGCTGAGATGAGACATGGGTTAAATCAGCACATTGGCGGCAACAAAAGATTTTCGAATTTGAGTAGGGCAAATAAAGATACCGGACTCTTTTATAACAAGGTTTGCCGTCTTTAGGATAAGGACAGAGAAACCAAGGTCGAACCCCACCAAAGTTACATTTGGTGGGAACAGCAGGAATGTCGTAGAGGACTTGTGGATCTCCTCCAAAATTAACCCTTATAACGTCTAGGTTGCCTGTGGTTAATATTCTAGAATAACTAATACCCAAAACCCTTTCTCCGTTAAAACTCCATTCCAAAGTCCCCTCAGATTGCGGATTAGAGAAGTAACCTTCCTTGAAAAATCGAAGCGAGTCGATTGAAATAACCTGGTCAACAGTAGATCGACGATTCTTTA
The DNA here is from genome assembly GCA_016699445.1 of Deltaproteobacteria bacterium. Lineage (GTDB taxonomy): Bacteria > UBA10199 > UBA10199 > JACPAL01. The sequence continues at coordinate 159,807 of CP064976.1, forward strand.
CAGCTCGCCCTCGTGGCCTTTTAACATTCTCTGAAAAATTCTGAATCATAAGCTCTTTTCTAAATTATCAGTCTATTCTTCAAATGATTTTTTAGACTGTTTTTGAAAAATAGTGCGCTTGAGGATACCCCCTATATCGCCTTTTTTCAAGCCCCCCCCATTCAAGGGTATGGTACCCCCCTTTCTTTTTCTCGTGGGGCATTCCTGGGACACTAATGCACAAAAAATAGCGATAAGACTAAAGCATCAGCGATACCCATGCATCGAATAAAACATTGAATCTATTGTCGTATTTTGTTGTAAGGAATTGCTGCTATTGGATTGAGTAAGACTCAAAATCTGATGCCTTCACGGGCATCCCGGTTCGATTCCGGGAGGCGGCATATTCAGGTTAGGAACAGCCAAACATGTCCTTTTCCCCTCGCTTCACAATTTCCAACACCATCACAGCGGCTCTCACCAAGATCGAGAGAGCACGAGGGTTTCTTGAAGCATCAAAAATCTCTGAAGATTGGATTTCAGAAATGCAGGCGAGAGCGTTGATTTTGGAAGCTCATCATACGACACATATTGAAGGTACTCAATTAACCTTGGAGCAATCCGAGAAACTTCTGGCCGGCAAGAAAGTAGTTGGCACCAAACCCGATGACGTCAAGGAGCTTCTCAATTATCGAAAAGCTTTCGACTTGGTCGCTGAATACTTGGGAAGCGGTGATCCTCTTACAGAAGGACTTGTACGTGAGATTCACAAACGACTCGTCCAAGGCGTACGTGGTAATTCCGCCGCGCCGGGGGAATATCGAAAGATCCAAAACTACGTCGTCAACTCTAAGACTCGTGAAGTGATTTATACGCCACCACCCGCTTATGAGGTCCCTCGAATGATGTCCGAGATGGTTCAATGGCTTAATGAAGAGGAAGGGGTGAACGCGGTTCTCAAGTCGGGTGTCGCTCAATTCCAATTCGTTCACATTCATCCATTTTTAGATGGCAATGGCCGGACAGCCCGCTTGCTCTCAACCCTTTCCCTGTATCGAACCGGCTATGACTTCAAACGCCTTTTCACAATCAGCAAATACTACGACCGTGACCGTCCAGCTTATTATCGAGCGATTCAAAGTGTTCGTGAAAACAAAATGGATTTCACAGGTTGGCTTGAATATTTTGTCGAAGGACTGGCGATTCAAATGAATGAGGTAAAGGAGCTTGGTGAGAAAGTTATTCGCTTGGATATACTCGCTCTCAAAAATAATCTTTCCGAACGACAGCGGTCTATTTTGCGCTATGCCTCAGAGCAAGCAAGCTTCACAATTCAGAGCTATGAAAAACTCTACCCAAAGATCAGCCGCCGTACTCTTCAGAGGGAGCTCAAGACAATGATAGAGAAAAGATTACTCACAGTTGAAGGCGCCACCAATCGGCTCACCTATCGCTTATTTGTAAAAAAATAGAGATTTAAACTTGCGACACACTTGTGACACAACTTGCGACAGGCTCACGACAAACTTATATCTTTCGCAATTCTCTCTCGCTAGTGCTTGATGAATTCCCAAATCCTCGACGGTGTCATCGGAGTTTCGGTTTCGCCGCGACATGACAGCCAGCAAATATCGCACTCATTCTTTGCAACCTTATCAGGATGGTATTCGGACCAATGCATCATGACGGGCATTTCGCTGCAGCGTTTGATGTAGCCATCGGGGTCATTTGAATAAAATTCAAACCTGCTCGACAATCTTCCATATGACCTTTGCGAAAAAATTCGGGGACGCGTTTTAGATAATATTCAGATGTCATGATATTGCCCTGCTTAGCTCTCAGCTCCAACAACTGACCAATCACATCTTCAAGTTTTGCCAGCTTTTCATCCTGCACACGATACTCTTCTTTATCATTTTTATACGCGCTGTAAGAGCTAAACGAAATCTTAGCACCCCATTCATACGCTTGTTTTGCCAGCGGAATAATATGATCGATATTTTTATCCATGATCACCGTATTAAAACTAATATTGTCAAAACCTTGCTTGGTGAGATGAGGAACCAGCGTTTGGAAATGCTTGGTCAATCCCGGCAAGTGGCGCTCTTGATCATGTTGTTCGTCGATATAATTGCGAGAAATCGTCACTTGATCCATCCCATGATCACAGATCTCTTTAAACTTATCTTCCGTCAGGAGTTGTCCATGTGTAATCATCGTCATGTAGGTACAATGAGGGCGCACTTGATCGATAATCTGAACAAAATCTTTTCGAAGAAGAGGTTCACCGCCATTAAGAGAGACGACAATAGGTTTAAACTTTTCAAAAATAGGACCGTAGTCTTTGAGCTGAGGATAGTCTTTGATTTCCCAACACGGACAAAAATCACACTGAGCATTACACAGCTTGGTGACTTCGAGATTAATTAGGCGTGGCCAATTCTCTGCTTTGATCTTGAGGAAACGATAAATGCCTTCGACTTTTTTTGCCGTCGTAATATTTTTTGAGAGCATAGTCGGCGCGGCTTACATGAGTGCAATAAGAAAGACAAGTTGTACTGGAGAATCGACTATACAGTCTACACAGGCGATATATCAGAAAAATAAATAGAATGATTTTATGACAACTTTTATTTAGTTGTCATAAATACCCACCCATGCTGAAATAAGCTTATGGAAAAAACAATCATGCTACAGGCTTTTAAAAAGCTTGATATGAAATTGGATCAACCTGTGAGACTTATTGTGGGTGGAGGAGCTGCGTTGATTGTAGCTTATGGAGTACCTATCAGCACTGCTGATGTCGATGGCACTCCAGACAAATCCTCCATGGAGCTCTCTGATTTTAAAAAATATGTACGCGCTGTAGGCCAAGAATTGAACATCGATCAAGATTGGCTCAATGACTACTTTTCCACTTTTCTTTTTGTTTTACCTTCAAATTACGGGGATCGACTTGTCACTATTTACGAGGGAAAACACCTGAAAGTCTGCGCTCTCAGTAAAGAAGACCTGTTAATTATGAAATGCTTTGCGGGTCGTGAAAAAGATATTCCTCATGCAAAAGTTTTGATCAAAAAGGGAGCCAATGTTCACTTGGTGGATGATCGCATTACCGAGCTGATGAATAAGAAAATTCCCGGCGCACAAAAAGCTTCTGATCTTTTGGGAGATCTTTGCGATGAGCTTAATGTAGATTTATGAAATATACCCTCCCCCTTTCATTAAATCACCAAACCCGGCTGTATTGGGAGCTCTCACAACAAGGAGCTTTTGCCACAGGAGAAAAAAAATCCTGGCCTTATCAAAAAATGACCCTGCATCACCTCTTGATTCTGGCCATACTTCAATCTCGTTATGATCCCCGTCTCATGAGCTTATTGGTCGACTTTTTTATCAGAAAAAATCTGGACCTCAACCCGGTGACTTTTAAAAAGATCTCGAAGCACAAAAGGCCCTCACTATAGCTGCTGTTATCGGAGAATTTGTCACCGAACAAAAAAAATCCAATGAAGATCTATTTCGTTATCTTATGAGTGAGGCCAAACCAGTCCCTACACAGCTTTTTTATAAAAATCTTTATCGTATTGGCGGGCAAAAAATGGCTGAAGTTTTGGACAAACCTCTTTGGTATTTTAAAAAATGGGGTTATTTAGCAACCGACATTCCCATTCTTAAAGAAACGCCCCTTCAACATCGAGCTTATCAATATGATCTTACAAGTCGGGGATTCATTTTACAAAAATACTGTCAGTCACATCGGAGTTTTCAAATGAAGGATTATTTAAATTTGACAGAACATTCCATTAGTCGACAGCAAGCCTTAAAAGATCTTCAAAACTTCTCGTGGTTGCGCAAAAAAGGAAAAGGCAAAGGAAGCGTTTATTACTCACTTCTAAAATAAGCCGCCAATGCATACAAAGTAGCATCAGATACCTCTTCTGATGAAGGAACACTTTTTCTAGCATCAGCTACAGCATTTTTTAAGCTGCTGGCAAAACTATGAGGATAGGAAGATGCAATAAAACTTTTCCACACCGTTGCTTCCCAGGGAATCCCCTGAAGGTTAAAATCGATAACTCTTAAAAGATCATTCACTCCAGCGACATCCGGCGCCTGAGCTACAGATGAAGCATATCCATCAATGATATCTTTAGGAACCCCCTTCAATAAGTCCCGAGCAACTCCGACAGGCAATTTTTCCAAACCAAAATGAGCCACAAAATCATGAAGCAGTCTTACTTTATCAAGATAAGAAGTATACTGGAGATAACGACTATCAATTACTGGAGCTTCTATCCCTCTTATGTAACCAAGCGCACAGTATGAACCACTCGGCATCATTTTAGCAAAAGCAGAACGTACAACACCATCCACGTCTCTCGTAATGGGAAATTCAGTTTTTTCAAAAATAGTATCTATCTGGTTTATGATACCAACAATCTCCATTGATGTACGACCTTCTTGAGGACGTAGAAGATGTTTTACAACGGCTTGAGTACACGAGCTGTATCCCAATTTGACTTCAGCAAGTCGCGCTAACAAAACAAAACTACCGCTATCATCTAAACTTTCGACAATGACAGGAGCATATTCTTCTAAAAAAGGCACGATGCCTAGATCGTGACGGTAAAAGGCTTCTTTTTTATTTCCCATCACATCAAGAGCCAGCTGAGCAAGAGGTCTGATATCTTCGGGATCAGAGAAAAAATCAGCTTTTGAAATTAAGGCGCTCACTAAAAGTTGTGACTCATATCCTGAAGCTGTGGGACCTAAATGTTTCCACGCTTGCATCAAAAAAGGAAGCGTCACATTCTCATGAGTCATATCACCCACAGACTCGCTTGTATCAGAGGCAATCGCCAACTTTTCTAAGAGAGTTAATTCTCCAGACTTTAACATCATTCTATAAGCGACATTGGCTTCATCGGGAGGAAGATTTTCCACTAATAAAGCCAATCGATTTGGAATCTCGGGATGTTTGACGGCAGAAGCAAAATCCAATGACACTCTCAAAAGTCGTTTTCGTTCCTTACGATCTGGATGCCGCCATGCCAGCGAAGGCAAATCGATATGAAACGCAATAACATCCCTTAAAGTATCGCCTTTGCCATCAGACATACACTCTCTGGCCTTTTCTTTAATTTCACCAAGACTCCGTTCTAGAGAATCCGCATAAGCTCTGACCCAAATACAATCACGAGTAGATCCTTCCGGCTCGTTCATATGATTACCTAAAACACTAAGATTGTCATAACGGCCTTCTTCAACAAACCTTGTCACAATCGCTTGCAACAAACGATCCCCACTTTCGACTGGAAGCTCATCTAATGCGCTGACAAGACAAGATGGTATATCATTATAAGAAGCTAAGAGGTAAGAACACCCTTCAGCCACTGCACTATAAAGTGCCTGAGCAACATGACGATCACTACTTTTCCCAGCCAATGCCATCATCTCTTGGACTGATTTCACAGGATCTTTACTGTCACGAACACGACTGAGGAGAGCTGAAGCAATCGATGACTTTTCGTCAGAAGATAGAGATCGTCTCTTAGACCCTTTTAGCAATTGCAGAGCGACATCTAGATCGCGTTGAGACAATGTAGAAACTAACGAAAGTCTTTGATCAGAAGTTACTTTTTCCCAAAGAGCTTTTAAAGCTACATGAGCATAATGAACAACGACCGCTCCCGTCATCATTCCTAGATCAGCACTCATCCCTTTGAATACTTCCGGGAGACTGTCTGCTGGAAGACGAGCCAAGTCTTTAACAAATTGTCGTACGCCTATGGGTTGACCGGTTAATGGAGCTACATACTTACCGAGAGAAACAGCCGTATCAGTCGATGGCGTTGTTGCAGCAGGTGGAGGAAGCACTAAGCTACGAGGCCTTGCATAGAGAGGTTGAAAAAAGTTTGAAATGGGCAGCATACACTTTCTTCGTCATCAATATAAACTTAGTTGCGAAAATTTTTAGTTTTTTTTTCCTAACACTAAAATAAAAATAATAGACACCATGAAGTAAGTCGAACCATAAGCGCGGCCCATGACAAACACTTCTGAAAATTCGAAAAAAGATCGTAGTCTCTTAATCCTTTTTAGTATCATCGTCATCGACCTGATAGGTTTTGGCGTGGTGGTCCCCATCCTTCCTTTTTACGTCAAACAATTTGGAGCCACAGCCTCTACGCTGGGAATCATGGTCGCCTGCTACTCTGCCATGCAATTTGTTTTTTCTCCCATCTGGGGAAAACTCTCAGATAAGTTTGGACGTAAAAATATTCTGACATTTACCATTGCCGGCACTTGCGCAGGGCTTGTCATCACAGGAAATGCGCACTCTCTTTTTGCCCTTTTTGTCGGACGCATTCTCTCAGGAATATTTGCTGCTAATATCAGCGTTGCTTCTGCTTATGTCACTGACGTCACAGATGAAGAAAATCGATCTAAAGGCATGGGATTGATTGGAGCTGCTTTTGGGATTGATTTTTACTAGGACCAGCCATGGGTGGTGCACTCTCGAAGTTTGGTTATAATATTCCAATATTAGCTGCAGCATGCATGAGCGCACTCAATCTCATCTACACAAGCATCAAACTCAAAGAACCAGCACGTCATCATCATGTTGAAACAATCAAAACCAATGTCTTGACTCATAAACCCATCTTGCTTCTGTGCTTTCTCTATTTGATCTTTACCTTGGGAGTTTCTCAGCTTGAATCCGTCCTGGCTTTTTTCATGTTCGACAAGTTTCAATACGATGCCATGCATGTTGCCTATGTCTTAGCCATGATGGCTCTCATTATAGCTGCGATTCAGGGGGGCATGATTAAACAACTCACTCAACGATTTGGGGAAAAATTTTTATTCCTGACAGGCTTAGTCATTCTTGTATTTGGATTTGCCCTCATCCCTTTTTTCTGACAGTGTGACAATGCTACTGATACCTTTGGCTCTAGCGGCCACAGGTCGTGCCATCAGCCAACCGTCCATCATGAGTCTCGTCTCCAAAAAATCACCTCATCATACGATGAATGGAGCTGTCATGGGAGTCTTTCAAGCTAGCGCATCTCTGGGACGTGTCTTCGGACCTTTTGTGGCGGGATTTCTCTATGATTACTGGCACCAGGCTCCATTCTACTTGGCCTCAGTGCTTTTAGGAATGGTCTTTCTTCTCTCCACAAATTTATAAATATTTTTTCTAAAAAAATCAGATTACGCACAACAAACAAAAAGAGCGGATTGCTTTTCAGCAACCCGCTTTTTTGAGCATGACTATATACTTTCTATCAAAGCAAATCATCTTCCCTATCAGGAGCCCTATCCTTCACCTTTTTAAAGCTTTCAAAAATAGTTTGCGCTGGCCCTTTGCAGCTCTTTCTTCAAGATAATGCTCTGCAAAAAAAACACTAATTTTTTCAGCAAGAGCAGAGGTCACAAACTGATTGATCGAAATTCCATCTTTAAATGAAATTTCTTTCGCTTTTTTATGCAATGACTCTGGAAGTCTTAAACTAATGGTGCTCATTTTTTCCTCCTAATATTTTCAGAAAATCTTTGGGAAGTATGGGAGTGATACCAAAAGGTTCACTCCCGACAAAATCCTTTTTATTAAATGTGACAATAAATTTGCAACGTGACTCGACAGCTAATTCCAAAATAAAATCATCTTTTGGATCCTTCAACTGAGGCCTCCATAGGTAAAAAATATTCTTTTTTTTAGACACCTGACACAGGTAGTTCAGGACGTCATCAATATCACTTTGTAACAGCTTCGAATGAGCACAATCCCGTTTCAATACACTTTCATATTCAAACAACAAAGGGACTGAAAGATGTAGCTGATACAACCCCTGATCAATAAGCGATAAAAGCTTAAAAGAAGCACCCCGACGCGATCTTAACGTAGAAACCAGGACATTAGTGTCAAAAACAACGTCAAACATTGTGGTATTGTAGATGATACCACTACCATGTCAACGAAAACAAACAAAAAGAGCGGATTGCTTTTTAGCAACCCGCTCTTGAACAGCCACAGAGTTTCGAGTGTTAGCGAATACCCAGCATTTTTTTCTTCATGGCCCACCAGGCGATTGATGAGAATGAGAAGAAGACAATCATATTGATCAAGGCATCCCTCTTCACTTGATGCGAAGCATTGACGGAACATCCACGACAGCCCGCGCCTGAACCCATGGCTTCGGCGGCGAGGTTGACGCTACATTCGACGGTATCAAGGGTTACAGCGGCATCCGAAGACCTTGATGGAATGGTTTGAGCGGTAACGATAAAATTCGCCTGATGCTCAGAGTGCTCGTAATCAATAGGACCACAAACAGTCTTCGATAATTCTCGAGAATCAATACTTGCGAGTGCGTTAGCCAAATATCTGGGCTGTGCTGCTGTCACTTCAGTTGAGACTGGTGGTGTTGCACTATTGCTCGTATTTGATGTCATCCACACAGACTGTCCCCCATTCTGCATAAAGACAACAGTGTATGGAGTAGTAATCGCAGGCTGAGTACCCAACTGTGGTGGTGTGTAAATAATATTCAGAGGCAAACAGGTGCCATCTGTTGCCAAACCGTACACGGTACTTCCTCGTTGAGGATCAGCCACTATAAGATCTGCTTCATTTGCCGGCGCCACACGACAACTCCCCTTCACGCCGTTAGGTGTTATGGTTTTGCAGGGGAACGTTGGTTCCACCAGTACCTGAAGCCCCTCCGGTACCGCCGGTAGATCCGCCAGTTCCAGCGCCCCCCACCTGGGACTGGAGTAACTGTTGTAGTTGTGTTGTTGTTTGTAGTGTTGTTGTTTGTAGTTGTGTTGTTAATAGTCGAATGGTCATCTACAGAACTGCAAGCAAGTGTACTATTAGAAATCTCATTAATACATCTTTGCACACCATAAGTTGTCTGAGTTCCATCGATATTAATAATCACCTGACAACACAGATTAAACTGAGCCTGACAACCCAATGTAACATTCAAATTATTTCCAAAGTTATTACAGGCTTCTATTGAAGTTGTAGGGCAGATAGATGGATTCCTTAACAGAGCTGGAATTGTAGATGGAGCAACAGCCGAAGCAGCTGTTACAGCTCGACAACAAGTATCATCCAATCCAGTTAAACCAGCACAAACTTCTTGATGTGGAGTTTCGGGATTACCACCTCCCGTACCACCGGTACCCCCACCGCTACCACCCGTGCCTCCACCAGATCCACCGGTGCCAACTTGAGGACGAGTACATGGGAATTCCTGATTACCTGTATTATTGGTACAACTACAATAGTACTTATAGGCATCGTATGCAGGAGGATCAATACGTACCAATGCACCATTAAAAAATCCTTCTACAAAAGTAGCTTGATTTGGAAAATCAGTTGCATGGCTTGATAAAGTTGAACTTCTTGCAAGCTGCAACGCTGACAACTCATTTTCACAAGTTCCTCCTCCACTACCACCCGTGCCTCCACCGCTACCACCCGTTCCGCCACCGGTTCCCTGACATTGTGGGAGCATAGTTTCCACTGAACTACATTGATGAAGTGTTGCGTTACACTTATACGTAAGACATTCTGTAGACACACCACAATCTGTATCTGTGGTACAGCCACCCGAACCACCACTTCCACCAGTCCCTCCTCCTGTATCTCCTCCTGAGCCTGATGAACCACCAGTACCCAAGTGACACTCTGCTGGAGGAATTGTTACGAGATCTGTTCCATAACTATTTGAATATCTGGGAGCAGAAACGTCAGTCCCAGTTATATCAAGAAATTCAACTGCATTCTTAACTTCACAAGAATCATCAACAGTACCTTTAACGAGAAATCTTTTTTCTTCACCTCCAGCTAATGAGAATGAATAGGGTAAATCAGAAGGCAATAAAGCTGGAGCGGCAAAAGAAGGCATTGTCTGAATAAAACTATCAATCGACATCCCAGAAGGATACTCCCTAAGGACAAGATTAAGGTCAGAGCTTGTAGGATTTTTTACATCAATTTGATAATCAACACCTCTTCCTACTCTGGTAGTCAAAGTCTTCATAAAACAGGCGCTTTTATCTCCTAGTAATACAAATCCATCAGGACATCCTGCAGGAGTCGCAGGCCCCCCTCCACCTGTACCTGAGCTCCCACCTGTTCCCGTATCTCCACCTGAGCCTGATGAACCACCAGTGCCAACACTACAACTCAAGGGATTAATGGGAACATGAACCGAAGCAGTCGGATAATCAGTCACTGAAAATCCCATTATGAAATCTTGAAAAGTATCAGCCGTGTTATCAAAAGGTTTACAGCTGTTAATAGTACATTTTACAACCCTCACTATAGCGGTGTTAGAATTAGTTAAAGAAGGGATTATATAGGATGTGCCTGACAGAATGCTCGAAGAAGCCGCGGCAGCATCATCGGATGTCAAATTATAGCTACAATTCTCAAGAAGAGGTCGTCCCCCATCAAGAGGAATATTTTCACGAATCACTCTGTCTAACATGTTATGGCCTGAATGATTAGTAAGAGTAATTTCAAAGCTTATTGGATCCCCGTTATTAAAACCACTTCTAGGAATAGGTTGATCAATTTCTTTTGTAAAAATTGTGCTATCCATAGGTGGATTACCGCCACCACTTCCACTACCACCTCCAGACCCTGAATCTCCACCCGATCCCGTCACACTTCCAGTACAGGGGTATTCAGTCGTACCAATATCACGAGAACAATCACAAAAGGCTTTATAGAGTATAAAAGCATCATTAGTAAAAGCACTAGTAGTGCCTGACCAACGGCGAAGGAGATAGCCCGCTTGGAAATCCGCACGAGTAGCATAAGTTGATGGGACACGCGTGACTTCTACAGCTCTTAAATTCTCCAGAGCTGCTGAGCATGTATCAGGTATTATAACTGGTGGCGTACAAGGACTTGCACCACCAGATAGCGATCCCGTGCAACCACCAGTGCCAGTCACAGACATTGTGCATGAAGGCAAGCGAGTTGTTACAGTCTGTGTAACACCGCCAAATGCTTCGAAATCTATTCTTCCCGCATTTTCTAAATCACACGCTGTCGTAATTGCATTAATATATACATCTTCAGTAGCTCCTGCATCAACACCGACATAACCACTATACCCTCTTGCGGGATCAAAAGTTGAGGACGTAGCCCTGGGATTTACGTCCGTTAATGTTAAGCCGCTAATAATAGTATCTGTCAGTGTTACGATATTCCAAGTAGCGCCTGTATTTCTGACTCTAATGCGATACTGAACCGAATCACCTAAATGAACATTGGAAGGATCTGTAATTAGTACTTTTGAAAAGCAAAAGCTTGAACCCACACCTAGCTCACCAGACCTACAATTGCTAACAGGAGGGATCATAATAATACCAGTATCACCACCCGACCCACCACTACCACCACTACCACCACCACCTGTTCCTGAAGGAGTCGCACATAAACTAGGAGTGTTAATGGGGACTGAGCTTATAGATTGCAATGCATGAGCAGCTCTATCGGTATCATACGAAATAATAGTTGCAGTATTTGTCACCGTACAACTGTCAGAAGCAGGAAGCGGTGTACCACCCACAACTGTAGTATCAAAAGTGATAGTCAACTCTTCACCGTCATACAAAGGGAATTCCGCTGTACTTATTTGAGAGATAGAAAGATTATTTAAAGAAAAGTCAGATCGCCCATTCACAGTTCCACTAACTGTACCCGAAGTCAGCTGTAAACCTGCAGGAATTGGATCACTTACAATTATCATCTTAGTGCTTCCCGTAAAATTCTTAATACTGATTCGATAAGATACGGTATCACCCGCGTTATAAGCAGGAGAAGAAGGAATCCAAGCTCCCAAACCAAAAGTACCAGAAATTGAGGACCCCGAAGGTCGGATGACTTCTTTTTTTATACATACTCCATTAGTCATCTGTGTAAAACAAGCAGGACAAGTTGTGGGAAGGGCTGGACAGACTGTTCGAAATAAACCATATTGGGTCGCAAAAGGCCCTGAAAAATTATAAGCATCAACACAGAGGCCTGCTGCTAAAGTATTTGAAAGAGTATCGAATGGGGCCATCACATAATTATCACAGCTTGGACTATGAAAACAGCTTTCTGAACGAGGCTCATCCCAATTATTAGCACAGCATTGCCGTGCTTGTCCTGTATACCGACTCCCTGCTCCATTACCACAAGCACTTACTAAACAATTACAAGCTGCACTCAAACTCGGAGGGAGTGTATGATCTGTAACATCGCAGCGCGTAATATCATTATCAGCCCACACAAAATGGGAATAAAACAGTGATAAGATAAATAGTGCACTTATAATCTTCCTCATAATCATTCTCCCGAAGACCTAATTTTGGCTTCAGGAATAACAAAAGCAAGCTAAGTGCCAAAGAGCGGAAGAAGATAAATTATATAAATACATGTAATTATTATAATTTTAAATGAAGTGACTTATATGACTCAGGAGAAAACTCCTCTATTGATAGGAAAACTTATCACTCTGAGAAATATTCTCGGGATGAGAAATGAGCGAGGGAATTAAATATTCTAGAGATTAGTGATTTCAGATTGCCATTAATCTCAAACAAATTAGAATTAAAGACTTATGACCCAGACAGAAACAAATAAAATTACCGATCTCATGACACATCGTCTTGCTCAACAGTTTCATCCGCAAAAAATTATTTTATTTGGGTCTTATGCCAGAGGAACCGCAGGTCCCCATAGTGATGTGGACCTCCTAGTCATCATGGCTATATCTGGCTCTAAAAGACAAACCACTGTTGAGATGTATCGCCTCCTTGGAGGCATTGGACTTCCAAAAGACATCATCCTTGTCACGCCCGAAGAAGTTAAAAAATATAAAAATATTCCAGGCACCATTATCCACGAAGCGCTGAATGAAGGGAAAGTTCTTTATGAGCATGTCGGATGAACTTATTCATGTAGTACGCGAATGGGTTGAAAAAGCTGAACACGACTTAAAAAATGCTGAACACACTTTGACACTCGGTGACGATTGTCCTTTTGACACTGTATGTTTCCATGCTCAGCAATGTGCTGAAAAATATCTTAAAGCCCTATTAACTTATCTCGAAATTAATTTTCCCAGAACCCATGATTTAACTGAATTATTTATCCTGATACCTGATGTAATTTTTCCAGATATTACGATTGATGGACTAGCTGAACTAAGCCCATATGCTGTAGAGTCTCGCTATCCAGGAGAGTGGGAGCCATTGACACGCCAAGAAGCTAATAGAGCCGTTGAAGTCGCAAAAAAAATTAAAACCACCGCCAGAAATACCTTAAAAAACATCCGCCTAACAAAATCAGAATAAAAATGTAGGATTTTATAACTTTTCACTCTGAGAAATAGTCTCGGGATGAGAACAACACAGCTTTAGCTAATGCTAGATACAAAAAGAAAAGCAGATTGACATCTTTTGCTACCATTTGATACTTTTTTAATACTTATGACAACACTTTCCATCCGACTCGATGATCGTATCAGCAAAGAATTTGATCAGCTATGCAAACACGAAGGGTACAAAAAAAATGGCCTTATCGTGCGCCTGATCACTGATTTTTTACACAGTAAAAAGTATCTATTCCATCGATCTCATTCCACGACATCTCTTCCATTGAGGGAAAAGTTTCATTGGGAGGAAACGCTCTCGATGACACAGAGCAAGTCTTCGATCATGAATGAGGTCGCTCATCAGATCATTATCGATTCAAGCTTTCTTGTGGCCGAGATAGACTCTTCTGACTTTTTCCATGAAAAAGCATGTGCCATGAGCAAGAGGCTTCAGCAAGCATCTCTACGGCCCATCCTTCTCGATATTGTCGTGAACGAAACTCTAACCGTTTTAGGGAAAAGATTTGAGAGAAAACAGAAGATGTCAGAATTTGATTTATTATTTTCTGCAATTTCACCCTTGTTTTCAAAAGAAAAGATACTTTTTACAGGCAGCCTTATTCAAAGGAGCTGGGTAGATATTTTGAAAATTATTCAATCTTCTTCGGGACGACTCAGCTTTCACGACAGCCTCATAGCGATAGTCATGCAAGAATACGCCATTCGAAAAATAGCCACTTTTGACCAGGATTTTAAGTTATTTCAAAAGATTGAAATATTTTCGGAGCCCTAATTCTCCTTGCGACACAAGCGAAAGATCAGGCATCATGAACAGACGGAGAACGTCATGAAAACATACGCTATCGAACAACATCCAAAAATTGATGCTTTGATTCAAGAGATTGCCATCGGCGAAGAAATCATCCTCACTGCACATACAAAACCCGTCGCAAAAGTGATTCCTTTTCCAAGTCTTACAGACAATACAAAACAATTTCGAAAAGCAGGATCCCTCAAAGGGAAAATCTGGATGTCTCCAGATTTTGATGAACCGCTCGATGAGTTCAAGGAATACATGGAATGAAATTTCTTTTAGATACCCATACATTTATTTGGTTTTTACGTAACTGGCCAGCGTGTTTGAAAAATAGGCCAAAAAGGACATGGTGAGCCCCGTCGAACCATGAATTTGATGCAAATTGCTCCTTCGACAGGCTCAGGATGTCCCTTTTTTTGACTTTTTGAACTTAAATTTGAATTAGCTAAAACACCTTATTCTAGGAAAATTTATCACTCTGAGAAATAGTCTCGGGATGAGAAAGGGCTAATCTTTAAGAAGTTTGTATTCCAACGAATCCACCAAAGCCTGCCAGGAAGCTTCGATGATATTTTCCGAAACACCAACAGTACCCCAGCGAGAGGCTTTGTCGCGAGACTGGATCAAGACGCGTACCTGTGAAGCTGTCCCCTTGCCTGCGGGCAAAACACGGACCTTATAATCCACCAGCTGCACATCTTTAATCTGAGGATAAAATTTTTGCAGAGCTTTGCGCAAACACGCATCCAGAGCATTGATCGGACCCCGACCTGAAGCTGTGGTTTTTGATTTTTTATTTTCCACAGAAATATTAAGAGTCGCAGTCGATTTGGGTCCACGCGTACTCTTTTCATCCACCACTTTAAAATTCAAAAGCTTGAAAAAAGGCTGATATTTTTTGAGCGCTCGTTTCATCAAGATCTCAAACGACGCTTCAGCGCCTTCGAATTGATAACCCTGATTTTCCAAATCCTTGATTTGATCCACAACCTTTCGCGCAGCGGGATCTTTAGGATCTAGATCCATACCCATCTCTTGAGCTTTGTAGAGAATATTCGACTGTCCGGACAAATCCGAAATCAAAACTCTCCGACGATTCCCCACTTGCTCCGGCAAAATATGTTCGTATGTTTTTTGATTTTTTAAAATCGCACTGACATGCACGCCGCCCTTATGTGCAAAAGCCGAATCACCCACATAGGCTTGATTGTTTTGAGGTGTCCGATTGGCGAGCTCATACACAAAACGAGAGAGTGAACGTAATTGTGTCAATTGCTCCACACTGACACAATCCTGACCCATTTTGAGTTTGAGATTAGGAATGACGGAAATCAGATTTGCGTTTCCACAACGCTCACCAATCCCGTTGATCGTTCCATGAATTTGCGTGGCACCCGCATCAACAGCCGTCAGAGAATTCGCCACCGCTAATTCAGCATCATTATGACAATGAATTCCCAGAGGTTTAGAAATCACTTGAGAGACTTTGGTCACCAACTCAAAAACGTCTTTAGGCAATGTCCCACCATTGGTATCACAAAGCACAATCCTATCAGCACCTGCTTGAGCAGCAGCTTGAAGCGTTTTTAAACAATAGTCTGGATTCGCTTTATAACCATCAAAAAAATGCTCAGCATCGTAGATGACTTCGCCCGTATGTTTTTTTAAAAACTGGATCGAATCAAAAATAATTTCGAGATTTTCTTCAAGAGTCGCATTCAATGCTTCACGCACATGAAGATCCCAGCTTTTTCCAAAAATGGTAATGACAGGTGTCTGAGCTTTTACCAGCCCCAACAAAATTTTATCCTGATCGGCAGAGATTCCCTTACGACGCGTACTTCCAAAAGCCGTCATCTTGGCATTTTTTAAATTAAACTTTTTAGCTTTTTGAAAAAACTCATTGTCTTTGGGATTAGATCCTGGCCATCCACCTTCAATATAGTCGACACCCAAATCATCCAATCGTTCGGCAACACGAATCTTATCCTCTACCGTAAAAGAAATCTCTTCGGCCTGAGTGCCATCGCGTAATGTCGTGTCGTAAATTTGGATTTTCATAAATATGTAGGGGCGCAATTCATTGCGCCCTCTATGGCATTATTATACTGGGCGTGATAAATCACGCCCCTACGTTTCAATAAACACTTTATGCAAAGCCTTCACGGCACGGTCCATGTCAGCTTCTTGGATAACTACCGAGATCTTAATTTCAGAAGTCGAAATCATCATGATGTTAATTTTTTCCTGGGCCAAAGTTTGAAACATCTTAGCAGCGACACCGGAATGCGATCGCATCCCCACTCCCACCACAGAGACCTTGGCAATCTTCTCATCTGTCTCAATCTTTTCACAGCCGATTTCTTTTGCTGTTTTTTCAACGATCCGAAGAGCCTTTGTCAAATCAGTGCGAGGCACCGTAAAAGTCAGATCGGTAAACCCATCTGCTGAAATATTTTGAATGATCACATCGATATTGATATTGGATTCTGCCAAAGGAGCAAACAGCTGTGACGCAATTCCAGGCTTATCGGCCAAACGTCTCACAGCGATTTTAGCTTCGTTTTTATCATAAGCAATTCCCGAAATAATCACGTCTTCCATTTGTTGGTCTTCTGATGTCACAAGCGTACCCTCCGTGTTGTTAAAGCTAGATTTCACCCATAATGGGACTTTATATTTCGCTGCCATTTCAACCGATCTGATTTGTAAAACTTTTGCCCCTAAAGATGCGAGCTCGAGCATTTCATCATAAGAAATTCTGGGAATCTTCTTGGCTTGAGGCACGATCCGAGGATCCGTCGTATAAACACCATCCACATCCGTATAGATCTCACAAGCATCGGCCTTCAAAGCAGCAGCAATCGCCACTCCCGTGGTATCAGAACCTCCACGACCCAGAGTGGTGATATTCCCCTCTTCGTCCACACCTTGAAAACCAGCGATGACAACGATACGCCCTTCATCCAAATCTTTTCGGATAAAATCCGCATCGATCTTTTTGATACGAGCTTTAGAATAAGAATTGTCTGTCGTAATTCTGACCTGATGACCTTGATAGGAAATCGCTTTCCCACCAATCTCTTTGATCGCTAAAGCCAAAAGAGCAATGGTCACCTGCTCACCGGTCGATACCAATTGATCATACTCACGACTATCTGGCTCTTTGGACACCTGATGTGCCAGGTCTATGAGTCGATTGGTTTCACCGGACATAGCCGACACCACCACAACCACCTGATGACCTTGTTTCTGAGTTTCCAAGACACGCTTGGCGACATTTTGGATACGCTCCGCATTACCAACGGAGGTACCTCCATATTTTTGAACGATTAACATAAGGGCATGATTTCTATTTGTCTTTGATCTTTCGAGACAAGCTTTATTTTTATCAGGAGCTGAAGTTGTTTCATGAGAAAAGGATCGCGCTCCGGCCATTCGACTAAAACGATTTTCCCAGGTTGGAGATATTCTTCCAATGCGAGACCTGCGACATCTTGAGTTTTTTCCAGCCGGTAAAGATCGACATGCACTAAATCTCCATATTCATTCACCAATGTAAATGTCGGCGAACTGATATCCTCCTCTACTAACCCAAAACTTTTAGCCAAACCTTTCACAAAAGTCGTCTTCCCCGCCCCCAAATCGCCTTCCAAACCAATCAACAAACCACGATCACGCGCTTTTTCTTTCCATTCTTTGGCAAGAGACGCTGCAAGCTTTTTAGTTTCTGAGGGAGAATGCGTTGTTAAACTTTCTAACTTCATAATAATCTTTCATAACCAAAGGAAGAACATCAGCCACATCTCGTGCTATCAGCCCCCGATCCCCAAGACGCTTGGCCACAAGATCTCCAGCAGCCCCATGAATCCAGCATCCCAAGACCATCGCTTTTCGACATCATATCCTTGAGCTAAAAGAGACCCGATGATCCCAGTAAGAGTATCGCCCATACCAGCTGTGGCCATTGCGGGATTACCTGTACTATTCACATACAGTTTGCCTCGAGGCGTTGCCATGACCGTACGATAACCTTTTAGCAAAAGATAAATCTGATGTTTTTGTGCAAAGGCACGCGCGTGTTCAAAACGATCTTCTCCCCCTCTTAGTTTAAGAGGGGGTTGGGGGGAGTTACTCAACCGTCCTATCTCTCCTGGATGAGGCGTTAAAATCACAGAGCGACCTGATAGTTTTTTTAGAAGCTTGGGATCGTTTGCCAATAGATTCAATCCATCGGCATCGATCACCATAGGGAGGTTTGAATTTTCAATCACCATTTTCAAAAAATCATGAGAACCTTTAGAAGTCCCCATTCCAGGACCAATCGCCAAAGCCGTTTTTCGTTCGATTTTTTTCAATAAATTATTCTTTGTTACTTTTCCAAACTCACCATTTTTTTGAGAAGGCAGAGGTTCAAACATGAGCTCTAAAAAATCTTTTGGAAATTTCCGAAAAGCTATTTCAGGAAGTGCCACTGTCACTAAACCTGAGCCAGATCTCAAAGCGGCATAACCCGACAACATAATCGACCCCGGTTTTTTAGCTGAACCTCCAAGAGCCAAGAGATGCCCATAACTACCCTTATGGCTCGATCGCTTACGAGGAGTGACCCAGGACTGCACAAAATCGCGATCCACCCAAATATCTTGAAACTTCAAGGCCTCACAAACATCCACAGGATAGCAAATATCCACAGACACCAATTCACCAACCCATTCATGAGCTGATTCTTTCAACAATCCCCACTTCACAGCTCCAAAGGTTATCGTCAGATCCGCACGCACGCACACACCACAAACCTCTCCTGTGTCCGCATGAAGACCAGAAGGAATATCGAGTGAAACAACAAAATGTTTTGAGGAATTCACATCTCGAATTAAAGACGCTTGAGGATCTACAATAGGACGCGACAGACCAATACCAAAGAGAGCATCTACAATAACACTCTTCTTCACTTTCCAATCTTTCAGGGGAAGATTAATGGCAACCTTATATCCCGCCTCTTGAAGATAGCGAGCGACCACACGCCCATCACCGCCATTATTTCCCTGACCTGCCAAAACTAAAAACGACGTCATGCGATCAGGAAAGCGCTCCATCACTATCTGAGCCGCCCCACGTCCAGCACGCTCCATCAGTTCGGATGAAGGAATATGATATTGGTGAATCGTCAAACGATCCGCTTCGCGGACTTGTTGGGAAGAAGCGATATACATAGAAAAATACTCATCATAAAAATAATCTTATGGATCAAGTCTTTCGTTGTCTTTAAAGCGAGCCATGACTCAAAAATCTCATAAAAGCGCTTCGATCAGTCCAACAGCTCATTACACCGGACATGTGTGGTTACGTCATGGACTCTCTGACGAGAGATTAGCGACATACCTTGGAAAATTATTTTATTCTTCATTAAAACCTATCATGACGGCTTCATCACTTTTGGGTGGACCCACATTGGAACATTTCCTTCTCGCACGCCATCAGATCATCGATAGTCTTCTTGAACAAGCCATTGAGTCCGGCGAAGTGAGTCAGATCATTGAATGTGCAGCAGGTCTTTCTCCTCGAGGATTGAGATTTGTAAAACGTTACGGAAAAAAAATTACTTACATCGAAGCCGATCTTGAAGGGATGGCCACCCTTAAACGTGAGCGTTTAAAAAACACACATGAACATCATCGCGTGGTCACACTGAATGTCCTCCACAGACAAGGAGCTGATTCTCTCACCTCACTGGCGAACACACTGGATAAATCAAAAGGATTGGTGATTGTAACCGAAGGGCTGATTAACTATTTTGATCAAAATACCGTTCTCAATATCTGGACTCGATTCGCCAAAACACTTTCACAATTTCCCACAGGAATTTTACTTTCGGATATTCACATCGAAAATAAAAACTACGGATGGCTTTCAAACGCTTTTAAACTTGCCCTTTCCCACTTTGTCCGCAGTCGAGTTTATCAACATTTCGAGAATGAATTGGAAGTCCAGCAAGCCTTAACTACCCAAGGCTTTAAAAATGCCACTCTTCATAACCCCAAAGATTGGGCTAAAAAATTCCCTTCGTGCAAAACACCTGGAGCGGATCTTGTGAGAGTGATTGAAGCAAGAATACAAAAAGAAAAGTAGATTAGCTCAATAAAGCTTTCATTTCTCGAACAGCCTGTTCCAAACCCACAAACACAGCACGAGCAATGATGGAATGGCCGATGTTGAATTCGACGATTTCTTTGATTTGGGTGACTGCTTGAGTGTTCGTGTAATGAAGACCATGGCCAGCAGCGACCCAGAGATCGAGCTCTTTGCCCTTTTTGGCGGCCATGCGAATCCGTTCTAATTCACGAGCACGATCCTCATCTCGATTTTGTTCTGCATAAGCGCCTGTATGAATCTCAATCGCATCAACTTTGAGTTCATGAGACAAGATGACATCCTCAACATCCGGATTAATAAACAAGCTCACACGAATACCCGCTTTTTGAAAGGAAGGCACCAAATCAGCTAAAGCCTTGCGATGTTTTTTGACATCCAGCCCACCTTCTGTGGTGAGCTCTTTTCTTTTTTCAGGCACCAATGTGACCAGATTGGGTTTTATATCGAGGGCAAACGTGACAATTTCTTTAGAGAGAGCCATTTCAAGATTGAGCTCAGTCTGCACGGTCTTGCGCAAAAGACGCACATCAAAATCCTGAATATGACGACGATCTTCTCTTAAGTGTACAGTAATCTGATCCGCACCACCCTTTTCAGCAATGAGAGCCGCACTCAAAGGATCGGGATATTTTGTCCCGCGCGCTTGTCGCAATGTGGCGACATGATCAATATTAACACCTAGTTTTGCCATAACAAAATTTTCTTCCTTCTAGCCTTCCCCCACCTCGGGGGAAGGAGTCCCGACATGTCGGGACGGATGGGGGAATTATGCTAAATTGAGTTGGATGCATTCAGAAAGCTCGAGGGCCATTTTCTGAATCATTTGATTATTCTTACCTTCAATCATCACTCTGACCAAAGGCTCCGTTCCTGAATAACGAACAAGAACTCGCCCTTCTTGTCCTAAAGTTTGTTCAAACGTCTTGATCATATCCTGAACTACAGACACTCCTTGCAAATCCCGTCTTTCTTTGACCTTCACACCAGTCAGTACTTGGGGGAATGCCTTATAGCGCGAAACCAGTTTAAAAAGAGACGATCGTCTTTCTAGCATAATCCTCAAGACTTGCAGAGCTGCAACAATACCATCCCCTGTTCGTGAATGATCCAAAAACACCAAGTGACCTGAATTTTCACCACCAAAATTATAATGATTCTGGCGCATGGCTTCGACCACATAACGATCACCCACTTGAGTGCGTATTAATTTACCACCACACATTCTAATATATTCTTCCAAACCTTGATTACTCATCACAGTGGCCACCAAAGTATTATCTTTCAGCTGACCTTTTTGAATCATATCTTCAGCACAGATGGCCATAATGGCATCACCATCAATGACATTTCCATGCTCATCGGAAAAAATAACACGATCTCCATCACCATCCAAAGCTATACCCAGATCAGCTCCCACATCTTTCACCTTTTGAGCCATAGCTTGAGGGTGAACAGCACCACATTGATGGTTGATATTTTTTCCATTGGGCTTGTCATTTAACACCGTCACTTGAGCACCTAATTCCTCAAAAATAACGGGAGCAATTTGGTACGTCGCACCATGAGCACAATCCACAACCAGATGAAGATCTTCGAGAGATAAGTTTTTAGGAAATGTCGACTTGATAAATTCAATATAACGACCACGAGCATCATCGATACGCTTGGCGCGGCCAATCCGATCTTCAACAGGGAATGAATCAAAATTAGGATTTAAAACAAGCTGTTCTATTTTTCGCTCGGTTTCATCAGGAAGTTTAAAACCTTCTGAATCAAAGACTTTGATGCCATTATCTTGATAAGGATTATGAGAGGCTGAAATCATCACACCAGCAATAGCCC
Organism: Deltaproteobacteria bacterium; assembly: GCA_016699445.1. Lineage (GTDB taxonomy): Bacteria > UBA10199 > UBA10199 > JACPAL01. The sequence continues at coordinate 181,992 of CP064976.1, forward strand.
TCATGGATCCTGTCAAAAAGGCAATTCCTGGAGTGGGCATGGGACCTACCAAAAAAACATCTGCACCACCCGAACAGGCCCCCGCAGCCAAAGCATTTTCAATCATATAACCCGAAAGTCGTGTATCTTTTCCAATCAGAATATGAGGTTTATGACCATTATAAAAAACATGAGCTAATGCTCGACCCAAAGCCATCGCCACTTCGCCTGTCATAGGATATTCGTTAGCCACACCTCGAATACCATCGGTACCAAAAAGCTTTTTCATATGTCCCCCATTTTCCCCAAAACATTGACCAAGATTTTTGTTTCAGCCACATCATGGACTCTTAAAAACTGAACACCTTTCTGAATCGCCAAAAGACTCATAGAAAGATTACCCATTTTGATCATTTCGAATGTTTCTCCAAAGAGAGCTTTCACCACTCTCTTCCTTGAAAATCCGACCAACACAGGACAATTGAGTTTTTGAAACGTCTCCAAGTTTTTAAAAATTTTGAGGTTATCCTCTAAACTTTTCCCAAACCCAATCCCCGGATCTACAATAATATTTTCCATTTTAACCATGGAGGCACGGGCCAATTCAATTTTATTCTGCAGCTCGTCAAAAACCTCGTATACAACATCTTGATATTGGGGATGATCCTGCATCGTCTGAGGGGTCCCTTTCATGTGCATTAAAACTATTTTTACCTGATAATGACTCACCACTGAAACCATCTCAGGATCAGATAAAGCCGATACATCATTGACCCATGAAACCCCTTCTTCGATCGCCATACGAGCTACAGTTGCGTGACGGGTATCAACCGAAAGAGGAACTTTTATTTTTCCAGAAATTTTTTGTAGAACTGGTCGCAGACGTTTGATTTCTTCATCTACAGAAACCGGCAAAGCACCAGGACGTGTAGATTCTCCGCCGATATCAATAACATCAGCGCCCTCTTCTTCCATCTGAAGAGCTCGGCCATAGGCCTTTTCAGGATCCAGGAAAGCGCCCCCATCCGAAAAGGAATCAGGGGTCACATTCAAAATCCCCATGATCTTGACTTGAGAGTTATGCGTTTCCAGGTTGTGGGAATGGATTGAAAATAATCTTATCTTTTTTACCCACTTCAGCCGCATTCTGAGAGGTTGCGACAGCTGTGGGAGGAAGTGGCGGTGACTTCTTTGTGGGAGGATCAATCTTCTCACCACGAATCAAACGGTCAATCTGGTCACCATCCAACGTTTCATGTTCCAAAAGAGCTTCAGCCAAACGGTGTAAAGCATCGACTTTTTCACTCAAAATACTTTTTGCACGATTATAATTTTTAGCAATGATCTCACGAACCGCACCATCAATTTCAATCGCTGTCTTTTCGCTGTATTCCTGATGTTGGTTAAAATCACGACCCAAGAAAACTTCTTGTTCTTTACGACCAAAAGACATGGGACCTAAATCACTCATTCCCCATTCGCAGACCATCTTGCGAGCTAAATTGGTCGCCTTATCAATATCATCACCAGCACCTGTTGTTTTTTGAGAAAACATAATTTCTTCCGCACAACGACCACCCATCAACACAGAAATCGTATTTTCTGCCTGATCTTTGGAATGAATATGTTTTTCATCCAAAGGTAACTGCTGAGTCAAACCTAGCGCCATCCCACGAGGAATAATCGTCACCTTATGTACAGGATCTGTTCCAGGCAACACACGAGCCACTAATGTATGACCTGATTCATGGTAAGCAATCGTCTTCTTTTCAGAATCAGAAAGAATCATGCTCTTGCGTTCAGCACCCATCAAAACTTTATCTTTGGCGAGCTCAAAATCTTCAGCTTCAACTTGTTTTTTATTATAACGAGCGGCATTTAAAGCTGCTTCATTGACTAAATTTTCCAAATCAGCACCAGAAAATCCCGGAGTCCCACGAGCGATCACACTTAAATCAACATATGGAGCCACAACGGTCTTCTTTGTATGCACTTTCAAAATATCTTCACGGCCCTTCACATCAGGACGAGGCACCACCACACGACGATCAAAACGACCGGGCCTCAACAGAGCCGGATCCAAAACATCCGGACGGTTGGTGGCTGCCATAATAATGACACCTTCGTTCGACTCAAAACCATCCATCTCAACTAAAAGCTGATTGAGGGTTTGTTCACGTTCGTCATGACCTCCGCCTAAACCCGCACCACGATGACGACCCACAGCATCGATTTCATCGATAAAAATAATGCATGGAGCTTGCTTCTTGCCTTGCTCAAAAAGATCTCTCACGCGAGAGGCTCCCACACCCACAAACATTTCTACAAAATCAGATCCACTGATCGAAAAGAAAGGGACTCCGGCTTCTCCAGCCACGGCTTTCGCCAAGAGAGTCTTTCCTGTTCCTGGAGAGCCAACAAGCAAAACACCCTTAGGAATACGTCCACCCAGCTTCGTGAATTTTTTAGGATCTTTTAAAAACTGAATAATCTCTTCGAGCTCAAACTTAGCTTCGTCACAACCAGCCACATCTTGAAACGTCACCTTCTTCTGATTCTCAGACATTAGACGTGCACGACTGCGGCCAAAACTCATCGCACGACCACCACCCATTTGAATTTGGCGCATTGAAAAGAAGAAAAAACCAAACAAAATGATCATAGGGAGCCAAGACACTAAAAACTGCTGCCAAAAAGGTGTTTGCTGACGACGTTTATATTCCAAAGTCGCACTGGATTTTGAAATCAGATCAAGAGCTTTCTCACTGTCGGCAGGACCTGTGGTTTCAAAAAACTCACCATCATTCACACCAGACTTGTATTTTCCCACATACTCTTCATCTTCAATAGAGACCGTCTCAATCGTATCCTTCTGAATCGCTGTCATAAACTCACTAAAACTGATCTGCTTTCTAAGAACAGGCTTTGTATTGAGAAAATGCAAAACGGACACAGAAAGAAGAACAATAATCGCCCACAAGGCGATCGTTTTTTGGGTTTGTTTCATGTTGTTATTAGCCATAGAAGTTACCTTTTATCTGTAAAGCGGGTAGCATAGCGAAGAAAAATAGATCAATAAACTATTATTTAGAAAAATAAAAATGGGTCTTTTCCTTTCTTAAACTCAATCCTGATAAAGAAAATGCCTTTTCACTGTCTTTTGTTTCCAGAAACCTCAACATGGCTACGATCCGGTCAAAAGACAAGGCTTCCCCACTGATTTCATGAATTATCTTTTGCAAGAGACGATATTGAAGAGATCTGGGAACTTCCTGAAAAAATACAAAGGGACACTGCCACTGCCCCCCAACGATATCAACCCCCTCATAAAATAACTCTTCGACCTTTTCGTTCAAAAAAGACTCATCTGCCTGAAGCAACAAAGCATTTTTTGCTGTACGTTCGATAAAGTTGAGATTTTCTTTTTCCAACTGCCCCACCAACCTTCGAAGCCGCGTCCTCAGATACTTCTGATCCGTATTTGAAGGATCTTTGAAAAATTTCAGCTTTTCCTTTTGAGCATAGGATAAAATCTCTTCTCGCGTTGCTAAAATAAGAGGGCGTAAAAGTGTAAAATGTTTTTGCTGATACACATAATCCCGAGAGATCGGAATTCCAGATAAACCTTTAAGTCCCGAACCTTGAATCCAATGCATCAGAAAAGTTTCGGCCTGATCGTTAGCCTGGTGAGCTGTGGCAAGCTTCTTAACCCCCAACTCTAAAGATTTTCTAAAAAGAAATCATAGCGCAAATGTCGAGCCTGCTCATGGACATTACTTTTACGTTTCCACACAGGTGCTTTTTCACGGTAGAAATCCACCTTCCAGTCTCGACATTTCTTCTCAACAAAATCAGCTTCGTCTTTTGACTGTTTTCCCCGCAACGCATGATCAAAATGAAAGATCGAAACCTTCGGACGCACAGATTTTGGAAGATGGATCATGAGATGCAAAAGCACTATCGAATCCACACCACCCGAAACAGCCACAGCGATAGCTTCGTCTTTTTGCCAAAGCTTCCACGTTTGAATCGTTTCGAGTATTTTAATTTTTAAGGAATCTTTTTCGGACATAAGTTTCGATATAAAGAAGAACACCACCCATGCTGCCACCCAGACCATCCATCATCAGATCACCAAATTCGGGAGAGCGCTGAGGGACAAACGACTGATGAAATTCATCACTCAAACCATAAAGCAAAGATCCCACTAGGCCCCACAAAATAATTTTTCTCAAATGCCTTTGATGCTGAAATGGAGCCAGTGCACGAGCGAAGAAAAAGCCAAAACCAGAATACAAAATAAAATGACCAATTTTGTCGATAAAAGGAAATTTAGGAAGTGAAATATCCGACTGACTAGAAAGATGAAAAATAAAAGCCGCATAACAAACTGCGGGCAACCAATAAAACAGGACGACATTACATTTTATATTTTCCAAAATCCTCAGTGTTAAGTCCTTCGAGGAATTCTGCCCACTTTTGTTGATCACCCTTTTCTCCGTCTTTTGTGGGATGGTCATATCGACTTGACGTGATTTCTCAATGACTTTCTTATCCACAAAAATCGGTGCCGATGTCCTCAAAGCCATAGCGATCGCATCTGAAGGTCGCGAATCTACCACAAACTCCCCACCTTTGCCGATTTTAGCATTGGAGGATTTTAAAAAGATGCGCGCATAAAAGTATTGTCACATAAATCATTCACTTCAACACGCTCCACCTGCACACCCAAAGTCTGAAGAATATTTTTCATCAAATCATGAGTCATGGGTCGTGTGAGCTGAATTTTTTCCAACTCAGTGGCAATCGATGACGCTTCAATCAAACCAATCCAGATCGGAAGAGCACTCTTCTCTTCCATATCCTTCAGAATAATAATGGGCATGTTGGTAAAAGGATCGATCGTCAAACCTGTCACTTTCATTTCGATTAAGTTCATAAGATCCTTCCTTTTAATAAAAATGCTGTAGCTTCTGTGACTTCGGTTTTGACTATAGCACCAACTAAAGAAGCGTCTCCAGGGAAATTCATCAAGATCCCCTGCGCAGTGCGTCCAAAAACTCCCGAGTTGTGACTTTCCATCGCTTCATTTTCAACCAACACCTCTTCTACTTTACCGACACGTGATTGATTCACTTCAAATGAAATTTCTTTTGAAGATCTTGTAAAATTTTAAACGCATTTTTTTTACATCATGAGGGACGTCATCTTTAAAAGTCATCGCTTCTGTATTTGGGCGTGGTGAAAATGAAAAAGAAAAACTATTATAATATTTCACTTCTCGAATGAGACTTAAGGTCGCTTCAAAATCCTTATCGGTCTCTCCCGGAAATCCCACAATGATGTCTGTTGAAATAGCAATATCCGGACACACTTTTCGAATAGCATCGACGCGTTTCAAATAAGTCTCGCGTGTATAGGAGCGTCGCATGAGTTTGAGCAAACGATTCGATCCCGACTGAACGGGCAAATGAATTTGAGGACAGAGCTTGGTGTTGATCGCATATTCTTCAATCAATCCCTTTGAGAGATCTTTAGGGTGCGGGCTGGTATAACGAAGGCGTTTGATGTTTGTCTCATCATCAATTTGTCACACATAAGCTTTAAAACTTTGAGTAGAAACATCCTGAGGCAAAATCGATGTGGGAAATTCATAGTCTTCCAAGTCATAAAATTCTGTCCGCACACTTCGTTGCTTCTTTTCTTCCGCATCGCGCACAAGCTGAGGCAGAGCACTCACATGATCAGGTCCAATCGCAATATCCACATAAGGAAAATTTTTCAGAATATAGTCACCATCATGAGAGGCCACACAACCAGTCACGGCAATAATCGGCTTTTGCGCACTATCCTTGAGCGCCATCTTTCCCTTCTTCGCTGTCCCAATGGCTGACATCGCTTTATGGTAAGGTTTTTCCCGAATACTACACGTGTTGATCACAATAATATCGGCATCTTTGAGAGTATCAGCCTTGGCATAACCATCCATGCGCAAAAGAGCTTCCATCTTTTGAGAATCATGATCGTTCATCTGACAACCAAATGTCTGAATAAAAAATTTGCGCATATTAAAGTGCTATTCAAAAACTTTTCGAGGCAATTGTGATTGTCGAATAATAGATTGAAGAGTGCCTATCTTGATTTCGGAATGATTTGGGACTGGAACCGTAATCGTGGAACCAGCAACCTTCTTCTGCATAATAATGTGACTTCCTTTTTGCCGAACGGAAATAAAATCATGTTTTGTCAAAATCTTACAAACATCTTTGCCAGATAAAATTTTCAACTTAGGCAACTTGAACCTCTAACGGAGTTATATACACATCGGTATGAAGTCGTTGGCGAATTTCTTTTTTGCTAGCTGTTTCAAAAAACAACTCAACCGCCTCAACTAGATTCTCTCTAGCCTCTTCAACCGAATCTCCCTGACTTGCGATATCTAGTTCTGGACATAGAGACACATACCCAGAACCTTCTTTTTCAATGATAGCTGTCAAATGTTTTGTATTTTTCATAATAACCTCTTCCATTCATCATGCCCGGGCGCGATAAGGGGTTCAACAAAAAACAAAGGGCACCTGGTTTCCCAGATGCCCTGTTTTGAATGATTTATGTAGTCACTTCTATAAGACCGCTGCCAGAGAACAACCACCACTACTGCCACTACTAGACGTATCACCAGATCCAGGAGTTGGGGTTGCTCCACTACCACCGGTTCCTACAGAACCAGAAATACCACCACCGGCACCTTCGGGACCACCGAGATCTCCTCCAGATCCCGAAGTAGCGCCGCCCGAGCCTGCTGTAGGATCGGCACTTCCACCAGTACCTACATCACCGCCTCCAGAACCACCAGTGCTTGAAACACCACTACCCGAGCTACCTCCAGTTGCTGTTGAACCATCACCTCCTGATCCACCTGAAGATGAGCCTGAAAAAATTTCCCCGGAACCTGGAGTGACTAGGACTGTTGCTACATATGTGGTAATTGGAGTAAAGTTTCCTAAAGTTTCTCTAGCTGATACCTCATACCTCCCAGGAGAAACATCTCGACCCACCCTAAAAGTTAGAGGATAGCCAGCGTCATCAGGTAATATAAGATCTTCAAAGGTAATCGATGCCGCAGGCCTTACAGAAGACAACGTCATAAGTGCAGGAATAGAAGTAGAAATACTATTACTTCTTACTGCACTATAGAGTACGGACCCAGATCCACCTTGAGGAATTGAAACTTCAGCACTCGGACTCGAAATATCAATATTAAAAAATTCAGTCTGACAGACAGAATTACAGCCATCCGTATCGTTCAAGTTACCATCGTCACATTGTTCACTATCTAATTTTATGCTATCCCCGCAAACATTTGAGGAAGGAGGTGCAACAACAGTTAGTAGTAAGGGAGCTGTCGCGGTCAAAGTAGGACTTAAAACTGCATCTATATATAAATCATAAATCCCTGGAGTTACAGATAGTGGGATATTGATTGTAAAAATACCCGAATCTATTGTTGGAGATATAGGAACCGTCGATAATGGAGGCACCGAATAAGATGGGGCAACTTGTATTTCACCGGAAGTCAAAGTCCTTCTAACCCTAATAGGTACGGCATCAGAAAAACCATTTCTAGTAATAGAATAGTTCATAAGAATATCACTGCCTGCAACTACGCTTATCCTTGGAAATCCAATGGTAAAATCAAGAAACTCCTCTTGGCACGAACTACTACAACCATCCAATGAAGCTGTATTTCCATCATCACATGTTTCAGGAAAAAGCGTTTCATTATTGCCGCAAATTGGAGCTGTCACTATTACATTGATCGTCCGGTCAACACTCAATGAGTCGCTCACGCGAGCTCGAATAGTTACAGGATAGGTGCCTGGCGCTACACTCGGTGCAATATTAAAGGTTATATTTGCTGTAGTTGTAACTGGTGTGGTTGATGCAAACCCTAAGTCATCTATTGTGAGAGCATTTGCAGTAATCCCAACAGGAGTTAACGATCCAAGAGTAATGGGGACTGAATTTGAAAGTCCATTTCTAGATACATTGATCGATGATCGGCCTACGCTGCCGGATTGAATAGTGATAGACGGACTAGTCAATGTTAAATCCAAAACTTCTCTCCGACACTCGCTGTTACAACCATCTAATGAAGTAGTATTTCTATCATCACACGTTTCAGGCGAATCGGTCCTGCCATCTCCACATATAGGAGCACCTCCGCACGCAGGTGTTCCTATACCGTTAGGGGTTGAAGTCATAGGAATACGAATAACAGGATTTGTAGAGCTGGATTGAAGATTCAGATAATCTGAAAGAATAATACAATCGCTTGGAAACGTTGGATGAACAATAACATTACATGACTCACCTGATCTCAGATAAGGATTGGTCGCACAAGTACCTGATACTTGAAAAGGGCTTGTGGAACCTTCTGAAGCACTAACAGATCGAAGATTCATGATATCAGGGCCATCATTGAAAATATTGAAGTGCTGATCTGGGCTGGATTCGGTAAAACTCATAGATGAAACTACCGGCTCCATGCGTATCCTGGATGATGTTTCATAAGCCCCAATATCAGGATGTAAGCCATCTCGAAGTGAACCTCGTTGATCCAATAAAAATATTAATTCGAAAAATCCTGTAGGGCTTACACCATCAAAAAAAGGCTGATAAGTTGTTAGGTCAACACCATCAATGGCTTCAGAACCGAAATCTAAGCGATGAGTTTGAGAGCTTCCACCATTATATGACAAAGCCGCCAAATGAGGCTCACCATTCCTAAATCCAGTACAAGTTGTATCATTTGAAAGATTATTTGATGACAAACTCAGCGTCCCTGAACAATTTGGAAGAGCTGCATGACTTAAAGCTACTGTCTGGCTGTTAGAAACTATTGAGTTTCTAACATTCACAGTCCCACCAGAATTATTAAGCCCTATTCCACTACCCGTCGTAAAAGATCGATTAAAAGCTATTGTTGAATGACTGATGTATGCGACAGCATTACTTTCATTATGTATACCAGCACCAACGCCATTGGTTTGAAAGGTATTATTACTCACAGTTACATTTGCCAAAAACAGCTGACCATAATTTGCATTCAGAATTCCTCCACCTCTCGAGCCGGGAGAAGTAAGAAAATCTCCATTACTAATAGTAGAATTAGTAATGATAGCGTATCCTCTGGAGAGGAGAATAGCTTCCTTGACCTGTATTCAGTATCCCACCGCCTGCTAAGGTTGTAGCCGTTGAATTATTATTCTGAACCACAGATTGGTCCATACGCAAATACCCTTCATTACATATCCCAGTACCATTACTTAACGACCCAGAAGACCTATTATCAGTTACCCAAACATGATTTAAAGTTAGTCGAGCATCCGTCTGAATGCTAATTCCAGCACCCTTATACTGTGAGAACAGCGAGCCCATATCTGGCGAATAAGCCAGATACCCACCCCTAATCCTTAAATTGCTAAGGGTCACATCTGAATTACTAGAAATTAAAACAACCCTAAATCCCAAGCCATCTTGCATTTGAATCACAGTATTATCTGGCCTATCACCATTAACAACTACCCTACTATTAGAGGGGTTTCTAAAAACAAGGGAAGTATTAATGGTATAGACTTCTGCTGATAAATTAATCGTCAAAGTATCATTAGCCACTATGGCATTGGCTCTTCTCATAGCTTCTTGCAAAGAGCATCGAGCACTGGAGGAACAAGCTGTGCCGCTCCCAGCAGAGTTTACATAGAGAGTATAATCATTTGCTTTTGCTTTCTGCGTAGTGAGAAAAAAACTCAGTGTTAAAAACAAGATAATATTTCTTTTTATCATAACTATTATAACTCCTTTTTTAATTTAACTCCCACACACCAATCCAAATACCCGGAACGATTAGTTTAAGTGATACTTGAGCCAATAGTCTAAGTGAGTTGAGTAAAGTGGAAGAGAAAGTGTTTGCAGAGGAGAAAACAGGTGTGGAAATTTTGAGGGGTTTACGGTTAAAGTGCTTTCGTGCTGTTATCTAAATAAGGACTTCTTAGTAAGCATGCATCACTAATTTTTCAGATTTCATATCCAAATCTCTAACAATATCCTGAATCATCTCAACCCCATCAGCTTCAAAAGATGCCTCTCCACACTGACCACAAACATACGCAGGCACCTGGTCCAAAACAAGATGGTACCCTTTTCTATTCACAACATACGTAGTCGTTCCTTTTTTCATATTTCCCTTACAATAAAAGCATTCCATGGAGTCACCTCTTTCTTTTTGTAATAGTTCATCCCATTGTTTTGAATCGGGGCAATAGGTTGTAATCACAAATAAATACTCTTCTTTGGCGCACAAACGACATGCAACACTCGTGCATCTCTTGTCTTTCCAAAAACCAAACAACTTTGAAGCAGTTTTTCCTGGGTAAGCTTTTCAGCAAGCCAAATTTTAATCAGAGCCTGATAGGTACTTATAATTCGTACTTTTTCATTTCTAATCGTATAAACAATCGCCAATAATCGGCCTTGATGACTGCTTCCTAAGAGAGCTTTTCGTGGTTCTTTTTGAGAATGCCTTACATCATCAAATTTTACGGATATATTATAAAAACACTCCATAACTTCCTCACAAGAAACTTCATGAGAAACCCATCAACCCCATTTCACCCAATGCCATGGATTAACAGTAATATTTTTTTTAAAAGCATATTGATATCATCGATTTGTCCAAATCACTTTTCAATAGCTATTTAGACATTAGAATAATTTAGGACATAGAAATTACTTGAGAATTTGCAAATTTCCCTACCCTTCAAGTCGAAAGTTTAAATTTGATTATCATGATTAAATAAAATATGGTTTACTTAATCATGTATAAACGTTTACAAAACATGTTGGGCAGCGAGGGGGAAACCTGCTTTTTGTGGGGAGCTCGTCAAACGGGAAAAAGCTCTTTACTCAAAAATCTTTTTCCAAAATCACAGTATTACGACTTCCTGCTTTCAGATGAGTTTGATAGGTTCAATAAAAGACCATCCTTATTGCGTGAAGAGATGAATGCTGTTTCTATTTCTCCATACCCTATTATTATCGACGAAGTTCAGAGGGTGCCCGAAATCCTTAACGAAATTCAATGGCTCATTGTCAATAAACATATCCCATTCATTCTCTGCGGATCAAACGCTCGAAAACTCAAACATGGAGGAGGAAATCTCCTAGGAGGAAGAGCTCTGCGCTATGAGCTTCACCCTCTTGTCTGGAAAGAGATTCCTGATTTCGATCTCATACGAGCTTTAAATCATGGACTTCTCCCACGGCATTATCTCGCTTCAACTCCACTGCCAAAAAATTCAAGCTTATGTGGGAGATTATTTAAAGGAAGAAATTGCAGGTGAAGCCATGACAAGAAACATTCCAGCCTTTGGAAGGTTTTTGGAAGTTGCTTCTTTTAGTAATGGCCAGATCGTCAATTATCAAAACATCGCCAGCGAATGTGGTGTTAGCGCCCCTACTGTAAAAGAATATTTTCAAATTTTGGAAGATACACTGATTGCCAAATCAATTCCCTCTTACAGAAAAAAAGCTAAGCGAGAAACAATTCTGACTTCGAAATTTTACTTTTTCGATGTGGGCATTGCTAATTTCCTTATCAAAAGAGGAAAAGTTCAACCCAAAGGGGAAAGTTTTGGTTATGCATTTGAACATTTTATTTTTCAGGAACTCATAGCTCACACTCATTATTCAAGACTCTTTTATCCCATTTCCTATTGGCGCACTCGCTCACAGATGGAGGTTGATTTCATTCTTGGTGAAGCTGAGGTCGCTATTGAAATAAAAGGAAAGGAAGGTATTGAAAGCCGTCACATTGCTCACTTGAAAGCCTTTCAAGAAGAATTCAAACCAAAAAAATCAATTGTAGTCTGCCTTGAGAAACGCCCTCGGATTCAAGATGGTGTTGAAATTCTTCCTTGGGAGATTTTTCTTGAAAGATTGTGGAACGGTGAAATTATTACGTAAGAAGTTTAAAAATCCTTATCAAGCTTAATACGCGACATGATCTTGTCCATGCTTTCGTCGTCTTGGAAACCAAACGTCATGACACCTTCGTCAAATTCGGATTCAAAGCCACCGCCGTCGCTGTTTTGTTGAGCACCTGTTGCCGCTCCTAAGTCGCCACTGCCTGTGCGGATTTCACGGCGGATGACATCCACGTATTTGTCCGGGCTTTTTTTGCAAATGCCTTCGACATATTTATTGAGTTTATCAGCAGCTTTTTTTTGATTGTCTTCTTTGATCTGTTTCCAGTTTTTTAAATAATGAAGTCGACAATGACCATGTGTGGTTTGAACATTCTGACAACCAGATTCCATACAGATTTTGATTTTCGCCATGAGGTAATTTGTTGATATGCCTAATTTTTTTTCTTTTTCAATAAACTTTTTATGACGCGATGAGCAAAATCACTTCTGAGCATTCTTCATCGCTTCATCAAACAAGGCTTTTTTTCGTATACTCTCGGCACGTTCTTTTTCAATTTCTTCGCGCAGAGAATCCGACAACACTTCCTTGGTTTTCTTTTTCAAATATTTATTTTCCCAACGCCGGTAATAAACAGGAATCCCAAATACAGCGATCAACAAAATCGTAAAAGCTACAATCTCAGTAGTGCCCAACCTTAACCCGTCCATTCCATTCATAAAGGTGGCCTCCAGCCGGGTGTGGGCTCGGTCTCCATCACTTGTTGCAAAATATCTTTTATTTTTTTGAGACGAACTTCCGAAATAATCTTATGGCCAAAAATATCTTTTACATAAAATGTATCGGCCACCTGATCTACTTTCGTCGAAATCTTGGACACATCCACATACAAACCTAGCGACGCTAATGTAGATGTCATCTGATAGAGAAGACCTACACGATCGTGTGTATAAATATCGATCACGGTATAAAAAGCCGAAACATCATTATCGATATCAATGCGAGTCGCGAGTTTTTGGGCAATCTTCTTTTTAAAAAGTGACGGTTTAAATTTTTCCGCCACAAGACCATCGATCGACAAGCGTCCTTGAAGAATTTCTCTCAAATCTTTTTCGACACGCTTCCACCGATCAGGATCTTGCATGATCATACCGGCATGATCGGTCACACGAAAAATCTGAAGAGCATGACCATGATTGGAAAGATTGAGCTGAGCATCAACGATATTAAGATTATGCGCAGCAAAGAGACCAGCCATACGAGAAAAGAGACTTGCGGTTTCTACAGTAAAAAGAGTGATTTCATTGACCCCTTCTCTCTCTAAAGTTTTCACCTCAAATACAATCGGGTCATGAAAAAATTTCTCCCAGAGTTTTAGATGATCAATAATCATCGCAGGAGTTGTCGACAAAAGATACCGAGGAGGCATCATTCCAAAAAACTCGCGGCAACGTTCACGTTCTTTACTTTCACTTTCTGGAATCAAAGGAAGAGTTTGTTCCAATACTTTAGGAATAATCTGAGCCGCTTTTTCTGTATCGAAAGACCCTTTTTCTAAAACCGATCGTGTGCGCAAATAAAGATGTTCTAGTAAAGTCGACTTCCAGCTGGTCATGGCTTCTTGGCTGGTTCCACTCACATCACAATACGTGAGAATATAAAGCATATTAAGATGCTCCATAGTCCCCATGGTTTTTGCAAACTGGACAATCATGTTGGCATCTTCCAAATCACGCCGAAACCCAATATGAGTCATGATCAGATGACTGAGCTCCAAAAACTCCAGCATATCCACTTCTTCGGGCGAATATCCCAAACGCTCCGCAGCCTGACGGATCAGAGGGCCACCTTTAAGACATGTCCCTTCCCTACTCCTTTTCCGATATCGTGATACAAAATCGCAAAAGAGAGTAGGTCTTTGCGAACAATATCTTTTCCCAACAGATGCAAAGTTTGTTTGGATTTTTCATAAAAACCTTCGACGATTTTCCCCACTCCTGAACGGCAAATATAGAATGCACGTCAACCGTGTAAACATGGTAGAGATTATGCTGAACTCGAAATCGCAAATTTTTCCATTCAGGCAAATAAGCTGACAAAACACCCAGATCGTTCATCAAAAACAAAATACGTGAGAGACCTACTGGACGAGATAATATTTCCTTAAAAAGTGCATGAGCTTGCTGACTCTCAATCAAAGCATCTCCAATAATGTCGATAGCCTGTTCGATATAATCTTGAGTATTGTCGTCGATTTTCAAATTGAGTCGATGAGCAATTTCAAAAATTTTCATCAAATAAATTGGCTGATCAAAAAAGAGATTTTTAAAAGTCGCCGTCAGCTGATCATCGATAATTTTTAAATTGGGGTCATCCAAGACTCCAGGCTGAGTCTTTGAAAAAAGACCTGCTTCATTTTTTTGAACACGTCTGAAAACTTTTTCTGTGAGCTGACGAATCACAGAAGCATGTTCATAATAATCACGCATAAAATGCTCTACCGCCAAAAAATCTCCGTTTTCATAACCGAGAGCTTTGGCGACAGCTTCTTGAGATTCCACCGTCAGTTGGTCTGTCTTTCTTCCACTTAAACGATGAAGTTCATTTCGAGCTCTCCATAAAAAGCGAACAGCATTCATGAGCTGGATAAATTCACCCACACTAAAAAAAGTGCTGTCTTGCATCATGTAAACATTCTTAATCCCATACTCCACACGTGCTACCCAATAGAGGGTATGATAATCACGCAAGCCGCCTTCGCTTTCTTTTAGATTTGGCTCTAAAAGAAAAATCGACCCACCATACTTTTCTTTTCTTTCTTGATTTTCTTTAAGCTTTTTCTGATAGAATAATTTTCGGTTTTTTTCAGATTTGAAATATTTTTGAATCCCTTTGCTTAAATCATCGTTCAACTCCTGAGAACCCGCCAAAAGTCGCGCATCAAACAAGGCTGTCATGACGGTCAAATCTTCTTCCATAAAACTCAGACAATCCTTCACTGTACGCGTAGCCGAACCCACTTCCAAACCCGCATCCCAAAGAGTTTGAATAACTGACATACTCAAACTTTTGACAAAATCATCCGCTTTTCCATCATAGAGAATCAAAAGATCGATATCCGATGAAAGACAGAGTTCCCGTCGACCATAACCTCCTTGAGCCACGAGAGCACAGGCTGATTTTCTTTTTTGTCCTGTTTTGGAAAAATTCACTTCGGCTTGTCGGTACAGTTCTTTTAGCAGTTGATCCATCAAGTCAGAATACGTGTTCAATACTTGCAAGGCATCGCACTTTTGATCATGCAAGGAGACGATGTACTCTTTCACGTTTTTCAAATAATCTTTTATTTGAGGAAGAGAATCAGCTTCCTGAAGCACTAGAGTTGGAAGTGGTTTGTTTTCCATATTTAGAGATCTCCACCTTCTTTTTCAAACTGCTGCCAATAATTCTTCACACCTTCGGCAATGGAATCAGCAAATTGTTTTTGAAATTTTTCAGACTTTAATCGTTTCGATTCTTTGGAATGAGTCACAAAACCCACTTCAATCAAAAGACTCGGACATTTGGCACCCACCAACACATAAAAAAGAGCTGTTTTGACTTTAATATCTTCAATTTGAAATTTTTTCTGAAGAGCACAGAGCTGGCTTTTTACATCCTTGGCCAAGAGAGCAGACTCTTCTGTCGCAGCTGCCTGAATCAGATCAGACAAGATCGCATGAATTTCTTTTTCATTTTTCACCTTCATCGGACCATTTTCGCGACGCGCTAATTTTTCTGAAGAACGATCTGAAGCTCGGTTCAAATAATAAAGCTCAATACCTTCAGCTTCAGGGCTTTGTGCCGCATTGGCATGAATGGAAAGAAAAGATCGCATTGATTGCGATTAGCAAAACGATTTCTTTCCCCAAGCTCCAAAAATGTATCCGTGTCACGAGTCAGCAAAACATTGGCCCCCAGATTCTTTTTCAAACTCGTAGCTATTTTTTTTGAGATGGAAAGCACCAGAGCACTTTCTTGAATATGATTTTTTGTGGAAATCGCCCCGGGATCCTTACCTCCATGCCCCGGGTCAATTATAATTTTTGGGATATTTTTTGGAGGGACTTTGGGAATCGTTTTCGAGTTTTCGACAATAACGCTTTCCACTGACTGTGCATGAGACACTTGTGAGCCCAAAACTCCCAGACAAAATAAAAAAACTATCCCCCAATATTTTTTATCAATCACAAACATGCCCTATGATTTTCATGAAAAATCCTGCAATGTTTTATTTTAAAAACCAGATTAAAACTAAACCTTTGACATCGACACCTCTCCCCGTTATGGGTCGCGCGCATTTTTTCTAATACGTAAGCAATATTAAATATTAAGGAGAAAATCTTATGAAGAAACGAATCGCTGCATTCGTTACGATGCTTTCAGCTCTTGGAGGAGTTTTATCTTCCAAAGTGGCTTTTGCCAGTGAGGCTGAGCTTCACATCCCTGAGCTCAACTCTGTCTATCAACTCTTTGGATCCAGCATCACTGGGACCGAAATTCTTCGCTATGGATTGGGAGTCGCAATCTTAGGAATGCTTTTCGCCTTCATCGAATTTCTCAAAGTTAAAAAATTGCCCGTACATAAATCGATGCTCGAAGTTTCAAACCTGATTTATGAAACCTGCAAAACCTACCTTCTTCAACAAGGAAAGTTTTTGGTTGTCCTCGAACTCTTCATCGGTGCTTGCATATTCTACTACTTCTCAATTCTCCAACATATGGAATTGCCCCGAGTGCTTTTGATCCTTCTCTGGTCTGTCTTGGGAATTTTGGGATCTTTTGGAGTCGCTTGGTTTGGTATCCGTATCAATACTTATGCTAATAGCCGTACCGCTTTTGCTTCTCTCCAAGGAAAACCCTACCCTGTTATGGGAATTCCTCTTCAATCCGGAATGTCCATTGGTGTGATGTTGATCTGCGTAGAACTTTTCATGATGATCTACATCCTCCTTTATATACCCCGCGAAAGTGCTGGGGCCTGCTTTGTGGGTTTTGCCATTGGTGAATCCCTCGGTGCTTCTGCGCTTCGTATTTGCGGTGGTATTTTTACAAAAATTGCCGATATCGGTTCCGATCTCATGAAGATCGTTTTCAATATTAAAGAAGATGATGCTCGTAACCCTGGTGTTATCGCTGACTGTACAGGTGACAATGCGGGTGACTCTGTTGGACCGACAGCTGACGGTTTTGAAACCTACGGCGTGACGGGTGTGGCCTTGATCAGCTTCATCGTTTTAGCTGTTGGAATGACAAGTGGTGCGGATGGAAAACTCTCCCTCTCTTTGGGCGGTGCTGATCTTCAAGCTAAATTGATTGTTTGGATTTTCGCCATGCGCGTTTTGATGATCCTGACGTCTATTGCTTCTTATTGGATCAATAGCGCTTTTTCAAAAGCTATGTATGCCAATAAGTCTCATTTCAACTTTGAAAACCCTCTCACCACTCTCGTGTGGTTGACATCTATCCTCTCCATCGGTGTGACTTACGGTGTGAGCTACTTGTTGATTGGCGATATGTTGAATGGTGTTTTGTGGTGGAAACTTTCAACCATCATCAGCTGCGGAACATTAGCCGGTGCATTGATTCCTGAATTCACCAAAATCTTCACTTCAGCCAAATCCAAACATGTCGCTGAAATCGTCAATGCCTCTCGTGAAGGTGGAGCTTCTCTTACAATTCTCTCTGGATTAGTCGCTGGTAACTTCAGCGCTTTCTGGAAAGGTATGTTGATGACAGCGTTGATGTTTATTGCTTACCTGGCTAGCAACACAGGCTTGGATAGCATGATGGTTTATCCTACCGTGTTTGCCTTTGGATTAGTCGCTTTCGGATTTTTAGGAATGGGACCTGTGACTATCGCTGTTGATAGTTATGGACCTGTGACAGATAATGCTCAGTCTGTTTTTGAACTTTCACAAATTGAACAACTTCCAAATATTTCCCAAGAAATCGAAAAAGAATTTGGCGTCAAACCCAACTTCACTCAAGGAAAAGAATATTTGGAAGAAAACGATTCTGCCGGAAATACTTTCAAAGCTACAGCTAAACCCGTTTTGATTGGTACGGCTGTTATCGGTGCAACGACCATGATCTTCTCGATCATCTTGTTGTTGAATCTAAAGTTGGATCTTTTGGATCCTCTCGTTCTCTTTGGATTGATGGTTGGTGGATCTGTTATTTATTGGTTCACAGGAGCTTCTATTCAAGCTGTGAGCACAGGAGCTTACCGCGCTGTGGAATACATCAAAGCCAATATTAAACTCGATAGTAACGAAAAAGCGTCGATCAAGGATTCCAAAGAAGTTGTTAAGATCTGCACTCAGTATGCTCAAGCAGGTATGATCAATATCTTTGCCGTGATCTTCTCGTTCACATTGGCCTTTGCTTGCTTCAGCCCTACTTTCTTTGCCAGCTACTTGATCTCGATTGCGGTATTTGGTCTTTTCCAAGCACTCTTCATGGCCAATGCCGGTGGAGCTTGGGATAATGCGAAAAAAGTGGTCGAAGTGGATCTGAAAGAAAAAGGAACACCTCTTCATGCCGCTACAGTTATCGGTGATACTGTTGGTGATCCTTACAAAGATACATCGTCAGTCGCTCTCAATCCGATCATCAAATTCACCACCCTCTTCGGATTGTTGGCTGTTGAAATCGCTGTCTCTGCAAAAGACATCGCACCGTATATCGGTGGAGTCTTTTTAGTGATCGGATTAGTTTTCGTCGCCCGTTCTTTCTACGGCATGAGAATTACATCTGTTAAGTAAGTTAAGATTTATTAAAGCAAAAAGCCGCCTTCCAAAAGAAGGCGGCTTTTTTATTTTAGAGACACCCTTTATTCCAAAAGAGTCTGGCTTGAGTATTCTTTACGATAGATTTCAACCAAGGCAATGAAGAGCGAAAGGAAAATGGGCCCTAGAAAGACTCCAATGACTCCATAATAGGACAAGCCTCCCAAAATAGATAAAAAGAGAAAGAGTGTGGGTATTTTAGTTTTATCACCTATTAAGAAGGGTCTTAAAATATTATCAACCAAACTAATAACACCACCACCCCAAACCATTAAAATGATAGCTTTGACCCATGAGCCTGAAAAACCCAAATACAAAGCAATCGGAAACCAAACAAAAGCAGCGCCCCCAACCGGAACCAAAGCCAAAAAAGCAATAAGGGCTGAAAAAAAGATGGCAAAAGGCACACCCAATAGGGCGAAAGCGACTCCTGACAAAACAGCCTGAACAATAGCTGTTACCACTAAACCTCTTACAATTGCTGAAACGGTGACAAGTAAGCGATCAAAAAACTTCTCTTTGTTTTCTGCTGTCATAGGAAAAAGATCTTTGATGGCTTTTCCCAAAGATTCTCCATCACGAATAAAGAAGAAAAATATGAAGAGAGCGACAATATAATTGAGAACAAAAAGCAAAAAGTTCTTAGCTCCCGATTGAATTTGTCCAACAATGCTTTCAGAAACTACTTGAGCACTCTTTCCTACAAGAGGAACAATTTCTATTTCTAAAGAAGCTGTTTTTCGACGATTTTATTCCATAAACTTCCAAAAGGCGACTCCATCAAACCTTTTAACAACAACTCATGCTGCCCTTCTGTCACCCACCGAGAGACAACCTGATAAAATAAAATACTCTCTTTCACTAAAGTTCCTGAAAAATATACCATCGGACCTGCTGTGAGAATAAAAACAAAAAGCACCATCAGACCTGAGGCTAAATGATGACGCCCCTTCAAAGCCTTAAGCAAAGGAACGTACAGCGGATACACGACCATGGTTAAAATCACCGCCCATAGAAGTGGGTTCATAAAAAAACTAAATATTCCAAATAGTTGCATTGATATTACAGCGAGCAGAATGAAAAAAGAGAGTACGAAGATTTGTTTTTGGGTCATAGATTTTCCTTGGAAGTCTTTGTTTTAACAAAAGATTTTAATTATTAGAAGAAAAATATCTCAAAAATATCTTTTACTATGAGGCATTTAACGCATTATTTGGTTAAATATTTAATAACAATATGATTTTTATTTAATATTTTAATCATTTATTTTATATTATCAAAATGCCTAATGAAACCATTCTTATCATCGAAGATGAAAGCGATCTTGCATGGTTACTATGTGAAGATCTTCAGAAATCAGGATTCAAAACCATTTTAGCTCACGATGGAGAAACAGGTTTTGAGATGTTTCAAAAGGAATGTCCCGATCTTGTCATATCAGATGTGAGACTCCCAAAAATGGATGGATTGGAATTACTCAAAAAAATCCTTGAGTCAGGACATCAAGCCCCTGTCATCATCATGACTGGTTATGGCTCAATGGATGCCGCAAACAAAGCTGTTCAAATAGGCGCTCACAGTTATTTAGAAAAACCTTTCAATCGCCAAGCTTTAATCTTTGCCGTCAATAAAGCTCTCGAATCCTGCCGCATGAATGAGGAAATGGCCTGGCTGCGGGAAGAAGCTCGCAAACAAATTGGCTATGATGACTTTATCGGCAGCACGTCAAAAATGAGACAGTTGGTCAAGCTTGTTGAAAAAGTAGCCACAAGTGACGCCCCAACTATTTTATTAGAAGGAGAATCGGGAACTGGAAAAAACTTTTTTGCACACATGCTTCACAACAAAAGCGCTCGAGCCAAAGCACCCTTAATGGAAATCAATTGTGCATCTCTCCCAGAAAACCTTATTGAAAGTGAACTTTTTGGACACGAACGTGGAGCGTTCACTGACGCTAAACAAATGAAGCGGGGTCTTTTTGAAGTGGCCAAAGGTGGCACTGTATTTCTTGATGAAATCGGAGAAATGAGTCTGGCGACACAAGCAAAGCTACTTCACGTAATTGAAAATCGCACACTTCGCCGCGTAGGCGGCAACGAAAATATCCCTACAGATGTACGCGTCATCGCCGCCACTTGCGTCAACCTCAAGGAAGCCGTTTTGGCTAAACGTTTTCGGGAAGATCTCTACTTTCGCCTGAGACTCATACCCATGACGATTCCTCCACTTCGAGAACGCTCAGAAGACTTACCCATCCTTCTGGATTATTTTATTAAAAAATTTAACAAAGAATATGGAAAAGAAATTCAAGGCGTCACACCTGAGGCCATGGTCTTTCTTAAAAGCTATCCTTGGCCTGGCAATATCAGAGAGCTTAAAAACCTGATCGAGCGCATCGCCATTCTTGAAAATAGCCCTCTTATCGGCATAGCACATCTCCCTCCAGAAATCAGATCTGGCGGCCAAGTCGTTCATACAAACCCTGACGAACCCCGCTTCAATATTCCAGATCGCGGGATGAATCTGGAAGATGTCGAAAAAAATTTCATTATGGATGCCTTAAACCGCACTGCCGGCAATCAATCCAAAGCCGCCAAACTTTTGGGGCTCACACGTCATACTTTAAGATATCGGATGGAAAAGTTTGGGATTCGCGGAAGCTAAACTTATAACCAATGTCTAAATAATAGAAAAAATTGTTCTCTTAAACGGTAGGACCAAGGGCGCTTTTTCCATTCTGAAAAAGTAATTTCATGACAGGATTTAAGATCTGTAAAAAATTGATCTATCAATACTTTAGATTGTTCTTGATCATTAGACACAAGATTTACTTCTAAGTTTCTAAACAAACTCAAATGATCCATATTTGCAGTACCTACTGTCCACCAATCATCATCCACCACACCCGTTTTTGCATGCATCATCCGATCTTGATATTCGTAAATTTTAACTCCAGCCGAAAGCAAAGACTGGTATGTGCCTTGTGAACACCAACGCACAAACGGTACATCGCTTTCAGCTGCTGTTATTAAACGAACATCCAAGCCTCTCCGTGCTGCTTTTCTCAAAACACGTATCAATCCAAAATCAGGGACAAAGTAGGACTGTGTCAGATAAATTGTTTTTCGAGCACGGATCATTGCCGCCACATATTCTTGACGAATAAAACTCAAACGACGCAAACCAAAATTAGGAATCACACGATAGGCACGTCTCCGCGTACGTTTCCAATGATCCATCACCAACACAGCAAACTCACGCCAACTCCCCTTCCAAGCGGCTTCAAAAAGCTGCTGCAGTTCTTCAAGAGCTTCGGGATCTTGCGTCATCACACCCGTATCTCTCCAAGCCAGCTTTCCAAAAAACTTTTCGGAATATTCGTTTGTAAAATTATAACCACCCAAAAAAGCTGTCTTCTGATCAATCAAAACAAATTTTCGGTGGTTACGACTGGTTAAATCAGGGCCTAACTGAATCACCGGCTGAAAGGCTTTCATCTCACAACCAGCTTCTTCAAGATTCGTCAGAAAAAACTGATCGGTATCCCGACACCCCATATCATCATACAACAGTCGAACACGAACACCTTCCCTGACCTTTTGCTTCAAGAGATCGCTGAGATTTCTACCCACTTGATCACTGGCAAAAATATAAATTTCAATATCGATTGTTTTTTTGGCTAGTAGAATTTCCTGGTGAAGAGAGTGAAAATAATCATCACCTTCAAAAAAAAGCTTAGTAACCACTCGGCTCGTGCAAAGATTCAGAGTTTTGGCTTCCTGCAGGAGCACCGACTTCAGAATTTTTAGGAACAGAACCATTCAACTCCAATGAAGGTTTTGAATCGGATTTATTTTCAGGCTTCACCTCGGGCGCATTTTCCGGCTTTGACTCAGGCTGAGGGACTACTAGTTGAGGCTGCGACAAAGATGGAAGATCAGCAGGAATTTGAGGAAGAGTTTTGGGCTGAACGCTGCCTGTATTTCCCGTGGGTGGAGTTATCGATGGTTCCAAAGCTGCAGGGGTAGGAGGAGGTTCTGGAAGATGAAGTTCTGTTTCAGGAGGGGGAATCATAGACTTAAGTTCGGCGCCTCTTTTTTCAAAACGACAAGAGGCTGTAAAAATTGAAGAAGAAACAAAAAGAAATAAGATGATTTTTTTCATGAGAGAGATGGGTATCATGGGTCCCATTTTCTGCCAATACGAAAACAAAAAAGCCACCCGTATAACGGATAGCTTTTTAAGGGTGGAGACGAGGGGGATCGAACCCCTGACCTCCTGCATGCCATGCAGGCGCTCTCCCAGCTGAGCTACGTCCCCTTACTGTCAAAAACGAGTCCGCGGAGTAGCAACTTTGTTTTTGACACTCAATGAAAAAATTAGTTTTTTCGATTAGTGATGCGTTAAACAGATAGGTTGAATGTACTCAGCATTTCATTGAAGGAACGAGTAGCATTTCCATATTGGTTGTACTGGTTAGCTGTGAGAGGATTATTAGATGTATTTTGAGGCACATTGGTCGGAGGATTTACTTGGGTCTCTGTTTTAGCCTGCGAGGAGTCAGAAGATTCTGAGATATTCCGACGACGCAAAGCGTTTGTACGTTGAATCGAGGCTTCCAGATCAGCCTGAGTAATCTTACCTGTCCCTTTAATATCAATCGCATTAAACATTTTGAGAGCATCCTCATCCGAAACACCTTTAGATTTGAGTCCTTCTGTATATTCCGTCTTACTGAGACTTCCGTCATTGTCAGAGTCAAAATCACGAATAATTTTTTTCGCAATCTGCTTAGTCCTTTGGGCAGGATCAAAACTTCTCACAAACCCTAATGTAGAACCAACTCCTGCAATAGCCATAAATACCCCTTGATAGATATCAGTCTGGTTATGACTCTTCTTTACGGAGAAATTTTGGTTTTCTTGAGAGTTTTTTAATTTTAATTTCATAAACCTTAAAAACCCTTAAAAACCTTGCGTGTTTATATAAAATTTTGTGTAGGGAGCCTTATCTATGATCAATCAACTTTTTCTAGGCCTCTCCCTCGCCGGATCGGTTTGGGTGCTTTATTTCTTAAGCTTTCTTTCAATTCTTTCCTTGGCTCTGATTTTTGAACGCTGGTGGTTCTATAAAAAAGCTTCCCGCGGATTGGATTTGTTTCGTGAGAAAATTCGTGCGGCTACACGTCAAAAAAATTGGGAAGAAGTGCGCAATACCAGCAAAGATCGTCTCAATCAGGGATTTGGAATGGATCAGGATATGGAATCCAGTATTGTAGATGCCTTGGTCAATACACAAGCCAAACCTCAAATCGAGTCACTTCAAGAGCTGGCTCAAGATGCGATCATTCGTGCCAAACTTAATTGGGATCGCAATCTCTCTCTTTTAGCAACCATTGGCAGCAATGCCCCTTTTATCGGACTCTTTGGAACCGTTCTTGGAATCATCAAAGCTTTTCACGATCTTTCTCAACAAAACAGCGGGCCTCAATCAGTGACTTCCGGAATTTCTGAAGCTCTAGTGGCAACTGCTATCGGACTTCTCGTCGCCATTCCAGCCGTCATTGCCTTCAATCTTTTTCAAAGACGCGTTAAAACAGCTGTCTCGGAAGCAGAAGCCCTTAAAAGTTTTATGATCGGAAAGATGGTAGAATAATGGGATCATCTCTGAACAACGATGACGATATCATCACGGGGATCAATGTCACACCTTTGGTGGACGTGGTCTTGGTTCTTCTCATCATATTTATGATTACGGCACCTACCATTTATAGCAGCGCACTCAAAGTTCAGCTCCCCAAAGCTAATTCCGCTGAGTCTATTGAGAAGACAGCTCTCACTTTTTCAATCACTAAAGACGGACAGGTAGGACTTGATGGAAAACCTTTAGCGTGGGATCAAGTCAAACAAACCCTCAGTACACTCAGTGACATTGATCAAAAAACAGCTGTCATCAATGCTGACAAAGAAACACCCCATGGAACCGTCATTCAACTGATTGATTTATTGAAGCAGGCAGGTTTGGTACATTTTGCGATGTCTGTAGATTCCCACAAAAATTAATACATTTCTTCTTTTTTACCCCACACATCATACAAGACCACAAAAGCCATGATGAAAAATGTCAGTGAAAGCATCATTTGAGATACAGGCAAAAGAATTGAAAAGTTTTTATTTAAATATCGAATTAAAAAAGGCGTCATATTGCTTGTCAGACTGCTCAGAAACGACAGAATGAGAAATATGATTTTTGCCTTATCGGTGACATACGAAAGAGCAAATCAAAAACCCATCAACACCAGCATCACCGGCTGACTCAAAGAATGCACATGAGCCACCGAAAGTAGCGTCGCAAAACTAGGAGGCGGTGTGGCTTCGAGTTCATTTTCAGATTCGACCCCTCGATAGTATTGAACTGTTTTTTTAGGATCAAACGATGTGCGATTAAAAACTTGTAGCAAAGCCAAGCTATACCCCAACAAAAGAGAGATCACAAAACAGCTGACCAATACTTTCATTGGCAAATCAAGTTTGGATAATTTCAAATTATTTTTTCCCATAAAATATATTCCAAATCGCTAAATCACGTTTAACACCGATTGTCACAGACCGTGAAGAGATCGTAGCCCCTGTCATATTTTGAATATCCTGTCCCACTCGCAATACATCCGTATTCTTTTTACCTTCATACTGTTTGACGAATTTTTTCTCATGCACTTCACTCCCATAAGGCTCACGATACACCAAGATTTCAACCGCCTTCACACTTCCATCTTTATTAAAAGCTGTCATAAATGTGATGGGTTCCATCTTGCCAAGTTCATGATCAATCATCGCATAGCCATCCACCTGCCCTGCTGTTTTAGCGACATAAAAAGTCCACTCGTCCTTTGTCACAGGAGTGCCCAAGCTTTTAAGCAAAATCAATTTTTGATCTGCAGACAGTGTGTGCTTTTCCGACACGATTTCCTGAGATGACTGAAAAATAGTCTTTAAAACATCCGCAGGTTTTATGTTGATGGTCTGAGCTCCGAGAGAATGGATAAGAAAGTTTGTAGCTAAAAAAAGAATAAACTTTTTCATGCTGCCTTCTTCACATAAATATCACGAACAATTTCAGGATCGAGAGCAATATCCGTTTCACCCACACGCACTACGTATGAAGGTTTTTTTTGGTGAATGTAAATATCACTTCCAGGCAAAACACCCAAGACAGCCAAACGATCCAAGCGCATGTGGTGTTTAGGAGTGATAAAAACAATTCGGTAATGCTCAGCTATCTTGGCTTCCGATAGTGGCGTCACGAAAGGTTTCAAGTCATGGCTGTATTCATGACAACAATCCCCACGAGGAATCGCTCGACCATGTGGGCATGTGGGAGGATGTCCCAAGAAAGCACAGACAGCATTGGTGGCTTCTTCTGTGAGAACACTTTTATGTTCTAATTCACAAGCCTGCCTCTCCCATGTCTCTTCGCTGGTATTAAAAACATCGGCAAACAAACGCTCTGCCAAACGATGACGTCGGATAATATCCTGTGCTTCTTCTTCTCCAGTTTTTGTGTAATGAATCTCTTCCCCTTGAATTTTAATCAATCCTTCGGTTTCTAAGGATTGCAACCATTTGGGTAAATTTTCAAAACCGAGTTCCGTTAAAAGAGCTTTGTTGATCTCTTTTCCCTTTTCTCGAAATGTCCAAATATGCTCGAGAAGCTCATCCATTTCATGAGGTCGCTGTGGAGCTTGTCCGCAATTAGATTTCATGTTTTCCTTCTTTCGTTAGTGGTGTCATGGCGAGCGAAGGCTCTCGGGCCGTAGCGTGGCCATCTCCCGTAGATATTTGATTAGTGAGATCGCCACGCTTCGCTCGCGATGACAAGCAAGAGTTCAGTTTAATACCTATTTTTTTAAAAAAACTCACAACACGTGACTCTTGCACAAATTCATATTGGCAGTTGGGGCATTTGATCATGGTGCAATGAGTGGTTAACCCACACCCATGACAAGCAGCGCGATCATCTACCTGATGCTGACATAAGGGACAGGTGGTCATAAACGAAGTCCCCAATTAATGATTCCACCCACCAAAAAAGCAAAAGGATAGATAAAGCCAACAATCGCTATCATGGTTTTTAAACCACGCTCTTTCAAAATCATCAGAGTATTGGCCAGACACGGCACAAAAAGTGTCATCACAATCAGGGAAACAATCGCCTGAATAGCATCCAACTTCCCTTCCCGAAACAAATCAAAAAAATGTGTAGCCCCATAGTCTCGACGCAAAAAACCAATCAAAAAAGCTTCTGTCGCCTCAACTGGCAAATGGAGAAAATTAACCACCAAGGGAGCCGCTGCTCGCTGAATGACAGGAAGTACTTTAAAGCGATCCAGAAAAAATAATACTAACGTCCCGACGACAAAAAGAGGCACCACTTCGATGAGGTACCATTCCAGTCGCGCAAAAGTTTTTGTTAAAATATTCAGACCTGTTGGTTTACGAATCGGAGGAATCTCCATCATAAAATCAGATCGCTGACCTGGCATAATTTGAGACGCCAAAAATCCCACTAATACCAGAGCTCCGCCCACAACGCCGAACCACAAAAATGTTGCCCACAAAGGCAAGGCTCCGAGCATTCCCAATACAATTCCCAATTGAGCCGAACAGGGTACACCCAAAGCTAATAGGAGCGTCAGGATAATGCGCTCTTTTTTGGTATCCATAATACGCGCTGTCATTGTGGCCATGGTATCACAACCTAAACCCAACACCATGGGCACTACCGCTTTTCCATTCAAACCCATCATACGAAAAATACGATTGAGCATAATCGCCAGACGCGGAAGATAACCAGAATCCTCCATGATACTAAAAGCGATAAAAAATGTAATAACGATAGGAAAAATAATAGCGAGCGAATAGGTCAAAGCCATCGTCAAAACACCGTAAGGCCCCACAATGATGTCTTGAAGAAAAGGTGAGAAATAAAATATTTTTGCAAAAAATGTTTTAGCCCAAGGATTGATATACGTATTAAACAAACCATTTTCGAGCCATCCTACAGCCGTCTGGGCTCCAAAATAACCTACAAAATAATACACAATAACCAAGACCGCCAACATGAAGAAAAGTCCCCATACAGGATGCATCGAAACACTTCCAATCCAGGCCAAAAGACCCGAACGAGCACCCGCTTCTTTAATAACAACTTTTTCCAAAATACTTTCCACCCACTTCATACGCTGTTTGTTAATCACATAGGCAAGCGGCTCATGAAATTTTCCACTGAGCTCTCCTCGGATATGATCAATCTGTCGAATGACTTCATCGGATAGCTTTGCATGAAGCCAATCAAACAAACTCTTATCTCCGGAAAGAACCATAAGCGCTAATGAACGGCGCGAGATCGGCGCTGTTGGCAAAAGCTTTTCGATCTTGTCCGCCACCGCTTCAATATCAGGGGAATAGCGCATTTGATTTGGAGAGACTTTTGAAGAAAAGATTTTCTTCCTGATTTCCTTAAGACCTTTTTTCTGAATAGCAATGGCGCCTGTGACAGGGAGCTGTAGTATCTCGGAGAGTTTATTTTTATCAATCTCCATCCCAAGACTAGCAGCTTCATCTTCCATGTTGAGGGTGAGCAAAAACGGCAAACCCATTTCAATCAACTGTACTGAAATCAAAAGAGCTCGACGCAAATTTTTAGCATCAGCGACTTGCACGATCGAATCCACTTTTTCATGAAGCAGAATATTGCGCGTCACCTGTTCATCTTCTGACATCGGCACCAGCGAGTTAACCCCTGGAGTATCAATCAGCGCCACCTTCTGTCCTTCAATATCCGCAACACCCCGTGTCACTTCCACAGTCGTCCCTGGATAGTTGGAAACGGTCACATAGCGCCCTGTCAAAAAACCAAAGATGACACTTTTGCCAACATTGGGATTTCCCACGAGAGCTACTTTGGGAGATTTGTCGGATAAAACTTCTGTTTGTTTATCGTCCATAAATTTACCTATCGATGCACTTGATACTTCTGTAAACGACTATTGGGCTTATCAGGAATAGTCCTCTCCAAAACCCCAGCTTTGATCAAAGGCAACAGATAGTTGCTTTGAAATGTCTTCCAATGCCTTAAGCCCAACTTGGCCATGAGTTCTTTTGCTGATCTTGGAACTTTGCAGAAATGAGCCACCTGAGAAATGACTTCTGCGGTCACTTGTGCGGTCACTTGTGCGGTTGTTTCTAGTTCTGATTGCTTGGTGACTCCAACCTGAACATTAAAAGTAACGAGTGCAGCAGATCCAACTTCCTCAAAAACAGGTGCAGCAATTCCAGCAGACCGGCACATAGAAATCACACGGTTGGTACCTCTTCCCCACTTTTCAATTAATCCCGCCCGATTGAATACTTCTGCAATGATTGGATTCCTTTGAATCGACGCATGATTTCCTGATAATTTTTCAGGTGTGATACCCTTAGGAAAGGTCCCTGCACTCCACACTTCAACCCTATCATCAAAAATAGCCAAAGAGATAGCCCCTCCCTCAATGGAATAATCACGATGAATGATGGCATTGACTAAAATTTCCCTCATGGCATCAGGAGGAATCAGTGGTTTTTCCAAACGATAAAGTTGCGTCGGAACAATTTTGGCAGGCAACGGAAAATGTCTCTGACAAAAAATCTCTGCTTCCTCAAGAAGCTTAAATGCGGGGCCCCTCATTTGACGCTGATCTAAAAATTCAGCTTTATCTACTCCCTTAAATCGGGCCATACGCAATTCACATTGTGGATAATTTGGCAGAAACTTATTACCAAACAAAACAACAGCAGCCTGAAGAAGCTGACCATGCTCTCTCAATGAAAGCCTATCCAAAATATCACCAATATTTTTACCAACAGGACCATTAAAGCGACCCACAGATTGCGCTATCCTTACAATACGAAACACTTCTTCGCGCTCGATGTTTTTTATTGAAAAACCATTGGCAGGAAGATTTTCCCAACGTTTCTTTTTATGAAGACGATCTAACAGATTCTTCTCATACAACTCTTTACTCATACGCCTCGTGGAACTCAAAACACGTTTATAAGCGCGTCCATCATAGGTAAAAGGAGCTGAATTTGATTCGTCTTTGGCAACAATCAGAATAACTTCTTTTCGACCATTCACAGGAATCCGATAAATCGGAATATGTATATAAGGATCAATCCGGCTTATACATTGGGATATTTCTCTCAATGTTTTATCTGACACCTCTTGACCTTCAACAGTTCCCTTTGGCCCTACACCAAAAAGAAGCATCCCACCCTCATCAGAATTTAAAAATGAGCAGATAGTTTGAAAAGCTTCTTTTAACTCCCCTGTTGTTTTTTTAAACTCAAGACTTTCACCCTCTCCCCTTTTTATAAGTTGGGAGATTTTTTTAAGATTAAAAGGGCGTCCTGTCATATACCCCTGCCCTTTTTAGCACTACATTTCTCACAATAACCATAAAGCTCCATCTTGTGATGGACGAGTTGGAATTTGTGTTTTTTGCAGACGCGTTCTTGAAGAGTTTCAATCTCATCATTTTCAAATTCGATAATTTGATGACAGCTCATACAGATGAGATGGTCGTGATGATGATCGGTCGCATGCTCAAAACGTGCCTGTGCTTCACCAAACTGACGTTTGTGGGCCAAACCTGATTCGCTCAAAAGCTTAAGCGTGCGATAGACGGTGGCATAACCAATTTTTGAATCAATTTTGCGAACCCGTTGCCAGAGTTCTTCGACAGTCAGATGTTCATGTTCCCCAAAAAACTCTTCTACAATCACATCTCGCTGACGTGTCGATTTAAGACCTTTTTGGCTGATATGTTGTTCGTAAATAGCCCATTTTTCTTTAAAGAGATCTTGCGTCATGATCGATTTTGATAATCGTTTTCAATATTGAAAGTCAAACTTTCTCCTTTGATTCTCTAATCAGCAAATGACCTATTACGACTTAATTTTGCGTCTTATGGTATGCCGACATTGCTTCGGGCAATAAAGCTTCTAAGGATTTAGCACGGTCACAATTTGAAGGATGGGAAGCGTAGAGATCTGCATTATTTCCCTTTTTCTGACAAGCACGGTACCACAGATCTACTGCAGCTTGAGGATTATAACCTGCTTTAGCTGCATACATGATTCCAATACGATCAGCTTCTGCTTCATTACTACGACTATAGGCTGGAATATAAAGATTGATACCACTGACTATCGCTTGATTAAACGCATCCTGAACTAATCCTGCACCAGAAGCCCCTATCGCTGAAACAGCAACCTGCCCTACGGCCATAAGAGTCATATTACGACTCATGGCTTTCGTCACATGACGTGCTGTTGCATGAGCTATCTCATGCCCCAAAACAGCTGCAAGCTCATCATCACTCGACTTCTTCACTAGTCCCTTTTGCGGATCAAAAAGTCCACTATAGACCATTACCTTGCCGCCAGGAGCACACCAAGCATTGACGATGTCGACATCTGCATAATGAGCTTCAAAAGGAAAGTTAGGATAATGGGAAACTGCTGCTATTCTTCGGGTCATCTCGCGAATTTTTCGGGTCATTACAGGGTCCGCAGCTTCATCCACCTTAGCATTCTTCTTACGCAATTCGCTCAACTGCCCTGCAATTACTTCCTCACCAAACTGAGGATCTTTTTCAATTCCGTACCAATTATAAGTTGTTTTTCCTGTAATCGGGTCCTTAGAACAAGCCGCCATCATAAAAATGATGATAAAAGTAAGTGCTATATTCTTAGATATTTTTGAGTGCATTTTGAATTTCTCCTAAGATTTTAGGATCCATCCAATTCATGGACCCTATATATTTTTGAATTATTTTACCTTTACTATCGATTAAATAAGATTCTGGTAACTGATATGTTCCATACTGAGATGAAACCATTCCCTGAACATCAAGTAAAATAGGAAATGTCATGGGAAATTTTTTAACAAACGAATCTATTGCAGGCCAACCCTCTTCATCAACACTCACCGCTAAAATCTCAAAAGGCTTATCTTTCATGACTTGATTCAAAGCTTCTAGTGAAGGAATTTCCTGAACACAGGAAGGACACCATGTGGCCCAGAAGTTAACCAAAACAACTTTTTTTCCAATATAACTTTCTAAAGAGACAAGACCTTTTTTGAGGGCAAATTAATAGTAGGCGCTTTGCTCCCCACACCAATCACATCCTCACTGTGATCATAGACAGCAAGTCCATACGCTATAATAGCTATAAGACTAATAAGAACTAGTAATTTAAATTTCATAATTTAAAACCCCTGTACTCAAAGATGAGTGCCAGGGGTTTTAATGATTTCACAAAAAATAACTAACTATTTTTCTGTTTTTTTCTTTCTTCCAAAAAGACCTTTGATACCAGTCTTCTTTTCTTCTTTATCTTCTGTTTTTTTAGAAGTTTTTGAAGAGGCTTTCTTTTCAGCTTTTTCTTTAGTTGGCTTTTCTTTAGTCTTCTTTTCTTTAGCCTCTTTTTTCTCAGCTTTAGCTTTCCTTTTTGTTTCTTCTTCATGCTCATGATCGTGTTCCTGATCTTGAGCTTTTAATTTAGGAGCTGGAGGAACAAAACCTAAATATTCAATAGTAGCCATTTCAGCAGAATCACCACGACGGTGTGGGAATCTAAAAATTCGAGTATAACCACCAGCTCGATCTTTAAAACGCTCAGCTAATGTTGAAAACAACTTTCTCAATGACTCATCTGACATCACAAATGCAGCTGCTTGTCTTCGAGCATGAAGAGTGCCTTCTTTTGCCAGTGTTATCATTCTATCAGCAGTTCGTCTGAGTTCTTTGGCTTTTGGAAGAGTTGTCTCCACGCGCTCGTGAAG
This sequence comes from Deltaproteobacteria bacterium, assembly GCA_016699445.1. Taxonomy (GTDB): domain Bacteria; phylum UBA10199; class UBA10199; order JACPAL01. The sequence goes on from CP064976.1 coordinate 214,676, forward strand.
AATCAATGAAGTTACCATATTTCTCAGCAGAGCTCTGCGATGACCTGCACTACGACCTAATTTTCGATGATCAATTTGATGTCTCATAAATTACTCATGCACTTTCAGTCTATTCTGTTTCTAATGGTTTTTCGTCTGTTGGCATAGTCCAGCCATCCAACTTCATACCCAGTCCAAGACCCATTTCAGCTAAGATTTCTTTAATTTCATTTAAAGACTTACGGCCAAAATTCTTTGTTCTAAGCATTTCAGCTTCTGTCTTAATGCAAAGCTCACCAATATATCTAATATTTGCATTTTGGAGGCAATTGGCGGATCGCACTGACAATTCTAACTCTTCCACTTTTCTATTTAAATTTTCATTAAATGAAGGCTTATCTAATGAAATCTCTTCAAGAACTGGCTCTGGAATTTCTTCAAAATTAATGAAGATTTGAAGCTGTTCTTTTAAAATTTTAGCGGCAAAAGCAACGGCATCTGAAGGTTCTACTGATCCATCAGTCCATAATTCCAATGTCAGCTTATCATAATCAGTCATCTGTCCAACACGAGCATTGGTTACAGTGTAATTCACTTTTGTTACTGGAGAATGAATAGAATCAATAGCTAACATTCCAATAGGATCTTTTTCTGTCTTGTTTTTTTCTGAAGGCTTATAACCCTTATCCAATTTCACTTGGATTTCCATACTCAAATGACCATCTGAATTAAGAGTCGCAATATGTTGGTCAGGATTTAATATTGTAACATTTTCTCCTGTTACAATATCTTGAGCTATAACTTCTTTATCACCTTTGATATCAAGACGAATAGTATCTTGTTCTCCAGTGTGAAGCTTCAACCTCACCTGCTTTAAGTTCAAAATAATATCACTAACATCTTCCACGACTCCGGGAACCGTTCCAAACTCATGCAAAACGCCTTCAATTTTAACATTTGTGATTGCCGCACCTTGGAGAGATGAGAGAAGAATGCGTCTCAATGCATTTCCTAAAGTCTGACCAAACCCTCTTTCAAGAGGTCTTGCCACAAACTTTCCATACATATTAGTCGCGCTATCTTTTTCAAATTCAAGATATTTTGGCTTAATCAGATTTCGCCAGTTACGGTACATATCAAATCCTCCTGTTAGGGCGAACGACACCCCTAGGTCATTGATTTTGAATAAAATTCAACAATCAACTGTTCTTGCATTGGCAACGTCAGCTCTTCTCTGGCAGGCAAAGTTTTTAAACGAGCGAGAAATGCGGGTTTATTAAGCTCAACCCAAGTAGGAACACCACGACGCTCAATCTCTTCTAAATTTTGCACTATCTTGGCATTTTGTCGGCTTTTTTCACAGACAACAACCTCATCTCCCGGATTTAAAAGATAGGAAGGAATAGTCACTTTTTTGTTATTCACCAAAAAATGACCATGAAGAACAAACTGTCTAGCTTCCGCACGAGAAGAGCAAAAACCCATACGGTAAACCATATTATCAAGACGTTGCTCTAATTGCTGAAGAACCACTTCACCAGTGATACCCTTTTTACGTGAGGCCTTTTGAAAGTTGATCCTAAACTGTTTTTCCAGCAGTCCATACAGACGTTTTACTTTTTGCTTTTCACGAAGACCAACACCATACCCAGATTGTTTTGTACGATTCTGGCCATGCTGACCAGGTGCGTAAGCTCTTCTCTCAATCGCACACTTTTCAGTATAACAACGCTGACCTTTTAAAAATAGCTTTAACCCTTCACGTCTGCAAAGCCTACATGCTGAATCTAAATATCTTGCCATACTTACACCCTTCTCTTCTTGGATGGACGACAACCATTATGAGGAATGGGTGTTACGTCTTTAATTGATGAAACTCTTAAACCAGTTGAAGAAATTGCACGCAATGCCGATTCACGACCTGCGCCTGGCCCCTTAATAAAAACAACCACAGCCTTCATCCCTTGATCAAGAGCTTTTCGAGAAGCTTCCTCAGCAGCTATTTGGGCTGCAAAAGGAGTGCTCTTTCTAGACCCCTTAAACCCCTTTGAACCTGATGAAGACCAAGAAACCACATTTCCCATAGGATCCGTGATCGTAATGATCGTGTTATTGAAGCTGGTATGAACATGAACCACCCCATTAGGGATATTCTTCTTACCTTTTTTCTTTTTTATTTTTTTATCTGCTTCAGCACCATCTACTGGAGCTGCAACAGCTTCTTTATTTTCTTCTACATTCTTTGGCATAAGAGACCTCTAACTATATTAATGTCTATTTAGGTGCTGCAGCTTGTTTCTTACCGGCGATAGCAATTCTAGGACGACCCTTACGAGTACGCGCGTTTGTATGCGTTCTCTGACCACGGACCGGAAGATTTTGTCGATGACGACTCCCACGATAAGAACCTAAATCAATTAAACGCTTAATGTTTAATTGAATCTCTTTACGAAGATCACCTTCCACCTTGATATTCTGTTCCAATTCATCACGGATCTTAGCAACCTGCTGGTCATTCAGAGTCTCCGCTTTCACATTTGGATCAATATTTGTTTTTTCGAGTATACGTTTCGCTGTTGCCAAACCAATCCCATAAATAGCGGTTAATGCAATTTCGATACGTTTCTTTCCTGGTAAATCAATACCACTGAGACGAGCCATTTCTTACCCCTGCTTTTGTTTATGCTTTGGATTTTCGCAAATCACCAAAACATTGCCACGACGGCGAATGATTTTACATTTATTACAAATTTGTTTTACAGATGATCTAATCTTCATAACAACCTTTCTAACTTCTATTTAGCTCTAAAAATAATTCTTCCTCGGGTTAAATCATAAGCTGAAATTTCAACCTTAACCTTATCCCCTGGTAAAATCTTAATATAATGCATGCGCATTTTTCCTGAAATATGCGCCAAAACTACATGCCCATTATCAAGCTTAACTCTAAACATCGCATTGGGCAGCGGCTCAATAACTGTACCCTCCACCTCAATCACGTCTTCTTTTGCCATAATCACCGATATCTTCAGTTAGCTGAAGAGTTAAAGTTTACTTAAAATCTCATACCCATTTTCAGTTAAAGCTATTGTATGCTCAAAATGGGCGGACCGCTTACCATCAAGAGTTACAGCTGTCCAGCCATCTTCTAAAATTTTTACTTCTTTAACACCTACATTTACCATAGGTTCTATCGCTAGAACCATTCCTGCCGTAAGTCTGATACCTGTATTCGGATTTCCGAAATTAGGGACCTGTGGGTCTTCATGCAAACTGCGACCTATACCATGACCGACAAACTCTCTAACGACTGAAAAGCCGTTGGACTCAGCATGACTTTGAACAGCCCAAGAAATATCATGCAAACGCTTACCAACAACCATCTGTTCAATGCCTTTTTCTAGCGATTCACGAGTTACTCGCAAGAGCTTTTCAGATTCTGCATCTACCTTACGTACTGGCAGAGTTTTGGCTGAATCACCATAAAAGCCATCAATAATCACTCCACAATCAATGCCTATAATATCACCTTCTTTGAGCACTTTTTTCGTAGAGGGAATGCCATGTACCACTTCCTCATTCACTGACAAGCATAAAACAGCAGGAAAACCACGATATCCTTTAAAAGCTGGTTTAGAGCCCTTTTCCTTCACAATTTCAGCAGCTCTTCTATCAAGATCATATGTAGTAACTCCTGGAACTACCATGGGAGTTATACCTTCTATGACTTCAGCAACAACCCTAGAAGCTTTACGGATCTTTTGGATCTCATCAGGAGACTTCAGAATAATCATTGAACTGCCTTCAAGACATTTTGGAAGATATCATTGATCGAACCACGACCAACAATAGATTTCAAAAGAGCTTTATCTTGATAATAACCTACCAAGGGTTTTGTTTGCTGCCGATACACTTCCAACCTTTTTCGTATAACAGATTCCTTATCGTCATCACGCTGAATAAGTTGCGCGCCACATCGATCACAAACCTCTTTTTTTGAAGGTTTAAAATCAATGTGAAAATTTTCCTGGCAAGCACTACACTGTCTTCGGCCAGACAAACGCTTTACAACTTCTTCAGAATCAACTTCCAAATCTAAAACATGGTCAACAATAGCACCTACATCTTTTAGAGTTTTCTCAAGCGCTTCCGCTTGAGGAAGGGTCCTAGGAAAGCCATCTAAAATAAATCCATTTTGACAATCTTCTTTTTCCAAACGCTCACGAATCATTGCTATCACAAGCTCATCAGGAACCAACTGACCTGCAGACATAAATTTTTCAGCTTCAATTCCCAAACTTGTCTTTTGCTGTTTTGCAGCTCTCAACAAATCCCCTGTTGACACTTGAGGAACACCTAATTTTTCTGCCAGCATTTTCGCTTGGGTACCTTTTCCAGCACCTGGAGGACCAAGAAAAATCAAGTTCATTACTTTCTCCCACGGAATCGACCACCAGAATCAGACATAAGTCCTTCATAGTTTCTGGCCATTAAATGCGATTCAATTTGAGCTAACGTATCCATCGCAACACCAACAACAATCAACACTGAAGTCCCACCAAATGTGGAAGCCAAAGTAGAAGGTATTCCAAATTGTGAAATCAAAAGTTCAGGAATTACACAAACACCTGCAATATAGAGTGCACCACCCAAAGTCAGCTTGGAAACAATACGATCAATAAAGTCTGACGTATTTTGACCAGGACGAATACCAGGAATAAATCCACCATGTTTTCTGACATTCTCTGCAACATCGACGGGGTTAAAACTTACAGCTGTATAAAAGTAAGCAAAAAATATGATGAGACTAACATATAACGCCGTATGCAGCCATCCACTACTCAAAGCAGAAGCAATCGATTGAACTTTAGCATTATGACTAAACTGAGCTACAGTTGCTGGAAATAATATTAAAGAAGAAGCAAAAATAGGAGGAATGACCCCTGCTGAGTTTAATTTTAATGGCAAATGAGTAGTTTGACCACCGTACATTTTCCGACCTACAACTCTTTTGGCATATTGAATAGGGATTTTACGGTGGCTTCTTTCAAAGAAAATAATCACTGAAACCAAAGCAAAGATAAAAGCCAACAATATTAAAAAGCCAAAAAGTCCTGAAAATTGTTCTTTAGTTGCCCAAGCATCTCTCAACCCTTGAGGAATACGAGTCACAATTCCAGAAAAAATAATCAGGGAAATTCCGTTTCCAATGCCACGCTCTGTAATCTGTTCGCCCAGCCACATGATAAAAGCTGTACCTGCAGCTAAAGTGAACATCGTCCTCAAGAAAAAGCTAATGCCACCCACATCAGACAATAAAACACCTTGCTGCTCAAGACCATAACTGATTCCAAAGCCTTGCACCAGAGAAAGGACAACTGTCCCATAGCGAGTATACTGTGTAATTTTCTTACGACCTTCCTCACCTTCTTTTGAAAGTCTTTCTAATGTTGGAACAACTACAGTTAGTAACTGAAGAATGATAGAGGCACTAATGTAGGGCATAATCCCTAAAGCAAAAACAGAAAATCTTTCCAAAGCACCACCTGAAAACAGATTAAATATATCAAACACTGTTCCGCGCGTTACTATTTTTTGAAGAGCATCTACATCAACTCCAGGTGCAGGGACAAACACCCCTACCCTATAAATTGCAATCATAAGGAGTGTAAAAAAAATTCTTTTTCTTAATTCTGGCAATTTCGCAATATTAACGACTGGAGATGTCATGTGTTGTCTTGTGTAAACTAAGCTTGAGCTGCTGTTGAAACTTCTACCTTACCACCGGCGGCTTCGATTTTTTTCTTAGCTGTTTCTGAAATTTTAGTAACCTTAATGGTTAACGGGACCTTAACATCACCATTTCCCAAGACCTTCACACCAGAATTCAACTTCTTAATAAAGCCATTCTGTTTCAAATAAGTTTCATCAACAATTGTTGAGCCTGGAATAGATTCCAAATCTCCTATGTTAATGACTGTATATTCTCTACGAAAGGGATTCGTAAAACCAAATTTTGGCAATCGTCTTGATAGAGGCATCTGACCACCTTCAAAACCTCTTTTATGATAACCACCCGCTCGAGCTTTTTGCCCTTTATGACCCTTTGTGGAAGTTCCACCATGACCAGAGCCTTCACCACGACCTAAACGTTTTCTTTTTTTTCTGGCACCTTTTGGTGCTATCAATGAACCTAAATTCATAAAGTTACCTAATTTACCTTCCGTAAACGTTCATAATCTTCACGGCTTTTTAATTGCGTAAGAGCATTAATCGTTGCCTTGACTACATTGTGAGGATTGCTTGTTCCTAATGACTTAGTCAAAATGTTATGAATTCCTGCAGATTCCACAACAGCACGAACACCACCACCTGCAATTACCCCTGTCCCTTCACTTGCAGGTTTCATTAAAACTACAGCAGCTCCGTAATGACCTACTACTTCATGAGGAATAGTTCCCTGATTAATTGGAACAGAAACCAAATTTTTGCGCGCCTGTTCCGAAGCTTTGCGAATAGCATCCGGAACTTCTTTTGCTTTACCAAGACCAATACCTACTTGGCCATCTGAGTTGCCGCAAACCACAAGGGCTGAAAAACTAAAGCGTCTTCCACCTTTAACGACTTTGGCAACTCTAGATACGTGTACGATTCTTTCTGGAAATTGTGTTTGATTTTCTTGCATGTGTTTCCTCAGTTAAAACTTAAGCCCACCTTCACGAGCTCCTTCAGCAAATGCTTTAATGCGACCGTGGTACAAAAAGCCTCCCCGATCAAAAACGACTTGTTCAATTTTCTTTCCAATAGCTTTTTCAGCTACAAGCTTTCCAAGCTCCTTAGCACCCTTTACATTTCCAGCATCTTTTTTATTAGCAAAGTCCTTAGCTATTGTAGACACACTCAAAAGTGTTTTTCCCTGCTCATCATCAATTAACTGTGCATAAAAATGATTAATGCTCCTAAAAACTGAAAGTCTAGGACGCCCAGATCCACCATTAATTTTCTTACGAATACGCTCTTTACGATACTCTCTAGATTTTTTCTTAGTGTGCGACATAATTATTTACCCCCTGTAGCCGCAGCAGATTTTCCAACTTTTTTACGGATCACTTCATTGCTGTAGCGAATGCCCTTGCCTTTATAAGGTTCAGGCTGGCGGAATTTACGAATAATAGCAGATGTTTCTCCAACTAAATGCTTTGATGCTCCTGAGACAGTTAAGTGTGTCTGTTTATCAACAGCAATCTTAACTCCAACTGGAATAGGAAACTCCACTAAATGACTGAAGCCTAAAGTCATTACCAAATTCTGACCTTTAACTTCAGCACGAAAACCAACACCTATAATATCCAATTCTTTCTTGAACCCAATTCCAACGCCTTCAACAGCATTTCGAACCAGATTTCTAATAAGACCTTGTCGACATCGACCTAAAGCTGTCTCTTCTTTTCTTTTTACAAGAATAGTGCCATCAGCCATTGTCACATCGACAATAGGGTCCAAAGCAACCTCTTGTTTTCCAAGAGGCCCTTCCGCCAATAAGCGATCATTCTGTATAACAACTTTGACCTTTTCAGGTACTTTTACTGGAAGTTTACCAACACGTGACATAACGTTACTCTCTTACCAAATGGTGCATAAAAGCTCGCCACCGGTCTTTTCATGGCGCGCCTGTTTATCGGTGATAATTCCCTTTGAAGTCGACAGTATACCAATACCTAAACCACTACGTATTGGTTTCAAATCTTGGTAACCTGTATACTGTCGTCTTCCTGGACGACTAACTCTTCTTAAATTTGAAATAATAGGCTCTTGCTTATCAGAATAGCGTATAGAAATTTCGATTTCCTTTTTTACACTATTCAATGTATTCAGCTTGAACGAACCTAGGAATCCTTCTTCATGAAGAATCTTAACGATTCCCATCTTAATTTTTGAATAAGGAATTTTTACGGTTTCATGTTTAGCCGTTTGAGCATTACGAATTCTCGCTAATAAATCAGCATAAGAGCCTTTTTTCTAAAACAAAGACGACACATACCAAATCGTCTCAAAAAAGCACGAGGCCGACCACAATAACCACATCGGTTATAACCTCTCACTTTAAACTTTGGTTTTCTTTCTGCTTTTACTCTAAGGGATGTCTTGGCCATATTAATTCCTAAAGGGCATGCCCATCGCTTTTAAAAGGGCTTTTGCTTCTTCATCTGTTTGAGCGGTTGTCACAATGGTGATATTCATTCCGCGAATTTTATCGACTTTATCAAAATCAATTTCAGGAAAAACGATTTGTTCTCTCATACCCATCGTATAACTTCCACGACCATCAAAACTACGATCTGAAACACCACGAAAATCTCTTGTTCGAGGAAGAACAACATTAAATAGTCGATTAAGAAATTCATACATACTCTTTTTTCTAAGAGTAACACAGCAACCTATAGGCATCCCTTGACGGAGCTTAAAATTTGCAATCGACTTTTTAGCTCTTGTTATCACAGGCTTTTGACCTGTAATCAATGCAAGCTCTTCAGCAGCTTTTTCAACAACTTTAGAATCTTGTGTAGCTTCTTTAAGACAACTTGAAACTACCACCTTTTCTATACGAGGAACTTGATAAATATTTTTATACCCCTTTTCCTTCATCAGAGCCGGGATACATTGCTTTTTATAAAAATCTTCGAAACTTTCAGACATAAATCTTCCTTTTAATTATCTAAAATACTTTCACACTTTTTACAGACTCTTTGTTTTTTACTATCCTTACCCAACTTCACAGCAGTACGAATTCCTTTTTTACATTTACCACAGTAAATCATCAGGTTAGAAACATGAATAGAGGCTTCTTTCTCAACTATACCGCCTTGAGGCATCTTTTGATTAGGGCGAACGTGACGCTTCACCATATTCAACTTTTCAACTCGGGCTCTAGCACCCTCATTAGAAAAAGAAAGAATCTTTCCTTTTTTACCCTTTTCTTTACCTGCTATCACAATCACTTCGTCATTTTTACGAATCATAAATTTCTACTCACTTTTATAAAACTTCGGGAGCCAATGAAATAATCTTAGTAAACTTTTTTGCCCTTAACTCACGAGCTACAGGTCCAAAAATACGTGTACCTAAAGGCTCACCAGCCTGATCAATCAAGACAACAGAATTGTCATCAAACTTTATATAAGATCCATCTGTACGACGAACCTCTTTACGAGTTCTAACAATCACAGCTTTCTTCACATCACCTTTTTTAATCTTGGCATGTGGAATAGCTTCTTTAACAGCAACCACAATTATGTCACCTAATGTGGCATATTTCCTTCGAGTTCCACCAAGTACATGGATACACATCAATTTTTTCGCACCAGAATTATCTGCAGAATCACAAACTGTTTGTGTCTGAATCATAAACCACCCATTCCTTAGGCTTGTACTTCGATGTTATCGGTATCTACTTTTTGAACAAACCGAACAATTCTCCACCGCTTAGTTTTTGAAATAGGACTCACCTCAGCAATTTCAACGCGGTCCCCCACTCTGCATTCACCTTTTTCATCATGAGCTTTATAATTATCAAGTCGTCTTACATATTTATGATAAGTACTATCCAGATCCAAGCGTTTAACTTGGACAACAGCAGTCTTATTCATTTTTACACTAACAACCGTACCCGCTTTAATTTTTCTTTGACCACGCATATTACTTACCCACTCTCAATTCTTGCTGTTTCTTTGCCGTCAAAAGACGCGCTAAATCTTTCTTTATAGATTTAATCTTTGAAGTTTTATTCGACTTACCCATACGAATATCAAGCATCAATTGAGACAACTCTTTTTGAACTTTTTCGACTTGCGTGACTAAATCTGGGATTTTCTTTTCAGCAATTTCTTTGTATTTCATAAGACAAATTTCTCTCGGTTAATTATTTTTGTTTTTACAGGCAGCTTATGAGCAGCCAAAGTTAAAGCCTGCTTTGCATCTACCCACTCAACGCCCTCAAGCTCAAACAATACCCGTCCAGGCTTGATAACTGCGGCATAACCTTCAACGTTACCCTTACCCTTACCCATTCTAGTTTCTGCAGGTTTTTTTGTAATAGGGCGATCAGGAAAAATACGGATCCAAATTTTTCCACCTTTTTTCAACAAACGACTCATCGCTACACGACTGGCCTCAATCTGTCGCGATGTAATCAAACCTCTTTCTACCGACTGCAATCCAAAGTCACCGTTATGAAGAGAAATACCACTGGTAGCATTTCCTCGTACTCGACCTTTTTGCAACTTTCTAAATTTAGTTCTTGCGGGTTGAAGCATTGTTAAGCAACCTGCCCTTCTTTAGATTGACGTTCTCTATAAATCTCACCTTTATAAATCCAGCATTTAACGCCAATTTTCCCATATGTTGTCAAAGCTTCTGCCTGACCATAATCAATATCAGCTCTTAATGTCTGTAGAGGAACACGGCCTTCTCTATACCATTCTGTACGAGCGATTTCTGCACCAGCTAAGCGACCAGCACAAACAACCTTGATACCTTGAGCACCAAACTTAAGTGTAGATGTAACAGACTTTTTCATAGCCCTTCTAAAAGCCACACGCCTTTCAAGCTGAAGAGAGATATTTTCAGCAACCAGCTGAGCATCTAATTCAGGCTTGCGAACTTCATGAATATTCACATTTACTTCTCGATTGATTAACTTCATCAAGTCTGTTTTCAACCCATCAATCCCCGTACCTTTTTACCAATAACTAATCCAGGGCGAGCCGTATGAATATTGACAGTAGCAGAAGCGCCTCTACGGTCAATTGTCACATGAGAGACTCCAGCATTAAATAATTTTTCTTTAACTGTCTTACGAACCAAATCATCTTCTCTTGCAAACTTGGCATACTCTTTCCTTGAGTACCAATGAGATAACCATGGCTTAGTAATACCTAATCTAAAACCTAACGGATGTGTCTTCTGACCCATGACTTACTTCTCCTCTAGAACTACAGTGATATGACTTGTCTTCTTATTAATACGAGACGCTGAACCTCTCGCTCTTGCCAGAAAACGACGAATAATAGGCCCTTGATCTACCGATATCGACTTGACATAAAGATTATCAACATCAACCCCACCTTTTTTATCAGCATTAGCTACCGCAGAACGGAGCAACTTAGAGATATCAACTGAAGATGCTTTTTTAGCAAAAGTCAAAAGATCAATCGCCCTTTGAACAGGCAAACCCCTCACCTCATCCACAACTAAGCGCACTTTTCTGGGCGCCACTCTCAAATAACTAATTTTAGCCTTAAACTGTGACATAAATAACCCTATTTCTTAGCAGGAATTGCTGAACCCGATTTATCTTCTTTTCGAATACCTGTATGCCCCTTATATGTTCTGGTCGGAGCGAATTCACCCAACTTATGCCCAACCATATTTTCAGAAACAAAAACAGGAATAAACTTTTTCCCATTATGCACTGCAAAAGTTAAACCTACAAAATCAGGCAAAACAGTTGAGCGTCTCGACCAAGTCTTAATCACTTTTCGACTTTTAGTCTCAATCGCTTCATTCGCCTTCTTCATCACATGCCCATCAATAAATGGACCTTTTTTTATCGAACGTGCCATAAGCTCCTACTAAAGTTTTTGACGTCTATCTTTAACGATAAACTTCTGTGTTCTTTTATTCTTACGTGTTTTATAGCCTTTAGCGGGAGTACCCCAAGGCGATGTAGGATGATTACCACCCTTCGACTTACCTTCACCACCACCATGCGGATGATCAACAGGATTCATCGAAACACCGCGTTGACGAGGAAGACGTCCCAACCAGCGACTACGACCAGCTTTACCTAAAACCACATTCTCATTATCCAAATTGGAAACCTGACCAATTGTCGCCGAGCAGTTCAAATGTATCAAACGAACTTCACCAGAAGGCATACGGATCTGAGCATAAGTACCTTCCTTAGCAACCAACTGAGCCATACCACCAGCACTACGAACAACCTTACCACCCATCCCTGGAGATAATTCAATATTATGAATTTCAGTTCCCACAGGAATATTCTTAATCTGCAAATGATTACCAGGACGAATCTCAGCATGCTCAGAAGTCAAAACTGAATCTCCAACTTTTAAACCATGAGGAGCCAAAATATAACGACGCTCACCATCTTTATACAAAACTTTTGCAATAAAGGCTGTTCGATTAGGATCATACTCAACACTTTCAATACGACCAGGAACACCTTCCTTATCTCTCTTAAAATCAATTAAACGGTAACGTCTTTTATGACCACCACCTATAAAACGCATAGTGACGCGGCCGGTATTATTACGACCACCCTTCTTATTAATAGAAGAAAGGAGAGACTTTTCAGGCTTCACCTTTGAAAGAAGAGAGAAATCAACAACAGTTCGATATCGTTGATTAGGAGTTGTTGGATTGAATGTTTTGACAGCCATAAATATTATTTAACCTCAAAAATATCGATTTTTTGACCAGGAGCCAGCTCAACTAAAGCTTTTTTCCAATTAGCCCTACGACCCGAATAACGACCGATACGCCTTTTATTACCACGCACCACAATCGTACGAACACCCTTCACCTTCACATTAAAATAGTCCTGAACAGCAGCTTTAATTGAAGGCTTCGAAGCATCCAAAGAAACTTCAAATGAATAAGTGTTATTCTCCCCGCGAATGACAACAGACTTCTCTGTCACTAACGGCTTTTTAATAATTTCGTAAAATGGTTTCACAGCTTCCTTACACCCTTTCCAGAATTTTTTCGTAGGAGTCTTTGGTTAGGACGAGATGTTCATGACGCAATATATCTCTTACACTAACTTCATCTACACGACGCACACTAAAATTCTTTAGGTTTCTAATCGACCTCTCAACAGGATCATTACTTCCAGTCAAAATGACGAGGGCGTTTGATATGCCAAAGTTGTTAAAAATTTCCAGTGCTTTTTTTGTTTTTGGCTCTTTTATTTTAATTTCATCCAAAACCCAAAACTTTTCCTGCTTATTTCGATCAATAATAGCAGCTCTCAATGCATTTTTTCTAATCTTCTGAGGAACCCTTACATCATAATCCTTTGGCTTGGGACCAAAAGCTTGACCACCACCTACAAACAAAGGCGCCTTACGATCACCATGACGCGCACCACCAGTTCCCTTTTGTCTATATATCTTCTTCGTACTTCCCGAGACCTCGTGACGAGTCTTAACCTTAGCATTTCCCTGTCTCAAATTTGTCTGGTTAGCCAAAACAGTCTGGTAAATAGTTCCAATATTCACATATTTTTCAAACTTTTCTGGCAAAGAAAATGAACCCACTTTTTTCTTAGACGAATCATAAATAGTAACTTCGGACATAAATAATCCTTATCAAGTAAGATACAAATGTTAGGCTGTTTTTTCAGAACAAATTGAGAGGAGATTATTCACCCCCCCAGGAACAGCACCGCCAATGAATATCAAGTTATCTTGTGGACGGACTTCCACAATTTTTAATTTCTTAACTGTGACTCTTTCAGAACCCAAATGCCCTGGCAATTTCATATTTTTAAAAACTTCACCAGGAGATGTTCTCTGACCAATAGAGCCTGTTGAACGATGAAAACGCGAACCATGAGTTGCAGGACCACCGGCCTTACCATGTCTTTTGATAACACCAGCAAACCCCTTACCTTTAGAAACCCCAGTCACATTCACAATCTCGCCCGCCTTAAAAAGTTCAGCGGTCAACAACTGACCCACTTCATAAGCAGCATCTTGCGCCACTCTAAACTCTTTAAGAAATCTTTGAGGCTTAAGATTTTTACTCTTAAAATGATTCACAAGAGGCTTGCTACATTTTTTTACCTTAGACTCTTGCAGCTCCTCAAAGCCAAGCTGAACAGCGTCGTAGCCGTCTTTTGTTTTTGTTTTTCTTTGAACGACAACACAAGGACCCACCTGAACAACGGTGACTGAAACAGCATCACCTTTTTCATCAAACACTTGCGTCATTCCAATTTTTTTTCCAATGAGATCTGCCATAATCAACTCACATCATTTTAATTTCAACTTCAACACCCGCTGAAAGCTCTAGCTTCATCAGGGCATCAATAGTTTGTTGTGTTGGTTCAAGAATATCGAGCATTCTCTTATGAGTGCGAACTTCAAATTGTTCACGAGACTTTTTATCCACATGCGGAGAACGAAGAACGCAATAACGTTCAATCTTAGTCGGCAGCGGAATAGGACCCGCAATATGCCCACCTGTTCTTCGCACAGTCTCAACAATTTCACCAGTCGACACATCAAGAAGTCTGTAATCAAAACCCTTGAGACGTATTCTTATTTTGGGACCTTTTTCGTAATCCATATTAATTCCTTTACTCAACCACTTCAGTCACGACACCAGCACCTACTGTGTGTCCACCTTCGCGAATTGCGAAGCGAAGCTCTTTATCCATTGCTATCGGAGTAATCAACTCAATTTCCATCGTCACGCGATCTCCAGGCATCACCATCTCGACTCCCGCTGGTAATGTACACACTCCCGTCACATCCGTTGTTCTAAAATAAAACTGTGGACGGTATCCTTGGAAAAAGGGCGTATGTCTCCCTCCCTCTTCTTTTGTCAAGATATACACTTCAGCTTTGAATTTTTTATGCGGTGTTATACTTCCAGGCTTCGCCAATACTTGCCCACGTTCCACATCTTCTCGCTTCAATCCTCTCAATAAAACTCCTACGTTATCCCCTGCCATTCCATCATCTAACAGCTTTCTGAACATTTCAATTCCAGTCACTACCGTCTTCGCTGTATCCTTAATACCTACCAATTCAACTTCTTCTCCTACCTTCACTTTTCCTTTTTCAATTCTTCCTGTCGCAACCGTTCCACGTCCGGAAATTGAAAACACATCTTCCACAGGCATCAAGAAAGGCTTATCTGTATCTCTCTGTGGTACAGGAATATAGGTATCCAACGCTTCCACCAACTTCATAATCGCCTTCTCTCCCAAATCTCCAGCATCACCTTCCACAGCCTTCAATGCACTTCCACGGATAATAGGTGTCTTATCTCCTGGAAAATCATACTTATTCAAAAGCTCTCGAACTTCCAATTCCACCAAGTCCAACAACTCTGGATCGTCTACCATGTCGCATTTATTCAAAAAGACTACGATATAAGGAACGTTCACCTGACGAGCCAACAATACGTGCTCACGTGTTTGTGGCATTGGTCCGTCCGCAGCACTCACAACCAAAATCGCTCCGTCCATCTGAGCGGCTCCGGTAATCATGTTCTTCACATAGTCTGCGTGTCCTGGACAATCCACATGTGCATAATGTCTATTGTCTGATTCATACTCCACGTGCGCTGTCGCAATCGTAATACCACGCTCTCTCTCTTCTGGAGCTTTATCAATCTGATCATAAGCTACAAATTTCGCATACCCTTTCGTCGACAACACTCTCGTAATCGCTGCCGTCAATGTCGTCTTACCATGATCTACGTGCCCTATCGTTCCTACGTTTACGTGTGGCTTCTTTCTTTCGAATTTCTCTTTGCTCATAAATTTTACCTTCCTTGTATTTTTGCTATAATTTCGTCTGCAATATTTTTTGGTACAACTTCGTAATTATCAAACTCCATTGTAAATGTTCCACGTCCCTGTGTTAGAGATCTCAAATCTGTCGCATAACCAAACATCTTTGCCAGCGGCACTGAAGCATCTACTACTTGATAGCCAGCAAGCATTCCAGACTTCAAAATACGACCTCTTCGTGCATTCAAATCTCCGACAGCGGCGCCCACATACTCTTCTGGAATTGTAACTTCAAGCTTCATCATCGGTTCAAGCAATAAAATTCCAGATTTTTCCGCAGCCTCTCTCAAAGCCAACGAACCTGCTATCTTAAAAGCAATCTCTGATGAGTCTACCTCATGAAACGACCCATTCAACAAAGTCACTCTCACATCAACAATCGGATAACCCACTAAAAAACCTGTTTCGAGTGATTCCTCAATTCCTTTACGCACTGCAGGAACAAACTCTTTCGGAATCACACCACCAACCGTCGCATCAACAAATTCACAACCCTGCCCACGATTCAGAGGCTCTACCTTTAAGCATACATGACCATACTGACCACGACCGCCTGTTTGCCGAATATATTTATGCTCCGCTTCGGCGATTCCTGAAAAAGTTTCTCGATAAGCCACCTGTGGTTTACCCACGTTGGCAGAAACTTTAAACTCTCTCAGCAATCGGTCGACAATAATCTCAAGATGAAGTTCACCCATTCCTGAAATAATTGTCTGACCCGTTTCAGCATCCACCTTCATTCGAAACGATGGATCTTCCATCGCTAAACGACCTAAAGAAGCTGACAACTTATCTTGATCCGCATTTGTCTTCGGTTCGATGGCTACTGAAATCACTGGATTTGGAAACTCCATTGACTCCAATACAATCGATCGACCTTCTTCACACATCGTATCGCCTGTAGTTGTCTGCTTTAAACCAACAACAGCAGCGATATCTCCAGCACTCACTTCTTCAATTTCTTCTCGGCGATTTGCATGCATTCTCAACAAACGACTCACACGCTCTCGTTTACCTTTGGTCGAATTATAAAAATACGTCCCACTCTTCAGCACACCCGAGTAGACCCTGAAATATGTCAGAGTCCCAACAAAAGGGTCGTTCATTATTTTAAAAGCCAAAGCTGCAAAAGGTTCTTCAAGACTCGTTTTTCTAACCAAAATCTTTTCTTTATCGCCCGGCTCCCAACCTTGAATCGGAGGAACATCTAACGGAGAAGGCAACAAATCAACAATCCCATCCAACAACAGCTGAACACCTTTATTTTTAAAAGATGAACCACAAAAAACTGGCGTCATTTTCAAATCAATTGTCGCACGCCTCGCTCCCGCCATGAGCTCACTCTCAGAAATATCTTTTCCTCCAAGATATTGATCCATCAAGGTCTCATCATGAGAAGCCACTTCCTCGACCAATTTTTCACGATACTCTTCAAACAAATCCTGAAGATCCTCAGGAATAGCCACTTCCTCAACCTTTAAACCCTGAGAAGCTTCTTCAAACAAAAAAGCCTTTTTTCGCACCAAACTAACAACACCCTTAAAGCTATCTTCGGAGCCAATCGGCAACGTAAACGGAATGGGGTTTGCCCCCAGTCGCTCTTTCATCGAGCGCACAGCCGCAAAAAAATCAGCTCCCACTCGATCCATCTTATTCACAAAAGCAATGCGCGGGACCTTGTAGCGGTTTGCTTGACGCCACACCGTTTCAGACTGTGGCTGCACTCCAGAAACACCACAAAAAACACCAACAGCACCATCCAACACACGCAAAGAACGCTCTACCTCAATCGTAAAATCAACGTGACCAGGTGTATCTATAATATTAATACGACAATCATTCCAAAAACACGTCGTCGCCGCTGATGTGATTGTAATACCTCTCTCCTGCTCCTGAGGCATCCAATCCATGGTTGCAGTCCCCTCGTCTACCTCACCAATCTTGTGATTAGTTCCGGTATAAAAAAGAACCCTCTCTGTCGTCGTCGTTTTTCCAGCATCTATATGAGCAATAATACCAATATTTCTGGTATTTTTGAGCGGGTTAAACTGGGACGATCCATCAGACATAAAATAAATGAGGGGCAGGTTTTCACCCGCCCCTCTCGCAAACAAATTAAATTACCAGCGATAATGAGCAAAAGCCCTGTTAGCCTCTGCCATACGATGCACATCTTCGCGCTTCTTAATAGAACCACCACGCTTCTGCAAAGCATCTAAAATCTCATTCGCCAATTTTTCTTCCATCGACTTCTCACCACGCTCACGAGCATGCAACACCAACCAACGAAGACCTAAGGAAACCTTACGATCAGGACGCACTTCCATTGGCACCTGATAAGTAGCTCCCCCTACACGCCTTGAACGCACTTCCAAAAGCGGCTTAATATTCTCAAGAGATTCTTTAAAAACCTTAAGAGGATCATCCTTAGTCTTCTCACTTACCAAATTAAAAGCTTCGTAAACAATCTTTTCTGCCGCAGGCTTCTTACCCTGAAGCATAATCTTATTAATAAGCTTAGAAACAAGCTTATCTTTATACTTTGGATCGGGAAGAATTTCTCGCTTTTGTATCTGACCTTTTCTTGCCATAAAAATCTACCTAGTACCCTTTACTTTGGCTGCTTCGTTCCATATTTAGAACGACTCTTTTTTCGTTTTTCCACACCTGTTGTATCTAATGTGCCTCGAACGATATGATATCGAACCCCAGGCAAATCTTTTACACGGCCACCTCTTACAAGAACAACGGAGTGCTCTTGCAGATTATGTCCTTCACCAGGAATATAAGCCGAAACTTCAATTCCATTTGTGAGTCGAACACGGGCGACTTTCCTCAAAGCCGAATTAGGCTTCTTAGGAGTTGTTGTATAAACACGAACACAAACACCCCGTTTTTGTGGACAGTTCGCCAAGGCGGGGGCTGTTGTTCTGTTTGCTAATTGTTCACGTCCATGTCGGACTAGCTGATTAATTGTCGGCATAATTTTAAAAAAGTTGCTCCTGCTAACAAACGAACCTATCTCTGTCAAAGACTTTTGGGACTTTGACTCTTAGATTAAGCTGTTTCTCCCAGTGCAAAGTCTCCTTCCTCTGGCAAATCCAAATCTTCTGTTTCTAATTTCAAGCTTTTATACCTTAAAAGGCCTGTTCCTGCTGGAATCAAACGACCCATAATAACGTTTTCTTTGAGTCCACGAAGAATATCAACATTTCCACAAACTGCAGCCTCAGTCAGAACCTTTGTTGTTTCCTGGAATGAAGCCGCTGAGATAAAACTATCTGTAGAAAGAGATGCTTTTGTAATACCTAGCAGAATTGACTCACCTGTTGCAGGGGTACCACCCTTCTTTTTCACAGCCTCGTTTTCTTCTTCAAAGTCTGCTTTATCAATAGTGTCATCCTCAAGAAAATCTGTATCACCAACATCTTTGATTCTAACTTTTCTCAACATTTGACGCACGATAACTTCAATATGCTTATCATTAATTTTAACACCTTGCAGACGATAAACTTCCTGAATTTCATCTACGAGATATTTAGCTAAAGCCTTAGCACCCAAGACTTTTAAAATATCGTGAGGATTCGCAGCACCATCCATCAAAGGCTCACCTGCTCTAATGAAATCACCTTCATGAACACCTATGTGCTTCCCGCGAGGAATTAAATATTCAAGAGCATCGCCGGTTTCAGGCTTAATAAGAACTTTTCTCTTTCCTTTAGTATCTTTTCCAAAAGTCACATACCCATCAACTTCACTGATAATAGCTGTTTCTTTAGGTTTTCTGGCTTCAAAAAGTTCTGCTACGCGAGGAAGACCACCGGTGATATCCTTTGTCTTTGTTGTTTCGCGAGGAATCTTAGCAATAATATCACCTGCCACTACTTCTTGGCCTTCATTAACAACAATGTTAGCGCCTACAGGCAAGAGATATCGAGCTTCTCTCTCTGTTCCGGAAATTTTCTTTGTAGCACCCTTTGCTTCAGAATCTTTAATTGAAATACGTGGTCTCAAATCAGTATCTTTAGATTCAACAACAACTTTACGAGACAGACCTGTCACTTCATCCACTTGCTCCTGCATGGAAGTACCTTCCACGATATCACCAAACTTAATGTGACCAGAAACTTCTGTTAAAATAGGAATCGTATAAGGATCCCATTCAGCTAACATCTGCCCCTTTTTAACAGTATCACCGTCTTTGACTAATAACTTCGCACCATAGATAACCTGATATTTTTCCCGTTCACGACCTTCATGATCCATAATAGCAATTTCACCATTTCTGTTCATGACAGTCAGAGTTTTTTCCTTATTAGTAACTGATTTCAAACCATGGAATTTCACAATACCTTCATTGCGAGCTTCCAAAGAGGTTTGCTCAACACGTCGTGAAGCAGCTCCACCGATGTGGAATGTACGCATGGTCAACTGAGTTCCAGGTTCACCGATAGATTGGGCAGCAATAACACCAACAGCTTCACCAATATTAACCATATGACCACGTGCTAAATCACGGCCGTAGCATTTAATACAAATACCTCGAACAGCCTGACATGTTAAACCGGATCGAATTTTGATTTTTTCTAATCCTGAGTTTTCAATTCTAGGCACCAATGCTTCTGAGATTTCCTGCCCTGCTTCTACAATTGTTTCACCTGTAAAAGGATCCACAATATCTTCAAGAGCAACGCGACCCAAAATACGAGTTCCCATCGGTTCAATAATTTCGCCACCTTCGACAAGAGCACTCACTTCAATACCATCCAATGTTCCACAGTCCTCTTCTAATACAATCATGTCTTGAGAAACATCCACAAGACGGCGAGTCAAATATCCAGAGTTCGCTGTTTTCAGAGCCGTATCAGCCAAACCTTTACGAGCACCGTGCGTTGAAATAAAATATTGAAGTACTGTCAGACCTTCACGGAAATTAGCTGTGATAGGTGTTTCAATAATTTCACCAGAAGGTTTAGCCATCAAACCACGCATCCCTGCAAGCTGTCTCATTTGCTGAGCCGAACCTCGAGCACCAGAGTCAGACATGATGAAAACAGGATTGAAACTTAAGATTTCTTTCTTCTCTTGATTCTCACCTTCGATTGTCTCACGAGAAATCTCCTTCATCATTTCTTTGGAAATTTCTTCTGTTGTTTGAGCCCAAATATCGATAACTTTATTATACTTCTCACCAGAAGTGATCAGACCATCCTGATATTGAGTTTCTATATCACGGACTTCTTTGTTAGCACTTTGCAACAGCTTATCCTTAGCTGTTGGTATTTTCATATCATCAATACTAATTGAAATTCCTGCTTTTGCAGCGGCAGCAAAACCGAGATCTTTCAAGTGATCAGCGAGTAGCACTGTCGATTTATTTCCAGCGACCCGATAACACTGCTCTACCAAGTCAGCGATCGACTTTTTATCCATCACTTTATTCGTTAACTCAAAAGGAATACCAGCAGGTACAATTTCAAAAAGTAAAACACGACCAGCAGTTGTGTCATAACGAACATCATCAATACGCACCTTAATGCGTGCATGCAGATCCAACTCACCAGCATCATAAGCAATACGAACTTCATCAGGAGAAGAAAAAATCTTTCCTTCACCACGAGCAAAGGGCATTTCACGCGTTAGATAGTAAATACCCAAGACCATATCCTGAGAAGGAACAATAATAGGCTTACCACTAGCAGGTGATAGAATATTATTCGTACTCATCATCAAAACACGCGCTTCAATTTGAGCTTCCACAGAAAGGGGAACATGCACTGCCATCTGGTCACCGTCAAAGTCAGCATTGAAAGCCGTACAAACAAGGGGATGAAGCTGAATAGCTTTTCCTTCAATTAACACAGGCTCAAAAGCTTGAATACCTAAACGATGCAATGTGGGAGCACGATTCAACAAAACAGGGTGTTCTTTAATGACCTCTTCAAGGACATCCCAAACTTCTGGACGTTCTTTTTCAACCATCTTCTTAGCGCCTTTGATTGTCGAAACATACCCTCTCTCCTCAAGCTTCTGATAGATAAATGGCTTAAAGAGTTCGAGGGCCATAACTTTTGGCAAACCACATTGATGCAAACGTAATTCAGGACCAACAACAATAACAGAACGGCCTGAGTAGTCGACTCGTTTACCCAAAAGATTTTGACGGAAACGCCCCTGCTTTCCTTTCAACATATCTGAAAGAGAACGCAAAGGTCTCTTGTTAGGACCTGTAAAAACTTTTCCACGACGACCATTGTCAAAAAGAGCATCCACGGCTTCCTGAAGCATTCTCTTTTCATTACGGATAATAATATCAGGAGCATTCAACTCCATGAGTCTTTTCAGTCGATTATTTCGATTGATGACACGACGGTAAAGATCATTGAGATCTGATGTAGCAAAACGACCACCATCCAAAGGCACTAATGGTCTCAAGTCAGGCGGAAGAACTGGAATAACATCCAACATCATCCATTCCGGCTTATTGCCAGATTTCATAAAGGATTCAATCAACTTTAAGCGACGAGAAATTTTCTTACGTGTTGCCTCAGATTTTGTTGCCACTACACTCTTACGAAGTTTTTTGGCCATCTCATCCAAGTCAATTTTGCGAAGCATATCTCGAACAACTTCGCCACCGATGCCTGCAACAAATTTATTACCATACTCAGCTTTCATTTTCTGATAGCGAGCTTCAGTAATAATCTCATTCTCAAGCAATTCTGTACTACCGGGATCAGTCACAACATAGGCTTCACAATAAAGAACCTTTTCCAAATCCTTTAATGTCATATCGAGCATGGTTCCAATACGAGAAGGCAAGCTTTTCAAAAACCAAATATGAGCCACTGGAGAAGCAAGCGTGATATGCCCCATTCTTTCGCGGCGAACTCGGGAGGAAATAACTTCAACACCGCATTTTTCGCAGATAATACCGCGATGCTTCATGCGTTTATATTTTCCGCAGTTACATTCGTAATCTTTGACAGGTCCAAAAATCTTCGCACAGAAAAGCCCATCTCTTTCAGGCTTAAATGTTCGATAGTTAATTGTTTCAGGCTTTTTTACTTCACCATGACTCCACTCCAGAATTTTATCTGAAGCTGCGATAGTGATTTTTACACCTGAGTAACAAATGGGATCTTTTGGCTTTTCGAAGAAATTAAAAATTTCGCTCATGCTGTCTCCGTATTTTCTAAAAGTTCGATATTAAGTCCTAAAGATTGAAGTTCTTTGGTCAAGACTTTGAATGATTCTGGAAGACCAGGTTCAAAACCTTTGTCCCCCTTAACAATCATTTCATACATACGCGTACGACCAATTACGTCATCGGATTTAACAGTTAAAAACTCTTGGAGAGTGTAAGCGGCACCATAAGCTTCCATGGCCCAGACTTCCATTTCTCCCAGTCTCTGACCTCCGAATTGCGCTTTACCACCCAAAGGCTGCTGCGTCACAAGAGAGTAAGGTCCAATCGAACGAGCATGAACTTTATCATCAACCAAGTGATGCAGTTTAAGCATATACATAATACCCACAGTCACATGGTGATCAAATGAGTCACCCGTTCTACCATCAAACAACACTGTTTGACCTGAAGTTGGCAGCTCAGCCAATTCAAAGGCTTCTTTAATTTCTGACTCATGAGCACCATCGAATACTGGTGATGCTGTAAAGACACCATCTTTTACATTTTCAGCAAATCTCTTAAGATCCTTCTCACTCATTTCTTCAATTAGATCTTCAACCTTCTTATTCCCGCGAAATACCTTATGGAGATATGCTCGGATATTTTCTTTACTGTAATTTCTCTCTAAAATCTGGCCAATTTTTTGACCCATTCCTTTAGCAGCCCAACCCAAGTGAGTCTCCAAAATCTGGCCGATATTCATACGAGAAGGCACACCCAAAGGATTCAAAACAAGATCTACAGGTGTTCCATCAGGAAGGTAAGGCATATCTTCTACAGGTAATACTCTGGAGATAACACCTTTATTTCCATGACGTCCGGCCATTTTATCACCAACAGAAAGCTTTCTCTTGATAGCGATATAGGCCTTAACAATTTTAATGACACCTGGGGGCAATTCGTCACCCTTACTGAGCTTGGAGACTTTTTGATCGTACATCATACGCACGAGCTCAACCTGCTCTTCCAAAGCTTCAATAAGCTCTGAAATCTGCTCTTCCAGATCTTCATCACCTACACTAATTTCTGCCCACTTATCTGTGGGCAGCTCATCCAACATACCTTCTGTGATGGACTTACCTTTATGCAGCAAAGTCTTCCCAGATTCCTCATCCATAATTTTGGATGTAGCTACTTTACCAACAAGGAGAGCTTTCAAACGCTTCTTCATACTTTCCTGAATCGCCTTAGCTTCTTCTTCACGGTCTTTACTAAACTTCTCAGCTTCCTGACCTTGAATCTCCTTCGCACGATCATCTAACTCAACACCTTCTCTAGAGAAAACTTGAGCACTAATAATCGTTCCAAAAACTCCCGGAGGAACCCGAAGAGACGTATCTTTAACATTTCCAGCTTTTTCACCAAAGATCGCTCTTAAAAGTTTTTCTTCAGGGGATAACTGAGTTTCACCTTGAGGAGTAATCTTACCTACCAAAATATCTCCAGGCTTCACCTCAGCACCAATTCTCACAATGCCACTCTCATCAAGATTCGCTAAAGCTTCATCACCAAGATTGGGAATATCGCGAGTCATCTCTTCTTTACCCAACTTTGTATCACGAGCGACACATTCAAACTCTTCAATGTGAATACTGGTAAAAATATCTTCTTTAACAAGTCTCTCACTGACCAAGATAGAATCTTCAAAGTTACAACCACCCCAAGGCATAAAAGCAACCATGACGTTTTGACCCAAAGCCAAGTCGCCTAACATCGTTGCCGGACCATCAGCCAAAAGATCTCCTGCCTTGACTCGATCACCCTTTTTAACAATCGGCTTTTGATTGAAACATGTACTTTGGTTGGAGCGTTGATATTTTATCAAATCATAAACATCGATTTCACCTTCACCAGCACGACGATTGACCTTTTCAGGCTTCACGACGATTCGAAGACAGTCTACAGATTGAACAATACCATCTCTTTTTGCCACAACTGTAACACCAGAATCCTTAGCAACAATACTCTCCAAGCCAGTACCGACCAAAGGAGCATCGGTTCTAATTAAAGGTACAGCTTGGCGTTGCATGTTGGAACCCATTAAGGCGCGGTTAGCGTCGTCATGTTCCAAGAAGGGAATCAGGCCCGCAGCCACACTCACCAATTGATTAGGTGAAACGTCCATCATTTGTACTTCTGATGGAGGCATCAACATAAACTCACCTGCTTTACGGCAGGAGATTAAATCTGTTGTAAAATAGCCTTTTTTATCAGTTTGAGCATTCGCCTGAGCGATAACATATTTCTCTTCCTCAAGCGCAGACAGATAGACAACCTCTTCCGAAACTCTCTTGTCTGCAACCTTACGGTAAGGTGTTTCGATAAACCCATAATCATTCACACGAGCAAAAGCAGAAAGTGAAGCAATCAAACCAATATTTGGACCTTCAGGAGTTTCAATAGGACAAATACGACCATAGTGCGTTGCATGAACGTCACGCACTTCAAAACCTGCTCTTTCACGTGTCAAACCACCAGGACCTAAAGCTGAAAGACGCCTCTTATGAGTCACTTCAGACAATGGATTTGTTTGATCCATAAACTGAGACAACTGGCTGGAACCAAAAAACTCTTTCACCACAGCACTAACAGGTTTTGGGTTTACCAAATCATGAGGCATCAGAGTTTCAACATCTTGGATGCTCATTCTCTCTTTAACCGCACGTTCCATACGAACCAAACCAATACGGTACTGATTCTCTAAAAGCTCACCAACAGAACGAACACGACGATTTCCCAAATGATCGATATCATCGATCTGACCTTTACCGTCTTTAAGATTACAAAGATAGCGAACGGTTTCGAGAATATCTTCTTTTCTCAAAACAGTAAGATCCGTACTAACATCAAAATTAAACTTATGATTAATCTTTAAACGACCTACCTTTGAAAGATCATACTTTTCAGGATTGAAAAATAGATTATCAAAAAATTTGCGGGCAGATTCTTGAGTTGGCGGATCACCTGGACGTAAACGTTTGTAAACCTCCATAACAGCCTCATCTGGAGAGGTCACCTTATCCACCAACAACGTATTACGAATATAGCCACCAATATTAAGATTATCGATAAAAAGAAGCTCAAATTCCGCTATTTTTCTTTTTTTAATCTCATCTAACTTTTCTTCAGTCAACACATCCCCACACGACAAAACAACTTCACCAGTCTCTTTATCCACAAGATCATGAGAAGAAATGCGACCTAAAATATCTTCAGACTCAATGGGAATTTCTTTAATTTTTGCTTCTACAATTTTATCAACAGAAACACGGGTAAATTTCTTGCCTGCTTTAACCAATACATCCCCTGTTTTCGGATGACGAATATCACGAACAGTCTTTTGAAAACGAAGGAGTTCGGGGACTACAGATTTACTCAACTTACCATTTTCAATGGAAATTTTTTCGCTTTGATAAAAATAGTTTAAAATATCCTCAACAGAATAGCCTAATGCACGAAGCAAAATCGTTGCTGGCAATTTACGGCGGCGATCAATACGAACATACAAAATATCTTTTGGATCAAATTCAAAATCCAACCATGAACCGCGGTATGGAATTATTCTAGAAGAATAAAGAAGCTTACCTGAAGCATGAGTTTTTCCCTTGTCATGTTCAAAGAAAATACCAGGAGATCGATGCAACTGAGCAACAACAACGCGTTCTGTACCATTTATAATAAAAGTACCAGTCTCGGTCATGAGAGGAATTTCACCAAAATAAACTTCTTGCTCCTTAACATCGCGAATAGCCTGAACACCCGTTGTCGCATCCACATCCCAAACAACAAGACGAATAACCACACGCATAGGGGCCGAATAAGTCATGCCACGCTGGCGACACTCACGAACATCATACTTAGGCTTATCAAAATGAAAACTAACAAACTCTAGAGATGCTGTGTTGTTAAAATCTCTAATTGGAAAAACACCTTTAAAAACACCCTGCAAGCCTGTATTGGCTCTCTTCTCAGGAACAATACCTTCTTGCAAAAAATCACGATAAGACTTTTTCTGCATTTCGATGAGATTTGGGATAGAAACAATCTCATCAATTTTCGCAAAACTTCTCCTATGAATACGGTCTTGAATTGATGTAGGCACGAAGACCTCCTTAAAATTTTCAATGTTCGTAAAACCAAAAACAAACTAAAGACACTTAGCTCATCCAACTAATCACAGATGACTCGAGAAATAATACAGACAGTGACCCGATAAAAAAGACGGCTCCTCAGCCCTTAGTAGCTTCGCTACTTAAAAACTGGGAGCGTCCCCGATTGTTTGGTCAAATACTTTACTTGATCTCAACCTTACCGCCGGCCTTCTCAATGGCTTCCTTGATCTTTTGAGCATCTTCCTTAGAGACAGATTCCTTCACTGTCTTAGGAGCACCCTCAACTAGATCCTTGGCTTCCTTGAGACCCAGACCAGTAATGGTACGAACTTCTTTGATAACATTAATCTTATTGTCACCAGCAGAAGCTAAAACCACAGTAAACTCAGTCTTTTCTTCAGCAGCAGCAGCACCGGCTCCGCCAGCACCACCAGCCATCATGACAGGAGCAGCAGCAGAAACACCAAAAACCTGCTCAAGCTCTTTGACGAGTTCAGCCACTTCTAACAGCGGCATTTGCTTCAAACTTTCGACGATATCTTGTCGGCTCACACTCATACTTCCTCCTTATAATAAACCATTTAGTTATGATGCTTTCTTTTGTGAAATTTCCTTTAACGCAATTGCTAGTTTTTGAGGTACACCATTGAGAGTTCGTACAACTCCTTGAATAGGAGCCAACAAAGTTCCCAACATTTTGGCATACAACTCTTCTTTAGATGGAAGTTTTGAAAGAGCGTCTATCTCTTTAACATTCAAAACTTTACCATTCAAACATCCTGCACGAAGCTTCAAAGCCTCATTTGATTCTGCAAATTTAGTAAGAGTCTTAGCCAAAACAACAGGATCTTTCATAGCAATAGCAATAGCCAAAGGACCTTTCATATGGCCATCCAACACTGCCCACTCAGAACCTTCCATCGCTTTTTTAGCCAAACGATTCTTAACAACTTTCAGTTCACAATCATTTTTACGAAATTCGCGGCGAATCTCTGTCAACTGAGAAACTTTCAAACCACGATACTCAGCAAGAATAATAGCTTTTGCTCCTCTGATTTTTTCAGAAAAAGCACCTGAAACAGCAAATTTCTGTTCCTTATTCATAGTAAAAACCTCTAATTTTAGGACGCTTCTGCACCGAGATGAACAGGATCCAACTTAATCCCAGGGCTCATCGTTGAAGAAAGAGTCACACTCCTCAGATATATTCCTTTGGAGGTCGCGGGCTTGGCACGAATAATTGATTCCATCAAGGCCAAAATGTTTTGTTTTAATTTTTCTTTACCAAAAGACACTTTTCCAACTGGCGCATGAACATTACCAGCTTTATCTACTTTATACTCAACTTGACCAGCTTTCACAGCTTCAACAGCTTTAGCCACATCAAAAGTTACAGTACCCAACTTTGGATTAGGCATCAAACCACGAGGACCAAGAACTTTACCCAGACGACTTACAACACCCATCATATCTGGAGTTGCAATTGTATTATCAAACTCCATCCATCCACCTTCAATCTTCGCAATCAAATCCTCAGCACCCACCTCATCAGCACCTGCAGCTTGAGCTTCTTTCTGCTTCTCACCCTTAGCAAAAACAACCACACGCACTTTTTTACCCAAGCCATTAGGAAGAGCTGTAGCACCACGAACCATCTGATCACCCTGCTTAGGGTCAACACCTAAACGAACAGCAACATCAACAGTTTCATCCCATTTAGAAAATTTAACTTGAGGGAGCAGATCTAAAGCCTCTTCAAGAGGATATCTTTTTAGTCTATCAACCTTACCCACAACACCTTTATATTTTTTTCCTGGCATAATTAAATAACCTCTACTCCCATGCTACGAGCTGTACCTTCTACAGTCCTCATCGCTGCTTCCAAAGAGTTAACATTCAAGTCAGGCAGCTTTTGTTTTTGCAACTTCTTCCACCTGCTTTTTACTAATCTTTCCAACTTTATCTTTATTAGGAACAGCAGAACCCTTCTGAAGACCTATCGCCTTTTTAATAAGAACAGAAACAGGCGGGGTCTTTAAGATGAACGTAAAAGAACGATCCTGATACACAGTCAAAAGAACAGGAATAATCAACCCCTGCTCCATCTTCTGAGTTTTCGCATTAAATTGCTTACAAAACTCCATAATATTGACGCCATGCTGACCCAACGCAGGACCAATAGGAGGAGCAGGATTCGCCTGACCTGCAGGAACCTGAAGTTTTACAAGAGCCTGTACTTTTTTGACTGGTGGCATAAAAATTCCTTAACTAATTCTTTTCGACCTGAATAAAATCCAGCTCGACAGGAGTTGATCTTCCAAAAATACTCACTAACACTTTAACCTTACCTTTTTCAGGCTTTACTTCATCTACAACACCATTAAAGCTTGTAAAAGGGCCATCCACGACACGAACACTCTCACCCTTTTCAAACGAAACCTTAGGCTTAGGCCTTAGCGTTCCCTCACTAATTTGTTGTGTAATCCTCAAAACCTCTTCTTCTGGAACAGGAATAGGATTTTTTGCATCACCTACAAAACCAGTAATCTTCGGAACACTCTTAATCAGATGCCAAGATTCGTCATTCAACGCCATTTTAACCAAAATATATCCTGGAAAAATTTTGCGATTCGTCGTCTTCTTAACACCCTTCTTCATCTCGACTACACTCTCTGAAGGAACCAAAACCTCAGAAACTAAATCTACACGACCTGACGCTTTAACCTTGTCATCGAGAGCTTTTTTAGCCTTCTGCTCAAAACCCGAATATGTGTGAACAACATACCATTCTTGGCTCATAAAATTACCTATAATGACAACAACCCTCTCACGACAGCTCTCCAAAGGGTATCAATGATTAATAAAGCTCCTGACGATATCGCCAACAAAATCACAACAACCACAGCTGACGAAACAGTCTCTTTTCTTTGAGGCCAACTCACACGAGTCATCTCATCAACGACATCATTAAAAAAATTATTTGCCAGCACACTTTGCCGCACAAAAACACCTAAAAGCAAAGCTAAAACAAAACTTACCAGATAAGGAAGCTGAACCGCCCAATCTTCAAAAACAGGCAATCCAGCAAAACTCCAAATTAAAAAAGCTAATTTAGACAGAAAGGCAAAAGCCACACCGGCCAAAAAAACCAACGCTAAATTTACCCACTTCTGTGTTTCCATAGTTTAAAAAAACAGGGGAGACAGGGATCGAACCTGCGACCCCCGGTTTTGGAGACCGGTGCTCTACCAGCTGAGCTACTCCCCTCCGCTATTTAGTTTCCTTATGCACGTTGTGTTTACGACAGAAACGACAGTACTTTTTGATCTCAAGCTTACCCGGAGTCCTTGTCTTATTCTTTGTCGTCGAATAGTTACGACGCTTACACTCTGTACACTCTAATTGTATAATAGATCTCATAAAAACCTTTACTCAACCACTTCAGTCACGACACCAGCACCTACTGTGTGTCCACCTTCGCGAATTGCGAAGCGAAGCTCTTTATCCATTGCTATCGGAGTAATCAACTCAATTTCCATCGTCACGCGATCTCCAGGCATCACCATCTCGACTCCCGCTGGTAATGTACACACTCCCGTCACATCCGTTGTTCTAAAATAAAACTGTGGACGGTATCCTTGGAAAAAGGGCGTATGTCTCCCTCCCTCTTCTTTTGTCAAGATATACACTTCAGCTTTGAATTTTTTATGCGGTGTTATACCTCCAGGCTTCGCCAATACTTGCCCACGTTCCACATCTTCTCGCTTCAATCCTCTCAATAAAACTCCTACGTTATCCCCTGCCATTCCATCATCTAACAGCTTTCTGAACATTTCAATTCCAGTCACTACCGTCTTCGCTGTATCCTTAATACCTACCAATTCAACTTCTTCTCCTACCTTCACTTTTCCTTTTCAATTCTTCCTGTCGCAACCGTTCCACGTCCGGAAATTGAAAACACATCTTCCACAGGCATCAAGAAAGGCTTATCTGTATCTCTTTGTGGTACAGGAATATAGGTATCCAACGCTTCCACCAACTTCATAATCGCCTTCTCTCCCAAATCTCCAGCATCACCTTCCACAGCCTTCAATGCATTTCCACGGATAATAGGTGTCTTATCTCCTGGAAAATCATACTTATTCAAAAGCTCTCGAACTTCCAATTCCACCAAGTCCAACAACTCTGGATCGTCTACCATGTCGCATTTATTCAAAAAGACTACGATATAAGGAACGTTCACCTGACGAGCCAACAATACGTGCTCACGTGTTTGTGGCATTGGTCCGTCCGCAGCACTCACAACCAAAATCGCTCCGTCCATCTGAGCGGCTCCGGTAATCATATTCTTCACATAGTCTGCGTGTCCCGGACAATCCACATGTGCATAATGTCTATTGTCTGATTCATATTCCACGTGCGCTGTCGCAATCGTAATACCACGTTCTCTCTCTTCTGGAGCTTTATCAATCTGATCATAAGCTACAAATTTCGCATACCCTTTCGTCGACAACACTCTCGTAATCGCTGCCGTCAATGTCGTCTTACCATGATCTACGTGCCCTATCGTTCCTACGTTTACGTGTGGCTTCTTTCTTTCGAATTTCTCTTTGCTCATGTAGCCTCCTTAAAAAGGGTTAAAAATTTATATTCAAAACAGTCAATTTAGCCCACGACCAGAATCGAACTGGTGACCTTTTCCTTACCATGGAAATGCTCTACCGACTGAGCTACGTGGGCAACAAATCGGTAGCGGGAGACGGGATTCGAACCCGCGACCTCCTGCTTGGAAGGCAGGAGCTCTACCACTGAGCTACTCCCGCAAAACCCTATCCCTTTACTTCTTTATGGAGAGGGAAGGATTCGAACCTTCGAAGGCGTAAAGCCGGCAGATTTACAGTCTGCTCCCTTTGGCCACTCGGGCACCTCTCCTTTAAAATTTAGGGAGAGATACCTCTTTCTCCCTAAAACCCTCATCTGGTAGCCATTACCTGAGCGCTTCCACCTATGGCGGATCCGCTCAACAAAACGGAATAAATCCGATCTTGCTGATGTTCGCTCACTATATAAGCTGGCGACCAGACTTGAACTGGTGACCTGCTGATTACGAATCAGCTGCTCTACCAACTGAGCTACGCCAGCAATACTTCGAAAAACCTCTTCATCAAACCAAATACCAAAAGCTATTGGCAAGCATGCATAGCCCTAAATATTTCAAAGGCTGGGACCTATAGAGAGCCACCCCTTTAAAGTCAATCATTCTATCAATTACTCTCTTATTTTTTTATGGAACGCTTAAAAACTTCATTCATCAAAATGCCGCCAGCCACCGAAGCGTTCAAGGAATCCACCCCTTGATGCTGCGCCTCTTCAAAAAGAGAGACCTTAATTATCACATCACATTTTTCTCTTGTCAGACGCCGCATGCCCTTCTCTTCTGAACCCAAGACCAATACAACTTTATCTGAAAAACCTTCTTGAGCAGCATCTTTGGCGCCTTCCATATCAGCACCATAAACCCAAAAACCTTTTTCTTTTAAAAAATCTATTGTCATTGATAGATTTGTCACTCGACAAATTTTCAAGTATTCCACAGCCCCAACGGAAGCATGACAAACCCCCTGACCTACAGCAGCTGCATGATGTTCTGGCAAAATCACACCATCAAAACCAAACAAGTACGCAGATCGACAAAGAGCTCCAACGTTTTGAGGATCCTGAACTTCATCCAACATCAAAATTCTTTTACTATCAACCAGCTCATGAATTTCCACATAGGGGTATTCCTCAGCTTCTGCGACGAAGCCCTGATGATTCACGCCCACTCCAACTTTTTTATTCAACTCTTTTGGATCTGAGGCTTGAAGAGAAACCTTTTTTTTTGATGCCCATTCAAAAATCAGCTTTTCTGTTTTTTCCAATCCTCGAGAAAAATAAAGGCGACGCACTTGGCGTCGCCCGGCTTTTAGGAGGTGAAGAACCGGATGTTTGCCTGATACTAAAATCGACATCCGGCGCCTTTGTTCTATCTCATTTTATTTCTCAATATTTTAATGAAGAGTGATGTCTGCAAGCGCCTGTGTTTTTTGGATCTTCAATTCATTTTCTAAGACAACGAGTCTTTCAGGGCTGGAATCAGCCATTTTTTTGCGTGCTGTAAAATAAAGATTTTTCAAACTAGTCATTTTATTCATGAGCTCTTGTTTCTTTGAAAAAGATTTGGTCGCTTCATACTCCTTGCGAACATACTCATGATTCATGGAGCTACTCACCATCAACATTTGTAAATTAATTAAATCAGGCTTGGCCCCATCATCCTTAGGCTGGTTGATAGGAATATTAAGCTCTTCGTTAAGTTCGAGATCTTCTGATTTAAATTCATTTTCAAAGTTCATAATGTGTTCTCCCTCGGCCCTATAAAAGCAAGAGAGCTGCCAAAAAAAAACATATCATAACATGCTGTTTTAATTATATTTTTACAAATAACCTTAGAAAGAAATGGGGTGCTAAACCCCCAGAATGGGGATGGAACGAAGTAAAGATTGAGGATCTTTGGCTTGTAATAAAGGTCTTCCAATAACAAGAAAGCTGGCGCCAAAACTTAAAGCTTTTTCCGGAGTGGCCACACGTTTTTGGTCATCCTTGTCTGAATCTAAAAATCGAATCCCAGGATTCACAATAACAAAATCTTTTTTATTTTTGATCTTAAAAAAGCAGTCTCCCAAGGAGAACAAACGATGCCATCTAAACCTGATTCGAGAGCTAGTTGCGTACGTTTTAGGACTTCATTCTTCACAGACTTTTTATTTTCATCACTGGTTAAAACCGTCACACCAATGAGCTGCGGTCTCTTCTTTCCAAAAGATTGGACAGCTTCTGCGGCGCGCAACATCATCTCAGACCCACCTGATGTATGAATATCCACCAAATAAACACCCAGCTTCGCTGCAGCTTCACAAGCTTTTGCCACTGTATTGGGGATATCATGATACTTCAAATCCAGAAAAACTTTTCCACCTTCGTCATGGATCATTTTAATAATATCCGGACCGCAGGAGGTAAAAAGATAAGAACCTACTTTACACGCAGGGGAATTCCGATCAAATCGGCATCTTTAAACTTAACACCAGGCGATTCTGAACGATCATCGATTAAAACATCCACACCCTGCTTTTGTAATTTTTCATAAATATCAAAAGAAATGTTACGGACATTTTCGTCATCTACAGCAATCGGAATGACTTGAACTGAGTAGGGAGAAATACCCAACGGCCACACAATTCCATTGGCATCATGATTTTGTTCAATAGCTGCTGCCGCTGTGCGACCGACACCAATACCATAACAACCCATTACTAAATGTTGAGGCTTACCTTCAGCATCAGAATAAGTTGCCTTGAAAGCTTCGGAATATTTTGTTCCCAAATAAAAAACCTGCCCCACTTCAATACCGCGAAAACTCTTCAAAGGTTGTTTTGTTTTTGGACATATTTTATCAGCAGGAACTTTCTCATCTGTGTACGCAATATCGGGATCATCAGAAGCAAAAATTTCACTTTCACCCGATCCTGCTAAAACATGAAACTCATGAGAGAGCGTCCCACCAATCTCTCCAGTGCCAGCTTCCACAGGACGAAACTCAAGACCGCAGCGTTTGAAAATCTTCTTATACGCTTCAAACATGCGCCAATAAGTTTCGGTCGCTGCTTTTTCATCACGATCAAAACTATAACAATCCTTCATGATAAATTCGCGACCACGCATGAGACCAAAGCGCGGACGCACTTCGTCACGAAACTTGGTTTGAATTTGGTAGAGAGCTAAAGGCAATTGACGGTAAGAATGGATTTCGTTTCTGACTAAATCCGTCACAGCCTCTTCATGTGTGGGGCCAAAACAAAAGTCGCGTTCATGACGATCTTTAAAACGAAGCAATTCTTTTCCATACACAGGCCAACGTCCTGATTCCTCCCAAAGTTCTCGAGGCATGACGATTGGTAAAAGCAATTCCTGAGCACCCGCCGCATTCATCTCTTCGCGAATGATCGTTTCTACTTTTCGAATGGTAAGGAGACCTAGAGGCAAGTAAGTATAAATGCCAGCAGCGAGTTTGCGAATCATACCCGCACGTAGCATCAATTTATGACTGATCACTTCGGCATCAGAAGGTGCATCTCGAAGCGTAGGGACAAGAAGATTGGAATATTTCATGACGAAGCCCTGTAAACAAAAGATAGATTTCGATCAATTCAATTATATCAATCAATTATATCAATCGCGACCTATCCAGCCATCTGTATGAAATAAAACCTGTATCGCCCCTGTCATCAAATCCGAACCCGAAGGAAAACCACAAGTACGTGTGAAGCAATGCTCCCATTGAGCTGCTAAACGAATTTCTGTGGTTGAATGTGGCAAAAAATTAATACCAAGACTCATATTTCCAAAACCAACATCATCATTGGGAGCTAGTCCTCGAGCGGTAACGCAAAAGGTTGTTGTTCTTGCCGTCCCAGTTTGACCACTATCTCGGAAAAAACCACCATCGGCCCATACACGAAAAGGCAAATCTTCAGGTTGGTAATTTAAATAAGCATTCACGCCATACCACGTACGCCATTCATCCTGTCCTGAAACCGCTAGAAAAGATTCTGAACCTAAGAGGCCATAGACACCGACAAGCCATTGATCATTTTTATAAGTAGCGCCCAGGCCTCCATGAATTCTCGGATGGGTTTCATCATTATCCTGATCATACCCACCTTGAAGATCAAAATTAATCGTCCAACGATTTGTGGGGGTAAATGCAGAATAAAAAATCCAAAACGGTGCGCTGTTGTTATCATGGAGAAAAGGCAAACGATCCAATCCCGGACTCACGCCTATACCCATCTGCAATACATCTTTAACTTCTATCCCTGCTTCCACAGAAGTTCGTGTAAATGGTGAGCCCATAAAAATGGGGGAATAAAAAGGACTGAAATTAAGTCTTGGAGACATGACTTGATAACCATAATCTCCACGGCGGCCAGCTCTAAAATTAAGTCGTACGTTTTCACTCACTTGAGGACGCCATTCTAAATATAAATCAGAAAAACCCCAAAGCTCTTCAAAACCAGCACGACGTGTAGATGAGGGGCGCAAACCCGTCTGCATTGTTTGAACCCAACTATTCCCAACCCCACCATTGATTAAAAAATGCCAATCTTCATTTCGAGATTTGCATTCAAAAGCACCCTCAACATCCAGCGGGACTTGTGTGCCATCGGATAAATTAAATGGCAGACCACCACCGGCAATAGCTGGAACCTCAGAACTTTCTTCACTACCCACCCGATGCTCCACTGCAGGTCGGTAAACTAGTGTCGCATTAGCTCCGAAGGTGAGTTGACATCGATGATTTTCAAAAGAAGGTGCTGAATCCGACTCTGCTACAGGTGATGCTGCGGCTGGCGCAGATACGGGAGCTGTGCTTGATAAAATTGGAGTCGATTGAGGAGGTGTTGCAGAGGATGATTCCGACTCTCCGCTTGAATGAGCTGATCTATCGCCACCACTCAGGAGACGAAACCCTCTCCAGTCATTTCTATGATAACCCAACGGTCTACTTGTACCACCCATACGAAAACCTGATCCATTTCTTCCCCCAACCCCCTTTAAACAACTTGCATGCCATCTCGATGACAAAAGAAGCTTTGACTTATTATCAATTAAATTAATGGGTTATAAATAGTGACCAAAAAGCTCGGAACTTCCGACAGCCTATTTTATAGGCAATGCTGATATTTTTGGCAGAAATTAACGTGAATAGGCGCCCTGAATAAGGTGCTGGAGATACGCTTGAGGATCAGCCTGCTTCATAAGAGTTTCCCCAATTAAAAAACGAAAAATCCCATGAGCGTAAAGTCTTTTCATATCATCAGACTTTGATATGCCGCTCTCAGCCACGAAACAAATATCTTTAGATACATCTTTTGAAAGTGTTTCACAGGTCTTAAGATCAATCTCTAGTGTATCGAGATTACGATTATTCACACCCAAAATTTTCACACCCGATTTTAAAGCTCTCTCTTTTTCTTTTTGATCATGCACTTCCACCAAAACCGACAAACCAAGTTCGTGAGCGATATCCGCATAATCCTTCAATTGCGCATCTTCCAAAATGCGTACGATCAGCAAAATCGCATCAGCCCCTGCCCCACGCGCTTCAAAAATCTGGTATTCATCAATGGTAAAATCTTTTCTTAAGACAGGAAGCTTTACCGCTTTTTTGACGATTGAAATATAATCCAAATGCCCCTGAAAAAAATGTTCGTCGGTTAAAACCGAAATACACGCAGCTCCACCATCTTCGTACCAGTGCGCGATTTGATCAGGATTAAAATTTTGTCGAATCAGACCTGCAGAAGGTGAAGACTTTTTGATTTCAGCAATCACTCGCACAGAAGAAAGACCTCCCCCTTTACCAAAGGGGACTTGGGGGACTTGGGGGGATTTTAAGGATTCCAAAAAATTGCGCGCAGCTTCGATGTCTTGAGATTTATGAGTCACGTCTTTTAACGATACTTTGCGTTTCAGCGACTCAAGCTCCAGCTTCTTATAATCAACAATCTCTTTCAAAATATTCTTCATGAACGATCTTCACTCATAAATTTTAAAATCTCACAAGCCAAAGCTTCGGGTTTTTCATGGTGGACCATGTGACCACAATCAGAAATCGTCACCCATTTACTTTCTTTTGGAAAGTGAGAACGCCATTCTTGAAGCTGTTTTGACAAATCATCTGTCTGCACCCAGACATTCATTTCAGATTGATCCGCATATACCAACAAACACTGAGCCTGAATTTTTTCCCAGAAACTATAATGATATTCTTTTGGCAAGGCATAAGGATCAGAGAGTTTGTGCAAGGGATCTGCCGCCATGACGACTTTACTCTTTCCTCCTTGCTTGATTGTCTTGGTCAAATATTTTGATAAAAACAAAGCCCTCTCCATGGGTAAACGAGGATTGGTTTTCACCAGACGTTCGGCAAAACTTTTAAGGTTTGGAAAAACCTGAAATCTCTTTCCTTCCAGCTCTTCGATCCATTTACGCGCTTTTTCAGGAGCACGATCCGGAGGATTGTCGCGCACTGCAAAACCTTCGACATTCACAAAATGACTGACACGTTCAGGAAAAGCTCCAGAATAAAAGATGTGATAGCGCCACCTAACGAATGTCCTAAAATTTTAGCAGGTGATTTGGGAGAAAAAATGATTTAAGATCGCATGCACGTCTGCCACATATTCATAAAAAAATATCCCAACGCACTCTTCCCATGCTCACTTTTTTCCATACCCTCTCATATCCGGCGCAATACAGTAAAAATCCTTTTCTAAATAACGACACAGAAAATCAAAACTCGCGGCTGTATCAAGCCAGCCATGAAATAAAAACAGCTTGGGCTTTTTGGGAGATCCCCAAAAATAAAACTGATGATTCAATCCTTGGATTTTGATTTTTTTGGATTTCATAAGAAAAATACTGATTAATGAAGTTGGCTTTTTTATATTCAGGCAGCTTTTCTCTTTTCCATCACCGTAAAACGAACCACCAATCCCAAGGCATCACACATTCTTTCTATCCATTCAAAAGTCGTATTCTTTCCGATAAAACGATCATGAATAGCCTGTCTTGACACACCCATTTTTCGAGCTAATTCAGCTTTTGTAACACCTTTTTTAATCATCACTCTACGCACCTGGTCTAGAGTATCTCTCCAGGAAAGATAGCCTTCCAAAAGCTTATCACCCTCTTCAACCCCCAATAATTGATTTAAGGGAATTTTTTTTCTTTTTTTAAGAATTCTTTCCATCGATTGACTCCTCTATTAATTGCATTTTTTTGAGACTTTTTACTTTTATCTACTGCAGCGACAATCACAATATGAGGATTTACTCTTATCAAAATAACCCTGTAGGGTTTTCCATCCGAGCGAACTTCCCAAAGATCATACTGTTGAGCCTTGGCTTGCTTATTCAACTTTTTCAAAAAACCTGATTCTATCAACTTTTCTAACAACTCTTGATCATGCGTGATAGCCTCTGAAAAATCTCGGATTGAATCCAGCAATTCAAACCGCTGCATCCGATCTATTCCATTATCCTGACAGTCTTGAAGGAAGATGTTCCGACCACCTTCTTCTAATACCCAAATGACACCCTCCACTTGAATGATATCGATCATAAGCTATTGTGTAAAGCTTAAACTTGACAACTGTCTATAAATAAAAAAAAACACCTGGTTTCCCAAGTGCCTTTTTGTGATTCGATATTTATTTACAGGTCAGTACATCTCAGGTGTCACGTGGCATCACCTATTCATTGCTACACTTTTCAGCACTACGATGATGGCAAAGAGTTCATGTGTAAATCCCCATGAATAGGCAATTCGAACAAATCATTCCTCAACAGTCTTGTCGAAAAAAATAGCACCTCAAAATTTTCGATCTCACCTGTCTTTGGATTAAGTCGGACTATAATTTCATCCCCTAACTCTTCAGATTCTTGTTCAGGATAGGGAAGCCTCTTATTAATATAGAGAATATCAGCCATACGGTCATACTTGAATGTTAATTTCTCTTCCATTCCACATCTCCTTCCACCAGTTTTCTGGCAATATAAGCTGTCACGATCCAATTTCTGACAGGTTTTTCTTCACTCACCACAACGACCACAACATGTTTTCCGTTTTTCAAGTCATCAAACCAACGAGAAAACAAAAGAGCATTCCCAAACCTTTTACTACGCCTTACCTCATCAGGATCTTTCAACACATCAATAATACGTTGCTTATGCTCAGGGAGCAAGTCTGGATGATTCTCTGTGATATGCAGCAATCTATCTTCTGCAAGTTCAATTTCTTGTTTCAAATAGGGAGAAAATATTTTTTCAGCTTGATCCATCAAGCTTTTCTTTAAATTTAATCAATTTGTGTCAATGATAAATCTTCATATTACACTAAAAAATAAAAAAGCACCTGGTTTCCCAAGTGCCTTTTTGTGATTCGATTATTTTTGAGACTAGTACATCTCAGGCGTCACGTGGCAGGAGCAACCACCGCTACTAGCATCAGCATGTGGGCCAATATCTGGAGGTACAGAATCACCAGCACTACCGCCTGCTCCACCAACACCACCTGTTCCTAAACTACCTCCAGAAGCACCTGAACCAGAACCACCAGCATCCCCACCAGATCCCGAGACACCACTGACTCCACCAGAACCGGAACTACCTCCACTTCCAGGAGGAGGTGGGGTACTTACATGGACAAGTAGCGATCGATCTACGATATAAGTACCTGATTGAGCCCTTACAGTAATGCCATAATTAATTGGTAAAAATGTTGAAGGGATATGAATATCTAAACTTCTCGATGTAATATCCAAAGGTACAACTGTGCTCATTGCTGGGATAGTTAAAGAACCTGTCATCTCAGTGCCAATTAATGAAATGGCAACACTATCTGAAATTCCAGACCTTGCTATTGAAAATGGAACACTCACATTTCCGCCAATTAAAGCTGAAACTTCAGGACCACTATCCCCACTTGTGACGTCCAAATTAAATGAAAGCGTTGGAGCCCCAAGGCCCATTAAATCAATTGTACTCGTTGGAGCACTCGGATCATTACTTACTATAGAAATACTACCCGTATAAGAACGTGCGGCAATTGGATTGAATCCTACCCTCACATCACAGGATTGAGTCGGTGCATAATCAAGAGTTGTATCACAAAAAGATTCTATTGAAAAAGCTGGGTCAGAACCTGGAGATAAGCTAACACTGGTTAATCGAAGATTAGAATTACCCGTGTTGCGTATACGAAAAGTGCGACTGCCTAACGAGCCAATAGGGGTTTCACTAAAATCTAGAAGTGTCCCTCTAGTATTTTCGACAACCAAATGTGGCGCAGTAGCTGTACCTGAAAAAGCGATAGTTTTTGTAGAATGTGAAAAACCTGTTCTCAAAAAGCCAATAGTTACATCACCACTCACAGGATCTGTTGATGATGATGAAAAGTGAACAGTGACGTCGCAAGAGCCTCCACCGGCATAAAAACCCGCACATGGTGGGGTTAAACAACTGTCTGTTATATAAGACCCTGCAGTTAAAGTTGTAAAACAACCACTAGCCCCAATATCCACACCGCCAAAGCTTGGGGTAGACAGATCAATAGAAACTGGATTTGGAGAAGTATTAGTAATTGTAAAGCTTCTAGACTCAACGTCACCAATTCTAGGACTAAAAGACAGAGAGTTCTCACTTAATGTAATACTATCATCTAAGGTTACTGTTGGTGTTGTCACTACCACTGCTGTACCGCTTAAATTAACACGTATCGGGCTATTCATAGCTGTCGATCTAATAACTAACTGAGCAGACTTGGATCCACTCGTTGTTGGTGTAAAATTAATACTAAAAGCACATGATGTTCTCGAAGCTAACAAAGTAGATGTACATAACGATAAGGGAGTGACTAATGTGAATTGAGTAGAATCAATCCCTTCTATAGTAATGCCACTAAAGCTAGTGCCTTCTATTGTGACACTTTGGGAACCACTAGCTGTCATTGTTAATCTTCTAGACCGAGTGGAACCCGCAGGAATATTTGTACCAAATGATAACGAAGTAGCGCTAACACTCATAATATTTCCGGCCTCATAAGCACCTGCATCACAACGATCAGATTGAGGTCGAGGAAATAACCTGGCATCTGTAGATGGGCATGCTTGACCACTAGGTAGAGTGCTAGAATCAAATGACACCAAGTCAAAAGCAGGACTGCCTTGAGCTAATGCATGTGTATAAATAATACCTGAGCTTCCATTTTGAGCTAGTGGTAGAAGCAATGGATCTACATCACGTCTATCATTTTTAGAACCATCAAAAACACTAACACAGGAGCTATCACTAGAAATATTATTACCAAGAGAAGTAAATATTCTCGTCGTACCTACGGAAAGACCACAATTTTCATTTATGGAACTATATGTAACACTATTATTGGACAATATGGAATTCTGAATTTTAAAGATTCCAGGATTTCTTAAATCAACAGAACTAGCATTGGAACCATTGGCAATTCCTGCACCAGAAAGGTTTGAAGTATTGAAGGCTATTGTTGAATTCAAAACAGTAACACTTGCATCAGACGAATTATAAATACCACCACCTTGTCCTGCACCTGGACTGGAATAAATAGAACCTCCGTGAGAGGGATCAACAACAATACCAGATACACCGTTACCACTAATTGTTCCGTTAACTATGGATAAAATCGCATGATCATGATTGTAGACACCTCCACCAAAACGGTTTGTAGAATTACCATTGATCGTTACATTAGCTAAAGTTGAAGTAGCCGCACTAAAAATGTTACAAAGCCCACCACCACTAATATCCTTATCACTAGGTTCAGTTACATTTAAAGCTCTAACCTCAGATAAATGACTAGGGTCAGTATTTGTCGCTGAATTACTTGCCATAGATAGATCAGAAGCATTCAAAAAGCCTTCATTACGAATACCGCCTCCACAGCCTTGTTCAGTATGATTATTGGCAATTTGAACTCCATGAATTTCGACATGAGCTCCTGCAGCTACATAAATACCTCCACCACCTGGAGCACCGACCCACCCATTTTGAATACGCAAATCTCTAAATATAACAGTTCCTGCCAATACATGAAAAACACGGTCATGAATAGTTGATGAAACTATTGTACGATCCCATCCAGCTCCAATGATTGTTAATGTTTTTCCAGGCTGATTAATATCAAAATCACCATTACTATTTTGATCTTCGTTAGTGGTAGGATTTTGTACTAAATAAGTATCAGCAGCCAAAGTAATCGTATTAACAGGCTCTGAACTTTCACGACTTTGGGTAATAGCTGCTCGGAGAGAAGTACAGACATGACTAGTGTCACAAGTACCTACAGAATCACCCAAAACATTTACAGTGTAGTTTATTGCAAATGCCTTAGCAGAAAAAGTAATACTCATAACAAACAACCATGTACTTAAACATCTCAATAATATTTTTCTCTTATTCATAGTCTTTCCTTAATAATAAATGCGGCAAAAATTGCCGACTTAGCTTCTTAATAAAGCTTTATTTGTTTAACTTCTGAACAAATGCATTCTTCATACCAAAGGAATCAGCTTATTTGATTCTCGACTGAGAGGTCCAAGGAAGTTCGTAAGGAATTGATAAAAGTGTTTGCAGGTTAGAAAACAAACCCTATCAATAGATGAAAATAACTAATGAAGAACAACAACTTCAGGCTTAGAAAAGCTTGAGAGAAGCTTTGTGAAAAGTTTTACTTCATTATCCTCTTTTTTGAGTTTGGCCAGAGACAAAGCCTTTTCCAAATAAATCCGGCAATTTTCAGGCTCAAAATTTCTCGCCAAAAAAGCTTCAATGACATCGAGATTAATGTTTTGAGAAGATGACATTTCCGAAAAATTCCCGTTCATGGATTTTTGAAACATCTCTAAGGATTTTTTGCGATCCCCTTTTCTTAAATACGCAATCGCCATCATCGCATGGGCCTGATGCTCAAAAGAAGCCGAGCCCTTGACCAGATCCAATACCTTCTTCATTTTTTTGATGGCAGAATCATACTGGGAAAATTCGTTGATCATCAGCTGTGCCATGATGAGTTTGAGAGAGGGATCATCGGGTAAAAGCTTTTCGGCCTTTTCATAATACCGCCAAGCAGCTTTATAATCTTCCCGCATTTTTTCCAAAACACCCAAGGTTGATAAAATCAACGCCTGTTCAGATGTGTCTTTAGCCTCTTCCGCTTGTTTCAAAATCTCTTTCAACAAACTCTCAGCCCCTAAAAAATCCTTCCCTTTGATTTTTTTGAGAGCTTCAAAAATTTCTCTTTTGATATTATTTTGCAAAAGCTTTCATCCCCATTTTGACGACTTTGACCATGTCTTTATGGATCTTAGCATTAGAACAGATGATTTGTTTACCATAAAGATCCAAAGGACTGCCATCAAACATCGAGATCGCCCCGCCCGCTTCACTCAGGATAAGACAGCCAGCAGCGATATCCCAGGGCCAAAGCTCCATCTCCCAAAAACCCTCCAAACGACCACACGCTACATAACAAATATCAATAGCCGCAGCCCCCATGCGACGAATGCCTTGAGCA
This sequence comes from Deltaproteobacteria bacterium, assembly GCA_016699445.1. GTDB lineage: Bacteria > UBA10199 > UBA10199 > JACPAL01. The sequence continues at coordinate 258,774 of CP064976.1, forward strand.
CGCTTCAAAAAGTTTTCCAGATGATTGAGATTATTATTTTTGACCACTTGGACATTGTAAGCAAAGCCCGTCCCCAAAAGACTCCGTTTGAGCTCAGTAATAGCCGACACATGAATTCTCTTTCCATTGAGCCATGCACCCTGCCCTTTGATTCCTGTAAAAAGCTCATTATGAATCGGATTAAACACCACGCCTAAAACAACCTCACCCTGATACTCCAAACCAATCGACACACAAAAAGAAGGAAAAGCATGGGCATAGTTTGTCGTGCCGTCCAATGGGTCTATGATCCATTTATAATCGGACTTTTTATTATGAGCGCCAAACTCTTCGGTCAGAAAATCATGATCCGGAAAGGCTTTTGAAATAATCGATACAATCTTTTTTCACAAGCCTTATCAACTTCGGTCACAAGATTGATTTCACCTTTAAATTGAATGTTATGTTTTTTCCCAAAACCTTTTTTTTGCAGGGCACCAGCGGCCTTGGCAGCTTGAACAGCGACAGATAATAGTTTTTTATTCATGAGGCTCTCGCAATGACGAAGACGGATACTGACTTCGCTCCTTTTTTTAAAATTTGTTTTGCTGCTTCTCGTACGGTGGTGCCGGTGGTATACACATCATCGATCAAAAGCACTCTTTTTTCTAAAATTTTTTCCTGATTCTGAACACGAAAAGATCCTTTTAAATTTTCCCGACGCTCGTCACCTTTTAATTCGGACTGAGGACAGGTCTCTTTAACTTTCTTTAACAAAAAGGATCCCAATCTATCTGCCATTGTTTAGATAAATTTTTGGCTATCAATGCTGATTGATTATACCCTCTCTGGCGCAGTTTTTTGAAATGCAATGGCACCGGAATAATCAAATCGTATTGATTCTGAAACTGAGAAAAGAGTTTTGCAAAAAAGAGAGCCAGGCTTTCTTCCTTTTGAAATTTAAACTTTAAAATAAGATTTTTAAGATCGCCCGTATACAAACCTAAAGCTTTGACTTCTTCGAAAGCACTTTCATAAGTCAGACAATCTCCACATAGATGAGGCTCATCATTATTTTTAAATGGAAATAAACACAGTGTACAGCAAGCACTTTTGAGACGTGGCCAATTTTGTTCACAGGAAAGACAAAGATCGTCTTCATCCTTGATAAAAATTTTACAAACAGGACACCGTTTAGGAAAAATCCATGACCACATTAATACCTCGCCGCTAAAACCCAATCCGTCTTTTGGGAGGCAATGCTGGAGGAGCCATCAATTTTCGAATGGCATCAAAAACAACTTTGAATTGATGATCATATTTATTTTCAAGAACTGCGAGTTTTCGAGCGAGATCTTTGTGGGTTGAGAGAAGCTGGCGGAATCGAACAAAAGTTCTCATAATTTCAATATTCACCTGAATGGCTCTTTCACTACTTAATACAGTCGACAACATAGCCACACCTTGTTCGGTAAAAACGTACGGCAAATATTTTCGATACTGACCTCGACCTGGCTTTTTTAAGGTCGCAAATTGCGACCTTAAAGATTCATATTCTTCAATGAAAGCTGAAACATAAAATCAGTAGGAAAGCGTCGTTCATTCCTCCGAACCTGCTCATTCAAGCGTTTCGTAGAAACATCATAGAGCCGAGCCAAATCCTCGTCTAAAAATCACTTTATGCCCTCGAATAAAAAGTATGATGCTTTCAAGCCTCTCAATGGGAATTATTGTTTCCATACTTCCTCCTTTTTCAGAAGGAACTCTATGCAAAATTGTTTCCAGAGTTTTGAGGCTCATAATCAATGATTTCGTCCAAAATTTGGACGGGAGAGTTTTATTTCAAAACCCAATCCGCCTTTTGGGAGGCAATGCTGGAGGAGCCATCAATTTTCGAATGGCATCGAAAACGACTTTGAATTGATGATCATATTTATTTTCAAGAACTGCGAGTTTTCGAGCGAGGTCTTTGTGGGTCGTTAATATTTCTCTCAAACGGACAAAGGCACGTACGATTTGCACACTGGCATGTACAGCAAGCATACTATTCAGAACACTGGCCAGCATGACGACTCCATGTTCCGTAAAAACAAAAGGCAGTGATGTGGAATGCTTTAAGTTTTTGAACCGGTCGCAATTTGCGACCAGTTCCATTTTCTCATCGGCATTACATTGAAACATAAAATCTATCGGAAAACGGTCACGATTTCTCTTAACCTGTTCATTCAAACGTTTGGTTGTCACGCCATAAAGCCTTGCCAGATCAGAATCCAGCATTACTTTTTGGCCCCTGATCCACAAAATACTTTGTTCTATTGAACCTGTCGTTATTAAATTGTTTACATCGTCACTCATAAAGTCTCCTTTTTTTCAAAAGGATCCTTATGCAAAATTGTTTCCAGAGTTTTGAGGCTCATAATCAATGATTTCGTCCAAAATTTGGACGGGAGAGTATGAATTATGGAGCGTGGAATATTTTATCGTCGTAAGACTGATTCGTTTTGGTGTTGGAAAACTCATAAAGGGAATGGTTTCCGCTTTTGGGAAACAGTGTCACCTCACGGACAAGAGATGTCCGAGGATCGATCGTTAAAACAATCTGTTTCATGAGAGACGATTTATTTTTGGGAATGAGTGTCAGTGTTTCATTTTTTTCACTCACACGAAACTCTCGAGTCATCGTTCCCAAACCTCCCAAAAAGACCAAAGCCTCTCGCGAGACTTGATCATGGATATCATTATAATGCTCTACTTCTTTATCTCGCGGGCGGTAGATAGCGAGATCTTTACCATCACAAAGATACTGTCGCTCTTGAGCCCTTGATAATGGATCAAAAACTTTCCTGGACGATCAAAAAATCAGTCGACCTTTTTCGACCACATCCCTATCCAAAATTTGAATATGAGTTTTTGAGTAAATTGAGCTTCAAAAGAGTGAGTCAACTGGTAAGTCTCTTGGACTTTTTGTGTCAAAGACCCTGCGTAAAGAGTGGATGACACCAAAAAGCATAAAAATATTATCGCAGATTTCATAAATCGCGTTCGATTTCCTGAGCAAAAACTTCTCGAGGTCTCGCCCCATCGGCTGGGCCCACAATGCCTTCTTGCTCCATCCGCTCGATCATGCGCGCTGCACGGTTGTAACCAATGCGCAAACGTCTCTGAATCATCGAAATCGAAGCCTGGCGCGTGTCCGTCACGACCTTGATGGCCTGATCGTAAAGTTCATCTTCAAAATCTTCAACGCCACCTTCTTTTTTCTCTTCTTCAACAGGTTCTTTCAAAACAGATTCATCCAAAAGCTTAGGGGCACCTTGTTGTTTCCAATGAGTGACGACTCTTTCAATTTCTACTTCAGAAACAAAAGCTCCATGCACACGCAGCATCGTTGAAGCCCCACCCGACATAAAAAGCATGTCACCAGAACCCAACAAATGTTCAGCACCCACCGCATCGATAATCGTGCGGGAATCATGCTTAGAAGACACTTTAAATGAAATACGCGCTGGGAAGTTGGCTTTGATCAAACCTGTAATAACATCCACCGAAGGACGTTGCGTCGCCAAGATCAAATGAATACCCGCAGCACGTGCCATTTGAGCCAGACGCGTGACAGACGCTTCGACATCTTTGGCCGCTGTCATCATCAAATCTGCCAACTCATCGATCAAGATCACAATATAAGGAAGGCGTTCTTCTTTGGGCACAATCTTGTTGTAGCCTAAAATATTACGCGTACTCTTGTGAGATAAAAGCTCATAACGTCTTTCCATTTCTCCCACAGCCCAACGCAAGGCCATTGAAGCTTTTTTAGGCTGTGTCACCACGGGAAGCAAAAGATGCGGAATCCCTTCATACATCGAGAGTTCCAACATCTTAGGATCCACCATGATCAAACGCACTTCATCCGGAGTCGCTTTGTATAAAAGAGAGAGAATAATCGAATTGATCTGCACGCTCTTACCAGCGCCTGTGGCACCAGCCACCAGCATGTGAGGCATTTTGGCTAAATCGGAAACATACGGAATACCTTCTGTATCTTTGCCAATCGCCAACGTAATTTTGGATTCAGCTTTTTGAAATTTAGGATGGCCGATCACATCTTTAAGCCAGACAGTTTCACGTTCGTTATTGGGAATTTCAATCCCCACGGCTGCCTTGCCTGGAAGTGGCGATACAATACGTACACTCTTTCCACCCATGGTCAGAGAAAGATCATCTTCTAAATTAACAATCTTATTTACCTTCACACCAGGTGCAGGCTCAAACTCATACATGGTAATCACAGGGCCTGGATGAATTTCTGTAATGCGACCTTCCACACCATAATCCAAAAGCTTTTTCTCCAGAAGTTTGGAGTTCATCTTGAGGGCTTCTTCATCTACTTTGACTGTGGATTGGGATTCCGAATCTAAAAAAGACAGTTGAGGTAATTTATATTCAGCAAAAAAAGATCCCAACTCCAGTTGATCTTTGGCCGATCGAGCTGTTTGAATTTCTTTAAGATCCACACGAGGCAAGATCTTGGGCTCAGCGCCTGATGTGATAGAGGCTTCCATATCTTCCAGTCGGCCAAAAGCCACATCCGGAATTTCTTCCAATGGAGGAATGACAAACTGAGATGTGGAAACTTCAGGGGAAGATTCGGGTATCTTTTCCACTTTTTCTTTTACTGGTTTTGCCGACACTCTTCGAGCCGTTGAAATCTGAGGGGATTTGACAATCGTGGGCTGACGTCGTGATTCTTGCCATTCAAGATATCCCTTGATGATAGCCGCACGCTTTTCTTGAAGCCATTGTTGGGAACGTGCAGACCACACAGTCAAAAAGGAACCCAGCTTACGACCAAAATACAAAGCCATCCATTGAACAAAATTTTGAGTTTTCAAATAGAGATCTGAGACAGACAAAGAGGTCGTAGAAATAATCGAAAGCAAAAAAGCGACAGTCATCAACAAATAACTTCCAGGAATTCCAATCCATCGTTCTCCAGCTCTACCCATCCACCAACCAACTAAACCACCCGCATCCAAAACTCTTTCCCCTCGTTCGATATCTCCAAAATAAAGATGAGAAAAAACTGAAGTCACCAAAATCAAAACAATACCCGCAGATACTCTTCTAAAAGAACTTGCTGAAGGTTTTTGAGGTTTTATTTTTGCAAAGAAGGCAAATGCGATTGCAAAAAAAGAAAGTGGAATCAGATACCCACCAAATCCGAAACTTGTCAGAAGAAAATCAGCAAGATGAGCCCCGACAACACCACCCAGATTTTGAACATGACGACCATTGGCCAAAGTTGAAAAAGAAGGATCATTTGCCTGATAAGAAATCAGACAAATACTTAAAAAGGAAGCCAGAGCCAAAAACAATAAGCCATAGACCTCTCGAGTCCGAGCTTTGGATTCAGCCACTGTCTTTTGTTTTGTTTTGGTTGCCATAAAAGTTTGCTACTTAAGTCTTAGAAATGATGAACGAGCAAGTTTATTTCTCTTATTTTATCCAGAGAAGAAACGGTGACATTTTTGCACTTGTTAAAACCTTTCCTGAATTAAAGAGCATCCACCGCCGCTCGTAGTAGTTAAGGCTGTCACCTGTTTTGTTGTGACGATCATGGGAGAATCTTGGGTACCTGTTGTGATGACTTGTCCTTCAGAATCGCAGGAAAATACTCCTGTCAGTATTTTTGCCGAAAATCCTGCTTGTGGAGGATCACAAGGTTCAATACTTGAACCTCCTCTAAAGGAAGGTCGGATCGCCTCAATACTCAATGTATATTGATGCCCAGGGATTAAGCCAAAAAGAGTATAATCTCCAAAATTACCATCACAGGCATTAGATGATCCTGCATAAAGAGCTCCTGAAACAGCACTTGTTGTCTCCACAATAGGATCTGAAATATCTTGAAGGACAACATTGACCCCTTGGAGCTCCTGAGTCCCATCCAAACGAAAAACAGTACCTTCTAATTTACAAAATGAAGAAATAAACGCAGCTGAAGGATAAAGGGAAGACACTGCTACCTTATCATCATAGTGAAGGCTCAGCTGCTCTTGACCATCTACATACAAGGGAAACATGCTTGGAATACCTTCTTTTTCACTCGTATCATCTGATAAATACTTCACAACCGAAGCCAAATTGACCTGGGTATGGTCCAAACCTATAAAATGGCCCAACTCATGAATAATGGCCCCTTTATAAGCGTTAATATCGGTTTCAGGGTTCCCTGAATTACGAATACCGTCGATAAACTTTCCATTCAAAACGGCTTGTCCTTCTGTAATATATAAACGCCCTCCCACACTTTCGATCACACGAGGACCTGCAAACCCTAAAATACTCTGACTGGCTCCATTACCTTCCAACATATCGGTCATACTACCATCAGCGTCGAAAAGTATCGGACTCTCACCTGTTTCTGCACTCCCTCTATTAAAGGGGGTGGTTTGATTAAGAGGACATTGTTTATGAGGAGGACAATAAGTAAAATGACTGTTTACGTTTGTAGTATCGATAGAACCTAGAGGCTCACCTTCCACAAAGGTAATCGATGTCGTAGAGACCCCGTTAAGCGTCACATTTTGCCAATCTTCAAACAACTCTTTCACAAGAGCCACGGCTTCGGCATTGCTCAAAGTCCCCAAGGTCGCCTCAGACCCACTCTCAAGATTATAATGAACAATGCCATCTTGCCATAAAACAGCCTGACCTGTGTCGTTCGTATCCACCAAAATGGGGCCTCCAGCTAAAACGCTCGGAACTCGCAAGAGTAAGCTCAAGGAAAAAAGGAAAATGATGATAGGTTGTTTCAGATTCATAATGAGTGAGGTTGCAATACCAATGACTGGATTGTGGTTTCTATTTCCCCAAGATTTGTAGCCCCTTCTACACCCTTGAGACGTTTTACTTCTTTTAAAAATTGATTATTCAGAGGATTCACAACACGTTTCTGGCCATGACTATCTACAGAAATATCAAACAATCCCTGACCACCTCCGACAGGAGAGGTGAATCCTAATGAACTTTCCGGATAATAAAACAACAAATACTCTTTCCCTAATTCATAGGAATTTGCCGATAAAGACAGACTCTTCATGGGGACAATAATTTTTTCCCCATCACGGATTCTGTCATTGGAATGAAGAACAGCTCTAGGATCTTGCATCGATCCGTACTGTTTGATTAAAACTGTCTCACCTTCAGAAACACCCTTCAAACCTTCGAGTACCTGAAAGCGAACATATGTCGCCGGCATTTGATTTTCATCAAGCTCCGTTGTGATATCCAAACACCTGCCACGAAAAATCTTTTCGGATTGGTCTGTCATTTGGGAAAGATTTAATGGAACAACCATCGTAGCTTCTGCCATGGAAGCAAAAAACAATAACCCAAAAATCAAAATATACTTCATAGAAACCTTCCTCTATTAAAAAAATATCGGGTTATACTAAGGATATTTTTTAAAACAATCACCAAAAAACTTTCACTTGAAAAAGACTTTTGTGACAGACATGGTGCCGCGATGTCACTTTCAAAAACCCCCTTGCACAAATCTTTTCAGGTCAGTTCACATCATCCTCTAAAGAAATTACTCTTCATTCTCCCTGTGGTCGTTGTCCTCATCTTCTTTTCTTTAAGACTAAAAAAAGAAATTCCCGTTAGTATCCAATCGATTCCTCCTTCCAAAGATTCCAAAATGATCAGCCGCATCATGCAGATCGTGGAAGAAAATTATGTCGATGCGACACTGGTGGATCCAATTGAAATCTTAAAAAAATCCTCCAAAAACCTGGAGCGCGCCATTCCACCTCTTTTAGTTAAAGAAACTGAAAAAAGTTTTGATCTTTCCTTGGGAGACAAAAAACTGACAATTCCTGTGGATCGAGCCTCGCATATCAGCGACATGGCCATGCCTATTGCCCATATCCTTGGTTTTATTAACCAATACTATTCTGGAAAACCTACTGAAGAAGATCGCACCACCATAGCTCTTACTGGAGCGACAGAAACTTTGGACCCTCACACCAACTACATGCCCAAGAAATATTACAACGAATTCAAAATTGGCACCAAAGGCAATTTTGGTGGGCTGGGAATCGTTATTGGTGTCCGCCAAGGTGTTTTAACCGTTATCTCCCCACTTGAGGACACACCTGCTTTTAAAGCTGGGATCAAAGCGAAAGATCAGATTGTTCAAATCAACGAAGAGTCCACCATTAACATGAATATCTCAGAGGCTGTAGACAGACTTCGTGGACCTGTAGGGACTAAAGTCAGTATCGTGGTTAAGCGTGAAGGAGAAGATAATCCTCTCAATCTCACTCTTGTCCGAGCAATGATTCATATCCAATCTGTCGCAGGAAAATTGTTAGAAAATCATTATGGACTGATTCGCCTAAAAAACTTCCAACAGGATACTTTCGACGATTTTAACAAAATGTATAAAAGTTTTCTGAAATCGGAAGCTAAAGACGGACTTCAAGGCCTTGTCTTGGATTTAAGAGGCAATCCCGGTGGACTTCTCGATCAAGCCATCCAAATCAGTGACTTTTTTCTCCAGGATGGCGTGATTGTGAAAACTGTGGATGGCCATGGAGAAACTTTGGAAACAGAATCTTCCAAACCCGGCGATGCAGGTGAATCGATACCACTGGTTGTCATTATCGACGAAGGGAGTGCTTCAGCATCCGAAATTGTCTCAGGAGCTCTCAAATATAATAATCGAGCCATTATTATTGGAAATCGTTCTTTTGGAAAAGGTTCTGTTCAGACAGTCTATGATTTAAAAGACGGATCTGGACTTAAACTAACCATAGCCCATTATCTCACAGCTCATGATCAAAAAGTACAATCTATCGGAATCAACCCACACATTGGACTTTTACCAATCGTAGTCGACGCAAAAAAAAATTGATCTCTACGAAGACATTAAGAAAAGAGAAATTGACCTAATCAATCATAGTGAAGGTGATGACGAAGCACCTCCTCAAGACTTGCCTGCAGCTCCTTATCGCATCTCCCATTTAATCCCGGCCAAAGACACAGACAATCCCGATGACGATGAAAATTCTGCTAAGATCAAGTTGGAGGATGATTTTGCTGTGAAACTAGCAAGCCAAGTTTTAACTTTACAAAATCAGCATAAAAATCGGGAAAAAGTTTTTGAACAAATCCCGGCTCTCCTCTCACAGGTATCACAAACTGAGATGCAAAAAACTCAAGAAGCCATGAAGAAACTGAATGTGGATTGGGTAGAATCTGTAGAACCTAAACAAGCTAAATCACCACAACTTTCTTCCCATCTGGAAATTTTTGATGAATCTGGCAATCCCATAACCTCTGTAAAATCGGGCGACAAAGTTTCCCTCAAATTAAGTGTGGAAAACAAAAGCGATCTCACCCTCTATCAATTGATTGCTGTTTCCAAATCAGAAGATCCCCTCTTTTCAAATCTTGAATTCCCTATTGGAAAACTTTCTCCCCATGCCAAAGCTGAATGGAAAACATCTCTGAAGGTTCCAGACTTTGCAAGACCGCGCAGCATTCCTATGGAATTGGTATTCCACGAAAAAATGAAAATGTTCCTGAAAATGCTTCTTTTACAATGAATGTCACTGAAAAAGATTATCCTGTTTTCACCTATCAATATAGCTTGTTGAAAGACTCTGAAAAAACTTCCATTTTAGAAAGTAATCAACACTATACACTTAAGGTTTTAGCAAAAAATATGGGACTTGGAACAAGCCAAAAACCCACAATCAATCTCAAAAATGTAGAAGGCTCTGAAAGTGCCAAAGAAGATCAAAAGCCCTTTATTGAAAAGGGTCATTTTGAACTATCCCCCCTCAAAGCTAACGAATCTCAAGAAGTATTATTACAATTTAGAACACCCAAATTTACGACAACGACAAAATCTATTGAACTGGATCTGATGATTTTTGATAACCAAACTGGCCATGAATTCTCTGACCATATTGTCTTGCCAATTAAACAAACCGACAACAAAGATTTACCCAACCCTTTGCCTGAAACATTGCAACAAGCTCCAACAATTGAAGTAAAACCAGATGCAATACCCTTAATGACCTCAAATGACACCTATACGGTTGAAGGATCTTTAACTGATGATGAGGAAGTAAAACACTTTTCGATTTTTGTTGGTGATGACAAAGTTTATTATGCAGCCCCTCTCCTCGGCAGTGATCCTAAAAAACTGTCATTTCATGCAAAATTTCCGATGAAAAAAGGAATCAATTTAATAACCCTTTCAGCACAAGACAATCGGGATCTGGTCTCAAGAACACAATGGATCGTCTGGAAATAAAGGCTTCAGGATTATGAAAAGAGATAAGAGTATTATTATTTTAGCTATGGGAGTTTTTGATGGAGTTCACCAAGGCCATCGGTTCATTCTCAAAAAGGTTTGTGAGAAAGCCAAAAAGTATAAAGGCAAATCGATTGTCTATACATTTCACCCACATCCGATCCGTGTATTGGCCCCTCAGGCTTGTCCTGAAAACTACATGATCAATACCATTAAGCAGCGAACACAACTCCTCAAAAATCTTGGAATTGACAAAATTATTGTAGAAAAATTTACAAAAAATTTTTCAAAACTGACTCCTGAACTATTTATCAAGAAAATCATTCTCAATAAAATTAAGCCTTCAGAAATATTTGTGGGTTATAATTTTACTTTTGGTGTAAAAAGATCAGGAACAGCAAAGGATTTACAAAAACTTTGTAAACCTCATCACATACACGTGAATATCGTCTCCCCCTTTCAAATAAATAAAACGATCACCTCCAGCACAAAAGTCAGACAACTAATTTCTCAGGGAGAGATGCCTGTCGCACAAAAGTTTTTAACCAGACCTTACTTTATCGAAGGGACTGTTGTTAAAGGAAAAGGTATTGGTGGAAAAGTTTTGGGCATACCAACAGCTAATCTCAAATCTGATAATGAGATCCTGCTTCCATGTGGAGTTTACGTCACAAAGACCCAAGTGGGATCTCAAGCTTACCCAAGCGTAACGAACGTAGGCCATAACCCAACCTTTCAAAAACCTGGGAAAGAACCTATCGTGACTATTGAAACTCATATTCTTAAGTTTAGGCAAAACATTGTCGGCAAAAAAATCCGACTTTATTTTTCAAAAAAGCTACGAAATGAAAAAAAGTTTAGTTCACCTCAAGAACTGATCAAACAAATTCATGAAGACATCAAACAAGCTAAAAAATACTCCTAAAATTTCCCTTTTGGGGATTATTGGAGATCCGATTAAACATTCACTTTCTCCCGCCATGCATAATGCAGCTTTGGAGAAGCTCGCCCTTCCATATGCATACCTTCCCTTTCAAGTTTCTTCCAAAGAATTGAAAAGTTTTTTTTTAAAAGCAAAAAAATGGAATCTGGTAGGCTTTAATGTCACCATTCCTCACAAAGAAGCTGTGTTACTTTTTTTGAAAAAGATTTCTCCTGAAGCAAAACTGATGGGTGCTGTAAATACTATCTATCAAAAAAAAGGTGTTTGGTATGGTGATAATACCGATGGACGAGGGTATCTCACCTCTCTATCTACGGAAACTAAATTTCATCCACGTGGGAAAAGAATTGTTATTTTAGGCGCTGGTGGAGCAGCACGTGCTGTTATTTGCAGCTTGGCTCTAAAATCTCCACGAGCAATTATTCTATTAAATCGTACAGAAGAAAAAGCTTCAGCTTTAGCTCAAGAATTTTCAAATAAATTCAAAAAGATTCATTTTGAAGCCCTGCCTCTTGAAAAAGAATCCTGCCAAATAGTATTCCCAGACACACACCTTCTGATTAACACAACTTCAATTGGTCTGAATGGCACTCACTTTGACAAGTTACCGCTCAAACATCTTCCCAAAACTGCGATCGTCTCTGACTTGGTTTATCGCCCCCTAAAAACTAAACTTTTAAAACAGGCTGAAAAATTAGGCCTCAAAATACATCCAGGAATTGGGATGCTCCTGCATCAAGGAGCGCTGGCCTTTAAACTTTGGACCCATCATCAACCACCTCTCAAGATCATGCAAAAGGCATTGCTTGACGCCCTGTAACGAGACCAATAAAACAAACTCATGTCTAAAAAAAATATTTTTAAAGTAAACGCCGTTGAAGGATTTGCACTTATTGAAATCATGGTTGTTGTTGCCATACTTTCTGTCGCAGCTGCTATTTTAGTTCCTCGCTTTCTTCGTAATGAGATCAAAAAGAAACAGTTAGAGTGTCAACAAAACCTGCAAGCCTTGTTTACTGCAGAAAAAGAATATTTTGAGAAAAATGGGAAATACACTGAAGATATAACAGTTTTAAACTGGTCGCCTGTTGGCAAAAATTACGAGTATCAATTTATTCCAATGACACCCCCTTCAGGATATCAATTTAAATGTTATGGAAATATCGATAACGACCCTGCCACTGATCAGACTATGATCAATGAAACAGGAACTCTGATTCAAATTTCAGATGATTCACAAAAATAAATTTTAGTTTTCTAAACCTTTTACAGCACTTACAAAGTCTTCAACTTTTGAGCATCTTTTTTACCAGGAGAGGACTCAACACCACTAGCCACATCAACACCTTCTGGACGCACCGCTCGAATAGCAGCTTCTATATTTTCCGGAGCTAAGCCACCCGCCAAAATCACTTTTCCATAATTTTTAGCTTCACGTGCCAAATCCCAGTTGGTCACTACCCCTGTACCACCAAAAGCTTTTTCCACATACGCATCGATTAGAAAATATTCAGGATGATATTTTTTCATCAGATCAAAAGTCTTTTCATCTTTGAGTCGAAACGCTTTCCAATAGGGTGTAGCAAACTGTTCACAGTAATAAGGCGTTTCATCTCCGTGAAACTGCAAATAATCTAAAGAAAGATACTGACACAAATCTCGAACGAGGCTTTCTTTTTCATTCACAAAAACCCCCACTTTAAGAACGTTTGGGGGGATATCTTCTATTAATTTAATGGCTTCTTCTGGGTCTAGATAACGAGGACTTTTAGGATAAAAATTAAATCCAAGCGCATCAGCACCTGCTTCAATAGCAGTCCAAGCATCTTCTTTGTTGGTAATACCACATATTTTGACAAGCATGTGAATGAAGTAAAATCGAAGAAGCTTCTTGTAAACTAAAACCTTTCCTCAAAACGCATTTTTTGTTTAAATAGACGTCTATGTCTAAAAAGCTTGCGCGTATCCGTGTGGCAGGACCTGATCACAAAGGTGTCATTGCCGCTGTCACCAGCCATTTGTCTCAAACCAATCTCAACATCGAAGACATCGATCAACGAATCCTCGAAGGCTTTTTGGTCATGAATATGATTGTCGATATTTCTGATCTAAAAAAATCACTTCCAGATTTTCGAAAAAATCTCCAAACAGTTGGCAAAAAAATCCAGATGGAGATTACGCTTGAGACGCTGGAACATCGCAAAATCAAACATGTTGCTCTACTTGTCACTAAAGAAGATCATTGTCTCAAAGCTCTTTTAAAAGACATGAAGTCAGGCAAAATTAAAGGTAAACCAGTCACGATACTTTCCAATCAACCCGATCTTGAAAAAATCGCAAAACAACATCGCATTCCTTTTTATTCTTTCCCTTCCCAAAACAAAAAAGCTCATGAAGATTTTTTAATTTCGAAAATTGCCGAAGCCGAAACAGACCTCATTGTTTTAGCGCGCTACATGCAAATTCTCTCTCCTGAATTTTGTTTCCGTCATGAAGGAAAGATCATCAATATCCACCCCTCACTCCTTCCCTCTTTTCCTGGGGCTCGAGCCTACGCCCAAGCCTACAATAAAGGCGTAGAATTTGTGGGCGTCACTGCTCATTTTGTCACAACAGATCTTGATCAGGGACCTATCATTTCCCAAGAAGCTTTCCGTATTGATAAATCACGAGAAACAATCGAGTCGATCATGCAAAAAGGAAAGAAAGCAGAAGCTGCAGCACTGACACGTGCCGTAAAACTTTTTTGTGATGATCGCTTGGTCTTACGTCGTGGGAAGGTTATCGATAGTCGTCATCTGAATGAAGTAGAACAGAAGGCTAAAGAGTTTTACCGATAAGAATACCATTTACAAATACCATTTAGAATGGTTTAATGAATGGTATGGCATCGCAACCTTCTCATTTAGCGCCAATTCCTATCGATCAAGCAGGGCGCATTGTCTTGCCCAAAGCCATTCGCGAACATTTAGGTGTCAGGGCCGGGACTCAGTTTGAAGTGACCGAAGAAGCCAATCGCATTATCCTGACACCTATTATTGAAGAAGCCACGATTACGTCCAAAAAAGGCGTGCTTGTTGTCACACCAGAAAGTTCACCTTCCGATAATGAAGCCTTAAATATCGTCAAAAAGCAGCGCCAAGCTCGAAACTCCAAATTTTTATGATCCTTTTTGATACATCAATTTTTATTGCTGGATTTATCACAACACATCCACGTCACGAACCATGTCTGTCGGCCATTCAAAAAGTGCATAAAGGAAATCTGAAAGCGGCAATAAGCTGCCATTCCGTTGCCGAATCTTATAGCGTCTTGAGTGCCTACCCTTCTCATCCAAAAATAACACCCGCTGTCGCTGAAAAACTGATCGAAGAAAACATTCTTAAATATTTTGAAGTGATTGAACTTAGTTTAAATGATTATCGAAAAGCCATTGCTCGAGTACGAGAAGCTAATTTAAGCAGCGGAGCTATTTTTGATTCCTTGATTATCCAAGCCGCACATAAAAAGAATATTCGCAGAATCTACAGCGGAGACTTATCGGATTTTACCAGGCTCTCTGGATCGGATATCGAAGTCAGCGAACCTTGAGTTTATTTTAGATAACAGATGCAGTCGATGTTACTCCTCAAAAGCGACTGAAGTAGTTTGACGATATCCTGCACGTTGACCCGCTTCCTGAAGCTGATGAATAAGTTCAAGAGCTCTTTGATGGCTCTCGATACGTTCTTGAGGGCTCAACTCCAATTGAGCTTCCAATAATTTTAGATCAATCCCCCATGCTTCCGCAGCTTTTTCGGCTTCTGTTTTTTCATTCGATGAAAAGGACATAAAATAAGTGTAACCGTTAAATAAAACACCGCAATGATTTTTTAAAATTTGCTATAGAGGTTTTCCCACCAAAATCACCCACTCCCCTTTTTCAATAATCCCATTTTCATTTTTAGAAAGTTGAGGAAGTGAGCCTCGTAGGAAGGATTCGTAAATTTTTGTTAACTCATGCACCAAGACGGCGGGACGTTCTCCGAAAACTTCCGCCATGAGACCGACGGTTTTTCGGATGCGAAATGGGGACTCGTAAAAAATTAACGTCCCCTCTTCGGTTTTTAGGGATTCCAACAACTTGCGTTTCTTGCCTTCTTTTTGCGGGAGAAAACCGATGAAAAGAAACCGATCCGTCGGCAAGCCTGAGCTGCATAGGGCCGACATGACGGCTGAGGCTCCGGGCAGTGGAATCACGCGAATTCCTTGAGCCACGGCGTCTCGCACCAAGTTAAACCCGGGATCCGAAATCGCCGGAGTTCCCGCGTCGGAGACCAGGGCGATCTTTTTCCCTTCCTTGAGTTGTGAAATGAGATAGTCGCCCTTTTGGACTTTATTATGCTCAAAATAACTCGTTGTGGATGTCTTGATTTCGTAATGCTGCAGAAGCCGCGCCGTATGCCGCGTGTCTTCGCAGGCGATCAAGTCGACTTCCTTCAAAATCCGAATCGCACGCAAAGTGATATCTTCAAGATTTCCAATGGGTGTAGCGACAATGTATAAAACGCCTGACATGTGAATCCCTTAGAAAATCATAAAACCAATGACTACTTAAAATAAACATCAAACCAACTCTTGGATATAAAGCCTTCTATCAGAAGCAAAAAGACCTTCACTCACAACAAGAGCTCCTGGCTTTTTCATGTTTTCCTTAAGTCCTTTCACGATATACTTGCCGTGATTTTCTCCCAAAATAGGATCATAGAGAATATGTGTGCGTCTCCAAATAGCCAAATCTACATCACCAAATGTGAGCATGGCTGGAAGTGTCAGATCTGATGTCAAATCCCCATAATATCCACGATATGAAATGCTTAAACGGTTATAAAGACCACTATCCCTCACACGGCATACCATATCCTGATAAATATAATGAAGGGCGCCACAAATAATGGAGAGATCAATATCAAACCCCTGAAACTCAAGAGATATATTTCCGGTATAATCCGTTCTCCCTTGTAAATACTTTATCATCATTCCAACCAGTTCATCGGCTTCACTTCCATAAAAACCTATTCCAAATATTTTTACTCCTAAACGAATAAGATCTGACCCGATACTTCTCGCCTCTGATATCTTATGGTCTATTAGTGCAGGAATTGCTTTGCCTTCCAAAAAGGACTCTTCTTGTGGATCAAACTCAAGAGGATTAACTCCCTGATTTTTACCTTCTGCACTATGCTTTAATACCTGAGCAAGATGGGTCGTATTATTTCTAAAGTAAGGAGCATAAAAATCTAATGGGGCACTTCGACAATTACCATCAGGACTTAAACAAAAATACCTAACGCCGTAGGCTGAATCACTGACAGATCCATACCTACTTAAAGCTTGATCGATGATATGATTGTCACCTTCTGATTGGCCATAAGGTATTTTTTGAATATTCCCATCAGGTCCAACGACATCAACAATCAGTGGACATTCTGTATTCCAAAGGTTTTGTAGGCGTTCTTTTAAAGGTGCTGAGAGACAAGCTAGTACCATGAAGGCTTATCGATTTGAAGCAACAAAAGGTTGCGGATTGTTTTCTAAATCTTCCTTGCCAAAGGATAGCGACGTCCAATGCCAAAAGCACGGGGAGTGATTTTAAGACCGGGGGCGGCTTGGCGGCGCTTGTATTCGTTTTGATGAAGGGATTTGAGAACACGTTTGACAGTTGCCGGATCAAATCCCATTTTTAAAATTTGTTTTTCTGTTTTTTGATCTTCTATGATCGCTTTTAAAATCGCATCCAAAACATCATAAGGAGGTAAGCTGTCCTGATCTTTTTGATTAGGTCGCAATTCAGCACTCGGCGCTTTTATCAAAACATCTTGAGGAATCACCGCTTTTTGCTTTTGAATATAATGACACAGCTCATAAACTTTTGTTTTTAAAAGATCAGCAATCACCGCCAATCCCCCACTCATATCTCCGTACAAAGTACAATACCCCATCGCAAATTCAGATTTATTACCAGTCGTCAACACCATCGCTCCATGACGATTGGACAACGTCATGAGGATATTGCCACGAATGCGAGCTTGTACATTTTCATCTGCCAAATCTGGAGGTGTATTTTCTGAGCGTCCAAATAATGACCGGTAGCACTGATAAACTTCAGTGATGGAATATTTCTGAAATGAAATTTTAAGATTATGAGCCAATGCTTCAGCATCCGTAAGACTCCCCTCACTTGAATAGAGAGAAGGCATCATCACCCCTAACACATTCTCAGCACCCAAAGCTTCTACTGCCAAAATCGCCACCAGCGTCGAATCAATACCTCCAGACAATCCCAACACTACTTTTTGAAAACCACATTTATGCACATAATCTTTCAACCCCAGCACCAAGGCCTCATAGATATCACTTAAATCATCTCCCACTGTCTTTTTGCCACGAGCTGCGAGCTGCGAGCGTTTTTGAAAATCTTCCGTCTCCACAAAAATTAAATCTTCTTGAAAGGCCTTCGCCTGAGCGACGACTTCTCCTTTTTTATTCATCACAAAACTTCGCCCATCAAAAACCAATTCATCATTGCCACCAACCAAATTCACATACACGATCGGTGTGCGGTATCGTTTTGCCAATTGGGAAAACATTTTAAACTTCATCTCTGATTTTCCGACATGAAAAGGCGATGCTGAGAGATTGATCAAAATTTTCGCACCCGCTTTTACCTGGTCGCTGATAGGATCCTGATTATAAAGAGGTCGCTCCCAATAAGAAGAATCATTCCAAGCATCTTCACAGATCGAGATTCCCATTTTGGTATTTTTAATAATTCCGAGTTCAACACCAGGTTCAAAGTAACGATTTTCATCAAAGACATCATAATTGGGGAGAAGTTTTTTAAAATATTTTTTCTGAACTTTTCCTTTTTCACAATAAGCAACCGCATTAAAAAATCTCTTCCCCTTTTTCCCCGGATTTTTTTCAACGTAGCCTACCAAAATCCCAATTTTTTTTGAAAATTGAGCCACTCTTTTTAAGGCTTCCAGATTCCTTTGAATAAAATCCGGATCTTCCAACAAATCCCGAGGAGGATAACCCGTGAGTGTTAGTTCTGGAAAAATAATAAACTGAGCTCCAGCGTCCTGAGCTTTTTGAACACACTCTTGTATTTTTTGAAGAGTATTTTCAAAATCACCGATCGTTGTATTGATTTGAGCAAGAGCCAACTTCATTTTTTTACTCCCAGACTCTTTAAGATTTTTTGATTGTGTTGGCCTACTTGAGGAGTCTTCTTTGAAGGCTGAGACAGTTTTAGATTTTCTTCCACAGGAAAAAGACAAACATCTGATTTTTCTCCAATCAGAGTCCATTCTTGCTGTGTTTTTTCTTTAAATATTTTTTCCAATTCACTTCGAATGTCATTTTCTTCTTTAAAACTAAAAGATCCCCATTCTGGTTTTCCAATCACGTCACAAAACTTCTTCCAAAACTTTTCTTCCAAAGCTCCCAACGTCATCCATTTGTGATCGGAAGTTTCATACAGATTATAACGAACCAAACTTCCACCCAAAATAGTCGGACCTTGCTTTTCAAATTCGCAAAATCGCGACCACGAATGAGCAGCTCCTAACATCGAACAATCAATCGCCTGCCCTTTTTTCGTTTTTCCCTTTCGACTAAAGCGGCTGAAATTTTCATCGCAGCTTCCATCCCAACAGCCATATCAGCAATTTGAAAATCAGGAAGCACGGGCAATCCAGACCGATCCCGCATTTTATGAAAAAGTCCCGAGAGTCCGACGAAATTCATATCATGACCTGCCATATGAGATTTCGAGCCTTTTTGACCAAAGCCTGTAATCGAACACAAAATAATTTTAGGATTCACTTTTTGAAGTTTTTTAAATCCCAAACCCATCTTATCCAAAATGCCTGGACGAAAACTTTCGATAATAACATCTGACTTTTTAACTAATTTTAGAAAAATCTTTTGATCTGATACTACCTTCAAATCAAGAGTGAGACTTTCTTTTCCTTGATGAATCACACGAGTATGACTCTCCAAAAGACCACCCGGAATCACACCCCGATGATAATCACCGACTCCAGGAGCTTCGACCTTAATCACTCGAACCCCCATTTCACACAATAAAAGTGAGGCATAACCCCGTGGCAAGAGGCGTGAAATATCCAAAACGGTGACACCTTTTAAAGATTTGTTATGTGTGTTCATTTTGAAATCAAAGGATTAATGACCTTGATCCCTTTGATACGGTTAAAGTCTCGATCGGCTGACCAAAGTGCTTTGACATGATGTTCTTTGCAAATACTTGCCACCCGGACATCATGAATCGCTGGACCCATGATTTTTGCCTCAAGAAGGGTTGATTTCAGCTCTTCCCAATAACCTTCT
Source organism: Deltaproteobacteria bacterium (assembly GCA_016699445.1). Lineage (GTDB taxonomy): Bacteria > UBA10199 > UBA10199 > JACPAL01. Next base: position 278,417 of record CP064976.1, read on the forward strand.
GATTCTCCGATCATTTCCAATGTGGGAGACTCCATCCAGGCCTCAACTTGATCCAAAGCTTTTTGAAAAGGAGTGGATGGTGTGTAAATACGAGGATGCGTAACAATTGCCCAAAATTCATGAATGCAGGGCCAGGGAATAGCCCAACGTTGACTACCTTCAGCCAATTCTTTCACTTTATAAAAAGCATTTTGATGAAATTGGGAATCCTCACGATGAGCATAAACGAGGATATTCGTGTCGACGGCTATCATGAAGTCACCCCCCGCGACCTTCATAAGCCCTGCTTCTCATTTCATTCCAATCGTTCTCACCAAGGCCAGCCACTAGACCACGGCCTTTAAAGCTCATATTTCTCAATTTAAATGCGCCAGATTTCTCAGAAGGAGACTGAAGAAACCTCTTCAAAGCGGTTTCGATCATATCTTTCAAAGACATTTTATGTTTAACCGCCCATTGACGCGTCAGATGAAAAAGGGGATCTGAAATTTCAATCGTTGTTTTCATGGCATTATTAAAGCCCATAAATATGGGAACGTCAAAGCATATTTATGTACATAAAGTTTTGATATAATAAGATCCTCAAAGTGCACTAAATTTGTACATTTATAACAAAAAAACCCACCTCTTTAGAAGGTGGGTTTTTAAAATAGATGACTAAGAATTAGATCACGCTTGTGAGTTTCAAAGCCAAACCCATGTTGCCGGCAACTTTGAGCTTACCGGTCATGAAAGCCATTTGAGCATTGAGTTGGCCTGTGACCAATTTGGAAAAGTTTTCATCTTCCATAGTAATGGTGCAATTGGCTTTTCCTGAAGATCCTGCAGAAACAGCGCCACCAGGTGCTGTCAGATCCAGAGTCCAAACACCACCATTGGGGCCAGTGAGATTGAATTCGTAGATCGCATTGATGCTGGTCAGTTTGTCGGCTTTGGTTTTGAGATTTTCAGGAACTTTAATCTCGAAATATTCTTTGGGTGTCATAACAGTCTCCTTTTGTTGAATGGCTGCTAAAAAACAGACCTCAGGGTGTCAAGGAATTATCCCAGAGCTTAGGGATTTGCTTCTTCTTCAAGATCTAAAACTGGCACAGGTTCTCGGCCGACCAAGACAACAGAAGAAATAGCCGCCTGATAACTCCAGAGCTCGGCATATTTACCCCAGTTGATTAAAATTCGGAAAAGTTTCTTAGGATCTTCCAAAGGACAATGAATGGCTAACTCTTCCAGAAAAATTTGTCGCGGAAATCGACCTTCAGGACTTCTCTCCAACATATCCTTTAATCTTTTGAACAAATTTAATTGAACAAAACGGTTTTTGAAAATCTGTTTCTGCATTTTTTTAGAAGCCAACATGAATTCCTTACCAATATCCGTCATAATCAAATGATCTTCCGGAGTGGTTAAAAATCCCAAAAGCTCAGCGCCTTTAGTTGCCAGCAAAATACTTGTAAATGTCGTGTCGATTTCGTCATTCAAACGAAAGAGAGGGACATTGCCTCCACGCGCCGATACCGCCTCCAAAATACCAATCACATCTCTCACTTCCACCAAAGGCAAAGGCACCATCGAAAACGCACCTGACCAACTCGACACAATCGTCGCAATCGTGGGAGCCTGTTCTTCCGGCAAATAAAGTCCCGTAATAATGTCGTGCAACTTCTCCACCATCATTTGAAATGATGTCGATCGTGGATCACGAGGATACGCCAGAGGATTATCGATCACTTTTTGAATATGACCTGGCTTATCTCCCATCACCATAATGCGCGAAGCCATCGAAACGACTTCATGAATGTCGTGGCTGACAAAAATAATCGATTGAGGATAACGTTCGCGATCACGCCATAGATTGACCACTTCGGTTCTCAACGTTTCAGCCGTCAGAGCATCCACTTGGCTAAAAGGTTCATCGAGCAATAAAAGCTCAGGATGAATCGCTAACGCACGCGCAATACTCACACGTTGTTTCATCCCTCCTGACAATTCTCGAGGATAGGCTTCTTCAAATCCATCCAGACCAATCAAGGTAATGACTTCTGAGACACGTTGCTTGCGCTGTGCGGGATTAAGACCTCTAGGAATCAAAACCTGTTCAATATTTTGAGAAATTGTTAGCCAAGGATACAAAGCAAACTGTTGAAAAACCACGCCCACTTCCATCAAAGGTCCAGAGACAACCTTATCTCGCCACAACACTTGACCACGGTAAGGATTTAACAATCCACACGCAATGCGCATAAGAGTCGACTTTCCACAACCAGAAGGCCCTAGAAAAGCCACGATCTCTCCAGGATGAATTGCAAAACTGATATGCTGTAGAGCTAAATGCTCATGAGCGGTGCGATCAGCCCGGTAAGAATAATCCACTTCCTGAATTTCTAATATCTTTTCTGCCATTAGAGTGTCCGTGTAAATTTGGTCTCAGCTAGTTTATATAAAGGACCCCATAAAGTACGATTAATAAAAACAACCGTTAATGCCATGACGATGACACCTGCAGCTAATAAATCAAAGTTTCCATTTGCTGCCGATGTCGTGATCATCGAACCCAATCCTTGCACCGAATACGATTCACTTCCCAAGCTGACATATTCCGTCACGATACTGGCATTCCACGAACCACCAGCTGAAGTCACCAATCCTGTCACCAATGAAGGAAAAATCGCTGGAATCCAAATCAACTTCCATCGTTGCATGCGAGAAAACCCATAAGCCTTACCCACTTCCCGAAATTCAGAAGGAACAATACTGGCTCCAGCAATCAAATTAAACAAAAGATACCATTGAGTCCCCATCATCATCATTAATATAGAAGCCAGATTTAGATGCATACCCATTTTTTGCATCAGCATAATCATCAAAGGATAAAGCATTGGAGCTGGAAATGAAGCCAAAATTTGCACTAGAGGCTGAAAACGTTCAGTCCTTTTCACATTAGATCCAATCCAAATACCTAATGGAATTGTCCAAAGACTTGCCAAGATAGTAGCTGCAGATACTCGTAAAAAAGTCCACAGAGTCGACTGCAAAATATCAAGCCAAAGCGCACTTGAAAGATGGGATAGCATTTGAGCCAGCTTGATTGAAAACCAGACCGAAGCTCCTGCCACGTAAACAAGCAATCCATACCCACCATATTTCCAAAAATACTTTCCATAGCTTTTAAACCAGGAAGGCTGAGACGGCTGAGTGGCATCTTGAACCTTGTCCACAGAAGACAAATATTCGTCAATCGGCTGAGCAATTTTCACAAGGATGAAATTCCACAAGCGAGATTTTTGCAAAACATTGGAAAAAAAAGTAGATGGAAGAACAGGACTTCCACCCTCTTCCATTTTAAATTTTTGAGCCCAAACCAAAAGAGGACTCCACACGCCAAAGTTAATCAACACCACCAAGGCCATCATGACAGAGAGTCCGCCGATAATTGCGGGAAAATTATTCTGAGCCACAGCCACAGTCATGTACGCCCCAAGGCCTGGCAGACGAAAATCATTTCTTCCAAGAGTAAACGATTCACAAATCATCAGAAAAAACCAACCACCCGCCATTCCCATCATACTATTCCAAGTCAATGCCATGGCTGATGATGGAAGTTCGAGACGGATGAACCGCTGCCAAAAATTAAAGCGGTACATAGAAGACATTTCCAAATAATCACGTGGAATGGTTTTGAGAGATTGATAAAACGAAAACGTCATCCCCCACACCTGACCTGTAAAAATCATCAGAATACTCGCGAGCTCAAGACCCACAGTCTTGCTGGGAAATAGTGAAACAAGGGCCAGAAGAGCACTGGGCAAAAATCCAATCACAGGAATTGATTGAAGAATATCCAACACAGGAATCAAAACACGATCTGCTTTTGGACGGTACGCAGCAATATAACCATACACCATGGTAAAGGCCAATGAGATGGCAAAGGCGGTCATTCCACGCAAAAAAGAAAGAAAAGCATATTGAGGGAGAGCCCAAAGACTTAAATCAATTTCAACTTTAGCATCTAATGGTGCTGACCATTGTCGTGCTAAAATCAAAAGTGAATAGAGAAAGGCCGACAGAAGCAAAAGCACAAACACATCCATAAAAAACATTTTTGATTTGTTCAGAAATTGAGAAGAGTCAGGATAATTTGTCTGGATGCGCTCAAACATTGTGGGCATTAAAGATAGAATCGAAAAAATCAAGAAAGCATACAAAATAAGATGAAACTAGATGACAAGCCGCATGAATCCTGCTACCAAATCACTTCACTTGAGTTTGAGCATTGAATTTAAAGGCTCAAATCAAGTTTGAAAAAAGTAAAATTAACAAACCCCATTAACCACAATATAAGGAGGAATCATGGGAAAGCCACTTACAAAATCACAGATCGTCAGCCAATTAGCCGATAAGGTTGATTTGCCCAAGAAAACAGCTGCTACTTTCTTGGAAACATTAGCTGCTATCGCTTACAAAGAAGCGAAGAACAGCTTCACATTGCCAGGATTGGGCAAATTGGTTCTCGTGAACCGCAAAGCCCGCATGGGTCGCAACCCTCAAACAGGTGCCACCATCAAAATCCCAGCTAAAAAAGTTGTGAAATTCCGCGTGGCCAAAGCTGCTAAGGATTCAATCCTCGGCACTAAGTAAGAATTGTTTTTGAATAACAAAAACCCGTCAGTCAAAAGCTGACGGGTTTTTTATTTTTTGATCACTTGAGATAGCTCTTCATACAACACAATCGCTGATTTCACTGCACTCTCCCAATCCTTCAAACTCAGGCTCTCATTTTCGGCATGGGCATTGGTGTAAGGATCTTCGACACCAATCAGAAGTGCTGGTATGCCGCCGAGGGCTTGAGCGAAAGGTTCCACAAAAGGAATCGATCCACCGCAGCCCATGAAGACAGGCTTGCAACCATAGCCTTTTTCCAAAGCTTTCATAGCAGCGTCAAAAGCTGGGTGGTCGGTATTTGTTTCCCACCAACCATTCCCTTCTTTAGCATAGGTTTCAGGATCCACATGGACTTCAACACCCCAGCGAGCGGATTTTTTCAGATGAGTTGTGAGTTGTTCAAAAACTTTTCGCGGATTCATTGTCGGAACAATACGAATCGCCACGCGTGCCCAAGCTGAATCACACAAAATATTACGCGCGTCTTTTTTGCTGCTAGCTTGGATCGCATTGATGGTTAGTGATGGAAGTCGCCAATTTTTTTCAAATACGTCTTTCTCACTAGCTGTCAGAGGGATGTTAGGCTTGATGCCCGACTGCTTTCTAAATTCCTCCAATTTAAAAGGAAGTGATTCGAAAGCTTTTCTTTCCGAAGATGTCAGCGCTCTCACGTCTTCATACATTCCAGGAATAGCTATCTTACCTTTATCATCCACCAAACTTGCTAAAATTTTACTCAAAGCCATCGCCGCATCAGGCACAACACCACCCCACATTCCTGAGTGAAGTGCATGGTCCAAAACTTTTACTTCCACATGAACAGCCACCAAACCTCTCAAAGTTGTTGTTAATGATGGAATACCCACGTCAAAGTTAGACGTATCTGTTAGAATCAAAACATCCGCATCAAAAAGCGATCGGTATTTTTTCAAAAACTGTCCCAGATGAGCACTTCCTGTTTCCTCCTCACCTTCGACAATTATTTTAACATTTAGAGGGAGTTTTCCAGACTGTAGCCAGGAATGAACAGCCGACGTATGAATAATAATTCCCGCCTTATCATCAGCAGTCCCACGGCCAAAAAGTCGCTTCTCACCGTAAGCCTCTCGTTCCACAGGCTCAAAAGGAGGCGAAGACCAAAGAGATTCGTCACCAGCTGGCTGAACATCATGATGCGCATACAGCAAAACAGTCGGAAGTTTTGGATCGATTAAAATCTCTCCAAACACAGCCGGATGAGATCCAGGAATCTCCAACACCTGAACATTTTGAAATCCTCTTTTTTCCAAAAGCTCACGTGTTGCTTCTGTGCTTTTGCGAATTTCACTTTCAGGAAATCCAGGGAATGAAACACTCGGGATTTTGACCAGTGATTTCAAATCATTGAGATAAGTTTTTTTTTGCTCGTTAAAATATTCGAGTATTTTTTCAGACATGAAAGCCTCGCTTTTGAATTATACGTCTAGTTTTTTGCGGATATGTTCTACAAGCCCTTTGGGGTCAAAAGGTTTCATGAAATATTGAACATCATTCTGTGTTAAAAAGTTTTTTTCTTCTTCGGAGAGAGTTTTAGCGGATAAAACAACAATAGGAACTTTTTCGTATTGGCCTTGAGTCCTCAAACTTTGAATCAACTCAAAGCCATTCATCTGAGGCATCATCAAATCTGTCACAATCAAATCATATGAATTATTTTTAATCTTTTCAGCCACAAGCCGGGGATCATGAAGAGCTTCCACATCAAACCCATGAAACCCCAATAGAGTGGCGGCAAGCTCTGTAAAATCGACTTCATCATCTACTAGCAGAATACGATTTGTCATTTATTTTGATCCAAGCTTAAGACACTCTTTCACCTTAGCAAGAAGCGCACCGTTTTCGAAAGGTTTCGTCATAAAATCAGTTCCGCCTACAGACATGGCTTCTTCCTTATCCTGAGGGCGAGCTTTGACTGTTAAAAAAGAATAGGCAAATTTTTGAGTTTTTATTTGCCCGAATATTTTTGGCTGTTTCAATACCATCCATGATCGGCATCATGACATCTAAAATCACCAAATCACAAGGCTGACGCTCCAACATCTTCAGAGCTTCTTCACCATTTTCGGCATAACTCAAATCATATCCAGAAAATTCAAGACGGTTCCGGATATTTTCTGCTAGAAAAAACTCATCTTCGACCAACAATATTTTTTTCTTTCCCATGGAATTCCTTTTTTCAGCCTAAGTTTTCAGGGCCTTCTATTGCTTTTTTGAGTACAATTTCCGGAGTACTTCCATCTTCTGGAAAAATAGCAAAACTCACTCGAAACCTGAAAGAAGAGATATCACTCAAAACCTTTGATATGCGATCCTTAATCAAAAGTGCACCAGCTTTTCCTGTTTGAGCAACAACAGCGATAAACTCTTTTTGAGAATAATGAAAAAGCTTATCTCCACGTCTTAGCACCTGACTTTTGAGAACCGATTGGATTTTATTGAAAACTTCATGAATCTCTTCATCCGACTTTGTTTTTTTGAGATCACGAAGATTTTCAATACTGATAGCTAAAACAGCCAAGGCTTCTTTATTCAAGCGAGCATCTTCAAACGTAGCCGTAATCTTGGGCCAAAAATCATATTCGGGCTGATACTCTTCCAATGTAAAAAGAAAGGATGCACCTTTACCCAATTCACTTTCAGCCCAGATAGTCCCTTCATGTTGTGAGATAATTTCTCGACAAATCGCCAATCCTAATCCTGTTCCTTTATAACCAGCTCCACCTGTAGGACGATTGATTTGCTGAAACTTCCCAAAGAGTTTACCCATATCTTCAGGAGCAATCCCCTCACCATCATCTGTGATAGAAACCACAACCATACTTTTGAAAGTTTCGGATTCTGATTTTGAAGAGCCATTTTTTCTAGCAATCTTCACAACAATTTTACTCTTCGTATAGCGAAGACAGTTATTCATGAGATTATTTAACACTTGAACAATCAAATCAGGATCCACATAAACTTCGGGTACATCAGCAGGAATATCTGCTACCAAACGAACATTTTTAGCACGAGCTTGAGCTTGGTATCCTTGAAAAAGCTCCTGAACCATACTTGCCATAGAAACGCGATGACGGTTTAAAACCATTTTCCCAGATTCTAATCGTGAGAGATCCAACAAATCATTGATGATGGTCGTCAAACGATCCAGATTTCTTGCGGCAATCTGAACCGTACGCCCCTGCTTTTCTGTCAAATCTCCTGCAATCCCATCTCTTAAATTTTCAATCGCACTTTTGACAATAGCCAACGGAGTACGCAATTCATGAGAGACTGTACTGACAAACTCATCTTTCAAAAGATCCATTTTTTTTCGTTCTTCAATCTCCGTACGAAGAGATTGTTCCAGACGTTGAATCAACTGACCTCTTTCGATTGCATGAATCAGAGATCGTGTAAGCAATCCACTTTCAATATTATCCTTCACCAGATAATCTTGAGCTCCTGCGCGCATCGCTTGGGCTCCAAGTTCGGATTTCTCTTTTGAAGTTAATGTCACAATAGGTGTGTTAGGAGAGAGCTGATGCAAAATTTCAAAATCTTTGAGAGGATTCTCATCAGGACTTGAGAGATCCATCAACATCACATCAAAAACAATTTGTTTAAGGAGATTTTTTCCAAACTCAACATCTTTAGCCACCTGAAGATGAAAGGAGTTATCAACATCACGCTGAAGCAGTAGAAGTTCTTTCACCAGAGCGACATCTTTGGCATTCTTTTCGACAAGCAACACTTCAATTATTTTCTTTTCCACAAGAACGGGTAATTTATTGTAATTTTAAGACTTTTAAAAGATATTTATTAGATGAAAACAATTTGTATTTATCATGCTGAGTGTATCGACGGAGCTGCGGCAGCAGCTGTAGTCGTTAAAAAATATCAAGACGTGGAACTTCTTCCAGCCAAACATGGAGATTTACCCCCTCAAAACCTCCAAGAAAAGCGTGTGGTTATTGTAGATTTTAGCTTTTCGGTCGATATTCTAAAGGACATGGCCTCTCAGGCTTCAGAAATATTGTGGTTTGATCATCATAAGACAGCTCTCCCTATCCAAAAAGAGGTAGGTTTTGGCATTATCGACCTTACTGAGAGTGGAGCCACTCTGACCTGGAAGCAACTTTTCCCCAACACTTCTGTTCCTCAAATTTTACAATATGTTCGTGATAAAGATATCTGGCTCTGGGAGCTGCCTCAAAGTCGAGAAATCAGTGCTGATATAAGAGAAACTGAAAATATCTATGATCCTACAGCAGAGTGCTGGAAAACTTTTTTGAAAGACATCTCTGATTCAGAGCTTAAAGCTATGGTAGCTCGAGGTGTGCATAGCCGAAGACTACTTAAAGATCGCTTGATTGGGGCTGGCAAGCGAGGGTTTCCCATTACCTTGGATGGACACGACGCTTATGCTGTGAATTGGACGGGTGATTCAAGTGAGTTGGGCGAATATATTTATAAAGATCTCCAACACCCCATTGCCTTGATTTTTTCTTATGACGGCAAACAATGGACTTTTAGCTTACGCTCCAAAACAGTCGATGTTTCGGAAATTGCTTCAAAACGCGGTGGAGGTGGACACCCAGGTGCCGCCGGCTTCCGAAAAGAAACACTTGATATCGAGTGGTTGTTTAAGTCGAAAAAATCTTAGCCATTATAAAATCACTCAAAACAGACTGGATGCATTTTTACTGTTTCTGAAACCACCCTTTTTTTCGGGCCCATATAAAAATCCCAACACTCACAAGTCCCATCGACAAGAGACATAATGGATAAGCCCAGGGCTTTCTCAACTCAGGCATGTAATCAAAATTCATACCGTAAACGCCTGCCAGAAAGGTAATGGGGAGAAATAAGGCTGAAAAAATAGTCAAAACTCTCATAATTTCATTGGTACGATGAGAAGATTGGGAAAAGTAGGTCTGGAGAGTGAGATGCATGGCTTCATAAAGGTCATCCGCAAAAAAATAAACTCGATCCCCCTCTTCGTGAGCATCTTTAAGGTACGTCTCAGATTCCGAAACAAAAGGCTCAAAATTAAAAATGACATCCACCTGCATTCTCAAAATACGACGAATCAAAGATACTTTCCGAATCACTTGATGAAATTTTTCCAGATTTAAAGGTGTTGTATGAGATGAAAAAACCTTGGCAGACACGGTCGACAACTTATCTTCTATTTTAAACAAAAATGGCTCAAAAGAATGAAAAACACATTTCATCATTTGTGAAACAAGCCAATCAGTCGATGGCGACTGTGCATTTTTACGTTTTTTTTCCTTAAAATCTGTCCAAATTTTCATCTCACTGCGATGAATCGTGAGAACAAAATCCGTTTTCTGAAAAATAGCGACTTTACGCGTTAGACCTTGAATCGATTTTGCCATATCCGCAGCTTGATCATCCATCAGCCTGAGAATCAAAAAATGAATCCCATCCAATTCCTCATATTTTGGCAAATGATCCGCCTGAAGGCAGTCCTTTAGTGCATGAAATGGAATCTGATACTCTTTCGATAAAGCCTCAAGGTCAGACTCCGTTGGATTTTCAATATCCACCCAAGTACAATGAGTACTCTCAAACACGCTATTTTTCTTCATAAGTTAGAGTTCCGGCCATACAAGTACACACTGAGATTGACCTGAAGACTTGACCGTTAATTGACACGATCTCTCCAAGTTTTTTTGATCGACACCTTTTATTTGATAAGTCCCTGGATCCAATTTCATCAAAAGCCAGGCGGCATCACAAAATATTTTGGCTACAAAAGTACCGTCAGACTTACTGACTGTCACATGGATATCCGTATAAAGATCACGACTTGTTGACGCAAAAATCACTTTAGCAGGGTATAGATTGTTTTTTGGATCGAGCTTAGATTCACCAATACCCGTACAGAGAGAATCAACTGAGTATGTTTCTTTACTTTCTGCGAAAGAGATCGTGGAGATAAGCATCACAATTACAACCAAAAATGATTTCATAAAAAAACCCTCCAGGAAAAAAACTTTACCTGGAGGGTTTGAAAAAGCAAACGCTTACTCTTTAACGACAACTATCTAATTCAGGTAAGGCGATTTCACGGCCTTCATAATGGATCGTCGCTGAAGCACAGCTATTAAATGTCACCGTCCCCGAACCAATTTCAGAATGGCTGGTATTATCGGTCACACTGATCGCTACAGATCCTGAGACAGGATGACATTCACATTCGTTGTAATCATATTTTACATTGGTAAACGTCGTGTGTGTCGTAAAGCTTGCCAGGTTGTGTGAGACCGCTAATGTTCCACTGACAATAGTACGTGTCGGCTGTGACTCACCCGATTTGACCAGATCAATTTCCAAAGGTGTTTCGGTTGCTACCGTATGATCAAAGAGTTTTGTCACACCGTCATTCTTATAGCGAATGCGACTAAAACCAGGAATGGTCACTTGTTGATGAACTGATTTTTCCAAGGCTGTCACAGAAGCTGCTGAATAGGTATTAAGTGCATATCCCTTAACCACAACACTCGTTCCGCGCCCGTTTTGACGAGTAACACCCACTTGAGGAGCTGTGGGGTGTTCAGGATCCGTTGTAAATACTTGTGTGGCTAACGTATCACTACCCTGACCTTGAACAGCTTGCCAAAAAGTAGGTTTTTGATTCACAGCTGGACATGAAACATCTCCCATATGAGACCAAACGGTTGCCGTGTTTCCGGTAACAGAAACCCCAATCCCATGTTCATTCTCTGAAGAACAATCTCTATAATCACGGCTAATCACGGCTGTATGAGAGGTGTCATCACAGGTAATTGTTTTCTGAAGACTTTGATCCGAATCACTACAGACTCGTGATCCTTGCATCACACGACGGTGCCTTTCGATTTCAACAGACTCAGCTTCTGTACCATGCTCAACTTCAGACTCTACTTCTTGCTCAATACCATGCTCTATATCCACACCCGACCTTAAAGCAGCGATCGTGGATGTAGAGGAGATGACACCTGAGTTGTCAGGTTGCAGAGAAAGGGCCACTGCATCCATTCCTGATGTGACACTATTACTCACAGAAGTATTATTCAGACTGCTTTCTGGAATTAAGTTTGTACTGACACCAAGACCTGAATTGGCCCCACCACATCCTGCAATCAGCACTAAAGAAGCTCCCATCGCAGAACAAATCATGTTTGATATTTTATTTCTCATAACTCTCCTTTGTTTTTTTATGATGATGAAAGAGTAATGAATTACAGATAGAATCACAAGACCACGAGATCTTTTCAGAATACATCTGTATACGAGAGAATATTAAAACCCGCGGCAGGACCCAAGAGTAAGTGAAACAGCACTTCCATTATAGGTAGCTGTTGTAGAATCACACACGCCAGTCGTTGTTTCTGTAAACGAAATTTGCCCAGTGCCCAATGTCTCGCCTGTGACGGTGTCTGTCACCTCAATATCTACATCACCACTGACAGGATGACATCGACAGGTAGCATAATCATATTCCAAATCTGAAAATGTGCTCGTTACTGTATAACCTGCAATATTATGAGACACACTCACAACTCCAGATCTCAAACTTCTTCGAGGCAAGATTTGTCCACTCAATTTTGATACTGTAAATACAAGGGGCAATGGAGTGGAGAGAGTGTGATCAAATAGAGTTTCACCATTTGTTTTTAATCGAATACGATTCTCATTATTTATTGTGAGACTTTCTTGAAAAGATTCTGCCCCTCCAGAAGAGGCGTGTCCCGAGTAATCAAACCTGCGGCACGAACGAATTCTCATTGTCCCACCTGCAAAAGTACGTGTGACAGCCGTTGTTGGAGTACTGCTACAGTTATTTGAAGCAATCATTCCTGTAGAAACAATTTGTCTCGAACCACTTCCCTGAACAGCATCAAAGAGTTGGGGACGGCTTAAAGAATTTGCACAAGCACCAGTGCCCATATTGGACCATGATGAAAAAAACTCTCCTGTTACAGTCACTCCAGGAGCCGCTGAACATCCTGTTCCAAAATTTCGAACTATACTCGCCTCATGACTGTCCTCAGCACATTCAATTTCCGTTTCAACATCATCATCAGAATCACATGAGCGGGCACTTTCAAGACCACCATCATGACTCCCTCTCAGAGCGCTCTGAGAGTTTAAAGTTAATGCAGTAAGTGTATTGGCATCAGCGCCTATACTGCTTGAAACAACATCAACACTACTGGCCATAGCGAGAGCCACAGAATCAGTTGGATTGCCTGTTTCTGTACCGCCTGTTGCATTGCAGCCAAAAAACCCAAAGAGAAAGAATAAGGCCAAATATTTTTTCATAATTTTATTCTCTGGTCAGGGGTAAGAGTTGAATATTAAGCTGAACAACGTCTTCTGGCTCCACATCTTCCGAAACCAGCTTTAAAATTTCTTTCCTAAACTCCTGCACTTTCTTTTTTAATTCCGATACACGTTCTTTTTTGATCCCCAACGTCAGCGTACTAATATCACGTCGGCCAGAAGGCACACGATCGAGGATCGACTTGGATAAATCCAGCAAATTCTTGTGATATTTAAAAATGGCTACAGACTGCACTTCATCTCCTGTGGAGACAAGAGTACTGGATTGTTTCCATCCTTTCTTTCCTACTCTTTCGATAAAACCCAAGTTTGCTAAAAGCTCAATCGAGCGCGCTACTTGTTCAACAGTCACTTCTGGGGAAAGGCGATTAGCAATAGATTCAGAAGTCCCATCATAAAATTTAGACACGACCAACTCACGCACAACGGGATGGTACCAAGTTGAATAATACTCATACTGCTGTTTTTCAATAGCACGCAGCTGGCTAAATTGTCGTGAGCGCATCATGTTTTGATAATAACGATCTTTATCGTCATGATCATGAGCCTGATTATAGAAGACAAGATTTGTGAAAAATTCTTGTTCTTGTTTATTCAGCTTAAGACCCACGAGAAATTTTTGAAGACTGTCTTCCGTAAGATTTCGTTCACCATCCATCACAAGCTTAAAAAAATTGGGGGACGTAAAGCCTGCACGCTTGGAAAATGTTCGGAAAGAAAAACCTGCACGCGAAGATTTGCAGGATTCATACCAGTCCCTCAAAAAATCCCGGTAATCTTTATACTTAAAAACATTAATTTTTGTATTCACTGACATAGATTATCAGCATATATAATAGGGATTTTATATTTGAAGCATCAACTATAAAGATACTTTTTGTATACGGTCGTATACGTTACTTGCTTGTTATTTCACAATTCTTTACTTTTCCTCCATGCAAAAACAAAAAGTATCTCTCACTAATCCCCTTGATTGGGCCACAGGTAGGTTTTCAGCATCCACTTCAGGGAGTTGGGGAATCATCGAACGAACTCCCACCGAAGAAGAAAAACAGAAATTTCTCAATTATTTTCAAAATTACTTAAAACTTTTAGGGCCTCTCCAAAACGAGCTTCTGACGTCTGATCTTTATATTCATGCAGCTCTTCATCAACCTTCCGGCAATACCGAGACAAAAGTTCTTCCTCATTTTTTACCCATCCCCTCTCTTGCTGGACGTTCTCAAAAACGTTCTGATTTTCGCTTGGCTTATACGACATTCACACCTCAGACGATCAAACACCGACCTCTCCTTATCCTTCACGGTTATGCTGAATATGGGCCTGTCAATTTTGAACTCATCGCCCGACAAGCGGGCTCCAGACTCGTCTATGTGATTCATTGGCCAGGCCACGGAGCCTCTGATGGGATTCGAGACATTCCTTTTTATGCGGAAACATCTTCGGATTATGTGGAGGCCTGTTTGGAATTTTTAAAAATGATTCAACACCATCATCCCGAAGGCGTGGATGTTATTGCCCACATTATGGGTGGAGCCATTTTATTAGATACACTCGGCACACACATGGGACAATCGTACCAATCCCTCATACATCACCTGGTCTTGTCCGCTCCGATGTTGGCTCTGAAAGGCATGGGGTGGTTGAGTGAAGTGCTTTATTCAAACACATTTACCAGAAAGTTGTTAGCGCTGATGGCACGTAATAGTCGAAAGCCAAAAAGTTTAATTTCCCCATGAAGCATTTAACCCTCAATGCGGATGAACAGATCCGTATCATCCAGAGACAACAGTCCCAAGTCTCAGATCACTTATCCAATAGCGAGTCTGACTGGATACTGGCTGCCAACGCCATGATGACTCGCATTCAAACCCAGACCTCCCAGACTTGGCGTTATTTTAATGGCCAAGCCATCATTTGGGCAGGCCCCAATGACAAGATCACCGACGGACCTCGCAGCATCAAAATTTTTCAAAACTTATTTCCCAAAGGAAAAATTCACGAAACACAACTGCCCCACCGTATTCACACACATCCTGAAGTTTTGGGAGAGATTTTTAAGGAAATAAATTAGCGGGCGACCGGGTTCGAACCGGCGACCTCAAGCTTGGGAAGCTCGCGCTCTACCAACTGAGCTACGCCCGCAAATAATTTAAGATTTACCGACTTCCTTTTTTCATCCCCCAAAATCAAGAAAGATTTCAGGCGCACAATTCCATCACCAATCTCTCAAACGTCAAAGCTGCTGGAATGGGAGAGCTTTTGAGATGCCAATCGGCGAAAAAAAGCTTTTCTCTTTTTTGAGCTAAACTTTGAGGAGTAAAAGCTAAGGCCTGACGCTTATAATCTTCAACCAGCTTGAAAAATAATCCTGCCGTATCCCCTTCTCTGACTTTAGTGAGAATCCTAAAATGACGAGCCAAGAGAGCGACGAAAGCGATTGGGGATTCTCCGGATAAACTCATTTCATGAAAAAGCTTCAAAGCCTTCTCACTATTTTTTTGCCACAGCATCGGTAAGCTCAAAAACAGTATTCCAGGAAAAGGTCGTCACACAGGCCTCGACATCTTTGGGAAGAATTTTCTTCTCAGGATAGACGTAATGATACAGCTTCTCCAAAGTGGACTGAAGACTCATCAAATCAGTCCCCACGCCCGCTTCGATTAATTCGGCAGCATCCAGAGAGAGTTGATAACCTTCTTGCTTGGATTGTTCGATCAACCATTTTGGCACTTCATAGGGAGTCAGAGGCTTAAACTCCATGACTTTGGCCACTTTCAGAAGATTTTTCCAAAATCCAAAACGATTGTCGGCTTTGAGTCCGACAAAAATAAGATCGGTTGTCTCGGGCACTTGGGCGACGAGAGGCTCTAACGAATCCATATCCGATTTACGCAGCTCATGAGCATTCTTGA
The DNA here is from genome assembly GCA_016699445.1 of Deltaproteobacteria bacterium. Taxonomy (GTDB): domain Bacteria; phylum UBA10199; class UBA10199; order JACPAL01. The sequence continues at coordinate 294,361 of CP064976.1, forward strand.
TCAATACACAACGCCGCTCAGCCATCATGGGTAATGTTCCTAGAGCTGCTGCAAGTTTTTTGATGTCCAATTCAGACGCTTCATACACATCCAAATTAAAATCCCGAGCGGCTTTTGGGCAACGTTCATCGAGCAACTTTGTCAGTGCTTTTTTTACAAGAAAATATTCTTCTCCGAGGATGGCTGTGATCATGACACCACAAAATTAATCAGCCGATTAGGAACAAAAACAACCTTCACGAGATTTTTATCCTGAAGATATTTTTGCACTTTTTCATCACGACGAGCGGCCATACTGACTTCTTCTTGGCTTAAGCCAGGAGCCACCTCAAGAGTCGCTCGGACCACACCATTGACTTGGACCACCATTTTTACCGAATCCACAGCATTCAAAATGGCCGCATCAAAAGTAGGCCATGTGGCATGAGCGATAAGCTCTTGATGACCCAAATGCTGCCACAGTTCTTCGGCAATGTGAGGGGCAAAAGGAGCCAGAAGCAAGACGAGAGACTCGATATCAGCTCGCGGAATTTTTGGGGTCTCCTTCTGCAAAACATTCAAATATTCCATGATGCTCGAGATCGCCGTGTTGAAATGAAAACGTTCCAAATCATCCGTCACTTTTTTAATCGTCTTATTTCTCAAAAGAACCAGATCCTTCTTGGCTTCTTTGACATCATCATCGGAAGTCCAGTTATGAACCAATCGATACACGCGTCCCAAAAAGCGATACCCACCTTCCACACCCTGATCGCTCCAGTCCAAGTCCTTCTCAGGTGGTGCGGCGAATAAAGAAAAAACTCGCGCCGTATCCGCTCCATATTTTTCGATGAGATAATCCGGATCGACGACATTGCCCTTTGACTTACTCATCTTGGAGCCATCTTTAATGACCATCCCCTGCGTGAGGAGATTACTAAAGGGTTCTCGCATCCTTCTGGAAGATACCCGAGATCTCGCAAGGCTTTAGTAAAAAATCGGGAATATAAAAGATGAAGTACCGCGTGTTCAATACCGCCAATATATTGATCCACACCGAAAGTCCCATCCGGATTTTGAAACCAATATTTTACGGCTTCTTTATCAAAAGCTCCGTTATTTTTTTTCGCTGAAGTATAGCGGAGAAAATACCAAGAGGACTCCACAAACGTATCCATCGTATCGGTTTCACGACGCGCAGCACCCTGGCACTTAGGGCATGTCACTTCCACGAAGCTTTTGATTTGCTTGAGAGGAGATCCGCCTTTACCAGTAAATTCAACATCCGTAGGCAATAAAACAGGCAACTCATTTTCAGAAACAGGAACAATACCACAATGAGAACATTGGATCATCGGGATCGGCGTACCCCAATAGCGTTGACGACTAATCCCCCAATCCCGAAGCTTGAAATTAACGGTCCCCTTCCCCAAACCTTTACCTTCCAAATGTTTGACAATTTCTTTTTTGGCCATCTCCGAACCCATTCCGGAAAAAGATCCGGAGTTCACCAACAATCCAGTCTCCACAAATGCGGCTTTCATCGTCAAAGGATCCAGCTTTTCTCCAGCAGGCTGAATGACGACTTCCATGGGTAATTTGTATTTTTTGGAAAAATCGAAATCACGCTGGTCATGGGCAGGCACAGCCATCACAGCTCCGGTACCATAATCAGCGAGTACAAAGTTTGCGGCGTAGATCGGCATGCGACGACCATTGACGGGATTGAGACAATAAGCCCCCGTAAAGACGCCTTCTTTTTCGTAATCTTGAGTCAGGCGTTGAGCGCGATCCATCTTGGCAACTTTTTCAGCAAAGCTTTTGACCAGCCTCTCTTGTTCGGTGCCTTTGGAGAGCTGAAGGGCTAAAGGATGTTCGGCGGCGATCGACATGAAGGTCGCGCCAAAAAGCGTATCAGGACGTGTGGTGAAAACTTTGATTTTTTGGCCAGCATGACCTTCGATCTCGAAATCAATTTCGGAGCCTTCGCTTTTCCCGATCCATTCTCGCTGCATCGTGAGAACACGTTCAGGCCAACCTGCGAGCTTATATGTGTCGTCTAAAAGCTCTTGGGCGTAAGCCGTTATCTTGAAAAACCACTGTTCGAGGGGTTTTTGTTCCACCAACGAGCTGCAACGCCAACAACCAGCATCTTCCACTTGTTCATTTGCCAGCACCGTTTCGCACTTGGGACACCAATTCACAAAAGACTTCTTTTTATAAACCAGCCCCTTCTCATACATTTCTAAAAATATTTTTTGTTCCCAACGATAATAGTCAGGTAAGCATGTGGCGACTTCACGATCCCAATCGTAGGAAAACCCCATCTTCTTAAACTGCACCTTCATCGCTTCGATATTACTCAAAGTCCATTGAGCTGGATGGGTTTTACGCTCGATCGCCGCATTTTCTGCAGGCATGCCGAAGGAATCCCAGCCGATCGGGTGGAGGACGTTGAAGCCCCTCATTTTCTTGAAACGAGCAATGGCATCACCGATGGAGTAATTGCGCACATGGCCCATATGAATACGCCCCGAAGGGTATGGAAACATTTCCAAACAATAAAATTTCTTTTTGGAAGTATCTTCCGTGGCGTGAAATGTATTTTGTTTTTCCCAAATCTCTTGCCATTTGGATTCAATAAATTTGGGTTCGTAAACGGTTTGAGTTGCGGTCATAGGAAGGCCGCTCTGTCATAGCTTATTTTTTGAATCAAGAAGTGATCGCGGCATTGATTTGAGAGGCAAAACGAGAGATGACATCGACAAGAGAGGCTGTCGGTGTCGATTCTACAAGTTTTACAAAAGCACTTCCCACAACCACCCCATCGGCAAATCGTGACATCGACTTGGCTTGATCTGGAGTCGAAATGCCAAAACCAATCGCAATAGGCAATTTTGTATGGCGTCTAATTTGAGCCATTTTGGATTTTATTTCCTTTTCTCCAATCAGTTTTCCGCCTGTTACACCTGTAATCGATACAAAATAAATAAAACCTCGAGCACGCTCGGAGACTTTTTTAATACGATCCTCGTCACTTGTTGGAGTTAGGAGATACACAAAATCAATTTCGGCTTTTTGTAGTTCTTGATCTAAATCTTCCGATTCTTCAGGAGGCAAATCCACCACAAGCACCGCATCTACACCCGCATTTTTTGCATCCTTAGCAAATTTCTTGAGACCATATGATAAAATAGGATTGTAATAACCCATCAAGAGCAATGGAATCTGTGAGGTCTCACGCACTTTTTTGACCATCGTCAAAACATCTCCAAGGCTTGTCCCATGCATCAGAGCTCTTTCAGAAGATTTTGAATCACAGGACCATCAGCCATAGGATCCGAAAAAGGCACACCAAGCTCCACCAAATCAGCTCCGCCTTTTTCCAAAGCCAAGACAAGTGATGGCGTTGTCTCCTTATCAGGATCTCCCGCTGTCACAAATGTGACCAAAGCTTTACGACCTTCTTTTTGCTTCCACATATTAGCGATGCGACTCATATAGAATTTCCTTTCACATTCCCTGCAGCACTGTCCGATCCCATCGAACGTCCACGAGGCTGTGGCCGTCCACTGACTTTAAAACGACGCATCAAACGAATGAGCATCTTAGGCATTCGGTGACTGAGCCCCACGATAAATTTTCCATGACCCGTTACAATCACTTCAATCTTCCTGCGAGCAATGGCTTTCACCATAATGCGCGCTGCTTTTTGAGCGGGCATACACAGCCAGTCAGGAATCATATCTTTCGAGCCTTCATGATACTGACCTTTGTTATCGACTTTTCTAATTTCCGTATTGATAAATCCTGGACTGATTAATGTTGTAGAAACCCCCAAAGGATGCAGCTCCGTGACTAAAGCTTCGGCCAAAGCCCGCACCGCATACTTACTCATTGAGTACGGCGAAATCCCGGGCACACTCACATAACCACTCACACTACTCACTAAAGCCAAAGATCCTTTGCTCTTCTTCAACTCTTCTTTGGTGGCATAGATCGTTCGCAAAAGACCAAAAACATTGGTCTCAAACTGACGACGGTAATCCTCCAAATTTAAATCAACCAAATTTCCCGAAACTCCGAAACCCGCATTGGCCACAACGACGTCGATCTTTCCAAACTTCTTGACCGCCTGAGCGGCAGCTTTTTCCAAATCGCCATCGCGCGTCACATCACATTCAAGAGCGAGGGCTTTATCTCCAGAAGCATTCAGTTTTTGAGCGAGCTCACCGAGTCGATCCAAGCGTCTAGCCAGCAAAACTACCTGAGCGCCTTCTTTGACAAATTCTTGAGCCAGCGCCTCACCGATACCCGATGAAGCTCCGGTGATGAGTGCAACTTTGTTTTCAAAAGATTTCATCGATATCATTACGCGGCTTCTTTCAGATGAATTTCGAGATTGAGCCCCAGTAACGTTGAAATGTGGTAAAGCTGAGAAAGATTTTTGTTTAAAATCTTTGGATTCAAAAGGCGCTGAACTTGATTATCGGATGTGTGTAATTGCTCTGCGAGATATTTTTTTGAAATTCCTTTTTTTTCAATGGTGAGCTTGATTTTTGCGATCATTTCCTCAACAGCCGTTTGCAAAAGATAATCCGGATCATACGAGAGTGCCAGAGGCTGATCGTAAGGCATGTAATCTGTCCGGCCATTTTGCAGTTTGAAACCAATACTTTGATTTTTTGTTTCCGCACACACCCATGCTTTTTCGATATTCTGATCGATTCCTAGCTGGCTATAATGCACAGTAACTTTCTTCCCTGATTGATATGAAACTGAAAGTTGCTTCTTTCTGTTATTAAACAAAACAGCTCGTAACTTTTTGTGTTTCATAACTCACCATCCTTAATAAGTCCTTCTAGGATTTTTCGCAGCTTCTTACTCATCTTCCCTTGCAGAACGAGTAGATCTGGCACTTTAATTTTTGCCACATCCTTTCCATCTTCATACACATGAACATGCTTAGGATCATGATCACCAATCCACCATTCAATGAGATAGCCACCTCGTTTTAATCTTCCCATAAGGACTCTTTAAAAGCTACTAAAAATAGTAGTCATTAAAACTATAAACTCACCTCAAAATACTGAGCCGCTGTGCCCATGTCTTTATCCCCACGACCCGAGAGATTGGCGACGATGATTTTATTTTTGGGTAGTTTTTTGGCAAGTTTGATGGCGTACGCGACTGCGTGTGAAGACTCGATGGCTGGAATAATGCCTTCAGTTTGACAGAGAATTTCAAAAGCTTTCATCGCGTCTTCATCTGTCACACCCACGTACTCAGCACGCTTTGTTTCTTTTAGATAACTGTGTTCAGGCCCCACACCAGGGTAATCCAATCCCGCTGAGATGGAATGCGTAGGAATAATTTGTCCGTTTTTATCCTGAAGCAAATAGGACTTTGAGCCATGAAGAACACCGACGCGACCATTCACCAGCGTCGCTGCTTGATCATGAGTATGCAAGCCCTTCCCTGCAGCTTCTACACCCACAATCTTTACTTTTTTATCATTAATAAATGGATGAAAAAGACCCATCGCATTCGAACCACCACCAACACACGCCATAATCACGTCCGGCAGGCGCCCTTCTTTTTTCAACATGTCCTTACGCACTTCCTTACCGATCACAGACTGAAAATCGCGCACGATCATCGGATACGGATGCGGCCCCGTCACAGAACCAATACAATAATAGGTCGTGCGGATATTAGTAATCCAATCTCGCAGAGCTTCATTCAATGCATCTTTTAAAGTTTTTGTTCCTGAATGGACAGGAACGACTTCAGCTTTCAAAAGCTTCATGCGAAAAACATTGAGAGACTGACGTTGAACATCTTCAGCCCCCATATAAACCATACATTCTTGATTTAAGAATGTCGTCATCGTCGCGGTGGCGACACCATGCTGTCCAGCGCCTGTTTCCGCGATCACGCGTTTCTTTCCCATGCGCTTAGCGAGCAAACATTGGCCCAAGGTATTATTCACCTTATGGGCGCCGGTATGACAAAGATCTTCGCGCTTGAGGTAAATCTTCGCTCCGCCGACTTTCTTCGTCAGATTTTCTGCTAAATAAAGAGGCGTCGGACGGCCTACATAATCCTTTAAAAGACCATTGAGTTCTTTCAGAAACGCAGGATTGCGTGACCACTTGCGATAAGCAGTCTCAAGCTCTTTCAGAGCCGGCATTAATGTTTCAGCGACGTATTGGCCACCAAAAATCCCATAGTGACCGCGAGAATCGGGAAGTGTTGTCATAGGGCTGACGATGTATTTTTGATCCCGAGGAATGTAAAATAAATAATTAAATCTATTCCACTGCCAGATTCGCAAACTTGACCATCAAAGTTTTGACTTGTCCGTTATTGAAATAGACGGTGACTTTTTCATGCTCACCCTTCCCTTCGCTGCGCTTGATTACGCCCTTGCCGAAAGCTGGGTGCGAGACTTGGGCTCCAATGCGGTAGAGGGAGCCTTGATCTTCAGGATTTCTCTGGTCGAAATCATACGACGGAGAAAAATCCGCAACGTCGTCGAAGGCCATACCACGGCGGCCAAAGCTACGACCGGCGGAAAAGGGTTGTTGGCGGGATTCGTGTTTTTCTACCAAGTCACTGGGCATTTCTTCCAAAAATCGCGACGGGGGATTGAATTGATCTCCACCATAAAGATGACGCCGTTGAGCCAGACTCATGTAGAGACGTTCGCGAGCTCGCGTAATACCGACGTAGCAAATACGCCTTTCCTCTTCCATCTCTTCCCACACATCAAGCGAACGCGCGTGAGGGAACAATCCCTCTTCCATACCCACTAAAAATACATAGGGAAACTCTAAACCTTTGGCCAAATGGAGCGTCATCATCGGCAACACACCTTTTTCAGGATCATACGTATCGGTCTGACCTACCAGAGCCAACTGGTCTAAAAAGAGAGCGAGCGTTGGAGCTTCGTTGGATTTTTCAAACTCTTCCGCCACTGTCAAAAACTCATACAAGTTTTCCAAACGACTTTCAGATTCTGTTGTGCGTTCCTTCTGAAGCATTTCAAAATAGCCAGAATCCTCCATCACCTTTTTGAGCAAGGCAGCGACTTGATGAGGGTTGTCGTTCAGAAAATTTTTAAACCCTTCCATCTTCTGATAAAAATCCCTCAGTTTATTGCGCGCCATCGCTGTCACACTGGGCAAATCATCAATATGCGTCAAAGCTTCATACAAAGGGGCTTCATGCTCACTGGAAAAATATTCCAAATGACTCACCGCTTTATCTCCTAAACCACGCGCAGGGACATTGATAATGCGTTTGAGATTAAGGGAGTCTTTAGGATTCACAATCACGCGCAGATACGAAATGATGTCTTTGATTTCTTTTCGATCATAAAACTTCACGCCACCAAAAATCGTATAAGGCACTCGCTGTCGACGCAGCTCTTCTTCAAACACGCGCGACTGAGCATTGGTGCGATAAAAAATGGCCATATCGCTGTATTTGACATGAGCTGTCTGGTTAATTTTTTGAATTTCCTGAACGACAAAGCGCGCTTCATCGCGTTCATCTTGAGCATAATAAATATAGGCTCGATCCCCATGACCATTATCGGTCCAAAGATTTTTTCCTTTTCGTGCTTTGTTTTTTGAAATGACGGCATTGGCCAGCTTGAGAATCGTCTGACTCGAACGATAATTTTGCTCCAAGCGAATCACCTTACACCCAGGAAAATCCTGCTCAAAATTCAAGATATTTTGGATATCAGCTCCGCGCCATCGGTAAATGGAGTTATGTGTCACAATTCCATTAGCAATAAAGTTATGCGTATTCTCAATATTCAAATCATAGACATTTTCATTAAGAGGAAGTCTTTTAACACTTTTCACAACATCATAGTCACCTTGAGCATCAAACATTGCCATTCCAGGCAGTACGGAAGCTGCAGGTAAAAAGGGAAGAGAGTTGGCAAATCTTTCTTTTGAAGCTTTCCCAAAACGCGCCATAAAAAACACTTCAACGTCAAAGACTTTACGTAACAAGCTAAGAAACTTCTCAATTTCACTAAAGCTCTTGTAGGAGCTTTCAAATCTCCAGCTTTTCGAATCTTTCTTGGCATTTCGCACCGAAAAGCCCAGTTTTTTTAAATTCGCATACCCTTCTTTATCATTTCCTATGATCGAAATACGATGCATGGGTGTCAGACTACGTCTATCGCCACAAAGAGTAACAACGACATTACGTCTATTAGCGTTACGAGAACGCGGGCGATGATGAGGGTGCAACAATGACAAATGACGATCTATTAAAAGTTTTTTCGCATGAGAATCTGTATCGAAAGATTTAAAAACACGATCCAAATAAGCAGCATCATGAACTAAACCATTCTGACTACCACCCTTGCGAGGCACAAATGGCAGTGTTGGAAGTTGATATTGAAGAGAGAGAATATATTCTTCTGAACGTGCATCGTTTTCATTAGAATGTATTCCAACAACCCACAAAGAATCTGCATGCTCTTGCATCAGACGCTGTCTAAATCCAACCATCGGCTTTTTCTGTCCGGCCGTATAAACTTGAGAAGTCCCTAATCGCCAACCCACACCTTTTTTATGCATGAGATAGGTAAAGTAAGTTTGAGGGACAAGACCTAATCTATAACCTGCAAAATGAGTATGTTCAGGGGTGCTAAAAATTTTTCGACCTGACTGAAGCTCTATCAGCACACCCTCTCCTCGATATTTTTTAACAAACTTTTTTGTAACTCGAGCAGGGCGAAAGGCACCACTACCATAGCATGATAAAACTTCGTCTCCTACTTTCACATTTTTAATGGGAACGAATTTTCCATCTTTCATGGTGATCTTACTGTCACCGCTTAAACATTGATCATCATCCCCCACCACACACAAATTTTTCCGAGGCTCGGCCAAAAGTCTTGTCAGGACGTACTGGGCTTTGTTGGTATCCTGATACTCATCGACCATGATGTATTTCCAAAGGCTGTGATAGTTTTCCAGTATATCAGGACGTTCCCGAAACAAGAGCACTGTTTTGAAAATCAAATCTCCAAAATCGAGAGCATTGTTTTGAGCTAATTTTTTTTCATAGAGAGCATAGATATCAGCCACTCGTGATTCAAAATAATCACTCGAATTTGTCGCAAATTGAGCTGGTGTGATGATTTCATTTTTGGCTGATTGGATGCGCCCATTGATTGCTTTGGGATTAAAACTTTTTTCATCCAGCTTCAGCTCTTCTAATACTTCTTTGATAAGAGTGGTTGAATCACCATCATCATAGATCACAAAGTTTCGCTGTGTGTCTGGCAATGACGATCTCAAAATACGCACGCACAAAGAATGAAACGTCGAAATAAAAGTCTCATAAGCCCGTGAGCCTAAAGTCTGACTCACACGATGCTTCATTTCATCGGCTGCTTTATTGGTGAACGTCACCGCCAAAATGTTTCGAGGAAGGATACCACATTCCTGAATCATATAGGCGATACGCTGCGTGATCACACGTGTCTTACCACTACCCGCTCCGGCTAAAATCAAAAGTGGACCATCGAGATGATGAACGGCGTCAAGTTGTTCTGGATTCATTTGCATAGGGCTGCCGCCCTAGCGGAGATTTATTCCTGCTTCAATTCTAAATTCCAATAACTGAAATCGACGATGTTGAAATAAGGCTTCCAAGCATCAAACTGGACTTGTCGGAGCTTCATTTCGGTAAAAGGTGTCCAATGAGGACGGGCTGGAGGACGAATCAGTTTCATACCGGCTTCATCAGGTGTATTGCCACCTTTTCGGTGATTACAAGGAATACAACTTGTCACGACGTTTTCCCAACTGGTCTTTCCACCTTTGGAACGGGGCACCACATGATCTAGATTGAGCTCGGTACGCTGAAACTTATTTCCACAAAACTGACACACATTGCCATCACGGAGATAAATATTAAGTCGTGAAAACTGCACATGACGCGTCGGCACACGATTGTAAGTCGTTAAAAGAATCACCCGTGGAATACGGATCATCTTATTTACCAACCCAACTTTTTCGTGATGAGCCGCAACAGCCAGCTCAGTCCATGTCTCAAAATCAAAAGCCGCATATTGCTCATCAACAGCTTTTGCGACCCCTTGATACAACAGCACCAAAGCACGTTTTAATGTTGTAATGTGAATGGGAAGGTACGATCGATTTAAAATCAATACGTGGGATGTGAGCATCTATCTGTAATAATACGAAAATTTTTAGGAAGGGGCAACAGTTTGATGATGATCATTAGACAGATTTTTTCAAAACGCATAATATTGACTAAAACGTTACCTTATTGTTACTCTAATGAGAAACAATAAGGAGTCTATATGGAATTTGTTAATGTGCGTGATTTAAGGATTAATACCAGTCAGGTATGGGAAAAGCTGGAACATGAGAAAGAACTCATTATCACATCAAATGGAAAACCGCTGGCTCTCATGTCAGAAATCACAGGAAGCAATCTTGAAGCAATTTTAGCTGCCGTACGGCGTACCCGAGGTGAATGGGCCATCCGAAAGCTGAGACAAGCTTCTGAAAAAAACAAGACAGTTTCTCTCAGTGAAGACGAGATTCAGGATGAAATCAAGAAAGTACGACGTGGAAAAAACAAATGAAAATCGTTCTGGACACCAATGTTCTCGTCTCTTCCCTTTTAAAAACACAGAGCTCATCTGGAAAAGTATTAGACCTAATCATTTCAGGACATTTAGAGTTACTCATTGATGACCGAATCTTATCTGAATACCGAGAAGTCCTCAGAAGGCCTAAATTTTTATTCGACGAACTTCTTGTGGATGATGTTTTAGCTACTATTGATCGTTTTTCGACGTTTGTTGCTTCAGAAAACTATTCTATCCATTTACCCGATCGAGACGATCTTCCTTTTTTAGAAGTAGCTCTCTCGGGGAAAGCCAATGCTCTTATTACAGGAAACAAAAAAGATTTCGGCAAGCCCCTTCAGCATTTAAAAATCGTCTCTCCGAGTGAATTTTTAAAAATATTCGAGTCTCAAGCCACTATTCTACAGTGACACCTTAAAAATTCTGAATCCGTACGAAAATTCGCAACCTTTTTTGAGCCATAGCGAACATTGCCATACTTAATAAACAGGAGATTTTTATGCCTTATGGTTTTCATACACCCGTTGTAAGTGTTTCCAATCATTCTTTTGATGCCGTGCAGGCCATGCTGGCGATTTCCGGATCTGTGATACAGTTAAACCCCAATCGCGGCGAAGTATTAAATGCCAGACTTATTCATAAGCAAACGGCTCAGTATTGCAACAACGCTACTCTGGCTCCTCAATTACGCGCAATGGTACTTAAAGACAAAAAAAGACTAAAAGCACTTATCAATACCCGAAGAGAAAACCTGACACTTCCTGCCATGATTGCTTTAAGACACATTTCAAGCCGTCATACTGTACCACTTCTTCTCACTGCAGATGCGCTATCGGATTTAACAAACCCCAGAAGATATCAAGCACCTATAGCTTTAGGCCTTCAAAACTTAACAGTAGATGATGTCATTGACAGTGCTCGCCATGGACGTCGTGTGATTCTTGATGCTAAAGCTCGCGAGCGTGTTGCGAAAAAGCGCCTCATTGTAGAGGAATATCTAAAGCCAGAAGCTCCTGCTGTGTATGGTATCAATACAGGTTTTGGATCCAATGCACATGTTAGAATATCAGCTTCAGAACTTCGGCATCACTTGTTCAAGCTAAATCCGGAGTGCGGCCTGAAGTGATTGAACAACTCATCGCTTTTTTAAATCATGGTATCCACCCCATCGTCTCCGAAAAAGGATCTGTAGGGGCTAGCGGAGATCTTGTACCCCTCGCTCAAATTGCCTTAGCACTTATGGGTGAAGGGCGGGTGCGTGTACATGGAAAAGAAATGTGTGCAGCAGAAGCCCTTCGTGAGGCCCACCTCAAACCTGTAAAGCTTCAGGCCAAAGAAGGGCTTGCTCTTATCAATGGCACTCAATTTACAACAGCCATCACTCTTTTAAACTGGGATCAATCTCGCCAGCTTTTAAATATGAGTCATGTGATGACTGCACTAGCTGTAGAGGCTGAGAGGGGCACGACAACAGCTTTTCGCGCAGAAATTCATGAAGCCAGACGTCATGGAGGACAAGGACTTTCTGCACAGATTTTGATGAAACTTTTAACTGAAGATGGATCACCGAGCGCAATCGGCAGAAGTCATACTGATTGTAAAAAAGTACAGGATCCCTACCATCTTCGTTGTGCCCCTCAAGTTTTAGGAGCTGTGCTTACAACCCTATCTCAGCAGGGGAATATCCTCTTTGATGAAATCAATGCTGTAACAGATAACCCCATTGTGACAGAAGCGGGTATTTTCAGTGGTGGTAATTTCCACGCACAACCCATTGCCACAGCTGCAGATTCTATTGCTATCTCATTAGCGACAGCCGTTAACCTGCACCAAGCTCAAATTGCTGCACTGCTTACAAATACAAAAATGACAGAACTCCCAGCCTTTTTGGTCGCTCATCCAGAAAGAGCAGGTATCGAAAGTGGAATGATGATGCTGGATGTTGCAGCGGCAGCACTGGCTGCTGAAGCTCGCACACTAGCAGCGCCGGCTAGCGTTCATTCATTGCCTACAGCAGGTGGAACTGAAGATCACGTGAGCATGGGACCTGCTGCTGCAAGAAAAATGGGGAATATGGTCTCACTCTTACAGGATACTTTAGCGCTTGGATTGATCGTGTCAGCTCAGGGAATCAATCTAGTGAGAAGAACAGGAGATGGTTTAAAAACAACCCATTATCTTGAAACTGTCTTAAAAAGAATTCGCCAAGGAGCTCCCTTCATGGATGGGGATCGTTCTATGACAGATGACATCACTTTTGTTGCAGCACTGTTAGCTTCAGGACAACTAACAGATCCATTTATAAAACACCTTACCCCGCCTCCCCTACACACAATGCGCTCAATTGCTGAAGGCACCTTGGGTTAAGACACTCATCTTTTTCGCTTAAATCTAACTATTCCACCGTCACGCTTTTTGCCAGATTCCTTGGCTGATCCACATCCGTGCCTTTTTTGTCAGCTATGTGGTAGGCGAGTAGTTGGAGGGGAATCGACATCAATATAGGTGTTAAATACCAAGGGGCTTTTGGCACTAAGATAACTTCCTGAGCTTTTGTCTGAAGAATTTTATCCCCTGTATTTCCAAGAGCAATCACACAAGCCCCGCGAGCTCGGACTTCTTCGATATTGGACAATACTTTTTCATACACACGATCTTGAGGAATCACGACAACGACAGGCATACCTTCATCAATCAAAGCTATTGGTCCATGCTTCATCTCACCCGCAGCATAACCTTCTGCATGGATGTATGAAATTTCTTTGAGCTTTAGAGCCCCTTCCAAAGCAATGGGATAATTCGCACCGCGAGCCAGATAGAGATAGCTGGATCGATTTTTATGACGATCGGCAATTTGAGAAATATTCCCAAAAGTTTTTAACATTTTTTCCAAACGATCAGGAAGTCGCACGAGTTCTTTGAGAGCCTCTTCAAAATCCTGAGTCGGCATTTTTTTCGTACGTCGCCCCAAATACAACGCTAACAACAACAAAACAGTCAACTGTGTGGTAAAAGCCTTGGTAGACGCAACCCCTATTTCAGGGCCTGCTCGTGTATAAAGAGTGGCATGAGATAAGCGGGGAATGGAAGACTCTAATACATTACAAATCGAAAGAAGCTTGGCGCCTTTCTTTTTAGCATCAGTCATCGCAGCTAAAGTATCTGCCGTCTCACCCGACTGACTAATTCCAATGACCAAAGTTTTTTTATCAATCACGGGATTGCGGTAGCGAAACTCAGAAGCCAGATCGACCTGGATTGAGAGACGCGACATTTCTTCAATGAAATATTTTCCCACCAAACCTGAATGGTAAGAAGTACCGCAGGCTAATATAAAAATTTTATCAAAAGGAATGGGCTTATTTTTCGGACCAAACAATGCGTCCATATTTTCCAAAATAATTTTCTGCTGATTTTTCTCACCCTGCTTACCCTGAATGACGCGACCCAAGAGTGTATCGGCAATCACCTGAGGCTGCTCAAAAATTTCTTTGAGCATAAAATGCTTATAACCACCTTTTTCTGCCGTGGTCCGACTCCATGTCACTTCTTTGACGGGGCGTTTTACCTGCTTACCTTTGCCATCAAAAATCTTCACACCGTCACGCGTCACAATGCCAAAGTCTTTATCTTCTAAAAAAATAACATTTTTCGTATAAGCAATCAGCGCAGCAATATCAGAAGCGACAAAATTCTCATTTTTGCCCAAACCAACAACCAAAGGGCTTCCATTGCGCGCTACATACAAACGATCCGGCTCCTTCTGATTCAACACCACTAAAGCATACGAGCCCTCTATCTCAGACAAGACTTTGCAAAAAGCCTTTTCCATACTCAAACCATCAAACATTCTTTGCTGAATCAGCTGAGCCGCAATCTCCGAATCTGTTTCAGATTTAAACGTGTGACCTTTTTTTGAAAGATAGGCTCGAAGCTTTTGGTGATTTTCAATAATCCCATTGTGAACAAGAACAATATCTCCCGCACGGTGAGGGTGAGCATTGGTTTCGGATGGACGACCATGAGTCGCCCAACGGGTATGACCAATTCCCAATGTTCCATTTAAAGGATTTTTGGTAATTTTGCTTTCGAGCTCTTTGAGCTTTCCTTCGGCGCGGACAATTTGAATTTCATTATTGTAGGAAACGGCCGCTCCTGCTGAATCATAACCACGGTATTCCAAACGACGCAGACCATCGATCAAAACGTCCGTCGCTTCACGACTACCGATATAGCCAACAATTCCACACATGAATTATTTTCCCTTTTTCTTCCAGTTTGGAATATTCTTCTGTTCTATACGGGAGAGGGCTAGTGCTCCATCCGGCACATCCTTGGTCACCGTTGTCCCCGATCCCACATAGGCCTTCTTCCCAACTTTAACAGGTGCCACCAACTGAGTATCACTTCCAATAAACGCCCCATCTTCGATGATCGTCTGAAACTTTTTTTCGCCATCGTAATTACAAGTAATTGTCCCAGCTCCGATGTTGGCTTTTTCTCCAATCACCGCATCGCCCAAATACGCCAGATGGTTGGCTTTTGAACCTTTGCCCAAAGTTGTTTTCTTAAGCTCCACAAAATTCCCCACATGAGCCTCATCCCCCACAACACTGGCCGGCCTCAGATGCGCAAAAGGACCAATGCGAGTCCCATTCCCCACAATACTTTCTTCAATCACTGAGTAGGCCAATATTTCAGAACCTTTTCCAACTTTTGAATTTCCCGTAATGACGACACCCGGATGCACGATCACATCGACTTCAAGAATCACGGAGGATTCGATAAACGTCGTCTCCGGCGATACCATCGTCACACCTTTTGCCATCCAGGCTTCATTGATTCTCTTTTGCAAAATCTGCGTCGCCTCTGCCAATTGCGATTTATTATTGATCCCCTTCACTTCATCTTCATGCGGCACGAGATACGTTTCCACGACTTTCTTCTGCTTCAAGGCTTCGACCACGATGTCCGTCAAATAATACTCGCCTTTGGCGATGCTCTTCTCGATCTTGTCCAAAAAGTGCAAAATCTGAGCATCTAGGAGATAGATACCGGGGTTCACCTCTTGGATTTTCTTTTCATCAGAAGAAGCTTCTTTCTCTTCAACAATTTCCTGAATTTTTCCGTGATGATTACGCAAAATCCTTCCGTAACCCGAAGGCTGCTGAAAGTGTGCCGTCGCCAACAACAAATCTGCATGAGATTTTTCAGAAACTTCCCGCATCTCCTTTAAAGTCTCCGCCCTCAAAAGAGGCGCATCCCCATACAAAATCAAGACTTCTCCCTCAAAATCCTTCAAAGACTGTTTCGCACACAAAACAGCATGAGCCGTCCCCAATTGCTGTTCCTGAAACACCCATTCAATCGAAGCTTCTTTTTCAAAAGCTTTTTTCACGTCGTCAGACTTATGCCCGACAACAACAATAATTTTTTCAGGATGAAGAGTTTGAGCCGCAGAAACCACATGCCCCAAAAGAGATTTTCCCAAAATATGATGCAAGACTTTCGGACGATCCGAAACCATCCGTTCGCCCTTACCGGCAGCCAATATGATGACAGCAAGCTTTTTCATGGGAAGCGGATTGGTACTCGCGAACTGATTTTGGGTCAAGATGGAAGTCGTATAATGAGTTAAACCTTTTTACGACAAACGATCGTTTGCATAAAATCCATCTCTAATGTCTTCCCCAGGAAAAACATCCCGGCAACAGCCCCTCTCAGGATGAAGTCCGCGAATTTTGAGGACACCGGAATATCCACCGCTTTGAGAGGAAAACTGTGATGAATCGTTTTGAGGATTTCGAAGCCATGTCGCTCAAAAAGCGTCCGCATCGATTCAATACCAAAGTGATTGAGATGATGCTTACTGTAAAGTCGATTGAAAGGTCCTTTGATACCAAAAGAATAAAGTCCTCTGGCGATGCCGTACAAAAGGCCGCTTTCGTTGTTCGTCATGATGATTGCAACACCGTCTTTAGCGCATAGATCGCCGATCTTTTTGGCGAACAATTGCACATCCTCCACATGCTCGATGGCAGCCAAACTCGTCACCACATCAAACTTTTGGGGGAAATCTTCCTTCAAAAAATCTCGCTGCAACATTCTAATCCCTGGAATCTGAGGCACATCGGAAAGATCGATTCCTGTGAGAGAAAGGGAGGGATTTTTGGAATGAAGATATTTGAGAAGATCCCCCCTCCCACACCCCACATCCAGTACAGAAGCTGTGGTTTTTGAATACTGAAGAATCATTTTTTCTATTTCTTGAAACAACGATAGGTTCGGATGTTCAAACCAATTTTTATGAGTCACTTCATAATAATCAGAAGAATAGTTCTCGGGAGAGACAATCGAAGTCAAATCAGTAAAACAATGTTGGCATCCGGTGCATCGATAGAGCGTAGCTTCTGGATGAATCATGGAAAGAGGCTCAGCTAAAGACTCGCAGACTGTACACTTTTTTTATTCACATAACCTCTCTATTTTCCGCTCACAAGAATCATGAAATAAGAAAATTTTAAATTTAATTTTCATGCATCCATTAAGGACTAACCACCCAACATTTGTAGCAACCGTTCGTTCTGACTTTTGTCGTAATGTCTTTTGAGTAAAACAAAAGGCCCTTGAATATCCACAACTCCAAAATTCTGCTGCTGAAAAAGATCTCTAAAGCCAGGCCGCTCCCAGTTGACATTGGGAGTTTCGATCAACATCCAGTCAGCATCAAACAAGCTTACCTTAAGCGTATAAGCATCCGGACGATTGGATACCTGAGGATTGAGAGCCTCAGTCGTCGCCACCTTGTCCAAAGACGGTATCTGATTGACCAAAGTTTTTACCTGCTCTCGACGAATCAAATCCTGAGGACTGGTCCCAAATTGGTAGATAACAAAACCACCCCTGACATGCTCTCTTTGAAAAAAGGCTCCAAACATTTGACTACAGGCCAACAAGCAAATCACAAAAGTGATCATATAGCTCGTCACCTTCAATCCCCCTTCTTTTTTGAACTGGAGATGACTCAAAGCCAAAACGCTAACTACGATGTAGTAAGAAGAAAAATGGGAGGTATATTGAAAAGAAGGACTCACAATAGCCGGCACACCTGTCGTCAAAAGACACACAAAAAAACCCGAAATAGAGAACAATAACGTCCAGTAAGTACGCAATGGGAGAAAAACAAGGGGCACTAAGAAATGAAGTAGATAAATAATTTTTGGCATCTCTAACAGAGTCGACAAGGTAAAAGCCGGGTTAGTAAAAACAGTTTTTACCACCGAAGCAAAGCTACTTTCTCCAGGAGGTAAAAGCCCCCGATACCCATCCACAAAAGCACTTGTCCCAGCAAAATGCGGCATAAGTATCATTTTTATAAATACAAAGTAGGCGCTGCTAATCACTGCTAAAGCAAAACCCACTTTGGGACGACGTCCTGAGAGCAAAAGGTACGCACCCACCATACTGACACCTGTCACCATATCTTCACGCACCGACATGGCTAAAACAGCAAAGATAAATCCAAAAATATCTTTTTTTGAATCTAATAAATAGAGCGTCATCATAACAAAAAAAGGCCCTAGATTGACCCAGTGAAAATCATAAAGATTGGTCCCATGTACAGGCGATAGAAATACATAGGCTAACCCCATTAAAACAGCCACCCATTCATGGACATAAAGACGTGCCCATAAAAAAATGGGGATCGACGTTCCGCCTATTAATATCGCTTGAGCTAGTAGTAAGGTTTCAGAATGAGGATATAAAAAATAAAATGGCGCTATAAGAAAAGAAATAAATGGCGCATGCCAACCCAAAATAGATCCTGAGGGCCCTATAAAGGGTGCTGATTTAAAAAAAACGGTATGGGGATCCCCTGCCATCCAACGAAAGACAAGGTTCCACATAAAATTATCTTCGATGCCCATGTCAAAACCTGACGTTCTCAGGTTGTGATGAGACAGGATGGAAAAATAACTAAAAAACGCGGCATAAAATAGGGATCCAAGCACCACAACGGCCACTGAAGTATGACGTATCCACGGGTGAGCCTGAATGGATTCATGAAAAAAATCTCCCCAATGTCCGATCTCTTTTGGAAATGTACGCAGCGAAACCCGGATCAAAACAGGGAGGGTTAAGGCCACACACCCTATGATGATCAAAAAAATTAATTCTTTTCCAATCCAGATTTTCCAAAAAAAAATGAGAGGAAGTACGCCAGCAATCAAGAGCGGAGAAAATCGATATGAGTAACAAGAAATTCTTTCAAAGAATAACCGTCTTCTTAGCGCAGCATAACCCAGACCTGCCACAGACCATACCATAGCTGTTACAAAGAGAGTCTTTAATAAACTCTCCCTCAAAGGAAGAGGCATTTGATTGCTGAGAAAAAATGGTTTTAGAAGATGAAGCCGATTATGGGACAAGAGCCAAAAAGCCATTCCAAGCGAAAACCCCTCAAAAAAAAGAAGGGCCAAAGACCTCATCAGAATTGCAAATGAACTGTCGTTAGCCCTTCGGGTCATCTCTCACTCTTATTTCTTCTTGCACCACATACAAAGGTCTCTTTTTCACTTCCTCAAAAATCCTGCCAATGTATTCCCCCATATCCCAATCATCAGCAGCTGTGCCGAAGCTCCCAAAGCCACGGCGAGCATAATCGTCGTCCAACCTTGTACGACACCTTCTCCAAAAAACTTTTCATACACGGCCCAGCCTGCTGCTGTCAGAGCCACTAATCCCGAAAAAAGTCCCAGCCAAGTAGCGACTCTCAAAGGGATGGTTGAAAAATTTGTGACTCCGTCGAAAGCAAACTTGATCATTTTGCGGAGTGGATATTTGGTGCTTCCAGCAAAACGCTTTTCACGTTTGTAATAAACTGCGGTGCTTCTAAACCCTGTCCAAGCTACTAAACCACGGATAAAGCGATTACTCTCCCGTAACGAACTTAAAACAACAATTGCACGTCGACTCATCAAACGAAAATCTCCCGCATCCAAAGGCATTTTGATGCCAACCAACTTTTGCATGAGTCTATAAAAAAGACTGGCGGTGATTTTTTTAAAGATACTCTCCCCTTCTCTCTCACTTCTGATCGCATAGACGATATCAAAGCCTTCCTGCCATTTCCGGATCATCTCCAAAATCACTTCTGGCGGATCTTGAAGATCGGCATCGATCACGACCACCGCATCACCTTGGGCATGATCCATTCCCGCTGTAATGGCATTCTGGTGACCAACATTACGTGAGAGCGCCAATACTTTGTAATGTGAATTTTGAGCAGAAATATTTTTGAGGAGCTCTAACGAGCGATCAGCAGAGCCATCATTCACAAAGACCACTTCATAGTCCAAAGGACATGTTTCAAAAAAAGATTTTAAACGTTTATCCAGCTCTGGAATAACGGGTTCTTCGTTGTATACAGGAATAACAAGAGACAATCCTTTTAAAGACATAAGGGTCTAATGTAATGAAAAAAAAAAAAATCCACAATTGGAAAGCTGATAATCTTTAATTCCTACCAAATACTTTCCCTCAGAGCCTCAAGGTCTTTATCCTGAGTTGAAACAGAGATAATACGATCATAGCCTCCCCATGAAGGGTAATAATCCCAATTTACCTCCTCAAACCTTGACCAAACAGTCTTATATCGACCCAACTTATTAGCAATCCATAGTGGCCACGGTGAAACTTCTCGAGAAGAAAATATAATATAGTCAGCGTTCTTTTTATCTATCACATGATTCGTCAGAACACCTGACTTGTTATTCATTATTTCTTGATTTAACACAGTTGAAATAAAAAATTTTGATTGAGGATGACTCTGTACATATTCAGATACAGATAAATACCTTGGAAGTGGATTTGGCTGAAAAATATCTAATGAAGACTTTGAAATCTGAAAGAAATTATAAAAAATAATAACAGCCATAGCCGTCCCTGATCCCCACCTAATGATTCGAAAGCGACTTCTCACAACATGTAAAAAACCAACTGATATAACAACACTCATAAAGGGAATCAGTAAAAGATAGTTCCTTACAATCATCACGTGTTGGAAAGACATGTACAATAGATAGAAGATGGGCATCGATAAAATCCAAAGACTCTTTTCGAACGACTCCTTAAATAATCGCCTCACCCCTAGCGTAAAAAAAACAAATAATAGAAGTGCAAATATGGCATTTTTTGAAAGCAACGCACACACGACATAAATCAAGGACTTACTGAGATGACTCAATCCCGATTCAATAGTATAGCCTCCATGGCCTAAACTATAATGCTGCATTTCATAATGAATATCTTGAAAAAACCTCACAGGCTCTAAAACAGATCCTGGTGTTGTGAGACAAAATGTAATTATTGTGACAAAAGTAGAAGTCACTAATAGCTTTAAAAGCTCGCTACCATACTCTTTTCTGTTAGCGATCAAAATCGAA
Organism: Deltaproteobacteria bacterium; assembly: GCA_016699445.1. Lineage (GTDB taxonomy): Bacteria > UBA10199 > UBA10199 > JACPAL01. The sequence goes on from CP064976.1 coordinate 315,442, forward strand.
ATAAATAATGGAATCAAAATCAATCCCGCAGGGTATTTAGTCGCAATACATAAAGCAGAGCCTATCGAGGCAATAACTGTCCAAAAAAATATTTTTTGATGGCTGGACTGTATCAACTTATGTTGAGCCCATAAAGCACTCGAAATAAAAAATACTAGAATGGCATCTGGAGCAATCCAACGAGCATGATAAATTAGTTCCCAGGAGCTCATTGTCACTAGAGCTGCAATTAGCGAACTATAGGAACTCCCAGACATGTCTCTAACCAATAGATAAATTGGTATGACAGCACACAAACTCAAGATAAAAAAAAACGGCTCTCAGTTTTAATTTGTATCCTGTGGCATCAATCAAGGTAGGCTGTCCTTTTATCGACCTTATTATGTTAGGGACTGACGCCAATAAAGAGACATCATAGGCAATCGAAGGATAATTATACCATCTCGGCAAAAACAAACCTGACTCTGCGCTTTGGCGAATAGATCCAATCAATTTTGGTTCATCCCAATGATCGCCAAAGTTCAAGCTCACTATGCCTAAAAAAAGAGTATAAATAAAACATAAGACTAAAAATAATTTGGATAATGTCATAATAAATACCTACAATATCCGCTTATGCTCAAAAAGAATCTTTGGACAATATTATTCACTTTTATCCTTATCGTCATATCATTTTACCAAATAAAATCGATTGGAGATTTTCGATTAGACGATTCTTATATTACATTTTCTTTTTCAAAAAACCTCTCTTTGGGCAATGGTCCCGTCTATAGCCATGACTTGAAAGTAGAGGGTTACTCCAACTTCCTTTGGATGACATTAGTCGCTGGAGCCATGAAGATTGCACCACAAACAGATGTTTATTTACTAGCCCGCATTCTCATGCTCCCCTTTATGCTCTTACTTTTTGGGGCAACTTTTAAGCTCACAAGATCTCTTAGTTCATTATCATTTTTCTCAGGAATATCTTTAACTTTGTTGGCTTTAAGTTCTGATATATTTGCGGCAGCAGTTGTTTGTTTGGAAACAATTCCCTACACGGCTCTTCTTATTTTAGCATTTTCCCTCTATTTCGAGGATTCAAAGAACCGCTGGACGTTACCTATTCTAGTCGCCGCTGCATTGATGCGCATTGATGGTTTTATCCCACTTTTCTTTTTCTGTGCATTTGCATGGTTTCATACAAATGAGAAAAAGAAGTGGATCATCCGGTCCATCCCTAGTCTGCTGGTCTATTGTTTATGGTTTATGTGGAGATGGGAATACTATGGGTTTCTGTTTCCCAATACTTATTACGCTAAAAGCCAAATCCATACCATACTCCCTAATAGGGGATACGAATATGCAGTCGCGTCGCTTAAAAGCACAGGTTTTCTCGCAGCCTTACCACTTATCATTTATATGATTATCAAAAACAGAAATTACAAAACTGTATTTTCACTTCTATTCATAACACTACACATTTTCTATGTGATCCATGTCGGGGGAGATTGGATGCCTTTCGAGCGTTTTTTCATACCAATTCTTCCAATCATTTTTAGTCTTATGTCAGCTGGAGCATGCGAAATGATAAAGTCACTGAGAAATTTTAACTGGATTCAAAAATCCCCTTTTATTGCATTTTCTTTAATGAGTTTTCTTTTTATTGGAATATTTAGCTGTCGCTTTTTCATTAATACCAACGAAGAAAAGGGGAAAATCGACTTTATCCAGCTTCAAAAATATCACGTCCAAATCAATCTCGTGGAAACCGCAAAACTCTTCTCACTACTCATCAAACCTGGTGAAAAATTGTTTCCGACTATGCGGGTGCTTTTGCGTATTTTACAGAAGCTAATGTTATTGATATGTGGGGCTTGTGTAATACTAAAGTTGCTCACAGAGGTACTACCGCTGGTATTTCACCTATTTATGGGCTCTCATGTCCAGAGTGCTACGCTGAAGAACAACCTGAGTTTTTCCATACAACTGACCCCCTCATGAAACCAGTTGGGAAACTTTCAACGCACACAGAAGTAATTATGAATGTGTGGCAATCGCCACAAATCAGTCGCTATCTCGATCTTCAAAACAATTATGTCACGGGAAGAATTGTAAATTTAAAAACTCAAATGGCAGCCTATTTTCTAGAGAAAAAGAGACCTGAAAAAAAGTTTTTAACAACACATCCAGAAAAAGATATTATCATTGAATACCCATTCCTCATACAAAAGACTCCAGTCCATGATTCATAAAATTAAAAAATACCCAATCACTATACTATTGGTCGCATGTTCACTTTTTTATTTAGCCGCATATTTCTATATCGCCCTCTCAAGAATCACCTACCCTTTCGAGATCGAGTGGATGGAAGGGGGATCTGTGGATCATGTAAGACGCATTCTTTTAGGACAACCTCTTTACGTAGAACCTAGTTTAGACTTCGTTCCTTATATCTACACTCCATTTTATTATTATGTATCAGCCTTCTTCTCTAAACTATTTGGATTGGGATTCTTCTCTTTGAGACTTGTGTCATTACTATCATCTTTAGGGATAATAGTGCTTCTCTACAAAATCGTTTTTCTGGAAACGAAAGATCACTTCTCGTCGTTGATCGCATCAGGTCTTTTTACAGCCACTTTTCGACTCAGTGGAGCTTGGATGGATATAGCCCGCGTTGATTCTCTTTTTTTATTTTTATTTTTTCTAGGATTTTATTTTTTATTTTACCGCAAAACAATCTCTGATACCGTCATCGCCTCTATTCTCATCTTTCTCTCTTTTTTCACAAAACAATCTACCCTTATGATGGTCTTGCCACTATCCATCACTCTACTAGCACAATCAAAAAAGAGAGTTTTAATTTTTTCCATCTTCCTAATCACTTTCGTGGGAAGCAGCACACTCATCATGGATCATCTTAGTGATGGTTGGTACTCGTACTATGTCTTCAAGCTCCCCAAACTACATGCTTGGGTTCCTGAAGCTTACATCAATTATTGGAAATATGATTTAGGAGGCCCATTTCTTCTAGCTTCCATCATAGGCCTAGCTGGATTATTTTACGGAAGCTCAGAAGACAAATCATGGAAAGACCAGCTTCATTTAAAAACATTTTTATTGGGAGCTATTGGAGCTTCATGGTTGTCGAGATTACACTCTGGGGGGTATGATAACGTTTTGATGCCTGCCTATCTAGGCATCACACTTTTGGCTTCTTGTTTTGAAAACAAAAACTTTAAACTCAAATCTGTCTTGAATTTGTTTTTATTTATTCAATTTTCACTTCTTTACTATCCCATACAAAATCAAATCCCCACTCAAGCGGACATTAATGCCGGACATGCGTTTATTGAACAAATCAAAAACCTCCCGGAAAAAGATGTCTATATTCCATTTCATCCCTATTTTTCGATCTTGGCTGGAAAAGAAAAAACCGGAGCTCAACTCATGGCGATTGATGACATTCTAAGGGTTAAGGACCACCCTCAAAAAACTAAATTTTACCAGTCCATTAAAAACGATTTATTGAATCGTACACGACCAGCTATTGTTTTAGATAATAATTGGTTTCCTCAGGAACTTGATCAAAATTACTCTAGAGGGAATGATCTCTTTTTAGGCTCGCACGGATTCTTCCCGCTGACAGGAGCTTCAACCCGGCCTCGATGGATTTACCGATTACGAGAGAGCCCTCAATAGCGTAAATCTTAGCTTTATATTTTTAATATTACGCCTATATTAAACATTAAGTGACTAAAAATAGGCTTCTATCAAATAAACTTGCTGAGATTCAGAAAAAAAGAGGTCGATTACTCCTATTAACTGGGGCTCGCCAGACAGGTAAAACCACGCTTTTGGTGGAGTGATCCAGTCATGCCAAGTCGCCTCGTTTCACTGATAGAAAATTTCTCTCAAAAAAAATGTCTCGATTTATTTAGGGCCTCGCCATTGGCCCAACCCAATTGGGGAAAATCACAAACTTATTGGAATCAATATCTTCAATGGGGCGGCATGCCCGCTGTGTGGAATGAAACTTGGGATGACGGAACAAAACAGGGATGGATTGAGGATTATCTCAACACTTACTTGCAAAGAGACCTGGCTGACTTGGCTCAAATCAACGAACTCGAACCCTTTGTGCGCTGTCAAAAAGCTTTGGCTGGAAGAACAGGAAATCTCGTCAATTTTTCAGATCTCGCTCGACTCTCGGATATCAGTCCACCCACCGCCAAGCGCTTCTTGAATTATTTGGAGATTAGCTACCAAACACTTTCATTGCCCGCTTATTATCGAAACTTGGAAAAGCGGCTTTCCAAAATGCCTAAAATTCACTTCCTGGATCCTGGAATTTGTCGCGGACTCCTCAAGAGATATGGTGAGATGACTGGTGGCGAATTTGAATCAGCGATTGTCGCTGAAATTTACAAACAAATTAAAACTTTGCGGCTACCAGTCAGCTTTCATCACTTAAGAACCGTCGATGGAAGAGAAATTGACTTGTTAGTCGAGCTTGAGAATGGGTTCATTGCTTTCGAATGCAAGCAATCTGTAAAAGTAGCTAAACATGACTTTAAACATTTTTCAGGACTGGAAAACTATCTCGATAAACCCCTTCTTGCAGGCTTTGTTGTTTCGCAAGAAGCTGAATCAAGCATTTGGGATGAGAAAAACATCTTTATCTCAACACCACCAGCCTTTTTACTGTAGAGACGGAAAGGAACTTTTATGAAAATTCTCATCACTGGCGGAGCTGGATTCATTGGATCGAACATTGCTGATGCCTATCTCAAAGAAGGGCATGAGATTATTGTTGTTGATAATTTTTCTACTGGAAAAAAGGAAAACCTTTCGAATCAGGTGAAAGTTTATTCTGTCGACATTACATCACCCGATATCGCAAATATTATTGCCTCTGAAAAACCTGATATCATTAATCACCATGCGGCACAGATCGATGTGCGAAAGTCTGTCGCCGATCCTGCCTATGATGCGGATCAAAATATTATTGGCAGTTTGAATATTATCGCGGCTGCACAAAAGGCTGGGGTCAAAAAGATTATTTTTGCGTCCAGTGGTGGGGCTATTTATGGGGAACAAAGTTATTATCCGGCTGATGAAAAACATCCGACTGATCCGCGGAGCCCTTATGGCATCACCAAGCTTACGGTCGAAAAATATCTTCAGTTTTACCGATGGACTTATGGGATGGATTTCGTCGCCCTTAGGTACGCTAATGTCTATGGTCCACGCCAAAATGCCCATGGAGAAGCGGGAGTGATTGCTATTTTTTGTGAAAAAATTCTTCGAGGTCAAACACCTGTGATCAATGGGGATGGAAAACAAACACGGGACTATGTGTTTGTGGAAGATGTCGTCGCCTGCAATGTCGCCGCGCTCAACCCTTCAGTTTCAGGCATTTTTAATGTGGGCACCTCTGTCGAAACAGACGTGATCACCCTCACCCAAAAACTCATTCAGATTTCACAATCAAAACTCACAGCCCAGCATGGCCCCGCCAAAGCAGGCGAACAGATGCGTAGCTGCCTCAAACCGGGAGCTTTGCAAACAATCAAACCTGCTTCTTTTGAAACAGGACTTCAGAAAACTTTTGAATGGTTTTCAAAACAAACAAAAAGTTAGGACTTTTGCTTTGTAAATAAGTTGGAAACCAACAACATCAATCCAAACCCAATCATTAAAAGCCAGCTCTGCTGCGTAAAACTCACATCCATCTCCCCTTCCAAGAGTGTAAAGTAATGGAAGGTGCACATGGTGAGGAGAATAACGTTGATCCCGGTAAAATAAGATGTGCTGACTTCATCGACCTTATCTTTTGAGAAGGCACCCAAGAGAGGCAGGAGAAAGACATAATGAAAATAGTAATTGGCGGGATAGAAAAAAACAGGGATCAATAAAAGCCCCAAAAGGCTGATTTGATGGAGATCTTTTTGGCGCATCGCCCGAAGAATCAAAACTAATGAAAACAAGATCGCTAGATTGACGAAAAACTTTCGTTTCGCAAACGTTTCCCTTTGTGTTTGAATCCAGTCGCCTCGATGAAACTCAGCTAACTTCTGACTCGTCAATTCGGAATCAAAAGAAAAAAGATTTCGAAACCCCAAGTGATTCACATTAGGCTTGTCAGCATGCATCGTGATTTTTTCGAACCATGGTTTCCAAGAATGCTTGTAGCCAAACGTCGCCGACGTAATCCCGAAGCTTAAAGCTACACAAAGAGTCGCACCGATCGCCGTTTTCCAAAATGGGATATAGTCCTTCCAGAGAATCGGAAGAGAGATTTTTTCTTTTCGATAAATCCTCATCCCTACATCACTCAACCACCAAAGGCCCAAACCTAAAACACCCAAGGCAGGAAAGGCACGGATCAGAGAAGAATAAGCCAAACCAATGCCGCCTAGATAATAACGGTTTTGTCTCAGAGCACACACACCCAATCCAAAAGCCACCAACCAATCTTGTCGCAAGGTCGAGCCCATGAGGTTGGATCCAAAACGGTAAAATTCTGTGGCGCCAAAAATAATCATACACAGACACATGGGATTCCATCCAAACGTCCTACCCACGACGATAAAGAAAATCAGCAGAAGAATTGGATCCATCCACGCGGCGAGAGTCAGCATCCCTTCTACATCTTTTGTGTCTTTAAAAATAAGATGGGCCACACCCATCCACAGAGGTGTGGCATTACCTCCATGATCAACCATCGATCCCAAATAATTTCGGCCCATCGCTCGATCAAACCATCGCATATCATGACGAAACTCTTCCCAACGTTCTGGAGTAAAACGTGACTTGATAGCTTTCGCGTCTTCTTTGACAGAAAGGCCGGAAACAATTTCGTTATTATTCAAATTTCGAAGACGAACATTGGCAAGCTCAGCATCGGTTGTTTCTGGATGTTCTTCCAAATAACCCTGTAAACACGCCAGATAGAGACCATCAAACTGAAGCTCACGAAAAAATTTGGCGATCGGATAATACACACGCATATCCCACGTATGAACGACCGTGGGACGACGCTCGGCTGCATGATCAAATTGCAAATGACCAAAATGGTAATAAATCCCAATCGCAAAAAGACCTAGAGTGAATAGTATTCCCTTCACAATATTTTTGGCGGGTTTTAAACGCTCCACAAAAAACTGGTTTTGCACCAGAACAAAAATTCCCACGAGGGAAATGACTAATTTTAAAAAAGCAAAATCCAAATCATCGATAGGCAGATGTGCTATCATCCAGCGAAAAAGCTCATAGGTGGTCAAAGCCGGAATCAAAACCACCCGATAGACCCATGTTTTATTTTTATACGCGGAAAAGAGAGAATACAAAACTAACGAAAGACCAAAAATCACCATCCGCAAACGACCTGCAAAAGAGCCCGCATTGGAATGCACAATATCGACATCTGGTTTCCAAGAATCGGGAACTACCACATAAGCCTGGAACTCACTCACACTATAAGCCCCATCACCACCGAGGGCTTGCAGCTTAAGATAACGTCCCGACTCATTCAAATCCTTGCTCCACCGCTCGCGTAGTCCTGCACCACCTCGAAAACCTGCCGACCAAATCAATTTCCAAGTTTGCAAATCATCCGAAACTAATACTTGATACGTGTCATTATTATCCCCCTGAATATAAAAAGCGCGCAATGGCGTCGCACTTCCCAAATCATAAATAACAAACGCATCGGATCCTTGTTGAAAAACACTCGATTGTTCAGATGCCCAATAATCCCCTTCTCCACTAGCATGACCATCAGTCATTTTTTGCACTTGTGAAATCCCCTGAGATTGAATCGGAGATTTATTGAGAAGAATGTTTTGAGCTTTGGGAGTACCACAAGAAATTATGAGGAAAGAAAAAGATAAAAAAAAGCCCCCAAGGAAAATTGTTTTTTTCATAGGGGGCTTTCGTTAACAAAAAAACTTCGAACGAGCACTATTATTTATTCATAATACTCAATACCCAAATGCGTAATCTGATCCTCACCCATTAGATAACGAAGAGTGTTCTTGAGCTTCATTTCCTGAATGAAGAGATTGTGTTCGGGGTAGAGACCTTCGGCCACCATCGGGCTCTTATAATAGAAGGAAAGCCATTCTTGAATACCCTTCATGCCAGCGCGTTGTGCGAGATCGGTAAAAAGAACGAGATCCAAGACCAACGGAGCGGCTAAGATAGAATCGCGGCAGAGGAAGTCCAACTTGATCTGCATCTTGTAACCCATCCATCCGAAGATATCGATGTTGTCCCAGCCTTCTTTATTGTCACCGCGAGGGGGGTAATAATGAATGCGGACTTTGTGGTACAGATTGCCATAAAGATCAGGGTATTGGTCGGGTTGAAGAAGGGTCTCAAGGACGGACAGCTTACTTTCTTCTTTGGTCTTAAATGAATCTGGATCATCTAAAACTTCACCATCGCGATTTCCCAAAATATTCGCAGAAAACCATCCATCAATACCCAACATACGTGCCTTAAGACCTGGAGCCAAGACAGTCTTCATGAGCGTCTGACCAGTCTTGAAATCTTTTCCAGAAATCGGAAGCTTCTTTTCCAAAGCTAATTGTTGAATAGCCGGTACGTCGACCGTTAAGTTTGGAGCTCCATTGCAATACCCAACACCAGACTTCAAAGCGGCGTACGCATAGATCATACTGGGAGCAATGCGCGCGTCGCTGGCTTCCAATCCTTTTTCAAAGGCTGCGAGGTTTAAATGAACTTCACTATTTTGAATAAACGCTTCAGTCGAACCGCACCAAATCATGACCATGCGATTGACACCCGTAGTCTTCTTAAAGTTTTCGATGTCGGCGATGAGCTGTTGAGCCAAATCGAGCTTGTTCTTACCCGTCTTCACATTTGGTCCGGAAATATTCTTGATGTAGGCTTGATCGAAAACAGCCGTCATGGGTTTAATTTTTTCCAAGGCCGGTTTGAGGGCTTCTAAATCTTCGTATTTCAAAACCTGAGCTTTAGCGGCGGCTTCATAAGCATTATCGGGAAAAATATCCCAAGCTCCAAAAACAAGATCTTCCACTTTAGCTAAAGGCACAAAATCTTTAATGAGAGGATTTTTCTTATCGGTACGCTTTCCCAAACGGATATGTCCCATCTGAGTCAAAGAGCCGATCAGCTTGGATCTTTTTAATTTTGCAGCTTCAACACCGGCAATAAACGTCGTCGATACAGCCCCGAGCCCCACCAACAGAATCCCCAACTTCCCTTCGGCTGGCTGAATTTTCGTTCCTTTTTCAATCATAATTATCTCCTTAATTTTGAGCCCGTGCTCCTAACAGCCCAAAATCGGAGCTGACAAGTAATAAGTCTTCTAAAAGAGAATTGCTAAAACAGGGATAGGAATCATTTTCAGATGCTCGTAATGACCGTGTTCTCTAGATAGAGTGGAAAGAATTCCTTTTTTGTATTTCAAAATCTGCTTCAAGTCACTTCGAGAAGGGCTCAGAGAATTTTTAATTTCAATAGGAAGAAACCTCTCCCCCTGTATCACCGCCAGATCAATCTCTCCTTCAGCTTTGATATAATAAACAGGCCAACGTCGACTTGCTAAATTTGCCAAAGTCGCTTCCACAAGAAACCCGGCTTTGGGGGTTTTTAAAAAGTTTTGGCTGGCTAAATAAAAATCACTTTCCTGGTGAGCCCAACCGCGCAACGTATGAAAAATCAAGGGATCGGCAGGATGCATCTTGCGGGCTTTTTTGGGGGCACCCAAAGTAGAAGTGTGAAGTTTATTTTCCTGCAAGGCTTGGAGTATTTTGACGATATCCATTCTTTCCATCAAATAAATATAGTCCTGGATGGTTTGATGATGATCCACGACGACATCATTAAGTAGACTATGAAGTGTGAGTTGGGACCCTATTTTGTCGACTAAAGCCCCAACGATACTTTTCAAATAATCCTCTCTCTTTCCTCTCTTTAAAAAATCTCCCAAGATCCATTGAAAATAAGTTTGGTACACAAAAGGTGGAATAACCTGATGACGTTCGTGAGCATTGATTGCCGTGATAAATCCCCCAGTGAGAAGGTAAGTTTCCCAAAAAGAAAAAAGATCGTCCAAACTTTTAGGGGTCATATTCAGAACTTCTTCATTTTCTAAAATCGAAAAAATATCTTTTTGAAAGCCAGCCCTCCCTGATTGTACTTTCTGCACAATCTTGGGACTTTTCAGAGATACAAATTCACAAAACGAAAGCGGATAAAGATGAAAATCTGTTTGAGGAGCTATTCCTCGACGACCCGGGAAACGCATCATAGCTTCTTTGAGAATCATGGAATCAGAACCCGTCAAAACAAGAGTCCCCCGTCTAAAAAAACCCTGATCTGCAAAAAACTTAATGGCACGATCCCAGCCTTCCACATAAGTCACTTCATCAATAAAAAGACCGAATGGTTTTTGTGGATCAAGAGTCTTAAAAAACTCCTCCAGAGTGGCTGTAAACTGTTGGCAAGTCTGAATCGTATCACAAGGCAGATATAAAATTCTGTTTTGAGGCCAAAACTTCTTCTTCAAAGATTTTAAAATAACCTGTTTAAGAAGTGTCGTTTTTCCAACCTGCCTGCCTCCCGTAAGGATATAAACCCCGGGGGTTTGAAGAGGCATAGCGTCAACTAAGTCTGATTGATACTGATAAGTTTGCACCTTCAACTGGGAAAGTTGCGGATCCAACTGTTCAAAACGATCCAAACTCTCCCAAAAAGATTATGATTTTTATAGGGTGCAAGAAGCATTACCAACAAGGGTGTCATAATACAAAAATTTGGTCAATGACCATTATCCAAATTTGGATAATCATCATTATCCAAAAATACTATCCCCTCTTCCATTCCTCTAACGTCACCCAACGAGGATCCTGCCCAGGATCTTGCACCTGAATTCTCAATTCTTCTGGTTTAATGTATCGAACACCATCGGTGAGAATACATTTCAAACGACCTGTATAAGGATGTGTTGTTTCCAAATTTTCAGGATTTACCTCAGCTGTCAGTGTGTTTAAAGAGAGAACACTACCATCACGCCTCATTTGCCCCAAACCTGTTCCTTTAGGAATATGCTTAACACTTAGCTTCACATCTGGAGACCGAGATGACATCTGAGCGACACGCGATTCAATCGCCACGACCCACTCGCGCGTATCGTAGTCTTTTCCATAAGTACTCATGACTTGTTGCAATGGGCCCAAGATACGACCTAATTCACCAGCCTCTTTAAGATCTCGAAAATACGGAGCCAAAGGTTGAAGAGATCGGAAGATCGCTCCAAGGCCGGTTGATAGAGGTTCACCCAAAGCCCCCAAGGTCATTTCGACCACACCTGAAATCAAAAGCTCTGGAGCGGTTTGGCCCTGCTCTTCATAGACTTTTAAACCACTGATCAAAGCAGCTTAAGCATCCGCTTTAAGATCTTCAAAATTCAGATTTCTTTTTTTAAGAACAGCGGCTGCCGCTCCACGAATCCCTTGATGACTATAACCTGCCTGCACTTCAAAAAAATCTTCCACATCACCAAGAGTGACATGCTCGATCAATCCACAGTCGACCAAAGATCCCATAGGATTTTTATAGAGGACATTTCCTCCATGCATTTCAGGGTTTACCAAGCATTGACCCTCAACGAGGGTTAAAAGCTGAGCCATCGAGGCTCCAATCGTCATAGCTGCCACTTCGATTTTTTCAGCAATGGGAAGAGACTCATAAGGAGACCCTTGAGCAAGCTCGAGTCGCGCCCAATCTTCATACGCTTCATAAATTTCGGGAATATGTAAGGGAAAGTCGGGATTGTTGGCATAACGTGCTCGATAGTCACGATGATGCTGAAACCCTCTCAGACGCTCTGAATCTGTCGCTTCAACCAGATCTCTAAATTGAGAAGGCGACAACGGGAAATAATACCCTTGATCACGCAACTCTCTAATAAACTGGACAATACCTTCCACAATGCGGGCATCCGCAGCTGCCGCATGCACCAGAAGATACGCACTATCTTCCACAGCGCCACCACGACCCGCCATCCCAGCACGAACACTCCCCTGCCCCAGCATTTGATACCGATCATGCACTTCAAAAGGCTCGACTCCACGAGCGCCTTGAAACTGCAAGCATTGAAAAAGATTAAAGCGTGCCGTTTGATCTAGAGCCAAGCGTGTGGCGCGCTCTAGAGTGGTATCCACACCACGTGTCAGCGAATGAATAGCCTGCATGAGCTTGGCCCCGGCGGCAGCTCCCAATGGACGCACCGCTTCACGCACAATTTCTCCCAACTCCTGCTGCTGGGCAATACCCGCCAAAATACGAGCCCAAATCTGACCACACACTTCTGCAGACTGATGTTTCAACAGCAGCTGCAAACCTTTTTTAACCTGAAGGGCCCGCGACAGAAGCACACCTTTTTCTTCCAACATCAGATGAATGCCTTCTAAAAAAATCTCTTCGATCTGCTTAAAGAGATCAGGATGCTGCATCACACCTTCCGCTCCCAACAAAAGCTCTTCATAAAAGAGAACAGCTTCTTCCCAACCCATCGCACTCATAAAGCGCGAAAAACTTTTTCCTGCTTCCCATTGTTTCAGATCTTTGAGTCCATCGGTAATAAAAGTATTTCGTTTAAATCGAGGATTGGGAAGCGGTTTGCCGTCGACAAAAGGGATGCGGTGGATTTGATAACGATCATTTTTCAAAAGCTTTTGGGTCAGCGTGGACGCCTCTTCTGGAAGAAGAGGGTTGTAAGCCTCGTAGAGGTTCACTAAATCCCAAGCACGCTTCACTTCATCACTATCACCATCAATATCTGGTTTTCGAATTTTTCCACCTACAAATTGAACGCTTAAAAGAGAATGGTCTTCTCGCGACATCGCAGAAGCAAAGCTCCCAAGACAGGCTGCCGCTTTTTGGACTTGGGAGGTCTGTCGTGTTCCATCCAGAGCCACACCCCGGTAGAGATCAAAAGCATCACTATCGGCAGAAGCTTCCAAGAGCATCGCATAATCAGAAGCTCTGACTCCAAAACGATCCACCCAAGCATTGACCATACGCCGACGCAGCGATGGAAACTCATCGGTAATTTTTAAAATATTTTTAAGTACCGTGCGATTTCCAGAAGAAGCTTCAAGCCAAGCCTGACTGATCTCAAAAGCTTTGGCATAAGCCGCCATGGGACTCCAATAGAGGCTCAAAAGATCTGTCGCTTCTTTAAATGTCACAGCATCACAACGATCCAAAAGCTGATCCCTCATTGGACTGGAACGCGGAATCAAAGAAACGATCTGATCCTGCACGAGCTTCCCTTTTTCAGACAGCTGAGAGGCCATAAACTGATCTAGAACTCTTTGGCCCGAAGGATAGACACACTCTTCATGAGCAGCAGCCATCAAAGAAAGACTCAGCCCCTGCTGCTGATTCGCCTCATAGACTGAAGGGATATCGCAAAAAAGTAATTCATGAGTGTGTACCGATCGTCTTTTTCCCTGATCTAGAAGAATCAAAAGATGATTCCGCTCTGTGGAAGGAGGCCAGGATTCTATGAGATCTATGGCTTCATCCAACCATTCTGACACGGGTAAGGTTTCAAAATATCTCAATGCGATCAAACGTCCTGCCACCAGAATACGTTTATACACCACAGGATCTGAATATTTTTCAGACGCAGCCTTGAAAAAGTGATAAGACTCTAAAATATTTTTTTGATCTATAGAACCAACACCGATTTTCCCATAATACCCTGCAATACTCCTATTATCTGCAAGATTCGCTTCAAGCTTAGAGAGCTCATAAGGCCAACCTTCAGCGATACTAGTCAGAAAATATGTAAAATAATGATTGCCTGTTAAATTAATATCCTTACACTCAGTATTATCATCATCCTCCAACAACCCCATACCCTCATCCATGCAAAAATCAGGCTCTAAAATAGAAGCCCCATACAAAAGATGGAGGAGTATCTGACGATCCGATTTCTCTACTGACAAATGGTATTCATTTAAAGGAAGCTCAACTCGATCATAATCATCCGTTGCTGTACTACCTCCATAAGAAATAAATTTGTCTCGATCTTCAAGGATTTCTGGAAGTCTCAACACCTCTCCAATCAATCGATCTCTCAGAGGAGAAGAAGGAAAGGCTGAAACCAAACGTTCAAATTTTACAGATGGAAAAGCGTTCTCGCTGTTAGTTACAGGTAAGCCGTCAATGTCATATCTATTAAAACCTTCATTATAACTCCTCAGATACCCCAATACATTCAACATCACTTCATCGTTTGAAAACCCACACTCTTTGTCCAACCACTCTAGACACGCTCGAGCAGCTCCGGATTTTGTCCCAACAGAGTCCCAATAAAGCTTGGTAACTAAAGCCGCCACATAGGCTCGCGCTATTTGATCGCCAGCTTCTGAACGTTTTTTAAAATAGCCAAGAGCTCTCTGGGTATCTTGATCGCGTCTTAATGTTTTTTTGCTCACAAATTTGGCTAAATCATAAACAATATTTACTTCTTTCATATACAGGTAATCTACTTCGAGATTTTGAGAGATCTTCTCCAGTATCTTGATATCCAGAGGATCAGCTGTTTTTGATAATTCCCCCACCTTCCATGAAGGTTTGCGGAAGGCTGCTGCGGAATCCGTATAGGCTTCTGGAGTCGATCCCCGAGATTTCCACACAAAACACGGATCTCTCAAAATTCTCTCAGTCTCTTTCACACGATATGTCGAATACGGATGAGACTCTCCAAAACTCAACACACGAGAGGAGTGACTGACTCCTGATTTTTTTGCTCCACTGATTTTTGCTAACCACCGATCCATTTCCAAGCCTTCATCCACCGAATACCCCGCGGCATCGGCGATCATCAAACCCATAGCATCCGCTCCATATTCTTCCGACTGCCTTTGTGCGGCTTGAGTCTGTTGAAAAAGATCTCGAAACAGAGGATTTTTAAAACGCTCTGGGATTTTTTGATTAGGTTTATAAAGAAGGTAATGAGCCAACTCATGACCCAAGACTCGAGACAACTCGCCTTTGGTCAGATTTGGCTTTTGGAGTAAACCTGTTGTCACAAAAATAGCGTTGGTTCCCCGCATCCAGTAGGCATTGGGCTCATCATCTTTCATGACATAAATCTGCAGATCATCGGCCTTTTTCCCAAGCACTGCCAACAATCTCCCAAAAACTTCCTGCAGATCTGATCCAGGCTCTGGAAGGCGCAGCTTGTCTTGCGCATGAGCCAAATGAAGATGGTAGCGAAGATTGTTTTGATGAGCCGGTGATATTTTTTTCACCCCACCCGTCACCACAAATCCCTTTTTCAAAAAATTAATAGGTTCTATCTGAGAAGGAGGGTTGGGAAGCGACACGCGAGTCGACGATCCTGAAGAATCCGGAAGTGACGGTGGCCGATCCACAGGCTTCACCATAGCACTCACCCATCCCCCACTCACGCCCATCTCACAGGACGGAAAAAAAGCTGAGGGTGGAGAAAAAATCCAAGAGGGTATTCTATGAATAGGAATTTCCATGTTTCATATCTTCGACAACGGATCGTAAAAGTTTCGTCGCAAGCAAAAGAAAGAAAAAATAAAAAAAATCACTTTCGCGAAAAAAAACTAGCAACTTTTTCTGACACAATGCGATAAGTTGTCTATCGATACTCAAGTGACTCCTGTACGTTGCATCCCGTCCCCTTCCCCTCTCTCGTAAACAGTCAACGTACAAACATGGAGACACAACTTATGTTCAATACATGGGTTAAAAAAATAACAGGAGCTGTACCCAACGTTAATTCGCAGGAATCCGCCCGACAAGGCGCCCAAACATTTGAGCGTCGCAGTAAAAAAAGAGAGCTTATCGATCTCACAGAAGCGTCGTCATTTGCTGAAGAAGCGCGAAAACAAAGCTTTGCTTTAATGAATCGACTCCGAAGCACTGGTGGCGCACGCCCCACACAGGTGCCGACGTGGAGACAGATTAAAAAAGGTGTGAAAGAAAATCTTTCAGATGCTTATGGGTTTGAAGATCTTGTCGATGAAATTACAGAAAAGCTGGAAGACGTTGCCGAACAAGATCCTTTTTTCAAAAAACTCGTCAAAAAATTATAAAAATTAAACGAAGTTTCGATCTAAACTTCGGTAATGAATGGCTTCACTCAGATGAGGCGTTTTGACTTGTTCTGAATTTTCCAGATCGGCAATCGTACGCGATACCCTCAACACACGATCATAAGCTCGTGCAGAAAGATGAAGTTTTTCTACAGCGCGCTCTAAAAGCTGGTTTTCTTTTAAGTCGAGTCGACAATATTTTCTCAAAAAACGACTCGTCATTTGAGCATTATTTCGGATCATGCTTCCCTGAAATCGTTGGCGCTGAATCTCGCGTACTTTTAAAACTCTTTGTCGAATCACCGCCGACGACTCCCCTTCTTGTAAAGATGAGAGCTCTGTATAGCTTACCGGTGGCACTTCGAGCTGCATATCAATGCGGTCCAACAAAGGCCCAGACAATCGATGACGATAGAGTCGGATAGAGTTTTCATTGCATACACATTCTTGTCGCGTTGAACCTCGATGGCCACAGCGACAAGGATTCATCGAAGCGATCAACATAAACCGAGCTGGAAATGTCATGCTAGCACTAGCTCGAGAGATACTGACGCTTCCGGATTCCAAAGGCTGTCTCAAAATCTCAAGAACGTTTTTTTGAAATTCAGGAAGTTCGTCCAAAAACAAAACGCCATTATGAGCCAAACTCACTTCTCCAGGTCGTGGATGACTCCCACCACCCGCTAAACCAGCTCCAGAAATCGTATGATGAGGGGAACGAAATGGTCGTTCTTTAAGAAGCGACACACCTTTTTTCAAAAGACCTACGGCACTGTAGATGCGCGTGGTTTCTAAAGATTCCTCAAACGACATGGGAGGCAGAATTGTCGGCAATCTTTGAGACAACATCGTCTTCCCGGATCCCGGAGGTCCGATCATGAGTAGATTGTGCCCACCCGCAGCTGACACTTCGATGGCTCTTTTAGATTGTGTCTGACCTTTGATTTCTGAAAAATCAAAATGACTAAAAGAATTTGAAACGCTCGTCTTGGGCAATTCAGACGGCGAGGCCGGAATCAAAACTTTTTCTCCCGTATAATGTTGAACCAACTCCACCAAAGAACTCACTCCACACACTTCTATCTTATCTACCACCAAAGCTTCGGAAACATTTTCAAGAGGTAAGATAAGACGTTTGATTTTCTTTTCTTTGGCTAAAAGTGCTATTTGCAAAACACCCGCAATACGCTTCACCTCACCTCTTAAGGAGAGTTCACCCACAATGAGTTCTTCTGAAAAATTATTTTTAATGAGTTCGGACGAAGCCAATAGCCCTAAAGCCATAGGCAAATCAAAAGCTGTCCCTTCTTTTTTGATATCAGCGGGAGCGAGATTGATGGTAATGCGTTTGCGTTCAAACTGGTATCCAGAATTTTTAATCGCCGCGATGATACGGTCGCGACTTTCTTTGACGCTGGA
Source organism: Deltaproteobacteria bacterium (assembly GCA_016699445.1). Taxonomy (GTDB): domain Bacteria; phylum UBA10199; class UBA10199; order JACPAL01. Next base: position 332,982 of record CP064976.1, read on the forward strand.
TTCAGGCAATCCAACCGTTGTCCAATGGGCTAGCCCTTGAGCGATATCGACTTCCACATCGACTAAAAAAGCTTCTATCCCAAACAATCCTGCACTCATCACTTTTGAAATCATGGGGAAGCATTGAGCAAAAATAATGCCAATCTCAATATGTCATGGCGAGCGTAGGCCTGTGGGCCGTAGCGTGGCCATCCCCCGCGATTAAGCGTGAGATCGCCACGCCCTTCGGGCTCGCGATGACACACATTTCAAGATTAACGAGTTTGATTTTACTTCTCAGGAGTTTGAATATCGTACTCTTTGATCTTGTGAAAGAGAGTGGATTTGGCAATCCCCAATGCTTCCGACGTCTCTTTTTTATTCCAATTATTCTCTCTCAAAGCTTTCATGATAGCTTCTTTTTCAACAGACTGCAGAGAAGGTTTTGATGAAGAGCCTTGATCGGACAAAAAGAGAATATCCTGAGGCTCAATCTCCGTGTTGGGGGCAAACAAGAGAGTCCGCGTCATCACATTTTTTAGCTCACGAATATTCCCTCTCCATGAAAACTGAACCAGCTTTTGCATAGCTTCCACAGACATATGATGATCTTCGGCCTGAGATAATGTTTCGAGAAAAAAATTCACCAGATGTGGAATATCTTCTGTGCGCTCTCGCAGTGGAGGAAGATGAATAGGCACTGAAAAAAGTCTAAAAAATAAATCTTCCCGAAATTTTCCTTCATGACTCATCTGTTCGAGATTCCGATGCGTGGCTGCCACAATTCTCACATCAGCCACAATATCTTCCACCCCACCCACACGACGAAATTTTTTCTCTTCCAATACTCCTAGGAGTTTAGGTTGAAGCCCCAAAGGCAATTCGCCAATTTGATCTAAAACAAGAGTCCCACCACGCGCTTGCTCAAACACTCCTAAATGACGTCCGGCCGCACCCGTAAAAGCTCCTCGCTCATGTCCAAAAAGTTCACTCTCAATAAGCTGCGGAGAAATGGCTCCGCAGTTGAGCGCAACATACGGTTTGCGCTCCCGAGGAGACCGATCATGAATCGCGCGTGCAGCCAGCTCTTTTCCAGTGCCTGTTTCACCAATCACCAATACCGTCACATCCGTCGGAGCCGCTTTATCAATCATCTTAAATACGCGCTGCATGGCTGCAGAAGTGCCGACCATTCCAGCAAATGTTTGAGTTTGAGGAGCTGTTTTTTTAACAATCGTTTCTTTTTCAGAACTGGATTCACTGACAAATACTGCACGCCAAGGACCAATCTGAATTTCATCGTGGGGATTAATAAAAGCTGCTGTCACTTTCTTTCCATTAACGAAAGTTCCATTCCGACTTTTATCTGTCAGCTGAAATCCCTCAGAAATTTTACGAATAGTAAAATGAAACCGTGAAATCTCCTCATCTGACAATGTCAGGTCATTGTCTGGATGACGACCGACGTTAATATCAGACCCAGAAAGTGGCAGTCGGAGAATTGAACGCTCCCCCTTATAAAAATGAAGTGCCGGCATAGTCTCCGGCCTCTTGATTTCAAAGGGTGAAAAATCAAGAAATATTTAGACATTAATGAATAGAAGTTAAGGAGTACAAGCCAAAGGAATTTTAAATTCACCCACACGAATATTGGGGCAAACCACACGACCTGTCAGAGTGAGGGGGAATTGGCCATCAGACTGTTTCTGTTTATCAACCAAGGCCAAAACAGGCACTTGATCGGCCACTTCTTTTACAACTTTAAAAGCTCCCTTGAGATTAAAGCGGTAATTATCCCATTTTTTTGCCCCATAGATTTTACCATCCATAGCGATTTCCAAATCACCACCTGAAAACTTCAAACCTGATAAATCAATATTACCTTTTGTAATCTCAGTATCCACAGTTGCTGGAGAGCCTGTCAATTGAGCCAACTTTAAAGCTGGGATTTTAAAGCTTCCATCAGTAGTGGCCATTTCTCCAAGAACAAGCTCAGGGAATTGAAGATGTATGGAGCCTTGATTGCTCAGAGGATCCTCTTCATTGATAGCTAACGAAACATTGCCATTAATCATACCTGAAAAACTCATCCCTGATTGGGACAGCAAGGCTGAAAAAAGACCAAGATCCAACTTATCTGTTTTAATTTTTATATTATAAAAGCCTTTTTTCCAGGAAAACTCTCCTTTAGCAGTGCCCTTCTCAGCAATGACATCAAAATCAATCTCAAAAAGACCTGACAATAGAGGTGATAGAGCTACTTTTATTTTGGCCTTTTTGATCTTATACGGGATCGCATCAGCTACTTTTCGAGGTGTCATGCTGACACCTTTTAGCCAGACTCCGGTCAAGAGAGAGGGGGACATCGAATCAATCTTGATTTCATAAGCCCCACCCAAAGCATTCTCAAGCTCTGAGGCTGTGCGTAAACGAATACTGTCGAATGGAAACAACGCCAAAACAAAAATAAAAAAAGTAATAATTAAAAAGGCTGGGTAGACAATAATTCGAATCGCCAAGGGCATGCTAAACTTCCTTTTTAAGAGTGAATGTTGCGACATCAAACGAAGCATCCATTTGTTGTCGATTGGGTCCCTTTACTTTCATTTGCAAACGTCGGATTTGCATGGGGGTTAGCTTATCAGCTTCGAGATCATGAATAAGCTGAATGATTTCATTTAAAGAGACCTGACTTAATCTAACTTCTACCGAATTGATTTCCAAAAACTCAGTCTCCTGATTTGGTTTTTCCCGAATATCTACCTTGAGACCAGATGTCCTGGCCAGACTTTCAACACGACTACTCAGCGACCCTCCTAAAGGGCGACCATATTTTTCCTCTATGGAGGCAACTGTTGCTTTGATATCCTTATAAGCTTCAACTTTTTCCGAAACCTGAAAGTAGCCTTTTTGGGCTGTCGTAATTTCTTTTTTCAAACCTGTAATTTTACCCGTCACCAAAGAAATGGGCAGTCCTATCAAAAGCAACAAAACACCACCCACCACAGCAAGGGCTACCATGCGACTTCTCGAAGAAAGATCCGCATATGAGTTGAACACATTCGCCAAAGAAAACTGTTGAAGTGGTGAATAGCGTGTTTTCAAAGCCATCTAAGCGCCCCCTTCTTGAGAAACATCATCTGCAAGCTCCATAGAAAGAATAAATCGAATCTCTTCCTTACTTCCTTTTTTAACATTCTCCGTTGTGATATTTTTAAACATTTTCGATTTCATAACCGCAGCCTTGATCTGATCAAGAGCTTCAAAAGACACTGTGCTTCCCTGAAGTCGAACATGACGGGAAGCGATATTGAGCTCATCAATATCAATAGCGACAGCATCCCGTGCAGGAAGAGATATCGAGATTTCTTTCATCACTTCCAGAACAGAAGTGGACGTCTCGTCTTCAATCTTTTTCTTTTATCTTCAGCTTCAGAAATTTTTGAATTTAAGGTCGAAAGAATCGTATTGGGAGATGACAAACTCTTTTTGGGAATATCGGGAAGAGTTTCCTGAACTGTGCTGGTAATCTTTGCCATTTGGGATTTGGCCTTCCCTTTTAAACTAAAATAGCTGGCACCAAATGTCACAGAGGCAAAAACAAAAATGACGCCTAACAAAACAGCGACTTGTTTTGTGAGACTCACCAGATCCTTTACTTCACCTTGATAAGCAAACTCACCTCGACGAAATTGCACATCCCGAATCGTCGATCCTAAAATTCCACGATAAGCTAGAGACAGTGCTGTAACAGCCACAGGACGACACCACGAAGAATCAGCCAAATGATTAAAAGGAAAATCCAGACAATCTAAAAAACTCACATTTTTATGAATTTCTTTTTCAATATATTGATCAATACCGGGCAAACGCGAAGTCCCTCCACACAAAAGAAGAGCTTGGACCACTTCACCACGTGTTTGCTGAAAAGACAGGAATGTTTGTTTTAAACTCAACAAAATATCATCCATAGGTTTTTTGATCGCATCTGAAATCGCCCGAGTCGTTGCATCCGCTGAATCCGCTTCAGAACCCAAATGCCCCATGTCTACTTTTAAACGTTCTGCTTCATCCAAAGGAACATTCAACGCATCAGCAATGGACTGAGTCAAATCTTTGCCTCCAAACATAACCGTGCGGGAAAACTGAAGCTGATTACCAATAAAAATTACAATATTTGTTTTCTCGTGACCAATATCAATGAGTGCGTAAGCACCTTCTGGTTGTAAGACCCCCAACTTCATCACATTACCCAACTCCACAGTTTCACTGCCAACAAAGCGAGGATCCACATTAGCTGTATTCATGAAGTTGAGAAATTGTACGAAATCACTTTTGGTCGAATAGCTCACCAAAACGCGTGATTCTGTTTTTGTAGAATTTAGAATAATATAATCAATCAACATCTCTTCCAAAGTGAGTGGGATATAATTCTCCATTTCAAACTCAATGGTCTGATCGACTTTTTTGAAATCTGAAAATGGAAGATCAATGACACGATTGGAGGTAAGCTGTCCTGGAAGTGCCGTATAAATATGATCGGGCTTGAGATTGTATTCTTCAAAAAGTTTTTGGAGCGCTTGTGTTTCAGCCTGCTCCCGGCTGACATTTTCTGCAGTGACAACAGGTTGTTCATAAAAACCAACGAGCTGAAACTTGCCCATGTGTCTTTCAATTTCGGCTACTTTAATTGAAAAACTACCTCGATCAATCCCCAATATTTTTTCTGACATAGAAGTTTCGAAATACTAGCCTCATTCGGCTCGGAAATAAAGTGTTTTCCATAAGTTAGGTGAAGGGGCTCCGGCATCCAAAACTAAACTCATCTTGACCCGACTCTCATTGACAACCCCTGTAGCATCCAATCGATAAAAACGATTTACAGTTCCAATTTGTCCCACCATCCCTCTCGTGTCTGAGATTCCAATATTGGCGGCGATCGCACCTGCTATCTGAGCTGCTTGAGGAGTTGGATTTTTACATACCAATTGGACCGCATTAAAAATAGCTTCCCATTTTGTATCATCCTTATCCGCAATGGGAGCCACCCCTGGAGTCAGTCGGATAAAGCGATTTACAAAAGCTTTAACCATATCTTCCGAAGACTGACAGAGATTTACTTTATTATCTCCATACACGGTTACCTGAGGAGCTAACTTTTTATATAAATCATCAGTCACTCCTGCGACCAGCATCAATTCTGAGACTGATGTATATTTTCCATTTTTATTTTTATAATGATATTCAGGGCCTGAGTAGAGGCTATCTTCCGAACCTCCCGAAATACCTGGAGCCTCATTGATACGATCATCTCGATCTGCCCAATCGGCAATAGCATTCACAACTTTTTTAACATCATCTGGTTTCCCATTAAAAATATCTTCAAATTCTTTTCCGGACAACAAAGAGAAGAGAAGTTCTTTTTGAGAATCAGAAGCCGACAACACACCACCACTCAGAGGATTTATAGGATCAGCAAAGCCACCCTGAGCGGGCGTTAATCCAGGACGTCCTCCTAAAGCTTGAGGGGGAAGAATTTCTCTAAAAACATTAAGATTTATTTTCCGTTCTTCAGTGTCACAAACCACTTCAAAATCCCCATCAAAATTCAAAAACTCTTCGGCAGCACTTGAAATCTCAGGTTTCTCCGCTGAAACATTTTTCCCTTCTTCACCTTCTGGAGATTGTCCGAAAGCTCCAGAAGCAAGGCCTTTGAGAATTCCTGTCGAAACAGGGATTTGTTTACACAGGGGGTCTGAGGAGATATTGTTGCCGGGAATCTTCTGCAACATAGGACCATAACGCTCTTTCAATTCTCTCTCTAACTTGATTTCCAGCTTAGCCATCTGCACGGCCGAACGGGCCAAATAATAGGCTTTGAGTCGATCGCGTTGGGCTGATGCCAATTCATAACTCACATGACTGTTAAAAGCGAATTCCACAGCCACTGTCGTAATAATCAGAATCGAACTCAAAACCATCATCAAAGCTACACCACTTTGTTGGGACCATTTTTTTTTCAGATAAGAAATCATGTTAAAAGTCACTGGGTCCTGGAGCTGACTCAATAAATACTTGAGTCACCAATTTTTTCTCACTGTCTTCATTATCAGAGTCTTCTTCCGAATCCTGAGGCGGCAAGAGGGTTAATGTTATTTCAACTGCTCGGGGGAGCTTACCCACATAGTCTGATTTTGTTGTATCCCATTCATCGACAAAATCTGCTTTTTGAAAATCATAGTAGCGAAAATTTAACCCCTTCACTCCATCCAGAAGAGTCATCGTTGTACCGCCACCAGGAGAATGTCCTGTTGATCCTTTGGAATCATGACCCGATTCGGGATTGGCTGTGGGAGGTGAGACTTCTCTTTTTTTCAAAAGATAAGATCCTGAACGATCAGGATCAGCTTCTAAATAATAGGATATTTCAGCAAGCTCTGATTCTTTGACATTTTTAATATATCTCAAATGAGAAAAAGAATTGAACGTGACCTCATCTTGATCGCCCTGATCTTTCCCCATAAAAACACTTTTACTCATTTGTTCACCTGAAGCAGAAACACCCATCAGATCAACACTCTGAAAAATCACAGCCATGCTAAAATCTTGAGATATCTTGGATAAAGTTAAAGTTGCACGACGATAACCTTCATCAAGTTTTTCAGAACGATCTTTGATATGAGTGGTGGTATACATCGACTGCCATACCAATATAGAAATAATGGCGAGCAAGCTTATCGCAACCAGTATCTCAATCAGAGTAAATCCTTTTGTCGAAAAAATCTTCCTCATTGCATTTTCACAATATGAGTAGAAAGAGTTAGCAACTCTTCCGGCTCTTCTCCTTCTATCCAAAAAACCTTTAACTTCACTTCACGTGTGGATTTTGAAAGTTGTTCAGATACAACTGAAAAAACTTGAGCGACAATAGCAGCTTCACCTTCCGTACTGGGAGGAGCTGGAATATCGGCCTTTTTAATTGTGACCGTCCAACCCATATTAGGTTCATTTTGTTCTTCAAAATTACCAGACTCTTCTTTTTCCTCAGGGAATTCTCCTTTGAGCATTCCTTGTTCAAATTCCAAAAGAGTTTTAGACATTTTGTATTGAGCTAATTGAGTCGCAACGGAAATACGCTGGGCACGAGCTGATCCCATCAAAGAAGTACTTTGAAGGTTAAAGAGAGCCAAAAGAGATACGGCAAGAATAGCGATAGAAATCATCACTTCCATCAAACTAAATCCCGAATTATTCTTTTTCCATCTCACGATATTCACTCTCTATTTTTACTTTTCCCGATACAGGTGAGACCTCTATGGAATAATGATCATCATCATCTTCATTACGCAAATGAACCATGGTTTGAGTGGCAAATCCATCCGGGAAAAAATAGGTATAAGCCAATCCATCCGTCACTTTTGTACTCGCATAGCTTGTATCAATATCCTTAAAAAAAACTCCTGAAGAAAGATTGGCTGGTTTTAAAGCCCCCTCTTCTATCGTGGAAAACTCTTCTGACTTTTTCTCAGCTTTAGAATCCGAAGTCTCTTCTGGAGGAGGGCTTTCTTCATCTTCATTTTTTTGTTTATTCTGAGATTTGATCAATTTGTCAGAGAGATTTTCTTTTTTGTCTTCTTCAATTGTAACTAAAAAAGGCTCATCACTTTGTTCCACAGAATATTTTTGATGATCAATATCGTATACCAGACGGAGGTAAATGTGTTCCGTAATTGCCTTATTAGAAAGAGTTCGAATGACAGCACCCAAATGTCCGGCATCTGACTTTAAGCCCATATTAAAAACAGATCTCAGCCCAGAAGCCGCCGCAGCAAAAATCAAGCCCACGATGGCCATAGCCACCATGAGCTCGATTAAGGTCAGTCCGCGATTATTTTTCAAACTACTCTCGTTTATTGTTTCCAATTTCCCAAGAATTGATATCCGCATCGACATCTTCCCCGCCCTCTTCACCATCGGCACCTAATGAAATGATCTCGACAGGATTCCCATGAGTTCCAGGAGAATAATATTGAAATTCATGACTCCAAGAATCTTTGGGCACAGAACCACCCTTAATATAACCACCTCGAGGATAATTCGTCGGCACCTTTCCCGAAGTAGGTTTATTGACCAAAGCTTCAAGCCCTTGTCCTGAATCCGGGTAAAAACCATTATCTCTCTTATATTCATCCAGAGCCGTCTCTAGATTTTTAATCTGAGTTTTTGTCGAAGTCACTTTGGCCTGATCTAATCGCCCTAACACATTGACTGTGGCGATCGTTGCAATCATTCCCAGAATCGTGACGACAACCATGATTTCAATCAAGGTCATACCTTTTTGGTTTCTCATTTTTTTTAGCATAAATACCCCTTTAGCCTCCTATATCATTGAGTTGTAAAATTGGTAACAAAATAGACATAACAATAAAGCCAACCACACCACCCATCACCAAAATCATCAAAGGCTCCAAAAGAGTGGTCATCGTACTCACGACATTATCCACTTGCTGGTCATAAGTATCTGCCACACGAATCATCATCATTTCCAACTGCCCCGTCTTTTCACCAATAGAAATCATATGAGTCACCAAAGGTGGAAAAAAACCACTTCTCTTCAGGGGCTCAGCAATGCTTTCACCCTCACGAACGCTATTTTTTGTATCCTCAATCGCTTTAATCAGCAGGGTATTTTCCATGATATTTTTGACAATATCCATCGCTTTTAAGAGCTCAACCCCACTTCCCAGCATCGTTGCCAACGTTCTGGCAAAGCGCGACACAGCAACAAGCTTAAAGAGATTGCCAAAAATCGGAAGTCTTAACGTAAGACCATCGTAATACGTCCGACCTTTAGGAGTATTAATAAGCTTTTTAATTCCAAAAAAGATTCCCACACCACCAAGTATGACCAAATACCAATAGTCTGCCAAATTATGACTAACCCAAATCAGAATCTGAGTCGGAATCGGTAGTGTTGCTTTCACATCTTCAAAAATTTTCGTCACTTTAGGAACGACGTAAACAAGTAAAAAGCCCATCAAAGCCATTCCCACTATAGACATAATCAGTGGATACATGAGAGCTCCGGTGATTTTACTTTTCAAAGCTGCTGATTTTTCTGTCAGAGTTGCCAAACGATCCAAAACAACTTCCAAAGCACCTGAAGCTTCACCCGCACTCACCATAGATATGAAAATATTTGAAAAAACATCCGGATAGGCGGCCATCGCATCTGAAAGACGTGCTCCTTGAGTAATCTTGTCTTTCACATCCACCAAAATACTTTTAAGTTTGGTATTGGTTGTCTGTTCTACGAGAGCCGATAAAGCATCCACAATAGGGATATGGGCACCAACCAATGTAGCCAGCTGTCTCGACATTGTGGCCAAATCTTTTCCATTTATGGTTTGAAAGTACTTTCCAAGATCTACATTGGCATTAAAAGAAAAACCTCCGGATCCACCCTTTTTGACCTTTCCTTCTAAACCAACAACTGTAGGGAAAACACCAATCTTTCTCAGCTTAACACGAGCGGCTTTCTCAGATTCAGCATCAATCACTCCAGACGTGTTTTTGCCGTGATTATTAATCCCCTGATATGAAAAATTAGGCATGGTCTACGCGGCCTTTTCTCTTGCGACATCTTCTTGAGTCACCAACATAACCTCTTCCAATGTCGTCAACCCCTTGATAGCTTTCTGAATTCCATCCTCTCGTAAGGTCAGCATCCCCTTCGTCATAGCTTCTTTTTTAATCACAGAAGAATCATTCGTTTTCATGATTTGAGCTCTCAAATCTTCTTCCATAATCAACAACTCATGGATACCCACACGCCCCGCATATCCTGTATTCATACAGTTGGGGCATCCCACAGCACGGTAGAGTTGCTTTCCTTTTAAATCTTCAACTTTTATTCCTGCTCTCTCTAACTCGGCTTCATTTGGTGTATATTTTTTAGCACAGTCACGGCAGACGGTACGAATTAGTCGTTGAGCCAAAATACCCAGCACAGATGACGAAACCAGAAATGGCTCAACTCCCATATCCACTAATCGAGTCACAGAAGAAGCCGAATCATTCGTATGTAAGGTTGAAAAAACCAAATGACCTGTCAAAGCTGCTTGAATTGCAATTTCAGCTGTTTCTTTATCGCGGATTTCACCCACAAGAACTATATCGGGGTCCTGACGCAAAATTGATCTCAAACCTGCTGCAAAAGTCAGATCGATCTTAGGATTCACCGGAATTTGATTCACACCATCCAATTGATACTCAACCGGATCCTCAACTGTAATAATTTTTACATCAGGTTTGTTAAGTTCTGACAAAGCGGCATAAAGAGTTGTTGTTTTTCCACTTCCCGTAGGACCTGTTACTAAAACAATTCCGTGACTGTTCTGAATCAACTCTCTCATTTGGGTTAAAATACGTCCTGATAAACCCAATTTTTCCAAATTTAATACCACGCGTGTTTTATCTAAAAGACGCATGACAATGGATTCCCCATTCGTCGTCGGCGCTGTTGAGACACGAATATCAATATCTTTCCCGGCTATTTTAATACGGATACGACCATCCTGAGGAAGTCTTTTTTCGGCAATATTTAGATTGGCCATAATTTTGATACGAGACGAAATTGCCGCGAAAGCTTTTTTAGGAGGATGCATAATGTCGTACAAAACTCCATCCACTCGAAAACGAACGATGAGTTCTTTTTCAAAAGGTTCGATATGAATATCTGAAGCTTTTTGTTTCACAGCTCGAAACATCAGTGAATTGACCAGGCGAATAATCGGAGCCTCATCGGCACTATCTAAAAGATCCTGAACCTCTTCTAATTCATGACCAATCGTATCCAAATTTTCTTCATCTAAACCACCAGCCCCTTGATCCCCCACATCACTCATCTTATTATAAAGAGTATTAATCGCCCCAATGATTTCATAGGATCCAGCAATGACTGGCTTGATCGATTGATGATATATTAATCTCAAATCATCCAGAACAGAATGGTTAAAAGGATCTGAAAGAGCCACAATAATGGAAGTACCTTCTTTCCTTAAAGGCACAACCTCCTGCTTCTTGGCATAATTCAATGATAGCGGACCCAAAAGATCTGAGGAAATTTCATCTACATCAATTTTATTTAAATAGGGAATTCCTACCTGAATAGAAAGAGCCTTGAGAATATCTTCATTTCTCAAAAACTTAAGTTGAATTAAAATCTCGCCAAGCTTCCCACCCTTTTCCCTCTGAAAAGAAAGAGCTTCTTCCAATTGCTCCTGAGTAAGCGTTGTATTCTCTAAAAGAATAGCGCCGAGACTTTTATCTTCCATAGGCGGAATTTACCTTTTTTTCTTTCTGTAAACAGGATCACTGCTTGTGGCCAAATCATCCACTTCTTCAAGAGCAGGTTCTGACTTTTTGCTACTTCTTACTTCGACAAGAGGTTTTTCATTTGTTTTTTCGATAGAACTAATCTCCCCTGCCGGTTTTCCTAAAGAATTTGAAGGAGTTTCTACAGGTTCATTGGCTTCAGAGACCTTCAACAAATGAGCTGCATGAGTTTCGATTGAATTTTTATACTGTTTCTTTTGAGTACTATTAAAATTTTGTTCCACAAAAGCATTTTGCTCATCTATTTTCTTACGAAGAATGCTTAAAAAATCTTTAGGCTCTCGGATGATATGAGGAGTCAAAAAGACAACAAGATTGACCTTCTCTTTGCTCTTAGTCTTCGTTTTAAACAAATATCCTAAAAGTGGCACATCACCCAAAATAGGTATTTTATGAACAACATTTTGATATTTATCTTTGATCAAACCACCCAAGACAACTGTCTGACCATTACTTGCTACAATATGCGTCTTAATGGATCTTTCTGTAGTTGAAGGGCCGGCATTGGCAGCATTGGCCGATTGTTGATCAGCTGGAAGCACGTTTCGATCTTCTTGAGTGACTTCCATTCGAATATTTCCACCTTCACTAATTTGAGGTTTGATCTTCAATGAAAGAGCCACATCTTCACGTGTAAATGTTGTCTGCAAGCTTCCACCAATGGTAGTTGCCGAAGCCGATGGGAATGGAACTTTTTGACCCACTTTAATTTCTGCTTCCTGATTATCCAGAGTCAAAATATTAGGAGTTGATAAAATATTCACATCACTATTGGATTGTGCAAACTGAAGGGCTGCAAAAAAACCTGGGACAGTAGTTGTTGATGAAGATCCTGAGCCACTAGAGACACCTGGAGCATTAATCCCAATCGTATTAGAGCTAGCACCACCCACAGAACCATTTAGTAACGAACTGACACCACCTGGAAGAAAACCAAAAGTTGATCCAAAGAGGTTTAAATCTGATCCACCTACATTGATTGATTTACCTCCCAATAATCCTGCCCCTAAATTTTGGCCTTCAGAAACAGAAAGTTCAACAATGACAGATTCTACATAAACCTGATTTCGAGGGATATCGAGCTTTGCAATCACCTGATCAATCAAAGTGGAATAGTCTTTGGCATTAGCTGTAATAACAAGTGAGTTGGTATTTTCATCCGCAGTTACTGTAAATTTACCTGTAAACTCAGCACCTCCAACAAGAGAGGATACAGCAGCCTTGGCAGCATCCGGAGGAGTGCCGGCAGCATTACCACTCTTTTTATCTTTTCCCTGCTGCACAGCACCTGAAATGGCTGTTAAAACCGTCGACATATCTTTAGCAGCTGCATATTTTAGATAATAAACATGCACTTCACCAGTATCTCCTTGAACAGGAGAATCTAATTTTCTGATCAAATCTCTCACTTTTTCAATCGAACGCTTTGAAGCCAATACAATTAGAGAATTTGTCCTATCATCAGGAATTACTTTTTTAAGTTTGGGAATCTCATCCAAACTCTCAGGCTCTTTTCCAGATTTTCGAACGGGTGCTGTGCCTGCCCCTCCGGATGGCGACGAAGATTTATCTGTTTCAAAAATCTGTGTAATCTTAGCCGAGAGATCTTTCACATCTGCATAGATAATCGGAATAATTTCCAAAACTTCTTGAGGGCCTTCTTGATCCAATTCATTAATGAGACGAATCAATCGATCAATGTTGGTTCCAGAATCTGTAATAATCAAGCTGTTGGTTGCAGGGTAAGCAAAGAGATTTCCTTCCTTCGAAACCAAACCTTTTACGACATTGGCCATATCCGACGCGTTAATATTTTTCATATTAATAAGCCGCGTAATAAAACGATCCGTATAAGGTGTGGAATCTGTATAAAAATCGATCGGATTACTAATGGCTTCTCGCGTGGGAACAATTTTCAAAAGACCTGCAGGCCCTTGAACAATCGTCATACCCAAACTATCCAAAGCTGAAAGATAAGCTTCCCAAATCTCATCTTTGGTCATCTTTCTTTCACTAATAATTGTCACTTTACCCTTAAGCTTATCATCTAAAAGAAAATTCTTACCCAAAGCTCGACTAATTTGTTTGGTCACTTCACCAATATCTTCATTCACATTAAAATAATTTCCCTCGTCTTCGACCTTTTTATCCACTTCCGCAATCAACCCCGGAGAAACAGGTCGTAGAGGTTGAGAGAGAGGCTGTATAGTTTCTTCAGGAGCTTGAGCCAAAGGAGCTACACTTGGTAAATTTGGCAAGTTTTGAGGAGTTGATGAGGGTATCCCAGAAGCTGCCGCAGGAGGAATCGACGCCATCGTCGAAGGGTTTTCCTGAGCTGGTAAAGGGATAGCCGTCGGAGCCGAGAGAACAGGCACTTGCGATGCAGGAGTAACGACAGAACTTGATGCAGGCACTCCACGAGTCAAAGCTTCTGGAGGAAGTACCGTAGGCAAGCCCGGAGATTCCAAAGCTGCAGGCAGGGCAGCCGTTACCGGAGGAACAATCACCGGAGGTAATGGCCTCATTTCAGCACTATAAACAGAACCCGCACACAAGCTTAAAACCAGACTACTTGTGAGAAGGCGCGAATAAAAACTTAATTTATCTGATTTCATATTCGAGCGTTTGATTTCGCCCTCCTCTTTCAATTTCGACACTAAAGTTTTTCATGTCTTTCATTTGATTAAACATCTCCATCCCTTTTTTGATGTCCAAGTCCTGACCGTTCACCTTTTCCAAAACATCACCACGCTTCACACCCAATTTGGAAATCAGACTTCCAGGTTTCACCGACAACACCTTCATACCTGCCGGGCGGCCATCTTTAAAGTTTGGAACAATTCTCACATCATTGTACAAACGATCTAAATTCTGAAGTGCATCATCAATATCTTTTTGATCAATCACAACCTTCCCCGTCACATCAGAAGAATCCCCTGCACTCTTACTTGCAACAGAAGCATTTTTTCCAAAAACATCATCAGATGTGGAAAAAATACTTTGTTTTGCAGAATCATCCTTTTCAACAAACTCCAACCTTCCGTTGTTGATAAACTCAACACGATTTTTAGAGACCTGAGTAATTTTTACATTGGGAGCAAAACTCTTGGCATCATCAACAAAATAAGTAGCGGCTCCTTTTGTGTCTTTACCACCTGAAATAATAGCTGATGAAAAACGATCCTTCCCGCTTCCAATAACCAAAGTACCCATGAGCTTAATATCCAAATTTGTCTTTACCGCGGGACCCAACTCACCCATTTGAGAAGGATTTAATTCCGAACTGTCTTCAGTTTCCAAACTAGCTGTACTAGCGGAACTAAAAATATTTCTGTCAAAGATCACCTGATAATCCTCAATATTTCCCACTGTCTTGGATGATGACGATACAGGCGTGGAAGTATGAGTCTGAGTCATACCTGCCCCTGCTTCAAGCATTCCAGCAATATACGTGACCGCCGAAGTCGCCAAAAGATACGAACAAATAGCGATCGTCGCCAAATGCAACACCCAATCAAAGCGACGGATTGAAATCATTTTATCGAATATACCCGATTTGGAAGAAAGCTCAAGATCTTATTAGTTTTGAGGGGTTTGGTTAGGAATCTTAAAGCTAAACTTGGAGCCTTGACCCACTTTACTTTCTACAGAAACTCCCCCTCCTTGCATTTCAATAAACTGCTTCACCAAAGCTAACCCCAAACCGGTTCCTGAATATTCTCGAGTATAAGAACCATCCACTTGATGAAAAGGTTCAAAGATAGACTGAAGATTTTTTTCAGGAATCCCAACACCATTATCCTGAAGCTCCATAAGCATCTCATGTTTTTTTACATCATAGGAAACATTAAGAACAATCTCTCTCCGGGAGGGTAAATTTGATGGCATTTGAAAAGAGATTGAGCAAAACCTGCTGAACCTTGCGTTCATCGGCATAAAATATCGGAAAATCCTTATGAATATTTGAAACTACATGGTGTTTTTTCTTTTGGATTAAAGAAGAAATCATCCTCTGAACACGATCCACAAGTTCAGGAACATAAAAAGGCCCTACACTGACATCCATCTTTCCAGACTCAATTTTGGCCAAATCAAGAAGTCCATTGATCATATAAAGAAGATTTTCACCATTCTCATGAATTTCTCTTAAACTCTCTTTTTGCTCTTTGGAAAGAGTCCCCATCACTTCTTCAGCCAGAAGTTCTGAAAAACCAATAATGGCTGTCAACGGAGTCCTCAATTCATGCGACATCGTAGCCAAAAATTCAGATTTCACGCGACTGACACGCTCTAGCTCCACATTTTTTTTCTTCAGCTCATTCAACAGCAGCATATTATCAATCATCAATGCTGCCTGATCGGCAAACCCCTCAAAAGCTCTTACGGCTTCTTGTGTAATCCAAACTTCTCGACTCACCCCAATCAAAGCACCTAGAACTTTTCCTTCTGCAACCAAGGGGGCTGCTAAAAACTTTCGAAAGCCAAAAACCTTTTGAATTTCGTTAATATCCTCTTCAGATACTTGAGGTGAGAATGATCTTAAAATCTCTACCAACTGATTTCGAATAATCAGCTTTTTCTCCAACATGGATTGATACACTCGATTATTTTGATTTTCTAACGGCAGAAAAACTTCTGCAGACTCCTTCCACAAACCACTAAAAGCCGATCCTACAGCCGTTTCATGATTAAAATGAAACTGCATTTTTTGGTTTTCTTCGTTCTTGATAAGAAGAAAAGCATCTTCATATCTCATCCCAAAACGCACACTTTTGAGCAATTCATGAATGACTCTCTCCAAAGTCAAAACACTGCGAGTCACAGAAGAAATCTTATTCAAAGCCGTTAATTCCCTATTTTTTTCTTCCAAGGCTCTTTCTCTAAGCAACGTAAAATGATTCGACACCCATATCCCATAAATACCAACAACGAGAGCCACCGCCAACATGATGAGATTTCTAAAAACTCCCATTTCATAAAAAATACCAGCTGTAGGGGCCACATAAGTAAAAGGTTCAATCCACTGATAAGAAATCAAAACAATCAGTAAGGTGTAGAAAAACAGGGAAAGTCCTGCCATTACGGAAGCTACACGATAATTATAAAAGAGACCACCGCTACATGCATAGATTATATATATAGTAAAATAATTGCTGATAGGGCCACCAGTCAGATGTACGATGACTGTTTGAGCGGCTGCATCAGCAGCTAATTCAAGAACAAAAAAGAAAACAGGCCATCGACCACGTAGAATAAAAATATAACAGATCGTTGTGACGACAAAAGTGAGACTCACCAACAGAGCAATAGGAGGATCCATCAGCAAAAGCTCAGGATAGAAAGTGACAATGACAAACCAAAACGTGGCAATAATCGCTAGTCTCAGCTTGGCTGAAAAGATATGACGTGCCGTAAAGTCCGAAAAGCGCATGTCCAGAAGTGCATGAGGTTGATATTTCATAGTGAAGAGTGAAGGCTTGATAGCATGGATAAAAAAGCTTTTCTATTGACATTTCACGGTAGTACCTTAAAAAGCCCATTCTTTAGAAATTTTCAAAAAGGACCCAATTTATGGCAAGAGTCACCGTCGAAGATTGTTTGAAGCATTGCGAAAACCGATTTTGCCCTCGTGCACATCTCAGTCAAAAGATCCCGCGAACTCTACAAAGGCGCCGAACGCATGATTTATTGCCGTAACAAAGAAGTGGTCACCTCACTCCGAGAAATTGCTGCCGGCCGCATCAAAATCGCCAACCCTGCAAATACCAAGACTAACTAATTTAAGTTCTCGCCACGGTAGCTCAGTGGTAGAGCAACTGATTCGTAATCAGTAGGTCGAGAGTTCGATTCTCTCTCGTGGCTATATATACCTTTGAATTTGAAGGATTATTTTTTACTGATTCCAAACCCTGATCCAAAGTGTCCAAAAAGTGTCCATCCAGAGGGCTATTTACAGGCTTCATAAGCTCCGTTTTATAATTTGTGGGAATGTGTTGGTAGTACTCCCGAAGCAAAGTTTCCAAACGATCACCCATCATGTGAGCCACCCATGCCGCCGGTTGCCCTTCTGAAAGCATCAAGGAAGCAAAGGAGTGTCGAGTGACATACTGCTTTCGATAAGCCACTTTCATTTTCCTCAAGACTTTAGTCCAAACCCGATTCCTTAAATTCGAAAGATCATATCCCGGAAAAATCAGGTCAGACCTCACATCTTTTAAATGATGCCAATCGATAAAGAAGGCTCTTAAGTGAGGCGTGATATCAATCACCCGCCCTACTCCTGTCTTAGGAGTTAAAAATTGGTCCTTATACAGCGCTCTTTCCACATGAATCTTATTACTGTGAAGGTCGACATCTCCAAACCTTAAGGCCAACACTTCGCTCGTCCTCATTCCCGAAAAGAAACAAATGGCATAGAAAAGACGATACTCTTTAGGACAGTGTTGAAAGAACAAGCTGACCTCTTCATGAGTAAGAGGACGCTTATTCTCAAGCTGCTTAATCACTTTTGGCTTTTCAAGATATGTCGACAGGTCTCTTTCAGTCAGCTCTTGCTTGTAAGCATTTCGCAATATTGTGCCTAAACCAGTCAATATGCCGGCAACCGTAGAGGTACTGAGCTTCTTTTTTCGTCTCTCTGATTCTCTTTCTAATAAAATAGTCTTAATACCAGGACGAGCAGCATCTCCGCGCAATAAGATAGGGGTCATATCAGATAAATAATAATCTCCCAAAATAGGATTTAAATAAACCCTAGTCACCATCTCATACCAATCATAAGTTTTGGGTTTATTACGGGCTGCTGTCTCCTGCTTTACCTTTAAGAGAAAAGTAGCTGTGAAGTCCTTGAACAAGATTCGAGGAGCTAGTCCACGAGATTGTCTCTCTTGAACTTGAGCCATCTCTCTTACCAAGAATGCTTTTGCCGCTGATTGACTATCAAACGTCAGACGTTTCCGTCGTCCACGCTCGTCTCGCCAATCAACCTGCCAACCTGTTTTTATGTGCTTGATACCCATTGTATTCCTTACCATCGATAAACTCTTTTACTGCACTTGGTTTAAATCTCCAGTCACTTGTAAATTTAACAGCTTTCAATTCGCCCTTTCTAGCCAACTCCCTAATGCAGCTAGGTGAGACATTTAATATTTTAACAAGGTCTTCAACTCGCAAAAGAGCTTCAATCACTTCAGAGGAAGCGCTATGACTCATACGACTACCCTCCTAGATCCTGGAAATACATCCATGACAAGCTGAGTAAAGTCTTCTCTCTTCCCTTGAGCAATCCAAAGATCGTTAATGGTCCAAGAAAAGATCATTTTATCCTGCTGAAGCTTTGTTGAAAGCTTAGATACGTCATAGCTACGGTCCTGATTGTTTTTTAAATAAAGTTGGTCTTGAATGCGCTGGAAAAGCTGATGAAGCCAGTAAACCTGTTTTCCCTCACTTGTCAGCTTATTGAAAAGCTCATCGTTAAGCCCCACAAAGTAAATCTGACCATGCTTAGGAAGATCAAATTTGACGATATAAGCCCCGCTCACAAGCTGCAGAATGGGCATTTGAAGAAACTCCAATTCCCTTAAAATGCGATAACCATTACCTTCTTGACGATAACTCACCCATTTACCGGCAGATAGGGGGACAAAATCCTCTTTTATAGCCTCAGATGTCATGGACAATGACCTCCTTTTCCGGGTTGAGGTCCATTGCCCACTGCTCACCCGTTTGGGAGCCTAGGGATTGGGTAGTGGGCAATGGGCAGTAGAGAGTCCCTTGGGTTCCACCAAGTCTTTGGATCGTCCAAAAATGCCCCTCTCCTTTTTCTAACAATCTTTGGGCAGCGGCCCTACTAGTCGCCAGCTTTCTAGAAATAAGCTGATCAATGATGGTGCTTTGTTTAGCTTGCCCCTTTTCTTTGATAATCTCACTGATGACATCTTGGATGTCCTTTTGCGTTGTTACAAAGGTTTCCTTCTTCTCTATCTCCACATCATGAGTGATATCTTGAATTATGGGGGCTTTTTCACCCTCTGACACATGAAGAAGGCGTTGAAAATCGGGCTTCCAACGATGTTTGTAAGACTTTATTTCTAATGTCTTCTGAAGCTCACCAGGCTTTTTCTCCATCGTGAGTACAATATCGACGCCTGCACCCAACTCTGTGGACCCTCGATACTCTGATTCCCCTTTTGAGCGATGATGAAGAAGAAGAAATGAACAGTTGTATTTACTTAACCGCCTTATAGCCTCAGTAATCGTTGAAATATGACCGGAATCATTTTCATCCCCACCTCTCATGAACCGCTTAAGGGTATCGATTACAATCAAGTCATGTTCTTGAGCTGCCTTTATCCACAGAGAATCTTCAAAAGATTCTGGTGGAGGCACATCGTCATACCAAGACCAAATATTGATCTCAGAGTCATAACCTAAATCTCTTTTACGTAACTGCAAAAGTCCTATGGGTCCTTCAGCATCCACATAGAGTACTTTAAAGCCGGCATTGGAAAGCTGGCAGGAAAGGGTCAATGAATACCACGTTTTCATCGAACCTTCCCGAGCGGCTAGCAAAGTAATGCTTCTCTTAGGAAAGAGATCTGGCAATAACCATTCAAGTTCTGGGGTATCATTCCAAGATGGATCGTTAGAAGATCGCCATGGTATTATTTTAATAGGCTCTTCAATTTCCTCTTCACCAAATTTATCCACGGCAAGATTCAAAATCGAACTATGCAGCATGGCGGACCTCTAAACCTTGTACATCAAGCTGCCTTATGAGTTCCTGAAGATGGGAAATGCTCTGATAAAGATTAAATCGCTCATAAAGCCAATCGTCTAAGCATGTTTGCCACTCGTTTTCCTGCGCATCGATTAAGCTCCATTGACGGAGCTTTTCTTCCTGAGAAACACCTTCAAAACGGACGAGATCTCGAACAAGAGATCTTTGGACATAAAAGAATTTTGAATAAAGAACATCCAATCGTTGGAAACGCTTATTTTGTTCCGAAACCTCTACTTTTAAAGTATTCAGCGTAAACCGAAGAGCTGCTTTTTCAATGGAGATTGACGTTGATAGCATTTTCAG
This sequence comes from Deltaproteobacteria bacterium, assembly GCA_016699445.1. Classification (GTDB taxonomy): domain Bacteria; phylum UBA10199; class UBA10199; order JACPAL01. Next base: position 353,443 of record CP064976.1, read on the forward strand.
TCTCCTTCAAAAAGTTTTCCAGCTTAAGCAAAATCTCAGATGCTGGCTTCTCAAGAACTTTCCATACCTTCCAAGAAGATACAGTCAGCTCGGTATGGTGGACTCTTGCCACTAATAGAAGCACCCTTGTTTCAGTGGAAATCTTTGGCCTTATAAATTCGATTTCAGCTTGGAGAAGTTCATATAGAAACCTTGTTTCATCGAAAGACAGATCAAGCCGCTTCATGGGAAACCTCCTGAGCAATATCTTGAGCGAATAAGGGCTTTAAGGCTGCTTCAAGAAGCTGAACTTCCGCTTCTCTTAGAACCACGTATCTGGCTTTTGAAACCCTTCCCGTTAGAGGATTTACTTCGATTAGAGCGTGAAGAGGAGTGAACTCTTGACCTCCAAAACTTTTTTCGTTAATTATTTTCATACACGTTTTCCTTTCGTTTAGCCCTCACCCTGGCAGGTGGGGGTTTTGTTTATTGGGTATCCGTTGATATAGGTGGGTCAAAAACTTCATTAGGAGACAGACCAAGAAGACTACCAATTTTGATAAGTCTTTCATCTCCATGTTTTACACGTAAGTAACCCGTGGTAAGCTTTGAGAGTGTATTGGGATGAATTCCTACAGACCAAGCCAATTTATAAGCCGGTTTTTCTGATAGTTTAAGAGCTTGTTGGAATTTTTGTGAGACCATTTGCCTCCCCCTTTCATAGGAGGAAACATGCAGCAAAACCCACAGTTATGTCTAAGCAGATAACTAAGTGTAATAATGGAAGAAAAATAGAAGTTAGCTACGTTACTGTTATTTTCTTCTTTATATTAGCAATCAATTTCATCACTGCAGCTTCTGGGAAGCTTTTTATTTTCTTATAATCATGGAAACGACTCCTGAGATTATCAGGCTTCGTGGAAGTAAGAAGTGAGCCAAACTGGGGCATATCTGTACCTGATAAGTAGATCCTGTTCTGAAGATGCCAATATATTATGAAGAGAACATCTTTCCAAGAAACCTTACCCTTTTGCTTCAATAAATGGGCGAGATTAAAAATTAATTCATTAAAGAAAAAATCCGTACGAGGGCCACCTTTTATGTTTATACCTAGACTCCGCGCGCTATTTTTCTGATCATTTTTTAATTTTTCAAGGTCAGATTCTAATAAATCTTGTACCTGACTTATGTTAGGGGAATTTACTTGAATAAGAAAGTGGATTGCATTTTCGATATTCTCAATACTTACTGGAATACTTTTTAAGTATTGAATCTTTCTGGTGGAGCTCCAGGTATATATTTCAAAAAAAGGATCGGTTTCACAAGGGTGAAACCCATACTTTTTGACAAATTGATCAAGGCTTTCTTGTGAAACATAGTTTCTTTTCCTAACCTCTTGAACAGATGGCTTTTCAATTAAGAAATCTTCTATTGCCGGAAGATATTTGAGTTTACTTATCATATCATAATTCTAAATCTATGAAGTAGTCCCTAGGCAAGAAAGGTTTTAATTAATAGGAATTTAACTAAAAAAATTACTTCTTCTTTTATTCCATTAAATGACCAATTGCATCTAAGGATGTCCATCTTACTTTTTATCCCTCCCCTCTTTCTCTTTATGAATGCGCAGCCCCTCTTCCATTAGCCGTTGAACGACTTCGGAGGCTGATAGGTCATGCACTTTTGCTAGCTTCTTAGCTTCTTCAACCAAACTTTTAGGCAGATAAAATGAGAATGTGGCCATCTTTTGAACTTCTTTTTTTTCGAATAATCCAACCATGATAAACTCCTTATTTTCATAAGCATTCATTCTTTTACAATGCATGATCAATATATTTCTAATAGATTATTATTTACTTCTATAATATTTCTATTATAAATTAGAAAAGATCAGGAGAACTTATGAATACAGTACAAAATGTCATTCCATTCCACAACCCTTTAGACGAGTACAAAGCCATCTGTGATGAGCTGAAAAATATCGAGGCTCACAAAGAAGCTCTTCGCAGCCAAATAATGAACCTTATGGATGAATCCAAATCGGAATGGTCCAGCTTTCTGTTATTTAACTGCTGAAGAAATCAGACATTCTCCCCTCCATGCTTTGTTTAAATGGAACATGCCCACTAAAGCTGAAGTGAATGATGCAGTGAATCAAGTCCATTGCCCACTGCCCATTCTCTATAGGGATTGGGAAGCTGGGCAGTGGAAGATTAATAGCGCTAAATATTTATAAATAAAAGATTTCCCATTGCTCACCCTATTTGGGCAATGGAGAGCAGTGAGCAGAGGAAACGGAGCGAGAAATGAAAATTGGCATCTATGCCAGAATTAGCACTCAAGACGGACGACAAGATGCTGAAAACCAACTAACTCCTCTTCGACAATGGGCAGAACGTCTGGGAGGGGTAGTTGTTTTAGAGTATGTCGATCAAGCTTCAGGTACTAAAGCTGACCGCCAGGCTCTCACTCAGCTCTTAGCTGATGCCCATTTAAGGAAGTTTGATACTGTGTTGATTTGGGCACTCGATAGGCTCTCTAGAGAAGGAATTGCTCGTATGACGAGCTATCTTGAACGACTTAAACTCTCTGGAGTGAGAGTTCTCTCTCATCAAGAGGGATGGCTAGACACAGCTGGGCCAGTGAGCGAACTTTTACAGGCAGTATTTGCTTGGATTGCGAAACAAGAACGACAAAGAATCAGCGAACGGGTTCAAGCTGGACTTGTAAGAGCAAAACTTAAGGGCAAGAGACTTGGAAGGCCAGGAGTAAAGCTAAACATTGAAGCCGCTTTTGACTTAAAAGAAAAAGGTCATAGTATTCGTTACATCTCTCAATTCTTAGGCGTACCTAAATCCTCAGTAGCTCGAGCACTGTCCCAAAAACCCTGTTCAAAAGCAGCCTAAATTATCGTTTAATTCTAAGAGGGAGGGTGGAGGTGTCCCAAATCAATTGATTGTGGGACAATGAGCCATTACAAACTCTAACCAGTGAAAAGTAACCAAGAAAGACAAAAACATGCGATTGATGAGTATGTTAAGATAACTAATTATATTAATAATACCGCCTTCATCACTGAGCATGAACCCGATAAAGGTGATGGATGTGATGCAATTCTCAAGTCTGGAAAAGCTCAAATAGCATTAGAACACACAACGGTCGATATGTTCGAAAATCAAAGAGGAAACGAAGCCATATTTTCTAGGCAAACTGAGCGTCGTCCTTCATTTATACCTGTCGTTCCTAACTTTGATAAAACCTTAAAGAGTATAATCGATAAGAAATCTTTGCGACTCAAATCATACCAGACATCATTTAAAACAGGACTTCTAATAGAATCTAATGATTTTCAGATAACAAACGCTTCAGAAATTTGTAGTGCATTTTGGAAGTTAGCCTCAGATAATCTCGAAAAAGTAAGGACATTTGATGATGTGTATTTAATAACTACTGCCCCAACAGCTAAACCACTACTTTATCCAATAAAAATAGGGGAAAAGCTAGGCAAGGAAGCCTTAGCAGGTGAATGGCATGTGTACAGAATCAAACAAAATAAGCTCAACGGCTACACCTAGAAAATACCCAAAAACTTCTTGTTATCGAGCTTGTACTTATCTCTTAAGTTTTCACTAATTTGTTCGGCATCATATGAAAAGCTTTTGGCTTTGCCTTAAAACATTCAATAATAAGATTTGTTTTTGGTTCATAATGCTTAGTTGGCTGATTAACTTTAGTTGATGTGGTTGGTCTCCCGTAAGCATCGTATGTTGTTTCCGTTCTTACTGAGCCGGCAGTTTCACTACTAACAATTCTTGTTCCACCATCTAAAACGATAAAATACTTATATTCATTCTCCAGGGTTAATTCAGCGGCTCTTAATAGGGCAAAGTCGCTAGATTTTTCTGAAGATGTCCAGCCGTTACCACCAAAATTTATTTGGTAGATGTTATCTTGAAGGTGATTGTCAGTGTAACCGCCCTTAAATCCATTTCTTGTATACGAAGCGGCACATCCTCCCATAAAAAAACAAGCACAACGCCTAGCCAAACAAGTGATAAACTTTTCATGATATACCTCGTTGCGTTCTGATTACTATATTGATCAATAAATTCAATCCCCCAAAATTTATCCAACCTCAATCCACCCTCACTTCAGGCAGGTAAATCTGGATAGCGTCCTTTGGTAAGACATCTACTTCTGCCTTATTAATATCAGGCAGTACTTTTTTTAAGAGAGCGACAGCAGCGGTCGTTCTTTCACCAATAGAAGCGCCTGAAACATTACCCCTTACGACGTCTTGAAGAAAATCAATAATCTCTTCCGCGCGAATTTTTTCTCGCAATTCCTGAGTTAAAATATTTCCCATTCCTTTTTTCCTGCCAGCACCTTCTCTAAGTCCTCCTCGTGCCATAATCTCTCCTCGCCTGTCTCACGAATGTTGTTTGATTGTTTGATATTTTTCAAAAATTTAAGTGTCCAAAAAGTGTCCAACGAGCCTGCTTTTTTAGCATTTTATAGCGACACATACGCTGCTTATGCTTTGCCATACTTTCCTTTATTTTTAATTGGTTAACTTCAAAACCGTGAATATATTGAACTTTTTGAATTTTGGCTATTTTGGGGGTCAGGGCTATTCGTAATCAGTAGGTCGAGAGTTCGATTCTCTCTCGTGGCTATTAGACTACCAAGCGGTTTTCCATGCGACGTATCGACCAGCGGAAAATAGCAATGGTGAGGACTGAAATCCAGAGCAAGCTGATCCAAAAACCTTCCACGATCTTTCCTGAAAATAATCCTCTCGTGATCGAGATGGGATGACTTAAAGGCAAAAGCCATGTCAGCCTTTGGACCAAAGGAGGCAGGCTGTGTGTGGGGAAAAATGTTCCCGAAAAAATGAACATGGGTTCTAAACCTAAGGTAATATAGTAAGTGAAAAAATCATAATCTCTTGCAAACGACGTCATCAACATTCCCAAAGACGAAAATAAAAGAGCCGTAATGATCAAAACGGGAATGGCAAACAATGCCATGGGAGAATGCACCAAGCCCATGATTGCTATTGCAGCAAACATCACACCACCCGACAGCAAACTTTTCGTCGCTCCCCACAAAATCTCGCCGACAACGACTTCACGCACACTGACCGGAGTCATCGCAATCGAATGAAACGTCTTTTGAATTTCCATGCGTGTGTAAGAACTATAGGTCGTTTCAAAAGAAGCACTGTGCATGATCGCCGAGCAAATCAAAGCAGGAGCTAAAAACTCAAGATAAGGAACTCCCTCAACCTCTTTAATCAAAGCTCCAAGTCCATAACCAAAACCTACAAAATACAAAACCGGCTCACCCAAAGCTCCAAACAAACTCGTCCACCAATAACGAGTCCATACGAGAAAATCTCGGTACCAAACCTTAAAAGCATATTTCCAAGAAATAGACTCAGTCACGCAAACCCTTTCCGGTCAGTTTTAAAAACAAATCTTCAAGATTTTTTACCCCATGTTTTTGAATCAGCTGTTTGGGATTACCTTCTTCAATAATCTTTCCATAATCAATCACCACAATGCGATCGCACAACTCTTCAGCTTCATCCATATAATGAGTTGTCAGCAAAATTGTCACACCCTTCTTCTTCAAATCATCCAAACGCTCCCACATCACGCGGCGTGATTGAGGATCCAGACCCGTTGTCGGCTCATCTAAAATTAAAATTTCAGGATCATTAATCAAAGCTCGTGCCACCAAAAGACGACGCTTCATCCCACCGGATAAATGATCAATGGGCTGAGTGGCTTTTTCTTTCAGATGAAAAAAGTTTAAGAGTTCTTCGCATTTTTTCTCAGTTTGTTCCTTTGTGAGATCAAAATATCGGGCGAAAATTTGCAAGTTTTGAATAACAGTCAGATCAGGATCCAAGCTCATATCCTGAGGCGCGACACCAATTTTTCTTTTAATATTTCTCAAATCATCCTGAGGAGACATGCCAAAAATCTTCAACTCGCCTTGAGAAACAGGCGAAAAACCATAAATCATTTTCATGGTCGTGGTTTTTCCGGCGCCGTTAGGACCTAAAAACCCAAAAAACTCACCTGCATTCACATGAAAAGAAATGCCATCCACAGCGGTGAGTTCACCATATTTTTTGACAAGATTTTTGGCTTCAATGATTTTAGTTTTCTCAGTCAACGACATACCCAAACTCTCTCAAACGATTAGGATCTTTGGTCCAATCTTTTTCCACACGCACAAAAAGTTCGAGGTAAACTTTTTGACCTAATTCTTTTTCTAATTCTAATCGCGACTCGGCGCCGATTTTTTTAATCATCTGACCACCCTTGCCGATCAGAATCGCTTTTTGGGAATCTTTTTCACACACAATAGACGCACGGATGCGGATGAGTTTTTTCACATCTTCTTCTTTGGGCTCTTTAAATTCTTCGATATCAATAGTCACCGAGTACGGCACTTCTTCCAAAGTAAGATCCATGACTTTTTCCCGAATAATTTCTGACGCTAAGAAGCGATCATTTTGATCACTGGCTTGATCATCCGGATAATAAGCAGGATTTTCTGGCAAATATTTCAAAATCTCAGCTTCCACACGATCCAAACCATTTTTTTGAGTCGCCACCACAGGAATAATGACTTTGGGATTCCATGCTTTTCCACACGCTTCCATCAAAGGCAAAAGATGATCTTTCGCAATACGATCCGCTTTATTGATCACCAAAATAATAGGACGCCCCGTCTTCTGAAGGTTTTCAAATATCTCCTGATCTTTATGAGCAATACGACCAATATGATCCGGATCGGGTTCGATCATAAAAATAAAAACATCTGCATCACTCAACACCATATGAGCCACTTCCATCATATATTCATTGAGAGAACGATGAGGCTTATGAATTCCTGGTGTGTCCAAAAAAAGAATTTGAGCGACCGGAAGCGATTTAATGCCCAAAATCCGATGACGTGTCATCTGAGGTTTAGGAGAGACTCCTGCTAACTTTTGTCCAACAAAAGCATTCAGGAGAGTTGATTTTCCGACATTGGGCTGTCCAATAATAGCCACATAGCCACATTTAAATTCACTCATAATTTTTGTAATCTTTCTAAAGCTTCTTTTGCGGCTTGTTGTTCTGCTTCTTTCTTATTGCGCCCGACCCCTCGGCCCATCAGCTCCTGACGTATATAAAGCTCAACATCAAATACTTTATCATGATCCGGTCCACTCTCTTTAGCTAAACGGTAACGGGGCACTGAATGGTAGAGCTCCTGAGATTTTTCCTGCAAATCTGTTTTATAATCCTTAAAGAAATTTTCAGGAGATTGATCCCCCAATAAATTTTCATAATGCTTATGAACAAAATCAATCGACTTCGAAAAGCCACGATCTTGATAAATAGCTCCTAAAATCGCTTCAAAAGCGTCGGCTAAAAGAGAGTCCTTCTCACGGCCACCTGTCTGCTCTTCCCCTTTTCCCAATAATAAAAACTCACCCAAGCGAAAATCACGTGCTATATGAGCGAGTTGCTTTTCATTCACAATAGCCGCTCGTAGCTTGGATAACTTCCCTTCTGAAAATGTGGGATACTTATTGACGAGCAGCTCACTCACCGTCAGCTCTAAAACAGCATCTCCCAAAAACTCGAGACGCTCATTATGCTCCTCGGGCGGCATTTTATTTTCGTTTGCGAAGGATTTGTGGGTGATCGCTCGATTGAGCAATTCTTTTTTCTTAAAACGATAACCCAAAAGCCCTTCGAGCTTTTTTAATTGGTCCATAAACAATTCCACGAAACTATTCCACGATCGGCTTTTCTATGGTGCCTCCACCTAAAAGCTCATCATTGCGGTAAAAAACAACAGCTTGGCCAGGAGATACGGAGCTTTCTGGTTCGACAAAATCTAACCTCACAGAATCATCAGGGTTGATATGCACAAATGCCTTGGCGCCTTTATGCCTATAACGAATTTTTGCTTCCACCATCTGCCCTGATGTCACAAACTCTCGGTGAACCCAGCTTACTTTTTGAGCCACTAAACCTTTGCTCACCAAGCCATCTTTATCTGAAAGAACGATTTCATTTTTTTCTACATTGATCAGCTTCACATACGCTCTCTCACCAAAAGCTACTCCCAAACCACGTCTCTGCCCGACTGTATAAGCATGAACACCGCGATGCTGACCTAGTACATCTCCTGATTCTGAAACAAAATTGCCTGGGGTTCCCTTATAAACAGGAAGCTCATTCTCAATAAAAGACGCGTAGTCATTATCTGGGACAAAACAAATTTCCTGACTCTCAGCCTTGTCAGCGGTCTTAATATCTGCCGATCGTGCAAACTCACGCACTTCTTCCTTTGTGTATTTACCGATTGGAAACAAAACATGCTCGAGTTGTTCCTGACCAAGCTTATACAAAAAATAAGACTGATCTTTTTCGCGATCGCGAGCCTTCATCAGATGGTATTTACCCAAAGTATCACGCGTCTTGACGGCGTAATGACCTGTTGCCAAGTAATAGGCCCCAAGCTCACGGGCCTTTTTCAAGAGAGCAGCAAACTTCAACTGACTATTACATTCCACACAAGGATTCGGCGTACGACCTTGAGAATATTCTTTTCCAAAATAATCGATTACTTTTTCTGAAAACTCTTCGGTAAAATTAATAGGGTAAAAAGGAATATCCAGTTGCTGACACACACGGCGAGCATCGTTGATGTCATAGGCTGTACAACAAGTACCACCTTCTCGTGAGTCCATGTGAGGGGTTTCATGAGTTTTCATAGAAATCCCAATCACCTCAAGACCTTGCTCTTTCAAAAGCAATGCCGCTACCGAGCTATCCACCCCTCCACTCATAGCAACGACAGCCAAATTTTTAGACATCACAGGCATGTTGATTCCTTCCTTAAGACTTTCTGAGACCAGCAATCACTTCAGGAACGATTTTAAAACTGTTTCTATTTCAGACTCAGTTGTCGATTTCCCCAATGAAAATCGAATCACTCCCTTAGCTTCGCCGCGATTGACCCCCATGGCCAAAAGTACGTGCGAAGGTTCCACTGCTCCAGAGGCGCAAGCGGAGCCTGATGACACAGCAATCCCCTCCCGATCAAGTGCAATGATGCCCATTTCACTCTCTACCCCTTCAAAAGTCATACTGAGTGTATTGGCTACACGTGAGCCTTCATCTCCTTGAACATGAGATTGAGGAATTTGGGCTAATCCCGACTCTAGTTTTTGACGTAAAATTTTGATGCGTGAATTGTCATTTTTTAAATCAATTTTTTCAACAGCTTGGGCAAAACCAACAATTCCGGGAAGATTTTCAGTTCCACCGCGTTTTTCCATCTCCTGAGCCCCACCGGTATGGCAGGAAGCCACCTTAACCCCACTTAGAATATAAAGCGCTCCCACCCCTTTAGGCCCATAGATTTTATGGGCTGATAACGACATGAGATCCACAGGGATTTTTGACAGGTTAATTTCTAGTTTTCCTAAAGCTTGAACCGCATCCACATGAAAGAGTATTTTTTGAGACCGGACCCAATGGCCAATAGCTTCTATGGGGTAAATATTTCCGATCTCGTTATTCACCCACATCATGGAAATCAAAAATGTCGTTGGTCGCAGTGCTTTTTGAAAATCCTCAAGTTTCACACGACCCTTAGAATCTACACCCACCAAAGTCACTTCAAGACGACCTTCTTTTTTCAACTCTTCTAGAGTCTCCAAAACCGCTTTATGCTCTACAGCTGTGGTGATGATGTGAGGCTTGCCCAACTTTAAAAGTCCGGGATCTATTTTCTGAAGAGAACCTCTCAGAGCTAGATTGATACTCTCGGTACCACCACTGGTAAAAAACAGCTCGTCTTCCGAAGCGCCAATTGTTTGGCTAATCTTTTCTCGCGAATCCTCTAGGATTTTTCGTGCCTTACGTCCCAAACCATGAAGACTGGATGGATTGCCAAACTGATCAGAAAGACAATCTATCATGGCCTCACGCACATCAGCATCCACAGGGGTAGTCGCATTATGATCCAAGTAAATCATAGGCCGCTACTGACTTGAAATAGGCTTTCTGGCAAGAAGGAAGGTGCTAAAAACCCCTGAGTTTTATACTCAGGGGTTTTTATGTTTCAAACATCACTTCTGAAGTCTGAATTAGAATACCAAAGAACAGCCTCCTCCAGAAGCTGAGGGTTCAGCATTCACCGCACCAACGACGTCATTTGTAGAGGAATCTGAAGTTTGAGATTCAGGAACAACAGTGTCGCCACCACTACCACCTGTTTCTTCAGAACTTCCAGCCATTCCACCACTTCCACCGCTGCCACCACTACCGATAGCAACTGACATGCATGAGTTGGAGCATCCATCATCATCAATGCTATTCCCATCATCGCATTGTTCGCCAGCTTCAGTAATGAGATTACCACACACTGGATCCGTGGCTTCATTTAAGCAGAGACTGCTGCAGCCATCATTATCTGACATGTTGCCATCATCACATTGTTCACCGGGACCAACAACTTGGTCACCACAAATACTGTTGGAACAATTATTTTTGCAGGCATCTGTGTTCACTGTATTGCCGTCATCACATTGTTCACCCTCTTCGACGATATGATTACCACACACAGGAGCTATTACAGGTTCATCTTGGCATGTACTGCTGCAACCATCATGATTGCGCGCATTTCCGTCATCACATTGTTCACCGGGACCTACGGAACCATCACCGCAGACATTGGTGAAGCAATTATTACGGCAGGCATCATGATCGTTGAAGTTTCCATCATCGCACTGTTCTGTGCCTTCAGGAATACCATCACCGCAGATAATATTTTCACAAACTAAGCAATTATCGCTGCAACCATCATGGTTAATATGATTACCATCATCGCAAAGCTCACGACCATGCATAAGGACATGATCTCCACAGACATTCAGTTCGCAATTATTTTTGCACACGTCATTATTGTTTGTATTCCCATCATCGCATTCTTCACCAGGACCAATGATGCCATCGCCACAAACATTCGGGGTACAATCATTTTTGCAAATATCACCATTCATAAAATTGCCATCATCACAGGTTTCACCTGCAGCAATTTCATTCACGCCATTTCCACAGCGTGGGCAAAGCTCACAATTACTTGCACAGCCATCATCTTCATTGAGATTGGCATCATCGCATTCTTCACCAGGGCCAACCACATTATCTCCACAAACTGCTGTCGCACAACTATTGCGGCAAGCATCTGTATCGATAGAATTTCCATCATCACACTGCTCTCCGAAATCAACAATAGCATTACCACATTCAGGCAACGTACAATTGGCTTCGCATCCATCTCCATTCAAAACATTCCCATCATCACATTGTTCATCTGCCGTTGCTACAATCCCATCACCACAGACAGAAACTCTGCAGAAATTGGTACAGCCATCGGTATTAATGCGATTAGCGTCATCACATTGCTCTCCAGGACCCACAACATTGTCGCCACAAATGGCAATGGTACAATCATTCTTGCACGCATCGTTGTTATTACGGTTTCCATCATCGCATTGTTCAAACATGGGGTTTAAAACACCATCACCGCACACAGACGTCGGACCAGGAGCTAAAAGACATCTGGAAGAACACACGGTACAACTAGCAACACCACGAGGACAGCCTTCTGTCACTGTGTTGCCATCATCACATTGTTCTCCAGGCCCCAAAATACTATCTCCACAAATAGCACAAGCCATCGTATCGCACGTGGCTTGAGCTGATTTCAAAGGCAACAATGTCATCAAACACAAAATGAGCACTGCCGGACAAAGATACCTCTTCAGTTTTATTTTAAAATCGTTGCGACTCATAGGTTATTCCTTTTTAGGCTTCATTGGATTCACCTCGTTGTCAGCGAGATGCTAAAAGATAAAAGCTCTTCATGTTTTTTTCATCAATACCTCCATCCGCCCAAATGGGAAAAAAGATCCCAAGAATCTCAAGAGTCCCACGACGTCCAAGACCTAAAACAATGAATGAGATAAGAGCATTGGTGGCGTATAGAAGAATAAAGAAAACAAAATATCGGGGATGAACTGAATTATGAGTAATAGAAAGTCTTAGGGGATTCTTAAAGAGACTGACAAGCCAAGTACTTACTAGAAAGAGTTCTTTTGAGAGATTTTTCAATCAAGCGAGAAGCCGCAACAACTTGATCCAAATCCACTCCTGTCTGAATTCCCATACCATGCAGCATGTAGAGAACATCTTCTGTCGCGACATTTCCCGAAGCTCCGGGAGCATAAGGACAACCACCCAATCCACCTGCAGAAGAATCAATAATGGAAATTCCCATTTCCAGAGATTTGAGAATATTGGCTAAAGCCGTGCCCCGTGTATCATGAAAATGCACAGCGAGTTTTGCGACCTCTTGAGTCTTCAACAAAAGTGACAAAAGCTTTTCCACATCGGTCGGCACTGCAGCTCCGATCGTATCTCCCAAGGATACTTCATCCACACCAGCATCCAAAAGACTCTGAACAACGGGAAGCACTTTTTCAGGAGCTATTTTACCTTCATAAGGACAAGCGACAACAGTCGACACATACCCCCGCACAGAAATCTTTTCCTGCTGCGCTTTTTGAATTATTTCACGAATACCAATCAACGACTCAGCCACTGTCATATTAATATTCTTCTGATTAAACCCATCAGACGCTGCGGTGAAGACAGCAATCTCTTTCACACCCAATCCTATCGCACGCTCTAAGCCTTTGAGATTCGGCACGAGACACGGATACTGAACACCTTTTTTCTTTTGAATTTTGGAATACACTTCCGACACATCAGACAGCTGCGGCACCCACTTGGGATGCACAAACGAGCTCACTTCAATCACACTCAGTCCACTTTCAGACAAAGCATCAATGAAACGAATTTTATCTTCAGAAGGAATAATTTCTTTCTCGTTTTGCAATCCATCACGAGGACCGACTTCGACGATTTTTACTTTTTGTGGGTATGAGGACATGATTTAGAACTGGTGACACAAAAATATAATCCTTGGCAAGGTTGGATTCATAAGAGATTTAATTCTAGTACGTATAATATAATTGCCATAATATAAATATATGACTACTATATTATACAATATGGGAAAGAAAACAACACCTCAAACACCCAAGCTATCGGCTATTCTCAAAGGATTAGGAGAAAATATACGTCTGGCCCGACTACGACGAAAACTCTCTTCTATGATGGTATCCGAAAGAGCTGGAATGACGCGTATGACTTTGAGATCCATTGAAAAGGTGAGCCTACTGTAAGCCTGGGAGCTTATGCCAATGTGCTTTTTAGCCTAGGACTCGAACATGACCTCACCCTTGTTGCAAAAGATGATGAGTTGGGACGAAAACTACAAGATGCAGCTCTTATAAAAACAAAAAATAAATATGAAAAACAAATCAGAACAAAAAGAAATCTTTGTTTATACTGATTGGGAAACTTTCAACAAACCTCTCTACATGGGGATACTGCGCACGACACCTTTACGAGGAAAAGAAGTTTTTTCATTTGAATATGACAGAGATTGGCTAAAATCAGGGTATGCCACACATCTAGATCCAGAGCTTAAATTGTTTACAGGACCTCAATACCCTCAATCAGGACATAAAAATTTCGGTCTCTTTCTTGACTCATCACCAGATCGTTGGGGACGACTTTTAATGAGAAGACGAGAAGAACAGCTAGCGCGGGAAGAAAAAAGAAATATTCAAACTCTCATGGAATCTGATTACCTCTTGGGCGTTTTCGACCAACACAGAATGGGAGCCTTAAGGTTTAAACTCAATCCCTCAAGACCATTTCTCGATGACAATCGAGAGATGGCTTCGCCACCCTGGACCCAGCTGAGGGAATTAGAAAACGCCTCTCTTCAACTTGAAAAAGATCATGCCGAAAAAAATAAGGATTACATGAAATGGCTCAAACTTCTGATCGCACCGGGAGGGTCTTTGGGAGGCGCTCGTCCCAAAGCCAGCGTTATCGACACCAAAGAAAATTTATGGATAGCAAAATTCCCCAGCAAAAATGATGAGCTGAATATTGGTGCTTGGGAATTTCTCGTCCATCAATTGGCGGTAAAAGCTAAAATTACAATGTCGGAGTCACAAATAAAAAGATTTTCAGGGCTCCATGACACTTTTCTAACAAAAAGGTTTGATCGTCATCAGCACAAGAGAATTCACTTTGCTTCTGCGATGACATTACTGAATCGAAATGATGGAGAAGATTCTGATGAAGGTGTCAGCTACCTCGATCTGGTTGATTTTCTCATTCAAAATGGCTGTCAGGCAGAATCTGATCTAGAGCAACTCTGGAGACGGATTATATTTAACATATGCATTTCAAATACCGATGACCATCTTAGAAATCATGGCTTTCTCTTAACAGAAAAAGGCTGGAAATTAGCTCCTGCCTACGACATAAACCCTTCAGAAACAGGCGACGGACTCAAACTCAATATTTCAAAAGATGATAATACCCAAAGCTTAGACCTAGCCCTTAGTGTCGCTGTTTATTTCCGGCTTAAGCAATCAGAAGCAAAAAAAATTATCTCTGAGATTATCAAATCTGTTTTACAGTGGAGAAATCTGGCAAAAAAATTGGTGCCCTCAAAAGAAATCTTTAGAATGGAGCATGCATTTCGGGTTGTGGAAGAGCAGAGTTAAAAAACTATTCCAGCTCGACCAGCTTGTCGCCCATGTTGACTTTATCCCCTTGCTGAAAATTGACTTTTTTTACTTTGGAATCTTTAGGGGCGCTGATTGAATGTTCCATTTTCATGGCTTCCATCACCACCAACATCTCACCCGCTTTTACCGATTGGCCTTCCTGCACTAAAACTTTCACCACTTGGCCAGGCATGGGGGCTGTGAGATTGTGGTCATCTTTTTCTGTTTAGAACGTTTTGAGGCTTGCTGTGAGGAGGGCGCAATAAATTGCGCCCCTACGTTTTTAAACGGATTAAAAGGGTCTTCTGGGACAAAGTGAGAAGCGGACCATTCTTTAAAATGCTTTTCGATCAATCCTGTTTCTGTACGTCCCGCAACGAATTCAGGATTTCGCAAAATATCCATGAGAAAAGGAATATTCGTTTTGATTCCTTCAATCTGATAGTCATCCAAGGCCTTGAGCATTTTCATAATAGCCCGTGACCGAGAAGGCGCGTGAACAATCAACTTCGCCAACATCGGATCGTATTCCATCGGAATCGTCCAACCCTCAAACACTCCCGAATCCACACGCACGCCTTCTCCCTTGGGCTCGACATAGCGCGTGATCTTTCCAATCGAGGGCAAAAAATTCTTCTCAGGATCTTCGGCACAAATGCGGCATTCAATGGCATGGCCGGATTGCCGTAGGGGCAATTCATGAATTGCCCCTACATTTTCTCCACGCGCCACCCGAATCTGCATCTGCACCAAATCAACCCCCACAACCATTTCCGTAACAGGATGTTCCACCTGAAGCCGCGTATTCATCTCCAAAAAATAAAAATTCTTCTGAGCATCCAAAATAAACTCAATCGTTCCCACTCCACGATAACCAATAGCCTTGGTAATACGCACAGCCACATCCGCCATCTTAGAACGCAATTCTGAATCTAAAGCCGGACTGGGAGTTTCTTCGATAATTTTCTGATGACGACGCTGGACCGAACATTCACGCTCGAAAAGAAAAAAAAATTCCCATGAGTATCCCCCACCACTTGAAACTCGACATGACGCGGGCTCAATAAATATTTTTCCATGAAAATACGATCATCGCCAAAAGCCGATTTGGCGACACGTTGACAACTGGCGAGGGCACTTTCCAGATCGCCTTCCGAATTCACCACCTGCATCCCCTTCCCACCACCGCCAGCAGCCGCTTTGAGTAAAACGGGAAATCCAATTTTTTGAGCCGCCGCTTTGAGTTCAGCTAAATCTGTCAGGGGTTTGGCCAACCCCGGAATCATCGGCACATTTTCTTTTCTAAAACTTTCTTCGCACCAATTTTATCCCCATCGTCTTGATCACATCAGAGGTAGGGCCGATAAAAATGATCCCGGCTTTTTCACACGCTTGAGCAAACTCAGGACGCTCAGACAAAATCCATACCCCGGATGAATAGCTTGAGCTCCCGTCTTCTGGGCAGCTTCGATAATTTTTGGAATATTAAGATAACTTTCTTTCGGAGCTGCAGCTCCAAGACACACAGACTCATCAGCTTTTTTAACAAACAAAGCTTCACGATCCACTTCTGAGTAAACAGCGACAGTTCGAATATTTAAAGAACGACAAGCACGCTGAATACGCAGAGCAATTTCACCTCGATTAGCAATGAGGACTTTTTCGATCATTTTTGAGGAATCCAATTGGCTTTTCGTTTTTCCAAAAAGGCAGCGATACCTTCTTGAGCTTCAGCACTCACGCGAAGCTCTGAAATTTTCTTCACCGTATATTCTCGGACTTCTTGATTGATGGAAGAACCCACTTTGGAAATTAATTCTTTCGCCGCTTTTAACGCTTCAGGACCTGAGCTCAAAAGTGATTTAGCTAATTCACCAGCTCTTGCTTGGAGCTGATCGCTCTCAAGCTGTTCATGAATCAAACCAAAACGCATCGCTTCATCATTGCCAAATTTTTCACCTGTTAAAAAATACCGACGCGCTCCTGCCTCTCCCATTTTGGCGATGACAAAAGGTGAAATCACAGCGGGGATAAGTCCCAACTTTACTTCTGCCAAGGAATAGACGGTTTCTTCAGCAGCTAAAGCAATATCCGCCACAGCGACCAAGCCCACTCCACCACCGACAGCCGCACCATGTGCCACAACAATGAGAGGTTTTGGGAAATTATTAAGATAATAAAGAAGATCTCCCAATTTACGAGCATCGGCTTCATTTTCTTCTCTGGAAGCGCCTACAAAAGACTTCATCCAATTAAGATCCGCTCCTGCGCAGAAAAATCCACCTTCACCCGACAAAATCACCACACGACTAGCAGCATCTTTTTCAACTTTTTTAAAAGTGTCGGAAAGTTCCTGAATCAACTCCGCATTGAAAGCGTTGCGCACATCAGGTCGGTTGAGTTTGATGCGGGCGATTCCGTTGGTTTGTTCAAAAATGATTGTCGACATGATTTCTCCTTACATCCTAAATACACCAAAATCTGTTTTTCGGGCGGGGGCATTCAAGCTGGAAGCAATACCCATCGCAATCACACGTCTTGTATCTAAGGGATCAATGACACCATCATCCCACAAACGAGCCGTGCTGTAATAACAATTTCCTTCTTCTTCATATTTTTTCAAAATAGGCTCACGTATTGCCTCATCGTCTTCAGCCGTAAAAGTTTTTCCTTTGGCCAGAAGCTGATCTTTTTTCACCGTGGTCAAAACTGTCGCAGCTTGTTCCCCACCCATCACTGAAATACGTGCATTAGGCCACATCCACAATTGGCGAGGACCGTAGGCACGTCCACACATGGCGTAGTTACCAGCGCCATGAGAGCCACCGATCACGACCGTAAATTTGGGAACATTCGCACACGCCACCGCCGTCACCATCTTGGCGCCGTCGCGCGCGATACCACTATTTTCATACTGACGTCCCACCATAAATCCGGTGATGTTTTGCAAAAACAAAAGTGGGATATTGCGTTGAGCACAGAGTTCAACAAAGTGAGCCGCTTTTAAGGCGCTTGCAGAAAATAAAACACCGTTGTTGGCAATAATCCCCACAGGATAACCCATGATGCGAGCAAACCCTGTGACCAAAGTATTTCCATACAGAGGTTTAAACTCATGAAAACGACTACCATCCACCAGACGTGCAATCACTTCATGTACATCAAATGGCTTGCGAGGATCCTTCGATAAAATTCCATAAATTTCTTTTGGATCATAGATGGGTTCTTCTGGAGGTAGAATATCCAATCCCTGTTTGGGTCCACGATTGAGATTTTCCAGAATGTTGCGCGCCAAGTACAAAGCCTCTTCTTCATTTTCAGCCAAGTGATCCGTCACGCCAGATTTGCGGCAATGAACATCGCCCCCACCCAAATCTTCCGCGGTCACTTCTTCTCCTGTCGCTGCTTTTACTAAAGGAGGACCACCCAAAAAAATCGTACCATTGCCTTTGACAATAATCGTCTCATCGCTCATCGCCGGCACATAAGCGCCACCAGCCGTACATGAGCCCAAGACCACAGCAATCTGAGGAATCCCCAAAGACGACATACGCGCTTGATTAAAAAAGATACGGCCAAAATGTTCTTTATCCGGAAAGACTTCAGCCTGAAGAGGCAAAAATGCTCCACCCGAATCGACCAGATAAACACAGGGCAAATGATTTTCGAGAGCAATTTCTTGAGCTCGCAAATGTTTCTTCACCGTCATGGGGTAATACGTGCCACCCTTGACCGTCGCGTCGTTGGCGACGAACAAGACCTCGCGACCATGCACAGTCCCAATGCCCGTCACCATTCCCGCCGAGGGAGCGTCATCGTCATAAAGCCCATTGGCTGCACACGCTGAAAACTCCATAAAATGTGTGCCTGGATCGATGATACGCTGAATGCGTTCACGCGGAAGAAGCTTGCCACGGTCATGATGACGCTTCACCGCTTCATCCCCACCACCTTTGGCAGTGGTCTCTAGATTTTTCTTCAGTACTTGAGCCAAGCTTTCATTATGAGAAAAATTAGCCTGATATTCAGCACTCTCTGTTTGCAAATGACTTTCGATTGGGTCCATAAAATCTCTTTCTATAACTTAGGCAAATGAAATCACTGGAATAGCAATAGCTTGTATTTTTTTGAGAGGTGATGAAGCTTTTTTCTCGAGTTTTTTTGCAATAGAAGCCGTAATAAATTTCTCTCCACATTGCACGCATTTTCCCATGGGAACATTTTCAAAAATATACAGTTGTCCATGATAGCGGTAATCATAAGTGGACATTACTTCATCCACATGCCCACCACAAAAAACACAATCACCATATTTTTTCATTTTTTTCTCCTCTTGGTTGGAGTTTCCCACTTAGGGGGAGTGGGGATATATACTGTGATAACAATCAACTTGCCCAGTTTATTTTTTCCGCAAACAACATGGACTGATTTCCCTAAAACATGACCACTCACCAAACATGAAGCCCCTCGTTGATCTTCGGGATAATTTTCCAAAATCTCACCATGCAACAAAACATATTCCACATCATCAATTGAGAGATGATCAGATCGTCTTTCTTCTTCAGCATGAAGCGTCAAAAGATAGTCGCCTTCTCGAATACTTTTTTTAATCCACGCAATATCAATCATGAGCCTGGGCTGTGTACATACCTCATCCGGTGGTCACAAGAAGTTTTTCAAACTTTACAATTTTTCAGAATCGGCTTACCCACGCATCCCTATGTCACAAATTCTCTTTGAAAAAGAAGGACCAATCGCCTGGATTATTTTAAACGATCCCGATCGTCTCAATGCTCTCTCAGAAGAGATGGGAAATGAAATCCAAAAACTCGTCCCCAAGATCAATAAAGACAAATCCATCCGTGTGGTCATCCTCACCGGAGCTGGACGTGCTTTTTCAGCGGGTGGAAATTTTGACATTCTTATCGCACGCACTCAGAAAAACCCGCCATCAATCAAAAAGAAATGCTGAAGTTTTATAACAAATATCTCTCTATTCGAAATATTGAAGCTCCAGTCATTGCGATGATCAACGGACCTGCCATAGGCGCCGCTTTTTGTATGACATTAGCCTGTGACTTTCGAGTCGCTTCAGTGAATGCCAAGATGGGAGTCAATTTTGTCAAAATTGGTTTATCTCCTGGAATGGGCGGTACTTTTTATTGCCCCATGTTTTAGGAATCCCTCTGGCGATGGATTTACTTTTAACCGGTCGTACCATGACCTCTGAAGAAGCTTTGCAAAAAGGTGTCATCCAGCACCTCTACCCTCAAGAATTTCTCAAAGAAGAAACTTTAAAGCTCGCACGAGAGATTGCCGCTAACGCTCCACTGGCTGTTAAAGTCGCGAAAAAAGGTATCCAGTCTTATCTCAAAACACTTCAATCCCAACTTCGTTACGAAGCCCAAGGCCAAGGAAAGATTTTCAAAACACACGATATCGTTGAAGGGATTGACGCGATTCGCGCCAAACGTGCTCCTGAATTTAAAGGCTTATAAAACAGATTCATTTCAGCAAAACACTGTGCTAAACTCTAACGATATGCGTCTCTTCCTCAAAGCGATTCGAATTCATCAATGGGCCAAGAATATTTTGATATTCATTCCCCTTTTAGCAGCTCACAAATTTTTAGATATTCCTCTTCTTCAAAAATCCATTCTTGCGTTTATATCGTTTAGCCTCTGCGCTTCTGCCGTGTATCTTTTAAATGATATCATTGATATTGAATCAGACCGCCAGCACGAAATCAAAAAACATCGACCTTTGGCCTCTGGAAAAATTCCTATTTCCTTGGCCAAAACCTGCATCCCCATTTTTTTAATTTTGAGTTTTCTGATCAGCCTTTTACTGCCACGACCTTTCCTCTACATTCTCAGCTTTTATATCATGACAACCACGGCTTATTCTGTGGTTTTAAAGAGAATGGTTTTAATTGATGTCATGACTTTGGCAGCCCTCTATACAACACGTATTTTTGCTGGAGCCCTGGCAGGCGAAGTGGAAATCTCTCAATGGCTTCTTGTTTTTTCCATGTTTTTGTTTGCCAGCTTGGCCTTCGTCAAACGCTTTTCAGAACTTCAGCTTCTTCATATCAAAAACAGCGAGTTTGGCATTGGTCGTGGCTACATGGGAAAAGACATCAGCGTCATCGGAGATCTCGGAGTGGCCAGTGGTTATGTATCGATATTGGTAATGGCACTTTATGTCAGCAGTGATGATATCTACTCTCTTTATACACGACCTCATTTAATGTGGATGATTTGTCCCTTACTCATGTACTGGATCAGTCGTGTTTGGCTTTTAACACGTCGTGGAGAGATGCATTCAGATCCAATTCTTTTCGCGATTACAGATAAAACGAGCTATGTCATCGGAGCTCTTTGCGTATTGATTATTTTTCTGGCGACATAATTATGAATACCCAGACTTTAGAATCATGGGGACGCTACCCCAAAACCACTCACAAAAGAATTTTTCATCAGTTGTGGAAATCAGACCCTCTTCCGTTTTCAAACTCAGAAGAACCTCTCCTTCCCTATGGTTTGGGGCGCAGTTATGGGGATTCCTGTTTGAATCAAGATGGTAATCTGATCGTAACCACAGCGATGAATCGCTTAATTCACTTTGACACTGAAACAGGTTTATTAACCTGCGAATCCGGAACGACACTGGAAGATATTTTAAATTTTTCAATACCACGAGGCTGGTTTTTACCTGTCACTCCAGGGACAAAGTTTGTTACCGTAGGTGGTGCCATTGCCAATGACGTGCATGGGAAAAATCATCATCGTGATGGAAACTTTGGCAATCATATCCTTCAATTTGAATTAGCACGCTCCGATGGCAGTAAACATCTCTGCTCCCCCACTCAAAACACAGATTTCTATCAAGCCACCATTGGTGGATTGGGCCTCACAGGACTCATACTCTCAGCTACAATCCAGCTTAAAAAAATTCCCAGTCCATGGATTGAAATGGAATCCATTCGCTACCAAAACATTCATGAATTTTTTGAATTAGCTCAGGAATCCGACGAAGGATTTTTGTATACAGTGGCCTGGATCGATGGATTGGCTCAGGGAAAATCGTTAGGCCGTGGTCTCTTTTGCGAGGCAATCATGCGTATACAAAAGACCCATTACCAACACCCAAAAGGAAACTGACTGTCCCCTTTAATGCCCCTAACTTTGCACTAAACCACTACACCATCAAACTCTTCAATGAAGTCTATTACAATAAACAAAAAGAAGATCGGGTCAAAAAACTCGTGACCCCTGATAGTTTTTTCTACCCATTAGACGCCATCCATCATTGGAATCGCATTTATGGAAACCGTGGTTTTTTTCAGTACCAATGTGTGATTCCTGAAAAAGTAGCCCGAGACGGCATGCATGAAGTTTTGGAAAAAATTTCTGAATCAGGAGAAGGATCTTTTTAGCTGTTCTCAAAAAGTTTGGAAATGTCGCTTCACCAGGAATGCTCTCTTTTCCAATTCAAGGCGCTACTTTGGCTCTGGATTTTTCGAATAAAGGTAAAAAAACACTTCAACTCATGGAAGACCTGGATACGATCGTCAAAAAACACGGTGGTCGTGTCTACCCTGCCAAAGACGCACGCATGTCAGCCTCGAGCTTTCAAACCTATTTCCCTCAGTGGAAAGAATTTGAAAAACATATCGACCCGAAGTTTTCTTCTAGTTTTTGGAGACGGGTGACATTAAAAAATCAATAATAATTTTGCATTGCTAATTATCAATTTTCCGGTAAAATTGATAACTATGTTTACACGGGCGCATCCGAAACCTAAAGGGTCTATCCTATTATTGGGACCTCGTGGGGTTGGAAAATCGACATGGATTCAGCAAAACTTTCCCAAGGTTCCTACCTATGATCTTTTAAATTCACGCGAAGCCATAAGCTTACTTGGACATCCGGATCGTCTTTACGATGAAACCAAAACACTTCCAACCGGATCTTGGGTCGTCATCGATGAAGTTCAAAAAGTTCCAGCCTTAATGGATGAAGTCCATCGCTTGATCGAAAAACATAAACTTAACTTTATCCTCTCTGGTTCCAGCGCCCGAAAATTAAAAAAAGGTTCGGCTAATCTTCTAGCAGGCCGTGCTATTTTTTCTCCACTCTTTCCCCTTGTATCACATGAAGTTGGCGCAACCATTCAACTTCAAAAAGTGTGCTCTTATGGGATGCTCCCAAAAGCTTATTTGGCTGAATCCCCCCAGGAAGCTCAGGATTATCTCGATACTTATGTAAATGCGTATCTTCAGGAAGAAATAAAAGGAGAAGCTCTCACGAGAAATCTAGCCGGTTTTGCCCGTTTTTTAGAAATTGCCGCT
This sequence comes from Deltaproteobacteria bacterium, assembly GCA_016699445.1. Classification (GTDB taxonomy): domain Bacteria; phylum UBA10199; class UBA10199; order JACPAL01. The sequence continues at coordinate 376,518 of CP064976.1, forward strand.
CGTCAAAATGCTCAAATCACAAACATCTCCAACATTTCCAAAGATGCCATGGTGGCGCGATTAACCGTCCAGGGCTATTTTGAAATCCTCTGCGACACAATGTTGGGATCGTGGCTTCAGCCTTGGAAGTTACGTTCAGGAAACAAACAGGTATTGAGCCCAAAGTTTTATTTTTTTGATTCCGGAGTCGCTCGCGCCATGACGGGACGATTAGCCTATCCACCCACTCCCGATGAACTTGGGTTTTTATTTGAAACTTATATCTTTCATGAAGTGAAAACGTATCTCTCCTATTCCCGTTTAAAATATAACCTTTATTACTGGAGAAGTTATGATGATGTGGAAGTCGACCTCATTTGTGAAACGAAAAAAGGATTTGTCGCCATTGAAATCAAATCAACAGATCGATGGGAAAAACGTTTTCATATGGGTTTTGCACGACTTAAGGCAGATATGAAAAGCAAGCTCACGGAATGTTACGGAGTCTTTACTGGAGATAGAGCTTCTAGCTTAGAAAATATAAAAATTTTACCATTTAATCAGTTTTTAAAAAACTTTGGGATGGAGAGATTATTTCGTAGTTGCATCATTTCCTCTACTCACTCATATTCCCCGCCTCATTTATGAAAAAAAATTGCTATCTTCGGTGCGACGTCTGCCATGGCTCATGAAACCGCCAAACTCATGGCCTCTGATGGACACTGTCTTTATCTTGTTGCTCGCAAATCAGAACCTCTTGAAGAAATTGCTCAGGACTTGAGAGTGAGAGGAGCTTCGAGCGTTGATACTCATGTTTTAGATCTCAATAATTTTGACCAACATGAAGTTCTTTTAAAAAATATCTTAAACACTCTTGGTGGATTGGACCTGGTTTTTATCGCTCATGGCACCTTGGGTAACGAGAAGGTTTGTGAAACTTCTTATCAGGAAACCTTAAAAGAACTGACCACTAATTTTTTAAGTGTCGTTTCTCTATTAACCCCTATCGCCAATTATTTCGAAGGTCGCCTAGAAGGTCACATTGTTGTCATCTCTTCGGTTGCAGGCGATCGTGCGCGTCAAAGTAATTATGTTTATGGGACCGCTCAAGGAGCTAAATCACTTTTCCTTCAAGGATTGAGAAATCGCTTAACCCCTCACGGAGTCACTGTCACCACTATCAAACCTGGCTTTGTTGACACCCCCATGACGGTTTCTATTAAAAAGAACTTTCTCTTTGCTCGCGCGGATGTGGTGGGAGAAAAAATATATTCCGCCATAAAAAACAAAAAAGACATCGTTTATGTCCCAGGGTTTTGGCGATGGATTATGCTCGCTGTCAAAAACATCCCGGAAAAAATATTTAAGCACATGAAAATGTAAGGATACCTATGAAAATTTTTCGTAAAATTATTCAAATTCAAACAACACTCTTTTTTTTGCTACTTATACTTTCATCATCAGCGCTTTTTGCAGCCAAAAAAAAATCCCCTCCTCAGCCTGCACCCACTTGCACCGATCAGAACATTCTTAAAGGAACAACACCAACGTCTACGGGTGATGTTACAGGGATTTTAACAAATATTTTTGATAATCAGTCTTATGCCAACAGCGCTTTTTGGGATTTGCCCAATGTTGTCAAAATCGGAACCGATGGCGCTGTGTTGTTTGATCTTGGACATGAAACAGAAATACATTCTGGATGGATTCAAGCCGACAACAACGATATCTACACACTTTCAGGATCATTAGATGGGTCCAGCTACCAAGTTATTACTGATTTTCAGCCCACAATGCCGATGGGTCTGCAAACGCGTGTAAATACCAATATCCAAGGCAAAGCTCGTTATTTGAAACTAACCGCAAGTGATGGCGATAGCTGGTACAGTGTTAGCGAGATGGGTCTTTATTGCCAAACACCGACACCATTCCCTCCTCAGACCACCATTCTTCCCAGTGCTAAGACGGATGTAAAGCCCTCGGAGCAAAAAGGCCTCAACGACTACAAAGTCACCGTGTACAAAGTGTATATTGGCATCGCGTTTGTCGCTCTTTTTGCCCTTCATCTTTATCTTAAAAAAATCGGCAAAGGCACTTACCTACTTTCTTCACGAGTTGTTTTAATGGGGACTCTCGCATTTCTGGCTTATTCGTCTTATTACAACTTTTATAACTGGCACTTCCAAAACGATATTCATTCTTGGGAAGTTTATCACTATTACATGGGCTCCAAATACTTTCCGGAATTGGGCTATCATGGGCTCTACGAATGCACCACTCTGGCCGACCAGGAAGACGGCTTTGCCGCCCGAGCCCGCAACCGACGTCTGCGCGACCACCGCACCAACACGATCCGCCCGGCTTCCTACATTTTGGATAATCCCAGCCTCTGTAAAAATGATTTCAGTGCCATGCGCTGGGAAGATTTCAAAAAAGATCTAAAATGGTTTCGAGGCGTCATGGCTCCTGACCGTTGGGATAGCATGCAAAAAGACCATGGCTACAATCCACCTCCGGTATGGACGACTTTGGGTCGCGTCGTCGGGTCCTTTTACAAAACAACGACGGCAGATATCCGCGCCCTAGTCCATTTGGACATGACAATCGTGTTGTTCGCCTTCGCGATGATTTGGTGGGCTTTCGGTTGGGAAGGTTGTTTCCTGGCCCTTATTGTTTGGGGGCTCAATTACGCCTCTCGCTATTATTGGATTGGAGGGGCATTCCTTCGCTACAGTTGGTTCTTCGCTTTTATGACGGGCATCGCTCTTTTGAAAAAGCAGAAGCATATCGCTGGCGGATTCTTCATGGCCTTATCAACATCGATCACAATCTTCCCTGTGTTCTTTTTGGTTGGACCTTTCTTTCAAGCTTTCCAAAAAATTATCCCGGCACGATCCCTCAAACCTTTATCGTTGAACCAAAGAAAATTTTTAGGATCCGTGATCGTAAGTGGTCTCCTTCTCTTGGCTATAAGCTTACCTGGAACAGGCCGAGGACTCGATGCTTACAAAGAATTTGCGCATGTCATGACCAATCACATGAACACACCGCTCACCAACAACATGGGCCTCAAAACTTTGATGGCCTTCCGCTTCGACAAGGTCGGTGAAAAACTCTACGACAACCACCGACTCGATCCTTTCGAAGTTTGGAAACAGGAACGTCGTGATGCTTTCGATGCCGTCAAACCCATCTACTTGGGAATATTAGTTCTCTTTCTTTTTCTTCTCTGGAAAACGGTTCCTACTTTGGAAATTTGGGAAGCCACAGCCTTGGGCTGTCTACTCATCCCTCTCTTCAATGAATTGACCTGCTACTACTACAGCTTCATCACCGCAGCAGCCCTCATCGCTTACCGAAGACCCCGACTTGCCCTCCTCATGCTCGGAGCCACTCTGGCCTGGCTCTACTGCGAATTCAACTTCGGCTGGTTTGACGTCAAATACACCTACGCCTCCCTCGTCGGAGTCCTCTTATGCGGGTCATTTTTGGGGATCTTGTATTGGGAAGAAAAAACAAAGTTATCCACAGGCAAAAAACCTTAAAAACTTTTATTTTAAAACCATTTAACTCGGTGCCTGGCACCCATCATACTACCAATTTTATCGCCTTCCACTAAAGAGGACATTTTTGCGTGGCGGTAACAGGTATAAAAGAAGACGCAACTTTTTTGGAATACTACCGAAGTTAAACGGGTGAACGATTTTATACGCGTCCGTAGACGTCCTATTTTTAGACAAGGAATTACTCTACCCTCACAAGAATTAGTTGATCCAGAGAGACCTGCGTTTCCATCTACAAGCTCTTCAGAATCAAACTATGCCCCAGCCTATCAATTTCGTGTTTTGGGAGATAGTCGCCCAGGATTGAGATCCTTATCCTTTTTTGAAGAGCTGTCCCCAGAATCTATTACGGCCTCCGGGCTTGCCTTAACAGCTGTCTCACAAAATCCTTATTTTTTAGGCGTCAGTCTTTATGGCCTTTCTCTCATGGCTCTCTCAGATCCTGAAGCCGATTTTCCATATCGAGGACCTTCCTTAGAACCAAGAGTCTATTGGTCCGAAAGAGCCTTATCAAATTTGAGTCCAACAAGAGTCGGACAGCAAGTCTATGACTCACTATCCCGTTGGAATCATGACTCGACTCAAACATTTCCATTTGCTGATTTTATTCCTACAGAAGAAATTCTCGATCGCATTGAACACCATCATCGATTTTCTCCTCAACGTTTAGAAAACTTCACCTATCGGTATAGTGGATTTGTTGAAGGGTTGAGAAATTATGTAAATGCTCAAGTGTATCAAAATCCTGATTTAGACCCTCTCATTCCTTTTATGGTCTACCTCCATGACCATCGAGAAAGTGGCCTCCATTCTTATTATATAAAACAAGATCAGATGATTCGCTATTATGAGGGACGTACCGATGGCAATTGTGTAGCCCGAGGTCGAGATTTGGTAGCTCTAGCTCAGGCTGCAGGAGTTCCATTTAATTGGAGAAATAGACACTTAGGCTATCAATACTTTGATGATCATGTACAGCTGATGGCTTATTACACCAATACAGCATCTCCCCCTACTCATCTTATAGACGTCTTATTATCCGTCCATCGCGGTCAATTTGCATCTCTTCCGCGGATAGGAAAATATCAGGCTCCAGTTTTTCACCCTGAAATTATTGGATTAATGTATTTGTATAATCACAGAATGAATCTTCCATTTCCTGAATGGAGACTCTTAGCTTTTGTGGGTAATGGAGATCGACCCGTCCATATACCGCCACGAACATCTTCTGAATCTTTAGTGGACCAACTATCCAGAGGCTATCATTACGCATCAGGACCTATTCCCACTTACCCTTTTGACGAGTCAGTCGACAACTTAGCCACGACTCCATCTTATGGTCCCGTAGAGAATGAAGCTTCTCATGAAGAAGACCATTCTACAGGACTAAAAATTTCTGGAGTCCATGTTCTTCAGGATACAAGCGGCTTCATGATGGATAGATCCGTAGATAGACGAATCATTATCAACTATGCCATTTCACTCTCAAGAAACTCCGATTATCAGATAATGATGGCCATGCCTTCAAACGAGAGATTGTCATACCTTGGTCGATTAGTGGAGTTGGACATAACCCATGGAATTGGAAACAACCCTCTTCTAGTAAGGTATTTAGAAAGATCAGCTTACTGGCTCCACGCTACAGAGAGCGAACGCTACACCATGCATCGACAGGAAACTATTTTGGATGAAATCATTGCCAACTTTCCTGCCTTTGAAGATTTAAGAAATGGAGAAGAGAGTGAGGGTCGAGTGATTAACACCTCAAGGGCTCAAAGATTTTCTTCGCTAGAAAATCTCTACCGAAACAACCTCACCTATCATGCCTTGATGGATCGATTAGCGGGTTTATATATTGAAACAGAAACAAACCCAGCACACCTTGCTTCTCAAATTCAACATCCTGATCAAGCAGCCTTGGCCATTTCAGTTTATTTTATACTCCCAGATGGAAGCACTCGGGATGTCCTAAGGAATCGCAATACTTCACTAACTCGCTGGGCAAATTATCTATCCACGGTCGCTCTCGACAGTCATCGACCCATGACTCGTGAAAGAACAGTTTTAATACCACCTCCCATAGATTGGGAAAGTTATGCTTCAGACACAAATGTTTTAGATACAGATTTTGATTTTAATGAAACAGGTATTCATATGGATCCAAGCGCTTTTGATTCTCCCCCAACTCTCGAAGAATCCAACCCCATGAATCCGCATATTCTCTTTGCCCTCTATTCCACTCTGCAAAGAAAATTTATGACTCTTGCCACCTACAATCTTGCAGTCTCTCTGGAACAGAATAATCAGGATAGAGCATTAACCTTTACTCGAGAGAGCCTAGAAGCCGTCAAAAATTTTGATCGAGCTATATATAATCGGCGATTTGAGTTTTCCCCAGAAGATAGAGCTGAAATAGAAACATTACACCCTTTATTTCAATCAGATATCGATAAATTGGTCGCGCATCCGGAGCTTTATTTAGAAGGCAATTAAACCCTCTTAGGAATCTTAACCCCTTTAAGTTTTTTCAAAAGGCGGCGGTAGATGCGTAAGGGTTCACGCTCTTCTCGAAGAGAGGCGTAAAAGAGTTCTTTGATTTCTTGTTTGCTTATTTTTTTAGCCAACAAACCATAATAGAGCTTATCCCCCAGCATATATCCCAAGCCGTGAGTGACACCCAAAAAGATTTTGGGCTTCATTTTGAAATAACGCAATGGAGGTAGATCGTTACCTTCCAACTTGAGATGTTGCAGAATCAAAACAGCCATCTCAGCTTCGAAACGCCTTTCTGCTGTAGGGTTATCTCTCCAATAGCCAATCAGATTTTGATACTCTCTCTCATGAAAACATTTTCTTTTATGATTAATAATCTTCGACCCAAAAAAACCCAAAGCCTCATGCAAAATATTGGAATAAAAAACATCGATAAAGTCGCGCGGCACTTCAGGACCAGAACACAAAGCTTTTAAATAATGAGCCGCTTCCTCTCCTGCATGATTTAAAGAGAGATTTCCCAAATAAACAATTTTCTTTTGAGGAATGCAGTAGCTCTCGGATGAGAGAATTTGTTCTTTGATCTTTAGAAAATCTTTCTTTGAAAAACTGTCTTCATTCTCCAACCATTTGAGAAAGCTAAAATCTCCACACGCGAAGACTTCTACATCTTCAGATTCAGAAGGGACAACAACCCCTAAAAACTGAGCAATTTGCCCCAGTATTTCCAAAAAACTGTGTTTGGCGTCCTCATAGTCAATCTCCCCTTCTTCATGTTCAAGCCAATTAATGAAGGATTGTTGCCAAATGATGGGAGGAGTCGTCATGAGAGCATATTCATTTGGGCGCAAACGCACGACTTCGACTTTATGTTCCAAAGCCTTTTCTGCGAGCTGCCAATAAATCTCTTCACAGTTTTGATAGACCACCAAAGGTTTAAAAGGGATTGATCGTGCTTTAAACAGCCGCTGTGTCTCTCGTGGCAAATGATCCGGAGAGACATGAAGATCTCCCACCAAAACTATCATCTTAGTTTCTTTTTTCTTTTCAAAATAATCACAGATGATCCGAGATGTTTCTTGATCTCGTTTTGATAGAGACACTTTAGAAGACGAATACTTTTCAACCGCGATGATAGGAATGCCATGCTCACGGGCAAAATCAAAAATGGGCCTGAAATTTTCCCAAAGATCAAAATACCAATACTCTTTAAACTGCGTTTTTTTTAAAAAATCAGATTCGGAAATCTCATTTTTCAAATACGCATCGATATATTTTGATGGGTATGCCGAATAATCTCAAGACCAATCACCAAATGGGAAACTTGATCGGCCACCATCCAACGAAGAAGTCTTAGAAATGCGCGTTGGGATTGTTTATTAGTATGATAATCTCCAACAAAAACTAAGTTGGATTCATGCATTTTTTCTCGCAATTCTTCTAATGAGGCAGGCTCCTGATATGTTTTTACGTGGCGCCGGTATTGTTTTTCATAAAGATCAAAACCTTTTTCAGGAACTAACGAATGACTGGAGATCAAAGATTGGCTCCGTGCAAAAATCTTTTTTTGAATTTGAAGAAGTTCCTGACGTGGAGTCATTGATAGAGAATAGCAAAAGTTCATTTGACAAGCAAAACCCTTCCATTACTACCAACCCTCATTTCAAAGGCATTTCATCAGTAAATATGATGAGAATCATATCAATAGGGGCTGCGCGACTCTAAGGGATCACAGTTTCCTAAACCCAGAAAGGTAAATGGTACGACTATGACGTCAAAATTCATTCAGGTCCCTTCACAGGGAGAAAAAATCACGATCAGCAATGGCAAGCTCACCGTCCCCAATCACCCGATTGTTCCTTTTATCGAAGGTGATGGTACAGGTCCTGATATTTGGCGTGCGTCAAAAATCGTTTTAGATGCGGCTGTCGAAAAAGCTTATGCAGGAAAAAAGAAGATTGAATGGTTTGAAGTATATGCCGGCGAAAAAGCCAAAGCTACCTACGGTGATGATTGTCCTCCCAACTACCTTCCTCAAGAAACTCTCGATGTGATCAAGGAATACTTGGTAGCCATCAAAGGACCGCTCACCACACCCGTAGGCCAAGGGATCCGCAGCTTAAATGTCACCTTGAGACAAGAATTGGATTTGTATGTCTGCCTTCGTCCTGTGCGTTATTTCACAGGCGTCCCCTCGCCTGTTCGTCATCCGGAAAAATCGACATGGTGATTTTCCGTGAAAATACAGAAGACATTTACGCGGGCGTAGAATGGGCAGAAGGCTCACCCGAAGTGAAAAAGTTGATCCAATTTCTTCAAAAAGAAATGGGTGTGAAAAAGATTCGTTTTCCCGAGACCTCAGGCATTGGTATCAAACCTGTCTCTAAAGAAGGTACTGAGCGCTTAGTCCGCGCAGCCATTCAGTATGCGATTAAACAAAAGAGAAAGAGTGTGACCTTAGTCCACAAGGGCAACATCATGAAATTCACCGAAGGGGCTTTCATGAAATGGGGCTATGAGCTCGCTAAACGTGAATTCGCCAACGAAGTCGTCTCATGGGAAGATTGCCAAGGAAAAGTTCCTGAAGGAAAAATCCTCATCAAAGATGCGATTGCCGACAACTTCTTACAACAGATCCTTTTAAGACCCGATGAATTTGACGTCATTGCCACCTTAAACCTCAACGGCGACTACATCAGCGATGCTTTAGCAGCCCAAGTAGGCGGCATCGGCATCGCCCCCGGCGGCAACATCAACTACATCACCGGCGCGTCGATTTTCGAGGCGACGCACGGCACAGCGCCTAAGTATACCAACTTAGACAAAGTCAACCCAGGCTCTGTCATTCTCTCGGGTGTGATGATGTTGGAATACTTAGGCTGGAACGAAGCGGCTCAGATGATCGTCAAAGCTTTGGAAAAAACCATTGCTCAAAAGACAGTTACCTACGACTTCGAACGCTTGATGGATGGAGCAACACTGCTTTCGTGCTCGGGTTTTGGTAAAGCGATTATTGCTAATCTTTAGGGCAAACTTGTAATGAAATCCCATCGCGAAGAATTGTGGTTTGAAGTCAAAACACGACGCGCGTTTATTAACATCACGCCGCAAATCGAAGCTGCCCTCAAAAAAAGCGGCATTAAAGAAGGCTTGTGCTTGGTCAATGCCATGCACATCAGTGCGAGCGTCTTCATCAACGACGACGAACGCGGCCTGCATCATGACTTTGAAGTCTTCTTAGAACGCCTCGTCCCTCATGCCCCCATCGACCAATACCGCCACAACGACACCGGCGAAGACAACGCCGACGCCCACATCAAACGCCAACTCATGGGCCGCGAAGTGGTAGTGGCCATCACGCAAGGCAAGCTCGACTTCGGCCCTTGGGAACAAATCTTTTACGGTGAATTCGACGGCAAGCGACGCAAGCGGGTTTTGGTGAAGATTATTGGGGAATGATAGCCTGTGAATACCTTTTGCGCTTTCAGCGCTCTTTCCCAACTAAGCAAAATGTCTCTGAGCGTAAAGATCTATGATCGACCTTATCAATCTTTGATAAGGAACACCAAGCCGTAACGCTTCCTTCTTGAAAAAATTCAAACTTTCTTCCCTTAAATTAATCGTAATTCTGGTCGACTTTTCCTTCATCATAATCTCTTCCGGAGAGGGTAAAAAATCTTCAACACGCTTACCCATCTGGATATTCTCATTTGCGTACTTTATTCTCTTTTTCATAACGTTCCTTTCCTTTGCGCCAATATCCAGCGCCAAAAATACGGATTTTGTCATTTCTATAAGTAAACCTTACAGTCATCACAGCTTCATTCACACTTCCAAGACAAAACCATCTTTCCTCTTTGTCCGAGCTATGCCCCGTATCTTCCACAATAATTCTAAATGGATCATAAAAAGCCGCTTTGGCTTGTTCAAAAGAGATACCATGCTTACTTTCATTCAGCTTATTTTTATCAACATCCCATTCGAAGCAGCTCATATTATATACATCAAATTATACATATAAAGATACTCATATCAATTTAAAATAACAACTAAACTTCTATCTAAAGCTAGATTCCATTGATTTACTCTTAAAAAATACTAAGTCGTTCGCCCATGAAAACACCTGAACTTCTTGTGCCTGCGGGCAATCTTGAAAAGCTTAAATTTGCCTTCGCTTATGGAGCTGATGCCGTTTATGCCGGGCTTCCCCAATTTTCTCTGAGAGCTCGTGAAAATGGTTTTAGGGATGCCACGATTTTTGAAGGGGCTGACTACGCACATAAGTTAGGGAAAAAGTTTTATCTCACCGCCAATATTTTAGCGCACAATCATAAAATTAATCTCTTCATGAAAAAAATTGATGAAATGATTGCATCAAAACCCGACGCCCTCATCATGGCTGATCCAGGACTCATTGCCTTGGTGAAAGAACGTCATCCTACAGTCCCCATTCACCTCTCTGTACAAGCCAATGTAATGAACTGGGCCGCTGTTAAATTTTGGCACACGGTTGGAGTCGAACGTATTATTCTCTCTCGTGAACTCTCGATCGATCAAATCAAAGAGATTAAAGATAAGGTTCCCGAAATAGAGCTCGAAGCATTTGTGCATGGAGCGATTTGCATCGCTCACTCAGGCCGTTGTTTACTTTCAAATTACTTTGACCATCGCGATGCTAACCAAGGCCTCTGCACCAACGCCTGTCGTTGGCCTTACAAACTGTATGCAAAACCCAGCATGGAAGAAGAAAATTCCAGCAATCGCCTGGAAATACTCGCTGATTTTTATTTGGAAGAAAAAGAACGTCCCGGCGAGCTCATGCGGATCGATGAAGATGAATACGGCACCTACATCATGAACGCACGCGATTTGATGGGCATTGAACATTTAAAAGAAATGGCTGACGCGGGTATCGACTCTTTCAAAATTGAAGGACGCACCAAGTCTGTTTATTATTTATCCGTCACCACCAAAACTTACCGACAAGCCATTGATGAAATGATCCAAGGCAAGCCCTTCAATCCCCAACTCACCAAAGATTTAAATAAAATTCACAACCGTGGTTACACAGCCGGCTTTTTAGTGCGCAAAAATGATAGCTCTCTTCAGCGTTATGAAGAAGGCATTACCAATATTTATTCCCAAGAATTTGGCGGCATGATTTTAGAAAGCAAAGCTGGTGGTCTTTTTATCGAGCCCAAAAATAAACTCAGTGTCGGTGATCAATTAGAAGTGATGACTCCCGAAAGAAGTTTTCATTTTAAAATCGACGCTATTCAAAATGCGGACGGTCAAAACCTCGACGCTCTTCACGGTGGACATATACCAGGATGGGTCATGGGCGACATTCCTCATGTCTCTGAGTATTCAATCGTGTCACGAGTTGTTTAGTCCTGCACAGCTGTCACACGAGGTTTCAGCATCTCTTGGTATTTCAGCAGATAAAAATTCAACGCCACATCAGGCTCCAAGAGCTTGGGTTGTTTAGGTAAAAATTCTTTAACCCTCTCCTCTTCCATCCGCGTATTTTGCGTACGGCCCGCCAAGTAGGCGAGGCTTAAGGTGCGCACGTCTTCTAGCCAGGGAAAATCCTTGGGTGTGAGCACAACATCGGTCAGGAGTTTTTTGGCTTCTTCAAAAGTCTTGGCTGTTAACGCTTTAAGAGTGGCAATATTCATCTGCATATAACCCGTAGCACTCCCGCGAGGCATGGCAGCCATCTGCTTTTCATAAAGTTCTAAAAGAGGACCTAGCTGATGATTTTGATAGGCTTTGAGTTTGGCTTTTAACTCCTCAAAGTCATACTCAATCCCCTGCTCGAGAAAAAACTGTGTCGTCTTTTCCAGCTCGTCGATCTTACCTGTCAATAAAGCCAAAGCCGCACGATAGCCCCACCAACGACTAAAAGCAGGCAGGCTTTGTTTGTGCAAAAAGTGATCATTGAGATTTTTGAGAGATCGATAAGCTTCTTCAATGGGCTGAAGAGACGTAAACGCATCCTCATAACGATTCTCCAAATACGCAGAGCGCGCTTGGGTCATGAGAGACTCTAAAGATTGAGATTCAGGAGACGATTTCTTTTTAAATGGATTCCACATAAGGGCCCGACGCTTAGGCAAAAGTGATTTTTGAATCAACCATCATTCAGCCGGAATCAGTCTATTAAAGCCAAAACCCCTTTGACTTCAAATATCAATCACAACTCCCTGTGTGAAAGATTGGGATCAACTGACTGACCCGAGGAGGAGGCGTTTCTCCCAATATTTCTTGGTAAAACACTAAGCAGATGAAGGCTTGTTCTAATGTTAGATTAGAGCTTTCAACAAAAGAATCCATCTTCTCGCTCAACTCTTCCCGAGTAGAGGGAGATCGTTTTAAAATCAGAGCGCCCACACGCGGCAGGAGATCTAAAAAATTACTTTTCAGACAACTTTCGAAAAGGCCTACAAAAGATGATACAAGATTGTTTGGAGGGATTGATTCTAATCTATCAAGACAAGTAGCTGCAGCTACATGATTGCCAAAGGAAATGGCTGCAGTAGCAAATTGAATCCACTCATATTTACCCATAGAATTAAGCACTACAAACCTTCTCGTTACTCTTTCAAAAAACTGATTATTCTGATGCTGAAGCGCCCATATCCCTACTTTGTGAAGTTCACTACTATCTTTGAAATCATCGACAAGGGACTCTTCACTGCGATCCCCGTCAATTGATAAAAACCATCGAGTCAATGAATCGGAAGCCTTCGGATAGGAAAGCAAATATCTCTTTAAAAGATTTTGTAAACCGACAGGCGTATCCTTCCTATACTGAAGCCACTCTTTAAGAAGTATCTTCAGCTTCGTGTGCGCATCGGCATATTCCAAGAGAGTGATCCGACCCCACTTTACCGGACAGTGAATAAGAGGTAACGAAGACTGAGGAGGTCAGAATGTTAACCCGACGTCGATATACAAAAGAGTTCAAAACAGAAGCGAAAGGATTGGTATTAAAGCAAAAGATTCCAGTAGCGCAGGTGGCTAGTGATTTGGGGATTGGGAAAAGCACGTTGGATAAATGGGTCCGAGATGAGAGATTGCGTTTAGCCGATCCAAACGCCTTAAGTGAAACAGAATTAGAAGAGCTTTCCAGACTTCGAAAAGAGAATCGTATTCTCAAAATGGAAAGAGACCTTTTAAAAAAACGGCAGTTTACTTTGCCAAGGACACACAGACAGGTACCAATTCGTGAAAGACAATTCTAACAGTCATGCTGTCATGTTTTTATGTTCTTTAGCCCAAGTGAGTCGGTCAGGGTATTATGACTGGCTTGGTCGTTCTGAAAGCAACAGAAGCCGTGAGAATCGTTCTTTATTGGTCATGATTAAGTCATCCTATCATGAAAGTCGTGAGACTTACGGAGCGATACGCGTGCATCGTGACATTCACAACCAAGGGACTGAATGTGGCAAAAACCGCGTGGCACGATTGATGAAAGTATCAGGCTTAAAGTCGATCCATAAGCTTAAATACAGACCTCAGACGACACAAAGCAAAGCCAATGACCTTGTGTCTCCCAATGTTATTTCTCAGGATTTTACAGCAAAAACAGAGAATCAGAAATGGGGTTGTGACATCAGTTACATCGAGACAAAAGAAGGCTGGTTGTATTTGGCCATTGTGATGGATTTCTTTTCAAGGAAGATTGTTGGTTTTGATATAGGGTTTTCTTTGCAGGCTGATTTATGCTGTAGAGCACTGGAGAAAGCATTTTCTTTAAGATTACCTCCTAGAGAGCTCATTCATCATTCAGATCGTGGGACACAGTATGCTAGCTTCCTTATAGGCAGCTTTTAAAAAAGCATGCTGTGATCCAGAGCATGAGTCGTAAGGGTAATTGTTATGATAATGCGATGGTGGAAAAGCTTTTTCATACGTTGAAAGTAGAACTGGTTTATCGTCAGAAATATAGCACACGAGAAGAGGCTCGTAGAAGCATTGAACAATACATAATGTCTTTCTATAACAACAAACGTTTGCATTCCTCACTGGGCTATAGGAGCCCCGTGGAGTTTGAAAACTTACACAAGTCCGCTGCCTAATTTACTGTCCGGAAAATCGGGGTCAGATCAGAGCTTCAAAATAAGGAGACAGAATTTCATCAGCAGAAAATCTCTTAATTAAATCATCGGTCAGTTCGATTATCCCCGGATACCTTCTTTTTTTAAAGATACTAATTTACCCAACATGAAAGAGTATGTTTCTGTTTTATCATGTGAGACAAGGGAACGAACCACTTCTTCATAGAGACTCCCAAGGGCATAAGAGGAATACCGAAGATCCTCTTCAAAAACTCTTAAGAATTCTGGAAGAGACTGGGGAGAGTGCTTCATCAGATACTTCAGATGCACACTCCAATATTGCTTATCCATCTCCAAACCCGTATTCATACCTTTATCTGAGTATTTTCTCGTCAATTCAGCCTGCACACCATTCTTCAAAAGGCCATTGCGAAAGATACGACTATCAAATGAACCTTTTGCAAAGGCATCCGGAATAAAATTGGGATCTATAAAGACGAAACTCCTCGAAGGATATGTCTCCGAAACTTCTGTAGTCGCTCCATAAGGAATACGATCTTTTACAATTTCTGAATGAAAGTATTTAGGATTGATGAAGACAAGATGAAAGCCCGTGATCACGGCTGATGAGACGGGATAAGGAGCATTAGCCTCATCTGAAAATGTCGTCATGATGCCGCGGATCAAGGTTTCTAGGTCTTCTGGAGACTCTGCTTTTTCTGCTAAATTTTCAGCAAACTTCTTCAACTCGATAATTTCAGCCTCGTTTGCCTCCAAAAAATCTTCGATAGATTTATGGGGCAATTGTATAAAAATCGACTCTGCCGGAGGCCTATCCATCAATGCACCATTGATCATTAGTTGTGCCTGTAACACCCCAGACGACTTCACCTGATTGAGAACAACACGAATGGAATGCCTCACACCCTCCTCTGCAAATGAAAATTCATGCATAGGAGCTCCGACAGGAGCATGAAGAAACTCCCTAGGGACATGAAGCGAAATTTTTGCTTCCCCAGACTCCTGATGAACCTGCGAGTGAGTCAAATAGATGTCAGAAATTCCGACGTGAGAAGGGATAACAATAACGCGATTGCCATCCAAGCCTCTAAAACCCAGCTCAGCCGGATACCCATTCATCGTATGCGAAAGCACATAGCGATCTCTCGTCGAATCCACCAAGTGAACTTCATTTTGAGAAGGATACATGTCAAACTTATGCCCTGCATGAGGGTAAGACTGAATCTCATGAAAATACTCAATGGCCTTTAAGACTTGAGGCAAATAACCGTTTTCTTGGCTCGTAGGACTAGAGCTTGCTGTTAAAAGAGCAGGTGCAAGAGCCCGAATCACATACGTCAAATCAGCCTTTGCATTAAAAATAGAATAACTCATCTTTCATATTATCGGACACATCTGAAAAAAGTTTCTTCTTAATATATAATCAAAAAATCTTAACCCTTCGAAATTATTTTGAAATGTTTAAATACAAGATCACACCACGCTTTTTTAGCAACATACTCAAGCAGACCCCGACAAGACCTCACAAGACAATAAAAGATCACTATTTTAGGAGGATTTATGACAGTTACAAGATTAACAGACATCGCAGTCCAGTCCAGTTTGTGGGGCCCCCTCAACCCATCTCAACAGAGCTTTCAGCCTCCACCAGCTCATCCAGAAACTCTACATGCAACACGAAGTGATGATGTGGGTCTAGGAACTGCTGGACGTATCACCGTAACCCCAAATCCCTTCGCACTCGCCCGATTTTTTAATCCAGGATCTCCCTCCGCTCCTCAACTACCGGCAACTCTCAAGTACCTTCCCCCTCTACTCTGGGAACAAGACCCACTATTACAACGGCTGACACTACATTAAATTGTGCCGCCAGCCCAGAAGCATCGCGCACTTACAGAGGTCCAGATTCAACTCCCCATAATGATATCTCATGGGTGAAGCGACTATATGATACCTATTCTGGTTTATCTGGTGGCGATGTGATGGTGGACGATGAAAGTTACTCTGAAGAGTACGCCTGGGAAGCTTCCCCCATCTCCCCTGAAGTTATCGCACTTATAGAATCTTTAGCAGATTCAGATGAAGAACGATTTAAGCTGGTCTCTTCTCATAATTATCGTCGCGAAAAATGGGGAGACCTCTTTAATGAAAAATGGCGTTTTAAAAAAGTTATAAAAATCTTATCTCACTTCGTAGAAACCGGCACTTTCTATGAGCTAACACCACAAACCCTATCAGCCGTAGTCCGCAAAATAGGTGGTAGATATGACGAGATAGATAGCAGAGACACTAATGAGATATGGGCAGGCTATCCTGGGTATAGAGAATACACTGCTCATATGACTGTGGCTCAAGCCTTAGGCCTCACGCCAGAACAAATGAACCAACTTTTTTCTAACCCCATGCTAGATTCTGCCAGCCTCATTTTAAACCTACTTCAAAAAGGTTATGCGTGGGATGATATTCAATCTTTTATCATGCAGCACGGACTCACTCATCTTAATGAATACGAGACAACACGCACAGACCCACGTTGTACTACTGAAATTTGTACGGCTGCTCATAACCAACCTGGATTGATAGCAGCTCTCATCGGAACGCCCTGGACTACAGAAGGCATGAAAGACTATATCACTTCAGGGCCAGCTGTATCCGAAGGATCTTTGCAATATGGTATTAATCTAATCAAAGATCTGGAAAGATTAGAAGGAAACAACTCAGAACAAATTTCAAGGGCCAGAAGATTAGCTGTATTATGTAATGATCCACCATTCACCAATCCCCTCAGAACCGCTATCGATCTCCTCAACAAACACACAGACTGGCCCACTGAAAACAAAGTCGCCTTTCTAGAATCTCTGTACAAGATAGCTGCTGAAAAATATTCCACAAACTCCCGCAAAGATAATGATGCTCGTCTTAAAGTCTTTCAATTAGCCGTCGCTGGCTTAAATGATGCTCTCCTCCAAAAATCTCAAACAGCTGAAAAAATTCTAGAATTAGCAGCCTTATCAAAAGGCTATGACTATTCTAAGGTTGATCCAAAAAAATTTGGTCCTGTATTTTATCGAAATCTGGCTATGTCTGCCGTCAGAGCAGCTCATCCAGAATATTTCAAAGCTCATGATAACCTTGCTCGTCCAGCCAATAAAATCCTCGAAATAGCTGCAGATAGAGGATACATGGATCTTGAAAGCGATTTCCTAAGTCTCTTTAAACGTTTAGTCCCAGACATAAAAGGTCATCAGTCATTGAGCTATCCTTACGACTATAGTGACCTTAGCTCTCAATACCTTGAATTTTATCTTGCTGTCATGGAGCTGACGGATCTCTCCATAGGGGATAGAGAAAAACTTCTGGAGAATATTCATCAGATCCTCTCTCAAAACCATAGCGCTGACACCCCTACACTCTTTTCCCAACTTGCAAAAATCACACCTGAGATCGCGAGACGTTTTGTCGCCTCATACAGACAACGCCCTACTGCTAAAAAGAGCTGATCGCATCTTTTGATATTTCCCTTGTCTTAGTGCTGATTAATTTAGATGATGCGCTTCTTCCCCCCTCAAAAGATGAGGGGCTTGGGGAGAGAGCGTTATCTCTCCCCATTCTAAGCGAAGCATCTGGCTCCGCCAGTGCTTAGCGGAAGGGGGCGAATTGGTCTCGACGGAGAGTTGGAGGTCATTCATCGCATGCCGCAGGCGCAAGAGCTGCGTACTAAACCTTGCAATGCTTAACTGCAAACGAACAATACGAGCCTATGGCTCTTGCCGCTTAATTGACGGTGACGTCTCTTGGGGTTTCTCCCACGAGCTTTAAGAGACGACAAAATGTGGGATGGTTGATGGATCGCACCGGCGGATCCTGAGACGAGACTAACAGACGGTTGCTCTTCAAAACCCCTGTCTCGAGGGCCGTTTGAAGAAAAGATCAAATCGGGGCTACGCATGTAGTGGTGATGACTAAAGGTCTTCGGACGCGGGTTCGATTCCCGCCGCCTCCATTTTTGTATTAAGGGGAGCTACCGCGCTCCCCTTAATAATCCCCATCTGAAATCAAATGACTGATCGTTCGCTCCGCTCAGAAAAGGGGAGCATCGAATGAAATATTTTCTGCGAGGGATGTCAGTGTTACTGATAGTGATTATGGGAGGATGTGGAGACCCTTCTTCTTCTCCACCATCTACAACAACCATCAGCACATCCACCTCATCACTCCTTGTGAAAGCCAGCGGATCGGCGAAAACGATTACAATCACAAATGGATCAGATCAGGCAGCTCTAGATGTTTCATACACCATCACACCTGCATTACCCTCGGGCACGACAATTTCGCCTGCCACCTGTGGTAACGTGACCACCAGCACACCATGTATATTGACGATGACTCCAGGAAGTATAGCCAGTGGCGATATCGGCTCAAGCCCCACACCCAGCACCATAACCATCCAAGGTTCAAATACCAATGCTGCAACTATCGCCGTGACTCTCTTGACCTATGGCAACCTCTATCAAAAGGGATTGATCTTTTCGATTGATGACCGACCGACGCATCAAAGCGTGGTTGGTAAAACAGCCTCATTGATCAATAATAGCGGAGGTGCTGAATGGATTGACACCCTCACGGGAGTAGCGGCAGCCAACCGGCGCTACCAGCAACCAATGGCAAAAACAATACGAGCACTATCGTTGCGGCACAAGGGTTGGGAAACGATGCGGCATCAATTTGCGATCAGTATGAAATCGATTCTGCCGGAAATAACCCATGTCAGACAGGCAACACGTGTTACAACGACTGGTACTTACCAGCCATTTACGAATTGATGGGCTCAGGAGGAAACGCCGCTTGCCCTACCGGCACTTCCAATATGACAGATAATTTAAAAAACCTATCTCTTGGAAATTTAACAGACACTCTTTGGAGCTCCACAGAAACAGCATCCACCAATGCATGGATCGCAGCCTTTGGCATTGGCGACACAATACAGATTAATGGGGGTAAGAACGTCATTTCAAGCATTCGATGCGCACGGAGTTTTTAGATTTTTGGAGATCGTAAAAAATACCCACTCTCACGGGCCGCACACTTTCCTTCAATCCCCAGGAACGTCCACACTCTCCAACAGAGTGATGCGGTAAGCCACTGGATAATGCCGGTTCACTCGTCCTGCGAAATGGAAAACGGAGGTCCGGGATCATCTTTGATCGTATTCGTAAGTGATCAAAAGTTGGGGAGCCTTCTGCGTGATCTGTATCAGGTGTTGCGTATAGGCGTGTCGCATGGGGTCCGGCAAGGCCACCAAAGCCGCCCGATCATACACCTCATCCACAGTACCTAAGATCTCTTCCGTCAATTCAAAGAAATCCCCGACAAAAATAGTGATACGGTCCGCACGATAGCATTGAAATTTTCCAACGGTTGAAATGGCGGGCTTGAGGGACAACCCTTGAAACAGCGACTCGATCGCTAACGGACTCAGCTCCACACCCACGACCCGACACCCTTTTGACAAGAACCATGAAATATCGAGCGACTTACCGCAGAGCGGTATAAAAACCCGGCTGTCATTTTTCAAACCCAGCTCATGAGAATATTTTTCAAGCATGGGATGGGGATGGGACGCATGAAAGGCAATTTCATTGTTGGCCCATCTTTGATGCCAGAAGGATTTGTCCATGGTTGTTGGGGATACAGGGGTGTGGGAGATGAGACAATTTAATTTAGGGCTGAGTTGTTGCCTCCCTAATCAATAGCATCGGTTTACTTCTGAATCTTCTCAATCGATTGCTTCAAAAAATAAGTCGCCATGCAGTCATCTTGGTTATATCGGAGCATTTTTGGTTTTAATTCTTTTTTGCCATTCAAATAATCATTCATCCAAACAATGGAAGCTGCTCCACTGGCATCTTCGGCGTCCCACTGAAAACCTAAATAGCGACAAATATCTTTAAGACTATAACTAGAAAGTGGCCAATCGGTTTTGTCGTTCACGATTTTCATCATATCGATAGACGTACCATTTTCACCAAAGAGCATTTCAAATATGCTCGAATCTAAACTGGGATACTTTCCTAGGAGTCGTTTGAGAGTTGTTTTTTCATATGGCGAATAATGGTAAACTGGAGCGCCTGCATATTTTTTAAAGAAATTAAATAGCTGTTCTGTGATGACTTTTTCATTGTCTTTCGATTCTGCGAAGAAGGCATGATATTCGGGACTCTTGCCATTTTCGACGAGGACAATGCCATGCAAATAAACAAAGTCTTGGGTAGGGTCGTCTTCAAGATCGTAGTGGATTTCGAACTGATGGTCAGGAAATCTATTTTTGAATAACCCTTACCAGATTTAAAAATCTTAGCTCGCTCAATTGATTTTTCAATCAAGTTGTCAGGAAGCGACTTCCAGAAAAATCCTTTGAACTTTAGGTCCCGGACTTGAGTTTTGAGTTGCTCAGGATCTTGTGCAGCCAGATCATTAGTAGTTTTAATACCAAGTCTCCTTAAGCCCTGCTGCATAGCGCTACCGACATAATAAATCTGAGTGCAGTCGTTATTATCGACGATCCATTTTTTACAAACAGATTTCCATTCACACATCTTGCAATTGGCATTGAGCGCAGGCTCTGACTCAGAATTGTTTTTGTCTTGATAGCCGGTCAGTTTTTCCAAAGCATTTTGATATGGATCGTTAGATTTGTGTAGGTTGACGGCTAGTTTTCTAGATTTGGTTTTGTAAATGTAGCCATATTAAGGTCGAACGCCTTGGACCTTTTCGAGGAGGTCCCCATAGAACAGAATTTGCCACTGTTGCTCCTTTTGAATTTTTTCATTTCCGTCATCCCAAGTGCTCTCGACTCGAGCAAGCTTAATATCCATGGGCACGTAATGATAATCACCAAAATCGGATGTCCCTTTTGTTTTGACGAGTAAATCCGGACGACCCGCCAAGTTGCCAGCCATGATCACGCCTTGATAAATGTAATCACAACCACTTTGCATGGCTTGTTGGGTTTGAAGAAATAATTCTTCTGACAGCGGTTCATTTGGAGAGATCTCGGCAAATGATTTATCGGAGTTATCTTTCTTAAGACTCTCAATCACTTTGGCTTCGTACTGAACACCGGATTCCCACAACAACTTTACCAGCGGATGAATTTCGATTTTCAAACTTTGATCGCCATGAATATCCATGAAGGGGCGGTGGGAGCACTTGGCGTAGTTAAAAAGATCGCTGGCAGTAAGGAAGGTTTTCATAATTAAAATGGACAATCATTTTCAGAAATTTCAGCCTCTGATACTTCTTCATCATGATGAACAATAAATTTTGCACGCTCGTAAATTTCATCAAACGTTAATATCTCTAAATCACGTTGCCCACGCCTAAACATTTCAAAACTCTCTCGTTTCATCCGATCATTAAGTTGATTTGTATTGCCAATAATGAGAATCATTTTAGGGCACACCGTATAAATATGGGGAATTCTCTAGGGCATCACGATTTTTATCTTCCCGTGATTCTTCATGTTCCCATCTCCTTGAATTAGATCGTAGTTGACTGACCCCTCCGTTCATCTCTGAACTAGGAGGATAAGCATCATTCCGATAAGGCTTTTTTTCGATTAAATCAGTGGATGGTTTTTTTGATTTCAAACAGTAACAGAATTTTGCATCACCTTGTGTGATTGGAGAAAATCCTTTATTTATAACCTTACTATCAACAGCTTGTCACACCATAATGAGGTCGAGATGGAAACGCCTGTAAAGAATTGGAAAAATTAAGGCCGTAGCCAAATATCCATGCATTCTGTTCAAAAAAACATTGCCACTCAGGCTCTGTCAGATCCTGACTCAACATACTCTCAAAGCTTACAAGTGTCTTACTTCTATTTTGTTGTAGCCTTGAAAGACTGAGTTTTGTGGCAAGATCTGGATCTGAATCTATCAGTTGCTGCCACAACTCTTCAGAAAGATTCTGACTGATTAACTTTTTAATGATAAGTGCTTTATTTTTGTCCGTCACAATCACATCATCTGCACTAGCAACGACTAGTTCGTTGTCTCCGCGTGGAACACCTTCTTTTTCGTAGATTTGATATAGATTACCAAGCTCATTATAAAGTTTTTTTGTTTCAGCAGACTTAAGCGACAGTTTAACGATATCTTTTGCTTGTAATTTGATAAGCGATTGTTCAGGCAGGTCTTCAAATTTATTTTTACTTGAGGCCTTTTGCACTAATAAAGTGACACTCACTGACGCTGAACTATCATGAGGATTGCTGACAATTTCAGCCCGAACTACTTTTTTAAACTGGGTGTTTTCGGAAAGACAAATATCCTCGACTATTGCTGAAGTGGCTGATGTACTTTTTGTTTTATATTGATCTGCCATATTTATATGAGAACTTCCTCCCTCGAGATAAACCAGTTTAATCATGATTTGGTCATAAATATTCCGGGTTGTATTCATTTTGCTTAAGGGTTGCGTGCTGGTATTTTTACATGCGGCAATTCAAGGTGGATGTATTTTTTAATAATTTCAGACGTAGCCAAATCTGCCCTGCATCCAAAAATTATGCCGTCAATTTCTTCTGGCAAAATATCGTAAAGTTGAATTTGTCCAACCTTCAAGGGAAGCTCTGAATCAACAATACATCGCCATTCTCGTTCGTATCCCCAATGTTCGCTTTTAGTATATACAATCCTATGAAAGATCTCTTTATCATCTAGTGGAGTTCCAACTCCAATGCACTGATTCACCCAATTATCTAATGAAGCAAGGAACGGAAAACTTTGTGAGTAAATTACTGGTTTTGCATCCTGGAAGTGAGATTTTTGATCGTCTATGCACTTGAACCGAATAACAGCTCCCCGATGCATATCAGCATAATGAGCCCACATGAGCAAATCTGATTCATTTTCAGATAAGCAGAGCACTCTGTATTTTGGGACTTGTTCATTCCATGAATTTTGAAATTGTCGAAGAAGATTATGATGTTTTCCCATGATTTCATTTTTTTGTGTTTCCCAAAACTCTTCACACTCGTTGTCTGTAACCCAATGGCTTTTTGATCGTATATTTTCCCATTGTTCTGGATTGTTTCTGATAGGTTCATCGTTGCCACGAAGTTCAATAGATCGCTTTTTGAAATGCTCGAAATAATCTTCGTTTGAAAATCCAAATCCATATCACGATGTAAATCAAACGGATCATTAAACTCTAAGGGGCAAGTCCATTTCAATCCTCTGCGATAAAAAATATTTGCAGCTCCTTGAAGGGTTACATATTTGTAAAAATATTCTGGTTTTGTAATCGAATTCACAACTTCCCCCGAAATGTACATTGGGTGATGGAATGAAATAAATCATTTGTAAGTGAATTGTTTTCTATATTTTTTTTCAGTATTTCCACATGACTTCGAATTTCCAGAAACTGGTTCTGCAATTTAATAGGAGGAATTAATACGGGAAATGCAGAAAGCTGGGTTTTATTGATTGTCGCAAGGTTTGTCGTTTGTTTGATGCTTTTTGGAAAAAGTATTTAGCGTAGTGGGTTTGAAGTAGCATCTCCAAATATGCAGGGATAATTAAAGTTTTATTACAACGAACTCGAAAAATATGATTTTGGTGGATGCACGGACTAAGAGGGTAATTCCAAATCGCACCACGGCCCAGCTTGTCCCAGTCCCCACCTTCTGTCATTAAAACATCACCTAGTTTCAAAGCGCATTTATCAGCTTCATCTCCAGTTACCTTTATAGTTTTTATTTCGGTCATGTCGAGATAACCGGCTTGGACATTTGCAACCCGAACATAAGGAACTTCGACAACCTTCTTACCAAGATATTTTTTCCCTTTTGCTATTCCTGAACCAATACCTGCGACTTCATCCAGTCTCTTCGTAGACCATCCCTTCTCATTCCTCACCGGATCCCCAAATATCTCCAAAAACACCGAGCGCAAAAATTGATCGAGGAGCTTGATGGTTTCGGCTCGTTTGCGGCGGAGTGCATCGGCTTTATCGAGAATGGTGGCAATACGACGTTGTTCGGAGATTGATGGTAGATTTATTTTTAGATTTCCAATCTCTGAAGTTCTTATCGATGGGTAAGAATCATTCGGAATCAGACGGGAAGGAGGATTATATTCAAACCATCTTTGCAAATATGATGAATCAACCTGACTGCCTGGAATAACCGCGGCTAGATGGCTTACAACGTATGATGGTTCTTTGAGACGATAGATCCTTCCTATTTTGGCCGACATCCCACTTTTTGCGAATAGAATCGTATCTTTGGGAAAAAGCTTTAGCCCATGAGATTTAGCAACATCCAACTTAACTAATTCTAATTTGGATTCAAAAGACTCATTCAGTAAGGACTCTAAACTACCAGCGCGAATAAACGGAATTCCCTGATCTGAAAATTTATCATCACCTTGAGGAGCAGCTTGCCCAGAAGTTACCTCACAAATATCTTTTAACTGGCATTCACTTTTCACCCAATCATCTCCCCAAGATCTTCAAGGTCTTTCTGGATCTCCTTCTCCATTTTTTTGAGCCCCGCCAAAATTACTTTCGGTGAATCGTAAACGACTTCTTCGTATTCCATGGTTTTGTAACGGTTAATCGAAAGATCATACTTATTTTCAACGATCTGCTTCTTCTCTACCCAAAACCACTTATCAACTTTAGCGGGAGCTTTCAGCTGAGCGCGCTTGTTCCACTTTTCAACAATGTCAGGAATATCATTTTCTTTGATAGGGTTGCTTATCATCGAGGCTAAAACCATCTGCCGTCATGTCATAAAACCAAACTTTATCCGTCTCACCACCTTTGGTGAAAACCAGCACAGCCGTGGAAACCCCGGCGTAAGGTTTGAACACACCGGAAGGCATCGAAATCACCCCTTCAAGCTGAGACTCTTCGATGATTTTCTTCCTCACGGCCACATGCGCATTACTGGAACCGAACAACACGCCATCCGGCACAATCACCGAGCAACGCCCCCCGTTCACCAAAAGACGAATCATGAGCACCAGAAAAAGCAATTCAGTTTTGGTGGTCTGAACATTACGGGAAAGGGATTCGTGGATGTCGCTTTTATCGATGCTGCCCTTGAAGGGAGGGTTTGCGAGTATGATGTCGAAGCGGTTTTCGAGTTCGCAGCGTTTGGAGAGCGCGTCTAAATAGTCAACGTTGGGATGATCGATGCCGTGCAAGACCATATTCATCGCTGCAATGCGCAGCATGGTCGAGTCGAAATCATAGCCAAAGAATGTTTTGTCGCTCAAAAATCCCATACCTTCGAGTCGGTAATTTTATCGCCCACCAAGCCATGCTCGGTGCCGTCCTCTTGAATAATGATTCGATCGGCACTCGTGTTGGAGCGCAAAATATGTTGGTAGGCGCCTATCAAAAATCCGCCGGTACCGCAGGAAGGGTCGCAAACACTTTCTCCAAGTTTTGGATTTACTAAGGCACACATCATTTTAATGACATGGCGAGGCGTGCGAAACTGTCCGTTCTTTCCAGAAGATTGAAGTTCCGAAAGGAGATATTCATAGAGGTCGCCTTGCGTATCCTGATTCTGTTCCATGATGTGAAGCCCATCGATGATCTCGACGGCTTCAACCACGAGCGAAGGCTTGGGAATCATGAAAACGGCGTCTTTCATGTGTCGGGACAGGTTGCCTTCTCCATTTCCTTGCATGTTTTTGAGGAAGGGGAAGACTTGGTCTCGCACATGGGCGAGCATGCCTTCGGCTTCCATATGTTTCCACTGCGACCAACGGAGTTTTTCATCGGGGAAAATTGATTTGTATTCCTTATGGAGCCATTCGGCGTCCGCTTTGCGCTTGAAGTCCATGTCGTCCAAGCGCTTCATGAAGATCAGGTAGGAAATTTGTTCGATTGCGGTGAGTGGGTTGGCGATTCCGCCGGACCAAAAGAGATTCCAAAGTTTGTCGATTTTCGAACGTAGATCTTTTTCTAGCATAGCATCACTTTCTTTTGACCAACCATTTTGGCAGCTCGACCCTTACCTTGTGGCAGAATCACGTTTTCGTCGCGGAGTTTGCGCAATACATTGCGAATCATGTCGCGGCTCACGCCCGGACATTCGGATTCAATATCTGAAATGGCAAATGGCCCTAGTCTGCGTTTGATGGCTTCGACGACTTGATCGCCCTTAGCACCGCGCCCAGAGCGTAAGGTCCCCACGCGCTCTTCAAATTCTTTATAAGAGCGAATCAGCGCACCCCAAAAATAATTAAGCCACGGCATCACGTCGTGCTTGTTGTCGTGCCAACCTTGTGAACAATGCTCGAGTGTTTCGTAATAAGTTTCTGGATTCTTCGAAGACTCTTTCCAGGCTGATGTATTTTCCGACTTGGTAGTCAAAGTGATACAAAAGCATCAGCGTGAGGAGTCTGGCAGTACGGCCATTGCCATCCGAAAACGGGTGAACGCAAAGAAAGTCGAGGATCGTGAGGGGAATGACAATCAAAGGTTCTTGCTGCCAGACATGAATGGCTTTGGTGTAAGTTTGCGCGAGTTCTTGCATGGCAAATGGGGTTGTGACTGCGGGAGTGGCTTTAAAGCGAACGCGCTTGATGCTGCCATCGGAATTTTTTTCGACAATCTCGTTGTCAGTCATTTTCCAGCGGCCGCCTTGGCCTGGCATGTAACGGTAAAGCATGGAATGAATTTGCAGAATCACGTTGGTCGAAAAATCCATGTACTTGTTTGATTCATGAATCAGGGCTAGGGCATCACGATAACCCGCCAGTTCTTGTTCGGATCTGTTTCGCGGTGCTGTGTTTTTGAGAACAAGGGCTTCAATTCGATCATGAGGGACAATGATGCCTTCCAAGCGGTTGGAGGACTCGCTCGATTCAATGATGGCTACTTGTTTGAGACTTTCCAAAGCCTCTGGCGACTGCTTGATAAACAGCTCTTGCCGCCCACGGTGCTCCCCTAAGGAGTGCAGCGTAGCCATTTGTTCCTGTGAAAAGCTTAATGATTTTAAGTACTCTTCGAGTAGAGAGGCCATAATGGGGTAATTAAGCTCATAAATAGGGTAATGTCAACTAGTTAATACCCTATTTAAGCGGCGTATTGCCCTATTTCTTCAATAAATTGAAGGACCTGACCTAACTGGGTGGGTGGAAAGATGCCCCTAATTCCATGAGGATTCATATTGGTAAAGGGCGGGGCCACTAAATCTTCACGCTCAATCTTGCCGCGATCTAGGATGAAAGTTTTAATCATCCTCAAAAACTGAATTTGATCGGCCCGAAGGTCATTGTGCGCAAAAATAAAATCATCGAAGGCCTTGGAAACTGTTTCGCTACGAGTCTGAAGTTTTTGCAGGCCTAAAATGTGACGAATGAAATCGATGAATCGCGCCGAGCGATTATCATAAACTCTCTGAAGAAGCGATTCGGTGACATAGGGATCCTGCGAGCGGAGCAAATCTGCGAGCGATTGGATATCGAATTCATCGATGGGTTTTCCTGCTTTAAGTCTTTTCAGGACTTCATTGCTTTGAAGAAGCTCCTTCACCTTTTCTTCGACTTTACGCCGGTACTCTGCCGTGGAACTTCGTTACATTTCAGGACCGAATTCGATAGTGTCGCGGATGAGGATATGATCGGCGAGATCAAGCTTTTCGATGTCGACGGATTGACGACTTCTGTGTCTCATGAGCGCACGCAACTCTATCCTCATTAATTCCAATACACTGAAGTCGGCATCATTCCAAAACTTTGGCGTTTTTGTTTTCGAAATCGTGTTTTCTTTGGCGCGCACCTGATTCAGGGCCAGTGGCAATTCTTCAAGGTTATTCAAAATTTTTGCTTGATGGGTTTTGAAAATTTCCGTGTCTTTTTTTAACAATGCGGTTTCTGCATCAATCACCTGAATATCAAAACGAAGCGCATCAAAATCTTCGACATTTCTCACGCGCATCATAGGTTGAATATTTTTTCTAAGGTCTTGAATCGTCTTTTCGCTAAAAGCAGCCCAATAAGCAGTTTCTTCGGTGCGGGCGTATTCCATCATCTTTTCTTTAACGACTACGCTTTCTCTAGGAAGGGCGGTAATGTCAGATTTAAGCTCTTCGATTGTTTGACTAACGACGTCGTCGTTTCCGGAAAGCATCGCCGCTTCGGCACGATTCAACCTTGCATCGAAAAGTCGTTCTGGGATTGAGAGTGTGACGTTGGGCTCTTTGCCTTCTGGAGTCATCTTGAAGTAGGAAAAATTATTCCAATGATCAATGATAAGAAAATATTCCTTGTCCTTTCCAGGGCCAAAAAGATTTGGGCACAGGCGCGTTCCGCGGCCAATCATTTGCCAAAACTTCGCGCGTGAGAAAACGGGTTTGGCGAAAACAAGATTAACGACTTGCGGGATGTCGACACCGGTGTCCAACATATCAACCGAGATGGCGACTCTCATGGGATCCTTTGGACTCTTGAACTGATCAAGCAAACCGCCTTCGGTATTGGCTCTTGGATCGTGTGAATCGATGACACGCGCAAAATGGCCTTGGTATTCAGGGAAGAGGCGATTGAAGGTTTCTTCAAGTCTTAGGGCATGCAGGTGGGAGAGTGCAAAGATGATTGATTTACCTGGCTTCGTTCCTGTTTCGTCCTTGATGGATTGCTCCATGAACTCACGAACGATGACTTCATTGGTCCCGGAGTTCGTCACTTTTCTCTCAAGATCAGTGCCTTCGAAATCGATTTCCTCGACATCCTTTCCTTCTGCGATAAGTTTTTTCTGGATGGAGACAGGCAAATTCCCCGCTTGAATGCCTTCGACTTGAAATCGAGATTGGATGCTGAGGGCCTTAAAGGAAACGAGGTTTTTTTGATCAACAGCTTCTTCATAGCTGTAATTGAAAGTAGGTTCGGCATCATCGGTTTCAAAAAGCTTAAAGGTGTTACGTTCGATAAAATCGACAGGGGTTGCCGTTAAGCCTATTTGATAGGCGTCGAAGTGATCGAAGATTTCCTTGTAACGTTTATAAATACTTCGATGGGATTCGTCGGCGATAATCAAATCAAAGAAGCCAGGAGAAATACTAGGATAAATCCCGTGCATGGCAGGATAGGTTGAAAGGTAAACCCGTTTATCTGGAGGACAATTATCTTTTGAAACTCGCACGCGAGGTGCGTTGGGTAGGTATGCCTTGAAAGCTTCATCGGCTTGTTTGAGCAAGGCCTTGCGATCCGCCAAAAACAGGACTCGCTTCACCCAATTGGCACGCATCAGAACATCGATCAATGCCATGGCAGTTCTGGTCTTGCCAGTTCCTGTAGCCATCACCAGCAGGGCTTTTCTGTGATTTTTATTTTCAAATGCTTCGAGGGCACGTCGAATGGCTTCTAACTGATAGGGACGTTCTACGATTTTTTGGTCGATAAGAGCTGCGGAAAGGGGTTGTCGTTGGTCGTTTTGAAAACGCAATCTTTCCAGGTCATCACAAGTGAAAAAACCGAAAACTTTTCTGGGTGGATAACGCTTATCGTCCCAGAAAAAAATATCATGGCCATTGGTATAAAAGATGAAGGGTCTGATGCCGTATTTTTTTTCAAAACCATTGGCATATTGTTTTGCTTGTTCCCGTCCCACCTGGGCCTCGACAGTTGTCTTTTTGGCTTCAACAAGGGCAATGGGCTTTCCATCCCGGCTAAGAAGAACATAATCAGAGTACCCAACACCTTCTTCTTTTCCGAATTGGTGAAAGACCTCATGTTCTGAAATCACTTGAGAGGGGTTATCGACATCCCATCCAGCTACTTTAAGCCGTTTATCGATGATTTCTTTTCTGGTTTGCTTTTCAGACATCGCATTCCTCTAATCATGATTTATGTGTTTTTGATAGATGAAAACTCAATCAAATGCACATTCGGCTTCCGCTTTTCATTTTCCCCCATCCGCCGGCGAAGCCTTCCTCCCCGCCCTCTCCACCGTCGCCTCACACACCGCGCTCCCCAAAATCGTCTTCGACATCTCCACCGCGCGTCGCACCAATTCCCTTGCGCCTTTGTGGAGTGAAGCGCTCTTTTTCACGTACTTCACGTTTTGCTCCATGTTCTCGTTATTCCAACCCAAGCTATGCGCGATGTAGGGGAACGGGGGGAACACGAAGACTCATATCGTGATAGCTGCATTCTTGAGACATATATGTCCCAGGAACTGGTCTACTCAAATTCTTTAAAGAGATTCATCAACGCTTTCCAAACCTCTTCAAAACCCATTTTCTCTTCCAAAATCCTTACCCCAGGCCAACCGTGAGAAAGGATGGTCTTGTCAAATAGATCTGCCTCTTTTGCGAATGAGTCGGGAAGAGGAGTTTGTCGATGCTCAAATGTTTTTCTGATCGCTGAGATGAGAGCAACCCGATCTTTACAACGAGGCAAAAGATAAACGAGATCGTAAACATCCTTTGCCCTGGAATTGGCAGAGCCTCGGCCGAAGAGGGTTTGGACTTTTTCAGCGACGATGTATTCGATGGGATACACTTTCCAGGTGACTGGTTCTTCATGCTCTAGGATCGACGGCATGATCTGGTCATCCGGCTTTGTTGGCAATTGATCGTTGAAGCCTACATCGATGTGGATTCTTGAAAGGTTGGATAACTTCTTAAGGTTCGGCTCACCAATCTGAAAAGCGGCATCAAACCTGTAAGCTCCATATTCGCCTTGCTCCGTGAGCTCTTTCACTTGGACGTCACCGAACCAAAGACCATCCTCCAAATCACTCTTTAATGCGGCAGAGACAAGATCTTTTAACTTTTCCTTTGAAATGGACACAGCCAAGGCATCCGCATCTCGGGTAAAACGCAGACTCTCATAGCTCTTAAGGAGGACGAAACCTCCCTTGAAAATTAGATGCTCGGCCAGATTTTTATGTTGGGAAAGACGAGCAATAGCGCGTTCCAATCCCACAATGACTCTCAGTTCATTGATATTGAAGCGTGGGTCTTTTTGGACCAACGTTTTCATCGAGCGAGCCACCTGTTTTGATTTCTCCTAATTCATGAAGCCAATACCTCCAAGTAAGGGGTGATACGGTGGATAACGCCCATTTTTTTCGCCATATCGTAAAGAGAGCCCAGTTTGATTTTTTTCTCCTGAATCGCTGCCTTCAAAGCCGACAGAGCAACCTGACTTCCGATCATGCGTCGATATACCAAGCAATCAACTAAAGTGCGTTCCAAAGTCGTAATCCAATATTTTTTATTTTTTTTGATCCCAATTTCCCATTGAGGATTTCGTGAACGGATTAGCTTCAGGTCTTTAGAGACTACTCGTTTTGCGTCCGGGACGAGCATCCAGGTGTGCTTTGGAATCTGATCAGTTAGGTGATAGTGCTCCAAGGCGGATAAAAGACAGACCGCCGAGGGAAGGCCACAACGAAGGGTTGCTACTTGATAAGGATCCTCTCCCGCATTCTCTTCAGCACTACTTGCCCGATACACTCCCCGACTCGGTCTTTCCAAGAGTCCGGAAGCAACCATCCGCGTTAAAGAGGCTTTACTGAGGCCATGAGACAAGGCGGCTTGAGTCGAAAAAGGTCGTTTTTGAAGAATCTGTGGAAGAGCTTTTGCCATTGAAACTAAAATGACACAAATTATAAATTGTGTCAAACTAGTATCATTTATATAAAAACCTGGGAGCATACAACTGAGCCCAATTCACCTCACAATTAAACCTAGAATTCTCATTTTTTTAGAATTCTGGGGACACACGACTGAACCTAAATTAAATTAGAATCAGTCCAGCATTATCTAGTCTCTAACATCCGCCGGCGAAGCCTTCCTCCCCGCCCTCTCCACCGTCGCTTCGCACACCGCCCCCAAAATCGCCTTAGACATCTCCACCGCGCGTCTCACCAATTCCCTGGCGCCTTTGTGGAGCGAAGCGCTCTTTTTACGGCAGGAACACGAAGACCAGCTCGCCGAAGAAGCCCATCATTTGGCCGGCAACGAGTTGGACGTTTGCATGCAGAAGAACAAGTCACCTACAATACGAAGACTCATATCGTACATAAACTTCCCTAGCACTAAGCCCAATTGTTATATTGATTATAAAAATAATCATTGGTGATCATGCTGTATATGGATATTGAAAGAACCTGACTCCTTGGATCAAAAGCAAAATAAGCACAGCCCGAGAGAGCTCTCCCTGTCCGCCTGAGCCGGATCGTACTAAAGAGTCGCAATGTGTAACCTAAATAGGCGACTCGTTAGCATATGAGTTACCTTTTGGAATTTGATGCGGCGAATAGCTCCATTAATCACCGCATAATCTGCGGTGATAAAAAAAAGCTTATTTGCCTGGCACACGACACTTTTCCCAACGGGACATAGTGGTCTAAGACGCATCACCATTGGGAATTGGAGAGGGAAAAAAAGCGGCCCCATGCAGGTAGTGTCCGGGCCTTATGGCCATGAAAAAGTGCATTACGAAACGCCTGATTATGATCGATTGTCCCGAGAGATGAAGGCCTTTCTGGATTGGTTCAATGAAAAAAACGAAATGGACCTCGTTGTCAAAGCGGCCTTGGCTCATTTTTGGTTCATCACGATCCACCCTTTTGATGATGGCAATGGCCGCATCGCACGCGCCATCGCAGACAGTCTCCTCGCAAAATCCGAAACCAGCCCGCAGCGTTTTTACAGCATGTCGTCGCAAATCGAGAGTGAGAGAGAGGATTACTACGCTATTTTGGAAAAATGCCAAAAAGGCCCGCTGGACATTTCTCCCTGGATGGAATGGTTTTTCAACTGCCTTGGGCGCGCTATCGCAAAATCAGAAGACACTTTGGGAGATGTGCTGGGTAAAGCCAGGTTTTGGGAAACGCACACTGGAAAATCGTTCAATGAACGCCAACGAGCGATCATCAATCGCTTGCTGGATGGATTTACCGGAAACCTAACAACGTCCAAGTGGGCCAAGCTGGCGAAATGCTCACAAGACACGGCACTTCGCGATATCACCGATCTTTTAGAGAGGAAAATCCTCAAAAAGAGACCGCCGGTGGGCGGAGTACGCATTATCGACTCGTATAATCACCACGTTTTTGGGACAAAAAACCACCATTGATTTTAGCGGACCAATTCCCTACGCATTAGCTCTGTTCAAAATTGCATCATCATCGAGCGGAATCAGGCTTTGGGTTGGTCGGATTGTAAGGCTTGTGGGGATGATAGAAGTTAAACAAGTTTGGGTTCAGTCGTCCCCGGAAGTGAAGTTAATCTTGGATTAATCGCTTCCTCTGATAAATAAATTTTCGATCCTTAGGAAACTTATGGCTATCATTGTCCCAGAAGAAATAAAAAAAATCTTATCTTCATTTGAAGAAAGAAAAGATGCTTTTAGAGAATCAGAACTACACGATGCTTTAAGGCGCGCCTCTAACACTCAAGAAATATCGCAGGATTTAAAAAATGGGTATTGGGTTGAATCTGCAGCTTTTAACTTTTCAGAATTATCGGTTGCGGAATCAAGCGAGTGGGGAACATATTTTGGGCCGATGTCGGGAATAAGTTATGCAGATGGAACAAAAATTAACATTCCTGACATCAAAGAAATTGACCAGGAAGTAATCGATTATTGGAAAAAAAGGGCACACGAAACTCAACATCCAGTCTGCCGTGCGCGGTATTCCGATTTAGTCTGGGAGTTCACCTATCCCGTTACATTTCAAAAAGCAGAACTGATATACGCTCAAATGGCTATTGATAGCTATGTTGCCATTGTTGAGTTGATTCCAGAAGAAACGCAAATGCAATGCCGGCGGCACCTTGAGAGGGCTCTTAAATTATCCATTTCACTTAACGACAAAACGAGAATTGAATCGGTCAAAAAAGCTATGTTCCGGCTGCACGATCAAATAGCAGAACCAAGGAAAATAGGATCATGGACTTTTCTTTTTGATTCCTTATACGACAATAAAAAAGTTCCATTAACTGACGGAGAAAGAAGTAAGATGGTCTCCTCTCTTGAGGAGATGCTTCGACTTTCTAGTGATCCAGCAGCTAAGAATAATTTTGATCCTTGGGGCGCTCAAGCAGCTTCCCAACGTCTCGAAAAACATTACAAAAAAATCAATAAGCCACAAGAAGCTAAAGAGGCCATTTTAACAGCAGGGAAAGCCTTTGAGTCGATTGCTCAACAAGCTGATCCACTTCTTGCTATGTTTTGGCTTCAAGATGTTTATGAGAAATATAAAGATCGTGGCTTTAAAGATGACGCGTTAAGGGTACAGAAACAATCAAAAGAAAAAGGAGCCAATGTTAAAGATTCAATGAAAGAGATTGTTACTACAGTTCAAATTCCTAAGGAAGAGTTGGATCGTTTTTTTAAAGACCTAACCTCCGGCAATCTCAATACGGCCTTACATAAGATCGCTATTAATTTCACTCCACAGATAGATAAAATCCAGAAGAGTTTGGAGGAGCTTAGAAAAGATCATCCATTGCAAGCCCTAATAGGGGTAACAACAATTGGCGATGCCAATTTTATTGCCAGAGCTGGGTCGGTTGAAGATGATCCTGAAGGCCGTCTCAGATTAGAGCTAAGCCAAAGAATATCTGTTTCTACTTTATTCCTGTCGACTGTTCTCGAAAAACTTAAAGAGCATTACTCTCCAAATGCAGCTCAGTTGACGGATCATCTTTATCAAGCTCCATTATTTGATCCGGAGAGAAGAGACCTAATTTTAGATGGCATTGAAGCTTATCTTGCAAATGATCATGTAAAAACGATTCATGTTTTGGTTCCTCAAATTGAATATATTTTTCGAAGGCTTTTGTCTCTTCTTGACCTTCCTACAAATAAATCAGCTGGAAAAGGTATCATGCAGGAAAAAAATATAAATGAGGCCCTAGCAGATTTGGCAGTAAAGAATGTTTTTTCAGAGGATATGCGATTGTATTTTCTTGTGAGTTTGGCAGAGAAAAAGGGTTTGAATATCCGTCATCGTGTTTCTCACGGCCTTATGAAAAGAGCTGACTTCAATCAACGGATTAGTGACCTAATAATCAATATTTTGCTTTGTCTAGCCACGATAAAAGAAATTCCGTCCCCTGAAATTTCAGAAAAAGATGAGCCTAAAACATGAATGAGCAGGAAAACCTATTTGAATATGGAAGTGACCCCAAGTGTGGGTTTTACTTGGTTGGGCTCGTCGATACGATACGCCTCGATGAAACAAGTATCGACAATGACGACTGAAGCTCACTATGCATCAGCCTGAAGTCAAAAGAAGGAGAAAAGTTATGCGAAACAATCACGGTAAATTATTGCCTCTAAGAATCGCGGCTTACATCATCCTTTTTTTATTGGCGAGGAATGAGATTGGACAATGGGAAATAGTCATCCTTGGCCTAGCTATATTTCTTATTGAAAAATTTAAATATGATACCGAGATAAGGTTTTACTTTTTAGACAAGAGGATTGAATCCCTCCGAGAAGATTTAACGATTGTCGAATTGTTTTCAAATAAAGGTCAGCCATTATCAACATTACAAAAAGCAGAAATAACAGTGAAAGCTGGGATTAAAACAACGTACTGACGAGTTCGATTCTTTGATTAAAAAATCCAGACACACACGACTGAACCCAAACTTTGCATTCTAATCAAGTAGCGTGTCCTCGGAATATTTCTATTTCAGCGTCTTACAACAACTTCGTGGTTTGCAAGGATCATAGAGAGGCGTTTGATGTGACTAGACATGTATACGAAGTTTTCATTTCTAGATACAAATAAGGCATTAAAACATCTTTCGAGATTGGCAGTATACTCTGCAGTCGAAAACCAACTACGATCCTCCCATTTTAGAGGCTTTAATTTAGAGCCTTCGTCTCGGCGAGCAAGTAGATGCATGTAAAGTTCTTTTCTTAAACTGGCTTCCATCTCTCTATTAGCCCGCCCGATTGAGTAGTCTGTTGCAACAACAAGTGTCGACAACTCTTCCAATTGCAGAGCAGTCATTTGATTTACTTTAAGTTCGGGGTAATATGTTTTTACCATATCAAGTAATGAGCGTGAGTCTCTCCCTAGATCGCCGAGAGTTGCTTTGATCCACAGATCGCGTATTTCCGCCTTTTCTCTCATGTAAGCAGCTTCCGCCTTTTCTTCGTATTTACTCATAGCAGTGTCGATTTCTTTAATCTTGTCCTGCTCCTTAACATCAATTCCGTAGCATCCACTAACAAAAATGGCCATTCCTTCAGCTATACCGACATACATTGCTCCACGGTCTCTTTTTGAGCAGGCTTCATGAGCAAGTTTCATCCTCAAATCATATAAGGGATCGTTCTTGTTTGGAACGGATACAATTCTGATTCTCTCATACGTCGGTTTGCCGGCAATGGCAGTTAATGCAGAATATTGCCTTCTTGCAAAATCAAGTACCCCACTCGTTGGCGTTAGCTGGGCAATGTCTTCTATATGAGAAACATCTTTAGCTGCTACGATTGTTACAGAGCGTGCTCCGCAAAGTTCTGTTAGGTATGTGTTGATATTTGTCATACGATCTCGTCTCCTGCCCTATTATCGCGGTAGATCTAAAAAGTTGCGCTTTTAACTCCTGAATTCTGGAGACGCACAAAAAACTCAAACTTCCCCTCACAATTAAACCTAGAATTCTCATTCTTTATAAACTAGCCCCTCCCCCATGCGCTACCTACACACCATGATTCGTGTGACGGATTTGGAAAAATCTATTCACTTTTATACTCAAGGGCTCGGCTTCAAACTCGTCAGTCGGGACGACTATCCCGATGATCGGTTTACCCTCGCCTTTCTGCGTTCAGGTACCGATCCTGAAAATGGGCCGATGATTGAGCTGACTCATAATTGGGATACGAAATCTTACACCAAGGGAGATGCCTACGGGCATGTGGCTTATGCGGTGGATTCTGTGGATGTGGTACAAGAGCGGTTGAAGAAAAATGGTTATGACTTAAGCTGGGGGCCCGGCCTCACGCCCAGCGGAAAAACCAAAATGGCTTTTGTCGATGATCCGGATGGGTATGAAATTGAGCTACTGGAAAAGAAGGCGAAGTAAAATCACCCGCCACAAAACTCACCACCTTCAAAAATCACCTCATCATCCACAAAAATTTTCTCGGCATCGATAAAGATATCGACGTGGTAGCGGCCTTTTTTGCGGCTGAGGCCGGGCTTGGGGTAGAGGCCGTGTTTGGCTCCCAGTGAGAGATGAAGACCGGTTTGGCGCTCGAAGGCGGTGACGTCGTTGATCATGCGGTGTTTGTCCATGGCAGGGTTGATGCCTAAGCCAAACTCACGCACCAAGACTTGTTCGGTTTCTTTAATTTTTCCAAAATCACCTTGAATTCATCCGGGCCTTCATCGGCGATCAGCACGCCATTTCGAATGGTGATGAGAAACGGCGTAAAATATTTCATCAAGTATTGGTCCCCCGCAAAGCCAAAGACCATCGCCTCTCCATTCAAAAGACTTAAATCGCGTAGCTCCGTGAAGACCTCTCCAATGGGGAAAGTACCACCCACGTTTTTCATTCCTTCGTAATTTCCAATATTCATTTTGGCTTCTTCCATCGGTCCCCCATAGACCAACTGAGTCCCCGCACACGTGACAACGACTTTTTGAGAGCTGTCGAGTTTAGATTTTAACTGTGACCCCATAGACTGGTAATAAGACGCATCATAAGCCAAACTCTCAATGTAGGTCGCAAACTGAGACTCTACCATACGGCTAAGCTGGGTGTGTTCAATGGTCTTGAGATTGCGCTGAAAGAGCTCGAGTCTCAGACGAAATTGAGCGAGTCTGAAATTGGTGGATTGTACCAACACCACCAAATCACCCAGATTGAGAGCGTCAAATATTTGAATCACTTCTTCAGGCGTCTTGCTGGCCACATCCAGAAAGCGTCCCTCGGGCAAAGCCTGACGGTAAGCTTCTGTCATGATGTGAGTGAGTGGAGCTTCACTATCAAAGAGCACTAAAGCCTTTTCGTGAGGCTGCATACGGAGCGAGTCGCGTAAAATATCGTCCAAATGATGTTTGGCTTGTGTAATCAATTTTTGCATTGAATGTACCCTGCTTTATTCTTTACTAGAATGATCATGTCTACACCGTCTACATCATTACTCAATTTTCCCTGCGATTTTCCTATCAAGATTTTTGGCAAGCGCGTGGATGAGTTTGCTCAGGAGGTATTGAAAGTTGTCCTCGAGCACGCGCCTGATTTTAATGGAGAGACAATGGAAATCAGAGCCAGCGCACAAAAAAACTATATCAGTCTCACCTGCACCATCCGAGCTACATCGCGAGAACAACTCGACAATCTGTACATGGCCCTGCATAAGCATCCCTTAGTCAAACTTCTCTTGTGAGAAAAAACAGAAAGGACTTTTATGCTGAACGTCGGACAACCATTTCCCAACTTTAGCCTTCCCAACCAGGACAAACAGATGACTCGCTTGCAGGATTTTGCCGGCAAGTGGCTGGTGGTTTTTGTGTATCCTAAAGATGACACTCCAGGATGCACGATTGAAGGCCGTGGTTTTAGTGCGGCTTATGAAGATTTTAAAAGAGTGAATGCGTGTGTGGTGGGGGTAAGTGCTGATGATCCTGACTCCCATAAGAGTTTTTGTAACAAGTTTTCGTTTAAGATGCCTTTACTGGCTGATACCAAAGAAGAACTTTTGAATATGGCCCAAGTGGGACAAAGCGAATTTAAAGGAACACTCTATTGGAATCGCGTGACCTATCTCATTGATCCCAACGGCATTGTCCGCAAAATTTATCGTGATGTAGTACCTCAAGGTCACGAAAAAGCCGTATTGAATGATCTTCAGATTTTTAGAAATAACTTCTAACCCCCAGAAGCGTTGAGCTTCCGGGGGCTTTTAATAGTCTCAATTCACTTTCACTTCAATCTGCTTAGGATTGAGGGCTTCTTTTTTGGCTACCTTGATGTGTAAGATTAAGTATTTAGTGTAAAAGGATTAAAGTCGGTTTTGGTATCGTAATAATCTTCCTGCTCTGCACGCTTGAGAAAATTGACGATTTTATAAGTCACGGGTGTAAGAACAGCTTCCCAAAGTACTTTTATAAAGTAGTTGGTCACCATCACCTGCAAGACAAGACTATTTTCCCACGTACCTAAAAAAGCCAAAGGATAAAAAATAATCGAATCCACACCTTCACCAACCACGGTGGACCCAATCGTACGAGCCCATAAAAATTTTCCGGACGTCCAAAGTTTCATCTTTGCCAAGACATAGGAATTGGAAAATTCCCCGGCCCAAAAAGCCAGTAGTGAAGCAATCACAATTCGCGGCGTCGCCCCAAAAACAGTCACATAAGCTTCTTGGGACGTCCATCCCGGAGCCGGAGGCATTTTGATAATAATCCACGACATAAAAGACGCGAAGAAAACTGCTGAAAACCCTGCCCAAACCACTTTTCGCGATCGAGCATATCCATACACTTCAGTCAGCACATCTCCGAAAATATAGCTTAAGGGAAAAAATAAAATACCGGTTCCAAAAGTAAAACTTCCCAGCTTGGTCACTTTGCCCGCACCGATCAGATTGGAACAGAGCAAGGTCGTCACAAAAGCTGCCATGATGAGATCGTAATATTTATAATTGGGTCTAGAAGTCATAGAATCCTTTGCTAAACAGGTTTTTGGGAAATAATCAGAGAACCTTTCTCTAAAGGTTGTAAATCTCTTCTTTGAATATTTATAAAACCATTTTCATCCAACCAGTTTGAAATATCTTTAAAACTAAAAATATGGGTCCCTACTTCAAGAAAAAGTGTGAGATTAAAAGCCGCATTATAATCTGGAGCTGCTTGATCACTCATATAATCATAAATAATAAACATCCCACCTGGATTGAGCGAATCAAAGATTTTTTTAAACAAAATCTTATTTTCTTCCAGAGTGTGATTATGAATGAGTGAAAAGAAAAGAATCACATCGTAGGATTTTCCCCAATCCCCCGTCAGAGCATTTCCTTCAAGTGTACGAATTTTATTTTTCAGATTATTTTTTTCAATCAAGTCAGTGGTTTCTCGAAGAGATTCTGGAAAATCAAAAATCGTTGC
Organism: Deltaproteobacteria bacterium; assembly: GCA_016699445.1. Taxonomy (GTDB): domain Bacteria; phylum UBA10199; class UBA10199; order JACPAL01. Next base: position 416,758 of record CP064976.1, read on the forward strand.
CTGAAGTTGAGGATATTTTTGACAAAACGCCACACTATAGAGGCCATGAGATCCGCCAATATCCAAGAGTCTTTTGGCATTTGAAGGGATAGTAGTGAGGTTTAAAATATCATCCAAACAATGTCTGGCATACGCCAACATATAGCGTGAAAACTTTTTTCCCATCTCTGGAGACTTTTCCATTCTCTGCCACAAATTAGGAGAAGGCCTCTCTTTTCGAAGAGCTTGAGGAAGCTCTTCCAAAAGCTTCCACGCTTCGGTCATCCATAAAAGAGCTGGGGTGTAGTCAAATTGGGAATTTTCTGTAAACCATTCTGTTGTAAAAGGTTCATTGATATACCGATCACCCTCTCTCTTGACATAACCAGCCGTCACCAAGACTTCGAGGAGACAGCGCATTCCTTTTTCCGATATTTTTAAAAGCTGAGCCAATGCGGCCACTGTATGAGATTGATGGAGGTGCTGAAACACTCCCAGCTCTACTGCAGACAAAATCGCCGCATTTTTCATCATCGGAATATAAACATCCAGATGCGGCAAAAGAGGTTTTGAATTATTATTCATAAATAAAACTGTCGTTTATCACCTTACCTCAGAAGGACCAAGGAGCTTTTTGCATGACTGTTTTTTCTTTCCTTCTTAAACAACCAATCCCATGACATCCACAAAGGCGCTTGTTTGGTTTCGCTCAGATCTCCGCCTCAATGATAACCCAGCTTTGTATCATGCGATCCAAAAAGGATATCAGATCATTCCTATTTTTATTTGGGCTCCAGACGAAGAAACCCCCTGGGCACCTGGAGCTGCAAGTCGGGTATGGCTACATCAATCTCTCGCCTGTTTACATCAAACTCTAAAAGATCAAGGCTCACAACTTATCTTACGACATGGACCAAGCTTAGAAACTCTTAAAAAGTTGATTCACGAAACAAAAGCACACGCTGTTTTTTGGAATCGTCGCTATGAGCCTGCCGTTATAGCACGCGATCAAGAAATCAAAAAATCACTTAAAGAAGATAGGATCGATACCGAAAGCTTCAATGGATCTCTTTTGTTTGAACCTTGGGAAATTAAAAACAAACAAGGCCAACCTTATCAAGTCTTCACGGCTTACTGGAATTTTATTCAATCTCTTGATTTCTCACGATCTCCCTACCCCGCTCCGCCACTCTCATCCCCGACACAATTTCCAAAATCAGAATCTCTTGAGAGCTTAAACCTCATTCCAAAAATTTCCTTGGATCGTGGGATTCGACACACATGGTCTCCTGGCGAAAAGCAGGCCAGATTACTTTTGCAAAAATTTAAAAATGCAAAAATTCATGACTATACAGAAATGCGAGATCGCCCTGCCATTGAGGGTACGTCACGATTGTCCCCCTATCTTCATTTTGGAGAGATCAGCCCACGACACATTTGGGAAGAGCTTAAACATCAAAAACACTCCCTGCCCTATCTTAGACAAATTGTCTGGAGAGAATTTTCTTACTACCTTCTCTATCAGTACCCTCATACCTCTACAGAACCACTGCGTGCCGAATTTAAAAACTTTGCCTGGGATACCTCCTCAGAAGCTTCTGCCCGCTTTAAAAAGTGGCAACGTGGAGAGACGGGGTTTGCCATTGTGGACGCTGGCATGCGCGAGCTTTGGGAAACAGGGTGGATGCACAATCGTGTCCGGATGATTGCTGCTTCTTTTTTGGTTAAAGATTTGATGATCCCCTGGCAGCATGGAGCCCAATGGTTTTGGGACACTTTAGTCGATGCGGACTTGGCCAATAATACGATGGGTTGGCAGTGGGTTGCAGGCTGTGGAGCTGATGCTTCGCCGTTTTTCAGAATTTTCAACCCTGCATTACAGGCTAAAAAATTTGATCCTCAAAACACCTACATTCAACAATGGACACACGAAAATACTCACCCCATCGTTGATCATGAGATTCAACGTCAAAAAGCACTTTCAGCCTACAAACAGCTGAAAAATTAATTATTAAATTCTGGTGGAAGATCGGGGATTAAAAAATGAGGGATGTCTTCTTCAGCCAATTGCTTCTGCTCTTCCGGAGTCGCTGTCCCATAAATATTTTGATACGGGACTTGACCGTTGGTCATTTCTTTGACTTTTTTCGGGAACTCAGTACCGACATTTTCAAAATGCGTGGTCACATAATGCTTAATGGCTTTTAATACAGTTACAGAATCCAACATCCCCGAAGCTGCGACGCCATTATTCACGGGATAGGTTGTGTGAACAGGAGCTTTAACCAAGGTACGCGCTGGAGCACTGCCAGTCGACTTCACATAATGCCCACCTGACAAAACTTTTTGCACATGATGGTCGCCACAGACATTACACTCGAGCAAACCCATTTCCTTTTGCTCGTCGAAATTTTTATGACCCGGAAACCACCCTTCAAAGCGGTGTCCCTGAGAACAAATAAGATCGTAAATAACCATATAAGCAGTACATAATCATGAACGAGCGTTTGTCTAGGGTTAATTCTGATAAAATCTTTGCCTTTTTTAAAAAATATAGGTCAAATCTGTCTTTCCAAACAAAGGAACACTTTATATGACAAAAAAAATAATTCTTTTACTTCCCCTCTTTGCCCTAATGGGCCTTCAAGCTGGTTGCGGACGGCAATATTCAAAAGGAAAATATATCCCGGCCGATGAGATCATTCTTCGAAGCGACAAATTTGTCGAAGCTGACCTGCAAGCAATCGCGGATCATCTTTCAGGATCTCTTTTAAAAGAAGAAGATCTTTTGAATAAAAAGCCTACAGTATTGATGAGTATTATGACCAACTCGACAGATGAACATATCGACATGAAGTCGTTGTCTGATAAAATCCGTACCGAACTTTTCAAATCTAAAAAGCTTCGCTTTATTAACGAAACACTCAGACCCACAGCCAAAGAAGAATTGGATTATGAAGCCGGTGAATATGTCGATCCCGCTTCTGCCAAGAAAAAAGGTCGTCAATTGGGTGCTGATTATTTGATTTCTGGAAATATCGTCTCGATCAAACAACCCGTGGGTCGTCAGGAAATTGTTTATTACAAAATGACTTTGGAAATGACGGATCTCAATACAAATATCATTGCCTGGACCGATGAAATGGAAGTGAAGAAACGCTTCTATAAACGCTTCACCGGCAACTAGACCATGTACTTGAAGAAGATTTGTCTTCTTTTCATTCCTTTTCTATTTTCAGCCTGCATTCACAGTGGTTATGCGCACCGTTCTCAAAGCGCACGAAATGCTTTTGAGGATGGAAATTATGCTCAAGCTCTCAAGTGGTATGAATCTCAAAAACCACCTGAACGGGATAAGCTTCTTTTTCTGCTCGATCGCGGAACCATTCTTCATACAGCCGGCCGTTATGCCGAAAGTCTGAAAATATTTAATGAAGCCATTGACCTCTCGGAGAGAACCACGGCAGCTCATGCGCCTTCCAAGACAGCGTCCCTATTAACTAATGACCAACTCATCCCTTATGATGGGGAAAAATTTGAAAAACTGTTGATGCATGTTTTTCAAGTGATGAATTATTTGGGAATGAATCAACCTACTGAAGCCTTAGTCGAAGTGCGTCGCATTCATACAAAGTTTGATGATTATTTTAAAGAAGGCTCAAAATCCTATCTCAAAAATGCTTTTGCCACCTACCTCTCAGGATCTGTCTGGGAAAAAAATCATAAAAATAACGATGCGTTTATTGATTATAAGGCAACATCCAACTTCACTTCAGAATGGAATCAACTGATTCAGGATCTTTTGAGAACCTCTCGCCGTGCAGGTTTGGGAGCTCAATACCAAACCATCAAGAAGAAGTATCCCACAATAGAAGAATCAACAGAAAACCCCAACAATGGTGAGCTCATCGCTTTTGTTGGTGAAGGTTGGATTCCACAAAAATATTCCACAGAAGAAAATCAAGGGCTTCAAGTAGTACCCGTTCCACGTTATCCCGACATCCGCATTCCACCTCCTGTCCTGACTCTTTTGGAAAATGGATCCACATTGGCAGATGCCAAGATTTTGTATCGTGTTGACGAGGCCGCTCGCGATACGTTGTCTGACAATATGCCAGGAATCATCACGCGAGCGATTGCGCGTCTGGCAGCCAAAGAAGGAACAGCTGTGGCTGTAGGCAAAGAAGTCGATAAAAATCTGGGAATATTTTTAGGTTTTCTTTTTCTCGCAACAAACGAAGCCGATCTTCGCTCGTGGTTGACCCTCCCACGATCTTTCCAAGTTTTGCGCATTTCCCTTCCCGCAGGAACTCACCAACTCAAACTCCGAGGCTTCCGCACCAACCGTGAATTTAGCGTGGATATCAAAAAAGGCGAACCCTCGTTTGTGTCTTTAAGAGTTTTTTAATTTTTGGAAATAGTGTCACGATAATAGTGAATCACCTTAGAAAGCCCTTCATCCAAAGACACCTGAGGACGCCACCCCAACTCAAACAACTTTGAGTTTTCCAAAATATTTTGACGAGGGCCATCAGGGAAAGTGGTATCCCAAAAAATCTCTCCTTCATAACCCATCTTACGGGCAATTGTTTGAGACAAATCAACAATTGAAATATCTTCTCCAAAACCCACATTCAAAAGGCCTTGGTATTTTGAAACAACTTTTTTCCAATCAGACTCATCAAGACTCATGACAAACTGACAAGCAGCAGCCAAGTCCGATACATACAAAAATTCACGACGGCACAAACCAGTCCCCCAAAAAGTGACACTCTTAAGACCTTTCATTTTAGCTTCATCAAATTTTCGAATCATCGCAGGAATGACATGGCTGGTTTGAAGATCAAAATTATCATGAGGCCCATAAATATTGGCCGGCATCAGTGTCACAAACTGTGTCCCATACTGCTGATTGTATGCCTGACACATCTTGATACCCGCAATTTTCGCTACGGCATAGGATTCATTGGTGGATTCCAGAGAGCCTTTCAACAAACTCTCTTCTTTCATCGGCTCAAAACGCTCTTGAGGGTAAATACACGAACTTCCCAAAAAAATCAGACGTTTTACCTGCGCTTGAAAAGCCGCATGGAGAAGATTGGTTTGAATTGCCAGATTTTGATAAATAAAATCGCCGGGGAAAAGATGATTGGCCCGAATGCCCCCAACCTTGGCTGCCGCCACAAAAACATAATCAGGCTTTTCCTTTTCAAAAAAATTTCGAGTGGATTCCTGCTGAGTCAGATCGAGCTCTTCATGAGTTTTTAAACAGAAATTTTTAAATCCATTTTTTTAAAACTACCAACAAACTTGAACCTGCTAATCCCTGATGCCCCGCTATATAAATCTTTGAGTCCCTATCCATTTTCAAGCACCTTGTCCGCTTCCACCATGAGATGTATCAATTCTCGAAAACTAGTCTTCGGAGTCCACTGCAATTGCCTCTTGGCCTTTGAAATATCAGCTTGCAAACAATCAGCTTCCGCAGGTCTAAAATATCTTGGATCAATTTTAACAAATTCTTTCCAATCTAAATTGGCATAGGAAAAAGCTTCTTCCACAAATTCTTTCACCGTATGACTCTCACCTGTCCCTATAACATAATCATCCGGATTTTCTTGCTGAAGCATAAGCCACTGGCACTCAACATACTCTGGTGCATATCCCCAATCACGACGAGCCTCAAGATTCCCCAAGTAAAGTACGTTTTGTTTGCCTGATAAAATACGAGCCACAGCTCGAGTAATTTTTCTGGAAACAAAAGTTTCTCCGCGACGCGGTGATTCGTGATTAAATAAAATACCATTACAAGCAAACAATCTATAAGACTCACGATGATTGATGATTGTCCAATAAGAAGCCAATTTTGCTATGGCATAGGGACTGCGTGGTTGAAATGGAGCGTTTTCATTTTGAGGCCAAGGAGCATTGCCAAACATTTCTGATGAAGAGGCCTGATAAAATTTTGTCTTGATGCCACTTTTTCGAATGGCTTCTAACAATCGAATCGTACCGATCCCAGTAATATCAGCTGTATATTCAGGCATATCAAAACTGACACGTACATGAGTTTGCGCTCCCAAATGATACACTTCTTCTGGCTGTAGATTATAAATCAAATCAGTCAAACTTGAGCCATCTGCAAGATCGCCATAATGCATAAAGAGTCGAGCATCATTCATATGAGGATCTTGATAGAGATGTTCAATACGGTCTGTATTAAATGTACTCGATCGACGAATCAAACCATGCACTTCATACCCCTTCGACAAAAGACTTTCTGCCAAATAAGATCCGTCTTGCCCTGTAATTCCTGTAATTAATGCTTTTTTCATAATCTTTCTGGTGACTACCAAGTCCGTAGTTTAACTGACAGCGCGCGAGCGCTTTCCCTACGGACGACTGTACTAGAGAGGCGCCTATGTCATACAAATTAGCGCCTCGTCAGTAAAAACAAAACCTCACAGCATCTTTGAGAATATTCAATCCTGAAGAGAATACAGATACGGTACTCACACCTGCTTTACGAGGGCAGGTGGAAATCGGGACATCCACCACTCTCCATTTTTTTTGAATCGCTTTGGCAAAAAGTTCAACTTCGTAAGAATACGTAAAACTCGTCAGATCAAAAGAGGCTGTCACGCCTCTCTTCCACGCTTTAAATCCCGCTAAGGCATCCGTGATTTTTTGGCCATACAAAAAAGAACACCACAAGCTCACCACGAAATTTCCTCCCAACCGAGCGCCAGGTACACTTTCGGCATTTCTAATAGAATGTTTCATAAAACGACTTCCCAGTGTCATATCTGCACGATTTTCTAACAAAGGTTGGATGAGAGAGGGAATTTCTTCTGGTAAAAACTGAAGATCAGCATCCAGCTGAACGATGATATTTTTTGTACTCGCTTTAATCCCATGAGAAATCGCATCTCCCTTGCCACGATCGGGCACACTTAAAAGCTAGATCAATGTCGGATATTTTTTCTGAAGATCGTGAATGATTTTGCAAGTCCCATCTAAACCCGAATCTACGACAATCACTTCAGCTTCAGGATAAACATTAAAAACACGCGTCACACATTCAAAAATACTCTTCTCTTCATTTTTAGATGGAATAATTATCGACACATCATTCATAGTCGTGGGCATAGTCATGGGCATAGGCATAAGATTTAACACTACTCATGAAAAAAACTTTTTTCCCTTATTTATTTTTAGCCACTTTTGTCCTTCTCATATTTTGGCCGGCAACTCACTTTGAATTTATTAATTTTGACGATAATGTTTATGTTACTGCCAACCCTCATGTCTTATCAGGATTGAATAGAGAAAATATCCAGTGGGCTTTCACAACAAATCTCGGCGGCCACTGGCACCCTCTCACCTGGCTTTCACTACAACTCGACAGCACTCTCTTTGGCATCAATCCTAAAGCTTTCCATCTTGAAAATATTCTCATCCATACTTTAAACACCCTCCTACTCTCCTATCTTCTCTTCCGTTTTTTCAAAAATCCTCTTCTCGCCTGCCTTCTTGCAGCTCTTTTTGCGATTCATCCTTTGCGCATTGAGTCTGTTGTTTGGATTACTGAAAGAAAAGATGTTTGCAGTCTTTTTTTGGGGACTCATGACACTTTGTTTGTATGAACGCTACCAGACACAAACCAAAAAGTTTTTTTACTTCCTTTCACTTCTAGCATTTACCATCGCTCTTCTTTTCAAACCTTCTGTCGTCATCCTTCCAATGCTGATTCTTCTCATAGATTATTTTATTCATATTAAAAAACCAAATCTCACCTCACTCATACCTTTTTTGGCACTCTCTTTTTTTTCATCGCTGATCACTCTCTATTCCCAAAAACAAGAAGGTGCGCTGAAAGCACTTCATGATATTTCTTTCTCAGATCGATTCACTGTCAGCTCAATGGCTTACTTGAGTTATTTGGAAAAGACGTTTTACCCTCACGCACTTTCTGTTTTTTACCCTCTGACTCTCTACCCTTTTTATTGGGGAGTTTTGGCAAGTCTCGCATTGATCAGCATCACACTCACAGGCTTTTTCTTACGAAAAAAAGTCCCAGCCTTTCTTTTTTCCTGGATCTGGTTTGTTGTTGCGATCTTTCCTGTCTGCGGACTTTTTCAAGTGGGAGGTCAAGCGATGGCGGATCGATGGACCTACTGGCCTCATGTTGGAATTATTCTAGGCCTAGGGCTTTATTTACATCAGTCTCATTTCTTTAAAAAATACCAACAACACATTCTTACCGGGCTCGTAGGGCTCTTGCTTCTACTGAGCTATCAGACACACCTAAACATGATGTATTGGAAAAACAGTGAAACACTTTTTACTCACGCTCTTGAAGTCACCCAAAATAATTTTTTAGCCCACACCAATCTCGGTGTCGCTCTGGGTCAAAATGGAAATCAAGTAGCAGCACAAGCCCATTATGAAGCAGCTCTTCGGATTGACCCTCATTATACTGAAGCCATAAATAATTTGGGTGGAATCTATGCCCGACAAGGAAACCTGACAGCCGCCATCCCTCTTTTTCTCGAAGCTTTAGAACACAATCCTGCCGACAGAGAAGCTCGTTACAATTTAGGGCTGGCCTATTACCAAACCGGTCAGAAAATAAAGGCGCTCAGTACCTGGTTGCATTTAGCCATTGAAAATCCTGATTACCAACCCACTTGGGGGAGCCTAAGCTTTGTCGCTCAACATGATTTTGCTTCTATCTGTGAATTTAAAAATCAAACTCCTGAAAATATTCGAGAAGATCTAGACCTTATGAAACACTGGCTCGAATTGTGGATACCAAAAGCTAATATACCCAATCTTAATGAGTCGATAAAGACTCTCAAACAATGTATCTTCAAATAAAATACATTGTTGTAAACAATGTATTGCATCATAATACCCTGTGAATTTAGGAGAGACTGATTATGATAAACAACAATACAGTTCTTGCTTTAAGAATGCCCACCGAAACCAGAAAAAAGTTGAACCTTTTGGCAGAAGCTACGGGCAGAACTCTCTCTTTTTTAGCCTTGGAAGCCATCAGCTCCTATGTGGAAATGCAATCTTGGCAAGTGGAAGAAACAAAGAAAGCTCTTAATGAGGCCGATGAAGGTGATTTCGCGACACCCGCTCAAATGAAGAAATTTCTCGCCAAATGGAAAGTCAATGGACGTTAAGTGGTTAAAAAGAGCACTGAAGAATTTGGATGCTGAAGCCACTTATATTGCTAAAGATAGTGTCACATCAGCACAACAAGTTGTTTCTAAAATTTACCATTCTGTAGAGCTCTTAAAAAAATTCCCATCTTTGGGTAGGCCAGGCCGCATTCATGGCACGCGCGAACTCATTATTCCAGATCTGCCCTACAGCATCCCCTACCGGGTACAACATGAGTGCGTTGAAGTATTGAGAGTTTTTCATACTTCCAGGAAATGGAAGGGAAAGTAATTTTAGTATTTTTTTAAATTTTTGTTCGAGAGGTTTCGATCAACCGACGCAGCTCCTGATAATCCAAGGCCACGGGGAATTGGGGGAATTCTTTAATGACATTATCCGGAGGACAAAAAAGAATCCCGGCATCGGCAGCTCCGAGCATCGACGTGTCGTTGTAGGAATCGCCTGCGGCGATCGTGCTTAAATTGATGGAACGAAAAGCTTCGACCGCGGCGCGCTTTTGATCTTTCATACGAAGTTTATAATTCACGACGTCTCCCGAAGAATTCACCTCGAGGGAATGGCAAAAAAGCGTGGGCCAGACCAATTGCTTCATGAAAGGCTTAGCAAATTCACTAAATGTATCCGAGAGAATCACGACCTGCATTTCAGAGCGTAGCCAGTTTAAAAAATCAGCCGCACCATCTAAAGGCGAGAGCGTGGCAATCACGTCCTGAATATCCTTCAGTTTGAGATTGTGCTCTTTGAGAATACCCAAACGCTTTTTCATAAGCACATCATAATCCGGAATATCCCGCGTCGTCAGACGCAGCTCTTTAATGCCAGTCTTATCAGCAAAATTAATCCAAATTTCGGGAATCAACACCCCTTCTAAATCAAGACATGCGACGATCATTTCATGGCTCCTTTTTGTTCAACTCTTGCAACATCCACACGGCATAGAGGGGGATGTATTTTACTTTTTCCTTCTCTTTAAAACCCTGGAATGAAATAACAATCCCAAAGGAAGAATTTTTTCTTTTTTCATCCAAAAAAACTCCTAAACTTCTCAAGCCATGACTTCGTTCGCTTTTAACTTCAAGGGGAATGATCTTTGTTCCCTGCTTTGTCACGAGAGGAACGACAAAATCCATTTCGGATTGAGATCCCCTTTCTTCTCGATACCAACAATGCAACTCGGGCCTCGCTTGTTCAAAGCCGTAACTCACCAACTCCTGAGCTACAAATTGCTCCGCCAAACCACCCTTATGAGGTGACCAATCCTGTTTCAATGCAAATGATTGAGCGAGATCGACATTTAATAATCTCTGGCACAAGCCGATATCTAAAGAGAATACCTTAAATTTTTTAGGATTGATCTGAGAGGCTAAAGGCAATCCCTGACAAGAGCTATGGTACACCTTGTAGGCTAAACCTGCTTGCTCCAAAAGTTCCAGAGCGGCACTTAATTCTCGAGAACGAAGTTGTTCGTGCACTTCACTATACTTAAATTTCTTTCCCACCAACCGAGGAATAGATTGAAATACTGTATTGAGTGGAAGGATTTGCGCTCTCGAAGCATATTTATGAAAGTCTTCTCGATAACCCATCAACAACGACTGTTGAACTTTTTGAACACGCAAAAAATCTTTTTCTTCCAAGTAAGAAGCCACTGCTTCTGGCAAACCACCAATCAAAAGATACACCTGTAACTCTTGAAGCATTTTTTCGTGAAGTGAGACTGAGAGAGAGTTTTTTTTGCTGGTAAGCGTCGCTAACCTCTTGAATCATACCTTCCAATCCTTGCACCGAAAGGAATTCCTTAAAACTTAAAGGATAGAGATAAAGATATTCAATTCTCCCCACAGGAAAACTCAACTCTTGAAAAGTGAATTCCAACAACGACCCTGCAGCTACCACATGCTGTGACGAAAGTTTTTCGTAAAAATAGCGTAGGGACAGCAGGGCTTCTTTCGATACTTGAATTTCATCGATGAAAAGAAGCGTTTCTCCTGGAGTGATTTTTTGCCCACTTAAGGCACTGATCTGCTGAAGTAATTTTTCTGGTTTTCCAAAATTCTCTTTGAAAAAAGGAATGTACTCGGGCTGAGATTCTAAATTGATCTCAAGAAAGTTTGTATAGATTTTCCCATGCTCACGGACAACCCAAGTCTTCCCAACTTGACGCGCCCCTCGAATAAGTAAGGGCTTCCGAGACCTTGAATTCTTCCATAATTCCAATGACTTATTAAAAAAACGCTTCATAAGTTTGATAAATAACCATATTATGGCTAAAAATCAAACTATTTTAAACCATATTATGGCTAAAAATCAAACCTGCATCCTCATAATTCCACTTAAAAGCTTAATCACCTGCTCTTTCCTCTCCTTCAAGCCCTTCTCACTCAAAGGATCCTGCTTGAGCATGTCGTGCAGTGTAGATGAGTAGGCAAAGTAAAAAGAAATAACCCCTAAAAAACTAATGATCAAATGAGCGGTATCAATGCTGGGATCCAAGAGTCCTTCTCGCTGAGCTTCTTTGGCTAAGAATTCAATTTGAGCAAAGAGAGGGCCTCGCACGTCTTTCCAAATACTGCGCGAGACGTGACCGCCCTCAAGACCTTCCCACATCATGAGCCTTACAAAGCCTTGATTCGTCGCTAAAAAATCAAAAGAAATCTCCAGAGCCTGAAGCAATAATTCTCGGGAGGTCAGAGGCTTGGGCTGAGGAATATTGAGACGCGCTTGCAAGGCTTGGTCAAACCACACTTTCAAAAGACTCCATTGCTCTACAAACACCGCTCGATACAACCCTTCTTTATCCCCAAAATAATGATAGACCATTCGTTGATTCACCTTAGAAGCCTTGATGATTTCGCTAATAGGAGTTCCGGCAAATCCACTTTCGGCAAAAAGCCCTGTCGCTTTTTCTAAAATACGGGCTCGTGTTTCGTCAGCATTGCGCCGAACTATCTTTTTCTTTGTTTTCATTACCATAAAAATAAGTAATTCTAGACACTTAAAACGTTAAGTAACCTATCGTTTATTTATTATTGACCAAAGTCAATTTATCTCTTACCTTTTTAGTAACCAAGGAGTTACTTATGGAAATTACACATGAACAATATATGAAAATGGCCAGGACCCATCATCTGGCTCCCGTGATTATCTTTGGCACTCTCTCTATTTTACAAACTCTGGCCACCATCCTCTGGAGCGGATTTTCACCCTTAAAATGGTGACGCTTTATGTATCAGGATTTTTGATGTGGACGGTTGTTGAATATACCCTCCACCGCTTTCCTTTTCATTATGTAACCGAAAAAGAACCTCTCCGACTTTTAACTGGAGGCTTGCATCTCTTGCATCACGAAATTCCCAATCGAGGCGATTATGTCGTGTCCCCTATTTTGCTTTCCACACCTTTTTATCTTTTGATCAGCGGCATGGGTTATTTGATCACAGGAAATATTTTCACCATTTCTATTTTCATGGCGGGTCTCGCTTTAGCGTATCTTATTTATGAATGGATTCATTATTTCACACATCACAGAGCTGCTAAAACCAGCATTGGGAAATATTTGAAGAAACATCACATGCTGCATCATTTTAAAGACAGTAACAACTACTTCGGCGTCACCTCTCCTCTCTGGGATTGGATGTTTGGCACTTTGCCCAACAAAAGCGAGAACAGAGAAACTCAGATTCTTCCTATTATTTCTCGAGAACACTCCTAACTTTCTCATTGCCCTCCTCTTTTAAATAAAGTTTATAAGCGTTCCTTATGAATCCAAAAGAACGTTTTTTAAATGCCTGTCGACAGAAACCTGTTGATCGTCCCCCTGTCTGGATGATGCGCCAAGCGGGTCGGTATCTCCCTGAATATCGGGCCATTCGAAAAAATCATCCGACACTAGAGATGATGAAAAATCCCGACATTGCATGTGAGATCACTTTACAACCGGTGGATTTAGTCAAAGTGGATGCGGCGATTCTCTACAGTGATATCTTAATTGTTCCTGAAGCCATGGGATTGAAACTGGATTTTGTCAAAGATCATGGGCCTGTGTTTGATCAGGCCGTACGCTCCACAGAAGCTTTATTTCGACTCAATCGCCGTGATGTTCCTGAGCGCTGCCCTTTTGTTTTTGAAACGATTAAAAAAATTAAACAAAAACTTCCTCAAGACTTTCCGTTGTTGGGATTTGCGGGAGCTCCTTTTACCGTAGGCGCTTATATGGTAGGCGGAGATGGGTCTTATGAAGGGAATGAAATCAAAAAACTCGCCTTTCAAAACCGTCATCTTTTTCGCCAACTGATGGAAAAACTGACACATGCCACCATCGACTATCTCAAAGCTCAGGTAAGTGCTGGAGTCGATGCTGTGCAATTGTTTGATACATGGGCAGGTACTTTGAATGCTCAAGATTATGAAGAGCTGGCCCTTCCTTACACACGGGAAATTTTAAAAGCGATTAATGAAACAGGAACTCCCACCATCCTGTACATCAAGGGTGGAAGTCATTTATTTTCCAAAATGCTTCAATCTCAGGCACAAGTGATCAGCATTGATTGGCGTCTTTCTCTCTCTGAAGCCAAACAAATGGCCCAAGGAAGCGTCGCCATTCAGGGCAACTTTGATCCCGCTCATTTATACCTTCCCATTCCAAAAATTGAAGAAGCTGTTCGTAAAATGTTTGAAGATTGGGGCACGGGACCTGGATATATCATCAATCTGGGTCATGGTATCACTCCCGATGTTTCTGTGGAAAATGCAAAAGCTTTCATCGATTACGCCAAACAGCATGGAGCCACAACGCTCTCATGAATACCGAGCTCTTTAACCTATTGAAAAAATACGATGTCGCCGGACCTCGATATACGAGCTATCCTACCGCACCCGCCTGGACAGCAGATGTCACGGAAGTGGATTATAAAAATTCTCTCGCGGCACTCGAAGACGGAGATCTGCTCTCTCTTTATTTACACATCCCTTTTTGTGAAAACCTCTGTCATTTTTGTGGCTGCATGAAAATGATTACAACAAAGCATGAAGTATCAGCAGAATATACTTTGGAAATTATCAAGGAAATCGAACGCGTCGCCGCCCTCCTCAATCCGAATACCCAAGTGAATCAACTCCATTTTGGAGGTGGCTCACCTAACTTTTTACAACCCCAAGAACTCAAAAAAATTGTTGATACCATTCGTTCTCTTTTCAAATTTACAGAAGATGCTGAAATCGCCATTGAGATGCATCCACGTACGAGCACAAAAGAATTTTGTGACATGGTGGCAAGGTTAGGTTTTAACCGGATATCTTTAGGCCTTCAAGATCTTGATCCTAAAGTTCAAAAGCTCATCAATCGTCATCAAACTTTTGAAATGACTCGCGACATGGTCGAACTTTTGAGAAATCTTGGCCTTAAGTCTTTTAATTTTGATTTAATTTATGGGTTGCCGGGCCAGTCTTTAGAAACATGGAAAAAAGACATTGGCTCAAGTCATCGAACTACGTCCTGACCGTTTAGCCGTTTATAGCTACGCCCATGTCCCGTGGCTCAAACCCTACCAACGATCCTTTGAAGATAAAGATCTTCCGTCTCCCGAACTCAAACTGGAGCTTTTTGAAAAAGCTCATGAGGTGTTTAAAAACTCTGGCTATACCTCTATTGGAATGGATCATTTTGCCCTTCCCAATGATGAACTTGCTATTGCCGCCCAGAACAACTCACTCCATCGTAACTTCATGGGCTACTCCACACATGCTGATGCCCATCAAATAGGATTTGGTGTCAGCGCCATCTCTTATGTAAACAGAAATTATTTCCAAAACCTTAAAGAAATCCCTGCTTATTACGAAGCTATCCGTCGGGATCAGGGCTTGGCCACACACCGTGGTTTTTTTCTTATTTTAGATGATGAAATCCGTCGTGACTTGATCACTCAAATTATGTGTCATGGCAAAATTGACATACAAGCTTTTGACAAAAAATGGGGAATCACTTTTAAAAAATATTTTGAAGATGCTCTCGAAGATTTGATTCCAATGATTGAAGATGGCTTGTTGCGTATTGAAGACAAGCAATTAGTTGTTTTGGGTGATGGCTTTTTATTCTTAAGAAATATTGCGATGTGCTTTGATAAATACTTGCAAGAAATTCGAGATGCCTCAAATAATCCCGTCTTTTCGAAGACTGTCTGATAAACTTTTTCGTAACACGGCAAATTCCATTAAAAAACCACGATCCGTCAAATTCATAAGACGTTGATATTGTTCCCGAGTCTCTATGATAGCAGGTTGACCCAATAGGGTTCTAACGACAGGGTCTAACTGAGAGCGATTTTTTATATTTGTCGCATATAGAAGGGCCTCTCTTTGTGAATCCGATAATTCTTCTTCAGAAAATTCATGATTGGGGGCAAGAAAAGCATCTCCTGTTTTAAGATTCAAAAATAAGCGTCCATCCTCCTGAATCGTATAGAAAAATCTACCCAATGGCCCTGATGAAATCTGGATTTCTGGATCGAATAAAGTATTAAAGCGTGTCAGGGCCATAGACACGTCTGATCCCGCAGACGAAGGTGATACAGGCTGAGAAATAGGCCTCACTGAGTTTATCATATTTTAAATACCTCACACGACATGACAGGTGTTATTATCGTCAATCGTATAAAAAAGTTGTGGGATAAAGTCGTATTGCATCCTTTTATTCTAATTAAATGTTGATTCCAGATCCTTTTTTTTATAAAGGGCTCTCCCTATGAACTATTTATGGATTAAATCATTTCATTTTATAGCCAGGGTTGCCTGGTTTGGCGGACTTCTCTACATATTCAGACTATTTGTCTACCATGCCAAATGTAAATCTGAAGAGAAACTCCACGAAGCTTATGCCCTCATGGAAAAAAAACTCATCTTTATCATCATGAATCCAGCAATGGTCTTAACCATCATTTTTGGTGGGCTTCTCATCACTCTCAATCCTTACGTGTTAGTAGCCCCTTGGTTTCATGCCAAACTTTCACTCGTCTTGATCCTCATTGGTTACCATATTTTTTCAATAGTCACCCATAAGCGTTTTGTCAGAAAAGATTTTTTTCTTTCAGAAAAAGCCTGCCGCTTTCTTAATGAAGTACCAACTCTTATTTTATTTGCTGTTATCATTCTCGTCGTAGTCAAACCCTCATGATCGGACTTTTACTCATTAATCTGGGCACTCCCGACAAACCCACGACGTCTGATGTCAGACGCTATCTTAAGGAGTTTTTGTCCGATCCACGAGTGATTGATATCCCATCCATCCCACGATGGATGTTGGTCAATCTCATCATTGCTCCTTTTCGTTCTTCAAAATCAGCTGAAGCTTATCAAAAAATATGGACAGATCGAGGCTCTCCCCTTCTGTCAAACACCCAAGATCTGGCGCAGAAGGTTCAAGCAGAAATGGGAAGTCATTACGTCGTCGAAGTCGGCATGCGGTATGGAAATCCATCAATATCTTCAGCCATTCAGAAGCTCATCGCTAAACCAATTAAAGAAATTAGAATTCTCCCTCTTTTTCCTCAATACGCCTCTTCCTCTTTTGGATCTGCAGTTGAAGAAGCCTTGAGGATTTTAGGGAGTTTATGGAACACCCCTCCAGTCAAAGTATTACCTGCTTTTTTTAATGATGAGGGTTTTATCAGAAGCTGGGCAGAAGTAGCGGAACCTATTTTAAAACAATCTAGACCAGATCATTTGGTTTTTAGTTTTCATGGATTACCAGAACGACAAATTTTCAAAAGTGATCCTGTGGGAAATCATTGTTTAAAATTTGGAGAATGCTGCGAGCAATCTGTTTTTCAAAACCACTACTGCTACAGAGCTCAATGCTTTGAAACGGCACGACTCATTGCCAAACAGCTTGGCGCTCCGAGCGAAATTTGTAGTGTCACCTTTCAATCACGATTGGGTCGCACCCCGTGGATTAAACCCTATACAGATATTGTCATTCCTGAGTTGATCCAATCCGGAAAAAAGCGAATCACTGTTTTCTCACCATCTTTTGTTGCTGACTGTCTCGAAACTCTCGAAGAAATCGGAATCCGAGCCAAAGAATCAGCTCTTGCTTTGGGAGCCGAAGATTTTACGTTGATTCCATCCCTCAATTCATCACCCACTTGGGTAAAAACTGTCGCTTCTATTTTAAAATAAGTTTTAAATTCAGTGTTTCTTTTGACACAAAAATGAGCGCGCTCTGTGTCAAACAGCTCAAGAGATTTATTAATTTTCGTCATTTTTCATCACAGGACTGCCAGATACTAAGCAATTTTTGGCAGTTTGAACATAGTCTTAAGTGTCAGGTTAATCAAAAACCAACCTAGTCTTATGAAATAATTTTGGTTATTTTTTCCTCAATAATTTTTTCTTCATTTTTTCAATAATCGGATCAGATGGTCTCATCTTTGCCTATACCAGCCCCTGGGTAGACGGGATTTGAGATTCTGCGCATGTGCTGGATCTCTATCTCTCAAATAATTTTTTATCACTCTCAGGAATTTTTAAAATTCCGAGAGACAAAGGGGAGGTACATATGCGCAATCCTTTTAAGTGGCGCTTTTTAGGGGCTGTCTTTCTTTCTTTACTAGCCCTGTCACAGGAAGCTCGTGCCGGAACTTTAGATTTATTCCCATCAAAAGCAGACCCTTCCATTAGGCGTGGAGAGTCTTTTTCGGGAAGTATCACCGTGGGCACGGCTACCGGAGCGCTCACCAAACCGGTAAGTTATTCTTTCACCGTTCCCACTGGTGTCAAAGGAGTCACCGCTACTTTTTCTCCTAACAATACAACTAGTCGCACAGTTAATTTCACTATTTCGGCATCAGCTACGGCCACTCTGGGATGGAAGGATGGTTATTATGTAAAAGCCACTCAGGGCACTACAACTAATCGCTTTAAAATGGACATCGATATTCTTCCAGTCGCCACCACAACCATGAGCCTCAACCCGTCTACAGCTACCTATACGTCAATGGTTGGAACAGCACCCTCCGCCCAATCTTTTACTCTGAGCAATACAGGAGGTGCACCTGCTACCCTCACAAAGCTTGTTTTAGCTGGCACCAACGCAAGCCTGTTTTCTTTTCAAAACAATAATTGTAACGGCAAGATAGTTGCCGCAGGCGCTTCATGCACTTTTGGAGTTTCAGCAGCAGCTCCTACAGCAGCTCTCAATTACATAGCTAACGTCACTGTACAGTCACCTAATGTTCCTACCAGTCCTGTTTTAAATCTCTCTCTTTTGGGAGCTGATTATCGTATCAGTAGCAGCTCTACAAATTTCAACATCACTCAAGGACATTCAGACACAAGCACCATCAATATTAGTCGTACCAACATGAATGGGGTTGTCTCCTTAGCGCTGGGAAATGCACCAGAGGGAGTCAGTGCGACATTTACACCAAACAACACTACAGAAAGCATCAGCACAATGCTATTGGCCGTATCAAATACAGTTCCAGCCAATACCTATCAAATGACAGTCAATTCAGTTTCTGGAACAAGAAGCTCAAGCATTCCTCTGACTCTCACTGTTGCTGAAGCCCCTCCCCCTCCTCCTCCTGACCCAACACCTACGGATACAACGGGATCCTACTTCCAATTTTATCTTCAAAGAGATTTTGACCAATCAGCTTCATGGACAACACCTATTGAAATGGATTGGTATTCCAATTCAGCACCGGTTTATTTCTCGGCAGTTGATCTGGATCCAGCCAGTGGTTTGACTGTTACAGTCACACCAGCCCCTGTGACTAAAAACTCAATCAACCCGACTGTTAATTTCAACCTCGCCTCAAGTGGTGTGGATGGCTATTATACATTTATTCTACGCGCTAACGCTGGTGGGGTTGTGATCGATCAACCCATGGAAGTCACACTTCACCATACAACAAATACCTCTCCAGCTCCTGTTTCCAGTAGCACCGGAGACACCTCTGGAAGCACACCTACAGTCGAAATCAGCAGTACCAGCACACCATTAAGCGCCCCTGTTGTTTTTTCAGATCCTATCATCGCACCACTCTCTAGCGGAACAACTAGCTCTGGAACAACAACCAGCACGACCACAAGCTCCAGCAGCAGTTCTACACAAATATCTGTCAGCTCTACAGCCACCAATCTTACAGCCATCAATCAGGATCGTTATGATATCGGGAATCCAACACTCACGACTATTTATATGAGTCCATCTGGAAGTGATACCAACAATGGATTGGATATCGGGAAACCTATCAAATCTCTTAACTCCTTAGGTGGGCGTATTCGATCCTTAGAAGGCATCACAGGTGTTGATCAGGTATTCACCCTCTCGCGTACTGGTTATCAAATCATTCTCTTGCCAGGCACATACCCTGATGAACAACGCAGTCACATTATGGATAATATCCATGGAACAGATCAATACCCTATCATCATCCGATCCAGCACAGGAAATCGAAGTGATGTTGTCGTCAAAACAGATCTCGAGTTTGACGGAAACTCACACATTTATCTGATGGACTTCACGATTTCTCGCGCTGGTGATGTATTACACTTTGGTCACTCAGATCATATGTTGGCAAGAAACATGATTCTCAATGGAGTAGGCGGAGCTCATGATATGTTCAAGGTTAACCAATCCCAATATGTGTATCTGGAAGATTCTGATCTGCAAGGAGCCGATGACAATACTGTCGACTGGGTTTCAGTGCAGACAGGCCGTATGATTGGGAATAAAATCCACAATTCCCAAGACTGGTGCGCCTATGTCAAAGGTGGTTCGGCCTATATCGTCATTGAAAACAACGAAATGTTTGGCTGCGGAACCGGTGGTTTCACAACAGGTCAAGGAACCGGATTTGAATATATGGTTGCTCCTTGGCTTAATTACGAAACCTATGACGTGAAGGTTGTAAACAATATCATCCACGACGTTCAGGGTGCTGGATTAGGAGCTCAAGGAAGCTTCAACACTCTGTTTGCCTACAATACATTGTATAAAGTGGGCGATAGCACTTACCACTGGGGACGTACTCAGGCTTTTGAGATTCTGCATGGTGGACGCGAGTGCGATCATGATTCAGATCCTTTGTTAAAAGGACATTGCGATGCCAATCTGTCTTCAGGAGGTTGGGGACAAGCCTACTCCTCAAGCGCTGTAGTTCCTATCCCCACCAAGAACATCTATATCTTCAACAACATCATCTACAACCCAGACGGTTACAATACCGTCAACACGGTGTTTAATGTTGAAAATCCTGCGACATCCTACCCTGCTAGCTCAAATATCCCCTCTCCATCCAAAGCGGATGAAAACGTGATCATCAAAGGAAACCTGATTTATGTTCATGCATGGCCAGGTGAAGTGTTCAGTATCTTCTCACAGGCTAATGGATGTTCTTCTTCCAACCCCACGTGTAATGAGAAACAGGTAATAGCTGACAACACAATCAATACTCTTGTTCCTCAACTTGCATCTCCTGCAGCCGGCAACTTCCGACCCGTAGCCAGTAGTAATGTGTTTTCTGTCCCAACATACACTATTCCTGATTTTGATTGGAATAATGTTCCCACATTAACCTACCCTGCACCGGTGAGTTATCAGGCTGTACCTACAGGAACTCTTTCTAATAATGTTCCTGTTGACCGAACAGGGGCTTCAAGAAATGGAGCGAGTACTGTCGGAGCTTACGTACAATAACCTCCTTATAGTAGAAAGACAAAATCCCCCCGGAGTAGAGCCGGGGGGATTTTTTTGTCATTATTTAAACACAAAACAAGATATCTAAACGGTAGAATAAGAAATAAAACTGCCTGAGCACATCGAATTCAGGTAATGCTTTGATCCAAGCCTCCCGACTTTCAAAGTAAATTTCCGGAAGCTTTTTCCCTACTAAATCCTGAGGACGACACACTAAAACCTTCAGAGGATCGTTTTGCAAAATACGTGATCTTTCATTTCTCCAACATTCAGAATAGCGGTCAAAATAATCTTCTCCTGATTTTTGGAGCTGACTTAAAGCTGAGACCAACGTTTGAAGCCTTCTTCTAAATGCAGGATCGGAATAGATAGGATGGTAGGGAGTTAATTCTCTGACAAAAGCCTTTTCTTCACCACGACACAAAGAGGACATTTTTTCCAAAGCTTGTTGAGCATCCCCCTGATAAGCACAGACGATCATTTCCCACTGATCAAGCATGATATCAGCAGGATTCTCACGCTGTGCCAGATACTGACGTAAACTCCTCAAATATCCAAACTCTGAAAGAGAAATCACAGCCTTAATCACTTGATGACATAAAGGCTTATCTAATCGCTGATCATTGGTCCTGACTAAAAATGGCACTGGCAACCAAGGATGATTAATACTTGTATAGCGTAAACACTGTGCCAACACATGCGAATCCCATAAAGCTTTCCAGTCAATGTCTGTGACAGGAGGCAATAGATTAGTCCTTTTAAGAGAATCTGAAGAAACTAAAACTTCAGGACTCACACCCCTCACATGACCTCCAAGAGACAATCCTAAAAAAATACAATCGGGCAAGCTCATGATCTCCTCTTGGATTTTAAGATATTAAATTTGTCACGGAGATAATAAGAATAGGGAAATTGAAGCAGCAATTTTTCATACTTTGCCAAAGCCTCATCAACAAGAGAACAACGTTCACTATACTCCGCTTCCACGAGCTCTCTGTCGGTGTCAGAAAGTAATTTTAAAAATTCTGTTTCTTCAGTATTTAATTCCGCTTTTAGATCATCAATACCCGTAATCCGAGCTCCAATCTCTCGTTCATGAAAAATTCTTTCTACACCCGTACGTACCGATCGTTCATCTTCAAAAGCTAAATTGACAGACACATCTGAAAAATTTCTTTTTAGAATTTCTTTATTCTTCATGATTCTTTTAAATAAAAAATAAAACTTCCTCAAAACATCTCCAGAAGGCAATGCTCCCATAATCTCTTCTCTACTTTTCAGATAAGAATCTATTTCCAACCGAGACTTAGGGTGATTTTGTAAAAACTCTTCTTCTCTTTGTCTTAGAAAAATACACTCACAAGGCAGATGTGGGAGATCTGCCTGGATCAATCGATTCAAAGGCTCGCAGGAAAGAATCTTCTTATAAACTCGAGCCCAAGAGGCAGCATAATCTGATACAGAAACTGCTGTAGTACATGGATAAAACTCAGCTTCAAAATCTTCTAACACACTCATTAGTCTTTTGAGTGATGTTTGAAAAGGCTCTGATCGATACATAGCCAGCTGGGGAAGAAGAAGCTTTTCGACATAATCCGCATGGAGATGAGGATTTTTTGTTATTTTTTCAATCACCACTTCCAGGTCCTTCTCAATACCACCTAAAAAATCACCAATCAAAGGTGCCATTGATAAAAAATCCTGGAGATAGGGATTTTTCCACACGACTCAAAACAACAGGCCACACCCCAAATGATTCCATGACGATAAAGAGTCTCCAAAGTCTCTCGGAGCGAATCCACTGGAGACGATACCTCAGAGTCAGATACATTGGGAGGATCTACAAAAAAAATCCCCACACTTCCGGGCTTTTCCTTTAGATAAGAAGTCGCTACTTGAGCAAAAAAATCTGGGCTTAAAAAATGATCATTGATTGTAAGAAGAAGTCTTCCCTCTTCCACAGCCTTACACAAAGACGCCTGATCTTCCAGACGCACACCTGCTAAACATTGACCAAAAGAGAGCAAATCTAAATTTACAGAACCTGAAACCATCTTTTAACCTAACGCCTGTGAAGCTTGAAACTTTACCCGATATTGGTCGTATAATTCTCTTAAATAAAATGACTGTGGGTAGTATTTAAGGATTCCCTTCAAAGATAGCTCTATAGCCCGAAAAGGTGGGATAGGTTCCTTCATTTTTTTTTCAACACATTGAAGCAAAACTTCCTCAGGACTCATGACTGGTAATAAGTCTTCGTCTTCAATAGATACAGTATCACTTAAACCTTGAGAGGAATTATCGTCTAAAGAAACATTTTTTAAACGTTCTTGAAGATTTTTTCTCATTTCATAAAATCGATGAAATCGTTCAAAGAAAATACGTACAGGATGAGTTTCTTGAAATAGAGCACGGATAAGTTGAAACCTTTGATAGATCATTTTTTTAGAATGACGTATGGCCGATTCTTTTTCTCTATCTACAAACCAAAGCTCAGCATCTAAAGATATATGTCTCACGCGTGTCATTGAAGAGACATCCTGACTCTCTTCAAGACGATATGTCACTCCTGTTTGGTGTCGTAATTGAGTCACCTGATAGTCTGGGATTTCAACCAAAACTCTCAGCTCTGGAATCTTCCAAAGAATCTGAAACATCTCAGAAACACTTGGCTCATAAGTATTAAAAACGTCTTCTAGTTTCTTTGGATCGTTGATTCTTTTCATGTCTTGGTATTGCTTTAAAAGACAATCTAGAAATTCATTCCATGGTTGGATCTGACGACTAAACGAGTCTGAATGATAAAGAGAATAATATCCTAAAATACCCTGCTTTGTATCAGCTTGCGATTGATACAGTTGGGATAAATTTTGAAGCGCCACAGGATCTATGACTTCCTCAGGTGAAGAAGTTATCAATGCCCACTCATAAAGCCTCTTTGCCTGTGCAGAAGCATGCCGATTGGTCGATATTTCTGCGAATAAAAGATCCGCGCCAGATTTTAAAATACCTACAGACTGCAAAGCTCTAAGTTGAAAAAAAAGAACTACACTTTCTGACATCACATCCAAACACAAAAGAGACGGACTCAAAAAAGGAGCCAGTCGGACATTAAGAGTACCTGCCCCAATATCTCCCATATCATTGATAATCATCCTCACTTCTTCAAAGCGGGTCTTGTTCCACAAATCGCCATCTAAGCGAAGCTTACCAAAAAGCTGCTGACGCTTATCAGGCTGCGACTTTAAATACGCTCGAACATCCCTTAGGGCCTCCACATGAGTTGATAGAGAAGAAGTTGAAAGATCTTCCGTGATGAGGCCGCATGAATTCAAAAAGCCTGTCGCTTCACGAATCACACCTTCTTGAATAGAAACAATGGAATCGGCTTGATCAAGAGTCCAAAAAACCTGCCCCAACCTAAGAAGGTCAAAGGGGCGTTGATAGTTAGGCAAAAAAGTCATGCTGACCCTATCGACGGATACCCCAAAAAAGGTGCTAATTTTTTTCTTATTTCACAAAAAACTTCTGATACTCGGCCTGACAGGCATGACCTCTGGAAATTTCCATAGAGATTTCCTGAGGATGAAGAATTACTGAAGCAATCGTATCTGAAGTGGGATGATGACGACAAATAGTCCCTTCACTTCCAGTATCCATACCATTATGATCGGATAAAAAATCTTTCAACTCAGATAGGGTCCAAGCCTTCGTGTTGACGGATAAATCATCACAGCGTTTTTGACGCTGCCAATTGTGTTCATGAATAAAAAGTCCCTCAAATGATTTGGGCGTTTTTTTCATATCAAATTTTGCTTCTTGAGGGATCTCAATAGTTTGAAGATCTTTCAATTGATACGCATTGAGCGTGAGCAAAAAATTATCCTGAGATTTACGCACTCCAAATTTATTTTGAGAAAATTCCAAAACACACATTCCTCCATGACGATCCATAATTGTCATCAGCGAACCACAGCCAAAACGAATATTACGAGCAATAGAAATGGCATCATCCACAGAGTCACAAAGATCTAAGATTTCCTGAACCACCCATGAAGGGGGAATACCCGTATCAAAATACCCCAAAGGCTCCTGGCTATAGGCATGATTCAACGTGACGGCGACACCTTTTTGATTAATCCCTGCAATAGCTCCAGCCAGTAAAGGATACGTCATTTGAATAGAGGCATAGCCATCTTGAGGATTAGAACGTCTCACTAAAATCTGATCACGAAACATTTTTGGGAAATCATGATTATAAGCGATCAAGGGAGAACTATTCTGTGAATGCTCTTTTGCTACAGCCATGGATAAACACCCCATCACAAAATGAAACTGCGCTGCTGTAGTCTCAATACGAGCAATGCCAATCAGGGTATGGACACTTACCCCCAACCCTTTGGCCAAGCCACAAAGTCTCTCCCATTGCCGTGGCAGCTGTTTTTTAAAAGCTGCAACCACAGGGAAACGAAGAGAGGCTCCTTGCAGATTAAATACTAATTTTAAAAATTGAGGCCCTGCTAAGCGAACGAGTGCGGGAACATACTCACTTGTCAGAAGAGTCTTAAATATATCCGAAATTTGATCGCGAAGAAACTCTCCCTGATCCTGTCCCAACTCATAAAAAGAACCTGAACACGACACATCTAAAAAGCTTTTTTTCATATTCTTGAGGACTTCCCACGATTCCCTCTAGGTAGCAAATCCAGACATGCCTGATGATCTTATTTTTACTGACTAAGAAACCAAGGCTTTTTGAAGGAGTGTGTGTCCCTCGGGCGAATAAGAAATGGTCAGAGCCAGTCCCTTGGCTTTTTCAGACATTTTCACCAAGGTATTTTGCAAAATACGTATATACTTGTCCTCACCCCATTCCGGAATATAGCCTTCAAACTTAATCTCCAAAAAAGCCAGACACAAAGCATCTTCTAATACCTGACCTTCCGGAAATGGCGAGACATCGCGATTCATCATGATGGAACGAATTTTCTTCAAACGTTCAGGAGAAAAATTTTCCTCTCGAAGTTTTTTCTCCACAAAATCAGCGCTGAGCTTGGATTGAGCATAGCGGTATTCATGATATCCCTTACTTCCTTCAGGATATTTTTTCGAGGAATCTCCCAACGCTTCACCACATGTCCCCAAGAAGCAATCATCAAATCTTCTGAGGGATTTTTCTCCAACTGATTCACCCAATGAACCACTCTTTCTGTAAACACAAAATCCTTAGCCCCTTCCATTCCACGAAAAATTTCTTTTCGAGGATCGGTAACAAGAATAGCTTTAATATCTTCAATGATTTTCATTTTTCCCCTCAAACAATTCTTCAATCAAAAACTGGCTCTTAGGTGGTATGTGAAAGTGTGGATAATACTTTTCTATTATTTTAAAAACAGATTTAGGCGCTTTAAGTTCGAGATACTTGATCAAATACTCTACGTCATCCTGATCATGAGTATCGTAGCGAGCAGCAATACATTTCATTGCTAACATATATTCAGCTTTGGGAGCCCAAACTCTTAAATGAGAATGGTCCAAAACAGTTTCTTTTGGTGGATCTGCGTGAAAATAAGCTTTGGCAGCATCATTGAGCCAATTTTTTTCCAAATGATTCTTTTTGGCCACTTTTTCAGAAGCTTTTCGAATAGCCTGAGTCGGTACAAAAATCGCATCGACATCTTTCGTAGAAACCCTTGATTTAAAAACAAGACACATCACAGCACCACCACAAATACCAATTTCACCTTTGATATCTTGATGCGCAAGTTCTTCATTTAAATCTGAAAAAAGTTTTTTAATTTGTGTACGCGTCAACATATCAAGCTCGACTTAAAAAATTACCCAAAACAAAAATATTTCTCTTTCTAAAATACCCGGGAGACTCTGCAAGAGCCATGGCTTTCAAGTTTCCACGGCCTGAAACAAACCAGGGGTTTTCCACAGGAGCAACCCCATCACACCACCATGGTGCCGATAGAGAAAGCTCAACACATAAAACCTCAACACTAGAGGCGATCAACGCTTTCAGCTCTTGAGAAAGAGAAGATTCTGGTGGATCTTGAAAATAAGTAGGATCCGGATTTTTACGAAGGTTGTCGACAAAATCAAAGAGATGAGTTTTCCAACTCTCTTTTCCATCACGCAAAATTTTAAGAGATACTATCGAAATTGAATCCACGGGTACTTGAAAAAAATGATTCAAATATTTTGGAAGCGCTTGAACAGGATATCCCAGGGCTGATGCGAGCTTTTTAATTGTAGCCAACTCAGGATTATGACGTCCGGACTCTATCAACTGAAGAGATTTATAAGAAATCCCAGCCTTCTTAGCCAAGCTTCTTTGAGACAACCCTTGTCTTTGACGATTTTGAAGAAACCCTTGCATAAGAGGAGATTATGAATGACGTATTATATTACGTCAATACCTACTTGCCGATAAAATTCATAAACGACAATACCTACCGACGTCGAAAGATTCAAACTTCGCACGGGACCCCACATGGGAATCGTGATGAGGCGCTCTTTATTTTTTTCGCGAATCTCTTCGGGCAATCCAGAACCTTCTGATCCAAAAACTAAAATATCGTCCGATTGAAATCTCACATCCGTATATTTTTCTGACCCTTGGTGCTCAGATACCAAAATCGTGACTTGGGATTTTCATCTTGAATTTCTTCTAAGGAATCGACCACTTTAAATTTCAAATCCTTCCAATAATCCAAGCCCGAACGACGGATCTCTTTATCTTCAATACGAAAACCCAAAGGACGCACGAGATAGAGCTCGGTATTGGTAGCCACACAAAGACGTCCCACGTTGCCGGTATTTTGAGGGATTTCAGGTCTGTGAAGAACGATTTTCATAAATTATTTTCTAAATTTTCGAGAGATTGCCGTCATAAATTCATCCCAAGTCTTTCGAGTGAGATCAATGAGCGCTGCTTTAATTGATAAGATATCTTCTGGGACAATAGATCCTAAAGGATAATATTCTCTTAACCAATAATCGATTATTTCAAAATCTCTTAAACAGATAATAAATTCCTCACGAATCTGAGGGGTTAATGGGATGAGATCAATAGACTTCAGCAAGGATACTACTTTAGAGTTTAATGCTCCCCATAAATTCTTAAGATCTGATAAAGCAGGTTTCCACAAATACGGGATATGACCCTCAACACGTTGAATATGTTCAGCCAATACCTGATCAATCAGGCACACAGCCTGATAAAGCGTGTCCAAATCTTTTAAAATAGCTGGAGTTTTTTCAGAGCCTAATTGGTTTAGCACAGGATCTTCTGAAAGATCTTTCTTAAGAGACACAACCTCTCTTCTGAAACGATTAAAGTGACCTTTTCTTTTTTCCCAAGTATCCGTTAAATTGGAAAACGAGTAAAAATGACTCCGCGCCCGATCTCTTAATTCAACTATCCTTGATCTCCACTTTGTAGAATCAACACTTCCTTCATTACTCCCCCAGGTATTTATAAACTCAACTTCTCCAGCACTACGTGTATCTCCTAGCTTATGATAGAGAGCTCTTAAGCTTTCTAGTATCGCAGCTGCGGGCAAACAACCAGACATCTCAACTCCAAGAAGAGCCAATTGGTAGTACCTCTCTGCTTCCAAATACTTTTCTTGTTCTTCGAAATATTGTGCCACATCATATAAAACATAATAGGAACTGATGATAATACCCATAAAGTCTGCAAACTCTGAGTCTGAAAATGCTGTCGTCTTTTTAAGTAATTTCGGAAATAAATATCTGGAAAAATGTCCATTTGATTTCACATCACCTCTTGAAGCAGCAACAATTATAAGATCATTTCTCATCAAATATGGATCAGGGGTGAGACGTTTCCATAATTGATTCCGATAGCTTGACGATGCAATGCGATAAAGAGAGTGCGCAAAAGCACGAGGGACAAGGCTGATCATATCGGCTTGAACAACTTGAGTAATGGCCAAAGGATCAGAGGGTGGACTATTTTCTGCATGCACTTGATGAAGCAATGCACAAGCATTCTGAAAACTCGGACTTTTCAAGCATTCTCGAGCTGTACTGACTTCAGACATTCTTACAGCCCACATAAAATTTAAAATATTCTGACGTGTTTCCATAATTATCTATTCATAGATTGCTCTAGGAGCTAAACGATTGATCCAAAGACCCAAAGCGGCAGAAGGCCAGGCAATTTTAGAAATTTTTATTAAACGCGAGTAACTTTCCACCACATGCTCTCTGGACTCATCTAATTGACAGGCCCACAAAGCAATATCGACAACTTCTGGAGATAGTGTCCACAGCTCATCACAAAACGAAATTAAATCATCTATAGCCAGACCCTTTTCTTTCCATGCAGCATAAATTTCAGATCTTCTTTGAATCACCTGCCGTATAAAATCTCTAACTTCTTCAGCTTCACATTCTTTCATTGCTGTCAAAACACCCTGACAATCACCTTTTTTCAAATCAGCTATGTGAGCTCCCCAGGAAAACTGACTTTTAAAATCATTTTTATACAATACAAGATCTTCAACTCTAAATGTAAGATTGGTCCTTGGAGAAAGAATTTGCTTTCTTACTTGCTCATAAAATCTTCTCATTGTTTTTGTATATAAAGGCTTGATGGAATTTTTTACCGTCTCCATTTCCTGATGAAGAGGAATTCTTGTACCTCTAAGATAATGTTCTAACCAGTAATCAGCTAATTCCAACATGAGTAAACTTTGTCTCAATCTTATAAAGCCATCTGCATCAAGATCAACAGCATCATTTCTAGAGTCTTCATCCATTGATAAAGCTCTGTTCACCCAGTTTTTCAAAACATCAAAAGGAGGGTTATCATGTTCAATCACGGCTTGATTAAAATCCCGCTGATGCATCTCCAAGACACACAAAATGCTCACAAGTTCTCGATAAGGATCAATGAGATCTGTAAGAGGTTTTGGCCAGTTTTTAACAATCTCTTCTTCTTCAACTATCAACGTTTCTTGACGCAGGTCTTTTGTGATTGATTTAAAATATTCATTAAAAGGCTTCAGCACATGGTAATGACGTGAATCAAAAAAGAATCCACCATGATCAGACAAAAAGCCTTTACGAGACACAAGCGATACTGCAGAATCACCTTTCCTCGGAACAAGCACAATAGAAGGCATAGCGACCAAAGGTCTAACCACGGCATCTCGAGACATTTCTTCTACTAAAAAATGGGCCTGTTGTTTCAGTGTTTTATAAGAAGTCTCTCGACTGGCACTCGTCCCCTCCATCGATAAAAATCGACTCAGCACTTTCAAAGCATTTCCCCGCAAAAATTCTATTTTTTCTTTCCAATCGTCTTTCCGCTGAGGATTCGTTTTAAGCACATAGAGAGATTCCATTCTTTCTGCCGAAACGCACCTTCCTGTATAACGATAGGCATCGTTGAGTGAAATAAAAGACGTCTCTGGAACAGGCTGACCTTTAAATTCTGCCGCCACAACACCCCACCATAAAAGACGTTCGGCAATTTCAAAGGCACCACGATGCAAAGCATACCGAGAAGCCCCTTCAAAAAATGGACGTGATGTTGATATAAAATTTAAAAGATCAGTATTCCAGGGAGAGTCTTCCTCGACACGATTTTGGTAACTTAAATAAGGATAGTAGGAGGCCACTGCACGGCCTGACTTGACCACACCAATAACATTTTTTTTAAAAAGATGATGATTAAGCAATTCCTCCTCAGGCTTAATCAATGACCATAAAAAACGTTCGTTCGGAGACCTTTCCATGAAAGGTGAGAGAGCTTCTACAAATCGCTCTTTCAATAAGGAATAATCCAAGCTTTCATAAGCATCTATCAAGTCTGTAGGAGAAATCCCTGTGGCATTCACAGAAGCCTTAACAACCACACCCATAGTCTGCAAAACTTTGGGAGAGTCTAAAGGAAGCCCTCGACCAGGGCCTAAAAGTATGGACTTGGCGCCTTCACAAAATGTTAACAAGCCTGCTGAAAAAGTGGGAATCACCCCGCTCTTATCGTTCTATTTTCAAAAAAGGTGCGTATTTTTTGGAAAAAATTAGGCGCTGGCTCTGAGTGAAAGATTAAGCTCAAACTTGGCTACTGGCTCGTCGCCTGAGATGGACGGGGTCGTGGCTATGATGTTGACGACGCGATTCACACGTTCACCTGTGCGAACAGTTTCGGCTATTTGATCGAGGGTCTTTTGACCTTCTTTACAAATAAAATGAACATCCGCCTCAGGACGTTTCAAAAAATCAGCCTTAAAATCCTTGAAAGCCAAAGAGATATTTTTGCCACTCTTGCGAATCGCATTCATGGCAATCAATCCACCCGCGCAATCAGCCCCGATAGCCAAAACTCCAAAATACATGGAGTTTAAATGATTTTTGGTCTTGCGATTTAACGGGATCATGATTTCACACTCTTCGTTTGAAACCTTGATCACGCGAGGTCGCGTGTAAAAAATAGCCCTGATTTTTGTGAATGAAAAAAACCAAAGCCCTAATGTTTCTTTCCAAAGGATTTTCATGCCTGTTTCTTATCCTTTACAAAAAGTGATGCTGCTTGCATAAGCTCGATAGGAACTGCCAATACAACGGTATTAGAAGCTGTCGGTCCTAAACCATCTATGGTCTGTAATGTACGCAACTGCATCGCACCCGGGCTTGTCGCCATCGTCGTCGCCGCTGCCGCCAGATTGAAAGCCGCTTCTTTATCCCCTTCTGCTTTCGTGATCGTTGCACGTTTTTCACGTTCGGCTGAAGCTTGACGACTCATCATCTTTTTGAGTTCTTCCGGCATGTCGATGTCTTGGATTTTGATGTTGCTGACTTCCAATCCCCAACCATTCGTTTCCTTCTGCACAGCTTGTTCGATCTCTCGACTGATCTGATCACGTTCTGCCAAAAGCTGATCGAGAGTCATACCACCAATCACATCACGAAGTGTGGCTTGGGCATATTGACTCATCGCAAAAGTATAACTCTGCACTTTGGTAATCGCATCTTGAGGATTCACTACTTTAAAATAGACAACACCATTGATTAAAACAGGCACGTTATCTTTTGTGATCGCTTGTTGCTTAGGGATATCCATCGTGAGCACGCGCGTATCGACGAAAATCGCTCGATCAATCACAGGCACCACCAAACGAATCCCTGCTTTTTTAACCGTCGAAAACTTTCCAAATCTCAAAATAATGATCTGCTCCCACTCATCCACTATCTTGATTGCCGTTGCCAAAAGCCACGCGGCAATAAAAGCTGCCGGTCCACCTAAAAATCCAAAAGTGGGTTCAATGCTATAAACAACAAAAGCAATGCCTTCAAAAACAGCTAAAAAAACGAGAAAGAAGAGAAAATTGACGGCTTTCATAAAATCTCCTTTGTTAAGATTAAATACTCATTTGATTCGTAATGGTTTTTACTAATGTACTAATTGTAAATTAAGTTAAAGAAATAAAAAATCTATCTGGCGACCCAAGACATCACATTTTAAGATCGTTACCTCTACATTCAAAACCAGTGTGTTCTAAGCCATGAATATCAGCTCAGTTTTCATTATGAGCCCTGGCAAAGGACTTGCTGTTATGGCTTTGATTGAGGGGAACAGCAATGGGCCACAGTTTTGCCAGAATTACTAACGCAGTTGGTCACCTTTTTCATGGTGTTGAAAGAGGTGTGACTCAATTTGTCTCTACCGTCTTGCCTGATTTAACAGATACAACACCCTCTCCTCGAGTTGATACTTTTGGACATGGACAAACCCCGCCTAGTCTGCTTCGACCCACCCCTGTAAATCAAACACCCGCTGTTAGACTGCAAGGCAATACATCTCTTCGAAATCGCATAAGCTCTTTATCAACCCTTCCACAAACCCGTGAACAAATGCTGGCTACATTAGACCGTCTGGCAGAAGCGAGTCGCACTTTAGCGGCACAACGAGAAAACAATCCTGGCATACTTGTAGGCTATGGCGATGCTATTCCTGTGCCGCCTGAATATTGGGATCAAGCGGTGGAGATTATACATGAACCCAATTAGCGGATAAGAGCTTCCCCGCTTCTGTATCATTTTATCTATAAGGAACACATCGGAAGTAGGCTGATTTCTTTCTGCCACTCTCAACAGGTAATACAATAAACTTTATTTTAAACTTATTACTTAATAAAATTGATGTTTTATAATATACTTGTATTACAAATGACGTGCCTCCGCTCCAAGGTAAAAATATTCGTGGGATTGATGGGAATTGGGAACATATCATGTCGGCTCATGATGTGACGGAAGCTGAAGTTATTTCAGTTTTTAAGTCAGGACCTTTACGACCCAAGAAAAATAAGAAGAGTGGGAGCGCGGATTACATGATTATCGGAAAAGCTTTTACGGGGAGACTGCTGCATATTTGCTATAGTTGGGATGATAAAAATAAGGGGTGGATTTGGGTTCACACGGCCTTTTGAAAAGGAGACATACGATGAAAAAATATTCTAAAAAACAGTTATTGGCATTGGAAAAAAAGATGAAAGATCCTTCTCAATGGGCGGAGGCAGATCATCTTGTTTCTTATAAGGGACCAACGAGCATTCGTTTCTCCAGTGACATTTTAAAGAAACTTCATTTAATCGCCAAAATCAGACATATGCCCATCAACCGTCTGGTGAATGATTATGTAAAACCATTTGTCGAAGGTGAATATGCGATTTTGGAAGGGCTAAAATCCTGATAGAAAGTTCACATCACCCATTTTTCAGTCATTAACTTATAAACAAACTCGTTTAATTTCTTGCTTCGTGAGAGAGCGGACTTTAATGACGTCCCCCACAAGGAGCAAGAAGAATGTCTCAGCAAAATACAGAACCTCATAAAATTATTTTTTCGATGGTGAAAGTGAGTCGTGTTCACCCACCTCAAAAAACTGTCCTCAAGGATATTTCTCTCTCGTTTTATTACGGAGCCAAGATCGGTGTACTGGGATTAAACGGAGCCGGAAAATCCAGCCTCCTCCGCATTATTGCCGGTGAAGACAAAGATTTTAACGGTGACGTTCATTTTAATTCCAAAGATTACACCATCGGCTATCTCCTCAAGAACCACAACTCACCGCTGGCAAAACGGTTAAAGAAGTTGTTTCCGAAGGTGTTCAAGAAGTCGTCGATCTCTTGAAGGAGTTTGACACTATCAACAATAGCTTCGCCAATCCCATGTCTGATGACGAAATGAACAAGCTTCTGGAGCGCCAAGCCAAGGTGCAGGAAAAACTCGATCAGCATGATGCGTGGAATCTCGACACGCGTTTGGGTCTTGCGATGGACGCCCTTCAATGTCCTCCCGATGATGTGTGTGTCGACAACCTCTCCGGAGGTGAACGTCGTCGTGTTGCTCTCTGTCGTTTAATGCTCAAAGAGCCTGACGTCCTTCTCTTAGACGAACCCACCAATCACCTCGATGCTGAATCGGTCTACTGGTTGGAACGTCATCTGCAAAATTACAAAGGGACTGTCATCGCGGTCACTCACGATCGTTACTTTTTGGATAATGTCGCTCAATGGATTTTGGAATTGGATCGCGGTCATGGCATTCCGTGGAAGGGAAATTATTCTTCTTGGTTGGAACAAAAAGAAGAACGTTTGAAGCACGAAGAAAAAACAGAAAACAAACGTGTCAAGACGATGGAAAAGGAATTGGAATGGATTCGTCAACCTCCCGCTGCCCGTCGCGCCAAGAGCAAAGCACGTATTAGTAATTACGAAAACATGCTCAAACAGCAGTCCGACAAACTGATTGATGATTTGGAAATTTATATTCCCCCCGGACCTCGTTTGGGAGAATTGGTCGTCGAAGCGCAGAATGTCTCGAAAGCTTTTGGAGACAAACTACTTTTTGAAAATTTGAATTTTAAACTGCCACAAGGTGGTATTGTTGGCGTCATCGGACCTAACGGTGCGGGTAAATCAACTCTATTCAAATTGATCATGGGAATGGAAAAGCCCGACACCGGAACTTTTCGTATTGGGGATACCGTGAAGCTGGGCTACGTGGATCAAAACCGTTTTTCACCTACAGACACGCGAAATGTGTGGGAAGTCATTTCCGGCGGACTCGAAATTGTAAAACTTGGAGCTAAAGAAGTCAGCTCGCGCAGCTATGTGGCTCGTTTTAATTTTTCTGGAACAGACCAACAAAAACCCATCAATGTCCCTCTGGTGGTGAGCGCAATCGCGTCCATCTGGCGATGACACTCAAAGAAGCTGGCAACGTCCTTCTCTTAGACGAACCCACCAACGACTTGGACGTCAACACCTTGCGCGCACTTGAAGAAGCTCTGGTTAATTTCGCAGGCTGTGCCGTGGTCATCAGTCACGATCGTTGGTTTTTGGATCGTATTGCCACTCACATGATTGCTTTTGAAGGAAACAGTCAGGTTGTTTTCTTCGACGGAAACTTTTCAGAATACGAAGCCGATCGTCACCGCCGCTTGGGTGCTGACGCCGATAAACTCAGTCGCCTCAAATACAAAAAACTCAAACGAGATTAAGGAGCTTGCATGTCAACCAAACCACGCGTCATTTCATTTCATTACACCCTCACTGATTTTCAAGGTACCATGCTTGACTCCTCTTCAGGACGTGAACCTCTCGTTTACATGGAAGGCGCTAATCAAATCATTCCAGGTCTTGAAAGAGAATTGGCTACTTTAAAAAAGTCAGACAAAAAAACGGTCAAAATCCCTCATCAAGAAGCTTACGGAGTGCGTAACGAGAAGCTTGTCATCAAAACACCTCGAGATCAGTTTCCCATAAAAGATGTTCAGATCGGCCAACAGTTTCAACTCGATGGAGATCCTGAAGGACGACCTTTTACCGTCATGATTGCCAATGACAAAGAAGTCATCCTCGATGGAAATCACCCTCTGGCCAATGTCGATTTAACCTTCGATGTCGAAATTACTGAAATCCGCGAAGCCACCGCCGAAGAGCTTTCTCACGGTCATGCTCATGGCGGCGATGGCCATCATCACTCATAACAACTCATCAACGATAAGGACCGACAAATACTGGATTGGTTCCTACCACACATCCGTTATCCAAAAATTGGACGACACTGTAACAACTCCCCTGCCGGTAAGCTCCAGGAATTCCATAGCTGGTTAATACGGTGCTACCATCCAAGAAGCTAACGCTTGTCTGAAGTGAACGATAGTCATCAGGATTATCCGGACATTGATTAAACGATGTGGCCGGTGCGCCAAAAATGGTCATCTGACCACGATTTTCCGATTGCACTTCAAAGGACATTCGAAGTCCTGGAGGATTACTTTCGAGCCATCGAGGTTCAAATCGATCAATTTGCGGGGCAGAAACATTATCACACACATCACTCGAAGAGGGTGTTGTGGGTGTTGACCCCAAGTCAGAACGTGTCGGAGGCTCACCGACGCAGGCGGCTGCTAGGACAGTGGATAATAAAGCAGGTCTTAATCCTGCAAAAAAACTATTTTGTGTTAGATTCAGATTGAATCTCCTTTCATACAAATCTCACTAACCAGAGACTTGATGATTGGCGATTCGAGATAACATCAACGAAGAGAATGTGTAGACTCAAAGAATACAGAAGCAAAAATCCCCTCAAATTCCGCAACTTTTTATCCTCACTGACGAAAAGCAGGATATGCTAAACCCCATTCAACGCCCCTCATTTTTAGCCATTCCTGCCGCAGGAGATTTTGCGCCAACTCTTGAAGAACCACCTCAGCGGCCTGATCAGAAACTCATTAGCTCAGCACTCACCCCCATCACCGGCATATGGTGTCATGCTACATTTTTTTTCAATTCTAGAATTGAGACACTACCCTCATCATTTTCTTCAACTATGCAGAGGACTTGGAATTTAATAGAGATGGGGGACAACAATTCTGCAAAACTAGAACTACGAGATGCCTCAAAGTTAGCGGCTTCAGCTAAAGAGTGGACTAAAGTGGGAATAACCTACAAAAGATTAGGCATGATCTTAGAAGCTATAGAATGTTTCACTCAGGCTATAGAAGCTGATCATGCTTACGATTATGCTTATCTTAGACGCGCCCTTTGCTTTAAAATTAAAAATAATATTCAAGCGTCAATTGATGACTTTGAAAAATATGTTTCTTTAAACACAGAAGACCCTATCGCCTGGTATCATTTAGCCATGCTTTATCAAAAAGTTGATCCTTACAAAAATACGGATAGAATTCTGGAATGCTTTGCTCAATCAGTGAGATTACCTGCCCAAAAAGCTTATATGCACTATTTTGAGCAAGGTTGTTTTCTGGATAGATTAGAAAGCTACAACAAGGCTCTCGAAGCCATAAATCAAGCTCTCAAATATAGAAGTTTTCCAGAAGCCTTTCAAAAACGTGCTGGCATCAGAGAGCGCCTGGGAATGTTGGCTGAAGCGAAGAGAGATTATGAGGAAGCTATTGCTGGCTTTGCAATTCCCAATTTTCTCTGTCACTTTCGACTAGCCCGCATCTGTCAAAAATTAAACCTCCCTGGAGAGGCTCTTCGTGAATATAATCGTTGTCTCGAAATCGATAGAACAAGTGGGCCAAAAGTAGGATTATTTCGTGCAGATATTCTTTATGCACAAGGTCTCTATACTGAAGCTTTGGAGGCTATAACCCCTAGCATTGACCCTGGAGGCAATATCTTCCCTTATTTTACGAGAGGCTTAATTTATACACAACTTGGTGATATCCAAAAAGCCATTGATGGCTTCACGCTCATCATCAATCGTCTAGATAGAAAAGAGAAATTAAATAATAGTGCAGACTACAATCTATGTTTAAAAGCTTATCAAAAAAGACGGGATGCCTTACTTAAACTAAAAGAGTACTCAAAAGCAGATAAAGACTTAGAAAGAATAAAACAGCTTTCAAAAAGATATTAAGGCAAACCTACAAGTGACTCTTGAGCTTTATTTAAATCCAACATCTCCTTTCGGGCCTGCCTAAAATCTTCCAAAAGATCACCTGCATTTGGATGTTTCTCTTCAAATGTATCCGACAAGGCTCTTGTGAGAACTCGCTGAAGAGGCTGAGGTAGCCCTGTAAGTAAAGGCTTGAAATAAGCAGCATAATCCATTGTAGGGGAAATGATACCCGGTTTAAAAATAAGCTCGCAGAGACTCAAAGCCATTGCATGAACATCACGACGCCAAGGATCGCGATTGGCTACTAAAGTATTCTTGTAAAAATAAATGGGGGTCCCGTAATGAGAGACCTTTGTCGCTAAATGATGAACACTCAATCCACAATCAATGAGCTTTGGCCCCTGAGAGGTCCTCAAAAAGTTGCCTGGTTTGACATCCAGATGGGCCCAACCTCGGGAATGCCAATAAGCCAAGCACCCAATCATGGCTTCCATTTCCTCCAAATCAGAAGCACTCATATTTTTAAAAATCCCCATTTCATAATCCCCTGAGGGACAATAGCGCATTTTTAAAGCCGTTTGACCGTCAACCTCCACAAGAGCCTCAATAGGCCACAGAGGAACAGTCTCAGACTCCCTCATGAGTGTCACAGCTCCTTGAAACATCATCTCTCTCATAAGGTAATAGGCAAAGGCTTTCTGTTTCAAAATAAATTCCACGCCCTGGGCATGACTTTAAAAAAGCTATCACCGTCTTGAAAGAGATCGTAATGATCCGTAGAGGCGTCCCGAAGCCTTTGCATATTGTGAGAGGTCAAATGTGGATCTTGAGAAAGCTCAGGAACATTTCGATCTACGGAAGAAGCCAGGCGAAACAAAAAATCCTCTAGAGGTTCCTGATCTTTGGGAAATAAAAAACAGAGTCCCAACCCGACTCTTAACCCCTCTTTCCAATAATAAGCCCCTCCACAATCAGGAGCCGTGAGAGCTTTTCGTAAAAGACCGATTCGCTCCCCCATATTTTGCCAGGTTTTTAGCGTCTCAGCTTGAGACGCATCCAGACGGGAACTGACCGCCCTTAAACATAAAGAATACTGATCTAGGACTAATGTGACATCGCTTTTAGAAACACCAGCTTCGCAATCAACAAGACCCTGCACATGCGAAATAACCGAGGGTAACGTCCCCCGTAAGCCGTCCAACAAATAAAACATGTTCTATTGTCGCACTCAGGGAGAAAAAGTTGTGTGTGGATGAGAAAATTTTGTTGTAAGTTAAGACCCGATCAATTCCTCATACTTCTTACTTTTCAGATCATGATCGTGAGTGATTTTTTCAAGCTGGGCAAAAAGCTCGTCGATTTTCCTCTGATTATCCTTAGTCGTCTTGGAAAGATGAACGAAAGCTTCAATGTCATTATTTTTTGAGGCATCTGCCAACATCTCATTGGATTGAGCCAGCTCATTTTCAAGCTCCATAATTCTGGCTTCGAGTAACTCCATCTCTTTTTTAAGAGGCGTTAAAACTTTGGAACGCTCTTGAATAAGCTCAGCACGTTCTTTTTTATTAGGTTCTTTGGATTCTTTTACTTCAGACACAGGAACTGAAGTCGTTGTAGCCGCTGCGGCGATACTCTTCGAAGGCTTTCCACCCTCTTCTTCCCAACCCACCTTCTCCAAAAATTCATCATACGTCCCATTAAAAATATCGACCATGCCATGTTGGAAAACGATTAACTTCGTCGCTACAGCTCGCAAAATCATTTCACTATGCGTGACGAGAACAACAGTCCCTTCAAACTCCTGAATACTTTCTAGCAAAGCTTCAATCGATGGCATGTCGAGATGGTTAGTGGGTTCGTCGAGCAGCAAGAGATTAGCGGGCATGGCAACGATCTTACCCAACATCACACGGCTCTTTTCACCTCCGGACAAAACCGAAATTTTCTTCTCAGCAGAATCACCACTAAACATCATAATTCCACAAATTGTCCGAACCGCCGTGCGACCCAGCTCATGATTGGCGCTGTCGATTTCTTCTTCTACTGTCAGCTTTGGATCGAGTCGATTGATATTGGTCTGACCAAAATATCCCATACGGACGGCGGGATTGATCGTGATCTCACCTTCATTAGGCTTCAATTCCCCAGCGATCAGATTCAGAAGAGTTGATTTTCCTTTTCCATTTTTTCCAATGATCGCAATACGATCTTTGGATTGGATCGAAAAATTTAAATTCTGAATCAACGATGTTTGTTCATCATAACCAAAAGAAAGATTTTTAATATCAGCTAAAAACTTCGACTGAATTGGCAAATAGTGAAACTTAAAATCCAAACTTTGAATATCCGAAAGCTGATCTTTCTTCCCCATCTTCTCCAGCATCTTGATACGCGACTGAACGGCAGCAGCTTTTGTTGCTTGAGCTCGGAAACGATTGACGAATTGTTCAATCTGCTTACGCTGTTTATCCTCACCCTGGCGTGTCTTTTCGTAGATCTCTTCCTCTTGTTCTATTTGAGCATAGAGCTTTTCAGTCCCGCCCTGAACTTTTTTTAGTTTTTGACGATGAATTGCGGCCGTGTGCGTGCACACGTCATCCATAAAATCTCGATCATGTGAAATTAAAATCACTTCATGAGGCCACTCTTTAAGAAAACGCGCCAACCAACGAATAGAAATAATATCAAGATAGTTGGTCGGTTCATCGAGCAAAAGGAGGTTAGGCTCGTTGACTAAAAGCTTGGCGAGATTGAGACGGATTTGAAAACCACCCGAAAAAGAAGCTGGGGGTTTTGCATATCCTCTTCACCAAATCCCAGACCAAACAAGATCATCTCAGCCTTATAATGCAAATCCTCTTCACCCGGAGGAAGACCTAAACAGGCTTCTTCCAAAAGAGTTGGCTTGGTCCACTTGAGATGCTGAGCCAAATGCCCCACGCGATAATTGCGAGGCATAACGATCACACCATCATCAGGATCTTCTTCTTTTAAAATCAGCCTAAAAAGAGTGGATTTCCCATGACCATTTCGCCCCACCAAACCAACACGCTCTCCAGAAGTCATCTGAAACGAGATTTTATCAAAGAGGGCTTGCCCTCCATAAGATTTTTCGAGGTTTTGAATGCGTATCATAAGAGTGGAAAATAAGAGAAATTAAACTGATTATTTTGCAGCCACCGTCTGTCGTGCTGGAGCTGAAATCGTATCTTTCCGGAAAAGTCGCGCAAACTCACGAGGACGACGATCTTTCCAGGCGCCACGATGGTAGGCATAACTCACGATCATAGGGAATGCTAAAGTAGCTTCAGAGTAAATCATTTGCTCATAAGCTGTATCAACTTTACCCCAAGAACTGGCTTCCTTAAGAGTGGAACCTGACAACGCACCATCACGTTCATCCGCGACTGTAATCTGAATAGCATACTTGTGCATGGGCACTTCTTTACCCAAAAGATCTGCAGCCACAACGACGTCTTGAGCAAAATTCTTCGGTACACCACCACCTATCATCAAAAGACCAGATTCCCCTGCGGCAATTTTCAACTCGGTCAGCTCACGAAAATCCGCAGCTGAATCAATACTCATATGCTTCTCAGGATTTTTGGTTTGATGCATCACCAAACCAAAACCAGCACTACAATCAGAAAATGCAGGACAAAAAATCGGCACACCTTTTTTATAAGCGGAATGAACGATAGAAGGAATATTCTTCCCCTTCTTCTCTAAATAAGCACCCATCGCTTCGATAAATTCACGAGAGGAGTAAGGACGGGGCTCAAGACTATCCGCAATTTCCCCAGTCACATTGTCACACACACGCAATTCATCTTCGTCGATCAGCGTATCATAAATACGATCAATGGCCATTTCACGAAGCTGATTGTCATCCAATGTGGGGTTTCCAACGTAATGCTTAAAACCCAAACCTTCAAAAAAGTCCTGATCGACAATATTAGCCCCTGTGGAAACAATGGCATCGATCATGTTGTTTTCAACAAGATCAATAACCACTTGCTTCAATCCCGCACTGATCAAAGAACCTGCAAGACACAAGATATTAGCGGATTTTGGATCACGCACCATCTTGTCAAAAATTTCAGCGCCACGAGCTAAGTTACGAGCTTGAAACGCCAAACCCTTCATGCTTTCCACATATTTTGAAAGGTCATGTTGCTTGATATCGATGTGTACGATCGGTGTTTTTAAAAGTTCTTTTTTATTCATAATAATGACGCCATCCTTTTTTGTGCGGGGGGTCATAGGGAAAAAGGATATTCATTGCAACCAGGAACTTTACTCTCTACCCTAACCTCATGACTCAAGAAAACTCAAAACCCGTCTCAGCCTCAGCGGCTGAATTTACTCACTTAGTCCTCCCACCCGACACCAATGCCTTAGGTACCATCTTCGGTGGTCGTCTCATGGAATGGATCGATATTGGTGCGGC
The DNA here is from genome assembly GCA_016699445.1 of Deltaproteobacteria bacterium. GTDB lineage: Bacteria > UBA10199 > UBA10199 > JACPAL01. Next base: position 458,997 of record CP064976.1, read on the forward strand.
GATTGTTGCCACACGCCATTGTCATCAAGTAGCCGTCACAGCCAGCATGGATGCTCTTAATTTTATTCATCCGATTAAGCTGGGCGACATTGTCATCCTAAAAGCCTCCGTCAATTATACACACAAGTCATCCATGGAAATTGGTGTCAAAGTCGAAGCTGAAAATGGCAAGACTGGGGAACGAAAGCATACGGCCAGCGCCTACCTCACTTTTGTCGCTCTTGATGACAACAAAAGCCGATACCTGTCCCCGCAATTGAACCCATGACAGAAGATGAAAAACGTCGTTTTGAAAATGGCAAGCTGCGTCGTGAAGAACGTCTGCGTTGGAGACAAATTCAGAAAACCCTCTAGTAAAGCTCTTTTCTACCGTTATAATCTTTAAAGGAAAAGATTTATGGTGGAAACCGGCAGTCATTTTGACGCAACCAGTCTTCCAGAATACTTTCGAGAGCTGGTGAAGCAAGCCTTGGAGCATCAACGAGTAAAAGCTCCTGAGGAAATTGAATTTTATCTCGTCAACCTCCTCCAATCACATATGTTTGCTCCAGAAAGTCTCAGAGCTCCTGAATCTTCTTCCTTAAAAGAACAACCGCTAGCCATTCTCTATCTCAAAGCCCAACAATCTGAATATGAAACAAAGCTCACTCTTTTAAAGCAACTGGGCGATTCGGCCCTTTTTACTTCAGGTTATTTTCCAGCAAGCCTCAATCGCCAATTAGTTGATATTAAATATTACGCACAAATGGGTGGCAGTGCTTACGCGGATCTAGCACAAATTGTTTCCAAAAATATCGCCAACATGTTTGAAGATCTGGCCGGACATTTTCTGTCGTATGCAGATGTTTTATCTGAAGTCAGTGAATCCTGCCAATTTACCAATGATAAAGATATTTTGAGACACTATGAGACCTGGCTGAAAACAGGAAGCTCTCATTCTTTTAATCGATTGGCTCAAAAAGGCATCATCCCCACACAACAATCTCTGAAAACTCAGTAGAAAAAATAGACAGAAGGCTTTATCAATCGTATTTTACGCGTCCGTGAATATTTCAATGAAGATTTTAAAAGTATTGATAGTGGCGTGTCTGGGATTCTTATTTTCCTGTGGAGGCGCACGTACCACGACTGTAGCGGATGGATCAGCCCCTATCCTTTTAAGCATTACACCTTTATCTGTCAGTCGTGGAAGCACTGTAACCCTTTCAGGGTCTGGCTTTTCCATTGTCCCTCAAGAAAATGTCATTTTGCTGGGAGGAACTTCCACACCTGCATCAAACTACATCACAAACAGCTCTGGCGAAGCGATTACATTTATCGTGCCGAATAATACCCCTTTAGGAGATCAACCATTGACAGTTATTGTCGAAGGATTTGCTGACAGCATTAGTAATCCCATCACACTCACTATTACACCCTAATTATGAATACACTCATTTCAAAAGTCTCTGAACGCCTTCAAACAGCTCCTGAGAAGATCAAACTCACTAAGCTTCATGGAGATGCCTCCAATCGTATTTATTATCGTATCGAAATTGAAAACAAACCCAACTTCATCTTAATGCAGCTACCCGCAGGACCTTCAAGTGTTTCGGAAGAAATTACTAATGCAACAACCAAACCTTCCGAACTACCTTTTGTAAATATCGATCGTTTTTTAAGATCCAAAAATCTTCCAGCTCCTGAAATTGTTTCTTATGATGCCCAAGAAGGACTGATGATATTGGAAGATTTTGGTCCCGAAACTTTTGAAAAAAGAATCTTAGCGTCTAACAACCAAGAGAAAATAAATTGGTATCAAAAAGCCATCGATCTTTTGATGATTCTGCAAAAGCAGTGTCTTCCCGATCAAAACTGTATCGCCTTCTCACGCTCTTTTGATGCCAAACTTTTAAATTGGGAATTTGATCATTTTTTTGAATATGGAATTGAGGCACGATTAAATATCAAGATTGATCCCAAAGATTTGCTGACCCTTCGTGAATTAGGAAATAAAATCACAACTCACCTCATCTCTCTCCCTCAGATTTTTGTGCACAGGGATTTTCAAAGTCGTAATCTGATGGTGCAGGATCAAAAACTTAAACTTTTGGATTTTCAAGATGCTTTGATGGGGCCACAACCCTATGACTTGGTAGCTCTGTTGCGTGACTCCTATATTGCTTTAAACTCTCAAGAGCTCTCTACGCTGGTAAACTATTATTCAAAAGACGAAATTTTCTTCCGGGATTTTGACTGGATGACAATTCAACGAAAGCTCAAAGATGCAGGTCGCTTTGTTTACATTGACCAAGTGAAAAAGAATCCTTCGTTTTTAGTCCATATTCCCAATTCGCTCCAATACGTCAAAGAAGCCTTCCAACGCCGACCGGAATTAGGTAATTTTTTAGAACTACTTAAAAAATACGTTCCTGAGTGGAGATAGAAATGAAAGCGATGATTTTAGCGGCAGGATTGGGAACTCGACTGAGACCTTTAACTGAGAAAAACCCAAAGCTCTCATACCTGTCAATGGTCGTCCTCTGATTCATTATTCACTATTTCTTTTAAAAAAATATGGATTCAAAGAAGTTTTGATCAATCTTCATTATTTAGGAGAAATGATCGAACACGCTTTAGGTGATGGAAAAGATTGGGGACTTAAGATCACATACTCGTGGGAACCAGAACTTTTAGGAACAGGCGGTGGCATTAAAAAAGCTGAATCTTTTTTTAAAGGTGAAGATTTTTTAGTTTTGAATAGTGATATTTTAATTGATGTTGATTTGAAAAAAGTGATCGATTTTCACTGTCAAAATCAAGCTGCAGCTACAATGGTTTTAAGACCATTGGAATCCACCAGTCAGGACACTCCGGTTTTTTTAAATGAAAAAAACAACATTGTCGGCATTAAAGACTCTCCTCAAAATTCAGTTCTCTTAAAAAAGATGGGCTACACAGGAGTGCAAATACTTTCACAAAAAATGCTCGACTATCTTCCACAACAAATAGAATCATGTATCATCAAACAATCTTATCAACCTGCCATTACTGACAATCTTTCTATTTTTGGTTTTGAATATTTGGGCTACTGGAATGATTTAGGAACTCTCAAAAGACTTCATCAAGCCGAACTTGATCTTAAACAGACTCACCTGACTTTCATGCAGTAGAATCAATGGTTTTCTGCACTTTTCTTCAAAATACTTAGCAACGATTTTAGATGAATCACCGAAGAATGTGGATATGAATTTATCCACACTAGCATTGCCTCAATCTTCAAACTTACATCCGTGGAAAATACCCGAAGCGTGTCCGGACAACTGGCATGCAGCTGCCAACCTGAATCGATTTCAATGTAACATCAAGATTGATGGAAAAGATTGTACCGTTGAATTTGCCAGCAATAAAGATCTAAACAGGTTAGCAAGTACCCAAAGCCTTGCCGTCCTCCTCCATGGGTATGGCGTGGGCGGCTCGAGCATGATGACTCTTTGCGAACCATTGAATGATTATGATGAGCCTTTCATCTGCCCCAATCTCCTCGGTGCTGGAAGTGTCTTCCCCTCAGATTTCAAATTTACACCTCAAAATATTTCTCAAATTTATGCCTCTATGATCCGTGCGATCTCACCCAATGCTCTCACAATTTTTGGATTTGGCAATTCGATGGGTGGAATGTTTATGGAAGGAACATGAGTCCTGCTAGGCGATGAGATCACATTTAATCGCACTTTCATCAACAGCATGGGGCTTCATGTGACAGGAGGATCCCCTGAACAAAATGGCCAGAACCCAAAGCTTCTGCGGTCTTATATCAAGCCCTCTGTATCGCCGCGCAAACAGGATCACTCCCATTACTCTCAAAATTGATCACGTTTTCTTTCACTTTTCCTCTCATTGGATATGGGGCCCGCTTACTCTATGCTCATAATCTCTACAACACACCATCCTCTCAACACAGAGCACATCTTGATCAAATATTTTTCAGAAAAGTCAGAGAAGGCACGATGAGTCCTCTAGATATCATGGCCAGCATGGCAGCTTATGTCGTTCTTCCAGAATCTACTTTATTGAATACAAGAAGTGCTTGGCAAAATTTTGTCGGTGAGAGTCTTTCACAAAACTCAGGGAATACTTTAGTGGCAGCCAATATAGGAGATGCTGTATTCTCTATCGAACATGGGGAAAATTTAGCTCAACAACTTGGCACTGACCTTATCACCATTGAAGGAGGCTCACATCTTCCGGATGAAAATACAGCTTCAATTATTGTTAAAAAAGTTTTTGAAGCAACCCGCAGAACTTCAGGTGTTATAGAGATTACTGGTTCAGCACATCGACGCAGCGCTTAAGATAGCCATAAGATGAGGGTGAATAGTTGGTCAAAACAAGATCATGCCCAGACCATTCTAGAGAAAATCCTAAATTACGATCTTCACCCAACACATGCTCTGCTTTTGATCTTATTTTTGCAGAGACAGGTTTTTTGGTCGTGACTCTCACACTCTCATCTTTTTCATACTTGATGGATTCTATATTTTTATAAAAATCACGAATACACTTAGCCGCTTGCTCGGGAGTTTTGACCAGTTTCAAAAGATACAAATCCTCTTCAGAAATATATTTTTTTACAATCGTGTGTTTCAGATCACGCTCAAGATGATCATAGTCTTTTGACAAATATACAACAGGCATAAGAGGTGCCTTCCCTGTCTGCACCAAAGTCAAAATTTCAAAGAGCTCATCACGAGTACCCCAACCGCCTTCGCATGCAATAAATCCACTCGAAAGAGCTCCAAAGAAAAACTTGCGCACCATAAAATAGTGAAACGTCGCATTCACTCCCAAAAATGGATTGGTATCTGTTTCTTTTGGCAAAGATATGCTTAAACCCACAGAATGATTTTCAAGCCGACCTTGATAGAGTTTACTATGACGAGCTTCATCAACATTTTTCGCTTTTTTTTGCTTCACTAACTCTTGAGCAATCGCATTCGCCACACCTGCGTTAGCCGCTTGCATAATCCCACGACTGGCACCAGTCACTACAGCAAAACCGTCTTTATAAAGAAGCGATCCCAACTTCTCAGCCATAATATAATCTTCCGAGTCGGGCTTTGTTCGTGCCGAACCAAAAACGGAAATAATCTTTTTTTGTTGCGAAGTGATCTTGCTAAAAATTTCCGTCGCATAAAAATACTCGAGCAAAATTCTCAAACCTCTCACTTCGGACGTTTTACTATTTTCTATATACTCTTTGAGATGTTCTTTCATAATTTTCCTTTTGGTATAATCTTGCCCAAGATCATCGCCTTTTTAGCTCCGGTCACACTGGGCAAGTTGGTCGGTTGTCCTTGTAAAGTCTGATAAGCCAATACCGCAAAACACACAGCTTCGGCGGCATCAGCAGGAATTCCATAATCATCAAACTGTGAAATTTTTATTCCTAAAAGTTCTGCCTCCAACATTTTCATAAGAGTTTTATTATGACTCCCACCACCTCCAAAAAATAATTTCCTCAGGCACTTCTTTCGGGAACACAAATCGTCTGTAATTTTCAGCAATAGATTGAGCCGTAAACGCTGTGAGAGTCGCCAGAATATCCTCAAAGCGTAATCCCATTTTTTGAGAACGCTTCAAAATTTTTTCTAGCAAATGATGACCAAACTCTTCCCGACCCGCTGTCTTGGGAGGCTGATGAGCAATAAAAGAATGACTCATTAATTCTTTGAGAAGCATGAGAGAGACAAAACCCTTCGCAGCTATTTTGCCTTGATCATCAAAATGTTTTTTCCCTTTTGTAAAATGCACAACAGCCGCGTCCATCAACATGTTTCCAGGGCCTGTATCAAAACCAAAGACACCTTTAAACTTGGAGCCTTTAGGCAAAAACGTCAGATTACTAATCCCTCCAATATTATGAACAGCACGAGACTTACCTGTTTGTTGAAACAAAATAGAGTGAAAGTACGGAATCAACGGAGCACCTAAGCCACCAGAAGCAATATCTGCAGGACGAAAATCAGCCACAGTCGTGATGGATGTACGCTCTGCAATGACACTCGACTCACCAATCTGCAAAGTACCTTCTCGTCCTAAATGACAAATAGTCTGACCATGAGAACCAATGGCATAAATTTTACGCGAAGAGATTTTTGTTTTTTTCAAAAGTGAGAGTGTTGCTTTAGCAAAAACTTCACCAATCTCCATATTGAGCCGACAGACTTCTTCAGTACTCCCACCTTTTCGTGTAGCGGCTTTTAAAATTCTTTTTTTTAAGTTGCACGGGATAAGGAGTAATTGACCAATCAATCAGCTTGATTCGCAATTCATTTTTGGATTTTCGCGAGATATCGACCAAGGCCGCATCCACACCATCCACCGACGTCCCAGACATCAAACCAATCACCAAAGGCATTTTTTGTATTTATCACAGACTGCAATGAGGTGGAAACTTTTTATGCAATTTTCATCTAGGCGACGAGGGTTCACAAACATCACCAATTCCATTTTGATCTTCGTCTTCTTGTCCCGGATTAAAAACTGTCGGGCAATTGTCGATAGGGTACTCAGGATGACCTGAAATGGCGACATTCAAAACATTATCCTGATCGGGATCCACTTCAATGGGGTAAACGCTCACACTGGAACCTTCATCACGAATAAACTGATGAGGACTATCCGTAGGACTTGTAATAATCCCAGGAGCCACGCCACCAGGGCTACGCTCTACAGGCGTTTCGGCTGTTTGATCACAAGCAGACAAAAAAACCTGCAATGTTATCAAAGTGAGGATACTTATCAGTTTGATACGGATATTCATACTAAACCCCTTATTTTTGACGTTATAAGAGACTAGAGCAAGGACAGTGCCAAAACTATTTTACAATAATCGTCAACCGAGGACCGGTCTTGATCACGAAGGTATCCGTAGGAGGATAAAGATCTCCGTCGATGGTATAACCCGAAGGTTTGGCTAATTTGACTACCATCTCATTTGTCGCCTGTTCCAAATGATTGGGGCATCCAGAGGGTTTACCCAAAAACATCAACGGCACATGAGGAAGAACCGTTCGAGGTTTGACACAAAAACCAATCGCATGAAACTTCTTCACCTTACGAGCTAAATAGAAAACCTTAAATCCCAAACCTAAGTACGGAATCGATCCACTGAAAATGGCGGAATAGGTATTCATTTCCCATTTTTTTCCATCCACTGTGACTTCGGCTTCCATGGGTTCAAACATATGGGATGCAAAAGGTCCGTTGATAAGGGCTGAGCCCACCGACTTCATCAATATCCAAGCAGCTTGTGGAGGAGATGGAATCCCATTTTTATAATAGGCTTCCATAAATTTTGAAATCACCCCACAACCCCAAATAAAACCACACTTATCATTGATCTGCATGAGGTCCACTTCAGTGGTCTCAAACGGCTCATCTTCGTGGTATTTATAAATCAGATTAGAAAGATTCTTTTCCGGCGATCCAAAAATACCACAAGAATAAGCTACTGTATTGAGAGTCCCCCCTCGCAAGAGGGCTATCTTAGGAAGAGGTTGGTCTCCGTACACTTCAAAAAAATGAGTGAGGGTCAGATGATTGGTCCCATCCCCACCACTCAAGGCTAAAATTTCTATTTCTTTGCGTTTAAATTCTTCTGCCACACGACGGATGTCGGTCAGATTTTGGGTGGAAGCCAGTGAGGCTTTTTCACCCACAATAAAACCCATGCGATGTAATTTTTCAGGATCGTTTTTATAACGCTTCGAATGCGGATTGAGAACAACACCTATACCGGGCATTTGAGTAATCTCCTCGTTTGTAAAATAGACGCGACCGGCCTACCATAATGTTTTGCGAGGGCAACCGCTTTCTCAACAAGCTCATGAGTCCCTTTGGCAAGCACACCTTTTTCCAAAAACAGATTATCCTCCAACCCAACCCTCACATGACCACCCCATTGAATCGCCAATGCGGCCATAGGGAATTCATTCTTACCAATCCCTGCAACTGTCCATGTAGATTTTTGTGGAAGCCGACTCACCAGAAGCTTTAAATTTTCTTCCGTCGCTTTCAAACCACCTTTGACACCCATCACAAATTGAAATTGAGCAGGAGACTTAATTAGCTTTTGTTCAATCAACTCACACGCAACTTCCAGATGAGAGAGATCATAAATTTCAATTTCCGGGTTTGATATTTTTCTTCAAAATCTCTCGCGCCAACTTTTCACTTTTCGAATGTGTTGAATTATAGATCTAAAAACTTTTGAATGATTCGTCGGCCGACTTTTTTCATCACGGGCATGCAGATGAATCACAGAGGCACCGGCCTCCACACAAAGCCTCGCTTCCTGTGCGATTTCCTCAGGAGTCAGAGGAAGATAGGGTGTATTTTTCTTGTTAATTCGCCCCCTACCAGAGCCGCTGTAATAATGAGCTGACTCATACTCCACTTCTCAGCTCGGGAATGACAACAGTCCCTTCAGCTTTAGAAATCATCACTTTTTTAGGATGTGATTTCGTAGCCACAAACGTCATCTGCCGCGATGTCTTCCCTACTTTTGTAATGGTCGCAGTCACAGTCACCACATCTCCCACATAGACAGGAGCCAAAAAATCTACAGATTGATAAGCCCTAAAAAGACCTTCAAAACCCGACTCCCGCACACAAAGCTCAGTTGCTGCATCTCCAAACATTTCCAAAACCGTAGCCCCGGCGACCAAGCCCCCTTTGTAATGGCCGTCAGACTTTGTCATTTTTCGTTTAATAACTGATTTCCATCCAACTCGAGCTTTTACTTTTTTCATAATTAATTTCCAAACCAGCTCAATAAGCCCTTCTTTTTAGGAGCAGTGGAATGGTGATGAGATTTGTGAGGATTGAGACGATGTGAAAGTTCGTGGACTATATAGTTAGCCACTTCGGAAGGTTTGGTGCCAGGACCAAAGCCTGCATCAAAGCCAATGGATTTAGCTGTTTTATGGTCCATGCGTGGACCACCGACGATTTTAATTAAATGAGACAGAGATTTCTCACTCTTGATAATCTGATTGAGCTCTTTAAGATTTTTTAAATGCTGATCTTGTTGAGTGACTAATTGTGAGACCAAAAGAGCATCGGCGCCCATCTCGGCGGCTTTAGCAACGAACATTTCCGCAGACACTTGAGCTCGTAGATTGATCACTTTAAAAAATGGGTAATATTCAAGCCCCTTATCCCCTGCGAGACCTTTGATCGATAAGATCGCATCAATACCAACCGTATGGGCATCGGTTCCCAACGTCCCTCCCACAACCACTATCTTTTTCTTAATATCATGTTTCACTTTTCCACGAGCTCACTCATGGGAATCATGGGAAATTCCGGCTTATGAATGACAATTTGATCCAACGACACAGATGCTAATGAATGTCCATAAGCGACAAACAAACTAAACTTTGACCCCCCAGCTCCAATAGGCTCCATGGAGACAATTTCACTACGCTCAAAACCCATTTTTTCCATGTAGATTTTAGCGGCTTCCTTGGCTTTTTCTCCAGCCGTGATGGGCAATGTAAACGAAAGCTGCACTTTACCATCATCCCAATGATCCCCATACGCACGGATTTTTTTGGCTTCTTTCATTAATTCTTTTTCTGTTTTAGCCATTTATTCTTTTCCTTCCACCAGCGGAGCTTTTGCTTGAATAGTAGTCTCGCCTTTTTCTCCAGCCTCTCTACGTGGACCACGACGACGGTTTTGGTTTCGTCGACGACGATCACCATTTCCACGTCGATCAAAACGTCTTGGATTTTGTTCGCGGCGCGAGCCTCCTTCTCTAAAAAATCGGGCTGGAGATTCTTGGCGATCCTGATCCATCATACGAACATCTTTTTCCAAAATTCTTAAAATCGGGTTCCAATAATGCTTATCTTTTTCAATCACACCTTCAAGACCTCGCCCACCTTCAGGATCACGCACCATATGAGCAAACATTCCCTGAGAAATGGCCTTCATCAATGTCATCTGTTCCACTTTGTGTAGGAGCTGATAGGTTTCTTCCAAAACTGTTCGTGAACGACGGATAACTTTTCCATTCTCACTCCACGCAATTTCATCCCCCAAGCTACGAGCCGCATTAAAAATATAATTTACGGATTTTTGGCTTATGTGACGATCTTGAAGAAGTGGATTGTGAATGGCTTCAGTCGGCATTCCCAAAAGATGAATTCCTTGATGCGTCATCACACTCACCAGATTAAACATCGTATCCAACACATGACCAAAGAAAATATCACCAGTCATATGGCGTGTGGGAGGCATGTATTTAATGGGGGAATTAGGAAAAATTTCGCGCACCATCGCGGCTTGTGCAATCTCATATAAGAGACTGTCTTCAATTGAAGGATCCATTTCAAAAGCATGGCCCAATCCCAATTGTTCTTCCTTAAGCTTTGCGGCAAAACCCATTTGTTCATTAATAAACTGTGACGCTAACACTTGATGAAAGCTTCGAAAAGATTCGGCGGTTGTGAGATAATTATCTTCTCCCGTATTAATAACAATTCCAGAGCGTGCAATCACCAGACGCGAAAAGTACTGATCCGTAAACGTCCGCTTCATATTAATATCACGAAAGAGAATTCCATACATCGAGTCATTAAGAAGAAAATCCAAACGCTCCAAAGCTCCCATCACAGCAATCTCAGGCATGCAGAGACCTGAAGAATAATTCACCAAACGGATATAGCGCCCAATTTTTTCCCCAGCTTCGTCCAAGGCTTCGCGCATCAAACGAAAATTTTCTTGGGTGGCAAAAGTGCCCCCAAAACCTTCCGTCGTCAAACCATTGGGAACATAATCCAACAAACTCTGGGCCGTACTGCGAATCACGGCAATACAATCAGCTCCACTTTCGACCGCCGCCACCGCTTGATCAACGTCATCATGAATATTCCCCGTCGCCACAATGAGATATTTCAGAGGCATTTTGTGACGCGCGTCTTTTTCCATCAACTTACGTCGCTTAAAAGCAACTTCCTCAAGCTTGCGTACGGCTTGGCGTGCAAGAGGTTCAGTCACTTGCTGAATGGCATCCAGATCAGCATCAGGGAGATTTTCCCATTTGAGTTTTTTATCAGCGACTTTAAGACAAATACTGATAGGGCTGGTTTTTTGATGAACGAGAGCGCGACCAATCCAATAAAAAATGCCTTTTGAAAGTTGTTCAGGTGTCAGAGAATCAATGACAAGATTCACCAAAGGCATGCCTTTGTAGGCTTCTTCAACTCCTAAGAGACGCAGAACAGAACGTTCGATAGAAACAGTGGTATGGCGATTGACAACATCCTGAACACGACCCGCTATTTTACGGGCGAGGACTCGACAACTTTCGACCTTATCGCGGTCGAGGTTGAGTTTTGACATACACAATTCCTTTTTCAGGAGGGATAAATCTTTTAATCTTGGGGCTCGATGCCAACGGTCTGACTCTGAAGAAGTTTTTCAGGGCCTTCGAGACCAATGATTTGATAGCGTTTCCGAATTTCCTCCGCCGTAGAACAATCACAATCACGTTCTTCAGGCTGGGTATAGGCTGACAAAAATCCGCGGTAGTTTCTAAGAATTACCTTTTTGTCAGATTCAGAGACTAAGTATTGAGGGGCTATGGGGACTTTGCCGCCACCGCCTGGTGAATCGATCACAAACTCAGGAACAGCAAGCCCTGATGTATGACCTCTTAAGCTCTCAATAATCTCAATCCCTTTTTGAACTGGAGTCCGGAAATGCTCAATCCCCTCCGATAAATCACATTGATATAAATAATACGGTTTAACTCTATTTTTTAAAAGTTCTTGAAACAAACACTTCAAAATCGTCGGATCGCTATTGATTTTTCTTAACAAGACCGTCTGATTCATGACGGGAATACCATGGTCCACCAAAGTGGCACAAGCCTTTTTCGCGTCTTCCGTGAGCTCATAGGGATGATTGAAGTGCGTCATCATAAAAAGCGGGGCATACTTTCGAAGCATTTTACAAAGATCTTCCGTAATACGCATAGGACAAACGACAGGAATGCGTGAAGCAATACGGATGATTTCGATCGAAGGAATTTCACGCAATCGCTGCAGACAGCTCTCTAAATATTTATCACCTACAAACAATGAGTCTCCTCCGGAAATAATAATATCGCGCACCTCTGGATGAGCTTTGAGATAATCCATCACTTGATCCAGCTCACGTTCGGTCCTGTGCGATTTTGACAGGACGATCCGTCGACGCGTGCAAAAGCGGCAATACATCGCACACGACGTCGTAATCAAAAATAGCACACGATCAGGATATCGATGGACAAGACCCGGCACAACTTGGTGCTCGTCTTCTCCCAAAGGATCCCGAATATCGGCGGCTGCGCGGTCAATTTCATGAAGACTGGGTATCGTTTGGAGCCGAATGGGACATTCTGAATTTTTGGGATCGATCAGAGTGGCGTAATACGGAGGTGTCGAAAACTTATAATCTTCTTTGGTCGCTTTCCCCGCTTCAATCTCGGCATCCGTCAGGGGAATAATCTGTCCCAGATCTTCAACGGTCTTCACCATGTGATGGTATTGCCACTGCCAGTCATACCAATCTTTGGCATCGACATCTTTCCACAGTGGATATTTTCTCCAATACTCCGTCGCATTCTCCGCCATAAAGATTCCCCCTTTTTGACGCAGCATTAACGCGCTAAGACAAGATCTTATATAATTTTAGCAATATGAAGGGGAAATAGGAAGGGGGGATTTTACTTCACCCAAATCTCATCCCCACGGATGTCTGTGTTGAACGTGCGGAGGACAATCTGAGAACAGTCTGTACCATGTTCGGCTTTGGTGCAGGCACCATTGGTCACATCGAAACGCCAGTTGTGAGAGGAGCACGAGACAATCTTTCCATTCAATCCCCCTTTAGCCAAAGGGTATTGGGCATGTGGACAGGCATCTTTAACGGCATAAAAAACACCCTCGATATTAAAGACAGCGACTTTGACATTTTCAAAATCGACTGACTTGGCTTTACCCACAGGAATTTCCGACACGTACCCAACATGCACCCATCCATCATGTTTGGGTTTTAAGCGTCTTTTTTGTGGGACATAGTCCACACCAAAAGGTTTAGGTTCGTAGACTTCTTTTTCACGACTCATAGATTAACTTCCTTGATATCTCGACTTCCAATATCCTGGTTTACGTTTTAAATGCATGACGGCAATCACGCGTATTTTCTGATCATCATATTGATAGACAATAGCAAATGGAAAACGATGAACTAAAAATCGTCTCAACTCTTTTTTTAAATGAATAGGCCATGTCTGAGGAGATTCTTGAACCATCTGAACAGCACGCTCAATTTCATTAGCAAAATCACCACCTAAGCCATCTGATTGAGATTGATACCATTGTTGCGCTTCTAAAAGTTCTTGAGAAGCTTCAGGATGAAATTCAATGAGACGCGCGGGCATTTTGTTTTAATTTACGGCGAACATCTTCCCAAGGAATACACGTCACTTTATTATCTTTAATCTCATCCAATCGCTTTTGAATCTCTTTTTGCCATTCCACTTCCGTATTAAAATCGGGGCTTAAATCCAGACTCGAGATCAATTGTTCAGCAAGACGAGCCCTTTCTTCGACCGGCATTTGGAGGGCTTCATCCACTATTTTCTTAACTGGTAATGACATTCAAATCTCCTTCGAACATGATATCAAGACGCATTCGATATTCAATAATTTTATCCGATCCACACTGTTTTCATATTTATAAATTCTCTCATCCCTGCTGACGAAAGCTCACGACCAAAGCCTGATTTTTTGATTCCTCCAAAAGGGAGTTTAGGATCGGATTTAACCAGAGCATTGATAAAGACGGACCCAGCTTCCACCTGTGCGGCCAAGCTTTCTGCTTTGCTCAAATCTTGCGTCCAAAGGCTCGCGCCTAAACCATAAGAAGTTGTATTCGCTAAACGAATGGCTTCTTCGTCATTCGAAACTCGAATCACAGACGCCACAGGACCAAAAAAACTTCTTCACAAAATGGCAGCATCCCTTCTTTAACATGACTTAATAAAGTGGGTGCATAAAAATACCCTTTATCTCCTATACGCTTTCCACCAACTTCTACCACACAACCTTGCTTTTGAGATTCAGTGACTTGACGCATGAGATTTTCCAAAAGGTCTTCGCGAGCTAAAGGACCGAGCTCAGTCTCACGCACCATCGGATCTCCGACTTTAAGCTTTGTAATTTGCGAAACAAATTTTTCCTGAAAAACATCGGCTACTTTTTCATGAACAATAAAGCGCTTTGCTGCGATACAGCTTTGACCCGCATTAATCATACGCGACTTCACGCCCACTTCGACGGCTTTTGAAATATCAGCATCTTCTAAAATAATAAAAGGATCTGAACCACCCAATTCCAAAACAGTTTTTTTCAAAGCACGACCAGCAATAGCTGCGACTTGAGACCCTGCCCGCGAACTGCCTGTCAATGACACACCGGCAATACGGTCATCCTCAATAATTTTTTGAATCACTTCATTGGTCACGAAAAGATTTTTAAAGACATCACCCAAACCTGACTTTTGAAAAATATCTTCGAGCTTTAAAGCACACTGAGGGACATTGGGCGCATGTTTCAAGAGTACAGAATTTCCCGCCAAAATCGCAGGCACTGCAAAACGAATGACCTGCCAAAAAGGAAAATTCCAGGGCATGATTCCCAAAATAATCCCTAAAGAATCATAGCGCACATAACTTTTTTGAGCCGCCGTCGTGTAATTTTCGTTAGCTAAAATTTGAGGAGCTTCTGAGACAAAATAGTCCAAACCCAACAAACATTTCCCAATCTCGTGTTCAGCCTCGGTAATAGGCTTCCCCATTTCCAAAGTCATCAATTTGGCACAACTGTCAGCTTCGTCTTTTAAAATACGGATGAGATTTTTAACCTTTTCACAACGCTCCGAAACAGACTGGAGATTCCAAGTCCTAAAGCCTCGTGAAACAGCTTCGATTTTTTGAAACACTTCAGTGTCGTCGTGCACAGAAAATTTTTGTATCAACTGCCCCGTCGCAGGATTGAGAGTTTGGTAGAGATTCATAGTTTTGCGCTCTTTTCACATGTTTTTTGTGAGGTCAATATTGACAAAAGTTTACAAGAGCCCTTAATCCACAACCTTTTTTAAGGAGATCCGATAAAATCATACTATGAATTCACCTATTGGTTTTACGACAACAAAATTGACCACTCTAAATTGCCGCGCGTTTGATACGACATCCATAGTAACGCGCCGCGAGGCTATTAGAGCTACAGGGGAACAAACACCACTCCCTCCCGAACTACGCGATCCCATGGATCGCTTGCTAAGAGCCTGTGGTGTGAACCAGGGAATAAATACCATTGATAAATATTGGAAAGCATTTTGCGATAAAACCAAGTTCGGCCCCGAATACATTGATGATCACATACGCATACCACTCATTGGAGATGTCCTTTCAAACCTTTCACCTGACTTTACAGGGCTCACAGAAGTATGGGGTCATGCTGCAAGCCATACACTCTGCCATTCTCCTTATGGCATAAAAGCCAAACATTTAAAGATGCCACATTATGACAGTTTCCGTGAAATTTTTTCTGTCATCTCTGAAAACAGCTTGGTTTTGTCGGCTCTTATTTTTACTTTTCTGGATCCTACAGTCCAATTTCTCGCCCAATCTCAACTCAATCAAACAGGAAAAACCAATTTTGGACGTATGGAAAATATGATGAAATCTATCGAAGCGAAGCTCATTGGTTACTTCGAAGGAAAAACATTCTACGGGCCAGGACTTCAACCACTTTCCTTATTAGATGTAGATCATTGGGAATTTATTCCTTTTCAAACGATGGGTGCAGGCTTTGAAAGATATACCCAAAAAGGATTTGTCTCAGCTAAAGTTCGATTAAAAGATGGTCAGTGGGCACGCACGATTCTGACCCATCTTGCTGTCGGAGATAACGTTAAAGATGTCGAAATTCGTTTTTCACAGCTTAAAGAAATCATTTCTCATCTCGAATCCCAAACAGAAGATCTTCCTGTTATCATGATGGGAGATTTTAATATTCGGGAAGGGACTGTAGAATATCAACGTCTTAAAAAATTAATGCAGGTGCGTGGTTTTAAAAATGCCTATCGAGAAGTTCATCCTGAGATGGATATCCGAAAACATTATACCTATAATGATGGTTTATTACATTTCCAAGGCAAACTCGGAATGGCCTGCCCTCCGGGACATCCTGATGAATTTCAAATCTTGGATTATATCTGGGTCAAAGGCTTGCGTGTGCACGACGCCCGAATCATCGGACCCGAACTTCATCATTCAGGCTATGGAGGAAAACCGATTACTGATCACCGAGGTGTGGCTGTCAGCGTCTATTGCTAAAACAATCTCCAAGTATGTGTCTTGCCATATTCCCCAAGATCTTTTAGCAGCCTCACCCTTATGACGGATACTCTTATTGACGAAATTCATCGTCGCAAAACATTTGCCATTATCTCCCATCCCGATGCGGGGAAAACAACGATCACGGAAAAACTTCTTCTGTTTGGAAATGCTATTCATATGGCAGGAATGGTTAAAGCCAAACGGGCCAGTCATTTTGCGACTTCCGATTGGATGGAGATTGAAAAGCAGCGCGGAATTTCTGTCACGTCTTCAGTCATGCAGTTTCACTACGATAACCACGAAATCAATCTTCTCGATACTCCCGGTCACCAGGATTTTAGCGAAGATACGTATCGTGTGCTCACCGCTGTCGATAGTGCTCTCATGATTATTGATTCTTCTAAAGGTATCGAAACTCAAACCAAAAAACTTTTTCAAGTCTGTCGTGAACGCCATCTTCCCATCATGACGTTTATGAATAAGATGGATCTGGAAGGTCGGGACCCTTTTGAGCTTTTGGATGAAATTGAAAAAGTATTACAACTGCCCTGCTTTCCTGCCACCTGGCCTATTGGACAAGGAAAACGTTTTTTTGGTGTGTATGATATTTTAAAAAAACAAATCCGACTTTTTGATCCCAGTCATAAGACGATTCGCTTTGAACAAGAAATCATCACGGATCTCAATGATGCACGCCTCAAAGAAAGAATCCCTGAAGAATTTTTACAAAAACTTCATGAGGATTTGGAGCTGGTTGTCGGAGCAGGATCTGGAGATCTGTTTGATCAAAAGGCCTATCTGGAAGGCAAACTCAGTCCTGTTTTTTTTGGATCAGCCGTTAACAATTTTGGGATTCAAGAACTTCTCGATCATTTTATTCAAAATGCTCCAGCACCACTTTCACGCCCTGCTGAAACACGCGATGTGAAACCTGAAGAAAAAAACTTCACTGGTCTCGTGTTTAAAATTCAAGCCAATATGGATCCGAAACACCGCGATCGTTGTGCTTTTATCCGTATTTGCTCAGGACGCTTTGAACAAGGCATGTCGGTCTATCATGTGCGTCATGAAAAAATGATTAAACTCAACAATGCCATCCAGTTTATGTCTCAGGAAAGAAAAAATGTGGATGAAGCTTTTGCAGGCGATATCATTGGACTGCGCGACACGGGCAATTTTATGATTGGTGATACACTGACCATGGGCGAAGTGTTAAAATTTACCGGCATTCCCCAATTTGCTCCTGATATTTTTTGTCGTGTGGAATTAAAAAATCCAATCAAGAGTAAGCAGCTTCAAAAAGGCTTGGAGCAGCTCGCAGAAGAAGGCACATCGCAGGTCTTTCGAAGAAAACAAAATACCGATACCTTGATTGGCGTGGTTGGACAGCTGCAGCTAGAAGTCGTAAAATTTCGCCTTCTGAATGAGTATGGAGCTGATGCCAACTTTGTCCCTTTGGGCTATGAGTTTTCACGCTGGTATCACTGTAAAGACAAAAAAATCATGGAAGATTTTTTTCGCCAATACCAATCCCATATTGTTTTTGATGTTCGAGAATACCCTGTCATGCTTTTTAAAAGTGAATGGGAAAAAGATTATATCGCAACTAAAAATCCCCAAGTTTCATTTTATTCTAGCTTAATTAATTACGAGCAAGAAGCGAGGGCATGATGAGAGAATTGATCGGATTAGCTTATTCTCCTTGGACCGAAAAGGCACGATGGGCTTTGGATTATCATCACATTCCTTATGGATATTCGGAACATCTCATTATTTTTGGAATGCCTTGGCTTTATTATAAAATGAAAAGTTTTGGAGATATCACAGTTCCTGCCCTTATCTGCACATCACCAGATGGAGATGAACGATTCGGGGATTCTTTTGATATCGCTCTGTATGCTGATCGTATAGGAAACGAGAAGTCGCTCTTCCCTTCAAAATATCTGGATAAAATCTCTCATTATAATGAATTAAGCGAAACAGCTTTAGATGCAGCCAGAGCCTTAGTCATGGAGCGTATGCAGAAAAACCCTCAAGCTCTCATGGAAGCGTTACCATCTTGGGTTCCAGATTTTTTACGACCCTATCTTCTCTTTGTGGCTAAAACAGGAATTTCTTATATTCGGCATGAATTTCAATCGTCGAAAAAAACTATCGATCAACATCAACAAATATTACGGAATGTTTTATTAGAACTGAGAAATGACCTTAAAAACACCTCTTCAGGATATTTATTAGAAAATTTTTCTTACGCTGATATCACCATGGCTTTGGCCCTCCATGGAGTTTTACCAGCCATGCATCCTCGGCTTAAAATATCTCCCGCTATCAAAAAAAGCTGGTCGACTCCCGAATTGGCATCAGAATTTTCCGACCTCATTCACTGGAGAGATAATTTATATCAAAAATTTCGATAGAATTTTATTTTGAAAAAAGTCTTTTTTGGATTTTATCAAACAAGATCTGATCAATGACTTGAAACTTTTTCAAATCTTCCTCGTAAGAAAAGACATTACCCGTCACAATATCAAACCACCACCCATGCACTTGAAGCTGTCGACTTTCCACAAGAGTCTTTACTTTAGGATAAGTTAAAAGATGGTCCATTTGAAGCAAGACATTGGCCTGAGAAAGTTGATCTCGTTCTGTAAAATCAGGTTCAAAATTGATTTTTGAAAAATAATTTCGGGCCCCATGAGCATGCTTAACCCATTCTTTAAGAAACGGAGAATCCTGTTCATGATCCACCAGAGCTTGCATGGCTCCACAGCGAGAATGACCACAGATAATGACGTCTCGGACATTGAGAAGACTCACGGCAATTTCAATAGACGCAGCTGCTGCTGAAGGCACCAGATCTTTCTCACATGGAGGGATGAGATTTCCAGGGTTTCGCAAAACAAAAACTTCACCAGGATCTGTGGAAGCAAACAAATTAAAGGCCACACGACTATCCGAACAAAACACAACTAAAGCATCCGGTTTCTGGCCTTCAGCCAATTCCCTAAAACGTTCCTGGATTTTTGGGAGGACATTGTCATGAAAATCGACAACACCCTGTAATAATTTTAGCATAAAAAAAAGTGCGCCCGGCAGGATTCGAACCTGCGACCCTCGGCTTAGAAGGCAGATGCTCTATCCCCTGAGCTACGGGCGCATGAATCTCCACCTTACTTTTAAGAAACGATTAATCAAACAAAAATTAATGATGAGAAGGCTCTACAGGAACGATTCCTGCAGGAGGAGATTCTTCTGAGGAAGCCAAAGGTTTTACAATTTTGATATCATCTGAAATATACGGGTTGTTTTTTAGTTCTGCCGACTGAAACTTTTCATGCGGAAGCCCTGGAGTGGGTGTAGCCTCCTTGTTGGCCATTGAAGCCGTTTTATCTTTTTTCAGCTTATCCTTGAGGGAGACAATCACAATATCCACACGTCTATTTTTTCGACGACCTTCGTCGGTTTCATTGTCGGCTATTGGGTGATATTCACCATAACCCACAGCGGCAAAACGAGATGGATCCAAATTAAAATTTCCTAAAAACCACTTCACCACACTGGTCGATCGAGCCACAGAAAGATCCCAGTTGGTATTACTCCAATTACTTTTATTATCTGTATTACCTTCCACCCGCACCTGATTATGAGGCAACCTCATCAGGATAGCACCTATACCTCGTAAAACTTCTTCTGATTTTTTGATAAATCGCGGGATCCAGAATCAAAAACTCCAGATTCATTCATACTAATCGTAATCCCATCCTCGTCACTACTGACAGAAATGGCACTTTGAAGCTTAAGTCGATCTAAAAGAGTCATTAAATCTCGCGTGACTCTCGAAAAGGCCATACCTTCGTCAATGGGTTTTCCACTCTCATCAAAACCATAGCCCTGACCCACTCCAGAAGAACCTTCTCCGGTATTAATTTCATCAGCAGATCTAAAGAAGTGTTGAGGATCATAGGAGTTTCTTTTGCCAGACCCACTATCATCGGATGATGGCATCTTATTCATGTTCAAAACATCCAGCTCACCACCACCTTCTTTAAAAATCGAGAATTCCTCAAAAGCAGCCTCCATAGCCAAAGCCATTTTATTGGTTTTTGAACGATCCACCTGGGATGAAGAAAAGAGCACGACAAAAAAGGCAAAGAGCAGTGTAATAAAATCAGCATAAGATACGAGCCAACGTTCGTGATTTACATGTTCTTCATGTTTATGTTTTTTTGACATTAGACTCGCTCACTATTTTTTCTCTTCTTTAGCGCCACCTTTGGCAGGCTTGGCTTTTTCGACTAAAAATCCGGCTAATTTGTCGCGAATAACCATTGGGTTGACTCCTTCAACAATCATTCCCACCCCTTCAATAATCATTTCTTTCACGACCATAGCTCGCTTGTGAGCCAAGGTAATCTTACCGGCTGCAGGCAAAAGACGATATTGGAAAAAGCCACACCATAGATGGTTGCCACGAAAGCGGTCGCAATACCGTGACCAACCTCTTCAATATTATCCAAATGACCCATAACCTGAATCAGACCCATAACAGCTCCGATAATTCCGATTGTCGGTGCATAACCACCGGCAGCTTCTGCGACCTTGGCAGGCAAAGCACCTTCTGCTTCGATATATCCCAACTCTGTTTCAAGTGTGTGTTTAAGCTCTTTAGGATCGGCACCATCAATGGCCATGGTGAGAGCTTTTTTCAAAAATTCATCTTTTATAGCTTTAACATCGCCTTCCAGTGAAATGATCCCTTCTTTTCTTGCCTTGGTGGCATACTTGACTAAATCCTCAATTACAGCGTGACCATTGAGACCTTTAGGCATGATGATCGTGGCAAAAGCTTTCATTCCAGCCAAAAAAGTACTCATAGGAAACTGCACCATAACAGCTCCAATAGTACCTCCCATAACAATCATAAAAGCTGTAGGTTGAGTCAGTTGGCCGACATTTCCACCTTCGATAATAAGACCCCCTACAATTCCTGCTAAAGCTAAAACCCAACCTATAATTGTAGCTATATCCATAGAGAGTCCTGTTTCATCACTATCAACGGCTAATTTGTGACTGACCTTGAAGACTTCAGTGCGTTTTTTTCAACACCTGTGTGAGAACTCACTATTTTAAACAAAGCCTCAAGTTTCGATATTTTATTCCGTATAAATAAACAGAGGCGATTTATGAATGGACATGAAACACATTTAATACCGGCGCAGGAACTCGATGGATACTGGATTGAGAGCCTGGATATCAACGATATCCACCTTCACCGCTCCATGTCTCTCCAAAGTGAACAGATCAATCTTTCTCTTAAATTAATTCAGAAAGCAGAAATTTTTGACCTGAGTCAGTCCCTTGAGGATGACATCCTGAAAGTCATCAAGACTTTTGAGAAATATGTCACATCAATTCCTTTGGAGAAATTACCAGAGATCAAGATCCCTCAAGTTTTACTTATGCAAGATATCAAGGGACGTTACGAGAGGCTCCACGTTAATTTACAGCTTTTTGAACATCATTTAAAGCAAGTCATAGAAGTATCCAATGACACAAAAGCAGAGGATGAAATTATGAATATTTATAAAAAAAGAATTCAACTGATTCAATCAGAAGCCCATGAGCGAATCGATATCATGAAATATTTTTCGAAGGAAAACTATCTCGGAAGCCGCGAGGTCCAGGAGTTTATCCGCGAAACCATCAAACAAAGCCAAATGTATAAAGGAGTTCTTATGGAATTAACTCAAAAATACTCATCCGACAGTCTCGAACTTTCAAGCCCTGTCCCCTTAAATCTTCCCGATGAAAGTGAAGTTTTAAAAATGATTGAAAGTCTTTTTCAGGCAGAATCAGCTCATCAACTAAGGATTTTGCATCAAGACCTTCAAGCCAGTGCGGTATCTCAGTTACTTTTTTAGGGAGAGATTCATCACCTGCTCGCTCAGGACAAACCCTTTTTGTGACCAAAACTGATGAGCCTCCTGACTCTCTAAAGCCACATAAAGCTCATAATGAAAAATTTCATGTTCTTGAAACCACTGGATTCCTTTCTCGTAGAGACGACTCGCAACTTTCTGACGCCGCTTTGAAGGATCAACATAAAGGCCATTAATATAGCCTACCATCGAGGGTATTTCGGCAACACAATCTTTAACGATGCCTAAAAAATAACCTCTTGGCTGATCACCTTCAAACGCTATCAAGAGACAGGTTTTATCTTTTTGTGAAATAAGATTTTCAAAAACTTTTTTGAGTTCATCTCTCTGAGAACGATCAACTCGACGCCAACTTCTGGCTGAGCCTTTTTTAATCTCATCTTCTACAGCCAGAAAATAAGTATCTAAAAACCAGGAGTAACATTGTGCCCAAAGACCATTGTCTGAGGAAACAAGTTTTATGTGTATTTGAGAACTATCCATTAATTAAGATTGAGGCTCAAACTGGACAAAGTCGACAAAACTTTTGATGCACTTTGAAAAACAAGCCTGAGAACTGTTTCCTTATTAGCCAACTTTGTATAAACATCGGTCACATCCGCATCTTCAATCAAAGACAATTGATCCATGATACGTACTTTTTCGGAAGATAAGAAATTATCGGTTGCATCAATTTGTTGCAATCGACCACCGACTGAGGCTCGAGCTTCATTGATCTGAAGTAACGAGTTATCAAGGCGTTGGAGATGAGTCGCAAATGCCGTGTTATCACGAGAGGAAAGTGCTGAAACAATGCTATCAATAACATTAAAAACATCCTCTCCTGTCCCACTTAAAAGAGATCCTGAAGTACCAGTACCACCGCCTGCTGTAATCGGAGTGGTAAATGTCAGCGCTGTATTAAAATCTGTTTTTCCAGAAACACTCAAAGTCAATCCTGTAATGGCACCAGCTCCAGAGGTGACCTGTAAAGCCCCTCCTCCTGTCACACTCACGACTTCAGTCCCGTCACCAGCTGCTCGCAAAGCAGTCTCTAAAGATGAAGCGATATTACTTAACGTTGTTGAAGACGTAACCGATATTGTTGCCGCCAGCGGTGTGGCACCGACGGTTCCTCCTATAGTAATCGTATCTCCTGCAGCCAGTCCCAAACTCACATCACCACTATTTCTTAAATTGAGAGCAGATGTAGCGCCTGTGGCTGTGGCTTTATTGCCCATCAAAAAAGAATTCGCGTCCAGATTGGTCTGAATTTGCAGAGTCTGAGTGGCTTGAGCATAAAGAGCTGATGTATTTCCTGCAAAGCTCACTGTCGAACCCGTAAAAGGCTGTGTATTAGTAGCTGAACCCGAAAAAATGTATTTATTTTCAAACTGAGAATTGGCGTAACCTAAAAACTCACTTTTTAAATTACTAATTTCCGTCACTAATTCCGACATTTCTGTTGAAGACGTTGTTGTATTGTTTGCCTGTAGAGCAATATCGCGAATACGATTAATCACATCAGTCATCTGACCTAAACGTGAATCCGTATATTCCAAAGTACTCTGTGCATGTGTCAGATTAAGGCTATACTGCTCTTGAGAAGATGTTTGAGAACGAAGTGACAAAATGCGGCTTAGATTAGCAGGATCATCTGAAAGTGTATTTACTTTTTTACCCGTCGTCGCTTGGACTGATATTTTATTATAGTCTCTCTGCGATTGAAGTAGATAATCCCTGATCAAGGATTGTTGGGCGCTAAATGTGATTCTTTCAACAGGCATAATTTCCCTTAATTTTTAAAAAATCTGTATCAAACTCTGTAAAAGATCTGCAGCCACGCTAACCAAGCGAGTTGCTGCCTGAAAAGCCGCCTGATACTTTACCAAATCCAGCTGCTCTTCTTCGACTGCCACACCAGAAATTCTTTCCCTTTCAACTTCAGCTTGCCTGACAACGGAGTCTGCAAAATCTGATTGGCTCTGATATCCTGCAGAATCTGAACCTATTTGAGCCAGGAGATTTCCGTAATATTTTTGAAAGGTATCACTTCCTGTATTAAATGTAACATTGCCAGATTTAAGAGCCGCCAGAGTTAACGCATTGGCATTACCTCCTGGCACAGTCCCAGATGTCGTCGCTGCAGCTATATTTCTGGGCGTACCATCCACATCAGAGCTTAAAGCAATATTGGTAGCTGCATCATCTGCCTGAACGCTAGTCGCTGTTGAAGAACCAGTGCCGCCTCCAGCCGTGATGGGGGTTGTAAATGTATAAGCAGTATTGAATGTTGAATTTCCCGAAATACTTAAACTTAAACTGGTAATGGCACCAACTCCAGAAGTCACTTGTAAAGAACCATTACTCTGTACGGAAACGGTTTCTGTTCCAGATCCTGCAGCTCTCAGAGCTGATTGAAGTGAGGAGGCGATATTTGCCAACGTTGTTGTAGAGGACACCGAAATAGTCGCGGCTATAGGTGTCGCACCTACGTTGCCACCAATACTGATACTATCACCTGCAGCAATGTCCAAAGTTGTTCCATCTGTTTTTCTCAACTCTGTTGCCAGATCCGTCCCTGCAGCTTGCCTTGAAAGATCGGTGAAAAAATTATTACCCGTATCACCGTCAAGGTCATAACCTGTGGCATGAACTTTATTTACTTCCGTCGCTATTTTATAAGCTAAATGATTCAGTCGCTCCTGATAATCTGGAATAATAGTATCTCGAACATCCATTAAACCCTTCAACTCTCCACCATTAATACGCGATGTGATCGTGGTTCCTGTACCGGCGCCTACGGAAAGCAACACATCTCGAAGTCCACTATTGTTGTCATTTACTTGAGTAGACAGGGTTGATTGTTGCAAGCCACTGACGAGCAAAATTCCCTGAGCAACATAAACTTGGAAATCACTATCAGAAGTTTCCACACTATTCACATCGATATATTGAGAGAGTTCCTTAACTTTTTGAGTTCTCTGATCTTTCAAAGAATTAGCTTCTCCCAAAGAAGAATTAATCTTGATGGTCAAATCATGAATCTCACCGGATATCGTATTAATCTTTGTCACAATATCCTGAACATCACCATCGATGAGCTGACGATCATCCACTAAATGTTGTGACAAAGAGTGAAACGAATTAATCATTGTACGGGCTTGATTTAAAACATTTTGCCTTGCATTGATTGACTGTGGATCATTGGCTATTTCATCAAAACCTCCAAAAAAAATCCGTCATCGACTTGCCAATTCCACCTGAATCCAGTTCATTAAATACAGACTCTACCTGACGTATGTTTTTGTAGATGGCGTTTTGCTCTCCCTGAGACTGCATGGCAGTGCGGACTCTCAACTCCGCAAAATTACTATATGAGCGTGAAATATCGGTCACATTCACACCACGACCAATTTGCTCGCCACCAAAAGTTTGAGTTTGATTTGCTGTTAAAGAAACAGTTTGCCGTGAATAACCAGGCGTATTGATATTGGCGATGTTGTTAGAAACAACGCTCAATGCCGTCGTATTAGCACGCAACGCCGTAATAGCCGTCGCGAAAACGGTAAAGTTACCCATAGTTTAACCCAATTAAACAGACTCATTTCCCCAAACAAGCATGCTACCTTTTGCGACACACTTGCCCAATGTGTCAGCGTCAAGTCAGAGAAGACCCTTCTTCTCTGAACCCCCTAAATACTACTATCCACAGCACTCGGACGATCTGTAACCGAGGCCCCTTCCCTTTCACCTTGCTGATTATATCCTTGAAACTTTTCATTTCCTTGCAAGGACTCCAACAAGTAAAGCGACGACTGAACATCTTGAAGTGAGTACATTAAAAATTGGCGTTGAAGTTCATTAAATTCTTGAGCTGCCTGAGAGAGTGAACGCACACACGACATCTGATCACGAATTTCCTCTTTAAGCTCACTATACTCGCCTGGATAGGCTCGTGATAACAGCTCTTCGACGGTCAGCTGCAAAGCTAAACCTGCTTCTAGAGTTAATTGACGTGTAATTTCTTTACGACTCTTTTCCGTTTCATCAATTTTTTGAAGTTGTCGGTATTTGGACTGATAGGTATTTTTGAGTTTCTTGAGGTCATATTGAATAACAGCCTCTTTCTCATCCTGCAGACAGGTAATTAAACCCTGCAAGTCGGCTGTTAACAAGCTCAAGACTTTTTTTAAGTCTTCCAATAGCATTGGCTGTACCCCTTTCGGGATTTGTTACCCATCAGCGGTTTTGTGCATCAACGATGCTGAACAAAATCCAAAATCGCACTGGCGATTTTTTCCGCTGGTGGATGATAGTTTCCTGAATCAACTTCATCCTTAAGGGCAGCCAACCGTTCTGTCTTAACTTCGGGAATCGCTTCATAATGAGCCCTGAAAGTTCTCATTTGCTTCCCGGCTTCAGACACATTGACACTATCGGTGACTCTTCCAGAAGATGAAGCAGATGATGACGATGATGCGCTGCCAGTTTTGCTGGCGCTACTTGATTTACTCGTCTTCTTAGTCTGAATTCCCTGGTTTCGCGGTAAATCTAGATCATTTATCTTCACATTTCCCCCTTCTGGAGTCACGGTGTCTTCCATTAATACTGGACGGATGGGCTGCTACTAAACTTAAGGTAATTATTGCCTGCTTTTTCATTTTAAAACCCCGCTTTATCTATCTGTGCAAGATCAGTACCCATTTTCAGAGCCTCATCTGTCCCTAACGTATGACTTAACGTCTCCTGCACCTTAGAACTTAAGCCTTCTCTTTTTTCCATATCCCGATAAATTTGATCGGCCAATCCAATGCCACGAGGTGATTGAGCCAAACTATTAGATACTTCCTCAATAAACATCCCTGTGTACATATCCTGCTGACCACCTTCCAAAAAATCTGACTTGGGGATGGCTTCATAAGCCTTTTCAAAAACAAAACCGACAAAGTAACTTTCAAATTTTTTAGCCGACTCCATCATTTTTTTCTTTTTAGCTTCTGAAAGAGCTTCCGTTGTTGGTTGTGCATTTTTTAATTCTGATTCTAAAACAGGAGATGTCTTCATATAAGAATCAACTCCCCTTGCAGAGCGCCTGCGGCTTTAATGGCTTGAAGAACACTGATCAAATCACGTGAAGTGACACCTATCGCATTAAGCGCTCTTACTATTTCACCAATACTTACCCCTTCAGGAACCAATACCAGCTTGCGGTCTTTGCCATCTTCGGTCACTTCAAATTGAGTTTCAGGGACAACTACAGTCTCTCCTTTTGCCAGAGCATTAGGTTGAGAGACTTGGTAAGATTGATCGATACGGATACTGAGATTGCCGTGAGAAACAGCCACCGTCGATACCCGAACATTCTCACCCATGACGACAGTACCCGTTCTTTCATTTAATATAACTCGAGCGGCAACATCCGGAGCAATCTCCACCCCTTCCAACTTGGCTATGAGATTTACCACTCTCCCCTGATAAGCATCTGGAACATGAATATGTACGGCTACTGAATCAGGAGCTTCTGCCAATTTACTTCCCAAAGTTTCGTTAATTTTTTCAGCAATACGAACCGCAGTTGTAAAATCAGGCTCATTTAAAGAAAGATACAGCTCAGGACTTCCTTCCAAACCAAAATCCACTTCTTTTTCTACAATGGCTCCATTAGAAATTTTAGCTACAGTTTGATGATTTGTTTTGACTTGAGAACCACCTACAGGAGCTTCGGCTTGGTAACCTCCAATAGATACAGGTCCTTGAGCTACGGCGTACACCTCTTGATTCGCCGCACGCAGAGGGGTCATGAGCAATGTTCCCCCTTGTAAACTTTTGGCATCTCCAATGGAAGAAATCACCACATCCACACGTGAGCCTGTTTTTGAAAATGGTGGCAATGTCGATGTCACCATAACAGACGCCACATTCTTCACCTGAAACTTATCAGAATCAGCTCCCACACCCATTTTAGCCAAAGCTTCTCCCAATGATCTTTTAACAACATCCGAGCTTGAGCTATCACCGGTTCCATCCAGACCCACCACTAAACCATAACCAATCAATTGGTTGGAACGCACTCCTCGAAAATTGGAAATATCTTTCAAGCGCGAGGCTTCACATTTTATCGAAGCTAGAAGAATCATAAAAATTAAAATAAGATAATTTTTCATATAGTTTAAAGTGGCCAAATCTTGTCTAAGACTCTCACCAACCATCCCGGACTTTGGCGATCGGCCACGACTCCAAAACCGGAGTATGTGATGCGTGCATCCGCAATCGAGCTGGACTGAACCGTATTGTTGGGCAAAATATCGTAAGGACGAATCAAGCCCTCCAAAATAATAATCTGTTCTTCTTTGTTAAGCTTAATATGTTGTTCACCGCGAATAGCCATGTTTCCATTACGCATGACTTTAGTAACTCGGGCTGAAATTTTGGCAAAAAGTTTACCTTCACGATCTGTTGATCCTTTACCCTGAAATTTACTATCCGTTTTTGATTCCAGAGATATAGAGCCCAATCCTTTGATAACTTTTTCGAGTTTTTCAAATAAACCACCCAAACCACTGATCGATCGAGATTCATCATTCTTTCGATCTGTCTTTGTATTTCCAGTTCCTGACCCCTGAGCTTCTTCTGATACAACAACCATAACAGTATCTCCAACTTTGGAGGCCCTATAGAGATTATTATATAGATGAGAAGAATAGGTATCGACCCACAATGAACCTTGAGAAGAAGCCACTTGCATCTCATCTTCTCCTGACTCCGTAGCTTTATCGACTTGGAAATAGTCTTTTTGACTCGGAGAATTTTTTTCCATTCTCTGAGCTGTTTTTTCAAGACCAGGATAGCGATTGGCGCACCCCATCAAAGACAGAACACAAGCCATTGATAGAAAATATTTAGTATTAAAATACAATTTCAACCTCGCTCGCATTTAAAGCACGTCCCCAAAGCTCTTTTTTAGAATCAAGATTTTCGACTAAAATATGATTCCCATTATCCTGAACTTCCTTCACACGACCCAATGCTCGAATTTTAAAATCCTGACTCGACACCAAGAGAGTGACGGTATCACCTTTTTTAGGACTTAGAATCACAGGAGCTAAATCTGATTTGGCCGCTTCAACAATTGGCACTTCTTTTTTCTCCTCTTTGATTTCATCTTCTACAAAAACAACCTGCACTTGTGTTGGCGGCTCTAAAGCCACTTGATCCAAATCAAGACCTTCTTTTTCAAAACAGCCAATACGTGGGAAGCCTGGAGAGTTCCCCCTGAAACCCCCTCCAGGCTGACCCCAGAATAACGCTGGACGATTTGTGGTGAGGTTTTTTCCACTTCTATCAAATCACCCAACGTAAGCACTTTTGAGTCTGCTTCACGGTTCACAACGACATGAGGCTTCAAAGCCAATGTCATGAAATCTGATGAAGCATTCGAAGTGCTGTTGATGAAAACACTTAAAAAACTGATAACCAAAATAGAGAGTTTAAGTTTCATAAATTTATCCTACAGACCCTGCAGAAGTCTTCATCATGTCACTGGTAGCAGAAAGGACACGCGAATTAGCTTCATAGGTTCTTTGAGCCACAATCATACTCACTAATTCTTCTGAAATGTTCACATTCGAACTTTCGACAAAACCCTGATTCAAATTTCCAGCACCGCTTTCTCCAGGATTCACAATATTGGGAACACCGGAAGCGACTGTTTGTTGAAATAGATTATGACCAATGGCTTTTAATCCTGAAGGATTTTGAAAGACACCTAATTGCATCTGACCAACTGTTTCCGGAGTCGACTGTCCTGGAATACTGACATTGATTGTTCCATCAATACCAATACTGACAGAACTTGCTTCTGGAGGGATTGCAAAAGCAGGCTGAATAACAAATCCGGATGTCGTCACCAGATTTCCATCGGCATTTAATTTTAGATTTCCATCTCGGGTATAAGCCTCAGAACCGTCAGCCAGCAAAACCTGAAAAAAACCGTTACCTTCAATAGCCACATCCAGCTCTCTAGAAGTCTGAGTGAGCTCTCCCTGACTAAATGTTTTGTAAACCCCAACTAGTTTGGCTCCATGACCAATCTGAATACCCACAGGTGCAGCTGCCGTTGAAGAGATACTACTTCCCGGAGTCACGACTTGATCGTACATCAGATCTTCAAAGCTCTCTCGTGAAGCCTTATACCCTGTGGTATTAATATTCGAAAGATTGTTGGCGATATTTCCCACACGAGTTTCCTGAGCTTCCATTCCCGTTGCCGCCGCATATAAAGCACGTAATGACATAGTAACTCCTTTAGGCCAAACGGCCCAATGACCCGGCCGCATCGCGATCTAGCCGGCTTTGGTCGTTTAAAACTTTTTGATAAGCCTGAAATTGTCTTGAGGCATCAATCATCTGAACCATGTTGTTTAAAATACTCACATTTGAGAGTTCCAAACTTCCTTGCAGCAAAGAAGGATGTTCCACGTCACTTCCTGTAGCCCCTCCAGTAGGCTTGTAGAGATTGCCTCCCGCAGGAATCAATGTTGAGGGATCTGAAAACTGAACGATTTTTATATTTCCTTTTGTTTCTGTTCCCTGTGTCACGGTACCATCAGCTGAAATAGAAACATCGCCCGTGCCATCCAAACGAATCGGACCACTTCTACCCAAAACTTTTTGACCTGCTGGAGTGATTAAAAACCCTTCAGAATCCAAAACTAACGATCCATTTCGGGTATAGGCAGAACCCTCAGATGTCTGAACTTCAAAAAAACCTTTTCCTTCAATCGCAAGATCCAAGGCATTATCGGTTCGCACAATATCACCTTGCGCAAAATTAAGATAAATCGTGGGTGTCGTAGTAGAAGAAGCTGGTAATGATAAGTTGGTATTATCAGGATTCTCGCTTTCGGCAAAAGCAATGCGCTCTTCCTTAAAGCCTGATGTGTTGGCATTGGAAATGTTGTGAGAGATCACATCTACTTGAGTGTCTTTAAGTCGTATGGCTCTCACTATCAGATCTAAACCTGGCATAATCTTTTACCTCACCCCAGGGCATTTGCAAAGCCAGGACCAGTTTTAAGCGGCAATTATTTCCCACTCTGTGATGGCATCATCCTTGCTCATTCCCACTCAATGATGAAGTCTCTTTCCACAATAGGGCCTCGAATGATTTCAAATCCAAGGCCTAAAACTCTCAAAGATTATTGGGCCGAAGCTCTTCCGTCGCGCTCAATCCAAAAAAATAATCACTTTCAGGAAACTTTAAAAACAATCGAAACAAAAACAGAAAACCCGGTCACAACAACTTCACTCTCTTCAAATAAAACCCAAGGTTGGATGGATCGACTCATTGAAGAAAAAAGTGAAAAATATGGAGTACCGGCAGATCTCGTTCATTCCATCGTTCAAGCTGAATCGGCTTACAACCCTGCCGCTGTTTCTTCTGCAGGAGCACAGGGCTTGATGCAGCTAATGCCTGGAACAGCCAAAGATATGGGTGTCACCAATCCTTTAGATCCTGCTCAAAATATTGAAGGGGGCGTTAAATATTTTAGAAAAATGCTCGATCGTTTTGACAACAATATTCCACAAGCCCTCGCAGCCTACAATGCTGGTCCTGGAAACGTTGAAAAGTATCAGGGCATTCCACCTTTTCGCGAAACACAAAACTACGTTCAAAAAATTTTAAAAAACTACACCGATAATGCTTAGCCTAAAAAAAATATATATTTCATTTTTTGGGATGATGATACTTTCATCCATAACAGCAGAGGCTCAAAGCACGGGAGCTAATGTCTCTTTTGTCGACTTGATTCCTGCCATTTCACCATCAAAGGAAGTCTATCTTCACAAAACATTTCCTAAGGTTGATGAAATGCTCAAACTGATGCCAGCACCTTTTGAAGCGAGTCAGTTTGGTTTGACTGAAATTCCAGCCTTCAATGTTGTTCTGAATGATCATCAGCTCAAAATCTATGATGAGATTATTCATAAGCTACAACATGATGATGATTTTGATACACAACAAAGTATCATTAAAACACAAAGGCAGTTTCTCATAGGCGATCTCATGACAGCTGTAGCCATTCATGGAGAAAATAATTGGGCGGCATCAGGACGCATCATCGAAGGTCGCAAATACTTGGCAAATCTTATCGAAAAACACCCCGCTACTCCCTATACTGTGCGAGCGAGTTATCATTTAGCACTGATTTTACTTACGCAAAAAGATTATGAGGACTTTTTTCTTCTAGCACAGAGACAGTTGGTTTATTGGAAAAATCATCCTGAATGGGGAAATGCTTTTCGATCAGCCATCATGGAAGCTTATTACCAAAGAAACCAGCTAGGACGCACTGAGGGATTTTGTGGCAACAAGCTTTCGATATTACGGCAGATTCTGTCCCTCGTGATCTTTCGTTGCGTTATGCCGATTCCCTTTTTTGGCAGGGAAAATATAAAGAAGTGACCGAGTGGTATCACAGAATGGCTGAAATCCTTGAGCCACCTGACTCTGAAGCTGCACAAATTTCAAGACTCTATTATGCCGAATCCCTTTTTCAAACGGGACAATGTGATGAAGCACTCAGCCAGTTTAATTTTTTTATTAATACCTATACTGGTTATCGGACTTTTCCCGAAATCCGACTTCGAGAGATTGAATGTGATGTGATTAAAACCAAAGATTTTAAAAAAGCCATCGCCAATCTTCAAAGACTCCTTTTGAAGCCCTCCAGCCAACAAACAGACTGGAGAATCAATACAGGTCTTGCCGCAGAAACATTTCTATCCAGACTACAACTTCTCTCCATCGATGCTTCAGCAGTTCCTGAATTAACCGCCAAATTGACCAGAAGGCTTCAAACAAAAATACCGGACTGGGAGCGAGAAGATATTCTATACACATTGGCAATGAATCAGTGGGCCGAAGGTAAACGTGGTGAAGCTGTGGATACACTGATGACATTGTCTCAAAGCGATCTTGTCTTACGACATCAAAGCCCTTGGATCCCTCTGATGACACAAGCATTTTCACTTTTTTTATCAGAAGAAGGTCCTCGATACGTTAACGCTCATCATGAATTTGATTTTTTAAAAATTCTCAATTCCCTTAACGAGTTTGTGTCAAAAGCACCCCATCAACAAGAAATTGCTTTATGGGCCAGCCGCGCCTATCTGAGAAAATCACTCCCTCTGCCGGCTATTCGTCTATTACAATCGATCTATTTCAATGAAGAAATGACCCCTCTCTTTCAAAGTCTTTATACAATGGAATTAGCTCAGGCTTACTTAGACATTGGAGAAAAAGATCTGATGAAATCAGCGTTTCAGCTCATCAATAAGGATTTGCTCAGTACGGATGAGCTTCAACATTATTATGTGATCAAATCTGATATGGATCAAATGGAAGGGCTTTATGCCGACTGTAACGAAGATTATAAGGAAATATTCAAATTACCCATAACTGCCAGTAAACTCCTGAATTTTTCTCTCCAAGGTGCCATTTGTGCTCGAAAAGCGAAAAAAATCGAAGATGCTGAAAATTTCATTACACATTTCGATGAAGTTGATGCTATACTCGCCGAACGTTTAAAAGACCCCAAGGCTGTTGTGGATGTTCGGGGGGACATCCAAATGAGAAGTTTATTTGAGAGAATCAATATTCTCATAGCCAAGGAAGATTTTGAAAACGCAATACGCACCTTTGAGAGAGTCACGAAAGTATTGCCCGATGTAAAGCCCCCAATCGACACGTTATTTCTAGTTGTTGATGCTTATCGCAAAAGCAAAGGATCTGATTTCGCTGTACAAGCCTGGCAGACCTACCAAAACTCCTACAGCGAGTTTCCGGAAGGTTTTGCAAATTTGTATGCAGAAACTCTGGATACTTTTGCCCGAGCGGATTTGGTGTCTAATTAAACACACTGTTCGCGTCAGCGTGTTTTAAATTTAGGGGGAGAAATGAGAATCATCATTGCCGAGAGCCAAAAGGCCATTCGTCGATTAATTCTTTCATGCCTGGAGAAATCGCCTCATGACCTTCTCAAGGCCAGCGATCTTACAGGGCTTGAAATCCTCCTCCAGCAACAAGCAGATCTCCTCATCCTGGACTACTCTCTCTTAACGGATAAAATTTCTATTTTTTTAGAAGATCTTTCACGATCCCATCCGAGACTTCCGGTTATTCTCACATCTTTTAAAGATCAAATTCGGGAAAATTCACTCAATTACAAAGCTCGACTCGAACAACTAACCAAACCTTTTACTGAAGAAAATTTGATGGAACTGGTCGATCAAATCATCCAGGTGGAACCTTCCTTAGAAAAAAAATCGGATGAACCCACACGCTTTTTTAGCATGGAACTTCTTCCCAGCGCCAAATCACATCCCTTAATGAATAAAGCGATCGGCTTTTTACGCAATGTTGCCGACAGCGATATTACCATTCTGATTTCAGGCGAATCTGGGGTAGGTAAAGAAGCCTACGCTAAAAGACTGCATCAACTCTCACGTCGTCGCCATCATCGTTTTGTCGGGATTAATTGTGCCTCTATACCTGCAAATCTTTTGGAATCAGAACTCTTCGGAGCTGAACGCGGAGCGTACACAGGATCTCTTCAACGTCATATTGGTAAATTTGAACTCGCTCAAAAAGGAACACTCCTTCTCGATGAAATCAGCGAGATGGATATTGCTCTTCAGTCAAAACTGTTACGTGTTCTGCAAGAAAGAGAGTTTTATCGTATCGGTGGTAATGAAAAAGTATGTCTCGATGTTCGTATTGTGGCGACCACCAATAGAGATTTGAGGGATTGGATCAAAGAGAGGAAATTCAGAGAAGATCTTTATTACCGGCTCAATGTTATCAATGTCAAAATTCCCCCATTGAGAGAGCGACTCGATGATATCCCTGTATTAGCCACTATGATTATTGATCGCATGGGAAAAGAAAATGGCAATCGACGCCTCACTCTTTCCAATCAGGCGATTCAACAGCTTCAAAGTTATAATTGGCCAGGAAATATTCGTGAGATGGAAAATATTCTGCTACGCACTTTCTACATGACTCAAGGGAAAGAGATAAATCGCATCTTTTTTGATGATGTAGAAATACCTTATCAAGCTGAATCAGTCCCCAATCCTTTTTTACAACCAACCCTCCCGCTTTTGAAGTACGGGAATCTCAAGGTCCTCTTGGCAATATTCCTTTGGGAACCATCAAAGATGTCGAACGACAAATGATCTGCAAAGTGCTGGATATGCATAATGGTAATCGTGTGAGAGCTTCTTTAGCATTGGGAATTAGCGTGAGAACTTTACGCAATAAACTCAAACTTTATCGGGAAGAAGGATTCCTGGAATCCGACCGATTTGTCGATGCGACCGAAACAGGGGAAGGAGAAATCGATGACTGTGAAATTGCCGCCGAAGCTTAAATCTTTGGAAAAAGACATCATTTCATTTAGCCTGCGCCAAACGCTAAAACCTCTGATTAAAATTTTTTCGGAAAAATGCGAGACCCATGATCTCATTCTGCACTTTGATATTCCAATTCATATTCCAGATACTTTGGTTGGAAATCCTCAACACATCAAAAATACTCTCACCAGAACATTTAATAAATTTCTAAAAAAATCTTTGGACTCCAGTGAAGATGAAATCCTTCATGGAGGTATCCAAATGGAAACAAAAAGAGATCCTGAAGGGCATGAAAAAATTTTGCTGACCTTTATTTTCGAATCTCTCACCGATCTTGAAGAACATAATTCTCCTTGGATTAATGATCATTGCAGCTTCATTCTTGCTATAGATCCTCTGGAACCCCTATCGGCGGAGAAGTTTTCATCAATTAACCAAACCATCGATCTTTCCAATTTAAAATGTTTGGCTTTCACAACACCCACGCTCTACTCAAGCCTGGTTTCTATTTTAAACTCTTGGAAAGTTCCTGTGCAGATTTTCTCCGAAATCCCAAAAAATCTGCCTGACCACGATGTTATTTTGATCACAGATCAAGTTGGAAGCTTTTCTGGCTTTGAAGTCAGCCAGATCATTAAAAATCGGCATCCAAGATCTTTGATTCTCTTTGTATCTTCTCACCCACAACGAGGAGATGCTGCCCTCTGTCGCGATTTGGGCATACAATCTTATTTAAGTTATCCCATTCAACCTATTGAATTGTGGGAAGCTATTAAACGTCTTGTTCACACCCCTCGATCTTCGGCAAATTTTAGTGAACTGATCACAAAACATTCGCTTCGAGAAGAAGAAGCTCGGCTTAATATTTTACTGATTCCTTCAGGAGATATGGACACCTTAGAACTCAGTGAAATCGGTGGACTTCTTCTATCTCACGGTCACCGTGTCACCATGATCACCTCTCCTGAAGAAATGAGAAAGCTACCCTTTTCCGGTCAATTTGACCTTGTTGTCACAGATTCTGAACGCAAAGAGCAGCTACAATTTCAACAAGTGACCATTCCTATTGTTACGTTTGATTCCGAATCCACACTTGGAGAATCCAAAGATGTTTTGGGGGATCTTTTGGAAAGAATCGAACATCTGAATTAATTATTTCAAATCTTTTGTTCTCTGTTGACGCGTCAGGGAATTGACAAATTGTATAATGTGATCCCGAATTCGTTCTGAAATTTTATGAAAACTGATGGCTGTCTTATAACGATGACTTCCATGAAGCTCTTCACACTTCACAACTTTCGCCTCTACATCAATCATGGTGTAGGGATATTCGGGAAAAGAGATATGACATAAAAGCTCCATTCCTGGTGGATAGCTTTGCTCTGAGAGAAAATCCATGCCGGAGCCACTGATGACGACGGCTTGCTTCTTGTACCTGGGAGGACGTTTATGCTCGGGTTTTAAACAATTTTGATAAAGCTCTTCTGTAATTTTCACCAGTTCTTGAACAGACTCACTATATTCAGGATTATGATAACGAAGCTGATTTTTAAGACTCATCAGACGCAATGCCACAGCATCTAGCTCCATAGGCATTTCGTGATTCTCTAAAAATTCTTCATTTTTAGGTTGAACATAAAGATAAATGACGCCCGAATTTCTATAAAATTGGCGTAATTCGGCCTTGTCCAAACCCTTCGAAGCTGAACTCATACACTCGCCTCAAAAATCGAACTTGTTCTTTCCTCCACAATTCTCATGGGAGGAGGAAGATCTTCTAATATTTTTTGGATGGTTATTTTCTTTGTTTCAAGACTAGCCACAATACTGGAAAGAATATCTGTCACTTGCTCAATTTGATTTTTCAACTCGCTATAAAGAGGATGATGACCTCCCCAACTTTGAAAATCTGCCGAAGACATTTTTTGATCGCACTCTTGCCAAAGTGAAACAAATCGATCGAGAAGCTTCTCTTCTTTTTCATGAAAAGCCTCTGAAACATCACTTTGAGACAATTCCGCAATCAGCTTCAAACCTTCTGCGCGATAATTTCTCAGGGACACAATTACGTTTTCGATGGAATCACTCATTTTCTTTCCGCCAATTTTTGCCAACCTTCAACTAAAGGAGCGAGAACCTTTAATGTACTATCCCAGTAAGGTGTGGGATCTTCCGAGCGAATTGATTTAGAAAGCTGGGAGATTATAAAGAAATATATTTTTTCCAGATTATCAGCGACCTCTCCACCTTCTTCCATATTGAGATTTTCCATCAAAGCATCTGCAATCTTCATCGCTCGAATCGCAGACTCATGAGATTTGACCTTTTGGCCCGCTTCAAATCTTTCTTTAGCCTGCTTGATCCTTGTCACCATGCCTTCATAGAGCATGACCATAAGATGTTCAGGACTTGATGTAGAGATCTTCTCTTCAAGCGTTTTTTGATAGTTTTGCAATGATGGATACATGTTGCCCCCTAGACCTTAAAATCCCCTACGGCATTATTTGTTATTTGCTGTACCAGAAATTTGAGCTGCCAGTGTTGTTATTTGATCCTGCTGACCCTTTAACGAACTAATGGTTGTCTCTAATCGATTAAACTGACTTTTGAGTTTTGTCTGATAATTGCTCAAGGCCACCGTACGGTCTTTCAGCACTTTATTGAGACGATTCACAGAATCATCATATTGTTTTTGCCTGTCTGCAAAATCGCCTATGGGGTTGGTCAAGGTATCTGTATAATTGAAAATCTTTTCAGCCAGACCATCTTCTAAAGTTGTCCCTTGAAAAATTTTACGAACAACACTGACATCTTGGTCTAAAATAGTGGTCAACTTTCCCGTATCCACAGTGTAAACACCACTACGATCAGCCGTAATACCCAATTCAGCCAAAGAGGTATAGGCACCTGCCGACAAGACCCTTCGAGAGGATAGTCTTCCCACCTCGTAATAAGCATCTTGCAAAAGACGATCACGTCCTAGGGGACCAAAGCGATTGTTGGAGTCAGGATTGATTGCCTTTTTCAAACTATCACGCGCGCTATTTAAGGATGAGATAAATGAAGAAACGTTTCCAATAATAGCAGACGTATCCTGCTTAACCGTCAGACTAATCGTATCGGTTGTTTCCACACCCAACAACTCAAACGAGATCCCTTGTATGGCATCAGCAACCGTGTTGGTAGCACTCGAATAGACAATCGAATTAATGGTGAAAGCTGCATCCCTGGGCTGATTAATAAGATCCGATGAGGTCGGATCTAATGTTAAAGAAAGAACACTATCCAAGTTTTGCGTAATGGCAGCATCAGCACCTGTGTCATTCGAAGTCAGAACTAAACGATAAGGCGTCGCCCCGGCTCCATCATTAATGATAGAGGCTGTAATTCCAATATTAGCACTATTGATAGCACCTCGAATCCCGTCGAGAGTATTATTGGTTGTATCAATAGTAATA
Source organism: Deltaproteobacteria bacterium (assembly GCA_016699445.1). Classification (GTDB taxonomy): domain Bacteria; phylum UBA10199; class UBA10199; order JACPAL01. The sequence continues at coordinate 498,233 of CP064976.1, forward strand.
TTAGTTGTGGTGCCATCATAGGTCAGAGCAATGGTCCCTGTCCCCAATTGAGCCGTACTTCTATTCGAGACCCCTTGAAAAATAACACGGTCAGGCTGAGCTAAGTGGTCAATATTCGTAATATTATAGGTACCATTGACAGCTTTTGTGGAGTCCGTCGCTGTGATTTTAACCTTAGCTGTATCAGAAGAATCCGTCTTTTTCTTCGTATAAGCTTCATTATTAGTATCATTTAGAGCTTTGGCTGTTGCCCTTAAAGCTGAAAGAGCTGTTTGAATAGGAGTGAGAGCTGTCTTCTTGGTACGATAGGAGTTGAGCTGAGTGCTAATCGGGTCAACTATTTGACCTTTCTTAATCTGCGTCAATTGCTCCACTATCGCTTTAGTATCGAGGCCTGAGGCAAGTCCGTTAAAGTTTATAGCTGGCATAATCTATTCATTATAAACGGATATTTTAAACAAGTCTTTAATTATTATTAATATGAGAAGAATGTATGTTTTTCAACAAAATGTGCTAAAGCTTCCACCCCCCTCCTCCGTTCTAGCTAACTAGAACAGGAAAGATCCCCAAGGGCTTTCCAACATATAGACAACGACTCTAAAGGAGGGTTTTTTATGGGCTTAAGAATTAACACCAACGTGCAGGCGCTACTCGGTCAGCACAAATTGCAACAGACAAGCAAGAAATTGTATTCTTCACTCGAAAGACTTTCAACAGGTCTTCGTATTAATAACGGTCGCGACGACGTCGTCGGTCTTTTAAAATCTGAATCCTTAAGAACTCAGATCCGCGGTATTGCGGCCACAGAAACCAACCTCTCCAATGCACAGAGCTTGCTCGGTATTGCTGAAGGTTCTCTGGCCCAGTTGACAGAAATCGGACAGAGCCTTCGAGAGAAAGCATTGTTAGCTTCTGACGCCAGTATCTCTTCAGCCGACCGAACCAACCTGACAACAGCTATTTCCGACCTTAAGAGTGAATACTCTCGTCTAGTTTTGGCTACAGAATTTGACGGCGTCAAACTCTTAACCGGTAACTTCTCAGCAAAAACCTTCCAAGTGGGTCCTAACGCCACAGACTCTCTCTCTTTGACGATTTCAGACTCAACGGCAGGTATCATTGGTTCTGCAGCTGTTTTAACCAGCTCTACTTTCACTCACACAGTTTTAACAGCCTCAACATCAACAACTTTCAATTTTACAGATATTTCTTCACTCTCCTTAGGAGGAAACTCTATCGGATCCACATCAGCTGACGGTGTTTCAAACACAGAAAGTGATGAAAGCGCCATTTCCTATGTGAACGCTATCAACTCAGCAAATATTGGTGTTACCGCCAGCGTTCTCAGCAATGTGATCACTTTTTCGAACACAACATCAGGAGCTGACCTCAAATCAGGACAAACATTAAAAATCAACGGAACTGCCGTCGCCTCAGCCAACTACTCAAACTCGGCTACAGGTCTCACCAACCTGATCAGTGCCATCAATGCAATTACAGCTCAAACGGGTGTTACAGCAACGGCCCGCACAGCCGTGTCTGACGGATTTATCCTAAATGCCGCTGACGGTCGTAATATTGACGTCACACTCCAAGTTTCAGGTTCTCAAGTCTTGGGACAAGCCGACAGTGGTGCTTACAGCGGAGTGTATACAAGCGTTTTGGGACTCTTTTCAGCAGCTGGAATTTCCGGAGGTACAGACGTCAGTGCAGCAGCCTACATTGGCTTTGCACAACGCGGCACCTTCCGACTCACATCGGACACGTCCTTTAACTACTCAGCCAGTGGAGCTACTTTATTAGGTGCTTCCAGCGGAACCTCCGCAGTCAGCTCAAGCTATGCTCTCAATCAACTCGATGTGAGCTCATCAGCAAACGCCACCACTGGGGTATTTATCCTGGATAACGTTATCCGTCAGCTTCAGAAACGACGCGCAGAAATTGGTTCTAAATCCAACCGTCTTGACGTCGCTTTAGCTGAACTTCAAACACGTGATGAAAACTTACAGTCTGCTGAATCTAAGATTCGCGATACTGATATCGCCTCAGAAACAGCGAAACTGACACAGGCACAGATTCTTCAACAAGCCGGCGTGTCTGTTTTGGCCAGAGCGAACAACTTACCTCAAATCGCTTTGACACTTCTGCAACAACAGTAAAATAATGACTGACAAAAAGCCCTGTACCGCTAGGTACAGGGCTTTTTTATTTATTAAAACCTCCTCAATATTCTCCAAAAAAAGTCGTTCTAGTACTTGATGAGTCTGTACTTTCATAACCACACATTAAACGAAGACATTGAGTTGACCCTTGACACCATCAAGCTCAGTTCAAAAATAGTCGCGATAGAAAAACTCGGACTATCTATACATGACTTTTCCACACCCGCGCCAAAATATGGATCTTTCAAAGAAAAAAATCTTTTCACACACGGAGCTCGAGCCGCCAGTGATCATATTTTAGAATTTATTCTTTCAGGATTTCCCCTCTGGAATGTACGTCAAGATTATATGAGTTGGGCAGAAGGCATGTGACTTTTCTCAGCTGTAGCTATTGAAAGCATTCGCTTAGGATTTGAACAAACATGCCAAATACATTTCCCTATCGACATTCAAACGAAAGAAGTCTTGGAAGAGCTGGTTACCTGTGCTAAAAAGTCTGTCGAATCATGGAAAGAAGGACTTAGGGAAAGCCTCAATGAAGGATCAACAGAGACATGAAGTTCATCGAGCACCCGCCATCTTCTCTCGATACCTTGATAATCCAGCCCTCGCCAAAGCCCTGACAGAGGGGTCACCCAAATATCCTTTAAGGCCTGTCATTACGGAACTCCTAAAAATATCAGATGAGATTAACGAAACATGGTTTTCTTTTTCAACAAATCTCTCTGACAAAAAAGAAGGTATCGAGCTGATATTAGAAGCTTTCCGACCATTCAGGATAAAAATTAAAGAAATCTTTAATGCACTCCCGCCAAGACTAGAAAAAAATATTCGACCTATTATCCAGCATGAAGAGCTTGCCTTTGAGCAGATTATCAATGGAATCGCTCAAAACGCTCCAGACACAATGTCAGCAATCAGCGGGCATTATTTAAATTTTATCAAATATCTTGAAATGCTCATCACAAGCCTCACACTACTCACAGAAAGTGAAACCCATCACCCATGATGTTTGAAAATCAATTTCAAAAAAGCCTCAAAACTCTCCAAGAAAATCACTATGAAACATTTAAAAAGGTCGTTTGTTTTTTAGATAGTAATACAGATTTTAATCGTGAGAAATTTAATAAAATCAAAAAACTTCCAAAAGCTTTTTATGACCCTGAAACCCCCTCACAAAATTTAGATATTCAACTCAAAATAGTTGTCTGGTTGGGAGTTGTTTTAGGGAAGAAGATTGCAGAGTTTTGCTCGACAGAAGGGGAAGAAAAATCACACATTATTATCGAACCCTCTCTCGAAATGTTTTGCTTCTTTTTAATGATCCCTCACGTTGAAAAAATTTTAAGTAATAGAAATATTTTTTGGATTATTGGAGTCCCGATCGAAGAGTTAGCTATTTATTTTCGGAAAATTTCACAGTCCTCTCTTATTGTTGAACTGACCACACAAAGTACTAATTTCATTAAAATCAACGGCTATACAGAAGCTTATTTTAAGCAAGCCACTGAATTATGGAATTCTTTTTTCTCTGCAACCTCAGCAAGCTCTAGCATTTGTGCGACCGATGAATACTTTGGATTTCACAATTCTATCATCAATCTTGACGCACTTCTCAAAGCCCCTTTCATCCAAGAATTAAAAAATGCGTTTAAAGGGCTCCCTGGCATTGTTGTCTCTTCAGGGCCTTCTCTCAATATCACCCTACCTTTTTTAAAAGGCTTGGAAAGCAAAGCCCTTATTTATTGTTCTGATTCCAGTTATAAAATTTTAAAACAAAACGGGATCACACCTCATTTTGTAGGATGTTTTGAGAGAACAGGTCTTACCAACCGCTTTCTCAAAGATACAGAAACCAGCCCTACCTTTCTTATAGCAACTTCTGTGGTCCATAAAAACGTGATCAATTCTTTTCCTGACCGCATCTTTCATTTTTTAAGACCCCACTTTGCTTTCAAACATTTTTTCCCCAACATCCCCACATCGACTATTTCGATGCATAGCGTTGCTCATCTGGGACTCTATTCCCTTTGGTTAATGGGTTGTTCTCGAATTTATTTGGCAGGACAAGACCTTGCTTTTGATCCAAAAACAAAATCAGCTCATGTAGAAGGCCACCCTTATCCTAAAGAAGAACAGCCTTGGCAGGGAATCAAGGCTGAAAATAACAAAGGTGAAATCATTGATACTGATGTCTTGTGGCTTGAGTTTTCCTATTCCCTAGCTGAAATTATACGACGCTATAACATCACCTGCTATAATGTAATCCCGGAGGATTATGGGATTAAAATCAATCAAACTCAGAGACTTACCCCCAGCAAAGAAGCCTTCGGTTTTTCAGAAGCAAATCAGAATATTTTTCAAAAACTAGAGGAAATCTGTAGAACCTCCTATCAACAAAGAATCCATTACAATACCGAATCATTCAAAAAAAATTCTCTAAGTATTTGCCGAGAGATCAAAGAAAAGCTTCCCCTAGCCTGCCATGTCCTTGAGGAAGTCATTCGATTCTGCCAAAACATGCCTGACCATCCAAAACCTGAACAAATCCAAAGCTACAGACAATTAAGAAAAGTCCTGAATTCCCACCTTAAAACCCTCTCCGAAACATCCTTTGCAACCCCCTTTTTAATCGGTAAAAACCTTGATATATCAAAAAACATGCAACAGTTTTCTACTGGAGGAATCGAGCTCAGACATCAAAAGAATTACCTCTCATTCCTTTCGTCCCTCCTCGGACATCAAATTACTATTTATCAATTATTACTCAAGGACTTGGAGGGCATCTGCCGTTAAGTAGAATATGCATATTGGACTGCTTTTTTACTCAGAAACCATCGCTCTGGCTTCTCAGCCACATACGATCAATGGTCGCTCTGTCGCTAACAATGCTTTTTTAAAAAACTTGGTGAGCCATAAAGGCTCTCATCATTTGACAATCTTTACAGCTTCACGGCTGGAAGCTGATTTCTTAGAAGATTTCTTAAAAGACCTCCACGAGGTCAATATTGTCCCCTTTATTGAATTAGAGAATTTTTTCAAAGAACAGACTCTCGACATCCTCCATATCCCAGGACCTGATCTTTACCGGGCCCTCCACTTAAGAAATGCTTTTGGAAAAAACTTTGCCATTACAGGGCTTACCCATTCTCTAGGGCACCAACCTTTTCTCGAATGGCTTCTCCTGGCACGAGAGCAAAATCCTCAATTTTGTGACCGCCTTATTTGCACCAGTCCTACAGCTCAAAATGTTTGCCAAGGACTCATCCGACACGTCGGCGGCTTTGATTTTTTACAAACACATTTTATTCCTTTAGGAATCGATACAACCTCTTTCGATCAAGGAAAATCGCTTAGGAAAGAACTCCATATTGATGAAAATGCTGTCGTCTTTCTTTCATTAGGACGTTTTTCTTATATAACAAAAACCGATCTCATGCCTCTTCTACTTATGTTTTCCAAAATGCTCCGCACATTAAACAACAAAACTCATTTGATTCTTGCCGGGGCAACAGGGACTGAAGACGATTCTACTTTGTTGGAAGAACAATCGAGAAGATTAGGGATACAAGAATTTGTCACTATCATTACAAATCCCGATGAAGAAAAGAAAATCAATCTCTACAAAACTTCTGATGTTTTTCTGGCTTTAAACGACAACCCTCAAGAAACTTTCGGCCTGTCGATTTTAGAAGCTTCGGCTTCAGGAATGCCGGTCATTGCCTCGGCATGGAATGGATACCGTTCACTTATCTGTGATTCAACAGATGGATTTCTTATCCCCACCACAGTACTCAAATCTCATACTGCTGCCGACATTATTGCCCCCGTCCAGATTGATTCGCTCAACCACTTTTACTTTTCACAAGGCACTGCTACTGACATGGATCTTTTTTATGAAAAAGCAGCACTATTGGTAAACAATCCCATCCTTCGTATGGAAATGGGACTGGCTGCTCAAAAAAAAGCCGCTTCTTATGACTGGAAAAATATTATTCAAAAATATTTTTCTTTATGGGGGAAACTGGGCAAAGCAGAACCTCGAAAATCAGACTACCCTGTCCTTGATTATCATGCGGCATTCGCTTCCTATGGAACGCAAGTTTTATCTGATGACATATTATTTAAAACCAATCCTGAAGGATTAAAAGTATTAGACTCAAAGCAGATCTTTCAATATTTTCTCTCCAGTGAAATTCTGGATTTGAATCAACTCCTCACCCTATTGAACGTTCTTCAAACTCCACAAAACCTCAAAACTCTCAGTCATCACATAAAGAACATGTCTTCGGAGCAAGTGGCTTATCATCTTTTATGGTTATATAAGTATGGTTTTTTATCTCATGCCTAAAAGATCTAAAGCTTTTTGAGCGGCATGATCCCATGTCCATCGACTCATAATGTCTTCTCGTGCCTGACTACCTTTTTGAAAACCTTCAGATTCGTTTTCAAAAACATGTCTCAATGACTTACCTAACCTGACCGTATCAATTTTTGCCCATTGACCATACTCTCCTGACTTTCGAAAAAATGCAGGGCAATAGACATCCTCATAATGCTCTATTTCTAGAGGATAGCTATTACAGGGGGTCAAATACTCTGTTGGGCCGCTATAAAATGGAGCAATGACAGGGAGTCCACAAGACATGGCTTCCATAATCGGTAAGCCCCACCCTTCAGCTTTAGAGGCCGAGACATAGGCCTGACAAGACCGATACAAGCGAGCCATATCATTATCCAAATGGATACCTCCTTCAATCACGACTATTTTCCCTATATTCTTTAGCTGAAGTTTTCTGATTTCTTCACGGACATTCAATGATTCAAGACCCTGAATTTTATTTTGCAGGTATAATACTAAACGGACAGGTTCATCTTGAGAAAACTCATTATCAAAAGCATAAAGTAGCTCACGAAAACCTTTTCGATTCTCCCACTTTCCAACAGAGAGAAATAAAAAAGAGTTAAGACCTGCTAATTCTGGAAATGGAATCGCCTCAGGAGAAAAAATATGCGGATGAACACCTTCTGGCACTACAGAAACAGCTTTCACCCCCTGAGCCTGCAATGTTTTTTGCCCCCAATGACTTGGTACCCATACTTGGTCTAACTGCTTAAGCTGATTAATAGAAGCTTTTCCTAAAAGAGTTGTCTCAAAAACAGTATAGGCAATTCTATGACTTCCACTAAATCGATACATCTCCTGGGGACGGTCAAGATTGATCGATACCGTCTGGAGATCAATATCTTCAATTCGATCCATCATAGAAAGAAGATCGTCATCTTCTGGAAGAGGCCCATATTTAGGAATTAAGCACACGTGAATTTTCCGGTTCAATGCTTTGAAAAAATTTCTCGCATGGACTGCGTAGCCTGTAGGGCCAACAATATTGGCAAACACATTAATCGTTTTTTTCATCGGCATGGGATTCAATCTCAAAAGTTGTATACGGTATTATATCTGAAAAACTTAAGTCTGTGACGGCACTAAGCAACAGAGAAACGGCAAAACTTTCCCGACTCTGTGCATTAACTCATTTCACTCATTCGTTTAATTTCTGAATGAAATCACTCTTTTGACGTCATCCTCCCAAACGGCACAGGCTTTGCTAATTGCACCTGTGGGGGAAAAATGGATCCATTCTTTAATTCTATCGATTTAGCATCCAAGGTGATGAGCGCCAGTGTTTCCGCGCATCAGGTTTACGCGTCCAACATTGCCAACAGCTCCACACCAAAATTTAAAGCTCAGAATCCCCAATTTGATGTCAAACTCGATCAAGCTCAAGTCATGGCTCAAAAACAAGCTGATTCCATTGTGGGCGGTGGAAGTCTTATGGATGGCAATACCTCTCCTTGGAAAGTAGATTCCAAAGTGACGACCTCTAAAGACCCAGCCAACAGCGCTGGCAATAATGTCAAAATCGATCAGCAAATGGTTTCCATGTCGGAAAACAGCATCATGTATATGTCGGCCTTGAGAATCCTGAGCCGACAAGTGGCGTTGACAAAGTACGCCATCACCACAGGAGGCCGATAAGATGAGCATCTCCAGCCTATTTAATATCAGTGGTGCCGGCCTGTCGGTCCAAAGAGACCGCATGGACGTCATTAATGAAAACATCGCCAATATCAGCACAACACGTACTCCTGAAGGCGGACCTTACAAACCTAAAGAAATTTCGATTGCTGCAAAAAAAATGAAGGACTTCACAAGTGACTTCAACGCTCTGAAAAAAGATGAAGATCCCAAACACCGCCTCCGTCTCAGAAAGTCAGAGGCCTCCCATTCAAGTTTATGACCCCACACATCGAGATGCTGTGGATGGTTATGTTTTATACCCAGATATCAATTCTACTGAGGAACTAGTCAATATGATGACAGCTTCTACAGCTTATGAAGCGAATATGAATATTTTCAACTCATCCAAAACTTTAATCATGAGAACTTTGGAACTGGGAGAAGGATGATAATTTATGATTTCTAAAATTATTCAACCCTCACAATTAACTTCGCCCGCCTCGCTACAAAGTATCGAGGAGCTTAAGAAATCAGATCCTTCTTTATCAGGGCTCACAAACTCAAAAAAACAATCCGGCTTTGCGGAGATGGTGAGTCAAGGGATCCAGTCTGTGAATCATGAAATGAATGAAGCCACTAAAGTCTCCGAGAGCTTCATGATGGGTGAAAAAAAATACGATATTCATGAAGTCATGATCTCACTTGAAAAAGCAGATCTTTCTTTTCGCTATATGGCTCAAGTTCGAAACAAGGTTTTGGATGCTTACAATGAAGTGATGAGAATGCAGGTATAAAAAAGGCAAACCATGGGAAATATTATCACACAGTTAAAACAGATGATCGATGGACTCTCCCTCATCAGAAAGATTTCCATTCTGGTGGTTGTAGGAATCTCGATTGCGATCATTGGTTATCTGGTCAGCGTCTCCAATCAAGCGGCCTATGAACCTGTCTTCACCAATCTCAACTCAGATGATATTGGATCCATCATCAGTCAACTGGATCGACAAGGAGTCAGTTACAAAGTGGATCAAAACATGCGCACGGTTTTGGTCCCAACGACAAAGGTTTTGGAAGTGCGCATGAAACTTGCCGAAGAAGGCATTCCTCGCTTTGGAGGGATTGGTTTTGAATTATTTGATAAGGAAGGTTTTGGACGTTCGGACTTTGAACAAAGAGTCAATTTTCAAAGAGCTCTCGAAGGGGAACTCACACGAACGATTCGCAGTTTAAGAGAGGTCGAAAGCGCTCGTGTTCATCTTGTTCTTCCAGAAAAATCTCTTTTCAGCGAAAGTCAGCAACCGTCTCGCGCATCTGTTATTTTAAAACTCGGTCGCGAAAGTGCTCTGTCGCGTAATACGGTCAATGCGATCACTCATTTGGTTTCCAGCGCCGTAGATGGTCTCAATCCTGACGATGTGACTATCGTTGATAACATGGGCCGCTTATTGAATGCCGGCGGACAGGAAGGAACCACAGCAGCTGGTCGACAGGTTTTCGATCAGAAAATGCAGCTTGAAAAAGCTATTGAACAAAAAATCGTCGACCTTCTCTCACCTGTCGTCGGCATGGGCAAAATCATGGCACGCGTGGCAGCTGATATCGACTTCACTCAAGTGGAAAGCACTGAAGAAACCGTTGATCCTACAAAAACCGCGGTCTCCCAAGAATCCCGCTCCAATAATGCCAAAAGTGCTTCAGGCAATGATTCGGCCAGCGAAAATAGCAAAGAAGAAGAAGGCAATGAACAGATTACCTATCAAGTCAGCAAAAGTATTCGCAAACAGATGACACCGATGGGTAATATCAAAAAGCTCTCCATCGCCATTCTGGTGGATGGAAACTACGCTGGAGAAGCAGGAAAACAAACATATCAGCCTCGCACACCCGAAGAGCTCAAAAAACTTGAAGATTTGGCCAAGAGTGCCGTCGGTTTTTCTCAGGATCGTGGAGATCAAATCAAAGTGGACAATATTGCCTTTCAAAATCCCGAACAACAATTGGGTGAAAGTCAAAGCTGGTATGAAAAGAAAAACACTTATGGTTTTCTCATAGCAGTTATTGGCAATGTCTTGCTGGTCTTAGCGATCTTACTGGTCATCTTCTTTGTCATCCGTCCTGTAGCCAAAAGCTGGTCTGCTGCACGAGAAAATGCGGCCCTTCCTGGCGGTGGCGTTCCCCTGCTTCAGGGAGAAGTTTTGCAAAATATGGGAGATCTCATTCGCACCAATCCGACAGCCGCAGCTGAAACTTTAAGAAAGTGGTTACAATAAAGGTAAAATATTATGGCAACTGCAGAAGCACAAAAAGGCGCCCTCAGTAATACAGAAAAAGCAGCTCTGCTTCTTTTGTGTATGGATGAAAAATCTACGGGAAAACTTTTTGGACAATTACAAGATGCGGAAATCCAAAAAATTGGCACGGCTTTAATGCACCTTAAAGATGTCCCGGCCGATAAGATTAAAACCACACTCGCTGAATTTTTCGAGGGGATGTCCAAGCCCGGAGACGAATCTCCCGTTTCCGGACTCACCCGTGAAGGCACTCTTCATTTTGATGGAAAGAAAATAATGAATAAGCTTTTCGGCAAGTCTCTCCCCCGTCAAAGAGGAGAGTCGATCCTCAGTGGACTCAAGGACCCTGCAGGCAGTGCCATTCCTCCGGGAGGTCCCAACCTGGCGGAACTCTTCCAGGATCTGAACGCCGAATTTCTCATGGATATATTGGGGGAAGAACATCCTCAAATTATTGCCCTCGCTCTTACTCAGATTAAACGGAACATTACCAAGGAACTTTTAGATAAATTTTCAGAAGAGATGCAGATTGATCTCATCGACCGTATGGCACGCTTGGAACAATTGTCCGGAGAATCCCTCAAAGATGTGTATGTCGTACTTTCCGAAAAAATTAGTGCCAAAAAGAAAGCTTCAGTCGGCGAAGACAAATCTGCCAAATCAAGCATCAGTATTGGTGGCGTGGGCCTTACCGTCCAAGTGCTGAAAGGGATCGGACGTGAAAAATCTGACAAAATGATTTCAGAGCTTGAAAAAGTTGATCCTGAAATTGCCACCATGATTTCCAAACAAATGTTTACCATCGAGGATCTGGATCGCTCTGATGATTCCGGTATCCGTGAGCTTTTGCGCGCAGTTACCAACGAAGATCTTAAAGTAGGGCTTAAAAATGCCCCTGAAAGTCTTTTGGAAAAAGTATTTAAGAATTTGTCCGAACGCGCCGCCCTCATCCTCAAAGAAGATATGGAAATGCTGCCGCCACAAAAAGTGGAAGATATCGAAGCCGCTCAGGAAAAAATTCTGAAAGCAGCTAAAGATTTAATCAAAGAAGCCAAAATGGTTTTGGCTGATGCAAAAACGGAAGAAGGATAAATGGCCATCACGTTTCAAGAAGGTCTTGGAATTCAGAAAAAGGCACCTGCGAAACCTCAAGGGGTGTCGTATCAAAATCTGAATATTCAGGATTTTATCGGATTGGGTGGTGCACATGAGCCCACCGAACAAGAGCGTCTTTCTCTCCAGTTGGAACAAGAAAAACAAAAACTTGAGCAGGATCAAGCTCAATGGAAATCATGCATTCAAAGTTTTAATCAAGCACTTCAACAACTCAAACAGGATTTTGAACAAGCCAAAGCTCAACTGGCCAGCAATCTCCTCGAGCTCACTTTTTTTCTAACCCATGAACTTATTGATCATGAAATCACAACCCAACCTTCTATTCTGGCTCATGCGACTGAGAAACTGTCAGAACAAACCATTGCTATCGAACAGAGGACTTTATCTTTAAATCCTTCCGATCATTTGTTTTTAAAAAAAAAAGCCCGTCTCTTTTCGAACAGCTCAGTGCTGAGCAAATCTTGGTTGTCGAAGATCCCGCTCTCAAACAGGGAAATATCAAAATCACCTCTCCTTCTCGACAAGTAGAAATCGACATTCAAAAACGTCTTGCTGAAATTAAAAAACAAATTCCGGGAAACTTTTTATCTACCATCACCAGTCAGAGCCCACAAACTCAGGGAGATAATCATGTTTCATAATATCCCCTCACAAAATGCGGGCGACATGGCCAGCAAGATTGGGGCTTTAGAATTGATTCGCTCCACACTCAACCGGATCCCGTCCGTAGCCATCATGGGAAAAGTCACCCGTGTGGTCGGACTTGTCATAGAAGGTGATTTACCTCATGTCCCTGTAGGAGCCTCTTGTGTGATCCTTCAGGAAAATGGTGAAAAATTAGCTGCAGAAGTGATTGGCCTGAAAGAATCTAAAGCGATTTTAATGCCTATCGGAAATACAGCAGGCGTGCGCGTGGGAGACTCCATTCAAACGTTAAGTCATGAAGTGACCGTAAAAGTTTCAGAAAAACTTTTAGGACGAGTTTTGGATGGAAGTGGAGCCCCCATGGATGGAGGACCTGATATTTCAGACGCGATGGAATACCCACTCTATCATCCTTCTGTTTCTCCTATTCATCGTAAAATGGTCGATAAACCATTTTCTGTAGGCATACGAGCCATTGATGCTTTTCTCACTTGCGGTGTGGGACAACGTGTAGCGATCATGGCGGGTTCGGGAGTTGGGAAAAGTACATTGATGGGAATGATGGCCCGAAATTCGGATGCCGATATCAATGTCATTGGACTTTTGGGTGAACGTGGCCGTGAAGTCGGTGAGTTTTTAGAAGATAGTTTGGGGAAAGAAGGTTTGAAAAAATCAGTTGTGATTATTGCCACATCTGATTCTCCAGCCCTTCTGCGCATGAGAGCTGCTTTTATCACGACTACCATTGCAGAATATTTTCGCGATCAAGGAGCCAAAGTTCTTTTAATGATGGATTCGTTGACCCGATTTGCCATGGCCTCTCGTGAAGTCGGTCTCTCTTTGGGAGAACCACCCACAGTTAAAGGATACACACCTTCGCTTTTTGCAGCTCTTCCTCGACTTTTAGAACGCGCGGGCACAACCGAAGGCGCCGGCAGTATCACCGGATTTTATACCATCTTGACCGAAGGTGATGATCTTCAGGATCCAGTGGCGGATGCGGTCCGATCCATTGTTGATGGACACATCGTCCTCTCACGTGAATTGACCACCATGGGACACTACCCTCCCATCGATATCATCCAAAGTCTCTCACGCGTTATGCCTCAAGTCACCACCAAGGAACATCAAAACCATCTCATTCAAGTACGTCGACTGATCGCTCTCTATGAAGAGATGAAAGATTATATTCGTATGGGGGTCTATGTGCCGGGCCGGAATGCCGAACTCGATCAAGCAATTGCCAAAAGAGAAATGATTACACATTTTTTACAACAAAAACGGGACGACCAAGGATTGATGCCTGAAACTCTCGCTCGATTGCAGAAAATAGCATTGGAAAATTAACATGAAAAAATTTCATTTTAAATTGGAAGGAATTTTAAAGCTCAGACGCGAAGCCGAGCGTCAGTGTGAAATGGAAGTTCAACGCATTCAAGCTCTCATCCAGGGCATTTACACACGCATGAATCAGATTTCTTTGGAACAAGATATTTGGAGAAAAAGCTACAACGAAGCCGGAAGCAATCATGCATGGCTTTTCCTGATTGAAAACTATCTGGTCACACTGGAGCAAGAGAGTGTCTACCAGGAAAGAAATCTTCAAGGTCTTCAAGATGAATCACAATTGGCTCAGGAAAAACTCAAAGAAGCCTATAAAGCACGCCGTCAGGTCGAACATCTAAAAGAGAAACAACATCACGAATATTTACAAAAAATGAATAAGCTTATGGAAAAAGAAATGTCTGAAATGACAATTCTTCGATTTGCTCATCGACAGTTGGAAATGGAATCAGCCCTGGCATCAAGTGAAGTCTCAGGAGGTAATATCGCATGAAAAAAATCTTTTTCATCACTACATGGATGATGCTGCTTCTGATTCAAACCCGTTTTGTCATGGCTGAAGATACCATGCCACCCACACCAGCAACACCTGTGGCCACTCAATTAGAAGAAGAAAAACCTTCAAAAACTCCTGAAGAACTTAAAGCCGATCTTATCAATAAAACTCAAAACACTCCGGACAAAACTTTTTTGGTCAAGGGGGATAACAAATTTGTCAATCTAGAGCGTGAAGAAGAACGCTTTTTAAGAGATCAGGATAAAGTTTTGGTAGCCCAAAACATCAACAAGGAATTGGAAGAAAAGCTCAATGAAATGAAAGAAATCAAAAATCAGTTGAGCAAAGACGTTAACAAACGCGTTTCTGTTAATGATCATATCAAGCAACTGGTCACACTTTATGAGTCCATCAGCGCCGAACAGGCAACACAGATTATCAAACAACTTTCCAGTGCACTCTCTGTCAGTATTCTGTCGATGATGAATCCCAAAAAATCGAGCAAGATTTTGGCCGCTATGGAACCACATATGGCTGCCGATATGAGTAAAAAGATTTTAAAAGAACCACAAAAACTAGCCTTAGGAGGTACACGATGAGCTTTGGACGTATTGAATCCGGTGGCAATCAAGTCAAAGACAGCATGACTCAACTCACAGAGCTGACTCAGAATCAACAATCCAATTTTCACGAAACCCTCAATGAGACTTGTAAACAGGAAGACAAGAAAACTTCCGACACCCAAAGCACTCAAGAGGCCTCTCAGACCAACCAGACAAACACCCAAAAAGATCAAGATCAGGTACAAGCTGTAAAATCGGATTCCTCAAAACAAGATTCACAAGAGTCCAAAGATCAGGAAGACGCAGACAACTCTGTCCAAGAAACAAAAAATGAGGATTCTCAATCACTTAAAAAGCAGGATGAAGAGGTCTTGCTTGATGAAGAACAGACCATCAATCAAAGTGACATGTTACTGCTTTCTCTTTTGATTCAACCTCAAATCCAGCAGACACCAACCACACAAACTCCTCAAACTCAGGAAGTCATGACAGCGATGACCGAAGACACGGATACATCTCAGGCAGAAAATTCAGCGATGTTCATTCAGATAAATACCAATCTCAAGTCTTCCGATGAGCAAAATCTTGAAATCAAAGATCCTAAAACAGAAGAAAACACGTCAACACTTGAGAGCTCGCTTCTGCCTCAGGAACAACAATTGGCAAACAATACGGCAAAACTTGAAAACACAACTCCCACAATCAAAAGTCCTGCTCCCTCTTTAAAGAAAGAAGAGGAAGACGACACGCCTGTTCAGTCAAAACAAGAAACATCCACTATTAACAAAACCCCTTTTCAACAGATCAAAGTTGAAAACAAAAATACTATGAAACAAACAACTAACTTTTCTTCAGACACAACACCAACCGACGACACACAAGAGACAAAAAGAGAAGTCTTAAAATAGACGATCTTATATTTGAACTCAGACATCCTGAATTGGTCATGGCCCAAAAAGAAGGTTCCATCAAAAAAGTGGAACAAAACATCAAAGTGGATCTTCTGGCCACAGACACATTGGAAAAAAGTCGTTCTATTCAAAATCAGGTTTTATCGGCTCTCAGAACTATTATCGATCGACGCGAGGAGAAAATGATTGTTCATCTCGATCCTCCTGAGTGGGGCAAGATTGATGTACAAATGAAACTCAACAATAAAGAATTTAATGTTCAGATCAAAACCGAACACCTCTTTGTCAAAGAATCTCTGGAAAAAGGCATTCCTGAACTCAAACAAGCTTTTTCAGGACAAGGTCTTCAATTAGGGCAACTCCATGTTGGTGTCGGCAGTCAAATGGCCCAGGAGAGAAAAGATCAGGAAGATTCTGATTCTCCATCCAAGGTTTCGGGGATTAAAAAAGACGAAAAAGTTCAAACAACCAGAGCTCGCTGGAGAGACCCTAGATCTTCCATGGTCGATCGGGTGATATAAAAAAGGAGAATTTATGATTTCAGGTGTCTCAGACTCATCAACAGCCACACCCCAATCTACCGGGAATGTCTCAGATCGCTTAACGACAAATAAGGACCAATTCATTAAGCTTTTAGTGGCTCAATTGAAAAATCAGGATCCTCTCAATACCAGCGACCCTGACAAGTTTACTCAACAGCTGACACAATTCAGTCAGCTCGAACAACTCTACAACATCAACGACTCTTTCAAGGGGCTCAAAGATCAACAACATAGTATGGACAAATCTCAAGCCGTCTCGTTTATCGGGAAGACTGTTGATGTTCCGGGGAACAAAATGTTCATCTCTCCAGATCAGCCAGCCAAAGTCGGATTTCACCTGGATGCCCCTGCCGATAATATCAGCATCGATGTTGTGAATGGATCCAATCAGATTGTACGAAGTATGGATGTCAGCAACGTCGATTCAGGTTCGACATTTTTAGATTTTGATAAAAAAGATCGTTTTGGAAATGCTCTCCCACAAGGCAATTATACCTACCGAGTCCGATCTATTGATGGGAGTGGAAATACAACCAACGTGCAACCCATGGTGCGCGGTATTGTCAATCAAGTCGATTTTTCAGGAGATAGTATTTTGGTGAAGGTGAATGGACTGAACATTCCCGCCAGTGAAGTAACAGCCGTCTATGCGGCTTAATAAATTATAACAGGGACATCCCTCACCTGTCAGCCAAGGCTGGCATACTCCCCAACAAGTGGGGAGGGTTGAGGGGAAAAAAAGGAGATTGGTATGGGTATTTTTAACGCATTGTTTGCTGGAGTTAACGGAATCAACTCAAACGGTAACGCCATCGCCGTCGTCGGTGACAATATTTCAAACGTCAACACGACAGGATTCAAGGCGAGCGCAGCAGCCTTTGAAGATATCTTGGCAGGAGCTGATTCCAACGTCGGTTTGGGATCACGTATCTCAGACGTCGTCTCTCAATTTAGTCAGGGTGGTTTCGAATCCACCAGTAACGTCACCGATCTGGCTATCGACGGAAACGGCTTCTTTGTCGTTACCAGCGCCACAGACTCCTCCACGTATTATTCCCGAAACGGACAATTTCACCTGGATAAAAATGGATTTATTCACCATACAGATTGACTCCGACTTCAGGGATTTCAGGTGGACGCATCCAGCAATATCACAGCTGATATTGGAGATATTCAGATCAGCCAGGAACCTGTTTCACCAAACCCAACCTCTACTGTCGAATTGAACGTCAATTTAAGTTCCAACTCTATAGTTCCTGCAGCCTTTAGTACCACAGACCCTACCAGTACTTCTGATTTCTCTGCCGGTGTGACGATCTATGACTCTCTGGGTAACAGTCACCTTCTCTCCATCTATTTTAGAAAATCTGCCACCAACACCTGGTCTTGGTATGCTTTGGCTAATGGATCAGAAGTCACAGGATCCAGTGCCACAAGCTATTATCAAGGGGGTACGGGAACGATGACATTCACTACAGCCGGCGGACTCCAAAGTGTGACCACCACTTCCAGCTATTTCAGCTTTATTGGTGCTGGTGTTTCCCAAGCTGTCAGCTTCGACTTCGGAACTTTTGCCACAGCAACTGCGACAGGAGCTCTCGATGGTGTCACTCAATTTGGTAGCGATTCCGCCATCAGTAATATCACCCAAGATGGTTTTGCTTCAGGATCTTTGAAGAGTATTGATATCTCCACAGAAGGAATTATTACAGGTAACTACACCAACGGTACCAACCAACAGCTCGGACAAATTGTCTTGGCTACTTTTAACAGTCAAAGTGGACTTTCGCGTACAGGAAGCAGCAACTACCGAGAAACTCTTGAATCAGGATTGGCGACTCTCTCAGCGCCTCAGACCACAGGAAAAGGATCCATTGTGGCCAGTACTCTGGAACAGTCCAACGTCGACTTGGCTAACGAACTCATCAAGATGGTTATTATTCAAAGAGGTTTCCAGGCAAATACTAGAACTATTGGTACCATCAATGATATGTTGGCTCAGCTCGTGACCTTAGGACAAGGATAAGATAGGCCTAATATTGCAAGTCTAGGACTATAAGGAGAATAGCATGTCTGAAGAAAAACAAGCTTCACCAGAAGCCCCACCACCAACGCCCATGGACATTCCTACGCCATTAGTGGCCAAGCAGTCTTTTATGAACAAGCTCATGACACCCCCTCTGGTTTTTATTGTGATCGCCGTGATTGCCATGGCGAGCGCCGGAGGGACGATCCTTTTTTTAGGCCAGCACAAAGGAAATGTCGTAGATGCTGGAGAGTCCTTGGCAGGAGAAGCTCAAGCTGGTGAAGCTCAGGCTGCTGAAGAGAAAAAGCCTGAAGAGAAAAAAGAAGAAAAAAAGGATGCTCCCAAGGTGGAAGGTGAAGAGAAAAAAGCCGAAGGAGCGCAAGGCAGTGAATCTCCGGATGGCATTATGGTCAAACTCGAGCCCCAAGTATACAATGTCATGGAAAAAAACAGCATCCATTACCTCAAACTCAAAATGGCAGCCTTAGTCTCTACGGCTGAAGCCGGTGATGAGCTTAAAGCCAATGATGAGCAAATTCGGGATAAAATTCTTTATCTGATCAGTGATTCGTCTATCAGAGACCTTATGAGTACGGGCGGAAAAACACTTCTGAAAGAAGATATCATCAACTCGATGAACAAAGTGTTGAAAAAAGGCACAGTCAAGCAAGTCTACTTTACAGAATTCACCATACAATAGACCTGTTTCTTCACCACACAATGTCATGGCGGTCAGCCAGAGGCTTCACATGGGCTCACCACCATTTGTCTCATCATGACATAGTCTAAAAACGAGATTTAGGAAAAAATTGCCTATTTAGGGCTGGCACCAGGTTTGCTCACATAAGCCCCATATGGCAGATGATTCATTACTAAGTCCCGAAGATCTTAAGTCTATTCTGGCAGAACAAGGATCTGCGGAAGCTCAAAAAACAACCGGTCTCTGGGTAGGGCCCACTAGTGCTTATAGCTTTTCAAGCGCCTCATCATCATCAGATACCCAGTTTCAAAAAATCATGAATCTCCATGCTGGAGTCGCTCTTCAAATTGAAAAGCATATCACCCGCGTGACTAAAGAAAATTTTCGCTGCGAATGCACAGGACATGAAATTGTCTCAGGAAAAGATTTAATCGCGTCTATTTCCACAGAAAGCGATCTGACTCTTTTCTGGGAAACGCCCGAAATGGGACTCCAAGGATTTCATCTCATCCCTCGAGATTTCTTTTAGTTATTTTAACAGTTTGTTTGGAGGCAATCGGGCTTTTGTCAAAAAAGGACCCCTCACGTCTCTTGAAGAAAGCTATCTCAATAAATTTCTCATCCCCTTTTATGAACATCTCAAAAATGGCTGGCAACATATGGGGCTGTCAATTTTTCCACCCGACATATTTTGACTGATCAAGAACATGTCAATCGTATCCGTTGGAATTTCGACTGTGTTAAAGCCACTTTTAAACTTCAATGGAAAGAAATTGAAGGACAATGGACGTTTATTGGGCCCAAGGATTTATTAAAATCCCTGGCCACTTCCGATGAAGAAGGCAAAGGAGATGAATCCGGCAAAGATCAATTATGGGCTGAAGCCGTTTGGGGTGCCATCAATGACACCCCTATCCCCGTTCGCGCAGAGTTGGGAGCCATCACAGTTCCCCTTCAAAAAGTATTAAATCTCGAAGTGGGAGATACGTTTGCCTTGCATCTCTCACCCGAAGGTCATCCGGCATTTGTTGCAGATCAATTAACCTACCAAGTGTCCGTCGGAACTGTCGAAGGACATCGTGCTGTGAAGGTCAATCAAATCCTGAAGGAGACTGAGCATGACTGAAACCCCTGAAGGAGGAAGCACCCTGGCAACATCTATTCCACCAGAAGATTTTTCACTTCTGAAGGATGTGCCTCTGACTCTTCAAGTACATTTGGGAGAAGCGACATTAACAATTTCGGACATTATGAAATGCGGAAAGGGTTCGGTTATTCCACTTAATCAAAAAGTCGGGGATCCTTTTGTGATTATGCTTCAACAAAAACCGATTGCCGAAGGAGAAGTGGTCGAAGCCGGAGGACAGCTCGGAATCAAAGTGACCAATGTATTCAGGCCTTAAAAGAAAGGGTTTTATGAAAAAATATTCACTTCCATTCTCAAAATCACATTCTTAGCAGTCTTTTTGCTTTTGATTGGTTTTGTCACCATGACAACGTCCAAGCCGGCCATTTCCGAAACTCCTCGCGACACACAAAAAATAAAACTTCAAAAAGGCCAGGTACAAGAATTGGATTCTTCAGAACCCAGTCAGCTCATTGAAATGATGGCCAAAGATCTTCACAACAAACAGATGAAAGCCCATGCCATCATGAAAGAAGCCGTCGATAATATTAACGACACATCTGAAACGGCCCCTGCTGTTGAAGACGCACCTGTAGAAAAAGCTCCTCAAGCCGTGGAAGCAAAATCACCATTTCAGGATTCAACGGTGAAAAAAGTCGCTGAAAAAGAAGATCTCACAGAAGATTCTATACCTCTTCTGGAAAAACCCGCTCCCAAAAAACAATCTATGCCTTGGTTGAAAACAGCTCTGTCTCTGATTTTTGTCTTATCCCTGATGGGAGTTCTCGCAACTGTGGCAAAAAAATATTTACCCTTAGCTTCATTGAAACAAAATCATTTTAATAGCTCCATCCAGGTTTTGCAAAGCATGACCCTGGGCTTAAAACAACAGATCATGGTCATCTTGGTGGAAGGACATCGCTTAGTCATTGGGGTTTCAAACCAAAACATGAATCTTCTCTATGCCATTCCCGAAAACCAAGAAATCAAATCAGGACACAAAAATGAAGCCATTCATGAAGCGTCCATCAAAGAAACCGCTTTTGTTTCTCCGGCATCTGTCATGACTCCAGCCATGGCAACGGCTGTAAACACAGCTCCTGTCATGACACCTTTAGAATCAACAAAATCAAAAATCGAAAAAGTCGCTGCACCCATGGAAGAGTTTGAACCCGCAGAAGAAATTGCCAAAGTGGTGGCTCAAGCTCCTCAAAATCAATTTTCAGATCATGACTTTAGAAAGAAGTTGGAAGCTTTTGAACGCTATCAAGCCGATCAAGCCCACATCGCTTCTTTGAGAGAAAAAGTCCGTGAACAAATGGCCGCTTTTTCCCAAAGACGTGAAACAGGAGAACCCGTCTCGTCTAATGTTTCTGACAAAATCCGCTCTGTCATGCGCTCGATGAAATCCTTCAACTCACTCAACCAGCAACAACAAGGACAGGAAAGAAGCTATGGGCGCAATCAATTTCAAAAAACTGCCTAAATTCTTTCTCATACTGATTTTCTTGTTTGTCTCAAACATTGCTTCTGCGGCGTCTAAAAATCCTTCACTCACACTCGCCATGGGAGACGAAAATCAAATGGCAGCAGCCATGAAGATTTTTCTCTTTCTCACGCTGATCTCTCTTGGCCCTGCAATGATTTTGACCATGTCGTCGTTTACACGCATCATCATTGTTCTTTCATTTTTAAGACAAGCGATGGGCGTGCCTCAATCACCGCCCAATCAAGTACTCGCAGGATTAGCGTTTTTCCTAACGATCTTTCTGATGTCCCCTGTCATTAAAGATATCCACACCAATGCCATCACACCTTTTTTGGAAGAAAAGATTTCACAGGAAGTCGCTATTGAAAAAGCCAGTATGCCACTTAAAGCTTTTATGTTTAAGCAAACACGCAAACCTGACCTGGAGCTCATGCTCAAAATTGCCAATGAAAAACCTATCAATGTAGAATCACTATCCCTTTTTACTATTGTTCCAGCTTTTATCTTGAGCGAATTGAAAACAGCTTTTGAAATTGGTTTTTTGATTTATCTGCCATTCGTCCTCATCGACATGGTCGTTTCAATGATACTCCTCACGATGGGAATGATGGTCTTGCCGCCGGTAGTCATATCGCTCCCCTTTAAACTGATGCTTTTTGTTTTAATCGACGGATGGAATCTTGTCGTCAGCTCTCTGATCAGGAGTTTTCAATGACCGTCAATTTCGTCATGGATCTAGCCCGACAAAGTCTGGTGACCACTCTGCTGGTGGTAGCGCCTGTCATGGTTGTAGGATTTGTTGTGGGGATTATCGTCAGCTTGGTGCAGGCCGTCATGCAGCTCCAGGAAATGACGATTACATTTGTTCCTAAAATTATCGCCATCGGCCTCACTCTTTTAGTGACAGGAGCCTGGATGATCAAACAACTCATGACGTACTCTGTTAATCTCCTGGGCCATTTCCCCGAAATTTTAGGACGGGGTATGTAATGCCTCTCATCATCCAATTTTTAAATTTAAGCTTAGCATCTTTGCGTATCGGAGGTTTTTTAGCGGCCAGCCCTATTTTCAGCTTAGCTTCTGTCCCCACTCAGGTACGAGTCATCCTGGCTTTTGGAATTGGCTTAGCCATGTCTCATCATCTTCCAGCACTTCCCACCTCTTATTGGGAACAACCTGGAATGATCTTGTTAATTATCACCAAAGAAATCGGGCTTGGATTGATCATTGGCTTTACTATGCGCATGATTTTTTTAGTGACGACCTGGGCCATGGAATTGTCCGGTCTTCAAATCGGATTTAATATGGCTAACGTGATCGACCCTGCCAATAACAACCAGGCCTCCATCTTGGCCCAGCTGAGTGTGGTCATCATGGTTATTTTTGTTTTTGCATCCAACCTACATCATGAAATTATTTGGGGTATTTTTAAAAGCTATCAGCATATTCCCATGGGGCCGATGGACTGGAATTTTTCGGCCTTTTTTGGACGTATGATGTTATTTCTCAAAGTTGCCACCGAGATGGGTATTCGCATGTCATTTCCCATCATGATTGCCATGCTGGTCTTTCATATCATTATGGGGATCGTGGCTAAGGCAGCGCCACAGTTGAATATCTTTTTAACCTCTCATTTGTCGTCAATCTCATCGCTGGTTTTACTCTACTGATCTTAAACTGGTCCCGCATCTTTCCAACCATAGAAAGCTATATTCAATTCTTAAGAAACCGGGGTTTTGGCCTTTGGTAATTTTCCCTCCTTGGGACGGAGGATTTATGGAGATGTATGGCTTCAGATGAACAGGAGAAAACAGAAGAACCTACTGGGAAACGCGAAGAAGAGTTTCGCGAACAGGGGAATATTGCCCGCAGTCAGGAACTTTCAACTCTCACCACGCTTCTGGGCGCCATGGGGCTTATCAGCTGGACGACACCCAAAATTTCAAAATTGCTCACTGAAGGAATGAATGATGCTTTCATTTTCACCCGTGACAATTTTCTTTCACAAGTTTTCAACTGGTTTCATCTTTTTGTTGCCCCCATTTTGTTGCAGCTGGTCCTGATTGCTGTCAGCCTGATGGGCATCAGTATTTTGACCAATATTGCCCAAGTGGGATTTAGCGCTCATCCCTCCAAACTAGAACCTGACTTTAATAAGGCAAACCCTATTAAGGGGTTTCAAAAGTTTTTCTCGTTTCAAATCGTTATCCAATTGGTCAAAAACTTCCTAAAAGTGACCGTGATCGGCTATATCTCCTATCAGGAGATGAGAAATCAGTTGGGTAAAATTGAAGGTCTCTCCCAGCTCCCTCTTCCCTTAGCAGCCGAATGGACTCTTAAACTCATCAACCCTATTTTAACCAAATCCCTTTTGTTTATGACGATTCTGGCAGTGGCTGACTACACATACCAATGGTTTAAAATTCACAAAGACATGATGATGAGTCGACAAGAAGTGAAGGACGAAATGAAGAACATGCAGCTGCCAGAACATATTCGCAGCAAAGTGAAACAAGTACAGAGAGAGCGCGCCAAACGAAGCATCCAAAAAGAAGTCCCTCAAGCGACCGTCATTATTACCAACCCCACCCATTTCGCTGTCGCTGTGCGTTATCGACGAGGAATTGATTCTACACCCAAAGTCATTGCCAAAGGAGCCGATTACTTGGCGGCCGTCATTCGTGAAGTGGCTGGCCAGCATAATGTCCCCATTTATGAATACCCCGAGTTGGCCCGCGCTTTGTATCGTAAGGTCAAGGTAGGAAAATTTATCCCAGAGGAGTGCTTTGAGGGAGTCGCCAAGGTACTAGCCTTCGTCTTCCAAATGTACCGACGCCGGGATAAATCTAAGAATGACATCATGAGCGCGTAAGCAGTGTCCACAGAAGGTGTTGGACAAAAAGGGGAAGCATAATGGCTTCGGAGAATAAAACACAGACGGATCAATCAGGTTCAGCCTGGTTAGGCCTTCGCAAGGAAAGCTCCGACTTTTTCCTAATCTTGGCTTTGGCCAGCATTGTCATGCTGATGGTTATTCCTCTGCCTCCCATCATGCTGGATATTTTTCTGGTTTTTTCAATGACGATCTCTCTGATGATGTTGCTCATTTCTTTTTATGCTCAAAGACCTCTGGAATTTTCTGCCTTCCCGACTCTTTTGCTTTTTGCAACCCTTCTGCGTTTAACACTCAATATTGCCAGCACACGACTGATTCTCCTCAATGGAGCTCAAGGAGAAGCTGCTGCCGGTCAAGTGATTCGGGCATTTGGTTATTTTATTATTGGTGGAAACTATGTTGTCGGTCTGATTGTTTTCATCATTTTGATCGTCATCAATTTTGTCGTTATCACCAAAGGTGCCGGCCGTATTGCTGAAGTGGCCGCACGATTTACCTTGGATGCTATGCCTGGTAAACAGTTGGCCATCGATGCCGATCTCAATGCCGGCATCATTAATGACAAAGAAGCCCTCCGTCGCCGAGAAGAACTCCAAAAAGAAGCCGATTTTTATGGTTCTATGGACGGTGCTTCCAAGTTTGTACGCGGTGACGCGATTGCCGGTATTTTGATCACAGTTGTCAACATCGTAGGTGGTTTTATTATTGGAGTCATCCAGGAAGGATTACCGTTAGTTCAAGCCGCCAAAGTGTATACCGTACTCTCAATTGGTGACGGCCTAGTCAGCCAAATACCCTCCTTGATAGTCTCTACAGCAGCCGGTCTGATCGTCACAAAAGTTTCCAAGAAAGAGCGTCTATCGGAAGAAATTTCAGCTCAAGCTTTTGGCGGTTGGAGACCGATGTTGATGGCTTCTGTCATCCTCACAACCATTGGGATTGTTCCAGGACTTCCTCACATTCCTTTTCTTCTTTTTGGCTCTATTGCCGGTTATTCCAGCTATCGCATCTGGACTCTGAATAAGAAGAAAACTCTCGAAGACGAAATCAAAGCCGCAGAAGCTCCTAGAGAAATTCCCATTGAACAATCCAATACCGTTCCGCCTCTAGATCTTTTGGAAGTGGAAGTGGGCTATGATTTGGTTCCCATCGTCGATCAAAAGTCAGGTGGAGAATTGCCTGCACGTATTGTGGGAATTAGAAAACAAATTGCTGGTGATATGGGCGTGATTGTTCCACCCGTTCATATTCGCGATAATCTCAAACTCAGACCTACAGAATACCGCATCTACCTAAAAGGCGCTGTCATTGGACAGGGAGAAATTTTACCCAATCATCATTTAGCTTTAGATCCTGGCAATGTCTCACGTCCCATGGATGGAATTCCCACAAAAGATCCAACATTCGGGCTACCCGCACTGTGGATTCCTGACAGCCAAAAAGAAGCTGCCATTGTTGGGGGATATACGGTTGTAGATCTTCCCAGTGTCATGGCCACACATTTATCCGAACTGATTAAGAAAAATCTCCATGAGCTTCTCAATCGTCAAGAACTCTCAAAACTTTTGGATCAACTCAAAGTGACTCATCCTAAAGTAATCAGCGACTTGATTCCCGATCTGCTGTCGGTTGGAGCCGTCAACAAAGTCCTTCAAAACCTTCTTCGGGAACAAATTTCCATTCGTGATCTTCTGACAATCATGGAAACCTTGTCGGATCATGCCCCACGGACAAAAGATGTAGGCGAATTGACAGAGTATGTTCGTATGTCTTTGGGCCGCAACATTTCGCAAAAATTTGTCTCAAATGATAAGAATCTTTACGCGATCACCCTCGCCCGACCCTTGGAAGAAAAGCTCATTAAATCTATCAGCAATACTCAAACAGGACCACAGCTGGCTCTTGATCCAAATCTGGCCAAAACCGTTGTGGAACAATTGGGACAGGAAACCAAGAAGCATGTGGCCAACAATATGTCTCCTGTCCTGCTGACCTCTCAACAGCTCAGACCTCATCTACAAAGATTATTAGAAAAGTTTTTACCTGACTTATCAGTACTAGCCCACAGTGAAGTTGCGGGATTCGTCCCGGTTAAACCCATAGGCCTCATCGGAGAGCCCGCATGAATCGGAGATATTTATGAAGATAAAAACATACCTTGTCTCTTCCCTGGCAGAAGCCATTGAGCGTATCAAAAGAGATTTAGGTCCAGAAGCTGTTATTCTTTCGACAAAAAAAACGGTTTTATCTGACAAGTGGTGGAATCGGGATTCAGGTTTGGAAGTCACAGCAGCCATTGATCTCCCTCTCAAAAGCAGTGAGATGAGCGCTCCTGTTTCCACAACAGGACAGACTATGAAAATTGTCAGTCAGCTGACAGAAAAAATGGCTGAAAAACAAATTTCACCTATTAAAGAAGAGATCAGTCGCCTGCGTGAATCTTTAGAACAAATGGTCCAGGTACAAAAAGAAAATGCCGCACTCCTCACACAAAGAACTCAGGTCGTTGAAGAAGTCGCAAAAGAAATTGAAACACTTCCTAACAACGTCATTAACTTAAAAGAAGAAATTCATCCGGAAGTTCAGAGTGCTCCCAATACTCCAAACACTCCCATCCAAACGCATCATGATGCTTTCGAAGATCTTTCACTGGAATCCGAAAAAGACATCGAAGATGATATGCCGGAAGAAATTGAGTTAGAGGAAATAGAAACTTTAGAAGCCGAAGCTGAGGAATCTTCCGGAATACAAGACGAAGAATTATTTGAATCAGTTGCTTTAAGAATTTTGCATTCCCCTTTTACGGTGACAACACCAGCTCTGATTACTTCCAAAAAAGAAACTTTTGAACCTGTTCGTGAAATACCTCGTGAGATCTCCCGACCTTTACTGAAAACTCATACCCATAACGACATTCAAATTGCCAAACAGATTGAGTATGTTTCTCAAGAATGGCTTTCGGAAATTCATCGTCAAAGAAAACATATTTATGAAATCAGTCTGGATTTACTCAGCCATCGTTTACGTCCTCAAACAGTTCAAGATATCACCAACTATTTATTGGAAATAAATCCCGATGGTTCACGGTATCAACTGAGAGAACAAGCAGCTGAATGGCTGATCGATCATTTGCCTGATTGTCGTCCTTTCACTGTTGACCCCACACGGCAAAATTTGGTGGCCATGATTGGACCCACAGGCTCTGGAAAAACGACCACACTTGTCAAGCTGGCGAGTCAGTTGGTGTTAGAACAAAAACAAAGTATCGCTTTTATCTCACTGGATCATCAGCGTGTTGGGGGTAAAGAGCAGCTCAAGAGGCATGCGGCTATCCTGAAAGCGCCTTGCCTTTATGCGCGCACACCACTTCAGTTTCAAAAAGCACTCAAAAGCTTGGAACATTTCAGCGTAGTCTTAATTGATACAGCCGGATGTTCTCCCAATGATGACCGCGCTGTTTGGGAACTTCATCAAACACTTTCATGCGACAAGCCTGTCTGGAAAGCTCTCGTCTTGCCAGCAATTTTGCAAGAACCCGATATGACACGTACAATTCGAAAGTTTCCGACAGCTCGTTGTCAAAATCTGATTATTACTAAGTTGGATGAAACTTCCTGTTTTGGCACTCTCTACAATGCTCCCACAAACTCCACTCTCACACCGGCCTATTTTACGATGGGACAACAAATTCCAGAAGACTTTGAAGTCGCAACTAAAGAACGCATTGTCGATTGTCTTTTAAACTTTAGCGAAATGGCTAACGAACAGACTTTTGAAAATGAGTATGGAACAGAAGTCTCAATGGGGAGAGATCTTCAATGACACAGCAAATGATTGTCATTGCTGGAGCTAAGGGAGGGGTGGGTCGTTCCACTCTCGCTGTCAATATTTCATGGAGCCTGGCACAAACAGGATTCAGAACTATTTTGATGGATGCTAACCTTGGCCTTGGCAATGATGACATTCTCCTGGGATTGTGTCCTGAAAGTTCAATCAAAGATATTTTTGAACGCGGAAAATCTTTGACTGAAGTGGCCATTACCGTGCGTCCCAATCTCGTTTTAATTCCAGCCAGCTCTGGAGATTATGAAACCGCTAATGCTAATTCTCTGGCCGTTGAAGGCATTTTTTATGATTTAGAAAACTCATTTCATGCCTCTTCTTATTTGATCATTGATACCGAAGCTAATCTGAGTGATCGCACACGTCACCTTCTACATTGTGCAGATCATGTCGTTATTGTGTCCACTCCTGATGCGACAGCCTTGGCCAATAGTTATGCTACCGTAAAACTCTTAGCCTCCCGACCTTTAAAAAAAGAAGTGAAAGTCTCGATGGTGGTCAACCAAACACGCAGTGATATTGAAGATCAGGAAACTTTTGATCAGCTTTCCCGTCTCTGCAAAAAATATCTCGGATTTTCTCCTGAATTTTTGGGAGCTATTCCCCATGACGATAAAATCCGTGAAGCCTCCAGAAGACATATTCCTTTTATAGAAGCCTATCCCAAGCTCAAAGCTTCAAAGAACTTATTAAAAATTATTCAAAATCTTCAGACAGCAGGCAAAGGCTCAGCAGACCAAGCATTCTCTATGCTGAATGAATACTTAAGACCCCTCTTAACCGGATCCACATCACGATTTGGAGTCACACATGTTTAATTGTTTTGAACAGAAGGGAGCGATCACGTGTATCAAGTAAACACAGCACAACATTTCACACAACCTGGATCGCAGCTCAACACGTTCCAACAGGAAAAAGTCGTTAACTATCTCAAACTGGTTAAATGGATCGTGGGAAAACTCTGTCACCACCTTCCTTCTCATATCCAGTCAGATGATTTAATTCATACCGGAATTTTAGGACTCATCGATGCCGTTCAAAGATTTCAATGGGGTCGAGAACGTGAAGATGAAGAGTTTAAAGATTATGCCGAATGCCGCATTCGTGGACAAATCATGGATGAATTACGTCGTCTGGATGTTTTGCCTCGCTCTGTACGTGAGCAAGTCAATCGCTATCGAAAAGCTCTGGAAGGACTTCAAAAGATTTTAAACCGGGTGCCAGAAGATCATGAAGTGGCTGAATATCTCAAAGTCGATATGGAAACATGTTTTCGGCTTAAAGCAGATGCTAATTATGGGAAACAGATTCCGATTGATAACATGCAATCAGGCGTCAGCACGATGGAAGGGATCATTCGAGAAACACTTAATCTGATTAATCCAGACACACCCGAAGGTCTTTTACATCTGGAAGAAGTGAAAAAAATTCTGGCTGATGAAATTGATCAACTTCAGGATCGTGAAAGACAAGTCGTATCACTCTATTATCTTGAGGAAATGACGCTGAAAGAAATCGGGTCTATTTTGGAAGTCACAGAATCGCGCATTTCACAAATCCATGCACAGGCCATGGAAAAATTAGTCAAAAGACTGAAACTGGCTTTTAAATCAGAAACCCCCTGGGAGGAGCCATCGCGATGAATGCTGTCAAACCGACATTATCGCTTTGTATGATCATGAAAAATGAAGAGCGCTGGATTGCCCAGTGCTTGAAAAGTGTGCAAGGTCTTGTCGATGAGATTGTGATTGTCGATACAGGATCAACGGATCGAAGCATCGAAATCGCCAAGTCTTTTGGGGCCAAGGTTTACGAACACGCCTGGGAGGATGATTTTTCAAAATCACGTAATCGGTCTCTGGATTATGCCACAGGTGAATGGATCCTCGTACTGGATGCAGATGAAGTGATTGCCGAGTCTGAGAAAGAATCATTAAAACAACTAATCAAAAATCCGCCTGCACCTATTATTTACCTGATTCAAACAAATTATTTAGAGAAACCAGAAAACTATGGATGGGAAGCTAATCTATTAACGATACCAGAAGCTCAAGGGTATCCAGGTTTTGTAGAATCAAAATTAGCAAGACTCTTCATGAGACGCTCTGTGGCTTTTCAAGGTGTTGTTCATGAGCAAGCAGAAGCTATCGATCCAAAGTCACAACGGTTTTATTCAAAATATCGCATTCATCATTATGGGAAATATTCGTCTGAAGATATTTTACAAAAAAAAGGCAATCTCTACCTCCAACTTGGTCTCAAAAAATTAAAAGACCAACCCGATAATATACAGGCTTATTATGAAATGGGAGCACAGTACCTTGAAGTACACAGAATTGATGACGCATATCAGATTTTACTCGAAGGAGAAAAAAAAGCTCCTCATAATTCGAGTATCCAAATACTACTCATCAATATTGAAATGAAGAGAAAGAATCTTTCATCAGCAATACAAAGATTTTTCAAAATACTGGAAACCGAACCTGAAAATATCAATGCCTATATTTATTTACCCAGTCTTTTCATCGAATCGAATCAATTTGATTTTGCAGAACGTGTCTTAAAAATTGGCGAACCCATTGCTAAGCAATTCCCACCCTATCATCTTAATTGGGGTGCTCTTAAAATGAAGCAAGGTAGTTATCGAAAAGCTATTCGCAGCTATTTAAAAGCTATTGCAATACATCCTCATTACTATTTAGCTCACCTTAATGTTGCTTTTTGTTATGGTGAAATTGGAGAATGGGAACATTCTGAAAAACACTATCGAATTTCATTACAATCTCCAGAAACAACAATTTCGTCTTTACAAGGTTTAAGCCAAAACTGTTTTAGACAAAAACGTTATCTGGAAGCTCTATCATGGATTGAAAAAGCTATTGAAACCATTACTACAGAGGGACTTGAGAAAAATCTTCTCTATTTATCTAAGGCAACAATTCTTACAGCACAAAGAGACTACAAATCTGCAAAAGAAGCACTGCAGCAAATTTCTAATTTTAATGATTTCAACAATGATCATCTTAACTCACTCGATGAGTGTCTAAAGAAGATATCGATTACCCATAAACAAGGAGTTATACATGGAAACCAGCACCAATACTATTGACGAAAAGACATTACACTATCTTGATTCATATCTTTTGAAAAAAATGCTCATTGATCCGGCCCAATGGATTTCTGATCAAGTCAAAAGTGGAAAAGTGATTGGGCACTGGCTTGACGGATTCAGAGTACATGGAAAAGAAAACAAAGAGGCTAATAAAATAGAAACTCTCTGGGAAAGCATTAGTTATTTTTGCCAGGAAAATTTAGATGCTTTTGTAGTAGGACAAATGGCCTATCTTATTCCTCAAGATGCCAGAGAAGCCGTTGAACTCATCAAAAAAAAATGACCTAGGCATTCTTGCTAATCAATCTCCTCAAACCCCTTTTGCATTAAATCTTTATGGAAAGTATTTTTCAACTCTAGATCAAACCTCAGAAGCTTCCCGCTTTTTTAGTGAAGCTTTAAAAGCAGCTCCTCATTTTTGTGAACCCTATAATAATTTAGGACAGCTTATGTGGAAAGTAGGACAGCAAAAAGAAGCTTTTATTTTCTTTAGTCAGGCACTTTCGAAAAACCCACATTTACTTATAGCTCAGCTTAATTTTTTTGAGGCAGGATTAGAGCTAGAAGAATATGAGACAACATTAAATGTTATAAAATATTTAGAAGATGAGATTCCAGACTGTTCTGAGTTCCTGTATTATAAAGCTATTTGTAAACATAAATTAGGTGCAGCTGATGAGGCAAAATCTATTTTAAAAAGAATTCTCAAGAAACAGCCAGGCGATACAGAAGCACAACAATTGTTAGACCATTACTCTCTTTAATCTGACTCTAGGGGTATTTATGGAAAATGAAAAAAGCATTTGGTCTCATAATATGGAAGCTTTGGAAAAAAAGAATCCTACGCTTCACCAAAAACTATTAGAATTCAAACCTGAAAAATATCAGCTTATAACACTCCCAGATGGACTCTATGATTTATCCCTCAATGGAAAATGTTTTTACGGAGAAAATCCATCTAAATATTCTAAAAATATTATTGAAGAATCAAAACGTGCATACCCTAAAATGATTGTGATTTATGGTTTTGGGTTGGGATATATACTAAAAGAATTACTCAATGATTTTGGACAAGATGCTTGTCACATTGCGATTGTTGAGCATGATTTAGAAGTGTTTTGGCATGCGCTTCACATTCATGATTGGGCTGATGAAATTAAAGGCTTTCGGCTTGAGTTTTTTATTTCGATGCCTTTGGAAGAATTAGAAAGTGCCTTAAGAATTTATATGGCGGGCCAAGACCGGTTTTCTTTTCACCGAACCATCCTTCCCATCTACGATAAAATTTCGATGGAGCTTTCTCCGAACTATTACCTTCAATTTGCCGAAAAGCTCAAATTGGCCGCAAATTATTACTCCATCAATCTTTTATCCCCTCCCGAAGAAGATACATACCAAGCTTTTACCAACATGATTCAAAATATCCCTTCTTCCTTGGATGTTCCAAGCATGCATCTCATGCAAAATGCATTTAAAGGCTTTCCAGGTATTTTAGTTTCAACAGGACCTTCGCTGGAAGGTCATTTAGAATTTCTTAAAACAGTTAACAATCGTGCTGTTATTATTTGTGCTGATTCTGCGTTAAGAACACTCATCAAAAATGGTATCATACCTCACTTTGTTGCTTCATTAGAGAGAGTTACTGAAACAAAACATTTCTTTTCAGATCTTCCTCCAACTCCCGACACATGGCTGATCATGGCCCCCATCATCTGGCCTGAGACCTATAGCGGCTATAGTGGACCACGAGCTCACGTGATGAGATCTCTTGTTCAATTACCATTTTTTTGGCCTGAACAAAAACCCCAATTTACAGGAAACTCATGTTCTCATGTAGGACTCGTCGCATTGCGTGATATGGGATGTGATCCAATTTTATTTCTAGGACAAGATCTCGCTTTTGATCGTCACTCCAAAAAAACACATGGAGGTGATCAGCCAGAAGTGATTGCAAAAGCTGAACAGAAAGTCAGGACTATCTCTGAAGAATCAGTGGAAAGTGGAAACAACGATCTCATGATTGAAGGAAACAATGGTGAAAAAATACTGACCAGTATCTATCTGAACGATTTTCGCATTAAGATGGAAGATATCCTACAAACAATTACAGCAAAATGTTATAATGTTATTCCCATTAACTACGGAGCCAAAATTCGGCTTTGTCAAAGAATAGATCCTTCTGCAGCTCCTTCTTTTCTCCATGAAACAAGGGATATTGTTTCCATTATACGACAAAAGCTAATTCCTCCCACAGATGAAGAAAAGAAAATCAAACACCAGTTTTTACATGATAAAGTACAAAAAGCTCTTGAAGAGTTAAACTTTATGAAATCACTCAGCCTTGATATGCTGGCATCTTTTAGCTCCTACTTTAATCAGTTCCATCATGATTTTCATCCTTATGAGTTTTATATTCCTTATTTCAAAAAAATTGATGAGATTATGGATGGACTTTTGTTTGGAGAATCTCGGCGTGTTTTTGTTGATTTTATCGGACCACAATTTCAGGAAATTTATCTCAACCTGACCATTTACTCACATGAACTCCTGACTAACAAACACAACAACGATGATAAATTTCAGTTACAAAAACAGACACTTTTTAATCTTTTTAAATCTCTTCATTATTGGGTATCGCGGATGGAACACTTTCTCCTTAATCATCAACATTGTTGGGATCCAAATTGGAAAAATGACCAAGAAAATATCGAAGAAAGAGCCACTACCCCTTCCATATGAAAAAAGTTCCCTTTGTTACTATTTATATAAAATGGGATGATCAAAAGAAACTCGTCTGTGATATTGTAGAAGATGGATGTCTCATAAACCATTCAATCTATCACTATGATCAATTTGAAATAGAATCCTTGTGCTGTTGGATAGTCGCTTCTCTGAAAAAGTTTCTCTACCATCAAGACTTCGCTGAAATAAAATATGAGATGATCGTAGATAATACAATTCCTCAAGATGCCTTAAAATCAGCTCATGTCAGTCGTGTGTTAATTGAAAGATCTCAGAACACCATTTTACAATTCCAACATCTCTCAAAAACTTTTTCATCTTTAACAGGTCACCTTTTTTACAACGCTGATTCTTTAAATACATTTGAAGAACTGTTTTATGAAGTTAAACCTTTATTCCCCAATGCTCACTATGAAAATTACGATACTGGTTGGAATAAAGAAAATAGAACCTGGGATAAAGGGAAAGGATTTAGTTTAGCTCAACTTCTTGATCATATGTTGAAAATCAAAGCCAGACACTTTGTAACCGTCAATATGTATTACCTCAATTATCTCATGATGACAGAGGGGATACTACTTCTTCCGATATTCAAAGCCATAGGTCTTGAGTGTATCATAATGGATTACGACACCTATGAACTTGCCATCAATGGACTGGCACAAAAGGCTTCTTATACTTGTGATTCATTTAGACGATTTAGTGTGATGCCAAGCCTTATTTCAAAATTTGATCTTCTTTTTGAAAACTCCAACGTTCGTTATTTCATGATTGGAAAAGCTGATAATCCAGAAAAGATGCCGAAAGTTGAGAACCAAAACTTAAAAACTATCATCATCACACAGTCTAGAGCTGCTCACATTATAGAAAATTTTTCAGAAACACTTTTCTTTCTCGAACTCGTAGACCCTCAAAACCCTTATCAAGACTTTCAGGATCTTTATTACTGTCTTCTGCAAGTCTTATTTCATGACAAAAATAAAAGTAGGAATGATATCGAAAATATTTTCGAACAATTATCAAAACTTCATCTTACAGTTCTTTCTTTTATGAAATTTGATGTTATTCATCATTTATACTCACAGGGAATTAAAGCTGAACTTTATGGAGACAGTCTCTGGAATCATTTTTTTCCACAAATATTTCAAAATAAGTTTTTGAATGAACCTGAAATTGAGGCTTTATTTCAAAGAAATGACTCTCTTTATCTTCTACTTAATCAAAACTACTCATACTTTGAAAACAATCCTGCTTTTTTAAGAGCGATCAATTTGAATGCGCCTTATCTTACTTTTCCCTCCGTTATTAAAGCTCCTGATCTGAAAGGATTAAGTCTTCTAGAATACAGCAATGGGGCCCAACTTATTGAAAAAATTAAAAAACTACCCTATCTGATTCAAGAAAAGGAATTTCAACAATCATTTAAAACGCTTAAAAATAAAATTACTCTATGCCGACAGGATTTATATAAATCATTAGAAGATATCGAAGATAGAAATTCAGAAACTTTTGAGAAAATAACTTATAATAATAATCAAATTCTTTCTGAATATCTTTCTGCCTATGCTCAAAGAAATAAAAAGCGTGTGACACTTGCCTATCAGGCTATCACACAAAAACAAGCATCACTCTTTCCCATTGATACATCCAGATACAGACATCTTCCCTACTTTCAGAAATTAAAAACTTTTTACGAAGAAAATCAGGAATTTTTAAAACCTCAATCTCCCGCTTTATAATTCTCTAGCAGGAAGAATTTACCTCTTTTCATGGCATTTGGATTGCTCCTTTGACTTTATAGGAGATTCCTATGTCGAAAAAAGTCTTATTTATTGAAAGAAACCTCAGAAATGAAAAACTAGGAATCATGTATTTGAGCGGAAGCCTTAAAGCTCATGGGCATCATGCAGATCTTGTTCAAACAGACAAAACCGACTTAGATCAATTTATTGCACAGTATAAACCAGACTTTGTGGCTTTTTCGATTACTACCGGAGAACATATTAATGCCCTCAAAGTCGCACGTTATGTAAAACAAAAACACGGAATTCCTAATATTTTTGGAGGACCTCACTGCACATTCTTCCCCGAAATAGGCTATGAAGAAGGTGTGGATTTTGTTGTGCAAGGGCAAGCTGAACGTGTGATTATCGATATTGTAGAAGGGAAAATTGAAAGAGGTTTTATCAAGGCAGAATTAGCCGATCATCTGGATGATATCCCGATTGCTGATCGTGAAATTTTTTATCAATATCCCGAATTTGCTAATAATCCGATGAAGAATGTCATCACATCACGTGCCTGCCCTTATAAATGTTCTTATTGTTTCAATCATGCCCAGTTTGCTCTGACCAAAATTGATGGAGAAACAAAAAAGTGGTTTGATCGTCGTAGCATTGAAAATGTTATTAAAGAAATTGATCAAATCAGATCCAAGTACCCTCTCGATAAAGTATTATTTATCGATGATAATTTTATACAATCTCAAGAATGGCTTCATGAATTTTTAGATGGATGGAAAGAAAAGGTAAAACTTCCCTGGCTGTGCAGCTTACGTGTTAATAGCTTGTCTGAAGAACTCGGAATCAAGATGTTTGAGTCCGGTTTAGAGATGATTAATTATGCAATGGAATCCGCTGACCCTGATGTTCAACAAAGACTCCTGCACCGAGGGCATATTACCAATAAAGATATCTTAAACGCGATTGCACTCATGGGACGTTACGGAGTCCGAGCTC
Source organism: Deltaproteobacteria bacterium (assembly GCA_016699445.1). Taxonomy (GTDB): domain Bacteria; phylum UBA10199; class UBA10199; order JACPAL01. The sequence goes on from CP064976.1 coordinate 535,000, forward strand.
GCATGCAAAATATTATCGGATTACCACTTCAAAACTCTCTTGAAGATGCTCTTAATACTTTGCAATTTAACAAGCGTCATCGGGTGACAGATTCTTGGTGTTCTATTTTCCAACCCTATCCTCGCACAGCTTTAGGGCAATACTGTATCGACCATCAATATACGACTGAAGATAATCTCAAACATTGTTCCGAATCTTTCTTTGATGAGTCTCGAATCAATATTCCTCACAAAGATGAAATCTATGCACTTCAAAAGATTTGGTATTTTGCTGTCGATTTCGATATCCCTCTGGATTTGGTTCAAATTGTTATTCGCGGAAAATTCACAAAAGAAATCGGTGACCAGGTTCAGAAGCTAAGATTTCAATACAGTCGTAAAAAACTCTACGGCATTAAAGAAGCTAATGCCGCAAAAGATATTGGAATACAGAGCCGTGAAAGATGGTCTGGAATGAATCAGGAAGTTAATATTTCTAAAAATAATACATTACAAATAGTCTATGAAGCCTTCTCAAAAACAGACGCGCCATCTGAACTTGTAGATATCATTGCACAGGTAGAATTTGCTCAAAAAGAAATAGAAGATTTCAAAAAGTTTGTCTCTGGAGAACAAGTTTATCCAACACCTATTTATACCATCAATGACGAGACAGGTGATTTGAAGGATCCAAATGTTTCAATTTTTATGAGAGGTACACCGAATGCTGATGATCGAGACATTAGAAAAATGCCTGATGCTCACTTCATGAAAGATATGCTTAAGGTTCGAGAAGATCTTATAAAGAATGTTACAGACCTGCCCCAAAATAATCAGGCAATCAAATCAGAAAAAGACTCATTAGAAGCACCGACAGTTACTGGTAAAGATGAACGGCATTTAAATCAGTACCTGGCATAGTTTATGAGAAATAGCTCTAATATTAAAATTAAAGTCACTAAGCTGCCGACTACAACTTCTTTCTTAGTCTCTATTTTAAAAGACAGTAACTTATTAAGTAATTCTGAGATTTCTTTCAAAGAACTAACTGGAGCTAATGAACAACTTCTGCTTGTTTACTCTACCTGCAAAAGAATATTTACTCATCTAGACTCAGAGTTAACAATCGAATGTCCTCATATTATAGTTGGAAACAATGATATCTATGAATTATTTATTAGCTTTCAAGAATGTTTTCAAAAGACAAAAGTTTTTTATGAAAAACTAATCCCCGTAAAGAAGCATACAAATAATTTTTATAAAAGATTATTTTACACTGTTGATGAAGATGTCGATTTTAAAGTTATCTATAATTACTTTTCTAAAGATATTAACAACCTGATGATCAATGCAGAATCAGGCTTTAATAAAGTAATACGTGTTTGGGAGCCAGGAGAATATCTAACTCTAGATAATTTTTTCTTAAAAATAATAGAAGAAAGGATTTCAACAGTCATAGTTCTTAATGACTATTATTCTGCACATATTTTAAGAACAGAAAATGTCTATCTACCTGGACTACTCCTTAACTTAAATATAAAACTCATTAATATCTGCTATGACGTCAATAACATGTCGGTCTCTAGCAGATTGATTAAAAATCTTTTTACATTAGATGAGTTTAAAAGATTTTGCATATGGCCACATATAGAAAAACCATGGGATGATCTTTTTGATCTTAAAAAAATAACATATATAGCCTCTGCTAAAGAAAAATCTGTTTCATCATTCTTAGTAAAGAATAATTCATCAAAAGATCATGAAATTGTCATTATCAGCAATTCTCGCTATCGAAATTTTAAAAATATTTTTAAAGACGCGTTAATATTCTTAGAATTTATCCCAGCTAGTAATCAGCTTTTCGAATACACACTTCTTTATCATTCCCTAATTTTTAAAATTCAACATTCTCAATCTGATCCCATACATAAAGTAAAACAGTGTGCCTCTCTAACAGCTATCATGCATACTGCACTATCTATTCTAAAATACGATACAATTGAAGAAATAAGCTCTACAGAAAAAGTTTACTTATTCGGAGATCATGATTGGGGACAATTATTTCCAAAACTCTATCAAAACAAATACCTGTCTCATCAAGATCAATTAAAACTTTTTTCTGAAGGCAACTTTATTTATGTTTTACTCAATGAAAACTTTTCTTATCTTTCTCCTAATCCAGCATTTTTGAGAGCACTAGAATTTAAGACACCATTTCTCAACTTCCCATCGCTTGTCAGGCTCTCTGAATGGGAAGATCTAAAACTTGTAGAATATGAGAATTATGATGTTTTAAGAGATAAAATTAAAAACATAAAAAATATATTTTCTGACCCACGAATCAGGTTATCGTTTCAAGAGCTCGGCAAGAGCCTTCATGAGCAACAAGAATATTTTTACCAATCTTTATTGTCAGACGAAAATAAGGAAAAAAAAGATTCTTTGCTAAACAAAGAAAAGATATCTTTTGAAAACTTATTATCAAAATACCTGCTAGCCCAAAAAGATAAGATATCTGATTGTTATCAGACACTCTGCACTAACACTAAAAATGATTTTTCAATCAAATCATCTCGTTTCTCACAGAAAGGTTTTTTTCAACAACTACAATGATACCTATACAACAAATAGATGACTGTTTTATTAAAATTGGGACTCCCTCTAGTAACAGAATAAATTTTACAATTAACTACCATGAAAAAGTGTTTTTTTCAGACGAATTTATTTCACCTACCCCTACCATTTCCTTTGATTACGTTTTCCCTTGGCTTTTTAATGGAATGAAAAAGGTTCTTGACCTGCCTCACGATGTCATAACTCGCCTCCAAATGGAAGGGAATCAGGATTTTCATAAAGATCTTATTGAAGTGATAAAGATCCAGATTAATATGCTTTTTGAAACTAAGAATTGTATTAAGAAATATGAATATTTACGTGAAAAAATATCAAAGCATACAGGAAAACTATTTCTAAACTTGGGTGAAACACCCATGATTTCTGAAATCTATCAAGAAGCTGTTAAACAAGATCCTAAACATGTTTTCTACGATAGCTGCCACTTTCTAAATGATTATTTCAGACATAAAGAAACTACTCTCCCAACACTAGAAAATCTTACAGAGGAAATTTTATCCAAAGAAATCAAAACTATCTTTGTTCACAATTCTTTATATCTTCGTTTTTTCTCAATCATCACAAAATTTTTCTACCCGCCTTTTTAAAAGCCCTAGATATTGAACTAGTGATTTTAGATTTTGATACTCACAATGAAACAAACGGTTTTTACTATATTAAAAGAATTTTTAATGAGGAAAGTTTTAGACGTTTTTGCATCTTCCCTCATATCGAAAAATATTGGGATAAAAGATTAGAAATTAATAACGTTCAATATATTCCCATACCTTTTAAAATTGATGAAAGTGACTCTCTAAGAGAGCTCAGAAGCGATTTTAGTATTTTAATTACAACTTGGTGCCGACTCAGATATATTTTAGATTATCTCAAACCCATAACGTTTTTTTTGAAATATCTCGATCCCCAAGAACCCATCAAAGACTTTCAATATCTTTTTCAGGCCCTTAGTTTTTTACTCCAAAAGGAAACACATATCCCCCTTGCTAAAAAAATGCGCCTCTTCACCTATATCTCTGAAATATACTATCATACCAATTCACTGCTTAAGATAGAGATAATTGATCAGTTAAAAACAAAACGAAAAGTTTTACTTTATGGAGATGAAGACTGGAAAATTTTTTTCCCTAACTATTACCAAGGATTTTAGATCAAAATGAACTCAAGAACAGACTCTCAAAGGAGATCTCCTTCCACTTCTTTTAAATTTTAATTATAGCTATCTTGAAAACAATCCAATGTATCAGCGAGTTTTCAATGCTAACAATCCTTATTTAGGATTCTCTTCTGTATTAAATATTCCCGAACTAGAAGGGTTAAAAGAACTAGAATGTGCTTCTTCAGAAGACTTTAATTCTAAGATTGAAAAGATTCATGACTTATCAAAATCAGAAAATTACGTAAAATCCAAAAATTATTTAGCAAAAATACTGAATTCTTGTATTGATCAGTTTAATTCTCATATTAATCATCCTAAAAGAGAACCTCTCCTTTTTGAAACGTTGACCGAACAATATAATGCAACTTTTAGGGAATTAACTTTGCCACACTACATGGAAACCAATCAAAAAAAAGTAGAAGAATGTTTTCAAAGATTTATTACGCTGAATGATCAACCCATTGGATTTGAAAGATCACTCTTCTCTAACAGACCCTATTTTGATAAGATCCTTAATGCTTATCAAAAATTATATCCTGAGGAAGCTATATTTTAGAACACACATTGCCCCTAAGATTAATTTTTTTTAACCATAGGACTTATTTATGGAAAATGACGTTAAACAACTCCTCTTTAGAAATGAAAATGGCGATATCAAAGAAGCCTTTTCTCATATCGAAGGAGTTTCTTTCAAAGAACATCCCTTAGAACTTTTTATTTTGTTAGCTCGTTATAAATTTGCAGCTCGACTTTTAGAAAAAGAAGCATCTGTTCTCGATGCAGGTTGCGGATTGGGACTGGGCAGCGTGTTTTTAAGTAAATTCTGTAAAAAAGTAACAGCGGTAGACTTTGATAAAGATATGATTTTAAAAAATAAATCACAGTATGCAGATGTCACTAATTTAAGCTTCGATTTTATTGATCTTACTCAAACTCCAAAACCTGAACAGACCTATGATACTGTCATCTCTCTGGATGTCATTGAACACTTTCCAAAGGAAAAAATAGGATTAGTTGTTGAAAACTTGTCTAAACTCACACGCTCTAATGGATTTGCCATTATTGGGACACCTAATGTTGCCTCTAAACCTTATGCCTCTTCGAGAAGGCTTGAAACTCATCATCATGAGTTTGAACCCAATGAGCTAAAATCATTACTGAAAAATAATTTTAAAAATGTGTTTTTATTTTCAATGACCGATGAAGTTGTCTCATTAAGTTTCCCTCAAATGGCATGGTATCTGATGGCTTTATGCGTTAAATAACATTTTTCTAAGGGAACATTTTTCCTACTTTTATGGCATCTGGCTTGCTCTTCCTCCTTACTAGGAGAATAACATGCCGATTCTATTTGCAAATCCACCATGGGAAATCCCTGGAAGAAAAACAGTACGCAGCGGTTCCAGATGGCCTCATTCCTACCCTATCCTATCAACTAAAAAAAAGAGTTATAAACCTTACCCATTTTTTTTAGCTTTTGCGGCCTCTTATTTAGCTCAATATAGAGATGATGTTGATTTTCATGATTCAATTCTTCATGACGAAACTGAAGAAGACTTTTTTAAAATAATAAATTCTGAAAAATATGAATTTATCATTTTAGAAGTTTCCACCCCCTCTCATTTCAGATAAAAGCATTATATGGCAGATAACTCATGCCTCACCTTTATCCAAAATCATTCTTGTCGGCCAAAATATCGCCTACGATGCTGAAGCATTATTAAAAGAACTTCCAGTCTTTGCAGCTATCAAAGGTGAATATGAAAAGAATGTCTCAAGCTGTATTCAAAATAATCAAGGTGGCATTTTTGATTTTAATCTCTTGAGTCAGCAAGAAATGAATCAGGCACCTAGACCGATTCGCAATTCAGACATCTATAATTATTTTGATGTTGGATATTTTCATGGAGATGGACCGACACTTCAAATGTGGTCATCTAGGGGTTGTCCCTTCAAGTGCTCATTTTGTACATGGCCTCAATCCATGACTCTTAATAAAGTACGCTATTATTCAGCAGATTATATTCGTCACGATATTGAAAAGACTCTTCAGAAATATCCTGATTTCAAAGCTATCTATTTTGATGATGATACCTTCAATATGGGAGATCAGCATGTCCTCTCCGTGTGTGAAGTACTTAAAGATTTTAAACTTCCTTGGTCTGCAATGTGTCGCATAGACACTCTTAAAGAGTCTACTTGGGAAGCTATGGCAAAGTCGGGCTGTATTGGCGTTAAAGTAGGTGTCGAATCTGGAAGTCAGCGAATTCTAGATGATGTCATTCATAAGAATCTTAATCTTAATGATGTTTATCACTTTGTCCCCATTATTCGTTCTCTTGGAATTAAAGTTCATGGAACTTTTATGTATGGAAATCCTACTGAAACACCGGAAGAAATGAAACTCACCAGAGATCTCATTCAAAAAGTAGGGTTTGATCATATTCAAGAAAGCGGTGCTGCTCCTCTGGCCGGAACAAAACTTTGGAATTTAAACGAAAAGACTCATCTTTTGAATGAAACAGATGGGAAAAGATATTTTGAAACCCTGGAACAAAGCTACTTATGAAACCAAAGAATGTCCTTTTACTTTTTCCAAAGTTTGAAGATGGATTTGTCATGGGTAAAGTCCCACTAGGACTTGCCTATATTGCTTCATCACTTCAAAAAAGAGGACACTATGTAGAAGCGTATAATCTCGTCGTTGATCCTATTGAAGAGATTGATTTTGATAAATTTGAATATGTAGGCATTACATGTCTGACAGCTTTCATTTCACATGTTCGAGAACTAGTCACTTACGTTAAAAATAAAAATCCAAATATTATAACTGTGGTTGGAGGCTCTCATCCATCAATGAAAATCAAAGATTCCCTTCTGATTTCGGAGCACATTGACTATGTTGTCTCTGGAGAAGGTGAAGTGGTCATGGGCTTAATTGTAGAATCCGAAAATCCAAAAAAAGATAATATACCAGGACTCTATTATTTGGAAAATGGCGAAGCCAAAGGCTTACCTCCAAATCCTAAATTTAATCTCGACGAACTACCATTCCCAAACCAGAGAATTTTTGACCATGGGCATCTGGAAAAAAGAAATCCATTTCGTGCGATTGCAGCCACTCGAGGGTGCCCTTTTCAGTGTTTTAATTGTCAGCCTTATCTTCGAAATCTCTTCTCATTTAAGAAAAGAAGCCCGCAAAATATTATAAATGAAATGGTGTATCTTCAAAGAGAATATGGACAGGATTATTTTGGATTTGTGGATTCAGAATTTCCTATCGATAAAAAATGGTTTCTAGATTTTTATGACCTCGTCAAAAAAGAAAAATTAGAATTTAATTTTCACTGCAATGCTTTCTCAAAGCTTATTGATGAGGATATCGTTAAACGCTACAAAGATATGAATATTACACGTCTGGCTATTGGAGTTGAATCTGGAAACCAGCATGTCATCGATAATGTTCTCCACAAAGGAATTAATCTGGAAAAAACAAAAGGAGTTTTTGAGCTTGTGGATCGTTATGGCATCAATAGCCATGCCTATTTTATGGTAGGAATACCAGGTGAGACTTTGGAAAACATGGAAGAGACATTGCAATATGCACTACAACTTCCTGCAACTAGTGTTGAATTTAACATCTTAACACCATGGCCAGGAACACGCTTTCACGACATGGGCATGGAAAATGGCTGGATCAATAAAGATTACAAGTACGAAGAATATAATGAAAAAAGAATCGCCGTTATGTCGACAGATAAATGGAACGGTCAAGATGTGATCAATTTTCATAAAAAAGCTTGTGAAGCATTTGTGGCTAAGGGTTGGAGAGGCGCTGCTGACGGAACAGTTTTTTCAGAGAAGGTGCCCCACTTCCTAGTTCGGAAGAAATTGAAGAGATTAAATCCCAGTTTCACTTGGAGAATTAGAGATGTCACCCAAGACAATAGATCTCGATTTTTATATTCCGGCAAAAGATAGTGAAAAATATATCCGTCCCTGTCTTGAATCTATCTTTAAACAAACGTTGCAACCTAGAAGTGTCACCCTTTTTTTACATACTCCCTGTCAGGATCAAACTCGTGCTATTGCAGAAGAGTTTCCTGTTACAATTCGTGAAGTCAATGTTCCACTAAGCGACGTGCGAAATATTGCTATTCATGAACTAACTTCAGAATGGATAGGATGTTGTGATGTAGATGTTGTCTTAGAACCTCAGTGGCTAGAAAAACTTTGGGAGAAACATCAGGGTAATTACACAATCATCGCTGGCAACACTCAAGAAAGAATTAAAACTTTTGCCGATACTTGTCGCAGCATACTATCTCCACACAATTGGGGACAATTTGATGTCGACAATCCTTATAACTTTGCCCCAGATATGATTGTTAAAAGAAAGAGATTAATTGAAATTGGTGGGTATAAAAGCGGCCTGTTTAATTATGAAGACTCTGAAATTTGCCAAAGACTTAAGCAAGCAGGCGATTTATTTTATTACGTAGCAGGAGCTCATGCGATCCATATTAGAGAAGATGACTTTATTTCATGGCTTAATCAAAGATGGAACTATTCATTTCCAAGACAAAAAGAACTATTTGAATCTCTCGATAAATTCAAAAGAAAAATAATTAATAATATAGTTTTTATTATTATTTTTTTATAAAAGTTAATTTCCAAAAAAACAGAAGTTAGATATTTATTAGATGTTCTCCATATGCCTATTCATCACTTCAAACGGGACCTCGCTTATTTAGAAAAGAACAACCCTTCCATCTTAAAAAGTTCAGGAAATGAGCCTTACAATTACTTCCTCAAGTCTTATGCAAAGTTTTATCAGAAATCACATGAAGCAATCTTCTCTGAAAAAGAAATTTTTCAAACTGAAAATCCTTACGCTGTAGGAGATGCTTTATGGATAGAAAAAATATCCACACTCATAGAAACAAGTAAAAAATTATTTGGAATTACCCTCGAACCTTTCTCAGGAATAGACATGTCTACTTATCCTGTAAAAGAGAAACTACCGCCGGCAGGCTTTCTTTATTTTAGACAAAAGATTTTTCCTTCTTCAGAATCGTTTTATACCTGTAAAGATTTAACAGAATATATTTCATCTCAAAAGAAACGTATTATTTGGACGGAGACTTTCCAGGGGAGCACCATCTGTTCTTTTTCAGAGCTAAATTATGAAAGAAATATTTCATGAGTGAAACAGCTCTTATTGAAATAGCATTTATTAATTCTAAAAAGGTTCAATGTACTTTAATCTATAATTTTGATGTTCTTAATTCTGATTTTTATATTTCTGATTCAGAAGATATTGATTTAAGAGCATTCTTTTTATGGATTTGCGCTACTGTAAAAAGAGTTTTGTTCTGCCATCGATTACCAATACTATTATCAAGATTAATAATTCTGAAATCTATCCCGAAGGATTAAAAAGTTCTATGGAGAGATTAAAAAGAATTATTACTACCACACAAACTGAATGTAAAAAGTATGAACATCTAAAGTCTATTGAAGGTCACGATGGAAAGTTATTTTTAAACATCGGATTCGATCCATATCTGTATCAAATATATCTAAAGGCTTATGAAGAAAACCCGAAAAGATCTTTTCATGACACGTGTCCTGGTTTAAGCAATGCATCTGACAGCAACAAAACCAGCAGTCTCACTATCGACAATTTCGTTCAAAATATTTTCGAAAAGAAAATTAAATCCATTTATAGTCATAATGCCTACTATTTATCCTATTTTTTAGATTCTCATGACACCTACTTATTCAGCATCATTGATATATTAGGAATTGAGTATGTTATTGTAGATTTTGACACCTATAATCAAGCTCATGGTCACTACTATCATAAGAAATTTATAAACAATGAAGATCACAGACGTTACTGCATATTTCCACATGTTGAAGAATATTGGGATTATTCTCTAAAGATGGAAAATATTAAATATTTTAATTTTCCATTTTTTATCAAACATGCGCCCAAACAAGAAATTAATAACTATTCTATTGTGATCAGTTCGTGGTCTCGTACCTCCCAATTAGTCCATTCTTTAAAACCTGTTTTATTCTTTTTAGATTTTGTAGACTCGAGCAGACCCTTTTACGACTATCAGATACTTTTTCATACCCTTTCCTACTTGCTACTTTATCAAACAGAACTCTCTATTTACGAAAAGATGTTTTACTTTAGATTATTTTCAAACATTTACTTTCAGACCTATTCTCTCTTCAAATTTGAGATCATTGAAAATTTAAAAACTGAAAAGAAAGTCTACCTTTTTGGAGACGAAATGTGGCGTCATTTTTTCCCTGAATACTACCAACGTCCTTTAAGTTTAGAGGAATCGAAGGATCTGACCAAAATACAATTATCCGAACCATTTCTCTATCTCTTAATGAATAGTAACTATAGTTATTACGAAAACAATCCCATGATGATTAGAATATTTAATGGGGGGTTTCCTTATTTGAATATAAGCTCTGTAGTACGAGACTCTAATATAGATGCACTTTCAGAGTTAGAATATTCATCAAGTAGTGAGCTAAATCTTAAAATCAATAATATTAAAGAATATATTCAGCAAGAAAAATACCAAAAAGCCTGGGAACATTTTTCAAAAAGTAACAATCAATGTGTTAAAAGTTTTTTCGAAGATATATTACATGGCACCAAGTCGACAACGAATACTCATTTTGAAAATATCCTACAAGAATATCACCAACTATTTCTCGATCAAATGATTCAATATCTAAAAGCTAATGAACATCGGGTTCAGGAATGTATGAAAAAGATCATTAATAAAGATTATGAGACTTACGATATAAGTCGTTCTAAATATAACAGCAGACCCTATATGAGAAAACTCATCGTCCTTTATAATGAGTACCAAAGATCATTGAGAAGTAGCGAAATTGCAAAATAAACTTATGAAATATGCTAACATAAATATTAGTTTTCTAAATCCAAAAACTATTCAGTGTGATTTGATATATGAAGGAGACACTATTAATTCAGATATTTTTGTTTCTGACTCAGAAGATATCAGCTTAAGAGCTTTTTTTTTATGGCTATGCGCTACTGCAAAAAGTGTTTTCTATCTACCTACAGAGACGACTACCCACATTACTATCAACAATTCAGAAAACTATCCTGAAACTCTAAAGCCTTGGATAGAAAAACTTCATAAAACTATCATAAATACTCAAAATGAAGTTAGAAAATATGAAAATATGAAGGAGCAATGTTTAAATTATGACGGCAAACTATTTCTCAATATGGGAACTGATCCTTCTCTATACAATCTCTATTCTTATGCTCACGCTGAAGACCCCTCAAATGCTTATCATGATACATGCAATGGAATCAGTAATAACCCAAGCACTATTAAATCACCAGAGATCTCAATAGATCCATTAATTCAAAAGATCTTAAAAAATAAAATAGGGAAAATCTTCAGTCATAATCAGTATTATATTTTTTACTTCTTAAAATTCTACGACCTTTATCTTTTCAGCATATTTGAACTGCTAAAAGTAGAGTTTATTATAATTAACTTTGATTCTTATAATCAGACAGATGGACATTATTTTCATAAGAAACTTGTAAATAATGAATCTCATAGACGATATTGCACGGTACCTCATATTGAGAAATACTGGGATAACATTTTAAATATGGAAAACATTCGATACTTTAGCTTTCCATACTTTATCCATAAAAAGATTCCTCAGAATTTAGATAATTACTCTATCGTGATTACTTCATGGTCACGTATAGATCCGATTTTACAGTCATTAAAGATGATTTTATTCTTTTTAAACTTTGTTGAAAAAAAAGAAGTTTTTTTTGATTATCAAATGCTTTTTCACACACTTTCTTATCTTTTACTTCACCAAACAACACTCTCTATTTACGAAAAAATGGTTTTTTTTAAAATCTTTTCGACAATTTATTATCAAACTTATTCATTTTTAAAATTAGAAATTATCGAGAGCATTAAAACTGAAAAAAAGATTTATCTTTTTGGAGATGAGGGTTGGAATCATTTTTTCCCTAACTATTACCAGAGAGCATTAACAAGTGATGAGTCTAGAGATTTAACAACTATCCAGTTAGACGAACCATTTCTTTTTCTCTTAATGAATAGTAATTTTAGCTACTACGAAAACAATCCCATGATGATAAGAATTCTCAATGGGGGATTCCCTTACCTTAATATAAGTTCTGTAATACGCGACTCTAGCATTATGGGCCTTGCCGAACTGGAGTATACCTCAACAAAAGAATTAAACTTAAAAATAAATAATATAAAAGAATATATTCAAAAAGAAGACTACCAAACAGCATTAAATAATTTTTCTAAAAGCAATAATCTCTGTGTTAAAGAATTTATGAATGATGCCTTACATGGCTCAATGCAAACAAAGAATATTTTTTTTGAATCTATAATACAACAGTACAACGACATCTTTCTCGAACAAATTATTAGTTATCTAAATAATAATGGGGGTCGTGTTCAGGAATGCTTCACAAAACTTCTAAACCGAGAATATCTGGCGTATGACATTATGAGCTCTGATTATTGTAATCGGCAATTTATGAAAAAAATCATCCCCCTATATCATAATTTAGAAAATAAATTTAACGAAGTGGATTTTGACAAACTTTCCTAAAATATGAATAAAATCGCAGTAATTAATATATCTTTTTTAACTCCAAAAACTATTAGCTGCGTTGTTACCTATCAAGATAGCATATTAAATTCCGATACTTATACATCTGACTCAGAAGATATTAGCTTAAGAGCTTTTTTTTTATGGCTATGCGCAACTATAAATGGAGTTTTTTACCTTCCAGCATCAACAGAAATAACTTTTAGATTTAATGAATCACCAGATTGTCCTCAAATATTGGATTCTACTATTAATAAACTTAATAGAGTGATTGCTAATACACAGTTTCAATTAAAAAAGATTCACAAACAAAAAAATATTGCAATTACACATAATGGAAAACTTTTTTTGAATCTTGGAATGACCCCTTACTTGTATCAGCTCTACTTAAAAGCTTATGAGGAATGCCCAGCAGGGTCTTTTCATGATCCTTGCCATGTCATTAATAAGGATCCAGAAGGAGAATCTCTACCTACACCTAGTGTCGAAGATTTCGTAGAAAATATTTTAAAAAATAAACTAAGAACTATTTATAGTCATAACGTTTCTTATCTTTCTTATTTTATGGAAGTTCATGAGGTTTACCTCTTCTGCATTGCTGATTACATAGGTGTAGAATTTATCATAGTAGATTTTGACACCTATAATCAGATGGATGGACAATATTATCACAAGCTATTTATGAATAATGAGAATCACAGGCGTTACTGTGTCATGCCTCATGAAGAAAAATATTGGGATCAAACCTTAAAGATTAGCAATGCTAGATATTTTACATTCCCCTATAAAATATCAGAACAAAAAGAAATAATCAGAAATGATTATGACATCGTCATCAGTACCTGGAGCCGTCTTGATAAAATATTTTGCATCTTCAAATCTGTTCTCACTTTTCTGGATTTCGTCGATCCTGAAAAACCGTTTTATGATTTTCAAATGCTTTATCGATCTCTTTCACACTTACTTCTAAATCAAACAAGCTACTCAACTTATGAAAAAATGCTCTATAACAAAATATTTTCTATGATATTTTATCAGAGCTATTCATTTCTCAAATTTGAAATCATCGAAGCTCTCAAAGACATAAGAAATAATAAAAGAATCTTTCTTTTTGGAGATAATATTTGGGAGAAATTTTACCCTAAACTTTACAGACGGCCACTAAATCTAGATGAAATCAAAGACTTCAGAAATATCAATATAGGGAGGCCTTTTATCTATTTGCTGATGAATCCCAACTACAACTACCTTGAAACTAATCCAATGATGACAAGAGTACTGAATGCTGGATTTCCCTATTTGAATATTAGTTCGGTATTAAGGCTGAACGAACATGAAGGACTCAACGTTTTAGAATATGATTCTAAAAATATGTTACTAGAAAAAATAGATAACATTGAAACGCTTATTCAGGATGATCAATATCAACGTGCATTAAAAAATCTCATTCATGATAATAATAAAATTGTTGATGATTTTTTTGATGATGCGCTGCACGGCCAAGCAATAGAAAAAACACCATTTTTTTTTGAAGAATTAACACAAAGACATGAAGAGCTATTTTTAGAAAAACTCATACAATACTTAAAAGTTAATGGGCCAAAAGTTCAAGAATGTATGACAAAACTTATCTCAAGAGATTTTTCTAATTATGACCTTTATCAATCTCGTTATGCTGAGAGACCATTTATGAAAAAGATGATAGAATTCTATATGCAGGAAAAAAGTAATATTCCTGATATAAATTTTGAAAAGCTATTATAACTTTATGAAAATCCTGATTAAGACGACTATCCTGAGCAATAAAAATCTTCAGTGTGTTGTTTATTATGACAATCAGGAAATTGCTTCTGATACTATTGAAACAATAGCTCTAGCGTCTTCTTTATCTTATATTTTCCCTTGGTTTTTAAATCTCTGCAGACCCATCTTTGATCTACCTCTGGCTTTGTTTATTGATGTTAAAATCATTGGAGACAAAACTATTTCGGACCAACTACTTCCTGCTCTTCAAGCAGCCCTCAATGTTATTCAAGGCACTCGAAAAGCTTTATTACAAACTTCAAAGTTCGAAATATTGTCTCAGGGATTTCAGGCTAATCTTTTTCTTAATCTGGGCGAGACTCTTTTTGTTAAACGCATCTACGAAACAATCCATGAGCGCGATCCTGAAAATAATTTTTATGATCCATGCCACTTTCTCAACGATCTTTCGGATAAATCATCCTCATGTATTAATTTAGATGGTCTATTAGAGACAATTTTTGAAAAGAGAATAGCTCATGTCTACATCCACAATTTTTCTCTATTGAATCATTATTTAGCCTCACATCAGATCCACCTACCAACAATCTTTGAAAAGTTAGGTATTGAGCTCATCATTCTTGATTTTGACACTTATGACCAAAGAGAAGGCGAGATATTTCTTAAAAGCATGCTTCACTCAAACTCTTCTCGTCATTATTGTGTCATGCCTCATATCGAATCTTATTGGGATAAAAAGATGGGATTAAAAAATATTCATTATTTTACATTCCCCTACAAAATAGAAAACAAACCTTTTGATACATTACAAGAAGACTATTCTTTCATGATTACCACGTGGGCTAGACTGAAACATCTATTCCATTTTTTTCAGCCTCTCTTACTGTTTATGAGCTATGTTGATTTTTCAAATCCATTTCTAGATTATCAAATTTTGACACATGGATTGACCTATCTGATTAAAAAAAACACTCTCTTACCATTAGCCCTTAAAATGCGTTATTTCACTCTAGTCTCAAATTTATATTATCAGGCCAATTCACTCCTTAAGTTTGAAACACTTCAAAAAATAAATACTAAAAGACCTGTCTATCTGTATGGCGAAGATGACTGGAATATTTTTTCCCAGAATATTACCAAGGACAAGCACAGCAAAATGATTTGAATAAAATGTTATCAGAGAAATCCTTTGTGCAAATTCTCATGAATCCTAATTATAGTTATTTAGAGAATAACCCAATGTTCATACGCATGTTGAATGCAGGAAATCCTTATCTCGGCTTTAGTTCAGTCTTAAGAACTCCATCATTGGAGGGAATGTCCGCTCTTGAGTTTTCAAGTCCTCACCAACTCAATCAAAAATTAGAAGAAATGCCCCAACTGATTTTAAATAAAGAACTTCTCGCATCCAAAGAAAGTCTTGCAGGTATTGTGAATCACTCAGTCGACGATTTTTATAATCACCTTCTAGCACGTCAGGATGATTCCATAAATAATGACTTCCATAAATCCATCCAACCCTATGAGTCGCTTTTGGACCAGCATTTTGCGACTTTGTTTGAATCTCAGAAAGACCGTCTTCAGGAATGCCTCACCCGCCTCCTTCGAGAAGATTTTCAACACATAACACCTGAAACATTTTCCACATTAATCGAACGGCCCTACTTTCAAAAAATGATCCCCTTATACCATCAGTTCAAAGAAAATCCTTAGGAAAATATTGCCTACATAAATAAATATATAAACAATATCAAACACTTATAAGACCAAAGTTATTGGTACCCCTCTTGCACATCCCAAGAACTATATGAAAGCACTCGTGACAGGTGGCGCAGGGTTTATTGGGTCTCATTTGGTCGACCTACTACTTTCTTGCGGCCATGAAGTCACAGTGATCGATAACCTTAGTACCGGAAGAGAGGAAAACCTATATGATGTCAAAGACAGAATCCGCTTCGTTAAGTCAGACCTCAGTCAAGAAGGGGAATGGCAGGACCTTTTCCAAGGATGCGATTATGTTTTTCACCTCGCAGCCCTTGCAGACATTGTCCCCTCTATCCAAAAGCCACTTGATTACTTTCAAGCCAATGTTCAGGGCACTATCCACGTTTTGGAAGCGGCACGGAGACATCGAGTTAAGAGGTTAGTCTACGCAGCATCTTCTTCTTGTTATGGTATTCCTGAAAAATTCCCAACTCCAGAAAATAGCCCGATCCAACCTCAATACCCCTACGCGTTAACCAAGCGTATGGGTGAAGAAATGGTGATGCATTGGGCTCAAGTATATAAACTACCCGCAATCTCACTGCGATTTTTCAATGTGTATGGGCCTCGCTCTCGCACGTCTGGAACATACGGTGCCGTCTTTGGTGTCTTTCTCGCTCAAAAGCTTGCAAACAAACCTTTTACCATTGTTGGAGATGGTACTCAGACACGTGACTTTACTTTTGTCACCGATGTCGCACGAGCTATTTTAGCAGCAGCTGAAAGCTCTGTTTCTGGAGAAATCTTTAACGTCGGAAGCGGAAAAACAATTTCGGTCAATCGCATTGTTGAACTTTTAGGTGGTGAAAAGACCTACATTCCCAAACGACCTGGAGAGCCCGATTGTACTTTTGCCGATATTTCAAAAATCACCTCACAACTAAATTGGAAGCCTCAAATCTCAATCGAAGAAGGTGTTTCGATCATATTAAAACATATTGATTATTGGCGTGTGGCACCTGTGTGGACACCCGAAAGTATTTCGGAACAAACCAAAGACTGGTTTCGTTATCTGGATAAATCTCAAGCTTCAGCAGGTGTCGCATGAAAAAGATTTATTCATTTAAAAACATTTCCAGCATCCGTAAGGCCCATCCTAAAAAAAAGATCTGTTTGTCGTTTGGAACATTTGATCAAATTGATTTTTCAACTTTCAACCATTTGCAAACAGCTCGAAAACAATGTGATCTTCTAGTTTTACTGGTTGCCGAAACAACCACATCACAACATTACCAAAAGCTCTCACCTCAACAGATTGAAAAAAAAGCCCAGATGCTCTCAGAATTGGGGTTTGTAGATGCCGTTGTCATTTATCCTTTTGAAGATGCGGTAAAAGCCATTCAAGCTTTGAAGCCACAGATTTTAGTAAGACATTCATCCTATCGATCTCCTCAAAGTGATTTCCGAGGCTATCTCAAAGCTGAAGAAGAGGCGCTTCGGGAATTTCATGGGAAGATTGTTTATACAGAAGATCCTTTTCAAGAATCTTCCAACAACAACATTCTCAATTGGCACTCGACTCAAATCCAGGCGATTAAACGTGGAAAACAAGAATTACGACATTACTCTCTCGAAAGTTTTTTTGAAAAAATGGCTAAGACACGCGTTTTAATTGTGGGAGAGCCCATTGTTGATACGTATGTTTTTTGTGAGACTGAAGGGATTTCCAGCAAGAGCCCTTCCATATCTGCTCGCTATCGCAGTGAAGAAAACTATCCAGGAGGCTCACTCGCTATTGCCCGACACTTATCTGCCTTGGGTTGTCAGGTCACTCTTTTCATTCCTTATGGAGGGGAATCCTATTTCAAACAACTACTGCACAATACGGTATCACCTTCTATCAACATTGAAACCTATCTCGTTCCTAATACGGCGACACCTCGTAAAACACGCTATCTCGTTTCACTAAAAAGTCAGAGAATTTTTGAACTGACTCAGCTTGAAGACAATTTGTGGAAACATCACTCACCTGAAGGATTTATCAAAAAAATGGAAAGCTTGAACGAGCAACATGATCTCGTCCTTCTTTCTGACTTTGGACATGGGTTATTTGAAGGACCTGTTCTTAAAGCGGCTAACAAGATGAGAAATTTTAAAGGGATTAATGTTCAAACAAACTCAAGCAATTTTGGATTCAATCCATTTACAAAACACCATAAATATAACTATCTCAGCCTCGATGAGAGAGAATGCCGAATGGCCTCTCATGATCGTTTAACTCCAATTTGTGATTTAGCAGAACAAACTGTTCAAAAACTGGTCAAAACATCTTGCGCGGTCACTTTAGGACAAGCTGGAAGCGCTTATTTTGACTCTCAAAAAACAAAATACTTTTGTCCTGGTTTTTTTAAGGAAGTGATCGATACTGTTGGAGCAGGAGATGCTTATTTTGCGCTCACAACACTTCTTCATTATCATAAAGCGCGTCCATTTTTAATTCCCTATTTGGGTAATTGCTTTGCAGGACTCAAAACAAGAATTTTAGGCAATAAAGAAGCTGTTTCTCAAGAAAGTCTCAGCAAATTTATCAGTTATTTATCCAGGAGTGTTTCATGAAAATGAGAACACTCATTCTTTGTGGTGGCTTCGGGACACGACTTCAACCCTATACAGACACTCTTCCCAAACCTCTTTTACCGATTCAGGGGAAGCCTATTCTTCATTACATGCTTCAACACTTAGCAAGACAGGGTTTTGAAGAAGTGATGATCAATCTTCATTACCGTGCAGATCAAATAGAATCTTATTGTGGCAATGGGAAAAAATGGGGACTTAAAATTGACTATCTCCAGGAAGACACTCTTTTAGGAACTGCAGGAACAGTGGCTTCAGCAAGAGAATGGCTTACATATCATGACCAGCTTCCTTGTCTGGTTATTTATGGAGATCTTTTGATCAACCAGGATTTCAGAAGCATGCTTCAATTTCATAAACAAAAAAAAGCCGAAGCCACAATCTTGGTCTATCCTGGTAAAGATAACAGCATCGTCAAAGTAAATGAAGAGAACCGCATTGAGTTTTTTCTCGAACGACCGTCTCCGGAAATTGCTCAAAAAATTTATGATACACAAGATTCCTTATTTATTAATGGAGGCATTCAAATCCTGTCACCAGAACTGATCGGTAAGTTTCCAGACAAAGTGCCTTTGGATTTACCCAGAGATATTTATGCACCCTTGGCTACGAAACATCTATTTTATGCATTTCCCCTAAGTGGTTATCGAAGAAATATTGATTCCATCGAAGCCTTTGAAATGGCTCAAAAGGAGATTGTGACCTATGGACTTGACACCTGAACTATTTAATCCTGGGTATGCTGAACGCGGCCCTTTCTACACACCCGGGAAACACCCTGTCACACAGTGGATTTATGATTTAAATAAGATCCTTATTTCTACTCAATCAAAAGCATTTGGACAAATCATCCCGACAGAAGAAGCCTTCTCTCAAGCCCATACGATGATTCGCGAAATCAAAAATCAGGATGGGTCTATCTGGTGGGTAGGAAACGGTGGTAGTTGTTCTCTCTGTTCTCACTTCTCTCAAGATCTTGCTAACAAACAAAAGATCAAATCCCTAGCCTTTACGGATGCTTCACTACTAACCTGTCAGGCCAATGATTTCGGCTATGAAAATGCTTATGCGCGTATGATTGAGATGTTCGCACGATCGGGAGATATGTTGATTGCTATCTCGAGCTCTGGAGAATCTAAAAATATTTTAAAATCTATCGAAGCTGCTAATAAAAAATCTATCGCAACTATTACCCTTAGTGCTTTTGAAAATGATAATAAACTTTTTCGACTCAAGACTGATTTAGCATTCTATGTCCCTAGTCGTAGTTATGGACTTGTAGAGACAGCCCATAGTGCCCTTCTTCATGGTGTCATTGATACGATATGAGGCAATTATGAGTGAAAAAAATACACATATTATTGGAACAAAAGTATTAGGACACGATCAATCATATTGTTATCTAAAAAACGGTGAAATCGTCTATTATTGTGAAGAAGAAAGGTTTTCACGACAAAAGTTTGGGTGGGGAATTTCTTCACACGCTCTCGATGATTTAGTTTCAAGATTCAATATCGACCCTTCTAAGGATAAAGTTTTATTTAATATCTATGATGATATTGATAAATTTAAATATCAATCTCTTGTAGAATCTAACTTTTATCCTGAGCTCAATACACTTAAAAACACTCGCGATCCAGCTGAAGTCATGATGTCTGTAGCTCTCACACATTCAGGACTTGGCTTCAAAAATTTTGAAGTTTTAAATAATGTCGAACACCACCTCTTACATGCTGCTAGCGCTTTTTACCCATCACCTTTTGAAAATGCTGCTATCTTGACCTTAGATGGAGCAGGCGATGGAATATCAACATTGATTGCGAATGGAAATGGAAATAAAATTGATATTAAATATAAAATTCCTCTCCCACATTCTTTAGGAAATTTTTATAACCTAATGACAATCTGGTTCGGTTTAGGAAAATGTGGAGATGAAGGGAAAACCATGGGGGCTTCGTCCTATGGTGACCCCTCAAAATACTATGACCTCTTTCGCGAAAAAATCATCGACTTTGATGAAGATGGAATCACTGCTTTAAAAGCACTCAATTGTCATCAACTGGATAATATTTTAAAAAACAGTCCCCGATTACAAGATCTAAAAATAATGACACAAAGAGAGTTTGACTTAGCTGCAACAACTCAAAAAATTGCTGAGGAGATTATCTTACGTCTTGCTCAATTTGCTAAAAAATTGACGGGTCAAAAGCATGTCTGTCTAGCAGGTGGTGTTGCCCTAAATTCTGTAGCCAATGGCAAACTACTGAAGAGTAAAATCTTTGATGATGTCTGGGTTCAGCCTGCAGCCGGTGATGGAGGGCTATCCATTGGAGGAGCTTTATGGAATTACTATGTCACCCTTAATCACCCAAGAAAGACAGAGAATGGTGAAAAGAAATGGTGGATTCAAGAACATACATATTGGGGACCAGAATCACAGGATGAAGATATCATTGAAGCATTAAATGAATTTAAACTTCCTATAAAAAAAATACCAGATGTTGAAATTTGGACTGCTCAAAAGATTTTTGAAAATAAAGTTGTAGGGTGGTTTCAGGGGAAAATTGAAGCTGGTCCTCGCTCGCTAGGGAATCGGTCAATTTTAGCTAATCCTACAAATCCAGATATGCAAAATATTGTTAATAACAAGGTTAAATTTCGTGAACCATGGCGACCTTTTGCTCCTTCTGTACTTGAAGAAGAATGTGGAGTTTATTTTGACTCTACCCACCCATCACCCTTTATGATCTTGGTCTATAATGTTCTTGAGGAATGGAAAAAGAAACTTCCCTCAATTACTCATATCGATGGCACTGCACGTGTTCAAACAGTTTCAAAAAAAACAAATCCTCGATACTACAAAATGATCGAAGAGTTTAAAAAACTCTCAGGGATAGGTCTTGTCCTCAATACATCCTTTAATCTTAAAGGGGAGCCTATTGTTTTAACACCCAGACAAGCGATTATTGATTTTTTGAGAACTGAAATGGACGTCCTTGTTATGCATAATTATATTTTAGAAAAAAAAGATATTCAGAGTTTTGAAACTACAGTTTTTACAAAACAATTTCATCCAATTGAAGATAACTTTCGATTTCTTAAACCGGGGAAACATCTCATAATTGATTACACAAAACCTTCAATTAATACCACATTAGAAAGCCTTATTTATCTTTCTGGAACCAGAGGAAACACCTTTAGCATTTTACCCATTGCCGATCAGAAAACTTCTTACGCGCTATGGCAATCAAGATATACTCAAATTACACAAGTATGGGAGAATCTCAGCCAAAAAAGCGACTTTAATATTTCCCACACTGAACTCCAGACCTATGAAGGTATCATATGCTCTTTTTTGATAGAGCCTTACATGCTTGGATATGAGTATCATCTAGAAGCCATCAAGACAGTGATTACTCTCTGCGAACGTTTTTTATCTGTAAATCCTCAAATAAAAATATGGCTTTTAGGACCTTCTGGAGTTTTATATGATTATCAAAACTTCAAATCAGCTGTTTCAGGTTTAAAAGAAGCTGTTGAAAGTGTTATGAAAATTGATTCTCTCCAACTCTCAGAAAGTGATATCACACCTTTTGTCGATGATTTAAAAAAGAGATTCCCTGAAATCTTATTCACTGACGACCTTAATAAGGAAGCCATATAATGACAAACTTACAGAAATTTGAGCTCTGTATTGTTGGAGGTTGTGGACACGCAGGTCTTCCTTTGGCTCTCGCTTTTGCAGATCGTGGCGTGAAAACAATTGCTTATGATATTAATCAAAAAACTATTGAGAAGATTGAATCAGGATTTATCCCTTTTGTTGAAGAAGGCTTAGAAGGCGCTCTCAAAAAGAATCTTAATAAAACACTTTTTCTCTCTAGCAACAAAGCTGTTCTTCAGGAAGCTTCTACGCTTATCATCACTATAGGTACACCCGTGGATGAACACATTAATCCTCAATACACACCCGTCATGAAATTTATTCAGGATGTCGAACCACTTCTTTCTGAAGATCAGACTCTCATCATGAGAAGCACGATTTTCCCAGGGACTATGGATTATATCCGTTCTTTTTTTGAAGAGAAAAATAAGCCCTTGTCGATCTGCTTTTGTCCTGAACGTCTGGCCGAAGGAAAAGCTCTCGAAGAATTAAAAGCATTCCCACAAATTATTAGTGCTTTTGATGAAAGAGGTTTGGAATCAGCTCAAAAGTTATTTTCACGACTCGCACCTAAAACCATTACGCTCTCACCTCGAGAAGCTGAACTCGCTAAACTTTTTACCAATGTCTGGCGCTACATCAAATTTTCCGTCGCCAACCAGTTTTTTATGATGGCCGAAGATGGTGGCGCTAACTTTAATAAAATCTGGAATGCTATGCGCGAAGATTATCCACGTGCTCAGGATTTTCCAAAAGCAGGATTTGCGGCTGGCCCTTGCCTCTTCAAAGACACGATGCAGCTAGCCAGCTATTATAATCACAAATTTTTTCTCGGACATGCTGCCATGCTGGTGAATGAGGGAATGCCCGACTACATCCGCGACACTCTCAAAAAGAAAGAACCACTTCGCAAAAAGAAAATCGGAATTTTAGGCATGGCTTTTAAAGGCGATATCGACGACGTCCGTGAATCTCTGGCGTTTAAGCTTCGAAAACTTCTGATGTTTGAAGGGGCACAAGTTTTTTGCAGTGATGAGTTTTGGGATGGAAATCAGTTTATCGAAAAAAGTGAATTTCTCACAAAAGAAGAACTGCTGCGACAATGCGATATCATCGTTATTGGAGCACCACATACTGCATACAAAAGACTTAATTTTTCAGGTAAAACGATCGTTGATATATGGGATCATATAGAAAAAAATAATTAGAGATGAGGGTTTTAGGGAGACCATGTCAAAAAAACTTAAAATACTCTATACCGGTTCAGCTGGATTTATTGGCAACTATGTCGTCCGTGAGCTTACAGAGCACGGACATGAAGTCATTGGTGTCGATAATTTTTCCAAATATGGCCCCGTAAATTCTGAAGTCTATAAATCTGAAAAATACCGTCTTATTGAAGGTGATTGCAAAGACACAAAGCTGTTAACCGAACTTGCCATGGATTGTGATCAAGTCCTCGCTGGTGCTGCCAAGATTGGTGGCATTACTTATTTTCATGAATACGCCTACGATCTTTTAGCTGAGAATGAACGCATCCTTGCTGCCACTTTTGATGCCGCTATTCAAGGAATCCAAAAAGGCCGGGTGAAGAAGATCAATGTCCTTTCATCATCCATGGTCTTTGAAAACGCGACTATCTTCCCAACACCTGAGGGACATCAAAAAATCTGTCCACCACCGTTTTCTTCTTATGGATTTCAAAAACTTGCTTGTGAATATTTTGCGGTCGCAGCTTGGGATCAATACAAACTTCCTTATACGATCATTCGCCCTTTCAACTGTGTGGGTATTGGTGAAAAAAGAGCGTTAGGTTCTAAGAAAATTATGAGTGGTGATATTCAAATGGCGATGAGTCATGTAGTTCCAGATATTATTCAAAAAATTCTCAAAGGCCAAGGACCTATTCATATCTTAGGGAATGGAGAACAAGTACGCCATTATACGTATGGTGGTGATTTAGCCAAAGGCATCCGGCTCTGTATCGAATCTGAAAAATCAGTGAACGATGATTTTAATATTTCTACAAATCAATCCACGACCGTCCTTGCTTTAGCAGAATTGATTTGGAAGAAAATCCACCCTCACCTTCCTTTTGAATATGTTTCTGAAAAAGCCTACCCTCATGATGTTCAAAAAAGGGTGCCCGATACTCATAAAGCAAAAGCTATTTTAAATTTTGAAGCGACGACGTCACTCTCAGAGATGATTGATGGGATGATTCCATGGATCAAAGATCAAATTGAGAAAGGAACGATTTAACATGGCTATCCCCATTGCGGACATGGTGAGCCTGTCGAACCACGAATTATGAAGATTTTCTTTCTCTATCAAGGAGTCAAATGTCACGGACGTACTCCGGAGGAAAAGCCTCTAGGAGGAACGGAGTCTGCTATGATTTTTATGGCAAAGGCCTTAGCCAAAAGAAATCATGACGTGCATGTATTTACCAACACGGACAGCACTGAAATTTATGATCATGTGACCTACCATCCAGCTGAAGATTTTGAGACTCAGGCACTTAAAAGCAATATCGATGTTTTGATCGGCATCCGTCAAATGTTGCCCCTCCTCTCAAGACGCTGGGCACGACTCCAACTTTACCTCTCACCTGATGCTTACGATCAACCAGCGCTACACAGTGCGATGAATGTACGGATTGAAGCGACCTCTCAATCTTTTGATGTGGGCCTTTTTTCGCTTAATTATGTACGAAAATATATTGATGGCATTATCTGTGTTGGAGAATGGCAGGCTCAAACTTTTACTGAAAAATTTAATATCCCACCTGAACATATTTTTGTGGGCTCCAATGGCGTTGATTTAGATTTTTTTCCAGCCCCCTCAAATCTTAAAGATCGAAAAAAACAAATCGTCTATGCCTCCACTCCGTTTCGAGGCTTGGACATTCTTTTAAAAGTTTTCCCCAAGATTAAGCAAAAAGTCCCTGACGCGTCTTGTGCTATTTTGAGTGGGATGCAGACCTACGGCATCAGTGATGATCAGGATCAAAAGGAATATGGCGATCTTTACATACGTGCACAGCAACCAGGAGTCACTCTTTATGGGCCTCTTGCAAAACGTGAATTGGTCAAGATCTTAGAAGAGAGTCGCCTCATGACCTACCCCAATACTTTCGCGGAAACATTTTGCATTGCCGCGTTGGAAGCTCAAGCGGCAGGTCTCCCTGTCGTCACGACAGATTTAGCGGGTCTCAAGGAACGAGTCTCCGATGGGATTGATGGGTTTCTCATTTCGGGACATGCGAGTGAGACACTGTATCAGGAAAAATTTATCGAATATGTCACCACTCTTTTGACAGATGATTCCTTGTGGGAAAAACAAAGTCATGCAGCCTATCAAAAAGCTCTTTCTTTCTCCTACGACACTCTTGCAGAAAGATGGGAAAATTATTTTGAAGAAAAATTAACAGAAAGCCACCCTTCCTATTTCTTTCTGCCTCATCATGACGAAAAGCTTTCAATTTTAGTGGGTGGGTACCCAAAACAAATAGAATTAAAAAAAGAGTTTTTGTGTCGTTCGTATGCTAAATGTCTGTACGATACAGGTTATCACGAAACAGCCAAACAGGTGATTCATGTTTTGGAAGGATAAAAAAGTTTTTGTCACAGGAGCTTGTGGTTTTATTGGCAGCCATTTAGCCGAAAAACTAGTCACTGAGGGTGCGTCTGTTAAGGCTTTAGTCCAGTACAATTCTTTCAACAACTGGGGCTGGCTTGATACGTCCTCTCAAGCCAAATCTATGGAAATTGTTGCAGGAGATATCCGAGATCATCACCAGATGACTCAACTCATGCGCAGGTGTGATTACGTATTTCATCTAGCGGCGCTGATAGCCATCCCCTATTCTTATCAAGCACCTTCATGTTATGTAGATACCAATATTTCTGGGACTTTGAATATTCTTCAAGCGGCGCGGGCCCATTCTCTACAACGTGTTATTCATACTTCGACCAGTGAAGTTTATGGGACAGCTCAATACACACCCATTGATGAAAAACATCCTTTACAAGGCCAGTCACCTTACTCAGCTTCAAAGATTGGCGCCGACATGCTCGCTGAAAGTTTCTTTCGATCTTTTGAACTGCCCGTAGTGACGGTGCGGCCTTTTAATACCTACGGGCCGAGACAGTCCGCCCGAGCGTTTATTCCAACAATCATTTCTCAGATTCTCAGTCATCAGCCAGAGATTCATCTCGGTGCTCTTTCTCCTATTCGTGATTTAACTTTTGTCACCGATACCGTTTGCGGATTTCTTAAAGCGGCTGAAGCCCAAGGTGTGGAAGGGGAAACGATCAACCTTGGTACTGGAGAAGGATTTTCTGTTGGAGATGTTTTGGATAAAATCATGACGATGACTCAGTGTCGTTCAAAAATTACCGAAGACACTCAGCGTATCCGTCCTGAAAAAAGCGAAGTCTTAAAATTGATTTCAAATAATCAAAAAGCTCTGACACGTTTAGGATGGAAGCCTAGCGTGACGTTGGATGAAGGATTAAAAAAAACAATCGAATGGTTTGAACGCAACAAGCAGTATTACAAACCATTCCAGTACAATGTATGATACCTTTAGCCGAACCCTTATTAAAAGGAAACGAACTCAAATACGTGCAGGAGTGTATTGAGACGGGCTGGGTTTCATCCGTTGGTAAATTTGTGGATCGATTTGAAGACTCTGTCGCAACCTTTGTTGGATCCAAGTACGCCGTGGCAATGTCCAATGGAACTGCAGCTCTCCACACAGCACTTTTAGTTTCGGGCATTAAACCCGGTGATGAAGTGATTGTTCCCACACTCACTTTTATCGCACCTATCAATGTTGTCACTTATTGTGGAGCCTATCCTGTCTTTATGGATTGTGACAAAGCTCTCAATATCGACGTGGATAAAGTGGGCCAGTTTTTAGAGCAAGAATGTGTCCTAAAAATAGACGGGACTTATCGCAAGAAAACAGGGCGACGTGTTCATGCGATTATTCCTGTTCATGTTTTTGGAAATCCTGTTTCTATCCGACCCTTAGCGCGTCTCGCACAAGAATACCGACTCAAGCTCATCGAAGATGCTACAGAAAGCCTTGGATCTTATTTTAGCGAAAAGCACACGGGTACTTTTGGAACGGCAGGATGTTTTAGTTTTAATGGAAATAAAATTATCACCACCGGCGGTGGCGGCATGCTGGTCACAGATGATGAAAAAATAGCCCAGCAAGCTCGACATCTGTCTACTCAAGCTAAGGAAGACAATCTCTATTACAGTCACGATCAAGTGGGATACAACTACCGGCTCACAAATATTCAAGCGGCTTTAGGTTTAGCACAGATGGAAACCTTGCCTGCCATTTTGGAAATGAAACATGTTCAGTATGAATATTATTTGGAAAATCTGCGCGAAATTCCTGGATTGAGAATGATTACGCCACCTCTTGGGACACGACCCAATCATTGGTTTCATACCATCATCATTGATCCTGTCGTTTATAAATGCACACGTGATGAAATTTTAAAAAAACTGATTTCGTTTGAGATTCAAGCGCGTCCTGTTTGGAAATTAAACCACAAACAAAAACCTTACCAATCGGCAGAAAGTTTTTTCATCGAAAAAGCACCTCTCCTGCAAGCTCAGGCGATCAACCTTCCCTGTTCTTCATCATTAACAGAAGATCAAATGAAGACGGTCATTGATGTTTTGAAAAAAGGGAGTCGCTTATGAGCCAGCTCCCTGTGCGCATGATTCCAAGGTTGGATGTTAAAAATAATACGGTTGTTAAGGGTATACATCTGGAAGGTTTACGTGTGGTTGGAAATCCTGTGGAGCTAGCCGTCAAATACTACCAAGAAGGTGCTGATGAAATTCTCTACATGGATGCTGTCGCTAGCCTCTATGAACGCAATAGTCTTTTGCCGATTGTGAAAGATACGGCCAAATCAGTTTTTATTCCCATGACAGTGGGTGGTGGCGTACGCACTTTAGATGATATTCGTAATCTCCTCAATGCAGGTGCTGACAAAGTCGCGATCAACACAGCGGCGATCAAACGACCTGAATTTATTCGAGAAGCCTCTCACAAATATGGATCTCAATGTATTGTACTTTCTATTGAAGCCAAAAAATTAGGATCAAAATGGGAAGCCTACATGGATACAGGACGCGAAGCGACCGGAGTGGACGTGCTTGAATGGGCTGAAAAGGCTGTCTCCCTCGGTGCAGGAGAAATTTTAATTACTTCGATTGATCACGAAGGTATGAAAAAAGGTTTTGATATTGATCTGATACAAGAAATTTCAAAGCGCGTAGAAGTCCCACTCATTGCTTGTGGAGGCGCTGGGAATAGTCAACATGTCATTGAAGCGATTCAATCAGGACATGCGGACGCTGTCGCATGCGCTTCGCTCTTTCATTACAATTTAGAACACCTAAGCGATGTTAAAAACAAACTCCATCAGGCAGAAATTCCTGTCCGACTTTTGGGGAGGGCTGCATGAGTGAGATCGCAATCATCGATTACGGATTGGGAAATCTCTACAGCATCTACAAAGCTTTTGCTTATCAAGAAATCCCGGCTCGCTTAACAGATCAACCCAAGTCTCTCAAAGAAGCTTCCGCTATTGTTCTTCCAGGTGTTGGAGCCTTTGAAGATGGAATGAAGGGATTAAATGATCGAGGCTTTACTGAAGAAGTGATTCGTTTTGCTGCAACAGGAAAACCTGTTTTAGGCATTTGTTTAGGCATGCAAATGCTGATGGATGAAAGTTTGGAAATGGGACAACATAAAGGTTTAGGCCTTATTCCCGGCCGCGTCATTCCTTTTGAAAATAATAAAGAGAAACCAATTAAAATTCCGCATATGGGGTGGAATGAAGTCAAAGGATTTACGACCTCTCCTGAAATGTATTATTTTGTTCACTCCTACTATGTACAGCCAAAAAACCAGGATCACGTTGTGGGAGTCACTGAATATGGATCGTATCAGTTTTGTTCTATTGTACAAAAAGACAATATTTTAGGCTTTCAATTTCATCCTGAAAAAAGTGCCAATGCCGGACTGGCTTTACTTAAAGATTTTTCAAAGAAAACACAGGAGGGTTTATGAATACATCACGCTATGGGACCCCTGCAGAAATAAAATTTTGCAAAATTTGTAACATTACGAACCAACGGCCTAATTCGACTGACGAATATAGACATACCCGAGAGACAAAACATAAAACGATTATTTTTGATGCTGAAGGTGTTTGTTATGCGTGCCGCAACAAAGAAAAACAGCACAATGAAATCGACTGGAAGCAACGAGAGCAAGAACTCATCGATCTCTGCAACAAGTATCGCAAGACAGACGGAAGCTATGACTGTATTGTGCCAGGCAGTGGAGGCAAAGACAGCGTCTATGCTTCATGGTTGTTAAAATACAAATACGGCATGCATCCACTCACAGTCACATGGTCTCCTCATCTCTACACTGAAGTGGGGTGGAAAAACTTTCAAAACTGGCTCCATGTGGGTGGTTTTGACAATCATCTCTTTACACCCAATGGAAAAGTACACCGACTCCTCACTCAAATCGCTACCAAAAATTTACTTCATCCTTTTCAACCTTTTATCTTGGGGCAAAAAACATTTGCGACCAAGATGT
Source organism: Deltaproteobacteria bacterium (assembly GCA_016699445.1). Classification (GTDB taxonomy): domain Bacteria; phylum UBA10199; class UBA10199; order JACPAL01. The sequence goes on from CP064976.1 coordinate 564,876, forward strand.
GTAACCTCTTCAATATCCCTTTAGCTTTTTATGGCGAAACACCGGGAGAATACGGAGCGCCGGTCGATATTCACGAAAAGAAATTTTCCAATACGTGTGAAGGTTTTCGTACCGACTACATTCGCGGCAATGACATTACAGGCCTTCATTTAGGCGGCATGTTGATTGAAGATATTATTAAGGAATACAAAATCGAAAAAAATGACATCCTCTGCTATCTTCCACTGGACGCTGATATCGTAGAAAAGAAAAAATCGAAGTGCAGTTTATGGGTTACTATGTGAAATGGGATCCTCAAGAATGTTATTATTTCTCAGTGGAAAAAACCAATTTTGAAGCCAATCCCGTCCGCACTGAAGGCACTTATTCCAAATACAACAGCTTAGATGATCGCATCGATGGATTTTTCTATTACACCTCCTTTATCAAGTTTGGAATGGGTCGTGCGATGCAGGATTCAGCTCAGGAAATCCGAAACAAAAAAATAACCACCGAAGAAGGAAAAGCTCTCATTAAAAAATTCGACGGTGAATTCCCTCAAAAATACTACAAAGAAATTTTAGAATACTTAAACATGACAGATACAGAATTTAGAAATCTCGTAGACCAATTCCGATCTCCTCATTTGTGGGTCCAGGTCAATGGCGAATGGAAATTACGTCATACGCCTAGTGGTGATGGGGTCGATGATACAGATGGCACAAAAGAGTTGATTGAAAGTGAGAAGGAACTTGTCAAAATCTAAACATATTCTCACAGTTCTGATTGCTGGTTGGGGAGGGATGGCAGAAAAACATATTCAGGCCCTGCGCGCTCTTCGTGTACCCTGTCGCTTTGTTTCCTTAAAAGATATTTCGTGGAAAGAAGTAGATTCTTTAAAGCCAGATTTTGCGCTCATCACTTCACCAACGGCTGTTCATATTGAACACGCTCTGCAGCTGGCACGTCGGAATATTCCTTTCATGATGGAAAAACCCGTCTCTTCTCATACAAAAGGATTAAGCCCGCTTTTGAATCTCGTGAAAAAAAAGAAACTTCTCACCTACGTCTGTTGTCAGTTGCGCTTTGACCCTTCTATTATACGTATTAAAAAAATGCTTTGTCATCACGAGGAGGCCAAAGGCCGACGTGGTGATCTCCCAAAATCATCTACTATCGGGAGATGGCCACGGCCCTTAGGGCCTCGCCATGACATCCCCCATCGCATCCGCGTTTTTTGTCATTCTTATCTCCCTCATTGGAGACCGGGTCGTGATTTTAGAAAAACCTACAGTGCTCAGAAAAATTTAGGCGGTGGCGTCGCTTATGATTTAATTCATGAGTTTGATTATCTCTATTGGTGGCTCGGTAAACCTAAAAAGATTTTTGGTTTTCGCGGCAAACTCAGCCATCTCCCCATCCACTCCGATGATACATGTTCAGCCGTCCTGGCCTACCCCAAAACACTCGTCGAAGTCTCTTTGGGCTATGCGGACAAACATCAAGAGCGAGGTTTTGAACTGTATTACGAAAAGCGTATTATCAAAGGCTCTGTCAAAGGCAGTCCGGATCTTTTAAAAAAACAGATGGCTCACTTTATCAACTGTCTTCATAAAAAAGAAAAAAGTCTCAACCCTCTCTCAGAAGGCGCTGAAGTTCTTCAACTCGTCCAACAGTTGGAGGATCTATGACCCAAAACACCGTCATCACAGTCTGTGCTCGTGCAGGATCCAAAGGTGTTTTGGGAAAAAACATTCGCCCTCTTGCTGGAAAACCACTCATTCTTCATACCCTGGAGACAGCCAAATCTTGGGGGCAAGGGCCCATTTATATTTCCACAGATTCACAAGAGATTGCCGATGTAGCGATTCAAAGTGGATTTCCCGTGCCTCGTTTACGAGATTCAAATTTAGCAGGAGACACGATTGGAAAAACACCGGTTATTTATGATGCCCTTCTTCAAGCGGAAAAAGAATTCAAAACACATTTTGATTTTGTTCTCGATCTGGACGTGACCTCTCCCTTGAGAAATGTCGAAGATATAGAAGGCTGTGTCCAAACTCTTAAACAAAACCCTCAATATGATGTCGTCTTGAGTGTGTGTGAAGCGCGTCGCAATCCTTATTTTAATATGGTCGAATCCACACCCGATGGACGCGTAGCTCTCTGCAAGACCGGAAACTTTCACACGCGCCAATCCGCACCTAAAGTTTACGATCTCAATGCGAGCATTTATGTGTACCGTCGTTCTTTTTTTGAAACAGGAGATCCCAATAAGTCCTGCATTGGACCCAAGACGGGAATTTATATAATGCCCTCATCCCGTTCGTGGGACATTGATCATGAAGAAGATTTATTTATAATGGAAGCACTCATGAAGTATAATTTATCAAGAATGGACATGGTGAGCGCAGTCGAACCATGAAAAATTTATGAAAAATAAAGTCATCGTCGTCGGCGGGTTTGGGCTCATTGGTCGTGCCATTGTTGAAAAACTTAAATCTCAGAAACTAGAACCCGTCGTCGTTGATATCAAAAGTGATGAAACACTCTCGGAAGATCCCTCATTTTCTTGGGACGTCACCAATCGTGAGAGCGAACAGTCTCTGTTGGATCATTTTTTACCCCAAGCTTCTGAGATCACAGGATGGATGAAAGCTCTCTACCCTCGCACACCTCGCTATGGGACGTACTCATTTCTGGATGACGACGACGATGACGGCATCGAACATCTCGCCGTTCACGCATCGGCTTTTTATCGCGCCTGTCGTGTAGCCGTTTGCGTGCTCAAAAAATCAAATGGTGGAAGTCTTGTTAATTTTGGTTCCATCTACGGACCACTGGGACCGGATCAACGCATTTACGAAGGCACCCGCATTCACAATCCCGCCTGTTACGCCATGGCCAAAGAATCCATCATCGGCCTCACACGCTACATCGCGACCAGCTTCGCCAAGGACAATATCCGCTGCAACGCTCTCTGTCCCGGCGGCGTTTTTGACAATCATACAGAGCCCTTCAAAAGTCGTTATGAACAACGCGTGCCGATGGGTCGTATGGCCACCAAAGAAGATGTGGCGTCTTCGGCGGCTTTTCTCGTCTCGAATGAATCCAGCTATGTCACAGGGCAAGTCCTGATGGTCGATGGAGGCTTATCGGCGTGGTAAAAAAAACTTTCATCATTGCTGAAGCCGGAGTGAATCACAATGGAAGCCTCAAGACAGCTCTCAAGCTTGTAGAAACCGCTGCAAAAATAGGCGCTGATGCGGTTAAATTTCAAACGTTTCAAGCAAACAAACTGACGTCTAAAAAAAGCCACCAAAGCTCCCTATCAAAAAAAACCACATCCAAGTCGGAATCTCAAAAAGACATGATCTCAAAACTGGAACTCTCGCCCTCCGATCATGCCGCTCTTATCAAACGATGCAAGAAGCTGGGTATTCTTTTTCTCTCAAGTCCCTTTGATGAAGAGAGTGCGGACTTATTATTCAAACTTAAAATCCCTATTTTTAAAATTCCTTCGGGAGAAATCACCAACAAAGATTTACTTCAGCATATTGCAAAATTTAACCGTCCGATGATTCTTTCAACCGGAATGAGTACGCTAAAAGAAGTGAAACAAGCTGTTTCTTGGATTCAGGAGATTGGCTATCATCACGAGGAGGCCAAAGGCCGACTTGGTGATCTCATGAATGCCGTGAGATGGCCACGCTCCGCTCGCCATGACAACTTTCCTCATCTCACACTTCTTCATTGCGTCACCGAATATCCAGCCCCTTTTGACCAAGTAAATCTCAAGGCCATGCACACACTTTCTAAAAACCTAAAACTTTCGGTGGGATATTCGGATCACACACCTGACATTGAAATCGCCATTGCCTCTGTCGCACTAGGAGCGACCGTTATCGAAAAGCATTTTACCCTTGATCAATCAATGCCAGGGCCGGATCACAAAGCCTCACTCGAACCACATGACTTTCAAAAAATGATTATCTCCATTCGTCGCGTCGAACAAGCTTTGGGAGACGGGATCAAGAGACCTGTTCCTTGCGAACTCGCCAATAAAAACGTCGCCCGCAAAAGCTTGGTCGCCACAAGAGATCTAAAAGCAGGAACACAGTTACAAAGTCAGGATCTGGTAGCTAAAAGACCTGGAACGGGAATTCCTCCTTTCATGAAAGAGAAAATCATTGGAAAAGTTTTAAGAAAAAAAATCTCAACTGACGATGTCCTCACATGGAGGCATGTTTGAAAAAAAAGAAAAACATCGCCATCGTCACTTCCAATCGTGCTGATTACGGACTTTTGTATTGGCTTATTCGTGAAATTAATTTCGATCCCACATTGAAGCTTCAACTCATTGTCACCGGAGCTCATTTAGACAAAAAATTTGGCCATACAATTCAGGAAATAAAAAAAGACAAATTTCCGATTGCAGCAACAATCAAACAAGATCTTGTTCCCTATTACACAAAAGCGTTCACATCACTAAAACCCGATATGTTGATTGTCTTAGGGGATCGGCTTGAAATTTTAACTCCTTGTATAGCCGCCGTGGGATTACGTATTCCCATCACTCATATTCATGGAGGCGAGATCACCGAGGGAGTTTTGGACGAACAAGTCCGTCATGCGATTACAAAAATGGCTCATGTTCATTTTGCCGCAACCCCAAATTATCAAAAAAATATTATTCAAATGGGTGAAAATCCGAAACGGGTTTTTTATCTGGGAGCGCCCGGGCTCGAGCATTTGAAACGTAGCCAACTGCTTTCGAAAAAATCTCTCGAAAAGATTTTAAATTTTCAAATACGCGCTCAGACGATTCTGGTGACATTGCATCCTGAGACGTTGCAGGCCGCCTCTCAATCCGCCATTGAACCGCTTTTAAAAGTCCTCCAAGATTTAAAATTGAGAGCGATCTTCACTTCCCCCAATCCGGATTCAGGTGGGCTGCAGATTCTGAAAGCCATTCAGGACTTTGTTTCTCAGCATCCACAAACCTCGTGCTTTGTTCCCTCTTTAGGACATTTAAAATACTTAAGCCTGGCACGTTGTGTTGATGCTGTGGTTGGCAATTCTTCCAGTGGGATTATTGAAATTCCGAGCCTGAAAATACCGACGGTCAATATTGGCAATCGTCAAAAAGGACGTGTCATGGCTCGCTCTATCGTCTCCTGCAAACCGACATATTCCGATATTAAAAGTGCCCTTCAAAAAGTTTTAAATCGCCGTTTTAAGGAAAATCTCAAAGAAGGAAATCCTTACAATAGCCCTGGTTTATTTAGCAAAAAAGCTATCCAGATACTGAAAAATAAACTATCATCTAACAACTTACTCCATAAAACATTTCACACTTTATGAAACAGCTAAACACAATCATGATTGCACCATCGACATCACTTAAAGCGGCCATGGTGCGCTTAAATGAAGTGTCAGAAAAAGTCTTATTTGTCGTTGATACCCATCAAAAACTTTTAGGATCCTTAACGGATGGAGATATTCGACGAGCGATTATTCAAGGCACGGATTTCTCAGAACCTGTTGAAAAAATCATGTGGCCCAAGCCTCAGTTTTTAGTGAAAAATTCACCACAAATTGCCCTCAAAGCTAAAGCTATCATGCTCACACATGATATTGAAATCGTCCCTGTCGTCGACGAGCACAAATCTATTTGCGAGTTTCTTTATTGGGATGACGTCGTTTCAGGCGCAAGCAGCGCTTCACTCGCACTTCCTACACAGCAATCTACACCTGTAGTGATCATGGCAGGTGGCAAAGGCACACGACTTGATCCATTAACCAAAATTTTACCCAAACCCCTGATTCCACTGGGTGAAAAACCAATGATCGAAATCATCATGAACAATTTTCGAAAATTTGGTTTTCACAATTTTCACTTAGTGTTGAATTACAAAAAAGAGCTCATCAAAGCTTATTTTCATGAAGATCAAACCGAGCCTCTGCCCAACTTCATCGAAGAGACAAAATTTTTTGGCACGGCTGGTGGGCTGCGATTGCTCAAAGATACGTTAAAAGAAACCTTCTTCGTCACCAACTGCGACATCATCATCAACGCCGACATGGCAAAAATTTTTGAATGGCACCAACAAGAAAAAGCTTTGCTCACACTCGTAGCCTCTCATCATGAAATGACCATTCCCTATGGATTGATTGAATGCGATGCCGCCGGTTTCCAAAAAATTATTGAAAAACCCACCATGGACATGATCGTCAACACCGGAGCCTACGTCTTAGAGCCTGAAGTTTTAGACATGATTCAACCCGACGAATACCTCGACATGAACAACCTCATCTCCCGCATCGCTGAAAAACACGGAAAAGAAAAAATCTCCGTCTTCCCCATCTACCAAAGCTGGTTCGACATGGGACAGTTTAAAGAATATCAGGATACGTTGAAGAAGCTGGAAGAGATTTCTTAAGCATTAAACCAAACAAAATAACCTATTCTTTACAATAATTATTATTGCAAACAACCTATTCTTTAGCAATAATTGGCTATGTTTCAACGATTTCTACTCAAAAACATGCAGGAATGGCAGAAAAGGGCCTCGCGTAAACCTCTCATTATACGGGGGGCCAGACAGGTTGGGAAGACGACGCTCATCCGAAATTTTGGTCAAGGATTTGAGAGTTTTGTCGAGATCAACCTTGAAAAAGATGCGGCCCTAGGTCTTTTTCAGGTCGTTGGAAACGCTCAAGATTTATTACGCACCATCGAAGGCTTTTCGGGCAAAAGAATCATTCCCGGCAAAACCCTTCTCTTTATTGATGAGATACAAAATTCCAACATAGCGATTCAAATGCTGCGCTATTTTTATGAGGAATGCCCTGAGCTGCATGTCATTGCAGCCGGTTCTCTTCTAGAAGTACGTATGAAAAAAGAAGGTTGGTCATTTCCTGTAGGACGCGTGGAATTTCTATATCTCTTTGCGGCGACGTATCCTGAATTTTTGGAAGCTTTAGGAGAAACAGTGCTTCTTGAAATGTTGTCACAGGCATTTCAAAAACCTCTTCCATTACCACTCCATGAAAAAGCGACGGATCTTTTGGTGCAATATTTGATTGTCGGAGGCATGCCGGCAGCTATTCAAACCTACATTGAAACAAAAAGTTTTCTAGAAGTGCACAGGCAACATGAAATTCTACTCACAACGTTAAAAGAGGATTTCCAAAAATATGCCACTAAGGGAGAAGTCACTTATTTAAAAGCTGTTTGGGATCAACTGCCCTATAAGATGGGTCAAAGAATTCAATACACAGGATTTGGGATCTCACCGTCTCAAGCGGTAGGCCATGCATTAGACATACTTCATGAAGCCATGCTTGCCGAAAGGATTTATCCGACCATTCACCTCAATCCCCCATTGCTGAAAAAAGAAAAAGCCGCTCCTAAAATTTTGGCTCTCGATGTCGGCATGAGTCTTTTTCAGTTAAAAGTGACACCTCTTCAAGTGAAAGATCGGCTTTTGCGTCCCGAGTATGAGGGAGGCCTTTGGGAGACCTTTGTGGCTCAAGAACTCATGGCATTGCAAACAACTCATCGAGATCCGCTTTACTTCTGGGTTCGAGAAGAAAAAGGAGCTTCTTCAGAATTGGATTTTCTCATACTTATGGGTGACAAACTGATGCCTATTGAAGTCAAATCCGGCAGCCATGGGGCTCTCAAATCTCTCCATCAATTTTTAGCGCGTCAGGGGGGGAATATTGCGATTCGATTTTATAATGGTTTGCCCGCAGATGATCAGATGACAGTCACCCTCCCTGATCAGAAAAAAATTCAATACCGATTAATTTCACTTCCACTCTATTTGGTGCATTGGACGACATCACTTGTAAATGGATAACAGCAAAAAAATTTCTTAGCCCACCTGTGACTTCTTACAGTTTTTAGCGGGACAGCCTAACAGAATACTTCCATCGGGGAAGTTTTTCACAACAGCAGAGCCGGCACCGACCAAGCATCGAGAACCTAAGCGGATACCTTGAATAATCGACGCACCAGTTCCAATATGGGATTCAGCTCCAATTTTGACTCCACCTGAAATGGTGGCTCCAGGTGCCACGTGGCTATGATCACCAATTTCACAATCATGATCGAGAACAGAGTTGGTATTGATAAGAACGTTATCCCCTACGCGTGAGCCTATTTGAATAATAGCCCCAGCCATGACCTGAACACCTTCACCCATCTGCACTTTCGATCCTATACTCGCCAAGGGATGAATGACTGTCGCAAAGTCATAGCCTTTATTTTTAAACTTTAAATAAATAGCGCGTCTTAAATCCGTATCACGCACCGAACCAATCCCCATAACCAGCTCGACTTTTTGGGGTTTATAATTTTTCAAAATATCATGATCATCTTCGCAAACATCCAAAACATTTCTTTTGAGCAGCTCCAAACAGTCATAAAGCACTCGTGAATGCCCACCAGCACCTAGTATCACAATCGGCTTTTTATTTGATATTTGCTTCTTCTTCATCGAATACCCCTTCCCTTGTATAAGGAACGGAGATTTTAGCAAAAACATGACCTCTCTCACAAAGAAAATTCTAATTATTGGGGCTGGAGCTGTCGGGGGCTATTATGGAGCCAAACTCACGCAAGCAGGTGAAGAGGTCACTTTTTTGGCCCAGGGGCAAGACATTGGAAGCGCTTCAAAAGAAGCCCTTAAAAATTAAGAGCTACCAGGGAGATTTCCAAGTACCTGTCAGTGCGGTTGCTTCTTTGGATGGCTTGGAATCACCGGATCTGATTCTCATCGCAGTGAAATGTTATGATACCGATCTCATATTAAAACAAATTCAGCCTCTTGTCTCATCACACACAACCCTTCTCTCTCTTCAAAATGGGGTAGAGAATGAAATCAAAATGAGCACTACTTTTTCGCCCCAACAAACCATCGGTGGCGTATGCTATATTGGATCTGAAACATTGGAGCCTGGACTCATTTTGCATAATGCCAATGGAAGCATTGCTATCGGGGAGCTGGATGGCGCTATCACACCACGCATTCAGTCCCTGACTGAGATGTTTCAAAAAGCTCAGATTGATGTCAGACCATCTGACAACATTTGGAAAAATCTCTGGATCAAACTGGGATGGAACGCTTCGTTTAATCAAGTCTGCACAATCGCACGCACGGATGTCGGTCATGTCTTGGACGATCCTCATCTTTTGGAATTAATCAAAAAAACGTATCGAGAAGTTTTTGCGATGGCTCGTGGGCATCAGGTGGATATTGATGATAGTGTGATTGAAGCGAGTTTGATGTTTTCGCAAAAAGACTTGCGATCCGTACGACCGTCGATGCTTCAGGATTTTGAAAATCATCGCCAACTGGAGCATGAAACTTTTTCAGGATTTCTCTCACGCGAAGGGAAACGGCTCAATATCCCGACACCCATCAATGATACGTTTTATGAGTTCTTGTCTTTTTTAAATCCAAAAAAATCATCATGAGCCTGCTACCCGATCATGAAAAATTTATGAAGGCCGCTCTTCAAGAAGCCCAAAAAGCTTTTAATAAGAAAGAAGTGCCTATCGGAGCCGTCGCCGTTCAAGATGGAAAGATTATCGCACGTGCCCATAATCTGCGTGAGTCGAAAAACGATCCTTTAGGTCATGCGGAAATCATTCTTCTTCAAAAGCTCACTCGAAAGCTGAAACGATGGAGGATGAATGACCTCCTTATATATGTGACTCTTGAACCTTGTTTGATGTGTATGGGTGCTCTGATGCAGGCAAGGATCGGACATCTGATTTTTGGAGCTTTGGATCCAAAAGCGGGGGCCTGTGGCTCACTCTATGATTTCTCTCAGGATTTTCGGCTAAATCATCGTATTCAGGTTGTCCCTTTTATGCTTCAGCAAGAATGTTCTTCTTTGCTCAGTCTTTTTTTTAAAAAAATCAGACTCAAAAAGAAGATTAAATAACTAATTATCTTAACAACTTAGGGCACTATGAGTCTTAAAATGCATTTTAGTCATTATTTTTTATTAATTCATATTTGACACCTTTGTCATAAATGTCATATTATGCACTTAAGACAGGAGATGGACCATGAAACTAGAAACACAAACACTAACGACCGGAGAGGTAGCCAAACATTGCGGAGTTCACTTTCGCACCGTGATCCGATGGATCGAAAAAGGTTACCTCAAAGCCTATCAACTTCCCGGCCGAGGAGATAACAGAGTCCAACTAACGGACTTTGTGGAATTCTTAAAAAAGAATTCGCTCCCTATTCCCGCGGCCTTCCAACAGCTCTCCAAAAGAGTCTTGATTGTGGATGATGAAGATGCTGTCGCTCAATCAATCCAGAGAACTCTTCATCGAGAGGGTTTTGAAACAAAAATTGCCTCCGACGGCTTTAAGGCAGGTATCATGATGGGACTTTTTTCACCCACCCTCATCACTCTCGACATTCAGATGCCTCATGTGGATGGATTCGAAGTTATTCGATTTGTCAGAGCTCAACCTCAGCTCAAAAACACCAAGATATTGGTAGTTTCTGGTGTGGCTGAGAGCGAACTCAAAAGATCTATCGAAATTGGAGCCGATGCTTATTTGGCCAAACCTGTACAACCAGAAGAGTTAGTTAAAAAGATTAATGAACTTGTGGTGTTAGCTCCACAAGAAGAAAAAGTTTCATAGGAGGATCCGTTGAACTACAGGGGGAGACTCACTTTTCATACACCCCAAAAGAGGAAAATAGGGACCTGTCAACCCGTCACCCAACCCAAAAAGGTTACTATTTTTCTCCAAAAGAGTCTCCCGCTGTGGGGCTTTTTTAACAAATAGAAAAAAGGAGTACTTATGAAAAGATTAAATCCTGAAAATAAAAATAATATCAATGACTTAAATACTAACGAATGGATTGTATTTCTTAATGGAAAACTTTTCTATCTTGCTCAAACACACTCCATCAAAGATGAAGAGTCAGGAAAAGCCTTTTTTGAAAGTATTATCCCAAACTTCCCCTCTGTCGCCTCTCCAGTCAAAATCCCAGCCTACCCCCTTCAGTTTGAAGAAAGTCAGGTGCATTGATTTTAAATAAGTAAAAAAACGCTAAAGTCTTAGGCATCTTGATACGTTAGAAAGATCATGGATGCCAATTTTCTCAAAAAACATTGCCGGACACATATCCTCTGTCCCTCCACTCCCTGCGGCTGCTCAAAATTGATCCAGTTAACATCAAATGCCAATGTAAACATCAAAGAGGTCGGACAAGTCATCTCTCTAGACATTGGTATTGCCTCTAAACTCCTTCAAATCGTCAACTCACCCTTTTACGGTTTGAGACAAAAATTAATACAGTACCCCAAGCGATCACGCTTATTGGGCTTGAAGCGGTACGCTCTTTAGCGTTGAGCCTGTCTGTCATCAAAACAAACCCTAACGACAAAGGCTCCATTCATCTCAATCAAGAGGATTTTTGGAGACATTCTCTCACCACGGCTATCCTTTGCAAAAAGCTAGCAACTATTATCCCAAATACTGATCCAGAAGAAGCTTTCATCGCAGGCCTCATGCACGACATGGGCAAATTAGTACTTTTGGAATTTACCAAAAATTCCTATGAAATTGCCCTTGCTCAAGCCAGTAAAGCCAAAGCGACATTAGCTGCCTTGGAAAGAGAAATTTTTGAAATCAACCATGCCGTTTTGGCTGCAGAACTCTGCCGACACTGGTTAATTCCCGACGTCATTACAAATGCCATAGGCAAACATCATGAACCACTTATCAAAGAAGAATCCGGACCTGATCAGGCTTTGGCAGAACTTGTCTCTTTGGGAAATCAAATCGCCCACATGATGGACATGGGAAAAAGCGGGAACCATCTCATTTCAACAGAAGCTATTCGCTATTTAAATCTTAAAAAAGCAGATTTTGATTTTATTCAAAAAACAATCAAAGCGGTCACCAAAGGCGTTGAAGATGCCGCAAAATTGTTTGGTTTTCGAGAAACAAAACTTATCGAAGCCAACCCACTTCCCGTGGCCTTGGGCCTTGAAGATCCTGAAGAAAAAATGCTTGTCCAGTTGATTGTATCTTCTAAAAATCACCTCATCATAGACTTAAGCAAGGAACCTCTTTCGGAAGATCGTTTAAATTCGAAATCACTAAAAGCTATCATCTACGATAAAAGTATTCCTGATTCTGAAAAAGAGAGACTGAAAGCTTCTCAAATTCCTGCGCTCGATTTTGATCAGTGGAAAAAACAATACAAGACAGACTCCGGAATGTATCCCGTCAGCTATCTTCACGTTTGGCTCGCTAATCCATAATATTTCTTTACTCACTCCAGACGATTCCCTAGTCAGCGCGGCCCATGACTTTGGCTCGCCGAAAAACTGTGATGACTTCTCGAGGTCCTATCGAAACTCCCGTCTTTATGCCTGTGGGAACAGCCGCAACCGTCAAAGCTGTCACCGTGGACGAGCTTGAAGCCATGCAGACTCAAATTATTTTAGGAAATACGTACCATCTGATGCTGCGTCCAGGACATGAAACCATTCGCAAGCTCGGAGGCCTTCATCAATTTATGGGCTGGAATAAACCCATACTTACAGATTCAGGAGGCTTTCAGGTGTTTAGCTTGGCCAAGCTACGCAAGATGAGTGAAGAGGGTGTCGATTTCCAATCCCACATCGATGGCACGCGCTATCTACTCACACCGGAATTTGCCAATGAGATTCAATGGGCCTTAGGATCAGACATCATTATGGTGCTAGATGAATGTCCTCCCTACCCTGTCACAGAAACTGAAGCACGACGCGCTATGGAGCTCACGATTCGTTGGGCCCAGCGCACCCTCATCATTCATCAAAAAAGACTGGAAGAAGAAGCGTTGAAGAATTCTTCCTACAAACCTCTCCTCTTTGGAATTATTCAAGGGAGTCATTTTACTCATTTAAGAAAAGAATGCGCCGAACGCTTATTAGAGCTCCATGAAAAACATGTTCAAAAAGGCGGGTGTGGTTTTAGTGGATTTGCTATTGGTGGACTAGCTGTAGGCGAACCCAAAGAAGTTCTCTACGAAATGGCAGCCGCGGCAGCCCCATTTATTCCTGAAAAATTTCCACGCTATGCCATGGGATTGGGACAACCAGAAGATTTAGTCGAGCTCATCGGGTATGGAATCGACATGTTTGATTGTGTCATTCCCACACGGAATGCTCGCAATGGAGAGCTCTTTACAAGCTTAGGAGATATTCAAATCAAACAAGCCCAATACAAAGAAGACTCACGTCCCATCGACGAAAATTGCTCTTGCCCCGTTTGCAAAAAATATTGTAGGGCCTACCTCCGTCATTTGTACTTGGCGAAAGAAATTCTTTCTTCAAGATTCAATTCGATTCACAACCTTCATTATTACGCAACACTCACTCGAAACATTCGGGATGTGTTAGAAAAAAAAGAAGGAAAAGAAGACAGCGACCAAAAGGAAAATTATTATGATGAGTTTAGAAAATCTTTTTATCGGAACCGCACACGCTCAAGCGACAACAACCACTAGCACAGTCACAGGCGCACAACCAGCTTCACCAGCCTCGTCACTTCAGATGTTTTTGCCCATGATTTTGGTTTTTGTTATTTTCTACTTTTTGCTCATCCGTCCTCAATCCAAACAACGTAAGCAACACCAAGATCTTCTCAACACCTTAAAAAAGGGTGATGAAGTTGTCACCGCTGGTGGCATTCATGGAAAAGTTCATGGTGTAGCCGACAATATCGTGACTTTGGAAATTGCCGACAATGTCCGTGTTAAAATGGACAAACAACAAATAACGTCAGTCAAAACTTTAGCAGCTTAATATCATGCCCAAAAATTGGCGATTTCATAGCATCCTGACACTCATCGCTCTTCTGCTCTCGATTTATTATCTCATTCCCACATGGGGCGGATTTGGTCAGGTAAGAGAACAATCTGAAAAAGATCAAAAGCCACTTCCATGGCATTTGAATCTTTTCCCACGAGAAGAAATCAAGCTCGGCCTCGATCTCCAAGGAGGTATTTATGTGGAGATGGAAGTAGAACTCGCTGATGCTTTAAAAAATCGTTCGGATCTTTTTGCCTCAGAAGTTGAAAGGCTGACCAAAACAGAAGCCTTTGCTCCTGAAAAAGTTGAAAGAATTCCAGACACTACACAATTCAAAATCACATTAAAAAAAGAAGATGATCGTTCGAATTTTTCCAAGTGGTTAGATGAGCATTACAAAGGTGTCTTGCTTGAAAAGAGAGCTGAACGAGCTGATAAAGTTGCCGTTCTGGATTTGACAGAAGAATTTTCCAGCCGCACCAAAGAACAATCCGCCAAACAAGCTGTAGAAACCATCCGCAATCGTATCGATCGTTATGGAGTTTCTGAACCAACCATCGTACGTCTGGGAACCAATCGCATTTCCATCGAATTACCTGGAATGACAGACCCAGAACGCGCTCTCAATTTAATTAAAAAAGGTGGTCGTTTAGAATTTCGTCTCGTGGATGATTCCAAACCCGATGATGAAGTTCGCAAACTGGTTAGCGAAGCTCGTACAGCTCTCAATACTCCCGAAGGCTTTACTGAAGAAATCATCACTAAAATCAATACTCAGCTTAAAGATAAAATCCCTGCCGAGTCTGAAATACTTTTTGAAGTCCAATATGATCCTGTGACCAAAAAAGTTTCAGGTGGGCTTCCTTATCTGATCAAAAGAAAATCTGAAGTCACAGGCGACATGTTAAAGAATGCTCAAGTCAATGTTCACGACAATGAGCCTTATGTCAGCCTTTCATTTAATGCTCTCGGAACCAAACTTTTCGGTGAAGTCACCAAAGCCAATGTTGGAAAAAGACTCGCTATTCTTTTGGATGGCAATGTGATGAAGGCACCTGTCATTAAAAGTGAAATTCCTTCAGGAGAAGCCCAGATCACTTTAGGCTATGGTGATTATCAAACCGTTCTTAAGGAAGCTGAAGATCTGACACTTGTGTTGCATGAAGGAGCTCTTCCCGCTCGCATGAAAGAATTGACCAAAACAGTTGTCGGCCCTTCACTTGGAAAAGATTCTGTTGATAAGGGATTAAAAGTCTCTCTTTGGGCGGCTGTTCTTGTCGCACTCTTTATGGCTTTATATTACCGTATTTCAGGAATTTTGGCAGACGTAGCCCTCCTCTTAAACGTTCTCATTATGATGGCTTGCCTAGCCATGTTTCAAGCCACTCTTACCTTACCTGGTATTGCGGGTATTGTTCTCACTATCGGTATGGCTGTGGATGCCAACGTTCTTATCTTTGAACGTATCCGAGAAGAGTTGCGTGCTGGAAAATCCGCAAAGGCAGCTTTGGCTGAAGGTTATTCCAATGCAAAAACAGCTATTGTCGATTCCAACATCACAACATTTTTAGCTGGTGTGGTTTTGTATCAGTTTGGAACAGGTGCTATCCGAGGTTTTGCCGTCACATTAATGGTGGGTATCATGACAACCCTTTTCACAACAATTTGGGTCACACGCATTCTCCAAGAAGGTTTGTTATACGGATTAAAGCGAGAGAGGATCAGCGTTTAATATGTTTCAACTTAAAGGCTTTCATTTTGATTATGTAGGTTATCGTAAGTGGTTTGTGGCTTTTTCAGCGATCACTATCATCCTTGGAATATTTTTCATCGCCAAGAATGGTTTGAATTTTGGAACGGATTTTAAAGGTGGAACTAAACTTCAATACTTGTTTCAGACACCCACCACAGATGGTGATGTTAGAAAAGCGATTGAAAAAGTAGGGATTGAAAGTTTTTCAGTACAAAAAATTGGTGAAGCTCAGGAAAATAGATTCATTATTAAGCTTGAGATGAGTGATGATGTGGAAGCTGTGGTCAAAAAAGTGACTGAAAGCCTTCAAGCTTCTGTGGGCGCAGATAAAGTCACTTTAGAACAAAACGAAACTGTTGGCCCCAAAGCTGGAGCTGATCTTCGTAAGAAAGCAGAACTTTCGATTATTGTTTCGTGGCTTTTGATGTTGATCTACATTGGCTTTCGTTTTGATTTTGCTTTTGCCCCAGGAGCCATTGTTGCTTTGATTCATGACGTTTTATTAGCTGTTGCAGGCTTTGCCATCACAGGCCGCGAAGTCAGCTTGACAGTCGTTGCTGCTATTTTGACGATCATTGGTTATTCCATCAACGATACGATTGTTGTTTATGATCGTGTTCGTGAACATCTGGCCAATGCTGGGAAACAATCACTCAAAGAGATCATCAATCGCAGCATCAATGAAATGTTTCCTCGTACAATCATTACTTCTTTTACGGTCTTTATCGTTGTAGCTTTGATGTATTTCTTTGGCGAAGGGGAATTCCAAAACTTTGGATTTGCCATGATCATCGGTGTTGTCACGGGTGTTTATTCAACTCTCTCTATCGCTTGCCCTCTTTATATTTGGATTAAAGATAACGAAGCTTTTTTAAAGAAGTTTGCAAAATAAACCTTCCATTTCACTCGATACTCCAAAGCTTCTTTCTCCAGAAGAGATTTCGCTCAAACAATTATTTATAGATCAGTTTCAACTCCACCCTATATTGGCTCAAATTCTCGTCTCACGTGGATTTAGAGAAATACAGGACGCTCAAAGCTTCCTCTTTGGAGATCTGGCACAACTTCCAAACCCTTTTGAACTGTCAGGAATGTTGGAAGCTGTTATCCGAGTCGTTGAATCTATTTCTCACAAGCAAAAAATCCTTCTTTTTGGTGATTATGATGTGGATGGCATCACAGGCTGCGCTCAATTGGCACTTTTTCTCAAAGAGATCGGCGCGACTGTTGATGTTCTGCTCCCTCATCGTATCCATGATGGTTATGGACTAGCACCTTCCAGTGTGGAAAAAATTAAAATTATAAAACCCGATCTTTTAATCACCATTGATAATGGGACAATTTTTTTAATGGCTCTTCGCTCCAAACTTCGTGAACACACACTTAAGCTTCCTAATCTCAAACGCTACTTGGATTTGGCTTGCTTGGGAACAATTGCCGACGTGGTTCCACTGACAGGAACCAATCGACTTCTCGTCAAATATGGATTGAAAGAATTAACAACGTCGCAACGCCCTGGCATCAAAGCTCTGAAAGAAGTTTCCTCTGTTTCAGAAGATGTCACACCTTATATTGTAGGCTTTCGCTTAGCGCCTCGGATTAATGCCGCTGGCCGTATGGCAGATCCCAAAGAAGCACTTCAGTTGTTGATGAGCTCTACAGAAAATGAAGCTCAAGTATTGGCCCAAAAGTTAGAAGCCTACAATCGGCAGCGCCAAGCTGAAGAAGAAAAAGCCCTGAACGAAGCTTTCACTATGATTGAAACATCCGGACTATTGGAACGTCGAGGCATTGTCGTTGGCTCAAAAACTTGGCATCTTGGAATTGTTGGAATTCTGGCTGCACGACTTACGGAAAAATATCATCGACCGGCGATCGCACTTTCATTTTTTGAAGATAAAAATATCGCAAAAGGTTCCGCACGATCGATTGCAGGATTTTCAGTCTACGCAGCCTTGAAAAATATCGAACATAAAATGATTAATTTTGGTGGCCATGAAGCTGCAGCGGGAATGACGCTTGATTTAAAGAGTTTGGAAGATTTTTCAGAATCATTTCATCAATCGATAGAAAGCCTCTCTCCTGAACCTTTTAGAAAAAAAATCAGGGTGGATTCAATTCTCCCTTTTAACGAAATCAGCCCCCTACTCTTGGAACAACTCTCACTTTTTGAGCCCTTTGGATCGAGCAATCCAGAACCCACCTTTATGACAGAAGATGCAAAACTTCATTCTTGCCGCATTATTGGTAGCGGCAACAATCATCTCAAATTTTCAGCAAGTCATTCACAGCTATCATTTGATGGAATTTATTTTAATGGAGCCAAAGATCTAGAAACTATTTTGAAAACAACTCACCACCAACTCATCTACAATCTTCAAAAAAATACCTGGAATGGAAGAAGCAGCATTCAACTCAAGCTTAAAACCCTTCTTTAACAAAAAATAACGCATTGCATAAAATAATATTGACCACTTTGATGCACTGTGTAAATCTCTGACGCGTTGGGCAAAGAAAGGTTCAACATTATGGCAACCGCAAAAAAAGCAAAAATTTTGAAACAAGGAGGATTTCTATGGCTACCAGACGTAAACCAGCCAAAACATCGAAAACAACTGCTATCAAGCTTGAAAGCTTCACCGATCTTCTCGGCAAGCTTGAGGTGGAAGCAGAAAAAGTTGTCCGACGCATCGTTGAAAAGGCGGAGACGAGCTCACGCGATATCAAAAAGGGTGTCCGCACTCTCATTCAACAAGTCCGCAGCACGGGGATTGCTTCAGTAGCTGAAGAGAAGAGCCAAGAACTGGTTAAACTCGCTAATGAAGTTTTGGCAAAGGCCAAAGAAGTTCAAATTGCCTCTGTTGGTTCGTTAGGAAACTTCAACCGTGACGAAATCGTCCGGGAAGCCAAGAAGAACATCGATGATATTATTAAGAAAATCAACTCTTCTGAGTTGATGGCTAAGGCTAAAGTTCAAGCTTTGAATACAAAAGATCAAGTCTTGTCTATCCTAAGCATTCCCTCTCAAGAGGATGTGGTCAAGCTATCACGCAAGATCGTCACCCTCGAAGGTCGGGTTAACAAGCTTACGCGAAAAGCTGCTTAGGATTGTACCTCCCTCGAACAACCCGCTTTCTGAAAGGAAAGCGGGTTGTTTCGTTTTAAGAGCAACTAATTCCATAAAAAGCCGATAATCTTAAACAGGAGTATTTTATGGAAGTGCTTAAAAAATATTTTTCAAAATATATCGGCTTAATCTTGAGCTTATCGAGCTTCATTCTTCTACCCCACTGCGCCTCAAATCTTAACTCGGCCCATTTTCCCAGTACTGAAGTCATCCAAATAGCTCATTTAATTCAAGATGAGGTTCCACTATCCACGTCTCTTGACTCCTTAGAAATAGCTCATGAGATTGTGGCGATTAGCAAACAGTACGAAATGGATCCCATTCTCATCATTTCAGTCATTAAAGTAGAAAGCCAATTTCGCCCTTATGCACATTCATCGGCAGGTGCCAGAGGTTTGATGCAGATCATGCCTTGCGTCATCAAAGATTATGGAAAAGAAACGGCTGTCACTCATGTATCTGAGCTTTTTTATCCTCAAAAAAATCTTCGTTTGGGTGTTCATTATCTAACTTATCTCATGGAGAAATATAGTCATCATTGGGATCGAGCTATTGCAGCTTATAATTGGGGGCCTGCCTCTATTGATCAAAAGCTCCAGAATAAAATCCCCTTGCCTAAAGTATATTATAAAAAAGTGATGGATTCTTATCGTTATTTTCAAGAAAAGCTGACTTCTTCCGAAAATCTATCTTAATAAAAAATCATGGTTAAAAAATCAGCTTTGGTTATTTTGTCGGGGGGATTGGATTCCACAACGGCTCTTTACATGAGTCAGAACGATCGAAAAACTGTCAAAACGATTACTTTTGATTATGGGCAAAAATCTGCTTCAAAAGAAATTAATGCAGCTAAAAGAATTTCACACTCCCTCAATATTCCTCATGAAGTCTTTTCACTTAATTGGCTTTCAGCAATTACAAAAACAGCTTTAGTCAACACACAAGCAGATATTCCCAATCCGACTCTTTCTGATTTGGATCAATTTAAACAAAGCTCCCTCAACGCTCAAAAAGTATGGGTACCTAATCGCAATGGACTCTTTTTAAATATTGCAGCCACGATTGCTGAAGCTCAAAGTATTGATGTCATCATGACAGGATTTAATGCTGAAGAAGCCGTGACGTTTCCGGATAATAGCTCTGAGTTTTTAAAAACTGCCAATGACTTCTTCTCCTATTCAACTCTCTCAAAAGTTGTTGTCGAAAGCCCAACACTTCATATGACTAAAAATCAGATTGCTTCTAAAGCTAAGGATTTAGCTATCCCTTTTTCAAGCCTTTGGTTTTGTTATGAAGGCCAGGAGACTCCGTGTCGAGCCTGTGAATCATGTCAGAGAAATTTTAGAGCTTTTCAACAAGTAGGGATTGCAGATCCTTTCAAATCTTCTTAAGGGCACCTGATGCTAGTTAAATTCTTGGATCCATCCATCGATTATGACGGAACACAATTAGCGCCTCATTGGATTTTTAAAAACTTCCAAGTCCTTGGGAATAGCCTCGTAGCCTTCTCAGGTAAATGCGATGTTGCCCTCGATAAAATGGTAGATCTCGTGGATGTTCAGCAGAAAAAACCCATCTATAGCCAAAACATGATTCACTTCATCGGCGAGTTTTTTGGAATTAACCTGGAAACAACAATCCTCTACCAACGACTCTTAGTCAGTCTGGCTCAACAAGAACTTATCAGTCGTACAAAAAAACATCATCTAGTCCGTGGTGGGAATGATCTCTACGATGAAGATGCAAAACTCTCTGTTTCTATAGCCACGGCATCACCTGTTTCCACATTGATTCATTTTGGAATCAATATTGAAAGCAAAGGTACTCCTGTCAAAACAAAGGGGTTGTTGGATTACGGAATCAATCCAACAGAAATTGGAAAAGCTATTCTTGAAAGTTTTAAACATGAATTTCTGAGCGCACAAGAAGCCAGATCCAAAGTGAGGCCTGTTTACTAATGGAAAATGACGCTTCAATCATCGAAATATTTTCCTCCTATCAAGGAGAAGGCACTCATGTTGGAGAAAGACAGCTCTTTATTCGTTTCCAAGATTGTGAACTTTCCTGTAAATTTTGTGATACACCGCTGACGTTTGTTCCAAATAAATTTTGCCGTTTGGAATCTCCGGCTTTTTCAAAAAAATACCAACATCTCCCCAACCCTATTTCACAGGCCACCCTCAATAAAATCATCGGTGATTTTAATGATGAAACCATCGTCCTCACCGGCGGGGAGCCTCTTCAAAAAGTTTATTTTTTAAGAGAATGGTTGCCCCAAGTGAAAGAGCATTATCCTCAAAGAAAAATCATGGTGGAAACTGCGGGTGTTCATTTTGGGGAATTTATCGAATTAGCAGAATGGATTGATATTGTGAGCATGGATATCAAACTCCCCTCTTCCACAGGAATGCACCCTTGGTGGCGCGAGCATGAAGCTTTTTTAAAAGCTGTTCAACGAGCTCCTTCAAAAAAAGAAACGTATATCAAAATTGTCATTTCAGGAGAGACTGAAGAAAAAGATATTTTGAAAGCGACTCAATTGATTGCTTCGATGGATGCAACACTCCCTGTCATTCTTCAACCAGCCTCTCTCTATGGGCGTTTTCGTTCTATTCCTACCATTGATCAAATTGCACATTGGGAAGACATGATAAAGCCAACACTCAAAAACCTTCGCATCATTCCTCAGATTCACAAACAGATGGGAATCTTATGAGAACCAGACAGGACTATGAGCAATGTGAATCAAAAATCCTTGCCGCCTATGCGATGCATAGTGCTGATAGCCAAGGACGTGAATATCCTGAAGAAGAACATTCTTACCGAACGGCATTTCAAAGAGATCGTGATCGAGTCGTTCATTCAAATGCTTTTCGACGTTTAGAATACAAGACCCAGGTCTTTGTGTATCATGAAGGAGATCATTACCGCACACGACTCACACATAGCTTGGAAGGCTCTCAAATAGCACGATCCATTGCTCGCATGATGGGACTTAATGAAGATCTATCAGAAGCCATTATATTAGCCCATGATTTGGGGCACACTCCTTTTGGGCATTCGGGAGAAGTGGTTTTAAATCGCTTAATGAAAAAATTTGGGGGTTTTGAGCACAATCGTCAATCCCTGCGTATTGTCACACTTTTGGAAGATCGCTACCCTCACTTTCCAGGACTCAATCTCACCTATGAAGTTCGGGAAGGTTTGGCCAAGCATCAATCCGCATATGACAAACCCAATGCTCAAGCGACATTTAAGAAAAAAGGCAATCCCACTCTTGAAGCTCAGATTGTCAATATTGCCGATGAAATCGCTTATTCCAACCACGACCTGGATGATGGCTTACGCTCTGGGCTTATCAATCTCAAACAACTTAAAAATGTCCAACTATGGGAAGAACATTTTCAAAAGCACGAAGACGACAAAATTCAAATACGACAAACGATTCGTTCTTTAATCAACCACTTCGTTCTCGATCTTGTGACTGAAACAGAATCACGTCTCAAAGACGCCAAAATAAAATCCCTTTCGGATATTCGAAACAGCAAATCCAGACTCGTCTCTCTGTCTAAGGATTTTGATATGAAAAACAGAGAGCTTAAATCCTTCTTGCGCGACTTTATGTATCACCATCATCGGGTAGAACGCATGGCGAATAAAACTGAAATTATCATGGAAGGTCTTTTTAAAACCTATTTGAAAAACCCCAAAACGCTTCCTCCCGAGGTTTATGAAAAAGCCAAAAAACGTGATCTGGAAAGAACTGTTTGTGATTATATCGCAGGGATGACGGATCGCTTTGCTTTGGAAGAATATAAACGTCTCTTTGATCCTTTAGAAAAGGTCTGATATAAGCCCGAGTCTCATGACTCAAAATCCTATTTTTGAAAAGAATCTACAATCACTTCGTAAATATCATCCTCAATTGGCCCAACAAATAGAAACTCTTCAGGAGATTCCCGCTGTAGTGGTAAAAAAAACAGAAATTGGAGAGATGAATATCGCCTGTCAATTTGCCGATGGGAGTTCAAAATGGTTTTATCCAGAACCATCCCCTCAAAAATATTCTGAAAAGTTTATGTCTCAGGAAACTTTTTCTAATCCCCGCATGCTTGTTTTTTTGGGTTTTGGTTTGGGGCTACACTTTCTTGAATTTTTCAAAAAACCTCACACTCTCAATCAGGTCATTTTAATATTTGAAAATCAGATTCATTTTTTTAAAAAGCTCTCGAACTCTCTGACTTTTCAGAAGCATTCTCTTCTACAAAAATTTTTTGGATTATTGGAAATGAGATAGAGAAAGTTAAACTTTTTCTAAATGCTTTTTATGCATCAGGACCTTGGTTAATGCTTGCAGATGCGGTCGAATATATCAATTTTCCACCCAGTTGTCAGAGTAATCCAACTTATTATCTTACAATCCAGGATCTGATTCCTAAAGCAATTGCACATCATTTTAACCGAGTTTTCAGCGATCCATACGATGCTTATCGCGGAGCAGAAAATATTTTTAAAAATCTTCCTCGTGTTTTTCAAATGCCATCTTTTGACAAAGCAAAAGGATTTTTAAAAGGCAAACCCGCCCTCTTGGTGGCTTCAGGACCTTCGTTGACAGAGTCTTTACCTATTCTTCAAAAAATCCAGGATCAGGTTTTGATGATTGCCTGCCCTTCCGCACTTTCGCTTCTCATAAAAAATAATATTAAACCTCATCTTTGGCTCAATATTGAGCGTGATGAAAACGTGGGCGATCTTTTTCGTGATCTTTCAGAAAAACCCAAACACATTTTTATTGCCCCACCGTTGGTTCATCCCAAATGTTTTGAAACTAATGGGGGTTATAACACTTTTTTACTAAGCCAAGGCTTGTTTGCTCAATGGCTTCCTTTTGCTAGTCAGCCGATTGATTTTGGACACTCAGCAGCCAATGCGGCTTTTCGAATTTTGGAAATTTTAGAATGTAATGAGATTTATCTAGTAGGACAGGATTTGAGTTACACCAAAAATCAGGAAAGCCATGTCTCTGGAGCTTGGGAAGAGACAAAGCGATTTTCCGAAAATCTACAAAAAGAAAACAGACAAACCCTTCAAGTCGAGGGAAATGACGGCCAACCTATCCTGACAAATCTCTATTGGTATACTTATTTAAAAAATTTCACTGAGCAGCTGATTCCTTTTTTTAAAGGAAAGATTTTTAATGTGATTCCTCAAAATTTTGGAGCCAAAATTTCAGGAGTCACGCGTATAGATCCTACAGATCTCTTGGAAAAATTCAAAAATCAAAAAGAGGATTTTGTTGAGGTTTTAAAAGAAAATCTTTTACCACCTACAGACACGGAGCAAAGAGATATTCACGAACTTTTTTCTCAAAAATAAAAACGGCGATCCTATGTCTTCGACAAGTGATTGATGAAAATAAAAAGTTTTCTCTCAAATGTAAGGAGATCACTTTTACTCCATCATTTATGAATCGAAAGACAGAAGAAGCTCTCCCTCTATGGAAACAGTTTTTAGATGATTTTGCGATATTTTGTAATCGCTACTACATAGCAAAACCTGCCCAACCAGAGATTCAGCATGCCTATCGACATTTTTTTCATTCAATTATTCAGGGTCTTATGGTTAAAAACCAAATCGAATTTTTCAGCAGTGCCAAAGATTTGGATGGTGATTTTCCAGAAATTAATCGCAAGCTCGATCTTATCTTTAATATGCTCAAAGATGAGTCTTATTGGGCTGAGATGATGCTGGATCTGATTAAAGATTAATCGCCGGCAGCTGTATCTACGTCTTCTGAATCTACATCAGGGCCGAGCTCTGTTCCCACTTTTTCAATTTGAGCTTTTAAGAGATTTTGATGTTCTATTTCTTCATCTCGGAGTTCTGCAAAAAGTTCACGTATTTGGGGATCTTTAATGTATTCAAGAGCGGCAGCAAAAAACTTTTCAGCCTTGATTTCACTACTCATGGCCACTTCCAAAGCGGCGCGTGGTGACATAAAAGAACGCGGAGCTCCATAATCGGGAGCTTCAATATCATCAATCATGTCAATATTTACCCGTGATGGAATATTGGGGAATAACTTTGCCCGACGACTGGAAAGCTCCTTACCATGCTTGGCTTCATTGACAGCCATCATATTAAAAAAATCGGCTGCATCGCCTTTATAGGCAGAACCTAAAAGATCACAAAAGCTTTTGTAGCGCTCCTCAGCTTCTTGTTCGATCAAAATAGCCAAATCTAAAGCATCCATAAGACTGATTTTGGTAAAATCGATTTTTGTATTAAGCATTATCGTCTCCATTTCTTAATGGCCGCAACGTATCGTCTACTTAATCAGGAACAATGATTTTAAACAGGTTTTGATAAAAATTTAATAAATAGTCTGGTAAGCTTTCCAATTAGTATAGATTTTTTTTACATAATCCCGTGTTTCGCCATAGGGGATCTCTTCTATAAACTCTTCTTCGGACAACCCATGGCGCTGTTTGAGCCATTGAGAAACCGCGAATTCACCGGCATTATAAGAAGCCACGGTGGCATACCATTTTCCAGCAAAGAGATTATCGAGCTTTTTAAGATAAAAAACAGAAAGTTCGATATTGGTCAAAGGGTCTCGGAGCCAAGAAGGTGTAAAAACACTCCAGCCAGCTTCCTTAGAAAGTTTACGCCCTGTATAGGGCATGATCTGCAAAAGCCCAATAGCACCTACAGGTGAAACAATTGATGGTCGGTAACGACTCTCCTGCCTCATAATCGCATAGACCAAAAATGGATCGATAAAGTTTTGATGGCGTTTGATCTCTGAAAATAAAAAATCAGCATAGGGCAAACGGTATTCGGTATCTTGAGTGGGAATGCGAAAATGAAATCGATAAGCATCAGATTTTTTAACAAATCTCCTCGGATCATTGGGAAGTGGGAGGCCTTCCCACTGAGAATCATCATTGTTTTGTCGGGCTAAACGTATCTCGACCTCAGCATCTGCGATGAGATCCAAAGAGGTGAGTGTATATATTTTGTCCAAATAAGAAGATGCGGAAAATTCCTTTTCCTCTTCACTCCATTGAAGTCCTACAGGCGTCCACCAACTTTTATAATCAGTCCCAATTCCCAGACGATTGAGTCTTTCTGCCGCACGGACGGCATAATAAGTCGCCGGGTACATTTGAATAATATTTTGATAAACTTCCTGAGGCTTTTCTCCAGTTTTGTTTTTTTTATTTTTTTCCAACGATCGAGCTTTCCAATAAAGCAGCTGAGCTGTTTCTCCTTGTTGAATCGCCTCTTCATAACTATCCAGAGCCTCTCGATAATGACCTAAACGATACTGAGACCAGGCAATCTTCCCCAATAATCACGCCGTTCCTGATTGTTTTTTGTCTTCTTCAACACTTGCTTCAAAGCAGGTATAGCGTCTTCGTATTGTCCGGCATCTTGGTACAAAAAAGCTATCTTGCGCAGAGCTTCATGTGCTTGTGGAGATTTAGGATAGCGTGCCATCATCAAGCGATTAGCCTCAATCGCTGTTTTAAAATCCTGACTTCTAGCGGCTGATTGAGACAGACGCACCAAAAACTGAACTCCTGTCTTTGAGCGTGAATGAGGAGGGCCCACGAGTTTTTGATAAACTTCTTTGGCTTTTGTGTATTGTCTTGAATCAAAATAGCAATCCGCACTGGCGATCAATGTAGAGGCATTGGCACAATCATATTTTTCAACAACCGGTTCGGGAATTTCTAGTGGAGGACATTCTTCATGAGATCGAGAGATCGTACGTGCCAAATCAGCCCAACGACTCTCGGGATAATTGGCTTCCAAATCTGAAAAGACACCCTTGGCCTCAATACATTTTTTTTCGCTCCACAGAGATTGGGCATAATCAAAAAGTACGTAGTCCTGAATACCGGTAGCTTCATGAGAAATCTTTTCCAGTTTTTTTGAAGCTTCTTCAAAATGACCTTGCTGCAAAAGCATATGGCCTGAAAGGAAATATTTTTTTAGTAGGGAAATCTCGTTGGCAAAAAGAAAATGACTGAAAAAAATCAGCCACAGAAAAAAAACAGAAAATCGTTTAAGCCTGCTCATAAGGAGAGCCTGTTTAGAAACTGTTTTAAAAAATGTAAAGGCCTAGTCTATTATTATGACTGGACAATTTTAGGTGTGATGAAAATCATCAACTCACCATCAGAGCGGGTTTTGGCTTTATTCTTAAAAAGATATCCCATCACAGGAATATTTTGCAGTCCCGGCACACCATTTTTTTGGTTGGTGGTTTTTTGTTTAAACAAACCACCGATAACGGCTGTTTCTCCATCTTTCACCACCACAGTCGTATTGGCCGTGTTATCCAAAATGGCAGGGATACCATCGACAGTTTTTGAAAAATCAGCTTCACTCTCGATAGCCTGGATTTGCATTTTGATATAATCATCAATGGATATCTGAGGAGTCACTGTCAGCTCAATACCGGTATTGATTTCCTGCAAACCAGAACTACTGGAAGAGCTGGATGAGCTTGATGTCCCCACACTGATATTCGAAGTCGATTTGACATAAATCTTAGTACCACTGCGAATTTTTGAAGGCATATTATTAAGAGTCATCACCGTGGGTTTTGACAAAATCTGGATATCACCTTTACTCTCAGCGGCTGTCAGCTGGTTTTCAATGTTAAAACCACCAACACTGCCAATCAACATACCGATCCCACTCGTCGGATTTGCGGCACCTAAATTGACATTAAGAGGATTTCCTGTATCTCCATTCAATCCTACTTCTGCAGTTCCACTCGTCGTAAATTTTCCAGCACTTCCATTAACTCCCCAGCGAATACCCAAAGCTCGCGAAAAGTTTTTACTCGCATCGACAATACGCGCTTCAATCTGCACCTGCTGATCCCGATTATCCATCTGATCAATAATATTATTAATATTGCCTACCACAGCATCACGATCTTTTACTGTGAGCGTATTGGTTCGATCATCATTGATGACAGAACCACGATCTGAAAGAAGGGTTTTGATTTTTTCCGTTAAGTCTTTGGCAGTCGCATATTTGAGGTGGAATGTCTGAGTACGCAAATCGGTACCACCAGCAAAAGCATCTGGCTTGCCAATGCGCAGCACTTTTTCTTCCATCGCATATTCATAGCCATTTACGCGCAAAATCGATCGCATCGCGTCAATTAAAGCAATATCCTCAAAAGAAAGTGTCACGCGTCCTGATAGATCTTCAGGAGTAATAAGATTTAAACCGGCACATTTGGAGAGCATCTTGAGAACGTCGGCTAAATTAGCATCCCGAAATTCGATCATGTATTCCTGATTTTTTTTATTAACCACCATCGGATCTATGTAGTTCTCTACGCTGAGATGAAATTCTTTTTCCTCATCCTTAATAACCACTTCATTGGGTAAAATTTTATCTACCTTAAAACGGCCCATCTCCTCCCCTTCCTTCAGCATCTTTCCTGAAAGAAGAGCCATTTTCATTTTTCCATAAATCACACCTTGAACCAAAAAACTATTTGGATCCAATTCACTACCAGCCTTGGTTTCAGGAGAAAAAGGACTTCTTAAGCTGGGATTGAGCATATTGCTGTTTTGGTCCAGCTGATCGAGAGCCAGATCTGAAAGAGGCATGGCCTCCACACTCAATGTCGCTAGGCATATTGAAAGAGCTAAGAAAATTGAGCTGGTTTTTAGTGATTTCATGTCTTGCCTCCTCCACCACTGTCCGCGGTGGGCTGCGTTCCTTTAGGATCATTTGCCGGTTTATTGGGATTTTTTTCAAAGCGGTAAATATTTCCCTCGAGTGTCATTTCGATTTCGTCTTGTTCTGTTTTTTTATCCGAAGACTTTAAATAAATTTCATCAATATTGAATAAAGCGGGGAATTGTTCGAGGCGGTCAATATATTGGACAATTTCCGGAAACAATCCATTGATCTGCATTCCAAAAGCCGTTTTAGAATAACCTTCACCATAATTTGGTGATTGATACCCCAGCTTTTGAATAGCGATATTCCCCAAAAATGAGCGGTCTGTCAGAGCATTCAACAGAGATGTCACTTCCTGATAATCA
This sequence comes from Deltaproteobacteria bacterium, assembly GCA_016699445.1. Taxonomy (GTDB): domain Bacteria; phylum UBA10199; class UBA10199; order JACPAL01. The sequence goes on from CP064976.1 coordinate 593,671, forward strand.
GAATTGATCTCGCCCAACAATACTTTCATCTTCACACCCTTTGCATGAAGAGTTTCTGTTTTTTCCAAAGTGGGCGTTGCTGCTGAAAAATTTTCCAGAGCCTGCTTTTCCATATTCATATTGGAGATATGAGTTGTGGTATCTTGGATGACTTTCTGAAAAGGCTTGTATGCTATTTTGGGAACAACGGATAATAGCGCCAAAACCAATCCTGCAAAAAGAGCCAGTTCTTTTTTAGTGGCATTACGACCTAGATTCATGAGCCACCTCCATCTGCTACGGCGGCAGAATTCTTTTTGGACGCAATCCCCATCTCAATAGAAAAATGATAGGTATTACCTGTCTTTTCTATTTTTTGCTCTAAACTACTCAAGATCACTTGATCAAAATAGGATGAAGATCCGAGGGCTTTGATAAACAATGTTACGACTTCAGGTTGATAAGCATCTCCACTGATCATCACACTTTTTTTGCCACCTGTCTTTTGGGTCGAATGAATATCTTTAAGCCACATAGAATGAGGAATACGTGCCGTGATTTCTTTCAAGACTCCAGACCACTCCTCAGAATCATCAAAAAATGGAACCAACGTCATTCTGGCTTTTGACAAATTGGATTTTTCACCCTGCTTGGCAATTTCAGTCATAATCCGGTCACGATTGGATTTTAGTGCTGCTAGTTCTGATTCCAAAACAGTCACTTTTTTTTGTAAATAAGCCAGCCTTGTTTTTTGAATAAAAAAAGTAGCTCCTCCTGACGCTAAAATCATAAGAACGATCATGATCATGGCACGATAGGTCAACGTCAGAGGTTCTTTCTCGACGAAGTTAATGTGCTGAATCACATGTCGTTTGGCCGAAGGCATTAGGCTTTTCCTCCTGTTGCAGGGTAGCTCGCTAGACCAATAGCCGTATCATAAAGACAACTCCCATCTTTCATCGTCAGCTTTTGTGCGGGTGATAATACTTTGGTAGGAATAGCTAAAGCCTGCTGCAAAGCTTCGCAAAATTCTGGAATATCCGCGCCCCCTCCGCAAAGATACAAACCGTCAATTTTATCTCGACGAAATACCAGAGAAAAGCCATCAATTGATTTTTGTATTTCCACAGCACATTGAGTGTAAAAACCAGGCTTGTCATTTTCCATGTTTCTATAAGCTGACCCGCATACACTCATGAGAGGACGTGAGAAAAATAACTTTCCGGCATTCAAGACGATAAAGAACGATTTCACTTCACCAATATCCACAATGGCATAAAACTGATCTTCTTCCCAATCCTCCAAGCGATCAAAAGCAGCCACTAAGGATACTGATGTAGGCTCGATGGCCACTACATCCAAACCAATTTTTTTCAAAAAGTCTGTCTGCGCTTGTATAATATTTTTACGAATCGCATAGGCAACATAAGCTGTTTTTTTCACATCACCGTTCTGGTAATCCTCAATCACCGTATAGCGCACAACAAATTCATTCACAGGTCCATCGACCACATCTCTCATTTGCCACCGAATCGCATCCGGCACATCCGATGCCGGCATTTTCGGCAAATCCACTCTTCTGATTTTTAAAGAAGGATCTTCTATATTACAAACCACACTGGCATGATCGAGATTGTGTTTTCTTAAAAACTTTCTAAAAGCCGCCACGTTTTCAGGATTTTTAGTCGAAACAGCCCCTTCAAAAAGCCATTGCTGAGCTTCATCCATACCGCTGGACTTATGCTTAATACGCACCATCTTCACGGAGGTGTGACCTAAGTCCATTCCGACTAAATCTTTTTTTCCCATCCAATGACTTAAGATTCCCATAAAATCATCCTCATTGAACTTTCAAAGCTGCCATGCGGTTTTGAACTTTCACCAACACATCAGCTCCGATACCTTTCGATTTATCGATGAACGTCTGATAACTTTTCTTAGCCCCATTCAAATCTCCACGAGCTTCCAAGACCATCCCTAAGTGCAAGTAAGGATCGGAATAATCTGGCTTCATCTGAATTGCTTTTTGAAATTGGTTTTCCGCCTCCGCCAAATTTCGATTCACCATGTAGAGAACACCTAGATTATTGGAGCACTCAGCAAAATTTGGATCTATCGAAAGTGCTTTTCTATATTGCTCAAAAGCCTCTTCGCTCTTGCCCAATTTTTTCAAGGCTAAGCCATAATTGTTGTAGGCCTCAGCATTACGAGGTTCGCGAAAGACAACACTCTCAAACATTTTCTTGGCACTTTCATAATCGCCTGATTCCATTTTTTTAATTCCAATTTCCGTCAAACCGGCTGTCGACACCGCAGGGTCCATTGAATTGTCTAATTCTTTAGCGACATCACTTTGGGGTGCTGGAGCGTGCGTTGTGGGAATCATCGATGCCTGATTGGTCACAGGAGGCAGTGAGGCAACAGGAACCTCCTTATTTTTATAAAATCGAAAATAACCCACCACGAGAAGAGAGGCGACGACCATCGCCATTAAAATATATTTTCTCATACTTCCCTCCGAATCTTCATCCTGAACATCAACGATAACCCCCGTGGTATCAGGTTGATGTGTGTCTTGTTCTGCTTTTTTAAGAGCCTTATGTATTATTGACATGGCGAGGCTCCTTTCCACCAATGCCTAATACTTTTTTCCACAGCGGTACTTTTTGCCAAGACTTGTCCAACATCTCCTTAAAAGCTTGATCTACAATCGCATTGGTAATCACATGCGTTTCTTTGGTAAAAGCGGTGACCAACATCAGCTCGCCCAAGGTATTGATCAGCCTTGGAAATCCTGAGGTGTATTCATAAATTTTTTTGAGAGCTGTACTTTGAAAAACAATACAACATTTGGGGCCTGATTGTTTCACACGATGAATGACGTAATTTTTTGTTTCTTCACAGTTTAAAGGATGCAACCGATGAGCAATCTGAATTCTCTGACGCAGCTGACGCAAAGCTGGATCGGCAAGCTTTGTTTCCAATTCCGGCTGACCAACTAATACAATCTGAATCAGCTTATGAGTTTCGGTTTCCAGATTAGATAACAAGCGAACCATTTCTAAGGATTCTAAAGAAAGATTTTGAGACTCATCGATAATGACCACAGCATTGCGACCCTTTTGATCATTTTCCAAAAGAAAGAGATTGAGATGCTCTAATACTGTCTGAACATTATCCGTCTCGGCCACTGCACAGCCAAAATCACGCGAGATGGTTTTAACCAATTCATCTGTCGACAAGAGAGGATTCAAAACCAGAGAGGTTTCGACGTCATTTTTCAATTCATTTAAAAGGGCTCTGATGGTGGTCGATTTACCAGTGCCCACTTCTCCTGTGAGAATCATAAAACCACGTCGTTCACGAATTCCGTAAAGCAGAGTCGCCAAGGCATCTTCATGCTGAGGGGAGAGGTAGAGAAAGCGTGTATCGGGAGTCACCCCAAATGGAGAATGGTTCATGGAAAAAAATTCAAGATACATGGCAGCCTCCCATTCGTCTTTGACGCAATACAGCGTCACTAGAGTATAAAATAATAGTATGTGGCATGAACCCGTCCCACTCCACTCAACGGATAAAAGGGACTCCTTCATGAGAGAAAAAATGGCCTAAATATAGAAAATTTGAGAATAAAACTTATTGGCCTTATTGAAGAACTTCAGGTCAGAGGTATAAAAAGCAGCTTTTTTCCACCGGGCTAAGGCCAAAAAGGCCACATCATAGATTACTGTCTCATCCATCTTCTGAGCGAGACTCAGACTCATTCTCATAAAATCTTCAGATTGATAGAGAACAATAGGATATTCATACAAAAGCTTTACAGCTTCGACAGCATGACCTTTATGAGTCAAAAGCATCTTTTCTTTTTTTCTTAAAACTGAACTTAACTCAAAAAGTAAAAATGAAGGTGCTATAAATGTCATCTCTTCTGATTTCCAATCTTCAAAAAGAGAAGCTACTTTGTCACTTCTTTCTTCAGGAGAAAATAGTTTAACCCAAATATTAGTATCCAAACAGATGATATTATCTTCCATGGCGCAGCTCACGAATCATTTCAACACCATCCAGATCACCTTTTTGAGGTATCTGTTGACGATTCCTGAGGCGATGTGTGGCTGTCAGAAGACCGGAAAGATCCATTTTGTTTTTTTGTTTTTTTAAAAAAAGATATTCCTCATAAACATCGATAGGAATCATGACAGCCTGGATTTTACCTTGTTTTTGAAGATTTACATGTTCTTTACCAATAGCCACTTTTCCAAAAAGAGTTCCGAAGTTTTGTTTGGCCTGAGTCGCTGTAAAAGATTGATTTTGTCTCATTTGGACATAATAGACAAAGTGTCTAATCACATCAATATTTTAATGATTGGTCACCAAAGTACTGATACTGACACTTTGTTCAGGAGTAGGACCCCAACTAGTCGTGACGTTCACACGTTTATAATCAGAACCTGCCTGAGCCGTCAGGAGGTCGGACTCTTTTACTTCATAAATATCTATATGTCTGACAAAGCCTGTGTTTTCACCGGTTAGTTTTTCAGGATTTTGATAACTTCCATTGTTGATATAACGATACCCATGGAGACTCCTGTCTTTCATAATTTCATCCAACTTCTCTTTGGAAAGATTAAAAGCCTTCGCCGAATATTGTTGGGAAATAGTTTTGTCCATTGAGTTTTTGTAAGCAGACAAAGCTCCCATAAAAGCGAAAAAGATAATAACGACACCACACAAAATTTCTATAAACGAAACTTCTCTTTTAATAACAATAGTTGGCTTTTCTTTAATAGGCATATCATTGCACCTGCCATAAAGCTGTCGTGAATGTTAAATTTTGAGCACTCGAATTGCCGTAGGTAAAACCTAGCATTCCTGTTAATACAGTAGGATCAAAAGTAATACTTAGATTTTGTGTCGAGTTCATTAAAAGGTTACCATTAAAATCACCACCCGCCACCATCGCTCCCCTAAAAACATAGTTATCAGAATTTCCAAAATCCATATCCCCTTCAGCCCATACATAGCCTGTAATGCGCATCCCAGGTGAACCCATAATGTTAAGATTTCCTTTAGAAGCCAGAGCTGGCATCATCTGAGTTGGATTGGAGGTGCTGGCTGTTGCTGAAAAGCCAGTCACATGAAGAACCTCCAAGTTTCCTTCAGACATCATCGTACCGTTAATTGTGACATTATTTCCATTCACGTTAATATTGCCTGTTGCATACAAAAGCCCGGTATAAGTCACATTCGAATTGATGGTGACATTTCCACGCACACAAAGCATTCCGCTGTAATTACTATTAATTGTGTAATTGCCATTAATTGTCGTCGTACACATGGCTTTATAAGTATTAAAATCAATTTGAGGCATGGTGATGCTCGGATCTGAAGTCACGGTTCCATTGACTGTAATACGATTATCAATATTAGCGCGACCTGTCAGAGCAATATTTCCATTGATGACACCTGTGGATGAGTTGGAGTTAAAATTGCCACCAGCCGTAACAGCATACTGTGGAAAATTATTACTACTCGTCACATTTTGACTAATGACTTTCACAGCACTGCCTACTTTAGAGGTAATACGGACTGTCACAGTCGTGACTGTCGGGTTTAAATACTCGATCCAAAACTGACCGCTTCCAAAAGTGATAGGGGTTCCACCAAAAGGAGCTCCTGTGGGTGAGGCATTATCCGAAAAATTTGTATCTCTGTTCAACCGACTCATGAGAGTGTATTGCATCCCTGCATCTGCAACATAAAATGCCTGTGATGACTGAAAATCATCTACAGCACCTGCATTACTTGTACTTGAAAGATAGTTTGCCGTTGTCGCTAGAGCACTAAAAAAAAGCATGGCCATGAGCGTTCCGATAAAAATCATTCCATTATTTTTTTTAAGTATCTTCATATTATGCCCAAGTAAAATTTCTCGGATGCACTGTTGTTTCTATCGTTTTTCTCTGCCCATTTTTCATAATCGATATACTAATTTTGATGGCCCAAATATTAGTTTGAGAGGGCGAGACAGTAGGAGTTGCAATCACAGCATTATTACTTCCGTAATAGGTAAAGGTTATGGACTGGACATTGCGTACCAAAACATTGGTACCTCTCATCAAATTTCCGCCTGAGATTTTATAATCAATATCCAGATAGGCATCATCCATAAATCGAAAACGTGTTGATGTAGCCGTAATAACACAACCTTCATCATGAATCTGAGTCATCTCGTTTTTCATGCGTGTAATGGCATATCCGACTGTATCTGCTGTTTCTGCCTGAGTTTGTCCTAATGCCCAACTATCTAAAATAGGCTGAAAAATTGAGGCGCTGGCCACTGCAATAGCCGTCATCACCGTCATCACAAGAATCATTTCAACAAGTGAGAAACCTTTTTGAGAAATAAATTTTCGAGGGAGGCATTTCATAGAGATTGCACCTCCGTCACAAGAGTCTTTAAAACATAGTTTGCCGGAAGGGCTGCATTAGATATGGTCACTGTAATCATTTTATAACTTGGAGTCCAACTGGCCGGTACAGTACCAGGTATGGTCAGAAGTGAATTGATATTGGCGGATGAGACATACCCAACACTCACAGTGGCGGAATATCCGGTATAACCAGAAAAACTCTGCGTGTACCCATTAAAATCATCTACATCATCAAATTGAGCTTTAGTAGTCTCACCAGAATCAGTCCCCATGATCGTACTCCAGTTGCCATTAGTTTTTGCAGTTCTTTCATCAAACTTTCGTGATTTGATTTCTTCCATCAACTCATTGGCAAGATCGGCAGATGTAGGCTGAACGACTAGTTTGGCACTGGTCATGATTGTTTCTGCAAAAAGATGCATAATTGCTGGCAAGCCTATCGTCATCAATGTAATGGTCAAAATCAGCTCAACCAAACTAAACCCTTTTTGATTCCATTTTCGATTTGTAGGTTTCATTGGATACTCACCTCACCAGAATAAGGTTCAACACGCACTGTCCGGGTTATTCCTCCTTTGGTGATCTGAATCAAAGCTGCGGCGGCAATCATGGTCCCCCCACTATCCACAGGATAACCATTGGTATTAAAACCAAGAATCGAATGCCCATTGATATTGGCTGAAATCACATCAACACCCGATATACCGGGCAATGTCTCAAAATCGATGGATAAGGATTCTTGTGTTAGTGGATCGGTTACAGGTGTTGTGACACCAACCCCCATATCATAATAAGTCGCGGCATAGCTATTGTGTGCTGTATCAAACGTCAGTTGATAGTTGTGATGACGATTTATAGAAAGCCGGCGCATATAACTAAGATCGTTAGCTATTTTGTAGGCCGCCCCCTGACATTGAGCCACTGCAGCGTTTTGAAATGACGGGATGGCAGCAACAGCTAAAATAGCCATGAGGGTAATCACCAAACAAAGTTCGATGATTGTAAAACCAGACACGTTTCCCAATTTATATCGACGCGTCACACAACACCCCCACCCTCACTACTCAAGTCCTATGACAAAGACCGAAACCCCCTGGAGGTTGATATGTAACGCTTTTTTACCTTCTATTTTTAGAAGGTGCTTCAAGATACTCACTTCATGCGTGAAAACTGACACTCTGACTTTTTTTGACCTAGGGGTGAGATGACTTTGTGCTCGTGAAGGTAAAGAACTGATTCCAGAACGCTTGGGAGGATTATTTCCTAGAACCTCCCACTCATCATCATACTTTTCCCTCTCTAAAGACAAAAAAAAGGACCTGCCAGAGGCAGGTCCTTTATCCCCGCTTCGAAGATTCCTCAACAAACGAGACGGGAAACTCTCTTGTCAAACCGACTCCATCATGGTTAATATGGTTTCCAAATTTGACGAAAATGGAAACCGATATGTACATAAAACGAAAGATTGAATCCTTTCTCCAGAGACACCTCGATCGAGGAAAGAGCATTTTTCTACTGGGGCCGCGACAGACAGGAAAAACAACATTATTGAGTCAAATTTCAGCGGATCTAACGATTTCCTTTCTCTCAAAATCCCTGCGCCTACGTTATGAAAAAGATCCTGACCAATTGACAGGCGAAATAAAAGCTCTCCCCAAAAAGAAAGGCAAGACACCTCTCGTCATTTTGGATGAGATCCAAAAGGTGCCTGAGATGATGGATATCATACAGGAGTTGATTGATCAGAAAGTAGCTCAGTTTATTTTGACAGGCTCTTCAGCGCGCAAATTAAAAAAAAATAACGCGATCAACCTTCTACCAGGACGGGTGGTAAACTTAAGGCTGGACCCATTTGTTTTTGAAGAAAACCCTGACGAGAGTCTGAAAGACCGTCTTTTGTATGGCTCTCTGCCCGTGATTGTTCAGGAAAAGAAACAGGCGACCGTGATACCGATCTTCAATCTTATGTCGAAACTTATCTGGAAGAAGAGGTTCGTGCGGAAGCTATTGTCAGAAATATAGGAAGCTTTGCACGCTTCCTGGAATTGGCAGGCCTAGAATCTGGGAAGATTGTCAGCTTTCGAGGGATTTCACAAGAGATTGGGGTGAGTCATGTCACTATCGCATCTTATTTTGAGATTTTAGAGGACTGCTTGATTGCAGAGCGTGTTGATCCCATCACCCAGAGCGCCACACGCAAGCGACTGATCAAATCAAGCCGTTATTTAATCTTTGACCTGGGAGTGAGACGACTTTGTGCTCGTGAAGGCAAAGAACTGATTCCAGAACGCTTGGGAGATATTTTTGAACAATTTGTTGGGCTGGAATTGATACGACTGGCACGCATCTCACAAGAGAGATCTAAGATTTTATTTTGGAGAGATGCCGACGGACCTGAAGTGGATTGGGTTGTGGAAAGGGAAAGAGAATATATTCCTGTTGAGGTGAAATGGACAGAGACTCCTAATGTAAAAGATGCTCGGCATATACAAACTTTCTTATCAGAATATAAACAAGCAAAGCTGGGATATATTGTTTGCCGCTGTGCACGCCCCATTCAACTAACACCCAACATTAAAGCTCTTCCTTGGAATCAACTCAGTCAGATTATTTCCTAAAACTTCCCCCTCATCATCATACTTTTCCCTCTCTAAAGACAAAAAAAAGGACCTGCCAGAGGCAGGTCCTTCATCCCAGAGGTGGAGCTTCGCGAGAAAGCTCCAGTCTCCTTTGTATCTCTAAGGTGCGGTCGGCGACGTGAATGTTCCAGTCGCTGGTGTGTACGTATAAGTAAATGTCGAGGTCCCATCGCTAAATGTATAGTGGGTTCCATCTACTTTGGTCCATGAACCATCCGTAATCGGCTGCTGCATAATGTTGCCGAAAATGGGGGCTGAAGGACTTGCGGCTGTACCATCCGCCACAGCATCCAAGGTAGCTGGGAAAATACCTGGAGGTCCATTCTGCACCAGATCGTTGGCACGGAACAAACTCACACCGGCTCTGACAGCTCCCACCACACCATCGCGCGAGGCTTGGCTGGCGTTTGTACTCACATCGATAAAGTTCGGCAAAGCCGCGACGGCTAAAATGCCAAGGACCGTGATAACGAGCACGAGCTCGATTAACGTAAATCCTTTATTTCTTTTGAGAATGTTTTTCATACACTCACCTCCTGTGCGGGTTTAATACAAGACGTATGCCACAACACCATATCATGACAACGCATTGAATTTATTAATATTATTGTTAATGTTCTATTATTTTTTATTACATTGAGGAATTTTTTGCGCTTAATACCACTCACGCGTGTGTGTAGGGACGCAATCATTAGTGTTTCCCCACTATGGCAGACATGTTCCACATGGGCAGAAAGATCGCCAACATAAAGACCGTCACAATGCCAAAAATCCCACCCAAAAGCATGGGCTCCAGCATCGTCGTCAGGTTTTTAATACTGTGCTCGACCTCTAGGTCATAATGCAGACCCATCGACTCGAGCATTTCATCCAAAGCACCCGTCTTCTCACCCACAGCCGTCGCATCAATAATAACCGGGGTAAAATAAGTACATTCGGCCATGGATTCTGATAACGTCCGCCCGCGCGTCACCTCAGCCCTCAACACATCCATCTCACGAGCAAAGGCTCCGTTATCAATCGTAGCTCCCGCAATTTCGAGACAGCGATTAATCGGAAGACCGCTGCGATAAAGAGCTGATAAAATATGACAAAATCGGGAATTAGCGACTTTGGTATTCAGAGGACCAAAAACTGGAAGTCGAAAAGCTAAATCACCCAGCCTCAGCTTTCCTTTGGCCGTTGCAGCATATTTTTTATAAGCCGTCATCACGCCGACACCCGCAATAATGAGCATGTACCAAAAGTTATGAATAAACGAACTCGTCCAAATCATGATCTTGGTGGGCAACGGAAGCTCGGATTTATAATGAGCAAAAAACGACTCAAACTTGGGCATCACAAAAGTCATAATGACAACCGACGCACAAAGCAGAACAAAGATAACAATTTTGGGGTACAAGGTCGCCGACTTAACCGACGTCTTGATCTTCATCTCCTTTTCCAAAAGAGATCCGATGTTTCCTAACACCTGTTCCAAAATACCGGCTTATTCACCAGCAGCCAGCATACTCACATACAAATCACCAAAAATTTTTCTGTGTTTATTAAATGCTTTCGAAAGACCATCACCACCTGAAACTGAATTTTGAATATCTTGCAAAACCCCTTGAAAAGCCTTGTTTTGAGTCTGCCGAATCAATGTCGACAAGATCGCTTCCATACTCATACCCGCCTTAAACAACGTATAAAACTGACGGGTCATCACCAAAATCTCTTCCCCACTCACACCTGGTTGCATCATCTTTTCCAGCTGGGCTAAATCAAAACTCCCTTTTCCTTTTTTGATGGAAAGGGGCATGAGGTTTCTGCCCGACAAAAAGGCCATCACTTCGCCTTCATCGGCAGCCTCCGTCTCACCCGCAATAAGTGAGCCTTTTTCATCTCGAGCTCGATATGTATAAACGGACATAATTTATCCCTCTTGTGTGACACGAACCACTTCTTCCAAAGTCGTCATGCCTTGCTCGACCTTTTCCAAACCATTATCCAACAACGACTGAATCCCCTGCTTACGAAACTCCTCTTCAATCACATGATCCGGCGATTTTTCGCTGATGAGTTTCCTCACCGTTTCATCTATAGGTGCGAGCTCAAAAATACCGGCACGCCCTTTATAACCACTCATGCGACACACCTTGCATCCCTGCCCCCGAAAGGATTTTTTAACGGGACGACCTACGATATGAACAAGTGCGGGATTGGGTTCTTCTTCCACTTTGCATTCAGGACAGATTTTTCTCACAAGGCGCTGCGCCAACACTCCAATCAAAGCTGAAGAGAGCAAAAAGTGTTCCACTCCCAGATCATTCATACGTGAAATGGCACCGGCAGCGGAATTCGTGTGTAAAGTTGAAAGAACCAAATGACCTGTAATAGCAGCGCGCACAGCAATCTCGCCTGTTTCACCATCACGGATTTCACCGATCATGATGACATCGGGATCTTGGCGCAAAATAGACCGCAATGCTGAAGCAAAAGTCACACCCGCTTTGGCATTGATTTGAGTTTGATTGACGCCTGCCACTTCACTTTCGACAGGATCTTCGACAGAAATAATATTTTTATCGGGACTATTAATTCTCGCAAGAGCTGCATACAGTGTGGTGGATTTTCCGGAACCTGTAGGACCCGTCACCAGAAAAATTCCATGACTCTTGCCAATCAGATCCGCAAAAGTTTTGCGGTCTTTTTCCGAAAATCCCACAGACTCAATGCTCGCCACCCCTTCTTTGGTCAAAAGACGCATAACTATCTTTTCACCATAGAGGGTGGGCAAGGTAGAAATACGCATATCCAGAGGCTTGCCACCGATCTTGATGCGCACACGACCATCTTGAGGCGCCCGCCTCTCCGCAATATCCAACCCTCCCAAAATCTTGATACGAGAGCTGACCGGATGGACCATCTCCCGATGCAACATCCCGCGCTCTTCCAAAAGACCGTCCACACGATACCGAATGCGCATCCCTTCCTGCCTGGGCTCGATATGAATATCAGATGCTTTATCCATAAACGCCTGAACAATCAGCTGATTGACTGTTTGAATGACCTTGGGACCTGTCGCTATTTTTTCAAGATTACCAGACTCACCCGCATCTTCCCCACCCAGATTCACCAACTCCAACTGCATCGCCACATCAGCAGAATCTGCAGCTCTTTTGGAAGCACTTTGCCCGTAAGCTTCTGCAATACACTGATCAATTTCCTGCATGGATGATAAAACCGGTTTGATTTCGGCACCAATGGATTGCTTCAAATCCTCCATTGCAAAACGATCAAAAGGATCTGTCATCGCAATGACGACCTTCTCACCCTCCATATACAGAGGCATAAGATGGTAACGTCGGGCTACATGCATCGGAATTTTCTGAGTCAATTGAGACTGAATCTTCACCTGACTTAAAGAAACATAAGGCACCGAAAGCTCTTCCCCCATAAATTCCAGCAAAAGAGGTTCACTTAAAAAACCCTTCTTCAAAAGGATAAGCCCCAGCTCCTCGCCCAGATTCTGCTGACTGACACGAGCCACGGCCAGCTGATCTTTGGTCAACAAACCTTTCGTGACCAACTTATCCGCCAAATCACTGTTTAAATGACGCGCAATGCTCATAGACCTGCACCTCTTGTGTAAAAGGATTCCAAAGTACTTGAACGACAGAGATGGAAGAACACTAAAGGGAAAAAGTTATCGGAAAAAAACTTTGTTCATGGAGCTAGATTGATTTCGCATGCTACACTGCCTCTCTAATACGGAGGGTGTATGCCATCATTGAATGAACTTTTAGGGAAGCTCGTCGAAATGAAAGGCTCAGATCTTCATTTAACAGAAGGTTCCCCACCCCAATTGCGACTCGACGGATATCTTCATAAACTCGAATATCCTGCGATGACAGGGGAAGAAGTCAAAAACACCTGTTACGAACTTTTAAGCTACGAACAGAAAAAAACTTTTGAAAAAAATTGGGAGCTAGACTTGAGTTTTGAGCTCAAAGGTATCGCACGCTTTCGAGCCAACATTTATTGGCAAAAAGGCCATGTCGCGGCAGCTTACCGTATTATTCCCATCAAGATGCCGGATCCTAAAGAAATAGGACTCCCTCAAGCGGCTATTGATCTCACAAAAAAACCACGTGGTATGGTCTTGGTCACAGGGCCTACGGGTTCAGGAAAATCCACAACACTGGCCTCAATGATCAACCTCATCAACATGACTCGTCATGATCACATCGTCACTGTTGAAGATCCTATCGAATTTGTACACGAACACAAAAACTGCTTTGTCACTCAACGCGAGATCGGTCAGGATTCGCATTCTTTTACTGATTCTCTCAAATATGTATTACGCCAAGATCCCGACGTCATTCTCATCGGTGAAATGCGTGACCTTGAAACCATTGCTGCAGCCATCACGATTTCAGAAACAGGACACTTGGTATTTGCCACACTTCACACAAACTCTGCTGTTCAAACCATCAACCGCGTCATCGACGTTTTTCCTTCGAATCAACAAGCTCAAGTGCGCACACAACTCTCGTTCATTCTCGAAGGAGTTTTGTCACAACAACTTTTGCCTAAGATTGGTGGCGGCCGGTGTTTAGGATTGGAAGTGATGATTCCCACACCCGCCATTCGAAACTTGATTCGTGAGGATAAAGTGCACCAGATTTATTCCCAAATGCAAATGGGCCGACAACTGACCGGTATGCAAACGATGAATCAATGTTTAGTCGAACTGGTAAAATCTGGAAAACTGGAAAAAGAAATCGCCCTATCGCGCTGCACAGACATGGAAGAGTTTAAGAAGCTGTGTCCTTAAGAGATCCTTGGGACCCATTTCTCTTTTTTAAATAATTCAACCCATTCATCAGCTATTTGATCCCATAAGTAATGATTCCAAGCTCTCTTTTTACCCAGTTGAGATAAACGATTCCAGACTTCTGGATTGAAACATTCTGCAACAGCCTGTGCGAGACTACTCACAAAATCAGCCTTATTTTCAACATAAGGGATAACAATTCCAGCGTCCCCGACTGTCTCTTTCAAAGCACCTCGATCAGAGGTCACAATAGGAACACCACAAGCCATCGCCTCAATTGCTGTAATACAAGATGTCTCACTGAGCGTTATATTGGGATACAACAAAACCTGACAACGACTTAAAAGCTGATACAATTCTTCTTTCTTTAAAGAACCATGAAAAATAATGCCGGGCTTTTTTAAAGTTTCTATCACAGCAGCAATCTGAGGATCTTCATCAAATGTTTTTTGATTTGTATAAGTACACACATGAAGCTCTAGTGTAGAATATACTAGCTTCAATTTTTCAAAAACCTGAACGGCTTCTACAAGCCCACGTTCAGGACGACTCATATAAATCAGCTTCAAAGATACATTGGAAGTCTCTTTTGATTCTGTGTATTGATTAAAAAGCTCTGGCAAAAAACCATTTCTGGTCTTAAAAAATTTTCCCTCTTCTACATCAAATCTTCTCTGAAGATCTTCTTTTTGATAATCACTCAAAACCATTATCTTTTCTACTTTTGAAAGATGAGGAGACAAATCCTCCTGAAGTGTGGTTCCCAAATCATGAAGCCAAAGTACTTTATGATTTTCAATCTGTGACTGAACAATCGGATAAAGAAAACGAGAAGAAATGAACAAGGGATAGTGATGAACATATTCAAAAGCATAAAAATCTAAAATTGGAAAATAAGGAACATCATCATAAGTTTTTGCAACATCAGTATTACAAAAACAGACAACCTTTACTCCTCTCTGCCTTAACTTTTTTGCCATGATAATAAAGGCTGTTTCACTTCCCCCTAAACCTTCTTGATTAAGTGTCTCTGGAAAAAAAGATTTTCGTCCCAAGGTTCCTGTAAATAAAACAACATCCGGACAAGAGAGCTGAGAATAGGCAGATTCATTCTCAGCAATAAACTTCAACAAATCCTGGTCTTGTGGATTGAGACAAGAAACAAACTTTAATTTTTTAAGTCGATTGGGGGTTTTCTCCAATTCAAAAAGATAAAGATAAATGACTTTTAAAAATATAGCATGTTGTTGCGTATCTTGATTGATCAGATAGGCTTTTTTATAAAACTCTCCTGCAGATTTCTGATCTTTTTTCTCTTCTGCAATAACACCTTGATAAAGATGCCACTCAAAGGCCTTAGCATTCGATCTAGATTCTCTTTCGCAATAATCTAAAGCCTCATCCCAATTCTGCGTTTCAAGAAATTCACATAATTTTTTAAAGGCCATAATGCAGACTAACACGGCTTTAAAACTTCACTAAGTGATTTTTATTTATCTGATCTCAAGGCATACTCCATCACATCACCCACTCTTCGAAATACTTGCCCCCGCTCTTCTCGAGAGAGCTTGATGACAACGCGCAACTTCTCAGCACCAAACTTCTGATTGCCATCCCGATCTTGAGCGTCTCTTAATTCTTTCCTGACCACATTAATATAACCTTGCCTCAAGATACCAAGACCTTCTCTGGAGAATTCAGGAGGAAAGACAAGTGTCATCAGGATATTGGCATTATGAGAGACCATTTCAGCCAAACAAGCTTTCACATGATCTCGCCAAAGCTGTATCCGTGATTGACGTCCACCACACCACTGAATGGAATTCTCTCCAGGCAATTCAATATCACTTGGATAAGCAAAAAAATTTTCTATTTCACCACGTGCATAAGATCGTCCTCCACAAAGCCTATCTTTATGTTCAACCAAGGATGATGGGAATTCTGTCTGCAAGAGAGAATGAGCCACAGCACGCTTCAAACCTTCCCAAGCAGGATCTCGAGGGGCTATTGGAGGAGAGGGGCTGCAAAGGTTAAACAAGAGAGGAAAAAGGCGTTGGGCAAAGAGAAGAACCAATCTACGATATTTCGTGGGATATTGGAGAAACCAATTGGGTGATAAGCTCGGATCAGGCTTAATTCCCAAAGATTCCATATGCTGCTGTACAATAGATTTTTGTCTATCATCCAGCTTGTTAATGCCTGGCGAAAACATATTAGGCAGGTTTCCGAAAGAGTGAACGATCAAATTACTAAAGAGCTGATTGATGATATTAAATTTTCTATCGCTTAAAATTACCGAAACACACAGGTCAAAGTTTTGACTATCAGCCATTCTCTTGTAGCCAGTCTGAGCCAAAAATGGCCAAAAAGTAGGCATTTCTCGACATTGTCCCAAAAAACTACTCAACCCTTCTTCTTCCTGACCAGGATAAAGAGCCTCCATCTCCTTCCAATCATGAAGTGGATTTCATATCCAACTCACAGCCCAGCGATGATCCTGAAAAAAAGCTTTCGCCGCTTCAAATGATTTGATCTGTCCCGGAATCTCACGATTTTCCGCCATACAAAGAGAAGCCTCAAAAGTGGGGCTCGCACGTGTGAAGATGCTGACGCTATTAAAGGGATATCAGCACAATTTTGTGGAGCTAGACTTAATGAGTTGATGCTTGGCGCAATAACACTTGTCGCAGAGGCACCCTGCGCAGACACAAGAGGATTTTGATAAGAAGCACATACATTTAAAATAATAGGTTTAATCGACATGCCTAGTTGTCGAATTGAAGACAGTAAAGTTGCGAAATATTTTTAGAGTTCGTCGGTCGACGAACTTTTGTGATTACTATGGGCCGTGCAGGAGTCGAACCTGCGACCTTGTGATTAAGAGTCACCTGCTCTACCAACTGAGCTAACGGCCCGGAAATTTAAACAGTTTCAAAAAGACTTGGCGTAGTTAGAGGAAAGCTTTTTGGTCGTCAATACGGTATTTTTGTTAAACCAAATCAAATAGCAAAACCTCAGAAGCCTCACTCAAACCCTTCAACTCCAATACGGACTCACTACTTACCGACGCCCCATCTCCAGCACTCAATGTGTGACCATTCAAAACCACGTCACCACGAGCCACTTGAATCCAAGCTGATCGATTTGGATCAATAGAGTAGGTCACCGCATTATTTTTTTTAATTTGAGCCACAAACAAGTTCACATCCTGCCGCACCGCAATCGAATCCTCTTTTCCATCTTGAGAGACCACACGAATTAAGGATCCTGTTTTTAATTTTTCAGAAAAGCTTTTCTGATCATACCGGGGTTCATATCCATGACGATCTGGCAAAATCCAAATCTGTAACAAATGCACCGGTGTTTTTGACGAATGATTATATTCACTATGAGTGACTCCCGTCCCTGCTGACATATACTGAACATCTCCCGGACGAATCACCGACCCATTCCCCATACTATCCTTATGCTCCAACTCTCCTTCGAGCACATAGGTCACAATCTCCATATCATTGTGGGGATGTGTCCCAAACCCATCGCCGGCGGCCACACGATCTTCATTGATCACACGAAGTGCTCGAAACCCCATAAACTTAGGGTCATAATAATCACTAAACGAAAATGTATGATAGGTATCCAGCCACCCATGATTAAAATGACCTCGATCTTTTGATTTTCTTACTTGAATCATATCTCACCTCTCATTATGGTCCCCACTCTTCAAATCACTCCACGCCGCAGTGGTGGAATTGGCAGACACACTAGGCTTAGAACCTAGCGGGTAAAACCATGGGGGTTCGAGTCCCTCCTGCGGCATTTTTATAAAGTTTCTATTATCTTTAAAGAGTATGAAGCGTCTCATTGAGACAGTAACCCATCACAGCAAAAGCTACACCACTTAAACCCAATACAGCGCGTGCGGGAGTTTTATGCATCTCTTGGGCTCCAAGAAAAAGGCCTGCCGCAGCCGCCAAACGGCGCATAATATAATATGACACTAAGAGTGGAGCTATCGATTCTAAAGCCACATGACGCACATCATTACCTGCTGGCGATTGCAAATGCCAGAGAGTCGAAACCACCAAAGGACTCACGACCAACCAACGAGCTTTAGCAGGATCAATGAAAGAGCCTTCTGTTGAAGGCTTACCTGAATGGACAAGATTCACGCCCCCTAATTGAGCCAATGCCATACTTCCCGCTTGCAGCAGATTATGTACTGAGGACATCATCAACCTCCTTGATAAAGATGAACTTAAGTACATCTTCGTCAGACACATAGGGAAGTTGCGGATTTTTTATAAATTCAAGTTTATGTTTCCCCATTACTGACATTACAATCGTTTGGAACAAGAAGGTCTTCCAGAAAAAAAGCTGATAGTTCTGAGCGACCTGAGATTCCTGCTTTTAAGTAAATAGCCATGGACTGTACACGTGCTGTTTTTTCTGTAGTTCCACGAACCTCAGCCACCTCTTTTAAACTCAAGCCCTTCAGCAACAAAAAGGCCACTTCCTTTTCCGAAATAGTTAAATTCCATTTCGTCAGTTGCTGATCAATAGCCACAGCGAGTCCTTCGATGTATTTTTTTGATTCAACTCTCCATGCCTCCGCTTCACGCTTAAATGCAGAAAAAGAATCAATTTCTTTTTGCAGACGATGACGGAGAGTAATGGTACCGCGTAAAAGATAAAAAATACCTGCAAGAGCAAAAAGCCCAACAATCCCTTCCATCATGAGATGCCAAAGCACCACACCTTCTCTTGAGTCCGTTATGAGATCGGATGCAACCAATACAGCAATCGCCCCCAAAACTCCAACCATGACCCATCTTTCTTTTGGATTCATACAATACCCACTTTAATCATCATCTTTTTCTCTCTCTTCACGATTATCCCCACCCTGACTCGATTCTTTTCCTCCTGATTCATCCCCTTCGTTTTCACCTAACTGAAGAGTGCTGCCAAAAAGATTCAGCGTTTGCTTTTGTGCATCAAAATTTCGAACCAGATAAGAAGAAAACGTTATCACCAGACCCACAAATAAAAGAGCAACACCCATTCCTGAACTAGAAATGGAATCATGCGCTTCAACTTCATTTTTTTCACCATGGATCATCGAAAGCGCAATACCATCTCGGTGACGAAGCGAATGCAGAATAACACCTGCAACGTGCATCAACACCACAACTAAAAAGCCATTGGCAAAAAGCTCATGAAGATCCTCAAAAGTTTCTTTTTGTCCACTCGCCATCAAATATCCTGTCACGCCCAACCCCAATGCACAAGCAAACATAGCCAGCGACGCCCAGCTCGAAGCCGGATTGTGCCCAGCCCATTTTCGCTTTTCACCCGACAGCATTGTGGTGAAATATGAAATAAGATCTTTTGGGTGAAGGGCAAAAGACGAAAAGCGAGAATATTTTGTTCCCACAAATCCCCAAACGATCCGGAGTAAGACCGTAAAAACCAACAAAAACCCAGCAAGCATATGATAGGAAAAAGCCGGTGATTCATCATCAACCGTTTTGGCAATCAAAAAGGCTCCAATAAAGAGCGCGGTAAAAAGCCAATGAAACACTCTCATGGGCAAGTCATAGACGAGTCGATTTTTCATTTTTTTCTCCGTTTTTAAAAGTTAATAATATCTATGAACGAGAACCTAAGACTTTTTGCAGAAGCTGGCTATTGACCAAATGGCTTATGAGCCAAAAATCAGACATTTAGGTCTTTTGAACTAGTAGAAAATGGATTTTAGACTTTGAAAAATTTGAAAAATATGCGCCCGGCAGGATTCGAACCTGCGACCCTTGGTTTCGAAGACCAATGGGTGTTTCGCTCACCGCTGGCTAAGCCAGTCGGTTCGCTTAGATACGAGGGAGATACCGCTCTCCCTCGTGCTCCCATCTGATGATTATGCGCCCGGCAGGATTCGAACCTGCGACCCTTGGTTTCGAAGACCAATGCTCTAATCCACTGAGCTACGGGCGCTTGTTTTTGTTAATGATACACGACTTCTTCTTTGGATAATGTGAATGGAGCGATGACGGCGTCAAAACTTTCCTCATCATCAGTCACCATTTGATAGGTCCCCTGCATGACACCTACAGGTGTCGTGAGAGGACAAAAACTCGTGTATTCAAACGACTCACCCGGATCCAACCGTGGCTGCTCTCCCACCACTCCAGGACCTTGCACTTCTTCAGAAGCCCCATCAGAATTAGTAATCGTCCAATGCCGACTGATCAACTTCACCGTCTCATCACTCTTATTGGTGATACGAATATGATAAGCAAAAAAATATCGATTTTGCTCAGGATCTGAGCGCTCTTCGACATATTCACTTTCCACTTCAACTAATACCCCACGAGTGGTTGCCGTTGATGTTGACATAAGGGAGGTACGTTAAGCGCGAAAAAGAACTGTTTGCCAAGCAAAAAAATCTCCTCACTCGTCATTGTTCGCTCTTTTTCACGAAGAATTCGAAACCGTTTCACGATTGTTAAAATTGAAAGCCTGAAGTCATCGTCGATTTTTGGCATGAGGCCCATGAACAAGCACATCATGCAAAAAAACTATAAAAGGTGGGATATTTCGATAACCATCTGTATCGTTAGGATATGGGCTTAAACAAACCCACCAGACTGAACTGATCTGATTTTTAAAATAGAGGTTTAATCAACTTCGTAATTATGGTTTCATATAAAATAAAACATTTTGAAATATGGCCCTTCCAAAAAAAGGCACAAGAAAAATTATCGTTGATGGCACTCAATATCGGTGGCTAGGTTTTATCCAGTCAAAAAAAATAAAAATGTCTGGCGAAATTGATGAACTCCTTATTGAATTAGCCGAAAATCCTGGAGAAAAAATTCGGGCTAATTTTACTTTTGAGCTGGTGAAATCTCACTATAAAAAAGCAGGAAAGCATCTTCAGTCATTTGACAGGTTTCCGCCTTATATTGTCAGACAAACCATCTTGTTTGCATTAAGCCAGGGATGGAAACCCGCTGCCGGAGGTGGGGTTAGAGACTTAGGTTGTTTGGACGATAAAATATCATATTCAGATCTGAAACCTGAAATCGCCAAACTCTAATAAATGATCTAGCTGATATAGCGCAGAAACACAGCACCATGATTCCCAATTTAAATAACTTATAACGATTTTCCACTGTAGCTGCCGAGCATCTCAAGAAAAGACTAGTTTCTAGAAGAAACTATTTTCGAAACCAAGTTTAGATTGAGTAACCATGCGATACAAAATGAAGAAGCCATTCCAGATAATCTCTGAAATAGCTTCTTCGTTCTATATGGGGTGCGCAAACAAGCACTACGCGAACCTTTTTGAAACTCCCATTTATTCGGGAATCCTTATTAAAATCAAGGTTCCGACTAAGACGAGGGTGGACCTTTCAAAACAAATTTTATAACCAAGAGGCCCATGACTAAAATAATTCAAGGCGATTACCAAAAACTTCTTATCGATATTAAAGAACGGATTCGGTCCGCTCAATACGAAGCCCTGAAAAAGGTTAATAGGGAACTCATCTCTCTTTATTGGGATATTGGAGCCCTGATTGTGGAACGCCAAAAAGGAAATACTTGGGGTAAAGGAGTCGTTGAACAGCTATCGGCGGATCTTCAAAAATCTTACCCTGGCATGCAAGGGTTCTCGGCGAGGAATATCTGGTATATGCGTGATTTTTACTTGGCCTATTCCAAAAACGAAAAACTGCAGCCATTGGTTGCAGAAATTGCCTGGACTCATAATTTAATCATTTTGGACCGCTGTAAGGATAATTTGGAACGCGAATTTTACATCCGAATGACCAAGAAGTTCGGATGGACAAAAAATGTCCTCATCCATCAAGTCGAGAATCAGTCTTACGAAAAAACTCTCCTGAATAAGACTAACTTTAACAAAACGGTTCCAGAAAAATACCGCCATCAAGCCAAGCTTGCCGTGAAAGATGAATACACTTTTGATTTCTTGGAGCTTGGCGAGGATCACAGCGAAAGAGAATTGGAGCGGGCCATCTTGGCGAAGATCGAAAGGTTCCTCAAGGACATGGGAGGCCTGTTCACTTTTGTGGGGAGCCAATATCGACTCGAGGTGGATGGAGAAGAATTTTTCATCGATCTGCTTCTGTTTCACCGAAAGCTTAAATGCCTGGTCGCTATCGAACTCAAGGTCGGAAAATTTCTTCCGGAATATGTGGGTAAGATGCAGTTTTATCTGGCGGCCCTCGATAATTTGGTTCGGTTAGAAGACGAAAGCCCTTCGATCGGGATCATCTTGTGCAAGGATAAGAGTAAGACAATCGTGGAATACACGCTGCGGGATTCCAATAAGCCCATCGGCATCGGAACTTATCGAGTGCTCAAGACTTTGCCGAAGGAATTGAAGAAGGAGTTGCCGTCTGCGGAACAGATTCGGGAGTTGGTGGGGGAGATAAAATAGAAGGCTTATCATTAAGTGAGGAAACCGGCCGCTATTGGAACGCGATCGTGAAGGACGAAGGAAAGGGCATCGGAAATTACCTCCGATGCCCTTGTCGACTCTTTTGGCTCCTGCAGTTGCTTTTAACCTCTATTTTCTATTCTCCAATGCCATTTTCCAAATTGGCGCATTGGATCATGGCTATCGAAAATAGAGGAAAAATTGGCTGCGCCAATTTTTGGGTGCGCAAACGCGCATTCAGAGTACCTTTCTTTAAATCCTATTTATTCGGAAATCCTTATTAAAATCAACGTTCCGTCAAATACCAAGGTAAAACCAAAACCTATCGGAGAGGTGATTCCATGACTAAACTTCCCTCATTTCAGTTTTACCCTGGTGACTGGTTGAAAGATCCTTCCTTAAGAAGCGTTTCCTACGCAGCACGAGGGCTTTGGACTGACATGCTCTGTCTGATGCACGAGAGCGACCGCAGGGGCTATCTCCAACTGAATGGCAAACCCGTTTCTCTTGAGCAGCTCGCTCGCATGACCGGCGGCTCGACGGATGAGGTTTCCCATTTGTTGCAAGAGCTCAAAGACTCCGGCGTTTTCTCCTGTACCGAACACGGTATGATCTACTCCCGACGATTCGTGCGCGATGAGAAGAAGCGACAACTCTGTGCGGAAGCTGGAAAAAGAGGTGGAAATCCCATGCTCTTAAAAAACAATGACATACCGATGACCCTTAAGGGGCATTTCAAGGGTGAAGTTAAGGGAGAGGCCAAGGGCCCTCCCAACCCTGAGATAACCCCTTCATCTTCTCTTTCATCTTCTACTTCAAAACAACCCCCCTTACCCCCCGAGGGGGAAGTTTGGTTTGAAAAGTTTTGGAAAGAATATCCAAACCAAGTCTCTCGTGGTGAAGCTGAGAAAATTTGGAAGAACATGAAAGTCACAGAAGAAATCTTTCCTGAAATCATGACGGGATTACTCCGAGCTAAGAAATCAGCTCAATGGCTCAAAGAGAGCGGACAATATATCCCTCATGCGGCACGATGGTTGAAATCAAAAGGCTGGCAGGACGTTTATCCGAAAACGATTGTGAACGAGAGAGGGATTACGGTTTTGAATCCGGTTTATCAGGAAGAACTATCCCCCATGTCTTCGCTTATTTCTTCTTTGAAAATTTCAGATCAATATTGTCCTTCTCAATCCTCTCATGAACAGTAAAATCATGCTCGATTTTTTGAGTTAAATTTCGTACTCTCGGATTGTGTGGCTGCAATCCTGGTAGTGAATTTACGATCGACGGTGGATCAGTCTCACGGTGTCATAGTGAACAGAAAGGAAGGTTACTATTGAAAGTCAAATTGCCAAAAATACTCGAAATTTACGTGCATGCCGCAAACGCAGGTGATCCCGAAATGGGGAGCTCTTGTTTTTCCGAAAATGCAATTGTTCTCGATGAAGGCGAAACGTTGAAAGGTAGAAGATCCATTCGAGATTGGATGGTAAAGACTAAGAAAAAGTACAACCACTTCACGAAGCCCCTGAAGTTTAGAGAGGTAGCTGGCGAGGCCATTATGACAGCGAAATATCGGGAACCTTTGATGGAAGTCCCATAACACTCGAATATCACTTCAAAATGAAAAACGACCTCATCGACGATTTGAGGGTAACGCAACCAATCTGAATTCTCGATTTTCGTTCATTTCTTCCTTAAAAATTGCAAATCAATGTCATGCTCCTTAATCATTTCGTAAGCCGTCTTGGTACTAATGCCCAATTCTCGAACAGCCTTTCGGACGACACCTTCATGAGCAATAAGGGCTGAAAGAAACTGATCCTTCCTATTCTGACGGGTGTCTATGCTTCTTGGGACAGATTGATTCTGACTTCCGATATGCTCTCTGAACTCAAAGTCATCCTGAAGGAGTTCAGAAGAGCCTCGGGAAACAGTATTGGTAATAGCGGTCCTCACAGACCTTTGAAGCGCTCTAATATTTCCTGACCATTGGAGCTTTTGTAAAAAGGAAATGAGCTGAGGGCTAATGGAAAGAGGAATGGGAGAAAATGAAGAAAGGAAATGTCGGATCAATGGTTCAATATCTTCAATTCTTTCTCTCAACGATGGAATCTTAATAATCCAATCAAAGCGTTCATAAAGGTCTTGGCGAAAACCTCCGGTGCGTTGAGCCGATTCCAAATCTCGGTTCGTCGCAGCAATAATTCTTACATCTACAGGGATCTGACGATTACTCCCAACAGGTCGAATAACTTTATCTTCAAGGACACGAAGCAATCTTGCCTGGCTCTCCAGTGGTAATTCTCCGACTTCATCTAAAAAGAGAGTCCCATGGTCAGCTTGTTCAAAGTATCCTTTATGATTGTTATCGGCACCCGTGAAAGAACCTTTTACATGGCCAAACAAAAGGCTTTCAGCAATCGTGGACGTGATCGTCGCACAATTGACGATGATGAAAGGATGATTTTTCCGTTTCGGATTTTCATGATGAACGTAGGAAGCCAATACATCCTTCCCGACACCTGTTTCACCGAGAAGAAGGATCGTATCATTGGATGGCGCAATCGTTTTTAATTTATTCAAAACAGATTTAAAAACCTGAGATCTGTGGACGATCATTTTTTTCGTTTGGGGCGTTGGTCCCGGAATTTCTGTGCCAGGGATGGAATCTTCTGAAAGAGCAGGAATTTCTATCTGATAAGATATGCTGAAGCGCCCCAGACGAATAGTCCCCGTGGCAGGCAACGGTGTCTCGGTAGCTCGGAAGTCATTTATGAAAACTCCATTTCGGCTATCAAGATCACGGATGAAATATTTCCCTTCCCGAACAAAAATTTCAGCATGTCTCGTGGAAACATAAGGATTGTCCAAAACGATATCACATGCCGGAGATCTTCCAATGATGAGTCCAATTTGTTGAAATCTTTTTTTGATTGGAGATAAAAAATATAAAGCAGGGATGGAGTCTTTTTTATCCAAGCTTTGATTTTCTGTGATGGTGTCGTCTTTTCTTCCTCGTGCTGTCCAACTCTGACTCGATTCCAAAATTTGGAAACGGTAGGAACCCAAATCAAAGAGGTCTCCATCATGTAAGAATTGCGAACCTATGATGCGTTTACTGCTCATGAACACCTGTCCATCGACTTCGGTAATCAGAAACCCTTTCGATGACATCTCGATTTTTGCATGACAGGATTGAACGGAATCGACGAGTCGAATGTCACACTGAGGTCCGCTACCGATTGTTAGCGCAGAAGTTAAAGCTTCTCTCAAAATCGGTTGTCCTCGATAGAAGACCACTAATTCAGACATAGGCGTTTCCTTTTTAGTGTTTCGTAAACGTTTCTTAAATCACAAATAAACGTTTATTAAAAGTCAAAACGACGAAAACACTATATAAAATGGGTTTATTTGCTTTTGGCACCTACCCTGCAAAGGGCCATACCAAATGCAAAATGTGTTGATAGAATATGGCCGACTGGAAGAGGCTCGAAATCTTTTTCTTTGCAAACGAAATGAAAAATGTTTGGTTGCAAAACTTGCAAACAACTTCTCGGGGGAGAAAGTGGCGTATGCTAAAAAAACTCTGACGTTTTTTTTAATCTCCAGCATCTTTTTTCAAAACCAATCTTTTGCTCTCGATCAAGCATCCAAAAGAAAAACTTCATCGTCTTACGTCACTGTTGCCTTAGTTCCATTTGCTGAAAAACCTTCAGCTGATTTGACGCTACTTATTGGCAGAATGGAAAAGGAGCTTCAAAAGACTCATCAGGTTCAAGTTCTCGATAGAAAGAGCACCAATGAAATACTGACAAATTACCTTTTTCACGTCTCGGAAATCTCCAAGCACAGTTCACAAGAGCAGCTCATTACAGAAGCACGTCAGAAACTTTTAGATAATGATCTGGATGCAGCCAGAAAACTTTTAAATGAGTCCGAGAGAAGGATTCAGGACGAAATGAAGAAGGGTAAAAGTAATGACGGTCTCTCACAAATTTATCTTCTTCGCGCCAAGATCTACAAAATTAGGAAAGAGAAGGATTCCGCTGAACAAGAGTATGAAAAACTTCTTTCTTTGAATCCTGATTTTCAATTGGATCCAAGTTTATATACGCGTTGGGAAAGAGATGTCTTAAAAACAGCTAAAGACGCCGTGTTGTCTCGCAAAAGCGGTATTATTAAAGTTGTTTCCGATCCAGAAGCCTCTGAAGTTTTTTTAAACGGATTTTATCGTGGCATCAGTCCTCTTCAAATAGATCATTTACCCGCAGGGAAGCATGTCATTGAAGTGAAGACAGTTAATCACGATCCTTTCCTCCAACAAGTTGTTGTCAAAGAAGAGGAAGCTATCACCATAAAGCCATTTCTTGTTCGGAATGCACTCGCATCAGATCATCATGAAGAAATAGTACGGCCTTCCAATTATAAAACCGAAGCGGCGTTATCTACGCTCATTTCAAATTTGGGATATCACTTAGGTGTTAGCAAGGTTGTCCTCGTCACTAATAAAAATGAAGCGGGCTTGAGTACTGTATTTTACCGTCTTGGAGATACATCGCTTGGATCCGTTCAAACTCTTCATTCTGTTCCTCTCGATCCTAAGAAGTACGACGTCTCTTTAGCTTCTCTCGTCAGTAAAATGAAGGAAGAAGCTAAGACAGATATTCTCAAGAATCCTGCCCAATACGCCAATCAAACCGTAGGAAGTTTGGATCTTCAACAAAAGAGAAGAAAACCAGTCTACAAACGACCGCTTTTTTGGGTGTTGGTAGGGACAGGCGCAGCAACAGCTGGTGTGCTTGGAGTTATTTTGGGTGGAAGCGCATCTGCTGCTGGATCATCAGGAATATTGGTGGGCTTATGAAAAAACTTTATCTCATTGTTGTAGCGTCACTTGCTCTATCAGCTTGTGGCGGAACTAGTCAGGATTTTTCACTAATTTCATTGAAGATAGAAAACTCACGGGCACCAGAGGGGTTTGCCGCTTTGACGACACAACTTCCTTCATCTCGTTTGACCGTGACTCGATTCAAACTCACTGTTTCAGGGGAAGGAATTTCTTCTCCTATCATTGCCGAAGCGGATGGTAGTGCAACGGAAGTAGAAGTTTTGGAAATACCACCCGGGGTCAATCGATCTCTTTTGATACAAGCTTTCAACAGTGATGGCGAAGTGATTCGGAGAAGACAGATTGATGGGTTGAATCTCAATCCTGGAGTCATAACACCCATTCATACGTCATTAAATACGATCCCACTCATATTGAATCTTCGTAATGGCAATGTTGTTCAGGCAAATAGTCTGAGACTCCAATGTTTTGGTGAGCCTGGTTCTAGTTTATCCATTACGGCAGAAGCGTCGAATGGAACTTCCATATCTTTGAATGAAAGTGTTTCGGATCCTATTCTTGTCAGCCCTTCTGTTTCAACAGGTCTGGCTGATTATATTCCGCCAACTTCCCTTAGAGGACGGCAGAAATTAGAAGTGAGAGATTCACAATCCGGAGAATCCTCTTCGGTTACTGTTCTTATTATTGATTCTAATCGTCCGGGAACTCGTCTTTCTGCCGCTGGAGGCTCTAATCCTTCTACTTCGCTCAATCCAGGTTTTGGCGGAAGGAAGAGCGTACAATTTCCAAAAATCATTTTAAATCAGGGAGGCAAACAATGAAGTTTTCAAGATTAATTATCTTTTTAAGTCTTCTCACAATTCTTTCAGCGTGCGGAAGCGGTTCGAGTAGTGATTCTTCCGCAACAAGATCCATTCAAGTAAGGATAGGTGAGCCTGCATCATTATCAAGTTTGCCGCCTGATCAAAGAACGGTGACACTTGCTTTGTTTTATTTTGTCGATGGTCGAGAAGGCAGTAAAGCTTCCGAAGTTATTTTGACAGCTAATGCAGATCGATCAGCCTGGAATGGGAGAATCGATTCCTTGGCTCCCGGTCGTTACCTTGCAAAAGTTTTCCTTTCCCAATCCTGGAACGAGAATTCTGTTCAAACAGATTTATCACCATCTACATCAGAGGCTCCTGAGGAAAATTTTCAAAGCATCCCTATCGCTTTATTTTCCGCTCCGACAGATATCGTGGTTGGTCAGGAAAATATTATTATTGATATAGCTCCTGTGGATTTTTCAGTCAGCCTTGATGAAGATAATGATGGGCTGAGTAATTTGGCAGAAATTCTTGGGACAACGGATCCGTTAAAAATGATACGGACGGTGATGGAATTCCCGATGGATTGGATGTCTTCCCAAATATCTCCACAGAATTTGGAGATACGGATGGTGATGGGATTGGGGATAATGAAGATAATTGTATTCAAGTAGCTAATGTTGATCAGGCTGATTTTGACAACGATCATCAAGGGGACGCTTGTGATACGGACGATGACAACGACGGCCTCAGTGATGTGAATGAAGCAGCTTTAGGCTCAAATCCTCATAACCCAGATACGGATGGTGATGGCGTCAGAGATGGCTCTGATAATTGTTTGTTGGCACAAAATGCAGACCAAATTGATTCGGATGGTGATGGGCAGGGAAATGCTTGTGATGTAGATGATGATAACGACGGCATTTTAGATGCTATAGATAAATGCTCTCTCGTGAGCTCGCTGGATCAAACGGACAGCAATGGAGATGGTATCGGTGACGTTTGTACCAATGACGATGATAACGATGACATTCCAGATACGGCAGACAATTGCCGGACAGTGGCTAATGCCGATCAACTAGATACCGATCATGATGGCCTCGGTGACGCTTGGGACCCTGATGATGATAATGACGGTCTTTCTGATATAGAAGGGACTACTCCAGGAGTTGATAATCTCATTACGAATCCTCTCTCTGCGGATACTGATGGGGATGGTATTTCTGACCGCTTGGATAATTGTAGAATTACTTCAAATGCTGATCAGGTATCCAATGGGGATACCGATGGTGAAGGAGATGCCTGCGACTGCAATCCATCGGATCCTAATATCCGAAGTGATGACGCTGTTTTTGTCGCCTCCAGTGGAAGCGATACTCATACAGGTGCTCGAAATGATCCCGTTAGAACAATTTCTCGTGGCATCGCCTTGGCTCAAGAGGCAGGAAAGACAAAAGTTTATATAGTTGGCGGAATTTATAATGAGTCCGTCACCATGACTAACGGAGTATCGGTCTTTGGTGGCTTTAGTCTCAGCTCGAATGGCGCAAGCTGTAATAAAAATCTTTATGATGGAGTACGTGAAGTCAATACCGTTACAATTATTAGTGACAGCAGCCCTGTCATTAATTTCCACAATCTGACTCTTCCCACAGAGCTCGAAGGTGTCGTTATCAGGAGTTCTTCTTCTACAGTAAATGCAAACCTCGTCAGCATCACATCAGATGCTCCTGCGGCTTCAAATAACATCACTATTGATGACAATTATATTATTGCTCCGGATATATCTGGGGGAGATGTCACCGCTGTCGCTGTGCTCAATGCCAGTCCGCTTCTTATCAATAATCTCATCGATGCGGGTAATTCACAGGAATCAACTGCGATAGAATTGATGGATGCTCCAGCTCCTAAGATGATTCACAATACAATCCGCGGTGGTGGATCCGATTCATCGTCTATTGTCCTAAAATCAAGAGGCTCTGTTCCCGTTCTATTGAATAACATTCTCTTCACGACAGCAGGCATCTCGCAAATTGTTCTGGATATTGAAGATCCTCATCCATCTTCGAGTATTGTTGTCAGAAACAATCTCGTGTTTGGAGAACAAGGAACAAGTCCCGATGCACCGAAGTTGTATAGAGATTTAAGTCCTACCTTAAGATCCTTTAACTTGGTTTCTCAACTTAACAGCGCCGATGGAAGCTCCGCGGGTGGTAATTTTGACGGTAATATTCGTTTCACGAGCAACGGTATCGATACGGGAACAATTTTATCACGTACGGCACTCTTTGTGGATGAGACTCGTAATAACTATCGATTAGTGGGTGGCTCTCTCGCTGTCGATGCCGCATTAAACCCTGCCAGTGTCACGGGTCAGCAAGTCTTAAGAGATCGCGATTTTAACCTTCGTCCTTCCGGGATAGCCAGTGATCTTGGGGCTTTTGAGAGATGAAGATGAAAAAAATAATTTCCATTATCCCAATGATTCTTTTGAGTGCTGGCTGCGCAAGCCAAAGGATAAACACTTTTCAAACGAGTGAGAGGGTACATTTTAATTTCAATAAGTTTGAGGTGAAGGCCTCAGATAAAGAAAAGTTGGGATGGGTTGCCAAAGCTCTTAAGAGACGCTTCAGCGACGGCAATTATTGAAGGTCATACCGATAGGATCGGTTCAACAAGATACAATGAAATCCTAGCCGAAAAAAGAGCGCGATCTGTGAGGGTCTATCTTTGGTCGCTCGGCGGTGATCCGGCTAGGATGACCATGCTATCCAAAGGCAAGAGAGAGCTTCTGATCAAAGGAAATTCCAGAAAAGCCGATGAAGAAAATCGAAGAGTCGAAATCGTCGTTACATCGACATTAAAAATAAAATAGGGGGAAGAATGAAAAAGTTACTTTTGGTAGGAGTAGTCCTTTTGAATATGATTCGTATAAGTTACGCCGATGAGGCTCCGCAGATTCCTCATTTGTTGAATCTCCAAACCTTGATTTATGATTCAGATGGTAATCTCTCATCCAGTGAGACAGTGGATCTCACCATTAGGATTTTGGATGAGACCCAACATGTGGTTTATTTCGAGAACCAGCGTGGCATTCCTGTTGTGAATGGTGCAGTGAATGTTTCAGTGGGATCGAATCAGCCCTTAACCCCTGACATTTTGGACCCATCATCTGGGCAAAAGTTTTTGGATATTTCCGTTGGAGCTGAGGAGCCTTTTGAAGCCATGCCTTTGGTAGCTGTTCCTTATTCTCTGTGGGCAGAGAAAGCCATGACTGTTCCGGATGAATCTATTGAGAGCCGCCATATCAAAAATGGGACTATTAAAGTAGAAGATCTGGAGCCATTAGCTTTCTCTCAACTCACAGGCCAGGCGTCAGAGACACAGATCCCATCCACGATTGCCAGAGGTACTGATTTAAGCTCTCACATTCGCTCAACTTCGGCTCATCCGGCTTCAGCGATTACTGTTTCAGGCCATTTCGTAACGGTGGTAGCCCAGAACGTTCAAGAGTTCTTGGAAAAGGCCGATCAAAAATTGTCCGAAGAAATTGTAAACCGTCGCAGTGGACAAGAAAGCTCCACAACACAGACAACGAATCTGACCAATTTATTGAATACTGAGAGAACAGAAAGAGTAGCTGCAGTAAGTACTGTTCAAACATCTATTACGAATCATGCGGGATCTGATATTGCCACTGCACACTCGGGTTCATTACCCGCTTCAAGGATTAGTGGAACGCTAAGTAGTACAAGTATTTCCGATGGGTCCATCACTTCAGCCAAAATTTCTGATAATACAGTTACTACATCGGATATTTTACAAGGCGAGTCAGATACAAATTCATTGGATTCGAGATATGTGAATGAAGGTGGCGATACGATGAGTGGTGATTACAGAGTGAACGGGAGCCTTATAGTTAATGATATTAATATGAGTGATTTTTATACCAATGTATTTGGTCCACAAAGCACAAGCCTTCAACAGAGACTGACTCGATTAGGTGGAAGCGTGGAAGAGGTCGCACGCGGTTCTTTTGGTCTGCGAGGGCCTAGAACAGGCATTTTGGCTTCTCACACTATCGTTTTGGAAGAGGTTTGCTCTGCTGCAGTAGGACACTCTGGCCCAATTTCTCCAGCATTAACCATGACGACAACTTCAAACTTACATAATTATTACGCTACATTTACATTAACAGATCCTGATTATCACCCATACAATGTTATTCCTGTTTCTCTTTCCGATATTGTAGAAGATGTTGTGTTTACAGGAAATAGCAGCGGGCAACCGTGTGCTCAAAGAAGAGTAAGATTCAATATCACTGTTTCAGGTGGATATGGCACGGATGCGGATGGCAGTAATCCAATAGTGTCCTACATTGTATATAGAAACTTAGTGAATTAGAGAACAACCACCCGCAGATGGCGCTGAATTTGAGAGTCCAAGAACTGTTGCATAGTCAGTCGGGTTGGACTGACAATGCGTTGTGGTGATTGAGTCGGTGGTCGTATAAGAAATATACTTAATCCTGTCAGCGATGACAGAGCTTCGATTCAACGTTATATTGATGTTTTCTTTTGTCTCACCAGCAGTAACTGAAATCGATGATTTAACACTGCTATCTTCTGTGGCTGAATCTTCTAAATTCCAGAACTCTGCATCTCCATAAAGGAATGGCTCTACCAATCCAGGAGCCACTACAGAAGCCAGAGTTTGATTGGTTATTTCTTCTACTTCTAGCGTATAGGTTCCTGGAGGAACAAGAATGTTAAACTTGCCACTTTCGACAATGCCTCCACCCATATTGTCAAAACAGGAACTCATATTGAGTGTTAAGGAGTGACTGCCAAGAGGGCATATCCTTCCACTTAACATGGAATAAGCTTCGCAAAACGGATCATCTTCGTTTCTCGCGATGACGTTAGCATACATCATGGGTGTGCCATCTGATTTAAAAATTTCCCCACTGATCACTCCCATATGACTGGACGATGTAGAAGAGGGATAAAGTTGAATCATCCCATCGATGTCATCAGGATTGAGTGAAGATGTGTTATTCCCACTAAAATCAGCAATACCAGGGGCACTGCTCAATTCCATGGTTGGTATTAAAGTGCTTTTTGTTGGATCAGAATAAAATTGTTGATTCAAGGCAGGATGAGCCAAGCCTAACATATGTCCTAATTCATGAACGATTGTGCCAAGAGAATTATTAATCGTTGATAGATCAGAAGCTACAAATGTCCCAAGAACAACTGTTCCAGAGACGATGTATCCGGGATTAGAAACGTCTCCAGAAAATACTTGGGCATCTCCATAGGCTCCACAACCAGTCAAACTACAAAGTTCTCTGTTTAATATTGTTCCATCATTATCAAAAATGATGACTGTTTTGATGTCTCTCTGGGCTTGAGAGGGGCAAGAGCTTATAGAGCTAGTGAAACATGTGCCACGGCTTACGAAATCCTGATAATTACTGGAATTAACATCTTCGGCTAACAATCCTTCATATTGAAAATGTGGTACGTTCGCGTATGGAGAAGTGTCTTCCCAAATGTCCATAGCAGCACGAATGAGAGCCCGGGCTTGTTCGTTGGTGAGAAGGCCTAAAGGTCCTGGATCAACATAATAGTGAATAGTTGTCCCTGGTTCCCAACCAATGGGTTCTCTGCTTGTAGGGTTAATATAAAGAAAATTATAGGCCCATAAAGAAGATGGGGAAAAAAGTAAAAATAAAATCAGGATGTATTGTTTCATGCTGATCACAATATTAATAGGGTTCTTACATCTCCAATTTTTCTTTTAAAACTTTAATAGCTGCCGTATGTTTTTTTGCATCCATTTTTCGAATGTTAATCAACTTCCATTGAAGTGCAGGTAAGTTTTCGACCCCTTTTATTTTTATTAAATCCCACTGGGGATTTCCTTCCTTTAGTGAGAGAAGGAAAAGTCTTTCATCATTGGTCATATCATTTTTCATGGTCCTGATAAGATCTTCTCTCGTTTGAATAAGCGTCTCATAGGGAATTTCGGTTCTCGTTAAACCAACAAATTCTCTTTCATACAGTTGTCGTATATCCTTTCGACGAGGATCAATTAATTCGTTAATTGGTCTGTCATGACTTGCCAGATAAATAACAAAAGCTTTGCGGATCCGATCTGTGATTCCTTCTTCTTCAAGCAGCATTTTGATATCAAATAAATCCCTTGGGTGTTGTCGATCTAAAGCCGCACAAATCTTGCCTCCATAAAGATCAGGAAGAGAAACTGTGTTGATTGAAGTAGATATCCCAAAAAGTTCTTGGGCTTTCTCTGTAAGCTCTCGCTCTTCACAAGGAAACACCACACCTCGGATTACTTCATTCGGTTCTATTTTGATTTGTACGCCGGGTATGCTTACGAGAAGTTTGGCGACACGCTTTGACCCTTTGACAGAAGTTTCCAAGATCTTGGTAAAGGGAATTCTCTTGCTGATATTTTCGCTAATTTTTCGAATAGAGTCATCCATCTTTTTGAGCGAAACATCATGAGGTTCTATAGGAATATAGGTGAGATCGATATCAACTGAGAGCCGTGGCATATCCCGAACGAAAAGGTTAATGGCGGTTCCACCTTTCAACGCAAAAACTTTTTCAGAAGCTACGTGAGGGATTGTTCGAAGCATTAGTTCTGCTTCTTTAAAAAATGGGCTATCTCTCATTTTCATTCCTTATTTCTTGAACTTTAAAATCTTTCGGGACCGTGATTTTGTACTTTGGGTCCAAATAACCTTCTTTGACAATCACACGGTTGCCTTTCCCAAAATCGATTTCTGAAAGGTTCAGTTTTTTTACCCAAGGCTGATTGCATTCTTCTGCCAAGAACATGAAGAGTCTCCTGACTTTTATGGAATGGCAATCCTTTAGCAATGTCTGAACCAAGGAAGGACGAAGAGTCGTTAAATTTTCCATCAAATATTTCGCTTCATCTAGGGACTGCTCTTGTGGAACTAAATGAAGTGTTTCCATCATAGCTCTTTCTGGAGATGAGATTGTTATAGTAAATTCTCCGGACTCATAATCCTGAAAACCTGAACTTTTTTTTGCCGGAAAGAGATTGGTGGTCACTAATTCAAATTCAGTACTCCAATCATATTTCTTAAACCAGACTGGAAGTCTGATCCCTGGAGGGCTGTAAAGCGTCACCAGCGTTTGTTTCGGTGCCACATAATGACTGTAACCCAATAGGCTTAATGCTGTTTTACCACCCACATGAATAGGGAGATCCAATTGTTTTTGAAGAGCATAGAGACCGCCTTTCCAGTCAACTTTATCCCCTGACTTGGCCATGGCGTTGTCTCCGATGGTGTAAAGCCAGTGGCTTTTCTTATAATCGGCGATTCGATCCGAGGTGAAGCCGTGTTGATTTAACCAAGACGAAGTATAAACAGCTCCTCTTGGCCAATGAGTTAAAAGATTATTTAATTTTCCACCTTTTAGCTGGCTCATGCCATATTATAATGCATAAAATTAAACTAATGGCAATGATTAGTTTGATTTAGAGTATATTAGCAGTGTTATGGCCTGTTAATATGTATAATAATAAACTAAGGCTTCTTCCGGCAATTAGCCGTCGCCGGCTCTGTATTATCTATGTGCATGTCGGCCCGACAACTCATCGGTCCACCCTGAGAAGCATCTAAAATAGTAGAGATCTGTTTGCCAGAAGGGGGATAGACAAAAGTTACCGTATATTTCCCGTCAGGAAGCGATTGTTGAAAGGAAGTCTCAGATTTCGAAATAAAGTTTGGAATAGAAACTTCCGCAAAAGGATCGGCGCTGAAGTAGACTGGAACCATTTTGATTTCAGGAAGTGTTATTTGAAGTATCTGATCATGATCCTTGGGATTGAGAATAACTTTTGCCTCTTGAGTTTTATATCCTTTTTTAGAACTCGTTAAAGTAATTGGAATATTAAAAGGGATATCGAAGAGTGATGCAGGTGTAGTTTTTACAATAGTTGTATCCGCATATTGAATTTTAGTTAAAGCTTCAGATGGTATCGTACTGATTTGAAGCGATCCCTTAGTACGAGTAATTGGAGGAAGCTGTATGGAACTATTACGTTCCTTCTTTACAAGCAGGGGTATGCTGACCAAGCCCACCGAGAATAGAGCCACCATAGCCATTGCCAGCTTTAATATCGAATATCTCTTTTTGGGTGAGTTTATCTGACTCAATACGGAGATTTGCCCCGTTTCATCCAAGATCTGAGAAGAAGGTGATGGTATCCAATTCTCAGCTTCTTGTCGGTAGGCACTGGCTTCCATCATTTGATGCAATTGAAGTCCTTGAAGATAAGCCCTTACGCTCTGACGATTAAATTCGAGATGTTGATCGGAGACATAGTCTTGGATGTCTTTTTGAAAGACGCTTAAATCCGAATACCGGTGTTGTGGATCTACACTAAGAAGTTTTTTGAGAATTTTTGTTTGCTGCTTATTCGACGTGTCAGGAATAGTGACAGATCCATTCCGAGCCATTTCATATATTTTTGATTCTTGGGAATCGTCGTATGCCGGTCTTCCAAGCAGGAGTTCATAAAAAACGAGTCCCAATGAGAAGATGTCAGAGCGATGATCAATAGCATGCCCATGAGCTTGTTCCGGAGACATGTATCGAAACTTGCCTTTGATCTGTCCGACTTGCGTGACATCGGATTGGAGGACCGACTTTGCTATGCCAAAATCAGAGAGCTTAACCTGGCCTTCTTTGGAGATGAGAATATTGGATGGTGAAACATCTCGATGAACAATACTCAGAGGCTTACCAGTATCAGAACAGCGCTCATGAGTATGTTTCAATGCCTCGGCAAGTTCTAAGATCATGAAGCAAGCAACCGAAACGGGCATCGCTTCTTGCTTTTGTCTCAACTCTTTTAAGATTCCACGAAGCTCCATTCCTTCTACATATTCCATCACCAGGTAAGGATTTTGCGCCTCGAAATTGAAATCATAGATATCGACGATGTTAGGATGTTTGAGGGTTACATGAATTTTTGCTTCGTCGCTAAGAGCGCGCTGATAATCTTCAGAGGTAACTTTATCGGGAGTCAGTATTTTGATGGCGACAATTTTTTCGAATCCATGACCGCCATGGGCTTTGCCGACCCAAACTTCGGCCATGCCTCCGCGACCGATCCGCTTTATGAGAGCATAGCGTCCTAAAAATATTTCTTTGTTCGCGCGTAGTGGTTCCAATAGTTAACTGTTTCCGTTGTGTGTGAAAACGTTTCCAAGAAAACGCTTCGTAACATTTTTTCGTAATCAAACAATCACAAGCGCTGATTTAACGAGCTTTTTTGCTTTCCATCAAAGTGGCATGCCCGTTGCTCAAGGCTCTCATTACGGAGAGCCTAAGTGAAAAATAAATTACTCAAATCAGTCACCTTATTTGGGAGTTCAGCTGCAAGTTTCATGCTGCTGTTTTCTCAAAATTCTTGGGCACAAGGTTTTGGACTTGGCGGGGATCAGATTTCATCCACCGTCAACACGGCTGGGTCCTACCTTCAAAAATTGGCTCTCGGTTTTTTCGTCATCCTTCTCATCATCGCCGGTGTGAGAGTGGCTCTCGATCCGGAACATCGATCCGGTCTGAGTGTTGTTTGGGGATGCATCATTGGAATCGCCATTACCGTCTTAGCCCCTGTCATTGTTCAGGTGGTGCAGGGATGGTCTGGCGGAATCATGGGATACTGATTCATGGCGATGACCCACTACAAGATGATTTCTACAAAAGCTCAGTGGCTCGGCATCGATTTCGTGGATGCTGTATTCATTATTATTGCGTTCGCCGTAATCAACCTCATCACGTCCACTCTTCTTTTCGATCTAGTTTTTTGCACCTGTCTCTACATTGCCATTCGAGTTCTGAAGGCAACGAAGCCGGAGCGATGGTTTATCAATAGTGTCAGGTATTATTTTAAGTCTCCTTATTACCAGGCGGGCTCATCGGGAGAAAAGCATGCAAAAGGCTAAAGTAGAATCCCAAGCCGTAGCCAAACTCTTGCCATATTGGAAGATGGTCGGAGACCATCTTATCCATGTGGATGGTTGCGTGACAGGAGGCTTAGAGCTTCAAGGTCTTTCCCTGGAATGTCTCTCCCCTGAACTATTGGAGAGACTCAATAGCCAGATAAAACTTTTTCTACATGCCCTCCCGACGGATGCCGATATCCAATTCATCTATCAGGTGAGACCATTCTCACCTTTGTTGAATCAGTTTCGGAAAGAGACGGAAGAAGGGCCAGAGGGATTTCAATTCATTTGGAAAGAAAAAAGCGATTATTATGAGTCGCAAAGTAATATCTGGCATACGCGTCTTTATCTTTTTCTCACTCTTAAGAAGGAAGAGAAGAAGAACAAGAAAAGCTTCTTTAAGGCATTACGCCAGTCCTTTCAAAATACTCGCGTTGTTCATGCTTCGAAAGTGAATGTTCAATGGGAAGAGAGTCGTTTGAGGCAGATTCATCAAGCCATGTCGTCTCTTAAAACAGCGCTCTCCTATCTAGAGATTCCAACTAAAGAACTGACTCAAAGACAAGTCATTCACCTTCTTTATGAGTCTATGAATCCCAATCGTTCGGAAACGATACCTTTAGACCAATATGCAGAATCCTCCTCCTGGCCTGTGACACGAACCTTGAGAGAGGAGATTTCTTTTTCAAATCTGCAAGCCAATCCGCGCGAAATGATCTTGGATGACAAAATTCACAGAGTCATGACCCTCAAGGATATTCCTCAGATGCAATATCCTGGAATTGTAAACCGACTTCTTTCAATTCGGGAATTTCCTTTTAACATCTCAGTCGGGATTAAACAGGCCGATCCGCAGAAAACGCTCGCAGTTCTCAAGCGTTCGGAAACCATGCAGTCAAACCTGCAAAAAGGAAGAGGACGAAATTATGAAGCAGAACAAAACCAAAACGTCATTTCAGATGTTATCCAGTCCCTTGTTCGTGGAGAGACTAAGGTCTTTCAACTCTCCTTCTCAATTCATTATTGGGGACGAAACCGACAAGAACTCCAGAATGTGGAAGCTAGGCTTCGTCAGGAAATTCACCAAATGGGTGAAGCCAAAGAATTAAGGGAAGAGTTCAGCTACCCTGAAATTTTTGTGGCCACTCTTCCTGGAGTTGCTCATGAAAACTACCGCGTTCTCAATACCATTACACCCCAGACGCTTTCGCTTCTTCCTATCTATCAAAACAGCCGTGGTTCAGCGAGGCCTGTAGCCCTATTCAAGAATCGTACAGATGAGCTCGTTGGTGTTGATCCCTTCAACCCAAAGCTCTCGGCTTTTAACGCCATCATCTTTGGGCCAACCGGAAGAGGTAAAAGCTTCTTGGCTCAGTATCTTTTGCTTCAATATCTTCGAATAAATCCTCATGTCTTCATCGTCGATATCGGTGGCTCTTATCGCCGATTCACTTCTCTTGTTGGTGGAGAATATATCGAGCTGAAACAAGATCAAAACATCTCACTCAATCCATTCCTGCCTCGTTCAGGTGTTCCGGAACCGGAGTTGATTGGTTTCTTAGCCGGTATTGTCGAGAGAATGGTTAAAAATGAGGGTGAGAGTCATCTCGATAAAGTAGCTCAACATCTCATCCGTGAATGCATTCAATCTCTCTATGCGCAATCAAAGCATCCTCTCAATCTAGAGGGTCTGCGATTTTTGATGATTGAGAAGTCGAAATCAACACTCGACTCAGATGACGAGACTATCCTTAAGACTCTTTCGAAGAGATTGGCTCTATGGACAGAAGGTGAAGGGAGAAATCTTTTCATCGGAGAAAGGTCTATCTCCCTTTCTTCACCTGTCATCACGATTGATCTGGCAGGTCTCTCTTCCAATAAAGAGCTTCAAGGAATTACGATTCAAATCCTGACCGG
Organism: Deltaproteobacteria bacterium; assembly: GCA_016699445.1. GTDB lineage: Bacteria > UBA10199 > UBA10199 > JACPAL01. Next base: position 633,590 of record CP064976.1, read on the forward strand.
ACTCATCTGGAATCAGGTTAAAAATATTCCAGGACCCAAGCTAATCCTTTTTGACGAAGTCTGGCAGCATCTCAAGGATCCAACGGCTTCTCGGTTGATCGATCAGCTTTATCGTACCGCTAGGAAACATTATGCCTCGGTGGTTTCCATTTCTCAACAGCTAGAGGATTTCCTCTCTGAAGAGGTCAAGACCAGTATTGTCGCTAATAGTGCCACTCGTTTCATTCTTCGGACCGATCGTGAACTCACACAGCTCAAGAATGTCTTTCAACTTAACGATGCCGAACTTCAATTGATCCAAGGCCTCAGCATGAGACGAGGCTATTTCTCCGAAGTATTCGGGATGATCGGTGATGACCACATGGTGCTTCGGATTGAACCCTCTTCTTCGGAATATTGGCTTTGTACGACCCATCCAGAAGATCTTTTGGTGGAACAAAAATATAAGGACAAAAATCCTGACGCCACTCTCCAAGAAAGAATCCAAGCCTTAGTCAAAGATTATCCAAAGGGGGCAGCATGAAAAAATTAAAACGATGGATCATCGGCATTTCCATTCTGGCGCCGACGACAGCCCTGCCTTTATGGGCATCGGTGATTCGAGCGACCTTCTCTTAGGCAAGATACTGGCTGAAATGAGCATTCACACCACTACCTTGAAGAGCATGCTTCAAGGTGTGGATTTTGCCAATGCTCTCCAGACAGAAGTTCGTCGCGGTATCGATGATCCGCTGGAACTTGTGGCTGAAGGTCTGCCAGAGCGTGATGCACAAATCCTCAACGAATGGCGCTCTGTCGGACCTAACAATCTACCCATTATCGGTAAGGTCCCATCTCTCGATGATCTTAAATCCACGGTTGAACATACATGGGGTCCGATTCCTCGGACCGCGATGGGAAAATCACTGAGCATGAAAGATTACCAGGCAATGTATTCTTTAAGACAAGCCTCTTCGATTTCCGGTGAGTCTTCCGGTTATTTCGAAATGGGACAACAAATCTTGGATGATTTGGAGGGAGCTCATGAAGGTAAAGCAACTATTCGCAATGCACAAAGTACTGCTGTTCAGGTACAGCAATTATCCCAAATCGAAGCCAACCAAGGTCTTCAGATTTCTCTTCAGGCGCAGGAACTTCTCGCAGGGAATGAAACGCATAAGGGCCTGCAACAATTCAACGACGCTTATCTCCAAATGCTCGAAAATGGTTTCGCGAGCCTTACACCGATGGGACCCCGATGAATCCTCTTCTCCAAATGACGGATACCCCGACGATGACGGTCGCGAAGTGGGGAATGGTGACGATTTGTTTCACTTTGGGGATCTTAAGGCAGATTTCTTCTGAGGCTCTTGATGGTGAATTGAGGCTGCAATGGGGACATCTTTTGATGAGACTTCTCTTTGTCATCTTACTCATTCAAAGCGCGGGAGCCATTCAGGGATCTATTTGGGGAGCCGCTAAATCCATTGGGGATGGTTTACTCCCTGGCCCCACTCTTTGGGACATGAATGTCGCCATCCAGCAAAAAATAGAAACAATGAAGGAAGAAAGAGCCCTGCCTCAGGAAGAAGAAACGTCTCTCTCCGATATGAGTCCTACCAAGTGGCCTGCTAAAATGATGAATGTAGTATTTGGAACGATGCTTCAAGGTTTGGAGCAGATAGCCCTGTCGCTCTTCTTCATCCTCTATAAGTTCCTTCAATCGGCACAAAATTGCGTCATGATGTTCCTGGCCGGGATGGTTCCTTTTGTCTTTCCTCCTTCAATCATTCCAGGAGTCAATAGTTGGGCTTCTTGGCTCAAGATGGTGATCTCGGTAGCGCTTTGGCCTGTGGTCGCCGGCTTCTTGATCAAAGGTCAGATGGTGGCAGCTGCCGGTTGGTTTGCGGGTCCTGCTGGTGCTTCTAGCGGAGGACTTGAAGGCGCGATGAGCGGAGACGTGAAAAATCTTTTCCTCAACATGGATAGCTTAGGCATGTTTGCGGAAGCTGTCGTGTACGGATTCATGATCCTTTCATCACCTTTCATCTCATCAGCCCTTGTATATGGGAGTGCCAATGCTCTCAGTACAGGAGCCTCCCTTATAATGGCTGGAAGTGTGAGCCAGCTTCATCGAGGCTTGCAGTCATCCTCCATGGGGCCTGCTTCTTATTCCCATGAGAAGATTGGTGGGTCTTCATCTGGATCCGGAGATCAAAATCAATGGAACCAGCAGGCAAGACCTAGTCAGGGAAGTGGTTCGGACATCTCTCACAGTGCCCGTTATCTTGAAGGGAGAAAGACTTCATGATTTCGGGAGTAAGATCATTCATCAGCAAAGTATGTCCGCCCCAGCAAATGCCTTCAGGAGAGCTATGGGCTTATTGGGTGGCCCATGCTGAAACACTTCGTTGGGTTTTGTTTGTCCTGACTCTTGCGGTCATTCTTCTCACTTTTGTTTCTCTCAATGCGATGAGAAAACCTCCCATTGTCATTCGAGTGGATGAAGTTGGGCATGCTGAAATTATCCGAGACTTGCCTACCAATAACGCCCCTTCAGATGTCGAGATTACAGCTTTTTCAAAGGACTTCCTACGTTCCTACATAGAACTTAACAGTCTTACAGTTCAAAAAGATCTGACTCGCGCACTCAATATGATGACCAAGAAGTATCAAACGGCCCACTTGATGGAACTGAAAGACGAAAGTTCCTCTCAAAAATCATTCAAGCCAATATTCAAACTCAAATGGAGATCAAAGATCTTGCGATGACCACACGATCACTCACGAAAGTTTATCTGGATGTGAGAGGAATTACTTCCACAACGCCTTTAGAAGATCCGAATGCTCCTGCTTCACGCTACGGCTTCATTGCCAAACTGACATTGGTTTTTGTGCCTCGTACCGAAAGAACTCCCAATGGCTTGCTCGTCGATGATTATCGCCAACAAATTGTTCCTCTGGAAGAGCTCCTAGGCGCTCAAAAGGTCCTGCCAAAGAGTGCGCCACAACAGGGGGAGAAAGAATGAATCGTCTCCTTATCCTCCTTATGTTGGTCTCGCTACCGCTAGAAGCTGCAGATCATTATCTCCAACGTGGTACGAACACAAAGCTCAAAGTAACCATAGATATGGAGAAAGGCAGCATGTTGATGCTGCCAAAAACTCCTCGAGCAGTTACCGGCAAGACGAGACCCAATTTTCAAGTCGAAGTGTATGGCGATAAACTCATGGTGACTCCCTTGAAAGTCGGTGCGAGCACCAACCTCTTCATTGATCTAGGAGACAATACCATTGCGGCTATCGAACTCATAGGTGTTCAAGGCGGCGGCGAGGATTTGATCAATCTCGTTTTTGGAGACTCTCCCAAAAAAGAGGAAAGTAAGTCTTGGAAGAGTCCCGAGATTCCTGCCGATATTCAGTTTCTTTCAGGTCCTTGGACCATCCAAAAACTAGGCGGGAAAAGCTCTTCTGCTTCCGGGATCGATGTGAAAGTAGATTACATGATGGTGGTGGATGACCGTGTGATTTTACACTTTGAATTGTTCAATCGTGGGAAGGAACCTTTTTCTGTTTCTGAAGTCACTCTCCTTATATTGAACCTAGGTGGAGTTTCTGGAAAAACTGTCACTGAGTCACAAGTTATTCCCACCTCCATTGAAATTAAGGCTTCTACGCTAAGTCACGGTCAAACAAGCTCCGGTATCGTCTTGGCTCCACGAGTATCAATCGATCACGATCAGGCATTGAGCCTTCGGATTCTAGACTCAAACTCTCAGGGCCCGGAAGTGAGGTTTCAAATATGAATGAAGATATCTTCACTCATTCTATAGAGCCCGATTCTGAGAATCTTCTCACCACGCCAAGTCCTCGTCTTTCTCGAAGAGTTTGGATCGCTGGTGGAGGGGTAGGCATTTTACTTTTAACTCTCTTTCTCTGGCCTCACCATGAAGAGCGATCCACTTCTAGGGATCAAGGAGAGCTTACCCGTGTCATCCCGGATGAAGAGATAAAACCTTCTCTTTTGAGTTCTCTGACAAAAGAAGACGAAAAACCTAAGAAGGCAGAACCCAGCAGTAGACCTTCGACTTCTGTCGCTCCGGTGGCTCCTTCCGGTTCTATGGCTATTTTTATTTCAGATAATTCTCAAAGTGGAGGCAGCTCATTAGGTATCCCACTCGGAGCGGAGATTGAGGCCACTATTGAACAAACGGTCAATGCCAACAGTCATGGAATTCCTATTATCGCTAAGATGACGGGCGATTTTATTCGCGACCAAAAAATCGTCGCTCCACGTGGATCACGACTTTTTGGCGAAACATCCGGGATGGTGGACAGTCAGTTAGGCATCCATTTTTCAAAAATAGTGTTTCCAAATGGGGAAGACCATCCATTCTCGGGAATGACGACGGTCGAAGGACATCTCAATCGCAAAGGCGGAAACCGAGGGCTTTCCATTCTTTCGGGAGCTGCTTTGGGATCCACGAGTATCTTTGCACCTCAAGGCGCGGGCTTTGGGGATACTTTTCTACGCTCTGCTCAACAAGGAGGCATGAATGAGGCTTCCCGAGATTGGAACTATTACAAAGCGATGGAGGCCATGCCTTCCATTAAGATCAGTGCGAACAAAAAGATCCATATCTTGGTGGATCGACCTCTATGAAAATCACAACCATCATACTCAGCATGAGTGTTATTTTGGGCTATATTTTCAATCCAACGCAAGGAATAGCCAGGGGTCGATTTGCTCTAGGACCGGAAATTGGATTTGTCAGTCAATCCCATACCTCTCCTGCAGGTAATAACCTTGCATGGACCACGGGTATCCCTTTCGGTTTGGCAGGCGTTTATCAATTCAATGGGGACCTTTCCAATATAGGTTTGGATTATTCGGTCGGATACTCATTCCTTTCTAGGTTGAAAAATAAAGGTACGACTATTGGGGCGGTACGGGGACCTATCGAGAGGACTTGGGTGTCTTTCACTGGTTTTCTGGAGGCCGATATTATTTTTCAGGTATTCAATGGAAACCCTATGCGGGTTTGGATTTCGGCTTTCAATATTTCCGAAGAGGTAACGTAGAGTTCCGGGATCAGTTCAATACTCTTCTGCCGACTCCACCTCATTCCAATCATTTCAACTTCAGCATCGTTCCCCAATTCGGCATCGAATACCGACCGACATTCCGTTGGGCCATTGGCTTGGGTCTGAAAACACCTTTGAGTCTTCGATCATCCGGAGTGGTTCCGGGAATCATGATCCCACTAACCGTACAAGTCGCATTTTAAAAAAAGGAGGAAGATATGCCGAGCAAGAGAAAGCCAGACTGGAATGTGTCCACTCCGGTCAAATCAGAAGGTCAGAAAGGTAAGACCTATTGGACCCGTTGCGGGGTCGGTTTCAATAACTCCGATACGGGCAAGGGAGAGTCCATATCGATCCGTCTGAAGGTTCAAGCTGCCTCAGGAGATTATGTCCTTTTCCCTTACGAGTCTCCAGATAAAGGGGGTGCAGAAGCTCTCTGACAGCTGTCAGAAGTGGCCTGATAGGTATTCATGACTCACAAAAATCCCCTTAATTTTCGCCCCCTTCGTTAATCTGTCAGGCCAGATTTCCTGTGACCACTCCCTCTCTACGTCCCTTACAGGGACTACGAAAGATGAGGTAGTGGTCACAGGAATACTACGGGGGCGAAGGGGGATTTTTGTGAGTAATAGAGAGGTGGATAATGGAAGAAGTGATAGAAAATCAGAATATATTGAAAGAAGAAAATAGGGAAAAGGAAGAGAAGGAAGAAGTAAAACAAGGAGAAGAAAAAGCTCAGAAGGAGCAGGAAGACAGAAAAGATATCATTGAAGGCAAGGCGGATAATTTAAAGATCAATGAGAGGGACAAGGAGCTTTTTTCCATACTTTTATCACAGAAGTTTCTTACATTTGAATTGGTGGCTCAAAAATTTAATCCTGAGTTGTTATTGGTCTCTTCGACAGCTCGGCAGAATTCAGGATTGTACCGGCGTATCCGGAGACTCGTGCAAGCAGGTTATCTCCAATCTCTGACGAGTGCTTCCGGAAAGATTCTTTATCTTTTGGCTAAAAGAGGACTTTTGGAAGTGAGCGACCGCAATGGACTCTCCCTGGTCTCTTCCTTGGAGATGTCTTGTATCGAACACGATTTGGTGGCTTGCGAGATGAGATTTTATCTCGAGTCGCATGGTGGAGAAGATTGGTGTGCCGATCGTGAGTTTCGACCCAATGCCAATCGGATGGTAAAGATCCCCGATGGTGCCATTGTTATCAATAATCAGGATATCTTCCTTGAGATCGAATTTAGCCAGAAATCGAAAGATCGGTACGAGCACATAGCTCGTGTGTACCGATGGGAGAAAGGTCCTCCCAATAAGGTGTTGTACGTTTATAAGAACAAAGACGATTTAACCTACCTCATGTCTTTGATCGGACCTAATCTTAGGTTCGGCTTTTTCCCTTACGTGCATCCACTGCCTCACCCGCGGGAATGGGTTGGTTACCGAGGTGACGATAAGTTTTCGCTGACACTGTACGATTTTCTCCAAGCTTCTCCTAATTAATGAGTCAACGAATCGGGGGCTTCTATGGAAAATCAATTAAGCTTCTTACTTTCGCCATTCACTATAGGTTTTCAATTGGGCCAATCACTCCTCAAAAGGTCGAGTAAGTGGGGAAAGATTTATTTTTTGCTGATGGGAATCGGCCTATTTCTAACAATCATTGTCCTCTGTGCTTATTTACAAAAAGGGAGTTTGGCTGCTTTGTTCGCCTATCCTCTTCCTTGGATAGAATCATTGTTGAGCCCTGGTTCCAGTGACACTATTAGTTCTCCTTTGGTTAAAGCAGGAAGCTCTATCCTCCTTCTGTTTTTGTATGTGGTGTTGTTTTCCTTTCCTCTCAGCATCCTATTTCTTCCTTTTGTGAGACGGTTCCAAAGCTCTCGTCCTCGTCTTCGATCTTTTTCAGAAAAACTATTTTTAAAATTCAGGAAGCAATGCCCAAAAGGTTCTTACTTTGCCGGGATAGATGCTCTGACAGGGAAACCAGCCTATATTGCCCGCGAATCACGACTCATGCATACGCAGATCGTTGGTGTGACTGGAGCGGCAAAGACAGAAGGGGGGATTGTTCCGGCTCTTCTGACAGATATTGCCTCAGGACGAGGCGCTGTCATCATCTGCATGAAAGGAGATTTATCCCTTCTCGGCCGTGTGACGGCCGTCGCCAAGTCCGCTGGACGGTTGGATGACCTGCAGATCCTTTCAATGCCTTTTCCTGAGTCCTCCAATTATTACAATCCGCTCGCTCGGGGAATTCCAACGGAGATCAAGGATAAGATCATTTCATCCAATATTTGGACGGAAGAGTATTATAAGAAGTTTTCAGAAATGGCAGTTTTGATCGTTGTGAATGCTATGGTGGCTCTTCAAAGGCCCATTAGCCTTTCAACTCTCTTAGAAACGATGAGCACTCTAAGAAATATTGAAACCCTGGGCGCTGAGCTGAAAGAAAAGAAAATCCCCAATCAGATTCCTCAACTACTCACGGCCTTGGATAGGTCTATTCAACCGCTTTCAGGCCTCCTGGCGGATCTGACATCTCTTGTGATGTGCGATTTTGGGTATCTCCTGAGTGATCCTAAGGGGGAGATCGATTTTTTGGAAGCCTATCGAAAGCGAAAGATCGTGTATGTGCAGCTGAACGCCGGTCTCTACCAAGAAACGGCCGTCCGATTGGCTAGAATGATCATTCAGGACATCAAATCGATGTGCAATTATGTCCAAGCCTACATTCCTGAAAATGAAAGAAGCTTTTTCTCTGTATTTATCGACGAATTTGCTTCCATTGCCTTCCCGGCTTTTACCGAGCTTATTAATAAAGCGCGGTCAGCCAATGTAGCCATCACGATCGCTCACCAATCATTAGGTGATCTTCGGCAATATGGGGAATTTTTCGACTCCCAGATTTTTGAATCATCCAACATAAAAATGATCTTCCGGCAAACTGACCCGCGTTCAGTGAACCTAATCACCGAAATGGGCGGTACCGTGGAAACAGAGAAGATCACGGAACAGACTTCAAAACTTCTGGGGGAACATCTCAATACGGGAATGGGGTCTGCCCGCATGGTTGAAAAGTTTAGAATTGATCCGAATATCATTCGTGACCTGCCAAGAGGCTACTGTGTTTTGATTCAGAGAGACATTAAACGCATTTGTTACATCCAGACAGAATATCTTCCATTCAAGGGCCCGACTGATTTTTTAGAAAAGAGAAAAAGACCTCGTAAAATTCAAGCCATCGACTCTCAAGATCCAGCAACTCGTGTCACAGCCAAAAATACAGCCAAGACAAGGCAGGATCGTTTGGAGCGATTCTTTATCCGATGAAAAGGTTATCCTTAGTTTTCCTCATTTTACTTAATTTTTATTTAGCTGTTCCTCCAGCTCATGGAGAAATTTCCTTCGTGCCCTACGAATATGATTCCACTCTAGCATGGAAGTCGCAGCTGGATCAGCTCTTGGATGAAGTCGTGGAAAGAGTGACTCGTTTCCTTAAGCCAGTGAATGGCGCTATCTCAAGTCATTTTGGAGAGAGACTTCATCCAGTCTTGGGAAGAGTACGTCATCATGATGGCGTCGATATCGCCTGCGCTTCTGGTTCGGAAGTCCGCGCTGTCCTCCCAGGTCAGGTGATTCTGGCGGGTTGGTCTGGTGGCTATGGTAACCTCATTAAGATCCGTCACAAAGGCGAGATCACTGAGTCCCGCTATGGTCACTTATCGAAGCTTCTCGTTTCTTCGGGTCAAATGGTAAAAACGGGAGAGCTGATAGGCTTCTCTGGAAAAACCGGGTTGGCTACCGGACCTCATCTTCATTTCGAACTTTTTCGAAAGAGCCTCTTGATTGATCCAGAAAGGTTTCTCTCCACATCAAATAGAATACGGGATAAATAAGGAGCTCGAGGATAAATGAAGTGAAGAGACCGCCGATCATAGGGGCGGCAATTCGTTTCATGACGTCAGCTCCGGCTCCGATCGACCACATGATCGGAATCAATCCCATAAAAAGAGCCAGGACCGTCATCAGTTTAGGCCGTACTCGATGAACAGCTCCTTCGATGATGGCATCCACAAGATCCTTTTTCGACTTCATCCGGCCTTGTTTTTCACGATCGTGAAACGCGAGGTCCAAATACATCAACATAAAGACGCCCGTTTCCGCATCCAACCCTAAAAGGGCGATGATGCCCACCCAGACGGCGATCGAGAGGTTGTAGCCCAGAAACACCAGTAACCATACGGCGCCTATTAAAGAAAATGGTACGGCGAGCAGAACGATCCCGGTCTTGATCCAGGAACCTGTGTTGAAGTGCAGTAGCAGAATAATAATGATAAGAGTAAGGGGCACTACAATTTTAAGCCGTTCCTTGACGCGTTCCATATTCTCATACTGCCCACTCCAAGTGAGTGTGTAGCCTTCCGGCAATTGCACTTTCTCATTGATGAGTTTTTTTGCGTTGGTGACGTAAGTTCCGATATCCGTTTTATTTGGATCAATATCCACATAGACGTATCCGACGAGAGAAGCATTCTCGTCACGAATCATGGAAGCCCCTTCGGTCATATGAACATCAGCAACTTCACTTACGGGGATTTGGGCTCCGATGGGTGTAGAGATGAGGACTCTTTTAATCGCTTGTGGGTCTTGGCGAAAGTCAGCCGCGAATCTTACTTGAATGGGATAGCGTTCCCGATTGATGAGAGCTGTCGAAACATTCTCGCCGCCAATAGCCGCCATGGCTTGGTCTTGAGCCTCTTTCATCGAAAGCCCGTAGGTTTGAAGTTTATTGCGGTCAAAGCTCACATCCAGAAAATAACCGCTGGCGATGCGTTCCGCCACGACTGTTCTTGTCCCCGGAACTGACGCCAGTTCTTTTTCGATAGTTCGTCCTATATTCTCGATGGTTTTAAGGTCAGGGCCAAAAATCTTCACGCCGATCGGGCTCCTGATGCCAGTCGACAGCATATCGATGCGATTCTTGATGGGCATGGTCCAGATATTAGGCATGCCGACGAAATTTAATTGTTCATTCATTTTCGAAACTAAATCTTCTTCAGAAATTGTTTCTGGCCATAGGCGCTGAAAAGGGGTGCTCAAGATGTCTGGTAAAAATGAGTACCAACGTTTAATTTTACGCCATTCTGATTTAGGTTTCAGAACGATCGTTGTCTCCACCATCGAAAGCGGGGCTATGTCGGTGGAAGTGTCAGCACGACCTGCTTTGCCGAAGACGGACTCCACTTCTGGAAACGATTTGATGATCTGATCTTGCGCAGTCAGAATCCTTTGGGCTTCAGTCACCGAAATCCCCGGAAGGGCCGTGGGCATATAAAGCAGGCTTCCTTCATGCAGGGTGGGCATGAATTCAGAACCCAACATCATGAATGCGGGGACAATGGAAATGACAGCGATAGCCGCCAATGACAGAACGAGCTTTTTTCTTTCCAAGATCCAATGCAGGACAGGTTCGTAAATGGAGAAGAGTCTTCGACTGATAGGATGTTTATGCTCGGAGTAATATTTGCCGACGAGCAAGACATTTCCGATCTTATTGAGCCAAGGAATACGTCCTCGAAAAGGATCGGGTCGCGCAAAAAGCATGCGGAGAGCGGGATCCAGCGTGATGGCGAGGATGGCAGCGATCGCGAGGGCTAAGTTCTTAGAAAGAGCCAGCGGTCTGAAAAGACGTCCTTCTTGGTCTACAAGCGTAAAGATGGGAAGAAACGAAACCGCAATGACTAGAAGTGAAAAAAATACGGAGGGACCGACTTCCGTTAAAGCTTCGAGACGCACCTTGAAAAAGCTGCCGATTCTTCCGCCTTCATCCCAATGCTGGATTTTTCGGTAAGCATTCTCCACCTCCACAATAGCGCCATCTACTAATACGCCGATTGAAATCGCAATCCCCGCAAGGGACATGATGTTCGATGTCTGCCCCAGAAGCACCAAGGGAATAAAAGCCAAAAGAACGGAAATGGGAATCGTGACGATAGGAACGATGGCTGAAGGTACGTGCCAGAGAAAAAGTAAAATCACCAGGCTGACAATGATCAGTTCTTCGATCAATGTTCCTCGTAGGGTTTCTATGGCTCTATGGATAAGGTCAGATCGGTCGTATACCGTAACGATCTTCACCCCTTCAGGGAGTGATTTCTGAATGACAGAGAGTTTTTCCTTTACCCTATTGATGACGGAGGGCGCGTCTTCCCCTTGTCTCATGACGATGACACCGCCGACTGTATCGCCCTTACCATTCAAGTCCGTGATGCCACGCCTCATCTCGGGACCTATGGACACTTGAGCCACCTGTTTCACAAGGATGGGAGCGCGACTACTCAATGGGTACATCACGACAGCATTTTCAATTTCATCCACACTGGATATCAAACCTTGAGAACGCACCATGGCCTCGGTACCTGAAAACTCAATAACCCTTCCTCCGCTTTCCTGATTGGTGTTGCGTACCGCATCGAGCACTTCCGAAAGAGAGACATGAAGCAGTTTAAGTTTTGTCGGATCCACTTTGACTTGAAACTGTTTGACGAAGCCCCCGACGCTCGCGACTTCGGCGACGCCCGGAACAGACTGGAGCTGATAACGAAGGTTCCAATCCTGAAGGGAACGGAGTTCTGCAGAATTTATTTTTCCGGACTCATCTGTTAACGCATATTGATACACCCACCCAACACTGGTTGCATCCGGCCCTAACTCTGTTTTCACACCGGACGGAAGTTGCGCGGAAATCCGACTCAAATATTCAACGACGCGGCTTCTTGCCCAATAGAGGTCGGTGCCATCTTCGAAAATGACATAGACATAAGAAAAGCCGTAATCCGAAAAGCCTCGAACGGATTTGATTTTAGGGGCTCCCAGGAGGGAGGCGACGATAGGGTAGGTCACCTGCTTTTCGATAATTTCGGGAGAACGATCCCATTTGGAATAAATGATGACTTGGGTGTCCGAAAGGTCAGGGATGGCGTCCAAAGGGATCCGCTTAAGAGAGTAAGCTCCTATCGCGATAAAAACCGCCGTCAGGAGTAAGATCAATAAACGATGGGTGGCGGAAAATTCAATGATTCGCTTGATCATTGCCGCCTCTGATTTTGGATTCCGAATCCAGTAAAAAATTCGGGCCTGTGGAAATCACATCACCTTCTTGAAGCCCCGCGAGTACCTGGTATTCCCCCGATGATTTTCCTCCAATGACAACCGTCTTTGGACTGACTCTATTATCAGAGGAAATGAGATAGACCAAATCACGGGTTCCTGCATGCAAGACGGATTCTTCGGGAATCACAAGCTGATCTTTGATCTGGGAAGTAATGACACCCTGAAAGCCGCCGTTGCCTATTGCTTTTTGAGGTGTGTCTAGAACTCCAATCGCTTTCAATCCATGGCTTGTAGGATCGATAAGAGTATCGACCATCTTTATTTTTCCTTTCCATGTTTCTTGGGGAGAGGAGCTGGGAGTTCCTGAGAAATCACTACCCATCTTGACGAGGCCTGAATCCGATTCATAAATTTGGAGAGCAATTTCTTCGGACGAAAGTGCACTTCCTGAGACAGGAATGCTTACGACAAGATCTTTTCGGGCCACGGTATAACGGCTCACCGCAGCTAGAGCGAGCTGTTTATCACTAACATTGATTTCAGATGGTTTCATGGCGTCCATTGCTTGAGGGACGCTCTTCTCACTTTTCTTGCCGTCGACATGAATTAAATCCATTCCACAAATGGGGCACTTACCTTTCTCATGCTGGTGCACCTGAGGATGCATGGGACAAGTCCAATATCCATCCACATCTTCATGTGAGGTTGAGCCTGCTGGGGGCTGAGTCTGGGTAGAGTTGTCTTTTGCTCCACACCCCGAAACGACAGCGATGGAAATCAAGACAATCGATAAGAGTAATATTTTATTTTTCATAAAGTCCGCCTTATTGGGTTTTCGTTAGTTGTCGTATTGCCTGTAGGTTCTTTTCGTATTCGATTCTAAGATCGATACCCTTAAGCTTGAGATTGAGGTAATCCAGCATCACCATCTTGTGCTCATCCAATCCCTCCATTGTTCTTTCAGAGATGCTTTTAGCTAAATCGACTCGGTGGGTCGCACGCGGGATCAGTTTATTCTTTAGAGTGAAAATTTGAGTCCTGAGCGCCTCAGATTTTTTCATAAGGGATGAAAGCCTCGAATGGGATTCCACTTTTATTTTTGAAGCTCGGCATTTGCTCGCGCTCTCTCAGCGGAAGCTTCTTTGATCTCGGCCCTAGGTAGTAAAAAGTTGAGGAAAGGGACAGTGACGCCGACCATGAGTTCTTGATTGGCTTGTGACATAGGTGTCGATTCATAGGCACGGACACGCACAAAAAGATCTGGAAGATAAGATTGTTTGGCCAGCGAGACACGGGCTTGTTTAGCTTTCAGATCTTTTTCCTTCCAGGTCACGAGAGGATTTTCAAATTCGCTTGTTTTCTGATTCTCAACAGCAGGTTCTATGGAACTGAATTCTTGATCTTGTAATGAAGGCGCAAAACTGTTCAAGGCATTGCGTGCTTCAATGAGAGAGGCCTCGGCAGAGAGTATGTCGCTTTCAAGAAGGTCACTCTCTGATTCGATCCCCAAAAGGTGCACTTGGGCTACATTATCCGAAAGGGTCGTTGTGCGGTAGAGTTCCGTATGATGATGAAGCCAGCTTTGTTTTTCTTTTAAGGCGGCCAAGCGCGCTGAGGCAGCCCAAAACTCCACATAGGCGATGCGAGCTTGGGCTAATAGACTGACGCTTTTTATAGCTCCCATTTGTTTTTGGGTTTCGTATTCGAGGCGTCTTGTTTTTTTATCCTGAAACAACTTTGTGGGGAAAGGGATCTCTTGGGAGACCTCAAGCCCATTACTGGTACTCCCGCCTCCTCGCATTTGCATGTACCCGACCATGCCTGGTTGGATACGTACTCCTGACGCACGGGCTTTAAAAGCATCAATAGTAGATGATTCAACGGTGAGATCGGGGCTTTGCGTGCGAACAAGATCCAGAAATTCGTCTATAGAAATTCTTGAAGATATCTTTTGTTTCGCCGAGGCCTGATTCGGGAGAGAGATTGAAAAAACGAGGGCAAAAGTGAGAAAGGCAGCAATTTTCACATTCATATAAGCTATATACGATCAGCTAACCAAATTTGTGACACCTCAAACAATTATTTAGTTTCTATCTTATTTTTGTTAATAACCTCAGCTCATGTCACAAAACACTCATCCGGGTCGTATTACCTATCAAGAAGGGACTGACTTTGCTTCCAAGTCGGATGAAGAGCTTATGAGACACTATCAGGAAGGTGAACAAGGGGCTTTTGTAGCCTTATTTGAACGTCATTCGGGACGTGTCTTGGGGTTTTATTAAAAAACTGGGGAATGTTCAGTCCGCCCAAGACTTCACCCAAGACGTTTTTTTAAAGCTTCATCGCTCTCGGATGCAATATGCGGCCACTCTGCCGTTTGCTCCCTGGCTTTTCTCTATCACACGCAGTGTTTGGATCGATGGACTTAAAAAAAGGCAGAATGACGAGCCGACCGATCATTTGTTTCTTGAAAAACTAGCCCCCAGGACGGAACCCGTTTTTCAATCGATACCCCTTGAGGCTCTTGATCATTTGCTCCCAAACCAAAGTACGGCTGTCTCCATGAAAGTATATGACGACGCTACTTTTGAAGAAATTGCTACTCGCTTGGAGACCTCACCACAAAATGCCAGGCAGTTGGTGAGTCGGGGTCTTAGGAAACTGAAAGAAGTCATGAAGCCGAGAAAAGATTCACTATGAGTATTCAAGACGAAAAAAACTGGCAAACAGAGTTTCAAGAGTTTTTGGAGAGCCAAGCCAACTGCTCTGAGGTTCCGAAGACACTTTTTGAAAAAGTGAAGAATCGGATTTTCCCCAATCCTTGGGTCGTATTCGGCAAGGTGATGCTCATCCATGCTATTTTTGGATTATTGTCTTTAAGCGTGTGCAACCAATTCGGTCTTAATCCTTTTGGAACAGATTTTTCTCTCTCCCATTGGTTCATGAAAATGGGGGGGCATGAACTTTGTATGAGTCTTTGCGGCGTGACTTTTATGGCCTCGACTTATGCTTTCTCAAATGTGTTTTTGACCCTTGAGGAACTTGAATCCGTGAGGCGTCATGAATGGCTTCAAACAGGGATTTTTAGTTTGATATCCCTTGCGGCTTTTTATTTCTTTGGAGCGCAACTTGTCGCGACAGTTACTTTCCTATGGCTGTTAGGCGCCTTCATTGGCGGTATCTTATCTGTTGAGTCTAGTTATTATCTGAGACGCGCTTGGTCGGCATAAAGTTTAAAGTGTTAGAGGTGTTTATGCCATGTCGTATGGAACCTTCACACCAACATTAGCTGGTTTAAATTTTCTTGCCTAACGAACGATTGTTGGTCACAGTCAAAAAAATGCGTTTCCTTCGATCTAAAATGAAGTTTCTCTCTCTTATCATGCTCCTTGGGGTTTTTCTTTTAGCTCTGGATGTCCATTCGAATTGTGGGGATTCATCGAAGTCGCCTGTCGCCGCTCAGCATTGCTGTGTTCAATGTTGTCCTGCCCATAACCTAGGGCCGGTTTCACAAACTTTAGTCAGACTTTCGGCCCCTAGTAATTTTAGCGTTAGTTTTTTTCAGGATAATAATTTCCTCTATCAGAATCCATTCCGTGACGGTCTCAACCGTCCGCCTATCGCCTAGTCTTCTCGTTTCGCGCTCTCGTCACACACCTATAATTTAAGGAGAAGTCTCTATGAGCTTCTTGTCCTATCGCGTTCCATTTTTAGTGCTTATGGCACTTTTTATTCTGCCCATTCAGAATAGCCATGCGCAGTCAAACTCCTGTGACAGCATAAAATCGACCCAAGATGTACTCGACTGTGCCTTGAGTCATCACCCCGATATTCAATTGTCCGAATCAAGTCTCGAAAGGGATAAATTTCTCAAGTCCATCGCTAAACAACGGCCAAATCCTGAATTGAATACGAGTTTGATGTCGGGTCAAACGGGTGGAAATGATGGTCTTAATACGGAGTTTGGCCTTCTGATTCCTTTAGAAGTGGGAGGAAAAAGAAAAAATAGGATACGTCAAGCCATCGCCAATGAAAGTATCACGCAGGCTCAGGTCCTTGAGTCTAAAGAGCTCACAGCATTAAACACCGTACTGGCTCTTTACCGATTACGACAAATCCATTCGGAATTAGCCACTATCAACGAAGCTCTCTCTACTTTTGAAAATATTAAATCGAATTATAAGAAACGCACTACATTGGCTCCTGAACAGGAAATATCTTCAAATGTGTTTGGTTTAGCTGCAGACGAATACAAGCTGAAGAGAACGACCTTGATGCAGGAAGAGGAGTCACTTAAAAAGTTTTTGGAGTTGGCGACAGGATTGTCGCAAAACAGCATTCAGAAACATCTTCCAGGATCGAAGAGTCGCTGGCCTGTTTTTCAAGGCGCTTCACAAGACATGAAAAATTCTGCACTGGCCAAAACCCAAGCTGAAACAACATTAGCCGCGGCTAATTTGAGATTGGCGAAGAGTCAGGCTTGGCCTGACTTTAAGCTGGGACCCACTCTTCAAACACAATCAGGAACGCCCGGAAATCCACGCGCTATTGGAATGAATATCTCCATGAGTTTACCTCTCTTGAGTTGGAATAGAGGAAATATTCAGTATGCTCAAAGAGATAAGTCACGTTCTGCGTTGGCCTATGAACTGGCTCGAAATAAGAATCAGAATGAACGACAAGAGCAGATCTTGCGCTATCAATCAGCAATCGCATCATTAAAATCTCTTAGGTCCACGGCTTCAATGAACACAGAGCATCAGAGTATCGAAAAATATTTTGAGGAAGGTTTGATTCCTACTTCACTTGTCATTGAATCCCATCGGCAAATTTTTGAGCTTACGGAATCCATGAATCGACAAGAATTGAACGCTATCGATGCGCTGTGGAGGCTTTTCATCATTGATGGACGATTTCTCTCAGAAAAAATTTAAAGGAAATATTTTATGAACAAGATGATTCGATTTTCAGTCAAAAACCGGTGGATGGTTCTTATCCTCACATTTTTACTTATGGGAACGGGTTGGATTGCCTTTGAAAATATGGCCATCGACGCCGTTCCGGACATTACCAATGTCCAGGTGTCGGTGAGCAGTATCGTTGAAGGATTGGTGCCTGAAGAAATTGAACGAGCCATCACTTACCCTGTTGAAGCCGCCGTGAACGGTATTGCCAATGTCAGTTATATTCGATCTCTTTCAAAGTTTGGTCTTTCACAGGTGACAGTGAATTTCGAGGACGGAACGGATATCTATTGGGCCCGTCAACAGGTGGCCGAGAGATTGTCTGCTGTCTTAAGTGAACTTCCTAAAGGTATTCAACCAAAGCTGGGGCCTATCTCCACCGGTCTCGGTGAAATCTTCATGTATACGGTGGAGTCAGATCAACCGGCCACGGGTCCTGAGCGCAAGGCGCAACTCATGGAATTGCGGTCGATCCAGGAATGGATGATTCGCCCCCGATTGATGACGGTCCAGGGAATTGCGGGTGTTGATACCAGCGGAGGTTATGAAAAACAATATCATGTCCAGCCCAATATCAAGGCGATGAAGGATTTGGGTTTAAGTTTTGAGGATCTGCATACGGCCTTGGAAGCCAGCAATAAAAATGTCGGAGGGGGATACATCGAACAGGGGAAGGAGCTCTTCCTTGTTCAGGCCGTGGGATTGTTTGCCTCGGCCGATGAGATTAAAAAAGTGCCCGTCAAGACGATGGAAAATCTTCGTGTTGTGACTATTGGTGATATCGCTACAGTCACGGTAGATAGTGGCTTAAGGGTTGGCTCTGCGTTGGTTGCCGGAAAAGAAGCAATTTTGGGCACTGCTTTTCTTCTGACAGGTGAAAATAGTCGTGTAGTCGCTAGAAGAGTTTCTGATCGTCTCGATGAAATCAAAAAAAATCTCCCTCCGGGAATTAAGATTGAAACTCTCTATAACCGGGCTGAGGTCGTAGACGCCACTCTCGACACCGTCATCCATAATCTCCTCACAGCTGCGGCCTTGGTTATTGTCGTTCTCTTGGTGCTCCTGGGAAATTTTCGAGCTGCTGTCATTACAGCGATTACCATTCCTTTTGCCCTTCTTTTTACCTTCCTTCTGATGAAGGCATGGGGGCTGTCCGGAAACTTGATGAGTCTGGGAGCTCTCGACTTTGGTATCATTGTGGATGGAGCGGTTATCGTGATGGATAATTGCGTTCGGCTCGCTCACGAAAGAATCAAAAAACTCGCTCGCCCATTAACGCGTTCTGAACTCCAGGAAACGGTTGTCGATGCCACCATCGAAACACGAAAGGCAGCCGGTTTTGGACAATTGATTATTGTTATGGTCCTCCTGCCTATTTTCGCTTTGACAGGCGTAGAAGGGAAAATGTTCAAACCCATGATCGCTTCCTTCTGCTTCGCTCTTCTAGGTGCTTTGATCTTCTCATTTACAGCGGCTCCTGCGCTAGCATCACTTTTTATGGGTGGAAATGTCGCGGAAAAAGAACCCTGGCTCATGAGAGTGACACGCCAAGGGTATCACAGACTTCTTACTTGGAGTTTAGATCATCGGAAGTACGTGCTGTCGGGAGTTGGCATTGCTTTGATCGCAGGTCTTGCTCTTTTTACTCGCCTCGGCGCTGAGTTCGTTCCTCAACTCAATGAGGGATCCATCGTCGTCATGCTTCAGCGGGACATCAATATTAATATGAGTGAAGCGGTACGGATGCAGGAGAAATCGGAAAAGCTTATTATGGATTTTCCGGAAGTGGATAAAGTCTTCTCTAGGACCGGAACGGCCGAAGCGGCGACCGACCCTATGGGAATTTATCAGACGGATACGTTCGTGATGCTCAAACCGAAAAAAGAATGGCCCAAAATAGACGGGCACAGACGTGGAAAGGACGAGCTGGCCGCAGCCATTGCTGAAAAACTCAAAGAAATTCCAGATCAGGAGCCAATTCTCACTCAGCCGATTCAGATGAGGTTTAACGAACTCTTGGAAGGAACACGCGCGGATGTGTCCGTGAAAATCTTCGGTGATGATTTAGATCAATTGCTCGAACAATCAGAAAAGGCTGAAACCATTTTGAAAGGAATCCCGGGGGCCGGAGACGTGGAAGCCGAGATTTCCGAAAAATCAAAACTCTTAAAGATCGTTCCCAATCATGCACTTCTGGAAAAAATGGGAATTCCTGTCCAAGCAGTGTTGGACACTGTTTCTACGGCAATCGGAGGCTTGGAGTCGGGGACTCTCTACGAGGGAGTGAAACGGTTTCCAATTGTGATCCGTGTGAATGAACAGGAACGTTCTGATCCAGAACTCATCAAAAATCTCCCCGTCTCGATCGGTTCCTACTTAAATGTCCGTCTTGCCGATGTGGCCGAGGTAGGTCCTACGGATAGCTTCGGATTAATCATCCGTGAAAACTCCAGGCGTCGGACCGCCATTTTAATCAATCCAAGAGGCCGCGACACAGAAAGTTTTGTGAAAGAAGCAAAAGCCACTTTAGAAAAAGAAATTCCTCTTCAAGCTGGTTCTTACTTCGAGTGGGGCGGAAATTTCAAAAATCTAGAGAAGGCCAAGGCCAGGCTTCTTATCTTGATGCCATTGATCCTCCTTTTAGTTCTTGTGATGATCTATGTTGTCTTTCGGAACCTTTTCCAAACCCTACTGATCTTCAGCGGAGTCCCCTTGGCCATGGTGGGTGGTATCGTCATGCTGCTGATTACTGGTTTGCCGTTTAGTATTTCCGCGGGTGTCGGGTTCATCGCTCTTTCCGGAATCGCTATCTTAAACGGAGTGGTGCTCATCAGTTACATAAATATCCTTAGGGAAGAAACGGGGCATTCCGGCGTCCCCCTTGTTTTTCAGGGGTGTCTGATGCGCTTGAGACCGGTCTTGATGACGGCTTTGGTAGAGATTTTGGATTCCTACCGATGATGTTTTCCACTGGCCTCGGTGCCGAGGTTCAGCGTCCGCTGGCTACGGTTGTCATTGGCGGTGTCTTTTCCTCCACCTTATTGACACTGATTGTTCTACCATTGGTTTATTTGATGTTTGAAAAAAGTTCTGCCGAAGAAAAGGCAGATATCGAAATCTAAACAAGGGGGATTGGAATGAAAGAAATCAAAGCCATTATTCAACCTGGTGTAGTCTCAAAAGTAATCGATGCGTTGAAAGCTATTCCCGATATGCCGGGAGTGACTGTTTCTGAAATTAAAGGTTTTGGAAGAGCCCGTGCTAACGTCCCTCATAGTATCGTGGAATGGGGAGTTGCCATGGTGGTGAAAGCAAAGCTGGAAACAGTCGTTACAGATGAAATGGTACGACAAGTTGTCGAGGCGATTCAAAAAAATGCTTACACGGGAAATATTGGGGACGGTAAGATTTTTGTTTATGATGTGAATGAAGTCATTAAGATTCGAACAGGAGAGTCAGGGCCTGTAGCTATTTGATGTAGGCTCTCTCTATGATTGAAAAATGGAAATCTGATAAGCATTTTAAAGAGGGGACTTCTGATGTCACATGATCATTCTCATGAGCATTCTACAAATAATTTTGGGAAAGCCTTTTTGCTGGGTGTGTTCCTTAACTTTTCTTTCGTGATCTTGGAGGTGACGATCGGCTTGTTATCCAACTCGCTCGCCTTGGTTGCCGATGCAGGCCACAATTTAAGCGATGTGTTGAGCCTGTGCATCTCATGGGGAGCCAATGTCGCATCGAAAAGACCGCCAAGTGAGCGCCACACTTATGGACTGAGACGCAGCTCCATTTTGGCCGCTCTTTTTAATGCCGTGCTTCTTCTTTTTGTTTTGGGCGGCATGACCTGGGAGGCTATTATCAGATTTCGTCATCCCGTCGCCGTACCCGGAATGACGGTGATCATGGTGGGAGGATGCGGTATTGTCATCAATGTGGCGACGGCTTTTTTGTTTTCTTCCGGTCGCAAAACCGATTTGAATATCAAAAGCGCTTTCCTACACATGATGACGGACGCTCTCGTGTCTTTGGGAGTGGTGATTGCCGGCGTGCTCATCCTGGTCACAGGAAAAAATTGGATTGATCCCCTCGTCAGCCTTGCAGTCGTTGTGGTTGTTTTCGCCGGAACCTGGGGCCTTTTGAAGGATTCCTTAAAACTCGCTTTGGATGCCGTGCCGGAAGGAATCGATTTAGCTGAAGTGAGAAGGTATTTACAGGGATTGCCAGGTATTGTTGCCGTTCACGATCTTCATGTATGGGCGATGAGTACGACGGAGACGGCTCTCACCGCACATTTAGTGGGCGATGAATCTTGCCTGACCCACGATTTTTACCAAGAGACTTCGCAGATACTACACGATCGCTTCGGTATTGAACACGCGACATTGCAGGTTGAACCCAATGACGTGTCATTGTGTCGCTTGTCTCCCGACGATAAAGTTTGATTGGGATCTAAATGGTAATTGGATCTCTTACCTTGGACTGAATTGAATAATGAACCCACCCAACATGATGACGCTTAACCCTAGCCATGTGGATAATGGGATGGTTTCTTGAAATATATAGCGGCCAGCCAAGATGCTAATCAATGCGAATATGCTGACATAAACTCCCAAGAGTTTGGAAAAATCCCATTTCACCATATTGACGACTAATCCGTAGCAACCGAGCATGAGGAATCCCGCAACGATAAAAAGAGCGTGACCTCCCCGCAATCCCTTTCGGACCATGGCGTCACCAGCGACTTCAAGTATGGCAGCAGCAAGAAAAATCATCCAAGCTACTAAGGTCATGCGATATCCCCTTCTAAATTATTTCCAGCTATTCATAGTTACTAATTCATTAACACGTCGAGAAATATCATTTCGGATTTCTCTTATGTGTTCTAATGTCTGACCTTTAGGATTCGCAAGAGGTTAATTTTCTCGAAAAACACCGGGTATGATGGGGTATGATTCCCCACAGCCCATTGTAATTAATATCTTGGCCTGTCGCGCCAGTTCATCGGTAAGTTTTTGTGGTTTTACTTGAGATAAATCAATTCCTACTTCTTGCATGACTTCCACGACTTCAGGGCGAACCTTGTCTCCCGGGCTGGTTCCTGCTGAGATGGCCGTTGCCTTGGCGGGATCCGCAAATTTATTAAAAAAGGCGGCAGCCATTTGTGAGCGCCCTGCATTTTGAATGCAGGCGAAAAGAACGGTCGTTATTGATGAGTGATTTAGAATCATTTTTCCTCTTCTCTCAACCAACTGTAGAGAACGGCAGCCATGATAGCGCCTACCATGGGTCCGATCATATAGATCCAGAGATTTTCATAATGTCCTTCAGCGATAGCAGGCGCCAGAGAGCGTGCAGGATTCATGGAAGCGCCTGTTACCGGTCCTCCAACGAATGCTGCTAACATCACGGTTGCACCAATAGCAGCTCCAGCCATCGTACCCTCAGCCCGTGTGTCCGTTGCCACTGCAATGATGACGAACATAAGGAAAAAGGTCAGGACCATTTCCCAAATCAGTGCTTTCCATAAAGTGACGTATGGAATTGTGGCACCAAATATCCTCCCTTCAGGCAAGATTAAGAAGAGTAAAAAGATTGCGGCGAACGCGCCCAGAAATTGAGCTATCCAATAAAAAAGAACATCTCTCTTGGGGAAATGCCGTGCGATTGCAAAAGCTAATGTGACAGCCGGATTAAAATGAGCGCCTGAGATATGTCCTACGGCATAAATCATGGCGGCTACGGCAAGGCCAAAGATGACAGGGATAGCTCCTTGTGGGATTGTTCCCGGAAAACGTTCCATGATCATAATTCCACCGCATCCTGTAAAAACAAGAGCGAAGGTTCCGATAGCTTCTGCCACCGACTTTTGAAAAAGTCTTTTAGTCATATATCGTTAAAATATGTTTAAAGTTATAGCCCGGCCACGAGAACTTTTAATCTGCGTAACCCACGGGAGTCGATACAGTAGCAGACGCTGGGTCCTTTGATGTCTCCACGGATCAAGCCAGCCTCTTTAAGGACTTTTAGGTGTTGAGAAACTGTGGATTGAGCCAGAGATGTTTCATCGACAATATCACCGCAAATACAGGCTTCTTTTTGCAATAGGAGTCTTAAAATCTGAACACGAATGGGATGTCCAACGGCCTTCGTTAGGGCGGCTAACTCATCATCTGCGACTTTACCCTCAACAGGCCTTAAGTCAGGCTTGTTCTTATTGGGAGAACAGCATGATTCTTTATTTTTAGATTTCACGAAATTTAATTATCGTAAAAATACGATAAGTCAAATATTGATTATATCAAAGATACTGCTTATTTGTGGGTCTCGGCATCGTTGAATCCATGTTTTGCCGTCTCGTTCAAAAGCAAAGCGTGGGTCATCTGCAAATTTGTCGAAAGGCAGCTCCTCTGTTTGAAGAATTTTAGCTTTAAATCTCATATCAGTGGAACAAAGATAAAAGTGACCATTGAGTTGTCTAACGTGGAGCATGTTAACATCATCAGGCGTCTCTATGGTAAATTGAGCGCAGTGTGGATAATCAATATTGGGTGTATTATGTTCTTCAGATAATAGATGTAACCATTTTAGAGTAGGTTGTGACACGAAGTCAGACAGTGCAGTTACAGTATCAGGATTCAATAGAGCCTTACGAATTCTTGATACACTCGCAGATGGATTGTTTACGAAACGGCTTAGCTCTAATGCTGCTGTGCGAGATCGAACCCCTGATAAAAATACTTTAGCAGCAGCTTCAGTTGGCAAGCCACACTCAACTAAGAGTCCTGCTTTGGAGAGAACTTCCACACGAGCCTCTTCGGTTGTTTTGTCAAGTTTTTGGGCAACTGAGTGAAAAAGCCACGGAAGCTGATATCCATAAAGTTCGTTACAAATATCAGTCGATTTATTTCCACATTCTTTGATGATCTTTTGTAACGGATCACCGCTAATCCATTGAGGTCTAATTTTATTTAACTGCTCCTGACTAGGTATTCTCTTAACAATATTTTTTGCATTATCGCGTGCCCAATTTTCGAATTCTAATACCAAATAGCCAAGTGCATCTTCATTAATATCAGCATTCAAATAACGGTCTGCCATTTCACGAAAGATGTTCAATTGGTTGAATGCTAAAATGCCAACTGACAATGGAAGTCCTGATGCTATAACAGCACGTCGTGCTTCTAGTGATGGTACCTTTTTCATGACGCCAGTAGCTCGGGCTTTTAAAAATCGATTAATTGTTTATTATGATCAAATTCCTTTTGTCCCTTGCTTGGATAGCCGCCAAGGAATCTCTAAATGCTTCATCAACCCAGTCTACATTTTGGGTTAGATCATCACCCGTATATGTAACATGTAAAGCTAGTAACTGATCATCAATCCAATCAACTAACTCCTCAATATTAGCTTTTTCTGGCCACAAGTATCAAAACTGTCATTTGCTGATAGCTCCAATAGAACTTCAAACGAAATGCCAACGCTCTCCGCAAGTTGTCGCAGAGTTCCAACAATTTTTAGTAATCCACTTTCCACTTGATCTAGGTGTGCAATGTCAAAATAGGCATCGGCATCTTTTTGAGCTTTGTTTACTTGCCACGGTTTCCCGGTCATATCCATTGCAAATAAAACCTTACCTTCGCCATCAACAAAGGCTCTACCTGCACGCCCGCATATATTCCAAAAATCACGTTTACTGATCTTGGATTGTCCTATTGAAGTTGTTGCGACGATTGCTGACGAAATTCCGATATTCACGCCTTGTCCCAATGTCGTAGTTGCTACTATTATTCTAGGTGCACATTTAGCCATTAACTTCTCGACAGAGATTCTTACTTGTGGAGGCAACTTATTGCTGTGGCAAATTACTCCAACACGGGCAGCAGTAAGTTCAAAAGAATTGTCGCCTAACTCTTCTTTACATACTGCTTCAAAAAGTTTCCATTCGGTCTCGGGCCAAAGATGTTCTGATACGTTTGAAGTAAAGGCTTGAAGCACAGCTTTTGCCATTGATGGCACCCATCTAGCTTGGCCTGCAAAGATTAAAACTGGCCCAAGTTCAGTAAGTCGCACAGCTGTTGCGGCCACTGCTTCCGTTTTATTCTTAGGAAATATACGAGTAGTTTTTTTTCCTTTAGGAATTTGTTTTAGTTCGACGAAATGAGGGTTAAAACAGCGTTCATTTCCTAACCACTCGATTGCAACACCAGAAGCCGTCCATCGAAGCGTTCCAAACCGTTCGGTTGAAGGTTTCCAGTCCGACTTTACGAGTGCATTAATATCTCCTCCAATCCAAGAGGCTAAATCTGCAGCATTAGGAAGGACAGCAGAGAGCAATAATATTCTTGCACCATTTTTAAGAGCTAATAGCCGTAAGCTTTCAAGAAAAAGCTCATTTCGAACATTGCGCTCATTTTCTCCAAGAAGGTGTCCTTCATCAATTATGATAAGTTTTACAGACTCAAAAATTTCTGGGGCTGCTCGGAGCATTGCTTTTGCCTTTTCTGGAGTCGCAATAGTGATGTGACCTTCATTGACTAGTTCTCTATCCACACCACTGAAACGAGATCCTCCGTAGAGGTGTGAAACCTGATAGCCGAGTGGAGAAAGTGTTTTGCTGAAGGTTCTCTCCAACTCGAAAGCTAGTGAGCGGAAAGGTGCGAGATAAAGGACCTTTGCAGTTGGATTTGTTTTTAATGTTTGAAGAATTGCTAATTCTGCAACTCTAGTTTTGCCAGCACTAGTTCTGAGGTTAATTACCCCTCCTCGATTCTGCTGATTAAGTGCAAGATGAAGAGCTGCAATTTGAGACTTCCAGAGTTCAGTAATTGATGGTTTTAAGAAGGCTAGCAACTTAACATAATTATCAATTTGTGATTTCCCATCAGGTCCAAAGAAAGGCGGTAGTACAGACCATAACGTTCCATTGCCATAGTCTTTAAGCATCAGCCTTAAGATGCGGGCAATCCACCAAAAAGAAGAGTTTAAACCCCCTGCGCTAATCTCCAATGCGTCATGGAGAATAGTATCAGCATTCTTTAGAAGCTCAGGATTTCCAGAAATAGCGTGTTCGGAAGCAAGTGATATTGATCTTGCTACGCAGATTGTTAGAGCCCAATCATCAAATTGATTGGACTCATCAAACTTAGGAGGTGGAGCTAAGAGTATCTGATTCAATTTAATAATCAGATTAGCTCGTTCTTTTTTTAAGAACGAAGCAATAAGTCCTGCTGAAGGAGTTGTTCCATCAATATTACTGATAAGCACAAATGCTCTTGAGTATTGCCCACAAGCGTAGAATGCCATTGCTCCAATCAAGCAATGTAATGCACTCACCTGTTTTTTAATTTCAGTTCGAGTGTAGATTCAAGAATGTCTGCGGCTGCATGTAACTGTAGATATCCTTCGGTAGTTTCTCCTTGTTCCACTAAACTACATCCTGCAGCTAAAAGTCCGTAAGCAGCAAAAGTAACACGATCATCAAGGTCAGGTGAAAACTTTGGGAAGTTTTCGGTAATTTCACGTACTTCCCTCAGAACTTGTTTTGCCTTGGATTGCGCAATCAGATTTTTAATGTCCGTCGAACCCATTGACTGCACTAAAAGTCGAGCATTTTGGATCGAGAGACTCATATATGTGCTTTCACGCCCTCATATGAGGTTGTCACAACTCCTTCAGGGTCTGATAGACCAAGCGAAATTACAGCTAATCGGCGTATAGTTGATTTTGCATTTTTATGGATATGATGATGTGCATCCTTGCTACTAACAAGAAGCCCAACGTAATCTAATTGAAGTTTGCCGTGAGCAAAAAGTGAATTACATTCGGCGACTTTTGTTCCTAATTCATTATTCCCAGATTCAAATAAGCGATCAGCAATAAATTGAAGTGATGCCGGGATATTTCCAGAATGAGATTTTGTCAGAGCGCCAACAAGTTCATCTACTACCTGCTTTGATGGAGTAGAACGAAATTTTGCCTCACCTACTAAAATTCTAACTGGATTTGAATCGAGATCAAACGCAAGAATGTCATCGCCTTTCATCGACTGATCTGCATTTGTATTATAACGGAGTCGGTATACTGGAAGTTGAGCAGTACTTGAAGCTGCAATATATTCTGCAAGTAAGATCTCTGCCCAGTTTCCTTTTTGTGTCTTTGTGTTAGTGGGAAACCTTGACGGCGTCGGATCAACTAATCCTTGTCTCGCTAAACCTTCGCGGCGCTTTCGATCACGGTCAATAGCTTCAGGACTGGCGTGATGAGTGATAATCCACTGAGTCATTTTGGCAGTGAATTCAGTTGATAATAGATCTTCAGTCTCTAGAGTTCGATGTGGAACGTTGTGTATTGTTTGTTGGTCTATGGCAGAAAAGTGAATACCGCATGGATGCGGAGGTATAGGATGTGGACCAATGACGTCTAAAAAACTCATATAATCTGAACTTGGAGCAGGCCTTTTACCTATATTTTTTTGTTTAGACATTAACACTTAACCTTTCTTGGAGAAGGATTCTCTTAGTGTATGACTGCTAAAAATCCATTCTCTTATACGGATAGAAATTGAAAACGTTTCCATAAACAAATGGAAACATCTCAAACGCGCCATGAGCTTAAAAAAGTCTATAAAATCCAACAAATCTTCCCTGGCATCAAGATTGAAAAGAAGCCGTTCATGATTCTCTTAATCGACCCTGAGCCTTCCTATCTCAATCAAGCCAAAGAAATTTTAAAGGCCATCGGATTTCGTGTGTTGATTGCCGACGAACAATACGAACTTGCGAGGCTTTATTCTGAGTTTCGTGATGAGATTAACATCATCGCTTTTGATTCCAGTCGTATCGACATGGATAAAAAACTGACCACGTGTATGCGACACGTGATTCGGGCCGCTTCTTTCTCAACAGCTCAATGCCTTGAGTGGAATCTCTATGATTGGAAGGAGAGTCGAAATGTTGCGATTGCAAAATACCAATGAGAAAAACAGGATTCGTGAAGAGTCTCCGGAGGTTGTTGAGATCTCTGATGGCATGCGCCAATTTTTAAAACTTGTTGCGAAACGTATGCTTGAAAAAGATATCAAAGAGTACTACTCATCAGACCAAAAATGGGAGCACTCATGTCCTCCGAGCAAAGCTCAATCAATCTGAAACGAGTTGTTCGTGCAGCTGTCTATGCACGCTACAGTAGCGAAATGCAGTCCCCCACATCTGCTAGAGATCAAATCGACCGTATTTGTCTCTTGGCTGAGAAAGATCAAATAGCGACCCGACTTTATGTAGACTGCCAGATCCAAATTATTCCTGAGTGGATCCAAAAAGATGAAGCCATTACAGGGAAAGTAGCTACACGAAGGGGTTATCAAACCATCCTGGATGGTATTCGAAAACAGGCATTCGATCTGTTGATTGTGGATGATATTTCAAGGCTCACTCGGTCTTTGGGAAATCTCCTCGAGCTTTATCAGTTGCTCCGCCACTACGACATCGAACTTGTTTCCGTTTCAGACAGACTTTCTTCTGCAGATCCCAATTCAAAAACATTTTTTACGGTGAAAGGCATGGTTGCCGATTTTGGCAATGATGCTCATGCGGAAAGAACTCGTCGAGGCATGGAAGCACGGGCTAGAGGTCAATTTTCAACGGGTCAAAGGCCTTATGGATACACCTCTGTTGCGACCCAAAAGGAAAAGCGAAAAGGGAAAGAAGTGTCTTCCCATTTCAAAATCATGATCGACTCAGAGCAAGCGGCGGTCGTGAAGAAGATTTATGAGTTGTATGCGGAAGGCTATGGACGGATCTACATTGCAAAATATCTGAATGAAAATGGAATAATGCCCCCGAGGACCTATGCGCGAGGTTGGAAAACTGGTCCTCTGGAAAGAATTTTGAAGAATGAAAAATACATTGGTGAATGGATTTACAATAAGAGAATTTATTCCACAAATCCCGATACAGGTAGGAAAATCCCAAAACCCCGCCCTCGAAGCGATTGGATTCTGACTTCACGAGAAGATTTAAGAATTATTCCCCAGGAGCTTTGGGATCAGGTTCAGAATCATCTTAGAGATAATGAGGAGTGTCGAAGAAAGTTCGCCAAAACACCGAAGCAGAAGGTTTTTGGTAAGAAAGCTCGAGTCGATAATCTTGGACTTTTAAGTGGGATATTGTCTTGTGCTGAATGTGCAGGGGCTTGTTCGCTTGTTACAGGCCGGCATGGGGGTTATTACGGGTGTGTGGAAGCTCATCGCCATGGCACCTGTAAACAAAAGTTCCTGCTTCGGCGGGATGTCGTAGAAAAAGCCGTTCTTGATTACATCAATGAAAATATCGCTTCAAACTCGAAAGCCATCCAATTTGTGGCGGATCAATATAACCAAGGTGTGAAGGATTACCTCAAATCAGCCCCCAATAGGAGAAAAGATATCGAGGCGGAGTTAGACAGGGTCTCCCGAGAAATCAGCAATTTGATCCGATTTATCACGGAAGGGAGTTCTGGGGATATTGAGGCGGTCTCGCAGGGCCTTCGAGAAAGAGAAACCCGAAAAGGGAAACTGGAACGGGAGTTGTCCTCAATGGGGAATTCCGATGACCAAAAGCTTTTGGTGACCCCTTATCTAATTCAGGACCGTTTAGCGGAAATTGTTAAAGAAATTACAGAAACCGAAGACAATAGAGCTTTGAAGCACATCTTATCTGAACCCATCACCGTCTCTAAGCTCCAGGGATCCCTGGAGCTTAGAGGACGTATGAACATGGGTCTCGCACTGACGACAGGTTCGCGCCAATGCATGATTGGGTGGGCTATGGGATTCGAACCCCCGACCTCCAGGGCCACAACCTGGCGCTCTAACCGAGCTGAGCTACGCCCACCATTTAAAATTCAGTGAGAGATACTGCTCTCTCCCTGAAACCCTCATCTAAACTTCAATGTCTTACCGTTCGCTCCGCTCAGTAAAACGGCATAAAGCCGATTTTTCTGATGCTCGCTCACTAGCGATTGAAGACAAATGATGTCGGATTTACTCCGCATCATTTATCGGAAAGAGCGATAAATCATCGACTTTCCGATGGGGAGTATCGAGGGGAGAGCAGGATCTCCCCTCGATAAGGGATCAGCCCGTAGCCCAACCTTTTTTTGAGTGCAATCATGAAATGAATCTTATTTTTAAAAACTTCTCGCAGTTATACGTAGGATATATATAATCTACGTATAATGAATCGCCTCTCACCTACCACACAAACTCTCTATGCAGAACTTTTAGAACAGCTCCTCTCCATTGAAACTAAAAGATCATTAGGACACTTAAAAGGCTCTTTTGTTTCCAAGAAACTCAAAGGCGAAGACTACATCTATTTTCAATATTCGGAACCCGGAAATAAAACACGACAAATATATTTTGGAAAAAAAGATAAAACGACAAACGATCTCATCAAAAAATTCGAAACCAATAAGACACTCCTCCTCAAAGATCAGGAGCACTTACAAAAGCTCTGCGCTCAACTCCGAGCTGGAGGAGCATTGATGACAGATCATGCTTCAGGCCGTATTATACAAGCTTTTGTGGATAGTGGTTTTTTCCATATGGGGGGAGTGCTTGTAGGGACTCATGCCTTTATTGTCTTGGGAAATCTTTTGGGCATCCATTGGGAATCAGCTCTTTTAAAAACACAGGATATCGATGTTGCTGGGGAATCCAACATGAACATCGTCTTTCCTGGGCATAAAAAAACTCCTTATGAAGAAGTGCCCGACCTCTTAAAACGTCTTGAAATGGGTTTTATTCCAGTACCCACTTTAAACCCCAAACACCCCTCGACTTCTTTTCGTGTCCGAGGGAATCCACTTCGCGTTGACGTATTGACTCCACTGATTGGCAAAAATTCCAACAAACCCATTATCCTCAAAGCTCTGAACATAGCTGCACAACCCTTACGGTTTTTGGATTATCTTATAGAAGCCCCTGAAAAAGCGGCTCTTATCTATTCGCATGGACTTTTGATTAACGTCCCATCACCTGCACGCATGGCATTTCACAAACTTCTGATTGCCGCCGAAAGACCTGTGGCCATGCAAGATAAGGTCGACAAGGATATCCATCAAGCAGCTCAACTTTTCTTATTCTTAGCCGAAGAACGACCTGGTGATCTTCTTTTGGCATGGGAAGATTTACTCAATCGAGGGAAAGGATGGAAATCAAGAGTCTGCTTGGGCTTCAAAAAGATGAAGAAATATAAGGAAGCTTCACAGCGACTTTCAGAACTCATTACTGATTTTAAAAAATGAACTAGCTCACATCACCGAAAGAATCTCATACTCACGCACACCTGTGGGGGTTTTGACGGCAACATCATCCCCCTCACTTTTTCCCATCAAGGCTGAGCCCAGAGGAGATTGAGGACTTAAGACAAATACCTTCTCACCTTCGCATTCCACTTCTAACCCACCTTCTTGCGAAGAAAGGAAATACCAAGCGACCTTCCCTTCCAACTCAAGCTCCACCAAAGCCGTTGCTGCAATCATTTCTTTGGCCGCTAAAGGTTTGAGGGCTAAATTTTCAAAATAAGTCACCGCTAGTTGCAACTGCGCGGCTCTCTGCTTGAGCTCCCGCTAAATACGAAGCTTCCAATCCGCGCGTGTCATATTTATTCTCGGCCTTAGCATCTTCATGAGTCGCTTCGTCATGAGCCGCATGAGCGGCTTGAGTGGCTATGGCGAGCTTTTTTGAAAGTTCGTTGATAATGATTTGGATTAGAGAACCCTTATTCATAAGGGCAAAAAATCGACCAAAACTTCTGCACTCGCAAGTTTTTTTAAATATTTCATTTTCTCCATCATCGGCCACCAATCAAAAAGAAGCAGATCGATGGGCCTCCACATAGCGACCCAACCGCCAATAAGAAACCCCTCATAAAGAACAGGTTTCATGAGAAAATCAGGAAAAGTATTAACTATTTGAGACAACGTAAGACAAATCACCAGAAGAGTAAGGCCGATGACCATGAAAGCCATTCCCTTTTTTCTTGTACGCTTCATTTGCAATCTTAGAAAATCGATCTCGTAATCAAAATGATTCTGCACAGCTGTAGCAATAACTTCCTTTTGTGTGGGGTCTTTTTCAGTACTTTCTGAAAATGAAAAGGCTATTTTTAAAGGCTGACTAAATGGAATGTCCTCAGCAGCAGCTGTCAGATATTGCACCGCATCTTCATCAAGATCCCTCTCATGAAAAGGGGCTGGATCTCGTAAATCAAATAACTGCAAAGGACTTCTCAATCGAATATCAATACACGTTTTTCCATTCTCAGTACGGTATCTATTTTTAGATTTTACAGTCAGCTTTTCCATGACAACCATCAATCACCAACTCTTCGTGAGCGTCAACATTCTATCATGATAAAAAAACAACTCAGCCTTCGGGATCACTCACCTGTCCGCAGAATTATCCCGATTTTTGATTGGGTGAATCCCCTACCCTTAAACCAGGTTTCTCCTGATTGTTGAGAAAATCAATCCGCCTTAGGGGTTGTCACAACAAACTAAAGACAATCTAAAAAGGCTAAAAAATGAAAGCACTTGTTTACCAGGGACCTGGAGAAAAATCGTGGGAAGAAAAGTCAAAGCCCGTCATCATAAAACCAACAGATGCTGTTGTTAAGATTCTTAAGACAACAATATGCGGAACAGATTTGCACATCATGAAAGGCGATCTTCCTGCGGTGACAAAAGGAAGAATTATCGGGCATGAAGGGGTCGGCATGATTGAAGACGTCGGAAGCGCTGTCGGTAATTTTAAAATCGGAGATCACGTTATCATCTCCTGTATTACGTCTTGCGGGAAATGCGAATATTGCAAGAAAGGGATGTATTCTCATTGCGAAGATGGCGGCTGGATACTGGGCAATCTGATAGATGGCACGCAAGCGGAATATGTCAGAATCCCCCATGCGGACAATAGCCTTTACCTGATTCCCGATGGTTCAGATGAGGAAGCTCTCGTGATGCTGAGCGATATTTTACCGACAGGCCTTGAATGCGGTGTTTTAAATGGCCAAGTCAAACCGGGAGACACAATCGCCATCGTCGGCGCGGGTCCGATCGGT
This sequence comes from Deltaproteobacteria bacterium, assembly GCA_016699445.1. GTDB lineage: Bacteria > UBA10199 > UBA10199 > JACPAL01. The sequence continues at coordinate 666,837 of CP064976.1, forward strand.
ATGGCAGCCTTATTAACCTCTCAATTTTACACTCCCGCGGAAATTATTGTTATCGATCTGGATAGTAACAGACTCGAAGTCGCAAAAACTTTTGGGGCGACCCATGTCATCAACAGTGGAGATGGAAAAGCCGTTAAAGAAGTCATGGCCCTCACAAACAACAAAGGAGTTGATGTCGCGATCGAAGCCGTTGGCCTGCCAGCTACGTTTGAATTATGCGAATCTATTGCAGGCGCCGGTGGGCACATTGCCAATATAGGAGTGCATGGAAAAAGTGTCACGCTGCATCTGGAAACTCTTTGGTCCAAGAACATAACCATTACCACACGGCTCGTGGATACCGTGACAACACCGATGTTGTTTAAGAATGTTCAATCCAAAAAAATCCAACCTCAAAAACTAATCACCCACCATTTCAAATTAGATCAAATCCTAAAAGCCTATGACGCCTTTGAAAATGCCTCGAAGGAAAAAACTTTAAAAGTGATGTTAACGAGTTAATGGGGAGTTGGTTTCAGGAATATCAAAGTTTTTTTGAACGCATTTCTTAACGAGTCTTTAAGCTGTAAAAATATCGAAAGATAAAAACAAATCCCATTTTACTTAAACCAATTCTGTGCGTAGAGGTGGTCAGAAAATTAATATTTTCACTTAAAGGAACCTCCATGATTCAATCAAAAGGTATCGCCGCCCAGTCAGCAAAGACGCCACTTGCACCATTCTCTTTCGAGCGCCGGGATCCCAAGGAACACGACGTCGTGATCGCGATTCATTACTGTGGCATTTGCCATTCCGACATCCATCAAGCGCGTGACGAATGGGGCGGGGCTACTTTTCCGATGGTGCCGGGGCATGAGATCACGGGTATCGTGACGAGCGTGGGAGATCGCGTGACGAAATTCAAGGCCGGAGACCCCGTGGGTGTTGGATGCATGGTGGATGCGTGTCGTGTTTGCGAGCCGTGCCGAAATGGCTTGCAGCAGTATTGCCAAGACGGGGTGGCGTTCACGTACAACAGCACCGAACGCGACGGGAAGACTCCGACGTTCGGCGGTTATTCAAACAACATCGTCGTCGACGAGAACTTCGTCTTACGCCTCCCGAAAAACCTGCCTTTAGACGCAAGCTCTCCCCTCCTTTGCGCCGGCATCACCCTCTACTCACCTTTAAAACATTGGAAAGCAGGTCCTGGGAAAAAAGTCGCGATCGTGGGATTGGGAGGACTCGGCCACATGGGCGTCAAGATCGCCGCGGCCCTCGGCGCCTTCTCGCTCATCATCGGTCGCCGCAGCCTCGCCGGATCCCTCATCGGAGGTCTCCCCGAAACCCAGGAAATGCTCGACTTCTGCGGAGACCATAACATCACCAGCGACATCGAACTCATCCCGATCCAAAAAGTGAACGAAGCCTACGAGCGCATGCTAAAGAGTGACGTGCGGTATCGCTTCGTGATCGATATGAAATCTTTGGCTGATGGTGATCATAAGAGTTTTCTGTTGAATATCTTTCGCTGATTACCTTCTTAATATGGAGTTAGGGAATATAGTGCCCACGCACTTCATCTACCGTGTGCCCAAGAACGAAAAAAAAACGGGCGATCCGAGGATGGTCATTCGATTCTCCAAGGAAAAATCACCGAGTTTTTTCTCCAAGCTAGTTCTGAAGATGGCCGACACGCTGACATCCTTTATCGATGTTGGATTTAATTCTGAAAATACACCACTTAATTAAGGTTCAGTCGTGCGTCCCCAGATTCTGGACATAGGACTATTTCGTATCAATTTTTAAACTTCTTTACCTTGCTGACCTGCATGGTAGGTTGCATAAACATAAACAGAAACTTTCAAATCACCGAGTTTTTCCTCAATGATCGGAAATACATCTTTCCACTCCAAACCACCTACCCCTGTAGCCAAACGTGGCACTGCAACACTCTCAATTTTTTCTTTCTGAATAAACTCTCTCAAAGATTCTAGAGACTTTCTCACATAACTCAAATCCGCCTTCCCCGGATGACCCGCAGAACCTTCAGCCGCCTCTTGAGTCAGAAGATTCGCAATCATCTGATTGGGACCTGCCCATACCCAAATCGTTCCCGACTTGGGATGCCGCTCATGACAGTAATGTCTAAAATCCTTAGCCATTGCAGGCCATCTTTCGCGAAGAGCTAAAGCCAAACCTTGATTAAAATGATCTTGCGGAGCGACCCCCTGCACAATCAACTTCGCCTTGGATAATAAAATATCACCTTCAACTTGCTGGATCATATGTAACCCCTTTTGAGATTGCTCTTATAGTGAGTTCCCTTAAAAAATATGATCTTGGTCAGTTTTTTTATTTATTATCAGGAAGAATATCTGATTAAAGAACCTTAAAAATCATTTTTAAAGAAACAATTTTCAATTCCCACCGATTATCCCTAAAAGGATTATTTTGTGAAAGTTACAACTTTACCTAACATCGTCTCACCAACCTCTTTTGCAAATCCTGCCACTAACGATGGAGCAAGAGATCCTTTGCAATTTGATTTTGGAGTGGCTGCGCAAGCAGCTCAATGTCCACCTGCAAATGATACACACCCCCGGCCTTCTATTTTTGATCCAGCTGCTTATGATTTTGGACACAGTCTATGGCAGCCCTGGCAACAAAAATGGGCTGAAGCATTTCAAACAACACGTACACACGCTCACCCTCTTTATCCTTTGACCGGAGTTTTTTCCATGGATCAACTACTCCATCTGTACAAAGCTTTGAGATGGATCAAGTCACTCAACCCTGCCTTCACATTGGAAGCGCTCAGGCCAGAACAAAACCGTTCGCAAGCCGTCGTCGACCGCCTCAATGCACTCCCAGCCTCTCAACGCCAGACCTTTGAGCGCGTCTATACTCACTTACAACAGGTGCAGGGACGTTTTACAGATCAGCATATCGTGCCTTACCTGGCACATCATGAAATTGAAAAAGGTCTCTTTTCTTTGCCTCCGCCTTTTTCAAAACCTAGAGGTTCCACAGACACTGCCTTTTTGGCTTTTCAAAATTTAGTGATGGCGATGCATGGTCGTGCCGTTCCAGAAGCGTGCATCCCGCAAGACAACCATTCTTTTCATTTTTATCTTCACGCCCTTCACGCACTTTCCTGCCCAGGAATACCTCAGTTACGTCTTCACTTTTCTTTCCATGAAGGGACGGGAATTGCTCAGTTAGGCAATACGTGGAAACGGACAAATCCTAAAATCAATCATGCCCGTCGCTACTTCATCGCTATTTTACAAGAACCATCAAACACTCGTTGGCGCTATGTTTTTGTCTCACACACAGACACACGCTACGATGCACCAAAACCTTACAACATCATCCATCTCTTCGATCCCACTCAACCCACACAACCCCATATCACGATGCCTCTCACAAAATTTGCGGAACAATGGGGACGGGCTTTTCTACAATGCTATATGGTGAGTGTGCAGAAGAGTGATTGATATATATTTTATAGTAGCCTCAACCCCAAACAACTTGTAGTCGGACTACATGACGTCTTTATTCATCTCTTTTATTGTGCGCGTATTTTCATTTGCAACAAGTGTCTTTGTTGTCTCGCGACTCCTGTCAGGTATTCAGGTAGGAAATTTTTCTACAGCAGTCTCGGTGGCTCTGGTCTATGGAGTTTTCAACTTCATCGCCTATTATATTTTTGGATTGTTCACACTGCCTTTTGGGATTTTAACTTTGGGTCTTGGTTTTTGGATCACCAATACCATCCTTCTTTTAATGACATCTTCTTTTGTATCCGGATTTCAGGTCGCAGGATTTTTTTCAGCGATGATCGCTTCTGCTTTGATCTCGCTCATCAACTGTATCCTACATGTGATGCTTCGAAACATTCTCTAAGAAGACTATCATCAATCCTTGCAAATCTCTTAACGATTCTTAGGAGCACCGGATTTTGTTTGGATGGTTTTTCGATCTTCACGCACGTCGCGTGATTTAGAAAAAGGTTTGGCCTTTTTGACCTTGGGTTTAGAAACAGATTTTTTGATCGCCTTGATTGTTTTGTCGAGATTGCGAGACATAATAAGCTCCTTTAGCTTTCTAATACTTTTTCCACTTTTTTAATCTTAAAAGAATTTTCTGTACTACGACCAGCGCCTACCATTTCCCCGGAGGGCATGATATCAAAAAACTCGGGCTTAAACTTCGCCACCCACGTATCCACCAACTCTTCCGGCAAAAGATGCACCTTCCCGCCTTTGTGCCACCAATAAAACTGTCCATTATCAGCTGTGACTTTTATTTTATAAAATTTTTCCATGAGAAAAATCTCCTACATTATATTTGAACATAATGCCCAATGTTTTCTTCTAAGATTGATTTAATGAGTCGCTGATATTTTATATGATGTGTATCCGCCGCTTTTTTCAAGAGATCCAACAGATCTGAAGATATACGAAGCGAAATCACCTTATCCTGATTTTTCAAATGCATCTTTACTGGCTTTAAATCTTTGGCTTCTAAATAATCCCCAAGATCCGTCTTCTCCACAAACTTCGCAAAGGACTTACGACTCTTTAATTTCGGCAATGGCTTCTTCATAAATTTTTCTCTCTTTTCGATGCATCGGCCTGGCTGAAATCGGTCTCACCAAAGCCAACCCGTCTTTGCTTCTCATGGTAAAAGCTATGGTTAGTGAGCGTTTTTCCTGTGTCGCTCCAAAAGCAATAAACCGTTCTTCATCCGCACTATGCTTAGCATCCGAAAAAATCATCAAGGGAGCATTCAAGAAAACTTCTTCAATCTCCTGAATACTCACACCATGTTTCTTGAGATTCTTCTCAAAATTCCCAACATCCCATTCAAACCCATCTATTTCCAAATTTTGATTATCCATATAAGTTACAATTTAGTCAATACTGTTGTATATACAATAACGTTTTCTCAAATCAGTAAGATAAAGCCTATGAGCAATTTTTGGACCAGAGAATTTTTAAGAAAAAATGAGGAATTAAAGTGAAAATGAGTTTTAAAATAAGATGATGAGTTTGATTTTTGGACTCAGGATAAGAATATTTTATCAGAAAATAATGTCTTGACGTATATGCAATCATCCTAAACAAACTATTGAAAATGGATAAATTTCTCTCAGATATTCTTACAAATTTGGGGAAAATTGCTGAGCACACCATAACACTTTTAATTATTTTTTCTGGCACAGCAGCATTCCTTATTTTTAATCCAGAATATAAAAAAACTATTTTCCCGTGGTGTCTTGCTACAGACAGTCGCAGCCACTTATGAAAAACATTTGAGAGCAGGTGGTACCTAACCCTTAAATTTTAGGGACACACGATGGAGCCTAAATTTAATTTGCAAATAATCTCCTCATTTTTAATAGTTATTCAACATTTACTTTCCCCACCCAATACGCCCACGCAATCAATACACCTTGTATCGGCAATCGGAGCAGCAATCCGAGCCTTGGAATGTCCGGGAATCGCTCGGGGCGGAGATACATGTGGAGATTTGCGGGGAAGACGGCGATGAAAAGGAGGATGATGGCCCAAGAGGATATTTTGGAAATTTTTGGGATTTGCAAAGCGATACCTAAAATGATCTCGCTTACACCACTGATCCACACCATCCACAGAGGTGCTGGGATATAGGGTGGAACAATTTTCAAAAAGAACTCTGTGTTCAAAAAATGTAAACAACCAGCACTGATGAGCAAGAGGCTTAAAAGAATTTTGAAAATGTTTTTGAGCATATACTAAAGACTTTTTTCTTTACGCCGATAATTGCCGATGTCGAGTGGACACTTTTCAAATTTTCACCTAGCGGTTTTGTGTCATGCTCTTCACACTTCATTCCTTATCTGGAAAAATTGCTGGCATTGTGGCTCTCTTAGGATTTGCACCTTACATCCTTTCAACGATTAAAAGAAAAAATAAACCCAATCGAGCCACATGGATCATATGGTTTGTCGTGAGCTTAATTCTTTTGACCAGCTACCGATCAGCAGGGGCTACAGACACGCTTTGGGTGAGCATGACCAATGTTATTTTTTGTGGCACCGTAGCCATTCTCTCGATTCGATACGGTCAAGGAGGGTGGAATTTTTTTGATCTCTGCTGTTTGTGTGGAGCCGGTATAGGACTCTTTCTCTGGTGGTATTTTAAATCCCCTCTTCCCACTCTCTATATAAGTCTTGTCATTGATGCTATAGGAGCCCTTCCCACATTAAAAAAAGCTTATCATCACCCTAAAAGTGAAGATGCTGTCAGCTGGATTCTTTTTTGGATCGCCAATACCATCAATCTTTTCGCTATTGAAACATGGGCTCCACAAATCAGCCTCTACCCTCTATATTTATTTTTAATTTCAGGAATGATGGTGGGAATTCTAAAACGTCAAAGAGGTTAATAACTAATAATCTTCTAATTTTTCCATCTCCTGATACACCTTTATAATATCATTGGCTGTTCCTTCACCTTTGACAATCAGAGAGGCTTCCTGCCTCTGAAAGGGACTGCTTAAATCTCGCGAGGCTGAAAGCCAATTGAATGATCCTTCAACTAAAATCTTATCATCAACAGCCAGTGTCTTATTATGAATGCCTCGCTTGAGCTTGACTTCAACACCAATTTTCTTGAGATATTCTCGACCTTTTTTAGATTGAGGTTTCAACTGACGATTTTCCATATCCAAAAAAGCATCTGTAAACACCTTCACCTCAACACCTCTTTTTACTGCATCTCCCAAATATTTTTCCAAATGATCTGCTTCCAATGCTGAAATAGAAATAAAAGGTGATACAATTAAAATCTGTTTTTTTGCACTAACAATCGAATCTATTAGACAAGTTCGATGGGTCTGAAGATTACTAATACGCTCCACAACTCCAGTAAAAGTAGCGGGGATGATGGGATCATCAAAGAGAAACGTATCATCAAGCGCATTTTTTGGTGACGCGAAAAGTAGAGAAGCCAAAGCACCGGAAGGTCTGTCGATTCTATCAGGCTGAAAAAAATCCATATTTCCGAACACTAGAAAATGCTCTTTGGCACGCGAAACAGCGACATTAAGCATATTCCAGCCTTTATCAAAAAAACAATTAGCCTCCTTATCCTGACGCCCATAAACAGGTGAGAAGAGGATCAACGGCCTCTCAGAACCCTGCAGGCCATGAACCGTACCAACAGTAATATTATCTAAAATATTTCTTTCTTTTAATGCCTTTAAAATAACATCTTTTTGTGCTTGGAAAGGCGTGACGATTGCCAAAATTTGTTTAAGACCTTTCGGGTTTCCTTTTCCATAGACTGTAAGCAGGTCATTCTTCCACCTACTAATCCACGCAGCTATAGCCGCAGCCTCAACACTATTTGAACGACTCCCCATATTTTGTTCAGAGTAGCTAGGCACATGACAATAGCCCAAGGCTGGAAGGTTCAAATCAGGATCACCCCTCACATAATCTAAAGATCCCACTTTTGGAATGAGCAAGTTTTGATATACAAAGTGGTTACAAAAATAAATGATCTCATCAACACAACGACGATGCTCTTGAAGAAGTGTCCCCTGAAATTGATTTTCAGCCGGCAATTTATATTTCGATAGATTCTGGGCCATCCTCATCAGACTCCCTGAGCTACAGGCATACCCAAGATCTGAAATCTTCTGAAACTCAGTCTCACTTATAACAGAAAGGCTTTTCCTCATATTCGATAGATCAATCTTTTGACTGGGAATTTTTGAGATAGGCTCAATCTGATAGACGTCACCCATCACAATGGCTTTCTTAGCCAGGGCAAAAGAAGGTACAGCTACTTCAGGAGAAACCTGCCCTGCCTCATCGACAATGAGTAAATCAAAAAACTTATAGAGAGGTTGCCTGATCCAACCACTACCCAATGGATCATTGTAAGCATAGCTCACAAACTTAGGGGCTGAATGAAAAGTAGAAACAAAGAATGGTGTTAGATAAGAAATGAGACCAAAAACTTTCTCTCGACTATGCTTGCCTTTATTTAATTTTTCAAACGCCCTATCATCTCTATCTAACACCCATCGGCCTTCCCAATAATGAACTGCCAACCAAAAAGACTTAAAACGATGATTAAGATCACAATATAACTGCAGTTTCTCCATGAGAGACGCTGTCTTCCAAAGAATACTGAGAGCAGCCTTCTCATCTGGTTCCCGACAAGCTATGAGATTATTCCAAAGATTTATAAATTTTCGGTAATTTGATAAACAGTCTTCTGCTCTCTTATTTTTTAAAGACTTTTCGTTTACACGAACTTTTGAAGAAATATGAAGCGCTTCTAATCTTAAGAGCAAACTTTGTACGGGCAATAATGAAATTTCTTTTAAAGAAGTATGCTTTTGAAACAGAATATTGAGATCACTCTCTCTTTTTCGACGGATAGAAGGGATAAAGCAGAATATTTTTTTAAAAAAACTCTGTCTTAAAGTAGCTCCTCACTTCAAGAATCAAGGCTTGAAGCAAATCACAATCTTTTTCTAAATCCTTCTGTTCTTCTAACCATTTCCCAAGTTTTTCTTCTCCAACACTGATGTTAGAATCACTTGTCTCAAATAAATTTATATAATCTTGAAGCCTCTCAGATTGAGAGTCCATATCATTGAGATTTTCTATAAGTCGTTCTCTTAAAAACTCAGTCATTCCCTTCACATCAGATGCATTTGCTTCTGGAAATTGAATTTTGAACTTTTCTAAAAAGTACAAACAACAAGTTTCTTTCGAGTGCTTATCTACATAGTCTTGATACCAACTCAATAGTCCTGACCGCGCAGACTTGGAATTCTGAATGACAAGGTATTGTCGATCTTGAGCTTCTTTTAATTTCACATAAGAACTTGATATGAGATACGTTCCAAAAGACTCAAGATCTGGCAGCCATCTATGAAAAAGCCCACCCGGCATCGGAACTTTTTTACAACAATCCAAAACATTAGTAATAGCCTGATTATTTGTTGAACATGTCAAAATAGCCGCAGGATATTTTCCTTCCAGAGCTGATTGCACAACATGATTGGCATAGACACTTTGAAGCAACGTTGTCTTCCCCGTTCCAGGAGGGCCATTGACGGCCAGCGTCTCTCCATCATTTAATTGCACACTCAAAACAAGACTATCTCTCTGTGATTTTGAAAGAGGAAATTGATTCCCCATTTGACCCAAATGGATTTTGAATGTGTTGATTTTAGAAATATCAGGCACGCTAGATAATTGAGGCTCAAAAGATAGATATTTTTTTAGAAGCAAAGGCCATTCTTCAGAACGAATACTCATGAGACGATCATATAGATTTAAAATATTTTCACCCACTCCATAAATTTCTAAGGGTAGAACCCAAAGCATTTCATCGTTAATCACCCACTGCTCACACTTCAATTGGTTCCAAGAGTTTCCTGTAATATTTTTAAAATAATCTTGAGCAGATTTCCAATACTGCTCCCAATTACTTCTTGCAAAAATAAATGAGCTAGAAATCTCATCTACTTTTTCAAGAGAAGCTAGTGTTGGTATTTCTTCAGATAAATAATCATTGGGTTCTAATACTCCTCGACTGATCCATGGTATTTGGTGGTCGTCTACAGGGGGTATCAGTTGATTATTTTCGGTGAGTAAGGCTGGTATCCAGTAAGGGAAAATTTGATATTTTTCAGATCGCTTATCATCTAGCTTTCTCTTCAATAGAGAGATCGGGGAGATCATAATAGGAACTGGTGGAAGAGGATCTGTATTTTTTTCTAATTTCTCTTTTGGATCTTTTATTCCAAACTTTTCTCTAACAAGTTTAAAATCAAGCTTAGACAGGTGCGGAACTCCAACCCCTTCTTTAAGGACTTTTTCTTTTGGAAGATCCATTCTTTCACTATCAGCCATGCAAGCACGATAGTAGCGGAGAATATTTTCTATCATAAATTGAGTATTCAGAAAGCATACACTAAACTTTTATTTTCGACGGTCAATTCCAGAAAATTTATCCAACATATTTATTAAAACAATTCCAACTGAGCTGAAACAATCAACATCGATATTCACTTTAATTTCCTACTGACGATCGTCGTTGAAAATGGTTAAATCACTTTATGAAAAATATTGCCGTATTGACGAGTGGTGGGGATGCGCCCGGGATGAATGCGGCCATTCGTGCCGTTGTGCGGACTGGGATCCATCAGGGCTTTAATGTGATTGGGATTCAAAATGGGTATTCGGGATTGTTTCAAGAACGTTTTATCACACTCAAAGCGCGCGATGTTGGAGGGATACTGCATCAAGGTGGGACGTTTCTTGGCACCTCCCGATGTCCTACCTTTAAAACCAAGACGGGTCAGAAAAAAGCTATTCAACTTCTCAAACAACAAAAAATCGATGGGCTTATTGTCATCGGAGGTAGTGGTTCTCAATCTGGGGCTTATGCTTTATCACAGTTGGGGTTTCCTGTTGTAGGCATCGCGTCTACAATCGATAATGATTTATCGGGAATAGATATTACCATCGGCGTCGACACAGCTCTTAATATCGCTCTGGAAGCCATCGATCGTTTACGAGTCACCGCCTCTTCACATCAAAGAGCTTTTTTGGTGGAAATGATGGGACGCAATTCCGGCTATCTCGCCCTCATGGCAGGGCTCGCTGGCGGAGCTGAGGCCATCTTGATTCCCGAAGTCAAAATAGATCCTCTGGCAATCGCCAAAAAATTACGAGCCGCTTACACACGCGGTAAGACTCATGCTTTAGCTGTTGTCGCTGAAGGAGCTAAATGGAATGCCCAAGCTCTCGCCCGCTATTTTAAAAAAAATCGAAAGTTGGGTTTTGATTTACGTGTCACGACGCTAGGACACGTGCAGCGTGGTGGCATTCCCACAGTCTTTGACCGACTGCTGGCCACACAACTGGGTGCTGCAGCGATACAATCTCTGGCTCAAGGGAAATCAGGAATTTTGTGGGGATGGAAAAATGGTGCCATCGCGTCTTTCCCTCTGTCTCAAATTATCTTGAAAAAGAAATCTCTCGACCTCACACTCCTCACGCTCGCTGACATATTGGCAAAATAAAAAAGGAAAATTCTCATGAAAAAAGTTTTACTCACAGGAGCTACAGGATTTGTCGGAGGACGACTTGCCATTCAACTCATCAAAGAAGGATATCAAGTAAAGGCTCTTGTCAGGGACCCATCACGGGCCAATGATCTGGCTAAAGCTGGAGTGGAACTTGTTTCTGGAGATGTCACCGATCTCCAATCTATAGAACACTCACTTGATGGTGTTGAAGGAATTTTCCATCTTGCAGCCATTTACGATTTTGGGGTCGATCCTGAAAAAATGCGTCAGGTAAATATTGAAGGCACTCGCAATATTCTTGATGCGGCCCAACGCGCACGAATCAATCGCATTGTTTATTGTGGTTCTGACACATCACTAGGAAACACACATGGAAAACTTTGCGATGAAACAAAGACTCATGATGGGAATCACTTCTGCTCTGCTTATGAAGAGACTAAGCATTTGGCTCACCGACTTGTCATTCAGCGCATTCAAGAAGGAGCCCCCATTATCAATGCGATTGTCTCAACGGTTTATGGACCTGGAGATAAAAGTGCTATTGGAGAATTTATCGAGCTCCACCTTGCTGGCCAGCTTTCAATGGCTCTTGACCGTGAAGCAGGATACACATTTGCCCATGTTGATGATGTGGCAAGAGCACTCTTGCTGGCTTATGAAAAAGGAACACTTGGGCAAAGTTATCTAATAAGCGGAACCCCAGCTACGTTTGGAGAATTGTTTGATACCATGTCCTCTTTAACCGGAATTGATTCTCCTAAACAGATGCCAAAATGGGCACTTAAATTCGTACCGATTCTCATACCATTAGTAGGTTTTTTAATTGGAAAATCCCGCGCTGCGCTCCGAGAGCTCTTTGCTATGGGACAAAATGTAACCCGCTTCTTTTCAGGTGAAAAGCACGACAGATGCTCGGGTGGCAACCTCGCTCGCTACAAGTTGGCTTGGCCCAAACACTAGCATGGTATCAAAAAAAGGATCTGAAAATTGCTGAAAAAAGCCTCTATGGTTTTGCTCGTTGGATTCTCATAGGACTTTGCCTCTTTGATATTTCCCTTGGAGGGCAAGCTCTATTTCTTCAAAATCGGTATATCGACATGATCCATCCTCATTTCCAAGAACTTCATGTACAAGGGCCTACTTACTGGCTGTCGCGTATCGGCATGTTGTGGTTTTTTTTCGCGATAGTTGAAGGTTTAGCGGCTCTGAATCCACGTCGTTACATCATGCTTGTCTATCTAACTGGCATGCTTCGACTCATGGATGTACCTGCAGATCTTGTTTATTGCTACTTGTCGGATGATCTCGGACATTTTGGGATATTCGCCTTACTATTCTCTCCTGCCTTCAACCTGATCTCAGGACTTTATCTAATCCACTGTGCAAAACGAGCCATACGGGCAGGGTTAGCGTCTTATAGAAATGCCAATAGCCTGACTAATGAGGCTGAGTCATAAATTCCAACCTTCCTGACAACGTGCTTAGTTTTTTCTCGAAGACTTCACATTGTTCATATCATTAGCAATCTTGCTGCTGCGAAAAATACAAGACACGCACCAACTCGTTGAATAACGAGCTTTGAGATATATTGAGAGCCAATCCTGGATCCGATCTGCCCCCCCATCCATACAGCGATCAAAAGAGGAAGAATTTCCTGGATCGAATAAAACGATCCCACTTTAAGATATTGGCCTGCTAATCCGGATAATGAATTCAACAAAATAAAAACGCTGGAAGCGGCAGCCGCTTCTTTAGAGTCAGCCCAGCCCATCAAAATCAAAAGTGGAGCTAGATAAATACCACCACCAATTCCCACCAAACCTGACAAAAACCCTAGCCCTGCCCCCATCGGCAAAGCCCACAAAAATATTTTTTTTAAATCGAAAGGTGTTTTTGTTTTTTGAATCTCACCCAGTAACATCCGTAAAGCGGCTACAAGAAGTGAGACCCCCAATAAAAGGGAAAATATTTTTTTACTGATGGTTACATGACCACCCCAATAAGCTGCAGGGATTGAGGTGATGACAAAAGGAAGAATTAAGCGCCAACGTACATATCCTGACTTCCAAAAAAACCACACACCACCTACAACGACGATAATATTACACATCAAAGAGACTTGAGGCATTGAGGCATACGAAAATGAAAACAAAGCCAGCAAGGCTAAATAGGTAGAGCCTCCACCCAGACCGACCATTGAATACAATACGGCGGTGACAAAAAATAAAAAGGGCAAGAGAGGACTCAATGCCCACCTCCACCCATCATGTTAAATGCATGGAGAATGTTGGGAAAAAGAGCCGAGAGACCTTCTTTAACGCCATTCGAAGAGCCCGGTAGCGTGATGATCAAGCTTTGATTTTTGATCCCCACAATACTTCTGGAGAGCATCGCATAAGGTGTTCTGCGTTGGCCAAAAGCTCGCATCGCTTCAGCGGCACCCGTCACTTCACGATCGATGATTTCTTTGACCGCCTCTACCGTCACATCGCGAGGGCCCAAGCCTGTGCCACCTGTCGTCACAATCAGACGCACACCAGACTCCACCCACTGCAAAATTTTTTCCTGAATCTTTTTCTTCTCATCCGGAACAATTTCATAATGAGCCACGTCCAGTGGGAATTTTTTCAATGTATCTTGGATAATCCTTCCTGATTTGTCTTTTTTAGGGGCTCGCGTCGCCCCCTCCGTCGGCAAAGCCGACGAAGCCTCCCCCTCAACGGCCCTTTGGGCCTTTTCTTTTTGTATACCTGCATAAACACTATCAGAACTCACCAACACAGCTGTTAAAAGAGTTTTGAGAAACGTTTCCTGAAAATCACTCTTCCCCCACGCTTTTCCACAAGCTTGGTTTCACCAATCACCACATCTTTATCGATCCCCTTCATCATGTCGTAAATATTCAAAGCCGCAATCATGGCACCTGTAAGGGCTTCCATTTCGATACCGGTTTTGCCCACACATTTGGCTTCCACACGGATAATGATCTCGGTGTCTCTGGGTTCAAACTGAACGGAGACAGAATCAATCATGAGAGGATGGCAATACGGAATAAGTTCGGGAGTTTTCTTTACGGCCAAAACAGCCGCTGCTCGTGCGACATTGAGCACATCCCCTTTTGGGGTGTCACCTCTCACAGCTCGCTCGATGGTTTCTTTTTTGGCAATAACACGAGACTCCGCCACTGCTATACGAAGCGTTTCTATTTTATTCGAAATATCAATCATACTAACCTCCGATTCCACTCATGCACGGTGTTCTTAAAAAATCTTCCTGCACAAAACCTTCATGACCTACACGTTTTCCTTGAAGCACCTGGACAATGGCTTCCTGGATATCTTCATCACTTTTACTGTTGTCTCTTAAAAGATCTCTAAAAGAAAAACTCCCATCATAAGCCAAACAATCCTGAAACCTTCCATCACTCGACACGCGGATACGATTACAACTATCGCAAAAAGAGCTGACAATGGAGTGATAAAACCAATCGGTGTTTTGAGTTCACTCACCCACTCATAGCGCGCTGGACCTTTTCCCAAAATGTCGTGAAATGATTTTAAAGAATATTTTTCAGAAAGATTTTGACGGATATCCCCTAATGACAGGGAACGATCTTGAAGATCACGTCCCGGACCAATCGGCATCATCTCAATCAATCTCAAAATAAAACCTTCTGCAGCACAATAACGAAGCATTGCCTCCACTTCATCGTCGTTGATCCCTTTTTGAATAACCATATTGATTTTAATTGGAGAAAATTTGGCTAATTTTGCCGCTTGTAAACCTTCAAATACTTTTTGAATATCTCCCAAACGCGTGATCTGCCTGAAGCGTTCTGCATCCAGAGTATCCAAATGCACATTGATACGATCTAATCCTGCGTCTTTCAAATCATGAGCCAGATGTTTGAGAAGGATTCCATTGGTGGTCAGCAAGACTTCATCCAAAGAATTTATTTTTTTCAACTCGCGTATCAACCACACAAGATCCTTGCGCACCAAAGGCTCGCCACCCGTCAAGCGCACACGTTTAATACCCAATGGAGACAGGAGTCGAACCATCCGGACAATCTCTTCAAACGTCATCACTTCATTTTTAGGAATACGAAAAATACCTTCGAGGGGCATGCAGTATTCACAACGAATATTACACAAGTCGGTGAGAGAGAGGCGCAGATATTCAATTTTTCTAGCGCAACTATCGAGCAACATCACATACCTCCTGCAAGGTTTGAGGATCATTAATATTTACACACGAATCAGGATCGATCTCGCAGGTCATGACGCAGGAAATTTTTTCAAAAAGAGATTTCAGGGCTAAGTTGTTTTGATGAAGATGATCTTGGACGAGAGGTAAAATATTTTTTGAATAATAGCCTAAAAGATATTCTTTTTTTTCACCGTGTGAACGCAATCACGGCTTCTGATTTTTGAGAACGTTTTGATAAAATACTTTTGATCTCTTCAGAAGTCACCAAAGGCATGTCACAAGCCACCACAAAGCTCGATCCACACTCTCTCAGCGCCACCTCTATTCCACCTAAAGGCCCTTGATGAGGGATTGCATCTTTCAACATCTCAACGCCTAAATGCTGGTAGACTTCGGGTGTATTGGTCACAATCACCACACGATCAAAGACTGACTGCATGGTGTGCAACACTTCTTCAATGAATGTATGCTGTTTCCAAGGGACTAAAGCTTTATTGGTTCCAAATCGTGAAGACTTCCCTCCGGCTAAAATCACACCTGTAATGTCAGCGAGCACTGGAGACGATGTCGTGTGAGCACAACATTCTTGAGCGCCTTCTCCCATTTTCCAAATAGGCACCTCATGTTTGAGGGTATCAATAATATATTCACACGCTTCAAAAGCTTCTTTACGATGAGCACACGCAACAGCGACCACCACAGCTTCCTCACCCACAGGGACCCAACCTATCCGATGCACCACAGAAGCTTCTATCACAGGCCAGCGTCGTTTCGCTTCTTCCACAATCTTTTTTATTTCGCTTAAAGCCATCGTTTCATAGCAATCATATCGTAGGCCCAAAATCCCCTGATCATCACGAATCGTTCCCACAAAATGCACATGACCACCAGCTTTGACATTGTGGAGAGATTGGAGAATTTTCCAGGTTTCAATTTTATCTTGAGTCAAGGCTATCATCCTAACCTCCACTCACTGGTGGGATAAAAGCGATTTCGCGACAGTCCTTTACTAACGTGTCGCCAGAGACATATTCGCAATCAACCGCGTATCGGACAAATTTTAGATAAGATACATCCAGCTGTTTTTTTCCCAATTGTTCTAAAAAAATATCCTGCACCCTTTTGGGTTCATTGAGATCAATCTCAACAGGACTGGGAAAATATTTTTTTAAAATCGAAAAAAAGTAGAGTGTCATGATTCACTCCATAAATCTGACCAGCAATCTGAGGCGGGATAAATTTTAGAGGTATTAAGAGACTGATCTATAGATAGCATAGCTATCTCCTTTTCAATTCATCTGCGTTTCACGCAGAATCGGAAGATGAAACCGTTTCCAGTCTCACCCCGTCCTCAAGACCCTATTTCATCCTTATTTCTAAAGGTTGAAACTTAGGTTTTGAAGATTTGGAGTTGATTAAATATCTTTCAATTCTTTCTTCACAACGGATTCCACTTCTTGTACTGACTTCATGCCTCGCTTAAAATTTTTAATACCTTCCGCGAGATTTTTTCCCAAATCAGGAAGCCGCTTGGGTCCGAAAACCAAAAGAACTAAACCCACGATGATCATTAATTCCCAAGGGCCTAATCCACCAATTCTCATAATGACGTCCTTTCCTAAACGACCACCTGCCTTAGGCAGACACGCCACAGCAGCACCCATGAGATGCTGCTGGCATCGTGTTAATTTTTTCCAAAATAGCGGCTTTCTCTTCTGCGGATGTCAGACGATCAATCGCTGGGTACAAGGCATGTTCTTCTTTCATATTATGCATTTTAAGAATGTGAAGAAGGGATGTTTCGTTATCTTGCACGGCAGCAACATCGCCACTTTGAAGATATTCTGAGATATTATGAAGGTGTGTCTTAATTTGCTTATGTTCAAAACGCATCACTGCCGTAGGACCTGAATCCACCATCCCTGTCTTGGATTCAAAAGCAGGGAATAAAATCTCTTCTTCCCATACGATATGCCTCAAGAGACCTTTTTTAAATTCTTCAAAATTATTTTTTGCCAGATCCAGATCTTCTTTTTTATTTTTTTGAAATGAGATGAATATCTCATCTAATCTCAAATGATCTTTTTGAAAAAATTGACTAATGACAGGATCAATACCGTCTCCTGCTGATAATGGAGTGCCACAGCTCATGAAAGCCTCCCTATTTTTGAAACGATATTTTCCCAATCCTGCGCACTCAAAAGCTGTTGAGCGAGCGGAAAAACCGTCGTGTTTTCTTTATAAATATGTAGCTTCATCACTTCGACAATTTCCTGACCTTGATGAAAAGCGTGTTCAAAGAGAAGGTTGCGCGCTTCGTCATCACGGATACGAGCGGCTAAACCCAAAAGATTAAAAACCAGATTAGTCATGACACTGACGCGTTCATGATCCGATTCCATAATATCCACAGGTGTCATCAGATGAGGGCCTGGACTATGCTCTCCACTTTCCAGTAATTTTTCCTGAAGACACGGGAAGAGAGCTTTTTCTTCTTTGCGTGTGTGTAAGATGAGATCGTCATCCATGTATTGAAAAAACTTCTTAAACGCCGCACTGATTTCGGAATCAAACTTCCAGCCTTTTTCTTTAAAAGAAACCAGAGCCTGATCAAAAACATTCAGAACTTTTTCAAAATCATTGTGATCATCGATCAAGTCTTTCAACGTCTGCACCATCTGATCATAAGGGACTTGAATTGTGGGAGCTGTATAAAGAGGCGGAGGATCCATGGGAGATGGATAGTCCTCAATCTCCTTATTCACATAACGTTTTAAAGGATCATCTTTACTAGCAGGATAAACGGGCAGATCTTTCATGACCTGTAGAATAGACAATTGTTTCTTGAGACCGATGACACGAAACAGGTTTTGAGTTGATATTTGTCAACAAGCAGGGAGAGACTACTCAATCAACCCAAGATGTTGTGTCCCATAGAGTGGCAAGTTGATAAAATCATCCTTCAAAAAATAATTTTGAGATGAAATTCTGATCCTGTATTTTGGAGAATATTTATCGGAATAGGTTTTAAGACTCTTGAGCTTTCCGGATTGACCCGATTTTACTTCGATAGGAAAAATCAAAGAATTCCTCTCTACAAGATAATCAATTTCGGCTTCATGCTGACTTCTCCAATAGAACAGTTTTTTTGAAAAACAGAGGAGCTCCTGACCCACAAACGATTCAGCAAATGCACCTTTGAATGTCTTAAATAGATCTGTTTCCTGAAATAATATCTGAGGATTTATCTGACTCAAAGCCCCCAGAAGGCCAACATCTAACAAAATGAGTTTAAAAAAACCTTCCTCTTCAAAGTGCGCCAAAGGAAACTCTGGCCTTTTAACCAACTGAACTTTGTGACAGAGCTTCGCATTGATAAGCCAGTTGATCGCTTCTTCATATTCCTTAGACCTTCCCCCTTTCTTGATCTCAGTAAACATGAATTTTTTCTGTTCCCTTGCCAACTGCTTGGGAATACTGTCCCACACTTGCTGAATCTTGATGGCTGTAGTTTTTCCTGCATGCTTACTGAAGTCATTTGAATAGGTCTCTAGTAAATCAAGCTGAAGCTCCCTTGAACGACTTATATCTCTTTTTTCTACATAATCTTTTACAGCCTCCGGCATACCCCCTATGCAAAAATACAATTTTAAATAATCCAAACACTTTTGATGAATATTTTCAGAAAGCGGCTCAATGATTTTTAATTCAGACAAAAAGGAAACAAGCGTCTCCTCGCCCAATGCCAGTAAAAATTCGTTAAAATTTAACGGATAAAGATCTAAAAAATGGATCTTCCCGACAGGAAATGAACTTCCTCCAACCTTTAATCCAAGAAGAGATCCCGCGCTTGCCACAAAGTAATCACGGCCATCTTCACAAAAATATTTAAGACTGGTAATCGCTTTCGGACATTGCTGTATTTCGTCGAAGATAATGAGGGTATTTTGAGGGTCGATCTTTGTATTAAATTCAACCTCAATTTCTTGAATAATTCTTTTTACTGAAAAATCCCTTTCAAATATCTGTCCCAAATTTGGTTGTCTTTCAAAATTCAGACGAATCGTTTGTAAAAATTCGCGCTTTCCAAAATCCTCTAAAAGATAGGTTTTCCCAACTTGCCTAGCACCTCGTAAAATAAGAGGTTTTCGTTCTTCAGCCTTTTTCCACAAGATAATGTCGTCATAAAGACGTCTTTGCATAAGAGTTATCCTCTGAATAATTGATCGTATTATACACTTTTTAAGACGAATAATAGTTAAAGTAAAACATTATTTCGGACGAATAATGGATATTAAAGGTTTTACTGATGCAAATGAAGACTTTATGAGAGGAAAGGGGCTTTTTGAGGTGTCAGTGGAGCGGCGCTCAGGGAGCGCATGAGGATTAAAGCGAAGAGGCCTCCATAACCCAAAGAAATTAAAATTTCTTCGACTCCAATCCAGCGCACTTGAGTGACATGAGAAATGGAAGGCATCACCATCAAATACAGGTCCAGCCAATGACCCACCAAAAGCAGCAGGCACACACGTTTTAAAACCATGGCTTTTCTTTTTGAAGATCGTGGCATCAAAATTAAAAAAGGAACTAGCCAATTCATCACAAGATTTAAAACAAACAACCAACTCCACTCAGGATCCGTGCGTGTCACATAATAGACCGTCTCTTCAGGAATATTGCTATACCAAATCAGCATGTACTGACAAAACCAGATGTAGGCCCAAAATGTACTGAATGCGAAAACCAGTTTTCCCAAATCATGAAGATGATTCTCATTTACAAAAGACAAATACCCTCTTTCTTTGAGCAGCACGACAGCCAATGTCATAAAAGCAATTCCATGCAGAAAGAGTCCTGAAAAAGTATAGAGACCAAAGATTGTACTAAACCAGTGAGGCTCCAAAGACTTGATCCAATCCACACTCGCTAACGAAAATGTCACCGCAAAGATCGGCAGAAAGATAGCTGAGTATTTGAGAAATTTAGAATGGCTCTGACTTCCCTGATCTTCTTCCAATGACGCTTTTCGAAAGAGTTTTGAAAAGAAAATCCACACACCTAAAAACACTCCCATCCGCAACATGAAAAAAGGGATATTCAGATACGCAGATTTTTTCTGTAAAACGGCATCATAAACTACAGAGTTGTCCATAGAATTATAAAGCTGTGACCAGTGATAGAGTTCGTGCATGCCTAAAAAAAGAGTGAACATCAAACCAGCAGCAATCGGTAAAAAACTCATCATGGATTCCGGGATTCTTCTCAACACTGTCCACCAACCTGCATTGGCCACATACTGAATCGCCATAAACAAAAGTCCTGCTAAAGCCAGTGAGAGAAAATAAAAATTATTAATCAAGACATTGCCCCAAGCTCGATGACTGTCTTTGAAAAAAAGAACGAGCAGAGCCACCAAACCCACACCCACAAAAAAACGTGCCAGATTTAAGTCTTTGGATTTTGGGGAAAATATTTCAGAATTCTGTTTCACTGAGCACCTCCACTTTTCTGCAAGGTCTGAACATACTGCACCAGTTTCCAGCGATCTTCTTGAGTAATTTGAGACGCATAAGAAGCCATCAATCCCGTCCCTTTTGTCACCACATGATAAATGCGACCAGCAGGATAATCTTTCACAGGCTGTACTTTAAAAGACGGTGGGCTTGGAAATTTTGGAATCAAAGGACCATCACCCTTCCCTTGTTCCCCATGACATACCAGACAGTAAGTCTCGAAAACCTTCTTGCCACGAGCTAGATTTTTTTCATTGGTTTCAAGGGGGCTGACGACTTCACGACCAGCACGTGCCGCCTCTTCCGGAGTATTGCCATAATGATAGGGCATAAAGCCTCGCGGGATAGAACCCTCAGGTGGAAGCTGAAGAGTTTTATGGTCACTCGTGTTTGGATTATGTGAAAAAGCTTCGTACGGCACAGCATGAACCATATCTGGCATAAACTCATAGCCTGGCTCTTTGGGATTTCTCGTACATCCCATACTTAAGAAACAAAAAATAAAAATAAGATGTTTAAGTTTCATGTGATCACACTCTTTTCGGCAATATGAACAGCACCCGATGCCACTAAAAGCCCGTGAGCTTTTTTCTCATTAAAGCTTCCATCGACTTTTTGCAGGGCAATGACAAAACGATCATCCGTAATGGCCGGATCTAAAACCAAAGTTTCTTTTTTAGGAAACAAGCGACTTCTCACAAAAAAAGCAGCCACAGTGGTCAGCGCTCCAAATAAAATCGTGATTTCAAAAGAGACGGGAATAAAAGCCAGTGTAGAATTATCCGGCTTGCCGCCAATATTGACATGCCAGTCAATCACATTCGTCCAAAATTGAAATGTCAGGGAGAGAATCAAACCTGTAAGACCTGCAATAAAGGTCACAATCCCCAAGCGTGAACGTTTTAATCCCATAGCGCCGTCTAGTGAATGGACCGCGTAAGGCGTATACACATCATAGATGGCAAAGCCTGCAGCACGTAGTGTTTTGACAGCGGCAACCATCCGCTGCTCGTCATCATAGAGGCCCAACAAGAAATCTTTTACTCGGGCAAAATTGTTATGACTCATGAGAATCCTCCTCTTTATGATGCCCCACAAGACTCTTCACTTCCCACATGGCTACAACGGGCAACACGCGAACAAATAAAAGAAAGCAGGTGAAAAAAAGTCCGAAAGTTCCAATGAAGGTTCCCACTTCCACAAAAGTAGGTTTGTACAGAGACCAACTCGATGGCAGAAAATCACGACTCAGAGACGTCATGATGATAACAAATCTCTCAAACCACATACCAATATTGACAATGATGGAGAGGACAAAAAGCAGAGCCGGAGTTGTCCTCATTTTTTTAAACCACAAAAATTGAGGTGTGATCACATTGCAAAAAACCATGATCGCATACGTCCAACCATAAGGACCGACGATACGATTTTTAAAAGCAAACTGTTCATAATAATTACCACTGTACCAAGCGGTAAAAAGTTCAGTCATATACGCCAAGCCTACAATCGATCCTGTCACCAAGATGACTTTTGCAATGGCTTCCAAATGACCGATCGTAATATATTTTTCCAAATGCATCACTTTGCGCGTGATCACCAAAAGTGTGGTCACCATCGCAAAACCGGAAAACACAGCCCCTACGACAAAGTACGGGGGGAAGATCGTCGTATGCCAACCTGGGATCACCGATGTCGCAAAATCCATACTGACAATCGTATGCACCGACACCACCAATGGTGTGGCCAGTCCTGCCAAAATGAGACACAAAGCTTCATAGCGAGACCATGTCCTATGCGAACCATCCCAACCCAAACTCAAAAAACCATAAATTGTTTTTTTAATTTTGCCAGTGGCACGATCACGCACCGTCGCTAAATCCGGAATCATTCCGATATACCAAAATACCAACGATACGGTAAAATAAGTGCTGATGGCAAAAACGTCCCACAAAAGTGGCGAGCGAAAGTTAACCCACAAAGAGCCTCGTGTATTGGGATATGGAAAAACCCAAAACGCCAGCCATGGGCGTCCCATATGAATCAATGGAAAAATCGCGGCACACATGACCGCAAAAATCGTCATCGCTTCTGCCGAACGATTAATCGACGTGCGCCATTTTTGTCGGAATAAAAGCAAAATAGCCGAGATCAAAGTACCGGCATGACCAATACCCACCCAAAAAACAAAGTTGGTAATATCAAAAGCCCAGCCAATTGTTTTGTTTAAACCCCAAGTACCGATACCAACTTTGATCTGATAAGCCACAAGAGACACACCCAAAAGCAAAGCGGCGAGAGCCACTAAAAAACCTATCGTCCAAGCCACACCTGGTTTGGTATTGAGTGGACGATTGATATCGTCTGTCAATTCTTTCAACGTCACATTTCCGTCAATTAAGGCTGGTCTCAACATACTATCCCTCTTTTTAATCTCGTTGATCCCGAATTTTTGTCAGATAACTCACGACAGGTTTGACATTGAGTTCTTCCAACACATGATAGGATCGTTTATCTTTTTGCAGCTGGGCGACGCGACTTTGGGGATCATTCATGTTTCCAAAAACAATGGCTTGCGACGGACAGGATTGTTCACACGCAAGCTTGATATCACCGTCTTTGAGAGGCACCCCTTCACGCTTTGCGGCTAACTTCGCCTCCTGAATGCGCTGTACACACATGGAGCATTTTTCCATCACTCCGCGAGAGCGCACAACAATGTCGGGATTTAAGACCATTGTTCCCAAATCACTATTCATGTTGTAATCAAAGCGATCGTTGTGTGCGTAATCAAACCAGTTAAATCGGCGTACTTTATAAGGACAATTGTTGGCACAATACCGTGTCCCCACACAGCGATTGTAGACTTGTTGATTAAGCCCATCAGAACTATGCACAGTGGCCAAGACAGGACAGACAGTTTCGCACGGGGCGTTGCCACAGTGTTGACACATCATGGGTTGGAAGGATGTTTCAGGATTATTTTCATCCCCACTAAAATATCGATCAATACGAATCCAATGCATCTCGCGCTGACGTCGTACTTCATCTTTACCCACGACCGGCACATTGTTTTCAGCCTGACAGCTCACCACACACGCAGAACAACCAATACAATTAGTCAGATCAACAACCATGCCCCAATGATGACCTTCGTAATCTTTTTCTTCCCAGAGAGTGACGTTTTCTTCCTTCTTTTTATTTCCCGGATCTTTGATAAATGACGCTAATGTGGCTTCTTTCAAAATCCCGCGTTCTTCTCTACCTTCCGCCTTATCCATTGAGTGGTGAAGTTGAGTGCAGGCAAGTTCCACATGATCGCCCGTTTTTTCAACCGTCACCGCATTAAAAAATGAAGCATGATTTCCAGACGACAAAAAGGGATAAGCATTCACACCTACTTTTTCGCCAACTTTTCCACACTGACGACGGCCATAACCTAAAGCTAAACCAATCGTCTGCAAAGCTTGTCCAGGCTGGATATGGACAGGCACCACCACACTCGACTGATCTGTAGAAATTTTAACAACATCTCCTTCTTCACAGAAAAGACTTTTTGCCAAAGCCGGAGACAGGCACGCGTAGTTGTCCCAACTCACTTTACTGATCGGATCGGGAAGTTCTTGAAGCCAAGGATTGTTGGCCACACTACCATCTCGAACAGAAATTTTTTCATAGCAAACCAACTGGAGCGATTGAGAAGTAAGTCGTTTTTGTTTTTGAAGAACTGTCTCACTCAGAGTGGACAAAGACGCATTGAAGGCAAAAGATTTCGAAGGGGTTTGGGAAAATTGAAAGACCCCATCATGCACACAGCGATCCCAAAAACCATCGAAGGTTAGATGAGACGTCTGCCGACCAAAATACTGATTTTTGGCATAAGTTCTGAGATATTCATAATAAGTCTCCGAGCGGCCCATCCATTTCAGTAAACTTTCAAAGGCCTGTCGCGAATCTCTCAGAGGTCGAATCACCGGCTGTCTCACATGCAAAAGAGAGCTCACAGGCTCTAACAAATCCCAAGACTCTAAGAAATAATGATCCGGACACACAGCTGTAGTTTGAGAGGAGGTTTCATCGAGACGTTCTGAAAGTGAGATCGACAATTTGACAGTTTTTAAAGCTTTGGAAAATTCTTCACTCGAGAATGTATAAGCCGGATTGACTCCATGAAGAATCAAAGCCTGCACCCCTCCTGATTTCATTTTTTGAATCAAAGCCGCGAGAGTTTTTTCCTGACCTTCTTTTTGAAAAGAAATGTTATCCAGATCGATGGTTTCACCAATATTGCCCAAAAGAGAATTGATCGCATTAACTGCCATTTGAGTTTCTAATTCTTGAGAACCCGAAATCACCAAGGAATGACCCCGATTTTTCCACAAATCACGCGCTAAGGATTCTATCTCGTCTCGTGCGACACCATGATGGGGCACTGTGATATCAATAGATTGAGAAGCTAGTTTTGAAACAGATTTTAAAAGATCCAGCACGATAGCACTCTCATCAGCCGGAGTGATCGGAATACGATGATCAGCGTTACTGCCGGTCAAACTCAAAGCTGTTTCAAACTGTACATGTTTAAGAAAAACTTTATTTTGATCATTTCTTAAATTGCGACGCTCCCCATAAGCCCAAGCAAATTCCATGGGAGAAATCCACGTCCCTAAAAAATCACAATTGATGCCAACAACCACATGAGCTTTTTCCAAATGATAGTGAGGCACACCCTCTACTCCAAAACTTTGTCGATTGGCTTCGATCAAAGCAGACGAAGAGATCGCATCATAGGTGACCACCTCGGTGGTGGGATATTGCTGAATCCATTCTTTCAATAAAGCCTTGGCTGCAGGACTGGGAAGTGCGGAGGTGAGAATGACAATGTTTCCATTTTGCGCCTTAATGTCCGAAAGAGTTTTGACAACTTCCTGATCTATTTTTTCCCATGTAACCGATTGCCCTTGCCAGAGAGGACTTTTTAAACGCTCGTCATCATATAATCCCAAGACAGTTGCCTGACCTGTCGCACAGACAGCACCGCGATTGAGAGGTGATTCGGTATTTCCTTCAATCTTGATAGGACGACCATCACGGTTTTTGACTAAGAGAACAGCTTGCACTACACCCACCACAGGCCGTCGCATACCAGTTAGCCACACCTGGCACGACTTCTTCAGGTTTCACTAAATACGGAATCGCTTTTTCAACCGGCATTCTCGTGCAAGCCGTCAGAGCCGCTCCAGCAAAACTAAAACCCATCATCTTTAAAAAATCACGACGCGAGGATGAAAGAACTAATTCTTCTTTTTGATAAAAAACAGGCATGGGCAATTCATCCAAAAATTCTTTGGACTGATTTTCCAAAAAACCAGGATCCTGATTTTTTTCTGCTAAGCCTTTCCAATAAATTTTATCGCTCATAAAAATTCTCTAGTAGTGACACTTGGCGCAATCGAGACCGCCAATAGGTTTCGTATCTTTTGATAAATCACGTGATACATCCGGATGCTCTGGAGGTGTGGCAATTCCTTTGGCTCGATGACAATTGATACACCAGCCCATCGTCAGAGGATTTTCTTGTCTCACACGTGTCATCGTTTGAATCGGTCCATGACAGTCCTGACAGATAACACCACTATTCACATGCTGGCTGTGATTGAAGTAGGCAAAATCCGGCAAGCGATGCACCTTCACCCACTCGATAGGCTTGTTTTGTTCCAAAGCCTCTTTGATTTTTTTAATTTCTGGAGACTCTGTTTTAATCTTCACATGGCAATTCATACAGATATTCGCCGAAGGAATTCCGGCATGACGTCCCTTGTCAGCACCCGTATGACAATAAAGACACGGGATTTGATTATCACCTGCATGAATCTTGTGCGAATAAGCTATCGGTTGATCGGGTTCATAACCCTGATTGACACCCACATTGCGGGCAGCACCCACCAGTTGGTAACCAAGATACCCCAAAACACTTAAGCTCATCGCAACAATGAAAAGTTTCTTAGCCATAAATTAACAAGGTTTTTCCGCATTTTTACGTGTGTAATAGTACCAGTTGATTCCAATATTGATGACGTAAAACACCGCAGCTCCCTTAAAGAAGAGATTAGGATTTCCCATTTTTGTCATCACGGCACCGATCAATGTTGAAAATAAAAACGGCCCATAAGCTGCGATGGCTGCTGTCCAACCCAAAACACCACCGGCTTGTCGTGGTTCGAAAATGACAGGAATTTGACGGAAAGTAGACGCGTTGCCGATTCCAGAAAAAAGAAAGAGCCCTAACATCGCCCACACAAAGTAGGGAAAAGTTTCTAACGATGTAGGTGTGGTGTACGACATCACCAAAATAGAACAGATCAATAATCCAATACCGCTGATTTGTGTAATAATGCCTCCACCATATTTATCACTGGGAGGACCCATCACCACACGAATAGTCGATCCGACTAAAGGTCCTAAGAAAGCATATTTCAACGGATCTGGCGCATTGGGAAATTGTCCATAGATAGATTTGATCATCAGAGGAAAGGCTGCGGCAAAACCGGAAAACGAACCAAACGTCATCACATACAAAGATGTCATGAGCCAGGTATGTTTGTTATTAAAAATATCCATCTGCTGCGTGACACTGGCTTTGACAGGGACACTTTTAAGCCAGATCCAGGAAGCAATTCCAATCACCACCAGAAATGGAATGTACCAAAACGTCGCATTCTGAAGCCAAATGGATTTGGTTACGTCACCTTTTGTAAATGTCTGAGGATCACCGGATAAAGCACCAAAAGCCGCAAAGCCAATAATCCACGGAGTAATAAACTGTGTGAGACTCACACCAAAATTTCCAATACCTGCCTGAATTCCTAAGGCTGTGCCTTGCAAACGTTTGGGGAAAAACAAACTGGTGCTCGGCATGAATGATGAAAAATCACCACCACCAAAACCTGCTGCAAACGCCAATACCATAAATACCCAAAAAGGCGTTTCGGGATTGGTCACCGCTAATCCCAAACCAATCACGGGAGAGAGTTTTAAAAATGTCGCTATGGTGAAGACATTGCGAGAGCCATAGATCGGGATTAAAAATGTATGGATGATACGCAGAGAGCCACCGGCTAATCCAGGCATCGCCGCCAACCAAAAAAGCTGCATGGTTGTGAACTTGAAACCGACATTAGGCAGACGCACAGCAATCGCACTCATCACAAACCACGTGGCAAAAGAGAGAACCAGAGCCAGAGTGGTAATGATCAACGTCCTCCAAGCAATCTTACTTCCCACCTCACTCCAAAAATTGGGTTCTTCGGGTTTCCATTCTTCAATCCATACAGACATAAAGTCTCCTTGTTTAATGATTATCTAAAGCGCGACCACCTTCGCCTACCCAGGTGCTGGTCCATTGTTTTTTCACAATAGCCAAAGCCATGATCACAAAAACGGTCAGTAATGTGCCGCTTAAAAATCCCGGGGCAAAACTTCCCAAATGCTCTTTACCCAAACCCATCGCATTCGGGAGAAAACCTCCTGCTAAAGCACCGATTTCTCCTATCAAACTACCAGCCACTGCTGTGGTTGTGGTAAATCGCAATGGGACCAGCTGAAAAACAGCTCCGTTTCCAGCGCCCATAGCTGAGAAGCAAAGGACTAAAATAAAAACCATCACCCAAGGATTTTCGGGAATCATCGCTGCCGTAGCTGTCAAAATGACAATGAGAAAAAACATGATACGCAACATACGAATCCCACCCATCTGGTCCGCGAGCCAGCCTCCAGCAATACGCAAAATACTCGCCGCGACAATGATCACAGCTGTGTATTGACCAATACTTTGTTTGGGAATTCCATACTGATCATGAAAGAGTGTGGGCAAAAAACTGGTGAGACCGATATAGCCACCAAAGGTCACCATATACATGAGATTAAAAACCCACGCGTCACGATCCACCAAGACTTTGAGATAATCCTTAATCGTCTTGTGTTGACGATCCGGTGGTTCTTTGGCAAAAATCTGAAGCAGAATCATCGCCAGCAGCATTGGAAAAATCGCGATACCGTAGACTTCTCTCCATCCAAAAGCTTTTGCCAAAGGAGGCGCAAAGAGAACAGCCAACACCGCTCCACTATTTCCGGCTCCTGCAATTCCCATCGCCAGACCTTTGAATTTTGGAGGATACCAACCTGATCCCAAAGAAAGCGCGACTCCAAAGCTGGCCCCTGCCACACCGAGAACAATTCCCATCGCCAACACAGCCGCGTAACTTTTCGTAAAAAAATACCCAATAGACAGACCCACAATAATCAAACTCATCTCAATATGAGCCGCTCGTTTTCTGCCAATATACTGAGACAAAAGCCCCAATGGAAATCTCATGAGAGCTCCGGCCATAACAGGCACGGATACCATGAAACCTTTTTGGGTAGGTGTCAGACCAAACTCTTCACTGATAAACGGCGCCATCGCTCCATTCAAAACCCAGATCGCAAAACAAAAATCAAAGTAGAGCAATGATGTCAGCAGTGTCCCCAGATGACCTGCTTTTAAGAATTCTTTGAATCGACTCATAGTATCCTCCTAGCGTGTTGGAATACGGATTTTTTTCCTATCCCAATTCCAAATAACCACTTGATACGAACGCCAGAGATAGGAGACTGGCGGCACCAAAAAGTGAACCAGTCGCGTGAATGGTAAAATTCCAAAAATGGAAATGGCCCCAAAGACATGCATTTTGACCATGAGAGGCATGTCTTTGATAAAATCTACTTTAGGGGCAAACATGAAAAGAGATCTCAGATAAGGAACCATCACCGCCACATACCAGTTGGATCCCCAGCGATAAAAAATAGCGGTTCCAATTCCAGTCACCACCTGTATCAGAAGCACAGCCAAAACCACCACGTCCATCCATGATGTCACCACCTGAATACGGGAATGAGTCAGTCTGCGTTTAATCAACAACACCAAACCCACCATACACAATGCACCAAAGGTCAATGCCGTTACTTCCAAAATCAGCATCCGTACAGGAACACTGTTCCACAACAAAACATGGGCAGGAAAAAGAAAGCCAATCAGATGACCTAAAAATAAAATCAAAATGCCATAGTGCCAAGGGACCGATCCCCAAAAAAGTTCACGTGATTCCAAAAACTCAGATGAGAGACTGGAAAATTTATAACGAGTAAAAAAGAATCTCCAAAGTGAAACAGAAAACAAAAGTGTAATAGCTACATAGGGAGCGACAGCAAAAAGAAGAAAATCAATCATACAAACCCCTTTCTTCATGTTCGGATTTCACCGTTGGAAGTGTTGGAAGATCCAGAGATGGTGTGTAGTGGTCCAACGACAACGGATAGACCTCTTTTAATAGTTCAAATGTCACGTCCAAAAGACCATGATAAAAATGTTCTTGAGGAAGAGTGCGAAGCATCTTTGAGAGTGCTGGTAAAACGAGTTTTCCCAAAAAATCAGGAAGCTGGTCTTTATGAGGGTAATGCAAAATCAGTTGAATCACATTGGGCAGATGATCTGGAAGTTCAGAACCACAATCATGACCGATCAATGCTTGGAGTTCTTGCATCTTCACCAAAAAATGCCCACGTTTGTAATCTTCCCCAAAAAGCACATACCCCACTTCAAGATAACAAGGAGCCTGGACATCAAAGGTATTTGTATACATTTCTTCCAACCGATGAAGTGAAACTTCTTGTGTCAAAATCAGATAGGGCAAAACTTTTGGAGCCAATTCGGGAAACTCTATAGACAGGCTTTGATGCACACTTTCTGCGACTTGTTTAAAGTCCGACTTGGGATAACTCAAAGCCTTCGATATATTGTCGAAGAGAGACTCCATTACAAGCCCCTTTCTGGAGCCATGCGGAATCCAAAACCCGTCGCGCCTTTTTCTTCAAAAACAGATTCGAGCATTTCAATGGCTTCTTCTCGATGCGCAGGAGGAATCACAAAGCGATCGTCAAAATTAGCCAGTGATGTCAGACGGTACATCGCATCGGCAATTTCAGGAGTGAGCTGCACTTCTTGCAAAGCCGCTTTTACCAAAGCTTCATCCACATCACCTACAGTGACTTGGCGTCGATGCAAACGTACGGCTTGCATTTTCTTCAACACTTCACGGACTTTGCCTTCATTACCCGCTGTAAAAAGATTGGCCAGATACTGAATCGGCATGCGGGTTTTTTCGATGGTACTAAACAGATGGTCGATCGATGTTTCATACACATCATCTTCGATCGTTCCCAAAATCGGCAATAACGGCGGCACATAAAACAACATCGGCAATGTACGGTATTCCGGATGCAGAGGGAGAGCGAGTTTCCATTCTTTGACAAAACGATAGACGGGAGATTTGCGCGCCGCTTCGATGACGGAATCATGAATCCCATTGCGACGAGCAGCGGCCACGACTTCAGGATCATTCGGATCCACAATCAAATCACGGTGTTTATCCACCAATTCATGATCTTCTGCTGAAGCTACTTCATGAATGCGATCGGCATCATACAACACAACACCCAAATAACGGATACGTCCCACACAGGAATGCATGCACGCCGGAGCTTGCCCTGTTTCAATACGTGGATAACACAAAATACATTTTTCTGATTTTCCAGTCGACCAATTGTAATACGTCTTTTTTATAAGGACAGGCCGTCACACACATACGCCAGGCGCGGCATTTGTTTTGATTGATCAACACCACTCCATCTTCACCGCGTTTATAAATGGCTCCCGAAGGACAGGCCGCGACACAGGCGGGATTAAGACAGTGGTTACAAATACGTGGGAGATAAAACATCGCCAACTTTTCCACTTGAAACATCGCTTCTTGTTCAGCCTGAGAAATATTTTTAAAGTTGGAGTCATTGCGCGCATACTCGGGAGATCCGGAGAGATCATCGTCCCAGTTAGGACCCGATTTAATTTCCATCGGCTCACCCGTAATCAGCGAAATAGGACGCGCCACAGGCTGATCATTGCTTTCGGCTGCTGTAAAAAGATTTTCGTAACGATAGGTCCAAGGTTCGTAATAATCGTCAATGGTGGGAAGATTGGGGTTGTGAAAAATATTTTTGAGACCTTTAAGCTTTCCAGCCCCGCGCAGAGCAATGGATTTGCCCTTTTTCTCCCAACCGCCTTTATAATCTTCCTGATCTTCCCAATGCGTGGGATAGCCGGTACCGGGTTTGGTTTCGACGTTGTTCCACCACATGTATTCAGCACCTTTGCGATCTGTCCAAACGTTCTTGCACGCTAAAGAACAGGTGTGACAGCCGATACATTTATCCAGGTGAAAAACGACTCCAATTTGCGATCTGATATCCATAAGACTCCTTATTCCCAAACAACTTTGTCTAACTTCCTCACCAGAACATGTGTGTCTCGATTACAACCGGTCGGACCCCAATAATTAAAATGGTAAGTAAATTGGGCATAACCACCCACCATAAGATTGGGTTTCAAACGGACACGCGTAAGACTGTTATGACCACCGGCACGTTTATTTTCTCTTAAAGTGGATTTTGGCGGACCGATGGTACGCTCTGGAGAATGATAAATAATACACACACCCTTTGGGATACGCGCACTCACGCACGCTCGTGTACAGACCACACCATGATCATTGTGCACTTCCACCCAATCATTATCTTTAATGTCCAAGTCCTTGGCATCAGCTTCACTCATCCAGAAAGGCTCACCACCACGCGAGAGAGTCAGCATGCGCAGCGTATCGCCATATGTAGAATGGATATGCCATTTTCCGTGAGGCGTGAGGTAGTTGAGACGTTTTTCCTTAACTTTTCCATCCAAGGAAGTTTTTCTCAGATCTCCATACATCTCTGGAGTGGGTGAAGGTTTGTAAACAGGCAGATGTTCACCAAAGGCAATGTAAGCGTCATGATCCAGATAAAAACTCTGACGACCGGTGAGAGTTCTCCACGGCACATTCTTCTCAACATTATACGTATAAGCTGAATAAGCGCGTCCATCGGTCATCAAACCTGACCAGATAGGACTATTCAAAAGACGATTGGGCTGTGCTTGAAGATCTGCATACGACATTCGAACATCACGAGAACCTTCAGCCAAATCTGTCAGAGGCAAGCCAACTTTTTTCTCAACATTTTTATAAGCACGGTAGGCCAGTTCACCATTGGTCTCAGGAGCCAGAAGCAAAATTGCATTTACCGCTTCGACATCTTCCACCAAAGACGGATATTTCTTTCCACCCCACTCGACAGTTGGGTTATTTTTAACCAACTCATCATAAAAATCTTCCACTTCGTATTTGACTCCATGAGCCCCCAAACCTGCTCGCGCCAGAGGTCCCAGAGAAACATATTTGTTATAAATTTGAGTATAATCACGTTCGACAACGGCAAATTTATACATCGTCTTTCCGGGGACAGCTTCGCATTCCCCGCGACTCCAATCCTTCACTTCTTTTTGAGCCAACTCATCGGGAGAATCATGCATGAGCGGCAACGTGATAATATCTTTGATCGGATTTGGGATATGCTTTTGGGCTAATTCACTAGTAGATTTTGCAATCGACTTAAAAATATCCCAGTCACTTTTGGATTCCCACAGTGGATTGATAGCCTTTGAGAGAGGGTGAATATACGAATGCATGTCCGTGGAATTAATATCAGCTTTCTCATACCAGGACGCTGCAGGAAGAATAATATCTGAATACAAAGCTGTCGTATCCATGCGGAAATTGAGATCCACAATCAGATCCATTTTTCCACGTGGAGCATCTTTTAACCACTCTACATTTTTTACACGATCTTCACCCAACTCATCAGCAATGGTGTTGGTATGAGTACCCAAATAATGTTTGAGAAAATACTCATGACCTTTGGCGCTCGACATCAAAGCATTGCCGCGCCAGATATACCAAACACGAGGCCAGCTTTCTTCACGATCAGGAGCTTCAATCACGTGTTCAATTTTTTTAGACGTCACTTGCCCCAATACATGCTGAGCAATTTCCTGATCATTTTTTGCACCTGCTTTAACCGCTTCATCACACAGGACATGATTACTCTTGGTATATTGAGGATAGAAAGGCAGCCACCCACTCTTCACGGCTCGCACATTAAAATCTGCCGTATGACCCTTGGCTAAATTATTATCAGGAGTCTTATGATATTCAGTAAAATCCCCTTCATAGCGCCATTGATCCGAATGCATGTAATGCCACGAAGGTGCATTTTGAAGTCGTGAAGGCGCATGCCAATCTTTAGCAAAAGCAATCGAACTCCACGACGCTTGAGGGGCTAATTTTTCCTGACCGACATAGTGATTAAGACCACCACCATTGACACCCACACAACCACAAAACATCAAAGCATTGATCGCAGCACGGTAAATCAAATTGTTATGATACCAATGATCAATACCGGCACCGATAATCACACTACATTTTCCACCTGTCTTTTCAGCGGTCTCAGCCCAGCTTCGCGCAAAACCGATCGCAGTCTTACTTCCAATCCCTGTAAATTTTTCCTGCCAAGCAGGTGTGTAGCCACCATTTTCATCTTCATAATTTTTGGCGTAATCACCTTGCAGACCACGAGACACTCCATACTGACCCATCAACAAATCATAAACTGTGGTCACCGGAATTTTTCCTTCAGATGTTTCTACATAACGAACAGGAACATGACGGACACCTTCTGTATCATTTCCAAATTCACGAAACTGCACACCCAAAGTTGCATCGGATTTTCCCAATAAAGTCAGTTGAGGATCAAATTCACGACCATCCACACTGTCCTGACATTCCAGATTCCATTCACCCGGTTTTTCTTGCCAACGATGACCCATCGCACCTTTAGGACAGGCCAACTCACCTGTTCTTTCATCGACCACCAAAAACTTCCAATCACCCTTTTCCACATCACGATACTTCGCAACGCGATTGGCTCGGAAAAATTTTCCAGGAACGTAACGATCGCCTTCCTTCACCAACTCGACCAAAAAAGGACAGTCGGTATATTTTTTCGTATAATTAATAAAATATGGAATCTTCTTCTCATGATGAAATTCTTTCAAAATCACATGACCCACCGACATCCAAAAAGCACCATCTTGGCCGGCATGAATCGGAATCCATTGATCTGAAAATTTAGCTACTTGATTGAAATCGGGAGCAAAGACGACAACCTTCGACCCATTATGTCGAGCTTCAGCAGCGAAATGACAATCAGGCGTACGGGTCATATTGAGATTAGCACCCATGACCGCCATGAATTTTGAATTATACCAGTCAGCACTTTCTGCGACATCTGTCTGCTCACCCCAAATCTCGGGAGAGGCTGGAGGCAGATCACAATACCAGTCATAGAAACTTAAACACACACCACCCATGAGCTGCAAAAGCGAGCACCTGCGGCATAGCTCACCATCGACATCGCAGGGATTGGAGAGAAACCTGTTATACGATCAGAACCATACCGCTTCACGGTACTCAAATTGGCAGCAGCCATCAGCTCTTGAGCTTCATCCCAATGCACACGACGCAAGCCACCCTTGCCGCGTGCATTTTGATAACGCTTTCGCTTTTCAGGATCGTTTTGAATCGCCTCCCAAGCTGCTACCGGGTCTTCATGCTTGGCCTTCATTTCACGCCACAAATCCAGCAAGGCTCCACGCATATAAGGATATTTTACGCGAATCGGACTATAGAGATACCACGAAAAGGAAATACCACGCTGACATCCACGAGGCTCATAACCGGGCAAACCTTTTTCCAAGAGAGGATAATCCAAGGCCTGCATTTCCCAAGTCACAATTCCATCTTTGACATGAATATTCCAAGAACACCCACCCGTACAGTTGACCCCGTGCGAACTTCGAATCACACGATCATACTGCCAACGATTGCGGTAAAATTCTTCCCAGTCACGCGTCTCGGGGGACACAATATCATCAATCCAATTACGTTTACTCTCTGTCATAGAATCTCCAAATTATCGGGCCCATGGTTTTGAAATTTTATTACGACGACGACGCCAAATCAGATCGGTAACACCCTACATCACCACCACACCGACGCCACCCAGGAAGATAAACTTTTTCTCAAAATCAATATTCTGAGAACCCTGCTGATCGGCTTTATAAAGAAAACTTTTGACGGCAAAAACCTCGTCATCGGTCAGTTCTTTTCCAGAATAAATTTCCTTCATCACACGAAAAGCTGGCTTCTTGATGGCTCTGCCCAAACCTTTATCTTCATATTTAGAATAAGCCTGAGTGAGATTAGGCCCCAAAACGCCACCACCTAAAGGACCGTATTCAGAAACACTGTGACACGATACACAGGGAGCACCGCCATTTTTGAAAGAGATACGACCAAGAAAAAAATCCTCTCCTTTTGTCACATCTTCAGGAGTGGATGTTGTCGCTGAACGAGAATCTCCAGCTGTTTGAGAGATGCCACCATTCTTAATCAAATCCAGAATGGCATCGATTTCTTCCACAGCCAGATCTTGATCCGGCATCTTTTTATTTTTGAATTTTGCAAATAATTCGTTGGCGACAGGATCACCCGATTGGATGACAGATTGAGATGATTGAATAAATTGATGCAGCCATTCCCGAGTACGTCTCTCGGTGACACCTTTAAGATCGGGACCAACATCATCACCGCGACCCACAGTGTGACAACTTCCACAACTTTTTTCAAAATAGGCAGGAGCCTCAAAAGCAAAAGCTTGATGAGTGACTCCTAAAATCAGGCTTAAAATAATAAGTCTCTTCATGATGAAGAGGAGTACAAACTCTATTAATTTTTCTTAATGATGATGGTCAGGGGCGTGCGTGATATTTGTCACGAATGAAGACAGGCTATTTTTTCAAGACGATCATTATCCAAAATATGGATGCAATGACCTTCCAAGCGAATCATATTTTTCTTACGAAAATCTGATAAACATCTCACCACGGTTTCTGTGGCTGTTCCAACAATATTAGCCAATTCTTCTCGAGATAAATGCACATGCAAAATATTGTCATCAGAACCTTCGGCATACTTATCACGTAAAATGAGCAACATCTCCGCAACTCTTTGTTTCACTGTTTTTTGAGCGAGATTGCGAATAACTTTTCAGCATTATCCAGCTCCTGAGTGAGTTTTTGAATAATAGTATAAGCGAAGACTCCATTTTTTTTCAGAATATCCAAAACATTTTCCAAATGGAGATAAAACACGAGAGACTCTTCCATGGTCATGGCTGAGACGACATATTGAGGAATACCACTAACAGCTCGATAGGTGAGAAGATCACCACTATTGGCCATACGAACAATCTGAGAACGACCAAAAACACCTTTTTTAACAACTTTCACTTTTCCACTAACCAAAAGATACAAACCTAAAGCAGGCTCTCCTTCACGAACTACAGCTTGGCCAGCCTGATAACGATGTGAATGACTTTTTTCACACAGATGCTGAAACTCAGCATCGCTCAACATCGCAAAAAGGGGGTTACTCCTCAGAAGATTGTGATCATAAGATACTTTTTTAATCATAAAACAAATTCCTCCTTAAAGCATCCCCCTTTAACGATATATAAAAGGGAGTTAGAAAGACGCAACCCCTTGCAAATATCCAAAGTGAGCCGTTCCATTCACTCCCGTATCCGAGAAGAATTTTCCACCTTTAAACAAAGAATATCCGGCTAATGTCGAAAAGTTTTTATTGAATGGATACTTCACCAAAAGATCGGCTTCATGACCAGCCAGATGAGAAGCACCCGCTACACCAGAACGCAATGAAGCACCACTGGCTTGATACAGACCATCACTTGTTTGAGGCAATAAAAACATATGATAGGAAAGCTCCACAGTCGCTTTACCAGGCTTAATCATCACAGAAGGATTGATATCATGAATATTTCTCAAGCCGACAAAATCGATATATCCATATTTGTTATGATTGGTAGGAAAGAGATTATGAAAGCGTTCAACCTTTGAGGTGCTCGATTTATCACCCGAAGCAAAATTATACTCCAAACCTAAACGAGGCTTAAGGGATTGATCAAAGGTATAACCTGCAGCCGCATGGCCCATAAAAGCCAAGATTGTATTGCCACCTGTTTTGCCTGTTTGAATCGCACCTTCAGCATTATAGTCTAACTGATTGGATTCCAACAACGTTCCTACCAAACGAGTACCAAAGGTAGCTAAGCGAAGGTCTGTTCCCGTTCCGGGAGTATCATTTAAACCCAGCGCATAAACATCATAGGCAAAAGCTTGTGATACTTTATGACTACCATAGATACCGCCAAAAACTTCTTTCGCACCACTAGCAACAGATCCAGGCTTCTGATTATAGGATGAAAATACATCAATCCAGAATTTCTCTTTTTCATAGCGCAATTTCGCAGCATCAAAGTTACGACCTTTATTATCCCAATCTAAAGCACCAATCAGTCTTTCATCACCATAGGACAACTCTTGGCGACCCACTCTGAGAGAGAATGCAGAACCTCCAATTTGAGTGAGATCCATATAACCTTGATGAAGATCAATAACATCTGTTGATGCTGATACTGTGCTATTATTTGCAATCGTACTTCCCTCTTGTCCAAATAGTCTTGAAAACTGAGGCTGAATAAAAACACGGACATGATCGACGGGTTTTGCATCCACATTAATACGCGCTCGAAGCAAGATATTGGCATCATTATTTGGTGAGCTAGGTTTAAATGCTTCTTGGTGAAAAATATTCTCACTACGCAACCGAAGCTGTCCACCTATGACTAATTTCTGAGGCTCTTCCTTCTTCTCCACAGCCTTTTCTACCACATCCACTTTCTTTTCGACCTTCTCAGCCTTTACCACTTTAACTACAGCCTTTTTGACTTCCTTAGGCTCTGTTACTTTTTCAGCCGCCATCGCTCCAGACAACACACTGCCTGAAAGCGCTGTAGCGACCATGATTGTTATGAGTTTTTTTGCATAGACCCCTTCCTTTTGAAGGGGAGCTAACCAAACAAGTGTTTTTCAGAGATGACCACCGCTAGAGGGCTTATTGATATTTGTCACGTCACTCCAAGAAGCTTTCTGTAAAGCAAGCTCTTGACTAACTTAGCTATTTATAGCTAAATGTAGCCATATGACAATATCAGTTAAAGTGGGTGATCTCAAAAACAACCTCAGTGCTTATTTAAGAAAAGTACGACAAGGAGACATTGTCACAATCTCCGATCGGGATAACCCTATTGGAAAGATCATCCCTTATTCCTCCCAAAACCCAGAAGAAATTTTTGACATAATCAAGCCTACTGGAGGCTATGATGGCTTAGCTAAATTAGCTTTTTCCACAAGCAGCATTACTGTATCCGCTGTTAAGCTTCTTCTCGAAGAGAGGAAGAAACGATGAATTGTTATCTCGACAGCTCTGTCATTTTAAGACGGCTTTTTGGAGAACCCAAACCTCTCAAGGAATGGAAGGAAATCAAACAAGGGTTTTCAAGCCGATTGTTAAGACTCGAATGCTTTCGAACCATTGACAGGCTTCATCTTTCTCATTCCCTTTCTCACGAAGAAACATCACTCCGACTCGCAGGCCTCCACGAAATACTCAATCACATCGGACTGCTCCCCATCACATCAGGAATCCTGCAAAGAGCCGAACAGTCCATGCACACCCCCCTATCGACCTTGGACAGTCTTCACCTTGTCACAGCTCTCGCATGGAAAGAGAAACATGGATCTGATTTTATTTTTGCAACACACGACAAGGAGCTAGCACTTGCCGCCAAAAGTCATGGATTAGAAGTCATTGGGGTTTAAAAAGGTAAACATATGAATTTTGAAATTTGGTTTTCTCAAAACAATCCAACCATTCCCTACACGTCAGCCGAAGCTGTATTGAAGCTTTCAGACGAAGGCGGCACGGTGCCATTCATCGCGCGTTATCGAAAAGATCAGACAGGCAATCTGGATGAAGTAGCGATTCAAACAGTCATTGATGCTCGTGAAAAATGGGAAGAGATCATCAAGCGACAAGCTTTTATTGTAGAAGAAATAGAAAGACAAAAAAAGCTCACACCCGAACTCAAAGAAAAAATTCTTCAGACATTTCAGATGAATCTTCTGGAAGATATTAATCTCCCCTACAAACAAAAGAGAAAAACCAAAGCTGGTATCGCCAAAGAAGCAGGTCTC
The DNA here is from genome assembly GCA_016699445.1 of Deltaproteobacteria bacterium. GTDB lineage: Bacteria > UBA10199 > UBA10199 > JACPAL01. The sequence continues at coordinate 706,842 of CP064976.1, forward strand.
GAACCTTTGGCCGATTGGATTTGGGATTGTGGACATGGAATTCAAAAAGCAGAACACTCATTAGAAGAACACGCTCAAGCTTTTCTGAATACCGAAAAAGATATTAACGACATTGCGGCAGCCTTGAATGGCGCTCAGGACATCTTGATCGAACGATTGGCCGAAATGCAGGAGCTCAGACAATTTGTCCGTGAAACCACGTTTCGAAAAGGAGTTTTGAAAACAGGTAAAGGTGAAAAAGCTCAGCCTCATAGTAAATTTGAAAATTATTTTGATTATCACGAACTCATTCAAAATTTACTCCAGCCACAAAGCTCCCATCGCTATCTCGCCATTCGCCGTGGCTGGATGGAAGAAGAACTCAGCCTGACCATTGGTGGAAAACCAGACGCACAAAACGGCGATAGTGGTTTCGAAAATGAATTAGTCCAAAAATTTGAACGGGCGGCCTGCACAGTCCCCACATCTCCTGTCAGCAGTATTTTATTAAAAGCTGCACGGCTCGCTCTCAAAGGTCATGTTTTGTCGAGCATTCAGGCAGAAGTTCATAAATCTCTAAAAGAAGTCGCTGATGAAGCCGCAATCAAAGTGTTTTCCGAAAATGTCCGTAAACTTTTACTCGCCTCTCCGTTTGGGCCCAAAGGAGTTTTAGGTGTTGATCCCGGTATTCGTACAGGATGTAAATTAGCTGTGGTGGATTCTTCAGGAAAATATCTGGCGTCTTCTGTCATGTATTTACAAAGTGATGGCGAAAAATCCCAATCCAAAAAATTATTACGCGAAGTGGTGAGCAAAGCAAATCTTCGAGCCATCGCTGTCGGCAACGGTACGGCCGGTCGTGAAACTGAAATCTTTATTCGCGAGGCTTTAAAGGAAGCCGGTCTCAATGTCCCTGTCGTGATGGTAAGCGAAGCTGGAGCCAGTGTGTACAGCGCCAGTGATGTGGCGCGTGAAGAGTTTCCAGATTTGGATTTGACCGTACGCGGAGCTATTTCCATTGCCCGACGGCTGCAGGACCCTTTGGCAGAACTAGTCAAAACAGATCCCAAAAGCATTGGTGTGGGACAATACCAACATGATGTTGCACCCAATGCTCTCAAAAAAAGCCTCGATCTTGTTGTGGATTCTTGCGTCAACCAAGTGGGCGTCAATCTCAACACGGCCTCGCCTTACCTTTTGGCTCATGTTTCCGGCATTGGCCCAGGCCTTGCCAAAGCTATCGTCGACTATAGAAATCAGCATGGGTTATTCAAATCTCGACAAGAGCTTTTAGAGGTATCTCGTTTTAGCAAAAAAGTTTTTGAACAAGCGGCAGGTTTTTTAAAAATTCCTGAAGGCGATCATCCTTTGGATAATACAGGTGTGCATCCTGAACGCTATCCCCTGCTTGAAACACGGGCTAAAAAATTAGGCAAAAGCATCCAGGATCTCATGGGCTCAGGAGTCGCGATCCTCAAAAAAGATGAGGATTTTCAAAAAGAAGTCGGCACATTCACGTTTGAAGATATCATCCGCGAGCTCGAAAAACCAGGCCGTGATCCTCGAGAGACTTTCATCCCTTTTCAGTTTCGGGAAGACATTCATGAAATCGCTGATCTGACATCCGGCATGATGTGTCCGGGTATCGTAACCAATGTCACCAACTTTGGAGCCTTCGTCGACATCGGTGTTCATCAAGATGGTTTAGTTCATATTTCTCAACTGGCCGATCGCTTTGTCAAAGATCCTCGTGAAGTCGTCAGTCCCGGTGATCGTGTGCAAGTCAAAGTATTGGAAGTAAATGTGGATAAAAAACAGATTTCACTTTCGATGAAAATGGATAGCAAACCCAGCACAGGCTCAAAAACCAAAGATCTTCAAAACCCTCAAAAGAGAGTCATGCCTCCCAAGCCAGCATCCACAAGCCCCTTTGCAGCCTTGGCTTCATTACGGAGTCAGTTAAAATCATAAAAGAAATTAGACGGCTTTCAAAACAACCTGAAACAGATCGGCATTGCTGATGATGCCTACCAGCTTATCGGATTCATACACGACCAGACGTCTCACACCAGCTAGTCTCATCAAGCGCGCCGCATGTTTCACACCCACTCCGGCTTCGATAGAAATCACAGGCTTTGTTGCCAAATCACTCACTTTAAGAGTTTTCAGAGAATCCCAATTTTCCGAAAGCTCAATAATCAAATCTTTTCGGGTAATAATTCCATAGGCATCTTGAGGATGTTCTTTCTCTACAATGAGAGAGGTTACTTTTTTCTGAGACATGATTCTGATGGCATTCTCAAGACTTTCTGTTTCTTTAATAAACGTAATATTTTTTTGCATCAGGTCACGTACGGAATATTCGGGAAGTGATTTCATAAAATTCCTTTAGGTCGCCACGATGATGGCATGTTGTAAATCTGGTTGAAAAATCTTTCCATCAGACTCTTCTGTGGTTTTAAACCGATAAGGTCCAATTTTAATATGAACATTAGCATAAACTTTTTGAGAAGCCTTCACATACGGAAGCTCTTTTCTTAAAACAAGATCAGACAAAATATTTTTTTCACGACGCGCCACACTGCGCTCGAGCACAGAAGCATAATTTCTTTTTTTAGATTGTCGGACAGAAATATTTCTTTCCAAAGCATTATCCGGACGTCGTCTTTTATAAGACCCGCGCAAGGCCACACGACGTGTAAAATTAAGTTCACGTTTCTGTCGTTCAAGACCCTGCCACAATTTTGGATTAACACCCGCAATCAATTGCAAAGGATTTTCTCCATGAGAACCCAAAACTGAAGCTACAATATGGGAACCCGCCATCAAACGACTTGTGACAACAGCCCCCTTCCCGCCTGAAACATCAATTTGAGTTTCTGAAGAGACTTCTGAATTCACCACGGAGTCACGAATATGAATATCTGATTTTGCCGTCACATGACAGTTTTGCAAAAAATTGGCTTCCAGACTTTTACCAGCTTTGACAATCGTGGCTTCTGTTTTTCCAAAAATACCAGCCGCCTTTAAAGATCCTTTGGCTTCCACATAGGCGCTTTCAATATTTCCCTGAATCACGATATCACCTGCGGCTTTTACAACAAAATTGGGCATCACAGAACCTGTAATCGTCACGGAGCCGCAAGCATCAATATTTCCTGTATGATAATCAATATCCGATGAAATTTTCAAAACATCTGTGACCACCACAGCTTCATGAGAAATTTTTTCAAAAAATACAATCCTGACTTGCCAGATAAATAATTTTTGAATCCTCTTTGATGGACGTAATATATGGACCTATAGTGACAGGCTTCTCGACTCCAGCTTTTGAAGGGATCTCTTGATTGGTCACGGTTTTACCAGCAATACCAGGTGTGGCTTTTGTATGCCTGGCCAATCGAGTTCCTTGAGGAATATTGGTGATGAAATTCAAATCTCTCAAATTTTGAGTTTCAGAAGTGACTTTAATGTGCGGTTTTTTTTGAAAAAGAATTTCGAGCTTTGAATCTTCACCATCAATAGGCTTTTGTCCTTTAGCAAAAAGAATCGTGGCAGCCTTGTGATCCTCTATCCAGCTTCTCAATTGTGAGGAGAAATCAGGAACAATCCCAAACACAATACCTTGTTTGTCAGTCTCCAGACGCACACGTTTTTCAAAAGATTCTGCCAATTCCAGATTTTCCACAGGGCTTAAGACTTTCTTGGTTTGATGAGTAATGGCTGGAAGCTTGAGGGTGGCTTCCATTTTATCAGGAGAGAGCTGAATCTCAAAAGGACAGAGAGAAATCCAATCCTCCAAATAAACAACTTGAGATGTGTCATCCTCAGGAGTGGCCATTTCGCAAGTTTACCGGAATAAAAAAACCTTTTCTATTTTAAAATCATGTGGTTTCGGTGATTATTACCACATGAAAAAACATCTCAAAATACTGGATCGCTTCCTCACTCTCTGGATTTTAGCTGCCATGATCCTGGGTGTAGCACTGGGATATTTTATTCCTGAAACAGTCACTTTTCTGAATAAATTCAATTCAGGAACGACGTCCTGGCCGATTGCGATTGGATTGATTCTAATGATGTTCCCACCTTTAGCCAAAGTCCGGTACGAAGAATTGGGGCGTCTCTTTCAAAACAAAAAGCTTCTCCTGCTGGCTTTTGTTCAAAACTGGATTTTGGCCCCTACGATCATGTTTCTCCTCGCCATTTTATTTTTTCATCATGAGCCACAATATATGACGGGACTTATTCTCGTAGGCATCGCCCCTTGTATTGCCATGGTCTTGGTGTGGAATGAACTGGCCGATGGCGATGGGGAATATTGTGCAGGACTGGTGGCTTTTAATTCTCTTTTCCAAATATTATTTTTTCCCCTGTATGCTTATTTTTATCTTTCTGTCTTACCTCATTGGTTGGGATTGGAGGGTGTCGTCGTCACTCTCACGATGGGAGAGGTTGCCAAAACTGTCTTTTTTTATCTCTGAATTCCTTTCATCGCAGGCATTGTGACGCGCTTTACTTTGATTAAAATCAAAGGTCAGGAATGGTACTATTCCCAATTTATTCCCAAAATCAGCCCCCTCACTTTGTGTTTCTTGTTATTTACCATCGTGGTCATGTTCTCCCTAAAAGGAGACTACATTATCAAACTACCTTTGGATGTTGTGCGGATCAGCATTCCCTTATTGATGTATTTTGCCATCCTGTTTTTCTTTTCCTTTTTCATGAGCAAAAAACTGGGAGCTCACTATCCTGAAGCAGCCACCCTCTCTTTTACCGCAGCTTCTAACAATTTTGAACTCGCCATCGCTGTCGCCATTGCCACGTTTGGACTTCATCATGGTTCTGCTTTTGCTGCTGTAATTGGACCTCTTGTGGAAGTACCTGTACTCATGGGATTGGTGAGAGTTTCACTTTATTTGAAAACCATTTTTTTTAATCAAAAAATATTATTTTTATGTGTCGCAAACTCAGCTCGCAGCCAAATGGCCGAAGGCTTGGCCAGACGTTATTTTGGGAAAAAGAAGATCGTGCAAAGCGCTGGTTCTCAACCCTCCAAAGTGAACCCCATAGCCATTCACGTCATGCAAGAAATCGGGATTGATATTTCTCAACATCAATCCAAATCAGTAAATACCATCGACAAACATTCTGTAGATACCGTCGTAACGCTTTGTGCAGAAGAAGTTTGTCCTGTTTTCTTTGGACAGGCAGAACGCCTCCATTGGTCCTTACAAGACCCTGCTGCAGCGCCTGCTGAAAACCAACTCGAAGCATTCAGAAAAACTCGCGATCTCATCAAAGATAAGATCGAAAGGTTTTTCTAGTCAGATCAAAATGACCACGCTAGCCACGCTTCCCATGCTGAAGACTTATCTCAATTTTATTTTTCGCAGCCGCTGGTTTTTGGCGATTGCCTTTATTGGTCTTTTTATTTTTTGTATCACACAAGCCAAACACCTCAAACTCAAGAGTGATTTTAAAGAACTGCTTCCAGAAACATTTCAAAGTGTTATTGATTTGAATAAAATTGTTGAGCGCATTGGTGGCAACGGCTCTCTCATCGTCGCTATCGAATCCAACGATCCTGAAGCCTCTATTCGTTTTGGGGAAGAGCTGGTTGCCAAACTCAAACAGTACCCTCCTGAAATGATTCGTCGCGTGGAGTACAATGCCGAAACAGCAAAAAAGTTTTTCCTCGATCACAAATATCTCTACATGGATCTTCAAGATATTAAGGCTATTCATGATCGTTTGGAACGACGCATTGGCAAAGAAAAGCTCAAAAAGTCAGGTGTCTATCTGGAATTTGAAACAGATGAAGAATCCAAAAAATCGGATAATTTTGAAGATATTAAGGAAAAATATACTTCCAAAACATCAGCCTACGAACATTATTATAAGGGATATTTTTTTGATGAGAATCAAAAATTGATGGCCATTGTCATACGCCCTCCAGGATCCGCCATCGGAATTGAATTTTCCAAAAAACTTATTTCAAGCGTTGAAAATACGATTCGGGAAATTAATCCCCAAAAATTTGACCCTAATATGAACGTACGTCTCACAGGTCATTTCAAAAGGGTACTTTTTGAATATCAAACTCTTTACGAAGACATCGTATCGACAGCAGGCTTGTGCATACTTCTCGTAGGTATTTCGGTTTTTATTTATTATCGCCGACTCCGGATGGTTGTCCTGATGGCTTGGGCGACTTTTAATGGCACTCTGTGGGCTTTTGCCATTACTGCATGGAAAATTGGCTACCTCACAACTCAAACAGCCTTTTTAGGCTCCATCATCATTGGAAATGGAATCAATCACGGTCTCATTTTGATGGCTCGTTATTTGGAAGAACGCCGTCTGGGTAAATCTCCCCTTGAAGCACTTCATATCTCCATTCCAGCCACATTGACAGGAACTCTCACTTCCAGTGTCACGACTACGCTCTCTTTTGGGGTTTTGATGATGAGTGATATGCGTGGTTTTTCACAGTTTGGCTTTATTGGTGGGTTGGGAATGTTTTTCTGCTGGCTATCGACCTACACAGTTCTTCCTGTATTTTTAATACTCACTGAGGAAATTTTCTGATAACACTTTCAATCCCTCTGATGATTCATTTTGCACCAGAATCTCTCGAATATGACCTGAACAAATTGAGAGTAAAGATGAAAGGTAGAGATTTTATCGAAGATACAAATCTCAATGACAGGGTTAAAAAGATTTTTGGTGGTGCGGTCACACCGACAGTTTTAGTTACAGACAAAGCCGAAGAAGCACTTCCATTGTGTCGTGAAATCATGAGAAAAAATGACCTGGATCCTCCAGAAAAGCGCGTAATTGAAAGCTGCAAGTCTCTCTATTCGTATGTACCTGAAGATCAAGACGCCAAGATTGAATGGCTAGGAAAAATTCGAAAACTCATCGACAGAAATACTTTTGATTTTCTCAATGACGCTCAAAAGAAAAACCTTCGGGAATTTAAAGAACAATTTACTGCAGGGCATATTACCCTCTCGGATCTTCCCGAAACACTCGTCGCCAACTTTCGCGAAAAAAATGGTGATCTGGGTAAGCTTGTTTATATTTATACCAACGACAAACTCCCTCTTTGGAACGGAAAAAACCTGATTCACTTTGCCGATATCATTCGTCAAAATCGTCTTCCCTCCGGAGAGGTTGTGACCTCTTCTGGAGACTCGGCTATCTTTGCCGATATTTTTCGCGCCGTCGCTCATGATGGACCTCGCGTCACAGGGATTGCTTTTTTAGCCGTATGTCTTGTGGTTGTTCTTCTTTTTAGGGAAAAAATCGGAGCTCTCTACATCATTGGAACCTTAGTCATTGGAATTGTCTTAATGGGCGGTGCCGTCGCTCTTTTTGATCTCAAGATCAATTTCTTCAACTTCATCGCCATCCCCACAACATTTGGCATTGGTGTCGATTATGGATGTAATATCTACCAACGTTACCGACTGGATGGAAAAGGTTCACTCACACACGTCATTAAGACCACAGGTGGAGCTGTTCTTCTTTGCTCCCTGACAACCATCATCGGCTACTTCACACTCGTCATTGCTAAAAATCAGGCGTTAAGTTCTTTTGGATGGATTGCCATCATTGGAGAAATCACGTGTATTTTGAGCGCGATTGTCTTGGTTCCCGCCTTGGTCATCCGATTGGAAAATCGTTAGCCTATTCTGACGGTTCTTGTTGAGTCATGCAATGAGGGCCTCCGGCACCATAGTTGGCACCTAAAGCATAGTGAAGGGGCACAATTGTGCGTCCCGGATAAGCGGCTTGAAGTTTTTCAACGACATCAGCATCTTTTTCCTGAATCGTTGTAGGCAAACCTTCACTCCAATAATTAGGAACAAGCACGACATCATTACTCACCACAAAATTAAGATAGCTCGCTGTGGCGACGATAGTCAGCGTGTCCCCTTCCGTGACCGAGCTCCCATCTTCAAAAGGAGAGGCTGAAACATAGTAATCATAAAACGGATCACCCGGGTTGAGCTCAAAAGTAAAGGCATCGGCTGTGGGAATGCGTACGATCGTAAAAGGATTTCCATCCTGATCGGTTGAAGCATTCAAAATCGCCAAATCCGCATCTAAACGGCTTTTATTTTCCTCAGCTCGCGCTCTGATGGCTGTATCAGCTGAATCTAAATCCGCCTGAGGCACTTCAGCCAAAAGGATTTTATTACCCGGCGCAAAACGAACATAATCATCCACATGTCCTGCTGTACCACCCGGATTAAAACCACCTCCGGGCAAGATACCTTCATAAATACCATCATCTTCAACCACACCGCGCTCAAGCCAGATAATTTTCTTCAGCCCATAACATCGCTTATATTCATCTTCTAATTGCTGTAATGTTTTTTCAGGATTGCGTCTTAGAGCCACCGACTTTGTAATGAGTGCTGTTCCAGCTCCATTGACGTCTACGTTTCCACCTTCGGAAACAATATTACATTTTAAAACAGGCAAACTTTCCAAACTCGCTACGGTTCGATCCAAAGCTTCATCATCGGCGGGGTTGTCACCATAAAGACTGATTCCATAACTCCAATAATCAAATCCCGAATCAATAATCGCTTTCTGATTGTCGCCATTGATCAAATAAACAGGTCCCATATCGCGAAACCAAAAATCATTATGCCTTAACTGGTAAAATATAATGTGACTCAAACTGATATCATGAGCTGTTAACAGAGCTCGCACCGTCGCTTCTTCGTCAGCATTCTGAACAGCAATCTTGATTGTGACATGACTGGCTAAAGCACTGATCATCTCAAGCATTAAGGATTCGGTCGGTGTTTCTTCACCACCATAATTAGTCACCCACCACCCAAACCAGACAGCACCTTGATGTTCCCACTCAGCCGGGAAACGAAGCCCCAGAGAAGCTGCCGTCGTGGTAGGCGTAATGTTTAAAGGACTGGGATTACAAGCCATGAACTGTGACAAGGCAAATACTGTCAGTAGTGACAAACATTTCCATTTTTTAAATTTCATAAAAATCCTTTTCTCTTTCTCCAAAATTCCGCAGTTGATTTTTCCTGAGTGTCATCGCGAGCCCGAAGGGCGTGGCGATCTCACGTTTTATCGCGGGAGATGGCCACGCTTCGCTCGCCATGACAAAATTATTTTACACCAATTAAAACAACCTCTTTCAAAAAGAGGTGCGGAATTTGGGTTTCTGGAGGCTTATTATCGGGCTGGGGGTTTAGGCAGTTGTGAATTATTTAAGCAAATGAAGTTTTTCAAAAATCACAACACCCACAAAAAGAGCAATGGTCGATAAACCCATGCTGAGAATAAAAGGAAGCTTCGTGCGAAAAAGAAATATCGCAGCAGCAAAAAACAACAGACTGGGCAAGACCCAAAAAAACACATCGCGTGTGTAAGTAGAAAGCAGAGCCAAATCTTTGGTTTCGATATAAATCCAGATTAAAGAGAGAAACGTCGTCAACGGCAATGCGGTCAAAAGAGCTGCCCACTTGGGATAGATCTTGGCCAGACTACTGACTGAAGCAATGATGATTCCGGAAATAATGACTTTAGTAATAAAGAGAAGATTTTGTCCCATTGTTAAGCTCCTTAAATAACAGAAAACAGCATTTTTTGCTGATCTTATTGCACATCTTTTTGCACATCTTTGGATGCTAAAAGTTTAAATATTACAATTAATTAAAACACATCATTATTCATAAAATGACAAAATTTTGCACATCTTTTTATAGAGTACAAAAAAAACAACCCGCCACTTTTTGAGTGGCGGGCTGTGAGAGATTCTCTACTTGAGTATCCGCTTGGTCTTTATCTTAAAGTCGCCTGAGGATGATACGTTTTGTACGTATAAATCGCAGCGGCTCCAGAAGAAATTGTAGCACCAGCTTCGTCTGTTGCAGATCCATTCTTGGCGGCAAGGTCACGGATCAGAGCTTTATAGGTACCCTGAAGAACCGTCACAGCATAACCGGCATTATGAATACCATAACTTTCATCACGGTAGATGCTGTTATGATTCCAAATAGCGCGTTTAATAATATCGTCTGTAGCTAAGTAGTTACAGGTCTTATAACCAAGATTGGCTTTGGTTGTTGCTGAAACATATCTAGGTGTTCCCAAAGCTGTAGTACCTGCTGCTTCATCCGCAACGCATGTTTTACCGGCATCACCACTGGCATTCAAATTACTGCAGCTATCAGCGCCGGCCACACCATTGGTAACTGATCTACCGCAGGCTAAACCAGCCGTACCATTAACAGTGGCAGGATACATTGTTGCATTAGTTCCCCAATAGGCAACATCTCCACCAACGAACTCTCCATTAGATTTAAAGAAACTTCCAGAGAGTGTGTAGAAGTATCCGCATTTATGAGCTGCTGTGGATCGAGTCGTGGTACCATCACTATTATTTGGAACGACCATAGCCGCTTGAGTTGCATCTGTCGTATTACAAGATCCAGTTTTACCTTGTCCTTGAGTACCGCAATCAGCATCGGTGGCACAGTCAGCCTGTGAAGACCAGTAGTCATTATAGGCTTGCTGAATATGTGAAGTATCATTCTTCTGAATCAAGGTTGTTAAGGACACCAAGAGCCCCTTCACTTCATCTTGAATCCCTTCGATAGTTCCATCACCATCATAGTCAGCTCGAGCCAATCGGTTAAATTCTGTCAATTTCTCACCATGACAAACTTGGCAGGCTTTCACGTTCTCAACAGTACTAGCTTCTGCACCTTCTTCACTTCCACTGGAGCTCTCTTCAATATCAGAAACCATCTGGAAGGAGTGTCCCCCAACTTGGTTCCATCCGGGCTCACCCACTCCTGGAGCATAGCTCGACATATGACAGGTGACGCATTTATTATTGGCATCTGACAAACTCGAGTCGCCCGTAGAAGCTGCTAATGTAAAACTATCTGTAGAGTGAAATGAGTTTTCTGTAGAGAAGTCTGCAGTACCATCAGCATCTAAGTCTACAAAAGCCTGCTTACCCTCTAACATAGGACCTTGAGTGGCATCGTGATACCCACCACCGGCATATTGTGTGGCTGTTTTATCCCACGTATCGCATCGTGTATTCTGAATACCCGAAGCTGTTGTATCACTACTAGAATAACAATCCATGGTATGAATCTGACGATTTCCATTATGGCATTGATAACAGATAGCACCCGTTCCTGCCTGAATTGTACTTCCGTCTTGCAACATCGTCACAGCACCTTCAGCCCTCAACTGATAGCTATTGGTGGCATCATGAGGATCATGACAGGCTTGGCAGGAAATCGTTCCAAAACCTGTCTTTTATCTTTTACATCAACCTGCGCAATCACAGCGTCGGTGGCTGCTCGGATATGATCAACACCGCCGCCTTCGCCATCACCTTCCATAAATACCTGAAAGCCTTCATTGGAGTGACATTTAATACAGGAAGGATTGGTCAGCCAATTTCCCCATCCAGACGTACTGACACTGCTATGTAAAGACAATTTCCACTGATCGGCTTCGATGTGACATTGGCCGCATACACCTGGCTGTGAAGCAGACATTCCGATACGTACAGGATCTCCTGAATGCTCACTACCAGGACCATGACAGCTTTCACACTGAACATTGGCTAGTTTTGCGACTTCAGGATTATGCGTCACAAAATCAGTATAGGTTAAACCTGAAGAGAGAGAAAAATTATAATCTGCCGCAAGATCATCAAAACCACCATTCACAGCATCTTTATTAAACCCTGTTGTGTTGATAGGCCAAAGATAGGGTTCTGGTAAAAGACTATTGTAGGCCCCACTATCCATTTTATCTGCAAAGATATGTGAATGAAGAGTCTCTTCCCACTTGGCCACTACATTACCATAACCTCTACCACTTCGATCATTCTCTCCATGACACGTGGCACACTGAGCCCCTTCAGCTGTCGCACCACCAATAGTTCCTTCACCCACATAATTACCTGCATTGATGGTAATCACGCCGGGGATATAAACACCTGGAGCGACAACATTTGACCCCCTTGAAGCATAAGGATCTGAGTAAAAATAAGCTAAGGAGTTAGATGAACTTGCTGTGCCAGCTGTATTCCTCGGGCGACACACTGTAATATCTGAATTAACACCACTACAATAAGCAACTGTATAAACACCTGCCACATCCGGTGTGAATGTCGGGAACTGTACAGTCGAACTTGCTGTCCCACTATCATCAAAAGTCGCAGTCGAACCCGAAGGTTTGGTCAAATCCCATCTCCATGTGGTATACTGCGTTCCATTGCTATTAGCAGTTCTTGTTCCGGTTATATAAGATGTGGATGGAGCTGAGACATACGTCGCACCTGAAAGATAAACTTTCGACCCAATACCCACATTGGAAAGACCGGTTTGAGGATGAATTTCCTTTCCATCATCCTGAAGATAAACATCAAAGTCTCTGGATTCTTCACCATTGATCGTCAAACGGAAGGTCATCTTAGTATCATTGCGTGAGATCGGAAGAACCTGCCATTTATAAGAGTTTTCTGAAATCTGCTGCAATCCTGTACTTTCATTAGTGTACAGACTGCGTGCATTTTGCAAAACTCCAATTGAAGGAGCTGTAAAAGACAATGTCTCTGAATTGATTGTATCCGTATCCAGAACTGCTTTGGGACCACCAACCTGTTCCCAACTATAAACGATGGCTTCATTTTTAAGTTTTAAACCAGCTACAGTACTTCCTGCAGCTGAGAGAGTCGCTCCCGTAGCACTTGCATCGACAGCATATTCAGAAACACCTAAACGTGTGCGTGTAGTAATCGCCGAGGTAGTTGGAACCGTCACAGAAACTGCAGCAGCACTCGCTGAAATCGTTACTGTGTCTACAGCGGCGTTATTGTTTACCGAAAGACGCGCCACATAGTCTCCAACCAAATCTGGAGTAAAGGTTGGACTTAGTGATGTGTCATTAGTGATTGAAGCTGAAGAGCCTGTGGGCTTTGAAGTAAAGGTCCACTTCACACTACTCACACCTGTGCTACCATTTCCATCAAGCGTAACAACCGCATTGATCAAAACAGCCTGATCTGGACCTGCACTGGCTGAGACAGCATCACTCGAACCGCAACCACCCAATACTGTCACCCCTGCTAGCGCTGGGAGCATGAAACTCGCCCCTAAGGCGATCATGGCTCCTATCCGCCACAACACTCTTTGATCCGACCCCACTTTACCGGACAGTGAATAAGAGGTAACGAAGACTGAGGAGGTCAGAATGTTAACCCGACGTCGATATACAAAAGAGTTCAAAACAGAAGCGAAAGGATTGGTATTAAAGCAAAAGATTCCAGTAGCGCAGGTGGCTAGTGATTTGGGGATTGGGAAAAGCACGTTGGATAAATGGGTCCGAGATGAGAGATTGCGTTTAGCCGATCCAAACGCCTTAAGTGAAACAGAATTAGAAGAGCTTTCCAGACTTCGAAAAGAGAATCGTATTCTCAAAATGGAAAGAGACCTTTTAAAAAAAACGGCAGTTTACTTTGCCAAGGACACACAGACAGGTACCAATTCGTGAAAGACAATTCTAACAGTCATGCTGTCATGTTTTTATGTTCTTTAGCCCAAGTGAGTCGGTCAGGGTATTATGACTGGCTTGGTCGTTCTGAAAGCAACAGAAGCCGTGAGAATCGTTCTTTATTGGTCATGATTAAGTCATCCTATCATGAAAGTCGTGAGACTTACGGAGCGATACGCGTGCATCGTGACATTCACAACCAAGGGACTGAATGTGGCAAAAACCGCGTGGCACGATTGATGAAAGTATCAGGCTTAAAGTCGATCCATAAGCTTAAATACAGACCTCAGACGACACAAAGCAAAGCCAATGACCTTGTGTCTCCCAATGTTATTTCTCAGGATTTTACAGCAAAAACAGAGAATCAGAAATGGGGTTGTGACATCAGTTACATCGAGACAAAAGAAGGCTGGTTGTATTTGGCCATTGTGATGGATTTCTTTTCAAGGAAGATTGTTGGTTTTGATATAGGGTTTTCTTTGCAGGCTGATTTATGCTGTAGAGCACTGGAGAAAGCATTTTCTTTAAGATTACCTCCTAGAGAGCTCATTCATCATTCAGATCGTGGGACACAGTATGCTAGCTTCCCTTATAGGCAGCTTTTAAAAAAGCATGCTGTGATCCAGAGCATGAGTCGTAAGGGTAATTGTTATGATAATGCGATGGTGGAAAGCTTTTTTCATACGTTGAAAGTAGAACTGGTTTATCGTCAGAAATATAGCACACGAGAAGAGGCTCGTAGAAGCATTGAACAATACATAATGTCTTTCTATAACAACAAACGTTTGCATTCCTCACTGGGCTATAGGAGCCCCGTGGAGTTTGAAAACTTACACAAGTCCGCTGCCTAATTTACTGTCCGGAAAATCGGGGTCAGATCACTTCGTTTCTTCATAGTGCCTCCAAATAATGAATTTTAAAAACTGTTAATAAGACTCTAATTCTTTTGTATCCGCTTTTTTGAAACGCGAATTTAACGGCATGCATCATTCACTTTCAACATGTTCCTCGTCATATAAGTCAGCTTAACCTCTCATCTTATTGCGTATGACACGTGATACAAGACGTTCCATTATTGGGATGTCTCATGGACGTATGACAATCCAAGCATGGAGCTGTCGCTAAATGTAAACCATTTGAAGGCCGTCTTGGTGCTTGATCATGCGAAGGAGTTGCTGAATGACACGTGGCACAGGTTTGTGCGCCTACCGACTGCACAGGAAGATGACAGGTCACACAGTGAAGATTGGATGGAGTACCCCAACCTGCTACGTGATCTTGAGGAGGTGTCTGAGAATGGCAGCGTTCGCAAAAATCAGCACCCTGATGACAAACTGCACATCTCTGACGATCCATAGCCGCCATACTGGCATGACCTTTTAATCTCCAAAAATTGTTGTGATTGGCAGGAGCTTCCTGCTGATGGCATTTCACACATATGGCTTCTTCATGACACAGCGAACACACGTTCTCGCTCTTAAAACCATACTTACTTGTGACAAAACTTCCATGCTCTTTAGCCCAATTGGCATTATGACTCTTAGGACGACTCTTTGTAGTGCGGCCATCATGGCAGTCAGAACATTTAGTATCTTCATCAATATTTTTATGATCAGCAGCCCATGGAGCTATGAGCTCTTTATTGAAATCACCCCATGTTGTATCACGTTTACACTGCTTGTTGGCCATGAGCAGTGGCAAGAGCAACAAAAGCCCTATCCATTTTCTTTTCTTTAGAAATTCCATATAGCCCTGACCTTCCCGGAGTGAAACCCGTTAATTCGGTTTTTCTCAAACTCATAGGTCGCTTTCAGTTTAAGATTTTTCCTCACGCGACCTTCCACTTCACTAAAATATGTATGAACATCACTGGATTCATTTCCTGTAAATAAGTTGAAGCGGTAGAGATAATAAGCTGTGCCCGCACCCAGAATTAGCTTCTTAGCCAAAAGTTCCTGATTCAGAGAAAAGGACATTCCAAAATAATTATTTTTTAAAACATTATCACGGCCGTGAGAATAATCACCTGTTGTTGTTGAAGACAGACCTTTTACTAGAAAATCTCGAGTCGAAAAAGATCCGTAAATCTTGTCATAACCATGATTAAATTCGCTGGCGATCTGATTATGATCCAAAATACGTTCACCACCACCCACCACCGCACTAAATTTTTTACCAAATCCTTTATAAACTTGAGCCATCACTTCTGTATAAGGCTGGTAAGTACCGGCAAACGTATAAGGATCAAGTTCATCCACACGAAAACTATAAGAAGCTAAAAGACGATGGCCTGTTACCGTCACCTTCATATCCTGGCTGGTAATATCCGTATAAGATCCAAAATCCACATCACGCACTTGATCGGTAAATGAACTAAAGCGGCTATAGAGCTCCCAATGAGGTGTCAGACTATACCAAACCGAACCACCCAAAAGAGTATCGTCAGTATTATTTTGAAAAATACGAAACGCAGAAACCTTATCTCTCAAATGCACAGTGCTAAACCGAAATCTCAGTTTAGCAATAGGCGTCCATTGAAGAGCGCCTCCCACAGTCCAGTCACCCGGATCCAACCCCAACTGTGTTTCATACAAATGAACAGGAGTACCTGAAAATGCACTCAACTTAAAACCCGCATACGTATTGCTTTCCATGGAAAGTCCATCGAAGTGCAAACCTTCCAATTCATAAATATGCTGTCGCCCTAGACGAATATTATTAAAAACACTGGCACGATTGACATCCAGATATCCGTAATAAAGGCGCCCAATCACATGGCTTCCAAAAGTGTCATAGACATTTTGAAAAGGACTGCCAGGATTTTGCTTATCAAGATCTTCTATAAGCCCACCTTGGATGGCTCCTGAGAAGCGGTCGAGCTTGGCATCTCCCACATTGAGAGTGACGAGAGTATTCATCGTGTTGGCCGTATCGCCACCTGTCGTTTTCCAACGATAATCCTGCATCACCCATCCGCTCACGAGTGATTTTTCTTTGGTCATGGCTTGTGAGGGAAATATAAAAGCTCCCAACACCATCAAAAATGAAATCGCAGTGGCTGCAGCTCTAGCAGAAGCGATTTTTGACGGTGACTCTTTATGGTGAATCTCTCCGGTGATAATTCCAATCGTTACTTTTGCAAAAATAGTAAACATTAAGGCTCCAAGGGCTGTGATGGCTAAACACAAAACCACCTCATCTAAATTGGGGTAATATTCTGAAATTTCACCAAGAGGCGTCGGGACAAATCCTGGGATCACAAGCCCCATTCCTTTTTCTACCCAAAGACCCACAATACAAAGATGACAGGCAATGACAAATAAGACGGTATTATTTCTCAAAGGCCTAATCATCACGACGCAAGCTGCGATAAAATTCATGATCATCGCTGGCCAAATAAAGAATGTCAGGAGATGATAACCTTTAAGACCAAAATAAAGGTATTGAGCGGATGCTGCATGAAGAGTCCCAGGATAGAGCTCTTTAAACACCTCACACATCAGAAGGAAAAGATTGAGAGGAAGTGTAAAGTTCATGATGTTTTTCAAATATTCAAAAACACTTGTTTCCATTTTAAGACTGCTGAAGTGATTCACTGATAAAAAGACCAAGTAAAAAATAGCGGGACCTACAGAGAACGCACTGACGATAAAACGAGGGGCCAAGATAGCAGTGTTCCAAAAATAGCGAGATCCTAAACCTGAAAGCAGAAACGCTTCTGAGACTTGAATACTGATGGCAAAAATCATGACGAGAAAAACAAAGGGGTAGTAAAGATATGGCTGAGGTCTTTTACCCATGTATTTCATATAAAGAAGATAACCAGGAATATGGAGATTCAGGATGAGATAAATATTAATCACCACCACATCCCACGCCAGAATCGATTGAGGAAGATTCAAACGTCCCCCCAAAAGAGGAATCATATGAAGAAACCGATCAGGGCGTCCGATATCTGTAAAAATATAAAGAAGACACATGACAATCGCTGTGAAGGCCAGCTGTTCAGCTATAATGACTACTTTTTTAATATCCTGATTTTTCTTAATATAAGCAGGGTAAACCAACACCACAGCTGAAGCTGCAACACCCACAAAATAGACAAAATTAGCCACACCCAATCCCCAGCTCACTTGATCAGACATATGAGTGACGATGAGACCTTCTACTAACTGATGGTAATAGCAAACGCCTCCCCAAGCCATCATCACAAGTAAAAACCCAACCCAACAATAATAAAGTCGACTACCCTTGAGGGCATATAGAAACATCGACCACCAGTAATTTAAATAATCTTTCATAAGTCACACTTTCCTTGCTGAAAGCCTGCCTGGTTCTCTGACTCTGCGAGTCACCGAAACATAATGATCAATCAAAAAAGTAATAAAACTGTGGTTTCGTTCCCAATTCTTCTTTCAAAACAAACACACGTTTATGCTTCAGAATTTTGGAAACTTCACTTTCAGGATCTCGCAGATTACCAAACTTGCGCGCCCCTGTAGGACAGGCTTCAAGACAGGCAGGGTATTTGCCATTGCGTGTACGCTGAAGACAGAAAGTACATTTTTCAACAACACCCTTTGGACGCACACGATTACTCAAATAAGCCTGATCTGGATTAATTTGTTCGGCGGGAATGGTGGGTTTGGTAAAATTAAAATGACGAGCTTCATAAGGACACGCGGCCATACAGTAGCGACAACCGATACACCAATTGTAATCAACAACCACAATGCCGTCTTTTTCTTTCCACGTCGCCTCTACAGGACAAGCCTTGACACAGGGGGGATTGCGACATTGTTGACATTGAACTGGTACATAAAACTTATCTTTTTTTGGCACTTCCGGAGAATCATAGTAGCGATCGGCATCCAGCATATCAAACGTACCAGCATCCATCTCCAAAACTGTAATATATTGAATCGCTGGATCATGAGACTGATTATTTTCCTTCACACACGCTTCGACACATTTCCGATTTCCATTACATCGTGTCAGACTTAAAAAATACCCAAACTCCACACCAGGAATCGCCTCAGGATCTTTAATATTAACATCAGCTCCGTATTCTTCTTTTGTTTCTTTTTCGATCCGTTTAAAAATTTCTTCTTTATCTTTAGGCGTCAGCTCTTTGTAATGTTTTTGAAAAAACTCAGCAAAAGTGAATGCATCAGCTCGATTAGGCATCGCCAAAGCCGCAGTACCCGCTACAGCACCGGCACCCTGAATAAGCGAACGCCTTGAAAATACTTTGTTTAAAAAACGATCTGCCAGATTTTGAATACGCTTAGAAGCCCTCTCAAGATGCTCACCAGACTCTCCCTTTTCAGATGTGGAAGAGAAGTTTTTCAAAAAACGACCCATTAAATCACGAACACTCATCGCTGCACTCATGGAGTCCCTCCTTCTTGGGATTTCTGTTCACGGAGAATCCATGCCGGCTTCGGAGGTGGAGGAAGAGGCTTCATGGATTTAAAATGCGGATCATGAGGGTTATGACATTGCGTACAGAGATCAACACGGCCCTCGCCATTCCACAGACCTGTACGTCGTCCATGAATACGTTCTTTCCAATCTTCCAACTGAGTGCCATGGCACTGACCACACAACCTTTGAGAATCATTAAAACCAATCACTTCACCCGACTGAAGCCTGAGCTGATTATACTCTCCAGGATTATGGCAATTATGACACCAGTAATTAGCATCTTCACCAACCCTTTGCTTTGGGTGAAGCGACAGAATGTCGGTATGCTCTTTTTTTAACTCTCTTTTAACAAAATTAAAATCAGCTGCTGACGAATGACACTCAGCACAAGGATACATTTCTATCTGAGATGTTCTCTTATAAACCTTGTCCCGACTATCTTCGGCAACGCCCAAGCTACACACAAAAAAACTTACAGCGAGAATCAAAAATCCAAGAACTCTACAATATGAACACTTCATGGAATCCCTCTCGCTGTTAAATCCGCCCAACAATAATAGGCGGCCGGCCTTACGACCGACCGCCACTATTTAAACTACTTACCCTGAACGAACAAAATCACAGCTTTCAAATCTTCAGGGCTTCCCTCAAATTTCTTCTTATGTTTCACTTCCTTACCTTCATGAGTCATGGTGGCTTCCTTCAGCAAAAACTTCGAAAGAAAAGCATCTACACCTTCTGCTCTTTTGGTCACATCATCACTGAGCTTAGAAAGATCAGGTGGTTTCACCGCATTTTCTTCTGCTTCGCCTTCACCCTCAGCAGCTTTATCGGAAGGCAACTTTGCAATCTTTTCAGCATCCAAGCTGTGACATTTGTTACATTTGCTATCGAGAAACACTTTCTTACCTGCAGCATTGCCTGCGGCCATTCCTGAAACAGGCATCAACATCAAACCTGCAATAAAAAATGCAGATAATGTCAGAGTTGTTTTTTTATTTTTCATTTTCTTCTCCTTAGTCTTTATTAAGGACTCTTCGTCCTTTGATTAGCTTCCTATTATCACCAACGAAGTGAGTGTTAATGATACTCATCATCTCAGTATATGTTGCTCGTCATATTTTTTAAATATTTTAAGCAACTTCCCAGACCTCACCAGATCTGAAAACCTTCATCAAATCACCCTCTCCCAGAGCTTTTCGAGCCTGAGCCACTTGAGCATGAATCATTTGGTCAAGAGTAGGACGGTCTTCTCGATGAAAAATACCAATCGGGATAGGGAAGGGAGATTCCATCTCCGCCAGAAGAAAAGCGTAGTTCAGACCTGCTCTGCCAGCATCATGGACAAGCAAATCAGACTCCTTAACATCGTCTCCCAACTCGACAATTTCAGGGGTTAAACCATTAAGACGAATACCTTTTTTCCTATCCTTACCAAAAACAAGAGGCTTACCCTGCTCTAGCTGCAAGATACGCTCAGGACGCGTCTCTTTTTCAGTCAACTCACCATAAGCATTATCGTTAAAAATCACGCAATTTTGCAAAATCTCCACAAAAGCCACACCACGATGTTTGGCTGCTTGCCCCATAACTTCTCCCATATGAACAGGGTCACTGGCTAAAGTTCTGGCAATAAACGTCGCCCCTGCTCCCGCAGCAAACGACAAGGGACTCAAAGGATAATCTACCGAACCATAAGGTGATGATTTTGTTTTTTTACCCAATTCAGAGGTTGGAGAATATTGACCTTTGGTCAAACCATAGATCTGGTTATTAAAAAGAAGAATCTTCAAATCGATATTTTTACGAAGAGCATGCAAGGTATGATTTCCACCAATAGAAAGAGAATCCCCATCTCCTGTCACCACCCAAACATTCAAATCAGGATTGGCAACTTTAATCCCTGTGGCCACGGTGGGAGCTCGACCATGAATCGTATGAAACCCATAAGTATTCACGTAATATGGCATACGCGAAGAACATCCAATGCCCGAAACTACCACGAACTTTTCTCGAGGAATCCCCATATCCGCCATGGTTTTCTGGGCTTGAGCCAGAATAGAATAATCACCACAACCGGGACACCAGCGCACTTCCTGACTTGAAACAAAATCCTTTCGTGTGAGCGTAGGCAAATTCTTTAAATCTTCCACGATGACCCTCCCTTGGTTTCCATGATTTTTTTAATCCCATCAATGATCTCACGAATTTTAAATGGCTGTCCTTGCACTTTGGGAAAACTGATCGCCTCCACCAAATACTTAGCTCTTAAAAGATGTGCCAGCTGACCCAAGTTTAATTCCGGAACAATGATGGTCTCAAATTTTGACAGAATCTCTCCCAAATTTTTTGGAAAGGGATTTAAATAACGAATATGTATACTGGATACTGAATATTCTTTCTGAAGCTCTTCTACTGCAGATGTGATCGCGCCATAAGTTCCACCCCATCCCACAACCAACACCTTGCCTTCAGGCTTTCCAAAAACTTCCTGAAGTGGAATATGATCAGCGATACGCTCAATCTTCTCAGCCCTCAAATGCATCATCACATCATGATTGGCCGGGTCATGACTAACCGTTCCTTGAATGTTGAGTTTTTCCAAACCACCAATACGGTGCTCCAGGCCAGGAGTTCCAGGAATGGCCCAAGGTCGCGAGAGTGTTTTTTCATCACGCGCATAAGGTTTAAATGAAGCAGGATCTGTTGGATGCTTGACTTCAATTTTTGGGAGTGAATCAATTTCGGGAATACGCCAAGGTTCTGTTCCATTAGCTAAATACCCATCCGAAAGATAAATAACCGGAGTCATAAATTTAACAGCAATACGAAAAGCCTCTACCGCCATCTGAAAACAATCCGCTGATGTTGCTGGAGCGACAACAGCAAGAGGACACTCTGAATGACGGCCATACATAGCTTGCAAAAGATCTGACTGTTCAGTCTTGGTAGGCAAACCTGTTGAAGGACCTCCACGCTGGACATTGGCAATAACCATCGGGAGCTCCGTCATCACAGCCAAACCCATAGCTTCCGATTTAAGTGAAAGACCCGGTCCGCTGGTACCGGTTAAAGCCATAAGCCCTGCAAAAGAAGCCCCAATAGTAGCTCCCATAGCAGCAATCTCATCTTCTGCCTGAAGCGTTAACACCCCAAAGTTTTTATGCTTGGAAAGCTCATGCAAAATATCAGAGGCCGGTGTAATAGGATAACTTCCATAGAAAAGTGGTGTGTTGGCTAATTTTGCAGCGGTCAGAAAACCTAAAGCTGCCGCTTCATTTCCGGTAATATTTCGATAAGTCCCTGGAACATTTTTAGCAGGAGCAATACGATAATGCTTTTTAATGACTTCTGCATTCTCTCCATAATTATAACCTGCTGTAAGCGCTAAGACGTTGGCTTCAGCTATATTTTTATCCTTCGAAAACTTTTTTCGAATCCACTCAACCGTAATATCCATAGGCCTTTGAAAAAGCCAAAACATCAGACCCAAAGCAAAAAAGTTTCGAGACCGATCCATTTCTTTTTTTGAAATTCCGGAATCCTTAAGAGCACTTACGGTCATAGTTGTGATGGGGATGCGATAAACCAGATATCTTGAAAGAGCTGAGTCTTCCAAAGGATTGGTCGCATATCCTGCTTTGGCAAGATTCTGGGCGTTGAAAGCATCTTCGTTGATCACCAAAATTCCACCCTCAACCAAGTCTTTCAAACTTGTCTTGAGAGCTGCTGGATTCATCGCCACCAGCACATTAGGATCATCACCCGGAGTTCGAATATCACGAGATGAAAAGTTAATCTGAAAAGCTGAAACACCAGCCAAACTGCCCTGTGGAGCCCGAATTTCTGACGGATAATCTGGGAGTGTCGCTATATCATTCCCCAAAACAGCCGTTGTTTTTGTAAATTGGGTTCCTGTAAGCTGCATCCCATCTCCAGAATCCCCCGCAAATCTGATGACAACATCCTGCAGCTCTTCGATATCTTTTTTCATACACCCCTCCCATTCCTTTGAGCAGATTCCTTCACCTTTTGCAGGAAGACGATATGATTCAAATCAGGTTTGCGAATGTTTGTGATCAATTACGAAAAGTCATGCCTAGGAAGAGCAAAACTGTAGGTGTCAATTTCGACATCAATATTGATTGATAAGAAAGTCAGAATATTTCAATGCTAAAAAAACAGGAGATTTGTGAAAAACAAAAGACTTTTTCTCATAGGCATTTCTTTTTTTCTTATTATCATCACACCACTGACGGGATTATGGGCACCTCAATTTTCAGCTCTTTTGCATCCCGTCTGGGCGCTTGTTGTCATCCCTATTTTGATTGTGCTTCAAGTCCTACTTCTCAAAACTATCCCAACAGATCATCAAAGAGAAATTAGAATTGAAACTTCAACACGCTATGCACTGATTCTAGGCCTCGGTCTGGCATTTTTTTCGGGATTGGGTGTGCAAATGGGGTTTTTCCCCAAATTCTTTCATCAATTGATTATTTGGCCTTTAGTAGCCTACTTCATGATCGATTCTCTTAAAAACTTAAGCTAGAGGCTTTTCAATCTCTTCAATTTTCTTTTCAATTTGAGGGATTTTTCGGGAAAGATAAATCATATAAGCAACAGGCAAGATCCAAAAAATTGCGTAACCAAAAAACAAATATTGAGAGGTATCCATTAGTTCTCCTTAGTTCTCTTGATGTTCAAAACGAAGCATTTCACTTTTGTGTTCCAGCTTCAAAAGCCGGACACGTATCCAAAAAATAGCGAAAAACAAAACCAATACCGTGACGTTTGTCGCCAACAATGTCAGCTTCATCTCAAGGGGCATATTAGATTTTTTTCCCAAAACCGCAGGATGCACACCTCTCCATAATTTAACTGAAAGGGCAATAAGGGGAATATCCAAAACTCCAAACAATGTAAGTACAGCCGCATAAACAGGCCCACGAGGATCCCTCTCAAAAAAACGTCTCAACAGAAGACATGCGAAAAAAATCAGCCAAATCAGCAGCGTTGTTGTCAAACGAGGATCCCAAGTCCACCAGGTTCCCCAAATCGGCTTGGCCCAAATTGGGCCACTGGCCAAAACCATACTACAAAATAAAAAACCCACCGAAGCCCCTGCATGAGAATAATGATCGAAATGAGGCTGACGTTTAAGCAAAAAAAGTACTGAGTAAATTCCTGCTAAACCAAAACCACAGTACATCGCAAAAGCACACGATACATGAAAATAAAAAATTCTCTGAACAGCACCTTGAGTACTTTCTTCGGGAGCAAAAATAAAAATCATGTAAAAAGCAATCGTCAGTAATAAGGCAACGACCAACGGCATTATCAAAAAAAATTTGGAAGATATTTTTTTCATTGGCTCTCCAATAAAATATTAAAAACAAGAATTGAGACACTGATGTAAATGAGATCAAAAGCAATAAGCAAACTAATCCACGCTGGATTCAGTGATAACACATCACCTGATGCGGCATATTCAAAACTTTTGATAACACCAATCAAAAGCGGCGACAGAATCGGATAGGCAATCACCGGAAGCAAAAGGTCTTTGCTAGAATCTCCCAAAACCATTCCTGAGAAAGTGGTTCCTACAGCTGAAAACCCCATTGCCCCTAAAACAAATGGGAGCCACGCCATCTTGAGATAAAACAACGGTGACTGGATATTAAACAAAGCCACGACGACCACAAACATCAAAAACTGGAGAAGAACCATAAAGAAAACATTCAAAACCAGCTTACTCAAATAAAGGGGCAACACGATCCCTTTTGTTAGACGATATCCTTCCAATACATGGCCTCGAGTCTCAGATTCAAAAGTACGACTCATGCGCAACATCCCTCCAAAAAGCGAGCCCAGCCAGATAAACGGAGCCGCAAAGGGAATGGGAGACATTTCTCCCAAATCAATTCCAATCTGAAAAATGATGATAATTAACAAAGAAAAGAAAATCACAGAAACAACAGACGCTGATCGCCTCTTCAGCAGAAGAAGATCTTTTTTTAGCAAAAGCATGAAAGGACGCCAAAAGAGACTCATTCCCGAATCTTTCCTTTCTCCAGATACAGGATACGATTAAACAATCCCTGAGCACGTTCCATCAAATGAGTCGCAATCAAAATATGCCGACCTTCTTGACGAAGATGTTTGATAACCTTTAACAAATTTTCATGAGACACCTGGTCTAGAGCACCAAAGGGCTCATCTAAAAAATAAAAACTCGCGGGCATTAAAAATGTCCGAGCTAAGGCAGTTCTTGTTTTTTGGCCTAAAGATAGATGTCGAATCGGCATGTTCCAGAGATTTTCTAGAGCAAAACTTTCTTTCATCTCTTCCAGAGATTCTTCAGACACATTAAAAAACTGACGATAAAAATTTAAATTTTCTTCAACTGTCAGATCATCAAAAAGATAACCTTCCTGAGTAAAAAGACTAAAAGATTCTGCTTGAAAAAGAGCCACCTCACCAGAGCGCGGTTTGATCAAACCACACAAAACCTTCATGAGAGTTGTTTTACCAGCACCATTGGATCCCATTAAAGCTGTCACCTCACCACCATGAAGCACAAGATCCAATTCATTCAAAATACACCGGTACCCATAAGACTGGGTGACTTTTTTTGCTTCAAGACGAGGGAAATCCGGGGACATCACACATCCCTGCGAGGCTGAACCAGATGATAAAATCCAAAGATCAGGACCATCAGACAGAGTACAAGAGCAATTTTTTGATAGGTGTATTCCCAATATGAATTAACGGAAAAGCTACCTTCCTGAGTTGTATTTTGTGAATTATTAGACTGCATCACACCCTAAGGGGCCTTGAGGAGATCCTGAATCTTCAGCTGAAGACTCTCTCTGAGCAGCCTCCATAGTTGAAACAAAATAAGGCGACCCCTCTCCTATCAAAAACTCAATTTTCTTTTCTTTCTGATTCTCTTCAAGATGAAGCTCCGGGATAACATATAAGTTTTGATTCCACATCGTTCCAATCTGGTAGCTGAAAGACGGATCGATAAAAATATTCTTAAATTGAAACTGACCTTTTTCATCGGTCTTTTTGTTCAACATCAACATGCGTTGTCCATTTTGAAAAACAAGAATGACAACTGTCTGACCAACCACTGGAGTTTTTTTTCCTGAAGCCTCTTTTGTCACCAGAGTCCCATTAAAAACTCCTGTTTTCATTCCCTGAAACTGAGGCATTTGACCCATCGGAGGCATCCCCTGAGGCATACTTCCCATGGGACCACTAAAAGGCTGCGCGCCTCCCACCTGGGAAATGCAGAGAATACAAAAAAGAAAAAAGAGAATATTTTTCATAATGCCCTCTGAATTTTGTGACCACATTGACTGCAAAATTTTCCTTGAGGTTCCAAAGCCTGACCACATTGACTACAAAATTTTGGAGTGCCGGCACTTTGAGCGGGAACTATTACTTGGGTCGTATCCCTGACAACCTTGGGCGCAACAACTGGACGCTGTTCTTTTTGCTCAAGTTCTTTTAAAAGACGTGTCCCTTCTACAAAAGTTTCCTGATAAAGACTCTGGTAGTCTTCATGGGAAATTTTCTCCATATTTCGATCCAGCTCAAACTCTTTCAAGCTCTCCAGAATTTCTTTTTTCCGACAATTCAGATCTTCAACCCCATTAGAAATATGAGGTGCTGAAACGGTGTCATCCAGAACAAGAGGACTTACCAAGAGATAAAGTGTTATCGCAAAAATCAGGACAAGAAAAAAAGTAACTAGGGTCATAGATCGTAATCCTTAAGTTCCTTCGATAATTTTTCGGTATAAGGATCATTGGCTGAAGGAATCTCCAACTTACCGATGGCTTGAGAGGCTGAAGTACGACCCGACCACACTTTAATGATAATTCCCACGATGATTAAACACCCTACCAGGAGCAAAAGAGGCATTTGATAACCTACGATATAAAAACCTTTTTCAGGTGGTACTGTCAAAACGGTCGTTCCATACTGTTCAATAAAAGCTTTCAAAATATCATCATCACTTTGATTGGATTGCATCATCGCAAAAATACGAGCTCTTTCTTTTTTGCAAAACCGCAGGTACAAACACGAAGATCCGTTCTGACACAACCACCACACTGACATAAAAGTTTTTCCGATACTTTTTAACCTCTGATAGACTGGGTCTTCTGGAGAACGGTTTTCAAAAGGATCCACGGTATTAGGAGGAGCTTCAGTGCTCATATGCGACTCAGAAGCAGACTGGGCTGCTTGTGCATACACTTGCGAAGGGTTCATCAAAAATCCTGAAAGAAGAATCAATACAATGGCTACAGAAGAAGGCTTCACTCGGGCCACTCGCGGCAAAAGAACAATGATGGTCCCCAAAAACATCGTCAATCCTGACAGCCAAACAAAGCTGATCAAAGGATTGATGATGACACGAAGCTGGGCAATCTCGGTGGTCTGATCAATATCGCCCAAGACCAGATACACATCTTTAAAAGGAGCATGATACATATCAACTTCGGTTGTGGGCTGGTTGGTTGTCTTATAAAAATATTTGGCAGGAGCCAAGTCCGCCAACTTTTTACCATCTTTTTCCAAAGTCATTTTTGCCACAAGATCTGACTTGTGTTCTGATTCGGCAATGACAGGTTCCTGATAAATAAAACGATATCCCTGAAAATCAAAACTCTCTCCACGTTTAACTGAAAAATCACCTTCTGCCTGAAATATATTTCCCGCGATTCCGATAAAAAGAAAGAGGACACCCAAATGAATGATGTAGCCTCCGTAACGACGGTTGGCATGTATGATTAAATCAAAGAAGGCCGCCAACAAAGGCAACTGTTTCTGGCGACTCACCACACGAGTTCCACGAGAAAATTCAAGATAAAGAGTTCCTAAAACAAAAGCGACCAACAAGGTGGTCGTCAATGCGTACCACTGACGTAGTCCCAAACCAAAAGCGATTCCCAAAGCTGCCAAAGCAAAAAGAAAAGGTCCTAGAAGATTGTTCTTTAAATTTACCAACGTGGATCGTTTCCACGAAATCATTGGACCAAATCCCATCAAAGCTAAAAGCACAAGCCCCACAGGCCCCATAATTTTATTAAAAAACGGAGGGCCTACAGAAATACGATCCCCTGTCACAGCTTCCGAAAGTGTTGGGAACAACGTCCCCCAGAGAACTGTAAAAGTGGCCACCAACAACAACACATTATTGATTAAAAAAGCACTTTCTTTGGAAAGATAAGATTCCAAACTATGCTGGCTTTTCAATTCTTTTAAACGGGAAGCAATCAAACCAAATCCGACAACCAGAATGATCGCCAGAAAAATCAAAAAATACGGACCCAACTTGGAACCAGAAAAAGCATGTACTGACTGCACCACACCACTGCGGGTAAGATACGTACCGAAAATGGTCATCATATACGTCAGGATGATCAGACTCACATTCCAAATCATGAGCATCCCGCGTTTCTTTTGAATCATGACTGAATGAAGATAGGCTGTCGCAACCAACCACGGCATTAAGGCCGCATTTTCTACTGGATCCCAAGCCCAATACCCACCCCAACCCAATTCCACATAAGCCCAAGCACCACCTAAAATTAAACCTACTGTCAAAAATAGCCAGGCAACCAACACCCAACGACGCGTCGCTTCGATCCATACAGAATCCAGTTTACGCGTCACTAATGCGGCAATCACAAAAGCAAATGGAACTGAAAAACCTGTAAACCCCAAATATAAACATGGAGGATGAACCACCATCGCTAAGTTTTGCAAAAGAGGATTTAACCCCTGACCATCGGCTGGCACTGGGGAAATAGGTGTAAAAGGATTATTGGCAAAAAGAATCAATGTCAGAAAAAAGAAAATAATACCCATCAATGTGGCATTGATCCATGGCATCCAGAGAGCATGTTTTTCACGATTTTGTCCCAACACAACAACAGCATACACACTCACCAACCATGTCCAAAAAAGTATGGATCCATCCAAACCGGCCCACAATCCAGTCAGTTTATAAAAGAAAGGCAGGGTCGCATTAGAATAACGAGCCACATAAGAAATACTATAATCGTTGGAAAGAAAGGCCCAGATGAGCGTGACCACAGCCGCTGTGAGAAGAGCACATGAAAGTACAGTGGCTCTTTGTCCCGCAACCACAAGACCTTTAAGCCCTCTTTTTACCCCCGCCAGAAAAATGAGAGCTGAAAAAAGAGTGACTGGATAGGCTAAAGACAGAAGATTAGACCCAAAGTAGGAAAGTGCGCTGGTTTTCATTTTGAATTCGCCTTGTCTATTTTAGTTTCATATTTGGAAGAGCATTTGGCCAAAATATCTGTTGCCAGAAAATGATTTTCGCCATCCATTCGCCCGGTCACCACCACTTCAGAACCTTCCTTAAAAGTGTCAGGAACAAGGCCCACAAAAGTCACTGCGATAGAAGATCCGCCTTCATCCACCATAAAATTATAAGTAGGCTTCACCGGCCCTGGAATTTTTTCTATATGTGAAGCATGACCTGCCACCTTCAAAGAGCTCTTGGCATATTTGGGTTCATTAGCCATAAGCTCACTTACAGTCACATAGTACTGAAGAGAAGAGCGAAATGTTGTGGATAAAATCAAGACAACAAAAGCCAAAACCGAAACCAGAATGGCACCGATCAGATACTTTAATTTTTTACTCATAAGTGTCCCTTTGGGACGCGGGATATACTTAATTGAAACAAAGCGTCAAATGATAGATTCCTCAATCTCAAAGAGTCGACTATGAAGCTTGATATCACCGTCAAACCCAATTCCAAAAGACCTGGCGTGGAACAACTTTCGGATGGTTCCTATCGCGTTTCTGTCAACGCGCCACCTATTGATGGTCGTGCCAATGAAGCTGTTATTGAAATTCTAGCTAAATACTTTTCTGTCTCAAAATCTTCCATCCACATTCTTCGTGGAGGCCTTGGGAGAAAAAAAGTCGTCGAGATTATTTTAGCAAATGATCCGAAAAAGCCCTCAAAGCATCGATTGTTGTAAAAATTCCAACGATAACCTCTTTTTCAACAATGACAGCCGATCCGAATTTTTGTTTTGCCATATGAGCACAAACTTGAGCCATAGACGCATCGGGAGAAACCGAATAAATTTCGGGAGACATGACATCCTGGACTAAGATCAGCCCAGGATCCACCGACTCAAGCGCCTCCACCAGACGAATATCTCTGTCCGAGATTATGCCGACAAGTTTACCCCCCTTGAGGACAGGAAGGTGTCGTATCCCAAGATCATTCATTCTCTTGGAGGCCAATTCAATATTCTGCTCAGCCCCAATCGTATGGGGAGATGCTGTCATATAGTCTTTAATGGGATGATTTTTCATAGTTACCCTCCTACAACTTCTTGAGCCTGACTGCGGATTTTCACTTCACCTCGAGTTTTGCGGACATATTCCTGCAACTGTCTTTTTGCCGCTTCAAAAGCTTCTTTAAGAGCCACATGAACATCTTCATGAGAAGATCGAAGTCCCGGATCCCTATTCACAACAATTTCAGTCCCTGGAACCACAATATCAAATCGCACATGAAAATGTTTTCCTTGCTGATGATGACGATGAGGCGCTTCAATCAAGACATGACATCCGGTAATACGATCATAAAGAGCATCCAACTTTTCTATTTTTTTTCGAATGACCTCTTCCAAAGCTGGAGATGTTTCCATATGACGAAATGTGATTTGCACTGGTGTTTCCATGAATCCTCCTTTGAGCTTTCACCCACTAAGATAGGTCTTTTTTTGGCTTAAGAAATGACATGAAACATGAAATGGCCTGATCTTAATCAGGTTATGAATCACCCCAAAAAACAAAAGAAACAGCATCACCTTGATGCAAATAATCAACAGATTCCGGAACAATCAAAATAGCATTAGAAGACGCTAAAGCTTTCAGATGTGCTGACCCCTGACGACCTGCTGAAAAGGCCTGAAATTGGCCTTCTGAATAGATGACATGCCCTCTCAAATAATCCTCTTTACCATGAGAGGCTCTTAAATCCTCCTGCATAATAGCCTGATACGTGGTAGAAAAAATATTTTTAGCCCCCTGCATTTGCAAAAGAGCCGGACGGACAAATCGCTCAAAAACCATCAACGCTGAAACGGGGTTTCCCGGAAGACCAAAAACCAGCCTCTGATCCCAACGACAAAACAAAAGAGGTTTCCCGGGCTTAATCGAGACTTTATGAAAAAGAGGCTCAGCACCCAACTTCTTCAAAACTTTGGGAACCAAATCAAGATCTCCTGCAGACACACCGCCAACAGTCAGTAAAATATCAACATCTGAAAGTGATTGAAGAATCTTTTCAAGATCTTCTTCCGTATCAACTGCAATAGAAAGCTCCGTCGCTTCAAGCCCCATAGCCTTTAAAGCCAAAACTAAAGCAGGACCGTTACTATTGTAAATCTGTCCTGGTTTCAGATCTTCTCCCAAAGGAATAATTTCATTCCCCGTGGAAAGAATTTTGATTTTTGGTTTTCTCCCCACACAAACCTGATCAACACCCACAGCTGTCAAAAGTGCTAAGCGACGCAAATCAAGCTTTTCACCACAGGATAAAACCAAATCCCCTACAAGCACATCCTCACCCTGACGGCGAACATGCTGTCCTTCTTTGACACCATCTTTCAGTTCACAAGTCGTTTCCGTAAAAGTCACATCCTCAAAAGGCACCACAGTATCTGCACCTTCAGGAACAGGAGCTCCTGTCATAATACGCACAGCTTGACCATGCCCCAAAGGCATAACACAATGCTGATAAATATTATCACCAGCGACCACGCGCTTGATCACTTTGAGAGTGACAGGGTTGTTTTCAGAAGCTTGAAGAACATCGAGAGCACGAATAGCAAATCCATCCATTGCAGCATTATCAAACGATGGCAAAGGCATTGGAGCTTTCACCTCATCGGCAAGATAGCGTCCTTGAGATTGGAGAGTTGGAATTTTTTCACTTCCTAGAAATCTGGAATGTTCCAGAATAATACGTCGTGCCTGATCTGCAGATAACATCTCTATCTCCTGTTCCTATTATCTATATAAGCCGTATGGAAACTGAGAATGTTTTTAATGTTTGAGAGTTTCAAAATGGTTGATCTCAGGATTACCCTGTAAAACCTCGTGTAGAAGCGTCCTATTCACAAACAACACATCACAATCAGTCTCGGCCACACATGTACAACAATGAGAGGATGATTCGAGATATTCATGAAGACCCAACCACTGTTCACGAACAGAATCAGGAGGTTTCAGATCATGTTTTTCATCACAACTTCCCTGATGAGAAAAACATACCTGTCCGTTTTTAACCCAATAAACACCGTAAGGCAGATGCCCCTCATAAAAAATCACTTGGCCCTTATGAAAAGAAACCTGCTGCGCCGCTTTTAAAAGGATCTGATTCTGCTCTTCCAATAATTTGCTTATCTGCGAAGACATATCGGATCAGATTATGGACTTTTGATGCGAAGACCATGATCTATATCAGGTTTTAAAGAATTAAATATCAATATTGGCAACATCGAGAAGACGATCGACATCCAAAATTTTAATATTACGACCAACAACCTCAATGAGCTTTTCCTGACGAAATTCAGAGACCAAACGAATAGAAGTTTCTTGTGTGACACCAATCATATTCCCTAACTCTTCACGAGTCAGTTGAAGACCAATACTGAAATGGTCCCCATCTTTTTTCCATAAACTTCTTTAAGGGTTAACAAAAGTTCAGCCATACGTTCTCGCACAGATTTTTGAGCAATCGTTGCGGCTAAATTTTCAGCGACACGCAACTCTTGAGCCAGCTTTTGAATCAGGTTCATGGCTAAGGAAGGTTCTTTTTTCAAAAGTGGGAAAAAAGCATTTCGATCCAAACAGCAAACTTCTGCATCTTCCAAAGCTTCTGCTGTGGCATGATAAGGTTCATCTGCCAGAAGAGCTCGATACCCTAAAACATCACCAGGACTAGCGATACGAACAATCTGTTCTTTTCCATCAATACTTGTTTTGTAGAGTTTTACACGTCCTGAAGAAACGCAATAGAGACCCAGGGCTTGATTTCCTTCATAAAAAATAATCTGGCCCTTTTTATAAACGTTACTTGTCTTGCGCTGCTCCAACTCACGCGTGGAAGCCTGCTCCAACTCACAAAAAATCCCATTGGGTCTACTCTCACAATTATGACATTCTGCAGGCTTTGAAAGTCGCGGCATGGCGAATGAGTTTACATAAAGAATACCAGAGGGCTACTCTTTTATTAAGCTTATCTGATTTTTCAGAGGATAGGGGTAAATGGAATCCAAACGTTAAAGTCCTATTTCAAAGTCTGAATGAGTAACCACAAACAGGGGGCTGAAATTAGAGGGATAGTCAAATTATCATCCCATTTTTTCAAAAGAGTTTCGGAAAGAGCGCCAACAATGGCTCCAACAAAGGAAAAAACAAACAGAGGAAACCCGTGAAGATTTGCTAAATCAGAACCAAAGAAAAGAGATCCTACAAAGCATACTCCCCAACCTGACAAACAACCTTCTAAACTAACATGAGGTGCCAATCGATGCCGACCCCATTGACTCCCCACAATACCGGCTATCGTATCTCCGACGGCCACATACCAAAGAGTAGGCACAGCCACTTCCTTGGGAAAAACGAGAAAGAGAAATAAGACAGACCCCATATACCACGTGGCTGAACTAATTTGTCGTCTCTCTTTTTCTCGCATCATAAAAGAAAACGTCTGACAGATACGATTGTTTGTCTGGGGCCATACACGACGCACAACTTCAATCCCTACTGATCCTACAAAAAAAGCTGTCAAAAGCAGTATCGCCACAAAACTGGGAAAACCTGAATACGCATATAGCCACAATCCAAACAGACCACTGGATGTATGAAAAATTTTTCGCCCCCACTGAAGGTTTGAGCGACTCGACAACAACTTCACGCCTGTCATTTCTATAGATTTTCGAAAATTGGCCAAAACATTTTCAGCTTCTTCCAAACGTTTCTTTAAGTTGATAACGATTTCGCTGCGAAACACTTCTTCGGGAAAATGTGAGAACTGAGATTGAATACGACTTAAACTTTTCTGCCACTCAACAAGCTTTTCGCCAAAATTCTCCTTCATCTGAAGATAGGAAGAACTTTTATAAAATTGCTGAATTTGTTTTTCGATCACATCCAGCTTAGCCGACAACTCTTCACTAATCCGGCTGAATGCATGAGAAGGTGCGAGTAAGTGTTGGGTCATTTATCAAGTATCGTTAACACACTAAAAACGAGAGGCTATTATTTTCTTTAAACCCTCTAAGATTTAAATTTTTCATTCATGATAAAAATCATATCTTATCAAAATATTCAAAATAGGTGTTTCGCTTTTGCCGACTTCTTTGTATGGGTATGGCTTTCCAACGAGATCCCTCATCATGAAAAATCTTCAACTCCCGACATTATCCAACAAACCAACCACTGCAGAACCTTATCCTTTTCTCTTTTTTATGGGATGGATTTTTGGCGCCATCGGATCGGCTTTGTGGCCACTGTTGATTTATGGATTCATTACTTTTTACCCAAAGGATATGCATGCAGATTTGATGACAGGAGCTTTTCTTGTTTTTTATTCAGCAGGTTTTCTGATGACAGCTATTCCTCAATTTACAGGCACATACGCAGTCACCAGAAAAGAATGGATCGGGATCTTTTTTGCTACACTCTTAACGTTTAGCACAGTTTTCTTACAATACCGCCTGCCATTTCATATCCTATTAACCATCAATTTGACCCTTCTCTTTTTATTCTGTGCACGCCGATTAAAAGACATGACCTCAATACCACCTCCTTCTTTTGTCTTTGCCGTCACTGGAATCCTTATCGCAATACTTTCAGGGCTCGGAGTCTCTCTCCAGGAACTCACTGGCAGTTTTGCAGTCTGGGGACTGATCGGAAGAAATTTTCTCTATAACGGCTTTCAACTCACACTTATTTTAGGTGTGGGACTTTTTCTCATACCCAACCTTCTAGGCCATCCCAATTGCAATCCAGGATCGAGACCTGGTCGGATACCTTCTCAAAGTCTGATCATAACATTCATCAAACAAACTCCTACCCCGCTTTGGATACTTTTAAGTCTCTTTGTGTTTTCATTTTTAATCGAAGCTCTCACTTTCATCAAAGATAGCTCGATGATTGGAAGAGGCTTGCGAGTTCTGATTTTTATTTTTGTCGGATTTAAATCCTGGCAAATTTATCGTTTACCAAAACATCGATCCTACTTATCGATCGGATTATGGCTTTCTTGCTGGTCACTTCTGACCGGACTTTTGCTGCCTCTTTTTTTTCCATATCTGGAAATTCACATGAAACATCTGGCTTATATCGGAGGGTATGGACTGATGACACTCATGATATCCACACGTGTCATGCTAGCCCACAGTGGTTATGATATGATTTTAGAAAGAAAATCCCGGTGGCTTTTAGGAGTGGTTATTCTGGTTTTATTAGCAGCCACAACCCGGACCATCGCTCGATGGATGCCTGAAGTTCATTACCTAAACCATCTCAACTATGCTGCATGTGCGTGGATGTTAGCGCTTGTGTGTTGGGCCATGACTTTTAGAAAAAAATAACCCTATTTTAAGGTTGTAACCAAATCTGATTTTGGAATCTGAGATAATATTTGAAAAAGAAGATCATCTAAAAGCATTTTGAGCTGCTTAATATCTTTTCTTTTCATTTTCTTAAGATCCATACTGGCACCGACGCCCATGCTCGTCATTCCCAAATCACTGCTAATCAAAGTAAAATTGATTTGAGCTTCAGCCTTTCCCTTACCCGTGAAAAAACCTTTTTTCACATCCGCATAAAAATGCTCGATCGTCGCTGACAATACATTACCAGATTGATGCGTCACAAACTCCAAACCGCAATGAGTTAAAAGTTGTTTCAATGCAGGTTCCAGAATCGCCACCAGAGTTGGATCGGCTTCAACAACAATTGGATCTTCGCCTTTATTTTTTGTCTGAATCCCTACATCTTTGTAGATACGAGCATCTTCAATCCCCTTCCACACAACTTTGACATGATTCCAAAGTGGTTGAGGACAAATTTTACATCAAAATCCTGGGGAAGCTCGAGACTCACTTTTTCTCTTTCTTGAGCATTCGCCGTAAAAGCTAAGAGAATCAAAAAAACTAAAAAATATTTTTTCATTTTGCCTCCCAAACAAAAAATGATTTCAAAAGCAATTTTCTATCAGACACCTACAAGACTTAAATGACTATTATTCAGATTTAACATCTAATTTTGCTGAATATTTGGCAGATATATTTATATTTTTATCAATTTATAACTTTTTTTTAATATTATTTAAATTGTATTAGTTATTTCAATACTTTGATGTTATTAAATTAAAAAAATAGGACCCCCATGTTAAAAAAAACTCTCTTCATATTAGGGTTGTTCATCCCTTTTATTCTGAATGCACAAACGACAACACCCATACGCGTTTTTGTCGACAACGATTGGGCTCAACTCCAGCCTGGCGCTGATCCAGACGGATCTGACCCTGCGACAGCTTATGGCTACGATGCTTTCTCTACCATCGCTGAAGCCATTGCTGCCGTAGCTCCTGGAGGCACAATCAATATCCTGGGTGGAATTTATCGAGAACAAATCGAGATCTCAAAAAACCTCAACCTCATCGGATGGAGAGGAACTGTGGTCCTTCAAACACCCAACACTTCCAGAAATACCACGGAAGGAGATGGGATGATCAGCACGCCCCTTCTTCGTGTTCACAACTCATCTCAAGTCAATATCCAGTCAATTACCTTAAACACCATTCTCCCAGAAAACAGCATTCCGGTAATAGGAATCAGTTTTCAAAATTCCGGAGGGTCCATCGATCAGGTGCAAATCATTCCTTCTGAGGAAATTCCCGCTTATTTTGATCAAGGAATCTCCATTAAAAATTTGGACGGACAAACAAGAAATATTTTGGTCACTAATTCACTCGTCTATAAATTTACCACCAACGGAATCATTGCTAGCGGCAATGGACTTCATGTCAACATCACAGGAAACAACACACTTCCAAATACCAACATAGACCCTCTGCAAGCGATCAGTCTTATTTCAGGAGCTTCGGGCCTGGTTGACGGAAATAATGGCGCCACAACAACACCTTCGCCCACTCCTTCTCCGACTCCCACTCCAGCACCATCACCGACACCGGCTCCCACACCCGCTCCCAAACTCACTATGAATCTCAGCAGAACGGCAACACGAACAGTGGCCATTGATGAGCCTCGCTACGCGATAGGAAATCCCACACTCACCACTATTTATCTTAGCCCCACAGGGAACAATGCCAATAATGGACTGACGCCTTCCACCCCACTTAAATCTCTTAATGCGATTGGTCCTTTCATTCGTTTACGCGAAGGAATTTCCAACCCGGACACACCCTTCACACTCAATCATACAGGATATCAGATCCTCCTACTGCCCGGCACCTATCCCAATGAAATAAGAGGACACATCATGGACTTCATTCAAGGGACCGCTCAATACCCTATCATCATCAAGTCCAGCACAGGAAAGCGCGCTGACTCTATAGTAGAAACAGATCTTGAATTTCAGGGGGTCTCCTATGTTTACCTGATGGATTTTTCATTAGCACCCAAGAGTGACGCTCTTCATTTTGAAAAATCGGATCATATCCTAGTTCGCAATATGCTCTTAGATGGAGGCATCTATAATGGCCGCGGTAAAGATCAGGTCAGCGGGCCCGTGGCTCATGACATGTTTAAAGTAAAGCAATCTCAGCATATTTTTCTTGAAGACAGTGAGCTTCGCGGAGCTGATGACAATGTCGTCGATTGGGTTTCCGTTCAAACAGGCCGCATGATTGGAAACAAGATCCACAACTCTCACGATTGGTGCGCTTACGTTAAAGGGGGATCCTCCTACATCGTGATTCAAAATAATGAGATCTACGACTGCTACACAGGTGGTTTTACAGCCGGTCAGGGAACGGGTTTTGAATACATGGTAGCTCCATGGTTATTTTATGAAACGATGGATGTGAAAGTTTTTAATAATATTATCCATCATGTACATGGAGCTGGAATGGGTGTGGCCGGCGGTTATAATATTTTGCTAGCTCACAACACTCTCTACAAAGTGGGTGATGATTCCTATATCTATGGCAGAACACAAGCTCTCGACATTCTCAAAGGTGGTCGAGAATGCGATGGAGACCCCTACCTTCCAGGATTTTGCAATACTCACCTGGACATGGGGGGATGGGGATATTCTTTTGTTAGCGGCCACCCTTCACAAACCGTGTGGATCCCGAATAAAAATGTATTTATCTATAACAACATTATCTACAATCCGGACGGATACGATACCGTTAATGCTCTCTTTAATATCGATGCTCCCACAACATCGCCTTCGCTCTCACATATTCCTTCACCTGCTGTTATGGATGATAATCTCGTCATTGAAGGAAACTGGATTTATACAAAATCATGGGATCATAAAGACCCTTCCTATTTCTCCTACTCTAAGACCTGCGAAGCCGGAAGTAGTTGTGCTCAAAACGTGATTGCTCAAAAAAATGTCATCAACGACATGCCTCCACAGCTTGTGGATCCTGAACACGGAGATTTTCGACCGGTATCGGGAGGGAATGTTTCCTCCATGTTGGCGGAAACCATTCCGGATTTTGCGTGGCTCAATGTTCCCAGCCTCAACAATACAGCGCCTGACAATTACAGAACAATTCCTGTTGGAAAGTTATCCAACAAACTCACACTCAAATACCCTGGGATGGATTGGTCACAGCCAGCCGTCACCCCGCCTCAAGAAGGCAGTGATGGAAACACAATAGGATCTGGGGGAAATTCTGGATCAGGCGGGAATTCAGGATCTGGTGGAAATACACCTGCAATCAGTTCAGGGGGTACGAATGGCAACACTCCTGGTACTGGGGGATCTGCAAGCGCCGGAGGATCTGGAGGATCCACCAATGGATCCTCAGTTCCAGCGAACCCAGTATTTATCGGCGCCCCTGCTGGACAAGTGGATAATGCCGCTAACAACTCTGGAAATAACACATCGAAAGTATCTAATGAAATTCCAAATGAGGTGTCCAGTTCCAGCGGAGGAGCCAGTGGAGGTTCGGGCGGCACTGGAGGAACTGATGGTTCTGGAAACATTCCAGACTCCACTGGAGGTTCAGCTGGAGCTTCGGGGAACACGGGAAATCCAACAGGGACTCCGGCAAGTGTTGAAACCAGCTCATCATCCGCTAGTGGTTGCAGCGGTCGCTTCAACTAAAACATATTAAACACAGATAGGTGGATGATTTTTCTAAAGAGGCGCACCTGTCATACAAATTAGCGCCTTGTCTGCAAAACATTCCCCAACACATTCTTTTTTAAAATAGCTGAAGCCGTCAAAAGTCCGGCAAACAAAGCGCCTCCAATGCCGTCGGTGACAATATCTTGACCGGTGAGAAAAAGATTTTTGATCGGTGTCTGTGGGCGTAACCAATCTTCTCGAAAACGTTCAGGGGTATGATCAATGCCGTAAATTTCTCCGCGATCATAATTACAAAAATATTTTGTACTCAGTGGCGTAGAAAGTTCTGCTACATCGATCTTTCCTTTCACTTGAGGCACATAACGATACACTTGCTGTAAAAGTCTTTCGGTCAGTTGTGCTTTATACTCTTGATAGTCATCTCCGCGCTTTTGCCATGCCGTATTCTCCCACTTTTGAAACCATTCATACGGCGTAAAACCAATCACTTCCATTGTTGCTGTTCCGGGATGATGAGTTTCCCACGACGGATCTTTAGCCGCTGGAAATGAAATATACGTCACCGGCAAAGCAGCTATAGGATCTTTTACATAGCGAGCAATGATCTCATCATGATCGTAACCAGGATAAATCCAATAATTAGTTTTCGGAAGATTCAATTCTTTAGCTGTGTGCTTTAAGCCTATATAAAGACAAATATGAGCCAGCGAGGGTCTTACCTTTTTTAACTTCTCACCCAACCCTGACGACTTTTGAGCTTCTAGCGGCAGCATTTTTTGAATCGTATTGATCACACCCGCATCACTCACCACACAAGGAGCTTTGATCACATCACCATTGGAAAGTTTCACACCAATGGCCTTTTGATTCTCCATCACAATTTCAGACACTTCCGCCTTCACCAAAATTTTGCCGCCTGATTTTTCAATCACGGGAGCAATTGTTTCCACAAACTGTCCCGAGCCCCCCACCGGATAAGCTCCACCATCAAAGTAATGTTTAGCGATTAACGCATGAATCGCAAAACTTCCTTCCTTGGGAGGCAAACCATAATCCCCATATTGAGAGGTCAAAAGCCCAATGAGTTTTTTATTTTTAATAAAACTTGAAACCACATCGTATGTCGTTCGATCGGAATATTTTAAAAATTTGGATCCCGTAAAAGGCTGCATGATTTTACCGATCCACAGAGGCATTGCTCGTGCTGAAAAAAATCCTTTGGTCGCTTGAGCCACTTCAAAAACAGCTTGAATATATTGATCAATCCCCTTCTCTTCTTCTGGAAAATACTGAACTAGTTTTTGTTTAAAATTTTGAACTCCTGCGACGAGATCATAAGTCTCATCACGATCCCCTTCTTGAAAAAAAATCCGATCATACACAGCATCCATGGGACTCCACTCAAGGTTTCCATCTGAAATATAATCAAAGAGTCGTCTTAAAATAGAATTTTTCCGATGCACTTCCCCCCACATAATGGACTCCCACATCCCACTCATAAGGCCCACGCTGAAAGGTGTGTGTAAATCCCCCCGCCACATAATGCCTCTCCAACACCAGTACCGATTTACCTTCTTTAGCCAACAAGGCCGCGCACGCCAAGCCACCAATTCCCGATCCAACAACGATCGCATCAAAATTGCCTTGAGCCCTTTCAGGACGATAAGTTTGCCATGCTGCTTGTTTTTGATTGGTCATAGAAAAACTTTATGTCATTTTCTTATGAAAAAAGGAACTATGAAAAACATCACAAACCCAATTTCTGTTCAGAAAATTTATGACGGTCGCATTATTCAAGTGGGACTGGAAACCTTTGAAATGCCCAATGGCAATCAAGTCACACACGAGATTGCTCGACATATCCCGGCGGCAGCTGTTCTGCCCATCACCGATGATGGCGAAAGTGTTTTATTAGTTTATCAATTTCGACCAGTTCTCAATCAATGGTTTTGGGAAATTCCAGCAGGCATGATCGATCTTAAGGAATCTCCCATCGATGCTGCTCGCCGAGAGCTTATTGAAGAAACTGGTTGGAAAGCCAAACGCATCGAACCCTATTTCACTATTCACACAGCCATTGGATTTACCGATGAAGCGATTCACGTATTCAAATCTTTGGGTTTGCAAAAATCAAAAAAACATTTAGATGAAAACGAAGTTGTTGAAGAACACTGTTTCACACGCGACCAAATCAAAACGATGCTCCAAAAAAGAGACATCACTGATTCAAAAACGATGGCAGCACTTTCTTATTGGATCCTTGGTATTTAATTATTTATTTTTCCAGCGTGCACCCAATAAGAGAAAACGTGGAAAACCAAAAACTGCCATTAAGGTCACTAAACCTAATCCCAATACAGACACCCAACCAATCGATCGCAGCCCACTACTGGAAACTAAAAGAAAACCTCCAAATCCTACCATGGATGTCAGACTGGAAATAAACATCGCAGGCACTTCTCCTTTAAGAATCTCGCGCATGGGAATTCGTTCATCAAAACGGTGACTAAAATGAATATAGATATCAATGCCTCCGCCCAAGACCACGGGAATGACAGCAATATTCATAATATTTAAACGAATACCCGCTAACCATAAAAGGCCTGAAAGAAGAAAGAGACTGCCGAGCAGATTAGACAAAATCATCAAACCACGTGTCCACGACTTCACCATTACAAAAAGCACGATCGTAAAAAAAGTCAGAATCAAAAACATGCCTCGCGGCGCTTCACGCTCAATCAACCGCACCGTATCAGAAGCAATAAATGTCCCATCGGCCACTTCCATATCCAACAATCCCAATTCCTTTTTCAAAGCATACACACCATCTTGATAACGTTTCATCGATTCAGAATCTGCGCGAGAAAATGCGGGAAAAAGAAAAACAGCATAGATATCTTTTTGATGGATAGCCTCAAACAGACGCCTCACTTCATAAGGAATATCCTTCCGAAGTACGACGGGAGCTGCCAAAGAATCTTTCAAAGTTTCACTCAAATAGTCTTTTTCACTTTTTAAAATCAGTGTTGTCTGTGTTAATTTATTGAGAATACGCGCGAGAAGCTTCTTCTTCTGAATCTGTTCTTGAGGGATAAAACTAGAAAGACCTAAAACACGATCATACACTAGATTGGATGCA
The DNA here is from genome assembly GCA_016699445.1 of Deltaproteobacteria bacterium. Taxonomy (GTDB): domain Bacteria; phylum UBA10199; class UBA10199; order JACPAL01. The sequence goes on from CP064976.1 coordinate 749,335, forward strand.
TTATTTTTAAGACGTTCATCCAATAACGTCACAATCTTTTCTTCTTCATCGGCCCCATGAGCAATCAAAACCGTTGGATCAACAGTATGCTTCATGACCTGATTGACACGCCTCCCCAATTTATTTCCAGGCAAGTCAGGACTTTCCATCTGACCTTCTTCAAAAAATATTTTGGATTGTACAGGCAACGTAAAAACAGAAATCGCACAGATGATAAAAATTAAAATCACCCCTAAAAATGCTTTTCGAGGATAGAATATTTTTTGAAAAGTAGCAGACGTTGTCCAGGCGTCTGTATTCGGAAATATTTTTCCAAATCCTTTCCAACTCACAGGATATTTCCATTTTTCCGAAATGGTCAGAAGAGCCGGAACAATCAGCATCATCCCCACATAAGTGGTTACCAAACCCAAAGCTCCCACAATTCCAAACTCAACAAACACCCCAAACTTGGAAAAAACCAAGGCCACTAATCCTGCGACCATCGTCAACATCGATCCATACGTTGCTTTTCCCGTACTGCCAAAAGCTTGTTCACAGGCAGCTTTCACTCCATGGCCTAAACTTCGCTCATGATAATAACGTGTGAGAAGATAGATTCCATAATCACTTCCCAATCCTCCCAAAATCGCCGCACCAAAACCTGTCATCATATTTAAATGACCTAAAAAGAAATACACCAGACCGCCTGTCCAAATCAGAGATACCGTCAAAGGAATCCCGATGAGACAAGTCGACTCAAGACGTTTAAAATAAAAAAGTAGGATGAAAAAAGAAAACCTGAGACGATGATCGACACCCACTTCACTTCTCTTTGAATCAAATCCAGTTGTTCAAGCTTAGTAGCATAACCACCTGTATACCCAATGCTCACTGATTGATACTCAGGATGATTTTTGCGAATCGCATGTTCCATCCCCTTCACGTCATCCATCAGTTTTCGACTTTGATCCAAATCTTCCGAATTATCCTTTACCTTCACCCGCAAAATTAAAAATTTTCCATCATCAGCTCCGGATCGCTCTCTGAGCTCTGTCCCTGCCCTCTTCTCATATTTTTGAAAAATATCCTGAAATGTCAGATCAGGTCGATCTTCAGGATTGGCAAAGTCCATCATGTGACTAAATGTCGGACTCACTCCTTTTTTTTGCAGCTCTAAAGCACGATCCACGCGCCATTCGATTTCATGCAAATCTTCCATGTCCAAATAAAGCCACAGTCGTTTTTTAAAATAATCTATAGGTGCTTTGGAATCGACATAAAGAATAGCAGAATGATTTTTTAGTTTTTCTTCAAACTCATCGGCAAATTTTGCTGCAACCACTGGGTCTTGAGATTCCACAGCTACAATCAAATAGCCGGAGCCTCCAAAAAACTTTTTTAATTCTTTAAGACTCTCCACACTTTCCGTATTTTGCGGAAGAAGCGACATCATGTCGTTTTCGATATGAAGTTTCGCTGCTGACCATGCCGCAATGAGAGTCATAACAAAAGCCACAATCAGGACTATTTTGGGAAATCGAATAGCTATTTGATAAAGCTTAAGTGTCTTTGTCAGTCTCATGAGAATTTATTTTAATATTTCCGGAATAGTCACAAACTGAAATCCAAGTTTTTTATATTTGTGAATCAAGTCAGGCAAAACAGCCACTGTCTGACTGCGATCTCCCCCTTCGTGATCCCCATCCCCATCATGTAAAAGAATAATGGATCCGGGAGAGAGACCTTCAAGTCTCTCCATCAAAACTTCTTTTTGAGGTTTATCCGAATCCCAAACACCCACATTCCAACCAATAAAACGATATTTTTTTTCATTCAAAATTTTGACAAGAGCTGGATTTTTCCAACCATGAGACGCCCTAAAAAGTTTATAGGGTAATAGACCAAAAGGTCTCATCACATCTTCCCAGCTATCAATTTCATGACGGATAAAATTTTTCCCCTGAAAAGCCAAAGGCGTGTGACTCCACCCGTGATTTCCTACTACATGACCTTCATCGATCATGCGCTGAATAAGATCCGGATGATTTTGCACATATTTTCCCAAAACAAAAAAGGTCGCATGAATATTTTCCTCTTTTAAAATATCCAACACTTGAGATGTATAGGGCTCTTGAGGACCATCATCAAAAGTCAGAGCCAATTCCTGTTTTTCTTTTACAGAACAAACAACACCCCCAGAAAAACACGGAATATACGTATAACAAAGCCAATATGTCAGAGCACAAAATCCAAAAAAAATCAGACGGTAGGACAAAGATCTCAGTGATTTTAAAAAAAGCCATCCCCCAAGACCCAAACCACTGATCCACAAAAATGAAATAAGTAGAATAATTTTAAGAGGCAAAAGACACTCCTCGAGACCGTTGATACACTTCATTGTAAAATTCTAAAATACGATCCACCACGTGTGACCAGGAATATTCATCTGCCATCTTCAGCCCATTTTGCTTAAGCTTAAGCGCCAAGTTTTTATCATCCAAAACTCTCACGATTGCAGAAGCGATATCTTGAGGATCTGTTGGTGATGCCAAAAGACCTGTTTCTTCATGACAAATCAAATCACGAAATCCTGTATTATCAGCGGCAATCACAGGAACACCCGCAGCCATAGCTTCCAAAAGAGTAATTCCAAATGAAGCTTTCGTGGCAGGATAACAAAAGACATCGCTGGTCGCTAAATAGTCCGGACGCTCTTGATTGATCGCTCCTTCAAAGAAAATACTTTTTCCCAAAAGCGTGTCGGCCATACGCTCATACAGAGGTCTTAATTTTCCATCTCCAATAATAATCAACCGTGTTTTGGGTCTTTGTTTTAAAACCAAAGGGAAAGATTCAATCAAAAGATCCAATCCATTCCGGGGATCCAAACGTCCTAAAAAAAGGACATTAGAGAGCTCATCATCATACTTTGAAATCTTGCCTTTTGGACTTGAAAACCATTCTGTATCCACACCATTGGGAATGATCTTATAAGGAGCGAGTTTAAAATACCGACTCATCGCTTCTATGCATGAAGGAGAGACAGAAATAATCCCATCCAGCTTATCCAAATATTTTTGAACGGTTTTCCCAAAAATTTTAAACAAAATGAGATTGTCAAAATATGTATGCAGAGTCCCGATCGTCACCGTATTCGTATATTTCCCAAACAAGCACGGAAGTGTCATGACCGCTGGAGAATGAATATGCAAAAGATCAAACTTTTCTTCCTCTAACACTTTTTTGATTTTCCCACCCAGATTCCAACCCACCGTCACCTTAGCATAAGAGTCGTTAGAAAAAATCGGCATGCTTTTACCCAGCCGGATAATCCTTAAACCTTTGGGAAGTTTTACATAATCCTTCTCGCCTGCAAACCCTGTCAAAATCACGACCTCAAAACCGCGTCGCGCCAATTCCTTAGCTGAATAATAAACATGTTCGGTAATACCGCCCAGGTGAGGATAAAAATATTCTGTAACGATTCCTATTTTTCTCAACGGGTTTTCCAAAGTTTGTTTTGAATTCCAATGAAGACAAGGACGATAAAAATAAAAGGATAGGTCACAATCCTAAACAATTTATAAAGAAACTGTTGTCCTTTCAGAAGCATTGTCAGGCCCTACCATCTTGGTTTGTCTTGGCAAGCTGTGGCTTAAAAAAGCCCGTAAGCTCTGCCAGGGTTATGACAATGCCAATCAACACATAAAAGTAATGGCTGGAAAAGCGCCACCACAAAAGAGCCAAAGACGCCATATCTTCACCCAAAAGAGGCTTGAGCAAAAGCATAAATGTCACTTCTACAGACCCGCCTCCGCTCGGCACTGGCAAGAGAGAGACTCCATACCCTAAAACAAAAGACCAGATAAGAATCTGAAGAGTAGGAGCTTGTTTGGCAAAAACCCACAGAATCAACGGAAGAAAACCCAACCTCACCACATGATGCACCATGGATAATAAAAAAAGAGAGGGTTTTAAAAATATTTTTTCCACGGCATTTCATATTGTTCACGACGGACCATAATAAACAAAAAAACAATCAATCCTCCCGCCAAAACAAAATACAGAATCAAAGTATTCAAAAGAGATTTCAAAGAGAAGAGTGATGTATCTTTCAAAAAAACCATGCCCCCCGAAACAAGTAAAACAAACAAAAGACTGCTCAATAAAACCAACCGATCTAAAGCTAAAGCCATTAGAGACTCACGTCCCTTGATTCCAAAACGTGCTAAACTGGCAAGTCTTGCCACTTCTCCCCCCACACTCGAAGGTGTGGCAGCTCCATAAATATCAGCAATGGCTCCCACCCAAAAAGATCCTCTAAACGAGAGTCTTTTTGAAGCCATTAGCTCGCAAACTTTTTGAAGACGTAAAGCCCGGCAAATCATTTCGAGACCAACGACACCAACAAGTAAAAAAACAAACCAGGCCCCAGGCCAAAAGAGTTGTGACCAAGAGCTCAAATGAATCAGAAAAAAAAGAGACCCTCCCACCCCACAAATACCGAGGATCCAATGAAACCATTTTGATTGAAGGATTTTCATACTCCCGAAAACTTGGTTATTCTTGAAAGTTTTTTCTCTTCCAACTTCAGTCTCCTCTCCACTTTTTTAACATCTTCCGATGGTGGTAACTTCTCTGGGAAAATCTTTCTATTTGTTAAAATTTTACGAACATCCAAATTATTCTTAACATGTTCTTGAGTGACATTATTTTCTGTTTTCAAATTTTGCTGAATCACCTGAATATTTGTCACTTCATTCGCAAAATCTTTAGCTTTAATCGTAATGGTTGGCAAAAAGTCAGACAAAGCGCGACCTGCAGGCACTTTTATTTTTTCTTTCATTTTTTGAGTACTCAAACCTCCAAATAAAGCCGCATCACCCTTACTTCGAATACGACCAAAGCCTTTATCATCTACCTGTCGCTCGCCGCCTGAACCCAGAAAGACCATTTTGTTGACGTCAACAAAATGGTCTCGTGATTTTTGTTTTGAGTTTTCACAAGCCTGCTTGGCCTTTTGAATCACCAAGACGAAATTTCTCCATTCTGTATAACCCAAAAGATTTTGAAGATCTCGGGCATACCAAAATTCAGCACCCGATTTCTCCTGAAGAACACTTTCAAAATCCTCATGAAGTTTAGTAATAAGTTCTTTTTTCATAGAATTAAATCTCCTTTTCCATCACCAATATGCAAGGTGATGCCAATGATTTATGGCTGAAAATAAGGCTTTATCGTCTAAAAATTGGACGGTGGAGTTTCGATTTTGGAATACCACTCAGACCTGAGAGATATTTCTTTTTGAAGACGCTGACTTTCAACTTCCACAACATTGGGAGGCAAGCCTAATTCTTTTACAAAAATTTCTGCCAATGGTTTCACCCAAGGCAAACCATGATCGGCGCGGGCGGCAAAAAGTGAGACACGGCGCAAATAAAAATCTTCCAGATGCATGACCATGCTTGATTGAATCGCATACTTTAGTTGTCCTGCTAGTTGAGGGAAGCCCTCAGGATCATTCAGATCCACGGTGTTTTGAGCAATTTCTAAAGCCCCTGCTCCATAGTGATCCCAGAGATTAGGATGAATCTTGATACCTTTAGCCTCAGCTTCTTTTAACGCCTCAGCCACCGTATCAAAACGTGCCATAGGATTAATGCCCGCTTCTGTTTGTGAGTCTGATAAGTTTGTTGGATAGGGAGCATCCAGGCCTTTGGCCGCATCGCGTTTCCAAGCATCTAGGGTCACGTCTACAATCTCTTTAGCCATGGTTCGATGTGTCGTATATTTTCCACCGGCTACAATGATCGTTCCACCAGGACCATCTCCGATATAATGTTCACGACTGACCTTTTGAAGAGCTTTCGACGACTGACCTTCGCTTCCTGTTGTAGCTGCATGATCCCCCATCAAAGGACGCACACCCACATAAGCACTCAAAATATCGGAAGGTTGCAGGTTTAAATCCGGAAAATATTTTTGCAGAAGACTCATCAAATAATGAACATCTTCTTTTTCAACAATGGCTTTTTCAGGATCCAAAGGGGTTGGCCCATCGGTGGTTCCCACAATCGCCACACCAGCGCCCATGTCAGGACGTGGGATCACAAAAGCAATACGGCCATCATCAGGATTCGTCAGAACCATCGCACCGGGCACGGGAATTTTCTTCAAATCAAAAATAAGATGAACGCCTTTGCTGGGATTGAGCCAGTTACGCCATTTTTCATTCATCTTAAGCCCTACTTGATCTGTCCAAGGACCCGCACAAACAACCACTTTTTTAGCCTTAAGAGAAATCAAGTCATTGGCATTTGACCATAAATCTTTGACCTGAAAACCAACAATTCTTTCATTCTCCCAAATGGGACTTACGGCTTCTGCATAATTAGCAATCGAAGCTCCGAGACGTTTAGAATCACGCAGAGTCTCAATGGTCATGATGTCATCCCACATGCTCGCATCATAATATTGAAAGCCACCCTTTAAATGATCTTTTTTCAAAAAGGGAATTTTCGACAGCATTTTATTTTTAGACAATCTGCGATGAAAGCCAGGTGTTCGAAAGAGTGAAAGAACATCATAGAGCCACAAACCAATCGATAAAAGAGTCATTCCAGGTTTTTCGCCTTTGAAGACAGGCATGTAAAATTCCAAAGGTTTAACCAAATGTGGAACCACTTTTAAAAGATGCGATCGTTCTGAAAGAGCTTCAAAGACCAACTGAAGCTCCATGTTTTGCAGATAACGTAAACCTCCATGAATAAGCTTTGAACTTCTCGAAGAAGTCCCCCAAGCAAAATCACGAGATTCAACCAACGCGACTTTAAGTCCCCGACTGGCAGCATCACGCGCTGTTCCCGCACCTGTGATACCACCACCGATCACGAGGAGATCAAAAGGTTCTTGTGTACTTTGACGAAAACGATTTAAAGAAGCTTCTCGCGTTCGAAATGAAAATTCTTCCGTTTTGAACATAGATTGTGAAACGAATTTCTTGTATAGAAAGCAGACTTTGTCAAAAATTAAAACCATCGAGAAGAAATTACGCCGCTTTTTAAGAGAAGATCAGATTGCGGACCACGAAAATCAACGCCTTCTCTATGCACGCGATATGATGTCGGGAAACCTCCTGGATATCAAAGCAGGGGTAACCCCCTCACTCCCAGATCTCATTTGTTGGCCTGAAACAACCGAAGAGGTTTCCAAAATTATCAAGTTAGCTTTTCAAGAACGTATTCCCGTGACTCCCTATGGTGCTGGATCTGGAGTTTCGGGCGGTACCATTCCTCTACAAGCTGGAATCATTCTCGATTTGAAGCGTATGAACAAAATCGAAAAAATAGAAGAGCATGAGGGACGCTTTTTAGTCACAGCTCAGTGTGGAATTATTGGAATGCATTTAGAAGAACAACTGCAGCACAAAGATGTCACTCTAGGACATTTTCCTTCATCTATCTTATGCGCCACACTTGGAGGCTATTTGGCGTGTCGCTCTGCCGGACAATTATCCTCCAAATACGGAAAAATTGAAGACATGGTTGAGGACGTTGAGGCGGTTTTGCCCAATGGAGACATTATTGGTTTTGGAGAAGAAATTCCTCAATATCCTCACATCAAAGCCAAAGATCTTTTGGTAGGAACAGAAGGCTGCTTGGGAATCATCACGCGCACACGCGTCAAAGCTTGGCCCTTACCTCAAGAAACTCTCTGGCGGGGATTAGAATTCAAAAAGCTCTCGGATGCTTTTGATGCCATGAGAGAAATTTTACAACTAGGCCTGCGTCCAGCTGTGATGAGACTCTATGACGAAGTTGATACCTTTCTCCTCACTCATGGGTATGACAAAAAACCCAAATGGTGGAAAAAATATTTACCAGAACTCCCTTTTAAAAAATTTGTTGGGAAAAAAGTTCATCATCTTCTTTTTTCAAATGCCTCACTGTTTCAAAATACTTTTGAAACACTCTCTCCTAAAGTCATTTTAATATTGGGCCTGGAAGGAAATCCTCAACTAACTAAAGTACAATTAAAAACCATTCTCGATCTTTCGAAAAAAAGAAGTGTTCGTGATCTTGGAGCCAAACCCGGACTTCATTGGCTCAAGCATCGTTATAGTGTGTCCTACAAAATGCCTGGAGTTTTTCTGGATGATGCTTTTGTGGATACGATTGAAGTCGCTTCTACTTGGGATCGATTGCCTTCTCTCTATCAAAATATTCGACACGCTTTAATGCCTCAAGCTTTAGTCTTGGCACATTTTTCTCATGCCTATGTCGATGGTTGCTCCATTTATTTTACGATTCTCTCCCGCACAGGAAAACCCGACAAAGATCGCGATCGATATAAAGAGCTTTGGCAAAAAGCTATGGAAGAAGCGCTTCAGGTGGGAGCCACCATCAGTCATCATCACGGAATCGGTCTTTTAAAAGCAAAATTTTTACCACAAGAATTAGCTTCTGGAATGGAATGGTATCGAAATTTAAAACATACTTTGGATCCAAAAAATATAATGAATCCAGGAAAGATGGGATTATGAATATTGATAAAAAATCTCATCTTGTCACAGTGCACACACACCTCAAACTTGGTGAATTACGAAAAAAACTTAACCACTCCAACTATGACATAGGTTTTTTTGCAGGAAAATCGGCCGAAGACTGTACACTCAAAAATATTTTGGAAGAAAATATTCCAAACCTCTGGCATCTTCGTCATGGTGAAATTTATGATATGTGTACTTCTTTAGTCGTATCCACGAGCATTGGACATATCCGTACAAAAAAAGTGCCCCGTGCAGCCACAGGACCTGATTTAAAAAAAATCTTCATGGGATCTCGTCATCACTACGGAGACATTCAAGAAGTGACACTTCAGATAATTCCAAAACCTGAATTAAGAAAACTTGTTAAAATAAACTCAGACAAAAAAATCCTTCAAAAAATATGGGCTTCAGGGATTCGTCCTCTGACGATCCGCTATCAAAAGAAAATGATATGGGTCGAATTAGAAGGAATTGAAGACATTGTTCTTGCTGAAGAAGACATTCTCAAGTTGTTGGTGATTCAACAGAAAGGAATCTTATGAGTATTCCTTGTGAATTTTGCCCTAAACTATGTCATCATGCTTGTCCTGTAGGAGATGTCACCCACGATGAGGCTTTAAACACTTGGGGAAAAATAAATACACTTCGCAGCATCGATCTTAAAAGATTGCCCGAGACATTAGAAAATTACTCATCTGCTTATCAATGTGTCCAATGTCACTCTTCTGAAACAGATTGTGAAATCAATACACCGGCAACAGACATCCTCATTCACTATAGACAAAAAGCTTTCAGTAAAGGCTTAGTTCCCCCTTCCATTCAAAAACATATGGCTGAATTTGAGAAAATCCGTCTTCATATTGATCGAGACAAGTCTGCTTTCAATTTATCTGATGATGTTCTATTTATTCCTTCGTTCGACCATAACAATACTGAAGATCCTACTTTTGAAAAGCGTATAAAAAAAATATTTAAGCTTTTTGAAAAACTGAATATCAAAAATGTTTCTCTTTTTGAAAGTGATCGTCCTTGTTGTGGGTATCCTTACTATGCAGCAGGAGACGTGAAATCTTTTTTAAAACATGCGAAACATCAGGTTAAATTTCTCAAAGGATTTAAAACAATTGTCAGTGATTCCCCTATCTGTTTACAGACATTTCAAAAATATTATTCTCACGAAAAAATATTTTTCAAATTCAACTTCCAACATCTCTCTGAATTTCTACGTCCTTTTCTTAAAAATTCTAAGAAACAAGATACTGTTGCCTATCATGATCCCTGTTTTTTAGGCCGACATCGAGGTGTTTATGAAGCTCCTCGTGAAATATTAAAAAAAGTATCTGGGGAAGTTTTAGAATTTAGACAACATCATGAAAAAAGTTATTGTTGTGGTGGTGGTGGACTCTACCCGGTGACTTCACCCAAAGAAGCTGATCAGATGACATTGAATCGCTTGAATGAATATAAGCAAACTGGTGCAGAAGTCTTAGTGACAGGATGTTCTACTTGCACAACACGCTTACATGTGGTGAACAAAGATCTTCATTTAAACCTTAAAATATTTGACTTGGTGGATTACCTGCTCACATGAAGAAAACTCCTTACATCATCCTCAATCCCACTTCCGGTGGAGGTCTTGGCAAGAAACTATGGCCAGAAATGAAAGAGTGTCTGGAACGTTTTTTTAAGCACATCACTTTGCGTGAAACAACAGCTCCTGGAGATGCCGAAAAATTTGCGAGGGCAGCTTGTGACGAAGGATACAATATTATAGTCGCCTGTGGTGGTGATGGAACTATTCATGAGATCATCAATGGAATCCTAAAAGCACCCAAACATCACGATGTAGCTCTGGGCTTTTTAAATGCTGGAACCGGTGGAGACTTCATCAAAACCCTCAAACTGCCTGACTCCATTCAAGAACAAGCCAATATTCTTTTTCATCATAAAACAGAACGTATTGATATTGGAAAAATTGAATTTGAAGAAAGCACTCACGAAGCCCGCTTTTTTATTAATATCGCTGATTTTGGTGTCGGTGGTTTAGTCGTTGCTAAGCTTTTACAAAATCGAAAAGTGGAAGGGGCTTCATTTTTGGATCGAAAAATGGCTTATCTGACCTCTACTCTTAAGTCCTACTTAGAATGGATTCCTCAAGATATTGAAGTCACTGCGGACAAAAATACTTTTACAATTAAAAATGCATCATCAGTCGTGATTGCTAATGGTGAATTTTTTGGCGGAGGCATGCCCATCGCCAATAAAGCCAGCTTAGGAGATGGACTTTTTGATATCATCGCTATGTCCAATGAACCATTCTTTCTCAAGCTGCCCCTGATGCCATTGAAACTTTTAGCACTTTATTTAGGTCATGTAGATAAAATGCCTTTTGTCAGAAGATTTAAATGCCGTAAAGTTTCACTGAAAAATATTTCGAAAAATCAGACACAGACAGCTCTGGATATTGATGGGGAACCATTTGCTCACTTACCAGCGACATTCACCATCATGCCTCGAGCTCTTAATATCATCTCTCCCTAGCTCAGGAATAGCGGTCATGAAAAAGATCAAATCATTTACATACACCCCTCTATTGATAGCCTTTATCTACTATGTTCTTTTAATACTTTTTGTTGAGGTTCGTCCGGAACATATTGCTGTCAGCTGGGCCTATCTTATTCTTTTCTATTCACATCCTAAAACTCGTACATGGTGTAAAGACCTTCTCCCTTTTGGACTCTATGGAGCTGTGTATGATTTTTTAAGAGCTTATCCTAAAAACTGGGCAGGCCCCATTCATGTTGTTGGACCTTACCAACTTGAGAAGTTTTTGTTTGGATTTAATTGGCAAGGCATTCGTGTCACTCCCAATGAATTTTTCCAAACTCATCAGCATGTTATTTTTGATGTGATTGGTGGATTCATGTATTCCATGCATGTCATTGGCCCTATTTTTCTAGCCATCACATTATGGTTTACACATCGAACTCTTTCGAGACAGTTTTTATGGGCTTATCTACTATCGGGAATTCTTTCACTCATCACTTATATCATTTTTCCTGTAGCCCCTCCTTGGTACGTTACAAACTTCGGGCTTATTCCAGCAAGTTGGAGTGTTCCCGGAAATGCAGCAGGGCTTATCAATTTTGACCACTTGATCGGAGCTTCTTATTATCAAAATATTTTTTCGAAAAATGCTTGGGCTTTTGGAGCGCTTCCATCCATGCATGGTGGACACGCTTTTATGGTAGGTTATTTTGGCTATTTAGGATTTGGGAAAAAGGGACTTTGGCTTGCGATTTATCCATTGCTCATGTGGTTTTCGATTGTCTATCTCAACCATCACTACATCATTGATATTATTGCCGGCGCCTTGTATGTGCTCGCCTCTCATGAGATCATCAAGTTGGTTTTTAAGAAAATACAAAGTTCAAAAATCAAAGCTTAAATTCTTTTTTCTCCTATTATTACTTTTGCCTCAGCTAAGTTTTGCTTCATCCAATGTCCCTATTGACGACCCGGTTTATCGAGACATTGATAAGTTAGTCGGAGTGGGACTCATTAAAGATGCTATTTATGGACAGCGCCCATGGAGCCGAAAAGAAATCGCTCGGATGATTGCCTCTGCAAAAAATATTCAAACTAACAATGGCCTCTTACTACTAGCTCCTGATGATGGTGAGGTAGAGCTTAATATTATTATTCAAGATATTTTGGAACGACTCACGAAGGAATATCGTGAAGAATTGATAGCCAATGGTACTCTAGAAGGTGAAACTAAAAATATTTCTGTCACGCCACTTGAACAAGTCCGGCTTGACTATACCCTTCTCGACAGTCCTTCACGTGCAGTCCCTGCCAGCAATGGATTAGGAGGAATTGATGCTGTCATTAATCCCATGGTGGCTTACCAAGAAGGTCGACACATTGTTGATGGAAATACTTTAGGTTTTGAAACCACTCATCGTGGACAATTTTCAAAATACTTTTCTTTATACGCTCGCCCTCGTTTTGAGCTAACAGGTCCTAGTGGGGCAGAAACCAAAGCTAATTTTTATGCTCAACAACTCTACGGCAATTTTTCGTATAAAAAACTAAGCATCGAAGTGGGCCGAGACTCTCTCATCTGGGGCCAAGGTGAAAATGGAGGCATTCTTCTCACAAACAATGCCCGAGCCCTGGACCAAATTAAAATCTCCAGCGATTCTCCATTTTTCTTCCCAAGCTTTTTAAAATACTTAGGCCCCAGCAAAGCGACACTTTTCGTCGCCAACTTGGGCCCTGAACGCGAATACCCTTATTCTTTTCTAACAGGATTTAAAATGAGCGTGAAGCCCACCAGCTTTTAGAACTTGGGGCATCTCAAATTATCATCATGGGTGGAAATGGTGCTCAAACAGGTTCGCTTTGGGATTATATGGGAGAGTTTTTCGCTGTGCGGCCTAATGTTGGATTTAGCACTAGCGATGTAGGGACTGACGGAGGAGTGAATCTTTCAGATCGATTGATGGGCGCTGACTTTAGGCTGACCATTCCCCAGTTAAGTAATACGCAAATCTACGCAGAAGCTTTTACAGAAGCCTGTTGTGGAGTTTTCAAAGTATTATACGGCTATTACAGCGGACTTTATGCACCCATTTTTCTATCAAACAATCTAGATCTCCGACTGGAATACTCCCACTTCCCTGGTGTCTTTTATCGACATGGAGTTTTTGGCAACGGACAAACACTCAACCGACATCTATTTGGCCATCATGGAGGCCCTGACTCTGACACGGCTCTATTTGAAATGAGAAGTATTTTGTCAGAAGAATGGAACAACAAATTTTCGTTTACCTATGAAACCTATAAAGGAAATATATACTCATCTTTAGACGGAACTGCCGATACAACTTTTGCTTCAACTACATCTGCTATAGAAAGACGCTTCCGCTTTTACGACACACTTTCCTACTCAAAAAGCCACTATACAATTGAAGCCAACACCGGATTAGAATCCCTCAATAATTTTAACTTTGAATCAAGCCAAAACCGATACAATTTTTTATTTGGTATTAATTTGACGATCAGACCCTAACAAAGATGATTTCATTTTTTCCAAATACTCACGAAGAAAAGCATAAAAGACGCCTAAAATTATAGCCATAATAAACGACTGGATGACAATTATAGCTCGTTTTGGTTTATATTTTTTAAAAGGCACTCGAGCCCAATCGACAACTTGAAAGTTTAACTCTTCCTTTTGTTCTTCGATCTTAGCCATTTCATATTGTTGTGTTAGTAAGCCATGAACTTGACCTAAGAGTTCTCGCTTTACAGTCAGATACTGTAAATAAACTTGCTGGGGCACATTTTTAACAATCTTCGTTTGATTAATCCTCTTGCCCATATCATCTATTTTAGCCTGTATTTTTTCAACCTCACTATTCTCATTTTTAACTCTATCATCAGTTTCTTCTAAAGAAACATTCACATCTAACATTGGGTTCACGTTGGAAACGTTATTTGTTTTATAAAACTCAGTCAGTTCTTTACCTGATTCCAACAAATCTTTCTTAACCCCTTCGAGTTGCCCTTCAATAAAAATTCTATTTCTTTTTGCTGCCGTAAAAGCATTCTCCCTAATATAAGCTCCAGCTTCTTCAATATAATGATTAACCATATCTGCGGCTAACTTTGGGTCTTTATAAACTGCGGACACAATAATCAGCTGTGATTTTTTATCCTCTGTAAATGTAACAGTATTATTTAATGCTTCAATAATGGTTTCCAGGTTTCTATCGACATCTTCCTTTTCAAACAACACCCTTTCTAAAGCATATTTTTGAATTAATTTCTCGGCCAATGCACGACTTCTAAAAATAGCCAAAATTTGATTTGAATTCCCCGCCGATCCGCCAACACCTAAAGCAAGCTGGGCCATAAGTGAAGCCCCGCCAGCCTTATTGCTGCCTGCGGCCATAAGAGTTGCTTCAGCAAGATAAGTTTTTTTTAACGACAAAGCATAAAGTATGGAGACTAGAGTAACTGTAAGAACAATTATAATTATACTTCTCTTGTGTTTCAAAACAACTTTAATGAGCTCCAATAAATTAATGTCATCTTCCATATAATTATCTTGTCAGCGTGAGTACAGTTGTTGTGACGCCTAAAACAGAAGTGGTCAGCCCCAATATCAAGGACAATAATCCTTCAGGAGGTAAATATTTTTCTGGCACCACAATAGTATCTCCAGGTGAGATCACTGTATTATTTCTTGCTTTAACTGTCTTCCCATCTGAAGTTATAATCCTTATTTTTCTATTCTTAGCCAACTTGTTTGCTCCACCTGCCAACGTCAAATATTGCCTAACACCATAGTAAGTTGTAAAAGGATATGCTCCTGGTTTAAAGACAGCACCTAAAACAAAAATTTTCGAGTCATAAGATGGAACAAAAAGCGCACCCTCTCCAGGTAAAGAGGTTAAATTATAATCAAACTTTTTATTTTTTAGGAAAAAAATGTGGGGCAACAATAACGTCTGCATTCTCTAAAATAAAATCTTTTCGATGCTCATCATCATTCACTACATTGATAATAATTTTATCTCCATTTACATATCTTATTATTTTCAAAGGAACGTTTCGATCTAATCCTGAAGCAAACCCACCGACTAGACTTAGCAAATCTTGGATGTTTTTTTCATTCAACAATTCATATACGCCTGGGCGCACTACACTCCCCACCATCTGAACTACTTTACCTTGTAATGGAACAAATATTGTATCGTTATCTAATAAATACGGATTTGAATTAAGATCTCCAAACTGCTTGAAGGCATTTAAATCCACTTTTTGATTTTTCGAGTTTTCGCGTTTAATTTCAATCCTACGATTAGATCCTCTCTCAAGAATATCTCCTGCGATTTGTATAGCTTCCGACAATCGGGGCGAAGCTGGAACTCGATAAGTACCTGGCTTATTCACCTCTCCCAAAATATGCACTTGATAAGTAAGGCCACCAAAAGTTTGCTCCTGTAGAAGAGGACTTCCTTTTGTCACATCTGCCAGACCTCCTCCCGCAGAGCCTGACTTGCTTCCAAAGCTAGAACTTGTTAAACGACTCACATCTGCGCCTTCCGTAGTGGAGGAAGCACTTACCGCTTGCTGAGCAAACAATGTACATGAAAAATTAGAAATAATGATGGCAATAGCAATAATTTTATTAATCTTTGTCAAAGTGTGGTGGCTGGTAACAGTTGGAACGAGAAATTGTCAATTTATTACCACTATAGCTACTTATTGAAAGCTAATGGATCTAAGCCACTGAATTCTTAAGAAAAGGGGCTGGCACAACCTCGGATGGCAAAACTTGAAAATGCGCATGCATAAATTCAGGAACTAATATTTTTAATTTATTAAACATTTCTTCCTCAGACCTTTTATAACAAGAGTCCAATAATGATAGAATGGTTGACCGAAGCCATACTAAATTCACATGAGTTGACTTTCCTATTGTTATATTTTCATACTGAGTTTTCTTTTCAGCCTCATCATGCAACAGTTCTTCATATAATTTTTCACCAGGTCGCAAACCTATATACTGAATATCAATCTCCTTATATGGCTGTCTTCCCGCTAAAAATATTAAGTCTTCTGCCATTTCTGATATTTTTACAGGCCTGCCCATGTTTAAAATAAATATTTCACCACCATTACCAATGCTAGCAGCTTGCATAACCAATTGCACAGCTTCATTAGTTAACATAAAGTAACGCGTTACATCAGGGTGCGTAACGGTTACAGGCCCCCCTTTATTAATCTGGTCAATAAATTTTGGGATTACACTTCCTGAGCTACCGAGTACATTACCAAATCTTACTGATATGTATTCAGTATTACTTTGAACATTTAAGTTTTGGATATATAGTTCCGCAACTCTTTTACTAGCGCCCATAATATTAGTAGGTCTCACAGCCTTATCTGTTGAAATAAGAACAAACTTTTTAACTCCATATTTCTCAGATAAATTTGCAACTGTCATTGTCCCCAAGATATTATTAATCACACCTTCATAAGGACTTTCTTCAACAAGGGGAACATGCTTATAAGCTGCGGCATGAAACACAACATCAGGCATTTCCGCTTCAAAACAAGTTTGCATTAATTCTAATTGAGTTACACTCAGTAATACACATCTTATATTTTTGTAATTGTGAAATTCTTCTTTAATAGAATATAAATTATACTCAGAATGATCGACAAAAATCAGTTTCTTGGCTCCAAAACGAATACATTGCCTTGAAATCTCAGAGCCTATTGAGCCACCGGCACCAGTAATTAGAATTACTTTCCCTTCAATAAAACTTCTAATTTGATGAGCATCAAGATCTTTAGGCTCCCTACGTAACAAATCAACAATATCTATATTTTTAATATTAACTTCTTTGACAAGCATATTAGGAAAACTTGGAACAATACGACAAGATATACCTTCTTTCCGACATAGACGCGTAATAAATCTTATTTTATCACCTTCAAGTGTAGAAATCGCAATAATAAGCTCAGAAATCTTTTGCTTGCTGATAATTAATGACAAATCGTCAATAGGGCCAAATATTGGAATATTATGAAGTCTCTTTCCTATTTTATTCAAATCATCATCTATAAAGCCTATCATTTGATATTCTTCAGGATTTCTCAGCAGCTTTCTAACTACATCTTCGCCTAAATCGCCAGCACCATAAATCATTACCCTTTTTGAACCTTCTAATCGCCTGACTTCTGAAAAATAGCGCGGGGCAAACCTGACCAAACCTATAAAAAATGTTGTTAAAAGAAAATCCATCGCAAAAAAACCTAAAGGAAATTTGTAGTCAGAGAAAAGCCTGTTAAAGGAAAAGTATATAAAAGTAGAAAAAATACTTGCCCGTATAATAACAACCGCAAGTGACAAACCTGCAAACCTAAGAATCGTACTATACAGACCGTAATAAGCAAAAAAGAAGATTTTCATCGTTAGAAACAAAATCATTATTGCGATCGCATCTTTTTCAACATGCATCCAATAAGTTGAAAGCAGAAAAGAAATAGCAAGCAACACTAAATCCGTTCCATATAATAAAATGCGATTTTTCACGGTGACTAAGTACTATCGATAGAGCATGCTCATGACAAATAATATTTTAAGATCAGGCCTTTAATTTAAGACACTTACCAAGTGTTGTTAATGTGAAATATTTTCACGCTTTAAAACTTTAATTAAAGTTAACCAAAGGATATAAATATCAAACCAAAATGATTGTTGATTCATATAATCACAATCTATTTTTACCTTCGATGAAATTGGCAACTCATCGCGGCCATTTATTTGAGCTAAACCTGTGAGACCTGGCATCAATTTATTCACGCCATATTTATTACGTAGCTCAATTAAATCAGTTTGATTAAAAAAGTGCGGGTCGCGGGCCAACAAAACTCATATCTCCTTTAAATATACTCCAAATTTGAGGAAGCTCATCCAAACTTGTCTTACGCAAAAAGCTACCAACAGGGTTTAAATAACTTTCAGGAGATGACAATAAGTGCGTTGCAACTTGTGGAGCATCTAGTCGCATTGTGCGAAATTTCGGCATTTTAAATATCTTATTATTTTTACCGACACGATCAGACCAATAGATAATAGGTCCTTGAGATGTCAGATTAATAATTGCTGCAATGAAAAAGAGCGGAATAATAATGAGAGGGCCTACGATCAAAGCTAAGATAAGGTCTGAACAACGTTTTAACATGAGTGATTGTTTATATTTTTATTTAAGAAATCATGTGCTGTTTTTTTGAGCGCTTGATCGATACTAATAGGCGGAGCCCAATTTAATAATCGGCAAGCTTTCGAAATATCTACTCGTAATGAGGCACATAATTTGTGTGCCAACTCCTGCTTTCCCAATAATGAAGCCATCGCCATTATAACCCCTATAGGTATGGGAATTAATCTTGGAGACACACCCAATGCCAAAGAAGTTCGTCGTAACAACTCAGTAGTAGATAGATCTTCTCCGTCACTCACTAAGAAGATTTGATTAACTGCTGCAGGATGAAACATACATGTTTCAATGAAACTTATTAAATTATCTAATGCAACTAAGCTTCTATGATTATGGATAGAGCCTAGTGGCAGAGGTACACCTTTATATAACCATTTCATCATTGATAAAAAATTTGATTTTACTTCTGGGCCATACACTAACGGCGGGCGAATTATCACAACTTCAAGCTTAGCCTTATGAGCAAAATTCAGTAATGCTTGCTCTGCTTCATATTTACTTATTCCATAAAAATCTTTTGCTTGAGCAAGACAGCTTTCAGTATATGGCAAATGTTGAGAATCCATCCATCCTTCACCATTTACTTTTATTGAGCTTAGATAAATTAATCTTTTTACTCCTGCTTTTACAGCAGCTGTGGCCAAAGCCATTGTTCCATCAACGTTAACTTTACGATACTCATTTAATTCTTCTTGTACTGAATCTACCTTTATATGTACGCGCGCAGCCAAATGGACAACGATATCTACTCCCGACAAAGCCGTTTCCCAACTTGTTGCAAGACTCATATCACCAATAATAAAGCTTTTATTCGGGTTTATTTGATGTTTTTTACTTCTATAAGTACAAACGACATCATAACCTTTTGCTAAAAAATATTCCGAAATGTTACGGCCAATGAATCCGTTAGCACCTGTAATTAAAACTCTTTTCATATTAAAAAAAGTTGGTGATCTGTGTACGCAGTACATTGATGACTACTGCTGAAGGAGAAAAGTTTTCCTCTAACTCATAACGAGCACTCCAAGGTTGGGTGACAGCTGTCTTAACAGACTCAACAATATTATCTATATCAAGGCCTGAAACAATATTCCCACCACTTTCAATAGTTTCTGGGCGTTCGGTAGCCATCCTCAAGCTTACATTCGGCACTTTATAGAAAAGACCTTCTTCTGCAGCCGTACCAGAATCCGATAAGACACAGTAAGCTTCTTTGAGAAGACAGTTAAAATCATAGAAACCAAGTGGCTGTATAATTTTAACGCCCCTTGGAATTTCAAGGTTATTCATTTTACTCTTTGTCCTCGGATGCATCGGGTAAATAATATCTCGCTTAAAAAATATAGATAGTTGTGATAAAGCAGCGAAGATATTTCGGAGATATTCTAAATTATCAACATTTTCACTTCTGTGTGCTGTAACTAAAATATATGATTTCGGTTCCAACCCTAACGTCCCAAGAATCTTGCTAGCCTCAATTTGAGGCTGAAAAGCACGCATAGCTTCAAATGTAGTATTTCCCGTTACAAATATTTTCGCAGGGTGAATATTTTCTCTAATTAAATTTTCTCGATGATAGCGGTTGTACGGCAATAGAATATCACTCATATGGTCAATAAGAATACGATTACGCTGTTCCGGCATTCTCCGATCCCATGCTCGCAAACCAGCTTCCATATGGAATACTTTAATTTTACGCTGAGATGCTGGCATAATAGATAAGCCACTGTAAGTATCGCCTAAAATTAATAAGGCATCAGGCTTGACTTTTTCCATTAATGAATCGGATTTCATTATCACATCAGCCACCTCCCGACTATAACTCGAAGTATCAATTCCAAGTTCGAAATCAGGCTTGCGGAGTTGAAGATCTTGAAAGAAAAATTCCCTTAATTCTGGAGTAAAGTTTTGACCAGTGTGCACCATAATATGCTCAAAATTAAGCTGATCCAGCTTTTTTAAAGTGCCCCACATTTTAATCATTTCAGGTCTAGTTCCAAAAATCGACATTACTTTCATAGTGATCTCCAATAATTAATATTTAATTTAGTTGTACAGGATGTTGAATTATCTGAACATTGGGAAGGGGAACGATCATATTGCCTCCACCATCAAGGTATCTTGAATTTTTTTTGGCGATTTCATTAAAAAAACTCCATGCAAATATTAAAAGATAATCTGGAGGAGGCGACTTTAAGAGAATAGAATTGGGTTGTATTAAAAAATGTGATCCGGGAGTATAAAAACCAGCCTTCGCAGGGGCATCATCTATCATATAATTCATGTGCTTATGGGTTATACCGCAATATTGGATCATGGTATTAGCACGGCCCGATGCTCCATAACCAACGACGGTTTTCCCTTTACTATTAATGTGTTCCAGCAAATCCATTAATTTTTCTTTGCGCTTAGCTATATCAGAGGCGAATTGTGCATATGTTTCAGCACGATTAAACCCATTAGCAATCTCTTCTTTTTCTAAAAACTTTCTTTGAGCAGAGATTGCAGTGCTATGACAACTACCTTTCTTACATACATAATATCGCATCGAACCAGCATGAATAGGAATTGGTTTCACATCAAATATCATCATGTCATAGCGATCAAAATGATTCATCAATGATAACAAAGAATGATAGTATAGGTGCTCATGATAGATCATGTCATACTGCAGCTCGTTGATTATTTTTCCGAGGTAATGTACTTCAAAAATAAATACTCCATCGGGTTTAAGAACATTACATATGGCTCGTGTGATACCCTGCATGTCAGGAATATGTGCATAGACATTGTTCGCAATCACCATATCAACATTGCCATATTTAGAGATAATATCTTCAGAAACTTTCTCATTAAAAAAATCATTGATTACCGATATTCGGGGATCGTTGATTGTCTTAACAATATTAGTTGCCGGATCAACACCAATCACCGTACCAATCTTCTGATCAGCTAGTGGGTTCAACAGCACGCCATCATTACATCCAAATTCAACTACGGTAGATTTTTTAGGATCACGAAGAAAACGAGAAGTCACTTCAACAGCGTAACTTTCAAAATGCTCTCGCAGAGTTTTAATCGAAGAAGAGAAATAAAAGTAATTTTCAAATAATACCTTCGCACTTACTTTATCGACAACTTGAACAGCAAAACAATCATTACAAAAATATAATCTTAGAGGATACTTTACTTCACTATCAAAATCCTGAGGCATTAAAAAAGCTCCTGCTAAAGCCATCTCACCAAAATCAATAATTTGTGTCATTGATTTACTATTGCAAAAAGAACAATTCACTAATGTCTGCTCCTGATTTAACATTTTATATCCTTATTTTTTTAATCTTCTATCTTATTATAAGATGAATATCCTTTAGAAAAATGCTTTAATATTTGCTGAGCTGCAGAGGTGACGCTAAACTTATCATGTAATAATTTATAGGCATTCATACCCATCTGATGTCTTAATTCTTGATCTCGAGCCAGTTCCAACATGTGTTTTCGAAAAGATTCGTCATCGCCATTTTCACATGCTATTCCCGCATTATACTGGTGAACTATCTGACTAAAATCATTTCCAGGATTAATGCTAGCCAACATAGGTTTTTTCAACTGCATGTAACCAAGCATTTTCCCTGGAAAGTTTTGCGTTTTAAGATCTTTCCTTAAGGTTATTAGCCCTACATCACATTCAGTTAATATCTTTAAGTATTCATCATGAGAAACAGCAGTTAAAATTTTTATATTCTGCAAATTATTCTGCTTTATTGTCCTCTCTATTCGGTCATATTCACTACCCTCTCCAATAAGCAGAAAAAATATTTTCTTTTCACTTCTTACACTCATAGCAAGACGCAATATATTATCTACATCTTGTGCAATTCCAAAATTACCACCATAGATAAATATCACTTTATCCTGCAAACCAAATTGAGATCGAAACTTGGAAGAAGATTCATATTGGAAGTGAGTATTTGTCCAATTAAAGAGAACTTCCAAGTTGTATTTTTTTTCCAAACTAGACTTTAAAAAGTAGTTCAAATTTGCAGGTGACTGAACTCCAATGATATCGGCCGATCTATATAACTTCAATTCATTCCATTTAAAATACCAATATATAGGATTAGATTGCCTAAGCAGACCTGCATCTAAGGCCCATTGTGGAAACAAATCTCGCAAGACCAGATAGCTACCACATTTATTTACAGCTTTGATTTTTCTTACCAGACTGCTCCAAAATATCGTCGGAGAATAATAAATCACTAAGTCGCAAGAATTTTGTTCAAAAAATTTGTGCGCATATTTCCATATTAACCTTGGAAGTTGGATTTCATTAATGGCTCTCACAATTCTAGAGATCTGCTTAAGATTTCCAGATCTTACCCTTATAATTTTTATATCATTTTCTTTAGAAATATTAATATCCGTGGTCAAATTGGGCTCACCTGTAATAATTGTCACTTGGTGGCCTAATCGCAGCAATTCACCAGCTAGATCATGGAACATATTTGCACTTGATAATGGATGTGGCAAATATCGATCTAATAAGAGAAATATTCTCATAAGAAATATTGGTAGCTATGCATTGTTTTAATTAATTCTAACCAGCTTGGAGGTGTATACCCAGTAGCAAATCGAAAACGGTCAGCGTTTAATGATCGGTCGATCATCACCTCTTTATCTGAAATAATCTCTATTGATTTATCATATACTTTCGCAACTAATTGAAGCAGGTCACATTTTGAAATTGGATTCGAAGCAATATGATACACTCCAAATAAATCAGGACGTGGAATAATAATATCTCGAATGATCTGAGCCAAGACAACAGTTGGCAACCCTGAATAAATAGCTTTACTAAAACATTTGCATTTTGTTTTCTGCGATAAAAACCATTCAATTAGACCTTCTTTTCCCCTCAATTCATGTCCAATAATTGAAGTGCGCAATGTGATCGCGTGTCTCGAATGAACCTCCCCTAAATATTTTGATCGTCCATAAATATCTTGCGAATCTGCAAAATCAGTCTCTATATAATTACCTTTAGCACCAGAAAATATTCCGTCGCTACTCATATGAATAAATCGGGCATTGAATTCTCGACAAAGAGCTGAAAGCTGATGTGGTAGCATTGCATAAATAGGGATAATTTTTAGAGGATCATTAGTCGCTAATATTTTTTTCGACAAAGAGATGCAATTTACGACCACTTCAGGCTTGATCCTCAAAAAAAGGCTTTCTAAATCATTTCTGTTTTCAACATCGTAATTTCCGACCAGAAAGTCAGCGAATTTATCGGGGAAAAAATCTCTAGACGATGGAGTACGAACAGTACCGTAGACTTGCCATCCTTTCTTTTCCATAAAGATATGCATTATATCATGGCCAAGCATACCAGTTGCACCAAGAACTAGAACTTTCATTCAGTTTCACCTGTAGTCAATTTTGAGTTGCTCAATATTTCTTGATAAAGCTTAACGAAATGAAGGGAGATAGAATCCCAAGAATAATTCTGGGCAACAAAATCCTTCCAAGCAGAAGCTACGCTTCCTAAAACACCATTTTCCCCAAGAAGTCGAGTCAAGCCTTCCGATATACCTTTTACAGTGGCAGCAACTTCAAGATTTGGATTTATTAGACGCACCTCACTAAAGCCACATTGATCGGTAAGCAGCGCGGGAACACCACAGATACCTGCTTCTAAAGCAACAATGGACATTGCCTCTTGTCGAGAAGGAACTACTAATAGTTTGGCGCTATGATAGACCGCAGACTTCTCAATACCATTGACATAACCTAAAAAGTGAACACGATCACTTAAATGTTCTTTTAAAGTAAAATTTTTTAATTCCATTAACATTCCTTCATCTGGACCAGCTAATACAAGATGGTACTCTGGAATTTGAGATTGCACTAAGGCAAATGCTTGCAATAACAAATCAGGACCTTTAATCAAATTAAGTCGTCCCATAAAAAGTATTATCGGAAGCCCAAATAAATCTTTATGTTTTATAAATGATTTTATGTCTGTCTCTGGAAAATCCTCTTTACTGACTCCATTAGGAATGACCACAATCTTTGAGATATCTACTCCATAACTCTCAAAATGTGAAAATTCATTGCGAGTCACGGCTATCCAACCTGAAGCATTTTGAATAATAGAATTACCAATTGTAATATTATAAAGTCGTTTTAACCAGCTTGACCGCCCAAATATAGGCAACGTACCAGCCGGACACACTACATAAGGTTTTTTAAAAAGCATATAGCTATGTAAACAATGGCGTTAAGTACACTCCAGTGCGACATTAGATGCACAAGATCAGCATCTCTCACTAATTTGCTAATGATTTTACATTGCTTCCAGTTAATATATGGCACTTGAAAACGTTTCCATAAAGTTTTTATCGTCACAACTTTGACAGGAAATAAAACTGAGGCCCTTGCTCCATCTATACCTGCATCTAGAGTTAAAATAGTGCATTTAAGTCCAGCCCTTGAGAGAAAACGACTCATCTGGAATGTTCTTTCAGCCCCACCCCCGCCTGAATTGAGATCAATTGAAGGATTCACATTAAGTATATGCATACTTCTCACTTTATTTTTTATGAGCCATAAAGGTTTTTGGAATATATTGCATAATCATACAAAGATTTTTCAAAATTAACAGGCGATTTGAATCCAAACTGCAATAACTTCTCGGAAGAGTACTTACGTGAAGGATTGGCATTATCTTTTTTTAGGAGATAAAGCAAAAAAGACAACAAGCCTTTCGGGAATGGAATGAAGGGCAGTTTATAACCCGAAATCGCAAACTCTTTCATTAAAACACTTTCTACATCGCAATAATTATTCATAGAGTGATTATCATCGGAAATATTAAATATTTCTCCCCCAATCTTTTCTTTATAATCAGCTAAAAATATAATGGCAGCCACAACATTATCTACTGAAACTAAATTCATCTGCCGTCGTCCAAATAGACTTGATTTGAGATAGTTCTTAAACTTGTTTTGCTTTAAAAGACTCACAATAAGTTTTTTCAGGTTTTCACCATTATAACCAAAAACAGCGGTGGGACGAAGAATAGCGACATCAAAACTGTCTTGAGCCTTTTTTAAGATAGTTTGTTCGATTTTAAGCTTAATTAGAGCATACTCAGTTACAGGGTGACATAAGGTATCTTCTGTAACAAAATCAACATTAACACGACCAACAACGGATGCCGTACTACAATGAATCAATCGTTTAATATTGGCGACCTTGCAAGCTTCTAGCAAATTCTCACAGGCAATCAGATTCTCCTTTTCTCCAAAATTCTTAAGGTAAACAAGATTAACTACTGTACAATTTGCTTCCAGTAACTCATTAAGCGCATCTCGATCACCAATATGACCATAGATCATTTTTAGATTAGGGGACTTTATATCAAGCCTCGATCTAGATAGAATCTTAATTTTATATTCACCTCTTCTGAGAAACTCATTAACAAGATGAGTACCGATATATCCGGAAGCACCAATAACAACAATTGTATTCATATTTATTCTATCTTTCCTGTAATGCCTGATTATTTTTTGAATACAAGATTCTTTAGGATGTATCCCATCAAAAAATTCAGCTTCATCGCATCCTGCTAAAACCGGATTATAAGAGCCAAGAATATCAAGATTATACTTTTTAGCTAGTCGTCCCTGAAAAAGTCTAAAATCAAGCCATTTTCATTTGAATATTTTTTTGTTGGTCAAAAATATCGAGATTAAAAACGAACAAAAAGAAAGCTCTCATGAGCTTTCTCAAATTGAAGGCACTTCCTGATAGGATGGCATTAATTCTATCGCCTTCTTGTCCCAAAAGATAATTCCTCTCCATCCTGTGATCGTGTTTGATATGACCAATAATTGGTTCAATCGCTGATCTTCTTCTTAACCACTTCTTGAGACTTAATTTTAAGCCTCTTCTTCCTGATAAAAATACTTCCACATCTTCAGGATGGTTCACACTTCCTCGATATCCCTTATCCACAAAGACCTGCTCTGGTCTCATTCCTATGATTTTCTCCATCTGATTGATCGATTGTTTTAACGTATGTCCATCATACGGATTCCCATGAACAGCATCGATTCCTACCACCCAGCTTTTTTAGACGTCGTCACCAAAGACACCTTACAACCAAACTCGTATTTCTTATGGGCTTTCCCCTTTGAGATACATTCTGTCTCAGGAGCATGGATGGAGTACAACTTATTGGAATCTTCTCTCTTCTGATCCAACAGACGATGAGCCATTGAAAACAAATTTTTTAATGATTCATCCGGGTTGATTATTTTTCTTTCCATATCCCGAAGAACGCGTCCCAAATAAGTCTTCAAGCTCTTGGTGGCTTTTCTGGCTCGCTTCATCTGTTGAGCATGGGCATACTGCCCCTGCTTCATTAAGCCTCTCTTGCTCACACGATCATAACTCTGCCTCAGTTCCACAGCTCTGACCTTTGCTTCCTTCACCAACATTTTCCTCATCTTATGATACAGCCTCGCATCTGTTGGAAACTGAATCGCTTTCTCTTGCACCGTCGTATCCACATTCACGCGTTTCATCTCTGATGAAACAATTAACCCTTCTTTTTTGGCTGTCTTGATTGTTTCAGTTAACAACTTCTCCACCCCTTTGGATCCCACTTTCCTTCTCCACTTCACCAATGACGTCGGATCACAGGTAAACTCATGTTGAAAATACTCAAACCCACAAAAATACTGCCAATAGGGATTTTCTAAAAACATCTCCACAACACCTTCATCAGACACATCATACAAATATTTTAGATAATGCAGTCCTACAACCAAACCGATCGGCAAAGCTGGTCTTCCAAAATCAGGAACAAGCAATAATCCCATCCTTCTCAAAAGCTGACCACTCTATAGAATCAGATAACCGAAACAGAGGATGGGTTTTGTTTAATATTTGATCCAACCGGGTTTTGAATAAATCTTCCTGTGGCTCTTTTTGATCGTTTGCCTTCATGCTGATTTCCCCAGATTTTGATGCGTTCTCTCCAAAAACTGGGGATTCCCATACCACTAAACATCACTTCTAGCCAGTTTTTATAAGGACTAAATTACTTTTTCAGGGGGGGGACTAATTAAAAACAGATGACCCTAAAAGTAATCCAACAAATACAGGGTTCCAATATCCATAAATAAATATGGAAGCTACCTCCAACCAAATAACTGAAAAATTATTGTTATATTTTGCTAACCAAAAAAATTAACCAAATGACAGGAAGATATAAAAAAATAAAAATGTATTAATTAAAAAACATTAATTTTCGAAGCTAAAAGCTATGTTACAGCTACATGTTGAGGGTTCGAAACCTGTCTTATGTTAGGGAAAAAATATTTATAAATATATATTGAAGCACTAATTGGAATTATTTCACCTAACATCCAATCAATCCCATAACTGTTAATTATCATAAAAAATGCAATAAAAACAGCATTTCTTTTAAAAGCTAAAAATAGAGGATTTGAATTTTCAAAACCCACATAAATCCCCTTAATGAGCTAAGCGACTATAAAAAATAGTGGGAGAGAAAAATATCCTCCAAAAAGCACATAGAGTTCGGAGTATAAGCCCAACTGATCCGATTGATAGTTTTCCATTACCCGAGATTTCAGAGGGACTCCTGTATCAGAAAAATATGGGTTATAAAGAAACTGTAAGGTAAATGATATTCGTGGTTGGTCAAATACATCAAATCCAGGAGTAAAAATGTTATCGATTAAACTTTTGCCGTAGGCTGGCAAATTAACAACCGAACTATATGTTTTTTGGTTTGTGATAATATCTACATTATAATCCAGATATCCCAATCGATCAAAAAGAGGTGCTAACAATAGCATTCCATTAAATGAATAATTAATGCTACTAATTGCATCTGCTGATAGCTGAATCGCTCGGCTAATATTAATACCTTGATGATCTTTGTCTTGTTGAGATCGTATATAGGTCGACATCAAAAAAAGCAGAGACATTAATGCTAAAATAAACGGGAGAACAGCAAGGCCAAAACCAACTTGCCAAGTACGAAATTTCATACACCCATAAATTATTAAATTAACAATAATAATAGATTGGATAA
This sequence comes from Deltaproteobacteria bacterium, assembly GCA_016699445.1. Lineage (GTDB taxonomy): Bacteria > UBA10199 > UBA10199 > JACPAL01. The sequence continues at coordinate 777,806 of CP064976.1, forward strand.
GGCCTAAGATCGCACCTCGACTACCAATCATCATATGTAGCATCATCTCAGCCATAACTAATCCTACTAATATGATATATGACCGCTGAGAGAGAGATTGTTTATATATATATATATATACGATCACCATCATAATAATAATGCTCTGACTAATAAATATCGAGAGAACAAGAAACGGCCTACTAAGAATGCCTGAGCTGAAGAGAGTAGCTTTAGAATAGGAAATAAAAATAACTAAAGTCAGAATAAATATAACTCGATTTGTAGAACTTGCCTTCCAATTCCCAACATCAATGACTTTGTTAGCTTTAAACTTCTTAGCGCTAAACCCAGCATAAAGAAAAAAATTAGCTATAATAATAAAGAGAACAGTATAATTTAAGGATTGTGGAGTTATTGAAGAAGGAAACCTTAAAAAGGTAACTGAAAATGGATATAAAGTCAGAGTTAATATCCGCATCGAGTAATAAAAGATAATTATATATGTTAAAATAATTACAAAGGGATCGCGGCTCCTTCTCTCAAGAAATAAAGCAAAGTGGGTCTGCATACATACAACTATACCCAAAAAAAATGTTTGTTGGTTAACATACTCATTTTCACTAGAGAAAAAATAGGCATAAGTACTTAAAATAAGTATGATCAAATTAAATACTATTAAAATAGTATTTAAATCTATAAAGCGTCCTCTTTTTTCACTTATCATTTCAAAAATTCTCTATAAATACAGACTAAAAATTTCTTTTTCATTTAAGCTCTGATGAATAGGTAAATAAAAACGCGTATGCCTCAAATTCCAAGCACGATTATGGAATTCTCTATTCATATTTACTTCTGGGGGCAAGTCCGGCCAAGAAGTTACAGGAAAATTCTTACTTTCTAAGTACTCATAAATCTCTAGGGCTGTAGAAAACTCGGTTTTATAAGCCGCCAGGTAAGGTAGCCATTCATTTTCTATTGGTCGTTCTGCTGGTACAATTTTGTTTGAAATTGAACTCTGAAACAATACTTTATCCCATAATGCTTGATTATGTTGGCGTCTTTTTGAAACTTGTTCCATGTCCAATAAGATACTTCCCAACAAACGCTTAGATAAAAAACTTAAATCTGGTTCACTGAATTGGCTCAGTTGAATCGGTTTAATAGTTGATGCATCAATAAAAGGTTCCGACTTCTTTCGCCATGAACGAATACCTAATTTTTGCAAAATACGTTTTATCAGCCAAATCATTGGACGAACCCAATGCCTATTTCTATGAAGTCCCATTTGTTCTTGAAACTTTTGCAGTTGTTTTGGCCAAAGGTTAGGCAAACCAAAAGAATTAATTTGACCCTCACTCAACTGAGACGGTCCGCTTGAACGGACAACTAAAACAGCACCATCGGGAATGGGCAAATGCTTATGAGGGCTATAAAGAACAAAATCACCAAAAGAACCTATACCCTTCACTGGTCTAAAAACATGAGTTGCATCTTCAATAAACCAACAACCTAGTTTGATACAAAAGTCACTTATTTCCTGCGAAAAATTTGAACGTCCAAAATAATGAACTAATAAAAATAAATCTGGCGGATGATCAATCGCAAGCTTATAACAAACAGCGATATCTGGTTACATATGCTGTGTTATGGGGTAAAAAATAAATTTAGCGCCGGTAAATCGCAAAATCATCAAAGAGGTATTACAAAAATAATCAGGGATCCAAATGATGAGAGAAGACTCTGTTTTATATTTTTTTCTCCATAAGGAAATAAGGACCAAAGACCAAGCTGACTGTGATAGCCATCCCGAAACCTTTCCGTTGATGCTCCAAAATGTAGTTAGCTTTTCGTTCGAGTGAGAAGTTGGCAATAAAATACGTAAAAGATTTTTCCAACTAGGCAATGGTACATGGATCAAAACGCACCATCCTTACTTAAAGCCCAAGCATCTAAACTTGCACAATCTCTTGCATACTTAAAATCTGCAGCGCCTTCTAAAAAAGCGCCTAATAAACGGTTTGAAAAAACTTTATAGTTTAGCTGGCTATCTTGCAAAGCTGAACAATCTCGACGTAGAGCAAAAGGGGAAACTCCAGAAGAATTATCACCACGTAAACCGCTATAGATGTAGCGAAATCTACGACGCGCTGTGATCAGTGCTTTATCGCTGAAACTACGAAGATCACCAAAAGTATAAGCGAAGTGATCAATTGAAGTGCCTAAACGCCTCTCAAGTATATCCGCCCCTGAGATAACTTCTCTCTCTAAGTCTGACTGAGAGTCAATGAGTCCTAATCGGGCATGACTACGAGTATGACTACCGATGCAATGACCTTGTTCCAAAAGAGCTTCTAGATCAGCCCATGTCATATTTTGCCAATTTTCAGGTAAAAGTTCAGGAGGTGGACCATAGTAGATATTTTTGGAAATAAAATCTCTAGATTCTTTTCGGTTTTGTAATTCAATAAAATCTGAAACAACAAAAAATAAGGCTTTAATCTTCATTGGATTTAAAACTTGCTCAGCAACCACTCGATTAGATGCAAAACCATCATCAAATGTAACCAATAAGTTTGACCCACGAATTTTTTCTTCACCAGAAATCATAGCTTCAAACTGCTTAGGGGTAACAAAAGACCAGCTGCGCGATAACCAACGCAATTGTGCAGCGAAACAATCCTGATCGTCAGGTGATATATCATGATAGAGAAGTACTCTTAGACGATTATTTGAACTTCCAAATAAATTCTTAACTGAGTATATCAACTTTAACGGATAATAGGCGCTTGCTAAAATATTATGATGGAGTGACATTTATTTATGGATATTTTTAATGTAAATTATCTTTATATATTCTTTATACGACGTTTGATTAAATAATTTGCAGCATAATTTAGAGGCGCAGAGGTTGAGCGATCCCATTCTCCAAGATAGGAAAGGATCTCTGCACCTGTTCCTTTTTTAAAATCAAACACGCCTTTATTATTTATTGGATCGATACCGCTCATGTCATACCATCGTATACCTTGTTCTGAACATCGCCTCATCAACTCCCAAAACGTAGCATGAGATGCATAGACTTTACGTGCAGCTGGAGATGCAGCAGCAAAAATATCCCAAGCTTTGTATCCCATCAATAAAGCTCCTCGCAAAGCCAATAATTTCCCCTCTGAATCATTACAACGGATAACAAGACAATCCTTCCCAAAAATTTCAAGTATTGCTTTTAAAGAAGAATGAGAAAATTGCTCAGGTAAATTTTTATGTGCTTCCATAGCACTGTATAAATCCATCATCTCATCAGGATTCGGGTTTTGCCAAACTTCGGTAGTATTACCATATTTTAAAGATCGACGTAAATTATGCCTCCAATTGCGGCTAGCATTTTCTTCACGACATTTTTCATCTTTTACAAGGGAATAAAAAGCACTAAGGCCAGTTAATATTGGGGAGCGAGGTCGTGACCAACCAGCAGATTTTAAAAAATTCATATCTTCATTACCCTGCTCTCGCATAGGATTAATTCTACAATATAAATATTTTACCCCAATAGCTTCCTTAAGAGCATCCCAAAAGGATTCATTCCAAGACTCAATATTTCCAATGGGACCTCCAAGTACCCATGCCAAAGCAACTCCAAAACGAAACTTCCTTACTAACACTTGTGCCATCGCCACTATCTGTTCATTTTTTTTTGCTATTAATCTATAAGGAACCCAACCAAATTGAGAGCGATACACGCCCCAACTATAACTCTGATAAATAGTATAATCTGGAAATTGCATTAAAGATTGATCCCAATCTATTTTTGTATCTTTTGTCAGGTGCCATTTTAGCATAGAGAGTAGTACTGATATTTGAATAGTTAGATCTATTATAGGAAAATCTGCTTTATTGTTTATGAGCTAAGACTACAATCATGTCATTACCCCAGTTTGCAAGATCGAATCGTCTTAATGATTCTTGAAATGCATGTGTCGCTCGTAAACTGATTTGGTGTTTAAAAACATCTGGTAACAATCCAGCTTGCGCAGCCACAGTAAACATTTCTGGATAGGAAAAAGTACATAAATTAATAATTTGAAGGTCGTAACGAGCGGCATAGTTCTGAATATCAGCAGGTCTAAAATGATAGAGATGGATTGGTAGCTCAACGCAATTACGTGCGAGACGATAGATCAACCCGTCATAATTGGGCACTGCGATAATCGCTTGTCCGCCCACAATCAGATGTTTACGCAAAAAATCAAAATAACGAGCGGGAGAATGTACATGCTCAAGAGACCAATTCATCCGAATAACACCGAAACGCCGTTCTTTTGGAACTTCCGCGATATCCTTCCACGCCTCAACTCCAGCTGCAGTTAAAGATTCCAGGGCGTGAGAACCAACCTCAACTCCTGCAACTTGTGTAAATCGTCGGTAACTCATTAACGATCCAGCCTCGTCCCAAAAATGAGCTTTCGCACCAGCTCCACAACCTATATCGAGAAAACAGCCCTGACCTCCTTCATTATAATATTTAAGAACTGGGTCAGAAACTTTCGGCCTGACTAATGGTGCAAGACGTTTACTAATAATAGGAATGAGATTAGCGATATATGCAAATATACTATTAGCGATTTTAGTAGCAATTAGCCGCGCATAGCGGCTCCATCTTGAAGGAGCGAGATGATAATAATATCCTGAAGTATAGTACTGACCCATCTCCCTCACAGAGGGGCGTGGATTTGTATAATGCAACCCACATTTTAAACAAGACACAATATTAAACAACTCTCGAGTGGTATGATACAACTTATCAGTTTGCTGCGTCACATTTACTGCATCAGTCGAGCCGCAAAAATCGCATTCAACCGTTTCCAAGTTCACCTCTCCTTAAAATAAATTTAATCAGTTCCCTTTTAATAATATTAAATTCAAAATCTCATAAAAAAAATATCCCTGATCTCATTGGTATCAGGGTTAAAAATACTTAATAACTTTGTAAGACTACACTATTTGAAACTTCACGATGAGTGCTTAAACATTTACTTTTTAGCTTATTTTTTTTACTGGTCTTATAGTATTGCTCAAAAATTTATAAATTGGTTCTATAATTTTGCAAGGTAAATAACTAATGATCCATAAGACCCACAATTTACGTGTATGACTAGGAATTTGTCTTATAATTTTTCGTGCTTCTTTTGAAGATCCATTACGCCATTGTTGAACAGCTTGCTTGAACTTTAAGCTGTTTTTTGCCAAATTTAAAGAACTAGAGTACTTTTGAGCTATAAAACTATCCTCAATTAATTGATTCAACATGGTTTCGGTTTCATCTACAAGTGAGTCTGGATACTTCCATGACCAGCTTTCCGAATGAACTCTCCATTTAGCAAGCGCATCGGGTACAAAATCGACTTTCCATTTTATACCAATGCGCACAAAAAGATCATACTCTTCTACCATATTAAACTTTTCATCAAACCATTGATTCAATGAATCTAATACGGATTTACGAATAACGGCGGTTTCAAGCGATATTAAGTAGTTATTTAACAACTCATCAAAACAATAACCCCTATAAGGTTTTTTTTTCTCCAATAAGCGATTTTCAACCCCATCTTCATTGAAGAAAAAAGTATCAGAATAAACAATTCCAACGTCATTATCGGCTAGAAATAGGGGTATTTGTTTTGAAAGCTTTTCAGGTATCCAAATATCATCGCAGTCCAAAAAAGCGATAAAATCACCTGAGCTGTTTCTGAGAGCTAAATTACGAGCATGCCCCAATGGTACAGTTTTATCTCCTCGAAAATAGCGTATGCGCTTATCTTGATAGGATTTGACTATCTCAGAACTATTGTCTGTAGAAGCATTATCCCAGAAAATAATTTCCCAATTAGTATAAGTTTGTGAAAAAATAGAATTAATCGCCTCTCGTAAATATTTCTGACCATTCAAACAATTCATTACAATACTAACTAGAGGTTGCTTATTTTCTATTAATGGTAACATTTAAAATTCGCGTAAGTTTTTTTTAAGTGATTCACACACTCTTTCAACATCTTCTTGTTTCAAATCAGGGTGAAGAGGTAATGTGAGAATTTGTTTAGATATGGAATCAGTAATTGGTAGGGGCTGAATATTTTCATGATAATAGAAACTCAGTTCATGATTAGGCTGATAATGTATTCCAGTTTCTATGCCATCTTCTAAGAGTTTAGCTTGTATACAGTCACGATTATTCCCCTTTTTGATCTGAATGACATAAATATGAGGCACTATCGACGTAAAATCATGTGGAATTGTTTTAATAAGAGGATGTCCTTTTAATAAATCATCATAATATCGTGCCAAACTTTGGCGTCTAGCACTCAACTCCGAGAATCGTTTTAATTGTTCTATGCCAATAGCGGCCATTATATTACTCATATGATACCGCCAACCTTGTGCTGTCACATCGAAAGACCAGCTACGCTCTCCCTTATATCGTTTTTCACTGTCCCTCTCTACTCCCAATAAACGAGCATCTTGAATTTTTTTTAGGATTTTCAAATCATCTGTAACAATACAACCACCTTCACCACTTGTAATATTTTTTATCCCATCAAAGCTGAAACAAACGATGTCACCAAAACTCCCAACGCGTTTCCCTCTATATAAACTCCCAAAAGCATGGGCCGCATCTTCAATAACACGAAGGTTATGCTTTTTCGCAAAGTCATATACACCGACTAAATCACCTACACCACCTGAATAATGTACAGGCATGATTGCTTTTGTGCGGGATGTTAACCTTTTTTCAGCATCACACCAATCCAACACGTATGTCTTTTCATCAACATCACAAGCGATTGGTGTAGCACCGATTGCAGATACTGCTTGGAATGATGCCACGTACGTCAGAGAAGGGAGTACAACTTCATCCCCAAAACCAATACCACACGCCTGAAGTGCAAGTTGTAGAGCTGCCGTGCCATTCACAACGCAAGTCACAGGACGAGTAAAAAAATCAGACAAATCCTTTTCAAAGCGTTGAACCTCCTGCCCCATTCCAAGATATTCTCTATCTAATACACTCATAACAGCTTGTTTCTCTGCAATACTTAAGCAAGACTTAGAAAGCCGAATTTTTTTAGGGGTATTTGTTGCACCTTGAATCATAATTTTAAATCTTCCCAATGATAAGGTATTCGATTATCATTGAAGGGATACCGCTCACTCTCTTGGGGATCATGAGTAAAATCAGCACAATTAACAACTAAAGCAGGATTCTTACTAATGCACGCAAAGCCATACCAAAGATTAGGCGGAATGCTTAATCGAAAGTAGGCATCAGGCCGACCTAATACCACCTCTTGATAAAGCCCCTTAGTAGAAGAATTTTCACGATTGTCATAAATCACAAAACTACCCGTCCAATAGGCACCGCAAGGTTTTGGGTTTGTATTTTATGACGTTTCCAAGCCTTAATAGAACCTGGCAAAATTTCAGAAAAGTAACACTCTCCAAACTGAGTAAACTCGGGCACATCATTGCGCAGCATATGAAGCACCGTGCCACGGTTGTCTACAATCTGACTTAATGGAGTTATTATAACACCTTGAAGGTTCATTTCTGAAGAAATAACTTTACTCATGAGGACTTTGACCAAATACGGTCACGTTCAATTCCTAAACGTTCATAAATATTAATTTGTTCCAATGTTAGCGCATACATATCAGTCTTCTTACGATAGTATGCATCGTACCAATCTCCTACTAACTTTACAGTTTCGCTATAATCTAAATTAGATTCCCACTTAAGATGAAATAATGATTTATCACAGTTGAGTTTAAGTAAGCTTGATTCATGAAATGGTATATCCCCTGTTATACGATAGATATTAGTATTATTTTTATGCATCCAGTTTTTACCTAGTTCATTAAGCAATTCTAAAACTGTATGATTTTGTTCTGTCCGTGGTCCAAAATTAAAAGCTTCTCCATGTAAGCGGGGACTTTGTTCTAAGGCTTGTCCTAACAAGAGATATCCGCTTAATGGTTCTAAAACATGTTGCCAAGGTCGAGTAGATTGCGGGCTTCGAATTTCCACACTATTGTTCGTGCTCCAAGCCCGCATACAGTCTGCGATTATGCGATCCCTAGCCCAATCTCCCCCGCCAATCACATTACCAGCACGCCCTATTGCTAAACGTACGGGATGCTCATTTTGAAAAAATGAGTGCAAATAGCACTTAATTACTAATTCAGCCGAAGCTTTGGAACCACTGTAAACATCCTTACCACCTAATTGATCCGTTTCACGATATCCCCAAACCCATTCAACATTATCGTAACATTTATCACTAGTGATAAGGACAGTCACACACTGCTCTTTTAAAGTACGAAGCGATTCTAAAATATTCAACGTACCCAGAACATTAGTCATTATTGTTTCAACAGGATTATTATAAGAAACGGATACAATTGCTTGTGCAGCTAGGTGAAAAACAAATTCTGGCTGAACATTATCAATAATTTTTTTAACCTCAGCTAAATCACGAATATCAGCTTGGATATGCTGAATCTGACTCGATAAGTTTAATACTTCAAACATAGATGGCTGCGTTGGGATATCTTTTGAAACTCCAATGACTTTAGCTCCTAGCTTAACTAACCAAGTAGTAAGCCAACTTCCCTTAAAGCCCGTATGGCCTGTCACTAATACACGCCGACCGTTATAAATATTATCAAAAATCAAGCTATTAACCTTTGATCCACGGGGCTCTACCTTTTTTCCAAATAGCTTGTATTGAATCACGATCACGGATCGTATCCATACATTGCCAGTAACCAGAATGCTCGTAAGCCATCAATTGACCGTCTCGTACAAGATTTTCCATTGGTGATTGTTCCAAAACTGTAGTATCAGCCTCTAAGTAATCGAAGATAGAAGGTTCAAAAATAAAAAAACCTCCATTTATCCAACCTTCACCAGATTGAGGCTTTTCTTTAAAGTTAATAACTTTACCATTTCCAATTTGCATACCTCCAAAACGTGCTGATGGTCTTACGGCTGTCACGGTAGCCACCCGTCCATGACTAATATGGAAGTCTAATAGGGATTTAATGTCAACATCAGCAAGACCATCACCATAAGTCAGCATAAATCTACCAGACGATTGGAGATGTCCTTTCAGACGCAATAACCTCCCACCTGTCATAGTATTATCGCCTGTATCTATTAAAGATACATGCCAATCTTCTGCTGTACGATTGTTATAGTCTACTTGACCACTTTTCAGGTGAATTGTGAGATTACTTTGATGAGCATGATAATTTAGAAAGTAATTTTTTATTACGTGCCCCTTGTAACCAAGGGCTAGCATAAAGTCATTGTAGCCATATTGCTCATAGAACTTCATGATATGCCAAAGAATTGGTCTTCCACCAATCTCAACCATGGGTTTGGGTTTAATTTGAGTTTCTTCACTTAAACGCGTCCCTAACCCTCCACAAAGAATAATTGTTTTCATTTAATATAGTCTTTTTAAAAAGTTAAAATCATTAACGTCCAGAAATCCAATAATGAAGACGTGTATCTGGATTTACAAAACCATCTTTAATTTCAGTATAACCAGCCTTCTTTAACAAAGAGTAATACTCATTTTTAGTCCGCAACCAACCCCAAAACTGACCTCGTGAATATAAACCTAAATAATCTAAAATAGATATTATACAATCTTTCATATGCCGTAATGTCCACATCAACTTATCTATAAGCGTTACTGGTGTCTCTTGAAAACTTGCAGAAATAATTACAAGTTTTCCACCATTCAAGTAGTTTCGAATAGTAGATAAAAATTTAACAAGCGAAGCATTATCGATAGCATAGTCCACAGCTGAAAGATATATTAGATCAAAGTAAATATCTTGAGGAAGACATCCTGGTATAAACCCTAAAAACTTTCTATCTTCCGGAAACTCTGATTCTATCCACTTCCAAGCTAAAGGAGCAACCTCATGTATAAATAAATCACCCACCCCTTTTTGATTATGGATATAATGCTCCATATAACCTGAACCACACCCAATGGAAAGAATTTTGGAATTAGGGTGTGTCCATTCTATGATTTTTTTTGCACACCGTTCTTTATCTTTACGCCATCCTGGATCCAATTGATCCCAAGATTGATAACGTTTAAAAAACTCTTGATAATAAGCTTGATAAAAATTGGAATCAGCAAGCTTTCTAGATTTTACCTGAATAAAATTTGAAAACTTAATACCTTGCCATTCAGTTTGATACATGCGTCGCATAAAAAGTACCTAGTGCCTAAGAATATTTTCCCCAATCCAATCATGATAATAATCAATTTCCTTTTGTATGATCCCAAGAGGCACTTTAAGATGTGTGGGGAAATTTACAATATGTTGCGCGACATATTCTGCAACAGGACAACTTCCTGGATAATAACCTATCTCTTCAAAACCCTCTTCACGCCCACCCACTACAGTAGTAAACCAAACTCCTAAATCGAATCTCCAGGAAAATTTTTTCTCAAATTGATCTCGGTCTTTCACTAAAAATGAGTAGCGTAACCACGTTGACTGATTGATTTCATCTAAGTTTAATTGATTCCATCTTATCTTTTTTTCTAAATATTCAGTAATTTTTCGGCGATGTTCTAGATTATGCGACAAGTTATTTAACTGAGAAAGTCCAATCTGAGCTTGTAAAGAAGATAAACGACATGGATATTCAGAGACGTCTTCTTTTTTCGTTTTTAAATCATCTTTAAATAAAAATAGAAGATCCAAATGAGTCAAAAGTATATGGATGACTTGGCCTATCCATAAAATACTAGGCAAATAACAAATATAGTTTATTAAAAAAGATCTTACTAAACGGCGCATACTCTTCTGATTCATAAATGGTATTCCCATTTGAATTTTACGAAGTCTTAACGCCAGAGCATCTTTATTAGTTACAACCATTCCCCCTACATACGTATTAATCACTTTTGAGTGGTCACTTGAGAAAAACGCTACCTCTGTCAAAGAGCCCACTGGTTTTCCATGATATTCAGCACCTAACGCATGCGCAGCATCTTCAATTATAGGTAATCTATGTCGCTTTCCAATATCACGCAGAGCATCAACATTACAAGCTATCCCAAAGGTATGTTGCGCGTATAAGGCTTTGGTCCGCGACGTAATCGCCGCTTCAATTTTTGTCGCATCAATATTAAAAGACTGAAGTTCGATATCTACATAAATTGGCTTAGCCCCTGTATAAAGAATCGCATTAGCTACTACCACACAAGTAAAAGCTGGGATAATAACTTCATCACCTTCACCAATGCCGAGTGCTTCCAAAATAACATATAATGCCATTCTTCCAGCACCAAAACTGATAGCATGTTTCACACCACAGATCTGAGCAAATTTCCTTTCATAATCTTCAATCACACTTAAATCTTTATAAGAACGTCTTGTAATCCAAGCACGAAGCATCCATAACCACTCTTCTTTGGTATTCGTGCCCATAAAAATATTATAACGTCTGCGAGGCCATTTAGGCAGGAGTTTGATTAATTTGCGAGCAAGTAAGACCATTTTGGCAACTCTGAATCGAGAAAAAAGAAATCCCGATTATTGGGTTTATCTCCCATTTTTTCATAAGATAGCTGTAAAGCTTTTACCAGCGCACTTACAGTACTGACAAAAGAGACATCCTCTTGTCCGCGTAAAGGAGAAAAGTTTAATTTAGTTTCATCGAGTATAACAACAACGGGCAAACCTCCAAGATAAGCATCAACTCCAGCTGATGTCATATTACTTGATAGCGCTACATCAAACATATGCAAAATTTCGCTTAAAGGATTTTGAACCAATTTTAACTTTAAAGATGGATAATCAGACACATTAATACGGCAATTTGGGTGAGGCTTCACTGTACACATTATTGTTTGGTCAGACAAATAGGGAACTGCTTCTTCAAGCAATCTCAACATCTTATTATTTGCAAAGGCAACAGAATCGCCAAGAATTAAAATATGTATTACTTTATCCTTCCTACGCTCACGAATAATAGTTTTCATATTATGCAGGAAACCAAAGCGCAAAGCTTCACAAGCTATAATCTTTTTTTCAGGATAGTTAATACTCATATACGAATTAACAGCAGGCTGCCCATTAAGAGCTATTTGATCCGGTTGTGGGATTCTATTTTGCTCAGTTGACTCCACTGTTCGAGAATCCAAGAAATAGCGTAAATCCCAAAATCTCACAGTGGCATGGGCCACGCCTCTTATACAACCGTGTCCATACTTTCTCCAAGAGTAAACTAAGGCACGTTCCCATGGCTGATTTTCACAAAGATAAAAGCCCATTTTCTGATATGGAGCTTTTTTAAAAATGGAATCAAATAATTCAATGGAGAATAAATTATCAATCGCTGGTTTTCCACTCAGGGAGGCAACCCAATCATCTTTCATAAGCAGCCATAGAGATAAGAATGAATTATCAGGTGAAAAAAAGTGTTTGATCCCTCTTAAACACCAAGAAAGATACCAAAGGTGAAGCCAACCTAAAAAAACACGATAGATAATTTTCCAGGTTAGATATGAATGAAGAAAAAAATGGCGTTGATGGCTTGATTTATTATTAAAATTTTCTGTCCAATGCTTGGCAACATGAGGATTGGGAATGGCTTCACAGGGAATATATATTTGAAGCCAATTACTTTGATACCCTTGATTCTCCAGTAAAGTTTGGAGACCACTCCAGTAATAAGAATCAAAATTACCCTTTTTAGCAGCTGAGATATTAATATTATCAAAATAAGAACAAAAAAACCGTGTGGAATCCCCCTCAAACCACTTGGGCTTATGTGATTTCCTCAAAGCCCAATGTCGCTGGATATATCTTCCAAATTCAATCATGGCTTTAATCGGATGAGGCAATATGTAATAAATGCTTTTGACCCCAATATGAGGGGTATTAGCTGATTTTTTTTCCCATCGATAACGAATCTTTAATTTATGGCATACATCTTTAAAGATTTTATGCAAAACAACGTTAGCGGTTATCAACTGAATACTTTTCGGTTTCAGCTCCTCAAGAATCTCATATAATGCTAATAAGCGTATAGCCTCAAATATTGATGATATGTATGCATTCTTCTCCACAAAAAGTGTCATCCACCAATAACTCAATTCTTCTTTTATAACCAAACGATCAATAAGACGACGACCACCAATCAAACTTTCACCGAGATCATGAATCCAACTCAAATATTTTTGGCGCAAACGTTCATCATGTTTTTCAACATAACTAAGCAATGAATGAATAGATCCCTTTTCTTCATAACCATTCCAACAATAAACCACGCCTATATTATCTGGGGGAATTTGATGAGAATCCCAAACTGTTAAAACATAACTAATATTATCTGACAAAATTAGAGCATCTCCATTAAGCGTCCAGCACCAGCATATACATCTATAATATTATTATCTTCAGACGATGCTTTAATACCAATAATTCCTCCAGCAGCTTGAACAAGAGCCAGGCCCGCAGCAACATCCCAAAGCTTAATTTTTCTTTCATAATAGGCATCTGCTTTCCTGAGGCAACAAATGCCAATGACATAGCAGCTGATCCAAACAATCGAACCTTTTCAAAAGATGAAACCTGCTTCATAAAGCTACTTAAAGAATCTTCAGAAAAATCCATTGAAACAGGAAAACCAGTACAAAGAATTGCTTTACTGATAGAACGCTCTTGTTTAACGGCGATGGGGATATCATTAAGATAAGCTCCTATACCAACAATTCCCTTATAAAGATCTCTTCTTATAAAATCGTAAATAACTCCAAGGATAGGTCGATCATTCTCCCAAAGCCCTATGGAAACACAAGAAATTGGAAGGCCTTCAAAATAATTCACCGTGCCGTCCAATGGATCAATAATCCACCGTAAGGAGTTTTCTTGGTTAACAGATAAGAAACCAATTTCTTCCGACAAGATGGAAAACGATGTTTTTATTTTTAAAGCATCAATAATTATTTTTTCAGATTCATAATCTGCATTAATTTTTATATCGTGACTTGATTCATGAGTAATCTCTTTAATTTGAGATTGGGTCATCACAAGATGGTCTCCTGCTGATCGGGCAGTTTCTTCTGCTAAATCTAACAAAGATAAATATTGTTTCTTAGTATCCATGTGTCCTGATCGCATGTAAAAAATTTTCTACAGCTTCAGCTTCCATATTAATGCGGCACTCTGACGTGTATGATCCAATATGTGGAGTTAATATAACCTGAGAAAAATTTTCTAAAATTCCTCGATATGGTTCTTGTACAAACGTATCCAACCATGCCCCAATCACTTTTCCACTCTGTATCCCTTGAACTAAAGCTTCTTCGGAAATGACTCCTCCTCTGGCAACGTTCAAGATAAAGACGCCTGCTTTCATAAGGCTAATTTCAGGCAAACCTATTAAACAGGATTCTCCACTATTATGCAGTGTAATGATATCTGCTAATGGCAAAGCCTCAGGAAGAGATAATAGGCGTTCACCATTAAGAGATTCGGGTTTAACGTAAAGGTCTACAATAAGCAGCTTAACATCAAATGGCCTTAAGAGTTGAGCTACGCGGCGACCAATCCGACCATACCCAACAATCAATACAGTTTTACCTTGAAGATGTGTGCCAATTTTTTTTTCCCACTTTCCTTGATGTAAAGCCGAATTCATTTGTGGGATCATTCTCAACATACTTAATAGCGCTCCGATAGTCAGCTCTGCTACCGCTTGAGTAGGGCCATTGGGAGTCGAGCACACTTTGATACCTAATTCATTACAAGAATCAATATCCACATTAGAAAGACCGGAACCAACACGTGAAATTACTTTCAACTTAGAGGCTTTCAAAACTTCACAATCTAATGGTTCTAACCCGGCAATGATTCCACATACATCTTCACTAAGAAGAGTCTTCAATTCTAATTTTGTTAATTTTCGCTTATAAGGATTTTCAACGATTTCAAATCCAGCATTGATTAATTTTTCGAGTGGAGATCGATCTATTTCCGCAAATGATGAAGGACCAATCAAGACTTTAGGAAGTGTCATAAATTATTTCAGCTTACATTGGAACCAATGTGCTAGTATATGATTAATAATGAGATGTGCATCTTCTACAGGACCGTATTCCCCTTTTTCTGTTTGTACATGGACCATTACATCACAAAGTTGTTTTAGTTTTCCACCATCAAAGCCGAGAAACCCGATTACTCTTCCATCATGAGACTTAACCCATTCAGCAGCATTCACTAGGTTAGAAGAATTTCCACTAGCCGAAATCACTAAAAGTTTATCACCAGATTTATAATGAATTTTAAGTTGATTGGTGAACAAATTCTCGTAACCTACATCATTAGCAATAGCCGTCATCACAGAACAATTGTCAGTCAAAGCCAAAAATTTAAAAGGTTTCTTCACTCCTGTTTTTTTAATGATATCAAATCCAATATCATTGGCCATGGTTGTTGCTGTGGCTGCTGAACCTCCATTGCCAGCAATAAAGATGGTATTTCCTTCAGATCGAGCTGACTCTAATTCAATTTCAAGCTTATTAAGCGATTCAGAATTGATACTATCCAAGACTTTTTTGAGATAATCAAAGTATCCACCTGCAAATTCTCCAATAGTTCTTTTTTTTGTAAAGATTGAATCAATATTATTCATAATATTTTCCTTAAATTTTAATAAAATTGGGGTTTGATATGTTATAAGTATTACGCCAAACTGGGTCCGCATAGTAAATATTAAAAACCAATTGCATAGTACGCAAAGCATCCTGCGAGCTACCATTTTGTATCGGCAAGTCATTTAAAACAGAGTCAGCAAAGGCAATGATTTCTTCATCCCATGAGGGATCTCGATTGTAGTGAGTGATTTGTTCTTTGGGGTCACCAGCATCATTATCAGGATCTGCATAAACAACAGTTAATGTTTCAGCACCATAGCTTTTTGTCCCTGAAAGAATACCACCTAATATGAGGCTTCCACATTCAAGATTAATTTCCAAATGAAATCGATGTCTCCATTGAGTGGCAGATGAATTCAGCATACCAATCACACCATCAGGAGTTTTCATCAATGCGTAAGCATTATCTTCAACATCGTAACCCCAATGACGATTAGAAATAAAACTATAAACTTCACTAAAATCTCCAGCAAAGAGGCTCATTAAATCTACCATATGAATACCTTGATCTAATAGCACACCCCCTCCTGCAATGTTTCTTTTCGTACGCCAATCCGATTGATTAAAGGTCACTAGTTTGGATTTACCATACATGCCACGCATGTTGATAATTTTACCTAATTTCCCATAACGAAGTATATGGAGGGCATCTTTTACTGAATCATGATAGCGATGATTAAAGCCATACATTAACTTAAGATGAGGCTTTTTTTGCTCATGACGAATCACTTTTACTATATCCTCTACACTTCTTCCAGGAGGCTTTTCGCAAAAAACATGAAAATTAGACTCCAAACCCGCAATAGTAACTTCGGCAGCAATATCATTAGTAAGGCAGACAAAAAGGATATCAAGATCGTTTTTAAGTAAATCTCGATAGCTTTTAAAATAAGAAATTCCGTCTTTTGTCATACGAGTTTTTTTAAAAGATCGGTCACAAACAGCAACGACTTGCATTTGGGGATGACGGTCAATGCACTCTTTCCTTCTTTTACCGACGATTCCAAAACCGGCGATTCCGACACGTAATGTTTTGTTATTGGGTTTATTTTTTTTCATAAAAATACACCAGATGACTCATGCTGGACTTTAATTTAAAAACTCATAAATAAAAGGCTATTTTTCAGGCTTCATTCCCAGAATCCAAACATGCGAACTCAGTAGATTTTCGCTCAAAAACTTTTGAAATTCAGAGGACTTTTGATCATCATTTAATAAGTTATACAAGAATCTATTATTGCTCAAAAGTGATGCATCACGACGTGCCAAATTTCGAACTATATCAACATCAAGTTGGCCAGGGGTAAGTATTTTTATATCCACTAATCCCGCTCGCTGAAAGAGATCTTTAAAGCCATTGATAGAAATAAAATTAATGTGGTGAGGAGGAGATATCTGAGTTGATTTCTCCCATAACATTTGAAGGTCAAAACCATCGATACCTAAAGTACTAATAAAAACTAAACCTCCAGGACGTGCCAACTTTTTCAGTGCAAATAAAAAATTAAGTGGTGAATAGGTGTGTTCGAGAACTTCAAAACAAGTAACAAGATCTGCTGAATCGTCATAACCAATTACATTTTCGACGATGTCCTCGGCAATTTCAAAACCTTTCGTGCGGCATTCATTGGCTAAAGAAGCTGAAGGTTCTACTGCCAGCAAGCTTGTATTGGGGAATGATTTTCTCCATTCATCCAAAAAAATTCCATAACCTGCCCCAACGTCAATAAGACGATTAATTGAAAAGCCTTGTTTAAAGCACAATTCTGATAAACGAACCACTCTAGGCCTAAATATCTTTTCTCTACGAGCTTCAGCTACTGCTGGAAAGAAAACTTCGGCCCAATAACGTGATGATTCTGATTGCCGATAAAAGCTTCAAATTCACTAATAGGAGGACGCGGACTTTGAAAAAGAGTCTTGCAATTGTTGCATTGGACATATCCAAAACCATCTTTTTCAAATTGAAAACTCGTTTTAAGATTATCACAGGCAATACATTGTATTAATTGCCGAGAATTATTTTGAAAACACTTTTGAGCATCTTGGCTGCTTAGCTCAATGTATTTCTTTAAAAGCGCTTCAGGTCGTATTTCGTGTTCTCTCATGGCTTGAGATATTTGGATAAAGTTATATCGGATTCCAATAACTTTTCTGCCTCTTTTAGTTCTTGCGGGGTATCAACTCCGATTGTGACAACTTCTGTTAAAACCATGCGAATTCTCCCACCATTTTCTAAGATACGGTTCATATCAACAGACTCAATTTGTTCAAGACGCGTTTCTGCCATCTTATTAAACTTCAAGAGAACGTCTCGACGAAAAGCAATGATTCCAGTCTGCATATACATAGGAACATTTTCGACACCCTTCCACGGAGAAGGAATAGGTTCTCTCGAAAAGTAGAGAGCATCGTTATTTTTATTTACAACAACCTTAACGTTATTTTTATCAATAAACTGTTCGTAAGTACGCAGACGAGACATTATATTAACAACTTCTACAGATGAATCGTTAAAGTGAGAAAGTGTTTCGGAGATTGTCTCGGGAGGTATAAGGGGCTCGTCACCTTGAACCATCACAATAATATCAGCTTGGCTCCCAGTTTCTTTCTCTACAATTTCAATAGCTTCTGCAGTTCTTGTTGTTGCCCGCGTATGTGCTGTGGAAGTCATTAGAGCTTTACCACCAATGCTTTGGATATAATCGAAAATTTCCTGATCACAGGTTGCGACGTAACTTTTCTCTATTCCAGGAGCAAGACGGGTTCGATGGTAACAATGACCAACCATAGGCATTCCAAGCAATGTAGCCATTGGTTTATTTGGGAATCTCGTCGCCCCAAGACGTGCTGGAATAATTCCGATCGCTTTCATTTTTTAAACTCTTTTGCTTTTTCAATCCCTGCTCTGACGGTTGTGTCAATGATACGAATATCCACACTATAGGCAATAAATGTATATCCTTCACGAATTGATTGCTCAAGACGGTTTAAGTCAGGCTCCACTACATGAAGGCCAGCAGTACAATTCAATCGTTTTCCAGTTTCGAGAATATGTTGCATTGTATTGATGAAGTCTTTGTTATTAAACTGTCCGGGAATTCCCATTGAGCAAGATAAATCATAAGGCCCTATAATAAATGCATTAACCCCAGGAACTTGAAAAATCTCTTCCAGGTGATCCAAAGCTTTTTGTGTTCGATCTGCACAACAACCACTGGACCATCTTTTTGCCATTGTAAGTATTCTTGAAAACTTGCCCCATACCCTTGTGCTCGGGCTAAACCTACTCCACGTGATCCTTCTGGAGCATAGCGTGTCGCAGATATCGCCAGTTGAGCTTCTGCAGCCGAATTAACCATTGGAACTATAATCCCATGAGCACCAGCATCCATAACTCTTTTTATTTGATTTGGATCATTTGAAGTTAGCCGGACTAAGGGTGCTGCGCCACAAAGTTCAATAGTTCGAATTAAACCGCCGGCCTCTTCCATACTTATCATGCTATGTTCCAAGTCCACAACCAACCAATCAAAACCAGCCTTAGCCATAATTTCAGCTATTCCAGAATGAGCCAATGTAATCCACGAGCCAATTGTAAGGGTTTTGGAATTTATTTTATTTCTTAAAGTAGTTTGAATCATATTTTTTCAAAAAGACTAGCAGCTACAATCGCTCAGAGATTTTCCTAGCAGGAACACCTCCAACAATACTATAGGGCTCTGTGGATCTCGTCACAACTGCACCACCAGCAACAACAGTACCTTTACTTAAAGTAAGATTTGCTGTGATCACAGCATTCGAACCAATCCAAACATCGTCTTCAATATATATAGTCCCTGGGGTATGTGGCTGTGACATAATGAGTTCACCAGCTTTCAGCCCATGATCAGCTGCGCGAATCACAACATTAGGAGCAATAAGAATATTATTACCCATAAAAATTTTTCCGCCTGATGCACCAATCTGGACATTTGTATTTATAGAAATATTATTGCCCATAACAATCTTTCCTTCATTTGCATATAAGTATAAATACCCCATACTAGAAAAATTATTCCCGATACTTATATTTTCAGGCGAATATATAATTGATGTTGTTCTTATCCTAAATTTATCACCACAAGATCCTAATTGGACGGCATAAAATAAACTATAAAGCCTATTATAAAATCTTTGAAAGAGACTCGAAAAGCCTCTTAAATAAAGAGCTAGTTTCTTAATAATAAATTTCACTTTTATCTTAGTTTGAACATTGATGATCAGCTATCACTTCTTTCAAAGCCACCTCTACCTGATTTACTAAATTACGTGGCAAATATGAATATTGTTTTTTAAAACGTTTCAATACATCTTGTACTTCTCTACTTTTCCACCAATGGTCAACATTATCCCACACTTTGACAACATGTCTCGCTGCAGATTCAGGAGTCTCGTGAAAAATCCCAACCTTTTCAATTCATCAAAATAAGGAATTGCAGTATCCCTTAATTCCCAATGCTTCGTATTCAAAAAATTACTGTTGGGACATCCATTGTAAAAGTCTCTAAAAAAGTAGTCGCATTGTAAGTTGCTATATAAATTCTAGTATGGCGGATTAAATCATCTATATCGTCAATACCAGGGTCAAATGTTAGACTTGGAAATTTATCTTTCCAACGATCTATTTGATCCCACCCATAATCGTTAGAATGCAACCGTACCGTCAAAACATTCCGAATAGAATCGGAAAGATTTTGGACAAAAACACATTGATCGTTAAAGTAATCAAGCCACTGACCAGCAACAACAATACTATACATCCAATAACTCAATCTTGGAACAATACATGTAACCAGTAAGGCTCGAAATTGTTTAGAATGATCTATACCTAAAGGCAGCTTTTTCTTGAATTGCCCTACAGGCTTCACCTTTGGTTGACTAGGATCTGACCATCCCCAAGTGAAATATCGATCTGAAATTGCAACTTCATTACTTTCAGCAAACGACCATTTTCCTATTCCATAGTGTCCACCAATCTGACCTATAGCTAAAGGTGCGCCCGCTTCTACTTTATCAGCAGCCCAAGCTTTAAAAACATCGTCAGCACTATGAGAACAACTCGTCCAAATAAGCTTTGGATTCTTAGGCCAAGATAAATTTTCTGCTTGTTCTTTTAACTGCAAAAACCCCTCACAATACACTGTAGGAATTTGTTCAGGAATCATAGATCGGGCAAAAGACTCAAATTGATTTAAGCTTTCGCCTTTTACCAACCATTTTCTTTTATTCTTATCAGGGTTAATTTTCACAGGGACGGGTGATGGATGAATTTGTGGTAATTGCCCAAACTTTAAATATAAAAACATCTCTTCTTTAAGCGGCAAATAAGTAGTGATGAAAAATATGTCTTGGTCGTGACTAAAAATATTTGCAAAGCGTATGTATAAACTTTTCAATTTGTTTAGTACCTTCCGCTTTATACTAAAAGAAGTATTAAGATTTACTGTTTTTCAGGATAAGAATACACCTTTTTCTCACAAGAAATATTGGTGTACCGTTGTAGAATAACAGAATAAATATAATGATTCCATTCATCACTTACAAATAGGTTGATGAAATGGGTCATATCATTTGGGATCAATTGATTTTCTGAATCAATGAAGACAATACTACCTTCTAAATTATACTTAGCTAGAGCCTCATGAATAGTCGTCCATCGATCAAATAAAATTTGCAGGAAATAACCTAACCAACGACCAACAAGAATGCGCCAGTACCTTACTCCATAGTTAGTCCCATGCATTCTATTAAGCTGGTCAGATAAATCAAAAAGAAGCCGTTCGTAAAATTCCTGTAAATATTGATAATCGGAAAAAAGTTTTACCCGATCATCCCAATGATAAGGCAGTACTTCTGCATCCATGCTAGACCAGTGTTCTTTACGAGAATACCGTTTACACCATTCTCCGAGAAACAATACTGGCTTATTACCACACCAAGTATCTTCCATGGCTGTGGTGATTAAAAAACGTTTCACCATACAGAACGGCCACCATCCATGACGATATTCTGTCCGTTCAGGTACGCGGAAGCCTCTGAACAAAGGAATTGAATTGCTGAGCGGTATTCGTCCTTGGCAGCCATGCGACCCAAAGGAATCAATGAAGTGAGGCGCCTCACAAACTCTTCATCCTGGCCGACAAACACACCGCCTGGAGATAAAGCGTTCGATCGCACCCCTTTGTCCGCCCAATAGGTCGCTAAATAACGTGTAAGACCTATCAATCCCGTTTTAATCACAGAATAAGTCACGGGTTTTACCGGCTGTTGGTCTTCCAGGAGACCGGATTTTCGATAAATACGTTGATCCGGAGCCAATACGGAAAGATCGGATGCGATATTTAGGATGACGCCACCCTGACCATCACGAGCCATCGCGCCTCCAAATGTTTTGCTGCATAAAAAAGCTCCGGTTAGTCCTACTGCCACCTGCATATTCCATTGCTCTAATGAGAAGTTTTCCAAGCGAGAAGCTTCTGCCAGGCCTTTTCCACCCACTTTAGGATCTATGGCAGCATTATTAATGAGGATATCGATACGCCGACCATCTTTCTCCAAACCTTCAGCCACCCTTCTGATCCCCTCCGGATTAGTGACATCCATAATACAAGTGATGATGCGAGACTTATCTCGATCGACCGACAATGACTGACGAAGAGAATCCAGGATCTTTTCATTAACGTCCGTGAGCACAACGGTAGCCCCACTATCCAACAAGGCACTGGCATGCTCGGCGCCTAGAAGGCCGGCGGCTCCCGTAATAAGAGCCGTCTTCTCTGATAAATTAAATTTTCAAATGTACCCATTTTTAAGAATGAACCTGTCCCCCATCCACCGTCCATATCACACCCGTGGCGAAATTGGCCAATGGGGAGGCAAGGTAAGCGACAAGATTTGCGACGTCATGGGGAGCTCCCAACCGAGCCAACGCAACATCACGTTCTAGCATGCTTTGGACTAACTCCTTATCATCGCTTAATTTACGTTCCCAGACCGAACCCTCAAAAAGGACATTGCCCGGAGCCACCGCGTTAATGCGGATCCCCTGTTTCCCCAATGGCCTAGAGATGCCTTTCACATAGGCATTCAGGGCTGCCTTCGCCACTGAGTAAGTAATGGGAGCACCCGCAACGACCTCGATGCCGCAAATTGAAGAAATGCAAACAATGACACCTTGTGAAACGGATAAAACTTCTCGCGCCGCTTCAACAGTGTTTGTCGTGCTCAAAAAATTGATGGCCAACACCCTCTGCCATTCCTCATAGGTTTCCTTGCCAGGCGGCACCGAAGACCCACTGCCGACATTACAGATCAATATGTCAATCTTGCCCAATTTTTCAAAGGCTTCGGAAACAACATGTTTAGCTTCATCGGGACTTGTCATATCTCCAACAGATGAAACGGCTCCCTTAAGGTGAGTCATCGCAACTTCCAGATTCTTGCTGTCACGACCATTCAAGCAAATAAGACAGCCTTCCTTTTGCAACAATTGTGCGATGGCCAACCCGATACCGCGCGAGGATCCGGTGATTAAAGCCTTCTTTCCCGAAAGATTAAGTTCCATAAGTATCTAACCAGTTAAGGGTCATATCGCGATACCGACATAACACCTCTGCATGCGCTTCGCTGTCTGCGCGGGCCGTCTGCAGAATATAATTACCCTTATAATGAACACCCTTAAGGGCGGAAAAAACAGCCCGAAAATCCGCATGCCCAGCGCCAAGGGGTACCGTCGTACCGTGAAGTGGGCGATCTTTCACATGAACGTTCATGATGCGATTACCATAATATCGAAACTCCTCTTCCGGCGAAAAACCAAGAGCCGAGCTGTTCCCAATATCATAATTGATCCCAAAAAGAGCCGGGTCAAAACGTTTGATGAATCGTGTTAGCTCGCTTGGGTCAAAATCCGACTCAAATACAATACGGATGTTACGGCTAGCAAAAAGTGATTCCTGGCCCTTTAAAAATCCGACCAACACATCTTCTTGTTCGCTACTTTCAATGCGCCCTTTATCCACCAACGGCACAACGATAAGAGATATGCCTACCCTGGCGCAAGCCTGGACTACCGCTATGAAATCCTCTTTTAAGGAGGGCCTTTCTGCACCCGAGGCTTTCCAAAATGGAGCTTGCATGAAACAATCCCCTGTAAGGGATGGAATGCTTACGTCATGGCTCTTGCATAAAGATTTTATCTCCTCCTGCCCAGAAGAGGTCAGGAGCGGGTTTTCGTAGAGCTTTTCTTGATCTAGGGTCCACTCCATGAGTTTAAAACCATGTTTTTGCGCCACAGAAAATTCGCTGCGCCAATGATCCCAAGGGAAAGCCTGAATACTCCCCCCCACTACTGGAGAAAGACGGCCTTGCATAAAGCCTATTTTCTTCACTTAGATTTAAACCTATAAGGTGTCGGAGCGCCGCTAGCGCCTGAAGAAGCGTCCCTGACCGCATCCCAGCCCCTAATTTGGCCAATAATGTCTATCCCGTTTTTCCGACCCCATAAATGAATCAGCTTTCCAAAAACTTCGCCAACTTTACCGGACCCGATAATATTTCCATTCAATGCAGTGACGGGGAGCATGCAAAAAGGTGTACCTGTCATGAAAGCTTCATCGGCCGTATAAACATCATAGGCCTCTATGTTTTTTCAATGACCCTTATGCCAAGTTCGCTACAAAGCTCTTCCATGATATAAGCTCGGGAAACACCGCGCAGTATATTTCTGCCCTCTGGGGTAACGACCACACCATCCTTGACGATAAAAAAGTTATCGCCCGTACCTTCGGCAATAAACCCGTCCGGATCGAGCAAGAGAGCCCAATTATTGTCTCCCTCGACTTGAGAGGCTTCGATATTTGCCATAAGGTAATGGATCCGACTCCTATTCTTGATCTTTGGATCCAACAATGCCGCCGGAATAGCACGTTGAGAAGTGATGACGGCGTTGATCCCCACCTCAAAAAGCTTGCCCATGCCCGCCACCGTCCATTGCAAGGGGAAATCGGCGATAATGACGTTAGGTCCCTTATGAAGGCCCTCGATCCCTTGATAAATACCTAGCAAGCCGCGAGAGACGTCTATCATCAGTCGATGCTCGTCGTCTTTTTGAAAAAGATGGTCGTTGGCTTCGATCGTTTGGTAGCAAGCCTGCTCCATTTCTTGCGGCGTCATCGCCAAAGGAATACGAAGAATTTTGACTCCGGCATACAGGCGATCAATATGCTCGCGTAGCTTAAATTGCTTTTTATCGAAAGAGCGGGTCATTTCGAAAACCATGTCGCCGAACATAAGCGCTGAATCATAAATTGAGATTTTCGCCTCGGTTTCGGGAACAAGTTTTCCGTTGAAATAAACCACGCGACCTGAGTTTTTCATGTTAAACAACTCCTATTTCACGCTCGTTGAACGCCGGTCATACCAGCGGATGATATCGGTAATATGAAAGTTCGGATTAACAAGATAAAGATCCTGATATAATGATTTCATCCATTCATACTGTTGCGCGGTATTCACGTCCAACACAAGGTCAGGACGCTTAAATTCAAGGGGGCACATGACAGTGCTGATAGGACACCAACTTTCATCCACAGCTTGCTGTTTGGTGTAATCGAAAAAGTTGAGATGCACATGTTCCCTTTGGCGCAAATCTGCATGCCTATCCCGAGCTTCGGCCAAAAGGGAAAAATCAAACACCTCGGCGCCAATGCCATCGGGATATCCAGAGTCGGCGATTACAGACAGGTTGGAGGAAAAGCCGCGACGGCCTAACGAAAGATGATGATCCACAATACGATCAATCTCGGACGGTTCCGGCGTCGCATTATCCGCGGGCAAGCGTCCCACTATATCGGCCTTACTCACAATAGCTGCTTGGTAGTAACGTTCCACTAAATCATTCTCAGAACCGGCAAAAACCGTGACACCATAAGCTTTACCTAAAGCAGCAAGAACTCTATCCTGAGAAGTATCCGGTATAGCTAACACGATTTCATCGAGGCGCTCACAACGCTTCACTCTCTCTAAAATTCGGCCTAATAAAGGCGCGCCCGCGAGATCCATCATCGACTTTCCCGGCAATCGGGTAGAACCCATTCGCGCCTGGATGATAAGCACAACTCGTTTCTTCATAAAGAAATGGTCTCTTTATCCAGCTACATCCACTCGTAGTTTTTTACGCACAGCCAACTCGGCGGGAGTGATCATCTTTCCCCGGTACCGAGCAAGGACGGCACCATGCGCACCGTTTCCACGAAGTTCCTAAGCGCATGAGTCTCGATCGAAGCCGCCTGGTCCGAACCATACATCGCGCGGTCTAAAGTGATATGGCGTTCCAATGAAGTGGCACCCAAAGCAACGGCAGTAGTGCATACTTTCAATAAAGAACTCTCATGGCCGGAGTAGCCGACATCACAGCCGTAACGGGCCCTTAACATGGGGATGCACCTTAAATTCGCATTCTCTTCCGGCATCGGGTAAGTACTATTGCAGTGAAGCAGCTCAAAGGGACAATTGGCTTTTCGAAAAAGCTCAACCACTTCATCGAGCTCCTCTAAAGTCGCCATTCCCGTGGAGATGAAGGCCTTCTTTCCTTCGGAAGCGATCTCACGCAGCAGGGGCTTATGACCCAACATGGCCGACGCGACCTTGTTGAACGAGACTTTAAAATCTCGAATAAACTTTTGCGAGTCGACATCCCACGCCGACGCCGTCCAAGCCACGCCTTTTTCCTTACAGTAACGGTCTATTTCCGTATATTGCTCACGGCTAAACTCCAACCCCATCTTCTGTTCACGTTGGGTCTTCCCCCAGGGACTTTCTCGTGGGCTGTCCAAAAGCTCTTTTGTGTACACTTTATCAATCGTACGCTTCTGGAACTTCACAGCATCGAAACCTGCGTCAGCGGCGGCGTCAATAAGTTGTTTCGCGATGTCCATGCTTCCATTGTGGTTGATACCAATTTCAGCAATTAGATATAAGCTCATCGATTTTCTCCTTTGATAGTTTATTAATTCCCAATAAGCGCTCTATAAAAGCGCGCACGAAACCTTCCCCACCTTTTTGCTTCAAGACTAAATGCGCTAGCTCTGCTATTTTAGGGTGTGCATCTGCTGGCGCTACTGCATAACCTGCATATCTCATAAGTAACAAGTCATTAAGATCATTACCTAGATATACCAACCCCTTCCACGACTCTAAGTTCAATGGGAAACGCTTTTTCAAATAGCCTTGCATAAATGCAAGTTTATCACCAACGCTATGATAACATTTCAATTTTAATTTCCGGGCCCTCATTAATACAACGGGATTGGATTCTTTAGATAGAATAAATAACTCGGCATTAAGTTTCTTCTTCTTTTGAAAAACACGCACTAGATCAAAAGCTAAACCATCACTTCGATCGCATCGCACACTTTCATAGCCATCCTGACCCACCCACACTTTGTTGTCTGTAAAAACCCCATCAAAATCAAAGGCAATTGTATGAATTTGTGATAAAGCTGGAAATGGCTTATGCAAGCCCTAACTCCTGCTCAATTATCTCACAGAGCATATGACCTATGAGGATATGGGACTCTTGAATGCGAGCCGTTATGTTTGAAGGAATCACTAGTGAATAATCAACCAAATTCTGCGCCACTCCACCGCCTTTTCCTAACAGCGCTACTGTCATCAACCCCATCCGCTTAGCTGCCTTAAAAGCACGCACCACATTCTCACTATTCCCTGAAGTAGAGATTCCAATTACAACATCACCAACATGACCCAACCCTTCAATCTGACGAGCAAAAACATCTTCATAACTATAATCATTAGCTATACATGTAAGTATGGATGTATCCGTGGTTAATGCTATGGACCGCAAAGGACGGCGGTTATTTTTGAAACGACCAATAAGTTCTGCCGCCATGTGTTGGCTATCCGCTGCGCTACCACCATTGCCACACCAAAACAATATACTACCCCGAGCTAGCGACTGGGCTAGCAGTTGTCCGACTGTAATGATTAATTCAGAAAGGCTCTGATGAACTGATTCTATAACTTTCAGGTGTTCATTAAAATTCTCATCAATAATTTTTTTAAGGTTCATAAGTAATCAAGATCTTTCCTCTTAAGGTTTTGAAATATATTCTTTACTCTGCACACCTCTTCTTTTTGCCACCAGTAATATTCCGCGCGTAAATGTCCAGACAAATCATTCCTCCATAAAGCTCTTCCTATGTTCATCAAATCAAAAAATACCGGCGTTGCTAATATCTTTTTTACTATTTTCGATGAAAGATGAGTCTTTTGTGCCAATCTTTTAATGAATGGATGCTCAATATATTCATCATGGTGAAGTTTATTCATCTCAGAGGAGACTTCTTCATAAAGAAGAGATTGCAGGTCCTTTGCAATACAATAGGCGACACTTTGACCATCCGAAGGCCAATTATAGAACTCTTTAAGATAATTCTCCGCCTTTTCAGGTGCAGGTGAGTATGGAATAACATCGAGGATAGAGTCATTTAATACCTTTAACAGAGCTGCTTTATCTTCAGGCTGCCAATAAAATTGCATATGAGAAGGATTAATATGATTAGCCAAACTATTATGTTCAGGAAGGCGTGGTCCTATAAGTTTTTGCATCGATATCACAGGTTTCTTCATCAGCAAAGCTTCTGTTCCTGTTGTTGAGAATTCAGTAATAAGCACGTCAATATCTTCAATGAAATTAAAAAGTACTGGGTCCCTATTAATATGAAAACAGGGATACTTCGACTTTAAAAACTCATATGACTTATAATTTTCATAAGGATCAGGTCTGAAAATAATTTCATATCGACCCGCCTCTGCAAGCGTCTGAATCAAGTCCAGACTTATTCTTAAAGACGCCATCCCGTGCCAAATCCAATCCTCCCATTCACGGTTTTTATCAATATAGGCCCGATGGCTTCCTTCTTTTGTACGAAAGTTGTCTATCTCCTGAATTGGGTTGGATCTTATCGTGGGATTAATTGAAAACCCCCGGTTTGCAAAACCTACACGAATTTTCCTGGTTTGGTCACAACTTCGCTTTTCTGTTTGACGATACGCGTCTAAGCGTGAAGTCCCAAATATTCTTAAGATAGATTCAGGATAGATAGATTCTTCAAGCAACCAACGCTTCGAAATATGACTCCATAAATAAACTCGGGAAAGACCTTTAATATAAGAATCCACTCCCATCCCACACATGGTATGCCTCAATATTGTAGATTCCTTAGTCGCACAAGCACCCTCCTGGGTCATCAAAACAATTTTACACTGAGGCGCCAAATAGCAGGCAAGATCTTTATATTGGCCTTCAGTACAGGACAATACGAGCACATTGGGATTAACATTTTCAGCCATAGCCAACATGTTTCCTTTATTGCAGTAATATACCTTAATTCCAAATTCACGGAGGTACTCTCCAATGAGCATAACACTCACTAAGTCGCGTGCTTTTTGATCAATAAGTAATAATACTTTCTTCAAAACCATTCTCCAGATCTTTTTCGGAGTTTTGAATGACTTTAGAGAGCCTCAAAACATCATCATTACAAAAAACTAACTGACTCTTTAAGTCACCCGAACCATACAGGGCATCCAAGAATTTCTCAGTTCTTTTTGCATACTCGTTTAATACAGGATTTAAGCCCTTCCAGTTTATCTCACATTTTGACCCACTCCAACAATCAATACGCCATATGTCATGATTTTTTTATCAGAGTTATCCAACTAAACTCCATTGCATAGGAGTACCCTTTTTAATGTCCTGATTGACTCGCCTACCCAAAAGTATCTCAAAATATTTAGGAGATAAGCCCATTCCTGGCCTTACACAACGGAGATTTTCACGCGTTAATCTATCGCCTTCTTTCATATCCTGAGATATATAAATCGATCTACGAAACACCATTGATTTTTTCTCAGTTTCACTAGGCCCATAAGTTACCTGGCCCAAAGACTGCCATGCACGTTCCGTCTCAATAACCAATGCATGCAGTTCTTCAGGTTCAATAGAAAAAGCACTGTCGACCCCACCATCTGCACGGCTCAGTGTAAAGTGCTTTTCAATCACACTCGCACCATGAGCGACTGCAGCTATTGCCGCACCAATACCCATAGTGTGATCAGAAAGTCCTACTTCACAATTAAATAATGTTCTTAAGTGTGGGATTGTAATGACATTACTATTCTGCGGTGTTGCAGGATAAGTACTTGTGCATTTAAGTAAAATTAAATCATTACATCCTGACTTGCGCGCCATCTGCACAGCATCATCTATTTCACCAAGCGTCGCCATCCCGGTAGAAATAATCATGGGCTTACCTGTAGCGGCTACTTTGGCAATTAAAGGTAGGTGGATATTTTCAAATGAAGCTATCTTATAAGCCGGAACATTTAAACTTTCTAGAAAGTCCACCGCACTTTCATCAAAAGGAGTACTAAAGCATATCATTCCTAGATCGTTTGCCTTCTTTATAATTGGGACATGCCACTCCCAAGGAGTATATGCTAGTTTGTAAAGATCATGTAAACTGTGGCCTTTCCAAAGACTTTGCTCATCGTTAATGAAAAAATCTCCCTTATTGATTGCAAGTGTCATAGTATCTGCAGTGTATGTTTGTAACTTAAGGGCATGGGCTCCCATTTTGGCAGCTGATTCAACGATTTGAAGAGCTCGTTCTAAAGATTGATTATGGTTCCCGGACATTTCTGCTATGATAAATGGGGGATTTTCTTTTCCAATGTGATAATTTGCTATCTTCATAAATAATATCTCTTATTTAATAATCTTACGCCCAAGTATAAAAGCTTCAGCAGCTTTTACACCTACACTCGCACCACGCCATTGAGCTAAAGATTCTATTGCCTTTAAAGAACGTGGGTGAGGAAACTCTCTCAATTCCTCTTGGTAAGCATTGAGAGCTTCTAATTTTTTTTGAAGTGTATCAGATATGTTTACAAAAAAATTTGGACTGAAAGCCCAATGAGATGAAGGTGGGCGCCATTCAGTCGATGAGGGTGTTTCAAAGAATAACAACTCACCTAAATTGTAGTTTGGTAAAGGTCTGCAAGCCGCAATAACCGCATCATGAACAACTCGATGATCGATATTTACATCTCCTGCATGGTGAGTAAATATTGTTAACGGAGAATATTTCTGTATAAAATTTTCAATAACTTGAACAAGATCCAATCTATCCAGACCATCTAAACGATTATCGGGCAAACCTAAAATTTCTACAGAGGCACATCCTAAAATTTTACATGCAACATTGGCTGAAATATTACGGTTCTCAATTTTAGTTGAAACAGTCATTGAATTTTCATCCGATCTTCTTGAAGTTTCTCCATCAGCAATTAATAAAATATTAACTTCACATCCTTCCTGAGCCATCCTAGCTATAGTACCTCCGCAGCCAAGTACTTCATCATCGGGATGGGCTGCAATAACAGCTACTTTATTAGTCATACATCCTTCTTTCTTATCCGCACTTTTGCATACAAACTATCTTCAGCTATGTGAGCATCGTTAAATTCAAATTTCCAGTATTCTGTTTCTACAAATGCAGGGGGATAACTATCAGCATCTAGCATACGTATAAAATCATATATTTCTTTCAGTGTCTTAAGAGAAGCAATATTTCCATCTGAACGATTTCTTCTTTTAAATATAATAGGGGTTCCTTGCTGTGGTTGAGGGTTTGGTTTTTGAATTAATATTTCGGCTATAATATCCTCAATTAAGTGGGAAGCCCTTCTAAGGATTTCTTCAGCAGTTCCTTCCAATGATAGATGTTTTTTACAATAGATTGGTCCCGCATCTAATTCAGAAACGCACTTCAGGGCTGTCAATTGTGTTTCTGTATGGCCACGAACAATAAGATTTTGTAAAGGGCTACCACCACGTCCATAAGGAAGATCCGTCATATGAAATATAATACATTCATACCGAGTATGGATATCTTCAGGAATCAACCATGACCAATGCGGAAAAAATATAAACTCAGGTTGAATCTGTTCGAGTAAAGATAAACACAATTCTTCCTTATTGCGTATTCTAAGAAAGCGATGATTGGTGAAACGCTCCGATAATCGTTGTTCTATTTGATTATTACGATCATGTGGAGTTGCTATTATAATAGTCGACATAGCTGCTTCATAGCTTATCAATTTTCAATCGATACTCTACTCCATCTATTTTAACCCTCGCTGGGTAACGGTAGTTATCAGAAACTCTAAGTAAGTTAAATTGATCTCTCAGAGACTTATCTGGATCCAACTGTGCATCAACTGGAAACCTGCGCTTGTAATAGCTGGGCTCTCCTGTTTGCTGTCGCTTATTGTTTAGAATATTAGTATAGTCCGACACAAAAGATCTACATAAACGAAACGTAGCTTCTTTTTGTAACCGACGGAGATCGTCCACCAACTCAGTACCTTTCAAGTCCACCTTCTCTTGTAAATAGATCACGCCACTATCGACCTCTTTTTCAGCCTCGATCAAGGTAACCATAAAAGATTTTGCACCTTCTAAAACTTGCCATGTTAGTGGGGACCATCCGCGACCCTTCGGCAAATCACTTTCGTGAACTACTAGGTTATTCTTATACCGTTTTAAAATTTCAGAATTTACAATCTGCCCATATCCTAAATAAAAACAAAAGTCCCCTTGAGGCAAGTGGAAGCAGCATGCGTCCAGGCGACTTGGTATCCGGATTCTAACCAACTCATAACTAGTTCGGGAATGAAATCATTAATCCAACTTGCCTTATCCGAACATATACTTATGAGCTGATTTTGAGATCCTTTCGAACTCCCAAAAACTAGAAGGCCATCATGCTCGGACCGAAATTTTAATAAGGCTTTATTTTGTAAAAGCTCATTCAAATTCTTTTGACTAAAGATAGATAAGACAGAGCAAGAGAACTTCCAAATCCCATTATCATTCCAAAACTCTGCTTTTCCAAGTAATACACCTTCTTCTATTTCAGCAATATATAGGGAATATTCGTCGATTTTACGAAGGAAATGGTGAAACATTGATCCATAAGCTTGATCATTTTGAGTAATAACATCTACCAATCGACCTTCATCACTTGGTATAACCTGCCTTAAGTATAATTCCTTCTTTTCATTATAAAGCATCACAGCACACACCCTATTAATGCCCAAACCATCTACCGTTTCTAAGCATTTCAAAGACCATCTCGGATCCAGATCTTGTTTAAACAAATCATTCAAAGCCGTAGCTATTGTTTGCTCGCTTACTTCTTTTTGGCTACCTAACCAAAGTATAAGGCCCTCATGGCTTAAACCCGACGCAATATCTTTTTGATTATCAGCTAACGTTATAACGATGGATGGTAATCCTAGACATAAACGTTCCCAACTCGTCGAACCACCTGCGCCAATAGCAATATCAGCTTTAGCCATCAAAGGAGCCAATGTAGGTAAATCATTATATAACCTTATATTAGAGCATTGATTTATTTGATGAAAAACTGAAGCGTAGTGGGGAGATTTTTCTCCAAGAACTACATCTACTTCTATATCAGTTCGAGATAAACTTAAAAGAGCAGATAAGGTGATACTTGTGAAGTTATGGAGATCGAAAGAGCTAAAAAAGATAAGAACTCGCTTAATCTTTCCGGAACGCGCAGGTATACGCTTGTGTAACTTCGCATAGAGTGGTTGCAATAACGCATATTTAGGACCTAATAAAAGATTACATGCTGCGGGGACCTTACCTACATAACGACTATCCATCTCTTGAACCAAATTTTGGTCTAGAAGCAAGTCACAATCGTGTAATCTATTTGCTAGATCATCGATAACTATAATTTGTGCAGTGGCATGCCGAAGGCGAGTCTCCCATTGATGATCAAGTGCATAATGGTCTACAATTAACCAATCGACTTTTTCCCCTTGCGAGATAATAGATAAGAGAGTTTGTTCTGCGTCCTCTTCCCACGATAAACCCAGCCAATCCTCATAGGAATTAATTGTATCAAGTCGCTTAGCCTTAACGGAAGCAGGCAAGCGATCTACCGGAAAACCTTTTTTCTCGATCAAATCACATAAGTGACCGTCATGCACCCGACAAACAAAACGCACCACTGCACCATAACTGCGTAAAGCCTCTGCCAATGAGAGACAACGCATAATGTGCCCCTGACCAATAACTAATGATGCATCAGCTCGAATGACAACTTTCATGGCAATTTTATTTGCATTTGATATAGTAGCTCGGCCATCTGTAAATCTTCATAATCATCAATATCAACTGCAGCTTGCCAAGCCATGGGCCAAAAAATACGATCGGGGGAATGATATGTCTGATATTTCATCAAATGTTCAACTTTCGAAATCCATACCGCTCCTGTTGGACAGTAAAGAGGGGGGAGATCTTGTGACCTTTGTTTTCCAGCATCAGGGAACAAACTTATGGGATGTCCCTCTTTATCGAGTGTTGCTGCCCACCAAGGATTCATCCAGCCAAATTTAAAGCAGCTAATCTGAGAACTTGCACCAACTGTTTTAAAATAATTGAAAGCATCTCTTATATGTGTCTCATTTCTCAGTGGACAATTTGCCATCAGTTGCACAACAATTTCATATTCCTCATTTAATTCATCACGCAGCTGATTCAGAGTACCCATTGTTGCCAAACTCACTGGGGAGATATCATCTGAGTAGTACTTACGGAGAAAGGGTACTGTAGCACCATATAATTGCGCTACATCTGCTATCTCTTGATCATCCGTGCTTACAATAATCCGAGAAAATAATCCTGTTTGCTGGGCAGCCTCTATAGTCCAAGCGATCATTGGTTTACCTAAAAAACTGACGATATTTTTTTTCTCAATACGTTTAGAACCACCTCTAGCAGGAATAACCGCTACTATTGAATCTTTTACCATATGGTCCACCCCCCATCGACAACAAGATTATGGCCCGTAACTCCAGCCGCATTAGAAGACGACAAATATTTTACAGCACCAAATACTTCTGAGACTTCTAGCATTTTCCCTGATGGGCATAACTTTCCATACCGATCTTGAAATGCTATATCTGCTCTTCCTTTGACTCCACCATAAGAGATCGCATTCACCCTAATCTTAAGAGGAGCTAAACGAACCGCAAGCTCTTTGGTCAGATGAATCAAGGCAGCCTTTGTAACTCCATAATTTGCAGAGGAATCACGAGACGGATGATCATACAAAGTGAGATTTGGTGCAGTAATACCGTATATTGAAGAAATATTAATTACACTTTTCAGAGGAGAGCGTTCACAACCCGCTATAGCCATTGTCAATTCATAAGGCAAAATTACGCCCAACATGAATTCATTTCTCCAACTTTCTCGAGGTGTTAGTCCATCAGAGGTTGGCTTTATGAAATCTGCATTTCGTGCATTATTAATTAATATATTTGGTAATAGATTCGATTTTTTAAGCTCTTCAATGATAAATGGTACAGAATGATCTGATAATAAATCTGTTTGAATACAGAGAACTTGTTTAGCCCCATGAGCTAAACATTCCTTTCGCAATTGATCAGCAGATCCTCCACCACGACTTGTAAAAACAATATTAGCGCCTTCGTCTGCAAAACCTAAAGTAAAGGCTCTTCCTAATATACCTGTAGCGCCTGTAATAAATATGGTGTCAGTATTATCTACTTTCATCACAATAATCCTCGTTGAAGTATTGAGACAGCACTCACTAATTCATTTTTAGTGGTAATTTCAGATTTCAACTTCACACTTGTAATAAATTTCTCTAGAGTTCGTTTAAATGCAGAAAAGGTATTCTTAAATATTAGATCTTTATAACCTTTATTTCCAAATACACGAATCTTTATCTCACTGGATAATGAACCAAGACATGTAAATGTTGCAGATAAATCCAACCACTTTACCGTTACAACTGTTACACCATCCAACCTATTCGATTGAACATCACAAGGTTTTCCATAGAGTTGTAGCATATTCAAAACTGGGTCGATAATATGAATTCCATATTTTTCCAGCTTTTAGGTATGACTGCTTGTATATGTCCGATGTCACCTAAATTTTCTCTATCTAAAGCAGAAAGCTGCAACTCTTCAGAAAAACGCATGGCTGAGCATGAGAATATTTGACCATTATATTGCTGATAAGAATAAAGAGACTCAATATCATCAAGAGTAAGTGCTATGGGTTTATCAATATAAATAGGAAGTCCCGCATCTAAAAATGGAATACTCATTTTCAAATGATTTTCAGCATCATCCCGGGCTAATAAAATAGCATCTATCTGACCAATCATATCCTCATAATAACTCACAATGTGAGGTATTAATGAGGCAGCCGCTATATTCTCGGCAATAGCTCTTTCTTGCGCCCATACATGAGTAACCTTTGCTCCTTGAATAGCATCATGGGGAAAAAACTGACTGGAAAGATATTCAGGAATTACTGGATAAGGACACTTAGCCATTACTTCTCGGTTATACCCGTTAAATATAGCTGACCAAGAATAAGGGTGACCGTTCCCCTCACTCAATCCGATAATTCCTAAACGTAAATCTTTAGGTTGCATCATTTTGTGACGATCCATCGAGATGGATTTATAAGATCATGATCTTCAGAAATTAGTTCGTCCGGTGGTAAAATTCCGGGATGTTGCATTGCCAAATGAATTTCATCTAATTGTTTGATAGAATCGACTCCAATAACTACACCATCAACTTCAACTTGCTTCGAGGCAAATCCAAGACAAGCCTGTAGTGGAGAAATGGACTGTTGCTCTAACCAGAAATGCCATTGACGCCATAATGCTTCCCAACGATTAAAAAATTTGGGCCGTTGCACTGGCTTCATTAATAAAAGTCCCTGAAGAAATATAGATCTTATATGCACTTCAGCACCAAATTGGTGTAAACGAGAAAGCCATCCAGAAGTAATAAGGCTGCGATCAAATATATTCAATGGAGCTTGCACAAGGTCCGGATGAAAATAAGGCCATAAATTATCCAACTCTTCCGGTGAATAAATTGAAACTCCTATTTTTTCCACAATTCCCTGTGACTTAAGGGAAGCAAGAGCAGAGAGTAACTTTTCACCTTGTCCTCCCAATATATGTTGGGAGCGATGTAAAAGAAGCCCCTTGAGCCGTTTAATTTTAAGATTTTGTAGAGTATTAATGATTGATTCATTAACCCAACCTGAAACATCACTACAAGTTTCGGGCAATACTATAGGTAACTTTGAAATAACATTCCACTCCCTCACTCCAATGTTTCCAAGTTGCAATTCACTATCTCCATAAGAAGGAGCGGTATCTAAAGTATTAACTCCAATTTCCCATGCATAATTTAAAATTTTTTTTATCTCATTTTGACTTACTTGGCCTATCTGATTAGCTATACCGTAAAATTTACCAAATTGTACGGTCCCAATAACTAAAGACTTACCCATTAGTAAGAACCTGTCTTAATGCATTGATTACGATGGTTTGATTTTCATCACTCAAGGCAGGATATAATGGCAAACTAAAAGCTGATTTACCGTGTAACTCTGATTCTGGATACTGTCCCTGAGCAAAACCTAAATCACGATAATATGGTTGTAAATGCACCGGCATATAGTGGAGAGTCACTCCAATCCCTTTCTTTCTTAATGACTCTATTACTTGCGAATGTAGCTGACTTAAAACAGAAGACTCACCTTTCAATCGCACTACATATAAATGAAAAGAGGATAAGTTTCCCGACTGTATACTGGGTAATTTTAAAGGTAAGTCTTGTAATTCTTTAGTATATTTCTGAGCTAAAAGATTACGACGCTCGACATAATGAGTTAGCCTTTTTAATTGGCTAATACCCAATATAGCTTGAATATCTGTCATTCGATAATTGAAACCAAGGAGTTGCTGCTCATAATACCATGGGTAAGCTTTTTGTTCTTCTGTTGAAATATTTCCTCTATCTTTAAAACGAGTCACATCGCGTGTTATACCATGATTACGAAGCATGCTCATTCGTTCTGCTAACTCTCCATCATTAGTAACGGCCATACCACCTTCACCAGTTGTAATAATTTTTACAGGATGAAAACTAAATATAGTAATATGGGACCAACGACAACTTCCAACAGCTTCTCCATTCCTAAAAGCACCAATAGAATGAGATGCATCTTCCAAAACTTTAAAACCATACTCTTGTGACAATTCCCAAATTATCTCTTGTTCTGTAGGCTGACCCGCAAAATGAACTGGAACTAAAATCTTTGGTAGTTGGCTTTTCTTTTTTGCTTGAAAAAGCTTTTCTTTAAGTTTTGAGATACTTAAATTCCAAGTATCTGGATCAATATCAACAAAGTCAATTTCTGCACCACAGTATCGACCACAATTAGCTGATGCTACAAAAGTATTAGGAACCGTCCAAAGCCTATCACCACGTCCTAATCCCATGGCAAGACAAGCGACATGCAGCCCTGAGGTTGCACTATTTAGTGCTACTGCATGATTAACACCTACTTGACTGGCAACAGAGCGTTCAAAATTAGATACAGCAGGACCTTGCGTGAGAAAATCCGATCGCAGAACTTTGACAACAGAATCAATATCTTCTTCATTAATATCTTGTCTTCCGTAATGAATCATTAAGCACCCGATAGATGATTAAAAGCCACAATCTCATCGACAGATAAAAAACGAGTATTCTTACCAGAGTGGAATTCAAAACCTTGTTCAACAGGCACACCTCTCTCGCCTAATTTATTACTTGAAAAATCATTCTTAGTGGCAAACTGAATCGTAGGTTTGATCACGAAATAATCTGCAAACTCTACAGTAAGATGAGAATCATCAGCCGGGCACATAATTTCATGGAGTTTTTCTCCTGGGCGAATACCAATTATTTTATGGGGCAATTGAGGAGCCATTGCTCTTGCTAAATCAACAACCTTAATAGAGGGTATCTTCGGCACAAAAATTTCCCCACCATGCATGCGTTGAAAGTTTTTCAATACGAAATCAACCCCTTGTTGTAGAGAAATCCAAAAGCGCGTCATACGTTCATCAGTAATAGGTAAATAATCACATCCATCTGCAATCAGCTTCCTGAAAAAAGGTACTACTGAGCCCCTTGAGCCAACGACATTACCATAACGGACTACTGAAAAACGCGTCTTATGACCACCAGCAAGATTATTCGCTGCAACAAAAAGTTTATCGGATGCAAGTTTAGTTGCCCCATATAAGTTGATAGGGTTTGCGGCCTTATCTGTAGAAAGAGCAATGACTTTCTCTACATTATTTATAAGGGCGGCCTGAATAACATTTTCCGCTCCATGAATATTGGTTTTAATACATTCCATTGGATTATATTCTGCTGCTGGAACCTGCTTAAGAGCTGCTGCATGGATAACATAATCTACTCCATTCATGGCTTGAATAAGCCTTTCCTGATCACGCACATCTCCTATAAAATAGCGCATACATTCTTGGTGAAAATCATGTGCCATTTCAAACTGCTTTAATTCATCCCGAGAATAAATAATTATTTTTTTTGGCTTGAAACTAGACAATAGCGTCTTAACATATTGCTTACCAAAAGAACCAGTTCCGCCTGTAATCAATATCACCTTATCATTAAACATTTGTGCCTCTCAGTAATTATTCAAATAGACTTCTTATTATTCAATCTCGTGTTCACACACTTCAATCAAAAACTATTTTTCCATACCAACTTTTTTTACTAACCCTTGCGCAGAAAATCCCTTGCTCCTAAAATATTCATAAGTCCCTTGCTCTACTATTTCTCCATGTTCAAGACGAACAATTATATCACAATATTGAAGAGTCGTTAGACGATGGGCAATAATAAGAATGGTAAGATCTCGATTTAAATCTTCGATGGCACTCATAACTTCAGTCTCAGTAATATTATCTAAAGCACTAGTAGCCTCATCAAAAACAAGCACTTTAGCTTGTTTATAAAGTGCTCTTGCTATACCAATACGCTGGCGCTGCCCCCCACTAAGACGTATACCACGCTCTCCTACAACGACATTATATCCATCCATTTGACTTTCAATAAATCCAGCGATTTGAGCTTGAGCAGCAGACGCACGGACACACTCTAAATCAATTTGCTCAAGAGGTACTCCAAAAGCAATATTTTCGGCAATCGTTGCATCAGCAAGATAAATATTTTGTGGAACATGAGCAATAATTCTCTGCCATGAACGTCGTGTCTTCGAATTAATTGCTATACCATCTACCAAAAACTCACCCTGTGTAGGTTCTAATAAAAACATAAAAAGATCCAGCAAGGTACTTTTACCACTGCCTGTACTACCGAAAAAACCTACTCGCAAACCTTTGGTTATAGTTAGGTTTATATCTTTTAAAACCCATGGACTATTATTAACATAACGAAAATAGACATGATTAAAATGAATTAAAGACTGAAATTGAAATGGAGATGGTACTGTTTCACATATATCATTTTCAAGAGGCTGATCTAATAAATGAAGCACATCTACAAGTGATCCTTGATTTCCAGCTATATTAGACCATCCACCATATAATTGCTGTAACAATGGCAGCAAACGCTGCGCTCCGAGAGCAATTCCCCCTAATACCGGAAGAGCCGCCGCTACACCACCTGGCCGATGACTCAAAATATTAGCCAAAATAGCAATTAAAACCATACCAACCGCTTCCATAGAATAACGTGGAGATTGATTAAGATAGGAATTTTCTCCGTTCGCAAACAACAACTTTTGAATCGCCTTCCGATAAACTTCACAATAAATATTCTGAGTACCATCTAAGAGTACATCTCGAATAGCTCCAAGCCCTTCTTGCAACGATTTAATGACTTGCGTCTGCTCTTTTGCAATGCAGTTACTATTAATAATCAAACGTCTACGGTACATAAGAGCTATAATCCCATAGCTAAAACCAAGGCTTACCAATGAAATAGTCGCCACTATTGGATCGATCACAAACAGGGTCATTAAAATAGCAAAAAAAAGCAATGATGAGCTTGCAACAGTTACTAAGGATATCAGGATGCTAGCAACGCTGCCAATCTTCTGAGATATACTGCTAATAATTTCGCTGCTGTTGCGTGCTACATGAACATGATATTGTTGATAAAGCGTTCGGCGGTAAACATCGAGACTAAGATCTGCGCCTGTAGCATTGGCAAGACGAATACTAAACCTCAACAAAATCAAACGGAGACTACCTGCAATAATTACTGCCACAGCAAATGTGACAGTAAGTAATAATACCGTATCTGTCACTGTCACAACACCAATGCTTCTGGTAAATCCTGCCAATACAGGGTAATCTAATATTCTCGTCGGCTGAATGAGAACTCCAATGAATGGCACTACGGCTCCAAGACTTACAACCTCTGCGAAAGAGCTAAGCACTGTTAAAGCAAACATTAAAAGAAATTGATATCGCCTCCGACGCTCAATGTGCCTAAATAATTGAGACAATAAATGTATAATACTAGGATGAGTCATCTCTATACTTTAAAAATAAAAAATGAAATTTAACAGGCTACCGCCCATGAATCTGCATAAAGATCCCTATAATTATATTTAGTTTATTACTCACGGGAGCAAGTCAGGTACTCTATTTGTTAAAAATACGGCAAGAAAAAATCTATGCGGCCTCAATATCCTTATACTCCACCTTAGCGCGCATCGTGGTATTAAGCCACTCATAAAGAATCAGAACTCGGTTTTGATCTGAGAGTTTTTTTTCAACTATGACTTGTAGATCTTTAAGGATACCTTTTTTCACTACTACTTGGTCACCTTCTTTAAATAATAAATCTCTCTCCATGACTGAACCATTCTTCGTCACAGCCTTCACAGTTGCTATCACTTCATCAGCAACAGGAGTGGGGCCCTCGGCATCACCAAGAATTCGCCTGACACCTCGAGTAAAATGTACCAAACGGTGAGTTTGAGCTTCTTTTAAATCTGCATGAATAAAAAAATAAGAAGGGAATAATGGCTTGAGAGAAGAAACACCTTTCATCTGAGGTAAAAAAATTTCGAAAGATGCCCTTCGGAGCATGGCGAAAACATCTCCCTCTTTTTTGGGTTTTGTTTGAATAACGTACCAGGCAATATTCTCTTGGCTACTTTCTGCAGTAAGACCAACATTCATTGCTATCCCCTTTTGCGAAGGGCCCCATTACTCTGAAAATAAAAAAGGCATCAAGCATAAATTAACTGAATACACGTGTTGACAAGATTATTGACGATTTTTAAGTCTTGTCGATGGTACAAAATACGTCACAAAAAACAGTACAAAAATCGGCAAGAAAAAATTCAGAAAAGGCTCTTTCAAAAAAAATTGAGTTAGTCTCCATACTTATCTGCAAAGATTTTTCGCAAAAGATATTATTAAAGAACCATTTATTGTTTGAGTCGAAGATTCCAGCGACCCGTGCGATTAATCCTAAAAATATTTGGGAAGAATCCCCTCTCGGAAATAAGATTTCTCATCTCATACCAAAAACTCCTCTTGAAGGTATACAGGTTCAATATCTTTTTAGTGATAGGACAATTCTGCCGTACCGGAATATTATTTTTCATGAATACCAAAAATATATTTTGGATATTCTCACGATCAATCAAACCAATCTCTCCAAAGCGGAACATCACAGAAACCAAGGGTATTTTTATCAAGGGGAAGAGTTTGAAATTGCCCTGATCCAAAAAGCTCTGGAAGGTTTAGGGAAAAAGTCAAAGGTCACATGGCACCTTTGCTCTCAAAAAGATTATTTGGAACAACGATCGACGCTCCAAATAAAACGATTACTTTTTTCTGAAGAGGAACATGATTTAGATTTTTCGATTCAAGTTTTGGCATCCGAAAAATCTCATTCCGCCATGTCACACCAAAACATCTGGCAAGAAGGTTTGAGAGAATTTTCCCTTCAAATCACATCACAAAATCAACATAATCAACCAAATCACTGGGATATTTTAGACACACACCTTCTTTTGGACTCAAAATCTAAAACGCTTTGTTTTTTTAAAAAATCTACCAAACTCAACTCAATACAAAAAATTATCGAAGATAATATTCCGTACAATCCTCAAAACCCTCAACTCTGGTCTGGATTTTCGGAAGGTTCTGCCTTGATTTCGGGACATAAAAATATCGATCGTCTTCTGAAAAAACTTCAAGGAAAAGTTTCTATAACGTCTTCTGAAGAAGAAAAATCAGGGCCCATTCTGATTGAAGGGAACGATGTTCAGTACAGAATTGATCTCAAAAAAAATAAAGAAATTATTCTCACAGCTCAAACGGATTTAACACACGTCACTCTCTTTAATAAAAAAATAGAAAATTGTTTAAAAGGGTTTGAGGAAGGATTGAGTCATTTTTTTGGGGATATCAAACACGGAATTTCGAAAACTAAAAAGCGCAAATATGAGCTTCTATTTTTTTCACATCGAGGCTATTATGGATATGTTGTCTATGAATTTTTAAAGAACTTTCTATCACCCTCGCCTCTACTCCCTTCGGAATTTCACAAAAAGATTTCTTCTGATCTCGCCACTTTAATCGATGCTAAAATTAACCCTGGTCGTTTTTTAAGACAACTTTCCCCTACAGGGAAAGACACCTCGAAAACTCTTTTGAAAGAAATTTGTAACGAAACCATCACGTCTTTTTTTGAGCGTTTTATTCAAACTCTCTACAACACATTCGAAGCTACTGAAGCCACCGTCTACTTAAAGGACAAAACAGCTATCATTCTTTGTCAGTATCTTTGGGCACAACTCATTTTTCAAATACTCGACAAACAAGTTATCAAAACGAAGGCTGCTTGTTTCGAGAAAAAAACAACCGGCATGATTTCAGTCGATTGGACACAGTCTCTACCCGAAACTCTAACCGCAGAACTTTTAGGCTCAAAAGCCGACCAAAAGCTTGAATGGCAAGACCTTGAAAATCTCCATGGGCTCAAACTTGAAGATTTTTCACTCGAAGAGCTCTACTTGATCTTATTTAAGGTGCAAAAGCTGACACCTCACACCACTCTCTATTTTGAAGGAGAACCTTTAGAAGCTTTGGATAATGAAAATTTTAAAGCCGAGTTTTCGCTCCAATCCAGTCAAACTGCAGAATCTAGAGACGTCAATAATTCTACATTGGATCTAAACTGGTTTGAACTTCACCCTAAATTTTTTCTCAACGGTGAAGAAATTCCCGAGGACCTAGTGCGTGGAATGAGTGAAAAAGGAGTCCTTCGATGGAAAGGAAAGCTTTATTTAGTTCAAGATAATAAGCTCCCTTCGATCCAATATCTGGAAAAGTTTTGGGATAAGTTGCGCGCTGGTAAAGAAAAAGAAAAGACACGTCGTACGATTTCTGACTCAATCTATCCTTTGCAAAAAAGCCAAACACTCGAGCTTCTCTGGCTTCGATCTCAAGGAGTGCCCATCGATGGTAATTCAGAATGGAAGAAGACATGTGATTTTTATGATTCGCTCTCTCAACAGCCTGCATTAACAGAACTTCCAAATTCTATGACAGCCTCACTCAAACATTACCAACATGTCGGAGTGCAATGGCTTCTCGATATTTATCATTTGGGTCTTGGAGGTATTCTTGCCGATGATATGGGTCTTGGAAAAACACTTCAGTCACTAGCCTTTTTTGATATTTTAAGAAATCAATCTGAGTTAAAACATGTATTGATTATCGTTCCGACATCGCTCACCTATAATTGGCTTTCAGAATGTCATCGATTTACGCCACAAATTCCCGTTCATATTTTTTCATCAAAGAATAAATCAGAAGCTTCGCTATTTTTAGAAAAAAATCCCCAAGGACTCATCATTTGTTCTTATGGTCTTTTTGTGGAACATGCCGATTACTTCAAATCAATACGTTGGAATATTCAACTCTATGACGAAGCGCAAAATTTAAAAAATATTACCGCAGCACGTACCAATGCTTGTCGAGAAATCCCCTCACGCTTCAAGCTCTGCTTGACCGGCACCCCTCTAGAAAATCATTTGGGCGAATTTTATTCACTCATGGATTTAGTTGTTCCT
This sequence comes from Deltaproteobacteria bacterium, assembly GCA_016699445.1. Taxonomy (GTDB): domain Bacteria; phylum UBA10199; class UBA10199; order JACPAL01. The sequence goes on from CP064976.1 coordinate 822,685, forward strand.
GGGGTCTTAGGGACTTATGAAGAATTTAGAAAAGTTTTTGTAAATCCTATTTCTATTCCTTATGAAAATATTCTCAAACTGAGGCAGAAAACAAAACCACTAATTCTTAGAAGAAACAAATCTGAAATTTTGAAAGAACTTCCAGAGAAAACAGAAAGCGCTGTTGAGCTTATTTTTGAGGAACGTCAGAGAAAGATTTACCGTGATATAGCCATGAGCTGGAACGATCGAGTGAAAGAATCGATTGAAAAATATGGCGAAGCAAAATCTCAAATTATGATGCTCACAGCTCTTTTAAGACTGCGCCAAACCTGCTCAGATCCTGCCTCTTTGCCTAATACAAAATATGAGGCTATTCCGCCAAAGATTTCAACACTACTTGATTCACTTCAAGAGATTACTGAGTCGGGTGAAAGTGCTTTGGTTTTCACTCAGTTTTTATCAACATATGACCGTATACTCAAATTGCTGACACAGAAAAAAATTCCAGTTTTTTCTCTCAATGGAACAACGACCCGAGAAATGCGCCAGAAAAATTTAAAATCTTTTGACGACTGTCCTGAAGGAGCGGTCATGCTGATGACATTAAAATCAGGTGGTGTGGGTCTCAATCTCACCAAAGCCAGCTACGTCTTTCATATCGAACCTTGGTGGAACCCCGCTGTAGAAAATCAAGCGAGCGATCGCGCTCACCGATTGGGACAAACACGTAAAGTTCAAATTTTTCGTTATCTCATGAAGGATTCTGTGGAAGAGAAGATTGAAATTCTAAAAGACCGTAAAAAGTCACGTTTTGAAGCCATGTTTGGATCTTCAAAACACAGCAACTTTGATTTTGAAACAACCAAAGATTTAGAAACGACTTCATCAAAGTTGACACGAGAAGATTTTGACTATTTGATCCAGCCCTCATGACAACATCAAAACACTTTGTGCTTCTAGTTGGTGGATCCGGAACGCGTCTGTGGCCCTTTTCCAGATCCTTTGCCCCCAAACAATTTATTGGTTTTAAGCTTGAGACAACACTTATTCAAGAAACAGCCTCTCGAATTCAGACACTCTCACCATTCTCACCACTATCAGATGACAAGTCGTCAAAATTGTTAGCAATCACTCACTTCGAGAATGTTCATGAGGTCGAACGACAACTCGCTTTTTTGAATCATACGAATCAAATTATTTTAGGAGAGCCAGAGAGAAAAAATACGCTACCAGCCATGGCATGGGCTGTGGCCCAAATATCTCTAGAAAATCCAAATTCTTTGTCAGACACATTGATTGCTGTATTTCCTTCAGATCATCATATTGAGCCCATCAGTCATCTCAAATCAGACTTGGACAAGGCCTATGAGTTGGCATTGGAAGGCTTTGTTGTCACTTTAGGAATTAAGCCTCACGTGCCCGAAACAGGTTACGGGTATATTCAGGCAGGCACTCCTGTGAAAGCTGGCTACCATGTTAAAAAATTTACAGAAAAACCAAGTCTCACCAAGGCTGAAGCCTATTTAAAAGAAGGAAATTATTTTTGGAATTCAGGGATTTTTATTTTTACAGCTCAAACTTTTCAAACCGAACTTAAAAAACATGAACCTGAAATATTTTATGCAATTCAAAAAATCATCGCCTCTCAGAATAATCCTGAAGTTCTTAAGTCAGAATATTCAAAACTAAAAAATATTTCGATTGATTATGGTCTGATAGAAAAAATGGGAGAACAACCTGGGCGCGTTGCCATGGTACCTGCCAGTTTTGTGTGGAATGATCTAGGGGGATGGTCTTCTGTTTTTGATATATTACCCAAAGACGAAAACCAAAATGCTCAGCAAGGTGATATTGTCACTCTGGATACACACAATTCCCTTCTTATTTCAAAAAAGGGAACACTCGCGGCGATTGGACTTCAAGATATGGTTGTGGCTCAAACAGACGATGCTGTTTTGGTTTGTCCCAAAGACCGATCACAAGATGTGAAAAAAAATTGTCGAACTCTTAAAAGAAAAAAATCATCCTGTCGTGGACCATCATCCAACAGTAAGACGACCTTGGGGAACATTTACCGTTTTAGAAGAAGGATTGTGTTATAAAATAAAAAAAATCGTCGTGGATCCAGGCCAACGACTCAGTCTCCAAAAACACAAACACCGAGCGGAACACTGGGTGGTTGTTGAAGGTACAGCACAGATTACTTGTGAAGATAAAACTTATTCCTTGGTAGCCAACGAATCGACCTACATCTCGCCGGGCTTTAAACACCGCCTGGAAAATCCGGGACAAGAACCCCTATCCATTATCGAAGTACAAACAGGATCGTATGTGGGAGAAGATGATATTGAGCGATTTGAAGATGTGTATGGGAGAAAGTAGCTATTCCGGACATGGTGAGCCGGACATGGTGAGCGTAGTCGAACCACGAACCATGAACCTCGAAACATCAATTGAGCTCTAAATCATGGATTCGACAAGCTCACCATGTCCGGTTATTTTTTACGAGAAAACTTATCGTAAACCATGTCCGTTTATTTTTTGCGTGAGAACTTATCGCAAACCATGCCCCTTTATTGTTGTGCAATAATCTAAAGAAAACCATGTGACTTGAAGTGGATGTGGTGGTGAACCGCACATTGTCAAAAGGACATGGTGAGCGTAGTCGAACCATGAACCTCGAAACACAAAGAGTCGTCACTTGCCTTTAGACAAAGACTTTAAACGTTCCCAATCATTCTTGATGAGAGCCTCTTTCTTTTTGCGGCTCCACTTCTTAATTTGTATTTCTCTTTCAATGGCTTCTGGCCATGAAGAAAACTCTTCAGCAAAATGAAGTTCAACGGGTCTTTTATCAAAAGTGTATGAACCAGGAATTCCTGATTCATGTCCTGAAAGTCTTTTTTCCGGATCGGCTGTTGTGCCTGTATAGTAAGAGTTGTCGGAACATTTTAATATATAAAGCCAGGGCATATTTTTTGATCATGGTTCGACAAGCTCACCATGTCCGGATATTTCTGCGTTAATAATTTGGTAAACCACGACATACGTGGACATGGTGAGCGCAGTCGAACCATGAAACATCAATCGCTCTCACAAATCATGGATTCGACTAGCTCACCATGCCCTTTTTTTAACCGTCATCATTTTCTTTGTTGGAAATGAGAATAAAGATTTAAGCCTTCAGATGAAAATAGATTTCCGACAGACCTTCTGGTGTGCCTACATCAAAAATTTTACCTGAATTTAAAATTCCCAAAGCGGGTGTTTTTTGCGCCACAGAGTTAATCGCATCGGTCAGCTGGATCTCTCCCTTAGCGCCTTTTTTCTGTTCGTTAATATATTTAAAAATTTCTGCAGGAAGAAGATAGCGTCCTAAAAGTGAGAGATCACTGGGAGCTTCTTCAATAGTGGGTTTTTCTACAGCACCATGAATGACAAAATCTCCTTGAGGATTGATGACTGACTTTACGATTCCATAAGAAGATAGTTTTTCTTTCGGCACCTTCTCCAACAAAACACCCCAAGCCATTTTCTGCTGACACTCTTCCACCAACTGCTTAGCACCTGTATGCGAAGGCAAAATCAAAACGTCCGGCAACATCACCAAAAAAGGTTCTCCTTCCACAGCATCTTCAGCACACAATATCGAATGACCTAGTCCTAAAGCTTCTTCCTGATAAACCACGGTGATACGTGCGAGAGATTCTATGCGCTTTAGGTCTTCAATTTCTTTCTCTTTCCCCTTCCCTTCCAAAAACCGGTTCAGGTAACGATCCGGCCTGAAAAAATCAGCAATGGGAATTTTGTGAGGATTGCAAACCAGAATAATTTCTTCGATGCCTGCCTCGACAGCTTCTTCAACCACGTATTGAATTGCGGGTTTATTGCCAATCGGCAGTAACTCTTTGGGAATCACCTTGGTAATAGGTAAAAATCGAGTACCGTAGCCAGCGGCAGGAATTACAGCTTTGCGAATTTTAGTCATAAAAAACCTCACAGTTGTCTGTGAGGTTTTTCTCATTGCACCTATCTTTGGTCAATTTACATTTTGCCTATGTTTTTTTTGAAAAACTTTTTTCCAAACCCGATCTTGAAGAATCCAAAACCAATCAAGATCACGAGGAATGGGATTAAGGATTCGAGCGGTTTGCCGGAAGAGGTTTTAGCCATCTCACAACTAAAGAGACTAGCACCACCCTCAGCATAAGCGGTTTCCAGAGGACTAATATCAGGATTGAGACAAACATCACCGACACCATCGAAATTATCATCGGTCTGGTCAGGATTGTACACAAGTGGACAATTATCCACGCCGTCATTCGGACGGTAAGTACACACACTTTCAGCCGGACGTGGCGTGACTACGAGATTACACACACCATCTCGATCAGGATCTGGATTACTTTCATCTCCGGATGTAGGCAATAAGGTCACTTCATAGCGACACACAGGGCCACCCACTCGTTTACGAGCCACCAATCTATAGATTCTAGGAGCTGATACCTGCTCGGTTCGAGTCAGACGTTTCACACCATTGGTGGCTGTTTGAGCAGTAAAATCAAGATTTTCAGGAGTGACCGTATCGATAGTCGCTGTTGTCCCCACAAATAATTGAGTGACTGTAGCATCTGTACCGACATTGTACGTCACTTGATACGATCCACCTGACAAGACAGGGGGGTCGATCCTACAAAGAGGAGGGGTCTCGACGCCATTGTCATTACCTGCAGGATCTAAAGTGATCATACACACATGAACTGCAGGAGAAGCACCCGCTCCCGTCACCGTCATTGTATAGCTCACTCGCTGAGTAATGACCGGTGTTGTAATATCACCACCCGTTGTTGAAGGCCCGAACGTATTATTACTGCTATCATATCCAGGACCTTCCAATCGAATAGATCCTGCATTAGCAGCCGTCCAGTGAACGGCATAACTTCCATTAGCATTGCGTGTCGTGAGACGTTCAGGAAACTCGCACACAGGAGCTGGAGCTAGTACCACAGGCTCAATAGCCGCTGTACAAGCTGTCACGCCTGTTGCTGGTCTTAATGTAAGACTATACTCACGTCGTGCTGTGATATCACTTTGAGCCACATCTAAAAATGTTTGAGCATCTGTTAAGCTAACAGGTGATGAATTCATCGTCAGCTGAACACCTGACGTATTGGCCCGTGTCCATGAGAGACGATATCCTGTCGCCGTGCGTGTCACATCAAGATGACAATCCAATTCACCTATGGATCCACCAGCACCGCCAGTACCATTTCCACCCGTACCACCGGTGTTATTACCACCAGTTCCAGCCATCCCATTGATCAAAGGATTTCTAAATGCTTCCGCACAAGTATTAAAGCCAGAAGCAGAAGCTTCGATAGCATAATTCATAACACCTACTGTAGGAGTGACATCCCAAGTACAAACACCATCCACCGGAGTCACAGAAGCAGGCATACCTGGCATTCTATCTTGACGTGTAGTGCAAGAAATCATGGTCCCAGCAGAAGCTCCCGTCACGTTGACAGAAAGACGATATCTTCCACCACTAAGAGATGTGATGGGCCCGCGTGTACAGCTCAAAGAAGGCGTTGAACCACCGGTGCCGCCGGTAGCATTGGGGCCACTACCTCCCGTACCATTATTTCCTCCACTTCCGGAGTCACCACCAGAACCAGCACCCATACGAGGGTCTAAACAAAAAGGACCTTCTTTTCTTGTAGGAGAAACTAAAACCTGGCCTTGGCCATTATTATCACAGGTCAAAGCATAGCATGTTCTCACATCAGGATTCACAACTTGAGAAGTCCCACAGCCTTCTGGCTTGATACATACATTAGCTGTTTCGCCCTTTACAGATGAGTCGACACTTGTGACTCGACCATTTGTTCTGAAAGCTAGAACCCATCCATCACCTAAAGTATTTACTTTCGCACCAAGCTTACAGGTCAATCCGGTCGCCCCCCCTGTTCCAGCACCACCCATGCCTCCACTACCACCAGCGCCACTCATACCACCAGTACCCGGCATAGGGTTAGCTGGTTGATCGGTAATAATAATATTATAAATATAGGCTAATCGGTTAGGTTGTGCGGCACTGGGTCTGGTCACTCCTGTCGGAGCCACCGTACCTGTATCCCCTGTCAAAAGAACATTTCGTGGCACTGCATCATAACCGCCCATAACGTTCGGAACTGATTTACAAATAACTTTCGTAAAATCTGTGCCGGGCTTTACTCTTATCGTCACATCCCTGATTTCCATTAAAGCACCTTCGACAACTTTAATGGGGCAATCATCATCCCCTGAATAATTCGATACATCCACCACGATTAAATTAGGATTAGGACGACCAGTTGTAGGATCATTTGTACAATATTGAGCTTCATAATTTCTAAATGGAGATACACATGTAGGAGGTGTTGAATCATTAGATACACAGCGTCTTGTATTAATAGAATCACACTGCCTGAGCTGTGTACCAAAAGCATTATAAGAAGGTTTAACTCCAAAGGTAATTCCACTCGATGATCCCGCAATGAAATTTGTCGGCCTACTTAACCCTGCCCCTGTTGATATGTCATAGGGACTTAACACTATTCCGTAGGAACAACCTTCGCGAAAAAGCGTATCTGCAGCTACATTGGGAGGATAAGGAGTGTGAGGTAATGTAACAAAACGCGGATCAGGAGTGAAGTAGCGTGAAATAGCTGTCGAAAGACCATTCACTCCATTTGAAAATATATCGCAATAAGAGCCTGTATTTCTACCACTAACAACCCTATCATTCCCCCAATCAGCAAAAGCATTCAGATGAAGAGAAAGCATCAAAATAAGCGCGAATGTAAAATAGACCTTTTTCATAATTGTTCCCTTGTGACTATTTATCGTCATCTCTGCCTAACTTGTTGCTACTTTCTTTTTTAAAACTCTCAAAACCAAAATCGAAGCCGCTATCCAGACCAAAGGCAGTTGATCTTCCAAAGTCACTGTTGACGCAGTGCTCAAGTTACACGAGCACCCACCATCTCCAGCCGCTGGTTGTTGAGGAAAATTGAAAACACCCGCATCAGCACTTGTCTCACAAGCATCCCCCAAATAATCCCCATCAGCATTGGCCTGGTCGGGATTAGGAATGTCGCTACAATTATCAATAGCTTGATTGATTCCAAAATAGTGACACACAGTGGGATCGGGAGCTGGGTCTGTGAGTCGAATATTACAAATATGATCTCCATCGGGATCAGGAGTTGTCGCACTAGCGACTGAATGACGCGCCATCACCAATGTTGTCACACTACATGACTGACCATTGGCGCCTGTGGCCAAGAGTGTATAGGTGACAAATCCACTCAAAGGATTACGCACCGAAATCGCTGTAGACTGCGTCCCGCTTGTACTGAGAGTGCCTGAATCTCCATCTTTTTTGAAAGTCACAGCGGTGGCATTGGGAGTCGTCCACGTAAAGTCAGCTCCTGTCGCTGTATCTATACGATTCAACAAACATTCAGGAGCAGGACCCACACCACCTGGAGCGGTGATAGATGAGATATACAAACTTTTTCTCAATGTATTTAATATTCCACGAGCTGTGATTGTATAAAGACCTTCTTGAGTCACCACACGTGTACTCGTTTCGGCAATGGCTTCCTCAGGTAAACCAGGACCCGACAATGTCCGCGTATTGGCATTGTGAACTGTCCAATTTAAAACAAATCCAGGACCCGCCGTATTACGGGAATAATCAAAATCAACCGTAGGATCTACCGAGGCAGGAGGTGTATACGTATTAGAAAAAATATAATCCCGACCATCCTCACCACGCACCGTTAAGACATATCGTGTGGGGACAATCGGAGAATCATCAGCGCTTCCCGTACCGGCACTCTCATTGATCTGATGAGAGCCATCAAAATGCCCACCACTCAAGTAGGCACGTCCATTGCGAGCCGTCCAATCCAGCGTAACATTGGTCCCGGATCTAAAAGTAAAAGACCCACTCGGAGCCATGGTGCTCGAAGCAGAAGACGTGACACTATAATCAATCTGACACGACACACCGTCATCACGCTGAGCCATAAAACAATAACGCCCTTCGCCACTTGTATAAGGCGTCATTAAAGTGACGCTTCCGTGCAAAGTATTCATCATGTTCATGTCACGTCGATATGAAAGAGATGCTGAAACATCCTGACGAGTACTACTTCCACAAGCACCTGTAAAAACCTGAATGCGGTTACTGGCATTGGCATTATACATAGCCCCCATGGCTTCATTAGGAGAAATAGGGAGAAAACTAGCGGCAACACTCAATGTACGATTATCACTAGCCAAAGAAATATCATCACAGGTCAAAAGATCATCATAACTTGTAGTCGATCCACCTGTTCCCATACCGCCAGTACCAGCCATTCCACCAGAACCACCAGCTCCACTCATGCCTCCGGTACCCATGCCGCCAGTGCCGGCCATACCACCACTGCCACTAGCTCCACTCATACCGCCCGTTCCCATGCCTCCACTACCACCAGCGCCACTCATACCACCAGTACCCGGCATAGGGTTAGCTGGTTGATCGGTAATAATAATATTATAAATATAGGCTAATCGGTTAGGTTGTGCGGCACTGGGTCTGGTCACTCCTGTCGGAGCCACCGTACCTGTATCCCCTGTCAAAAGAACATTTCGTGGCACTGCATCATAACCGCCCATAACGTTCGGAACTGATTTACAAATAACTTTCGTAAAATCTGTGCCGGGCTTTACTCTTATCGTCACATCCCTGATTTCCATTAAAGCACCTTCGACAACTTTAATGGGGCAATCATCATCCCCTGAATAATTCGATACATCCACCACGATTAAATTAGGATTAGGACGACCAGTTGTAGGATCATTTGTACAATATTGAGCTTCATAATTTCTAAATGGAGATACACATGTAGGAGGTGTTGAATCATTAGATACACAGCGTCTTGTATTAATAGAATCACACTGCCTGAGCTGTGTACCAAAAGCATTATAAGAAGGTTTAACTCCAAAGGTAATTCCACTCGATGATCCCGCAATGAAATTTGTCGGCCTACTTAACCCTGCCCCTGTTGATATGTCATAGGGACTTAACACTATTCCGTAGGAACAACCTTCGCGAACACCACTTCTCAATCCATCAGAAAGATACCGTGAGATAGCTGTTGAAAGTCCATGAGTTCCATTGGCAAAAACATCACAATAAGAGCCTCGAGTTATTCCAGCACCAACTGATTGAGTATCATAAAAATCATTTCCCCAATCGGCGAAGAGTATCCTACTAGAAAATGCCAAGATAAAAATGATGAGTGATTTAAGAACTATTTTTTTCATAATTTCCCCTTAAAAATAATCATGACAAACGGTTATCGGCCTATTCCTAAAAAAGTTGTCAGATTTTTTACTTATCGGTGAAAAAAAAAGGGGGGAAAGGTAGAAATTAAGGTCGTTACTTAAAAATCCCCCTCACTCCCCCTTTCATAAAGGGGGAGGAATATTACACAATGCCGCCCCTCCCTTTATGAAAGGGAGGTCGGGAGGGATTCTTAAAATATATTCTTGAAATATATTCTTGAAATATTTTAAACATATGCCTAGAATATTCAACATATGTCGATTCAGTTTTCCGGCTTTGACTGGGATGAGGGGAACAATACAAAGAACGTACAAAAACACGGCATTACTTGTGTAGAGGCTGAAGTCGTACTCCAAACATCATCTCTCATCTATATTGATACACATCACTCGACAGATCTAGAAAAGCGTTATGTTGCGTTTGGAGAAGTTGAGAATAAAAAATTATTCATCTCTTTTACAATTAGAAATGAAAAGGCACGGGTCATCAGCGCCCGTCCCATGAGTCGCAAAGAAAGGAAATGGTATGAAGAACAAAAAAAAGCCCCTAAAACCAATGATGAACAAGCCAATTTCTAATGAGGCTGAAAACGCGATCGCCTCGTTTTGGGATCATCATGATGCTACGGAGGCGTTAGATTTAGCGCCACAAAACCGAGTAGAGGCAATTTATACGCCTCCAGTTCAATCAATCTCTCTTAGACTCCCAGTCCCTCTCTTAAACCAAATCAAAAGAGTCGCCGGCAGCATGGACATCGCCTATCAGGCCCTGATCAAGGTTTGGTTGTCTGAAAAGGCAAAGGAGTTAAAGGTTGCTACTTGAAAATCCCCCTTTCATAAAGGGGGAAGTTTTATCTGACAAAACGCATCGCCTCCCTTTGTAAAAGCGAGGCTGGGAGGGATTTTCAAACCCTGCGTCATTTCACACAGTTGCATAAATAGTCAGTTTCACAAAAATATTACGCAACAAATTCACCACTCCCGCCGATAACAACCAAGACGTTATAAAAACAATTTACCGGGAGGATTTATGGGCATTGAAGCTTGTCGAACAAATAATACAGGAAATCTTGATTGTCATGATACCGGCACAGGTGGTGATGGTGATAACAGAGTCACTCCTAATGAGAGTGCTGGAACCTTAATTTCCGAAAGTGATTTTACTTCCAATGCTACAGCTCTTCGAGATGGTGGAAGCACAAATTACCGGCCATCTCATATAGCCCATCAAAATCCAGCCCCTACTTCACGACCTTTGCCTCGTTCCATAGATAGTTTTGCAGGAAGTATTGAAGGGGGAGGCAATATAGATGTTGCTGGTCCCGCTCTACACTCTGGTGGCAATTTCAGAGTCAGGTTCGAAAGGGATTTTCATCTGACCGGCCGTTTAAGCATCTCGTTAGGAGGTTCTGTAGGTGGTGCCTGGAGAACCGCCACCGTTACTCTACCTGGGGGAGAAAATGGAACTAGCGCTGCGAGTGGGCCTCACGTACGACTTGATGTAGGCGGTACTTATTATGTTTTAGATAATCGTGCCTTAGGAACGCTCGGCCTTGATGCTTCAGCTTTTTATGGAGCGACATTTGTGGATGAAAGCAACCAACCGCTGCGTCCTGCCGGAACACCTCCTGAAAATTGCATGGGTGGAGCCAATGAATGCAACCAAGATGCCGTCACTGCCAGCAATACTGGGCTCAGAGGTATAGCTGTTGTAGACAACAATGGAAATATCAGAAGTTTAGCAAATGTCACAGACACTCATCATGAAGTGGGAGGTCGCTTAGGAGTCACATGGACTATGCCCTGGAGAGCTTCAAGATTAGCCGTAGCTCCTTTTGCGCGTCTTTTTGGAGAAGTGAGTGCCCGTATGCCCGGAAGCATCGGAGCAAGTGCTGCTGAATTTTCAGCAGGAGCTGGTGTTGGTATTCGATTTGGTGGACATTTAAATGAAGCTCCAGCAGACAACCTGACACGACTCAGAGGCACAGATTTAAATCCTGATCAAAATGCTGAAGTTGGACCCGATGGTGTCTTGCGCGTTTATGTTCCCAATACACAGCTTGGTGGAAACTCTGACCCTACTCATAGCGCCGTCTCGGTGGCTTCTACGTTGGAACATTGGACAGCACCCCAACAATTAGGCACCGATGGAATCAACACCACAGGAGTTCATGTTTCTTTAGCCCCCGATTCAGTCAACACTCGATTAGGCATTGGGGCTACTTATTTAGTGAGACAAGATAGTGATCATGTGGTCCGACCGTTTGTCATCACTCAAGACTATGCGGCCAGATTTAATTCAAGAATCACAGGAAATGCCGATGGCAGTGTTACACTTCGCCCATTGGGGGGATTAACCAGCTTTCCTGCAGGCTCTACTTTAGAAGCCATTGGCATTGATGGGAAACCTATCGCTGCCAGGACACAACCTGCTTTAGCATCAACATTAGCTCAGGATAGAGGATCATTTAATATCACAGGAGGGCCTGATGGAACAGTGGGCTTCAGAGTGATGTTAAATGGAAGACCGGTACAACAGACTTACTTCACTGCAGCAGCACCTGTGGCAGTGCCAACACCTCCACCACCGACTCCGGCCCCTCGAACAGCAGAGTTACAACGAGTTTTAGCAAATCTGGCTGGAAATGTTGTTTTTCAAAGAGGCATGCCTACAGATGCTCAATTGGGGACGATTGCAAGAGAGATCGCCCGAGTGACTCTCAACCCAAACAATGCTCTCATACAAAAAGCTGAAGATCTGTGGAGACAATGCCCGACTTTACGAAGAACTTTCCGTAACCAAACGATAAGTCATTGGAATGATCTTATTACGTTAACCCGACTTTTATCGGGTGGAGTTAATGAAGGTGATGCCAATCTCTTCAACCAATGGGCTACTACTCCAATAGCTCGAGAGCATATGAATGCGGCATTAACAGCGTCACCCTTTCAATTTGAAGGTGCTACCAGCGTTCCTGGTAGCCCAAACACCAATGCTCAACTCGTGATGAATCGTCCTCGATTGATGGTATTGATCATGGAAAAATTGGGGATTGCCAGTTCCAGAGTTACGATTCCTTCTAGTCCTTACACAACAGCTGCAGATTTAGTAGCTCCAGGACCTGATAGTCATCTCAATGTTGTCATCGGTGGGAATATAAGAGAAGCCGCAAGCTCTGCTGAAAATATTAGGGCCAATCATCCCATAGCCAGCAGATTTAACAGAGCAGAAGATCAACGCATTCGACTGATCCTTCCTAACCCTGTAGTTTTTGAAGTTCCCCAAGGGCTCACAGGGCCTACAGCTCAAGTAGAAGCAGGAGCTCCTAATGCAGCTCCTGTGGTGGAGGAGGCTGCTTCTAGAAGGCCTAGAGTGGCTGATTCAGATCACGACGGCGTACCAAATAATAGAGATCTCTGTGCTTCCACACCGGCAGATTCACATGTCCCTACTCGTGGCGGAAGAGCTGGATGCGCACCTAGGCAAAACCCAAACAGACAATAAAAACTAAGATCAGGAAACTTTATAGCTAATACACCTACTTTTCTTCCACGCTTCGCTCAAGCGGCAACCTTGGCAGGTACTTTACTTGCGGGGAATGCAGCTCAAGCTCAATGTACTCCTAATGCTCAACACGCCTTAGATATAGCTTCTGACGCTACTAGCTATACCTCTTTAGGAAATAACCTTGAGACATTACTTAATAGAGCGAACCCTGGAGATGCAGGAATTTTACCTCTCACTGAAGTACCTACCGTCATGAGACCTCAGGGTTTTGAAACTGCCGCGCGTTGTTTGCTACATGTTTTACCAGAACTTCATGAAGGCATTAGAAATGATGAAAAGACATTAAAACACCTAGCAAATTATGAAGGAGATGAGTCTGTAACAGTTGATGCCATTAACCAACATTGGGCTGGTGATCAGGCGGAAATGGTGCGATATGGCTTTTCCGCAGATGCAGGAGTTGCCCATGTTTTTCCAGCGCTTCACGGACGCAGACTATCCCTTCAAGTCCTTCAATATTTAATCGATCATCCTGAAGTTCAGGTGATTGATCCTTCAGCAGACGCCAGCGCTCCATTAGACGTCAGTACTCCTGATGCAGCAGAAGATGTGTTACCTGCAGATGTGTTGAATGTAGATGCAGCTGTCGATGTGATGTCGTCAGTAGATATACAAACTGTAGATGCAAGTGTAGAAGTTGATGTCCTCCAACCCAGGCCAGCTCATATCAATCGACCCGAAGGAGACGAAAGACCCGAAAAACCAACTACTTATACAAAATCAGATCTTATCACAGCTTCCGCTGTAGCTGGACTCGCGGGTTTTGGACTCACAAAACTTTTTGGGGGGAAAGGTAGACCTCTCAGCTTAGCTGACTTCATGAAGAAGAATTCTGTGACAATCAAAAATCAGCTTCAGACTCTTCTTCAAAATTCAAAACATTTGGAAGGTTTTGATGAGTCAAAGATTCAAAAAACCGTTAACGATTTATATGATAGCATTTTGTCCTATTGTGAAAACTCTAAAGAAACTTTCTTAAGCCCTCAAGGCAAAGAACTTCCTCATTCCATTATACAAGCGGCTTGTGGATCTATTATCCGTACAAGTCCTACCAACACTGCAGCCGCAGCCGTACTGAGAGTCGTCACGCATACAGAAGTGCAAGAAGTGAGAGATAATCTCAGAGTTGTTTTTCAAGTTTTGCAAGGCACTCTTTTGGAAACCATCAATAGAGACTCCACAGCGATTGAACATTTGGTGGAAGCTTTATCCATTTTTGTTGTGACAAAAAATAGTGAGGCATTAACCAACGTAGCAAAAACTGTTGAAGCTACGAGATATGGAGCCATTACTCAGATCTTAGAAGATTATGCTGATAGCTTAGAAAAAGATGCAGATGACAAACCTCTAATCCCCAAATCCTTCGCTACCATTTTCGGTCATTTACAAAATGGGCTTCGAGATAAAATGCAAGAAGAAGAACTCCATCAAAAAATTCAAAGGGCTATTTCAAAACCTCTCCAAGAGTTTTTCGTACAACTTGGCCTCAACGATGAAGAAAAAGAAAAAGTTACCAACACATTATCAGATATTATTCATGAAGATATCAATTCGGGCCGCTATGGTGAACATGAGATTTTTGAGCGTGGCTTTTTTATTGATGGATTTCTCAGAGAGTATTTAGCTGAAATCTCGGAAAAAGATACGATTCATGATGCAGAAGTTAAAAAGATCACCCAAGATATTTCGGCAGCCTTAGAAAAAAGAGCTGAAACAATTTATCACGCTTTCCGGCAACATTTGACCGATGAAGTTTTTTCTAGATCTACTGTAGCTGACGCCATGAAAGAGCTGAAAGCAAAAGCAGATTTTATAGAACGACTGGTTGATCATGCTATGGGAGGATCAAATCCACCACGACTTAAAATGGAAAGCTTTAATGCTGATAACAAAATTGAGCTTGGACGATTAATATCTTTTATACATTTTGCACAGACATCACCGTCATTTACTCCAGAGGAAAAAGGCACTCTAAAAGCTTTAGCTACAGCCTTGCAAACACCACCAGTTGACCCCAAAGCTCGTTTTAAAAAATTATTTGAAGAGAATACCACTCTTCAAAATTGGATGACTGAACATGCCAGTGGGATTTCAGATGATCAAAAGGCTGCTTTTATCGAGGCGTTAGCTGATATTGCTACCAGACAAACTGAAACAGATGAGCTTATATTAATTAATAACTGTATGAACCTGCTAGCTGATGAGGATGCTCCTGAAGGTTTACCAGGAAATATAGCTTATAAAATTATTACAGCTACAGCATACTCATAACTTTTAACCAACAGTTATAACACATGTTAACCGACCTCTATCGCCAGCTCTCGCCTACGACATCGATTCATTGGCGACCCGAGAGCCTCGATCCCTCGAGGGCAGAGACAACAGTTGTCTTCGTTAGCCCTCAAGAGCTCTCTCTTTTTCATCACTCTACAGCCCTACCCTCTCTGAGAGAGATTATAGATCGTCGTCCCTCCTCTGGGGAGATCGACACTCTCAAATCAGAAATTAACACAGCACACGACATCGCTAAGGCCCGCTTTCAAGAAGCTGGTGAGAATTTTTATTTTACTCACCAAGAAGCCATTCAGCTTCATGCCTTGGTAGGAGTGATGGAATGTGTCTCAGACCCCTTCACTCTCGACCAGGGAATAATCCGGATAAATCAAGCCTTGAATGTCATCCTCGAGACTAAACCAGAGATCACTGTTGAAAAAATACAAGATCATTTACGGAAACGCTGGAAAACATTTTTTGAGGAAAACCCAAAACTTCCAAAACTGCTGTCTGTTTTATCCCAAGAGCTTTTCGATATCTGCAGCGGAGGTTATGAAATGTCTTCACAAGGATATCCGGATATTCGTGCGATCGAGAGTTTGATTTCTAGACGTGTCATTCTTTGGACATCCGAGGACTGGTCAATTTGTCCGCGAGCCTCCAAAGAGCAGAACAAACCTCTCCCATGGCTATTACTCAAAGACAAAGAGAGACCAGTAATACAGCAGATCTTGCCATCAATCATATCTGCGAAAGATTTGCTCAAGCCACAACCCTAGCCCCCATTGTCAAACGTCAATATCAGGAAGCGCTTCCTCATGTGTATGCTTTGGCAAAACGAGGAGTGACATTGGACATCGAATTTATTGAACATCTGCAAGGTCCTAGTGAAAAATGTCCCCTCGCCAGTAAAGTGGATCGTGTTGAAGATCTTCGATCAAGAACTTTTTTGATCCGTAAAACTATTTCAGAAGATCTATCAGAACACGGAGCTCTCTATGGAGGTCTCGTCAATACAATCGTCTGGTCGCACAAGATGAGAGCCAATGGAGACACTTCAGCACCAGTAGTGGTCGCTATAGCTCTCTCAGAAACAGGACAATGGGAAATTTACTTGGAGTATTGTCCTCAAAATAATTTTTGGGAAAAGGCTCAAGAGTTGGTGAAAAATAAGCATCAACTCACAGACAAAATGTTATTAACAATGGCGCGGGCTTTTGTCGCCTTAGTGGCCAGAGCTCACCAAGTGGGCATGATTCATCGAGATATCAAATTATCAAACGGTGTCATTCGTTCTTTGAGTGAAGACGCTATTGACTGTGCTTTGATTGATTACGACTTCGCCGCAAATGCACTAGATGCATCTTATTTTGTAGGGAGAAGTACCATTGCAACTATGCCTTACACACCTCCCGAAGGTCCTGCCGTAAAAACAACGACCGACGTTTATGCACTTGGGATTTCTCTTTACGAACTGCTTCTGTTTCAGAAATTCATAACCACTTTTAGCCAAAAAAGAGCTGAATTGATTGAAGGAATCAGAAATAGGGAAATTAAAATTCCGGAGGAATTAAGATCCCACCCTCTTATGCCAGTCATACTTAAAGCTGTTGCCTTTGATATTTCACAACGGTACCCAACGGCAGAATCCCTACTTCTCGATATGCCTACAAATATTTAGATAAAAACGTTTTTAATAAGAAACTTTTTACAGGCTCTTGCCGATAACTAAGTATTATGACGTTTTCCGCTCCAACAGATACCGCTCTTTTTCTAAAAGTCTTTAATACCTGGCAAAGTGTCGTACCCACAGTGCCTAGAGTCTTGATTGATACGGCTTCCGGGCAATGCCTCTCTCAATCTCAATACGCACCTATCACAGCCAATGCTTTAGTTCAGAGCCGCTCGGAAGTTGCACACAGAAACCTCAACACAGTCTTTGCACCTCATGATATTTTAAAAAATACTTTTACCGAAGTAGATGCCTTGGCTCTTGAAATCATTAGTGGCACCAAAACTCTTGAACAACTTACAGAGGATGAAAGACCGGCTCGTCAAGCGTATGCGGGATTGATGGAATATATGAATGTCACCGGTCGTGTCGCTAGAATGCGCGCCCCTTTTCTTGAACAGGCCATAGCAACATGCCTTAGTGACATGTCTCAACCCAGCCCAATAACTCTCGATGAAGCAAAAGAATATTTAACAGAAAGATGGGCCTCTCTAGCAGGTCTTTATCCAAAATTTGTCGAAAAACTCGCCACAAAACTTCACGCAGAATGCCTTAAAGGAAATCATATCTTTGATGCACAAGGCCACCTACCTCAAGAAGTCATTAATACGATTTATACAGACGCGTGTTTTCAACTAGAAAGCACAGGACAAAAAGTTCCTACAGCTATGGCTTCCGCTTTAAAAGCAGCTGAACATGACTTTCAACAAACTCACAAGCCACTTTTCTACTCACCACGAGTTCTTGTCGATTCCGCTCAACTCACTGATTTAGTCAGCCGTGTATCCCAAGTCACTTATCGAGAAATAAATGTGGCTGTGAGAGAAGATGCTCTCACACATGTAGATACAAGCCTTGTAGCTGCGGCAGAAGCCCGAGGATATCAAAAAGGTGTGCAGTCTGTACGAAGGGATCTGGAAGGAAAGGTTGTTTTGAGTGAAAAGGATTACGATGACCTTTTAGCAACACGTGACCGAGACTCTCTTGAAAGAGAACGTGCTCTGGGTGAAGCGGAAGGGTTTGAAAGAGGATTTAATTTTAGCAGTCCACAAACCTATGAAGATGCCCTATTGGAAGGAAAAAGGCTGGCAAGAGACGAGGCTGAAAGAGCAGCTTTATCTATTCAATCAAGCGTTACCGAAGAGGCTCTCACTTTGGCTCGACATCAGGGTGTTCTTGAAGAAAGAGCTGTTTCCCGTGAAGCGGCCGCTTCATTTGAGGCTCAAATTCAACAGCATAGAGAGAGAATTGAAGAAATAAAGGCAGCATTTGAGGATGAAAAAGCTGCATTGGCGACTCAGTTAAGACAAACCCGTCATGTAAATTTTGCTCATCGAGAAAGAGTTTCAGAACTAGAAACAAGACTCGATGCTGCACAAAATGAAATTTCGCGACTAGCTACCATTCAAGCTTCTGAACGGTACATGGATGATTTAGAGAATGAAGTAGCAGGGTTGAGATTAACACTCTTTGCCGATGCGATGAAATTGGCGCCCAATACTACTTTAGCTATAAGTAGCGCACGACTGTATGTCGCTCAATTTCTCCTTGTTAAATTTCCTCATATATTTATCAAAAGAATGGAAGTTATGATTTAGCAAGAGCAGCTGCTACAGAAATCAGCAATCATATTTTTGATGAAGATAAACTTAATTTAGGAGCTAAAATATTAAATAAGCATCGTGAAATAGCTGATTTATCCCTTTTATCTCATCTTGCACATGATCAAAATCTGAAAGCAGTCATTTTAGAAGCTCTAAAAATTATTTTTGGTGAAATGGATGGAATTGAGGAATTGTGGCACAATAGCTTGACGGATTTAGGACAACTGCCACCACCTTTGCCTATTGCAAAAGTTGTGACACCAACAACTAAACCGTTTCAGTATGCATTAAGAAAATTACCCTTAATACCTGCTGTCCCTCAAGCAGCTTTGGATTCTGATCCTTCTAAAAAAAAAGACTCGATTAGCTGAAAGGCTCACAAGTCTTTATGAGCAACTAAGCAAAGAAAGTCAGAATCAATTTTCTCCCCAATATCATGAAGCCCTAGCTGTCTTAAAAAATCTTAAGCCTTTATCTGGTAAGATCATTGGAACAAAAACTAATAAAAAAACACCTGAGGATCCCACAGAAAATACTGTCGATCTTGTCATGGTGCAGTACGAAGATGGTAGCGAAAAACTTCTGGTAAAAAAAACTTATGGAAGTGCAGGGCCTCATGACTTCAATCTCTTTTTAAGAGGCTTTGCCAATACTCTGCGTTTTGCCAATGATTCTAATTTAGCACAAGCTACCATGCAGGTTGTCTCTGCTGAAATAGATGACAATGAACACCTTGTCGTTTATTTAGAAGCTGCCGAAGATAGTAATCTCGCCGAAAGAAAAGATCTTATTCTCCCCGCAGAAAAATCAGATACTTATGAAAAATGGGCTCTTGAATTTATGGAAGAGGTTTTGCGACCACTCTCTCTAGCCCATACTCACGGCATCGCTCACCGTGATATCAAATCTCAAAACTTTGTTTATTTAAATGGCAAAATACGACTTATCGATTTTGATCATGCACGCCGCACAGGAGAGCCCTACATAAAAAATATCCAAAATCGGCCTGTAGGCACTTACTTTCCTCCAGAAATCTTGGCACAAGAAGATCCTCATTTTAAGGTAGATATTTATGCCGTCGGAGTCACCCTGTATGAAGTCCTTACTCAAGACCCTCATGTCGGAAGAGGATTTGTGAAGGACATTTTTAAAAAATTTCCTCCTCTGGATCAATTAGTAAAAAAAGAAAAAAAAGAACACTTTATCAATCCTGAAAAACTTCAAAACCTACCTGACAGTGTTCAGGAAATTATCAGGCAAGCCACGCAACATGATCCCGAAAAACGCTACAGTAATGCGGGAATGATGATAAAAGATATTCATTCAGCACTAAAAAAACTCCAACTTTTTGACACTCAAGAGATGGAAAATACCGTCTCTGCACTTGGAAAATAAAAATAAAATAACGACACAACTTTTTGAATAAAAAAACGATAATAATACAGTTTTTAACAAAGGAGTTTTATGCTTACGACATTAGTGAATCGCTTTTCTGTAGTTGGAGAACCCTTACATACTGACATGACTTTATTGACAGGTTCTGCCAATCCTCAAAACCCAGCTGATTTTTATGATCATCATTCATTTACCTCCATTTGTGCTGCTGGAGACCATTCCATTGGTGGAGGAAATGCCATTTTAGGGACGCGAAGTATTCCCACTACTGTAAACGCTAAAGGATTAAGCATTTCCAGAAATGGGAGAGAGATTCTTTATCAAGGTAAAAATATTTTAGCAGTCGCGCGTAAGGCGGGATGCATTTATTTAAGCTATACACAAAAAGCGACTAACCTCACATCCATCACTCTTAACGGAGATTCTACGCATATATCGCCGGAAACAAGTGTTGAAGTGACTCTCAACAGCTATGTCAGCATAACTATAGATGGTGAAAAATTTCATTTTGCTGTCCAATTCATTTCCGATCCCTATCTTTCGCGATTTGATCAACAACCATTTTTCACATACGCAAATGATCAACTTTCATCTCTAAAAACACGTCTTCAGGTAGCTTCACATCGAGATGAAAAAGAACCTCGACATAGACTCTATGATCTTAATGGGATTCAACATGGCTATGACAAGCCCTTTGGAAGCGATAGAGCCATAGCTTTTATGAGTCCTGCATCTCAATCTTTTCTCCAGAGTGAAGGTGTGGTCTCTCATCATGTGAAATTTTCAAAGGATCAAAGTGGCAATTTAGGAATTATTAATATTTCAGGTGGCACTTTATGGCATCGTGCTCCTCAAACGGATTCTACGACAAGTGATTGGAGAGTGGTCCTCTATAATACAGCAGCTCCCGTCACAACTCATACTCGCTTCCAAATAGCACACGCCCATGTCTCTGTTAACAGTAACAATGAATTAGTCGCTGATTATCGAACAGCTTACCGAAATTTGAATACCCCATTGGCCAATAAAAGATATCCAGATGAAGTCTGGCTTAATGAGCGACCCCTATTACAAGTATCTTCTACGGGAAACTCAGTCATCTTACTGGATCCAGCCGATCCAAGAACAAAAGCATGGATTGTTCACAGTACACATGAAACTGAAATAAACCCTGGAGAACATTCTATTTATCCAGGTGATCAAGTTGGTTTTAGTGTAGAAGGTGAGAATACGCCCACTCACTTTTTTTCTATCCAGCCACGTAATTATCCTGAAAGAGGTTTTCGTTTAGTGGCGATTGAAGACTTTGATCAAATACCAGAAAGATTAAGACAAAATGAGGACGCTCGAACCATTCTCGCTCAATCTCAACTTCCACAGGATGATGGAGATGAAAACGCCTCTCCTAGAACTGCACTTTTTGGAGCATCTTCCCCTAAAACGTCTGGCGTATTCAATTATTCAGTACCTGCTGAACGAGCTCCCATAGCGCCAACTGCGTCAACAGGACAAAGCACATTTCCTGTTTTCAACCCACCTCCCAAATCAAATACACCCGCTGAAGATCAACAAAAGCCACTTCCTTCTCAATTAGCAACGACATCAACACATCAAAAAATAGCCTCAAAGATTGTGGATGGGATACTCTTTATCCCCCGCTTGTTTAAATCCGTAATTCAACAATTGTGGTCTGCTATCATGAATGAATAATTAAGTTTTTTTCTAGTCATTCATACAGTTTCAAACAACCCACCGCGTCATTTTTGACCACTTTTTTCCCCATCCGCCACCAGAAGACGAAACTCCGTAGATATGGGGACTGAGAGAGAAACCATTTGATCCCATTTATACAAGCAGAATATACTTTTTCAATGAACCTCAAAGAAACGCTTAGATGCAAAAAAGATGAGATTTTAAAAATTGCCGCGAAACACGGAGCTGAAAATTTACGTATTTTTGGTTCTGTAATACGAAACGAGGAAACTGCTGGCAGTGACATTGATTTTCTAGTGGATATTGGCCCACGACCTAGTCCCTTTTTCCCCGCTGGATTTATTGCTGACCTTGAGACTTTGTTCGGAAATAAAGTAGATGTGGTGACGGAACGCTCACTTCACCCTTTTATTAAAAAAATATTCTCGATGAGGCTCGTCCGCTGTGAAAGACGACCGTCTCTACCTCACCCATATTTTGGAATGCATTGAGCGTATCCAAGATTTCGTCAAAGAAGGGGAACAGGTTTTTCTTGCCGATATCAAAACCCAAGATGCTGTCTTAAGAAACTTGCACACGCTTTCAGAATCAACCCAACGTATTTCCGAAAAAACCCAAGCACAGCACCCTGATGTAGAATGGCGTTCTATTTCAGGGTTCCGCAATGTCTTAGTTCATGATTATTTGGGCGTCGACCTCTCCCAGATATGGCATATCATCAATACAGACCTAAAAACTTTGCACGATCAGATTAAAAAAATTTTTACAGATTTGCAGAGATAACTTCTAAAAAAAATCTGAAGTTACCGACGACCTATCAAAGAAAATCCCTTAAAACAACCCGCCGCGTCATTTTCGCCCCATTATTCCCTTCCAGACGAAACGCCCCTGTCCCGACCGATAATTTTGGCTGGCCCGTTCGTTACAGGATCAAGCATCATGAAGTTGGAAAAGAGAATTTATGCAACATCAAGTCACCGACATCGAATCAGCCATCGAAAAGCTTCCTCAAAAGGACTTAAAAGCGCTTCGCGCTTGGTTTGAGGAGTTTGATGCCAAAGCTTGGGACCAACAGTTTGAAGCCGATGCACAATCCGGCAAACTTGAGGCTCTCGCTCAAGAAGCGATTCAAGACGTTAAGCAAGGCCGTTTCAAGACGTTGTGAAACATTTGGCTCCTCCCCGAAATATCCCTCACTTCATCTCAAAAAGATCGGTTCTTATTGGTCAACCAGAGTTGGCTTGAAATACAGAGCCCTCGCCATCGAACATGAAAACGATTTGGTATGGTTCTGGATAGGGAGTCATGCGGATTATGATAGGATGATAGAAAAACAGTAAAAAAAGACCTGCCGCGTCATTCCACTCCTCATTCAATGATAGTGGAGTCTGGCCTCCACCAAAGCCGCGTGCGATTAAACTGCGATATACTCTGCAAAGAGTAGGACTTTGGGATAGACACTTTTTCTTCTTTGAGACCTTCCACATGCATCTCAATCGCTTCATAAATATTCTTTTCTACCTCCGAGCGGGTGCGTCCTGTCGCTACACAACCTGGTAAATCAGGAGAATATGCAGAATAATTTTTCTTTGTTTTCTCTATGACAACCAAAAATCGGTTCATTTTTTGACTCCTTTTAATTCTGCTTGTTTTAAAATACTATTAAGCGTCCCTGCAGCAAGCTCATCATTCATTGAATGCGCCGCCACTGTTACCAACCCCTTCTTTGAAGGATGCTTGTACTGACGATGGCTCCCTTTAGTACGCACTACATACCAACCATCTTTTTCAATCATCTTGATCAAGTCGCGCGCTTTCATTTGGAACGTAAAATCATGCCTTACCCTTACCCATATGAGCAAGAGTATTCTTCCTCTCACCGCGTCATTCTGCCATCGAAAAGCTTCCTTAAAAAGACTTAAAAGCGCTTCGCGCTTGGTTTGAGGAGTTTGATGCCAAAGCTTGGGACCAACAGTTTGAAGCCGATGCACAATCCGGCAAACTTGAGGCTCTCGCTCAAGAAGCGATTCAAGACGTTAAGCAAGGCCGTTTCAAAACATTTGACGCTATTATCACGCGGCTTCCACAAATACCTGAAAACGCTCTAACCCGGCTTTATTGATTTCTTCTTGCAATGCGATCCTCATAAATTGTTTTTCCGAAAGCTTTAAAATTTTGGCAAACCTCACGGCCCTTTCGGGACTCACTAGCTTTCGGCCTTTTTCAATATCACATAAGTGACTCACCGATATTCCCAGCTTTTGGCAAAATCAACTTGGGAAATTTCTTCCGCTAAACGCGTCGAAGAAAGTATCCGACCCACACTCAAAGGACCCGAAGTATATTTTTCAAGCCACTTCCTGGCACGACTTGTCTTTTTAGTAATCATGTTTGTTGACCTCCTGAGTAATAACCAAGGCACTTTTTGAATATCCTTTTGGGCCCTTTTCGAGATAGTGACTCGGGTTGTTTGCACAACAATGTCCATACTACACCTATCAGGTGAATCAAGACAAGAATCAAAATTCTAAAAAACGGCTCACTTCAGCTCTTCGATGAATAACAAAAAGGGAACACCGCGTTATTTTCGCCCCATTATTCCCTTCCAGACGAAACGCCCCTGTCCCGACCGATAATTTTGGCTGGCCCGTTCGTTACAGGATCAAGCATCATGAAGTTGGAAAAGAGAATTTATGCAATATCAAGTCACTGACATCGAATCCGCCATCGAATATGAAAATGATCTGGTATGGTTCTGGATAGGCAGTCATGGGGGGCGGTTTGCACTGATGCAAATCGAGCTTAATCTTGAACGATTAACAGACTTGTTTGGTGAAGACGATGATGCTGATCACGGTAGTAGTGGAATTGATGCTCATCCAGGTCACTTTGATCAATCTCGCTTAGATAGAATACAAACTGAACAGGGACTTCATAGGGTTAATAGCTCTAGTGACGTACGATTTTGTAATCCACTCGGATCTACAGTAGAAGATGTATTACCACTCTATACAGACATGCATCGCGCTCGTTTACGTGGAGATCAACGTGTAGTTTTTTTTCAACCAAGAGCTAATCCCCGTATGAGAACTCCTGGTGAAAGTAGCAGTCTAGGCGGCAACTTACCAACATTTAGCAATTTAAGCTTAGATAACTTAAATATTTTGAACATACGTACACATGGACCGCGAGTAGACTTTGGGTCACAAGAAACCTTCGCCACATGGGCCTCTAGATCTCCCCAAGTCGCAACTGCAAATCCTAATATAGAAGGGCAAAGCTTATATGTAAGCTTCTGTAGAAGCAGACTTGGTTCAGATGGACAAGTGTTAACGGAGTCCTCTCCCCTGGCTGATTCTGCGCTTTATTTTTATTCAAGAAATTTAGCACTCAATCACTCAGCTTCCAGTCCGCAGTCTTATGATATCATAGTCAACCCACCTCTCACATCCGATGAAGTTATGAACCTTGTGGTTGGTAATCTAAACGATAGTCGATACTCTACTCAAAAGGTTATCGGAACTGACAGATATCAACTGAGCATAACTGGGGATTGGCACATTGCGAATCAGCTGACGAGGTTCTTAGAGAGTGATGTTGGAAAGCAGCGTTTTCCAAATACAAGCGCAAATCCACACAGGCGTCAGGATATCATTAATGCTATTAATGCTGCCGTCTTGGAGTCAAGGAGTCGAGAGCATACAACCAACTTCCAGGATACTCACGTTGAACACCAGTGGTACATGCAAATTTTGCAAGTATTCGGGTTGGGTATCTTGGGAACCCTTGGGACTTTTCTTTACCAACGGTATCAATTTACCAAGACAATGGAATTTCAAGAAAAGACCTTCCAGACCCAGCTTAAGGCAATGAATCGACAAATGATCATGATGGAAGAATCTTTTGAATTGAGCCGCCGCCAATTAGACGGCGATCAGAATCGTGATGTGCTGGGGATGGGTACGAACATGATCGAATTGATCAACGACACAGCTGAGAGGCGTCGCTTGAATGACGACGCCGGTATTACAGCGAGAGTGGACGCCGCTCAAGCAGCACTCACACGCCTGACGGAAATGCCTAGGGAAGACAGACCTGCAGATTATGCCGCACAATTAAGAACAGCCACAACGAATTTGAGACACCTACAAAATCTTCGGACAGCTAATTTCGAAAGACCTGTGGTAACACCCGTACTATCGAGAGCCGTTAATGAAATCTTGACGAGTATGATCAATGAAAAAGCCACTTGCCCTCTTCTAACGGGTCCGGCCGGTTCTGGTAAGACAACGGCTATTCAACTTCTCGCTTATATTTTATCAGGAGGAGATATAGATCCCGCTTGGGGCCTCGTAATTCCTCGTGAGGTTCAAGAAAGGATTGATAGACACGGTTATCGCCTCATTTCTCTTGAACCTTCGGCCATTATGGCTGGGACCCGTTATCGGGGAGATTTAGAGGAGAGAGTGAGAAATCTAATGGCCGAAATGGATGTGGATGCAAGAAACAATATTGAAGACATTGTTTTTATCGATGAAATCCATACCCTTGGTTCAGAAGTTAGAAATTTGATCAAAGCCCGTACGGGTGGCGATACGAATGGATGGCGTATCATGGGAGCCACAACGGTAGAGGAAGTGGGTCAATTTTACAATCTTCCCGGCACTAATCGACGAGACCCAGCCCTCGTACGACGTTTCCCAAATATCGGAGTCTCTGCTGAAAACGATGTTGGTGTGCGCAGAATCCTGACAACTATCAATAATACCCGAAGAGAACGTAATAAGATTTCGTTAGATAATAGCCTGGTTCAGCGTGTTGCCGATACATCAATGTCATTAATACAAGGGCAAAATGCCGGAGAAGTGGGTCAACCTGTGACGGGTATTAACCTCTTAAATAGGATTTTAGCGGATGCTAAGGCCAATCGTGATAATCCTGCAAGCCCATATCATGGAAATAGGACTGTAGGAGAAACGGAACTCAATGAGATCTTAGAAAGTTATACTCGAAACGACCGACGATTGATTGCTGAAGGTTATTTGGAAGAAGTGCGACGGGCACAGGAGCTGACTCCTGAGCAAATTCAAGCCGCACAAACCGAAAGCATTGGTCTCTATATTCAAGATGTTGTAGGCAGACAAATTTGGGAAACTTCAATACCTGCAGCTCGGGAAGCATGGATAAACCTTGTCAAATCAAGCTGGCATAGAGCCGCCGGCATGACACGGACTTTTCATCGCGAAGAGAGTTCCCGAAGGGGCTACCAAGTTTCTCAAGATCTCAATGCTATCCCAAGAACTTTTGCAGAAATGATTATCAGCGACTTGAGAGATCGCGATCAGAGCTTTTCTCCCGTCCGGTCAGCACCTACTGCTCCGGTTTCAGAGAGGCAAATTGACGAAACGGCGGCTCGGTCGATGATTAGACAAGTGTTAGGTGGTAGAGCTGGAAGTGCCGAACGGCGCTTTTTTGACTCCAGCGCTGCGTGGAGACAATTTAGAAGAACAAGCGATCAAGTACAACAGCTGCAAGAAATTCAGTATCAAGTTATCATGTCTCAGCTCGTTTTGGATGAATGGAGGAAAGACGGTTATCCTCTTGGACGCAACAACAATCCTAATTTACCCGATGCCACTTATTTCGGCAGAGCAGAAGTAGAATTTCGCGTTGCTGTCCAGAGAGGGGATCTTTACCAAGAAAATGGAGGGGAATGGAGAGTAAGAGCCCGAACGGACCCTGCACATCCCTATCGCACTGCGGGAGTCCAATCGACTCCACGAGTCCCTCAATTCAATCCAACCGGACAAAGCTCCCCCTGGGAAGCGGACCCCGCTCTTTTACAAATTCGGATTGATGATACTATCATCAGGAGATCTTTGGAAGGTACTGTCAGGTCCACTTATGAAGATGAGTTGGCCCTTGAGCCTATAGAGACGGTGGAAGACCTCGTTCGAGCCATCAGGCATGCCTACCATGACCGCCCTCAAGAAGCGGAAAGAATTTTAGAAGAGTCCTATCAACAAGCACGACCCTCGGGATCCACGACAACGCCTTCATGGGGAAGAGTGGTTTCATCGATGCTGGGCCGTATCGCCATCGAAAGAGGCCTTGAAACCAGGTCGTTGACGGAAGTGGCATCGGAATTGGAGCGCCGCGTCGACGCTAGACGAGTCGACGTCGAAACACGGGTTCGGGAGCGGGCTGAAAGAGCTGCACGCGTTCCTGGCAGACCTTAAAAAAATCCACTTTACTGGTAACTCAATCCCCCCTTCCCGCCGAAAATATCTAAGAGGATATTTATGGTAACTATGAGAAATTGGACCCCTGCCGACGGAGTGAATACCACCACCGTATTCACTAACGACTGGCTACTTTTAAATCGAGGTTCTTCAGGCCTCCAACCCCGTAATGAGTATGGGCAAGCGCAGATTGACCATTTAGGGGAGGCTAATGCGGAAGGGGTCGTTGCAGAACAGCCTATGACGGAAGCGGAAGCGCTTGCGTTTGCGCATCATGATGATGAACTTCTACGCGTCCACCGGGGAAATCGTCCTGATGTCTTTATTTTAAGACAGCATCATATTTCCGTTTCCTGCGACGAATCCAGAGCGCGCTCAAGCCATCAGAGGAATTTATCGCCGGAGCTTGCAAGAGCCCTAGTTTATTTTCAAAGTGGACGAGGTAGGGGACCTGAATGGTGTTCCGTTTATGAAGAAGGTGAGGGAAATAAGCATTTAGGCTACGTCACCAACTGGGACTCCAATAACAATCCCGATCTTAATGATCTTCTAAGGACATTAGCTGATATCGAGCAGACAGCGGCAAATGGACGACCCACCTCTCATCAAAACCTATCCCTAAACCCAGAGGTGGCCGTTAGGCTTGCCCGCGCTGTTCCTCGCTCTCAAATCTCCACGCTACGTGCTCTCGTTGAAACTAAAATGCACGACAATCGTAGCACCTTGGAAAACCTCGTTGAGAGTCCATGGAAAACAATGGAAACTGCTGGATGGTTCGGAATAGGAACTGATCTCTATCATCTTGGCAAACATGTGGTCAGGCATCCTGTTGAAAGTGGATTATTTATAGCCGCAAGCATTAAGACTGCGGTCAAAGTGGCGAGAACAATAATACCAGCAATCCGGTCAACACCACCCATAGCTAGATATTTTCTAAGAGCAGCACAATTCGAAGCCGGTACTTTATTACAGGCGGCTGCAGTTAGAGTTGGTGTAGTCCTAGCTACTGAAATAGGTGCCGCCACTTTCGGACAAGTCGCGGCTGTCACGGGTGCTGGTTTAGCTATTGGCATAGCAGCTGGTACGCTCATCAATCAAAGCGTAGGCCTGGTAAGCAGAGCCGCTGGTGGTGATGGACGTACACTCAGCGATCGCATTGCTGATCGCATCCGTCCCCGAAATCATGATAATTGGCTTGTTGATAATGTTGTCTCAAACTTTCTTGTAGCTCATTCTTAATTTAAAAATTACGAGCTATTTCGCGTATCTCTCTTAAAATTTAGATAACAAATACATAGGCTTTTTTGAGAGCTAATTTAACACACCATGTCACCACCTGAGGTTTAAACACCCCACCTTGGGAGTCTTAAATACCAAAAACTTTCTCTCTCGACACAACTTACCCCACCTACCCCTCCGATAAATTATAGTAAGGGAAAACCCTTTTTAAGGAGTATTGAAATGACCAGTGTTTTTCGAGAAATTACAATTGTGACTCAAGGTGGACGTCAATTTGATGGTGTTGTCGAAGATACTGATAGTGACGGAGCAATTGACGATGCTGAGTTAAATACTTTTTTAGGAACTATCGACACTCAAGTTTTTGCGCCTCAAAGAGTTTTGAATGATGCACACCGAACAATCAATGGACTAAGGAATTCTGCAACAGAGTTAAGTCGTCTTCAAACTAATAATGTTGCACATATAACTGTAAACACAAACACAACCACAGACCGTGTAAGAGCAAGGTTTAGAGGTTTGGTACGCACAACCGGCACACCACAAAGCCCAGCACCTTCAGCACCCCCAACGACACCTGAAGTTCCAGAAATATTGGATCGGACAGCCTTTAAGACCATTCAGGGGATTGCACCTGCTCAACGTTCACAAGTACAACATTTTTTATGGGCTATTGCACAAGCAAACGTCTGTTCACGCGCCAATATGCCAGCGACTAGAGAAAATCGTGCTCCAGCAGCACCTGTAGGTGGCACGCCACTAGATGAAGTCCTGCTAGCTTTACCGTCTAGCTATCGTTATGACTCAACAGAAGATAGATTCAATACATTGACCTTGCACATGCGTGGAAGCCAAGGAGATGGCAGTAGCAGAGTAAATGAAGACACATCAACTCCTCACATTTTTTCTACAGATCATGGCCTTAATCAAACTCAAAGAACTCAACTGATTCGATGGCTAGAACGTAGTAGTTTAGCCACCGACACTCCTGATTCAGTGCGTGGAAGTGTTAGTGATGAGAATACACGCATTTTATCTGACCTTAGAATGTATCATGATTTACTTCCTTCAGATCCATTACCCACAAGATCAACTTCTCAGTTGGCAGTTGAGTTCATCAGAATACATGAGCGCCTCGTAAGAGCTTATGGAATGTATCAAGATGACCTCCCGAGAAACCCTACTCTTAACGATACTGGTAAAAAAGATAAACTGATCGAGAGTTATGCAAGGGTCATGTTTAATAGGATGAACCCAGCTCAAGCTATTGATGCAAGCCAAAGACAAAGAGCAGAGCAAGAGTTATTAAGCTATTCACGTATTGTAGAAACATTTCACAAACTGAATGGTGATGAAGGGACAACTCCAGGAAACAATCTTCCCACTCTCCCCGCAACCCCAGCCAATCGCCGCACACAAGGCGGTGGCGGTGGTGGTGGCGGTGGCGGTGGTGACACTGGCGGCGTTGTTTATATATAAAATATTTAAAGGAAATCTTTATGCAATTATGGGGCTTCGAAAATTCTAGAAATACAAAAAGGTTGGATGCTTTTTTACAACAAGCAGCTGGACGTGCTACATCATCTAATCGCCCCACTATTAATGATATTCCTGACCATAATGATGGGCTGCCTGAAGTAAATGATCCGAACGCTGAGTTTCGTCCAGTTAGAGTGACATTTATCTCTGCTACTCCAGAAGAGCAGCGTCGTTATAGGCATCTTGTGAATAACCCTAACGAGGTTCAACCAAACCATCCTTTATGGAGACATGTTCGATCCTACCGTGTTGATGTACAAGATGTCCCAAACAATCCAGGAGAAAGGCCTAGTGGTGTAATAGGAGAT
Source organism: Deltaproteobacteria bacterium (assembly GCA_016699445.1). GTDB lineage: Bacteria > UBA10199 > UBA10199 > JACPAL01. The sequence continues at coordinate 853,665 of CP064976.1, forward strand.
AATCCCACAGAACAACAGGCTCTTTCTCGAGCGATTCGAGAACGTATTCCTGACTACGATAGACTGAGACAAGTAGCGCCTAATCCAACTATTTCTCAAAGAGATAGATCTGGAAGAGCTATTGTTCAATCATTTGCTCTTACTGAAGCACAAGAGGCTGCTATTACAGGAGATACAAGCGATGGACTCAATTCTACAGGAATGAGCCTCGCTCAAACACGCGCACGTATAAAAGAACTGAAAAGAAAAAATGATCGGGAGATTAATGAAGTCCTTGCAGCACTTTCTAATGGTGATTGGACTGCTGTGAAGAGAGGTGTTCGACTTTTGGCAAAATCTGGCAAACTTTCAGCAATGGATATCACTGCCATTTATGCAGATATGAAGCATCGTATCGAAGAGAACAACTCTAAATTACGCGAAGAACTAGCTCATTTGGGAACCACACCAGCACCTGAAAGAAGAGCCTCTATTGAGCGCGCCATGAGACAAAACAACCTTACGCTTGAAGGTATTCCAGAACAACTCCGAGACGCTCTTAATGAAGCCCAAACCTCTCAGGAAAATGCAGAAAATGCCGTCAGAAAAATTGAAGGAATCGACGCGGCCGGGCAATGGAGATAACTCACTTCATTCCATTTAAATCGCCAAATGAGCCGGCTGAAGAGCGCCGGGTTTGCACGGAGATGATTTAGAAATCAAAACCCATTTGAATTCCGGGGACGCACGCCTGGACCCAAACTCAAAAATCCCCCTCAACCCCCCTTTTACAAAGGGGGGAAGGCTCACCTATTAAGTATGACCTTCCTGAAAGCGAATGATGATCTCTCAATCCATTATACTCGACACTCACATCTGGTTCTGGTGGATCAATGGGGACAATCAGAAAATTAACGAATCTCTAAAATTAAAAACTGAAACGGCTGAATTTTCTCTTCCAATATCCTTGATTGACCACTGAAGCTTGAATCCTGAAAATCTAAATCGCCAAATGAGACGTCTGAAGAGCGACGGGGTTTCTGGGGGAGGCTTTGGGGACATTCTCTTTGGCCGATTGGTGATACTACTGTTACTCTTATGCGTTATTTTTTGGGCATTTGGCTATTGAGAAGCTCTTAAAGGCAATACATGCCGTCGTTCAAAATGACCATGCGCCACCTATCCATAACTTATTACGATTGGCCAAGCTTGGGAATTTAGCCCTTAACCTTAGTCAAGAAGAGCAGCTTGTCACTATTACCAGCTTTAATATTGAAGGGCGTTATCCAGATTTTAAAAAAGTTTTCGTGAAAAATGTACTTCGGAATATACTGATGACCAGATGAAAAAAATAAAGGAACTCTTTTTATGGATAAAGTCTCAGATGCCGTCTTAAAAACAGTTTTCAATTTCATTAATATTGTCAGCCAGAAAAAAAAGCTGCAACTTGCCTATATCTATGGATCTCAAGCCACAGGAACAGCAAAGCCATGGAGTGATATTGATGTGGCCATCATTTCAAGAGATTTTTCAAATAATCTTTATGATGAACAATTGGAACTAATGCAACTGGCAGCAAAAATTGACGACAGAATCGAACCTAGAGCCTTCCTCCCAGAAGACTTCAATAGAAATAACCCTCTCGTCGCAGAGATAGAAAATCATGGGCTTAAAATCATTTAATTTTATGAACACAATCTCTTCGCGCAGTGACTGATATAGCAATTCAACTTTACGCATATTTCCAGGGACACACGCCTGGACCCAAACTCAAAAATCCCCTCCCTCCAGAGTAAGGGGGAAGGCCCAATCGCTGATTGACCGATTGAATTTCCATGAATCGATGAAAATTTTACTGACTTATCATTTGTATCCGTTTATCCTTACCTTATTATGTTAAGAACAATTGAAGCCATCATTGAGAAAAATGGAAACGTAAGATTCGTTGAACCTCTCACTTTGACCAAGTCCAGCCGCGCGATTGTTACGATTTTAGACGAACCATTGCCAGATCTTGAAACAGCACATCTTGCCGAACCCGCTCTTTCAGATTGGCTAAATCCAGAAGAAGACATCGCATGGAAGCACCTCCAAAATATTCAAAAGGATCAGTAATTCTCATCCCTTTTCCTTTTTCCGATTTATCTCAAAATAAAATGAGACCTGCGTTTGTAGTCGCGGATGTTGGCAAAGACGACTATGTCTTATCGCAAGTCACGAGCAATCCCTACGGAGATACCCACTCAATCAAGATTGAAAAAGAAGATTTTGAAGGCGCTGAATTTTTACAAAAAACAAGCTACATTAGACCTGGAAAACTATTCACAGCCAATAGCCAAATCTTTGTTAAAAAAATCGGAAAACTAAAAGAGAAAACAAAAATAAAAGTGATCAAAACCATTATTGATCTTATCCAAAATGAAATATGAATTCCGGGTTAATTCCAGGGACGCACGCCTGGACCCAAACTCAAAAATCCCCATCCCTCCAGAGGCGCTTGTCCGCCTTCGGTGGAGGCAAGCAATCCCCCTTTGTAAAATAAGGAAGGCCCACTTACCACGACTTGATTTTATTTATTCTTGATGTATTTACATAATATACTTACAATATGAGGCGTCTGTGAAATTTGATTGGGATGATGATAAAAATGAAACTAATATCAAAAAACATGGAATCGACTTTTCCGACATTCATGAAATGTTTGACCACCCTATGCTAATTTCGCCAGACATCAAGAATGAATATGGAGAAGATAGATGGATCGGTATTGGACAATTAAGAATGATTGTTGCGGTTATTATCTTAATAGAACGTCAGAAAGCTACCATCCGAATCATATCAGCTCGGAAAGCAACTAAGCAGGAAAGGAAAGAATATGAAAAAATTATCTCGCACCAATTGGACTAAACTTAAATCAATGAAAGATCGTGAAATCAATGATTCAGATATTCCAAAACTCAATAAAAACTTCTTTAAAAAAGCACAGATCAAGCTTCCTGAGTCCAAGGCCTTGGTGACCATCCGACTTGATCCCGACATTATCCAGTGGTTTAAAAAACAAGGTCGTGGTTATCAAACCCGGATCAACGCCGTACTACGCTTATATGTCCAACAAGCATTATAGCCTTTAAATCGCCAAATCACTACCCACTCCTTGAGTGGCCAATCAGAACTAAAGAGGCCTTAAAAATAATTTATAAATAACCTATTGCACATATACTGTTAATTACGTATTATCAGGCATGATTCAGGGTTTTAAGGATAAGGCCTCTTCTGATATCTATCATGGACACGATACTAGAGAGGCTCGAAAGATATCGAAACAACTCTGGAAGCTCATTGCGCGCAAGCTAGATACTTTAAACGGTGCGTCCGTTGTCCAGGATCTTCGAATCCCTTCCGGCAATCGTCTGGAGAAACTGACAGGTAGGCTTTCAGGGAAATATAGCATCCGAGTGAACGATCAGTACCGCATTGTCTTCAGCTTTAAAGACGGGTCGGCAAACGACGTGCAAGTAGTGGATTATCATTAGCAATAAGGAGAACTTATGATCCCAGAAAATAGAAAACCAAATCATCCAGGGGATATCCTTTACTATGAGTTTTTGGAGCCATTGAAGATGGCTCAAGTTGATTTAGCGAAAAAGATGAAAGTGCCTATCCAAAGAATCAACACCCTCATCAGCGGGAAAAGAGGGGTCACTGCGGAGACCGCCCTCTTATTGGCGCAAGTCCTCAAGACATCCCCTGAATTTTGGATGAATCTCCAGACGACTTACGACCTCTATGAAGCAAAGCAATACATGAAGAAAGCCGCGTAATTTCTAAATCGCCAAATTATCCGGCTGAAGGGCGACGGGTTTGCGTGGAGAAGCTTTTATAACTTCAGGCTCGCGATCGTGGGCCAGTTGTAGGAATTTTTGAGCGCGTGCAATCCATTCTTTTGCAATCGTTTCATCCACCTTGCGGGTTCTGAAGGCCTGGATCTCCTTATGAAACTTTGGATATTCTGGAAAAATACCCAGCTTCACAAAATGATTTTCAAATTCGTGTGTGGTTTCGATGTCGTTAAATGTTGGCACGTAACGATAGAAGAGCAAAGCATCCGCCGCTTTGATAATTGTCTCATAAGCTTTGTAGGCCGCGGACTCAAATTCACCATGACTCAAAAGAGCTTCTGCAGTTTGCAATAAAGCTCGGCTCTCACTCACTTGAGGAGGATTAGGCTCTGCCGCAGCCCCAGCACATTCACCAATCACGCCTTTTTGTAAGCCAAATTCTTCCGTGCCTTCCCAATCCACATAAAAAGAAGGATTCTCATCATAAGAAGGAATTTTCTTAAAAGGTTCCAAAAGTTTTAGCACTTCAGGTTTGCCAATGCGGCCGTAAAATTGATTAAAACTTTCACTCTCTCCCTGACGACCCTCAACATAGTGAGATACCAAGGCCACCACAACATCAGGAACATTCTTAGACGGCACATGCGTCATCAACTGACCTACCACCATGTCACGACCAAAATGACCACCCAGCACTACTTGAAACGCAGGCACCGTATGTCCATTGGACGGTATGGCTCCACCATATAAACCAATATTGGCTATATAATGCTGACCACAGCTATTAGGACATCCACTGATCTTGATCCGCAAGTCTTTGGCAACCTGCGAAATCTTGCCATTCGCTTTATACAAATAGGCTTCGAGAGTCCTTGCCAATCCCATCGACGACGCAATCCCTAAACGACACGTGTCTGTTCCAGGACAAGACGTAATATCATAGATCGTCTGCGCATCTTTTTGACAAAATTGATGGCTTTGAGCTCTTGATAAATCGCGGGCAGATCTTGATTGCGCACCCAACGAATTAAAATATTCTGATGAACCATCAAACGAATATTTTCACCACAGTAACGTCTGGAAATATCCGCCAGCGTCCTCATCTGCGACGGGCTCATGTCTCCGGTGGTTAAACGAATCTCCACCATCGAGTAGCCTTTTTGCTTTTGTTCCCAGACGTTGGTCTTTTTCCAGTCATTATAGGGGCTCGCGTCGCCCCCTCCACCGGCAGAGCCGGATGGAGCCTCCCCCTCAAAATCCCCCAACCCCTTTGGTAAAGGGGGGATTTTTGTTTCATCAACTACCGGTGGTTTTTCGTCCCATTCTTCGAGGTGATTCAAATAATCATTCCAAGTTGGATCAACTTCCAGCTCGCTTCTTTCTTGAGCGACTAAGCGTTTGAATTCTTCAAACCCAACCTTATCAATCACAAACTTCATACGAGCTTTGGAACGAACCTTTCTTTCTCCCAAACGATCAAAGACCCGAATCACCGCTTGAGCCCAAGGAATCAATTCTGCAGCATCCATAAATGGATCGAGAAGTTTTGCGATACGCGGACTCGAACCCAAGCCCCCACCCACAAAAACTTCAAAACCTCTTTTGCCATTCTGAATTTTCGCGACCAATCCCAAATCATGAAGCATAGGATAAGCCGTCATCACACCCCCACCATCGAAAGCGATTTTGAATTTTCGAGGGAGATTTTGACAGATAGGATTGCGCAAAAGATGCTCCATCATCGCTTGAGCGTAGGGAGTGACATCAAAAGCTTCCCCTGGATCAACACCAGCACTGGGCGATGCCGTCACGTTTCGCACGGTATTGCCGCAGGCTTCACGAGTCGTCAGTCCGATGGACTCCAGCTTACGAATCAACGCAGGCGTATTTTTGACATCCACATAATGAATCTGCAAATCCTGACGCGTGGTAATATGAGCATTATTGTGGGCAATCGTTTCAGCAAGCTCCGCAATACATTCAATCTGAGTCGCATTCACAATCCCCATAGGAATTTTGATACGGATCATCTGCACGCCATCTTGACGCTGACCATAGACTCCGTTTTGAAGGCGAATACGCTGAAAGGCTTCAGGGGTGATCTTACCCGTCAGAAAACTCTGAACATTGTCTTCATAAGATTTAATTTCCTGATCCACTTTTTCCGATAATGACATAACAATACCTCTTTCCATTTTCCCCTTTAATACACGTCAATTCACTGTCAACCGTCGATATTTTTTCTTTTTGATTATTTTAAAACTATATTATATAAAAACATATAATATTATATGAATCCAGATAAACCCCTCATAGAGCTCTGTTTAGGATCGCCGGCCAAACTTCGGTTATTGAAAACTCTTTTTTCATGGAAAGGAAAGGATTTGCCCGAAAATCAACTAGCTCAACTTTCTAAACTTTCTACATACGGAGCACGCCATGCTTTAAGTGATATTGAAACTTCGGGGCTCATCCATAAAAAGATTATAGGCCATTCCAATGTCTGGACACTTAATGAAACCAGCTTTGCTTTCCAAAATATCCAGCCTGTTTTTGAAAAGATTTTAGACATACCGTCTCCCCTTGAATTCGTAAAAAAACAAATTTTAAACCCTCTCAAAAATATTGAGGGGGTTTTCAAAATATTTTTGTTTGGATCTGTACCCTTATTAGGACTCCAAAAAAGTGGTGATATTGATGTAGCTATTATCCTACAAAAATCTCGATCTTCCGAACGAATCAAAAAAAATATTGAAGGCGTGATCGATAAATCAGCCGAAGAGATTGGGCTTAAATTGGGCAAACGACTAGAAACACATCTTTTTACAGCGGAAGAGTGGGAAAAGACAAAAAATATGCCTTTGGGACTCAGTATTAAGAAGGGAAAGGAACTCTATCCTCATGAAGAAATTTAAGACAGTTTCAGTCCCAAAATCTCAAGTTCACTACTATCGAAAACGAGCTGATGAGTGTTTTCAGTTATCCCATGAAGCCCGCTCAAAACACTATTGGTTTGGCACCTGCATTAATGCCGTCCATGCTGCGATCGCTTTGTCAGATGCTTTATGCATTACCGAACGAGGTCTACGCTATGCAGGATCACGTCATGACGAAGCTGTTGATTTTTACTCTACTCTAGCTTTGAAAGATCCTGCTTTTCCTCAAAGTATCCTCAATTTTGGAAAGTTAATTTCGATCAAAAATCATGCAGAATATGCCGAAAAAAATATCGATGAAAAAGATGCCTCATCTACATTAAAAGCCTTAGAGCGTTTCAAAGCCTATGTCCTTGGGCAACTTCCCAAGTAGATACTGCGCATTCTCAATCCCTCGCTTGACAGCGTAGAGAGACTGTTCTTTATAGGACCAACTATGTCCACATTTCAGGAACTCATTAAAAAAGTAAAATCCGAGATCAAGGAGATCCGTCCTTCAGAAGCTCGAGAGATGACTCAGAAAAACAATCAGATCGTGATGGTTGACGTGCGTGAAGCCGATGAATGGGAAGGTGGGATTGCCCCAGGAGCCTTGACGATTCAACGAGGCTTTTTGGAGCTCGATATCGAAGATTCCATTACTGATAAAAATACACCCGTGATCGCTTACTGTGCCGGTGGTACGCGTTCAGCGTTTGCCGCTAAAACCCTTCAAGACATGGGGTATAAGACGGTTTATTCCATGTCCGGCGGTTTTAATGGTTGGAAAGACGCAGGTCTTCCTATTTTTCACAAACGTTCCCTTTCCAAGGAGCAAAGCGTTCGTTACTCGCGACATACACTGCTTCCCGAAGTCGGCGAAGAAGGACAGCTGAAGCTTTTGGATGCCAAAGTTCTTTTGATTGGTGCGGGTGGATTGGGCTGTCCTACAGGCCTTTATTTAGCCGCGGCAGGCGTTGGCACCTTGGGTATTATTGATTATGACGGTGTGGATCTTTCCAATCTTCAACGACAGATTCTGCACAGTGAAGAAGAAGTGGGAAATCCCAAAGTAGAATCAGCTCAACGTCGATTAAATAGCTTAAACTCCGACATCAAAATCATTCCCATCCGGGAAAAACTTTCACGAGACAATGTCATGAAGATTGTTGCTGATTATGACATCGTCGTGAATGGATGCGACAATTTTCCTACACGCTATTTAATCAATGATGTCTGCGTGTTTATGAAAAAACCTTTAGTCGATGGTAGTATTTTTCGATTTGAAGGTCAGGTAACAATTTTTGATTCTGCTAAAGGCGGGCCTTGCTATCGATGTCTTTATCCAGAACCCCCTCCACCAGAAATGGCACCTTCATGCGCTGAAGGTGGCGTCTTGGGCGTTTTGCCAGGAATTATCGGATCGATTGAAGCGGTTGAAACAATCAAAATTATTTTAGGCAAAGGCGAGCCTCTCATTGGTCGTCTCATGATGTATGATGCTTTGGGTGAAAGATTTCGCGAAATGAAAATTCGCCGCGATCCTGCATGCCCCGTGTGTGGTGACAACCCAACAATTAAAGAATTGATTGATTACGAATGGTTTTGCAGCAACCCTAACTAACACTAAAAGGAGATATTTATGATACAAGTAGGACAAAAAGCCCCAGATTTTAAAGCCACTGCCGCGCTAGGCAATGATGAATTCAAACCACTTTCGTTGGCTGATTATAAAGGCAAGTGGTTGGTTTTGTTTTTTTATCCTTTGGATTTTACTTTCGTTTGTCCCACTGAAATCAATGCTTTTTCAGATGAGATTGAAAAGTTTAAAGGAATTGGCGCTGAAATTTTAGGAGTCTCGGTCGACAGTCAATTTTCACATAACGCCTGGATGAAAGTTGCTCGTAAAGAAGGTGGTATCGAAGGATTGAAATACCCACTCTTGGCAGACGTCAGCAAGACAATTGCCCAAGATTATGGAGTCTTGTTACCTGCAGGCATAGCGCTGCGAGGGCTTTTTGTGATCGATCCAGAAGGTGTGTTGCAGTACCAAACGGTTAACTTCTTAAACTTTGGTCGATCTACAGAAGAAACACTTCGCGTGGTCCAAGCGATTCAAATGGTGAAACAATCTGGTGAAGTTTGTCCTGCTAACTGGAAACCAGGATCTGCAACCATGAAAGCAGACCCCGTAAAATCGAAGGAATATTTTTCGACGGTGAAATAATTTTGTAGGGGCGTGATTTATCACGCCCCTCTATTTGTCGAATGTTTCAAAGGGGCGCCATAAATGGCGCCCCTACGTTTTTATGGTAACAAATCAAATTCCTGAAATGTTCTTACCTTCAACGTCGGATTATAAGATTTTTCATACGAAATCGTCGAAACAGGTTTGGATCCATAATCATGACCTGGATAGACTTTAATTGACGGTTCAAAGCCCTTCAGTCGATTTAAACTTTGATACAAAATTTTCGGATCCCCACCTGGCAAATCACTGCGGCCACAATTCCCCTGAAATAATGTATCACCCGTAAAAAGATGGCCAACAGGATCATCATCTGTCGTCAGATGATAGCACACCGAACCCGGAGTATGTCCGGGAGTATGAATCACTTTAAAATGTAATGATCCTAAAGAAAACGAATCGCCTCCTTTCAGTAAAATAACAGGCACATCTTCTACTTCCAGCGCATCGCGATCATCTGCATGAATACAAACACTCGCTCCCGTACGTGATACCACCTCAGGAACACCCTCGACATGATCAAAATGATGATGAGTCAGTAAGATTTTGGTGATGCGATAACCATCGTGTTCCGCAATTTTCAAAACACGATCCACTTCCCAGGCAGGATCGATATAGACGCATTCTTTAGTGACCGGATCTCCAATCAAGTAATTAAAATTTTGCATCAAACCGACTTCAATTTGTTTGAGGTACATAACCCCTCCCAACCTCCCCTTACTCTAAGGGGAGGAGAATCAATTTTAATATTCCCCCTCTTAATATAAGAGGGGGTTAGGGGGAGTTATATATCATCGGAATAATTTTGAGGCCAACATAGACGGTAATCGACATCAACACGACATTATAAATGGTCATCTTGCGGATCAATCCAGCCAATTTTTCCTGTTTTTCAATCGGACCGTCCATCACACCATTGGCCATACGAGTCACTTTGAGACCCATTCCAAAACATTGGCCTGAGCCAATCAAAAATATCAACGTCGTCAAACCAAACTTGGTCATCAAGAGTGATCCTAATGACTGATAATATTCAGTCCCAAAACCAATCTTCAAATCCGTCAATCGCATCGCACCCGTCATAAACGTCAGACAGATTCCAAAAAGAAACATCGGATGAAAAACCTGAATCACTTTTGCAAAAACCTTCATGCGCTGCACACGATCTTCTATGATTTGCAAAGCAGGAGTCACACCAAAAGAAAAAAGGGCTGCACTGCCCAAACTCAACACCACACCCATGATATGCAACCATCTGATAATTTCATGAGACATTATTGAATCCCCCCTTTGTCATCAAGCTGCTTGACCAAATCATGGATAATACCATGCATCTTAAAAACGAATAAAAGACAAAGAGTCAGAGTTAAAGAGAGTACAGCAATCGAAATAAAAGACCATGTCAGATGTGAGACAAAAAATTCTTGTCCATGACCGGCTTTGAGACCGGCGTGCATCGTGAGCATCAAGCATAAAAAACTTAAAAGTGACATGACAGTGGCTATGATTCTCATAGGCGGTGCGACGTATGGCACGCACTTGAAGATGTCAAAGCAATTGACTCGCTGGATAATTCACTTTACCACGCCAGCCATGTTGCTCACCAACTTCATCTACGTTCTGTCTCTCATCGTCTGGATTGGTAGCATTGTTTTTTTCTCATTTGTCACCGCACCTTCCTTATTTAAAGGCCTGCCTCTCGATATCGCCGGCCAAGCCGTCGCATCGATTTTTCCCAAATACTATATGGTAGGATATGTTTCGGGATTCACCGCTTTTGCTACATTGATTTACAATTCGGCCAAAACCAGCATCTGGTCTCCTCTCAAAATGTTCCTTCTTCTTGTCATGATAGGAATGACTTTATTTGCAGGACTCAATATCCATCCCCGAGCCCGCACTATCAAAGAAGAAATTAAGCTGGCATCTGATGAAACCGAAGCCGCTCATTTGAAACAAGAGTTTGATCGTGTTCACAAACTCTCGGTGATTTTTAACGGAATTGTTTTATTGATTGGGCTCTTGCTTGTTTTGCTAACAGCTAAGACACTGACATTGTAGATTTTAAAATCCATTCCAAATATTTTTTACTTCCAGACTCAACTGGCAACACGACAAACTCAGCCACTTCATACGGATGCATGTCCAAAAGTACCTTCTCTAATTTTTTAACCAGTTTTTTTGAGTCTTCATCATCAAAATCCACTCATGACTTTTTACGATTTTATTTTTCCAGGAATAAATCGAGAGAGCCTTTGGAATGATAGTCACACAGGCCACCAGTTTTTTAAGCACTAAATCCTGAGCTATTTTTTCAGCACGCTTTGAGTTGTTGATGGTGGTCAGACAGATCACGAAGTTTTTTTGAATCATTAGACATTCTCTATTTTCACTTGGCCAATCAACCCATGACACGATGACACGGAAGCCATAGAGACGCTATGCGTTCCTGATTGAGAGACCTGTTTTTCAAACCGTAAATATTCGTTTACAATTTCCTGAACCGGAATCGTCCCGACGCCCATCGCCAAATGACGGCATTGAAAAACATACAGAGGGGTTTTGATATTTTGCAAATAGTCCTTCATGTCCCAATCTTTTGGTCCGCCAGTGTGAGGGCACGTTGGCGGTTCAATACAACTCGCCGGGCACATCCAGGTCGCAAAACTCAAAGCGCGCGTTCCATTGGGTAAGGCCATATCCACAGGGGTTTTAAGTAAGTCGATCATAGGCTCAGGACCGATCTTCACCAGAGGAAAATCTTTTTGAAAAATATCCAAAAACACTTCCATCAGGACATGTGGAGCAAACGTCGGAGGAACATAATGATCTTCAATGGGTTTACCCAATCGCACGTCGTTGATCTTTTCACGAAAGTACGGCAAGAAAAAATCTTTCCAGTCTTGGATATTATAGACAATCTTCCCAGCGCCGTCACCATGCTCAAGAAAAGCCTGACAGTCTTTTTTGATATCAACAATATGAATTGTCTGAAACGACAGGAACTTTTGAGCACGCAGTAGCTGGCGCGTGTAGAAGCTTCCAAAGCATCCCCCGCCTAGGATAATGAAGTCCATCAAACCTCCACCATCACATCATCCCCAACGACTTTGCAGGGATAGGTATTAACACAAGCGGCAGGATTGACAGGTGATTGACCCGTGGTCACATCAAACTCCCAACGATGCCAGGGACACGTCACGATGGTTCCATCGACTTCCCCATCCACCATTGGAGCTCCGCGATGAGGACACAGATTTTCAATCGCATAAAAGATCCATCGATATTAAAAAATAGCTATAGACTTATCGCCTACAGAGAGAGCTTTGCCTTGTTGGGAAGGAATTTCCTTGGTGGTAAATGCTTTTATTAATGACATAAAAAGTCGGGGCGACAAGATTTGAACTTGCGACATCCAGCTCCCAAAACTGGCGCTCTACCAGGCTGAGCTACGCCCCGGGCATTGCAAAAACAGAATGGGGGTTGATGCCAATCTTTTTACAAAAGAGCAATGTGAAATATATTGAAATTAAAGAGAGCTTCGAACTTCAAGAAGAGGGATTATTTCAGAAATAATGCGTTCTTTAAGTTGGGTCAAATCACGGTCATCAATAATAAATTGCCCCTGTAGGGCATGATTCACATAAGCACTAAAGTAAATCTTCCCTCTAGAGTCCGTGCTTTCTTCAAAAGAAACAGCACAGTTACCAATCATTGATTCTTCAATAACACTCCCCATAAGGACTTATCCCTATTCAATAAAAGTGCCAATTCAAGACTTTCGTGACTTAGTTGATTTTCTTATATTTTTCTTTTGGATCCATGTTGAATAGGATAATTATTTTCCATAGAAGGATATTTTTTATTTTCCTTATGCAGGCTGAAGAGAAAACTTCATCAAAAAACTAGTCCCTCGACCCACTTCACTTTCAACAACAATTTCTCCTCCGTGCCCTGAAACAATCTTTTTAGTAATGGCCAAACCTAATCCCAAACCTCCAGATTTAGTCGTCACAAAATCATCAAATAGCGTTGGAAGTCTTTCACGCGGAATACCCATACCTGTATCTTTAAAAGTGATCCGGCAAACACCATCCCGTTTCAAAACTGTGACTTTCAAAGTCCCACCTTGAGGCATAGCCTGCACGGCATTAGAGATCATGTTGGAAAATACTCGATTCAAAGCCACAGCATCCCCTAAAATCTCAGGATCGGAAGGTTCTGGCTCAAAGAAAAAATCCACTTTTCTATTTTTTGCATCCACCTCAAATGTGGCCAAGGAATCACTCAAGACAGTATTTATCTTAAGAGGAATCAGATGAAGAGGTGTCTCATGAACCAAGTTATGCAAGTCACTTAAAAATCGGTTTATCTTATCAAACTCACGCTCCACCGTACGACGAAATGTCTTTCGAAATTCTTCGTCATCATACATTTTTTCCATTAAACGACTGGTCGTTTCAATCGCCTGAATAGGATGCTTGAGATCGTGAGCTAAACCTGACGCCACACGACCAAAAAGAGAATGTCTTTCTTCGACCACCAATTTTTGCTGAATATCTTTAAGCTTTAAAACCATCTCATTAAAAGCTTCCGCCAAAACTTCAAACTCATCGCCCGTAGGAAGTGTAATGTAGTAATTCAAATTTCCACGGGATAATTCTTTTGTAGCTTGAGTGAGCTGACGAATCGGATGAACCACTTGTTTACGCCCCGCATACACACCCACACCTGAAGCCAAGGCAATAAATAGACCCATGACGACTAGAAGCAAAAGAGTCATTTGACGAGTCAAAGCGTAAGCTTCAGACGTGGGCTGCTCAACAATCACCGACCATTGAGAATCCGCCATTTTAAAACCGACTGCCAAGACCTCTTCACCGTAGGAAGTTTTATAAAGCGTCCCTTGCGGTTGCAAAGCCGCAGCCCAGTTATTTTGTGGTTCGAAAATACTTTTGGAAAAAACTTCCTTTTTTCTAAAACCATTCCCAGAAGCAATCAAACGACCTTCAGGACCCACAATGCTCAAAACTCCTGAGTGACCAATTTTAATATGATCCACTAAGTACCACATATGCATCAAATTGACTTCACCCACCAAAACACCTGTCACTTGCGTTAATTTTTTTACGGGAAAGACAACTTTCATCGCTGGAGACAGATCCTCTTTAATATAAACTGGGGATAAATAAGACTGACCTTCCAAGCCCTGTTTTAAAGATTCGTCTTGATAGATATCTGAAGCATTTTTTCCCAACCGAGTGGTTGCGACTTCATTTTTATTCACATCATACAAGGTCAGATCATTAAACTGATCAAAGCGATTAATATAATTTTCCAAAATCCTCTCTTCTTGCCAGGGCTGAAGTCCTGCATGATTCATATTTTCAGCTGTCGCTTCTATGATAGAGATGGCGTTTTTGATATATTGATCAATTTGTTCAGCGGCTCGCTGACTGACATTTTGATGACCTTCACGAATCGATTGCATCGTGGCTCGACGCACCTGATGAACGGACAAAACTCCAAAAAATAAAAGCGGTACCAACGATGCCAGGATTAAGAATAAACCCAATTTTGTGCTAATTTTAGTTTTCAAGGGACGGCTTCACTATTTCATTCAAATTGAAAATGACAACCGTCATTTTGGCTCCTGTCATTTTAGCTATTTCAGGACAATTCATGGACAATATTTCATCCATCTCACTAAAAAGCGCATCAATATTAGCTAATATCGATTTTGGGTTTGACTTGATTACAAGATCACAGCTAGCAGCGCGCACTCTAAGGGTTTGACCTTGAGGGAGGTACGATCCTTAACTAAAGAGTTCGATTTTTGGATTCGCGTGTCCAAAAATGAAACTCATATAATTTTTTTCCGCTGAATATCTTCCCGCACGTTTCTTCGCTGTCCTCGTTGTTCCCTTGTATTTGTTGGTTTTTTTAAAAGTAAGCAGCTGCTGCTTATGTGCAGCGGCTTGGCATTGGGTTTGCCTTTGTGCGGAGTCAATTATGCAAAATAAAATATTTTTTAAAGTGCTGATGACATTTTTATGTCTCCAGCTTTTATCATCGTGTGGAAAATCGGGGCCGGCTCCTGCGACTTTTGTAGCAGAGATGTCCTTGCCGCCTTCTTTATCTTCTTTATCTAATTACCAAGCATCCCTCACTCTGTATGATAATCAAACCAATCCTCAAACTCCCATTATAGGCCCTCTTTCTCTTGAAAAAATCAATGCACGCACCTGGTCGGCTGATGCTTTTGAAGTCGCCCAAGGCGATTATGTAGCAGAACTTAAGATGAATGTCGGACCCATTGCTTCAGAAACTGCAGCCCTAACAACTCTCAGACAACCTCTGATGATCGCTATTGCCCGTCGGACCTTTTCATTTCCTGGAGGTTCGGTGGCCACAACGCTCTCCTTCCAACCCTCAGACTTTATAACCGACATGGATCAAGATCTTGATGGGAGAACCAATCTTTCGGAATACACCGCCAACCTCAACCCCTTTTTAAATGACACGGATCAAGATGGGGTGAGCGATGGTCAAGATCCCTTCCCTCTCGATATAAACGAATCGATCGATGAAGATCAGGATGGCATTGGCAATGGCCGAGACAACTGTCCTTTGATTGCCAATCCTCTTCAACAAAACTTGGATCAAGATCGATTAGGAGATCTGTGCGATCCTGATCGTGACAATGACGGCCTCAATGACGTGGATGAGTTACGTTTGGGAAGTAATCCCGTTCAAACTGATTCGGATCAGGATAGCTTAATTGATGGTTTGGATAACTGTCCGGTTCTCTCCAATCTCAATCAAGCGGACAACGATCAGGATCATACGGGAGATCTCTGTGACTTGGATGATGACAACGATGGCATAGCCGATACGCTTGATAATTGTTTGTTAGTTTCCAACAGTGACCAGGCCGACGCCAATCGTGATCGTATTGGAGATGAATGCACCAATGACGATGATGGGGATGAGATCTTGGATGCTCAGGATAATTGTCGATTGATGACGAATCATGATCAGTTGGATTTTGATCGTGATGGTTTAGGCAATGTTTGCGATCCCGACTCAGACAATGATGGTCTCACCGATGACGACGAGAATGGCTTGGGTCGGGATCATATGCAGACCAACCCATTAGCCACCGATACCGATAGTGATGGTATTTTAGACAATCGAGACAATTGTCCCACCATCTCAAATGTCAGGCAAGAAGATGCCGATCATGATGGGGATGGAGACGCGTGTGACTGTGCTTCTCATGATGAAAATATTAGAATTTCCTTCACTCTATGTTTCTACAGGAGTCTTTGAAGAATCGGTTTCTATTCCACGAGGCTTGAGTGTGTTGGGAGGATTTATAGATTCGGAAAATTGTCAATATGCTCCTGAAGGTCATGAGACTATGGTGACAAATCATGAATCCATAACCCTTCAAGTTCAGGTTGGAGCTCAAGATGCTGTCATCTCAGATATAATGATTCAAAATCAGGGACTGGATGGCGTTAATACTGTCATGAGTGTTTTGGGTGACGCGGAACCAGGAACATTGTTACTCAAAAATTTAACTCTTTTAGGATTTACAGGAACACCTATTGGGCGTTCTTCTCAAGGCTTAGCTGTTGAAGATGCTCGTGTCGAAGTCGTCAATAATGTTATTCATGCGGGTGAATCGTATAACACCACAGCTATTCAATGGAATGGAACTCACGGAAGTTTTTTTCACAACACCATCCATGGTGGAAAGGCTCGGTACCGATCGGTGGCTTTTCAGATTCAACGAAATTTACCGATCTCGCTCATTAATAATGTTTTCCTGACAGAACATTTGGGAGATTTTACGCCTCCTGTTTTTGATAGCCAGTGTGTGATTGATTATCGCGGAGAAGGCTGGCCTTTGGGATCAGTAGCGAAAGGCAATTTTCTTAAACCCATCCGCTTACCCGAAAGCACAGAAGCTCCTCGCTATTTTTGCGATATCCGCGATCATCAATTGTTTTCTCTCGCAGAATTTAATGCTTTGGATGAATCTCTCACGACGATTCCCGATGGAACAATCTCATCCAATAGGACTTCCACTCAAACATTTGCAGAACTTTTTCTCGATAGTACCACAAACGATTTTCATCTTATTTTAGGAAGCAGCCTTCTGGATGCGGGTATTGATCCAGTATCAGAAGGTTTGAGTGCCCCTAGTATCACCAATGACCACGACGGCCAAAGCCGTCCCCATGCAGAAGGAGAACGCTATGACATCGGTGCTTATGAATTACATTAAAAGAGGATTGCCTCTAGGGCTTTTTTTCTTAATTGCTTGCTCAGGTTCTCAGCCAGAAGGCAGTGGCGTACAAGTCTCGGTGCACAATGCTTTTCGTCCGGCATCGTTGTCCCTTGAAGCACCACTTCCCGAAATTCTCCAAGTCACTCTCTTCCGAGTGACGGTAACCGGTGAAGGCTTTAGTCCCATCCAAGTAGATTTTCCTGCTGATTCTAGTGGTGGGGATATCAGCGGGGTGCCTGCAGGGAATGATCGACGGGTGCTGGTTGAAGCTTTTAATTCCCGGGGAGATGTGATTCGCAGACGATTGATTGAAAATGTCCGCATTCAAGGAGATCAGAAAACTCCTGTGGTGGCAGCCTTATTGTCCGTGCCGATGGTGACCAACGTCCGCAATGGCGGTTTACTCCGAGAAAATCGCGTGAGCTTAGCAGGCTTTGGCGAGCCTGCTTCCGGCTTGGAATTTATCGAGATTACAGACCAAGAACATCCTGAAGTGCTCACCGATATTGGCACCTCTCAACAATCGATCGAGACCTCCCAAAACGACGGCAACTTTGCTTTCCGAGCCAGACGTCTTTCTCGAGGTCCACATACCTTCCGAGTCCGCGATACCCAAACCGGCGAAGAATCCATTCTCACCTTCACCGTCATCGCCTCAGGCCGAGTGCCCGGCACGGGGTTTGGTACTTTAGGCAAAGCCACATCGACAAACATCCAATCCATCAGCATGCCGGGGAGTTCGATGCCTAGCGTGGTGAATGTGATGACAAAATAAAAATTTAAAAACTTAAGGAGCCTTTATGAAACTACCCAAAATAACCCTGATCTTCACTCTCTCACTGATTTCAATGTCAGCGTTTGCTGACTTAAACATTCCGAGAGTGCTTAATTTTCAATCCGTCTTAAGAGACGATGCTGGCAATCTTTTGCCGGATACCACAACAGCTTTGGAATTCAGAATTTTAGATGCCGATGGCACCCAGCTTTATTTTGAAACCCAAGCCGAAGTCCCGGTGACCAGAGGTGCTGTGAATGCGATGATTGGGGAAGGTGATATTCCTGGAACCAACACGCCAACTGGGGGCATTCCATTAAATGCTTTGGATCCCACAACGGGAGAAAAGCTGTTGCAATACCGTATTGGAAATAACGAATCGGTCGATCCGATTGAGTTTGGTTTAGTCCCTTATGCCTTTTGGTCTGAGAAATCTTTGGGTGTGGTGAATAATGCGATCGGAAGCGACCAGATTAGAAATGGTAGCATCAAACTTGAAGATTTAGAGCCTGGCGCGATCTCATTTGGTGATGTGGGTGGGATGATTAGTATCACGCAGATCCCGGTGAGTATTGCTAGACTCAGTGCTGTGACAGGTCATGTGAATGATACTACGGGAGCTCATCGTGCTTCGGCGATATCGACTGCAGGACCTTTTGGCGTCACTTTAGGAACACCTACTGAACCCCCGATAGTTACCCCTACTGTTGAGGAAGTTTTAAAAAGACTAGATTCAAGAGTCGTAAGTGAGAGTGCTCAAAGAGACTTTCATTCTAGAACAGATATAGCGACGGCACATCCGAATGGAACATTTCCGGCAGCAAGGATTTCGGGACAGATGACTACAGCTCAGATTGCTGATGGGGCGATTACAAGCAGTAAGCTGGCTAGTGGAGCTGTGGGTGTTAACTCCATTGCAAATGCAAGTATCACAGGTCAAAAGCTTGATTATAGTACAGGGCCTTCTTCAATTGATGATCGGTATGTGAATGTGGATGGGGATACGATGACTCGAGATTTAATTGTTCCAGATCCATCGCCTCCATCAGGGCAAGAGCGTGCCTACCCAGTAGGCAGAACATTAGGAGACCATGAAACAAGACTTAGAAGTTCCAACAGAGATGATTCTGTTTTAAGATCAACTTTGACAACAGCTGGAAATCTTCGTCCAACAAATTGTACCTGGGGTGATTGGATTGGAGAATATGATTGGGTGGAGTACATTTGTCCAAACAACAAAATTATGGCGGGAAGACAGCATGGTGATGATGAACATGGGCCAACACGCTATTATTGCTGTGATTTAGTTTTAACGCTTCCTTAAAAAATTACTTTAATACTAATGAACAGCCCCCAAAATGAGGGGGTACAGAGGAACCTCCGGAGCCTGAATTATCACTTCCGGAGGTTCCTGCTTCTGAAATACCAATCATAGCAGCGTAATCAATGGTTGGATTTTCAAGACATCGAGTTCCCAAGCCTGGTGTAAAGGTTGAAAGTGGGATGTACTTGATACGATTAGTGGTCACTTCATTTCTGTTAAGAGTGATATTGATACCTTCTCGAGTAACTCCTGAAGTAAGAGAAATACTTGTTTTGAGAGCACTAAGCTCATCAGCTGCGTCAGATGTATTCCAAAACTCAGCATCACCATAAATATAAGGATCTGCTAATCCTGGAGCAAAGGTTCGCGCGATATCATTGTCAGCAATTTCTTCTACTTCAAGATAGTAGTCTCCGGTGGGAAGATCACTAAGAGTGTAATTGCTTGTAGCATATAAGACATCAGTTGAAGAACGAAAGCATGTATTCCCTCCAATTCTTTCATACCCCTCAGGACAAACTCTTCCACTTAAATATGAGAAGGTTTCACAAAGAGGATCATCTTCATTACGAGCTACAACATTCACATGCATCATTGGATTTCCGTCTGATTTGAGTATTTGTCCGGAAATAGCTCCAAGTTGTGTTGAAGCTCTTCCTGTTGGATACAAAGCAGTGATACCTGCAATGTCATCAGGGTTGAGCGTGATGTTTGAGGGATCCCTGGTCCCTGATATGGCTGAAAAAAAACATTGTGGGAATATAACGGGCCATCGAAGTGCTGCCATGAATGTATATTTCTTGGTTTACTGAAGCATGTGCCAATCCCAATACATGGCCTAATTCGTGAACCATTGTTGCTACAACAGCTGTTATAGGAGTTGAGCTTCTGCCAAGCAGTGGTCCAAACACAGCAAAGGCTTGTACAAAATTTCCCGGGTTGGAGGCTGATCCTGAAAAAACACCGGCATCCGCATAAGCATTACAAGATCCAATTTCGCACAGTTCTCGAGATAAAATAGTTCCTTGCTCATCAAAGACAATAACCGTCTTTAAATCCTTTTGAGTTTGCGTAGGGCATAAAGAAATAGAGTCACTATAGCAGCCTACTAGATCTACGTACTGCCCATAATTCTCCCCCGTCACATCCTCCGTCAACAACCCTGCATATTCAAACGTTGGAACATCGGCATACGGCGAAGCATTCTCCCAAACATCCATCGCCGCCCGAATCAAAGTACGAGCTTGTTCATTGGTGAGTCTTCCTAAAGGGCCTGGATCCACATAGTAATGAATCGTCGTCCCGGGTTCCCAGCCAATAGGGGCTCCGGTGGTGGGGTTGATATAGAGGAAGTTATAACCCCAAGCTTTTGGTTGAGTAGTAAAAAGAATGGTTAAGAAGATAATTAGAATGGAAAACTTTTTGAATAACACTTGGCTTGATTAAAGATATTCGGACATGAGGTCTAGAAGAAATATTATATAACTATTGAACACGTTTTTTTGATAAATGTTCTTTTGGGTCCCAATACAAATCATCTAAACACCCAAATTCGTCACATAGGAGATTATGTTTATGACTGAACTCATATCTTTTAAAAAAGTCTGACATTTTATCTTGTTCACTAGAAATATACGCGCTGATCTCAGCATTGATGGGTAGCCATGTATGTTTTGAGAATAATTTAATCCTTCGCATCATCATCCAACCCATACTCTGTTTTCTGAATTTGGTTACAATACGATGCAAATAGAGATAGTCACACCTCATCATTTTTTTAGGCATTTCTTCTGGAGAGAAGACAGATGCATTGGCAATTGCTATTTGGGTTGGTGTTTCTTTTAAAGAAATCCATACTTTATACTGTGCCGGTAATTTTAAATCACTCATAGCTGGAATCCACATTTCCTTCAAAAAATAGTCTTTTCCTCTGAAAGGTACAGTTGAAACCGAATAGAAAGGCTTTTTTAAGATATGATTTAGAAAGAATTCTTCTGGATCTTGTATCGTCGTTTTTGAGGAAGATATTTGAGGATGGGATTTTAAACTTAACAGATCTTTGTCTTTAGAAATCAAGACTTCAGCCTCGGAATATAAAGAGCATTCTAAAAACTTGTTGTCATTTTTATCACGACACCAAGAAATCTTCTGATGATACTCACAAAGTTCAAAAGGTAATTCTGATTGAAGCTTCTCTTTAATTTTGAGCAAATAATCTTTATTTTTCTCTTCAACCTTAACTTTATTCAATTCGTGGAGATATTCGTTCAGAATTTCTTTAGTGAAATAAATTTTCAGAAAACCACTAAGCCACCAGTCGACTAGTCTTCTTGGCAAACCACCTTCTGTTCTGACAGCAGAGCATAAAACATTTGTATCCAAACACACTTTTGGATTTATCTTATTGAGTGAAATCATACTGATTTGATACGGAAAATAGAAAAGTATAATTCAGCACAGTGAATTACTATAAATCGGCTTCGTCTACTGTTTCATCTGAATTTTCTTCGTCATCAAGGGTTAATGCCGCAGTTTCATCACAATTAATGCAGCCAACATTTTGACATGAAAATCCCGGGGTAGTGACACCGTTATTGACCCTGTCTCCGATAACAACATTACCAAAGCATCGAGTTCCACTAGCTATTCCAATGGTGCGACAAATATTTTGAGTTGTACATTGGGATGTCGCTGTTGAAGGTGGACTTGGGGGTGGAGTATTTGAAGATGTGTCTCCGCCCTCATCACAAGCAATTACAGACAATAATAATGCGCTCATTATTATAACTTTGTGTATTTTATTTTTCATAACAATGCTCCTTCGAAATTTGTAATCCATGTTCATTAAATATAATTCGTAGTAATCCATAGCCTTTTGAATAGGCCAGATGATTTTTTTAAAAAAACCACAGAATTGGCGGATAAAAAACTATCCAACAAACTATTCAAGAACCCTAAAATATTCGGGAATAAGCTTGAAATAAGTAGCAACAAGTTTAGGGAAACGCCGATAACGCAAGGGGCGCGAGACGATGAAACATTACCATTTATGAATAAAAAATATTTTTACAGTTCATGTTTGTTGTCTCTTTGGTGTGTTGTGGCTTTTGCCAGAGGTAATGCAATCAGAACTACAGATGTAGTAGAAGGTAGAGTTCAAAAAAAAGAACGACCCGCTGTGGAACAGCCTTCCAAAGCATTACATAATTGGAGTGATATATTTGATATAAAAAATTATTCATACGTAGACCCATCAGCGATTTTCAGCCCTGTGTTTAGCCCAAGAGTGAGCTGTCAATCTGCTTTAATGACAGGAGCTTTAGAAGATGCTTTAAATGGAGACTGTAACTGGATTGGCAGGCAGCTTCTCTGGCAGCTTGGGAATGGGGAGATTGTCGCCTATTCAGAATGGGATCGAGAGAAGAAAAATAAGCTTCAAGATCTTTATAATCGCTTCAGAAGATATCAGCGAGACTTAGGGGTCTCTTGCCCTCAAAATGCAAACACAGTTATTCAAAGAAGTAATATTCAGAGTAATTACATTTCAGCACAGCAAGCGTTTGATCTCTACTCAGCACATATCGCCTGGTTTCTTTTTACAGAAACAAACCCTGAGATAATTCCGTGGTCACTGTATCAGTTTACTCAGACAGAGTTAGCTGAACTTCTTTCATCTCAGAATTATTTTAATATAATTACTTCCTCTATGTACACAGAGGAGGATTATCCTGAACGCATTCTTCCAGGAAGAGACTATCAGTTTGTCTCTCATAGAGCCCTTATGGCTAGTGTTTCCTGTGATCCAAGGAATGGGTACGGTTTCTTGGTTGGTACAAATACGCGTGCAAGTGATAGGCGAAATTTAATTGCAAGAAGTCCTAGCGAAACGTTAGTAAATATATCCTATTTCGCTCACCAGCATTTTACTCATGGAAATTTATCAGATGCTAACAACGATATAAGAAACCACTACTTTACGCTCAGTGATCGCTTGAGGAATACGGAGGGTGTTGGAATTGTGCAATATGGAGGGTGCCATTCTGCAACGAGCCTTATTTATGATTTGGCGAAATCTATTAAAATACCATTAAAAGTTATTTTTACCTATCAGCTCCCTACAAATGGAGATGGTTCGTTGCCTAGTGAAGTCAGTTCTCGTGAAAGGTCTTATCATGAAGGACTTGTGTTTAATTGGTCAAATGTGTCGACAGTAAGAGTGCTTCCGCACACGGATCTTACCTATGCCAACTTTACGCCCTTTTTTCCTGGTTCATTAAGTAGTGCATCAGCGGCTTCACAGGAAGAGAAAAAAAGAAGTCTATTTAATAATATATGGTTAACACCAGAATCAGCTCGTAGACGAGGATTTCAATATTTGCCACATTTGCCTGCTATTACTGTTGGACTTGTTCCTCTTTTGCAGAGCATGGCGGATAGGCCAAGTTTGGGAGTCATGGGTGGATATTGGCTGAGAGGGTGTGTTGATGGGGCCGAAGGGTGTCTTGAGAATGTATTTATTCAAGAACGGGGATACAATCTATGTTCATGGAATGATTATGTGAGATTTTACTGTTTATATCACGATCTCTCAGTAGAGTTTTACACAAGATTTTTGAGAGAAAGTTATATTGACCCTGCGCCATTTAGTATTCCAGGTTTGTTAAATGTTGAGCAAAGAATAGAAAGAGCTCAGATGTGTGTCATGGCTAATGGTGGGTGTAATAATATTAGAGATATTCTTGTTCCTGAATTTAGCAGGTATAAATCAAATGATGGATGGCACGACTAGAGTTAGTTGTCGTTGCGAGATAATTCTATCCAGTTAAAAAAGCCATAAATAAGCGTTATCGAGTCGCTATTACCCATAGTAATAGTACCGCCTGCAATCCGTGCGTCTGCTCCACCGCCAGTAATTGTGACTGGGTTGCCGGATTCGTTCGCTATTAGCAGCGTTTGGCCCGTTTCTGCTCCTGCTTCACTGATATCACCACTGCAGCCGTCAAAATCATTACAGACGATCTGAATAAAAGAAGAATGAGGAGTTATTGTAAAGGTCGCAGCGGTTCCATTTCCATTGCTGTCTACTGTGAGATCTTGAGGTGTATACTTGACAAAGCCCCCAACCCTTAAGTTCCCCTGGTTACCACCCGCTGTTACTCCACCAATAATTAAATCTCCTGAACTGGTAAATGTTATAGGTGTTGTATCGGAAGTTTGGTCGTTAATGATCAGTGAACTTCCGGAGCCTGAATTGGTAATGCTTAATGTGTTTGTTCCGCTCTCAGAGATATTAGTAGAAGCATCTAGAGTAAGATTATCAGAGAGAGTCGGAAAATCTAAGGTATCCGCAGCAATATCATTTTCGACAATAGTGCCATTTAATATGGTGGTAGAGGTAATCGCATCAGTTGCAATATCAGAAGATGTGATGGTTCCATCAGTGATTAAATTAGTTGTGATTGAATCGTTCGCAATAGCTTCAGAGGAAATATTGAGTGCCGTAAAAGCAGTGGCAGCGAATGGAGAAGAGACCATCTCAACACGAGGGCTCATAGTTTCGTTGTTGATGACGTATTCCATAAAAACAGCTGTGTTTGAAGTGACTGTGGAGCAATCAAACTGAATACTCAAAACTCCATTACTGGGAGTGGCTGTGCCGGTGGCAGCTGTGATGAGTTCGGCACCTCCTGTAATCGTTGGATAAAAGTGGATTTCATAATCCACTGAAGTGGAGATGGGATCTCCGGCAAGATCTGCGAGAGCCATTTGAGAAACGCAATCGGTGCGAGCCGCTCTTAGATTAGAGATTGGAGCAATGACCACAAAAAATGCCAATGTGACGATGATTCTGAATCGCATAGGTTCGTTGGAAATAGTAACAATTTAAAGGCAAACTGGCGAGGTGTTATTTGTGGGTGTGTCAATGGGCTCAATGAGCGGGTTTGAAGTAAATAAGATCTCTCAAATTTTGCATTCTTTTTTCAGGGACACCTGTAAAACGGGTATTCACGGCAATGGGCATTTTACGCCAAAAAAGGAAAACTCCGGGTGGAGAAGCTATGAGCTCATTTTGTAAATTAACATTCATCTCATTTCTTTTTCTCTCATCAACTTCAGAGCGCATTTCTTCTAGAAGCTGGTCTACTTTTTTATTTTGATAATGAGAAAAATTCATCCCGTCTTTGATTTGACTCGAGTGCCAAAAGACAAAATCATTATTGTAATAAGGACGAGAAACTAAATTAATAATATAGGCATCAAAATCAGATTTTCTCATGACTCTATTAATATACTGATCAAGAGGCAGCGTTTCAATTTTCATCAAAACGCCAACATCTCTTAACTGTGTTTGAATATTTTTTAATGTCTGAAGAGCTAAATTTTCCCCATCAAATGTCACGGTTGAAAACTCAAAAGGCTTACCCTTCTTATCCAAAATAAAATCCCCATTTCGGTCCGACCAACCGTTCTTTTTTAAGATCTTCAAAGCCTCTTTAGGATTATAGGCAATACCATCATTACCTGCATAAGACTCATATTCTTGTGAGTCAGGCCGCAATGTCCCCCTCGGAAGAAATACTTTATTCATAGCAACACTTTTAATAAGACTTTGCTTATTAATAGCAAAATTTAAGGCTTTGCGAATATCGGGTTCGCTAAAAAGATGGTGTGAATTATTAAACCCTAAAAGGTATAATCTTGGATACCAATTGTCATAAACTTTGATTGAAGGAATTTTTTCTAGAGCCCCATAATCCTCAGGATTCGTTAAAAACGTCATCTCAACATCACCGGCTATTAAATGGTTCAAAACTGATTTTTGATCCTTATACACCTTCACATCAATGCGATCTAAAGAATCAAATTTTGAAAAATAGTTTTCATTTTTTTTCAGAACAATTGAATCAGAACTTTGACTCACAAAGCGGTAAGGACCACTCCCTATAGGGAGAGAATTAAACTTAGAAAAATCCGATGTTTTTTCCAAAAGATGCTGAGGAGCAATACCAAACTCACACAATGCGGTTAAAAAATCATTATCGGCTTTCTTCAAAAAAATACTCACATGATCATCATCGTCGACAACAATATCTTTGACGGAATCAAGATAATGAGAATGCCCCCTGGATAATTTCAACCTCAAGTAATCATACGTAAATTTAATATCTGATGTTTTTAAACGATATTGATCATGAAAGAAGACATCTTTTCGAAGTTCAAGCTTCCACACTAATCCTTCCGAAAGGATCTCCCATTTTTTTATAATATTTGGAATAAGCTGACCATTTTCCGAGCAGATAAAAAGAGGATCAAAAATCAGGTTAATTAAATTTGCTGAAATACTTGAATCTGTTGTGAGAGGATTTATCTCCGTAGGAGAATGATCCACACCAATAAAAATTTTACTTAATTTTTTGGGGTGATTTTCTGAACAAGCAAATAGAAAAAATGCGCAGAAAATAATCTTTTTTAATTTCACTTTGGCGTAGGTGCCGTTTTAAAAAAAACAACGCAAGGCAAAAGAAAGTACCCACACTTTCTTTTGCCTTGCGAAAAGTTCTTAGTAAATCACTGGCAAACAGCTAGCTGGCTTTGGCTGCACAGACTTAGTTCCTTTTGTAACCTTCATGCGTATCACCTCCTTTCTTTTGAGTCAGAGGGAGATACCGCTCTCCCTCTGAAACTCCCATCTGACGGCAGATGGCTGATCACTCACTTCGTTTGCTCGGACGGATTGAATCCGTTCCGATCAAGACTTGTTCGTTACTCTTCAGAAAGACGTGCTATTTCTTGCTGCATGAAATCTTCGATCGATCGGGAAAGATAATTCCCTTCACAGGACTTTACTTCGAGGCTACCCGTTTTATTGACGGAATTCATACGACAGCCGCCACAACAATTGGGAAGATACGCACACGATTCACAATCTTCATCCCACTTGGGCATCGTGACCTGTGTTTCACCTTGTGCATTGTATTTTTCGTCACGGACATGACCTGCGGCTAAGTGAGAAACACCCACAAATGCAGGACATTTATAGAGACTGCCATCAGGACCAATCGTCAGAGAATGTCGTGAGTGATATTCACAAGGGCCAATCTCTGGACGTTTCTGAACAGGGAGTCCTGTGGAACGTGTTTTCTCTTGAAGCGCCAGAATGCCGTTGATCTGAGGATCATTGAAAGAACACACCTCGCAAAAAGACGTCACTTTTCCATCGCGCCCCGATACGATATCGGGATTGATTTTCATGATTGGTTTAAAACGAGCTGAAACGATGTCATTGGCAAAAGGGCTTTGGCGAATACGATCCACCAGGCTAAACATGCTCGCATAGTTGTCATTATCAAAATTGCCACCAATGGAAACTTTGAGCTTCCCGGCAATTTTACAGAGGTTGTCATAAATAATATCAAACGTGCCCTCACGATTGTGCTTAATACGCTTTTTATCGTGGGCTTCGCGATCGCCATCAAAAGTGATTTTAATCCAACGAAAACCTACAGGAAGAAGTTCTTCGACAAATTCAGGCGTTAACAACACCCCATTGGTGACCATTCCAAAAGCCATTTCAATATTAAGTGACTCACACACCGACCACATACTTTTTGAAATTTCCCGAATCGCTTTTGGATGGAGAAGCGGCTCGCCTCCAAAAAAAGTCATGTGAAGTTCTCGAGGTCGAATATTGGTGAGTCGCTGAGTCATCCAATCAATCGTCTGAGAAATCATCTCCGGCTTCATGATGCCATTTTCTCGAACATCATTTTCAAAGCAGTAATCACAGGCTAAATTGCAATTCATCGTTGGTAAAATAGTGACCTGCATGACGTCCGTACGTTCACGGATTTTTTCATGATACCAAGAATCAAACAAGGCTTGCTCGTCGACCTCATCATCCAAAACCAAACCCATTTCTTTAAGCTGAGAGACAACATCCGATTCTTTTTCTGACATGGAAAAATTATTTTTTAATTTTTCAAAAAGTATTTGAGGATTGAGCTCTGGATCATCAAAAAGAATTCGATGATCGTGAAGCGTATTATACAAAAGAATCTTGTTTGGAGATTCTTTAGAACTCGAGATGATATTAAACTTCGATGGCTTCATTCCACCCCCCGGCGAATCAAGCGTTGCAAAGTCTGAAACAAACTCGTGTAAAAAATTGTAACCGCTAACTTTGCAACAAGTGAGCCAAGGAATTTGTCAGGAAGTTTTTTTGAATCACTCGAAAATATTTTTTTTTGAAAAAATCGTTTTTAATACCGATAAATCAAACTAAATCGAAATTGTTTTTTTCTTATTTTTTTTATTTTTTGTTTTTTTAAAAAAAGAGAAGATGGGCAAAGTTGGATAAATTCTTAGGCAATCAAAAGGGGAAAAATATACCAAAAAAACAGTTTTTTACCTTTTTCGACTCTGCAAAATAGGCAATCGCATCACAAAAGAAGTATTTTTTGTATCCTCTTCAAGAGTCAGTTCGCCATTATGAGCTTCTACGATTCTACGGGATAAATAAAGACCGATACCATTCACCTTCTGAGTCTTTGTCGTAAAAAAAGGCTCAAAAATATCTGACCGAATTGATTTTTCAACACCACGACCACTATCAATCACCCTGAAGTAAATATAAATTCCCACTTTTTTGATTTCTAAACGAACCCATTTCTCTTCTAAACCGTCCACAGCTTCCACACCATTCTTTAAGAGATTTAACAAGACCTGAACTATTTCATGAGGCCGACATTCAATCGGAAATTCAAGGGTTTGACTCTGCTCAAAATATAATTGAACCCCACTTTTTATAAACATAACTCTCGTCAATTCTAAAGCATTCCTCACAATGTCACCTATTGAGGTCAGCACAAAAGCTTCAGGAGTTTCATCCTTTTCCATCTGGGTCAAACTACGAACAATCTTCAAAAGCATCGTCGATGTCTCTTCAATACGACGACAACTTTCATAGGCATCAGAAGCCAAACGCTGCTCAGGAGGAATCGTATTTTCCAAATGCTTTTTTAAGATTGCCACACTGCCTGAAATGGAGCTCAACGGAATATAGATTTCATGCATCATCAAGCTGGACATTTTACTCAGAGATCTCTTCTCTGATTTTTTTCCACCTCAGAAGCCTTCGGAACCTGACTCTCTAGATTATCATGCCCATCATTCATAAGTTATTCACATTCTCCCCAAATCAAACCCACACTCCCCATAAGCAAAATCAGTGCCTTATTTTTAAGGTCTTACTTTTGAACGACTCTCTTGCTTTATTTCAAAATAGATTCTTCCGATTTAAAGAAAAAGGATAAGTTTTCCTCTTTGATAGAGGATAAGTTTTTTCCTTAAAAATCTCTCATTTTTCAATAGGTTCTTGCGTTATCGACGACAACTGTTCTACTAGCACCTCACTCAAAGAATCTGGAAAATGCATGATGGTTGAAACAAAAGCACTACCTGAAATTAAGCCTGTAGTTTTGGTCGTCGATGATGATCAAAGCATGAGAGAAATCCTAGCATCCATTCTCAGGAAAAAATTTAATATTTACCTTGCTGAAAACACAACGGAAGCTCGCGAAATTCTCCAGCGTGTTGATGTTCAAATAGTTCTTTTGGATGTCAGAATCGGCACTGAAGACGGCTTAGTATTTCTTCCGGATATCAAAGAAATCAACGATCAAATCGAAGTGATTGTCATCACTGTTTTAAAAGATATCAAAACGGCAGTACAGGCTATCAAAGTAGGAGCCTTTGATTTCATCAATAAAAATTTCGATGATGAAGACCTGGAGGCAATGATCTATCGAGCGCTTGAAAAACAGAAATCGGCTCGCGAGATTCTCTACCTTCAAGAAGAAATTAAACAGCAACATCCAGATGATTTTTATTTTGGCAGAAGTCCTGCTCTGCAAAAAATGCGAGATATTGCTGATCGTGCGGCAGGACTTCAGACAACTGTTTTAATCACAGGAGAAACGGGCACAGGAAAAGAACTGATGGCCCGCTACATTCATCGCAAAAGTCATCTGCATGATAAACCTTTTGTCACTATCAATCTTGCAGCGATTCCATCTGAATTGATGGAATCCATTCTATTTGGACATGAAAAAGGAGCTTTTACCGGCGCTCACCGTCTTCACTATGGAAAATTTGAACTGGCTAATGGAGGAACGCTCTTTCTCGATGAAATCGGGGAGCTGCGTTATGATCTTCAGGCCAAACTATTACGTGTGCTTCAAGAAAGTGAAATCGAACGTATTGGAGGCAACAAAGTTATTCCTATTCGCGTTCGCTTGATCTCAGCTACAAACGTCAATCTTTTGGAAAAAATTAAACTCAAGGAGTTTCGCGGAGACCTTTATTATCGGCTCAATGTCGTTCCGATGCATCTTCCGGCCTTGCGTGAGCGCATTGAAGATCTTCCACAATTAATGGATTTTTTCCTCGATCGTTATAACAAAAAATTTAATCGCCATATCAAAGGGTTTCATCCTGAAGTAAGCAAAATACTTTCCACACACAACTGGCCTGGAAATATCCGCGAGTTGGAAAACTTTGTGGAACGCATTGTCGCTATCTCCACCAATGACATGGTTGCTAAAGAAGATATCCCCCTAGAATATTATCTCTACCAACTCGACCAATCCGAGCCAGTTGAAGGGGAAGATAAACTTCAAAAGAGCCTTGATGCCTTCGAAAGAAGTTTTATTTTTCGTGTATTGAAAGATTCTGGTTGGAATCAAACGCGAGCTTCCCTAAAGCTCGGCGTCCACAGAAAAACACTCGAATATAAAATTAAAAGACTAGGGATGGAAGATGTCATACTTTCGGAAAAATCTCGCGACGACGATTAGCTTCATATTAATTTTTTCAAAAACACTTTTGGCAGATACCTCTTTAGGAAATGTGGTTGTTACTCCTGATAAAAATTCTGCAGCTCTCGATAAAACACCGTCAATAGTTCAAGTCATCACAAAGCAAGATATTGAAAAACAATCAGCGACAAACGTCGTTGATGTTTTAAGAAATATTTCAGGACTTGATGTCGTCAGTCTTGGTTCGCCAGGTGATGACAATGATATCCACCTCAGAGGAGCCGATAGAGATCAGGTTTTGTTGATGATCGATAGCGTCCCCATCAATGCCGTTCGCGATCACAGGCTTCTTTTTTTGGGAAATATTCCCGTGTCACAAATTGAAAGAATTGAAATCGTCGAAGGCTCCCAGAGCGTTTTGTATGGCTCAGATGCCATCGGTGGTGTGATTAATATTATTACTAAAAAAGGAAGCCAAAAGTTTACCCCATTTGTAGGATTTGAAGGTGGAAATCTGGCTTTATTTAAAGAACAGGCAGGTTTTTCAGGAAGTGCAGGGAAATCACTTTGGAATTTTTCAGGAACTCGTCATGACCAACGTGGCCGCTTTGAGCGAGATCGTTATGGTGAAACTTCTGTAGGTGGAAACTTCTCCTATCAATTGACACCTCAACTTAAATCAGAAGTGGGAGCTAACTATTTTCATTCCAATCAAGAGTTGTTTTATGAATTTCTCGCCACGTTTGATGCGCCCACCTCCAGCTATGTGATCAGAATGGATCCTGATACCAATCGCTACTTGAACCGTGATTTTCTTCAAGCACACAATACCTGGTCAGCGACTCCTTTCACTTGGTGGGCATCATCTATTCAATATGGTTTTTTGGGAGATTGGGAGCGCAGTGGTAATAGCCCTACAGGAGATACTGTTCCTGCAGAATTCACCGCAGGAACGCAGGATTTTCATGGTCACGGATATCGTCATCAAATTGATTTTAAAAACAGCTTTGAATGGACACCTCTGACTTGGGGCTCCCCTTCCACAACCATTGGATTTGAATTTCAAGACGAACGCTTGGGGTTTACGGATGTTTCATCATCATTTCCTGCAGCTGGACAAGATGGGGATCGTCAAAATTATGCTCCTTATTTTTTACAAAACTTCAGCTTGCTCAACAATCGATTGATTCTCTCAGGAGGATTTCGACAAGATCATAATACTACCTTTGGAAATGAATGGAGTCCTCGAGCCTCCATTCTCTACAAAACGAAAACAACCGATACCATTTTTCGAGCTACCTATAGCGAAGGATTCCATGGACCCACTATTTTGGATTACTTCAGCCAAGTTTTATTGCAGCTCACAGGAGACCCCTCTTTTCAGCCTGTTCGCTTACAGTCTGAGCTCTCTAGAAGCTATGAAGCTGGGGTTGAACAAAAATTTGGTAGTACGAAAATTTCAGGAACTTTTTTCTACATTGATTATGACCGACTTCTAGATGAGCTACAATTTATACAGAATGCTTACACGACAGGATTTCAAGTATCCGCCATAGCCCAGCCTCATTCATTGATTCGTTTAGGAAGTGATTACACGTTTATGGAATCTATCAACGAAGATAGTCACACCAGAATGGCAAACCGTCCTCAGGATCGCCTTCATCTTTTGCAGAGCTCAATCCTTCACGCTGCTCATTGAGAATGGACCTTAATGTCGTCGGGAGTCGACTTATTCCCAACAAACTCTAACAGCTGGTGGAGACATTAATTTGATTATTGAGGATATCGCAGGAAACCCCTCGGGAGGTACACGTACTAACTCTCTGACAGAAGACGGGCGCACTCTTGCAGGGTATATGACAGTCAATCTTTCAGGATCTTATACCATTGCCCAAAAAAAATGGGGTTTTTCTGATTGGAAAGCTTTTGCCATTATCAAAAATCTCTTCAACGATCCGTATCAAGAAAAATACGGTTTTCCAGAACCTGGAATCACTTTTCGCCTAGGCTCTAAAGCCAGTTTTTGATCTATTGTGTTTGCAGTATGGGAGGCGGGCGGCCATATTCTTCTTGGGCTACCTTGCGTATAGCCTGCACAATACCCGGCATTGTACTTTTAATACCCCATTTTAACAAAAATTTGGGGACACTCGAGCCTGTATCTGCAACAACATCATAGTCAAATAATGTCCGATACCTATCCCCTTGATAACGCGATAATTTGAAGCTTCCTTCTGACATTACAATATTTCCTGCTTCCTTAACCCAATCACAGCGGTATGTGGATTCTTGAATTTTAGCTTCATCATAATCCGCTTTTACAATCATCCAACGATTTGCCACAGGCCAAGGAAGATCAAAAAATTGAAAAAAATATCCCGTCCACTTCTGACCTTTTTTTTGAAACAAAAAAGGGTCTATAAATTGACTCCCAAAAACCTGATAAAATCTTTCGGATTTAGTCGAACTTCCTACTTGTCTAAGAATCTCTGCATTTACGGTATGACTGTCTGCCAGAGTGGGCATTTTATAATATTTCCAGTCATTGGTTTTTATAAAAAGCTTCCAGACTATTTCAGGCGGCACATTGATCACGGCTTTCATTTTACCCCAAACGGCTTTTCCCTCAAAACCACCATCAGTAAATATTTCACCTTGAGAAAGACGCTGCTCCAAACGATCACGATTTTGAAAAGAATCTTTTTCCTGAGCAAAAGATAAAGATGAAAAACAAAAAAGAATAAGAATAATTATTTTTTTCATGTATGATATTCCATCGTATTTCCCACACGATGACAAATAAATAGTCATGTCTCAGGAGGCTTTATGGATTCGCTTAATCATGAAAATCGGAAATTTTTTCCTCCCAAATATTTTCAACAGAAAGCTTGGATTAAGACTCCGCAGGAGTATCAAGCTCTTTATCAGGAATCACTTCAAGATCCTGAAGCCTTTTGGAGTCGCATGGCTCAGGATTTTTCTTGGTATAAAACTTGGAACAAAGTGCTTTCCTATGATTGGCAAAATGATATTTTAATTCGATGGTTTGAAGGAGCTCAAACCAATCTCACACTTAACGCACTTGATAGACATCTCAATACGTCTCCCGATCGAATAGCTTATATTTGGATTGGAAATGAACCTCATGAAGAAAGAAAAATTACTTATAGAGAACTCCATCAGGAAGTCTGTAAAACAGCCAATGCTTTAAAAAATATCGGTGTTAAAAAAGGCGATCGTATCACGATTTATCTACCTATGATACCGGAACTCCCGATCAGTCTTTTAGCCTGTGCACGTATTGGAGCTATTCACTCTGTAGTTTTTGGAGGATTTTCTGCCGAAGCTCTCAAAGATCGATTAATAGATGCTCAAAGTGATATTTTAATCACGGCTGATGGGGCTTTTCGTGGGAACAAAACTATTTTGCTCAAACAGATCGCAGATCAATCTATAGACCTTTGTTCATTGGAAAAACATACAGTACGAAAATGCATTGTTATTTCACGCACTCATGAACCCATTATCAAAAAAGACCGTGATATTTTATGGGAAGATTTTCGTAAAGACGCAGACTCAATTTGTGAGCCTGAAAAAATGGAGGCGGAAGATCCCCTTTTCATTCTCTACACTTCAGGTTCAACAGGAAAACCTAAAGGTGTGTTACATACAACTGCAGGCTACATGGTCTATGTCTCCTCAACATTTAAATATGTTTTTGATTACCATGCAGAAGATCTCTTTTTTTGCACCGCAGATATCGGCTGGGTCACAGGACATAGCTATCTTGTCTATGGACCCTTATGTAATGGAGCCACTTCTATTCTTTTTGAAGGGCTCCCTAATTATCCCGCACCAGATCGATTTTGGGAAATTATTGAAAAACACAAAGTATCTATTTTTTATACGGCCCCTACAGCTATTCGAGCTTTGATGCGAGAGGGGGAAGAATGGCCTGCTCAACATAATCTTTCTTCATTACGACTTTTGGGTTCTGTAGGAGAGCCCATCAACCCTGAAGCTTGGATATGGTATCAAAAAAATATTGGTCATGAAAAGTGTCCTATTGTTGACACCTGGTGGCAAACGGAAACCGGAGGGATTCTCATCAGTCCTCTCCCTGGGGCCAGCCTAACCAAACCTGGCTCAGCCAGCGTCCCATTTTTTGGAGTAGACCCTGCCATCGTACGTGAGGATGGGACTCCGTGCGATGTTAACGAAGGTGGCTACCTAATTTTAAAAAAACCATGGCCTGGTATCATGCGTACAGTTTATGGACATCATGCGCGTTTTAAAGAAACTTACTTCTCTCGATTTCCGGGAAATTATTTTACAGGCGACGGAGCTCGTCAGGATGAAGATGGTCTCTTTTGGCTGATGGGTCGAGTGGACGATGTCCTGAATGTCTCAGGACATCGTATTGGAACTGCAGAAGTTGAAAGCGCCTTGGTGGCACATCCACAAGTTGCAGAAGCGGCTGTTGTTGGCTTTCCTCATGATATTAAGGGGCAAGGGATCTACGCCTTTGTGACATTAAAAAATACCGTAGGGACAATTCATGAATTGCCCCTACAAAAAACATTGGTGGATCATGTTCGAAAAGAAATCGGGCCCATTGCCATACCGGATAAGGTCCAATTCACCAATGCTCTCCCCAAAACAAGATCCGGAAAAATTATGCGTCGCATTTTAAGAAAAATTGCTGAAGGTGATTTGGAAAATTTAGGTGACACATCAACATTGGCAGACCCAAGTGTTGTCGATCATATTATAAAACACAAATTATAATGATGGGGTTTAAGGAGAGAGCAGGATTTCCTGCTTAATTTAATGACGCAGTTTGTTTCGAGGGAATTTTGAGGGATTGCCCCTTTTTCAATTTCTTCCCATTAGAAATCCTATTTAAATCTTTAATCTGATTCGGAGAGACTTTATATTTCTTAGCAATAGAATTGATGGATTCACCATCGCGCACACGATGAAGATTATGAGTCTTCTTTGATTCTGCTTTTTCTATCATTGCTAATTTTTTACTTCTTCTAGTTTCTCCTGAAAGAGTCCCAACTTCACGACTCTTTGAGACTCTCACCAATTTTCTCCCTCTGGAAGCCACAACACGATCTTCAGTACACCCTCTCTTCTTGTGACATTTTTTGGAACCTCTTTCAGAAGCATCCGTAAAACGTTCACCTTCAGGTGGTGTAAAAGGAATAATCAACTCTGTTCCAGGCTTTACCATTTCACGGGTACCCATGTTGTTTGCCGCTGCCAGAAGTACTGTAGGGACACCTTGCTTCTTAGCAACGCGATCCAAGGTTTGAGCTTTCGTTACACGCAGCTTATCTTCACCCAAATGATTATCAGGTTGTAAAGCAGCGTAGTTTTGTTCGAATTTATCTTTGGCTGAGGCAGGCACCTTGAGCTTATATTCTTGTCGACTGACAGGAGTCACCCAACGGATCAACTCGGGATTCAGACTTCTCATGTCTTCATAACTAACTTCGGCACATTTGGCTGCCACACGAAGATCTATCGGCTTATTCAGAGTCACTTCGGCTGTTTCTACAGGCTCTTCATATTCAATATCTGTAAAACCATATTTCTTTGGATTTTTGGCAATCATCGCTGCTGCAATCAGCTTGGGCACATAATCTTTAGTTTCAGGTTTTAAATAACGGCCTTGAGTCAACTCCCAAAAATCTTCTGTATTATACTTGCGAATGGCTCGATCAATCTTTCCTTCACCAGCATTATATCCTGCAGCAGCTAAGTACCAATCATTATAACGTGCATAGAGATCTTTGAGATATTTTGAAGCAGCTACCGTAGACTTCTCGGGATCCCGTCTTTCATCAAACCATTGATCAGCATCCAACCCATAACGACGTCCAGTTTGAGAAATAAACTGCCAGGTCCCTGTTGCCTTGGCTTTTGAATAGGCTTGAGAATTAAAACCACTTTCAATCATGGCCAAATAAATGAGATCTTCCGGCAGTCCTTCCTGATGAAGGATTTTTTTCATCATCGGAATATATTTACCAGAACGACGCAGATACCTTTCAAAATGAGGTCGTCCACGTCCTTGAAAATAATCGATCCAGTCCTGAACTCGATCATTCATAACCAACGGAATACTAGGTTTATGAGAATCAGAAGAACTTTGAGGCATTCCTGATTGAGAAAAACCGCGATCTGATCGCGAGGAACCAGTATTATTTGATTTGGCACAACCCGCAGCAAAACCAAAACAGAGGCCAACAAGAACAACATTTTGAAAAACTTTTTTAATCATTTTTTGTGCATCTCTTTGAGTACTTTTAAAAAGCATAATAGTAAGTGATGATTATGACCTACTTATTAAAGTGAAGTCAAAACGTTTCCCCCTCCAAAGATGTTTTTAGAGGCGTCAAATGACGCGCCAAATCATTAATGACTTTAGTGACTTTGATGTAATCAGGAAGCAATCAACGATTAAGATTAATCCGCATGTTTTCTGAGAAAAGTTGGCGTGTCATATTCATCATCACCCAAACCTTCACTCATTAAACTTTGCCCAGCGGAATCACCACGCAAGCTAGCAATCACTCTTTTAAGATCAGACTGAACTGGAATTCTCCCACGTGAGGATTCCGGCTCCATTGACATCACACTATCGGAAAATGAAGTGCTGCGCTGAGGCATATAAGAAATAGTCGCTTCTCTTTCTTCACGTGCTGCTAAAGGAGCAGGTGCTGAAGGTGTACTATTAAAAGGAATAATATTTTCAGCACGAGATGGGAGCGACTGACTTTTAGAAATAAACGGCGTCGCACTTTGTTGAGACTTATTAAATCCAGTCGCAATGACGGTTACACGAATATCAGAATCGTTGAGATTTTCATCAATCACAGCACCAAAAATAATATTCGCTTCTTCGTGTGCTTCTTCTTGAACTAATTTTGCCGCTTCATTCACTTCAAAAAGAGTCAGGTCTTTTCCTCCTGTAACATTGAGCAAAATTCCAGTCGCACCTTGAATCGAAACATTTTCTAAAAGAGGAGATGAAATCGCACGTGTCGCCGCTTCGATGGCACGATGCTCACCGGAAGCCACACCACTGCCCATCAACGTAACACCCCTCTCACTCATGACAGATCGGATGTCGGCAAAATCCAAATTGATCAGCCCATCTACCAAAATTAAATCTGAAATCCCGCGGACAGCATGGAGCAACACTTCATCAGCCATCTTAAACGCTTGTACCATTGACATGTCTTTTCCAGCGACCGTCAAGAGACGTTCATTTGGAATACAAATCAAACTATCCACAGATTCTTCAAGCTCATTTAAACCTTCATCGGCAAAACGTCCTCGACGTTTTCCTTCAAAATGAAAAGGTTTACTGACAACACCAATAGTCAAGGCCCCTAAATCTTTAGCAATGCGCGCAATGACAGGTGCAGCACCTGTACCTGTGCCACCACCCATGCCCGCTGTGATAAAAACCATATCAGCACCTTCGAGCATTTTGGTAATTTCAGATTCACTTTCAATAGCGGCTTTGCGACCCACTTCAGGATTGGCCCCTGCACCCAGCCCTTTGGTCAACTCAACTCCCAACTGAATTTTGATAGGAGCTCTGTTGATTTTGAGAGCCTGCATATCGGTATTGGCTGCGATAAAATCAACACCCTGAAGGTTTAAACTTCCCCACATTTCCATCATAGTATTGAGTGCATTTCCACCAGCACCACCCGCACCAATCACTTTAATCCGTGCTCCACTCACTACTTTATCTTCAATAAGTTCAAACATGGGATCCCCCCTTGCTATTAAATTTTAAATTTAGAAAATTTCTTCGATCCACTCGCGCATTCTTTCTTTCACGCGTTGATAGACATTTTCTTCACGATTGCGAAACAGACGTGCCCCTTGGTGGCGGCTTCCATAAAGAACCAGACCAACACCTGTTGCATGAAGCGGACTTTTCACCACATCGACAAGTCCACCAATGCCTTTAGGAATTCCCCGACGCACAGGGAGATTAAATATTTGTTCGGCTAATTCAGGCATACCTTCCAAAAGAGTGCTGCCACCGCTAATCACAATTCCTGAAGCCAGCATATCTTCGTAACCAGATTTTGTTATTTCTTGTTTGATCAAAGTAAAAAGCTCTTCAACACGAGGCTCAATAATTTCAGATAAAATCTGTCGTGAAAAAATACGATCTGGACCGCCCCCAACAGAAGGCACTTCAATACGTTCTTCCCGACCGACCATCGATGAAAGAGCACATCCATGACGAGTCTTAATTTTTTCAGCTTCGGCCACAGGCGTACGAAGGCCAACAGCAATATCATTACTAATATGATTTCCACCGATGGAGAGAACCGACGTATGCACCAAACTACCTTCGGAAAATACTGCAAGATCTGTCGTCCCACCACCGATATCAATAATCGCAACACCTAGATCTTTTCTTCCTGGGAAAGAGTGGCTTCTGATGCAGCCAATTGTTCCAAAATAATATCATTCACGTTGAGGCCAGCACGATTACAACATTTTACGATATTCTGAGCAGAAGTCACAGCAGCTGTTACAATATGAACCTTAGCTTCTAAACGCACTCCAGACATTCCAACAGGATCTTTAATACCATCTTGATCATCTACGACAAACTCTTGAGGGATCACATGAATCACTTCTCGATCTAAAGGAATGGCAACAGCCTGGGCAGCATCAATGGCTTTTTCAACATCAATAGCCCGCACTTCATTATCCTTAAGAGCACAGATTCCATGACTATTGATTCCTCGAATATGACCACCTGCGATACCCGTATAAACCGAGGTTATTTTTTGCCCACTAATCACTTCAGCTTCGTCGATCGCTTTTCGAATTGATTCGACGGTACTTTCAATATTGATAACAACTCCTTTTCTTAAACCTTTGGAAGGAGCAGTGCCTACGCCGATGATGTCGACACCATCATCAACGACTTCGCCTACAATAGCCGAAATTTTTGTTGTCCCTATATCGAGACCTACAACGATGTTTTCCCTTTTTCCCATGGCATTCTCCTTAATTGTTTCCTGCTAATATCTTTTGTTTGACGATGATTCGTCTTTCTAATGTTAAATCGATCGCTCGGGGTGTTTTGGTGGCGGTCTTAATTGTAGGCCAAGCTTCTAAAAGTCTTGCCTTGCGTGACAACCATACATTCAAGTCTTCAGTAGTATCTTTTCCGAACGAAATTTGAATGCAGGGATCTTGTGTGAAGAGAGTCAGATCTCCATCACGCCAATTTAATTCAGACACATCAAACTCTTCCCCTTGAAACCAACTCAATACCCGAACATAGTGATTGAGATGATCGCGAATTTCTTCTTTTGTTAATCCAGTTATCAATGGAAGATCTTTCGAATCTCCCGACTCCAATTTTTTAAAAACTTTTCCTTCTGCATTGATCAAATAAAGCCCTGACTCCTGCGTTTTTTCAGAAGACATTTCTAAAAGTGCTACAGGAGTTTGTTCTTCCACCTCAATTGAGAGACGGCCTGGAATTCGCTTAGACAATGTGACTTCCTTAACCCAAGGATAACGCAAAATATTTTCGCGCACGGTCTCAAGTGACAATGTCAAAAGAGATTGTCCCTTTTTAACTCCTGAGAGTTTTACAACATCTAGCTCTTTTAAATGTTTAAGAGGCTTAGGAACAATCACTTCTTGAACGCATAAAAATGCAGGAGGCTTCGCCACTAGGGCCACACCGGAAAAAGCTAAAAAACTCACCACCACACCTGCCACTACAGCATGTTTTTTCTTAATGATGTTAAATTTCTTTTTTGTTTTTCTTTTCATGCCACTTTTTCTTTTAATGAGGCTGTTTGCAAAATCGATTCACACAAATCTTCAAAAGACATTCCAGTAGCCGCAGCAGCCTTGGGAACCAAACTTGTCTCGGTCATTCCTGGCAGCGTATTCACTTCCAAAAAATACTCCTGCTCTTGATGATCGATCATAAAGTCCATGCGCGCACATCCAGACAAAGACATCGCATCAAAAATTCTTTCAGAAATTAATGAAATTCTCTCTTGAAGTTTTTGTGAAATGGGAGCTGGAACAATATATTCCGTCATTCCCTTGGTGTATTTTGAAGTAAAATCATAAAACCCACTCTTGGGAACCACTTGAATAATCGGCAAGACCTTTCCATTCAAAACACTCACAGTCACTTCACTTCCCTGAATAAATTGCTCGACCAAAACCTTATCGTCATATTGAAAAGACGTCTTCAAAGCGGTCATCAAATCTTCTTTGTTTTTTACAATACTCATCCCGATCGTCGAACCTTCTTGAGCTGGCTTTACAATCACAGGAAAGGATTGAACCTCTTGAATCGCTTTTTCTTCCAAGCCAGACATCACAACCGACCAAAATGGTGTACGGACTCCTGAGGCATGGACTATTTGTTTTGTAAAATCTTTATCCATCGCCAAGGCCGAAGCTAAAACACCACTTCCCGTATAAGGAACTCTCAACATTTCCAAAAATCCTTGAATCGCTCCATCTTCACCTAAACGTCCATGAAGAGCGATGAACGCGACATCAATTTTTGCATCGATAATTTTCTGAACCCCTTGAAGGCCTACCTGAACATCAATCTCGACGACTTCATAACCTTTTTTCTGAAGAGCTTTGGACACAGCAGCACCACTACGCAAAGAAACTTCGCGCTCTTTCGAAACACCACCCATCAACACACCTACTTTTGTGTTATTGGGACATGGTGAGCCTGTCGAACCATTATTCATTATTCCTCTCCCACAATCTTCACTTCAGTCTCGAGCTTCACACTAAACTTTTCCTTCACTTTATCTTTCACCAGACCAATCAATACCAAAATATCTTTTGCTGTCGCGCCACCCTCATTCACAATCCAGTTGGCATGTTTTGCTGATATACGAGCTCCACCTACGCGAACATTCTTAAGGCCCGCATCTTCGATGAGCTTCCCAGCAAATATTTTCTTATGACCTTCAGGATTTTGAAATACCGATCCAAGACTCGGAATATTTAAAGGCTGTGTCTCCAGGCGATAAGCCTTGTACTTTTGGATTTTACCACTGATCATTTCTGTAGAAAGAGGTTTCAATTGGACGACGGCGGATAGCACAATAGAATTTTTTGGGAAATGACTTTCGCGATATTTGTAAGAAAAATATTCTTTTTGTTTCGTTAACAGTCGACCCTCTTTATCAATAAAGGTCACACTCTTCAAAACTTCTGAAATATCTCCATCTTTGGTGCCTGCATTCATTATGAGAGCACCACCGACGTTGCCAGGAATTCCCGATAATACTTCCGCTCCTGCCAAACCTTTTTCCGCACAAAAATCGACAAGACGTGGCAATCCCACACCAGCTCCCACATACACATCCGCCAAATCCTTGGTTTCAGATTCCACACGCACCTGATTAAAACCCTGTGACAAATTCAAAACCAACCCACGAATCCCTTTGTCCTGAACCAATAAATTACTCCCAGCGCCTAAAAGTGTGATGGGCAAACGCTGTGACTTAGCTAAAGCCACCAACTGCTGCACTTCTTCAATCGTCTTAGGATAAATTAAAACGTCCGCAGGTCCGCCCACACGAATCGACGTATATTTCGACATTGGCTCATCGAAAAAAATCGCGCTGCACAGAGAACTCAATTTTTGTTTTACAATATCATCCATATTTTTCAGCTAACATCTTTCCGGCTTTATAAATATCTCCAGCTCCTAGTGTTAAAACAAAATCTCCCTCATGAATATGAGGGGAAACAGCATCTGCAATTTCTGTTACTAAAGGAATATATTGAACCGTTTTATCTTGAAACTGAGATTGGATGGACTCTGCCAAAATTTTCCCACTCACACCTTGAATCGGTTCTTCACTCGCCGCATAGATGTCGGTCACCACAACATGATCGGCCTCTTCAAATGATGCTGGAAAATCAGCCATCAAGTCTTTTGTCCGGGTGTAACGATGAGGTTGAAAAAGAACCCAAAGTTTTTTCTTTCCGATAGCCTGCCTCAAAGCTGACAATGTGGCTTTGATTTCAACAGGATGATGCCCGTAGTCGTCAATAATACTCACATCCCCTTCATGAATCTTTTCCAAACGACGACCAATACCACGAAATTCTTTTAAAGCTTTTCGTATATGCGAAAATTTAATGCCTAATTCACAACCCACAGCAATTGCGGCCAAACTATTGAGGATATTATGCATGCCAGGCAGATTGAGATGCACCTTCCCCAACACATGATCTCCATGTGTCACTTCAAACTCACTCCCCCAACCTTTCAGATGGATTTTTTTTGCCTGATAATCCGCCTTTTGATGAATCCCATAAGTCACTTTTCTTTTTGTAAAATGCTCAGCCATCTTGGCTGTTTCTGGATGATCTGCACAAAAGACAGCCAAGCCAAAAAATGGAATTTTTGCTGAAAACTCTTCAAAAGTTTGTCGTAACGAATCAAAGTCCCTGTAGTGATCCATGTGTTCGCGATCAATATTGGTCACAACAGCGATGGTGGGATTCAAATGTAAAAAAGATCCATCAGACTCATCCGCTTCGGCGACTAAATAATCACCTTTTCCTAAACGAGCATTGGTGCGGAAGTTCCGCACACGACCACCAATCACCATCGTTGGATCTAAGCCTCCAACATCCAAAATACTAGCGACCAGTGATGTCGTTGTTGTTTTTCCATGACTACCCGCAACAGCAATCCCATATTTTAAACGCATCAGTTCAGCCAACATCTCAGCACGGGCAATCACTGGAATTCCTTCTTTTTGTGCCCGCAAAACTTCCGGATTTGTTTTTGAAACGGCTGAAGACGTGACAACGACTTGAGCTTTTTTCAAATTGTCACTCTTATGACCAATATAAACTTTGGCACCACGTCTCTTCAAACGATTGGTGACAGGTGAACTTTTCACATCCGACCCACTCACACGACATCCGAGCGTCAAAAGAATTTCGGCAATACCACTCATGCCAATTCCTCCGATGCCTACAAAATGAATGTCTTTAAGAGTAGGATACATTAAGAAAGCCTCTTCACTTCTTCAAAAACAGTTTCAGTCGCTGGTTTTAAACGCATTTTTTGCAAAGCTTCACTCATACGCTCAAGAGCCCCTCGATTTTTTTGATAATACAAAATTCTTTCAATGAGCTGGGATTTTAATTCGTCATTTAAAATCATCTCAGCTCCATCTTGACGCACGACTGATTGAGCATTCCATCGTTGATGGTCATCGGCCGCAAAAGCATAAGGGACCAGTATCGATGGAATCCGCGCTTCAATAAGCTCTGCCACTGTCGAAGCTCCACTGCGACTCACCACTAGATCCACTTGTTGATACACAGCCATCATGTCTTGAATGAAAGCCTTCACCTCACAGGTGATATTCTTAAAACTTTCATAACTTTTTTTCACATTTTCATAATCGCTCTGCCCTGTCTGATGAATAATATGAAAACCACCCATCTTATCCAAAGCTGGCAAAGCCGCCACCATAGCTTCATTCAAAGGGCGCGCTCCCTGACTGCCGCCAATGATCGCAATCGTAAATTTCTCATGTGACTTTTTTTGCAATTTTGAAATCTCTTCACGCACTGGAGTCCCTGTCACCACGACTTTTTGTTTGGGGAAAAATCGTTCT
This sequence comes from Deltaproteobacteria bacterium, assembly GCA_016699445.1. GTDB lineage: Bacteria > UBA10199 > UBA10199 > JACPAL01. The sequence goes on from CP064976.1 coordinate 898,560, forward strand.
GTTTCCGGAAACATGAGACAAATACGATTGGCAAAAAAACCTAACCACTTGTTGGTTAATCCCGGAATGCTATTGGGTTCCAAAATCAATCGGGGAATACTCAAAGCTGTCGCAGCCACCAGCATAGGCCCCGAACTATAACCACCAATACCAAAAATCACCGTGGGCTTTTTGGCTTTCAACACATTCAAAGCTTCAAAAAAAGAAGCCGGCAAACTCAAAGCCGTTTTAAGTTTTGTAAAAATGCTTTCTCCTTTTAAACGACCGACCGAAAGCCCCGTATGAGGAAATCCATAACGCTGAATAATTTCCTTTTCCAAACCACGCTTCGAACCCACAAACTCGACATCCCAGCCTTGAGCTTTCGCTAGCTGAGCCAACGCAATTCCTGGAAACAAATGTCCACCGGTACCACCGGCTGCGATGAGTAATTTCAAAGTTCAATCCTCGATGATACGTTTAACAATAATCCCACACATAAAAGTCCCATCATCAGAGATGTTCCACCGTAGCTTAAAAATGGAAGCGCCAATCCTTTAGTAGGCAACAAACCCATCACCACACTGATATTAAAAATGGCCTGAAGCCCAAACATGAGACCAATCCCAATAGCCAAATACTGCGAAAAAGAATCTGGAGCTTTCCACGCAATCATGAAGGCTCGAAATACCCAGACAGCAAAAAGCCCAATCACAATCATTGTTCCAAAAAGTCCCAGTTCTTCTCCAATCACTGAAAAAATAAAATCGGTGTGGGCTTCTGGAAGATAAAAAAAGTTTTTGTTTCCCTTCACCCAAACCTTGTCCAAAAAGACATCCACTATGAAATGCCAGGAAGGAGTGAATGATTTGAAAGCCAGCTCCTTTTTCAAACTGCCAAGGATCTAAAAAGGCCATAATGCGCTGACGGCGGTAAGCCACTCCAGCCACCAAATAATAAAAAGCCGGCATGGCCAGTAGAAGTTCGGAAATTAAATAAGATGGTTTAGCTCCCCCGATAAACATCAGCATAAAAACAGTCGCACCTAAAACAACCGCATTCCCCAAATCTTTTCCTGCCAGAATCAAAAGTATCATCAGGCCTGAAATCACCATGGGTGGCGCAAAACCCACGAGAAAAACTTTTATTTTTTCCTGTTTTTTACTCAAGACGTAGGCCAAAAATAATACGACGGCAAACTTACCCAATTCTGTGGGTTGAAACGTGAGAGGACCCAACTTTAACCATCTCTGAGCACCCAAAGCTTTAACTCCAAATCCCGGAACTAAAACCAATAACAACAAAATTATCGAAATTCCAAAAATGGGATAAACCAATTGTCTCCATCGCTCCAATGGCAGCTTCCATCCCATAAAAAGAGCGATGGATCCTAAAGCAAGAGCGACAAATTCTTTTTTCAAAAAAAACAAACTGTCATGATAGCGTTCACGAGCCAGTACGGCCGTTGCCGAATACACCATCGTCAAACCTAAGCCCACCAACAAGACGGTTGTCAGGAGAAGGATGTAATCAAAATGTTTTTTCACATACTCTTTAGCCATTGTTACAAACCCCTCACGATTTTCTTAAAAGTATCACCACGATCTTTGTAATCTTTAAATTGATCAAAACTCGAACACGCAGGTGAAAGAAGAACCACATCACCAGACACAGCTCTTTGATGAGCTAAAGCAATCGCTTCCTGAAGATCTTGTCTTTTTAAAATAATAGAAAAACCGGCTAATGCGTTAGCCATCTTTTCTTTGGCCTCACCGATCAGAATAATCGCCTTAGTTTTTTTGCGCGCAATTTTTGCTAAAGGCTCATAGCTTCCTTCTTTATCACGACCACCAGCAATCAAGACGACCTTCCCATCTTCAAAACCTTCCAAGGCTCTCACAACAGCATCCACATTGGTCGCTTTGGAATCATCAAAATAGTCTACTCCATTGATTTTTTTCACAAACTGTACACGATGAGGCAGGCCTTCAAAACTTTCTAAAACTTTCAAAATGTTTTTCTGAGAACAACCGCCGACGCGTGCAGAAGCAATACAAGACATCACATTTTCAATATTGTGAATACCTTTGAGCACTACTTTTGATAGAGGGTATTTTTCCTTTCCATAAAAAATAGTCCCTTGAGAATTTGTCTGATCACACCAAACATTCACACCTTTTTTCTTTTTTATAGAAAACGATATTTTTTTGGCTCGGGCTTTTGTAGCGGCTTTTCGGATTAAAACATCTTCATCATTATAAATAAGAGCGTCGGTTCCTTTTTGTTCTTCAAAAATACGAAACTTTGCTTTGGCATATTCCTGCATCGATGCATAGCGATCCAAATGATCTTCGGTAATATTGAGGATAATACTGATTCGTGGACGAAAATCTTTTACAGTTTCCAGCTGATAACTCGACACTTCTACGACAACCCAATCCAGCTTTTTTCCTTCTCGAACAACTTCAATGAGAGGCTTGCCAATATTTCCAGCAAGATCCGTGCGAAAGCCTTCTTTTTGAAAAGCTCATAGAGCAATGTCACTACAGTGGACTTACCATTGGTTCCAGTCACAGCAATCATGGGCGCTTTTAGAAAAGACAGGCCAATCCAAATTCTCCCAAAACAGGAATCTTTTTCTTACGTGCCGCTTCCAATGCCGGTTGCTGAGTCACTATCCCAGGAGAAATAACAATCAGGTCAAACTGTGTCGTCAATTCTTCATTCAAATCACCCCAATAAACATTCACTGTTTTAGAAAAAGCTGACGGCATTTTCTTTTCAACACTATCATTAACCGAAACAATAGCCTTCTCTTCCACCAGAAACCGTACAACGGCCTCTCCAGAGACACCATAACCCACTACCAAAATTTTCTTTCCCTTAAGATTCATGTCTACCTTAGTTTTAATGTGGCCAGAGCCAACAACGATAGGATGAAAGACAATATCCAAAATCTCACGATGACTTTGGGTTCTGCCCAACCTTTTAATTCAAAATGGTGATGAATAGGAGCCATTCGAAACACACGCTTACCCGTCAGTTTGAAAGAAGCAACTTGAGCCATGACGGACACAGCTTCCAAAACAAAAATACCACCAATCAAAACAAGAAGGATTTCATTGCGAGTCGCCACGGCGACGGTTCCCAAAGCACCACCAATCGAAAGAGAACCCACATCCCCCATAAAAATTTGAGCAGGATGCGTGTTAAACCACAAAAAGCCCACCAAGGCCCCAACAATGGCGCCACAAAAAATAGCCACTTCACCCACTCCAGGTATGTGAGGAATCTGCAAATACCCTGCGATCAAAGCATGACCACCTACGTAAGCTAATATGGCATACGTGATAAAAGAAAATACCGATGGGACAGTCGCCAAACCATCCAAACCATCTGTAAGATTGACGGCATTAGACGCGCCCACAATGACAAGCATTGCGAAAGGAAGATAGTACCAACCCAAATCAGGTTGGATCATTTTTAAAAATGGAATTGATAGTTTTGTGCTTGGCAAAAAATGTATCATTAAAAAGTATGAAATAAAGCCCGCGAGTGAAAATTGAAAAAGAAGCTTGAAACGTCCTGACAGCCCTTTTGAATTGGCCATTTTGACTTTTCGATAATCATCATAAAAACCAATAACTCCAAAACCTAAAAAGAGGCAGAGGATTTCCCAAACAGCAACATTGGAAAGATCCATCCACAACAGTACTGAAACCAGAGTACAAAAAATAATCAGCAAACCACCCATCGTAGGTGTACCCTTTTTACCCAAATGAGATTGAGGCCCATCTGTGCGAATACTTTGCTTTACCTGCCATTTTTGCAAAAAACGAATCTGCCAATTGCCCAAAAGAAAATAGAGAAACATGGCCGTAATCAACGCTCCAAACGTTCTGAATGTAATGTATTTAAAAACATTAAACGCAATAAAATGGTCAGCGAGAGGGTAGAGAAAATAATAGAGCATTAGTGAGCCCCTCCTTTAATAAGAGCTGATGTGAGACGTTCCATTTTCATTCCACGCGAGCCCTTAATCAGGACTAAATCGCCATCATTAATTTGATTGTAAAAATCAGGAAGTAGAGACTCGATATTTTTTACGTGATGAACATGAGGCTTTTTCATTCCAGACAAAACAGCACCTTTATATGTATGAAGGGATTTCTGACCTACGACCCACAAATTTTCTATCCCAGATTTAGCAACCATTTCGCCAATTTCTCTGTGATAGGTTGCGGCATTTTTCCCCAACTCAAACATATCACCCAAAACCAACACACGCGTACGCCCCTTAAAACTTTTCAGATAATGAATCGCTGCAGAAACAGAATCTGGGTTGGCATTATAGGAATCATTTATCACATCAATGCCACGCGTGAGATGCAAAATTTCCATTCTCTTTTTTTCAGGTTGGTAATTTTTTAGGGCGCTCTTAATCTTTTCAAAGCTGACACCATAATATCTCCCGACAATAATCGCTGCGAGTGCATTATGTACGTTGTGAGCTCCACCCAATGGTATTTCAAAACCCATTTTTTTATTTTCTAATTTAATTTCAAAAAAAGTTTTATCCAAATGTTTGGAGTCAATCGACAGAATCTGGGCTGTCGCTTTTTTTGAGAAACCAAAACTCATCACTCGCGCGCGAGTCATCTTTTTTAATGCTTCAAAATAAGAATCATCCGCATTTAATACAGCCAAACCTTTTTGCGAGATGTGCCGAAGAAGCTCCCCTTTAGCACAGGCAATTCCATACTGATTTTTAAAATTTTCAATATGAGCACGACCGATATGCGTGATCACAGCAACTTCGGGAGAAGCCACCTGAGCCAACCAATCTATTTCGCCTTTATGATTCATCCCCATTTCTAAAATCATTTTTTGAAATTTTGGTTCGAGTTTAAAAACTGTCTTAGGCAGGCCAATCCAATTATTAAAGTTTCCTTCTGTCTTAAGAATGCGAAATTTAGATTCCAAAACTGCAGCAATCATATCTTTGGTTGTTGTTTTGCCATTAGAACCCGTAACAGCGATTACAGGGATATTAAATCGATGACGCCATTCTTTAGCAATCAAACCCAGCGCCTTGAGCGAATCTTTAGTCACAACGACATGAGGATATTTCTTTCTTTCAGAAGGCTTAAGAGATTCGACCAGAGCGCCCGCTGCTCCTTTTTGAAAGGCTTGAGCAATATGATCATGACCATCATGATGTTCTCCACGCAAAGCCACAAATAGATCTCCCGATCGAATAGTACGTGTATCGGTAGAAATGCCCGTGATCATTTCTTGTGGATTTCCCAAAATCATTTTCCCCCGAGTAGCCTTCATGACTTCGTGTAAACTCATCTTCATGCAGCTTCCTTCAAAAGATCACGCAATACTTCCTGATCGCTAAAATGAATTTTTGTTTTTCCAATAATTTGATAATCTTCATGGCCTTTACCTGCCACCAGAATCATATCTCCACCTTTGGCAATACTCACAGCCTGACTCAGAGCTTCTCTTCGATCACTAATCTTGAAGACATTTTCTTTTTTTGAAAAACCTTTCATCACATCATTGAGAATAGATTCTGGATTTTCAGTGCGTGGGTTATCAGAAGTAATAATCACCATATCGCTAAATTTTTCAGCTTCAGCAGCCATCAAAGGTCTCTTCGTTTTATCACGGTCCCCACCACACCCAAACACAGTGATAAGTCTTTGAGTCGCCAGAGAACGAAGTTCTTCACCCACTCGCGCCAAAGCATCCGGTGTATGGGCAAAATCGACAAACACATGAAGGTTTCGATTATTATCAATACGTTCCAAACGACCAGGAACCTGAGGCATATCCTTCAAACCTCTTTGGATATTTTCTGCACTCATTCCCAAAGCTTGTGCGACTCCAATAGACACCAGAATGTTTTCCAAATTGAAACGACCTAAAAGCGGAACCTGAACTTCAAAGCTATGATTTTTACTTTTGATTTTTGCCCGAATACCTTCTTCATCCAATATAGACTCTTCACAAGAAATAGTGGCACCTTTTAAACCCACAGAGACTATCTCTACCAAAGGAGGAGGATTTATTTTGGAAGCCCATGGAGACTCTATATTCAGTACTGCAAACTTCTTTTTGACTCCTTTTGGGAGAAAATCTGTAAAAAGATTTCTTTTTGCTTCGAAATATTTTTCTAATGATTGATGATAATCTAAATGATCTTGGGTCAGGTTGGTAAAAGCTGCAATATCGAAATCAATTCCATACACACGATTCATCGTAAGAGCGTGCGAAGAAACCTCCATCACAACATCTGTCACACCTGCATCTTTCATATCGGCTAACATTTTTTGAATATCGATAGATTCAGGCGTTGTATTATTCGCAACAAAACTATTTCCGGCATAACGATAATTGACGGTTCCCATGACTCCCACCGAACGACCCGCAGCTTTCAAAATTGACTCGATCAGATAGGATGTTGTTGTTTTCCCATTGGTTCCAGTCACAGCAATCAGACGCATTGCAGATGAAGGATTTCCATAAAATCGACACGCCAATTGAGCCAATGAAAATCTCGCATTTTCAACAAGCACTTTTACACCCAGACTCTCTTGAAAATCTTTAGACCCTACTACCGCGACAGCACCTTGTTGAATAGCTTGTGAAATATAACGATGACCATCCTGAGCTTCACCTTCAATAGCCACAAAAATAAACCCAGCCCTCACAAGACGAGAGTCTTGAGTAATACCCAAAACTTCTCTTTGAAGAGAGTGGGGATCTGAAACAACCAGTTGTTTTACAGGTAAATCCTGCAAAATATTTTCAAGTATCATTTTTTTACTTTATTGAGTGCTAAAAATAATTTTTACTTTCTTATCCACTATACTTGTTCCTGGAGGGGGTTCTTGAGAAACCGCCATCCCTGTACCAACAATTTCACCTTCCAAACCTGATTGATCCAAAAGTGCAATCACACGCCTCTTAGAAAGACCTCTAAAATCTGGAATCTGATTTTTTGAAAATTGAACCGCTGCTTCTGAAACAGCTTCAGCCTCAGCAACATGAGATGGAGATATTTTTTTCTCCTCATGCCGAGCGTACTCAGTAATAGGTTTTTCGAAAGGTTGCGTCGGAGCAACACCCAAATCTCGCAAAGCTTCCCAGGCAATTTTTTTAAACACAGGCGCCGCAACCAAACCTCCATAAATGACACCCTGAGGCTCATCAATATTCACCGCAATCACAAAACGTGGATTCTCAGCTGGTACCATACCGATAAATGAGCTCATAAATTTTGCATGTGAATAGGCACCGTTAACAAACTTCTGAGCTGTACCTGTTTTTCCTGCGACACTGTATCCAGGCAATGCAGCTTTTGTTGCTGTTCCCCCTTCTTTTGTGACCTCAGTCATCATATCGATCACTTCATCGGCGACTTTTTTTGCCAGCACTCGAGACACGCTTTGAGGCTTGTTTTCAAAAATAATATTTCCGGAGGGATCAGTTATTTTTCTGACAAAATAAGGACGCATTCTCACTCCACCATTGGCAATAGTGGCATAGCTGGAAGCCATTTGAAGAGGGGTCACTCTCAAACCTTGACCAAATGAAACGTTGGCAAACTCAATATCCTGCCATGAAGAAGAAGCCCTCATAAAACCTGAAGACTCTCCTGGATAATCAATTCCTGTTTTTTTCCCAAAACCAAAAAGAGAGACGATATCTCCAAAAGCCTTTTTCCCAACACGCTTTCCTACTTTATAAATTCCAATATTGGAGGATACCTTCAGAATTTCTCTCAGATTCATCATCCCATATTTTTCATGATCATGGATGACATTATTACCAACTTTCAGAGCACCATTTTCACAAAAAAACTTTTCAGAAGATTTGACCACACCCGTTTCTAAAGCAGCTGCTGCCATGATGGTTTTAAATGTAGAACCTGGCTCAAAAGTGTCGGTAACGGCAAGATTACGCCATGTGTTCAAATTATAATTTTGATATTCATTGGGATTAAAATTTGGGTAAGTTGACATAGCCAACACAGCCCCTGTTTGAGGCTCTATCACAATTGCAGAACATGACTTGGCATGATGTTCTGTACAGACATCATTGAGTTCTTTTTCTGTTACATATTGGATATTTTTTCGTGTTGTCAGGTAAACATGATTTACTTCTTTTACATTTTCAGCTTCGAGAGTTTCTTCTGTTTCATAGGCTTTTCCACGAGCATCTCGAAAAGCTTCAGATTTATTTTTTCCACCCTTGAGAAATTTATCATAAAATAATTCCAAACCACTCAATCCATTATTATCCGGACCCACAGCGCCCAAAATTTGACTCGCAACTTCCCGGTTTGGATAATAACGTTTAGACGTTTTCACCATCTCAATAGCTTTAGGATCAATTTGAGAAATTTTTTCCTTTTCTTCACGCCCGACATAACGTTTGAGCCAAACATATTTTTTCTCAAAATCTAACTTCTCGGAAACATCATGAATAGACATGTTCAATAAAGGAGAAATGGAACTTAGAAACTTTTCTTTATTTTGAATTCTCCGAGGACGGACTGCTACCGAATAACTTGGCACACTCACAGCCAACTCTTCATTATCAGCATCAAAAATATTTCCACGTGGAGGCGGCTCTTCGATTTTTGCTATGTACTGCGTTTGAGCACGACGGGCGAGCTTGGGATCATCTGACAAATGAAGAAAAACACAACGATAACTAATTGCTAAAAATGCAAAAACGAAAAAAACACCTAAAACCGCCATTTTTTGGCGGCGCTGGCGTTTTCCAATATCTTTTTGGAAATTTCGTTTTTTCATTTATCTCTTCACGCCTTTTTTAAACTACTTAAGAACAATTTCTTTTTGGAATTAACAAAATAAACCTGACCCTCTGATGGTTTTTTATAACCCATCTGAGAAGCCAATGATTCCAAACGTTGTGGAGATTTTAATGTTGCCGCTTCCACCATGAGAGAATGATTTTGAGCTTTTAAATCTTCCTGAGTTTCTTCAAGACTTCGAATATGATATCCCAGCTCTGTCACTTTGGCCCGAAGCCATACATATCCCAAAACAAATACAAAAATGAGCGCAACATAGACAGCGCTTGATTTCAAAAACTGACGCATCCGGATATTTTGATAGCCACGCATGCCTCTTTTTCTAATCCTTGTCTGAGGCCAGTAATATTGTCCGGCAATCATCCCTCCTCGTCTCATAGCTTCTCCCCTAATTTTTCCGAAATTCTCATTTTTGCCGAACGAGACCTTGGATTTTCTTTAATTTCTTCATCTGTGGGTATGAGTGGTTTTTTTGTCATCTTTCTCATCACATCTTCTTTTTCGAAATTATGAATTGTTTGCTTCACAATCCGGTCTTCCAAAGAATGATAAGAAATAACCACTAAACGCCCCCCCACTTCCAAATACTGCGGAGCTTTCTTCAAAAAATTCTTCAATCTCTCCAACTCCTGATTTACCTCAATCCTCAAAGCCTGAAACACTCGGGTAGCCGGATGAATTCTCCCTTTTCTAAAGCCACCCGGAACGGCACTACGCACTATGTCTGCCAATTCTGTAGTCGTTTCGATTCTACGCTTGCGACGACTCTCAACAATCACTCGAGCAATACGCCCTGGAAACGTCTCCTCACCCAACTCTCGAAACAAAATCTCCAAATCTTTCTGACTCCATGTATTCACAATATCGGCTGCGGTTACTTCCGATTCAAAACCCATTCTCATGTCCAACGGAGCTTCCTTCGAAAAAGAAAAGCCTCTATCCGCTTCATCCAACTGCAACGACGATACTCCTAAATCGACCAAGACCCCTTGAAACTTTTTACCACCAACAACTTCTGACCATTTTTCAAAATCTTCATACGAACCCAACTGCAGCGAACTATTCTTAAAATCTTTTAAATTTTGCCGCGCTATTTCGATAATATTTTCATCACGATCCACTCCCACCAAAAAACTCTTCTCTGAAAAATGGGTGCACTTTTCTAAAATTTTTCCTGAATGCCCACCTGCTCCCAACGTCCCATCCAGATAATTTCCCGGCTTCACTACCAGCCATTCAAGCACCTCATTCAACATCACCGGCTGATGAACAGTGTCTTCTAGTGTATCCACGTCGAACCATCTGCCGTATGAGAAAAACTCATGACGGCATCCTCAACCGAGTTATACATTTCAAAATAGGAATCCGTACCACTCGCGCGCACAATTTCTCTGGTGTAAGGATTGAGATTCACCAACTTGATATCGCCAGGCTGCAAATCACAGGCTTTTGCGACAGTAACCAACTCGGACAAAACGCGATAATGAATATGTTCAACATGACTAAAATCTAAAATAATCCCGTTTGTTTCCGACTTTGAAAGACTGACAATATTTTTCAAAAGCTCATCACCAAGATGTTGATCAATTTCCCCTTCAAGATTCACCACAGATACTTGTTCCATTGATCCCCCTTACAAACCTAAATCAGCCAATTTCGCACCACCATCATGAGACAAATCACTTTCCGCCTTCTCAAAAACTTTTTGCCATTTTTCAGCTGCCCAAATTTCAATTCGCTTTGTCATTCCCACGATGATCACATCCTGATTCAAGTCAGCATACTTTCGAAGAGTGGGAGGAATGATCACACGACCATTCGGATCCAAGGGACATTCGGAAGCCGCAGAAATAAAAAAACGCTGAAGATCTTTCACTTCAGGCTTGAATTGAGGCAAAGCAGCGACTTTTTCTTCAACAAGCTTCCATTCCCAAAACGGATAGGCCCACAAACATCCGTCAAAATTTGTCACAATGAGACGCTCGTCGGAGTGAGCCATCAAAATCTCTCGAAATTTCGATGGGATAGAGAGCCTTCCTTTGCTATCCATTGTATGTTCGTACCGACCTCTAAACACGCTATAAGCTCCTTGGTTTGGTTCCTTTACGACGCTTCATGGGAATTCATGGGATGATATGGGATTTAGACAAAAACTGTCAATAAAAAGTATGTGTAATTAATTGAAAATAATAAGAAATTTCAATTTCCATAACACTTGTGGATAAAGATCTATTTTAATTAAGAATCAATGAGTTACAAGCGAAGCTTAAAGTATTACCAAAGCTTTTTGGGTAAAAATGAAAGATCACTTCTTGAATAAAATTATCAAAGGCTACGACACTGATAAAACTGATTTTAGAGGACGCCTTCAGAATAAGGTTGGTCGATGATACCTTGGAGAGGTGTGGCTTTTTCGACTTCTTCGGGGGTTAATTTATAGATATGGATAGCGTCATAGGGGCAGTATTGCTCGCACTGTTTACACCCAATACAGGTTTCAATATTGATGTGCACAATCTGCAAAACACCTTCAGCTTTTTCGCCACCCTTTAACTCAAGACAGGCTGGAACGGGACACCAATGAACACAATACTCACAACCCGTACATGAATCCCTCTCAACTAAAGCTTTGAGCTTTGGCTTTGCTGCCTTTGCGGGAGCAGCGGCTGGGGTCTCTGAATTAGGTTGAACAGTATTTTGGGTATCTTCCATATATTTTCCTTAAAAGTTGGAGGCCCAATTAAGAGACTTTTTAACGACTTGTCCAGACTGATTTTAAAAAAACATTGTCCTTCAAAAAAAAGACATGAGATGTCTGGCTCATGCAAACCATTCTCGACATCATTCCCGTTGGGGCTTTTCAGTGTAATTGTATCATTCTGGGAGATCCACAAACAAAAGAGGCCATCGTCATTGATCCTGGAGATCAAATTTCAAAAATCATGGAACGACTTTATCTGCATGGACTCACTGTTAAATGGATCGTTCACACACATACCCATATTGATCATATTGGTGGAACCACTGAACTTCAAAAAAATACAAATGGTAAAGTGGCCATGCATAAAGAAGATCTCTTTCTATACGAAAAAATGGATATGCAAGCCGCATTTTTAAGACTGCGAACCGCGAGCCCTGAGCCCATTCCACCGGATGAGTTTTTGGTGGACGGACAAGAGTTATCAGCAGGCTCTCTTTCAGGAAATGTTCTACACACGCCCGGACACACACCTGGTTCCTGTGGTTTTTATTTTCCAAAACTAGAAACAGCCGGAATTCTTTTTCCAGGGGATACACTTTTTGCTGGCAGTATTGGCCGTACGGATCTTTGGAAAGGAGATTATGATCAGGAAATTGCCTCGATTAAGAAAAAATATTTAACCCTGCCCGATGAAGTCGTTGTTGTTCCTGGACATGGCCCTAATACAACCATCGGAAGAGAAAAAACTCACAACCCGTTTTTAAACTAAAAAGGAATACTTTATGAATATTAAAAAAATATCTCTCATTTTATTATTTGGTTTTATGTTTGGAGCTGTCATTGCCGGACTTGTTTCACCAGCGATGATTTCTTGGTATTTTGACCCACCAGCCGCCATGGGAGTCTCCTGCAAAGCTGCAGTCGTCTGGGGACTGGGAGCTTATCAAAAAATTCTCATCATCGGCGGAGTCATGGGACTTGTGGCTGCCGGAGTTTTACTCATCGTACAGCGATTTAAGAAAATCCCTTTAGAAAAGGGTTCTCCAGAATCTTTAGAAAAGTAAAATTTCTACAAAACCATTCATGCTAAAAAAACTCTACAACAACGGCTACTTTCTCATTCCGTTTGCAGCTATTTTTTATACAAGTATGTCAACCTCAGTAAAATTTTTGGGGGATCAATTCCCACTTCCAGAAATTATTTTTTTCAGAACATTTACATCTGTTGTCATTATCGCCATTCTCATGCTTCTCAACAATGTTCCGTTTAAAGCCCAAAATCTTCCTCTACTTTTAGCTCGGTCTATTTCCGGACTTTTTGGCATGATTGGAGGATTTTATGCTCTACGCACACTCTCACTGGGGGACACAGCTGTCTTAACAAACACATTCCCTATATTCGTTGCTGTATTATCTTATATTTTTTTTGATGATAAACCGTCTAAAGCACTGACCATCTATATCTTTTTAGCATTAGTGGGGATAGGCATTATCCTTAAACCTCAGTTTAATTTTTTTAATTACGCAGGATTTATCGCCTTAATGGCAGGATTTTTTTCCGCTCTGGTAGTTATTGCCATCCATCAATCTTCCAAAACTGAACCTGCACTTCGCATCGCCTTTTATTTTATGCTCACATGCACTTTAATAGCGACACCCCTTTCAGCACTACATTGGAAACAACCTCAGGGAATGGAATGGTTTCATCTTCTTAATAGTGGAGTCTGTGGGAGTATTGGACAAATTTTTATGACACGCGGCTATGGACTGCACAAAAGCACCAAAATTGCCCCATTGTCATATATAGGGATCATCTTCAGCTTTATTTCCGACATGATCTTCTGGAATGCCATTCCAAATCTATGGTCTTTAGCCGGTAGTCTCATTATTGTCTTTTGCTGCATAAAAATCGTTCAGATGGAAAAATTGCCTTGATCCGATTTTAAAAGACGGTTTAGTTCCAATGCCTTATGTCAAAATTAGGTTTACCTCCCAAGCAGGGGCTCTACGACCCTCGATTTGAACATGATGCCTGCGGCGTCGGCTTTGTCGTCAATATGCATGGACAGAAGTCTCATGAAATTGTGCATCAAGGATTGACCGTCCTCAATAATCTTCGTCATCGAGGTGCTTGTGGTGCCGAGATCAATACAGGCGATGGAGCGGGTATTTTGCTCCAAATCCCACATGCCTACCTTAAGAAGGTAGCAGAAAATATCCAGCTCCCCGAAAAAGGGGATTATGCTGTTGGAATGATTTATCTGTCTCCAAAAGATTCTGAGCGAAAAAATTGTGAGAAAAAATTTGAAGAAATTGTCACAGAAGAAGGCCAGAAGTTTTTAGGTTGGAGAACTGTCCCCACCAACAATACCACTTTGGGAAATACAGCCAAATCCTCAGAGCCTATTGTACGACAAGCTTTTGTTGCCAAAGCTCATAATATTCAAGACGAGGATGCCTTTGAAAGAAAACTCTACGTCATCCGCAAGCGTGCTGAAAATTTGATTCGTTATTCAAAAATTGCTGGGGGCGAGTATTTTTATGTCTCCAGTTTTTCCTCACGGACTATCGTGTACAAAGGCATGTTGATGTCAGAACAAGTCGGGGAATTTTTTCCTGATTTGGCTGATGATTCTGTCGAATCAGCTATTGCATTGGTACATTCACGTTTTAGCACCAATACATTTCCAAGCTGGGATCGTGCGCATCCCTATCGTTTCATTGCTCATAATGGTGAGATTAATACCCTGCGCGGCAATATCAATTGGATGAAAGCTCGTGAAGCCATGCTGGAATCCGAACTTTTCAAAGATGATTTAAAGAAACTTTTCCCCATTGTGCATCAAGATGGAAGTGATTCTCAGATTTTTGACAACGTGCTGGAATTTCTCGTTCTCTCAGGCCGTTCTCTCCCTCATGCTGTCATGATGATGATTCCCGAACCTTGGTCCAAAAATGCCAAGATGGATCCGAAGAGAAAAGCTTTTTACGAATATCACAGTGCTCTTATGGAACCCTGGGATGGTCCCGCCTCGATCGCCTTTACTGATGGACACAAAATAGGTGCGATTTTGGATCGTAATGGTCTGCGGCCTTCACGTTATTACGTCACAAAAGATGGTCTTGTGGTTATGGCCTCTGAAGTGGGTGTTTTAGATATTTCACCTTCACGCATTCTACAAAAAGGTCGTTTGCAACCTGGAAAAATGTTCTTGGTTGATACTCTTGAAAAGAGAATTATCGCCGATGACGAGCTTAAAGATAAACTGGCGAAAGAATATCCTTACGATGTCTGGCTTAACAATCTCACCAATCTGAAAAATCTTCCTGATGCCGATCATGTGTACACAACAGATCATGAAACCGTTTATCATCGTCAAAAAGCCTTTGGTTATACTTTTGAACAACTAAGGACCATCATGGCTCCTATGGCCAAAAATGGTGTCGAAGCTACGGGCTCGATGTGCAATGACACGCCATTAGCGGTTTTGTCGGATAAATCACAGCTTCTGTTTAATTATTTTAAACAACTCTTTGCTCAAGTGACCAATCCTCCTATTGATGCCATTCGTGAAGATATTGTCACAGCCTCCGAAACCAATCTGGGACCTGAAGGAAATTTACTTAAAGTAGGACCTGAAAATTGCCGACAAATTCGTCTGGAATCCGCCATTCTGTCTAATGAAGAAATGGCTAAACTTCGTCATTTGAAAAAAGATGGTTACAAGACAGTCGATCTTCCCATTCTTTTTAATGTGAACCAAAAAGACTTGGGCAAAGCTTTGGAAAAAGCTCTCGATGATCTTTTTGCTGCTGCGGACCGTGCGGTAGATGACGGAGCCAATCTGGTGATTCTTTCTGACCGTGGCGTGGATAAGGATCATGCACCGATTCCCTCACTTTTGGCGACTGCCGGATTGCATCATCATTTAGTGCGTAATGGAAAAAGAAATCGCGTGGGGATCTTACTTGAATCAGGAGAGCCTCGCGAAGTTCATCATTTTTGTCTTTTGATTGGTTATGGTGCAGGAGCCATCAATCCTTATCTGGCTTTCGAAACATTAGACGACATGATCGGTCAAAAACTCTTAACCGATATCGATCACAAGACCGCTGTGAAAAATTTTCTCAAATCGAGCATGAAGGGTGTCATCAAGGTCATGTCCAAGATGGGAATTTCTTCGGTCCAAAGCTATCGTGGGGCTCAGATATTTGAAGCTGTTGGTTTGAATGAAGCTTTCGTCGAAAAATATTTCACCTCAACACCGTCACGCATTGGCGGTATTGGTTTGGAAGAAGTGGCTCAAGAAGTTCAAATTCGTCATGAAAAAGCTTTTACAGATAGGGTTACTGATGATCATACCCTCGATGTCGGTGGGGATTATCAATGGCGTAAAGAAGGTGAATACCATCTCTTCAACCCTCAAACCGTTCATAATCTTCAGCTAGCTTGCCGCACAGGCAACTACCAAGCTTTCAAGGTCTACAGTCATGCTGTGGATGACCAATCCAAAAAAATTGCAACACTTCGTGGGCTTTTGGATTTTAAGAAAACAAAATCGATTCCCATTGAGGAAGTACAATCCGTTGAAGAAATTTGTAAGCGCTTCAAAACAGGAGCGATGTCGTACGGATCGATCAGTAAAGAAGCTCATGAGTCCTTAGCGATTGCGATGAATCGTATTGGGGGCAAGAGTAACACAGGTGAAGGCGGAGAAGATCCTTCTCGTTACACACCGGATGCCAATGGGGATTCGCGCAACAGCGCCATCAAGCAAGTAGCTTCGGGTCGTTTCGGTGTGACAAGTCACTATCTCACTCAAGCTAAAGAAATTCAGATCAAAATGGCTCAAGGAGCTAAGCCGGGTGAAGGCGGACAGTTGCCCGGTGCAAAAGTCTATCCTTTGATTGCCAAAGTGCGTTTATCGACTCCGGGTGTGGGTTTAATTTCGCCACCACCTCATCATGATATTTATTCGATCGAAGATTTGGCAGAACTTATTCACGACTTGAAAAACTCAAACACCAAAGCTCGTATTAGCGTCAAACTCGTTTCTGAAGTTGGTGTGGGAACAATTGCTGCTGGTGTGGCCAAAGCTCATGCCGATGTTGTCCTTATCAGTGGTTATGATGGTGGTACTGGAGCGTCACCTCAAACCAGTATTAAACATGCAGGTCTTCCTTGGGAATTGGGATTGGCCGAAACGCATCAAACACTCTTGCTCAATAATCTGAGAAGTCGCATCGCTGTTGAAACCGATGGACAGTTGAAGACAGGTCGCGACGTCGCCATAGCAGCTCTCTTAGGGGCTGAGGAATTTGGTTTTGCTACAGCGCCCTTGGTGTCTCTGGGATGCATTATGATGCGTGTCTGTCATTTGGATACCTGTCCTGTAGGTGTTGCGACACAAAATCCCGCACTTCGCAAAAAGTTTACCGGTGATCCGGCTCATGCCGTTAACTTCATGAAGTTTGTGGCTCAAGAATTACGCGAAATCATGGCTCAGCTCGGATTTCGAACCATTAATGAAATGGTGGGACGTACTGACATTCTTGAAGCTCGCAAAGCCGTGGATCATTGGAAAGCCAAAGGTATTGATCTTTCACCCTTACTGCATCAGCCAAAAGTCGGTCCTGAAGTTGGACGTTATTGTCAAATGGAACAAGACCACGGTATTGATCAAGCTTTGGACACGCAGGTCCTTCTTAAAATTGCCAAACCAGCTTTGGATAAAAAAGAAAAAGTAACCGCCATCATTCCAATCAAAAACGTCAATCGTGTCACAGGAACGATTGTCGGGAGTGAGCTGACGCGCCGTTATGGACCTGAAGGTTTGCCTGAGGATACCATTCGATTGCATTTTAAAGGCTCGGCTGGACAGAGTTTTGGAGCCTTTGTTCCTAAAGGAATGTCGATGATCTTGGAAGGTGATGCCAATGACTATTTAGGAAAAGGACTCTCTGGCGGAAAATTGATTGTCTATCCTCCCGAAGGAATTTCGTTTGTTCCTGAAGATAATATCATTATCGGAAACGTGGCTTTTTATGGAGCGACTGGTGGTGAAGCTTATATACGCGGTATGGCGGGTGAGCGCTTCTGCGTGCGTAATAGTGGTGTGAAGACTGTGGTAGAAGCTGTAGGTGATCATGGCTGCGAATACATGACCGGTGGTCGTGTGGTGGTCTTAGGTCCGACAGGAAGAAATTTTGCAGCAGGAATGTCCGGTGGTATCGCTTGGGTCCTCGATGAAGCAGGATCCTTTAAAGATCGTTGCAATCCGGATATGGTCGATTTGGAGCCTGTGCATAACGATGATATCGCCGAACTCAAAGGAATGATCGAACATCATGCGGAATACACCAAGAGTGAATTAGCAAAAAAAATCTTGTCTTCATGGTCTCATTATCAATCCAAATTTGTGCGTGTCATTCCCAAGGACTACAAACGCGTCCTCAATGCGATTAAGCGTGTGACCGAACAAGGCTTAAGTGGCGATGAAGCTATCATGGCCGCTTTTGAAGAAAATAAGAGAGACCTCTCTCGTGTGGGAGGTAATTAATATGGGTAAGCCAACAGGATTTATTGAATACAAAAGAGAATTGCCGACGGATCAAAGTCCCAAGGAACGTATTAGTCATTACAATGAATTTCATGATCACATGTCGGAAGATAAGCTCCGCCAACAAGGCGCACGCTGCATGGATTGTGGTATTCCTTTTTGCCATAGTGGGTCGATTCTCAATGGGATGGCCCAAGGCTGCCCCATCAACAATCTGATTCCCGAATGGAATGACTTAGTTTTCAAAGGTCTCTGGCATGAAGCCATTGATCGTTTGCACAAAACAAATAATTTTCCCGAATTTACCGGTCGTGTCTGCCCGGCTCCTTGTGAAGGATCATGCGTTTTGGGAATTAGCGAGCCTCCTGTTACAATTAAAAACATGGAGTATTCCATCATTGAAAAAGCTTTCGAATCCGGTTGGGTCAAAGCTGAACCACCTCAAAAGCGCACAGGAAAAAAAGTCGCAGTAGTCGGTTCAGGGCCTGCAGGTCTTTCGTGTGCGTCTCAACTCAATAAAGCGGGTCATAATGTCACGGTGTATGAACGTGCAGACCGCGTTGGCGGGCTTTTGATGTATGGAATTCCGAACATGAAGCTCGATAAAAAAGTTGTCGAACGTCGTGTGAATCTTCTCAAACAAGAAGGCATTAAATTTGTAACCAATACGGAAATTGGAAAAACCATTCCTGCAAATGATCTGGTCAAAAATTTCGATGCCACTGTTTTATGTGGTGGAGCAACAAAACCTCGTGATCTTCCTGCAGAAGGACGACAACTCAAAGGCATTCATTTTGCGATGGAATTTTTACAGGCTAATACCAAATCACTTTTAGATAGTGAGCTCAAAGACGGAAAAGCGATTTCGGCTCAAGACAAGCATGTGATTGTCATTGGTGGTGGTGATACCGGTACTGACTGTGTGGGTACATCTCTACGACATGGCTGCAAGAGTTTGGTTCAATTTGAAATCTTGCCTCAACCTCCAGAATCTCGTGCCGCTGACAATCCTTGGCCTCAATGGCCTAAGGTGTACAAAATGGATTACGGACAAGAAGAAGCCGCCGCTGTCTATGGAAAAGATCCTCGCACCTATTGCATCGTGACCAAAAAATTTGTGGGGAATGAAAAAGGTGAGATCAAAGAAGTACATACAATTGAAGTGGAATGGAAAAAAGATGCGAATGGCCGTTTTGGTCCTCAAGAAATTGCCGGTACTGAAAAAATCTGGTCTGCGGATCTCGTGCTTCTCGCTATGGGATTTCTAGGACCTGAAGATACTATCTTGTCTCAACTCAACATTGAACGCGACGAACGCTCCAACGCCAAAGCCGAGTACGGAAAATATGCCACCAACATCAAAGGCATCTTTGCCGCCGGCGACATGCGTCGCGGTCAAAGCTTGGTTGTCTGGGCCATCAACGAAGGCCGTGAAGCCGCCCGAGAATGCGATCGATTTTTGATGGGTTCAACTCAGCTTCCTTAAAAAGAATGCTGAAAAAATTAACGACAATTTTCCTTATTACCTGCAACTTCACACTCTCATTGAATAATGCTGGATGTGTCTCACCTCAAAAGATTTCTTTGAGAGAATCTTCTTTTGAGAAGGATCGAAATTATACTTTTCATTTGCAAGATGATAAAAATTTTCGAACTTCAGGAGAAAATTTGGGGAAAAAAGATGAAGCCATCATAATCAAATCTCCTGAAGGAGATCGAACATTATCGCCCACTGAAATAAAATTTATCACAGGAGAATCTGTAGGAAATCAAACATGGAAGGGATTACGCTATGGCGCTGGAATTGGAGCTTTAGCTGTTGGGGTTCCTTTCACTATTGCTGTTGCCGCCGGCTATCGAGGTAGTTGCGAAGGAAGCAGTGAACCTAGTGATTGTAAAGCTATGGACGGCCTTACTTTTCTAGCCATTCCTCTTTTTTATGGACTTGGAGCTATCACTGGCGGGCTTCTCGGCTTGGTCATTGGATCTCAAATTCCAAAACAACCTGAAGTTACTATTGTCCCAACACTCTCATACTCCGGGAAATCTGGCACGAATGCCCATATGGATTTATCTTTCAAATTTTAAATTATTATTCACTTAAGTTTTCTCAGGACATGACGTTTAGATCACTAGAGTGGAACTACTCTCGCGTTTGCCCAATCTTAATGGACCGGTACGTCCGTCATTTCCTTTTGACTGGACATACCGGTCTCCTACCTTTTAGGGCAGCGGCATGTTTGAAATTACCGACAAAATTGAACACAGTCTTCATGAACATTTTCCTAGCTTGAATTTGTTTCATTCAACCAAGTCACTCGAGCAGTCATCTCTCTATCAAGAAATTCACCCTCAAGTTCACAAGCTGCTTCATAGCTATGAAATGGGAGCCTATGCCCCTCCCGCAGAGGCTGAACCCTACTACCGTATTGTTTCTTGGAATATCGAACGCGGTATCTGTTGGAATGAAATCATCCACTTTCTTCAAAATCATCCTGTCATGTCCAAAGCAGATATTCTTCTTCTCACTGAAACAGACCTCGGGATGGCCCGCTCTAGAAATCGAAATATTGCTCAAGAAATCGCAAAACTTTTAAAAATGAATTATTTTTTTGTTCCTTCCTATCTCAATCTTGCCAAGGGAAGTGGGATTGAAAATGAGTTTGAAGGTGAAAACCAACTAGGCATTCATGGCAATGCCATTCTTTCTCGTTACCCTATCCACAAACCACGCGTTGTTTCTTTTCCTAATCCTCATGACAAAATGAAAGGTCGTGAGAAACGCCTGGGACAACAGAGAGCGTTGATTGCTACTGTAGATTTGGCTGGCAAACCTCTGCGCGTGGGCTGTTTTCACGTCAATGTTCGTTCGACACAAAAACAACGCAAAGAAGAAGTGGAGCGCGTCGTTCAGGCTATTATCGAAGAAGGAGATCAACCTGCTGTGATTGGTGGTGACTGGAATACAAGCACCTATGATTCTCATAGCGCTGCTTCAGCAATCGTCGGTTTTTGGGTCCGTGTTTTCATGGGCACTCACAACATGATCCGCAACCACTACCCGCATCCGGAAAATTATTTTGAAAAGGAACTTTTTCAAATGCTGGAAAAAAATGGTTTTGATTTCAAGAAGTGCAATGCCTTGGGTGGTACTACGACGCATTTTAGCGTCGAGAGTTTGAAGCAGATTAAAAATTTACGTGAATGGATTCCCAACTGGTGCTTCAAGTTCATTGAATGGTCGCTTAAAGAGCATGATGGAAAGTGTTCCTTCAAGCTCGATTGGTTTTCACAAAAGAAGCTTAATATTCTCTCCCAAAACCAAGCTTCCAGCGCTCTCAAAGGCCTCAGCACATCCCCTCAGGTCCTGGGAAATCTCGTTTTGAATGGCGTCGAAGCCTCAGATCATGACGCGATCTCGTTTGATTTTACCCTTTAAAAACCCTCAATAAGTGTCATTGCGAGGAGTCCGCCAGAGGCGGACGACGTGGCAATCTAACGAAAGTATTTGATAAACAAAAAGATCGCCACGCTTCGCTCGCGATGACAGCCATTTTTTTAGAGATGCCCTATTTTCTCATTGACCTTTTAATCACTTTATTTAATCATTTGATTAATTCATATGATTAAATCAAACGTCTTACAAAAACTCACCCTCTCCCCGTCACTCTCGGATAATACCGGATGCACGATCTTGAAGGCTGCCATGAAGCTCTTTTCTAAGAAGGGTCTCAATGGAACGACCACCCGGGAGATTGCTGGCTTGGCCAAAGTGAATATCGCCGCTCTTCACTATCATTGGGGTGGCAAAGAAGATCTGATGAAGGCGGTGTATGAACAGATGATTTCCGAAGTCGCTCTTTTAGGAGCACGGCTGATGCAAGCTCCTGAGAAAAAATTAAACGAAACATTTCGCGATATCCTGGGAGAGCTTCATGATTTCTTCACTCAGAATCCAGATTATGCGCGCCTTCTTCTCTACGTAGATCTCGAAGATCCTGATTTTTTAAAAAATGTGAGAGAATCCACCGTCATTCCTCTCATTCAACAAACTTCTGATTATTTGAAAAAATTAATGAAGCAGGGAAAAATTCGCAAAATCGATCCAGGCTTCTCTCATTTCTTTCTATGGATCCTTGATGCAGCCTTTTATTTCTGGATCCGTACAGCGCTCTATTTTAGCAAAACCAGAATTAACCGATCCCAAAACAGCTAAACGATTTAAAGATCAGTTTTTAGATATTGTTTTAACAACACTCGGTCTCTCGTAGACCCTGTCAGCCAAGGAGACGCCATGAAAAGAAGTCTGATCATTGTAGCCTTGCTATCTCTACTCACCAACCTGCCACTTTTGGGCGCCGAAGTTCGCGTCACCCATGAATACAAAAAAGGCGAGCCTTCACTTGTCCATGCTGTAGGGACAATTCAAGGTCAGCCAGATGATGTGTGGGAGCAAATGATTCGATTCAACCACTACGCGTCTTTTATGCCACGTGTGATTGATTGTTTTTTCATCACACAAGAAGGAATCACAGTTATTCAAAATGCCGGCACTCGCAATGCTAGCCGCCTTCGCAGCCTCGCACAGCCTTTTAAAGTTGAAGGAAATCGCAAAAAGGGTGGCCTCTGGAGCGGATTTGTGTTTATGGTGATCGACACTCCTTTTCCGGTTGAAAACAGATGGTATGTTTTAAAAGTTGAGCAAGATGAAACAAAAGCTGCCTCTCATACTTTTAAGCGTTGCTGGAGCCTTGTTGATGGAAACATCGAAGCCGCTCAAGGCTGTTGGCAAGTACAGCCTGATACAAAAGAAGGACAATCATTGTTGACCTATCAAGATCATGTCAATCCCGGTAAAAAAATTCCTGAATGGATTGCTCGTTTGGGTGCCACCAAAACAGTTCCCGAAATGTTTGAAAGTTTAGAAAAAGTCGCCAAGAAATAAAGGACCACTCTATGCCCACACTGAAAGAACAAACAGAACAGCTCAAAGAACAAAAAAAGAAAATTCTCGATATGGGTGGGGCTGAAGAAATCAGCAAGCAACACAAGGCTGGAAAACTCACTGCCCGAGAACGTATCGAGCTTTTATTTGATAAAGGAACTTTTGTTGAAATTGGAGTGTTGGGCCATCATCAATCCACACATCCCGACATGCAAGGACGTTACACACCCGCTGATGGCTGCATTACGGGTACAGGAAAAATTCAGGGACGCCTTGCTGCTTGCGCTGCTTACGATTTTACCGTGATGGCGGGATCGATTGGCTATGTTCAAGAACGCAAAGTCGATCGTTTGCGCGAACTCGTCCTCAAAGAAAAAATTCCGATGATTTGGCTTCTGGACTCTGCTGGAGCTCGCGTGCAGGAGCTTGCAGGTTCTCAATTCGCCGAAAGCGGAAAAATGTTTTACGACCAAGTGAAGATGAGTGGGTATGTTCCACAAGTCGCAGCCATGATGGGTCCTTGTGCTGCAGGCACCGCCTATATCCCAGCACTGGTAGATTTTGTTCCAATGGTGAAAGGCACAAGCTCGATGGCTCTGGCAGGTCCTCCTCTTGTCAAAGCAGCCATTGGTGAAGATGTAACCGTGGAAGATTTAGGGGGCTCGAAGATTCATTGTGAAATTAGTGGTGTAGGCGATCTTGAAGTAGCCGATGACAAAGAATGTATTCGCGTCATTAAAGAATATTTGAGTTATCTCCCTCAACATTGCGACGAAAAACCTTCTGTGCTGCATGGTTCAGGAGGATTTTCTTCAGAATATAACGAACCTGCCGATGACCATGTGGACGAATCCATCTTATCGGTCTTACCTGAAACTTCCAAACGTCCCTACGACATGCATGAAGTGATTAAGAGAATTGTCGATCATGGAAAATTTTTCGAGATCAAACCCAATTTTGCCAAAACCATTCTTGTAGGTTTTGCGCGTATGTGTGGAAGAAGTATCGGTATCGTTGCGAGCCAACCCATGGTCATGGGTGGCGTTTTAGATGTCGATGCTGCAGACAAAGCAGCTCGATTCATCACTCTCTGTAATGCTTTCAACGTTCCACTCCTCTTTCTTCAAGATGTCCCAGGATTTATGGTGGGATCCAAAGTTGAAAAACAAGGGATCATCCGACATGGCGCTAAAATGCTCTATGCCGTCTCGCAAGCTTCTGTTCCAAAACTGACGATTATCATTCGAAAAGCTTATGGAGCTGGCTACTACGTCATGTGTGGTCGCGGCTACGAACCCGATGGTATCGTCGCTTGGCCTTCTGCTGAAATTTCACTCATGGGAGCCGAAGGCGCCGTTAATATTCTCTTCCGCAGACGAAACGCTGGGTCGTGAAGATGTTGGAATTGACGGAAAATAAAACGATTGATTGGCCCAAAAAGAAACATGGAGTGATGCCGGTTTAGCACCCCACCCACAAAGGGTTCAATTGTTGACGTTTCCCTCCCCTAAGAAGGGAGGGTTCATAATAGGCTTAAGATAGCCCTCCCTTCTTAGGGGAGGGGATTTGCGAAAAGTGAAAATCCCGACGGGTGGGGTAGGAGAAAATTATGTCCAAAAAGTCATTATCACCTGCGCTCTCACGGGCGTGCTTGCTAAAAAAGAACAATGTCCGGCTATTCCCTATTCTCCGGTTGAAATCGCCGAAGAAGCGCTTCGAGCATACAACACCGGAGCCGCGATGGTGCATATCCATGCACGTACACCTGAGGGTGGGCCATCTTGGGAATCTTCTATTTTTGGTGAAATCAAAAATGAAATCGTTAAACGCTGTCCCGTCATTATTAATTTTTCAACAGGCGGCATTGGACTCAGTATTCAAGAACGTGTCATCCACGTGAAAGACCACAAGCCCGACATCGCGGCCCTCAACATGGGCTCGATGAATTACGCGATTTACAGCCGCAAGAATAAAGCCTTCTATCATGATTTTGTCTTCGCCAATCCTTTTGGAGATATTGAAGCTTGTCTCAAAGCCATCAATGAATCGGGAGCCAAACCAGAGCTGGAATGCTTCGACGTTGGCCACATTAACAATGCTCTTCCGTTCATCGACATGGGTCTTTTAAAAACACCGGCGCATTTTTCATTAATACTTGGAGTGCTTGGGGGAATATCCTCGAGGTCGGGCAATCTCGCTTGTATGGCTGGCAATCTTCCAGAAGGCTCCCATTGGGAAGTGATTGGAATAGGCCGTGAACAATGGAGGCTGATCCGTGAAGCCCTGGAGATTGATGGCGACATTCGCGTTGGCCTCGAGGATAATTTTTACATGCCTAACGGCGAGATGGCGACATCCAATGGCGACCTCGTCGCCGAGGGCGTTCGGATGGTTCAGGAGATGGGAAAGATGGTCGCCACGGTAGAAGAAGCACGCCTTTTCTTCAATTAAAATAGAATATATTGATATCAACTATTTACTTTATTTTAAATATTTGATATCAATTACTGAATGTGGATAGGCCGGATTTCAAAGAAAAATGAGTTTTTACAGGCACTTGAAAAATTAGACCGTCAGGTCCTGATTGTACGTGGGGCTCGGCAGGTGGGGAAGACATCATTCATTCTTCAAGCTCTCACAGAACTCAAAGACTATCATAAAATCTATTTCAACTTTCTCTACACGCAGCCCATTCGATCTCAGGGAATTGACTATTATGGCAGTCACTTCTTCGGCAAATTTCCCTCAGGCGAAGAATTTATTCGTAATCTGGAAAGAGAAATTGGGTCTTTTGATAAGCTCCAAAAGCCTTGGATAATTTTCATAGACGAAGTGGATCGGTTTCCAAAAGCCCTGGAGGCCGTTCAGACGCTCGCAACGTTTTCAGATAAAATAAAATGCGTTTTAACAGGATCAAACCTGGAAAATATCACAGTCGAAAACGCAGCCACGGGCCGCAAAAAATATTTTGATCTCTATCCGATCTCTTTCGAAGAATTTTTAGCTAGCTCGGATGATAAATGCCTAAAATATTACCAAGAAGTCGAACCTTCCAAGCAAACCGATTTTTATCATACCCAACTCGAAACTTATTTTGAGACTTATTTACGCCTTGGAGGGCTGCCACGACTTTTGGATATCTACCTCACTTCACCAGAAAACAAAGCGGAGATTTCAAATCTTATCAAGGATCTCGCGACGACGATTGAAGAAAATGTCAAAACCGTCTTGGGAGAAAAATTTCAACTTTATGAATATGAAGACGTTCTACGAAAACTTGTTCTTCTTTCCATGAACACTCTCAAGCTGACGCATCTCCAAGTCCAACACACCAGTCGAAAAGAAGCGGTCAAACTCGTCTCCAAAACTGTCGGTGCTCGCGTCGCCCATAAAATTCGACTTTGGGAATCGGAAAGCGATTTATCGAAATACATCCTTTTCGACACGGGACTGGCCAATTATCTCATGAATGGATCAAACCTCTTGGAAACTTCGATTTCCTCACAAAACAAGGCCATCCTCTATGAAACTGGCATCGGAAATGAGCTTATTCGTAAACTCGTTACGCGAGACGACTTACATTATTGGAAATCGGGCAATCGAGCAGAAGTGGAATTTTTTCTAAGATCTCCAAAACCAATTGGGATTGATGTCAAATCAACGACAGGTTCTCTAAAGTCACTCTACAGCTTTGCTTTAGCGGTAGAAGACGTCGGATGTTTGGTAAAAATTCAAAAAACACATTCACTTTTGAAAAAGCTCACACAGCACGACTCGCTCATTCTCCCGAATTCAAAAAAGTCCCACTCCTTACCATTCCCCATTACCTAACGGGAAGATTGTTTGAATTCCTCAGATTTTAAACTTTTCTCAACACAAACGCCTCCGGAAGTTCGGGGAAGAGTTTGTTGAAAATTTCTTCTTCAGTAATGATTTGAAGAATTTTAATTCTACCAATTATAATGAAAATCTGTTGGGATGGTCAGCCTATAACCCTTGCATTTATAGCCCTCTAAGCCTGATAGAATTCGAGCTACGAAGACATTTTGATTAAAGCTATCATAGGTATTTTTAGAAGAAAATTGCTGTACTGGGTTAAAGGTATCGCCAGCAATGACTATGGAACAATTGTTATCAATCAACAACGTGTCCTTACTTTGAGTTGAGTAATTTGTTGTACCAATATCACTTAACATTACCCTTCCATTACCTAAATTACCAAAAGAAGTATCAAATGATCCATTACTGTTTAGCCTTCCTACTTCACTATTTCTGTTAGAGGCTCCTTGAGATCCTGTATAAACAATTTTCCCATCTTTTTGGATCGCAATACCGGAGATAGAAGCATACTGTGATAGTGTGCCATCCAAAGAAGGAATTGCAAGTTTTCCACTTAAAGTTAAATCCTGTATCTAATGTCCCGTCGTGATTTAACCTTGCTATATATAATGAAGATCTTCCAGCTGTAGGTCCAGGATCAGCTGTCGCAAGATAAGCCGCACCTAATACGCCACCAGCTACTACTATCTTCCCATCGGCTTGAATGGCTACACTGTGAATTGCTGCCTCAGCTCTTGGAACCATATCGTCAAACCATATTATCTTCATTCCTTCAGGGCCAAAACTCGTATCTCTTGAACCATCAGTATTAATTCTGAATATAATAAAGTCTCTTGTGTAAGCACCCGAATGACTCCACTCAATTCCACCTGCAATAAGTATTTTTCCATCAGAATCAATCTTAACGATATATGGAATCATGTAAAACGCTGCTCTCATGCTTAACTCTACTATGCCATGAACTCCAAAAGTCTCATCCAACTCTCCAGTAGGGAGTAATCGTTTCAATGTCCACAAGCCACTCCGGCCATCAGCTCCTGACACGATTATTTTTCCATCTTGTTGAATCGCCGATAATTTTTCTCCCGCATTTATTGAACCTACTTGGGTCTGGGAATTGCCATCTTGGGGTGTTGCTATAATGCTATGCGAAGAAATCCTATCTGAAGGAAGCTCATATGAAACTGCTGAATAAAGAATCTTTCCATCAGCATTTAAATCAAATCCTGTAATAGGCGTTCGAATCAGCCCTTCAGTAGAGAATCCTGTATCTACACTACCATCAGAATTAATTTTTAATAAATATCCTGAGCTGTAACTATTTGTTGAAAGAAGCAATTTACCATCTTGGTTCAATCTAATTTTTTGAAAGTAATCCATATCGACATGTGTCGGGGTTGTAAACCATCCTAGGGTTCCAAAATCATACACTTGGACTCCACTGACTCCAAAAGTAGCATCTAAATCCCCAGGACGAGCTTGAAGATTAAATGATAATGATAAACTCAATAACAACACGAATAATGAAAATGTTTTCATAGAAACTTACCTTTCACTTACATTAATCAAGCTAATTTTAAGTAAGTACTAAAGCGTGCAATAAAAACATGCTTTAGATATAAATTAATGACCTTTATAATTTAAACCAAAATCATAAGACAAGACGATGTGCCTACCTTACAGGGCATACTGATGCATCATAAACATTACAAACACCAGTATATGACCTGGCTGGATCTGTATTAAAGGTTGACCCGCTACACCCATAAACAAAACTAGTGCAAGACCACTGATTATTAGCAAGATTTCTATCATTCATACTAATATGTGCTGTAAATTCTGTATTTTCTGCCATCTTAAAAATAAATGTCGACGTTCCATAAAATCTAAATCTTTGCTTATTTATTTGCCTATCCACATTTAAGCCATCTCTCTGAATAGCGCTATAACATACATCGAGAGTTTCTGAATAACCATGATCTGGAGTTAAAAAATGAGCATAACCATATACAATGCGAGAATCCGATGAATCATAAGTGGGTGAATATCCTGTAGTCAGAAGATATAAGGTATCAAAATAAAGATCTCCCTCAAAAGAGGAAACTATTTCTGAACAATCTCCAGCAGTACCAGTCAATACACTAATTCCTCCAGAGCTCCCCCCACTTCCACTAACTGCTGTATCACCGCCATTACCAGAAATGGCCGAACCACTGTCTTTTTCTGTTGGTGTTGAGCCAAAAAAGTCTGGAAGAGCTCCTCCTACCACACCTTTGCTTATGGTTATGGGAGTACGAGCTAAGGCGAAATGTGTCAAAGAAACGAGGGCAAACAAAATAGCCAAAAATTTATATATTTTCATATATCTCTCCTAAGGTAATATTTAGTACGGAGGTTATGAAGAAAACTTGAGACTTTAGTGGCCTATCTAAAAATATTTCCTTAGCATGATGACGGTATCTCTAAGAGATAGGTAAATCAGTAGCCACCGTCTCTGAAGCCCGAGCTATTTTAGGACTATAATCGCCTAACGATTTCACTGTCCTTAAATGAAATCCCACAGGCATTTCGGAACCAAGAGTTTTTTTAATATCGTCTGGATTTACTTGTTGAAATAAACTGATCGTAAATTTTTGAGCCAACATTTCTTTTCCTACCGGCATACCTTCACCAAAAGAAATTTTAGGTTGTGGATGAAAACCTTGAGAATATTTTACAGGAAGAGTGGCGCGTGACACGGCACGACGCAAAGCATCGACAAACTCCAACTGACTGATAAAAGCTCCCAAACCTGTTTTGTCAAAAATACATTCATAACGAAAATCAGCCGGGCTCTCACGCACATCTACTTTTTCTACTGGTTTTCGAGGTTCAATATGCGTTTTAAAATTAGGCTGAAGATCCTGCATCGAATCTAACTGATAGAGCCTCAAATCCGTTGTTGTCTTTTTCTTCACAGCCCGACCAACTTCATTAAAAATAGGCGTTTCATAAGAACGATTTCGAACTTCCTGATAATCACATACACCACAGGTCGTACAAGCTCCTGTCGAACAATCATCGATAAAACCAGGAGTGCCTTGCTTTAAAGATTCTTGGTAATCATTCCACAACCAATCCTTCTTCATCTGCACAAACAAATGATCCCATGGCAAAACTTCATCGCGGCTTCTTTCTCTCTCAACATAAAAAGTCGGATCAATGCCCAACTCTTTCCACGACTCTTCCCAAACATTATATTTTAAACCTTCATCCCATTCCTCAAAACGACATCCTTTTTCCCAAGCACGCATGATCAGTTTTGATAAACGCCGATCGCCTCTCGAAAAAATTCCTTCAAGATAAGTCGTCTCAGGGCGATGAGGTTTTAAATGCAAACGACGCGTTTTGATATGATCGCGCAAGATGTTTAGTTTACGATGACATTCATTCAGAGAAATCTGACCACACCATTGATAAGCTGTGAAAGGTTTTGGAACAAATGGAGAAACACCTAAATTAGTTTCAACTCGTCGATTGCGTTTTAGGCCAATATCCAAACATTTTTTTCCCAAGGTTGTAATCGCAATCACATCCTCATCAGTCTCTGTAGGCAAACCCACCATGAAATAAAACTTCATCAAACTCCAACCATTGGAAAAAACCGTATCGGCAGTTTTTAAAAGATTCTCTTCAGTATTTCCTTTATTGATCACCAAACGCATGCGTTCTGTGGCCGCTTCAGGAGCGATCGTGAAGCCTGTCTTCCTCACGCGCTTAATCTCTTCCATCATGCCGCCTGTGAGTTGCTCGACACGTGTTGCCGGTAACGAAATCCCAACTTTCTTATGTCCATGCTCATTCATTAAATCTTTGAGCAGCGGTGTCACACAGTCATAATCTCCGATCGAAAGAGAGACGAGGCTCACTTCCTCCTGTCCTGTGGACTTCAACTGATCACGCACGATTTGCTTCACTGTCTCAGGAGATCGCTGACGTTCCGGACGATAAATATAGCCTGCCTGGCAAAATCGACAGCCACGTGTGCATCCACGTTGTACTTCGACACCAATGCGATCATGAACCACCTTCGTATGTGGTACGATTGGATTTTTGGAAAAAAGACGTGTTCAAATCCGATACACTTCGTTTTTCGACACCCGTATAACCTTCCACCAAAGGTTTGATTTCCAAAAGAGTACCGTCTTCTTTATAAATCGGCTCAAAAAATGATGGGATATAGACGCCTTTGATTTTGGAAAGTGCTAACAATCTTTCTTTTTTATTTTTAATGGTTCTGACAACCTCGCAAATTTCCAAAAAAACATCTTCTCCATCTCCTACCACAATCGCATCAAAAAACTCTGCCACTGGTTCCGGGTTAAAAGCCCCTGTGCCACCGCCTAAAACTAATGGATACGACTCATCACGATCTCTGGAATAAAAAGGAATTTTGGCAAGATTCAAGAGTGTTAAAATATTGGTATACGTCAGCTCAAAGGGAATAGAGATTCCAAAAATATCACAGTCACGAACAGGAATAGACGACTCAAGTGTCAGCAGAGGTATATTATGCTCACGCATTTTTTCTTCCATATCAAGCCAGGGAGAATAAACACGTTCACAGGCAATATGAGGCTGAGCATTCAAAAGATGGTAGAGAATTGAAAGACCAATATTACTCATACCGATCTCATAAGCATCGGGGTATGAAAGAGCGACTTTCAGTAGGGGCGATTCATGAATCGCCCCTACAAGGTCTTTCTTAATCGCATTTTTTTCATGACCCAAATAGCGAGACGGACGTCTCACTTCGGGAAGAATTTTTAGAAGCTCTGGATGCATAGACGGAAGGCCCTAGCCTATCGTCCTGAAAACTCCAGAAAAACGTTTGTGACACCCGCATTAAAAGAAGAGCGCTCAAAGCTCTTAACATAAGGATAATTGCGCAACCACTGAGGTAGTTTTTCAGCAATCATCCCCATTCCATGGATGATTTTTCCACTAGTCTCACCATTAAAATAAAGCTGATCCACAAACCTCATCACTTCGGCCTCAGCCTCCAACAATCTCAAACCATGAAGATCAATTTCTGTTTCCATAATTAAAAATAGACTCGCTTATTTTGTTTTCGTAGCGCTTCGCCTCTATGCGAACACTTGAAAACAAATTTTCGGACTTAATACCCACTATCAAGCCTCCTGTAGATTCTATCGAAATGGAGACAACACCTCAGTGGGTGTGCCATTATCAAACCATTGTTGTCCATACGGAACAACAAAACCTCACAGCGCTGGATCATCGATTAGCTGACTTTCTTATTCCATCCGACTGTTTTTATCTTCATGATCTGACAAAAAATCTTCAAGATTATGTCGATGGGATCAACATCCAAGACGGCACATTAACTCTGCAAATTTTGCATACATCGGCGACACTCATCGTCAACGAACTCGATGAGCCAATGCTTCTCATGGATATTTTAAGAAAGCTTCGCCAGCTAGCTCCCAAAGAAGAACAATACCTTCACAATAGTCCTTTGCGCATTGCTAATCGTTGTGAAGCCGATACTCATTGTGACCGCAATGGAGATGCTCATGTCAAATCAGCTCTCTTTGGATCGCCTAGTGTCACTTTGATTATTAAAGACGGTCAACTCCTTGTGGGCGAATGGCAAAAAATAGCACTTTTGGAATTTGATGGCCCCCGCCGCCGGGAAGTCATCGCTCAGGTCATGGGATTGGCAAAATAAAACTACTCTACTATCAAACAAAGTTCTTATTCTTAATCTTATCAATAATGATTTTCTCAGGCATGAGTGGATCACGGGGATTAACGGAAAAATAAGACTGTTGTTCGCAACGGCGTTTGTTTTGGATCAGCCAGCGTAAAATGTCGGAAACGCCTTTGTTCTTTTTATCCTTGAAGAAAGGATCGTTAGCCAAAGCATCGCGAGCTTTCTTCAAAGCACGTGATTCCGTAGCATCATTTTCTTTCACTCCATAATCCGGCAAATCATAGCGTTTGATATCTTCGGGCAATACACCCAAAAAGCGCACTTCTGGAGCACTAAAATCTGCATTGCGAATCAAGCTTGCGGCTGATCCCGCTTTTAAGGTTCGGAAAATATTTTGCATCGTGTAGGCGTCGAGATCTCCAAAGAAATAACAGGGAATCGAGAGCTCATCTTGTATCAACTTGGTCCAACCACGCACTGCATTGGAAGGTACCCCCTGAGCACCCAGCAAAATCACATTATGACGTTTTGTAAACCCGCTGTTCACCAATGTATTGGCCGTACCTTCAGACTCAACCACCAAACAAAAATCGATTTTCTTCTTAGCTTTGAGCTTTAAACTTTGAGGACGGTTTTTAGGCTGAAAAGGAGATGTCCCTAAAGTGGAAAGATCAATTGTTGCTTTGCCTCCATCAGGAAGTGTTTCGGTCACAACGAGTTGTTGGCTGTACGTCTGGCCTCCGCGATCGTTAGCAAAACAATTCAGATCTTCACGATAACATTCCATCATCTCACAGATAAAATCGATGATCGAATCACTCTCATCTTGGTCTGCAAAATCTAAAGGTTTCAAGGCTGCGTTATGTTTTATTTCACCTTTGCTGATATAATAAAGTTCACGTTTCGTGTTGGTTGCTCCCACTTCGAGATTGCGCAAAATCAACTCCAACATAAAAACAGCTCGGGACATTTTTTGAACTGAA
Source organism: Deltaproteobacteria bacterium (assembly GCA_016699445.1). Taxonomy (GTDB): domain Bacteria; phylum UBA10199; class UBA10199; order JACPAL01. The sequence continues at coordinate 932,138 of CP064976.1, forward strand.
CTCACGTTGAGCTCGGTGGAAACTTTCTTATCCCCTGCAGTGAGGTAGCCGACTTTGGGATTATAAAAACTATTATCCAGCGCACATTTGGTGGCATACAAGACAGGTCGATGTCCACGTTCCAAATCACGCAATAGTTTTTCACACATTTCAACGGACAAATCTTTCACATCAACATCTGTTGCCATAGATCACCTTTTTACTTTTCATTCTCTTCATATCGATGGATTTTGAATCTGCTTCCGGAAACAATTCTTCTTGGGTAGGACTTTCAGAATCAATGACTTCTTCAGAATCTGCCACAGGTAAAATACCCGTCATTTTTTCCATTTTTTGCAAAGCTTCTTCGGCATGTTGTGTGGCTACCAATAATTCTTTTTCAGCCAAAGCTTCATCACGTCCCAAAATTTTAGCGAGACCTTCCAGAGCTTTTTCACGACGTGCTTTTGGAGATTTGGTAATACGACACGCACCATCCACTAAAATCGGAGCAAAGAGTTCGATGTGTTGTCGCTTCTTTTCCAAATCTGCTTCTTTAGCTTCACGACGAATATATTTGGATAAACGCTGTCCCGCTTGAATGAGTGTGCGGCGAATCTCTTCCACCAATTCATCACTGGCATCGACGGTTTCTTTGGAAGCATTTTTAAATTTAATAAACGGAGAAACAACACTGACGGCAAAAATATAAGGACCCAAAGGCAAGCTTCCTTTGGGTTGATTCAATCCATAAGAACGCCAATTGACCGACGTTGCTGCTTGAGTCATCGCACAGGAAGATTTGTCAAATTGGAGTGGTACGCGATTGGCAAAACGCAAAAGAGTGATCGACTCATCTTCAGACATGTTTTTATCTAACAATCGTGCAATCGCCACTTCGACCAAGACAGGCTTGAAATCACAAATAGTAGGCTTACGAGAAACTACTGAGAAAAAATCAACCTGACCAATACGCTGAATACTTTTAGCCAAAGCTTCTTCACCAATACTCAACACACTCTTGGTCGACGGAGCCATCAGTTTGACTTTTTGCAAACCGGCAAAAAGTTTTTTAAAATCTTCTTCAGTCGCCTTATCCACACTCATATCCAGAAGAGACTTAGGCACCCCTTCTTTTTTCATATCCTCAAACACACTGTCCGAAATGCGTGAAAAACCTTTTTTTAAGCCACGCACTAATCGTCACACGTCCAAAAAGATGGGAGTGAGCAATAAACTCTCCCAACTTCATCGTATGAGGGTGAGGTTCGATCGCATCGGGAATTTCCGGCAATACTTCTGTCACACGATTAATGGTCACCCAATCATCTGTTTCAGGTCTTGGCTCCAAACCAGGGATTTTATATTTCAATGTGAGATGAGGATTTACCAACGTCGTCCCATTCAAATAGGCCAACAAACCACCTTCACCATTAAGCTGAATACGCGCATCGATAATAAATTCGCATGTCAAACCATGTTCGCGATCCCAATCGATTGTTTCTTTGGATTTGATGACACCTTTATTGTGCTTGATATCAACTTCCACCACACACTGAACAGCCTTACGCATTTTTGCTGTTTTTGTAATGACAGTAGCCCCACGAGCATTGGTCAGTTGGGCCCACGTGGTCACTGCAGAAATACCAATCCCCTGCTGTCCACGACTACACCGCCCACGACCAAATTTTGAGCTTGCCAGATATTCACCAAAAACTTTGACAACATCTTCAGCTTCTAATCCTGGACCATTGTCTTCCACACGAACTTTAATGGATTCAGAATTTTTCCCCGTACCTTCTCCTAATTTTTCGACAAACACGGATACTTCAGGAAGAATGCCCGCATCCTCACACGCATCTAGCGAATTATCGACGGCTTCCTTGATCGTCGTCAAAATGGCCTTGGTATAAGAAGAAAAACCAACCTGTTGTAAATTTTTTGAAAAATACTCGGCACTACTTGCGGATGTAATCGTCTGTGTTTTCGCCATAAGGGGAGACAATATTTCACAAGGCTTGCCATGTTGACAAGCAGGGAAAATTGTTTTGTCATGAAAACATGGAAAAAATTTCAGAATGGCTCTTAAAAATCGGCGCTGTCACGTTGCGTCCCCAACAACCTTTTACATGGGCTTCTGGCATCCAATCACCAATATACTGTGATAATCGCCTGCTGCTCTCACATCCTAAAGCTCTCAGTGATGTCATCAAAAGTTTTGAAAAACTGATTCGTTCCAAAAAAATAAAATTTGATGTGATAGCAGGGATTGCAACCGGAGGGATTCCTCATGCTGCCATTTTGTCTGACCATCTCAAAAAACCCATGATTTATGTCCGTAGCGCTCCCAAAGGTCACGGAAAGGGAAACCAAGTCGAAGGTATTTTTAAAAAAGGAAGCCGGGTGTTGGTGATTGAAGATTTAGTGAGCACCGGCATGAGTAGTCTCAATGCTATCGAAGCCATTCGTCAGTCCGGCGGGAAAGTGTCCGATTGCTTGGCTGTGTTTACGTATGGTTTTCCTACAGCTCAAAAAGAATTTTCAAAATCAAAATGCAAACTTCAAACACTGACGACATTGGATAATCTGCTTCCTGTGGCTCAAAAGATGAAAAAAATAACGGAGGACCAAGTTTCCCTGATCCTCCGTTTTTCAAAAAATCCCAATCAATGGCTGTAGGGGTAATTCATGAATTACACCTACGTTACCATTTATTTCTGAGAATAATCGTAAACTCCACGACCTGTCTTACGACCGAGCCAGCCGGCTTCTACATATTTTCGAAGCAAGGGGCATGGACGGTATTTGTCATCACCCAAATCATGCTGCAAAACTTCCATCGCCGAAAGTGTCACATCAAGTCCCACAAAATCTCCCAAGGTCAAAGGACCCATCGGATGATTGGCGCCAAGCTTCATGACTTCGTCGATGGTCTTTGCATCAGCAATGCCTTCTTGAAGAACAAAGAAAGCTTCGTTGATCAAAGGCAAGAGCAATCGATTGACAGCAAAACCAGCAGAATCTTTTACCGCTGCAGGTGTTTTACCCAAAGCTTTAGCGAGTTCAAAAACAGCATTATAGGTGGCATCTGAAGTCTGAATACCACGAATCACTTCCACCAAAGCCATCAAGGGAACAGGATTGAAGAAATGCATCCCGACAAATTGTTCAGGACGACCCGAAGAAGATGCCAAAAGCGTCACAGAAATGGAAGAAGTGTTGGTGGCAAAAATAGCTTCTTTTTTAATTGTTTCATTAAGCTGTTTGAAAACTTCCTGCTTAGCATTCACGTTTTCTGTAATGGCTTCGATGATGATGTCGCAATCCTTCAGCTCAGCTAAATCAAAGCAGAGCTTAATTTTACCTTTAGCGCGATCCACTTGTTCTTGAGGAACTTTTCCTTTTTCCAATAAACGGTTCCAGTTTTTCTCAATGGCTGAAACACCTTTTTTAGTACGTTCAGGATCCACATCTTTGACGAAAACATCAAATCCTGCACAAGCAGAGATTTGCGCTATTCCATGACCCATCGTTCCAGTACCAATAATTCCGATAGTTTTAATCGACATAATTCTCTCCTTATTTCATCTGCGCTTTAATCGTTTCCTCAAGGTTCTTGAGGCCTTTTTGTTTTGCATTCACCATAATCGACATATTGCCGCTTGGGTGTTTGTTTTCTCTCATCAACTGATGACACGAGCCTGTTTCGGCAAATTCAAAAGTACGAGACAAACAAGGATCTACTTTTCCAGCTAAAACCAAATCATTAAAACCCTTAGCTTGATCATCATTGGCAAAATGCGAACCTTGAAAACGCTTCTGTCTCATCCAATGGTAACGAAGATCAATCGTCGCATTATATCCTGTTGTTCCCGCACAGATGACAACCATACCACCGGTATCGCAAACAAAAATAGATGTCGGCACCGTATCTTCACCTGGATGTTCAAAAACAATACGGGGACTCTTCTTCTCTCCCAAAGCATCCCAAAAAGCTTTTCCGAAAGCACGTGCACCTTGAAGCCATTGGTTATACTTTTCCGTATCTTTCCAATGAGGAAGCATACCCCAATGTGTAAATTGTTTACGATTGATCACGCCTTTAGCACCGAGCTTTTTGCAATAATCCACTTTATCATCACCTGAAATGACAGCCACAGGAACACCACCTGCCGCTTTCACAATTTGAATGGCCATCGATCCCAAACCACCCGCACCACCCCAAATCAAAACAGAATCACCTTCTTTGATGCGATGTTCAGACCAACCATGAATCATACGGTAAGCCGTCGCACCAACGAGCATGTAGGCTGCAGATTCTTCCCAGCTTAAATGTTTAGGCTTAGGCAAACATTGATGAGCTTGCACTTTAGTATATTGAGCAAAACTTCCGTAATTATTTTCATAACCCCAAATACGAAACGTTGGACTATACATGGGGTCTGCCCCTGCTTTGACCGAAGGACAGTCTTGTTTCCACTGACCGCAGTGCACGACAACTTCGTCACCCACTTTGAGATTGGTGACATTGCTACCAACTTTCCACACAATACCAGAGGCATCACTACCACCGATATGAAATCCAGTTTCATCTTTCCAAAATGGATCTTTGAAGCGGGGTTTGATGACATTCACGGGAATACCCAGAGCCGCCCAGACGTTGTTATAGTTAACACCAGCCGCCATCACATACACCAACACTTCATCAGGTTCGATGTCAGGGACTTTTACTTCTTCGACTTGAAACGCTTTTGTCGGCTCGCCAAAACGCTCTTCGCGAATGACTTGCGCATGCATCTTTTGAGGCACTTCCCCTAAAGGCGGAACCTCACCAATGGCATAAATTTCTTTCGTCATAATAAAACCTCCTAAAAAATATAAAATGAATAGTGGTTCAGTCCCCTATGGGGGCTGTTTGTAAGCGTCAACCAGAAGATTTGCAGATTTAGTAGATCACTTTATTGAGAGGATATTCGACGATACCAGAAGCTCCGGCACGTTTTAAAGCCGGAATAATTTCACGCACAGTCTTTTCATCCACAATCACTTCCACAGCTACCCAGTCTTGATCAGCTTGAGTGGACACAGTGGGGGTATGAAGAGCTGGAAGCTTCTTTAAAATTTCTTCCAAATTCTTTTTGGGAGCATTCAATTTAAGTCCCACTTTTTCTTCGGCATCGATTGCACCTTGAAGAAGCATGGCGATATTTTCGATTTTTTCTCTCTTCCAAGGATCGGCCCAGGATTTTTTGTTCGCTACAAGAATCGTCGTCGATTCCAGAATCGTTTCCACAATACGAAGATTGTTAGCACGTAAAGAACTTCCTGTTTCCGTCAATTCTACAATCGCATCCACAAGCAATGGAGGCTTCACTTCTGTAGCTCCCCATGAAAATTCCACTTCGGCCTTAACACCTTTTTCTTCCAAATATCTTTTGGTAAAACCCACCAATTCAGTAGCAATTCTCTTTCCCTGAAGATCTTGAACAGTTTTAATGGAAGAATCATTCGGAACCGCCACAACCCAGCGGATGGGATTAAACCCAGCTTTTGCATAGCGCAATTCACAGACTTCTTGCACATCCGCATTTTGCTCTGTTTTCCAATCACGACCGGTGAGCCCAGCATCCATCACACCTTTTTCCACATACCCGGCCATTTCCTGGGCACGAATCAAAAGACCTGAGAGTTCGGCATCGTTAATGGTTGGAATATAGCTGCGACTTCCTACACTCACTTTCCAACCTGCTTTTTGAAAAAGCCTAAAAGTCGAATCCTGGAGACTCCCTTTGGGCAAACCTAATTTGAGAATTTTTTGTGTCATGGGGCGATTACTGCTCAGATTTCATATGTTAATGCAAAATAAAAATTGTGCCCCGTTGGGTTTTTGTGTTTTACTACACACTCAACATCATTTTTTTGAAATTCGGGGGGATTTCATGAAACGTCATTCATTAGCCATCCGGCTGGTCCGGACAGTTCTTTTTTTTGCTATTTTTAGCTTAACACTCACCATCACAGGACTCATGCCGATGGGTTGTGGAGGTACTAATAAAACACTTGATGAAGCGGAGTTTTATCTAGATCAGTGCAATGCTGCCAATGAACCATCTCTGACTAGCAGCTGCACTCCAGCCTTAGATGCTGCGACAAATATTCTGGACAGTGATCCCACAAATGCCCAGGCAGCTCTCATTAGTTCTTCAGCCAGTATCGGCCTAGCACGACTGGATCTTTTAAGTTTTATGTCAGATCTCTCAACACTGGGAGATAGTAATAGTGGCGCTTACTCTCAATTCCGAACTTTCATTTCTACCTTTGAATCCACAACCCTTGGAGGGTCGTATCAAATTGATTTAGAGGCTCTTCAAAATGCCAAAGGCGTTCTGAACACACTTTTGGATTCTACTACTGTGGAACTAGACGGTGCAGGAGTTGCAACCGATCCTCTTTTAAAAAGAGCTTCTTTTCAATTAGGTCTTCTACAAGCCCTCGACGCTTATATCCGTCCAGTCAAATTGGCAACCGTAGCTGGAGAATCGCATATTTCGGATATTGATGCCGTAACTGAAGGACCACGAATTATCGCAGATTACATCCATGCTGATAACAATTTAATACAAGGTGGACTTTCAGGCGAGAGAGCTAATGATATTTTAACTCCACTCCGTGAAAACTTTTGTCGCTGTTCTTTGCAAACAGGAGGCTTCACACTTTCGTGTATCCGCGACCTCATGCGCTGCGAGATTTACGCATCACTTACACACGCTATCACTACTGAGAATGATTATAACAACGATTCAGATTTTGATAATCTGGATTGTATACAACTGCTTACGCCTTCAGGATTAGAGGGTTGTTCAGCTGATGACACTCAATAAACACTTTAATAACGAGAGAAAATTATGAAAAAATATTTAAAAACTTTAAGCACCGTCAGCCTTCTTATTTTATCGATGACGTCACTCTCTCAAGCTAGTGGGCCTACTGGAACCAATCCTGAAAATCCAAGCCTCTCTCGCGGCGTTCGCCCCTTAGGAATGGGTAATGCCTTTGTGGCGATGCCAGGAGTTGACGAAAATGCTTTTTTCTACAATCCAGCCGCAATTAATGATTATTCTAAAACACCTCACTTTCGCATTTTGAGTCCGGCTTTCGATATGTCGACAGGCATTGTCAGCTTGATTAAAGATGTGAAGGACCTTGCCAATACATTGGATTCTCATCCTTCAACATCAGATAAGACAGACGACTTCAACAGCTTTGTCAACACGCACACAGGTGAGTTTGAAACGGCTCAAGTCCGCTTGCCTCTTTTGACTGTTATGCACAAATGGTTTGCGGCTTCTCTCTTGGGAGATTCCCGCACTACCATTTCATTTCGAAACAGAACATTCACTAATATAGAGCTCTTTTCTCAAAATGACCTGGGAGGTGTGATTGGTGGGGCTTATGGTTTTTTTGATGATCGACTCCAAGCCGGTGTAAACCTTAAAGTCATCCATCGCGTTTCTATCGACCAAGTCATTACCGTTGATGACATCATCAGTAATTCTGATTTCAATACGGTCATTCCTCGCAAAAGAGCGACTGGGGTAGGTGTGGATTTAGGGCTGAAAGGAAAAATCCCCACCTTTGATCTCCCCATTCTTGATTTATTAAAACCTACGGCAGCCTTTGCCTGGCAGGATGTCGGAAATACTCGCTTCGGCAATGGTGTCGCTAATACTCCCCAATCCATTACATTAGGATTTGGTGTTCATCCGGAATGGAATAAGTGGCAATTTCACATCGAAAATGATTTTCGTGAAATCAATCAATCTAAATCATTTTTGAACAAATGGAATATCGGTGCTGAAGTCATGGCTCCACGATTAGCCAAGTTTTTCCAACCCTCTGTTCGAGTCGGTGGTAACCAAGGTTATCTCGCTGCAGGAGCTTCTTTGGATTTTCGATTTTTCAAACTGGAATTTGCTACATACGGTCAGGAAGCTGGAACCTATTCCCACTCCAAACAAATCCGCCGCATCGCCGGGAATATTTCATTTGGATTGTAACGTAGGGGCGTGACTCATCGCTCCCTGTGTTCAATAAATTGAAACCCTACGTTATTTGGGAAAAGTCAAACGACTCTAATTCTTTTGCCACGGCATCCACAAAACCAATCCCATAATCTCCATCGATCACACGATGATCAAAAGCGAGATCTAAACTCATGATCGGACGGATGGCCACGCGCATTTCACCTTCCCCACTACTGACAGCCACAGGCTTTTTGACCACTTTGTTTAAAGCCATAATAGCCACCTGAGGTGGAGGAATCACTTGTGATGTCCGATAAGAACCAAGCGAACCCGTATTATTCACCGTAAATGTCGCCCCTGTCAGCTCTTCGACTTTAAGGTTTCCATTACGCGCCGATTCAATCAATGCCGCCACCGCACTCTGTAATTGTTTGAAGGATAATGTGTTCGCTTTTTTAATCGATGGCACCATGAGGCCTTCTTTGGTCGCAACAGCCACACCCAAATTGACATCATCATATTGCTCAATCCACTTCTTCCCCCCACTCTCTTTCCAAGAACTATTAATCAGTGGATATTTTTTGATCACATGAAGAACGGTGAAAAGAGCAAAAATCAAATAACTCGGAGGATTTTCATTGGCCTTGCGCCATTGGTCGATCTTACCCAAATCCACATCAAGACCTGTACCTGCATGAGGGATAGTTGTTTTCGACAAAACCATTTTTTCGGCAATGCGTGCTCGAATGGGCGTGATATTGACGATTGTTACACCCGGAGCTGCTGAAGGAGTTACTGAAGTGGAAGGTTTAGCAACGGGCGCTGCTTTAATTTCTTCTGTTTTAGTTTCTACAACCTTTGGTTTTTCTATTGGAGTCCCACTGCCATCCACGGGCTGAGCCACACCCAAATCAAGATACTTTTTTCCATCTTCTGCACTCACGTCAAAATGAGCAATCACCTGACCAACCGGGACATTAGCCCCTTCTTCAGCCAAGAGTTTGACAATTTTTCCTTTAAATGGAGATTCGTGGGAGAAGACGGATTTTTCTGTTTCCATCTCAACGATGGGTTCAGCCTCGGCTACAGTGTCACCGGCATTTTTCAGCCAACGAACAAGATGTCCTTCAGTGATGGATTCCCCAAATTGCGGCATCGTGAGTGCGATGATCATAAACATGTCCCCCTATTGAAAGAGAGAATGTATCGCATTTTTCACATCTTGCAAAGATGGGAGATAAAAATCTTCAAGATTAGGAGCTACGGGCACTGGAGTCATTTTTGCCGCCACTCTTTTCGGAGGAGCTTTGAGTTCATGAAAAATTTTCTCACAGACGATAGATTCAAGCTCAGCGCCCACTCCCCCACGGATGGGCGCTTCATGCAAAAACACAACACGGTGAGTCTTGGAAACAGAATTGAGCAAAGCTTCTTCATCTAAGGGAACTAAACTTCTCAAATCCAAAACTTCGACAGAAATTTTTTCTTTTTCGAGTTCTTGTGCTGCTTTCAAAGCCAGATGCACCATCGCGGAATATGTGACAATCGTCACATCATTTCCTTCATGGCGTACTAAAGCTTTTCCTAAAGGAACGCGATGAATCCCTTCAGGGACATCTTCTTTGAGTTCGTAATAAAGTTTTTTATGTTCAAAATAGAGAACCGGATCGTCGTCATCGATAGAACTCTGCAACAATCCCTTAGCATCAGCAGGCGTCGACGGCATCACAATCTTCAAACCAGGCACATGAAAAAACCAGGCTTCAGGACATTTGGAATGGTAAGGACCAATATGCAGACCACCACCAATCGGAGCCCGCAAAATAAAAGGAGTCTTGGTTCCCATCCGAAAACGATAAGGAGCCACGACATCAACTAAAATAGAAAAGGCTGATGTAATAAAATCAGAAAACTGCAACTCGGCAATAGGACGCAACCCCGCTATAGAAGCCCCCATCGCTTCTCCAATAATACCAATCTCCGACAGCGGTGTGTTCTTCACACGTTTCTTTCCAAACTCATCCACCAAGCCTTTGGTCACTCCATAGATCCCACCCATTTGAGCCACGTCTTCTCCCAGAAGATACACGCGTTCATCGGCCTTCATGGCCTGTCGCATGCCGTCTCGAATGGCTTCGGCGTAATACATATTATCTCTCCCTCAACAAATCCTCGCCTTGCGGCACAGGAGCTAAACGAGCTTTTTCAATAGCCTCTTCAATCTCGTGATCGATTTGATCTTGAATAGATTTGATATCATCTGACTTCATCACTTGAGACTGTAACAATTCATTTTGAAACCACGTCATCGGGTCTTTTTGTTTCCATTCTTCCAATTCTTGTTTTGGAACATAATTGGCCGGATCGTGTGTTCCATGCCCACACATACGCATGGTTTTACATTCAATCAGAGAAGGACCGTTCCCAGCACGCGCCGCTTCTACCGCTTTTTTCACTGCCTGATAAACCTCTGTCACATGGTTTCCATCAACAACAACACCAGGCATCCCATAGCCTGCAGCCCGTTCGGCAATATTTTCAATAGCCATCTGATTTTTGGTCGAAGTTGAAATCGCATAGCGATTATTATTCACCACAAACACCATCGGCATTTTAAAAACAGAAGCATAGTTCATTGATTCATGAATAACCCCTTGAGAAGACGCTCCATCTCCAAAACACGCCAAGACGACATTTTTTTCTTCTCGATATTGGATCGCAGCCGCAACACCCAAACCTGCTGCAATGATGGATCCCATATGAGAAATAAAAGAGAGTATGTGTTTGGACGTATCTCCCAAATGCACATTGCCATCACGACCTGCAGTTGGAGATGTCACACGACAAAAGTATTGAAGAAAAATCTGCTCGAGAGTGAGACCTCGCACCATCATGCCACCGATGTCTCGATGAGATGGTGCCAACCAATCACCGTCTTCAAGTGCCAAACAAGCTCCAACTGAAATCGCTTCTTGTCCTGTCGACAAATAGCCTTTTCCAATGATCATGGGTGATTTTGAATTTTGACTGTGACAAATATAGGAAATTTTATTCTCAAGAGAACGCGTCAGGACAATATAGTAATACATTTTTTTTAGGAGCTGCGCGTCATAGACTTCTTGTAACGCGTCATAGGACATAGTCAGATTGTATCAAAACACCCGAGAGATGGAAGGATAAAAATATTTTTCAATTTAGAAGTTGGCAAAGACTTAAAATTACCCAAGAATAACAACCTATGTTCTCACAAGAAAAATCATCTCAATATTTAGGATTGGCTTTGCAAAAAGGCGGCGAATGGGCAGATCTCTTCGTAGAAGAGACCACCAAAAATAAAGCCCTCCTTTCTGATAAAGTGATTAAAAACGTTTCTCAGCAACAGCTCTAGGAGCTGGACTTCGTGTTGTGGCCAATAACAAAGAATATTACGGCTACACCAACGATCTTTCAGACACGGGCCTTCAAAAAATTGCTCGTGAAGTGAGCGATGCTGTAGCACGCGGAAAATCGGATAAAAAAGTAGCTTTGGCTCCCAATGAAAGTGCCGATGAAGTTTTAAATGAACATCCCACTAAAAATCAGCCCGGAGATGTCAGTTGGGATCATAAAATTGCCCTTTTAAAAAAAGCAGATCTTTTGTGTCGAGCTGCGTCTGATAAAATTTCTCAGGTGAATGTCGATTATACGGACGAAGTGCAGCATGTCTTGGTCGCCAATTCCGAAGGTCTTTATAAAAAAGACAAACGCACACGTGGACGATTTTCTGTCGCTGCTGTGGCCAGTGATGGTCAGGAAAAGCAAGTGGGTTACGAAGCTCCCGGAGCTCATAAAGGTTTTGAATTTTTCGAAAGCCTTGATCTGGATCGTCTTTGCAAAGATGTTTCCGAAACGGCTGTCCGCATGCTGACAGCTGATTACGCTCCTCAAGGACGCATGACGGTTATTATTGATTCAGGTTTTGGTGGCGTCATTTTTCACGAAGCCTGTGGTCATCTTTTGGAAGCCTCTTCTGTCGCCAAAGAAGCTACAGTCATGGCGGGAAAACTTAACCAGATCATCGCAGCTTCTTGCGTCTCAGCTGTGGATGACGGGACTCTCACCCATGAATGGGGATCAACCAACATCGATGACGAAGGCATCCTCACGCGTCGTAATCTCTTAATCGACAATGGGGTACTCAAATCCTATCTTGTCGATCGATTAAACGGCGACCGCATTGGTTTAAAATCCACGGGAAGTTCGCGACGCCAGTCCTACCGATTTTCTCCAACATCACGCATGAACAATACATTCATTCTTCCCGGCCAGGATTCGTTAGCTCAGATGATTTCGGACACGGAGTATGGATTGTATGCAAAAAAAATGGGTGGTGGTTCTGTTAATCCTGCCACAGGAGAATTCAACTTTTCTGTCACAGAAGGCTATCTCATCAAAAATGGCAAGATCGTCTCTCCCATCCGAGGAGCCGTCTTGATCGGTCGTGGCGACGAAATCCTAAAAAAAATCGACCGCGTCGGCAACGAACTCAAACTCGCCCAAGGCATGTGCGGAGCTGCTTCCGGCTGGGTTCCTGTCAATGTCGGCCAACCCGCCATCCGCGTTCAAGACCTTCTGGTTGGTGGTCAAAAGAAATAACCCCTTCACTTTTTTCAAGGCAGCATTTGATTGACACTCCAGGGCAATCATTACAAGGGCCTGTGCCTAATGGGGAGGTCCTATGGGTATCAAAAGTGATCGTTGGATTCGTCGGATGGCAGTCGAACACAAGATGATTGAGCCATTTGAAGAGGTTCAAGTCAGCAAAGGAAGTATTTCTTTTGGAGTGTCTTCCTACGGCTATGACATGCGTCTGGCTGATGAATTCAAAATTTTTAACAACAAAGCCACAGGCATGATTGATCCTAAAAAAATGGATCCTGAAGCTTTTTATGATTTTAAAGGTGAGGTGTGTGTCATCCCTCCTAACTCGTTTGTTCTCGCACGTAGTCTTGAGTATTTTCGTATTCCGCGAAATGTCATGACGATTTGTTTTGGTAAATCGACTTATGCTCGTTGCGGTATTATCACTAACGTCACTCCGTTTGAGCCTGAATGGGAAGGGTTTGTCACGATGGGAATTTCCAACACAACCCCACTTCCAGCCAAGCTCTATGCACGCGAAGGTATTGCCCAAGTTTTATTTTTTGAAGCTCTGGAAGAATGTGCCCAATCTTACAAAGATAAAAAAGGAAAGTATCAAGCTCAGCAAAACATCACATTGGCAAAAATTGCTTAAGGAGATTTCATGATCATCGGACTGACAGGAAAGAATGGTTCAGGAAAAGGAGAAGCGGCAAAATTTCTTCAACTATGTGGATTTGAGTATTACAGTCTCTCCGATATCCTTCGCGAAGTTTTAAGCAAAAAGAAAATCCCGATCACACGTGAAAACCTTATAAAGACAGGAACAAAATTACGAGAAGAAGAAGGTTATGGAGCGTTAGCCGAGCGCACTTTGGCCAAACTGACTCCTGACAAAAATTATGTCATCGATTCGATTCGTAATCCGGAAGAAGTAAGAGCTCTCAAAAGACGTGACGATTTTTTTCTGATTAAAATTGATGCTCCTCAAAAAGTTCGTTTTGAACGTGTGAAACAAAGGGCTCGTGAAAGTGATCCCATGACATTTTCTAGTTTTGTCGAGATGGAAGATCGGGAACTCAAAAGTAAAAATCCCGCAGCTCAACAATTATTAGCTACAGAAAAGCTTGCTGATTTTACCGTCAGCAATGCTTCAACAATTGAAACTCTTAATGACAATGTCCGAAAGATTATTGCCAAACTCTCGCGTGAACGTGTGCGACCGGATTGGGACGAATATTTTATGGATATCGCCCGTGTAGCAGCCACGCGAAGTAATTGTGCCAAACGTCAAGTGGCCGCGGTATTGGTGAGAGATAAAAGAATTATTGCGACAGGCTACAATGGGACGCCTCGGGGAGTAAAAAATTGTAATGAAGGTGGCTGTGCGCGTTGCAATAGCTTTGGTCCTTCGGGTGCCAATTTAGGTGAATGCCTCTGCTCTCACGCTGAAGAAAATGCAATTACCCAATCAGCCTATCATGGGGTCATGATTAAAGACACTCTCCTCTACACCACATTTTCACCCTGCCTGATGTGTACGAAAATGATTATTAATTCTGGAATTCGCGAAGTCGTTTATGATGCTCACTATCCATTACTCGACATCTCACTCAAGCTTCTCAAAGAAGCGGGTGTCATTGTACGAAAAATTAACTCCTGAGGTTTTTATGAACATCAAATGTTTGCGTTGCGGTGAAGAAAGTCCAGCTCTTGAAAAACAACCCTATCCTGGAATCTTGGGCGAAACTGTTTCGAAAAATACCTGCCAGACATGCTGGGCTCTGTGGCAAAAATTTTCGGTGAATGTCATCAAGGATTATAAGCTCCGCCCTTTTCTTCCTAAAGATCGGGGAATTTTAGAACAGAATATGAAAAAATATTTGAATCTGGAATCCCAAGGCCTGTCGCAGATCAATCTGACAGGCCAAGGGAAAACAGCGACTTTTACTTAATTTAAGGTTTGATATACTTAGCACCAAAGACTGATTTCAAAACGATCCCAACGATAATTCCTAAAAACAATCCACCACCAAAAAGCCCTGAAGCAATGCGGACTAGAGTTTTGTTTTTCAAAGCATCTCTCCAGTGTATCTCTTGAGGATTTCCTTCTTTTACTTTCCCGGCGACTTCTGTAACCGCTTGAAGAGCTTGATTGATCGCTTGTGTGGCATCTTGGGCTACCTGAGGGGCTATAGGAGCCTCTGGAGAAGCTTGTGGAGGAGGAGTTGGATTTACGGGTGCTGGTGGCGCAACGGGTAAAGCCGTCGCTGGAGGGGTTGTTGCCAAAGGTGCTGCAGGAGCGGCATTTTCAAAATCGATAGAATATTTTGTATTCTCTTCCCCATAGCGACTGATGATTTTTAAATACGTGACAGATCCTGTAGCCACTCCTGAAATCCTGAATCCAGCACCAGGGTTGGGCGCTGCAGCTTGGGCAATTTCCGCTCTCAAATCATCCATGAAAGACGCTGCCAGATTAGACTGAGGATTTTCTGGAATGATTTTCACATTGAGCATTTCACCTTTAACTGTGGTGATTTTGTAAATATCAGCATCATCACCTTTGGTGATATAGTTAACCGGATAGGCTTGTTTGAGAATTGGCAATGAAGTTTCAGGTGTATTGCCTGCATCATCTTGAGTGCCTGCATCAGGAAAACTTTTCACTTCGACTTTAAAGGTATGATCTTTGTTCACATCTTCATAAATACTCCCCAACAAGATATAACGTCTCACCGTTTTATTAGCGATATTTTCAATAGTAACCGTCTTATTGCGTCCACCGATAATTTCTTCCCCAGCTACTTTATTGCGCATCTCATCATGAATTTGAATTCCAGCATACGGAGTTTCAGTGTAAGCTATTGTATTATCTGCTTTGATCTGAACACCACGATCCGTAGTTGTCAGTGTCGCTGAAACAGATTGGCTGGGTTTCAGATCCACATAAAAATAATCATACTGATTTTTTCTCTGATAATGATCTAACCGAAGCTCTTGGGCTAAAGGTATCTGAACAGCTTTTTCATAGGAATCTCCCCCACGAATCTCACTGCCATACACGGCATTAGTCTTCTCAACCAAAAGCGCTTTTTGAGTTACATCTTTCAATGAATTAGCAAGAGAATCAGCATCTTTGGCATCATAATATTGACCTCCACCTGCAGCCGCTAAGGCTTTGAGCTGAGCCTGGGCTTTGGCATCTACATTAAAACCAACAGCATTCAGCTTAAACTTAATGCCTTTGGATTGCAGATCTTTCACCACCTGAATGGGATCTGCACCACAGGTCTCTTCTCCATCACTGACCAAAATCAAAACACGGTCTGCTTCACGCAAGGTGGCAGAAGCTGTAATATCTTTTCCGGCTTCTTGAAGTGAAAAACCAATAGGTGTGTAGCCTTTGGGTTGGATAGAATCCACTCGCGCTGAAAAAGTTGTTTTATCAAGAGGACCAAAAGGGATAAGGAGCTCTGAGTCCTGACAACTGGCAGTTTTATCTGTTTGCTCTATTCGATGAGCATAAACTCGAAGCCCTACAAAAGTATCTGCAGGGATTTGATCTAGAGCGGCTTTGATAGATTGCTTGGCCACATCCATTTGAGTCTTGCCAGCCATAGCGGCTCGCATGCTTCCGGAAGCATCCAAAATAAACTCAAGATCCACCTTGGCTTGTGCTGCGACTGAAAAAAATAAGGAAATCGCGCTCAAAGCTAAAAATAAATTTTTGCGGCCATTCATCATGTCTCCCCCTTTGGAAATGAAAAGACAATTTATGCGAATTCGTCATTTCTGTAAAGGAAACATCCCAAGCTCTCTAATCCTCATTTTGATAGTCACAGAGGAAAAAATGAAATCATTCTGATAAGTACTCTGAGAGATAAAAATTAATTATAAATAATAACAGATAGTTATATCGACTAATCATGGCATCAACGTTGCATTCTTCTTAACCTCATGAAGAAAACGATCATAACCCGACTTGGACTGACCCTCATAAGTTTTTTGCCGGCCCTGTCTTATGCGGGAAGCTTATCAACAAGTCTCTCTACATCTACTCTAACAATAGACCCTTCCCTCGTACTTTCTGTAGGCTCTGGGGGATCATCAGGAAGCTCTGGAAGTGGTGGGGATAGTGGATCCGGTGGGAGTGGGGGAACTTCAAGCTATACTTTTTATTCTTCACCACTCACAGCTACACTAGTCGATACACCTACCACTATTGCTGTGGATCCTTCAGCTTCCACAACAATCCTTTCCTCAGGCACAGGCGGTAGCAGCACAACATCTGCAACACATCTTATCGTAGATGCGCCTCCAGTGATTACTATTGATCCTGCCTTGACTAAAACAATCACTGTATCTGGAAGTGGTGGAGATGCTGCTACCAGCGGCACCGGAGGTGCCTCTGGTGCCGGCATTACTGACAAAACAAGTTCAACCATTGATCCAATATCTTCAATACCTGTTGATACAACAGGCACAACGACACCACAAGATAGCCTCTCCAGCTTGTCTCTTACACAAACCGTCATCTCAGCAGTTGTCGACACCACAAAAAGTGTAATCGATTATATCCTTCCACCAACAGCACCCACTCTTGATCCAACAACCGGAAACACAGGTAATACAACAACACCCATTCAAGTATTGACCACAGAAGTCCCTGCACCCACGACCAAAGATACGACGTTAACAACCCCAACTGACACCACTCCTCTAACAACTCAAACACCTCCAGCTGATTTAAAACCTGCTCCTGATCAGACAATCGTGGACACAGTCATAACTGCTGCGAAAACTGTTATTTCGGATATCGTCAAACTTGTCAGCCCACCTGCTACTGATACCACCACATCACCTTTTACGACCGATTTTTGCTATCGATACCCACTGCTAGATACTTGTTCTGCTTGCTTAAGCTCAGGACAAGCCCAAGAAAAAATGAATTATCTTAATCAAGAACTCCTCAACAACGGCGTGGATACCATGAAGTATGGAGTTAAATTTGATTGGGACTTACGCAGCGGAAAATTAATAACTATCAATCTTCCCGACGCCACTGAGGGGAGCACTGTTCTTTCATTTAATCTTTGTGAAACAACTTCTGCAGAGACATGCAACATTCCTATCCGCGAAAATGTGGACAATCGGGTGATCCAACAAACCACCTTAGATAGCTTGGCGATTTTCTCCTATCTCCATCCTGAACAAGCCAATAAAACCATCACCATCTGCAACACTCTTACTAACTGCGCTGCTAACCTAACAACTCTCTCTAATGGATTTTTTGGATTATCGATGAAGATCGAAACCAAAGATACTCTCTGCGAACCTTTTTATCATGGAACCATTTTAGAAAGAATTGCTGCAGATCCCACAAACACAACTGTCACTTGTCTCTTTGAAATACCTGTCTGTCAGACATCGGAACAAACCAAAGATATCATTCCATCCCCAACACCAGCACCCACAACACCTGCCCCTGTAAAAGCACCCATCGTTGATCCAATTCCTGTGGTAAAAGCTCCCGATCCTGTTGTGGATCCAGAACCTGCTCCACAACCAGCGACTGAGCCTGCAACTCCCACGGCAACTACACCTCAAAATATTTGTACCGATAACCCCTACGATCCTTCTTGTTTTGGATGCCTCACTATTCAAGAAGCTAAAGAATCACTCAACTGGGTCAATCAAATCATTCTTTCCATGCCAGCCCCTCAACCCGACCCAATGACGATCACATTTGATTGGAGTACAGGCACAGGAAAAATTTCAGCTCCTGCTTCTAGCGATAAGTTTTCTTCATTTTTATTTCAGGTATGTGATCGACCAGAAGCTATGTGTACCTCTGCACCACTAGTCACACCAGATCTCACTTATATTTCTAGCAACGGAATCAACTCAATCCTGCTCTACTCCTCCATCAATGCCTACCAAGCTGAGAAAATTATCAGTATCTGCAACACTATGGCAAAACCTGCCGGCAGCTGTTATGCTGAATTAATCACTGAGGCTACAGGGTCTCAATATGTTCGTATCAAAGCCGTCACAGTCAAAGAAGCCTGCATCCCAGCCTTTGGGGGGAATATTTTAGAAGGTCCTGACAGCAATGGAGACTATACCTGCCTCTTTAAAAAACCTTTATGCTCAATCGCGGCGCCTAAAACTCCAGACACACTAGCAACCGAACCACAAACGACAGTTCCCGAGACACCTAAAACTCCAACCAGTCTTGAAACAACTCCTGCTGAAAAAATAATACCACCTACGATCACTCTTCCAGAAACACCAGCAGCAATAGAGACACCAACACCTCTATCGTCTAACACTTCAAATCCAGCTCCGATTGTTCATGAGGCTCCAGAAGTTTCCACACCAAAAAAAGCTGAAGAACCTACTTCACAACACCCTTTTGCTTTTATTCCTCCGTCTATAGAAGCACCCATTCCTGAAGCTATGAAG
This sequence comes from Deltaproteobacteria bacterium, assembly GCA_016699445.1. GTDB lineage: Bacteria > UBA10199 > UBA10199 > JACPAL01. Next base: position 951,229 of record CP064976.1, read on the forward strand.
AAAACATCTGAAGAATCTCATGCAACCCCGTCCACAGACACTTCGAAAACAGATAAACCGGCAACCACTTCTGCTCCCAAGAAGAGTGCCATCATCGTTATTTTTTGTGAAGAAGGCTCCCAACATGGATTCTACATCGATGAGAATGGAAACAAAAAAGATGTTGCAATGAAAGACAACTGTCCATCAGCAGGCATCACCGACAACGATCAATCGATGGCTGAACGAAAAGAAATTACCGATTACATAGGAGCACCAACGGTGCTTGAACAAAAAGCAAACATCAAAAAAAGAGTTAAAAAGAAAATTGATACCATTTTAGAAAATCCAGAGAAAAAAGTGGATATCACCATCATTCAAAAAGAAAATCCACCCGTAGAAACGAAGGCTCCGGAGGCAAAAGCTCCCGACACGCAGGTTTCGGAGACAAAGTCTCCAGAGACCAAGTCTCCAGAGACAAAGCCTTCAGAAACGAAGGCTCCTGAGACCCAGATTTCAGAGACACTCCAGCTTGAAAAGGTTCAACAACTAGACGGGTTCCTGGTAAAAGAAAGAATCGAGAGAGATTATGAAAGAGTATCTGATGATGTATTAATTTCTAAAAAAGCCAATGCATCACTTCTTCCTGTAGAGACTGAACGGGAAAAAACAAAAGAACCTGCCAAAACTTTCAATGAATTGTTAATCTCTGAAAAGATTGGAGCTCTTTCACTCAGCGCTCCCAGCTCTCTGACCACACCCTCGTCGATAGATCAGACGGCAGCCATCATACAGCCCTACCCAGCGGCTCTTGAAACAACCGGTGGTGGCTGTGGGTTAAGAAAATAATCTAATGAAGAACAGGGAGTTGAAGTTCGGACTCATAACTCTTCACGCTAATGGCTGCAGCAATCTTCTGTGCTAAAGCACGGAAACGTTTAGCCTGAGCTGATTGAGGATCTTTCACAACAATCGGAGCGCCAGCATCACCCGCCACACGTGTATCAAGCTCTAAAGGCAATTCACCCAAGAGAGTCAGATTCATTTTTTCATAACGACTCTTATCCTGACTGCCACCACCAAAGACTCGAGTGACTTCATGGCAATGAGGACAATCAAAACCACTCATGTTTTCAACAATTCCCAAAATCGGTACTTGAGTCATGTTAAACATCTTTACCGCACGCGCGACGTCGGCCATGGCCACATCTTGAGGCGTACCCACAATGACTGCTCCGGATACAGGAATGAGTTGAGACAATGTCAATTGCACATCACCAGTTCCTGGAGGAAGATCGAGAACCAAATAATCAAGCTCTCCCCAATTCACTTGCTCCAAAAACTGTTGAAGCATTTTAGCCAACATCGGTCCACGCCACACAACAGCTTCTTGAGCTCCAATCAAAAAACCCATCGACATCAAAGGCATGTCAAAACGCATGATAGGCATAATACGATTTTCAGAATTTACTTTAGGCTTTTCCCCTTCAGGCACTCCAAACATAATACCCATCGAAGGCCCATAGATATCTGCATCCAAGAGACCCACACGAGCCCCTTCTTGCTGCAGAGCCAAAGCCAGATTGGCGGCAATCGTCGATTTTCCAACACCACCTTTACCACTCCCCACAGCTATCACATGTTTGATACCTGGAATCCGATTGGTATCCGACATCGGACGGGATGATTTCACATCGGCATCAAAGTTCACTTTAATTTCTCCTACATGAGGGATGTTTCCACGAATGGCCAAACGGATATCATCCGTAATGCGGTCTTTGAGCGGACAAGCGGGTGTGGTGAGCACCACATCCAAAATCACATTGGCGCCGTCGATTTTAATTTCTTTAAGCATACCCAAGGTAACAAGATCCTTCCCCAACTCGGGATCCTTCACGGTTCTCATAATGGCGACAATTTCTTCTTTAGTAATTTCTTTCACAAAGCCTCCTCATGACATCACTACATCTTAATGTGTTGAATTGGCGTGCACCACTAGGTGTGACGCTTAGAGAGGTCAAGTGAGGATTTTATATCTCAAATTCAAAAAAAGAGGTGATCGAAAGCGATATTTCAGTCATATAAGCACTTATGCAAAACCTTCAGAAAATTTTTTCAGACCAAAAAGCTAACCGATGGAAAATTTCCCAAAGTACAGCTCGGGAACGAATCAAAAAATTAAAAAAATTACGTGAAGCGATCTTTAAAAATCAGGAAGAAATTCAAAAAGCCATTTATGCGGATTACCGAAAAAAATCCGGGAGAAACTGATTTAACCGAGATCTATCCAACAATCTCCGAACTCAATCACACAATCTCTCATCTGACGTTTTGGATGAAACCTCAAAGAGTTAAAACACCCCTCACTCTTTTTGGGACAAAAAGTGAGATCCATTATGAAGCTAAAGGAGTGGTACTCATTTTGTCACCCTGGAATTATCCTTTTCAGCTTCTGATGGCGCCTTTGATTGCTGCGATTGCTGCAGGCAATTGCGCCATGCTTAAACCTTCCAGCAAAACAGCTCATACCTCTGCATTTTTACAAAAATTTATTTCTGAATTGTTTGATGAAAATGAAATTGCTTTGATTGAAGGGGATGCATCCATTGCCGATCAACTTCTCACACTTCCTTTTGATCACATCTTCTTTACCGGAAGTCCTCGTATCGGGAAAAAAGTCATGGAAGAAGCCGCAAAAAACCTGACACCTGTCACTTTGGAATTAGGCGGCAAATCACCTGTTGTCATTGATCAAACCGCAGATATCAAAAAAGCTGCTGAACGTATTATGTGGGGGAAATTTATCAATGCCGGACAGACATGCGTGGCTCCAGATTATGTTTTGATTCATGAGAATCATGTTCAGGATTTTGTCAAAGAAGCCATTCACGTGATCGAAAGTCGTTATGGAAATTTACAAGAAAACAGTCCTGATTTTTGCCGCCTTGTCAGTGATGGAGCTCTCAAAACACTCAAACACCTTCTGGATGAATCAATACAAAAAGGAGCTACCCTTGCCTATGGCGGCCAAACAAACACAGAGACGCGCTTTATGGCTCCCACACTTTTAACCCAAGTCACCAACGACTCACCCATCATGCGTGAAGAAATTTTTGGGCCCATACTTCCCCTGATCACATTCCGCTCATTGGATGAAGCTCTCTCAATCATTCAAAAAAGAGAAAAACCTTTAGCTCTCTATATTTTTTCTCAAGATTCCAATACCGTAGACTATATTTTGAAAAACACCACAGCCGGTGGCTCGTGCGTCAACACCTTGATCATCCATCTGGCCAATCCCGACCTACCCTTTGGGGGCGTGGGCTATAGTGGCATGGGAAATTACCACGGCTTCTTTGGCTTCCGTACCTTCTCTCACGAACGAGCCGTCCTCCATCAAAGTGCACTCGACACACTCAAGATGTTCTACCCCCCCTACACACCCACAGTGCGTAAGATGATTAACTTAGCGACTAAGTATTTTTAAGAAAAGATTTCCAGGGATATACTTGGATGCAAATTATCATTAAAATCAACAACTCTATTACGGATTATCAGGAATACGAAACAGTCACATCAGGGCCGAAGTCCATGTTGCGTTTTTTGTCTTCGTTGATCCATTTTTGATTTTCGCAGCAGACGATTTGCATGTCGGGACGGCGAAGAGCGAGGCTGGTAATGAAAAGTCTCAGAAGAGCGCGCCAGCCCATAAAATCTTTGGCCATGTCACCAAAGGAGAGGATGATTTCAGCCGCTTTGAGTCGAACAATTTTATCAACAATTTGATTCCAACCATCTTCAAACTTTTTCTCATCCAAGTCTTTCAACTTTCCCAAACCAAAAACCAAAATATCGCGGGTCGATAAACGACCTTGTGAAGGCATGATAAGAGATTCGGAAAAACTTCCCGAAATATGACCTTTGAGAATCAAGTCCGACAAACGGCCATTGGTGCGCCAATCAATCAAACCACTCGGCCCTTTCAAGGGACGCATATCTTCAAAAAATGTCGCCAGAGTCACAGCTCCAGGCACTTCATCGATAGGAAGAGATGACAGGACTAATTGAATCACTTCCGGACCTCCTTGGCCACATGATCTAAAATGCCATTCACAAACGCACTCGATTCAGCCGTCCCAAATTTTTTGGAAATTTCTACAGCTTCATCCAGCACCACACTCACCGGAACGGCATGTTGGTATAGAAGCTCGTAAGCCCCCAAACGCAAAATATTTCTATCCACAACGGCCATACGCGCTAGCTTCCAATGATGCGCATGCTTTTCAATCACATGATCGATCTCTTTAATATTGCGATACACACCTTCGACTAACTCTGTGGCATATTCCTTCGTATCATCCAAAATTTCCTGATCATAATCATTTTTTGGATCCTTCTTCCAAAAAAGACTCAAGATCGAGCGAGGCTCAGCCTGCTTCATTTCCATTTCATATAAAAGCTGAAGCCCGATTTCTCGAGCTAACCTGCGGGTTCCCATATTATTTCCTTAAATCCTTTAAGACTTTGATCATTTCAATGACTGTCAGTGCAGCTTCCTCGCCCTTGTGTCCATGACGACCACCCACTCGTTCAAGAGCCTGATCATTATTTTCTGTTGTTAACACACCAAATGCGATCGGTAAATTCATCTTTAAGCTCACATCCAAAATTCCACGAGAAACTCCTTCACACACATAATCATAATGGGTCGTATCTCCACGAATCACGCATGCCAGCGCAATCAGAGCATCATACTTTTTGGACCCTTTTTTTTGAGCCATCACCTGAGCGGCCAAAGGGACTTCATAAGCTCCAGGCACCCAAATCGTATCGATTTTTTTTGCGGATTTTTCTTTCAAAACTTTTTCAGCACCTTCCAAAAGTTTGGAAGTAATATGTTGGTTAAAGCGACTGACGATAATTCCAAATCGCAAACCCTTAGCTGAAAGATTTTCAACAACGCCTGATGATGTACTCATATATTTTTTAAAAGATGACCGAGTTTATCTCGTTTAGTTTGAAGGTAACGAATATTGTCTTTGTTAGGTTCAATTTCAATAGGCACACGCTCTTCGATAGTTAAACCATAACCCTCAAGACCCACAACTTTACGCGGGTTGTTGGTCATGAGACGGATTTTTCTCACACCCAAAGTCGCCAAAATCTGAGCACCGACACCATAATCCCGAAGATCTGGTTTAAACCCTAATTTTTCATTAGCTTCGACAGTATCCAAACCTTGATCCTGAAGAGCATAGGCTTTGATCTTATTGAGGAGACCAATACCCCGTCCTTCTTGACGGATATACAGAAGAACACCACAACCCTCTTTACCAATCTTTTTCAAAGCTGCTTGAAGCTGCGGACCACAATCACAACGTTTGGAACCAAACGTATCTCCCGTCAGACACTCCGAATGCACACGCACCAAACACGGTTTTTCTGGATCGATACTTCCCATGACCAAGGCCAAATGAGAAGCATCATCCACGTCATTTTCAAAAATGGTAATTTTAAAATCTCCACCAAACTCACTGGGCATCGCTGCTTCTGTCACTTTTCTGACCAACTTTTCATGCTGCATCCGGTAGCTGATCAGATCGGCAATGGTCACGATACAAAGATCATGTTCCTTTGCAAATTTTTCCAAGTCCGGCATACGCGCCATTGTACCGTCGTCATTCATGATTTCACAGATGACGCCAGCGGGTTTCATTCCCGCCAAACGAGCCAAATCAACCGAACCTTCTGTCTGACCACTGCGCACCAAGACACCGCCCTTGCGCGCACGCAAAGGGAAAATATGACCTGGTCGATTAAAATCACCTGGGCGGACATTATCTTCAATGGCTTTCAAAATCGTAATCGCTCGATCGGAAGCCGAAATACCTGTCGACGTTCCTTCTTTGGCATCAATGGAAATAGTAAACGGAGTCCCAAAAGAAGAGGTGTTGTCTGTGACCATCAGAGGGAGACCTAATTGTTCACAACGCTCAGGTGTAACAGAAAGACACACCAAACCACGACCATACTTGGCCATAAAGTTAATCGCTTCAGGAGTGACAGCTTCAGCAGCCATCGCAAGATCACCTTCGTTTTCACGATCTTCATCATCAACCAAAACAACCATCTTACCCGCTTTGATTTCACGGATGGCTTTTTCTACGCGTTCTTTTAAATTTTCTGTCATAGGGTCTTCTTTGATTTGGGCAGCAGCTTCTCGATGTACTTCCCGATGATGTCAACTTCCAAGTTGATGGGATCACCCACCTTCTTTGTATGGAGATTGGTCGCGCCCCACGTGTGTGGAATCACAACTAAGGTAAAGGTCTTAGAGGTCAAATAATTCACCGTCATACTAATCCCATCCACAGCCACAGAACCTTTCACAATCAATAACCCTTTAAGAGCTTGTGGAAAACGAATCGTCACTTCCCAATTATCCCCTACTCGCTTGATATTTTTGATATTTCCCACAGCATCCACATGACCTTGCACCAGATGTCCTCCGAGACGATCCATCAGACGCAGAGGCCGTTCGAGATTTACCTTTGTCCCTTTAGCTATTTTTTTAAGACTCGTAACACGGAGAGTTTCGTGTGAGAGATCGGCAAAAAAGATATTTCCTTTTTTGCTTACGACCGTGAGGCAACAGCCATTCACCGCAATACTTTCACCCAACTTGACTTTTTGAAGTGAAAAACCAGACTGAATACCCAGGCACAAACCTTGATCGATAGGCTTAATATCACAGACCGTGCCCACACTTTGAATGATTCCTGTAAACATGGAGCGGCTGACTAGAAACTAATCCATCATCTGACAAGCAGAAGATTACTGACCGAGGACATAGCTGGTTCTGTTGGTTCCAGCATCCACCTGAATCACTCGAGGACTTGTCAAATTAGGATAGGCAAAGGTCAGATCATCGGGACCAATACCAGGCTCATCATCCACATCGACATAAGCTCTTAGGTAATAACGACCAGGCTGAACACCCATCAAAAACCGGTAGTCTGCTTGATAGTCAGTTTTGGTGTAGTAAACTTCAACATCAGGATTATCCGCATCGAGAAGAGAGACAATCATGGTTCCAATATCTTGAGAGCTGGCTCTTGGATCCAGACCCGTTAAGTTTTCTATCGCACGACGCAAATTTTCAATACTGTCACCACTTGTCTGAGTACTGGACACACTCATAGACACAGCGACATTTTGAGATCCGGCAGAAGATGCCACACTGACGGTGCCTGAGTAAGTTCCATCAGCCAATCCTGTACGATCGATAGTTATATTTAAACGTGCTGGAGACAGAGCTGAGCTTGTTGAGACTCGCAACCAATTGCCTCCTGCCGCAGTGGAGACAGTTGGTGTGATATTGGTCACTGGAGTTCCATTACTACCAGAAGCAATTACCATGGCATTGCTACCAAGTGGGCCAAAAGCAATAACAGAAGTAGACAAGTTTAAATGATTGGTCCCACTGGCAGTCGTACCCTTTGCTGCAACAATAGCCCCTACAGGGTTGATCAAACCAAAACCAAAATGATCATCCCAAGGTTTTCCAGAAACACCACCCGCAACATCAACCATCGTTGTAGTACTGTTGAGAGGAATGGCTGTATTTTCGAGCAAAGCTCTCACGCGATCAGCACTCAAAGGACTGGGCGCAATAGCCATCATCATGGCAGCCAATCCCGTCACATGAGGAGTGGCCTGCGAAGTGCCACTCAGTTTTTTATAGCCTGAAGACCCCTCAGGATCATCGAGCCTAGTTAAACTAAAGACACCGTCATTACCTGTATTGTCCGTTCCTCCTGGAGCCACCAAGAAATGAGGTTGAATGGTTTGAGACGTAAAGTTTGAATAACCCGAAGCAAAAGTGAGATTGGGATAGACGGCACCTACAGCGACCACGTTTGTCGAATCTGCTGCCGGGTAAAAATTGCATAATCGATTCACTTCTAAAACACCTGTCGTGTCATTCGGACACCATCCGGGTCCTTTTTGCTGATTTCCTGCTGCTGCAATAATCATTACCCCAGCATCTTTTGCAGCTCGGATAGCCAAACCCAGTTCGCTTCCCGTATAATCTCCAAAATAACTTCCCAAACTCAGATTAATAATATCAGCCTTGGGCCGAGCCGCATAACGTGGATTTGTTGTTGCTGTACAAGTGCCTGGTGATGGAGAGTCACGAGTTATATGACCTGAAGTATCATGATGCATTGCATAAGCTGCAGGACAATCTCCCATATTGGGGAGAATTTTTGCCGCATAATAAATAGCCTGTGCCACATCAAAAAGATTTCCGTCACCACAACGACCCATCGCTCTCAAAGGGAGAATTTTGACTCGAGACACAGGTCCTGCCATACCCACCATTCCACCATTATCAAGACCTGCCGCAATCAAACCTGCTACATGAGTTCCGTGGAAACTAGCTTGCCCAGGATCTGTTGGATCATTGTCAGGCCCTCTTCCTGTTGCATCCAGCTCTAAATCCAAATCTCTCCACGAGGAAGATGCTGCACGTACTGCATTACGACTACCTGTTTGACACTCAATAATATTCGACCAACTAACATCATCCACAAAATCATAACCTTGATCATAAAGTACACGATCACCCAAGTCCGCAGGACGCGGTGATGTGACAATACCAGTATCAATGACAGCTACAGTCACATCTCTTGTCGCAAGACTACTACCACTTGAATTGACTGTCTGCTTCCAGGCATCCACCATATTTAAAAGACGCATATTCCATTGATCGGCAAAGCTTGAATCTGTGGGAACATCAATAGACTGAGTATGTAAAATCTCATTGGGGGTGACTGATAATACATCCGGATTATTTTTAAGTTCTTCAATACTATGAACAATACTCTCTTGGATGACTTGATTGGTTTCAATCTGCTGATTCACCTGACTTAGCAAACTCGATACATTCGGCGAAGAGGTCAGTGCTGCAGGAGGTGTTTGAGGCTGAATCATCACACGCTTCACCGTACCATCCCTCATTCTCACTATCACATCAGGAGTGACCGTCTGGGGATTTTGTGGAGCAGTTTCGGGAGCTACAACTTCCGATTGACCATCTGACAAAGTCAAAGCTCCCACACCCACCGAGGTATTAGTAGTAGCACTTCCAATCTGCACTTGCCCACCAATCATAGCAGCCCCATTCGAGCTTGCAGTTGATGCTTTGGTGTAAACATCAGAGCCTAAGCTCATGCGGTTCTTTTCCGGTGTTAGCCAAGAAAACATATTTTCAAAATTGCTTAATGAATCAAAAGTAAATGAAATATTGTTATTTGGCCTAAGACTGTAAGTACCATACGAAATAGTACTAACATCACCCACAACTGGAGCCGACATCACCTTGACTTGACGAGTTCCCTGATCATCAATTCCAAACTCCAAAACAATACGACTACCACCATTGGTTAACCGTTCAGCTACCCAATCTCCTTGAAGAGCTGTGTCTGTAGCTGTCGGAGGTTCACTTTTAACTCCACACCCCGCCGGACCACCCAAAGTAAGAAAAGTCAGGGCATAAGCCATGACAAAAGAAAGAGGTAAAAATAGTAAACGTTTCATAGTGTGGAATTAATAAAGCAAAGAACATGCCATAAACCCCTCAAAACAACACATGTAACTATTTGAAATTATTAATAATTGATAATAGGTCTGCGGCAAATCCCGCAGGGGGTGTGGATCAAAATGATAAAAATGGGGCCAAGAGACTACACGTCGACTACAAATTGATAAAACCTTCGATCATAATATCCGAGCCTAAAGTACGCACCTCAATCTCACGGAGACTCATTTTTTGCCCTAATTTTTTAATGAGAAGATCACCTAAAGCTCCATGATGATTTCCTCCCACATAAGAAGGCGAAATAAAATGAACCACCCGATCGACTAATTTTTGCTGAAGAAAAGATGTGGCGACACTGGGACCACCTTCCACCAACACTGAAACCACACCACGAGCGGCGATTTTTTTGAGAAGATCTTTCAGATCAACCCGATGTTTTGAATCTGATCTGCAAGAAAGAATTTCAAACGACACACGGGAAAACTTCTTTTCAAAATTTTTAATCTTTTTGTCAGTCTCGGCAAGAGTTGTTGCAATCCATGTAGGAGACGCTGAAATCTGCCTCAAGACTTTGGCCTTGGCTGAAATTTTTAAAGAACTATCCAAAACCACCCGAATCGGGTCATGACTTTCATCTGATCTTAAACGTGTGGTGAGCTGAGGGTCATCCGTCTGAACCGTTCCAATCCCAACCACAATCGCATCGTGTTGATCAGGCAAAACATGACCCATATCTCGTGATTCTTCATTGGTAATCCATTTGGATTCCCCATTGGACAAAGCCACCTTACCATCCAATGTCGAAGCTATTTTCAAAGTCACATAAGGCAAACCTGTTTGACGGTGCTTGATGTAGGCCGCATTGAGAGCTCGGCATTCTTTTTCTAAAATCCCTACACGCACCTTAATGCCATTCTTTTTCAAAATGCGAATACCTTTACCCGCAACCTTCTGATCCGGATCTTTCATCCCGATCACAACTTCCCGAATCCCAGATTTTAAAATCGCATCCACACACGGCGGCGTACGCCCCTGATGACAACAGGGTTCAAGGGTGACGTACAGGGTCGCATCCCGTAGGGGCAACCCACCGTGGTTGCCCACACCATCGCATTTTTTTGAGGGCGGCCACGGTGAGCCGCCCCTACAATTATTCAACGCTTCTACTTCCGCATGAGCCATCCCCGCCTGTCGGTGAAAACCCTTCCCAATCACCTTCCCATCTTTGACAATCACAGCACCTACCATGGGGTTTGGTGAAGTTCGACCCAGGGCCAAACGTGCCAAATCCAGAGCCATTCCCATAAAACTCATGTCTTTTTTCAAATCACTCATGGCCCGCGCTCATGTCGGGAAATACCATTCGTTTCAATGTTTAAATTGACTTAAGAGAGTGATTTCTCCTAATTCCACGGCCCCTATGTACATTAGCATTCTCAAATCCAAGATTCACCGAGCTCGTGTCACGAGTGCAGACCTTCATTATGAAGGTAGCTGCTCCATTGATACGGATCTGATCAAAGCTGCCGGATTGACCGTCCATGAACACATTCACGTTTGGAACATCACCCGTGGAGCGCGACTTGAGACCTATGTCATCCCCGCTCCTGCAGGTTCTGGAATTATCCAAATGAATGGAGCTGCCGCTCACCATACTAAAAAAGGTGATTTGGTTATCATTACCAGCTTTGGACATGTCCCCACAGAAGAGATTAAAAAGCATAAACCAAAAATTGTTTTCGTTGATAAGAATAATAAAGTCACCCGGACCACCAACAAAAGTGGGACGCCCAGTGAGAAATTACCAATCCGTTAATTAAGGAGATGTTATGGCTACCGTTTACTACGATAAAGACGCTTCGTTCGAACCCCTCAAAGGCAAAAAAATTGTTATTTTTGGTTTTGGTTCTCAAGGACATGCTCATGCATTAAACCTCAAAGACAGTGGGCTGGATGTTTCTGTCTGCCTCAAACCCGGAAGCGCTGCCATTGCCCGCGCCAACGCCGGTGGCCTCAATGTCATTACAGATCCTGACTTAGCGGCTAAAAATGCTGATGTGGTCATGATCGTTATCCCTGATGAAAATCAGAAAAAACTTTGGGATGATCATCTCTCCAAAAACTTGAAACAAGGCGCCGCTCTTTTCTTTGCGCATGGATTCAATATTCATTTTAAACGCATTGTCCCTCGTCCTGATTTAGACGTGCTTCTCATTGCTCCCAAAGGACCTGGACATCTTGTGCGTTCTCAATACCAACAAGGTTTTGGAGTGCCCTGCCTTATTGCTGTGGAACAAAATGCTTCCGGCAAAGCCAAGGACATTGGGCTTTCTTACGCCAAAGGTATTGGCGGCACACGTGGTGGCGTCATTGAAACAACATTTAAAGAAGAAACAGAAACCGATCTTTTTGGTGAACAAGCTGTTCTTTGTGGTGGTGTTTCCGCTTTGATCAAAGCAGGTTTTGAAACATTAGTGAAAGCTGGTTATCAACCCGAAGTCGCTTATTTTGAATGTCTTCATGAAGTGAAATTGATTGTGGATTTGATCTTCAATGGTGGATTGGCCAATATGCGCTATTCTATTTCGGATACAGCAGAATACGGGGATTACAGCCGTGGACCTCGAATTATCACGGATACGACGAAGGCAGAGATGGAGAAAATCCTCAAAGAGATCCAAACAGGAGTTTTTGCCAAAGAATATATTCAGGAATGTGAATCTGGAAAACCTAACATGGGTCGTTTACGCAAAGAAGACGCTGAAAGCCAGCTTGAAAAAGTAGGCAGCAATCTCCGCTCCATGATGCCTTGGTTGGGTGAATCCGTTTTGAAGAAAGAATCGGCTCAGACGATTCAGCAAACCATTCAAAAACCTGAATTAGCGAAGAAATAGAGAGTTTCTTTCAGTATCATTCGTTGCGTATCCAATTATTGTATGGTTTAAAGGCCGGCGCAGATAGGATTGGCAGGTTCACGTATTTCAAACTGAAAACCGAATATGTCATATAAAATGATGGACGAAATTGTTTACCCTTGCACGAAATGCAAAATGGATTTGAATCATCGCATTATCCATATTGAGGATGATCAACCCAAACGCCTTCTCTGCCTTACCTGCAAAACAGAACGCGCTTACCGTGCCCCAAAGATTAAAAAAGAAGGTAGTGCTAAAGTTAAACGAGCCCCTTCTAAATCCAGTGTCGCTGCCCGCAAACAAACTGAAAAAAATCTTCATGATCAATGGACTCAAAAATTAAGTGCCTCCCAACGGAAACCAAAAAATTATCGAGTAGATGGGGACTATGCTTTGGAGGATATTCTCTCACACCCCACATTTGGAAATGGGATTATCACTCATTTGGTTTTTCCAGATAAGATTGAAGTTTTTTTTGGTGAAGATATCAAGCTTCTCAAATGCGGTAAGTTTGCGCAGAAATAATATTGCGCTTTATCCCTAAAAATCATTAATCATCACCGCCTTATATGGCTCAAGAAACACAAACTCCGCGTCTTAGATTTGCCCCTTCACCCACCGGTCATTTACACATTGGTGGTGCACGTACCGCACTTTTTAATTGGCTTTATGCAAGACAAAACAAAGGGACTTTCGTCTTGCGCATTGAAGATACCGATCGTGAACGATCCACAGACGAGTACGTGCATTCAATCATGGCTGGAATGGAATGGCTTCAGTTAGATTGGAATGAAGGCCCTCTTCATCAGATCGATCGCATGGATCTCTACAAGAGCTATGTTGAAAAGCTCTTGAATGAAGGAAAAGCCTACAAATGTTTTTGTACTGCAGAAGAAATTGATGTCCGTAAGAAAGCCATGCTCGCTTCTGGTCAAAAACCAAAATATGACGGTCTGTGCAGGAATGCGAATCAAAACCAGCAAAAACCTTTCTGCATTCGTTTTATTTCAAAGCCAGAAGGAACCACCATTGTTCACGACTTAATCAAAGGCGATGTGAGCTTTGAAAATGCCGAGATGGATGATTTGGTCATTCAACGTACAGATGGCACTCCCACGTATAATTTCTGTGTCGTCATCGATGATGCATTAATGCGCATTACTCATATCATCCGTGGCGATGACCATCTCAACAATACTCCACGACAAATCCTTCTTTATGAAGCTATGGGATTTACTCCTGCCAAGTTTGGCCATCTTCCAATGATTTTGGGTTCGGATAAAACCCGACTTTCCAAACGTCATGGAGCGACTTCTGTTTTAGCCTATCGTGAAATGGGTTTTTTACCCGATGCTCTTATAAATTTTTTAGCTCGCATAGGCTGGTCTTTTGGCGATCAGGAAATTTTTAGTAGAGAAGAATTGATTGAAAAATTTTCTTTCGAAAATGTCGGCACCTCTGGCGGCGTGTTTAATCAAGAAAAACTACTCTGGCTCAATGCTCATTATTTAAAAAATCTGGATGATAAGACGTTGCAAGTCATGGTCACTCCATTTTTGGAAAAAGATGGATTTAGAATTTCTCCTGAAATTCCTATGGATAAGGCTATTCATCTCTCCAAAGAAAGATCACGCACTCTTTTAGAATTATCCGAGGCTCTTAAATTTTATCTTCATCAATCCGTCACCATCGATCCCGCACTCAAAGAAAAATTTTTGACGCCATTAGCGATAGAACTCCTAAGAGAATTAAGTCATCAGATCGAAACTCATTCTGATTTTTCCGAAACTTCGCTCAAAGCCAAAATCGACGAATGGATTACGGGAAAAGGCTTAAAACTTAAAGACGTCGCTCAGCCATTACGCGTAGCCTTAACAGGCTCCACAGTTTCTCCCGGCATTTTTGAACTCATGGCTGTTTTAGGAAAAGAAAAAGTTATCCAAAGGCTCAAAGCTGTTTCTTAATTTTCATGAAAAAACTTTTTTCATCTTTAATTCTCTTCACATTCTTATCAACTCAATTGGTTTTTGCTGATTCAAAAAATTATGATGAAAAAATTAACGACTGGAAAAATCGTTCAGATCAAGCGGAACACTGGTCTTTCACAGATCTTTCTCATCACATAACACAAGACTTAAAATACAGTTTTCTCAATCCTTATCATTTTACAGGTCTCGCTGTAGCCGTACCTCTTTTGGTAACCTTGGGAGATCACGATCAAACCATCCAAAATAAGTTTTTTCCACGGCGGCCTCTGGGCAAAAAATTTGACGATATTATGAGTATTGGTACGCATCCGGCTGTTTTAGGAGGCGCGACTCTTTTGACGCTCGGCATTTCTGAATTAGCTCATTGGGAAAAAGCTGCTGTCACGTCAGGCACTATGCTCGAAGCTTTGGCAGTATCCGAAGCTTTAACCATGGGATTAAAATATACAGTAAACCGTGACCGACCCGATGGAACGAGTCGATCCTTCCCTTCAGCACATGCCACAGGAGTTTTTGCTCTCGCGAGTGTTGCAGAAATTTATTACGGACCTTGGGTGGGAATTCCTGCTTATAGCTTAGCGGCACTCTCAGGATTAAGCCGCATGGATGCCAACAAACATTTTGCTTCCGATGTCGCTGTGGGAGCATTGATTGGAACGATGATTGGATTAGGCACAGCTAAATATCACAAAAAGATTTTTTCAAAAGTCTTTCTACTTCCTGCCTACGATCCCGATACGGATGAAACTGGATTTAAGATAATTAGTCCTTTTTAAAATGTCGTCCAATCCTCACGATTTTAAAAAAGAAATTTTTCGAAAATCTATCCACGCATCCGGATTATTCTTTTTACCCCTGCTTTTTCTAAATAAATTTATTTTCTCAGGATTATTTGTCTTATTTTTGGGAATTTATTTTTTGATAGAATTATTGG
The DNA here is from genome assembly GCA_016699445.1 of Deltaproteobacteria bacterium. Taxonomy (GTDB): domain Bacteria; phylum UBA10199; class UBA10199; order JACPAL01. Next base: position 966,649 of record CP064976.1, read on the forward strand.
ATCGTAAAAACATCAGACTTCCATTCTTAACATCGATCACTCATATTTCAAAACGTGATAACGAAAAAAATCTCTGGGCTCGTGGGCCTATATTTCTCTCTTTATCATGCGCTTTTCTCCCACTTGTTTTTTCAGCCTCTCACACGTGCCTGGGACTTGTTCATATTTTTGTGTCTGACTCAGCTGCCGCCTTGATCGGTATGAAATGGGGAAATAAAAAAATTCCTTTTTCTCCAAGAAAAAGCTGGGCCGGCTCTATAGCCTACTTCATCAGTGCTTTTTTGATTTCACTTTTTTGGATATCACCAACACAGGCGTTGCTTTTAGCAGTCGCCGGAAGTTTTTTGGAAATGCTTCCAATCAAAGATGCTGACAATTTAACTATTCCGTGGGGGATTGCATTTCTTGCTTCATTCTCTCAATAACTTTTGCTGTGAACTCAGTGCAGGAAAGTTTTCCACCTAAATCAACCGTGCATTCATGGCTTGCTATCAGAGAGCGAATAGCCATTCTCAAAGGATGGCCTAACTCAAAGTGATTGGTATGATCCAACAACATACTTAAAGCCAAAAGAGCTGCTGCCGGATTAGCTTTGTTTTGACCTGCAATATCGGGAGCGGTTCCACCTGCAGGATCAAACATGGCCATCGTAGGCTGTAATTTATCATCAAAAGCAATACTGGCGCTGGCGCCTGTTCCTAAACTTCCCACTAAACCACACGCCATGTCTGATAGAAAATCTCCATACTCATTCAAACAAACCACCACCTGATATTTTTGAGGTTTTAAAATCATCTTAGCCAAAAGAGCATCAAAGAGCTCCACTTGATGTGTGATATCCGGATATTTTTTCGAAACTGTTTTGACACACTCTTCAAACAAACCATCAGTCACACTTTGGATCGTATATTTGGAAGCCGAAGTGACAGTTTTTTTGAATTTTTTAGCCAACATAAATGCATATTCTGCAGCTTCCATACAGGGGCGCGCTCGACAATACGAAGCGACACGGCCACGTCCTTACTCACCATCTCACCACCGTGTTCATAAGTACCACCTGTAGCCACACGGATGATATGGAGCTCGATATTTTCTTTAAAATTTGAATTAATCCCTGGAATAGAAATCACCGGACGATGAATAACGGAAAAATTGCAAAGATTTCGAAGTTTGGCGTTAGGGCTTTCGCCTTTGGTAACCGTTGGGTATTTAAAAGCCAGCTTCGTCTTATTCATCGAAGCCATAGCTTGATCATAAATAGAAGGCCCAACTTTTTGACGATTCTCATAGGAAAGATCGATCGGATCAAATTCTAAGCGTATGGGCAGCGCAGCTGCCACGTCATGCACTGATTTTTGAAGCTCAGGACCGATTCCATCCCCTAAAAACTCTGTGATGACGACTGGCTGATTGATGCCCATAAATCCCCCCTTTTTAGGATCTTAGCGTTCCATTCGATAATGTTTTACGTCATGCATAGGATAATGATTTAGATTAAACGTGCAAAGCTCAAATTTATGGATGACAGCCGTAGCTGCAATGATGGCATCAGGTAATTCCAACCCATGAGATTTCGAATATTTTCTTAAATAATCCCCAGCACGCCTACCCACTTGACGATCGGCTGAAAGACACTCCAGCATGGATAAAGTATCTTCTGTTTTCTTTTTTTCATTGGACCGAACACCGTGCCAAACTTCTGATTCTGTAATAGGGGAAATCGCCATGATCCACCCTGAATCCGAGACAACTTTCATCTGCTCTGTCACAACAGGATTATGTCTAAGAAACTCTATGACCACATCCGTATCAAAAAGAATTTTCCTCATTCTAAACCAAACCTCTTCATTCGAGTATTTTTGCGTAATGAACGGACATACTCATCCGTTGGAGGCAAATCATCTCGATCCTTCCAAATACCACAAGCAGCAGACAGCTTTTTCCAACGTTCCTCTTTGGATATTTTTTTTCCATAAGCCTTTTCAACGGCTTGTCGTATCAGATTTGAAATAGAAGTCTTCTTTTGACGACTGATCTGACTCAGCCTCTCAATAACAGATTCATCCATGTAAATTTGGGTCCGATGCATAGTGATGTATAGCGTACATCACCGAAAGGAATGGTGTCAAAATGAAACATTTTTTCACTCTTCTATAAGGATTATTTTAAAATAATGCTTATTTATGCTCGGTCGGAGCAATCGAATAAGGGCTCATGCCCTCGGGGTGGTTATTGACCAGATAATTGATGTCGTGAATAAATTCTTCGCGTGTAAATCCCGCCATATCGACTTTTTTGGTATCCATACGGATAGCGTCCACGGGACAGGCTTCAACACAAAGACCACAAAAAACACAACGCAGGAGGTTGATATTGTAAACTTCAGGCTGCTTTTCTATTGCAGGATCAGGAATATCCTTAGCCACAATTTCAATACATTCGGCAGGACAGGCTGTGGCACATAGCATACAAGAGGTACAACGCACTGACCCATCTTCACGCTTCATCAAACGATGTTCACCACGATAACCTTCAGGGATAGGCTTTGGTTTTTCAGGATATTCGTAAATGGGCAATTTGCGAAGACCAGCCATATTTCTTAAAAGGTGACTGAGTGTAATCAAAAGACCTTTAAAGGCTGAGATCACATACACTCTCTCAAAAATCGTCATAGGACGTCGTGTGAGAGTTTTGACTTTTAATCCGACAATGGCAGGAGAGTTCATAAAAAGTTTAAATGTCATGTGATCCAAAACCTGTCAACGATTACAACCCACAGACACATCTTAAGAACGATCGATTGATCAAAATACTTTTTCCACGTAAGTAGAGATCTATGTCTTTTTCTCATCTTGAAACCGGTGATCCCATTTTGGTTGCAGCTCCTGCAGGACCTTTTAAAAAGGATCTTTTTTTACAAGGAATCAAAAATCTTGAAAAAATAGGCTTTCAACCCAAGTATCGAAAAGACATTGCTTCCCAAAAAAAATTCTTAGCAGGAACAGATCAACGTCGCTCACAAGAAATAATCGACACACTCACAGATCGCTCGTCCCGAGTACTTCTCTTTGCTCGAGGAGGATACGGATGTCAGAGGATCGTTGAGAATCTTCCACCCAAAATATCTCCAAAACTTTTAATCGGCTCCAGTGATCTTACAGTTTTACTCAATGTTGTTTGGCAAAAATATCACATCCCTTCCCTGTATGGCCCTATGGTGGCACCTCATTTTCGAGATGAGAAAAATGCGAAAATTTTAAAAAAAGTACTGACCGATCCTCATTATTTTTCAAAACAAAAGCTCAAAGCTAAAAAAATCATCCGACCCGGAAAAGCAAAAGGAACCATTGTGGGAGGATGTCTCTCTCTGGTGATTTCAACACTTAAAACACCCTGGGAAATTGACACCGATGACAAAATCCTTCTTCTCGAAGATACTCATGAAGCTCCTTACAAAGTGGATCGGATGTTGACTCAATTGCTCCAATCAGGGAAACTCTCCCGAGTCAAAGCTCTGGTTTTAGGGACATTCCGTTTAAAAGAAACAAGTTTCCCGAAAGAAATACGTGATGTGGTAGAAGAACGTTTGAAAAATTTTTCAAAACCCGTTCTGTGGGGGATTCCGTTTGGTCATTGCCCTCATCCACTTTATGTGCCCATTGGACTCACCGGAGAGGTATCAGAAGGTCAGCTGAAAATTTTGGATAATATTTTAATATGAACGCACCCACGAGCACATCGATTGATACTTACCTTGCAGAAGGACTTACCAATAAAGTCTTCCCCTCTGCATCTCTACTCGTCTCGAAACAGGGACGTACACTTTATCGTAAAAACACAGGATGTCCTGACGATGCTATTTTTGATATCGCCTCGCTTACCAAACCTGTTGCCACAGCCACATTGCTTTTAAAATTGCTGGAAGAAAAAAGAGTCCGTCTCAATCAACCTATTTCCACTTTTCTTAAGAGCTTTGAGACAAAAGACAAACAGCTTATTACGTTTAAACAACTATCTGATCATATTTCCGGACTTCCTGCATGGAAACCCTATTTTGAAAATTTACTTCAAGAACAACCCAATCTCATGGCTCGATGGGAAGCCAGACAGTGGTATTTGCAAAAAATAGCTTCGGAAGAACTAGAAAATCCCATTGGATCCAAAAGAGTTTATAGTGATTTGGGATTTATCATATTGGGGATTATCATTGAAAATGTCTGTAAAACTAAACTGGAAATTCTCTTCAAAAAATATGTGGCAGATAGTTTAAATCTTAAAAATACATTTTTTCTTCGCATGGGCTCTTCTAGCCCTGAAGCTCTAGAACGCATACTTCCAACAGCTGAAGTCTCGGTAAAATCAGGAAGGAAGCGAAAAATACAAGCCGAAGTCCATGATGATAATGCCTATGCTTTGGGAGGTGTGGCTGGACATGCGGGACTTTTTTCAACCGTGGATGATCTAGATATTTTTTTAAAACATATTCGTCAGAATAAAAATAAAAGTGACATCAAGTTGGGTTGGGATAGCCCAACAGCGCCATCTCAATCAGGACAATATTTTTCGTCTAATAGTATAGGGCATTTAGGATATACAGGTTGCTCGATGTGGATTGATTTTGACCAGGACTATCATATCATCCTTCTCACCAATCGCACTTATCCTTCCTCAGATAACGAAAGAATCAAAACTTTTCGTCCCAAGCTGCATGATCTGATTTACAAAACACTGATTCTTCCCTAAGAAACATGTATGCAAAAAATTCATATGATCGCTATTTGCGGGACCGGTATGGGGTCTCTGGCAGGATTGCTTAAGGAAAAAGGTTATGATGTCTCGGGTTCGGATGACAATATCTACCCCCCCATGAGTGATCAGCTTAAAGCCTTGGGAATTCCCATAAAGATTGGGTTTAAAAAAGAGAATATTGAAAATCCGGATTTTGTTATTGTGGGTAATGCCTGCTCCAAAAATCATGTGGAAGTATTGGAAACGCAAGCTCGTGGGCTACAGATGATGTCGATGCCGGAGGCCATTGAGAAACTTCTCATTCAAGATCGCTTTCCCATTGTGATTGCCGGCACTCATGGGAAAACGACTACCTCTTCACTAATGGCTTGGCTATTGGAGAGATGCGGACAAAATCCGGGATTTCTGATTGGGGGCGTACCTAAAAATTTTAACAAGCCCTGTCAGTTAGGAAGTGGAAATTATTTTGTTTTAGAAGGTGATGAGTATGATTCGGCTTTCTTTGATAAAGAAGCCAAATTTCTTCACTATCATCCCCAAACACTTGTTTTAAATCCTGTGGAATTTGATCACGCTGATATCTACCGAGATTTAGAACATGTGATGTCTGCATTTGCAAAACTCATTTCCAAAATGTCTCCACAGGCAACGATCTTAGCTTGTGGAGATTCTGAAAATGTCAAAAGACTCATCAGTCAAGCACCCTGCAAAGTAATTACTTATGGATTAAAAGAAGAACAAAATCTTCATCCTCAAAATTTAATTTTTGAAAAAGAGACAACTTTCGACCTGATTCAAAATGGAAAAAATTTAGGACGTATACGTAGCCCTCTTTTAGGAAGACACAATGTCAGTAATCTTTTGGGCATCATGGGAGCGGCTTTGGATTTAGGGATTTCTTTCTCCGATATCCAAAAAGCTGTAACAGAATTTTTGGGAATCAAAAGACGACAAGAAGTTTTAGGGGTTTTTAAAGGAATCACTCTTATCGATGATTTTGCTCATCATCCAACAGCTGTCACAGAAACGCTTCTTGCGATCCAAAATCGTTACCCTCAAAACAAAATCTGGGCTGTCTTTGAACCGCGCTCCAACACAACCCGACGCAAAGTATTTCAAAAAGACTTTGTGACTTCTTTTGAACCTGCCGATGAAATTATTTTTGCGGCACCTTATATGCCTGAAAAAATTCCAGAAGCTGAACGTTTAGAGCCCGAAGAACTTATTAAAGACATCCTGGCTTCTGGGAAAAAAGCTTCTTTTATTCCCTCTGTTGATCTCATTGTAGAAAAGATTTCCCAGGAAGCGCGTGAAGGTGATGTTATTTGTTTTATGTCTAATGGAGGGTTTGGGGGAATTTACCACAAAACCATTCAAAAACTGTCGAACTCTCAAGCTTCTTTGTCCGCATGACAAAAGCACAAAAAACCTTACTCTCCGGTCTGGCCGTCATCTTTTTAACCTATACGGCATTTTCCTACACGCTTAAAAGCTCGCTGTTTCAAAAGTATTTTACCAAGATGATTGAGAATGCTACCCAATGGAGCATTTCATTTCATGCCGTCAATGTCAGTGTCATTCGGGGTTTGCTAAGATTTGAAGATATCGACATTCGGGATCCTAAAGAAAAATTTCATGTCCAAGCCGAACATCTATTGGTCAATTTTGATTTTTTCTCTCTCTTTCTAGGAAAGCTGACAGTATCAGATTTTATCGTAGATCATCCTGTCATTGAATTTGTACGTACTCATAAGAGCGAAGAGGAAACAAATAAACTACCTATCTCTTTCGATCTGATTCAAAATAAACTACAAAAAATTGAAAGCTCTATTCTTCTGCAAAGCCTAGTTTTAGAAAATGTCACGTTTCAAAATATTGTCGCTCGCGATAATGAAGAACATGAGTATCTTTTAGAACGCGCTCGTTTCGAAATCTCCCCTACCATTTTCAGGGATATCAAAGCTGATATTTTTCTCGAGGGATTTTCTGGCAATTTACCACCTATTGACCGTGTGGTCGCCAATCTTAAACTGAATCATAACGGAATTGATTTAAATTCATTTGAAATTCGCACTCCAAAAGTAGTTCTTAACGCTACTGCTCATACAGAAGGAAATGGAAATGAAGGCATTCTCAATCTCACTTCCAAAATTCAAGTACCGGCCACTCTCTCAGATCCCATACTGATCAAACTCGAAGCAGACATTCTCAAACAAAAAGCCCAGATCAAAAAACTGGAAGCTTCTTTAAATCAGGGGCATTTGAATGGAACTGGCTTTTTCGAACTCGACACACATCGCTACGAGCTCACTTTCACGGCAAAAGATCTTCTCTTGGAATCAATCTTCTCCAAACTTCCTAGCCCTGTTTTAGGACCTGCAAAAGGTGTGGCCGAAGTGATTGGTAAAGCAGAAGGTCAGCTTCCCACTCTTTTTGTCGACAGCAAAGCAACCATTAACGACCTTCATCATGGACCTTTGTATGTCAGAAATGCCCATGGCTCTCTGACACTTAAGTGGCCTGAACTTTCATGGGATGCAGAAGTAAAAAGCGGTCCTCCAGAAGCGTTAAGACATGAAGCTCATGTAGTGGGGGCTGTAGAGTTTTTAAAATCAAAAGAAACCGGAAAAATTCAGCCTGGATTAAAAACAGTAGTGGCTGATTTTGAAAATGCTCGACTGGAAGATCTTATTCCCAAATGGAAAGCCACAGGGAATGTTGTCGGACAGCTCCTGCTCAAAGGTGCTCCGATGGGATTCGCTCAGGGCACAGGACATTTGGTCGCCTCTAAGGGAAAATTTCTTTTTCAACCTATTGAAGAGCTCGAAACTAATCTGATTTTCAAACCCGGCGGCATTGTTGTTTTTACCAAGACACATCTTCAACCCACAGGCATCAGCGCTATATACTGGGATGGAGATCTGACCTTTGCTGGAAGTGATGAAGAAAAGGGGGAAAAGAATCAAATCCGTTTTTTGGAGAGCTTCCGCCTGGAGTCAAAGTGAAAGGTTTTTACGAAAAAGAATCTGACACCTTCAAAATAGAAAGTTTTCAAATTCTCAAAGATAAAAACTCTTTAAATTTCAATCTGACCGCAACAGGGAATGAAGAAACCAACAACTCAAAAATTGATTCCCAACTAAAAGGTACCCTCAATCTTGACTGGCTCCGTTATTTTCCGATTTATTTTCATGAAGGCCGTGGGTTTGCCGATATTGACTTGAAATGCACCGGAAGTTCGACCGCTCCCATCCTGAAGGGCCAGGTTAAATTTTCAGATAGTGATATCTTCCTCAGGGGATTTTCGGAAGAATTAAATAATCTCACAGGTGACATCAAAATTGATGGAACAACTCTTGCGCCCAATCTTTCAGGACTTTGGGGTGATGGACGGTTTTCTCTCAGTGGAAAGATTTCCTTAAATCAAGGTCAGCCTGAAAACTTCAACTTAGCCTTCAAAGGGAATAATCTGACGTTTTCAAAAAATAATGTTTACCGACTCGATTTTGATACGGATGTCACTCTGATTGGAAAACTTCCGTCTCCGCTATTATCAGGAAAAATTGATATTATCGAAGGTCGCTACACCAAACCCTTTGTCATTCGGGATTTGGTTCTCAAACCTTTTGAAGAACCCTCTCAACCTTCCGATCTAGAATTAGCTCTCTCCAGTATGGGCCTTAATCTGACTGTCAGAAACTCAGGAGACTTACGTGTGCGAAATAACATCGCGACGCTATTTCTTCAGAGCAATCTTCAAATCAATGGCACTTTGGGCAAACCCAAAATATCCGGCGCTCTCAGTGTCACCGAAGGAACTTTTAGATTTTTAGGGCGCGAATTTACTTTAAACGAAGGCTTAGTAGAATATTCAAACCCAATCCGCAGTGATCCTTATCTGACACTTTCGGCTCAACAAGATATACCTGTCGATCAACCTCGCTATACTGTCTATGTGGATATCCGAGGATTTTTGGATAATTTGGCCATTCAGCTTAGCAGCTCCCCTTCATTGGAAAAACAAGATATTATTTCTCTTCTGGCTTTCGGAGCGACGCAGGAAGAAATTCGTCAATCCGGGGCTTCCAAACGCTCTCTCACCAATGGTGTGATTGGAGAAGAACTCTCCAGTGTTGTGGCAGCGCCTTTGGCCAAGACTACCAAAATCGATATTTTCCGGCTGGAAGCTTCTGAATCAGGCAATCTCTCCAGACTCTCCGTCGGCAAGCGTATTTCAGATCGGTTTACTTTGGAATTTATCAATGATTTGGACCCTATCACTGCTGAAAAAACTTTTCAGGCCAACTATTATCTGACAGATACTATCCTGCTGAAAGGATACCGGAAATCTCTCTTGGGCTTTGATCCACGTTATGAGCTCAACCTTCTGCTTCGTTTCCGATTGCACTAAATGAAATGCAAGAATCTGACAGTTTTACTTAGTGTCTCTATACTCTCTTTTTTTTCTCACAACATAGCTGCGTCTAATTCAAAAATTGCGTCTATTCATGTCGAAGCCGGAATTATTATTCCTCTTCAAAATCGCTATTTCGTCAATGAAGACCAGGTCAAAAAAGTAATCCCAATTCATGAGGGAGATATCTTTGATTCAAAAAAAATCGATCAAACCCTTTCTTATCTCAAAAAATGGGGACGTTTTTCTCGAATTGATTTTGAAAAAAAAGAAAGTCGGGATGGTGTTTTAGTTTTTATCACTCTCCAACAAGGACTTCTGATTAGTAATATCGACATCAAGGGCACCTATCCTTTTCTGGAAAATCGACTTCGCCGAACCCTCTCTATTCATCCCGGAGAAATCTACCTTCCAGAAGAAATGCCTCCACAAACTGAAAAAATTCATAATTTTTATGAACGTCGAGGATTTCAAGATGTCCAGATCACTCTTGATACTCACATGAATCCTAAAGAAGGAACGGTAAATCTTAAATTCTCCATTCATCGAGGTAATCGCTACCGCTTTCAAGATGTGGATGTTCGGGGAAATACAGTTTTTCCAAAAAGTTATTTTATCTCTCAACTCAATCCCCTTTTGGCCTATGAACCCAGTCGGTTCAGACAAAAACTCGATAAAATTCGTAAAGATTATCTGGATAAAGGGTATTTGAGTCCACGTATTCGAATTTTAGATCTTCGAATGAATCCCGAAACTCATCGGATGCATCCAATTTTAGATGTGAATGAAGGCAAAAAATTACTGTCATCTTCAAAGGCAATTCTCTGATCTCTCATAGAACACTTAAAGAAGTCATGCCGATGTTTCACGAAGGTGGTTACAACAATTATGATATTGAAGTTTCTCGAGATGCGGCTTTAGCTCATTATAAAAAGTTTGGTTTTCAGGAAACAACCATTACATTTCAAAAAGAAGACATTTCAGATACCAAAACAACAGTTACTTTTTTTATCCATGAAGGACCTCAAACAAGAGTAAAAAAAATTGAATTTGAAGGTCTTCATGAAGTTTCAGCCAAAAAAATAAAAAAAGAACTTTTGACCAAAGAGCAAACCCTTTTTGAGTCGGGCTATTATCAACCTCAAACGGTGCAACAAGACACCCTCAATCTTCCCCAGATCTTAGAGTCGAAGGAGCTTTTCAAAGTCGAGTACAGGCTCAAGAGACGACGATTAACTTTCTCAAAGATAAAGCAACGATTCATTTTAATATCGAAGAAGGTGCTTTGTTAAAAATTTCTCAAATTACATTTGAAGGCGCACATCGTTTTTCAGAAAGAACACTTCAATCGGCACTCAAGCTGCAAAAAGGTTCTGTATTGACCAAAGAGAAGCTTTCGTCAGATTTACAAAAACTAGCTCTTCTTTATGCCAATGTAGGTTATCCTTATACCGTTATTTCTCATGATATCTTTCAATCACCGGAAGGTAATACTCTCTCATTTAAAATTGATGAAGGCAGCGAAGTTCATATTCAGGAGATACTGATTGTAGGAAATGAACGAAGCTCTGAAAAAAGTATTTTAAAGTCGATCCTTTTCAAAAGAGGCGATTTATTCAGCTATCAAAAAATTATCGAAAGCGAAAGACAATTGCGGAGAACAGGCTCTTACCGCAGTGCCAATATTGAGACAATTGGCTTGGCTGAGAAGTCTTCTCAAGTGCATCTTTTAGTGAAGTTAGAAGAGTTTAAAAAAATTCTCATGGATTTGGGTATTGCTTACAACACAGATACAAATTTCACAGGCACCCTCTCCCTTTCAAACGTCAATGTTTTCGGAACTAATAAAAGAGCCAGTCTCAACTTTACGATGGGACAAGAGATTCAAAAAGGAGAAGCTCTTCTGAGAGATCCTCATTTTTTAAACACGTCTTTGGTTGGGACTTTATCGGGCAAAATAGAAAAACAAATCAGACCGGGATTCACTACAGTAGATGCTGGAAATTCTATCAGTGTATTAAAAGAATTTTCACCACGACTGAGTCTTCTGAGTCGTTACGAAATCACACAGACTTTTTTTTCAGATGTCACTGATGTCACGGGAGCACAGGAACAAGACCACACAACCTCCAAATTTTCTTTTTCCACTAGCTATGACAAGAGAGATTCTTTTTCTGACCCAAGGAAAGGATATATTTTTTTGGGAGGATTTGATGTTTCAAACAAACTCATTGCTTCGACATTTAATTTCATCCAGCCAAGAGGTTATTTTGCTCACTTTTTGCCTTTGATAGGCCCTTTTACTTTAATGAGTTTTGTACGTGTTGAAGGGATTAAAGTCTTTGGAGATGACAATCTGACACGTGACCGCAAACTCTTTTTGGGTGGAGATTATTCCATCCGAGGATTTGAAGAAGATGGTGTTGGGCCATTGGATTCCAATGGAACTCCATTGGGAGGACAATTTTTATTATTAAATACGGTCGAGCTTCAGACAAAACTCATACAGAGTTTAAAGCTGGCTTTGTTTTTTGATAATGGAAGCCTTACAGATGATATTTCAACGGTGAGCGTGAACACTTTTAGACAGTCAGCAGGCTTTGGATTGCGCTACATCACACCGGTTGGACCTCTTCGATTGGATTACGGCATCAAACTAGATCGTCGTCCGGAAGAATCTTTTGGCAGACTTCATTTTGCTTTTGGGTATTCGTTTTAAGGCCCCATCTTTTGGCCCCCACCCCCATTTGTATCCTTTGCTTTCATTTCCCTCCCCCGAAGTGGGGGAAGGCCAAATAATATGAATGTAACTAAAATGTTTGCTCGATGATTATTTTCCTATTTCCAAACCTCTTTAGGCGAGATCCATCTCAGTCAAATAACCCTCCCCCACTTCGGGGGAGGGAAGTTAAGACCGTGGAAGCAAATCCGGGTGGGGGCCCAAAAACAAAAACCCCGATCTGCCTTGCGGCAAATCGGGGTTTTATCAGCAAGAGTTAAATTCAGAATTAGAAGCTGTAAGCGAACATACCAGCAACACCTGGGACATAAGATGTTGTTGTAGTTCCACGGGATTTACCCATATCCAAGTTTCCTTCGATCACTAAGCGAGCTCCATCTGCAATGCTATAGCCAGTGGCTAAGCTGATTTGATGGCTTGTACCACCAGAACCATAACCTACAGTTGTTAAAGAAGTACCTGCATTAACACCAATCAAGCTAGCTACTTCTTGGCGAGAATGGACGATGCTGTAACGAAGTGTTCCATCCCAAACATCGCTGAAAGCGTAAGTAGCTTTAGCCTGACCACCAAAATGTCTATCATCATTGGCTGAGCCAGTGATAGGATCTTGACGATAAGCACCTTCCAAACCAACTTTAAGAGCTTCATTGACGGCCAAAGAAGCACTTAAATCAGCAAGCATGGACCATGGCTTATTAGATGTGGTTTCTGGGCTGGCAGCAGCATTAAGTTTCACCCAGCTGCTGTTTCCTTCTTCACCCCAGCTATAAACGACATTAGCACCAAGTCCTGGAACTTGAGTACCAGATGTAGCTTTATCAGCCAAATTATTGACCACATAAAATTCTGCACGAGTAGCTTCGTTAAAGTTATAACCTAAACGAGCACCGAGCAAATTATGAGGCAACAATGTACGGTGTACATTGGAGAATGACACTGTGGACAATTCACTACGATCCACTGGATCCAAACCAATTCCTGAGTTGAAACGACCGACTAACAATTCCCAACCGTTACCAGCGGGGATATTAGCTGTCACATAAGCTTGCTCAATTACTGTTGGTGTTGTTCCGCTAGCTCGGCTTCCAGAAAAATCAATATCAGCACGTGCACGGATGTTTTCACCAAAGCTTTTTGCTAAATCCAATTCAACTTGGTCATTATAAAAACCAAACTGAGATGAATTCTTGGTATCAGCAGCTCTCAGACCATAATCATTCAAGATTCCCAATGTTCCTGTCGTTGGGGTATTCTTGAGTGTTTTGCTCCAAGCACCGATGTTTGTAATATTTCCAGAAATCTCGAGGCCTGAACCTTCCTCGGCTCTGACGTTAGCAGCTACTAATGAAGTAGCGGCCACTGTGAGTACTGCTAATGCGAGTAACTTTCTCATTGTTTCTCTCCTTTTTTGATTCATAAGATTTACGTCTTTTATAATGAACTGACACACTCTAGAATGGTTTGGCGTTTTGACGTTTCCCCCCTTTCTTCGCCCTGATTTACCATTTCAATAACAATTCTTTAAAACAACTCTTCTAGATTCTCTTTAACTACTCTTACTAACGTTTTGGATAAATTGGCATTTTTTGTAACTGAACTGTCACACTCTGTCAACCCTAAGATTTATCCTCAGAGTCCCATTCCCCAAAAGTTAACCATCGCCGGTAATGGATGAGAGCCTGTCTGTCAAAGAAAATGACTTTCCTCCCTATCTCACCTCAGCAATCAATTCCATCTCCATAGAAGCCATGAGGGGTAGTTCCACAACACCCACCACAGCTCGTGCATGAGGCCCCACGGTCTCTCCAAAGACTTCCACCAAAAGCTCACTGGCCGCATCCATAACTTTTACGTGATCATTAAATCCGGGGTAAGTATTGATATAGCCCATTACACGAACAATTTTTTTCACCTTTTCAAGGGCTCCCAGTTCATTTTTCAAAACAGCTATCAGATTCACTACACAGGCTTTGGCCGCACGCCGCGCCGTTTCAATATTCAAATCCTTTCCCACACGACCTTTATAAGCAATCTTCCCTTCCACCTTGGGCAATTGACCTGAGACAAATAATAAATTTCCAGTCCGTACCGCAGGGACATAATTGCCAGCGGGGACTATTTCCGGAAGGACTATTTGAAGCTCCTTGAGCTTCTGATCGATTGAAATAGGCGCCATCTATGATTCCTTCTATTCCTTTTGTAAGAGAAAAAAGATCAAGAAAGGAGTTTTTCTCAGATTTTCAAAAAGCTCCTGATCATTTCCCGAAGTTTGAAAAAACTTTCTTAAAGATCCATCGTAAAAAAATTCTTTTACTGAATCGACAGTCAACCCTGACTCTCTAAAAAATTTAAAATATCTTTCAAAACCCGGACCCAATGAGTCTTCACCCACCACACTTCTTAAATGTTCTTTTTGAATCATGTGGGAAAACGGATGAAAATCACTCAAAAGAATCATTCCACCAGATTTTAAAATACGCGAAGCTTCACGAAGAATACGACTCAAAGAAATTTTTGAAAAATGAGGCCGCAGAAGAATAAAATCCCAACTCCCTTCTAAAAAAGGAAGATTTTCCCAATGAGATAAAACAAACTCAGCACTCTCATCTGAAGGCATTTCTTTTTCTTTTTGACCACCCACGCGAACCATCAGTGCAGGATTCATTGAACGAATCATCGGTGTAAGAGAAGACTCTCGCGGCGCAATCTCTAAGACTTTACAACCACTCAATGAAGGAAGCCGTGACTTAAGCTCTTTTTGTTCCGAATAATAAAGGAGCTGACGAAAGGGGGATTCTCCCAAAGGAAAATCGAAAATCTCCTGAGTTTGTCCCATTTGAGAATTTTTCTGAACCACACGAGGCTCGGAAGAATTCTTTTTTTTCAAAAAACCAAAAAGACTCATAAAGTTTTAAAACCTTACACAAAACCATTTATCGACGCACCAAAATTGTTTGACGCCTCTCTGTCACTCACGTACTTTTTTCAATCCAAGCTTCAGAAATTAACCGTTTTATAATTTAAGGAACTCTTCATGAAGAATGAAAATATCCGTTTTTCAACATCTATCTCCGACAAAATTCAAACTGACGTTCTTGTCCTTCCTGTTTTTCTGAAAATAAAAACTTTGTTTTAAGTACATTATCCAAAAAAATGGATGACTCTTTAAAAGGATTTTTAACCACTCTTCTAAAAAGAGAAGATTTTAAAGCCCATCCAGGAGATGCACGATTAATTGATATCCCAGAAGTCCTTGGAGCCAAAGCTATAGTAGTCATGGGAATTGGTGAGGCAAAAAAAATTGATCGTGAAGTTTTGAGAAAGTTTGCTGCAGCAGCCCTCAAACAAGCTAACAAAGTAAAAGCGAAAAAAATTTCGTATGAAGATCTCTCGTTTTTGGATCCTTCACTCAATTCATTGGCTCGCGGGCAGGTGATTGCTGAAGGTGTTACCCTAGCTCAATATACCTTTGATGATTATCGATCCGAAAAACAGGCTCCTAAAAAAACAGTCTCTCATGTCGAAGTGATAACAGACGATCTGACGGGTATCAAAAACATGCAGCTGGGTTTTTCACGTGGACAGATATTTGCTGAGTCGACCAATTTTGCACGCTCATTAATCAATATCCCTGCAGTCGACATGACTCCTAAACGTTTGGCGGATGAAGCTAAAAAAATTGCCAAGCAACCTGGAATTTCTATCAAGGTGTTGGAGAAAAAAGAAATCGAACGTTTAGGAATGGGGCTTTATCTGGCTGTAGCCAAAGGCAGTGAACAGCCTCCTTATTTTGTTCACCTCACCTACAAACCTTCAGGAAAAGCCAAAAAGAAAATTGTTATTATCGGAAAAGCTGTCACCTTTGACAGTGGTGGACTGTCTCTTAAGCCGCCAAACTCTATGGAAACCATGAAAGATGACATGAGTGGTTCAGCGGCGATGTTGGGAGTCATGAAAGCTTTGAGTGCCCTCAAGCCTTCTGTGGAAGTGCATGGTATTTGCGCTGCTACCGAAAACATGCCTTCAGGAGCTGCAGAACGTCCTGGAGATATCGCACGGGCTATGAATGGAAAAACTGTGGAAATTCTCAATACCGATGCTGAAGGGCGTCTCACCTTGGCCGACGCTATTTGTTATGCACAAAAACTCAAACCCGATCTAATGATCAATGCAGCCACATTGACCGGAGCTTGTGTAGTTGCTTTGGGAGATTTATGTTCCGGAATTATGGGCAACAATCAGGACTTGATTCAGGATCTCATCCATTGTGGCAAAGAAGCTGGTGAAAAACTCTGGCAGATGCCTCTCATTGAAGAATACAAAGAAGAACTCAAAAGTCCTATCGCTGACCTTAAAAATGTGGGTGGTCGATGGGGTGGCACCATCAATGGAGGACTCTTTCTCCAGGAATTTGTCGACTCAAGCATCCCGTGGGCTCACGTTGATATCGCAGGGCCTTCTTGGACTGAAAAGGAACTTGCTTACTGTCCACGCGGTGGCACAGGTCATCTGACGAGAACATTGCTGCATTTCCTTTTAAAACAATAATCGTTTCTTTCTAATGCACGTTGGACGGGCCTTGGAGAGAATCATTTTTTTCAGACAAACTTAACGCGCTGCGTTTTTAAAAAAAATATTTTTTAAAAAAACCTAAGCTTCTTAAGGGTCTAGAAATTCATCCTGACACCTCTCCACCCACTTCCTTGACACCCTGTGTAACCACAATATATTGTGTGCCTTTACTAATCGACATACCATAAGATGTGTATAACCCAGGGGAAAACCCTGTGGATAAACGCTCATGTCATTTAAAATAAAGGGGATTATTATATGACACCAGTTTTACCACTCAAAAAACAAGAAACAGCCGACAGTCAAGAGCTTGAAAAGACAGAATTGGCTGAAAACATGTCTGGGCTTAAGTTTAATCGTTATTTTACACAGGCGGGGACTGATCCTTACCAACTATTAAAATGGACTAAAAGAACATCCGTTATCAAAGAGCCTGATGGCAGCGTCGTTTTCGAAATGAACGATGTCGAAGTACCAGAATCATGGTCTCAACTGGCCACGGATATTGTTGTTCAAAAATATTTCCGCAAAGCGGGTGTCCCTGATAGTGCTGGGGGACGTGACGGCCACGAAGTTTCAGTCAAACAAGTTGTCTACCGTGTAGCACACTCAATCCGATTGGCTGGAGAAGAATTAGGCTATTTTGCCACCTCCAATGATGCCGAATCTTTTGAAATGGATCTTACCTATCTCCTTCTCACACAAAGAGGAGCTTTCAATTCCCCTGTCTGGTTTAACTGCGGACTCTATCATTCTTATGGAATCAAAGGCAGTGGAGGTAATTGGTCTTGGAATCCCGCGATTGATGAAATCAACCAAACTCTTGATGCTTACTCCCGTCCTCAATGTTCGGCATGTTTCATTCAATCCGTCGATGACGATCTCATGAGCATTTTTGAATTAGCTAAAAACGAAGCACGTCTTTTTAAATATGGTTCCGGAACTGGTACCAATTTTTCTAAAATCCGCGGTCGCCAGGAAAAACTTTCCGGAGGCGGTACGTCATCTGGGCTCATGAGTTTTCTGGAAGTTTTAGATAAAGGTGCTGGCGCTACCAAATCAGGTGGTACCACACGCCGCGCCGCCAAGATGGTTTGCTTGGATGTCGATCATCCTGAAATCATCGACTTCATCAACTGGAAAGTAAAAGAAGAGAAGAAAGCCGGCATTTTGATTCAGCATGGTGGTTATCCTGCAGATTTTAATGGAGAAGCTTACCATACTGTTTCTGGACAAAACTCCAACAACTCCATCCGTCTTTCAGATGATTTCATGCGCGCCTATGAAAATGGCACTGAATGGAGCACACGCATGCGTACAGATGGAAGTGTTTGCGAAACATTTCCCGCTCGCGATCTCATGAGACAAATCGCTACTGCCGCTTGGTCCTGCGCCGATCCTGGAGTTCAATACGACACGACTATCAACAACTGGCACACTTCTGCCAATACTGATAAAATTTACGCCTCCAATCCCTGCTCTGAATACATGTTTTTGAATGACAGCGCTTGCAACTTAGCCTCGCTGAATCTCATGAAATTCACCGATGATCGCGGACACTTCCAAGTAGAAGACTTTAAGCATGCCGTACGTACTTTCATTATTGCTCAAGAAATTTTGGTCGACTTTGCATCTTACCCCACTCGCGTTGTCGCTCAAAACAGCCACGACTACAGACCTTTGGGATTAGGTTACGCTAATCTCGGTACACTCTTGATGACCAATGGAATCCCTT
Organism: Deltaproteobacteria bacterium; assembly: GCA_016699445.1. Classification (GTDB taxonomy): domain Bacteria; phylum UBA10199; class UBA10199; order JACPAL01. The sequence continues at coordinate 984,862 of CP064976.1, forward strand.
ACGACAGCGAGAAAGCGTTGGCGATTTCCGGAGCGATCACTTCTCTCATGACAGGTGAATCTTACCGTGTGTCGAGCGAAATCGCTGAAGTCAAAGGCTCCTTCCCTGGCTACGAAAAAAATCGTGAACCTATGTTGAGAGTCATCGGCCAACATCGTGAAGCCTCTCACCGCATCGACTCAACTCTTTGTCCTTCTGATCTTTTAACCGCTGCCAATGAAGCTTGGGATTTAGCTTTGGAAAAAGGCCGTCTCTATGGCTACCGTAATGCCCAAACCACTGTTTTGGCACCTACAGGGACCATTGGTCTTTTGATGGATTGCGACACCACGGGTGTGGAACCTGAATTTTCTTTGGTAAAATGGAAAAAATTGGCAGGTGGTGGACACTTTAAAATTATCAATCAATCAGTTCCTTTAGCTCTCCGACGCATTGGTTATGCCGACAATCAGATCGCTGATATCCAGCAATATATTCTGGATACCGGAACAATCGAAGGATCCCCAGCCCTCAAGCCCGAACATCTCGCAATCTTTGATTGTGCCAACAAATGTGGCGATGGCGTTCGTTTTATTGATCCTATGGGTCACATCCGCATGATGGCAGCAACACAACCTTTCATCTCGGGTGCTATTTCCAAGACCGTCAATCTTCCCAATCAAATGTCAGTGGAAGATATTGAAAAAATCTATGTGGATTCATGGAAATTGGGTCTCAAAGCTGTGGCTCTCTACCGTGATGGTGCAAACATTCCCAACCTCTCAACACAGGTTCGGCCAAAAAAGAAAACAAGACGGACGCTATTTCTGTCGCGGCTGCAGCACAAGCAGTTGCCGATGCTCAAGCTATTTTGGATCAAGGAATTAGCCGCGGTGAACGCGAAACTCTTCCCATCAAGCGTCAAGGCTTCACTTTGGAAACCACAGTCTCAGGACACAAACTCTTTCTTCGTACAGGCGAATACGAAGATGGTCGCTTAGGCGAAATCTTTATCGACATGTACAAAGAAGGCGCTGCCTACCGCAGTATCTTAAACTGTCTGGCGATTGCGGTTTCGATTGGTCTTCAATACGGAGTGCCTCTCGATAAGTTTGTGAATAGTTTTACCTTCACACGCTTCGAGCCTCAAGGAATCACCGATCATCCAAACATCAAAATCTGCACATCGATTTTGGACTACATCTTCCGCATTTTGGGATTTGAATATGAAGGTCGTACCGACTTCGTTCATCTCAAACCCGAAACTCTCGAAGCTCGTGACAATCAAGAAACAGCCTCACAAGCTTCCGCTCAAACTGCCAAAACGGAAAAGCCCAAAGCAGCTAAAGCGGCATCAATGGGAGAACATTTATCCGAAATGATGGGCGATGCTCCCTGCTGTGATCAATGTGGGCACATCACCGTCCGCAACGGTGCTTGTTACAAATGCATCAACTGCGGAAATTCGATGGGATGTAGTTAGTGGTAATTGAAAATTGAGAATAAAAAAACCGCCCAAGGAAACTTGGGCGGTTTTATTTTTAGAATCAGTTTAATTTAAATTTAGCCTCTACGACCACTTAACAAGGCATCGAATGGATTTGAACTCCCATCGCAAAATTATCTCTAACTTGATTAGGGCGTGTTGGACTTGATTCAGCAATTTTATCCGCATCTCCCACCATTCGAGAACGACCTTTACCAATTAAAGATTGAAATACTTGATGAGTCCCCTCACCTTCATGACGATGCGTTGGACCTCTATGATGCTGACCGATTGTATTGGGCATAAACACCTCATTATTTAGTTAAGCTTAACTTTTAAGTTATCGCTTAGGTTCCTGCTTTAAGTTGCGTCCTACGGTAAAAATTTTGACCAACTCCAAAGATTATTTTAATGGAACTAATCCAATCATGAAAGCAAAAACTTCTCATTTTGAAAAAAAATCAACGCATCGCGCAAAAAAGGCTTCTTTAAAGAAGGGTTTCTTCATTACCTTTGAAGGGGGGGAAGGGGCTGGAAAAACCACTCAAATCAAGAGGTTAAGTGAGTGCCTGGCACTATTAGGCTATGCTTTTTTAATCACGCGTGAGCCGGGAGGGACTTCGGTGGCGGATCAGATCCGAACCACTCTTTTAGACCCAAAAAACAAAGGAATGTCCCCTCAGCTAGAACTCCTGCTCTATGAAGCAGCTCGTCGGGATCATGTCGAAAATCTGATTTTGCCGGCTTTGAAGGCTAAGAAAATTGTCATTTGTGATCGTTTTACAGACTCGACCCTAGCTTATCAGGGATTTGGACGAGGGATTGACCACCCGTTGATCGAAAATCTCAACACGATTGCCACCGGCGGACTCAGACCCAATCTGACATTTCTCTTTGATCTATCTCCCAAAATTGGACTCAAGAGAGCGACAAAAAGGAATATACAATTGGGGGCGTGGGGGGAGAGGGTCGCCCCCCACATATAAAAGACCGGATTGAAAATGAAAAAATTTCATTCCACGAAAAAGTCCGGAAGGGTTTCTTGACTCTGGCCCGAAAAGATAAAAAAAGGTTCGTCATCATCGATGCTACCCAACAACCCGACATCATTTTCCGAAAAATTTTTTCAGAAGTGGAAAAACGCTTACGGCGCTTCCTCTAAGCTTCCGTGCGCCTATCTTTTTTCTGGGCCTTCAGGTGTTGGGAAAAAAGCCTGTGCTTTAAAAATGACGGATATTCTGATGAATCACGCATCTCTCCTCAACCATCCGGATTTCATTGAAGTCACCACAGAAAAAAAATCGATTGGGATCGAAACCATTCGTGAACTTCTCCAACGACTGACACTGAAACCCGTTTCATCACCTTACATCGTCATCTTGATTGAAAATGCTGAAATCATGACAATAGCAGCAGCCAATGCCTTGCTCAAAACGTTAGAAGAACCCCCCGCTCACGTTGTCTTTTTCCTTCTCACCACGTCACCAGACCAACTACTTCTCACGATCCGCTCGCGCTGCCAAAAAGTTCATTTTCCTGGAGATATGGATCTGTACCGACATCGCTCTGAAAATCTTTTGCAGCAAAATCCTTTTTTAAACGAATTGATCCTGCCGTTATTGCAAAAAAACAAAACAACTTTTTCTGCAGCCTCCAAAGCGGCCGAGACACTGGCCAAAGAATCCTACGCACTCGAACCGGTTTTTACATTGTTACAAAATCTCTGGCATGATGCCCTGACGTGGAAAAATACGTCTCAAGAAGACTTCTTAACAATGCCTCAGCTTAAAAATATCACACAAACATTAGCGACAAAAAGCTCTGAAGCTCTCTCTAACAACATCGATACGATTTTAGAAACCCTCCACGCCATCGACGGAAACGTTAACAAGACGCTTGCGTTGGAACGTTTATTGAGCACATTAGGAAACCCATGAAAAAGTTCTATATCACCACAGCCATTGATTACGTGAACAATATCCCTCATCTGGGGACGGCTTATGAGAAGATTGCGGCCGATGCTTATGCTCGGTTTTTGAGACTTGAAGGTCATGATGTTCACTTTCAAATGGGTAATGACGAACACAGTGCGGGAGTTCAAAAAGAAGCGATTGCTCAAGGCATGGATGTTAAAAAGTATTGTGATGGGATGCGCGTCAAATTTGAAGCGATTTGGAAATCTCTCGATATTTCTTATGATGATTTTATCCAAACCAGCGAACCGCGACATCACGAAAGTGTGAAGGCTTTTTTAAAACTATTAAATCCCGAAGACATTGAAAAGAAGCCTTATGAAGGTTGGTATTGTGAAGGCTGTGAAGCTTTTTTGATGGAGAAAGACTTAGTCGACAAACAATGTGCGGCTCACAAAAGAGAGCCTAAGTGGCTTCATGAAGAAAATTATTATTTTCTTCTTTCCAAATACCAACAGAAGCTTCTGGATTTTTATGAAGCTAACCCTGATTTTATCGTCCCAGAAGTCCGTCGCAATGAGGTTTTGAGTTTGGTCAAATCAGGTTTGCAAGACATCAGTATTTCACGATCGACTTTTAATTGGGGGATTCCGTTTCCTCAAGATCCATCGCATGTCGTGTATGTGTGGTTTGATGCTTTGCTCAATTATCTCACTGCGGTGGGTTTTGGTCAGGATTCTTCTGAAGCCAAATCTCAATGGAAAAAATGGTGGCCTGCGGATCTTCATGTGGTTGGAAAAGATATCACTCGCTTCCACTGTGTGATCTGGCCTGCGATGCTCATGAGCGCAGGACTTGAAATTCCCAAAGCGGTTTTTGGACATGGATTCGTTTATCTCAAAGGCGAAAAAATGAGTAAGACTTTGGGCAATATTGTCACACCCTTGGACATTGTCCCTCAATATGGACCTGATGCCCTACGCTATTATCTCTTACGTGAATCGAGTTTTGGTTCGGATGGGGATTTTACTTGGGATAATTTTATCAAACGTTTCAATAGTGATTTGGCTAACGATATTGGAAATCTTTTAAATCGCACTCTGGGAATGGCCACAAAATATCTCGATGGAAAAATCAAAAAACCAGCGACAACTGAAGCGACCGATGAAGATAAGGTATTGAGAAAAACGATCGAAGAGATTTTACCCAAAATGAAAGTAGCTCTCGATTATCAAAAATCGGGAGATATCAATTTTCACACAGCACTAGCATCGATTTGGGAAGGGATTGCCGCGGGCGATAAATATATCGACACCTGCGCCCCGTGGAAACTCTCCAAAGAAGGTAAGACTCAGGATATTGAGAGGGTTCTTTATAATGTTCTCGATAGTCTTCGAAACATTGCCATCCTTGTCTCGCCCTTCATTCCAGGAGCGGCCCAGAAGATTTGGAAGCAATTAGGTTTGGAAAACTTTACTCAACAAAACTTTAAAAACATTTCCTGGGCTCAATCAGATCAATTTACCGTCTCTGTGGGACAGCCGATTTTTCCCAGAATTGAAACCAATATCGTAGGGGCGCAATTGATTGCGCCCAAAATAAAAACGGGCGTGATTAATCACGCCCCTACAGAAAGAAAAAAAATGGAAACACCCGCAACACCAGCAGCTCCAGCAACAGAACAAATCAGCATCGACGATTTTATGAAAGTGGATCTTCGTATCGCTGAAATCAAACAAGCTGAAAAAGTCGAAGGCGCTGACAAACTTCTCAAACTTCAACTCGACGTCGGTGGCGAACCCCGACAAATCGTGGCGGGCATTGCCCTGCATTACAAACCCGAAGAACTCATCGGCAAAAAAATCACGATTGTGGCCAACCTAAAACCAGCTAAAATCCGCGGCGTGGAATCACACGGCATGTTACTCGCCGCAAGTGACGCCAATGGATTGTCGGTGCTGACACTAGATCGCGGTATTGTGGGCTCGGGAGCGAAGGCTAAATAATGTCTTTGAAACTTATCAGCTGGAATGTGAACGGAATTCGGGCGATTGTGAAAAAGAATTTTTATGAATTCTTAAAAGATCACGAGCCGGATGTTTTAGGACTTCAGGAAGTGAAGGCTCAACGTGAACAGGTACATCTGGAAGTTCCTGGTTATGAGATTTATTGGAATGCCGCAAAAAAGCCGGGTTATTCAGGAACTGCCCTCCTCACTAAAATCAAACCGCAGGATGTCACTTACGGCATTGGCCATGAAGATCATGATAATGAAGGACGCGTGATCACAGCGGAATTTCCCGAGTATTTTTTGGTCAATGTGTACGTCCCGAATGCCGGTGAAGAGCTCAAACGGCTCCCCTACCGCATGCAATGGGATGAAGCCTTTCGCACATATTTGAAAGGCTTAGAAAAGAAAAAACCTGTGATTGTCTGCGGAGATCTCAATGTGGCGCATACGGAGATCGATCTGGCTAATCCTGGGCCTAATCGAGGATCGTCAGGATTTACGGATGAAGAACGGGCTAATTTCACAAAATTTTTAGAATCAGGATTTACGGATTCCTTCCGGCATTTTTATCCCGATCTCACGAAGCAATATACATGGTGGACGTATCGTTTCGGCGCTCGCTCCCGAAACGTCGGGTGGAGAATTGATTATTTTTGTTTTTCAAAAGATTTCGCGGCGGCGACCAAAGATGCTTTTATTCGACCAGAGGTTCTTGGTTCAGATCATTGCCCTGTGGGCCTGGTGTTGAAGTAACAAGAACTCTTCTGAAAAAATGCCCTAATTCTTCTCTCAACAAATCTGGCTTTTCTATTTCAACTAAATGGCTACATCCCGGAATACTTAAAAGCTGCAAATTACCTTTAGTTTCATTGATTATTTCCACAACTCTCTGATGTTGATGATCATTCACAGTACCATCCATTTCCCCTCGCACCACAAAAAAATGAACACCCTTGGCCGCTGAATCTCTAAGGGCTTCACTCAGATCTTCTTGATATAAACTTGTTACTAATGAAAAAACACCAGCGTTGATGGGATATTGCCGCCTCAAAATATTATAAACTTCTTGATCTGTATGTCTCTCCAAAAATCTTAGATTTTTATTTTCATTCAACCCTGGCGCACCATGACTTAAATAAAATAGCCTGTTCAAAAAAGCATAACCGCCTGAAAAATATTCTACTGATCTTCCAAGAAAATTGTAAAAAGCCATTTTGGCAAAACCCATGGCACCCATCTCACGACGTGCTGGACAGGCTATGATAGGAGGGGTTGTTTGGATACCTTTTGGTTTTCGAACTATCCCATGTTGAGTATTAAGCTTAGCTTCTTCTGTGGAATTAAATTTCGCCCAATCAGAAGTCAGAATCCCATTGATGAAAACACACTCTTTCAACTGATCTCCAAACACATCCATCGCTGCTGCTTTTAAAACTACTTTTTGCCCACCCGAAGTAGCGACGACACCTAAATCAATATTCCCATAAACCGCTTGCACTCCCTGAACGATCAAACTCATCTCTTCGACAACACCCTCTGTACCAAATCGTCCCGAGAGTGGGGAATACAGCAATACCGCTGTCCCACCTTCTGCTAAAATATCTTTATAGAGATGTGCTGTTTCTTCTGTATATCCAGTTCCAGGCCCTGCTTGATGAAGAATCACGCGAGCAATTTTCTGACGAGAGTTTGGAGGAGTCAAAAGCTGACACGTCAGACCTTGAGCCAAGAGTCGAGACTGAAGATCGCCTGAAGGTAATGTAGCAACTGCCATAAAAATCCTTTCGAAGAGCCCTTGTCTTCGGCTTGGCGTCAAAAAGGTTGCTAGGTCTTTGAGGAATTTGTCATAGGCCCTTCACTTATGTCTGAAACACCATCACCCATCGCCATCATCTATGCTCTCAAAGAGGAATTGAAACCTCTCCTCAAAGACTTTGATGGTCAAGAACACCTCTCCACATGCCGGGCACAACTGACTCAAGGGACTCTTTATAATCTTCCGACTTTTATGTGTCGCACCGGAGTTGGGATGCCCAATGCTCATGAAGGCACAGAACTGGTGACAAAAAATACTACGCCCTCTGTGATTATTTCTGCAGGGTTTGCCGGAGCCTGTCATCCAGACTTAAAAACGGGTGATGTTATTTTGGTGAATGAAATTCGAAGTGAGACGCCAACCGATCGTTTTATTTCCGAACCTGTTTGGCGAAAAAAAATGCAATCGGCACTTCAAAAATCAGGACTTCCTTATCGCGAAGGCTCTCTCATGACAGCGTGGAAGCTCGCCGGACAAACTCAAAAAGAAAAATTTGGTCAAGCGGGACACTTAGCCATAGATATGGAAACAGCGGCTATTGCGGCTATTGTGAGAAGGGCTCAAATACCTTTTTTATCTTTGCGTGTAATTTTTGATCCACTTACAGAAACACTGCCTCTGACAGATTTACCGGAAGGTTCCCATCCGGGACTTTTCGTCATCAAAAACCCAAAAATGCTTTTGAAGATTCCAAAATATTTTAAAATGAATCTAAAAGCCCAAAAAGCTCTCTCCACAGCCCTCAAGTTTTTCTTTCAAGAAATTAAAAGTTGTCAGTAAAATAGTGAGTGAGTACTGCCGAAGTCCAGCTTTGCTGGCGAGGCAAACGGAATCGCAACGACGAGGTCGCCGGTTCGATCCCGGTCATCTCCATATTTTTAATCGTTCACTATTTTACTCACAACTTTTTCTCATTATACCGAAAATAAGGAATGGCTGTTATCGTATCAGGTGAACATATAGGGTCCTACGCCATAGCCGATATCTGGTTCAAAGGCGCTCAACCAAATTGGGCCAACCCTCAAACTCTGGATAATTTTCTTTTTGAAAACCATATTGAAGAACTCACAAAAGCTATTAAAGACTCTATAGGATTTCCTGTTCAAGCCATATTTCTAAGGAGTAAAGGTCGTAGTTTTGCGCCGGTGGCAATGCCCTCTTTTTAAAAGAATGCCTGCTGACGGATCGTATTGAAGATCGTAACATCAAAGGCGCCATGTCCTATATTCGTAAAGCTGATGAGCTGTGCCAACTCATTGCTCAATCTCCCATACCCATTATTTCTTTTCTTCAAGGAGAAGCTATTGGTCTCGGAGCCGAGATCGCTTGTGCAAGCTCTCATATAGTGGTCACAGCTGAAGCGACTCTCTCGATCCCTCAACTCTTCATGGGACTCATCATGCTTTCAATCCCCAGACTTGTTGAAAAAGTCGGCCCTGGATTGGCGTTTTTAATTCAAACAAGCACTCCGCCCAAAACACCTCTGACGGCTCCTCAAATGCTCGCGATGGGTTTAGCAGAAGCTCAAGTGGATCATGTAGAAGCTGGTTATCAATTAATTCCCAAACTCTTGAATGCCAAAATCTTGAATAAACGATTAGCTGAAAAAACCGAAGGCTGTCGCAATATTTCTATAATATTGGATTCTTCTCACGTACGCGAAAATTTGATTCGGGGAACTCTTCCCCAACAGGCTCCAGAATGGCTGAGGAAGCTTAAAGCCAGGGTCGATTCTATTCATAACAGAGACGCTTTAAACTTAGTTGAAAAAATATTGAATGGAGCAAAGCCTGACTTGCTAGAAACAGAAATGCCCCAATTGCTGGGGCATCCTGATGTTTTCAACTTTTTAAGAAAATAAACTAGACCGAAAAGCTATGTCCACAGCCGCAAGATCCTGAGGCATTCGGATTTTTCACCGAAAAACCAGAACCACGAAAATCTTCCACAAAATCGACTGTCGATCCTTGAAGATAGGGCTGACTGATAGGATCTAAAAGCACTTTAATATTTCCAAACTCCAACACTTGATCATCATCGCGCAAATCATCAAAAGTGAAACCATATTCAAAACCCGAACAGCCACCGCCTTGCACATAGATACGGAGATGCTTCCCTTCGGCTTCTTTATTGCCTGTGGAAAAAGCGACGACCTTCTTGATGGCATTTTCAGTGAGTTGAAGAGCTACTTTTTCTTCTCCGGAAGAGCCTTCGTGAGATTCGTGATGATGTTCGTTATTTTGTGTTTCCATAAAAACTCCTTAAGAGAGCCGACTATGGGTTGTCCCTTAAAACCTGTCAAGAAAGCATCTCTTTCAAACAATAAATTTTCAAAAGTAGGGAGCATATTTATTCTCTGCTCTTTTTTATCGGGATTCAGAAGATCCTAAAGCTCGCATATCCAAAATAGGCGTCGCCCCACTAGTCACTTGAGGGAGCACACCATTCCATTTTTCGATCGCCTTGTTTTGAATAATACTTGGGGTCAATGTGGATTGGAGTAGTTTGTTGGCTTCAGCTTCCTTTGTCGCTCGTGCTAATACAGCTTGTCCTTCACCTTCAGCTTTAGCAACGGCTGCTTTGGCTAACATCTCTTGTTTTTGAAGTTCGTATTCGGCTTGTTGCGCTTCCTGCTGAGCAGCCATTTTTTGCTGCATCTGAGTTTCAAGACTTGGGGGCAAATGACTGGCGCCTAGATTCACCTTATCGAGATGAAATCCCATTTTTTGAAGCTCTACTTCCAGCATTTTCTGAACAGCATCCTGCAGATCGCTGCGTTTAGAGGAGATCACTTCTGAAAGAGACATCTGGCCTGCAATATTTTGCGCTACGGTGATAATGGTTCGACGAATAAAAGTGGATTCAATTTCTTCAACATCAGCTCCCCGAAAAGAACGAAACACTTGAGCCGCTTGCTCTTCCGAAGTGTTGTAGGTCACTGAAATATCCTGTCGAATATGCTGGCCTTCGCGAGTTGGAAGATCAATGCTGTCATCCTCTACCGAACTCCCTTCACTCGAGCGTTTCACCATGGTGTAAGTCCGTAATGCTGTCGGATAACTTTGAACACGCGTAATCCAAGGCATTCTCCAGACTATTCCCTGAGAGGCTGTACGGAGAGAACCTGTCCACATGTTAAAAACAACACCCGTATTTCCAGGAGATATAATCGAGTAGGAGGAAAGAATCCCAATGAGAAGAAAAAACGCAATCACACCAACACCTGCTTTACTCGTTAATTTTGCTATCACTTCAGGTGAATTCGGATTGATACTCATGGTTTATTCCTTTTCTTGGTAATCTTTCTTTTGATTCTGGTGATTCTGGTTAGAATAATCGGACAAAAGAGTCACATGACTGCGAGAAGATTTTCGAAGAACTTTCAAAATCTTAGCTTCCATCCATTTTTGCAGAGGACGCAGCGCAAAATAAACGCCGCAAAGTATCCCGACAAAAACAATAATTTCTGCGAAGCTTAGGACCATACTTTTTATCCTTAATCATTCCTTAATCATTCCTGAGTCATTTCTTAGTCATTCATTATTTTTTTCAAGGCAGCATCATGAAGGGATGACAATGTGAACAAACTCACAACAGCACCTACGAGAGCTAAGAACATGTCACTTTGAGTATCCCAGATATACCCTTGGGTACCTAAAAAAGCTTCAGCACCCTCCCCGGTACCAATAGCCACCCACCATTCCACTAGCTCATAGAAAGCGCTGATGGCCAGGCAAATACTGACCGTGATGAAAAAAAGCCATTTTCCCCGTTTGAGAGGAGACGTGCGCAAAAGAATTTCACGCGCGATGATGGCGGGAATAAATCCTTGGGCAAAATGCCCGAGCTTATCGTAGTGATTGCGCCCCAAGTGAAAGGCATGGTCAATCCAGTCGAAAAGAGGCACCTTCGCATACGTGTAATGACCTCCCACGAATAAAATAAGGGAATGAACCACGAATAAGAAATAAACGAGGCTCGTCATGGGAAATTTTCGATAGGTACAGACGAGGACCACAAGACCCACAAGAGAAGGAACCACTTCTAAAAACCATGTGAAAGTATCCAAGGGCTTGCTCGCCGACCAAATGAGGGTGGAAAAATAAAATACGGAAAGAAAAAACAAAGATTTTTTTGTGAGCATAAAGGGTAGATTATCTAAAGAAAATTGTGCGCCCGACAGGATTCGAACCTGTGACCTTCGGTTTCGTAGCGCGTAACCGCGGTTTTTAAGAATTTCCTTAAAAATCATTAGATTAACTCATCAACAAAATCAACGACTTCCACCGATGCATTTCGGAGGGTCACGGACGGTTTCCGACGATTCTTGAAGCTCGTACCCATAATTTACCCAAAGTAAGGATGAATTTACTTACTATTTAAAAGCTACCTCCTATTAAAATTTATGAGGTTTCAAATCTCATTTCTAAGTAGTTGTGTCTTTTAAATTAAATAACAATAATTTTGTTTTAAAAAAATGTTTCTTGTTTGAAGACGTTGTAAAAATGATTCGTAGATCAAATTCATTTTGAGAGCCAAATTCGTCTTGTAGAGATTTAAGACTCCTGCCTTCCAGGTTGTTAATTGCAAATCCTGGAAATTTTAAAGCTAAAAAATAGTCGCGTGCGCTTTTTTCAGGAATCTCTCTCTGGTTTAATAAGCCTATAAGCTGATATTGATTTGGGAAAGCTCCGGGAGAGCCAGAGAGTCGTTCTCCGCTACTTCCATATTTCGCTGAAGGAGGAGCTGTTATAATTTCACATGAAACCCACTTCTGCTCTCCATAATTAAAAATTGAACAGTTAATTTCTTTTATTAAAAGTTTTTTTCTCTCATTAATTAGGCAAAAAGTTAAATAGGCATAGCAGAATTCAGGGCTTTCGAAAAAACGTGGCCCAAAAACTCGATTATACTCATCAAATTGGTCAGGATTTCTATAAAGTTTAGGCTTTTCCCTGCTATTCCAATATGTGTTTAAACCTGTGATGATACTTCCAATACTTCCCAAACCTCCTAAGCCGCTTATTACCTTTAAGATGGTTAAATTTTCTAATGGATCACTCATTATATAAGTCTGTCTCTTTACTCATAACCACTTTTTTTAAGAATTCTCTTAAAAGCAGTAGATTAACTCATCAATAAAATCAAATACTTCCACTGATACATTACGAAGAATTACGAGTAATTTTCGGCTATTATGGAAGCTCATACTTATGATTTACCCAAAACCTATCTTTAATTAATTCAGTCTCTATTGCGATTTTCGTTTATTTCGAATAACATAATGCTTAATAGGACTCTTGAGGAGGCAAAATCATGAAAAGTAAAAGCTATAGCCTTCAAGTTCTTCCATCAGATGAGGATATTTCTTTAGCACGCGCTAGTGCAGAAGAATTGAGCCTATTACTAGCCAAAATTCCCAAAGCCTATAGAGCAAGAGTGCAAATGGACGGACAGGATTTGATTTTGCCGCGACAAGCTTTAGCATTACTTCGTGATTTATTAGCAGAGATGGCTCAAGGCAATATTGTCAGTATTGTTCCTACCCATCATCTGTTGACCACCCAAGAAGCAGCAAATATTCTAAATGTTTCACGCCCTTTTTTAATACAAATATTAGAGAGTGGAAGAGTTCCATTTACTAAAGTTGGTACTCATCGACGTATACGTTATAAGGATTTAATAGTTTATAAAGAAGAGCGAGATCTGGAGAATGCTAAATTATTAGATGAATTAACAGATGAGGCACAAAAGAATGATATGGGGTATTGATGAGATTTGTAGTTCTTTTTGATGCATGTGTTTTGTACCCAGCACCCCTCAGAGATTTCTTAATGCGGCTAGCTCATGTAGGATTGTTCGCTGCTAAATGGACCGAAGATATTCATAAAGAATGGATTAGTGCAGTTTTAGAAAATCGTCCTGAATTAGCTGACCAGCTTAAAATTACTAGAGCGAAAATGGATCAAGCTATTCCCGACTGTTTAGTGAAAGAATATGGGACGTTAATAGATGGATTGAAGCTTCCAGATCCTAATGATAGGCATGTATTAGCTGCTGCTATACGTTGTAATGCTCAAATTATTGTTACATTTAATCTAAAAGACTTTCCTGAAGAAACTTTGAATTCTTATGGTATCGAAGCTGTGCACCCTGATGTCTTTCTTGAACATCAAATGAGCCTTTATCCTGGAGCTTTTCTTGCTGTAGCAAAAGCTCATCGTGCATCTTTAAAAAGACCTCCCAAATCAGCTGAAGAGTATATTACTACATTATCAGCTCAAAGATTGGTTGTTACAGCAGATAAGCTACGTGAATTTATTGAATCAATTTAATGAAGGACTCTTTAAGAGAGACTATGAAAGACGAAAAGTCAGTATCATCAGATTTACCAAGCAATAAAGACAAATTAACTCTTAAACAACAAAGGTTTGTAAAAGCTATTGCAGGTGGAGCTCCTGATCTAAAAACAGCTGCAATTCAAGCAGGGTATAAAGCCAAAAGTGATATTAATTTCAGTAAAATTGGTTCTCAATTACTAGAAAACCCTAGAATTAAATCAACCATAGCTCATGAAATAGCCTCAGGCAGATATGACCAAAAGTTTGAAACTGTTTGGCAAAGTGTATTTGAGAGCGCTGCATTAAAAGATCCTGATCATAGCATACGCATGCAAGCTCAATTGCTATGCCTTAAGGCAATTGATCAAATAAGCAAAATAGGTGGCTTAGAAGCTCCTAAACAACTTGAGACAAGAAGCTTGAGTCTTTCAGACTTATTTCCTCAAGGGCGTATAGCTAGGTAATTAAGACCATTATTTCAGAAAGTTCGTTATAGGACATTTCAATGCCCTTGAGAGTTTTACAAGAGTATCCAAGGTTACATTTACCTCTCCTGCTTCTATTTTTTGATAATAACGATAATTAAACCCTAAGTCTCTCATTTGTTCTTGGGTAATTTTTTGATTATTTCTGGCTTTCCGAACATTCCTCCCAACGCGTTGCATGGTTTCCTTGAGCCCCATACCAGAGACTCTATTTTAATAAATTTGATACAAACACGTTGTCTTAAGAACATGTCTTTATATAGACATATTCACTTGCCTTTTTTTAATCTATGGCTTGTAAAGCACCTTCAGAAGACTATCTATGAAAAGGCTATTTAAGCTGGCGATGTCGTTATCCATTTTAATATCAGGATTACACCATTCTGGTAGTTGGGGCTGCTCAGGCTCTGCTGAGAATTCAAAAGTTCCATATGCGCTTACCAGAGTAAATCAAACGTGTGATGGTCTATTTGATACCACAATCAATATAACTCGTGATTCTAATAGCATCATTCTAACCTCCGAAAATTCTGGCTTTTTTGATGCTACAGGGGTTCCTGGAGATGTGGAGAGAGATACAGGAAGTTATGTTACTTATGGAACTCTAGAAAATGGCGCGCCGATGAATTGCTATCTAACATTCATTGGGAACCAAGCATCTGGACAATGTACTACAAATATAAACTCACATTCAGTTTCATGTAGTGTAACTTATACAAAAAAATAAACGTATTCACCCATGATAATTATCAAAATTATTCAAAAGATTAATCCATTTATAAAATTATTATTTATGGGAATAACTACCACTTTATTTCTCCAAGCATGCGCTACAACAAATATCACTCATTATCAGGCAGAAGGTTTCCCAAAACATACATATACTAAAATAATTCTTGCTGTGGATGGAGCGAATTTAAACTCACAAGAACGTAGTGAGAATTGGGGAGTGAGCTATCTGAAGAGGAATATTTATTCCGAAGTAGAGGCTTGGCACCAATTATTTCCTCCTATTAACAAGTATACTTATGGCGATTACTGGAAAACTTTGCAGGATAATGGATTTGATGGAGTTCTTATTATTGCTTATCAAGGGGGATCCAGCTCTCTCCAATCATTTTTAATTCCATCAACTCAAACAACAACAGCGACGGCAACTACCGGTAATACTACCGCAAGAGCTACAACAACCAGCACATCTTATTCTTCTTACGGTTATACCATTTATCAAATGAGCACCGGCATTTCCTTTTTAGATGTAAAATCAAAAAAAACTGTTTGGGTTGGGGGGGCCAACACTTCGGGGTTGGATCAAAGCTCTATGAATTCGTCTTTGGGTAATGAGATTCTGAAATCTTTAACTAAAGACGGCTTTCTAGAGAAAAGACCTTCTAAGCCTCAAAGGAGGTAGTTAAATTTAGCTGAATGTAGCATAAACCCTTATATTTTACTTATTGGGCTTGTACTAATTATAATACCCATCTCCTCTTGCATTAAAGTTTTAAGACCATTTATCGCTATAATAATATTAGACTTTAAAGCTTCAATCCGTTTCCACTTATTACCATCCCGAGGGTCATCTAATTCTAAATCAATCCAAAGACTCCATAGCAGTGAATGAACATCTCCAATTTTTTTAGAAACGCCCTGTGTCATAAATAATTCATAAACCAACCAATCATTTTTAATATGTTGCAGATCGGCTCTAGCTTTATTTTTATTTAAAGTTTTTAAATAGCTTTTTAAAGCTTGTGCCCCTTCTTTTGGATTACCAATAAATATTTTCAAAATATCTTCTTTAGGTTTGTCTGGGCCTTCTATTTTTGAGAGAAGAGACTGTATATCCTCGATATTAAAATCTTCAAATGTGGCAGAAAATCCAATTTCCGGACACAAGCTTCGTATAGCTCCGTCTACTTTAATAATCTGAGAATATATTTCAGGGTATATTTCGTGTCTCTTTTTTGATGCTTGCTCCACATTTACCATCGACTTTTGGAGATCATATTTTAAATGCTCAGCATGTGATGTAAGATTTTTTGAGAATTTTGTTTTTATCCATTCTCCTCCCAGGAATCCAAAAGCAGCAATTATGGCGGTTTGGCCACCAAGAGTAAGAATGAACTGACTCCAAGAAAATGTCATATGAATGCACTATCTTTTGATGTGAAGCGGCTCAAGTCTAATGTCTCAAAACATTTCTTTTGTAACACTCAATTTTCCACTTTTAAGACTCTATGTTTTCAAGCGCTTACAGATGTTAAAATTTGATGGTTTTGTAACACCCTAGAAATGGTCGCATTGCTGACCCCTAACTCCTTGGCGATCGAACGAGTCGATAAACCCATCCTCTTGAGCTCTATAATGCGTTCTTTATCATAAGAGACAGTTGGACGGCCTAACCGTCGTCCTCGTGCTTTTGCAGCCCTCAAACCGCTTCGTACACGCTCTCTAATCTGCTCTCGCTCCCATTCAGACAGAGCTCCTAAGACCTGAAAGATCATACGACCACTTGGAGTAGCAAGATCCCACCCTTCTTTAATACTAACCAGACTTACCCCACAGGCCTCCAGCTCTTCAACAATACCTAAGAGGTTCTTCAGAGATCGGCCAAGTCGAGATAGGGACCAAACGATTACAGTATTTACCTTTCCACGTCTTACATCAGACAAAAGGCTATCGAGACCTGGTCTTGATGCTTTAGCGCCACTGACGCCTTCATCGGTGTATTCCTGCACCAAAGAAATACCCAGTGCCTCACAATAAGATCGAATATCCCTTCTCTGCATATCTACTGATTGTTCCTGCGTACTGACACGAAAATATGCGACTGTGCTTTTCATACTTATCTCCTCATGCTTGACATTCAATAGATAACATCTGACACCACGTCAACAACATTGTTATTTGACAGATAACAAGATGAAATATACGTCATCCTCATGATTGAAATTAAGCTCAAAGAGTTAATCAAAGAAAAAGGATATGAAGGAGTTTCTTATAGGAAACTTTCTAAAGAAATTGGGATTAGCCACCTTCCCTTATGGAAGATGGCAAATGGAGAAGACTACAATCCTTCTTTACAAATGCTAGACAAGTTGTGCGCTTTCTTTGATGCCCAGCCCAATGATCTTTTAGTTTATAAAAAGCGCTGAAATGGGTCCCCTTTTTGAATTCATTATAGGGGTGGGGGGACCAAGCAAGGGACCCTAGTGAGCATGCGCTTATGAAATAACATATAAGTAATCTCTTTGTTTAAGAAGACGAATTTAATTTATTATTTTTTAAAATATCTTGCTGAAGGAACGAGTGAAAAAAGCCATTAATTATAAGAAAATCCGGGAACAACTTTCTGAACTAAGCTCTAGGCCAAAAAAGCATCCAATGCCTACGCGAAGACATATAGATAGAAGTTTGAAGAAATATTCTCCTGAAAACATAAAATCTTTTTTTAAAGAGCTCGATAAGATATGCTTAGGACATCCAAAACTAAACAAGGCATGGATGTATGACAATGCAATCTGGTTTGTGACGAGCAAACAACATTCTCCCTATAAAGTTTTCAAAAAAGGTGAGCTCAAAAAATTGAATAAAATTGTTGAGGACTTAGGATGGGTCGGGAATCATTTTAGGGATAATGATTCATTTGCCTTAAGTGCCGATTTCTTTTCAAATATATGGCCTCCATTCAATACCAAGAAAACAAAAGTAATAGCTCAAATTCAAGGCAAGGCCCTTATTTCATGCTTACAAGAAGCAATTAAGAGTCATGCAACAATACTTAATATGTATCACTGGGGTAAAAGAGGGGAGCCACCAAATATTAACCATAGAAGAGCACTTTTACATATAATCTTAGATTTAATAGATGCAGGAGCGGGTCCAGAAGAGGCTTATCTTATCATAGCAGGTCTCAAGGAAATTCTAGAAGGTAAGTCTTGTGATGTTGAGAATGAAATTGCAGCTTTGAGAAGTTTAGTAACTTCTGAAATAGAGTTGCTTCCTAAGTAGTTTCAAAGAAAACGCCGAAACGGCTTACATCCATTCAACTGACTCTGATTACTATATAATAGTACGTTCTCTCACATAGGAGACGTACATGATTTCAAAAGAGTTTAAAAATGCTCTCAAAACATATCCAGAGCACAAATATCAGATTGCATGGAAAGCTGGCATTTCTCCCGGTGTTTTAAATCATCTTATTAATGGACATCAAAAAGTGCCAATAGGCGACGAGAGGCTTCTTCGTATTGCAGAATTGATTCGATTCCCCACAAACAAGGTATTCTTAACTTCTCAGGAAGAATGATGTCCCCCGCTCTTACTCAAGATACCTCCTTACGAAAAACTTTCTTTGAGAGGGTTAGGTAATGAACCACATTGCCTCTATCTTAGAATGCGATGATTCTTTTACCGAAGAAGACTTAAAAGAAATTCATGACCATTCAGGTACTGCAAATGCCCCCAGAGTAAGAATCCCAGATGCGAATTATGAAGCGCAAGCAACAGGCTACAAAATCGTTCCATATCGTGGGGCAAATAAGATCTACATACAATTAAGAGTCACCAGTACGGGTGAACACATTGGAAAAGAGATTTGGACTGTCTATCAAGAATATAAAAAGTACGGACCTAGATCATATTTTTACAAAGCTTGTGCTATTGCTCTGGAACGAGTGCCATTCAGAGGCGAACGACTTAAGCCAAATTCAATTTGTGGCAAAATATATCTTATAAACACCAGAACAGTAAAAGAGGATGAAGATGGGTTTCCACACCCAGAGCATTGTTGGTACTCTCTTGGTAAGATTATTAAGCTTGTACAGGATACTCACAACGTATCACCTCTTACAGGCAACCCATTACCGCATACTAATTACCGACTACCGACTATGCCCTCACTAAAGCAGCAAATTAAAAGAGGATTTCAAAAATGATTGGGCAAGGTCCATCGCATAAATCGACCGACTCCTCGTCTCAGAGCGAAAGCTTTGGGACGGGGCTATGCCCTCCAGAAACACCATTGACCAAAATTAAAGTTGGAAGATATGAGCGCGTGAATTTCCAGCTCTTTGAAAATCCATATTGGGACGTAAAAAAAGCCGCTGAAAAACTTTCGGTGTCTGAATTAACACTCAGAGACTGGGTTTATAAGCGGCAGATACCCTTCAAGAAAGTCGGAAACCTCATCCGTTTTGACCCTTCCGAGATCCATTGTTGGATCGAGGGAAGGAGCTCTAAATGGCCATTGAAGTCCTCAAACTGAAGAAAGGGACAATATACCGGGCTGTTCTTTGTAAGAATCGGCAGAGGATCAGTAAAACCTTTGAGAGAAAGTACGACGCCCAAAGGTGGTTGGAAGATCAAAGCCGATTCGACCGGACTGATTATAAGAAAAATCTCTGTCTCTTTGAAGCCTCTCGGACCTGGATTGAGAATTATTCCAAGGTTCGCACCGCCCCAAGTACTCATCAGGGCGATAAAGCCATGATGGAGAGCTTTAAAGCCTTCTTTGGGGATATTCCTCTCGAGAAGATCTCTCCTGAAAGGGTGGAAGACCTCATATCCCACAAGCTCACAGAGGGATTACAAAGTCCTACGATAAATCGATACCTGCAATGCTTGCGAGGCTTTCTGAACTACTTCGTTAAAAAGCGTCAGCTGATATCAAATGCTGTTTCCATCGTTGGTCTCTTAAAAGTGGATGAGGTGGCTTTTGATTATCTGAGCTTTGAAGAAGCGGATCGTTTCTTGGCGTATGCGAATCAAAAGTATCGAGATCGCCATCGGTGGACTTACCTCCTCTATGTGCTGGCCCTTAATACAGGCCTGAGATGGGGCGAGATCGCGGCTTTGAAGTGGGATCGGGTTGATTTCCAACATCAGCGTCTTACGATCTCAAGGAGTTACTGTGGGAAGTCTTATCAGATCCGTGAAACGACCAAAGGACGCAAGATACGCTACGTAGGGATCAATACAGCCCTCTTCCCAGAGCTCAGGGCTCACTTTCAGTCAAATACCCACCCTGACAACTTAGTCTTCTCCCAGAACGGTCGTACGTTGAATCTTGAGAACTTTAAGCGAGACAGATTCAAGAAAGATCTCACAGACTCTGGGATCAGAAGGATCCGATTCCATGATCTGCGACACACATTCGCTTCTCATTTCATGATGAAGGGAGGCAACCTCTACGATCTCCAGAAGCTCATGGGTCATAGCGATGTCAAAACGACTGAGCGCTACGCACATCTTTCGCCGGAGTTTTTGGTCAGACAAACAGAACTTGTGGCGATTGATGGAGGAAGAAGTAACGTCATTCCGTTAGATGAATTTCGGGCGCAGAGTGCTTAACTTTAAATCTCCGTACCCATGATTTACCCATAAAATGGGTTTTGGAAGAGCCGGAGAAAGCTAAGTACTTGAAATTAAAGTGCGCCCGACAGGATTCGAACCTGTGACCTTCGGTTTCGTAGACCGACGTTCTAATCCACTGAACTACGGGCGCATGAGGATTAAAGAAGGATGGGCCCTAAAACGAGATTTCGGACAGGTCAAAATAAAAACTTCAGGATTTGAGCTATTTTTGTTACACAGGAGGAATGCTCAAAGGACTCGATGACTTTTTGAATGACGCCACTGATCGTGGACACGTGGTTGGCACCTGGGGATTTCACTCTAATATCGACTTTACCCGCATGCGGGCTGAAGAAACCAATGTCTGGTTTTTTGAGCAAATCTTCAATTTTCTTCGAGCCTTCTTCGGAATGGTCCTTCCCGACTCTCTTGAGCTGATCACCTACAATGCATCTCAGCGTTTTGAACGCAAAGGGCTAGATCAGATGACGTTTCTCGACGACTTCATGCTGCTTTTGAAAAAGGTAAAAGAACCACTCTGGACAGCGCGTCTCAATCTCAATGTCATTGGCTTCTTGCGCACAGCCCACGAGCCCGACAAACCAGTACGACTTCAAATTCAAGAACCAACATCTTTCATCGTTTGGGGAGGGCCTGACGAGACCGGATTTCAAAACTTCTCGATCGGTTACAATCTTTTCTCTACCACGAATCTCACCGGCGAACACATGGCCCTCTGGTCCATGAACCAACCTCTTTTGGAAAAAGCTCTTCGAAAATGGGAAGATCAAACCGGTCGCATGATCGAAGTCGTCGATTCCAATGCCGGCCTTCCGATGCAACAATATGGATTTCAACAGCCTAAACAGCAGCCGAGCTATCGTTAATCATTAAGAACACAGTTCTTCTGGCAAGAAATGGTTGCTAAAAAAATTGTCTGCGGGCACCACGAGCAGCCAGGAGATTTCATGTCACTCTACCTCAATGAAACGACGTCGATAGTTTTTAAAACAATTCCCTACATCATCATGCGTGCAGCCATTTACTTGGCTTTTGGTGTAGCCTTCATGATCTACTTTTTTCTGGTGTTTTTAATGGGCAGAGCTTTTTCAGGTATTGCCCCTCAGGCTGAGGGAATCATCTGGTTTTTGGGATTAGTCGTGAGTTTTCCTCTTACGAAACTCGCTCGGGAATATCTTCTTTATTTAGTCAAAGCAGGACACGTCGCTGTGATTTCTCAATTAGTCACTGAGGGAAAACTTCCAGACGGCGTCAACCAAGTTTCCTATGGAAAAAGTTTAGTCGTTCAACACTTCAAACAATCTTCCATTCTTTTTTTACTCGATCGCACTATTCATGGAGTCATCACCGCTCTCAGCGCTTTTATGATGCGGATGACCGATTTTTTGTCAGCGGTTCCTGGAATTGACGGGTTAAGAAAACTGATCCGTGGGATTCTTTATTTTAGCTTGAGCTATGTTGATGAAGCGATACTTGCTCGTTACTTCGTCAAGCCCACTCCAAATCCTTGGATCAATGCCCGAGAAGGAATTGTTCTCTACGCTCAAGCATGGAAAAGTTTTTTGAGTGCCGCTTTAGTAGCAGGATTTATTTCTATCATCAGTTTTCCTCTTTTCTTAATCATCACTTTAGCCCCTGCTCTTGCAGCCTCGATTGGTCATGCTCAAGAACGGTGGCTCTATGTCATGATTGGAGTCATTGCGGCTTGGCTTTTAAAATCTATCTTGATTGAACCATTCACCTTAACCCTCATGATTGTGACTTATCTTAAAGAAACCAAAACCTGACACCCAACTCTGAATGGGAACAAAAGCTTGCAAATGTTTCTTCCAAATTTAGATCGATTCAGGAAAAAGCATCTCTTCCAACAACGGTTAATTAGGAGATTTTATGAAAATTAAAGATTCAGTAGCCTTAGTCACCGGTGGAGCTTCAGGACTTGGAGAAGCTACCGTACGTCGTTTACATACTCAAGGAGCCAAAGTGGTGATTGTCGATCGTGATCCCCAACGCGGCGAAGCTCTCGTCAAAACCCTTGGGGAGGGTGTCCTTTTTGCTCAAGCCGATGTTACCAGCGAAAAAGATGTCTTAGCCGCTATCGAAAAAGCACAGAGCTTAGGGGAACTCCGGATCTCCATTAACTGTGCAGGACTGGCAATTGCGGGGCGTACGCTCAATAAAGAAGGTATCGCTCATGATTTGGAACTGTTTAAACAAGTTATCAACGTCAACCTCGTAGGCACTTTCAATATTCTCCGACTCTCTGCAGCCGCCATGGCAAAAGCGTCTCCTCTTGAAGATGGTGAGCGCGGTGTGATCATTGACACGGCGTCTATCGCTGCTTTTGATGGTCAGATCGGCCAAATTGCCTACGCCGCTTCTAAAGGTGGCGTAGTCGCGATGACATTGCCTGCTGCACGTGATCTTTCAGGAGTTGGGATTCGAGTATTGACCATTGCTCCCGGAACATTCGACACCCCCATGATGGCCATGCTCCCTGAAGCCGCACGCAAAGCTTTAGGCGCTGGGATTCCATTTCCTCAGAGACTAGGAAATCCCGACGAGTTCGCTTCACTGGCTCAACACATGATTGAAAATCGTTTTCTGAATGGTGAAGTGGTCCGCATCGACGGCACACTGCGCATGCCGCCAAAATAGAAATTATTTCTTCCCCAACCGCATCCGTTTAGCGATGATTTCTTTCATCACTTCGGAAGCGCCTCCACCAATGGTGAGAAGACGGATATCACGAACGAATCGGGAAATATCGTATTCTTCCATATAGCCCGCACCACCATGAGCTTGAAGACAATCATAGCCCACTTCCTGAGCCAGATCACAGGCGAAAAGCTTTGCCATAGAAATGGCTTGAACAGCATCTTCACCACGCGTGAAAAGATCAACGGCATGATAGGTGAGCTGTCGAGCGGCTTCGATCTTTGTTTGCAGTTCGGCAAATTTATGCTGCCAAACCTGCATGTCGATAATACGTTTTCCAAAAGCTTCTCGCTCGGTTGTGTAACGAATGGCATCATCGAGTGAAAGCTGACAACCCGCGACAGCATTAATCGCTGCGACCAAACGCTCACCCTGAAAATTCATCATAATATAAAGAAAGCCTTTATTTTCTTCGCCCAAAATAAAGCGCCTAGGAATACGACAATTTTCAAAGAAAAGCAGTGTTGTATTCGATGAATGATTTCCCATTTTCACCAGAGTTTTCCCAACAGAAAAACCTTTCGTATCTGTGGGAAAAGTCACCAGACTAATCGCTTTGTGCCCTTCACCGCCGGTACGAACAGCCAGAGTGATAAAATCTGCACGACCTCCATTGGTGATATACATTTTGGACCCATTGATCACATAATCATCACCTTCTACGCGAGCTGTTGTTTTGATATTGGCCACATCCGAACCACACCCAGGTTCCGTCACTCCGAGAGCTCCGATTTTATCCCCTTTGATAGCTGGTTTCACAAAAAGTTCTTTTTGTTCATCAGAACCCAAGTATTGAATCACCGGTGTCGAGATATCCGCTTGTACCTCCAAGTCCATCGCGACGCCTGCCATACGACAACGCAAAATTTCTTCACAAAAAATCACTTTATACCAATAATCACATCCACTCCCACCGACCTCTTCCGGAAAACAAACACCCAGAAGACCAAGATCTCCGGCACGTTTGAAAACAGATTTTGGAAAAGTTTTGGCAGTTTCCCATTCTTCTTTATGAGGAAGCAGCTCTTTCTCAGCAAAATCACGAACGGTTTTTCGAAAAATCTCATGCTCGGGTGTGGAAAAATGGTTTGTCATAGGCGGCGCACATTAACCGAAAATTTTTGAGCCAACAAATAAAAAACAGGCAGCGTCCCTCAACGCTGCCTGTTTTAAAAACTTTTCACCTCAACATCTGCCCAACAAAAACTTTCTGACATAAAAATTAAATTAAAACAATTCAAAATACTAATTTAATTAATTTTATTTAAAATATTTTTATAAATTTATTATTATGATCAAAATTGTCACAAAAAATTCCAAACTTGAATTAAATCTCCAGACCTCTTACAAGGCCTCACCTCATGCGGAACGAACTCATCATCAACGTCACTCCTACCGAAACACGCATCGCTCGCCTCGAAGCCGGTACCATTTCTGAACTGATCGTCGAACGCGTTCAAGACGCAGGCTTTGTCGGCAATGTTTATAAAGGTAAAATTGTTCGCGTACTTCCTGGCATGCAAGCCGCTTTTGTTGAAATTGGACTTGAGCGTACCGCATTTCTTTACGTCAGCGACATCGCTCCTGAAATGGCTTTGGAAGAATTGATGGCCAATGAAGAAGAATCGCCCGCTGATGAAAGACCACAATTAAAAAAACACAACCGTCAAATCCCTCAAATTCAAGATCTTGTTAAAGAAGGTCAAGAAGTAGTCGTGCAAATTGCGCGTGATCCGATCGGCACCAAAGGCGCACGTCTCACCTCACACGTCAGTCTTCCCGGACGATTTTTAGTCTACATGCCCACGGTCAATCACACAGGAGTTTCACGGCGCATTCCGGATGAAAAAGAGCGATCACGACTCAAGCAGCTCATTGAAAAATCCCGACCAGAAGGTTCCGGAGGATTTATCGCTCGCACCATGTGTGAAGGAGCAACTCAAAAAGAAATTTCGCAGGACATGGAGTATTTGACCAAACTCTGGAAAGAAATTGAATCGCAAAAATCCAATCACAGTGCTCCTGCCCTTCTTCATCGCGAGCTTTCTATTGTCCTACGTGCCGTCCGAGATCTTTTTACTCCAGATATTGAACGCATCATTATTGATTCCAAAGAAGAAATGGAAAGGGTGAAAAATTTTATCCAATCTTTCCTTCCTCACGCGGGTCATGTGGTGGAATATTATGAAGGACAAGAGCCCATCTTCGATGCCTTCGGCCTTGAGATTGAAGTCTCACGCGCTTTGGGCAAAAAAGTTTGGCTCAAATCTGGCGGCTATATCATTATTGAACAAACCGAAGCCTTGGCCGCCATTGACGTCAATACCGGAAAATTTGTCGGCAAACGCAATCTCGAAGACACGATTCTCAAAACGAATCTCGAAGCAGCCAAAGAGATTGCCTATCAGCTTCGCCTGCGTGACTTAGGCGGTATTATCATTCTCGATTTTATCGACATGGAACGCCATGCCAATCGGGAAAAAGTCTATCAAGTCCTCAAAGAAGAGCTCAAATCCGATCGTTCCAAAACAACCATTACCAAAATCACTGAATTAGGCTTAGTCGAAATGACCCGAAAACGCACTCGTGAGAGCTTGAGTCGGCTTTTGTGCGAAACCTGCTTTTATTGTGATGGCCGAGGGTATTTAAAAAGCCGCTCGACTATTTGTCATGAGATTTTTCGCGACCTGCGTCGTCGTATGGTTGATTTTATTGGAGATAATATCCTTATCAAAGTGCATCCTTCTGTCGCCGAAATTCTTTTAGATGATGAACATGCAGGACTTGAGGATTGGGAGAAGAGATCCGGCAAAAAAACCTCTGTCAAATCCTGTGAAGACTACCACCTAGAACAGTTTGAAATTTCCGAATCCGGATCTGAAGCTTGAGAATCTGCTAGACAAGCCTTTAAAACTTTGAGTAAGGGTCCCGGCTTCGTTTAAAAAGTTTATATAAGGAGTTTGTATGCATGCCGTTATCGAAACAGGAAGTAAGCAATACCGTGTTCAAGTAGGAGATCAGATCTCTATTGAAAAATTGGAATCCGAAAAGGGTTCTAAAGTCACTTTTCCCGTTCTTATGATTGAGAATGGTGAAGCGGTTCATGTGGGCAAGCCCCATGTGACTGGCGCTCAAGTGACAGGCGAAATTTTGGATCAGGACAAAGGACCTAAGCTTATTGCTTATACCTACCGTCGTCGTAAGGGTTCTGAGCGCAAAGTCGGTCATCGTCAGCCTTTGACGATCGTCAAAATTACAGACATTAAGAATTAAGATTTTAGGAGCTTTTTATGGCAACAAAAAAGGTGGCGGGTCGACCTCTAACGGACGCGATAGTAATGGGCAGAGACGCGGAGTCAAAGCTTATGGTGGTGAATTTGTTAACGCAGGTTCTATCATCGTTCGTCAACGTGGCACACACATCCATCCTGGCAAAAATGTCGGTGTGGGTCGTGACTGGACCATCTATGCGACAGCCACAGGCATTGTGAAATTTGAAGAAAGTGCTGGAAAGAAAAAAGTCAGCATCGTTCCTCAGGCTGTTTAATTATTTCGAAAAAAACTTTTACACCCCCTCTTTAATTTAAAATAAGGAGGGGGTTTTTATTTTTATGAAATTCATCGATTCAGCTCGAATTTTTGTGAAGGCCGGAGATGGAGGCGACGGTTGCGTCGCTTTTCGCCGGGAGACCTATGTCCCTCGTGGAGGCCCCAGTGGCGGTGATGGTGGACGTGGGGGGCATGTCATTTTTGAAGCGGACAGTGGGCTCTTTACTCTTTTGGATTTTAAATACCGAAAACATTTTGAAGCAAAAAGTGGTGAACATGGCCGTGGGAAAGATCAATACGGTCATGGGGGTGAAGATATTATCATCAAGGTGCCTTTAGGGACGATCGTTCATGATGAAAAAACAGGTCATCTATTAGCTGAGTTTGAAAAACATGGAGACACCTTTGTCATTGCCAAAGGTGGGAAAGGTGGTCGCGGCAATATGCATTTTGCCACATCCACTCATCAAGCTCCGATCAAAGCAGAGCCGGGCGTTGAAGGCGAAGCTCGTTGGGTCACTCTCGAACTCAAACTCTTGGCAGATGTGGGACTGATTGGTTTTCCCAATGCCGGAAAATCAACTCTTCTCTCGGTCATCTCAAAAGCTCGACCTAAAATTGCTGATTATCCTTTTACAACCAAAACACCTGTCTTGGGAGTTGTCTCCTATCAGGACAAAAGTTTTACGATGGCAGATCTTCCCGGTTTAATCGAAGGTGCCAGTGAAGGTGTGGGGTTAGGAATCAGATTTTTAAAACATGTAGAACGCACGCGAGTTTTTCTTCATTTGATCGATGTTTTAGATCCGACACATCCTGATCCCATTGAAGCCTACGATCTGATCCGAAGAGAGCTTAAATCTTTCAAAAAAGAGTTTTTAGAACGACCTGAAATCATTGTGCTCACCAAAGCTGACAGACCGGAAGCTGATGAATTAATTGAGAAAACCAAAAAATACTTTCAAAAGAAAAAGAAGAAAGTTTTCATCATCTCAGCGGCTGCTTCCAAAGGCCTCAACCCTCTCTTGGCCGAAACCGTCAAAAATCTGTAATTTATTTTTAACGCGACGCAACTTTTCCGACTTTTTGACGAAGATATTTATACTTAAATATCTAGGAGATTATCATGAGCATTTTAGGAAGAATTACAGCATTTGCAACCCCACTATTTAATTTTGAAAAACCAATTACACCTACTTCGCTACCTGCTCCAGCAAATCAATCACCTACTCGTTCCGGTGCTATAGCGACAGCGACATTGGCTGTTTTAGTGAGCGGATGTTCACTGAATCATACAGCAGTCAGTTGGGATGATGGAATGGATGCAACAGCGGATATTTCTAATGATGCCCGCGAGACAGGTAAAGATACTGGGGATGGTGATGACGTTTCTGATGCAGGGACTGATACTCCAGACACCTCAATAGATGTCACGGCAGATCATTCTGATGATGTAAACATCGAAGCCGCTGTGGATGTTACTGATGAGGGAATTGATAATGACGTTTCCGATGCAGGTATCGATACTCCAGACACTTCAATAGATCTCCCTGATAGTGGACCGGTCACGGACATCCCTACAGATACACCACCGGACACCATCTCAGACGGTGGCATCATAGATGTACCCACTGACATACCCTCAGATACTTCTGACGCATCAGTTCCAGATTCAGGAATTGATGTGCCAACAGTTGATATTTCTGATGTAACACCTGACTTCCCTGATACATCAATCTCCGACGCAGGAACCACAGATGTTTCGACACCTTCGGATGTTCTGGTAGATGCAGGACGTATTTTTCAACGCCCCTCAGGAACTGTTTTTTTGCCTTTTACCGGAGAAACAACTTCTGAGGTTTCTAATCATGCAACACTAGCACCTACTCCTTTTGGAACTCTTATCGGAAACCGTGTTAGAGGAATTTATGGAAATGCGGTGTCTTTATTATCAGCCGGCAATGGCGTTGTAGCTGCAGATTCCGCTATTGGTGCTTTAGGAGGTGGCCCTTTCTTGGTAGGAGGATCGTTTCAATTTGAAACTTCATCTTCAGGATTAAGGACTCTAGTAGGCAAAGCTGGTACGGGAGGTTGGTTTTTTCGAGTAACACCCACAGGGTCTCTCTCGTTCGGAACCGTAGGAGGCGCTTGTAATATTAGCGGAACATCACCCATTCCTGCTGATGGAGCCATACATGATTACTATGCTCAAAGAGGTTCTGATAATAATGTCACTTTGTATGTTATAGATGATGGGGGATTAAGGCCTCTTTCAACCCCAATCGCTTGCTCCGCCTCTCTTTCTGGAGCCAGTCCGTTGACATTTGGAGCTTCAAACAATTCCGGAACACTTTCATTATTTTTGAACGGTGTATTGGACAATGGATTTGTAGGGATAGGCCCCGAAATCGCAACTTCTGTTGCTATTCAAACTCTCTATTGTTCTAATCGTCAGACAGAAGGATTAGGACTACCTAGTTTTTGCGTCACACTTCCTTAATCAACTAACAAGGAACAACCTGACCCTGTCGGGAGAACAGTCTCACCACCGGAACCTGAAGATCCTCCAGATCCTGAAGAACCTCCTGTAGCACTATCGCCACCACTCCCTGAAGAACCTCCGGAACTTGGAACAAACTCAAAAGCTCCAATATCACAGATACCAACATTTGCAGTCCCATCAATATCTGTGGTTAAATCAGAATCACCAGTACACCCTGAAGAGGATCCTACATTAATAGCACTACTAGAAGACAATAAGGGCGATGTTGCATCTATCGAAATAGTACTCCCTGAAACCGTATAATTTAATCCAGATGTCCCTGACAGAATATCCGAAGATCCAGAGGAAAAATAACATTCGGTATCAGTAATTTCTGAGAAGTTATTTCCTAAGGTAGCAATCCCACTTCCTCCACAATAATCAATTGTGGTAAAACTGAAATCAGAACCACTAATGGAACGATTCTTGCCATTTTTTGAAAAGAAAGAATTGGAAACTGTAATTGTAGGACTCCCACTAGCATAAAGAGCACCAGCACCTGAAGGCCCAATACCACCAAAGTCACCATCATTAGCAAAAAAAGTAACACGATTCAGTGTCAAGGAGACACTAACCGCACCATTACTAACAGCCACACCTCCACCAAAATCATTGGCATTATTTTGAAGAAAAAGACTGGTTTTAATAGTTCCCGATGCTGAATCACTGCTGGAACTAATCAGAACACGTCCACCCAACACATTTGCTGTATTTCTATAGAACCGGGTCCTCTTAATTGTAATCGTCGCATCTTCAACGTAAACAGCACCACCACTTGTTGTCGCCTGATTTGACTCAAAACGGCTTCGAGTTACCGTTGCACTAGCACCATTGAGCAAGGCTAAGGCACCACCTGAAACAGCTATATTCGTTGAAAAAATACAATTCGTGATTACCAAATCTACATTTCTTTGAGCTTGGATAGCTCCGCCTGTTTCTACGAGTGGGTCAACATCTCCATCTTGAAAAGTAAGACTATCTACAGTCACAACAGAAGCAGCTCCACCCGGAGCTATATTAATATCCATGAGTCTAAAAGGATTTGAGACTCCTTGGCCTGCTATTGTTATATTGCCATTACCTGTAATAGTTATTGGAGTCGTGATTGTTGGAAGTGATGAATCAAGAGCAATCGTCCCACTCAGCGCTCCAAACTCAATCGTATCGGCGGTGGCATCACCATTAGCTGTAGTGATCGCTGCTCGCAATGAGCCGTCACCAGAGTCACTGCGATTCGTCACCGTAATCGTCGCCGCATGCACAGATGAAGCGGCGAACAAGAAAATAAAAAGTAATATTTTTTTCATAAGTAAGCCCCGCTAACATCTTCACAGCTTAAGCATCAACACCATATTTTTTCTTCTGTATTCAAGAGTATGCTTTAACTTTTAGATGACAATAGGTAGGAAATTTTCTAGGTCCGACCTCCTATGAAAGCCGATCAAATTAAAGCCGTCATTGAACAAAAACTTCCAGGATCTAAGGTCAGTATTCGAGATCTTACCGGTACTGCCGATCATTGGGAGGTTTGGGTGATTTCGGAGGCTTTTCAGGGAAAAGGGATGTTGGAGCAGCATCGTCTCGTGAAAAGTTTTTTTGAGCAGGATATTGCCTCTGGTGTTTTGCATGCTTTTTCTCTCAAAACATTTACTCCTGAAGACTGGGCCAAGCGCGCTCCTCAACTTGTAAAATAAATTCTCATGACTTCCACAAATCGCTCGACTCTTCTGAGAAATAAAATTCTTCAAAAGACAAAACATGTTGTCGTTAAGATTGGCTCCAGTGTCTTGGTGGATTCCAAAGGGAATCTTTCTTACAAAGCTCTTTTAGGTGTGGCCAAAGATATTGCCCGTATTCAAAAACGCGGGATTCATGTCACTCTCGTATCTTCGGGTGCTGTCGCTTCCGGAATGCAGTATTTAGGGTTTGAAAAGAAACCCTCTAAAATGTCACAGCTTCAAGCCTGTGCGGCTATTGGTCAGCCTCTGCTCATGCACATGTATCAAAAAGCTCTTTCCAGTGAACAACTACAAGCAGCTCAAGTTCTGCTCACACGCGATGACATTGCTCATAAAAAACGTTTTTTAAACGCTCGGGATACGTTTCATGAATTGCTTCGTCATGGAGTTATCCCCATTGTAAATGAAAACGATACAGTTGTGGTCGATGAAATTCGTGTAGGCGACAATGACAACCTCTCCGCTCTGGTCAGCGCCATGATTCAAGCCGATCTTTTAATTCTTCTCACCGATCAAGATGGTTTTTATACAGCTGATCCTCGCAAAAATCCCAAAGCTGAAAAAATTGATCTGATTACTCAAATTGACAAAAATACGTTCTCAAAAGCCGCCGGGACTGATAATAAAGGCTCTGTAGGTGGTATGAAAACAAAGCTTGAAGCCGCACAAACCGCTGCCCGACATGGAGTATCGACAATCATTGCGCACGGTCAGAGAAAAAATATCCTGCAGGAGATTTTTTCAGGTAAAAATGTCGGGAGTCTTTTTTTGGTAAAAAAGAAAAAATAATGTCCTCACTTTTAAAAAAAATTGAATCGATTGGTCAAAAAGCAAAAAAATCAGCGCCGCTGGTGGCAAAGCTTTCGACTAAAGCAAAAAATAAAATCTTAACAGAGCTAGCCGATTCGCTCATAAATCATTCAGCGAATATTCAAAAAATAAATCGCAAGGACGTGCTTGCCGCTCAAAAGAAAAAGCTAGCACCGGCTATGGTAGATCGTTTGACGCTTAATGAAAAACGTATCCAAGATATGGCTCAAGGCTTGCGAGAAGTAGCCAATCTACCTGACCCTGTGGGCGAAGTGACCAAAGCATGGACACGACCCAATGGACTGGAAATTTCCAAAGTCAGAATTCCTCTAGGAGTGATTGGGATCGTCTACGAATCTCGTCCAAATGTCACCATCGATGCTGCCGGTCTCTGCCTTAAATCAGGCAATGCTGTCATTTTACGAGGAGGCTCGGAAGCTATCCATTCCAATATTTATTTAGGAAAACTGATTCGCGATGTTTTGAAAAAAAATGGTGTGAATTCTGATGTCATTCAAGTACTTGATACACCCGACCGCAAAGCGATGGAGGCTTTAGTCAAACAGGTTTCTTACATCGATCTCATTATTCCTCGTGGGGGGACATCTCTCATGAAATGGATGGGGGAACATTCTCGTATCCCTGTCATCAAACATGACAAAGGTGTGTGCCATGTCTATGTGGATGAATTTGCTGATACCCACATGGCAGAAAACATTTGTTTTAATGCTAAAGTCCAGCGACCTGGTGTGTGCAATGCTTTGGAAACCATTTTAGTTCATGAAAAAACAGCCTCAAAATTTTTACCGTCCATGATTCAAAAATATTCAGAAGCTGGAGTGGAAGTTCGTGGAGATCGATCCGTAAAATCTCTGGATCGTCGAGTGAAGACTGCTACAGCGGCGGATTGGGATGCAGAATATTTGGATCTGATTATTGCCATTAAAGTCGTCAAAAATATGGAAGAGGCGATTCAACATATTCAAAAACATGGTTCTCTTCATACCGAATCAATCATCACCGAAAATCCATCTCATGCTGAAGAATTTTTAAACCGTCTTGATTCCTCGATGGTGGCCTGGAATGCGTCGACTCGCTTTAATGATGGTGGACAATTAGGCCTTGGGGCTGAGATAGGTATCAGTACGACTAAAATGCATGCTTTCGGTCCGATGGGATTAGAGGAATTAACAACCACTAAATACGTCGTCAAAGGTACAGGACAAATTAGGAATTAAATGAAAACAACAAAACCAAAAAAATCTGCACCTAAAAAAAGTACAGCAAAACTTCCTGTAAAAAAAGTCATCGCAAAGTCTTTGCCGAAGAAAACAGCCACGGCAACAAAACCAAAAGTGAAAGACACGTTTCAAGCTCTCGCTTTAGAAGCTGCTCAATTAGCATACGATACTAAAGCTCAAGACATTATGGTACTCGACCTCACTCAGCTTCCGAGCTTTACGGATTATTTTGTGATTTGTTCCGGTACCTCCGACCGACAAGTGCAGGCGATTTGTGATCGTATTCATCGGGCTTTGAAACTAAAAGATCAGTATCCATTAGGCATTGAAGGTTTCGACAAAGGACATTGGATTCTCATGGATTATGGCCCCGTCGTCGTTCATATTTTTTATGCTGAAACGCGTGAACACTACGCTATCGAACGTTTCTGGGGCGATGCACCTCAATTGAAACTTAAACTGAAATAGCACCTCCTCCACATTTCAAACTATAATATAGTTGCACATTAAAGCTTTAATATGCAACTATGTTGCATATTATGGAAGAGTACCGAAGGGTCTTAGATTTAAGGAAAGAGTCCAAAAGTATCTTTCTTTTTGGCCCTAGACAAACCGGTAAAACTTATTGGCTCAAGAAACTCTTTCCTGAGTCCCCCTTTTATAATCTGCTTCATGCAGATGTTTTCTTCAGATTAAATCAAAAACCCCATTTGATTCGTGAAGAAGTGTTGGCAAAACAAAACTTAAATCAACCCATCATCGTCGACGAGATTCAGAAAATCCCATCATTACTCGATGAAATTCAGTCATTGATTGAAGATCATAAAGTAAAATTTATCCTCACAGGAAGTTCTGCGCGAAAACTAAAAAGAAGCGATACCAATCTTCTTGGCGGTCGAGCGCGGGTGAGACATTTTTATCCTCTAGTCAGCGCCGAAATCTCTCATTTCGACCTTTCCAAAGCACTCAATTATGGAACATTACCTTCCATTTACAACTCGGATGATCCTGAATGGGATTTGGAAACTTACGTAGGAGTCTACTTGCAAGAAGAAATCAAAGCAGAAGGATTGACGCGCAAGATTGAAAATTTTACTCGATTCCTTCAAATCGCCGCACTTTATAATGCAGAAATCCTCAATTTTGCCAATGTCAGCAATGATTGCGCCGTCCCCCATCGGACTGTTTTCGAATATTTTTCGATTCTGGAAGATACCTTGGTCGGACACCTGTTACCACCCTATTCTAAAACTAAAAAACGAAAGGCTATTACGACTTCGAAGTTTTATTTCTTTGATGTGGGCGTCAGCAATTTTCTGGCAGGACGTAAAAACATCAAACCTAAAACGGAACTTTTTGGCAAGACCCTTGAGCATTTCATTTATACTGAAATTAAAGCCTATCTTTCTTATCGACACGACACACGCCCGTTAAGCTATTGGCATGTGCAATCAGATCATGAAGTTGACTTTCTGATTGGAGATGAGGTGGCCATTGAAGTCAAAGGCACCGAAAATGTTTCGGAAAGACATATGTCAGGAATCAAGGCATTGTCAGAAGAGATAAAACTGAAAAAGAAAATTATCGTTTCCAACGATCCTCATCCCAGAAAAGTAGGAGATATTATGATCTTGCCAATCAAAGTATTTTTGGAAAATCTGTGGTCGGATAAATATTAAACTTATGAAACCCCTTGTTCTTATTATTTTAGATGGCTTTGGATACAGCGAAGAAAAAGACGGAAACTCGATTGCTCTGGCCCAGACACCCAACTATTCTCAATTTTTAACAGAATACCCACACACTCTCGTGGAAACATCCGGCGCCGCTGTGGGACTACCTGATGGTGTCATGGGTAATTCAGAAGTCGGTCATCTCACCATCGGATCGGGACGCATTCATTATCAGGATCTAACTAAGATCAGTAAAGCGGTTGAAGATAAATTATTTTTTAAAAATCAGGTCCTTCTCGATGCTTTTCAGAAAGCCAAAAAATCAGGAGCTTCTGTCCATTTAATGGGACTTCTTTCGGATGCCGGTGTGCATAGCCATACAGATCATCTCTACGCTCTGATCAAAATGGCCAAAGATAATGGTGTCACACATGTCGTCGTCCATGGATTTATGGATGGCCGTGATACTTCACCCAAAAGTGGTGTGGGTTATGTGAAAGATCTTCAGAAAAATTTGCAGGGTATTGCCGAGATTGGCAGCTTGATTGGGCGCTACTATGCGATGGATCGTGATAAGCGCTGGGATCGTGTTCAGATTGCCTACGAAGCTCTGGTGGAACGAAAAGGATTGGAAGTGTCAGATCCTGTAGCGGCCTTGGAAGAATCTTATAAAACCCAAGTTACCGATGAATTTATCAAACCCATTTTAGTCGCGACCCAACACCCTTCTCAAAATCGCATTTTAGAAGGTGACGTTGTTATCTTTTTTAATTTCCGCCCGGATCGTGCGCGCGAACTCACCGAAGCTTTAACAGACGAAAATTTTTCTGGTTTTCTAAAAAACAAAAAAATGACGTTAGGAGATTTTGTCTGCATGACGGGGTATGGAAAATCGTTCACACTCCCCGTCGCCTTTCCACAAACACGTCCAACTAATACTTTGGCAGAAATTATCAGTCGTAAAGGCCTCACACAATTTCACACAGCTGAGACAGAAAAATATGCACATGTGACTTATTTTTTAAATGGCGGCGTCGAAACTCCGTTCCCCGGAGAAGAAAGACTTCTTATCCAATCACCCAAAGATGTCGCAACCTATGACGAAAAGCCCGAAATGAGCGCGCGTGCTGTGTGTGATGGGGTTTTGGAGAAACTGCGCACTGGAGTGGATGTGGTGTTTGTTAATTTTGCAAACCCCGACATGGTGGGTCACACAGGAAAACTTCCTCAATCTATCCAAGCTGTCGAAGTGATTGATGAATGTTTGGGGAAAATTGTAACTGAAAGTCTTGCCCGCAACGGCACAGTCCTCATCACAGCCGATCATGGAAATTGTGAACAAATGTTTGATGAAAATGGCGAGCCTCATACGCAGCATACAACAAACCCCGTCCCTTTTGTTTTAATTAATAACACTAAAAATATCTCACTCCACAAAGGTGGTTTAGCCGACATTGCCCCCACCATTCTCAAACTCCTCAATCTCCCCCAGCCATCTGAAATGACAGGAAAGACTCTTATTAATTAAGGAAATTCTATGCCCTCATTTGACATCGTCTCAGAACTCAACATGCAAGAGCTTGATAATGCCGTGAATCAGACCAAAAAAGAAATCATCACACGCTATGATTTTAAAGGATCTAAAAGTGATATTACTTTGGATAAGGATGGTATCCATCTCACGGCTGATGATGATTATAAGATGAAAGCCTTGGCTGATATTTTTCAAAATAAGGCCGTGAAACGTGGGCTTAATTTAAAATCATTTGAGATTGGAAAATTTGAAGCAGCAGGCGGACAAATGCTGCGTTGTTTGATCAAACTCATCAAAGGGATCGAAACCGAAAAGGCTAAAGAGATTGTCAAAATGGTCAAAGGCATGAATCTTAAAGTCCAAGCTGCCATCGAAGGTGAGAAGCTGCGCGTCTCTGGAAAAAACCGCGATGATCTTCAAACTGTCATGGGACACTTACGCGCCCAAGACTTTCCTATTCCATTGCAGTTCAATAATTTTAGGGATTAAAAATTCATCAAAAACACGCAACTCTCTCAAAGCCTTGACGATGATGGTCTATGCTTGTTGGCACACAGACGTCATTAACACCACTGGATACAGCAGCTCTCTTCTCAGCCATGACCACTATGGCTTCTTTTTATGCGGAAGCGGCTAGCAGAGGGGCCTACGCACCATTGGCACTGACAAATCAGCAAAGAGCTCTTTTAACTGATGTTTCTCCTACTTTGGGTTGTGAACACTATTGGAAAACAATATCGAACCCTAAAACACCTGATCGCAGCGACTTAGCAAGAGCAAGCATGCATATGGCAGAAGGTCTGCGCCATTTTTTGAATTTAAAACAATTTGAGAACTCTCCTACC
Source organism: Deltaproteobacteria bacterium (assembly GCA_016699445.1). Classification (GTDB taxonomy): domain Bacteria; phylum UBA10199; class UBA10199; order JACPAL01. The sequence continues at coordinate 1,021,919 of CP064976.1, forward strand.
CTCAAAAAAGGTGATTGGGTATTCGTCGCAGGAACAGGCTTATGTCAGGTGATTGGTAAAGAAGAGCGGTCCATTCGAGGGCAGGCCTGTACTTTTTTCATCTTTGAATATACCTGGCCCACATCAAACACCAAAATTCGTGTCATCAAATCTGAAGACAAAATTTCTTCTTCGATAAGATCCATCGCTCCTTTAGAAGAATATCAAAGGGCTGTCGAAATCCTCAATACCCCTAGAGATCATTCGGAACAAAAAAACCACCACCAATTTCACACAACTTGTCAGAGACTCTATCAACAAGGTTCACCTGAGGTGTTGGCTTTGCTCTTATCTCACCTGGCACCTCATGTCAGAAAAAAGACAGACGAGATATCTGAAAGCATTATTCTCTTTAGAAATGTTTTAGCAACTTTATCAGGTGAAATCGCTTTAGCGAGTCACCGCTCACATTCAGATGTAATTCATGAGATTTTAACAAAACTAAATCTCACCACACATTCTCTTATCAAAATTACCTCTCATGTCACCCCGACTACTGAGGATTCTGAAATCTTATGGACTTATGGAGTTAAAGTAACAGCTTCTGTAGTAGAAGCGGAAACGCCAGATACAAAAACTGAAACACCTCTCCCTCTCAAAGAAGAGACCCCTTCTGAAACTGTAGAAGAAGCTTTGATGCAAGTCTCTTTGAAGCCTTACATCCGAGTTGAAGATATACTCCCTGGAGATACCCACACATCACTCGAAGAGTATCTAAAATGTTTTCGTTGGAAAGAGATTCATCGTGAAAACTTCAAAAAGCTTGTGGGTGTTTCCGTAGAGACCGCTCAAAACTGGGGGAAAGGAACACACCAACCCGAACGATCAGCCTACATTCTAAAATTATTTCGTTTTCTTGTGACTCAACATTTACGTGATGATGAGAAAGTCCCCGACCTGCTGGATCTATGGATGCTGGCTTATCCTAAGGAAGGAAAACTTCTTAAAAACACGATTCAGCGCGACCGCTGTATTATTCCGATGAAAGAAGTGGTCCTTGGTCTCCCTCTGAGTGAGCTCACTTATGATAATGCTCTAGAAAAAGTGACGGCAGAAGTGCATCCAAAGCTTTTGGTCGATGGAGTGAGATCTACTACGGGCATACCCGCGATTTCACCTCAAACTGTCACAAAGCATCTCAAGGGCCGAGTTGCCGCTTCGGCATCGATGGGGGGGACCAAAGGGAATATGGGTGTGATTTTTGGCCCTGAAGCCGAAGCTTTTTTTATGTTGGATCATTTGACGTTAGGCATTCCACTGGCTGTAGGTGATTTTCAACCTCGAGACCCGGCTCTCGGAAGACTGACGCGATATACTATCTGTCTTGCGAATGCCGAAGATGATTGGGAACTGTATTATAAGTTTCGGGATCAACCCGATCGTGAAACATTTCCATTTTTGTACCTACACCAAGCGCCCGATCCTTTTCATATACTGATGAATGAACTGGAAGCGCGAGTGAGTCTTTTGGAAAAAATTCAGCAGTCCACTCCAGGATTGAGCTTCACAACGTCTAAGGTTGCAGGTAGCCCACCAAAACCTGATCTTCTCAAAAGACGCCTTGAAGCGTTTCGTTCTAGCCATGCAGCCATGCAAAAGCAGTATGCGGCTTATGAGGCCAATCCAACAGCCTTACCGATGAATACTCTTACAGAGATTCGAAATCATTACAGAAGACTTATGAGATTTGCTCGAAGTCTTCGAGAAACCTGGGCGGTCTCGGGACAGCTACAGATGACACCTAAAGAAGTGGTCGCATTTGAACTCGCTCCAGAAACTCAAGAAGGTCTTTTGCCACATCAAGCCTGCTTGCGAGATAAAAAGATGATTCTCCCCTCTCAAGCATTTGAAGTGTGGCATCAAGTGACATCACAAACAGCAGGTGAGAAACCGTCAACAGATCGTTTTCTAAAACTTCATCTCACATTTATAAAACTCGTTGAACGAGGTGTCGTGACTGAAGAGGACATTCCCTCTCTTGCAAAAAATATTTTAGGCACACCTTGCGAGCTGGATGTGGTTGCCTACAAACAATTCAGAACTCTCTCAGAAACTCATGATAGACGCGCCTCTCTGGATGCTGGCTATTCAGAGGTTCACGATATTTATGATCAAATTGGTTATGAAAGAAAAAAGAAGTTAGCGGCAAAAACAAAACCGAACCAACCCCTCATTGATGTCGTCAGAGACTACTTAGGTCTAGATGATGATAATACACAGACCATTGCAAACATATTGGAAACTTACCTAGAAGATCATGCCGATGCTAAAACAATTTTCGATCTTCAAAAACTAACAGCGGCCATAAGCAAAAATAAAGTTTCTCCAACCTCAGCTGCGGCCTCTGTTCCTCTTCTCAATACCGTGTTGGGATATTTAAAAATGAAAACACAGGAGCACTTAGAACTCGCTCCACCTCCACTCCCAGAAAAACCCGAAAGACCTGTTGAAGACCTCATCACTTTTCCCCGTATCTTGGAAGAAAATCACTTGGTCGCTTCAAGAGCCTCACGATTGGCACATTACCATGCAGCTACTTCGACTGACTTTACCCCTGAACAAAAAGAAGAAGTCACGGCTATTCTCAGTCTCGTTGCCTCACGTTTTAAACGCAGTATTATCCAGAGCAAGAAGATAGACGACAATGAAGTAAAAATGGCTCTGAAACTCATTCGAGATGAACGATCATTATTCTTAGGGCCTTCTATCGACCTGGATCTCTCCAAACTTATTAAAATTATTTTCTCGTTTCTGAAATTTCTAAGAGAGCTTTTTGAAAGAGAACGCAAGACACTCCAATCAACTGATAAAGGAGCTATTGCAAGAGCGACTGACAACTTACTTTTTCATTGTGTGGCCGGCACTCAAACAACCACTCTTGAGGATATTTGTTTAGCTGAAGCAGACACGTCAAAAAGCAGACATCAAATTCTTGTGAGTGATGGAGTCGCCACTCTTTCAACATTTATGGCGCATAGACAGCAACATATCGCTCAAGAAATAAAAGATTTTCATGATTTTTTTGAGGTTGTTATTCGTGAAGATCTTACGGGGGTTCATCAAGGCAATGCCGAAGATTTTCTCAGACGCAATCATGTCCTCGAGGGTTCTTTGGAAAGTTTTCTGATTCCAATAGAAACTCGAGGCTTACTTTATTTGGAAAATCTAGAAGCTGTATACTCTATTAGAAAAGTCCTGAACCATTTCATTCAAAGTCTCCCAGCAGCACCAAAACCAACAGATGACAAACTCGACAATAATCCATCCACACCACCTAAAAATCCACCTGCACCACATCGTCAATCAGAACCAATCGTCGTCACGACAAAAATTTCTGACACTGAAAAAAGGATATTAAAGTGGATTGAATTTCTTGGAGACGATGAGGATGCCGCGACTATTGTACGTACCTATCCTGAACTCCATAGTTTTGCTACATGGGACAAAGGGGCTCATGCCATGCGCGGATTTGCAGCAGCAGCAGAAAGAGAGAGGCCTTACAATCCAAGCTCAGAGAACTTACGACAATTGCTTCTTCAGAAGGATATGTCGGGTAACGAAGCTCATCTACATTTCAAAAGAAAAGAACTGGTTCAAAAACTCAAAGCCAAAGAAAGAGTCCTGTGGGCTCGCATTTTAAGAGAAGCTCTTAAAGATCCTCGCAGTCCTGCCTTGGCCATTGCTTGCACCACACACCATGTGGATGCTTTTCAACGATCAGATAGGCTTTATCAGATTCGTGAACGCTGCTTTGATGAAGATGGAAACTTTAAGCCTGGATGGGTGATAGAATTTACCAAGCTTTATGGAAAATACAGAAGAGAAATTGCAGATCGTATCTATCATTATCAACACTGCGGGCGTCATTCACCAGCCATCAATAATGATGCATTTTTCAATGAACCCATCACGGTGCCTGCTCCTTACCGAATTCCAAAAGAACTAGAAATGTTTGAGGATGTTCAAAGACGAAATTTTAAGCATGTGGATGGCGCCATCATTGACACATACGCTTACTATCGTTCTTTAAAGGAAAAGGACGATTTTTTCTGGCCACTCCACTATTTGATGATTTGTCCAGACATAGAAGATCTCCAAGGTGTCGTCAGCAAGATATTCTCTCATTTGTCAGACACACACTTGAAGGGCAAATTAGGAAAAATATCAGAACGCTTTCCCAATATCCCTAAAGAAGAGGAGATAGTAGGAACTCCATCAGGAGAACGCTGGAGACAAAACATCATTGGCTATTATCTTGAAATCAAGAGCCAAAGTGGCTCCCTTTTGAGTGGTGAAAAGGTTCCTGTCTTTGACCCTAGTAATCCGACGGGAGCTCAAGGTTTATTTAAACTTGAGAGAAGAAAGACACCTTAAAAATTCCTCTTTCGAACTTCATAGTTGAGACCTACGGCGATGCTTTTTCGAATGGGGAGGGTACCGATGATCACAACCAGAGCGACAACAAAGAGCACCACACGTGCGATCAAAAGATTTGAAGGCGCGAGTAAAAACATCGGCAAGAGAATCAAGCCCGTCATGAAAGCCGTCGACAAATAGACAAATCCCCAACTATCGCCTGCTTCTTCTTCGTAGATGTAGCCACACTCGCGGCATGATTCTGCAAGCTCATTCCATGCACAAAATAAAATGCCCCGTCCGCAGGCGGGGCATTTCTTTTTCAAAACCCTCTTCAGGGTTGTTTTCATATTAGTTACGCAGAGGCTTGTTGTTCATGAGCATGTATTGAATACGCTCTTGAGTTTTTTGCATACCGCAAAGTTCTAAGAACGCTTCACATTCAAGATCCAAGATGCGTTGTTCATTGGCATAGCCCACGTTGGCGATATTGCCGCCTGTGATGATATTGGCCAATTTCATCGCAATGGCTCCATCATGTTCTGAAATTTTCTTCTGCAAGATGAATCCATCAACAGCACTCTTGAGAGCAAAATAACCACCACGACCGGCCACCCAAATATCTTCGCGGGCTTTGGGTTGTTGATAGGTTTTTGCCAATTCTAAAACTGTTTGTTTGGCTTCTGTCAGATGATGATCACGTGATAGAGAGATGCGATCCGTTTTTCTCAAATGACCATTTTCAATCGCTTCTTTAGCCGACATACTGACTTTGGCAAAAGCGATGGCTTCAAAAGCCTGTTGCGTCTTTGGAAACGGCCCGCCATCGATGCGCGCTGCCCAACGATTGCTCGCAGGGATTTTGGCAAACTTCTCAGCCATACGATCCTGCCAACGAACGAGCATTTCCTTACAACCACCACCGGCCGGAATCAGACCTACACCGACTTCTACTAATCCCATGTAAAGCTCGGCATGCGCATGAATCGCATCCGCACCCAAACTCACTTCACAACCACCACCCAAAGCCATCTGATGAGGAGCCGCGACAACGGGCTTCTTCGAATATTTCAAACGCATACAAGCCGCTTGAAAACCACGAACCATATCTTCCAAGCCCTTCCAGTTTTGTTGCTGGGCTTCGAGAAACACGAGCATGATATTGGCACCGACAGAGAAGTTTTGAGCTTCATTGAAAACTAAAAGACCTTCGAAATTCTTTTCCACTTCGTCGACGGCATCATTCATCATCTGGCCGATATCGGCATCGATAGAATTCATTTTTGTATGAAATTCCAAAACAGCAACGCCATCGCCAGCATCCCACAAAGACGCTCCGTCATTTTTCTTAATGACTTTGCTTCTCTCTTTGATGTCTTTCAAAAGCACGACACCAGGACGAGTCGGGATGGGCTGATAAGATTCTGTTTTGAAATCAAAATAAGAATGCTTCCCACCTTCATTTTTATAAAATGTCCCACTGCCTTTAGTGAGTACTTTTTCAACAAAAGCAGGAACCGTCAGACCTTCAGCCTTCATGCGATCAGCCGTTTCTTTCACGCCCAAGGCATCCCATGTTTCAAAAGGACCTAAATCCCAATTGAAACCCCACTTCATCGCATTGTCGAGATTGACGATATCGTCAGTAATTTCAGGGATACGATTGACTGCATAAATCAACACATCACGCGTTGCGCGCCAAGCCAACTCTCCAGCGCGATCTTTCTGATTCACCATAAACTTCAAACGTTCACCTGAATCTTCAATACCTTTAGCGGCACCGAGAGAATCATACTTAATCTTTTCTTGAGCGCGGTATTCACCGGTCTTCAAATCCAAAACGAGAATTTCTTTTTTACCTTCAGCATTCTTCGTTTTCTTAAAAAAACCAGCGCCTGTTTTATCACCCAAAAGCTTTTGATCGATCATCTTCTGGATAATTTCAGGAATCTTAAAGACATCTTTCTTTTCGTCATTGGGGCATGTTTCAAAAGTATTGCGAGCCACATGTACCAAAGTATCCAAACCCACTAAATCTGTGGTTCGAAACATAGCACTCTTCGGACGTGCTGTGGCTGATCCCAAAATCTTATCAACTTCTTCGACTTTATAATCACCCTTGAGCACTTCTTGCATAGCCGCAAACCAGCCAAAAACACCGATGCGGTTCGCCACGAAGTTTGGTGTATCTTTGGCGTACACGACACCCTTGCCTAATTTTTTATCTAAGAAACCCGAAATGAAACACGCGACTTCAGGATCTGTCTCTGCACATGTCACTAATTCTACAAGCTTCATGTAGCGCACAGGATTGAAGAAGTGAGTGATGACAAAATTTTTCTTAAACTCAGCCGATCGGCCTTCAGACATATCCTGAAGTTTCAATCCGGAAGTGTTGGAACTAATAATTGTTCCAGGCTTCATGACTTTGTCTACACGTTCAAAAACCTGTTTTTTGATATCAAGTCGTTCAACAACAACTTCGATCACCCAATCACAGTCTTTGATTTTGTCGAAATCATCGTCGAAATTTCCGGCTTTAATCAGCTTAGCATCGCGCTTAGAAAAAATAAGAGACGGCTTGGATTTCAACACATGTTCAATTCCAGCTTCAGCCAACTTATTGCGGCTTTCACCAGGCTTTAAATCTTTAGGAACGATGTCTAAGAGCATCACAGGAATTCCTGCTCCCGCTAAATGGGCTGCAATACCACTACCCATGACACCGGATCCTAAGACGACTGCTTTTTTAATTTCTCGGGACATAAAATAATCTCCTGTAGGGGCGTGATTCATCACGCCCTGCATATTCCTGGGCGCCATAAATGACGCCCCTACATTTAGGATAATCGTTCAATGATAGTTGCCAGACCCTGACCACCACCCACGCACATCGTTTCAATACCGATGGTCTTATTGAGTCTTTGCAAACCTGTGATCAATGTAGTCATGATACGACCACCGCTACATCCCAAAGGATGACCAATCGCAATCGCACCACCAAAAGGATTGACACGACTCATATCTGCTTTGAGTTCGCGAAGCACAGCTAAACCTTGAGCGGCAAAAGCTTCGTTAAGCTCGATAATATCGATATCGTTAATGGTCATTCCGGCACGTTTCAACGCTTTGGTCACGGCAGGCACAGGCCCAATACCCATCAACTCAGGAGCACAACCAGCCACAGCCATTGCACGAATTTTAGCTAGAGGTTTAATGCCTAATTCTTTGGCCTTATCAGCGGACATCACCACAACAATCGCAGCTCCGTCTGTCAAAGGAGACGCATTACCAGCAGTCACGCATCCACCTTCTTTAAACACAGGCTTCAAGCTTGAGAGCTTTTCATAAGTAGCATCAGCACGGACGTTTTCATCAAAATCTAAAGTAGCTTTTTTACCATCAGGCAAAGTCACTTCGACAGGAATCATTTCATTCTTAAACACACCTTGTTCACGAGCCTTCGTAGCTTTTTGATGTGAGGCCACGGCAAATTCATCCTGATCCTTACGGCTGACGCCATATTTTTCAGCAACGTTTTCAGCGGTAATACCCATCGAAATATAGGCTTGAGGAGCACCAGGTTGGAAAAACTTTTCGTTCAAAGAAGGATTAAAACCACCCATGGGCACATGACTCATGGATTCAGCACCACCGGCTAAGTACACATCGCCGTTACCAGCCATGATGTGAAGAGCTGCGGTATTGATGGTTTCAAGACCAGAAGCACAGAAGCGGTTTGTGGTCACAGCACCGATTGATTGAGGAATCCCTGCGAGCAAGCTCACGTTTCGAGCGAGATTCATTCCCTGCTCGCCTTCGGGCATGGCATTTCCTAAGAGAAGATCTTCGATCAACTCAGGATTGAGTTGAGGCACTCTTTCAAGAGCTGCCTTGACCATCAACGCGGCCAAGTCATCGATACGCATATTCGCTAACAAACCCTTATTCGCTTTCCCCATCGGGCTACGAACAGCACTAACAATTACGGCTTCTTTCATAAAGACTCCTTTTTAAAATTGAAAAAATGAATGAGTATTCATTTTCACTGGAGGGGGATAATGTCAATGGGAATGTCACCCTAAGCTTAAGAAACAACCACATCGTTTTACGTTTAAATAAAAAATAAGGGAGAGCTTTGCTCTCCCTTAAAAAATTAAGTCAACCTGTAAGCTGTGAGGCAGGACGACTGGAATCCCGGCTGAGACAATATGTCTTGTCTGGCAAATCATGAATGTAGGCTTTTCTGATAGAACCCTTTTCATAAGAACAGCCGGGAGGATCCTCGCGGCGGTGCATGACTTTGGAACAACCTCCATGTCGATGACCGTCATGGTTGTCTATGGCTAAAGCCGAACCATCCGTGTAGCAGTGTTCATAAAGTCTTCCCGCACGTCTCAAGGCTTCTGTAATTTCCGCATTGACCACTTGAAAACCAGTTAAATCATATCCGCGTATTCCTGATGTAAAGGTAAGTTGGTCCAAAATAGGTGTCGAAGAGTCCACTCTTCCGAGCTTCAATTGATCCCTAAACTCTCCAAGTCTTACCTTCATCGCAGGAGGCAGTTTAATAAAAATATCTGTCTCAGGGTCAACGACTCCTGGGTTGCTTGCAATAAAATGATGAATAAAAAAAGCAGGCGCCACCAATGTTCTGGCTTGTCGCCCCACGCCTTCAACAGCTTGGAGTATGAGAGAAGCAATTTTGGCTTTTTGGGAATAATCGCGATGAAACAGTGCTGCCGACTCAATGTAATTCCCAGGCAGAACATTAAAAGCTTCTCTTTCAGGCTTTGTTTGTTCAAAGCTTAAGAAACCATGTCGAAAGAGAAAATGAGTAAAAGTAGTCAAATCTTGCTGAGCCCATTCAGCAATAGAAAAAGCCCCTCCTTGAGGAATCAAATGGAGGCCAGTAAAACCCGCTTCTCGGTCTAGTCCCGGAATATGAGGTTCTACGTAAAACGAAAGACCGTTTATGGTGACCGTATTTTTTCCATGCCGAATCTCTATAGCAGGGACAGAGCACTTTCGTGTCGGCCAGTAGCTAGCACCTGCCATCACGCTCAGCCGATCAATGAGACCATTTTTTTCCGCCAGTTGGATCAAATAAAGAATGGCTCTGGCACGATCACCCATCCAGCGTCGATTGATGGACAGAGCTTTTTCAATCGCATGATCCCAACGCCGATCCATGGCCGCTTGCTGAGACTCATTGATGATGCGTTGATTAAACCCTCCATAGTCATTGGTGACACAGTAGTTAGCCATCTCATTCCACTGCCCTTGCGCACAAAATCGGAGTAATAGTTGAACCCTCTCCCTTAAGGAAGGTTCAAGTTCCTCCGCTTCTAACTTGGCATCTTCATAACTGATTTGAGCTTGATGGTGGTTTCCCAAGAGGTAAAACGAAAATCCGATAATGGCGTGCGCCTGTGCTCGGAAAAGAAAATCAGTTTCCCTCATGAGACCGGGACCGGGTCGAACCTGCATCGCAAGACGCTGCCGTTCATCCATTAACAAATCATAAAAAATACCTGCCAAGTGATGAGGTTCATCGGTTGAGCTGAGCGGATCGACAATGACTGGAGGGCTCGACAATAGTCTTTCACGGCATAATGCATTTAGCAGGCCTTCACTCTCTGGATGATGATGAAAAGTATCACCAGCAGGCACTTTCAAATGATCAAATTCGGCGGGGGTCAGCCCCGCCAAGTGCAGCCTTTCTGGATCAAGTAGATTCAGCGCGTGCTGTGTTGCATAATCAGTCGGCCTACAAATGGGCACATTGGTTCTCATTATGAAAACTCCTTATGCTAGTCTTCGTGACTCTACTCAATTGGTTGCTAGTTTAGTAAAAAAATAAGGGAGAGACTTTCGTCTCTCCCTTAAAAATTTAAGTCAGCCTGTAAGCCGGGTTCTGTCTTTCCGCCAAAGGCGGAGAGGTGGTCATTCCTCTGGGATGTTTATTACTAAACACCTCAAGCAACCTACCCATGGATGCATTTGCTTTAGGCAAACATGAAACGGGCCGTTTCGGCACCCACCTATTTGGTTTTGCATCTCGTAGGGTTTACCGGATTTCACTACAGCAGATTTGAGGGTGCAATAAATTGCACCCCTACGTCTCTGTACATTCTTTCTGTTGCACTTTCCGTCGCCTCTCGGCGCCAGGCCGTTAGCCTGTACGATGCCCTTTACTTCTTATGATGCCCGGACTTTCCTCTAAGTGGTTACCCACTCAGCGACCACCCGGCTGACTTAAAATTTCCGAAGGAAATTTTCCTCCGCTTCGCTATTTTCCAATGCCATTTTCCCATTTTCGGAAATTTAGAAAATAGCATTAGAAAATAGAAAATGGATTTACTTCTTATCTATCGCAATATTTGACAAACGATCCGCGTCTTTATTTTGTTCGCGTCTCACGTGGACTACTTTCACTTCGGGGATTTTCCGCATGAGCTGTTTGGCTTCGGCATGAAGAGGAATGAGATTGGGATGTTTCACGCGGTACTGACCATTGATCTGCTTAACCATCAATTCTGAATCAGCACGCACTTCCACGCTAGTTGTCTTAAGCTCAATGAGCTTTTTAAACCAAATAACAAACCCTGATATTCAGCCACATTATTTGTCGTCTCACCTAGGTACTCGGCAATTTCCGCAACAACATCACCTGCTGGTGTACAAATATAAGCTCCAGCTCCTGCTGGCCCCGGATTTCCACGCGCTGCACCATCTGTATAAAGGTAGTATTGAGGCATCATCATAAGGAGAGGATATTTTCCCTAACTCTCCAACAGGCCAAAACGACTCAGAAGCTTTCGTTCATCGGTCGGAGATAAAGAGGACAACAAACTTTTAACATGGGTCGTTAACTGTTCACTTTTTTGAAAATCCACTTTGGCATTAAATTGGAGTTGCTTCTGATCTGAATCTTGTCGCACTTGCAAAGCAATTTCTCTAAGCGCGCTTCTTACATCTTGAACTGTAAAATCTTCATCTAAAATAGAATCCAAACCTGAAAAATGCTCATAATCTGCAAGATAATCTAAAACTTCAGCTAATAACGTCATGGGTAATGATTTAATATTCATCAAGGCCTCCTAAATTTATAGTACCTTAGTCATGATGGCGTTGGTATCCGTTAAACCTGTCCAATCAGGAAGACAGAGAATACGATGACATGTCGGACATGTAAACAAGGATGTTGCCGTCGTTGTTTTTTGCATATCCAATCTCATCTGAGGTGAAATCTTCATATGACAGCCCTGACAAATTCCTCCAAAAATTGTCACCACAGCATCAGACTTCTGCTTTCTGATCCTTTGATAAGCGGCTAAAAAACGGGCCTCAATTTTGGGTGAAATACCTTCTTTGATCTGAACAAGTTCACCCAAAGCATCTGTTAGCTTCAACCTTTCGGATTCCAGCTCTTTTTTACGAGCTTCAAAAGCAACTGTTGAACCATGCAAATACTCTTCATCTTCTTTTTTTGTCACAGCGAGAGTTTCAAGTTGTCCGATAATTTCCAGAGTTTGATCATCTCTTTGTTTATTAAACTTCTTATTTTCGTCTATTTCCTTAAGAGCCAACTGGTATTCTTTATTAGTCTTAATCATCGGCAGCTTCTTCTGAAACTCCGCCATACGATCAGTTGTTTCTGCCACTTCTTTTTCCAAAATCCTTTTTTTGTGCTCCAAATCAGCGATCTCAGCAATGGCTCTATCTACTTTGGACTTTTTAGAGAGAACATCGAGTTCTTCTTCTCTTTCACGAATAGGGATTTGTTGAAGTTCTTTTTGGAGATGATCGATCTTGAGATCCACTTCATTGAGATTCATCAACAACTGAGCTTGAGCTTTGATTTCCATCATAATTTCTTTCCGAAAAACGATTATTTGCTGATTTATGAAATCATTATTCGTTCTCGTTCTTCGTAAAATTTGGCGGACGCCAAATTTTGTGGGCCCGGTAGGAGTCGAACCTACAACGATCCGGTTATGAGCCGGGGGCTCTGCCATTGAGCTACAGGCCCTATGTTTACCAATCTACAAAACTACGAAGTCTCTTGGAGCGACTAGGATGTCGCAGCTTTCTCAATGCTTTAGCTTCAATTTGACGGATACGCTCACGAGTCACGGAAAAGTTTTTACCCACTTCTTCCAATGTGTGATCCGATTTTTCACCAATACCAAAGCGCATGCGCAATACTTTTTCTTCACGAGGGGTCAAGGTCGTCAACACACGTGTTGTCTGTTCAGCCAAATTGAGATTCGTCACAGCCTCACCCGGTGTCGAAATCGACTTATCTTCAATGAAATCACCCAAATGACTGTCTTCTTCTTCACCAATCGGTGTTTCTAGAGAAATAGGCTCCTTCGCAATTCTCAAAACTTTTCGGACTTTTTCCAGAGGCAATTCCATCTTTTCTGCAATCTCTTCTGGAGTGGGTTCGCGACCTAATTCCTGAACCAAATAACGCGACGTACGCACAAGCTTATTGATCGTTTCAATCATATGCACTGGAATACGAATCGTTCTGGCCTGATCCGCAATTGCACGTGTAATGGCCTGACGAATCCACCATGTCGCATATGTACTAAATTTGTAACCACGCTTGTACTCAAACTTATCAACAGCCTTCATCAAACCAATATTGCCTTCTTGAATCAGATCCAAAAATTGCAATCCTCGATTAGTGTATTTTTTTGCAATACTGACTACCAGTCGCAGATTAGCTTCTACCAATTCATTCTTCGCACGTTCTGCATAAGCTTGAGCTCTGCGAATTTCTTGAACAGTTTTGCGTAAAGCAACTTCTTCACCACCATAAGATTTTTCTGATTCTTTAATGCGTTTTTGTGAAGACTTGTATTGTTCAATAATCGCTTCAAGAGCCTCAGGCTCCATGTCAAAATCATCACAAACTTTTTTACGCAGATAAGGACTCTTTTTGAAACGATCTATCAAGTCATCCATCTGCTCAACATCAACTTTTAAACGACGGCGACATCCTGCCATCACACGATCTTCTGTATCAATCGTATCCAAAGCACCTGTCAAACGACCGACAAGGTTATTGATAGTTTTAAAATTAAGACGAATTTCTTTAAGAGCGACCAACATTTGCTCACGTAATTCATTGGCTTCTTTTAAAAATGTATCCCGATTTTCCTGCTTCAATCTTTCGTTTTCAGCTTTTAATAAAAGCTGTTTATACTTGGGGGCTACCTGCTTGACCCGTTGCATCTGCTTCATCACACGGGAACGGTATTCCGACTCATCTAGACCGCCACCTTCTTCCACATCATCAAAATCTTTAACAACCTCAGCCACTCGCATTTTGTTTTTGGAAATTTTCTCACCCATTTCCAAAAATTCTTCGAGACAGATGGGTGTCTTCAACAAAACTCTCAAAACATCGTCTTCACCTTGCTCAATACGTTTAGCGATTTCAACTTCACCCTCTCGAGAAAGAAGAGCAATCGATCCCATTTTTCTCAAATAAAGTCGCACGGGGTCGGTAGACTTACCAGCCATGTCATCGGCTACTTCAGCTGCTGGCGTAGCAGCTGCCTCTACGGCAACTTCTTCTCCAGCTTCTTCATCATCCAAATCAGCCTTGTCATTTTCACCAGGTTTTGCATTGGGATCATTAGGCTTCTTTTTTAAAACCCGAGCAGCCAATTCTTCTTCTTCGGACACAACATCGATATCCATCTGGTCAAACATCGAGAGAACGTCATCGAGTTGTTCCGGAGACACAAGATCTGTCGGTAAAGCATCGTTGACTTCTTCGTATGTCAGGAAGCCTTTTTCTTTTCCGGATTGAATGAGTTGTTGTACTTCTTTGAGTTCCTTCTTTTCCATTCGCTCACCTTAATGAATTGAGTTCATTTGTTTTATTAAATCACTTTTTTCCTGCAATAACCGATTCACCTTAAGAACATCTTGTTCCAACTCTGCCCTGCGAATCTCAACCGACAAACCTTTTAACTGTGACTTCAACTTCGTTGTACGAAACTGCTTTACACAATCCTCAGCCGCTTTTTGACTTTCTTCCTTTTCAATCTCTGCCCAACGACTTCCGCTCATCACAAGGCCTGAAACTAAACTTTTAATTTCTTCACCACCAAGATCTCCAACGACACTTAAAACCTTGGCCACATCATCTATCTTCAACAGTGGCTTCAACAAATCCCAAACTTTCCCTAAACGCTCATCCGAAAAATCTTTGGAATCAATTTCTCTAAAAAACATTTCGGATAAATCGGATCGGTTGAGCACCAACTCAACCACCATCTTTTCTATTGCTGGCAAAGCCTGTTTCTTTACATCGGCAGGCTTCAAATAAAAGTTGCTATCTCTTTGCGAGGAGCTCTTTTTTGCTTGAGAAAAGTAACTTATTGGCACGCCATACCTTTGCGCAACCCTTTGTATATATAAACTTTTTCTATTTCCCCCGGAACGAGTTCAAGCAATTCACCTACTTTACGGATAGCTTTTGCTTGAGCTTGCGGACCCTGCCCTGTTTTAGAATCTGATGCAAGTCTTTCTGAGAGAATTTGCTCTATCCAATAATCCAATAACAATACGGAATTTGAGATCTTATTTTGAAGAGCTTCAACACCTTCTTTTCTCACAAAACTGTCCGGATCCTCCCCGGAGGGCAAGATAACCACTCTTGGCAAAATGCCAAGGGGCAGAAAAAGCTCTAGAGCTCTCGCTGAAGCTTTTTGACCTGCAGCATCTCCATCAAAAATCAGGATAAAATTTTCAGAAAGGCGGCTCAAATAACGAATTTGTTGTTCTGTGAGAGCCGTCCCCAAAGGAGCTACCACATGCCTAATCCCTTCTTGCTGAAGTCGGATCATGTCAAAATTGCCTTCCACCAAAATGACTTGATCCTTCTCCCGAATGACCGCTTTTGCCGTCTGCATTCCCAAGAGTGAATGGCTCTTATGATAAATAGGAGATTCGGGAGAATTGAGATATTTAGGCTGCACCTCATCACTTAAAGCACGACCGCTAAACCCCAACACCTTCCCTTCGGCACTCACAATACTACACATCACCCGATCGCGGAAAAAATCATAATAATCCCCACGCTGGCCTTTCCGAATCAAACCCAGTTTTTCAGCCAAATCGAGAGGCGCTTTTTTTTGCTGAAGATGTTGAAGCAAACTTTTTCCAGCAGACGGCGCAAAACCCAAAATCGCCTCACGAATCATATCGTGATTGATGTTTCTGTGCTTTAAATAATCCATCCCCCTCTGTCCCTCGGGGCTATTGAGAGTATCGTAATAAAAGCGTGCCGTGAGCTGATTTATTTTATAGAGAATTTCTTTTTCAGACTTATTTTTAGCAATATTTTCCGAATTTTGACCTTGTTGTGTAAGGGCGACACCATAGCGATCGGCCAACTCTTCAACCACTTGAGGAAAATCCAAACCTTCATACTTCATCAAAAATGAAAAACATCACCACCCACGCCACACCCAAAGCAGTGAAAGATCTGCTTTTCGGGATTGACCATAAACGATGGGGATTTTTCCTGATGAAAAGGACAACAGCCTTTGTGATTGCGACCGGCTCTTTTGAGCGAGACTTTTTCTCCAACAATTTGAAGAATGTCAGCGCGGGTACGGATTTCTTGAATTTCTTGGTCGGTAGCAAAAGGCATATGTAGGGGCGACATTCATGGCGCCCGGGCGGGATTAATCCCGCCCCTACAGGACGTCAAGACAGCAATTTTTTTACGAGTTCACTGACAATTTTTCCGTCTACCTTACCAGCAAGGGCGGCGAGCACAGGCTTCATCACTTTACCCATATCTTGAGGACCTTTGGCGCCCACATCGACGATGGCTTTTTTGACAGCAGCTTCGACTTCCTCAACACTCGCTTGAGCGGGAAGCATTTTTTGTAAAATCTCTAACTCACGAGTTTCTTGAGTGGCCAAATCGGTACGACCGCCCTTCGTGTATTGATCAACAGATTCACGACGTTGTTTAGAAAGAGTTTGAATCACAGAAAACACTTCTGTGTCTGTCAATTCACCTTTTTTATCGATTTCTTTATAACGAATAGCCGATTGAACCGCACGAATAGTATCGAGCAGCACTTGATCTCTGGCTTTGGCAGCTTCGACCAACGTCTTTTTTAAATCATCACGAATGGCCATAATTTAAAAGTTTAGAAAAATTCTCTGGAAGAACGGCCTTTTTTGGTAGAACGCTTGCGGGCAGCAATGGATTTTTTCTTCTTACGCACGGAGGGCTTTTCATAATGCTCACGCTTGCGCAGCTCTGATAAAATCCCAGCTTTTTCACAAAATCTCTTGAAACGACGCACAGCGCTTTCAAATGATTCACCTTCACGTAGACGTATAGAAACCATAAATAATTAAAATCCTTTCAAAAAAGTTTGGCATGGCTAGAGAATTTGGATTTTGTTGTCAATTAAGATCTCTGCAAGTGAGCAATCACTTCCAAATCCGCCTCCGGAAATTGGTATTGGCCCAAATCTTCCGCACGGACCCACTTTACCTCCCGACAAAAAATGGGTTTAGGATCACCGGAGACTAAACGGCACAGCATAAAATGAAGTAGGAATTTTCCGTGAGGGTATTCGAAGGTCACGTCTTTCACCAAACGGATCGGCTCGACGACAACGTCGATTTCTTCCTGACATTCACGGACGGCGCATTGTTCCAAGGTCTCGCCGGGTTCGACTTTCCCACCGGGGAATTCCCAGCAATGACCTAAAGCTGATTCTTTTAGACGCTGAGAAATCAGGTATTGACCCGTACGGTCACCTTCACCTTGAATAATGGCAGCGACGACTTCGATGTTTTTTTGCATGGAGAGAGCATAACGATATGCAAATCTTTCTCAAAACAAAAATTTGACAACCCGTTACAGCATCCCTAGGGCTCGGGAACTTTTTAGTACGTTTTGGGTGTAGGGAAAGAAGTGAAACTCTTCTGCGGTCCCGCCACTGTAAGGTTCATATCTAGGTTATTAAGTCACTGTTCGTACATTGCGGATGGGAAGGCTTAATGATTTCAGAACCAAGCCAGGAAACCTGCCTGAAACTTCCTATCAACGGAATGACTCCCCGAGGAGGGAGGACCCGATATGACGCCTACGACACGGCTTTTATTTTTATTTCTATTTTCTATTTCTGCGTCGCTACACGCAAGTGAGACCTCTTTAGGCGAAGTATCCGTGCGTGCTCAGGGTGATTCGACTTCCTCGACGGATCTACCGGCGGCCCAACATGATTCCGTTTCTTTTTCTCACGTCTTAACCAAAAAAGATTTTGAAGGACGCAAGACGACGCTTACCGAAGCTTTGCAAGAAGTGGGCGGACTCCAAACCAAACGGTATGGAGGGCTAGATGATTTCGCGACGATCTCTATCCGCGGATCGACGTCCGAACAAGTCTCTATTTACGTCGATGGCATCCCCTTAAACCAAGGCATCGGAGGGGGCGTCAATATTGCCAACATTCCCACCGATCAAATCGAACGCGTCGAGATCTACAAAGGATCGGCACCGGCGTCTTTTGGGACAAGCTCAATCGGTGGCGTCGTCAACATAGTCACGAAAAAAGCGGCGAAAAAATGGGAAACCAAAATCACCCAATCGTACGGATCCTTTAATACGTACGAAGCAGGACTGAACCAATCAGGGCATCTCGGAAAATTCTCCCATCAGCTTGGCTATCAATTCCAAAAAAGTGACGGGGATTTTTTCTACTTCGATAACAACGGCACTCCTTTTAATGGCACGGACGATCGCGTCACTAAAAGGATCAATAATCAATTCGACCGCCACAACCTCTTCACCAAAGTCCAATACGACATCAGCCAGACGTGGAACCTGAAAGCGAACAACCAATTCTTCACCGAGGACCGCGGGATTCCGGGACTTGCGACACTGACGTCGACGACGGCCCATTTTTCAACAATCCGCAACGGGACGGGACTCGAACTGACGAAGAAGAATTTTTTTAAAAACACGAACGCGTCGTTTGCTCCCTACTTTCAATTCCTTCAGGAAAATTTTCAGGACCCGAACGGGGAAATCGGATTGGGAATCCAGGACAATCAAAACAACACGCTTCAATATGGGCAAACGTTTACGTTGCAATCATTGATCAAAAATCAGCACCATCTTTCGACGATCGTTCATTATCGAGGGGAACAATTCTTGCCGAAGGACTTGAGCTCATCGTCATCGGAGCTTCCCAAGAGCGTTCGCAATCAAGTGGCCCTCTCTCTTGAAGACGAGATTTTTCTCTTCAACGAAAAAATTGTACTCAATCCCTCACTCCGCACCGAACATATTTTCAATGACTTCAGCACCACGTCTTCAACTCATCATCCGCTCAGCGGGAAGATCGGCATGAAGTATCATTATAATAATATCTGGACGGCACGAACCAACATCTCACGCTCGTACCGCATTCCCAACTTTTCAGAACTTTTTGGCGATCGTGGAGCCATCGTTGGCAACACCGCTCTGCGTCCTGAGTCTGGATGGAATTGGGATATTGGGACTTCTGGCCAATGGGAAAAAGTGCGTGTGGACGTGAGCTATTTTCTCAATCACGTCGACGATCTGATCCAGTTTTTACAGACGTCTCAATTTACCGTACAGGCTGAAAACTTATCGAAGGCACGCATTCAAGGTGTGGAAACAGCCGTTCTGTTTATTCCCTGGAAATATCTCACACTCTCTCAAAATTATACGTTTCAAGAAGCACGCAATACCAGCGGTCTTCCGGGTGTATCGGGAAACATCCTTCCCGGTCGTCCGATGCATCAGTGGAATAGCAAGACGACACTCCACAATGACTGGGGAAAAGTTTTTGTCGAAACCAGTTTTATGGATGGCAATTATCTCGACAGCCAAAACATCCTGCGTGTGGAGAGACGGCTTTTTTTAACCTCAGGAATTTCAGCACAGTTTTTAAAAAAAATGACGCTCAGCTTTGAAGCTAAAAATCTTTTAAACGAAAGGGTCGCGGATGTGGTGGGTTTTCCACTGCCGGGACGGAGTTATTATGGGAAAATTGAAATTGGGATTTAATATTCTGTCATCGCGAGCGAAGCGTGGCGATCTCACGAGACATCGGGTGATTAAGGTAGATTGCCACGTCGCTTCGCTCCTCGCAATGACACCCATCTTATTCTTATTTTTTATCCTAACCGGCTGCGGTGGTGTTAAGACAAACACAACACCTCCTCCAACCACGCCGACAGTCGATGTGCGCACATCAGCCCAACCTATGGCCGTCATCCTGGGTGCTGATTATGATCGTGGGGCTTCACAAGTAGGATCGATTAGTTTATTGGGAATGAATACGCCTCGAACGGCGACTAAAAATATTCAGACGACGCATTCGGATGCGATTGTGCGTGTTTTCAATAACAAGATTTATGTCGTCAATCGTTTGGGAGGAGATAATCTTCAAGTCATCGACTCTCAAAATTTTCGCGTCACTCTCCAATGCTCGGTGGGATTGGGGACAAACCCTCAAGACATTGTCGTTGTCTCCGATACCAAAGCCTTTATCTCTCTCTACCAACCATCCAACAACCGCTCGTCACTGAGTGTCGATGATATCGTGATCGTCAATCCTTCCGTCACCGACTGTGCTCAATTCATCACGGGGAGTATTGATCTTCAGCCTTATACATCAGCATCAGGGATCGTTACCCACGAGCGTCATCGATGCTGTTGATCAATGGAAAAGTTTTCGTCGCGATCCAAGATTTGCCTCGAGATCTCACGCATGCGCCAAATGTCCCCGGATCGCTGGTCGAAATCAATCCCACAACAAACACCGTCTCACGCGCGATCACGCTGACAGGTTACGATCCTATATCGATGGATTATTCGGAACAAACGGGGCTTTTGTATATTGCTGATTCCAATTTCTTTTCGCTCACCGATAATTTTGGCGGCATCGAAGTCGTTGATCCCGCCACCATGATCTCACGAGGTATTGTACTGACCGACAATGATTTAAATGGTGTGCCGGTAAATTTAAAATTTTCTCACGGAAAAGTTTTTGTCGCTGTGGGACCTGTCTTAGGCTCAGCGGATCGTACTCAATACCCGACAAAAATTTATGAGATGACTACGACCAGTGGAAATCCGGTCTCACCCACTCTTCTTTATAATGGTCGTGCGTATATTCAAGATATGGCTGTTGATTCAACGGGGGTCCTGCTGGTGGGGGATCGGGATCCCTTGGTGAATGGAATCGTGTTGATTGATCCGGCAACTCGCAATGTGATTGACGGCCCAATCAACACGGGACCTTCACCGTCATCGATTGCGTTTATCAATTCGTTTGCAGAAGAAGTCCCCACGCAGTCCACCACACCTCCTCCACCTCCCACGCCACCGGTTGTACCTCCGACACCACCAACAACACCACCCGTCGCTCATGGAAATTGTTTAGAGACCGCACCTCCCACAGCTCAATCAGTCTATCCTTCACGCATCGCCGATCTTACTTTTGGAACAAACGCTGGCTACGGTTCACAAGATTACGTCTTCGGACCTCCGCGTGGTTTGGGGCAGTTTCAGGGATCTACTCACGTCCTTTCGTTGGGAAGAAATGGAACGATCACTTTAGCCTTTGATGACTACGTCATCTGTGATGGTGACGGACCCGACTTCACCGTCTTTGAAAATCCTTTCCAATCCGGAGACGACCCCAGCTTGCTCTACCGCGAACCTGCAACAGTCTCTGTTTCCGAAGATGGAATTATTTTTCACAACTTCCCATGCAATACAGCGACAACACCCTATGCCGACTGTGCGGGAACACATCCGGTGTATAGCAATGTGACTAACAACACGATCGATCCCCGCGACCCAACAGTGTCAGGGGGAGATCTTTATGATTTGGAAGATTTGGGTTTGGAAGCTGTGAGATTTGTCCGCATTCACGACGAAGGCTTAAGCGCTAATCCCATTGGTCCTGGAAAAGAAGGTTTTGATTTAGACGCCATGATTATTGTGCATGGAAGAACAAGATAATTAAAAAAGGAGAAATATATGCTTTTACCAACTCAACTCAAAAATTGCTTAGGAGCCGCTACCCTTGCCCTTGCTGGGTGTGCTCCAGACTTGATAATTCCCCCTCTTGATGCCGCACAAGATACACACACTACTCCCTTGGATAGCTTCACCAGCGACGGAATATTACCCGACGCAACAACTGACACACCCACACAAGACACCCCTTCAGAAACGGCTTCAGGCACGTTATCCTTACGAACTGAAAGTCCTTACTTAAGATTTATTTGTGCATACCCCTCCGACATTTCCCGCTCACTCATTGTCTGCCCAAGAGAAGGCTCAAGACCCAATGAGATTTTTACTTATAATTCCTCATCAACAGCACGACCTATTATGGCAAGCTTGCGTGAAGATATTATGGATACGATGGCCAGCAATCGTTCTTTGGCTAATATCATTGTTCCTATTCCTGACTCTCCCTGGAGTATCATCACAGCGAGCAATGGTTTTTATGTCATCAACAATAATACTTCAGGTATGAATCACTTCATTCCATTTCCGACCGGTTTTAATACAGGAGGCGGAGCCGCTGTGGTCGGAAACTCTATCTATATTGCTACCGGCAATCTGGATGGAACCAACTACAGTCCTGGAAGTATTTTAGTATATCCCATCACCCCTTCCAGCACGACAGCCAGTGGTGTTGTGGGAACTTTTGCTAGAAGCATCATTACACCTAATGTCAATCCCACAGGTCTTGCCCGATGGAATGATGGCACACGCAATTATCTCGTCACTTTGTGCAGTGGAGCCTTTACAGGAGCTGACCGAAGAGCCTCGGTCTTCATTTATAATACAGGGACAAATTCAGTTTTAAGAACCATTGATTTAGGCACCGTCACAGCCTCGGTCTCTGGGCATTTGGCTATTTCTGGAAATCAACTTGTCATTGGAACAGCTGCCTATTCCGCGGGAGATGGCACTTTCTTTGTTGTAAATCTCCAAGACGGCACCATCCAACGCAACACAGTCGCTGGAGATACATTTCATTCAAGCAATCAAATCCTGGGTGGAGCTGGTGTCCTGGTTGATTTTAATAGTGCGCGAGCCACAGCCTTTTCTCTTTCTAATCCATCACAACGTACCATGACATCCTTAGGCCTGACAAACCCCGGACCTTCTTTTCCATTGGATAACTCTTGTATGGTTGTTGCCGGACAAAATGCCGGCGTCCGCGTGTGCGTGGGAATGTAGTTCATGGTTCGACTGGCTCACCATGTCCGAAGTTTTCTATTTTTCTATCTTCTTTTATTCACACAGGAAGCCAGTGCTTACTCTCGTTTAATTTCCTTAAAGCCCAGCGCGACAGAGATGATATTCGCGCTGGGCGCTGGGGATCGATTGGTCGGCGTTACGACCTACTGCAAGCATCCAGCGGAAGCCGAAAAGATCGCGAAGGTCGGTGGGTATTCTAATCCTAACTTAGAAAAAATCATTTCGCTCAAACCGGATCTCGTTATTCTGATTCCTGATGCCACATCCCCTCGTGTTTATGAAGCTTTGCAACGCGCTCACATCGAAACCCTCGTGCTCAAAGGAAAAACACTCCATGATATTTTCGATGATTTAAAAACTCTGGGAGAAAAATTAGACGTAGCCAACAAAGCTCAATCTCTTGTCGAAAAACTTCAAACTGAAATCAAATCCATTCCACAAACAGAACACAAACAAACGGCCTACATGGTCGTCCAACGCAATCCCCTCATAATCGCTGGACGCGGCACTTTTTTATCGGAGCTCATGAGTCTCGCAGGCCTTAAAAATCTAGGCGACCAAGCCTCGCTCCCCTACCCACGTTTAAGCTTAGAAATTTTGCTGCAAAAAAATCCCGATATGATTTTAGATATTGATGCCACACCCGAAGAAAACTTTTGGGGAAAATTTCCCACACTCAAAGCTTATAAAAATAAGAAAATATTTTTCTTCGACGCCAATCTTTTTATTCCAAGCACACAGATTGTGGAGACGCTTAAAACTGTGATACATAAAATACATTCATGAATCATTTAACAGTTCAAAAGTGGTTTTTCACAAACTTAATGCTCTTCATTATCTGCAGTCTCATTATTTTAGGAGCCACCACCATCGGCCCCACGTTGTTTTGGCCGTTTGGAAATCTTTCGGAAGAAACTTCTGCGATTTTGTGGACCACGCGTTTGCCACGAGTGCTTTTGGCGGCTTTGGCAGGTTACGCATTGGGAGTCACGGGGACGAGTTTTCAAGGACTTTTGCAAAATCCTTTGGCGGATCCTTATATTTTAGGAGTCTCTAGCGGAGCGGCTTTAGGGAGTATTATCAGTATTGCCTTTGGTTTTCCGTTTTCACTCATTCCCTTTGTCTCTTTTGCGGGGGCACTGAGCGCCATGCTGGCCGTCTATGGAATTGCCTCCACACAAAAACAAGTCACACCTCACACCCTTCTCCTCACAGGGGTTGTGCTCAATGCGTTTCTTTTTGCCTTCATTCTCCTTCTGAATGGCCTCATGAGTTTTGAACAATCTCAAAAAGTTCTTTTGCTTTTAATTGGCAATCTCGAAACCGAAAGTTTTTCGCGCATCGGCTTTATGGCTCTTTTTTGTGTTGTTGGGGACCCTACTCCTCACGCGAGGGTTATGTTTTAAACATCCTCTCTGCGGGACCTGAGACAGCGACCTCTCTAGGCGTGGATACCACAAAGCATCGGCGGCGGATATTTTTTGCAGCGTCTCTCATGATCGGTGCCATCATCCCACTCACAGGGCTAATCGGATTTGTAGGGCTTTTTGTACCTCACATCACACGAAGACTTTTGGGAAGTGACCACCGCTTGTCGATACCCGCTTCAGGATGGGTGGGGGCTTGTGTTTTAGTGGTCTGTGATACCATTGCCCGCACTGCTTTTTCGATGACGACTTTTCAAACCGAACTTCCTGTAGGTGCCATCACCGCTTTTTTTGGAGCTCCTTTTTTTCTCTATCTTTTAAAAAAAAGGCGGGCCTGATGACATTGCAGATTCAAAATATTTCTTACGCTTACACAGAAAATGCGTCTGTACTTCAGGATGTTTCTTGTACATTTGAAACGGGTGAACTTTTAGGAATTTTAGGACCCAATGGAGCTGGAAAAACGACTCTCTTAAAAATTTTGGCAGGCTTTCTGTCACCACAGTCAGGATCCGTAGACTACCAAAGTAAAAACATTTCACATCTCTCAATCAAAGAACGATCCCGTCTCATCGCTTATGTCGCTCAGTCAGAAGAGATTTTTTTACCTTACACCGTTCGTCAAATTATCCTCATGGGTCGTGCACCTTATTTGGGACTGATGGGTTTTGAAAGTGCGAAAGATCAAGAAATCGTAACCGAAGCCATGGAGCTCACCGACGTTAAAAAATTTGAAAATCGTTTGATCCAGGATCTCTCAGGTGGAGAACAACAAAGAGTTTTTCTAGCACGCGCTTTGGCGCAACAAACACCCATCCTGCTTTTGGATGAACCCACAAGCCATTTGGACCTTCACCATCAGATTCATTTTTTTAAACTGTTAAATACACTGCGGAAAAAAGGTCTGACGATTATCACCACTCTCCACGATCTCAATCTGGCTTCACTTTTTGCCGATCGCTGTCTGATTTTAAAAAATGGTCAGGCTGTAGCCTTGGGATCACCTGGGAGCATTTTTACATCTCAACTGCTCTCCGATGTCTATGAATGTTCGCTAAAAGTAGAACACTCACCGACACCCTACGTAAGGCCCCTTTTGTGAAGAAGTACTTTCCATTCCTCATCTCTCTCACTTTTCATCTCCTGATTTTTTTACCCTGGATTTTTTGGAAATCTGGCCATCAACCGCTTCCCGGCGGCGGTGGTGGGACGGGATCAGGAGGAGACGTATCAATTGATATCATGGGTGACATTGTCGGACATTCTCAAAAAATTTCAGAATCAGAATCGATAGACACAAAAGGCGACATTCCACTCTTAAAATCTCAGAAAAAAACCTCCAAAAATTCAAACCAAAATTCTGGAAGCATTCAAGGCCCGATCGGACCTGGTACTGGATCAGGACAAGGCTCTGGAAGTGGTGAAGGCACAGGACAAGATGCCACTCTTGCTCTCATTCGCAGTCGGATAGAACACGCCAAACGCTACCCCGAGCTGGCAAAAAATGCCGGCATCTCTGGATCGGTTCTGGTTTCTTTTCAAATTAATGAGAATGGCCAAGCTGCGGGGCTCACGATCAAAGAAAGCTCAAACTCTTCTCTCTTGGATGATGAGGCTCGCGCTACCATCACACGCGCGCAACCTTTTCCGCTTTATGCAGATCCACTTGAGATTCGTGTCAAGTTTGAACAAGTTTCAGATTGAGGAAGTTCTCTTTTTACTTAATAATAAATTATGAAAAAAATCTTTTTAATCACACTCAGCTCTCTTTGTTTCAGCGCGTTACTCAATGCCGAACCTTACATCGCCAATAAAATCAAGCCTGAACGCATGATTGAAGATTTTTCAGATTCAAAAAATGAAGACTTCCCCAAGGATTTTCGTACCTATCCTTTTCAACATGGAAAAGCGGAACGCGTCTATCACGTCAAAGAAGAAGCGGGAAATAAGTATCTTAACGGAACAGATACCGAAGATATTTCTGTTCAAACCTTCAAACGTTTTTATTGGGAAACTGACAAGTGGCCCAACTTTTCCTGGAGATGGCGCGCTCAAATTCTTCCCAAGGGAGCAAGCGAGAAAAGTTGGCAGACCAATGACAGTGCCTGTGGCATCTATGTCGTCTTCGGAGGATACACCGGAAACGTCTTGAAATATGTCTGGAGCTCGACCGTACCTGCCGGCACTATCGTCGAAAAAGAAGCGGGGAAATTTTATATTGTCGTTCTCCAAAGCGGAAAAAAATCAGTGGGTGAGTGGAAATCCGAAAGTGTGAATGTTGTCGAAGATTACAAAAAAGCCTTTAAAGCGGCTCCCGATCGTCTGCCTTCTGGTTTTGGAATACTCACAGACGGCAACGCCGTGCATGCGCCTGCTAGTTGTGATTATGATGATTTTATGATTTCGGAATCCAAGCCTAAGAATTAAGCTGAAAGATCATCCATCCGTTCCACCAAATAAAGAGGCCACGAATGGAAGGTGTAATGAAGCGTTTCATAGGAAAGATCCTGCCGGGATGGTTGATTGAGATCAAACCGTAAAGCCACGTTTAAGCTTTTGTTCATCAAAAATTGTTGCAAAGATTTGAGCCGGCCGCTCTTGCCTGATTTGACTTCGACCGGAAGGATCCGTCGGCCTTGCTGAACAACAAAATCCACTTCCGCATTTTGAGATCGATTTTCCCGTAGCCAATAATGCAGCTCCGGAGCTTCCGCCCCCATTGGCTGATGGTACTGATGATAAGCCAAATGTTGGGCTATGAACTGCTCCGCGATAATACCTTCATGAATCAACTGTCTCTCGTCGAAATTCGATATTTGGGACCACTCGAGCTTACAGATGGAGTTCATCAGTCCAACATCCAAAAAATAAAGTTTATAGACGCTCCGGTTCTCATTGGCGGCAAGAGGGATACCGGACCCATCACTATGGTAGGCAGGAATTAAAAGTCGCGCCTTGACCAAAAGATCAATGGCTTTTTTTACTGTCCCGGAACGATGATGGGGAAAGAGTCGGCTATAGATGACCTTCCTCCCCATCGCGTTCGGCACAAGTCTTAAGAATTGCTCTAAAAGCTCTCGATTTTGATCCGTGCGCGCATACCTTGAAAAATCATCTTCATACGTTTGTATGATCGACCGATGGACTTTGCCCACTTCAACGGGACTCCTCGTTTCTGAAAAGCGTAGTACGCTTTCGGGCATTCCCCCCACGAAGAGATATTGCCGTTGCAAATGAAGAAGATTCCGATGGGCCGATTCCGGAAGATCGAGGAATTCTCCTTGGTTGATCAAGCCCAGCAAATAATCTTCCCCTATCGCCATCAAAAATTCTCTGAACGTCATGGGTCCCGCATGAAGATATTCGATACGACCCACGGGCATCGAAAATTGATGATCCGACAAAACAAATTCGAGAAGAGAACCGGTGGCAATCACGGGTAAATCCGGTTTCTCCTCATAGAAATAGCGCAAAGCCGCGATGGCTTCCGGGGTCGATTGAATTTCATCCAAAAAAAGAAGAATGTTTGGAGCTGCTAAAGATTTCCCCGCGACAACTTCCAGCTCCGGTAAAATTTTTGATAAGTCCTTGGTCTTGAATACAGCATTTAAATAAGAGTTTCTTTCGAGATTGACTTCAACGAGCTCGAGCGAGTGATTTTTTGCGAACTGGCGCACCAAAGTGGATTTTCCCACCTGTCTTGCCCCTCGAATAATAAGGGGTTTTCGCCCTTTTCGAGTCAGCCAAATGCTCAATTCTTGTTCTAAAAGTCGCTTCATGCTAAAGTATGGGTTGATTTTAGCAGTATGATTGACAAAGTAAAGGCTTATTTTGGCAATTATACTATTTTGACGGGTAATAAGTATCTTAACGGAACAGACCCTAAAGACATCTCTGCCCAAACCTGCATTCACCTGCTAGTTGTGATTTTGATGATTTTGTCATTTCAGAATCAAAAGGTAATTAATCACCAAGGAGGAAATTAAGCTGCTTTTGCTGGAATGTCTTTTTTTACTTCACTCGAAGCTAGACGATTTGCCTCGGCAGCAGAATTAAAAGAAGGAGGGAAGAGTGTGTGCTTGACTGTCTTTAAAAACCCATTCCACGTACTGAACGTATCGTCGACGGCGGAGGCTTCGTAACCGCAATGCACCATACAATCGGCGCATTTTTCGTGGCGGCCGGTGCCATAGTTGTCCCACTCGGTGGTTTCCATCAGCTCTTTAAAAGTTTCGGCATAGCCTTCACCTAAAAGATAGCAGGGTTTCTGCCAGCCGAAGACGTTGTAAGTCGGATTGCCCCACGGCGTGCATTGATAGTTTTCTTCGCCCTGTAAAAATTTCAAGAACAATGGCGATTGGTTAAACTGCCAACCCTTCTTGGGATTTTTCAACATTTTGGAAAAAAGTTCGTGGGTGCGACTGCGCTTTAAGAAATGAGCCTGGTCGGGGGCTTTTTCATAACTATAACCCGGGGAAATCATCATCCCTTCGACGCCCAGCTCGGTCATCATATCGAAAAACTCTCTCATGCGTTCCGGATCCGCACCTTCAAAAAGAGTGCTATTCGTGGTCACGCGAAAACCTTTAGCCTTAGCATCTTTGATCGCTTTCACTGCAATATCAAAAATCCCATCACGACACACAGCCTTATCGTGCTCTTCTTTGAGACCATCGAGATGAATACTAAATGTCAAATATTTGGAAGGTTTGAAGAGATGAATTTTTCTCTCCAACATGATCGCGTTGGTGCACAGATAAATATATTTTTTGCGAGCCACGAGGCCTTCAACAATCTGCTCAGTCTCTGGATGAATAAGAGGTTCACCCCCAGGAATACTCACCATTGGAGCGCCACATTCATCGACAGCTTTAAAGCATTGCTCTGGTGACAAGCGTTTATTCAAAGTCTCTTCAGGAAATTGAATTTTCCCACAGCCGGCGCATTCGAGATTGCAGCGAAAGAGCGGCTCGAGCATCAAGACAAGAGGATAGCGCTTATTTCCCAAAATTTTTTGTTTCAGGACATAACTCGCGACGGTAAAAGCTTGTGAAGCAGGAACGGCCATAAGTTTGCGGACCCTGTCTTAGAAACTTAAAAGGGGCAAGTGGAAAAACGGAAGCCAACCTAATATCACGTAATGAAATGTGATCAAAACCGATACGCATTGAGTTGTCTTCGGATACGCTCGGGAAAAGTTTTGGATATTTTTCAAAAATCCTGAATGACGACCTTCCACTTTTTCCCAAAAACTTTGCCAAAATTTTAAAATCCATAATCCTAAAATATGCCAAAGTGCCCATAAAAGGCCTGCTGGACTGGCTTCGTACCAGAGGGCTGCCAATAGGAAGACAATCAGAATATTGCGATACAAGTGTTTATTTCCACCTAAAGGAATATAAACGTAGTCCCGAAACCAATAAGACACTGTCTTATGCCATGAGCGCCAAAACTGGGAGAGATTGCGCTTAAAATAAGGGTAATCGTAATTTTCATTTAACCGATAACCAGCAAGCGCACAGGAAGCGATTGTAAAATCACTGGCTGCAGACACTGCAAGATAAAAGCTGATAGCGTTTAAATACATTTTCCATACAATAAAATCGCTGTGAAATATTTGTATGCGAAAAACCACATAGCATTTAACACCACCTGTTATCAGACGAATCAGTTGAGATCCCATATCGCGAACATCAATGGCTTCTGGAGTCCCTAAATTTTCTT
Source organism: Deltaproteobacteria bacterium (assembly GCA_016699445.1). Taxonomy (GTDB): domain Bacteria; phylum UBA10199; class UBA10199; order JACPAL01. The sequence goes on from CP064976.1 coordinate 1,051,784, forward strand.
TAAACTCATGAAGTCTCTCTACGGGACCTTGAAAAAAGTGGGCATGAAAAATTGGTAGATGAAATAATCCAATGGATCTGAGGGCAAAGGATTTCCGCGTCCCGTCTCCACAATCACAGATAATAATCGTAATACAAAAAAAGCGATTCCAAACTGATGAACCGCACTCCCTGTCCAAGGCGTTCGCAATTGAGGCAAATCTTTCAAAATAAAAAAGATTAGAACTGTTAAAGCTGCCAAGAGACCACAATAAAACTTTTTTTTCTCACTCCATTGAAGCCAAAACAACCCATAATAAACACATCCGGCGTAGGCGACTAACAAAAATGTATAGAAGGGTGTTGTGGCTAACTCAATCAAGGCCACTGACGTCAACAGAAGCGTCAGCTTGCGTGCAAATTCCGGTAAAAACCGAATGCCCAAAAGAAAAACCACAAACAACACCAATCCCCAACTTAAAGAAATAGGCGGCACTAAGGGCGAAATCAAAAAATCATTGAGCGTTTCCCAGGTCATGGATTGAGGGCGGTAACAAAGAAAGTTTAAAAAACTAACAACTTTTTAGTAGTAACAACGATTATATTTCTACTTAAATAGATAAAAGGACACACTATGCCTTCACTACCAAGAACACTACAGACTTTTGGATTAGCAACTCTCCTAACAGCTTGCGGCGCCAAGACTGGATTAGAGGATAGGTTTCCCTCAGCTCCTTTGGGAGATGCAGGGTTAACTGACACACAACCAACAGACCCAGATGTCATAATTCAAACACCTCCATCTCCTGTCATGTGCGGAAGTACAGCGCGTGAGCATTGCGTCGTCCAAGCTGTCAGCACCTATACAGCCACAGTCCCTTCGACAGCCACCTCTGATACTTCAGCCCCATTTTACAGCTCTGTCTGTGCTCTCATGGCTGATGGACATGTCAAAATCCGTGGCCACCGTATAAATGGAACTGCAATCACGACCGTTCCAGAACTTCACGATATCGTTTATGCTGATGGTAATAATGAAAGTCTTTTAGCTTTTGTTGGTCGTGATGGATCTGTTTGGGTGTGGGGACATAATGAAGCACCTCTCGGACCAAATATTCCTCTTCATCCCAGAACAGGAATGACAGGAATTCATGGGGATGCTGCGGACAGACCCTCTCGTATCGATGGATTAATGAATATCGTACAAATAGTTGCCGGACGTTATCATTTATTAGCCTTGGATAAGGGGGGAAATGTCTATGCTTGGGGAGAAAATACGTCTGGCCAATTAGGAAATGGAACTCGCTTGGAAAGCGATAACCCCACCCGCATCGAAGGGCTTCCTCCTATTCAAATATTGCGGGCGGGTTGGACTGAATCAGTGGCGCTTGACCGTCAGGGCCGAGTGTGGACTTGGGGCCAGGGATTACCTACAACTCCAGAGCAATGCATGAGTGCATCCGTGACTAACGACAGGCCTATACTCAATCCGGAAATTCCAGGCAGTGTTCGGGATGTACATACTATGGGCGGAGATTATTTTGCCCTTAATTCAGCAGGACAATTATATGCTTGGGGTTGTAATCAATCCGGCTGGATTGGAGATGGTAATCGCACAGCACACTTAAGCCCAATACAAATATTCTCTGGAGCTCGCATCACTTTTTTCAATGCTTACTACACAAGCGCCTTAGCTTTAAGTTCATCTCATCAAGTCTTCGAATGGGGAGACATGGAAAGCTCAAGAACTACAGGACAAACTCGACCCACTCTCGTTCCCGACTTGCCCGATAACATTGTCAGTTTAGATGCTGGGTATATAAACCACCGAGTAGCGATCACTCGTGATGGGATAGTTTACGTTTGGGGAGATGCAGCAAGTTTCGGCGAAGGCCGACCACCAACACGTGTTGAATTTTAACAAGAAGCCTTAATCACCATTATATTCTTTATTGAAAACATTTCATTTAATCCATCTCTTAATAAAGAACTTTCTAGATGACCTTTAAATATTATCGGTCTTTTTTCTACTACAGGTTAAAAAAGTTGTGTTTTTTTTTCACCTTGAGGCAAATATTGTCATGTGGAAAAAAGATACCTTTTTCAACATATCTTAGAGGATTTAAAGCAAAAGATGGTTTTTGTTGGAGGGCCTCGTCAAGTAGGCAAAACAACACTTTCCAAAGCTATTGCGACTTCATTTCCATTATCCAGCTATCTGCTCTGGGATAACCCCAACGATCGCAAATCCATTTTAAAGGCGGAATGGCCAAGTCAGAGAAGCCTCATCATTCTAGATGAACTCCATAAATACCTGCGTTGGAAAACCTGGATTAAAGGGCAGTATGATAAATACCTCGACCATCTCCGTTTCATTGTCACGGGAAGCGCCCGTCTAGATGTGTATCGAAAAGGCGGTGATTCTCTGCAAGGACGCTATCACTACTATCGTCTCCATCCTTTTAGTCTGGGAGAAGCTCAAAACTCCTCTTTAAAACAAACTCCTTTCAAAGAATTAAATTTTCATGAAACCTTTCACACAAAAGATTTACAGTCCCTTTTCCGTTTTGGAGGATTTCCAGAACCCTTCTTCTCACAATCAGAAAAAGAATGGCGACGTTGGCAAAAAGAGCGACAAGAAAGAGTCTTGAGAGAAGATGTGCGCGATCTTGAACATATTAAAGATATCTCTCTCCTTCATGTGCTTTCTGATCTATTGATAGAAAGAGTCGGCAGCCCTCTTTCTCTGAATGCTCTGAGAGAAGATCTAGAAGTGAGTCATAAAGCTGTCTCACATTGGGTTGAAATTTTCGAAAAACTCTACTTTGCTTTTCTGATACGACCCTTCACCCATAAAAAAACACGCAGCTTAAAAAAAGAACCCAAAGCCTACCTTTGGGACTGGAGCCTTGTCGTGGATGAAGGGGCTCGATTTGAAAATATGATTGCTTCCCATCTTCTTAAATTATGTCACTTTTTGGAAGATACAGAAGGGTATGCCATGCAATTATTTTATCTGAGGGATCGCGATAAGAGAGAGGTCGATTTTCTGGTGACTTGTAAAAACAAGCCATGGTTTGCTGTCGAGGCAAAATTAAGTGATGAAACTCCATCACCTGCCCTCTCTTATTACCAGGAACGACTTCAGATACCCTTTGTTTATCAAGTCACTTTCAATGGAAAAAGAGATTTCCAAAAGAATGCCATCCGCGTCATGCCAGCTTCTACTTTTTTATCAGCACTACCTTAATAAAAAGACACACAACTTTTAAGAAGCCTTAATCAGCATTAGATTCTTTATTGAAAACATTTCATTTTTCGTTCATTCGAAATGCTCACGTCACATTCATTAAGGAGAGGGAATGAAAAATATAAAAATAGTATCTCTGATGACTTTAATACTTTTAAGCGCTGCCTGCGCCCATCATCCGGATGTGCGGCCAGGAGCTGAAGGGATCCATCGAGTTGTCCTGGCGGCTGATTTTAAAGAGGCGACTGATGAAGGGCGTGATGCCATGAAACAAGCCAATCAATTTTGTAAAGAATCTGGCAAACAAGCCGCGGTGGTCGAAGAAAACTGTAAATATACAGGCTCCATGAAAGAAGATGATTACATCGCAGCCAAAAAAGCCGCTCGCATTGCCAATGCTGTCGGGGATGTGATCTCGGGCATTGGTTATGGAAAACATGCAGAAACAGGTGAATCGGTAAAAGACAGTGGTCGCGGTGCTGATGACGCCATTGGAAAAGGTTATACCTACGAGATGAAATTTAAGTGTCAGTAATTTCTACACAGGTGGCCAAAAGAGAAACGCTGTTAGGATAGATCCTACCAACAACGACAACCACACATTCGGGACAAAATAGCCATACACCATCAATCCCACACCCAAAAGCATGTGGCGCGCACTGGCGATTTTTTTTCCGTAACGCCAGGCGCCCAGACCCACGATACTAAACATGATGCCGATAAAAATCGACCCCATACTCCACGAGCTATCAGAAGCTCCGCTGGAAGTGGCATGAATGAGGGATTCAACTTCGGGAGAAAATGGTTTCATAAGAAGTGCTATTATCTATTTTTTCACCAAATGCCTACGACTTTAGACAGTGTCTTTTTGCCCCTTGCACAGACCGCCATCCTGGACTAAGGGGCGCATCCATGAAACGTAAAAATTCACAGAACCTATTCAAAAAAGCTCAAAAAATAATCCCCGGCGGTGTCAATTCTCCTGTCCGTGCTTTTCGCGGTGTGGGTGGAGACCCGGTTTTCATGAAGTCAGCCAAAGGCCCAATCCTCACTGATGTCGATGGAAATCATTATATTGATTACGTTGGATCTTGGGGACCGATGATTTTGGGACATGCGCATCCTAAGGTTTTAAAAGCTATTGAAGGAGCCGCCAAACGAGGCACTAGTTTTGGCACGCCGACGTCTGCTGAAATCGATTTGGCTTTGGAAGTCATCAAGGCCTACCCGTCGATTGAAAAGGTTCGTTTCGTCAGCAGTGGGACGGAAGCGGTGATGGGAGCCATCCGTGTCGCTCGTGGGTTTACGAAGAAAAATAAAATCATTAAATTTGATGGTTGTTATCATGGTCATGCGGATTCACTTTTGGTGAAGGCTGGCTCAGGAGCTGCCACTCTCGGAGTGCCCGACAGTGCCGGTGTACCTGCGGAATTTACAGAACACACGCTCATCGCGACTTTTAACGACATCGATTCTGTCAAAAAATTATTCGAAGAATTTTCAGATGATATTGCCGCTGTCATTGTTGAACCCGTCGTGGGCAACATGGGTGTCATTCTCCCCCAAGATGATTTCCTTCTCAAACTGCGTGTCCTCTGTGATGAAGAAGAATCACTTCTGATTTTGGATGAAGTCATGACCGGTTTTCGTGTGGCCTTTGGCGGTGCTCAGGATTTTTATGGAGTCACACCTGATATTACCACCTTAGGAAAAATTATTGGTGGAGGACTTCCTGTGGGTGCTTATGGAGGACGTGGGGATATTATGGATTGTGTCGCTCCTGTGGGACCTGTGTATCAAGCAGGCACTCTTTCGGGCAATCCTGTAGCCATGGCAGCTGGATTGTCCACTCTTCAAAACTTGAAAAAAGCTAATCCCTATAAAAAATTAGCTAAGCTCACTCAAAAGCTGGCTGAAGGAATTGAAGAAGCAGCTTCTAAAAATAATATTTCGGTTTTAGTCCCCCATGTTGGATCGATGTTCACAATCTTTTTCACCGGAGATCCGATCACCAATGCACAAGAAGCTCGCGGAGCGGATAAAAACCTCTACGCCCAATTTTTTCATTTGATGCTGGATCAAGGTATCTATCTAGCCCCTTCTCAATTTGAAGCCTGTTTTATATCTGCCACACATACCGAAAAGCATATTCAACAAACAATTAAAGCTGCAAATAAGGCATTCTCAGGATTAGTTCTATGAAACTCGCTCTAAAAATATTTTTTATCACTGTTACTTTATTAGTCTCCTTCCAAGCTCAAGTAGTTGCGGCGCCTTGTTCTTCTTCGGAAATAATTATTTCAAGAACTGCTGATGACAATAATCCTGGCAGCCTCCGTTATGCGATCAATCAAGCGCTGGCCTCATCTACACCCCTTTCTCTATGCAGTAATAATACTCTCACGCTTCTTCTAGCCACTCCACTTCCGACAATAACACGTTCTCTAACGCTTCGAGCTAGTGATCAGCATACACTCACGATCACGCGTCAATCAGGCAATTCAGCCCCGTTTTTTTCACTCTTCCGACTGGATAGTCCTTCTAATAATATCATCGTAAACTTGGAAAATATTTCTTTTAATAACGGTGTCGCCTTTGTGGGCGGAGTCAGCATTAATGATATCCGATTGACTGGAGGTGCTATCTACGTAGGCCCCGGCGATAGTTTAAATGTGACGAATGCAGAATTTAATTTAAACACTGCCGATTACAATGGTGGGGCGCTTTATAATGACGGCGGTTCTGTTGTTATCAATAAGAGTATTTTTCATAATAATGATGCACCTTCCGGAAGTGGAGGTGCTCTCTACAATACCTCTACCGGAACAATGACTCTCAACCGTTCTCAATGTTATTCCAATAGTGCTAGTTATATGGGCGGTTGTATTGCCAATTTTGGCAATTTAAACATTAATAATTCTACATTTGTTGAAAATCAGATTACTCGCGGTTTTGGAGGAGGGATCTATAATTTAGGATCCCTCTCATTAAGAAACGTCTCTATCGTAAATAATTTTGCAGATTCGGGTGGGGGCTTTGAAAACTCCTCAGACTCAGCCCGTGGAATCATAGGCAGAGTCAATATGGCCAATACTGTTATGGCTTATAATCGCACAACAGTCACACCACGACACGATTGTCGAAACTTTGGAGGCATCGTTACTTCAAGAGGAAACAATCTCATTCAGAATTCAGGTTATTGTACTATCACCAACAATCCTTCAGATTTTGGAAGCGCCGATTTGATCGGTGTCAATCCAGGTTATGATAATATAAGTAACACCACTTACTCTGGTGGCAATATCCCTGCTCCTTTACTGACCAGCCCTCTCATTGATCGTGGAAAACAAAACGAATGTCTTTCTGCTTATAATACAGACTCAGATATTTTAGGGGAGGTGCGACTGGGCCCCTGTGATATAGGTGCTGTCGAATCTAAACTTAATATTTCTCTACCCAGTGTCAGCATCAGCATTCCTGAATCCAGTACAACGGTTTCTTTAACGATCAACCAGTCATTTACAACCGTGCCTAATACCATCCAATATACAACCCAAGATGAAACCGCTACGTCTGGGAGGGATTATGTAGCAGCCAGTGGCCCTATCACATTTTCTGCCTATAGTACGTCTAATACCCTCACACTAAACCTAGCCCCTGATGATACCGTTCACGATGGGGACAAAACATTTCTTGTCATACTTTCAAGCTCTACACCTGGAGTGAATATTTCTTATTCACGACTGATTGCGCGCATCACCATTGTTGATAATGATCCACTACCAATTTCCACAGGAGGCAGTGGCGGAACTTCTGGCATGAGTGGATCTGGAGGAGTTTCTGGTACCTCTGGATTTTCAGGAAGTGGAGGTCTTTCTTCATCCGGTGGAACTTCTGGAGGAGGTAGTGGAGGTTCCAGTGGTAGTGGAGGAATGGCTCCCACTGCAGAAACCGGTGGATCGTCTGAGTTGGGTATCAGTGGTTCCGGTGGTTTGGATGGCAGTGGTGGTTCTTTGGAAAGTTCGACTGGAGGCACAAGTGGAGATGTTGGAAGTGATGCTCTTGATGCCGGCACAGGTGGTGGATCTTCAGATACTCTCCAATCACTAACTCCCAACAGCCAATCGGGAGGCTGCTCCCTTTTACAAGGGCTATTGCCATAATTAGCAACCTTCCAAAATCCTTTCCGATGATGTTGTCATGACAGCACTGACACCACTTCAGTTTCTTGTCTCTGATAAACACATCTCAGAAACGCACAAGAATCCTTTCTCGATGTTGGATGCCACGGGTTTAAATGTAAACCAATGGGCAGACTTAGGAAGAGTCGTGGATAGTCAGGGGAAGCTTTTCGACACCTCCCTAAACCATGCTGATCAGGATCGGGAAGAACATCTTTCTCGTTTTTTAGGAAATTTGAGCTCGGATGTTTTTTTAGGAACTGAATTTTTCGATGTCAAAGTGGCTAAACGTTTGTGGGAAAAACATCAGAAAAAATTTCCATATGCTGTCATTGCCCCGGGAGGTGGGGGGATTCCTGAAATTATCAAAACTATTCAATCCCGATACCCATCGGTATTTTCTGTAGTTGGCAGAGATCCTCAAAATATTGTTCGACTCGTCAATGCGATCACAACCAGCCACTATGGAACAGGAGAATCTTTAGGAGATGTGGCCCTAGATATTCTCAGACCTGAATACCCTAAAATTGCAAAATACTTGGAAGAACGGTCAAAAAATCCAAGTCCTAGCGAAATCAGTGCCGCACTGGCCATGGAAGCTGGTGCTCATCATACTTTTTTTGATGAGAATCTTCAGTTTCGATTATTCAAAATGGGATTAGGCGGCATTTGTCCCTGGGAATCCGGATTGGCTATTTTTTCTCGATACCCACTCCTTCAAAAAGAAACAGTTTTCATCCCTCATCCTGAGGTAGCCGACTTGGAACATTTTACAAACAAAGGACTTTTAAAAACGGTTGTCTGTCTTCCTGATGGAAAATGTGTCACTTTAATCGTTTCACATTTTCAAGAAGGGGTATCACCTCAAGCTCTGCGAGCACGATTAAAACAAGCCATTCAGGTCAGACGCATCGCTGATAAATCTCCGTATCCTGTTCTCATGATTGTTGATTATAATGATATTGAAGGATCACCTTCCTACAACAAACTCTTAGATGAGAGCCTTTATAGGGATCTCTATCGCACATTACATCAAGACGACGGATTCACCTATGATCCTCACGATCCTCGAAATCTAATAGCTGTAACAAAAGGAGCGGCTAACTCCCAAATCTCTTCGGAAAAACCTTCACGTATTGACTTTGGCTTTTCTGATTTAAACCCTATGGTCTGTTGCGCCAGGGAATATTACGATATTACGGATCATAAAGCTCTTCACATGATCGTAGGCTTAGAACACTATCAAAAATTAATTAAAATGAGGCCTTGGTAATTTCGAACAATTGCGTAAAGAAGCCTTGTGAAGAAATCACCTGACAAAGAAGATCCATTCCTGATTGCCTATGGCATTTATGGAGCTGTGGGCTTTCAATTAGCGACCTCTGTCGTTGGAGGTGTTTTGGGTGGACAATGGCTTGATAAAAGATGGGGGACCAGCCCTTGGTTGACACTGGTCGGACTTGTGTTAGGGGCGGTCGCTGGATTTTATAATTTAATTAAAATTCTTAATTGGAAAGATAATCGCACACAATGACAGAGATTTTGCCCTTTTTTAAAGATCCTTTCATCATCCGCAGTCTCATTATCGGATTGGGTTTTGGTGTGATTAATTTTTTGCTTTTGTCTCGAGTTATTGGTGGTTTTATTGTGGTTCAAAACGTCGATGATGCCAAAGCTCGCCAAAAAATTGTCATTAAAACAATTCTCATGCTCATTTTAAAAATGACTTTGATATTTGGCACTATCGGCTTGCTTCTGTGGAATCACCATGTTAGCCCGCTCGCGTTTTTAGGTGGTTTTACGGTCAGTTTGTTGATCGCAATCCCGGCAAAACTTCTTCAAAAAGGTACAGACCATGCATGATTTTAACTGGCTAGCTCTTCTGAGTGATAAGATTAATCATCACAATATTCATGTGATCACTTCCGCCTTTATTATTCTGCTTTTGGCGATTGCTGCATTTAAGGCCTATGGATCTTTAAAAAACCTCTCTGCAAGAATCATCCCGGAAGGAAAAGGCACTTTAGCTAACTATTTTGAAGCGGCCACTGAAGGTGTTTTAGGATTGATGGAAGGTATTATGGGAGCTGAAGAAGCTCCAAAATATTTTCCACTGATCGGGACAGTTTTTATCTATGTATTTCTCTGCAATGCTATTGCTTTGGTTCCTGGATTTTTGCCTCCTACAGACAATTTCAATACAACATTAGGTCTCGGACTCATTGTGTTTATCTATTACAATGCCATGGGTATTAAAGCTCAGGGATTAATTGGTCATTTAAAGCATATGTGGGGACCTATTTTTTGGTTAGGCCCTTTGATTTTTGTTATTGAGTTGATTGGTCATTGCGTACGTCCTGTTTCCTTAGCACTCCGTCTTTTCGGAAACATTACAGGTGATCACATGGTATTAGGCATCTTTTCGGACTTGGTTCCGTTGGGAGTGCCCATCATATTTTTGGCCCTTGGTCTGTTTGTTTCTTTTATCCAGGCGTTTGTTTTCAGCCTACTATCGACCATTTATATTGGTCTCGCTGTAGCTCATGAACACGATGACCACGGTCATGGTGAACATGCGGAGCATGACGATCATGCCGCTCATGAACATCACTAGATAAGCGAAATAATGGTGAGCTGTATATCAGCAAGCCTGTTTAGACACGACGAAGTACCAAGGAGATTGACGATGAGGGTGGAGGTATCTCCCCCAAATCAGAAGAAAGGATGGAACCCACATATGAAAAAATTATTCGCTAAAATTTCCGTTGTGATGAGCTCTTTGCTTTTCACAGCTGTTGCTTTTGCTCAGGAACATGCAGCTGCTAGTGCATCTTCTGGTGAAGGAACATTGAAAGCTGTTTTGGCTATCGGTTCTGCTTTGGCTATTGCCATTGCTGCCGCAGCTGGAACTGTCAGCCAGAGTAAAGCCGCTATTGCTGCTTTGGAAGGCATTTCACGCAACCCCGGTGCTGCTGGAAAAGTCCAGACACCTATGATCATTGCTTTGGCTCTGATCGAATCTCTTGTTATTTACGCATTCGTTATCGCAATCTTGCTGCAAGGTAAGATCTAAGAACTGTTTGTGTTAAAAAAACCCCATACTCTCAAGGTATGGGGTTTTTTATTTTATACTCTATAAAACTAGCCTCTGATAGAGAGTAAAAACAAAGCTCTCATAGATAATGAGCAACTTTTTTATGTGTAATGCGATAATTTTTGAAAAAGGAGATGCACAATGAATATTCCTCGTACACTCACATTTTCTATGTTTCTATCTGCATGCGCAGCTGAAGCAGTTCAACAACCAGTTCAACCTGCACCAAGTTACACGATGATAAATAGATCTCACGGACAAGTTTACGAAAGGACAACTTCTTATCATGATGGCTTCATACCTACTTCTCCAACTCTAACACCTTCGAGCACTATGATTTGTAACGGTGGGCAGCACTCATTACCATCTAATGAATCTACCCATGTCTACTCTTACAGCGACTTTTGTGGGGAAATTGAATCAATTACCAGTCCTCCAATTAATCCAGAACGGTGCGCAGTCTCTGTACCATCAGAAATAAATAATACACTTCTGGATTCGTTGTCTCATCAAGCTCCAGGTACAGGTATTATGAGATTAAAAACTATCTTAGAACAAAACAGCCCAAGCTCTTACCAGCGAAGAAGAACCATTCCAGAGCGTTGTACAGATCAATACTGCGAAGGCATCGTGGTGTATTGTAATAGCGATGCAGACAGATGTCTGTTCTATCGCATAAACGCTGTCGCAGGTCATCGCCCTTGGGCAGCAGTCACGGTGAGCGCTGATGGAATCACCACAAGTAATAGCCTTGTGTGCCGCATATTTTAATATTAAAAACTTACTTTGACAGATGATAACAGTATACTTTAGCATTGTTATCATTATGATTCGTACACAAATCAGCCTCTCGGAATGGGAATATAAAGAAGCTAAAAAGACAGCGAAACAAATGGGTCTTTCTTTGGCGGCTTTATTAAGACGTTCTCTCCAATCTGTCCTACCAGCTTCACCAGAAGCCAAGGAAAAACCATGGATGAAGTATGCTGGTATGGTGAACTCAGGAAATCCTCGCTCTAGTCAGGAAATTGACGACGTCGTCTATGGCAAAAAAACCTAGTTATATAGATACAGGAGCCTTCATCGCACTCTTGGATGGAGCTGATTCGTACCATTCCTTATTTGTGCAGCTTTTTAAAAATCCTCCTCCACTTTTTACGACTCCTTTAGTTATCGCTGAGGGGCAAGGATGGTTTTTAAAACGCTATGATAAGACACGCGCCTTGCAGTTCATGCAATTTGTAGAATCATTTTCCACGCTCAAAATTGAGTCTATCGGACAAAATGATGTTATCGAATCCACAAAAATGATGCGTAAATTTTCGGATCAAGACCTTACTATGGTGGATGCTTGCGGTCTTTGGTTGATGAAAAAGCACTCCGTAAAAATCTGTTGGTCTACTGACCATCATCTATCCCTAAGCGGTATATCATTGGTCATTCACCAATAGAATCTTTTAAGAATTAAGCAGCGAGTCTTTCTTGTAACTTTTTTAAAGGGTCATAATACCCTTCGATCAAAGATTTTGCTGTTTCATCGTAAGGGAAAATATCGGCGCCAGAAACGATAGGGGCATATTGAACATTATCACGTGGCACATAAATATAATGGCCTTGTCGGCTATCTTCCATAACACCTTTCAAAACTCCTTCGATCATTTCGACATGTTGACTACAATGCAATCTCAGTGTCCCAACAGGATCTTCGTGGAACGGACTCTGGTGTCCCCAAGGCGTTGCAGGTTGAATCACCGAAGCCGCTGAATAATCCAAAATGGGATCAATCACAAACTTTGTATCTTCGATAATCACATCGTAGAGATCCACACCTTCTTTAGCTAAAGCCACGACAATGGGAAGTTTTAAAAAATGTTTCCCTTCTGTAGCGTAAACAGCCTCAATGCCACCTTCGATGGCTGTTCTCCAAGATCGAGGATAATGACTCAAACACACTTTCCCTTCAGCGATATCAATAAGACGCCTCATACCACGACCCAAATCAGGAGCAAAAAATACGCGCCTGGATTCTTTTAAATCAGCAGCAGCCACTTCCCCATTGGAAAAACGATCACAAAAAGCCATTGGCATTAAAGGTGAATGCCTGAAAATAGCCAACCCTCGTTCAGGAGGCATGGTGCTAACTAAAATCGGACCACGACCATATCGATTGAGACCCGTGACAAATTCTCTTTTACCTGGATAAAACATCAAATGCTGCCGGACGATCCCATTCTTCAAACAACTATTTCTAGCATCCTCATAAAATTTTCTATTTTTTGGCTCATCTTTGATACCGAAAAGGCCAAAAACACCATCAAAGTCAAAAGCCACTCGATGCGTTGCTAAAGGAATACCCATTGAGTTTTGGGCAAAGTCAGAGCCCAGCTGATAACATGCTTGTGCATAAGATCCTTGAATCATGCCTGATTTATCGCAGAAATCTTAAACGAGTTGCTTAAAATATTTTTTTATAGAGTATTTCTGTAGACTCAGAGTCTACAGGATCAAAATACCAACTCTCGTACAGATTCTTTAGCCATCAGGAAAATATCAGAAGGTTGGACACCTAAGTAGATGACAAGAAAAACACAGATAAAAATACCTATTAAAAGAGAATAAGACATTTCTGGAAGTGAATCTTCACGATCGCTGCCAAAATACATTTTAATCACAGGGCCCAGATAATAGTAAGCCGACACAGCACTGTTGAGAACACCCACCACCACTAAACTATAAAGACCTGCTTCAATAGCACTGGAAAAAAGGAAAAACTTTCCAACAAAACCCACAGTCAGAGGAAATCCTGTCATCGAAAACAAAAAGATAGTAAGACATAAAGACATGATAGGATGCTTACTAGCCAAGCCTGTAAGATCTGTAATCTCTTCCGCTTCTTCACCACGCCGACCTAACGCAATGACCACACCAAACGCTCCAATGGTGGCCAAACTATACGCTAAAAGATAAAAAGAATTCCTGCCAAAGGGGATTCCGTCAGTGAACTTTTTTGAAGAGAGGCCACAATGCCCACTAAAAGATAGCCAGCATGAGCAATGGAAGAATAAGCCAACATACGTTTAATATTACTTTGTTTCAAAGCTACCAAATTTCCTACAGTCATTGTCAAAGCGGCAATCCACCAAAGGGCTTCTGCCCAAGGAATCTGTGAAATATGACCAAAAATTAAAACGAGTCTAACCAAAAAGAAAAGCCCGCGGCTTTCACCACAGAGGCCATAAAGGCCGTAACAGATGTCGGTGCACCCTCATAGACATCTGGAGACCATGCATGAAACGGAACCGCAGCAACCTTGAAACAAACGCCAATTAAAACACAGGCAATTCCGGAGAAAACTAAAATAGAAGATGTGGGAGGAATCGACAGGGATTGCAGATCGGAATAGGCTGTAGATCCTGCAGCACCGTAAATTAAAGCAATCCCATAAAGCAAAAACCCCGAAGCAAAGGCTCCCAAAATAAAATATTTAAGAGAGGCCTCAGCCGATCGAATCATGCCTTGCTTTGTCCCCGCTAAGACATAAGCCGCTATCGACATGACTTCCAAACCTAAAAATGAAACTATCAAATCCGCTCCATGTACCAAAAATGAAGCGCCTGAAAGAGCAAACAAAATTAAAGTGTAATATTCCCCTGCTGGGATTTTTTCCTGTTCTAAGTAATCATGAGATAAGAAAAGACTCAAAAGGCCTGCCACAAGAAAAATCATATCAAATGCATATGACAAACGATCAAATCCCACTCTTAATAAAACAAATGGAGGTGCTTGCAGCCAGTTAACCACAGCAAATATCAAAGCTGCATTAATTGAGATAAGGGCAATCCAAAAACCGATCGTCTTAAGATAGGTTCGGTGAAATGCTGAAATAAGAATCAAAACCAAAGCTCCCAAAATTGGTATAACTAAGGGCAAGCTCAGCTTTAAAAAGAGATTCCAATCTGTTTGTAGAACTTTCTCAAAACCTTCCATAACTATTGATTCTCCAGAGCTTGGAAACGTTGAACAAACTTAGTCACTGTTAATTCGGTTTTTTTCAAAATAAGACCAGGAGCCAACCCAATGACAAAAATTAAAATAATTAACGGAACCATGACAGTAATTTCTCGTGGATTCAAATCAAGTAGAGCCTTGTTTTTTTCCGATGTCACGGCTCCAAAAAACACTCTCTTCACCATCCACAACATTGCAACAGCACCCAAGATAACTCCTGAAGCAGCAATAGCTGTAAAGAGTGGTTGAGATTTATAAGAGCCCAATAAAATCAAAAATTCACCCACAAAACCATTGGTCGTTGGCAAGGCTATCGAAGAAAACGTCACAATCAAAAATAACACTGCAAACAAGGGCATTACACTGGCCAATCCACCGTATTCTGAGATGAGTCTGGTGTGACGTCTTTCATAAATCATTCCCACTAAAAAGAAGAGAGCTCCTGTGGAAATACCATGATTGAGAGATTGAAGATTAGCGCCGGCAACACCTTGATGCGTAAGAGAACAAAAACCTAACACCACAAATCCTAAATGAGCTACAGAAGTATAAGCTACCAACTTCTTAATATCAGGCTGGACCATCGCTACTAAAGATCCATAAACAATCCCAATAACGGCCAAAATTTGTAATAGTGGAATAAAATCTACAGCCGCCCGTGGAAAAAGTGTGAAGGCAAAACGGACCAAACCATACGTACCCATCTTTAATAAAATACCTGCTAGAATGACACTACCACCTGTCGGGGCTTCCACATGGGCATCTGGCAACCATGTGTGAAAAGGAAAAAGTGGTACTTTAATCGCAAAAGCGAGAGCAAAAGCTGAAAAGAGAACGTACTGAGTATTGAGAGGGAGATTCAAGCTGAGGAGATCTTCAAAACTGAGGCTTTTTCCACCAGCGTAATAAAGATACATAATTGCAGCCAGCATCAGAAGACTTCCCACCATTGTATACAAGACAAACTTAATTGATGCATAAATCCGTCTTTCTCCACCCCATTTTCCGATTAAAAAATACATCGGAATCAATTGGGCTTCCCAAAAGACATAAAAAAGAAAGAGATCCAGAGAAGCAAAAACTCCCATCATGCCAACTTCCAGAAAAATAAAAAGAGCCAAATAACCTCTCAACTGCTGATGAACGCTGGTCCAAGAAGATAGAATGACCAGAGGAACCAATAACGATGTCAGTACCATCAAAGGCATACTGAATCCATCTACGCCCAAGCGATAATAAATTTGATATCCTTGAAACCATGGAATGATTTCCTGAAACTCAAATCCTCCTGTTCCATAGTAGCGAACAAAAAGTGTCACCCCGAGTCCCAATGGAATCAAACTCAAAGCCAACACAGCCCCCTTCATAGTTCTTTCCTGAGAAGACGGGAAAAGAATCAAAGGCAAAAGAGCCAAGAGAGGAGAAAAAATAAGTAATGTCAGCAAATGAGTTTCAATCATAATTATTCTTTTTTAGAGTACAAAATAAGCAATCAGTAACAGTCCTCCGATGGCAAAGAGAATCGCATACATCTGTACAGCTCCTGATTGAAGCAAAGACAAAGTACGTCCTGCTAAGGACATTGTTTGAGCTGTACCTTCAACAAACAATGAATCGATCACTTTTTGATCTGTAAATTTCCACAACACTTTATCAGAGACCCAACCTAAAGGATTCACAATCAGTGTTTGATAAATCTCATCCACATAAAATTTATTTTCCAAAAGTTGATGTACACGAGGACATTTTAAAGCCAAATTTTTAGCAATGTTGAGTTTTTGCGAATAGAGAACAAAAGCCAGAAGAGCACAATGGAAAGCCCACAAAAGAGTCACAAAAGAAAGTGTAAGTTCTGTTCCACGACCGGCATGTTCAATTTTTTCGTAAAATTCCTGGTAGGGGAAAAGGGGCGCAAACCATCTAAAGAAAAGATCATTCCCATGAAGAGATTCAGGGACTCCCACCCAACCACCCACAACTGCTAAAATAGCGAGGACAATCAACGCAAACGTCATGGAGAAAGGGGATTCATGTGCATGATCATGAAGATGATGATCTCGAGGCTGACCTAAAAACGTCAGGGCAAAAACGCGTGTCATATAAAAAGCTGTTAAGCCGGCAGTTAAAAATCCCATGACCCACAAAACGCGAGGCCCCAAAACATAGCCATGAAACAAAATTGCATCTTTTGAAAAAAAGCCTGCAAAGGGAAACATTCCAGCTATCGCCAAGACTGAAAGGCCAAATGTCCATGCGGTGATCGGCATCTTAGATTTCAAACCACCCATCTTCCAAACATTCTGCTCTCCATGGAGTCCATGAATCACAGATCCAGAACCTAAAAAGAGACAGGCTTTAAAAAATGCGTGAGTCATCAAATGAAAAATACCTGCAGAAAAAGAACCAACTCCTACTGCATAAAACATAAAACCCAACTGACTCACTGTGGAATATGCCAAAACTTTCTTAATATCACTTTGCACAACCGCGATCAGAGCTGCAAAAAGAGCTGTGCTCACACCAATGGTGGCTACAAATTCCATTGCGACAGGAGAAAGTGTGTAGAGAAAATGCAAGCGAGCAATCATATACACACCTGCAGTCACCATCGTGGCAGCATGAATCAAAGCTGACACAGGTGTAGGACCTGCCATCGCATCTGGAAGCCAGACATAAAGAGGAATCTGAGCTGATTTTCCCATGGCACCGACAAAAAGCAAAAGACAGATCGGGGTAGCCACCAAAAACAAATCTCCTCGAAATCGTTCCAACGTATCAAAACTTAAAAAACCTAATCCAGGAGTCAGACCTTTTTGTGAAAGAGTTTTATAAATCAAAAACATCGCCAGCAAAAAACCAAAATCACCCACACGATTCACAATAAAAGCTTTTTTTCCGGCAGATGCTTTTTGAGGATCCTCAAACCAAAAACCAATCAGAAAATAGGAACACATCCCCACACCTTCCCAACCCACAAACATCAAGGGAAGATTGCCCGCAAAAACCAAAATCAGCATTGCAAAAAGAAATAGGTTTAAAAAGGTAAAGTAGCGCGCATAACCCGCATCATGAGACATGTAACCAGTGGAATAGATATGAATCAAAGAACCCACACCTGTGATAATCAAACCCATTACCAAAGAAAGACGATCAATCTTAAACGAAATGCCCGCGATAAAATCATCTACAGCAATCCAATTCCACAATGGAGGTGTTGTAAATCCTGTTGCAGGGTCTTTGGCAAAAAAGAAAAGCCAGACTGTCAGAGCAAATGCCAAGACAGGCATCATCACAGCAACCAGAGTCACCAAAGGCTTTGGGACTGGAGCTTTCCCGGAACGACACATCAAAGCCACAAGCCCATTAAAACACGCTCCCAAAAATGGCAGGAGAGGAATTAAGAAGACAACAGTACTAATCGGAATGCCAAGTAATAAGTTTTGCATTTAGCCCTTCAAAAAATTAATTTTTGCCAGATCAATGGTTCCCTGTTTTTTAAAGACAGCCATAATGATTCCTAACCCTACAGCCACTTCAGCAGCTGCCAAGGCCATGACAAAAAAAGCTATCGTTTGACCCTCCATACCACCATGCTCTCGAGCAAAAGCAATAAACGCTAGATTGGCAGCATTGAGCATGATCTCCACTGACATAAAAATGACCAAAGCATTGCGACGACACAATACACCGATCACACCAATCGAAAAGAGAATCGCACTGACAACTATGTAATGTGAGAGAAGAATCATGATTGAGGCTTCCTCGCCAGGGTAATCGCCCCGATAATAGCCACCAAAAGCAAAATAGAGGTTAATTCAAAAGGAATTAAATATTCACCAAACAGCAATTTACCCACACTTTTGACAGTCCCATATTCAACACCCAAATCCAGAGACAGAAGAGGTGCCGATAGACCCATAAACCTTGTCACCAACAAAATCGCTAAACAAACACCCGTAATCACCCCAATAATACCCAAAAAAGCCAATTTGATTTTGAGCAATTCTTCACGGCCCAGGTTCATCAACATAATGACAAATAGAAAAAGAACCATCACGGCACCAGCATAAACTAACACCTGCATCGCAGCTAAAAAATGAGCTTCCAATAATCCAAAAAGGCAAGCGACTCCAAAAAGTGTCACAACCAAAGCTATTGCGGCTGAGAGTGTATTTCGAAAAAAAATAACAAACAGAGCCGAAAGAATGGAGAGACCTGAGAAAAAATAGAAAAAGGCAAGTTGCATGAGTCGCGTCCGTTAACTTCTGATCAAAGACATTGCAAGGCTAAAACATCATCCTCGCGGATACTAAAAATAAATTCACTAATGAAGCTGGAATCATTCCCTTCCAACCAAAAGACATTAACTGATCGTAACGAAATCGAGGTAATGTCCAGCGCACCCAGATAAAGAAAAAACAGAACAAAATGACTTTAGTAATGAATGTAACAAATTGAACTGAAGCAGCAAAAACTGGAGGTGCCCAATCCGGCATGTCATAGATTCCTTGAGTAAAGAAAAAGTAAGAAGCGAAAATACCCACGGCTAATGCGGGAATTCCCAAAATCAATACTTCAAAATCACGCGCATCTTTATAACGACCTGGTCGGAATTGAACCATCAAAACCAATCCCAGTAAAATCGATACAACACCAAAAACTTTTCCAATAACATTCAGAAAAAAAACAGCATTATCAATCAGAGCTTGTGTGGATAAAAAAGGTACCTGCCATCCACCTAAAAACAAGGCCGCCAATACAGATGAGGCGACGATGATCGCTGCATATTCTCCCATGAAGAAGAGAGCAAACTTCATACTGGAGTATTCCACATGATAACCTGCCACAAGCTCTGACTCTCCTTCCGGAAGGTCAAAAGGATTTCGGTTGGTCTCAGCAAAAGTCGCAATCAAAAATAAAATAAAGGCCAATGGCTGCTGAATCATGTTCCAATAAAGAGGGTTTTCCGATTGATAATGAATAATATCATTTAGGCTTACCGAACCTGACATCATAAATAGTGTCACGATAGAAAGCCCCATCGTAATTTCATAACTGATCATTTGCGAAGAAGCACGCAAACCACCCAATAATGAATATTTATTATTGGAAGACCAACCTGCCAACATCACCCCATAAACAGCCAACGAGGCCATCGAAAATAAATACAAAACTCCCACATTGAGATCTGCCACCTGAAACGACATCGTAAATTCACCAATTTTTAAAACATCCGCAAAAGGGATAATTGCGGTGGTGATCACATAAATAAAAAAAACAAGTCCTGGGGCCAAAACAAAATAGAAACGATTGGCCCCTGTTGGGAAAAACTCTTCTTTGGTTAAAAGCTTTACAACATCAGCAAAATTCAAAATCATTCCAGCCAATCTCACACCCAAGATATTAGCACGATTGGGACCACGACGATCTTGAATATAGGCTGATACCTTTCTCTCCATCCAAATCAGAAGCGGGATAAGATTCAAAACGATCACAGGAATCAAAATGACTTTTGCAATAATAATAAGGAATGGCTCAAGAAGTGGATTATTAGGAAACATTTAAGCCGGTCTTGGTACCGAAAGCTTTAAAGTGTTTCAAGGGAATTTAAGAAATAATTAAAGTACCAACATCGCATAGCGCTGATATGTTTTCAAAACTCTTCCCTGATACCCTCCAGTAGGAGCTGGACGATTTTTGTAAAGAAGACTGACCGTTGTCGGACCGGCATTATAAGCCATGAGGGCTTTATTCACGTCACCATGATATTTATTAATGAGAAATGAAAGATAACGAACACCCACATGAAGATTAAAAACATTATCTTTTAATAAATACTGATGTTCCAAACTCACATTTTGTCTCTTGCTCAGTTCGCGCACAACAACGGGTTTGATTTGCATGAGACCTAAAGCTCCACGGTTTGAAGCCGCTGATGGTTTAAAATGACTTTCCACATGAACCACCGACAAAATCAGCAAAGGATCAATATGATACTCACGAGAAAGATGAAGCACGACACTTTTAATCTGACCTCTTTCACTTTCGGATAAATGCGCTGCCTCTGATTCAACAATCTGATGCACACCTTCTACTTTAATATCCGTTTTTTTGACCATGGGTTCTTGGAATGTTGTATGTCTCACTTTATAAATAGACCCCATCGCCAGAACACTCAAAGCCACTAATGATATTTTTTTTAAACATTTCATCCCTCCCTAAAGAGCAAGAGCGATGCCGAATCGTATCTATATGAATCTATTAATAATTTTACACTTTAACCCGATTTTCACCCTTCTTTCCGGAGAGAGGCGACCTCATGAACGGAGGCTTCAAAACCCAGATCTGATTGTGTGATATCCCGCTATTTTCATTGCCATTTTTCAAGTTCAAGCTATCCCCTCTTCCCTATGACTCAAAAATCAGGAGTTTTAGTGAATGGAGTCCACCTTCACGTTATCGAAAGTGGTCCTCGCGATGGAAAACTTTTAATTTTTCTCCATGGCTTTCCGGAGTTTGGAGAGGCATGGAGGCACCAAATCGACTATTTTGCCAAAGCCGGCTACCACGTCATCGCTCCCGATCAGCGCGGCTACAATTTAAGTGAAAAACCAAAAAACGTTTCCGACTACACTATCAACCAACTTTCAGAAGATGTGATTGGGTTGATGGATCATTTCAAACAGAAAAAAGCGATTGTCGTGGGTCATGATTGGGGTGCGGCTGTCGCCTGGTGGACAGCCAATCGATTTCCAGAACGCTTGGAAAAGCTCATCATTCTCAATGTTCCTCACCATGACGTGTTCAAAAAGTTTTTAGTGACCCATCCTTCTCAGCTCTTACGCAGCTGGTACATGCTTTTTTTTCAGCTTCCTTTTTTACCTGAAAAGTTGATCCGAAAAAATGGAATCGCAAATCTAAAAAACACCAGCCGCCCCGGCACATTTTCAAATGAAGATTTCAAGCGGTACCAGAAAGCCTGGGATCAACCCGGAGCTCTCACTGGAATGCTCAACTGGTACCGTGCCGGACTTCGACATCCTGCAAAACTACCCTCCTCAACAATCAACGTACCCACGCTGCTGATTTGGGGCAAAAAAGATGCTTTTCTCAAACACGAAATGGCCCAACCCAGCATCGATCTATGTCCTAGTGGAAAACTTATTTTTCTGGAAAATGTGGGCCACTGGCTGGTTCATGAAGAGCCTCAAAAGATCAGCCAACTGATCCATGAGTTTATTATTTAGATTTGACTTCAAGACTCATCCTACTCACAATAATGCTTCATGCGTTATCAAAAGATCTATGGGTTTTTATTATTCTTTCTCTATTCGCTCCCTACTTTTGCGGCCCGTACCGATTGTATTTCTCAAATGGCTTTAGCCGATATTTCGGGAAATCCCATCACCACTTCTGTCGAGTATGAAATCCATTTTTACCCAACGATTACAGGAGGCGCTGAGCTCACTACTGCTGCCTCAGGAACTGTCACTCCCTCCAACGGCATCTTAAGCCTTCAGTTTGATTGCTCCACTGTCACCTCAAACTCAGCTGTCTTTATGGAATACGTCATCAACTCCGAAACTCTTTCCCCTCGTGTCGAAATGGTCTCGGCGCCTTTTGCCGCTACGGCTTTTTCGGCTCTCAGTGTTTCGGGAGATGTCACTTTAGGCTCTGGGACTTCAGGAAACTATGTGCAATCTCTTATAGCAGGTACAGGCATCACCATCACAGGAGGGACGGGTGAAGGATCCACACCTACCATTTCTGCTACAGTTTCAGGCCTTGCGGTAGACGCTGTTACAACTGCCGAAATTTTAAACTCTACTATTGCCACGGTGGATTTGGCTGATGGAAGTGTGACTTCTGCAAAAATACTTGATGGAACTATTGCGACTGCTGACTTAGCAAATAGTAGTGTGACAACTGCCAAAATTAATAATGATGCAGTAACATTAGCTACCAAGACCAATGGCGACTATGTTGCAACTCTCACGGCAGGAACTGGCATCTCCACAACCGGAGCTTCTACCGGAGAGAATATTGCCCATACCCTCTCCATCGATCAAACGTTTAGCCCCACTTGGACTGGTACTCATCGATTTAACGGAAACGTAGGGATTGGGAAAGCTCCAGGAGTCGCATTAGATATCGTGGGCGATATTTCGCTTACAGGAACTGTCACTTCTGGCTGTCCAGCTGGATTTGTCACTAGCTCCATTAGGAATATTGATTTCTGCATCGAGCCATCCAGTCATGCGGCTCAAAATTGGCAAGGTGCTGTCCAATCCTGCTACACTTCTGGAGCCAGACTTTGCCGAGCGTCTGAAATCACCATGGCTTGCACGAACTCGGCAGATTTTACTGGTTCTACATTCCCTGGTTCTGAATGGATTGATAATCTATATGATGACGGGGGAGCACAAGGGGCAATGACTATAAATAATGGGGGTCCAGGACATTGCGACACTATCGTTGGAGCTACCTTGGCATCACTCCTTCCATTTCGCTGCTGCAAAACAAAATAACATTAGGAAGCCCTAATTCTGTCTAGTCCCTCCAACTATCAGCACCTCTCTGTGCTGACCACATAGGCAGAAGAGTCCCCGTAATATAGGGACAACCACCATAAGATCGCACACAGACGCCTACTCTCGCTTCCCTTTGTCTTGCTGTATGAAAGAGAGATAAATCAATCCCGGGAATATCAGGCCTGGTAGGCAAATAATGAGTAGATGAAAGAGTATTGTAAAAAGTAGTGGGATCCTCACAATAATTTTGAAAATTTCTATCCCAACCACAGAGATCATAATTTAATTCTTGCTGTCTGATATAGAAAAGACAGGAGCGGTATCTATCGGAACTACATCCTTTTTCCCAATACCCTCCTGCATATCCGTAAAACAAACGATCACTATTAGTCGAATCGTACCCTCCTAAATTGTGAATGGCCGGTAAAGAAGATAAGTAATGAAATCCTATTTTGCGAGCGTCCTCTAAATGAAGCCAAGTCTTCTCAAATAATAAACTCCCGGCTTCAGCAGAAAAGGGAGTCAGAGCTCTTCCTCCATTAATGGGCAACATGGGATTAAAATCCGCATAAATATGATCTGTGTGAATCAGAATCCTCGCTTCAGCTGGATTTGTCCATTGATAGAGCAGACCTAAATGCATACCCGGATTATCCAAAGGATCAGCTGGAGTCCCTGGAAAAGGATACTCGGGGCTCTCACCTTCAATATTAACAGGACCCTCAAATGAATTAATTACTTTTAAAGGGATTTTAATGCTTTTAGCCAAATCATAAAAAAGATTAGTCGAAGACCAACATCCTACATAAGCAATTAAAGCTTCTTCTGTGCTCCCGGGAACCACTCCTTCTGTGACGGGATGAGACCTCAACCGATCTTTTAACGTGAAATAATTGGACCTTAAAGATCGTGTCAATTCGATAGGTTGGTTATGAGCTACATGGTTATGAAAAAACTGAGTCAACAAAACTAAGGTATCCTGCGGAGTCATGGCTATTAAGCTTCTCATTCCAGGATCCGTAGAGTTCGTGCCCAGTAAAAAGTGGTAGGCAACACGAGGATCACACGAAATACTTGGATGATTCCTTTTTTGAGGAAGTAGTTGATAATCATGATGTGGGGTAATTCCCGAAGGATAACCACCTACCCCTGATGAAGCGATGAGGGCAAAATAATGATCTGACTGTAATAGCTCTTTCAACTCTTCCCGTGAAAACTGATATAAAGACCAAGGAATAGAGCCATTAACTTCTGTAGTCAAAAACCATGCAATGTGAGTCGCATAGATATCAAAAGCTTGTTGTGCAGTGATATAGACCGAAGTGTCTCTTAACGGAGAGGATGCCGCCTCATATGAAGGACACTGGATACCTAAATCTACATCATTTCTCAGTATCCTATTATAGAGATCTTGTAGACGTGATTTTTTTTGTTCCGACCATTCAGAGTAAGAAGTAATACCCCCTTCTCCAGTTTGCCAAATCATCTGTTCGGCAACCCAACGACAGTCGCCTAAGAGAGCCTCTTCAAGTGAAGCAGCTGTTCTTAATGCTGTGCGGCACCGTCCTCTTGGAGTAAATGAGGGATCCGAAAGAACTTCTGGGTCTATATGATCAATTACTGATTGAGGCACAGTACCTTTCATTGAATTCTGCTGAATGGGATAAAGGGGCACAAAAAGGCTTGAAAACTTGCTTTTTGAACTTGTTGTAGGGAAACGCTTACTGGCATCCATACTCCGCGCAGATACCGATAAACAAAAAGAAAGTGCCGCTGTAACCATCATGATACGCTTAAACATCTTAACTCCTTAATTTTATTAATTTCACACAGTACAAGCTGATATATTATCGTCAATGGGATTAAAGCTGTTGTCTTATTTATAACTTTTATTCACAAAAAAGCTTTTAACAGTATGACGCAAGAGGACGTTAAAAGTTGTGGTTAAAAGTTTGGCCGATGCAAAAAAGTTTAAAGGGAAATCGGGGTCAGATCACCCTATCAAACCTTTGTCAGCAGTCTCCTCCATAAATATGTCACAGGTCGGTTAGTAGAGGCGTAGTAATGAATGTTTATCCAAAATACACCAATCATTCTTATAAAATCCTCTGGCCTATTCAAAACACTATGCTAAGCGCCTCGGGTGGTTTTTAGAAAACTTTTTATTCTGTCATCATTTCTGATTTTGCTTTTCGGCTTCGAGCCGCAAGCCTTGAGCTATAATTTCCTCTACATCAACCCCACCACCGGAGCCCCTATTGGCTGGGAACCCGGGACGACGATTCATTATTATGTGGATCCAGGTCCTTTAGGAAGACTCACCAATGAACAAGCTCGCACCTTGATTCGTGCGGCGATGGATATTTGGGAGAATGCTTCGCCGTATGCGGATACTCCTCGGTTTGTTTATGAAGGATTGTTGCCGGAGGATGTAACGGGTAGTAACTACTCAACTTATGTAAGTGGTCATGAATGTTATGACTCTGACCTCGCCCTATGTGAAGCACAGACACAACGTGACCTTAAAACAGTTATTATTTTTGATGAAGATGATTCTATTTTAACAAGTGCACTTTGTTTATCGCGAGGCTGTTCTGCAATTGCAGGTTCTGGAGTTTTCTCTGGCAGTGCTAGTAACCCTCATAATATTAATACGGGTTATCTTGTTTTAGGGAAAGTTGCGGGCGAAATTTCTACACCTATTTATGCTGTCGTTGGTCTCATGACTCATGAGCTAGGCCATCTTCTTGGCCTAGCTCATACTTCTATTAATGAACAGGCCACTATAGCAGATACGGTTGGATTTGGAAGGTATGTTCCAACCATGTACACAAGCACTCTTTCATTTTCTGATCTCAATCCAGCACGCTCTTCTTCTACCCTAAATCCCGATGATATTGCAGGTATTACAACTCTTTATCCAGCAACAAGTGGAGCTACAATGTTAGGAACCATTAAAGGGATCTTAACTAAGTCAAATGGGACACCAATGTATCACGTGAATGTGGTAGCTAGAAATATAGAGGACCCTTTATGTGAGACTTATTCTTTCTTAAGTGGGAGATCTTGCTTTTTTAACACTACCTGTAACATTCCTGGTAGAGATGCAGATGCCGGATATATCATATCATCAATTCCTTCTGGAACTTATACAGTTGAGGCAGAAGAAGTTGCTGACAGCGGAATCGCCAGAACTTACGCTCCGCCACTCTTTGATGAGTTTATCTATGGTGACGCTGAATTCTGGAACACAGACGATGCAGCTGATGAAGTAAACACCTTATCATCGACCCTTTCAGTGACAGCAGGAGAAACTAAGGAAAATATCAACATTACTCTCAACCGAAATTCTGTTACTTCTGACAGAGTAAAGTATATTTCTCTTGATACTTTTACACCGGGACCTGCTACTCGATGTCCTACATCCCCACCAATTGACTATGCTTCCCTCATTGGTATTTCAGAAAGCACAGGGGCTCTGGGGTTCTAAAGAACCAACAAACACTAACAGTTCAGGATGTTCTTTAGTCCCAGCAGATTATACAAAGATTATAGATGGTATATAATGATATCCAAAGCAAATCCACCAAATGTACAGATATTAAAGTGGTCGGTATTTTTGCTTATAACCCAAGTAGTATGAGTCGTAGCATTCAGATTAGTAATCTGTATGAGATAATGATCGTCAGGTGACGGAGTCTCAAAATAAAAGACCATCTGTTTACCTTCATAACCAATACCTGGATAAGCACAATTATCTGCTCCATCCCATCGGGATATATTATAATGCACTGTTGGAATACTACCACCGCTAAAGATCGGCTCATTTACGCTAGCCATGGCAAAAGGCCTCATATATTGCGGCACTTGAGTATTAGCAATTTGCCCACTTACTTGACTGAAGGGAATATCTGCTCCTTGCGTAGCTCGAAAATCAGTATTTAGTTGACTCACATCTACTCCATCTACCAAGCATCTTCTAATGCCTGGGGAAATTTCAGGACAACTTCGATCATCAAAACTTAAATTCCCCGTCATCGTATCCCCACCCTCATTCACATACCGATTATCCAACGAATGAGAGTCAGCTTCGTCCTGAAAAATATCCTCCACACGAATAGTCCCATTTTGAATATCAGTACTTGTAACACTCTCATCAGCAATCTTCGATGATCCAATTGAATTATCCGCCAAAGCTGATGCGCTTACCACTCCGCTAGCAAGCTTGTCAGCTGTAATGGCTCTATCAGCAATCTGTGCATTTGAAATGGTTCCTGAAATATTTGAAAAGCTATGAGCACTTCTATTTCCAGCGCTAATATGGTTTGCAAAGTTTGTATCCAATGTCTGACGTTGAGAGATTTCATCATTTAATAAACGGGCTAATTCAACAAGAACGCCTTGAACATTATTTATGGTTTCAGGGATTCTCGATAAAAGACCATCGACAACAATCGCTGACGCTCGATGAGCGCCGGTTGGATTATTCATATGAGCTGTCAAATCAGAATAACGTGCAATACTCACCGGAATCTGTGCCACTCCAATCATCCCACCCACATCACCAAACGAAATGGTTCCAGGCTCTAAATCTTCAAGCTTGATGCTACCATTTTTAATCTGAGCACTTCCAATCGCATCATTCACCACACCTAAAGATTTTTCAGACCAAAAAGCATAAGGGACTAAACCAAACTCAATCGGATCGACGGATTCGTTATTGCCAATACGATACTGCAAAAGTTTTTCGCCTGTTGTGGGATCCAGGGCATTCAATGGAATACCTCCAGTCGGTGTGTTTGTTCCTGGAAAATCTCCTTCCCCAATCATCGCATTCACCGCCCCTCGCGTCACAGGAACTTCAGCTTGTGTTTCAAAATATAGCTGCGTGCCATCAGCATCTAAAATCCTGAATTCCAAAGCCGTTGTCGTATCCGGCAAGAGATTGCCGGCATCGTCTCTTAGGACGGATTGGAAATTAAGTACTCGCGGAATGTTTAATTCAGCGAAGACTGAAGTTGAGATCATTGAGCTCAGGGAGAGTGTGAAGATCAAAGTTAGTTTTGTTAGTTTCATAAAAGCTCCTTAAGTTTTAATTTTTATCTTGGTCGTGTGAAATAATCGGTTGGGATGTCGAGACTCATATCTGGATCGACAGCGAAAGTGCACTGTGCAGTGCCAGAATTTCCAACTCTATCTCGCACCTGAAAAGAAATTTGCATCGTTTTTGGTTGAATGAGCACAGGCCTCTCTAGGGGATAGGAATAAATAGTTTGATATGCACCTACAGCTGAGAGTTGTGCGTCAGAAAAAAATGAAGTGTGGGGAACAAGGAGAAAACGATAGGATCCTCCACTTCCAGAAGGAGTAGTAGCGTACGTATTGGATTGCAGTCCAGTTTTAGTAAATATCGTGTGACCACCACTATTTCGCGATAAAGACCATTGGCTTCCGCTAATATTAAATTGTGAAATATCCATCTGAGCATCACACACATCTACTTCAATTAATTGAGGCGTTTCTGTCATGACTGTAGGACAAACAAGTCTCACTTTTGGTCGTGTTGTTGAAGGATCACGGTCACAATCTATTGCATCATTGCGATTATTATTCGTGTCTGAAAAATTCAGAATAATTTGATAATTTTGAACCATTCCAGTTGGATTTGTGATTCTAAGAGTTATCTGACAAGCTTCACTCTCTAATCCATTTTTGATAAATGTAGGAACAAACAAAGATGAGGTGGTTGATAAGACTTCATTTTGAAATGAGTCGAGAGAGATAAAATTATCTCCATTACAGGTGTCGCTCCAGAAAAAATGGAAACCCATATTAAACAACTGAGTAGCTGTATATTGTGTAGTAATGCCAGAAACAACATAACGAAATCCTGGATTGATAACTAAACGATCTGGAATGGTTTGAGTAAAAGAAAGACTACCCACACTATCAGCAGCACTACATCCTCCAATATAAGTATAAGAATTTGTGGAAATTGCCCAATTAACACAATCAGGAAAATCCGAGATGGTGATTCCTGTGTCGGGAGTACCATCGCGGCCGGATTCAGAAACGTAGACTGAAACTTCTCTTGAAGCTGAAGCACCGGCAGGATCGTAAACTGTGATACGCATTCGGAAAATTCCCGTGACAGAAGGAGCTGTGAAAGTGGCTCCTTGCAAATGATCACCTGTTAACAAACCTGTGAGCGTCGCACCCTCAGGGCCTGAAATTACTTCCCATAAATAGCTCAATGTATCTCGCTGCGGATCTTGGGCATCGACTGTCATTGTTGTCGTAGCAGTATAGGCAAGACTTGCACGAGCAACGATTGTGCCGTGAATCACAGGAGGTGTATTGGGTGCTGGGATAGGATCCACAGGCACTTGTCTTTGCATGATGATTTGAATCGAAGGCGTCCCAAACTCTGCAGCATGTACACCTCTGAGATTTCCCTCAAACAAAAGTCGAGCGGTCGTATCTGTCGCCATTGCATGCAATTCCACTTCAGCATCCACTGGAATACTAATACGACCTGTGTATATTAAAGGATCTGTCGTGCTTCGTGTCAGCTCTGTAGTTGAAAAAACGCTGCCACTGATAATCACTTCGATCGATACATGCGTCACTTGTGAAAACAAAGACACAGCAGCGATTGAATCTGAATAGGTAATGTCATCGAGCGTTAGAGCGGCAGGATCTCCAGCTTCATTCAGACGAATGCTGATATCAAAATCCTTCATCTCTCTCTCAGTTGCTGTTGGTGTCGCTCCATCAGATAGAGTTTGATCAGAAGAACTTGTAGCGCCACCGCCACAACCCATCGGAGCCATAAGACCTAAAATCCAAAACAGACTGCTGAATAAAAAAAGTTTTTTAATATGTGTCATAAATTGTCCCCTTATTTTGTCATCACATTCACCACGCTCGGCATATTGCTGCCAGGCATGCTGATGGATTGGATGTTTGTGGTAGTGGCTTTGCCTAAAGTGCCGAAGCCTGTGCCAGGTACGCGGCCTGAGGCGATGACGGTAAATGTCAAAATGGATTCTTCACCTGTTTGAGTGTCACGTACTCGGAAAGTATGCTGACCACGCGAAAGACGATGGGCACGAAAAGCAAAATTGCCATCATTGATCGATGTCTCGATGGCTTGTTGAGAGGTGCTCAGATCTGTGAGCACTTCGGGATGATCTTGATCGGTGATTTCGGTAAATTCCAAACCGGAAGCTGGCTCGCCAAATCCGGCTAAGCTCACGCGATTTTCACGGACCAAGCCGCCATTACGTACATTGGTCACCATCGGCACTGAAAGAAGTGCCGCGACGACGGGAGTTTTTTGATCGCCTTGAATACGCACACCTTCAATCAATCGCCTCCGGATGACATCACCCCTGGAGTTAAAGGCTTCGACCAAGACCTGCCGATCATTCCCCACAGGAACACCGTTGATATCTCCCCCATTGGAATCAGCGGGAAAATCGACTTGTATTGGAGTGAAACCTTCTCCTGTCACCGTCAC
The DNA here is from genome assembly GCA_016699445.1 of Deltaproteobacteria bacterium. Lineage (GTDB taxonomy): Bacteria > UBA10199 > UBA10199 > JACPAL01. The sequence continues at coordinate 1,082,348 of CP064976.1, forward strand.
TCGGAAGCGGGTGACTTGAAGAATATCGGGGAGTGGTGTTTCTAATGAAAGAGACGATGGACGAAAAGCATTGCGCACCGAAACTTGTACGCCACTTCCTTCTGAGTGAGAACCTGAGCAGGCTACCAAAAAGAGAACACTTAAGAGCATGCCTCTTCTAATGTAATTCATAAGCACCGATATCATATCGTTCTCCTTGCGGGCGGCTTTGGCCGTCGTGGTCATTGGGAATACTCAGCCCTTCGGATGTGGGGTCGATTCCAGCATCCAAAAGAGCACTGCCTAAAATGGGATGAAAATCGTTTGTGGCACTATCGAGAAAAAGTTCGGCAAACGTTTGAGTGGTTGTGATGTTGGATAAGATCGTTCCATCCGAGATCGCACTGAGAGATTCATCGAGGGTGTTAAAGTCTCCCAAAATAATAGCTAATCTCCACTATTTTTTGGATAACAAATCATCCAAATATTATTTTTATTAGCTAATTTATTGTTTCGGTTTGACTTCAAAAGTCATCACACTCAAAGTATTTTTATGTTTAAAAAAATAATTTTTAGCTTCTCTGTTTTAATATTTCTCTCTTCTTCCGCTTTCGCTGCTCGCACCGACTGTGTTTCACAAATGGCTCTTGCCGACACTTCGGGAAATCCAATTACCGCGGCAGTAGATTATGAACTTCATTTCTACCCCACGATCACAGGAGGAGCGGAGCTCACAACAGCAGCTACAGGGACAGCGACACCTAGCAATGGTACTTTAAGCATTCCGTTTGATTGTGACGCGGTCACTTCTAATGCCGCTGTTTTTATGGAGTATGTCATCGACGGTGAAACCTTGACTCCACGAGTAGAGATGGTTTCTTCCCCTTTTGCTGCCGTCGCCTTTACAGCTCTCAATGTTCCTTCAGGTGCTATTTCTAATGATTCCATCACCACCAACTTGATTGTGGATGGAACCATCACCTCTTCGGATATTGCTTTGGATGCCATTGGTGCCGCTCAAATCGCTACCGATGCGGTGACTTTAGAAACTCAGACTACTGGGAATTATGTCGCTTCCATCACTGCAGGTACTGGAATTTCGACGACGGGAGCTTCCAGCGGAGAAGGTATTGCTCACACAATCTCTATCGATCAAACCTTTAGCCCAACTTGGACTGGGACTCATCGATTCAATGGGAATGTGGGGATTGGGAAAGCTCCGACGGTGGCTCTGGATGTCAGTGGAAATGTGGCAACTTCAGGGACATTGAATGTTGGAGGTCTGATTACGGCTTCAGGAGCTATTCAATACACTGTTCAAGCTTTTTCAATTGCTGATAATGGAGGCCCCGGGGCAAGCGTTGGGACTACAGGCAATATTACATCTTCATATTTAGAAGGTACATGCCTTGACCCAATTGCTTGCGATGTCACTTTAAGTGAATCAGGCATTCTACAAGGACAAATAGTTACCATTATCAATATGAGTGCTGCTTCAACGCTTAATTTTTCTGATGTGGCAGGAGTGCAGGATGTGTCGACTGTGGGAATGCTTAGCGCAACTCCACACAGTGTAATTACTTTTATTTATATTGGCGATCAATGGATTGAGGTTTCTAGAAGTACAAATAATTAAATTAATCTCTCCAGCTATTTATGATGGGAATGGTTGCTGCATCTGCATTAACAGCAGTACATCCACCGTATACAAATGCCATTCGCGAAGCTCTCATACTCCATGACGGAATTATCATCGGAGATAAATTTAATTCTCTCATAGCACCTTCAGGAGCCAATACTCCCATTATTGTATTAAAATGAATTCCATCATCATAACAAAACGCATCTACAAAATCATGAAATGATCCCAAAGAAGCTCTTAATATTGCCGTATGAACTCTTTGAAAAGCGGGAATATAATCCATTGTATTAGGATCAGCTGAAGATTGCCTCCAATAACCTATCATTCTTCCATAATCCTCATATCGGGAACCATTCTCTAAAGGAGCATTCAATTGCCCATAACCGCTCCCCGGTTGGATAAGTGGAAATCCTGCCTGAACACCAAATCCTTGGCTTGTTAAAGCACTAACATTTAGCCATACCGCATCAAAGACTTCCTGATCACGATCTTCTCCGGATAAAGCATGTCCACCTGTATCGATTGGATAGAAAGGTGCTAATCGAATAGCATTCATATCGTCAGCATGCCACACAACGCGATCTCCGTATATTAACCCTCCATGTGCAATATTAAGAAAACCTACAGGTCTACCAATTGATTCTTGCAAACGATGGGCATAAGAAATCGGCTCATAAATCATAGAACTTGCTGCATAAACAGGAATGAGTGCGCTAAAACTTAATCCAGCCATAATAGAAGCGGCAGTGTGACATCCAAGACGCTCAGCAATAAACGAACCATCTGTAACTCGTAGCATTTGCGGCAAATCTTGCGGAGACTGGTCATCATGAGACGAAGGCAAATGAACAACATTACGACCTAACCATTCAGTAATATGCCCCAATGTTTTCTCAGGAGTATTTCGAATAAAACTTTCTCCTGTTGTAGAATTTCTGCCTAATAGAAAATTCAATCCATTACGAGGATCACAATTCATGGCTGTTTGTTGCTCAACAGCTGGAGGTGAAAATTGAATGGGTCCACCGGCACTGGTTCTAACACGTGAAAATTTGTAAGAGGAATTGAGAAGAGGAGCTAAATTATCAAACTGACGTATGGACCAAGGAAGCTGCCCAGTTCCTTCCTCATAAAATACATAGGCAATCCCCGCAGCAAAACGATCAAAAGCTTCATCTTCCCCAATAATAGATTCCCTACAGGCTATTCCTAAACTTCTGTCTCCAGATCTCATTTTTCCAAACAATTCTTCGAGACGATTTTTCTGTCTCGTAGACCACAAATCATAAGACCATCCATCGCCTCTTGAATCGACCCAAATGGTTTGATGGGCAAAATCACGGCATGCATTCATAATGTGCCCAATACTTCTTCCCTCGCGCAACACATCTGAACAGTCTTCAACTACATCAACATTTATAGATTGTTCATTTGGTTCTGGCGGTTGTGCACATGATTGCATAGCAACAGCCAATAATGTTGCTGAAGAAAAATTTGACCATTTCATGCTTAATAAATTCATTAAAGGAACCTAGAGCTAAAATCTAATATAGGAAAAATCCCTCATTAGTTTTGATTAGTGTTAGGACTATTATCGTCAATTCCTTAGACTTGTTGCTTCTTTTTTCAATGTTATTCCAAAATATTTCCTTTAGTTACTATGGACAAGCCTTTATCCATCCTAAACACCCTTCATATGAAAATCATCTGGCCTATTCAAAACACTATGCTAAGCGCAGCGGGTGGTTTTTAGAAAACTTTTTATTCTTTCCTCATTTCTGATTTTGCTTTTCGGCTTTGAGCCGCGAGCGTTGAGCTATAATTTTCTTTATATCAACCCCACCACCGGAGCGCCTATTGGTTGGGAACCTGGGACGACGATTCATTATTATGTTGATCCGGGGTCTTTAGGAAGACTCACCAATGAACAAGCTCGTACCTTGATTCGGGCGGCGATGGATATTTGGGAGAATGCGTCGCCGTATGCGGATGTGCCACATTTTCAATACGAGGGGCTGTTGCCGGAGGATGTGGATGGAACAAATTATTCGAGTTATGTAAGTCGGTTTTCGTGTAATGCTTCGGATCTTTCATCTTGTTCTTCACAAGCTCAGAGGGATTTGAAGACGGTTATTATTTTTGATGAGCAAGGAATAATTCTTTCTGATGAATTATGTCGAATTGGAAGCTGCAGAGCTTGGGGTGGAGGTGGAGTCTTTGACAATCAGCATATGTTACAGGGTATCTTGGTTCTCTCTCCAGATAGCGCTACAGCCATAGTAGGAACCGCAGTTCATGAGTTAGGTCATATGTTGGGCCTAGCTCATCCTTATTTAAATCAACAATTATTCATTAACCAAAATCCTGGTGAAACTGAGAATGCCTTATTGCCTGTTATGGAATTTGCCACCTCTCATGTCTATGGTGGCTCCTTGCAAACTTTGACAACACCTAATCCAGACGACATCGCTGGTATTTCTGTTTTGTACCCTTCAATAGAACATCCTACAGCTTCTATTCGAGGGAAAATATTTAAGTCAGATGGAACACCGATGACTCATGTGAATGTAATTGCAAGAAACATAGATGATCCATTGTGTGAAGCCTATTCATTTTTAAGTGGAAGAATTTGTGAGTTCGCGCCTACAGCCGAGTTCTGTACAGAACCAGCTGATTATAACCCTGAATACATGATATCAGGCTTACCGCCAGGATCTTATTCCCTTGAGGTTGAAGAAATTGCAGATACAGCTTTAGCTCGAGTGATTGCACCAAGCCTTACCAATCCTTTTATGGATGGAGATGCTGAATTTTGGAATGAAGGTGACGTCGCTAATGAGGCTAATACAACCATGACCACGATCTCCCTTGTAGCAGGAGAAATACGGGATCATATCGATATTACTCTCAATCGAAATACCGTTACTGATGACCGGGTGAAATATATTCCTTTCACCGCTTTCACTCCAGGACCTGGCGCTCGGTGTCCTATTGCAGCTTCAGCTGATTATCCTTCTATGATTGGAGAACAAACTCAAACACAGCCACCTCCTCAAGGAACTTCTCAAAATCTGGAGGCAGGCAGTTGTTCTTTGATCAAGGCTGTATCACCATAAACTGAAAACCTCCGTTACCGGAAGGACAATGCATGAGAACATGAATTCTGTGACGAGCATCTGCCCTTGTAGGATACCAAGGTGCGGCTGATACGGAACATGCATTAAATGTTGAAGTTACAAATGTAAGGTACTGCCCGGTTGGACGAGTCGGACCTATGTCAATAGTCCATTCATAAAAACCCGAGTCTATTCCATAGCCAGAAACAGTTACATTTTCGACATTACAATAAGGATATTGGGTATCTAATTGATTGCTTGTCAGAGGAATACCCAGAACAAATGGTTGAACAACACCATAAGCATAATAGTTTCCACAGGGGTGGATAGGAGCTGCGTGTTCTAAATCTCCAAGCCTAGTTTCATGGTTTCTAAGAGTCCTTCCCACATTAAAATTACCACCACTAAGATAAGGAGTCGTGCTATCATCTGCCACGCTGAGTGGCCCACTCAGCGTATCTCCACTCTCGTTCACATACCGATTATCCAACGACCTCGAATCAGCTTCATCTCTAAAAATATCTTCCACCTGAATAGTCCCATTCTGAATATCGGCACTTGTAATACTCTCATCCGTAATCTTTGACGACCCAATCGAATTATCAGCTAAAGCCGAAGCACTCACGACTCCATTGGCAAGCTTAGAGGCCGTAATCGCGCCATCAGCAATCTGTTCATTTGTGATCTGTCCCTGGAGTCTAGTTGTTGGAAAATCTCCATTCGGATGAGCCGTTGAAATATCCTGAATAGCATGAGCGTTGTCAGCTCCAGTACGATCCACAACTTCGCTTCTCAATCTGTCATCTATGACATGCACAGCTTCTTGAACAGTCGTTGCAGGACCTGATGCCAAACTTGTTCCAGGAGCCAAATCGATTGCGCCCGCTAGATGGGCGTGACTCTCACTTTTGTGTGCTGTTAAATCCCTCAAATGAAGAATGTCGGCAGGTAATTGATTGTTGGCGATCAAGCCGTTTAAATCACTAAATTGTAAAGTCCCTGCTTCAAGATCTTCCGCTTTCAACGATCCATTTTTGACTTCCTCACTTCCAATCGTATCCTCACTGACACTTAAAGCTTTTTCACTCCATACCGCATACGGCAAAGATCCAAATGAAATCGGATCTACAGGTTGGTTGGATCCAATCTGATATTGTAAAAACCTTTCTCCTGCTGTGGGATCTAAAGCTTGTATGGGAATACCTGTACTTTGTGTACCAGACACAATCCCATCTCCGATCATGACATTGATCGCTCCTCGAATCACTTGGACTGAAGGCTGACTTTCCAGATAAACCTGATGTCCTTCATTATCCAAAATCTTAAAATTCAGATCAATCGGACCATCTGGAATCAAGTTTCCATTATCGTCTCTTAAGACTGATTGAAAATTGATCACATGAGGAACACTCTCCGCATGGGCTTGAGTATTTATTAAGATTGTGAGGGCTAAGAACATCATTACTTTTTTCATAAAATCTCCTTTTAAAAAATTAAGCTTTCTTATTGTGTCATGGCTTCTAAAACTTGAGGCATCAGACTGCTTGTTCCTGTGGATTCAAAGGATGTTGAAGAGAGATGGCCTAAAAGGCCAAAACCTGTTCCTGGAATTTGTTGTGAGGGAATCACCTGAATAGTCATCTCAGATTCTTCCCCAGTTTGAGTATCGCGGATTCGAAATGTATGTCGGCCCAAGGATAATTGACCGGGACGAAAGGCAAAATTGCCATCGTTGATACTCACACCCACATTTTGTTGAGCGCTGATTTCATCTATCAGAATTTCAGGGTGATCGGTTTGAGTGGTTTCTTCCACCTGAATTCCCGAAGCCGGTTCACCAAAACCTGCAAAGTTGATTCGGTTTTGTCTCACGAGAGAATTGTTTCTAATGTTTGTCACCACAGGAACGGAAAGAAGGGCTGCTACTACCGGTGTTGTCTGATCCCCATGAATCGTTACATTTTCAATCAATCGACGTCGAATCACCATTCCATTACGATTAAAAGCTTCAACCAACACCTGACGATTATTGCCTACGGGCACTGTGATATTTCCGCCTGAAGAATCTGCAGGATATTCTGTCATAATGGGATCAAAACCTTCACCCGAAACAGTTACTCTAAAATGATCTACCTGCAGCATTTCTGGAAGTGGTGTGCTGTCAGCTAATGCGGCTGGGCGAAAGGCGTTGTGGACCATGACTTGTACGCCACTTTCTTCTGAGTGAGAGCCTGAGCAGGCTGTTAGAAAAAGCAGGATGACCAGAGCCCCTAGTATGTCATGGCGAGGAGTCCGCCAAGGCGGACGACGTGGCCATCTCTTGCAGATATTTGATTTCAGGAGATCGCCACGCTGCGGCCTAAAGGCCTGCGCTCGCGATGACAATTTTCTAATGTAATTCATAAGCACCAATGTCATACATTCCTCCTTGTGGACGGCTTTGGCCGTCATGATCTACAGTAACACTCATTCCACCTAAACTTTGCGGATCTACACTGTGATCCACAGCACTGCTTCCCAAGATCAGATGAAAATCGTTGTGAAGACTGTCTGCAAAAATATCGGAGAGGGATTGAGTCGTTGTATAATTGCCACTGATTTGTGTGCTGGTATTACTGAGAGCATTAAAACTATCACTTGTGTTTGCAAAATTATCGAAAGACAAAAAGAGTTTTGGAGTTTCTATATTTCTAAACCCCAACATTAAATTATTACGGATGATTCCGGATGGCAGTCCGTTGTTTTCATAAAAAATGAGTCTTTGATCATCGGAAAACTCAGAATCAATTTTCTCTGTTATAAAAATATTATTTATTAATTGAACTAAATCAGGTCCGGCTATTTTTACTGCGATAGCCGTTTGTAAAGCACGCCCACCATGGATCGTATTATGAATAAGCTCTATTGGTGCATGACTTTCGATACCCACGGTATATCGATTTGAGCCGGCAACAATAACGTTATTGATAGCTGTCAGGTGAGCATGACTCAAGACTCCTATGGACGATTGCATAGTATGCGCATCCGTATTTCCGATGAGAGTACACTGATCTAAAGTAAATCGATTACCTGAAGTCTCCGATAAAACTTCTAATACTGTATTACTTGTCTCATGGCTTTGGTTGATCAGGGTGATATTGGATAAACTATTTGTGCCTGCAGAAATCTGCACCGTCACTGACTCATGATTGGTGATGATGGTCTCATGACCTTCCGGTGCGTACTGACAGCGTTCTGCATCTGTAAAGCCTCCCAACACACTCACACCCGCTGGAATGGAAACAGATTCTTCAAACGTTCCTTCGGAAACATATAAAAAGGAAATATGTTCTGTTGTGGCAATCTGGATGGCTCGGGTGAGAGTTCTCACAGGAGAGTTTTGAGCACCACTGTGAGTATCGTTGCCATGGGTTCGGGATATAAAAACAGCATTGCGGATTCTGATTGTTTCATCATGCCCGGCACAATCACACACATCTCCATCCCCATTATGATCGGCATCTTCTTGTCCGGCGTTTGTGATTGTCGGGCAATTATCCTGAGCATCGGCAATGCCATCACCATCGGTATCGGTGGATAATGGATTGGTCTGCATATGATCAGTACCCAAACCATTTTCATCCTCATCCGTAAGACCATCATTATCCGAATCGGGATCACACACGTTGCCTGAACCATCACGATCAAAATCTGATTGGTCATGATTGGAAACAAGTCGGCAATTATCCTGTCCATCCACAATCCCATCACCATCATCGTCATTGGTACAGGCATCACCCATATGATCATGATTGGCATCAGCTTGGTCGGGATTAGAAACTAACAAACAATTATCAACCGTATCAGCCACACTGTCATTGTCATCATCCATATCACACACATCACCCACGTGATCCTGATCGTTGTCTGCCTGATTGAGATTGATGATTGCCGGACAATTATCCTGTCCATCAATTAAACTATCCTGATCCGTATCTGTGAGAATGGGATTACTCCCCAACCTCACTTCTTCCACATCACTCAAACCATCATTGTCTCGGTCGGGATCACACAGATCTCCTAAACGATCTTGATCGAGGTTTTGCTGAAGAGGATTGGCAATCGTAGGACAATTATCCCGACCATTTCCAATACCATCATGGTCTTCATCGAGGGACTCATTGATATCTAAAGGGAATGGATCTTGGCCATCCAAGACACCATCTTGATCTGTGTCGTTTGAAAAAGGATCGAGGTTGTTAGTGTATTCCGAAAGATTGGTTCTTCCATCTAGATCTTGATCCATGTCGGTGAGAAAGTCTGAAGGTTGGAAGGACAGTGTGGTGGCCACAGCACCGCCCGGAAATGAAAAAAGACGACGGGCGGTGGCAATGACCAAAGACTGTCTCAAACTTATTAATGTAGGACCAGAGACAGAGGGCATAGTGATCACATTGGGAATCACCTGCATCTTAAGCTCTGCCACATAATCACCAGCGGGCACTTCAAAGGCATCGGCTGACCAGGTACGAGCACTCAACTTTTCCAGAGTAAGAGGGCCCGTAATAGGATTTTTTTGATTATCATACAGTGTCAGTGACGCCTGATAATTTGACAGAGATGAGAGTGATGGAGGCAACGACATCTCCGCTACAAATGTCGCAGGATCTGGACCGGATTTTCCACAACCAACAATCTGAAGACAAAAAAATGTCATCAGCACTTTCAAAAATATTTTCTTTTGCATAATTTTACCCGCACAATCGCAACATCAGTGCCAAATAAAGACACTCATCCAATTTCTTTAAAAATGTAGAAAAATAAAGGAAACAACGAGGACAGAGAGAAAACGTGCGGGAAGAAAGTGAGCAAAATACTTTTTTTGAGTTTCATTTTTGGACCGCGACGTCCAAAATTCAAACTCCTTCTTAAAGACCCTTACCTCCCTCAAGGTCAGATCTTCAGTGTGTGCGCTGATAGCGACTACGACACTTTTAAGTCAAACCTAAAATCGATTTTAGCTAATAATAATGCGGCTTGGATGAGTTTTTATCCAAAATTGAATCAGTATTAGCTAATTTGAATATGACTTTTAGGACATTAAAACGAAGCCCTGATTTCCAACTTTATCAGGGTTCACACCTTTGAAGTCGGGGATAGTTTCTGAAAGATCAGCCATGACTTCATTGATCTGTTGGTAAACAGGTTTTTCTTTTTTACAGGCTTTGGCCAAAAGCGATGTCCATTCCCAAACTGATTTATTTTCAGCAGGAGCTGAAAATGCTGGAAGAATGCGTTGAACGCGTTTTTGTTTATTCGTAAAAGTGCCATTCTCTTCCACCCAAGTAGGCACCGGCAAAACAATATCGGCTAATTCCACACCTTCGCCTTCGTGACTGGAAAAAACAACAACAGTACGCTGACGATCGAGTAAAATTTTCTGAAGACGTGCTGAAGGTAAATCCCCTAAAATAAAAATAAGCTGATAACGTTTATCTTCTACAAGAGCCTTCAGGCCTAAAGCTTCCACACCAGCACGGTTCGGGTTTTTATCCGGATGAATGAGGTAATCATCCTGAGAAGGATTAGACACTTCCAGCGCTTGATAATAAAAATCTGTCACGCCCACTTCTTTTAAAAATTTCCAAAAAGCAAAATTGCTCTCATTGGTAAACTGAGCCGAAGCTATTCCCAAAATAGAACTCACAGGCACTGCAGCCAACACTTTTGCAATATCCTCAATCGCCTTTTCCTGACGGACCACTTTTAAAGCACCTTCCGAGCGCACCATAGGATGACGCAAACGATTTTCAGCATTGGTTGGTTTAAAGGTAAAGCGCCCCCCATCACACATCCACGTCTCATTGACCGCTTCATTTTGTCGGGGCAACAACCGATAAGCCACGCCTTTATTATGACTGATCTTGATATTACATCCTGTGGCACAGCCTGGGCAGACAGAATCGACTTCCTTCAAAAACCACACACGTTGTTTAAAACGAAAATCTTTGCTGGTCAGAGCACCAACAGGACAAATATCAATGGTGTTCATCGCATAAGGATTGTCGAGTTTTTTTCCAGGGTAGACGGTGAGCTCGTTGTGATTGCCACGTTCTGAAAAACACAACTGATCTTCTTCAGCAATCTCCTTACAAAAACGAATACAGCGAGAGCACAAAATACAACGTTCCTGATCCAGCATGACATTAGGGCCCAAAGCGATGGCTTTGTCTTTATGAACCTTCTCCTCTTTCATGCGTGAGGCTTTAAGATCATGCTTCATGTAATAGTCTTGAAGCTTGCACTCACCAGCCTGATCACACACAGGACAATCAATAGGATGATTGACTAAAATAAATTCCAAAACAGACTGACGCGCTTCGAGAACTTTTTGATTATTAGTATGAACCACCATCCCATCAGTCACTTTGGTATTGCAGGCAATCGACAGCTTCGGAGTTTTCTCAATGTCCACAAGACAAATACGACAGTTCCCGGCAATCGATAGCTTTTCGTGGTAGCAGTAATGAGGAATAGCACTCCCTGCTTTCTTGGCCGCTTCAATGAGATTGGTTCCTGCGGGGACTTCCAACTCTTTTCCATCAATAGTAACTTTAGCTAAAGGTGTGCTCATAAATGTTGTTTATTAATGAGAAGCTTCCATGCGTTTTTGACAACGCACACAATCTTTTCTCACATGGGATTCAAACTCAGCCCGAAATTTTCCAATATAACTGGCAATCGGCATCGCCAAAGAATCTGCTAAAACACAAATCGTTTTTCCTGCCATCTTCTTCCCAATATCTAAAACCAATTCAATATCTTCTGCCGTGCAATCAAAATGAACCATGCGCTTCAACACTTTATACGCCCAACCTGTTCCCTCACGACACGGAGAACATTGACCGCAAGACTCATGAGAATAAAAGCGCGCCAAATTTTCCAAAGCCCAGACCATGCACGTGTCTTCATCGATCACAATCATTCCACCAGAACCCAAGAGAGAGCCTTTGGATGCAATGGCTTCATAATCGAGATTGACCTCTTCCACTTCTTGAGCTGTCAAAACAGGCATCGATGAACCACCCGGCACCACGGCCTTCAAAATTTTCCCAGCTTTCAAACCACCACAAGTTTCATTGATAAACTTGCGCATCGGGATTCCCATTTCCACTTCATATACACCCGGCCTCACAACAGGACCACTCACAGAAAAAAGTTTCGTGCCCGTGCTTTTTCTGTCCCCATTTTTTATAAGTCTCAGCCCCTTTTTCGATGATGTAAGGAACAGCGGCGATGGTTTCGACATTATTGACAACAGTGGGACTTCCAAACAACCCTTCGACTGCCGGAAAAGGCGGTTTAATACGGGGATAACCACGATTACCTTCCAATGAATTCAATAAAGCAGTTTCTTCACCACAAATATAAGCTCCACCCCCACGATGAAGGTGTAAATCCAGATCAAACCCCGATCCTAAAATATTTTTCCCCAAATACCCTTTGCTGTATGCTTCTTGGAGAGCTTGCTCTATACGACGTCGCGGCAAATCAAACTCACCACGCATATAGATATAAGAACGATGAGAATTAATTGCATAAGAAGCGATAATGATTCCTTCAATCAAACGATGAGGATCTTTTTCCAACACATGACGATCTTTAAAAGTCCCAGGTTCGCTTTCGTCCGCATTCACACAAAGATAAATCGGCTTCCCAGAATTTTGAGGAATAAATCCCCACTTCATCCCCGCAGGAAAACCAGCACCTCCACGACCACGCAATCCCGAATTTTTCACTTCAGCCGTTACATCAGCAGGCTTCATCGAGAAGGCTTTTTTCAAAGCCGTATAGCCACCACTTTGTTCATACACGGAAATCGTGTGAGAATTCGGAACATCAAAATTTTTTGTGAGAACTTTTTCCATTACTCTAAACTTTCCAAAATCTTATCCAATTCAGCTTCTGTTAAATTTTCAAAATATTTTTCATTAATTGTCATGGCAGGAGCTGTTCCACAGGAAGCCAAACACTCCACTTCATTAAGTGTAAAACGATTATCCGAAGTCGTTTCACCAATATTAATATTTAATTTTTTCTTGATATATGAAGTGATGCGATCGGAACCCATCATCGCACACGACAATGTACGACAAACCTGGAGATGATACTTTCCAACTGGCTTGCGGTTGTACATGGTATAAAACGTCACCACCCCATAGACATGAGCTGGAGAAATATCGAGCTCTTGAGCCACCATCTCCATCACTTCAGGAGAAATCCAACCAAACTCTTCCTGAGCCACATGCAAGATAGGCAAAAGCGCAGCCTTTTTGGTAGGATATCGTGTCAGAATATCTTCAATTTCTTTCTTGTTTTCTTTAGTCCATTCAAATTTCATATTTTTATCGATCTAATTCTCCCACGACAATGTTGAGTCCACCTAATATAGCCACGGCATCTGCAATCATAGAATTCTCCACCATTTTATCAAAGGCAGACGCAATCGGAAAACAAGGAGGGCGGCAATGAATACGGTAGGGTCGTGCCCCACCATCGCTGATTATATAAAAGCCAAGCTCTCCATTGGCAGCTTCTGTAGCCGAATAAACTTGTCCCTTAGGTGGCTTGATCCCATCTGTGAGCAACATGAAATGATTCATAAGACCTTCAATAGATCCATAAACCTTTTCTTTGGGAGGCAATGCAATCCTCGCATCACTGGAAATAATTGGACCATCAGGAATGCGGCTTAAGGCTTGTTCCACGATCTTAGAACTCTGCCTCATCTCTTCAACACGGACCATCAAACGATCATAAGCGTCACCCATAGTGCCCACAGGAATTTCAAAATCAAATTCATCATAATGATAGTAGGGTTGTGCACGCCTTAAATCATGAGGAACACCCGTTGCACGCAAACAAGGCCCGGTAAAGCCATAAGCAATCGCATCTTCTTTTGAAATCGTACCCACACCTTGAGTACGATCCATAAAAATTCGATTTCGTTCTAATAAACCCACTACTTGAGCAATCGCTTTGTCCAAATCCTTCAATACTTTTTTTATTCCATCTTGAAACCCAGGACTCAGATCGCGCATCACTCCACCAATACGTGTATAATTGGTCGTCAAACGAGCTCCACACAACTTTTCTGTAAAATCATAGATCTGTTCTCTGACATTAAAAAAATACCAAAAGTTGGTAAGAGCTCCGAGATCCACTGCCGCTGTTCCTACACAAATGAGATGGTCCATGATACGCGCTAACTCACTGACGATAACACGAATAAAAATGGCTCTTTCGGGAATCTGAATTTGTAATAACTCTTCAACAGCCTTGCAGTAACCCACATTATTCATCAAAGAGGAACAGTAGTTGAGACGATCTGTATAAGGAATAATCTGACTCCACGTACTAATCTCACTATGTTTTTCAAAAGCCCGGTGAAGATACCCAATTTCGGTTCTGGATTTTTTGATCGTTTCACCATCAAGATCGACATGAAAACGCAAAGCCCCATGCGTTGCGGGATGGGCTGGACCAATATTTAGCTGCATGGGTTCTACAAGATTTTCAGACATTACACTTTCTCCAGAGAAACAGGAATCGCATGACGTTTATCGACAGGATAATCTTTTCTTAATGGATGTCCTGGAAAACCTTCATACAATAATAAATTTTTGGGATTTGGGTGGCCCTGAAAAACAATTCCAAACATTTCTGCTGTTTCACGCTCAAACCAATTAGCAGCAGGCCATAAATCCGTCACCGTTTTTAGACTGAGATCTTTTTCATCCAACTTTATTCGAATACGTACTCGATGATTCAAACTTATAGAATATAAGTGATAAACAACTTCATATCGTGGAGACTCGTTCATCTTCAGATAATCCACACCACAAATGTCGATGAGCATTTCAAAAGAAGTACGTGGATCATTTTTTAAAAAATTTAATATCTCATGAAGTTGATTTTTTTGAATCACAACAGAAAGTTGGTTCAAGGTTTCATCTACCGACACAATCTCAGAAGGAAAAATTTTCTCTAAGAATTTCTATCATGCGGCTTGTCCTTTAGCTTCTTTTTCAATTTTTTCCTGAACTTTCATCACTGCATGTAAAATAGCTTCAGGACGTGGAGGACATCCAGGCACGTAGACATCAACAGGAATAATCTCATCAATTCCCTGAAGAACATTATAATTATTATAAAAACCACCTGAAGAAGCACAAGCACCAGCTGAAATGACCCACTTAGGTTCACACATCTGATCGTAAATCTTTTTGAGAATAGGAGCTTGTTTGTAATTGATAGTCCCCAAAACTATTAGAAGATCTGCTTGGCGTGGTGAAAAGCGAACTAACTCAGCTCCAAATCTTGAAATATCAAAATAGGAGGATACTGTTCCCATAAACTCAATACCACAACAAGCCGTTGCGTAAGGCATGGGCCAAAGAGAGTTCTTACGACCCCAAGCTACCACTTCTTTCACTTTTGTTGGAATCACTGCCCCTGCAAAAACGTCTGTGAGTGCCATGTTGTTACCTAATAAATATTTCTGTCAGAGTGTCAATTTTTGCTTTTACTCCCACTCAATAGCCTTGCGGCCATAGACGTAGAGAAGACCTACAAAAAGAATAACCATGAAGAGAATCATTTCGGAAAAAAAGAAAGAACCCATTCCTGATTGAATAGCTTCTTTAAATTGAACAGCCCATGGATAGAGAAAAACTACTTCCACATCGAACAATATGAACAGCATGGCTACCAAGTAAAATTTTACTGAAAAACGATCATGAGGATTTCCAGAAGGCTCCAAACCACATTCATAAGAAGCATTCTTATCTTTAGATTTACGACGTGGTCCTAAAAGATGGGAAAGAGCCAAGAAAGCCCCAGCAAGGATCATCCCAAATAAAAAAAGCAACAATAGTGGAATATAAGAGTTCATTAAAACAATTTAGCCTGACCTACAATATTTGCCAATCCATTCCAAAAAAGACCTAAATAAATTGTTAAAAGAGCCAGTGCAAAAACTGTCGATGCATGGCTTACCATGGGTGTCGTCAAATTTCTACCGTCGACAGGTTCATCAAAATACATGATCTTAACTACTCGTATATAATAATAAAGAGAGACAACACTATTGAGCATACCAATAACAGCTAAAGTATAGTGGCCTGACTTGATTACAGAACCAAATAAATAAAACTTACCAATAAAACCCGCCATCGGAGGAATACCAGTCAAAGAAAACATGAACACAGTCATCACAATTGAAAGCAATGCTGCAAAAGGTCCTCTCTTGGATAAACCTTGAAATACGGAAATATCTTCTGAACCCAATTGATCGCCCACAATAATTAAAACCAAAAAGGCACCCAAGTTCATCAAGAGATATACAGAGAGATAGAAAATGACACCTGTCACGGCTTCTGCATTAAGAGCCACTAAAGCTAAAAGCATATAGCCTGCATGAGCTATGGAAGAATATGCCAAGAGGCGCTTCATACTTTTTTGCTGAAGTGCTGCTAAATTTCCCAAAGTCATTGTTGCTATCGATAAACCTCCCAAGAGAGCTGGCAAACCAATGATCTTGATAGGCTCAATTCCAGAAGTTGTTGTTTGAGAGAGTGCTCCAAAGAAAAATCGAAGCAAAACAGCAAAGCCAGCGGCTTTTGGACCAACAGAAAGAAATGCTGTAAAAGGTGTCGGCGCCCCTTCATAAACATCAGGACACCACATATGAAAAGGAACAGAGGCTACCTTAAAACCAAAGCCTGCCATGATCATGAGCACAGAGGTATATAGGGCTGTTTTTGAAACAGCATTCATTCGTAAAAACTCAGCAACTCCAGTCAGAGTCATCGATCCTGTTAATCCATACAGAATAGAAATACCATAGGCCATGATTCCTGAAGCAACTCCTCCGTAAATAACATACTTCAAGGAGGCTTCCGAAGAGCGTCGTGAACCCTGCAAGCTTCCTGTTAAAATATAGGAAAGAAGACTGACCATTTCTAAAGAAAGATAAATCATTAAAAAATGATGAGCATTAGCCAACAACATCATTCCTAAAACAAGAGCTGTAAGAAGAGTAAAATAGTTAGCCTTATCCACCTTCTCCAATTCATGAGATCCATTGGCGATCACAATGGCAATAAGTCCAGCTAAGCCAAAAATATATTTAAAAAGAACAGAGACATGATCAAACACCATCATGTCAGAGAAAAAACGGGCTGAAGGCAGAGGTGATGAAGACTTATTTGCCAACATCATGGCTGCAATTCCAATAAAAGCAATAACAGGGAAAATTCTTCTGCTTCGCTTTCCTATGAAGCAATCCAAAAGGAATAGAAACAATACTGTTATCGAGACGATGAGTTCAGGTAAAAAATAAATCAGATCCTGTTTCATACAAATCCTTACAATCCAGCAACGGGCAAAGTACCCATAGCATGGCTTAAAGCTGTCATCGTTGAATTAAAAAGATCGAGCGCAATTTTTGGATAGACACCAGCAATTAACACAATGATCATAAAAGGTACTAAGGTCACTACTTCCCTCATATTAATATCATCGAAATCCTTATATTTCTCATTCACAGCACCCAAGAACACTCTTTGAAAAGCCCACAACATATATGCCGCTGTGAGGACAACACCGGATACTGAAATAATAGTGTAAATTGGGTAGTTTTTAAATCCACCCATGAAGCAAAGCACTTCGCTGACAAAACCTGACAATCCTGGCAAGCCTAGTGCGGCAAAGAATGCAAATGTTGTGATTGCCGAATACCGAGGCATAATCGTTGCCATACCACCAAAGCCATTAATCTCACGATGGTGAGCACGATCATAAACAACACCAACCAACAAAAAGAGCATAGCTGTAATGGTTCCATGGTTAAACATTTGAAGGACTGTTCCATTAAATCCTTCGGCTGTCATCGAGGACATTCCCAATAAACAGAAACCCATATGGCTGACAGATGAGTAGGCGATGAGCTTTTTGAAATCTTTTTGAGCCATGGCACATAAAGCTCCATAGACAATATTGATCATCCCCAAAGCTGCAATCATTCCGGAAAAATAAATTGAAGCATCCGGAAAAAGAGGAAAACAAATTCTCATAATACCATACACACCCATTTTCAAAAGGACGGCAGCCAATATGACAGAAATAGCCGTAGGAGCTTCTACGTGAGCATCAGGCAACCACGTATGAAAAGGGAAAACAGGCACTTTGATTGCAAAACAGATAAAAAGACCTAACCAACAGGCATGTCTAAACGCTGTTGAAGTAAATGGCCCTAATTGTTTTGCCTGATCCGCTAACAAGAGAAGATTAAATGTATGTCCTTCACTGTAGAAATAAAATGACAACATCACAAGCAACATCAGTACAGAACCTAATAAGGTATAAAGAAAAAACTTAATCGCTGCATACTCACGACGAGGACCACCCCAAATGCCGATAAGAAAATACATCGGAAGAAGCATCACTTCCCAGAAAACATAGAACAAGAAGAAGTCTAAGGCTGAAAAAACACCGAACATTCCTGAAAAAAGAAGAAGCAATAAAGCAAAATAGGACTTTACTGATTTTTGAATACCCCATGAAGCCAAAACTGCTACAGTAGAAACAAGAGCTGTCAGCAAAATCATCGACACAGATAAACCGTCGATACCCATAAAATATTCAATATTAAAGGTACTGATCCACGGATAAGGCCCTTCCACAAACTGCATGGTGGAAAGACTACGATCAAATAGACAGAAAATTTTCACAGCTGCCACTAAAAGTGGAAGTGTGGTGAGCAAAGCAATCCAGCGCACTAAATTATCTTTCCCCTTGGGAGTCAGTGCTATTAAAAGAGCTCCCGCCAGCGGGAAGAAAGTCATGAACGATAAATATGGAAACATAAATACCCCTTAAGTTACTTAACCAAATCGATAAAAAACGATGACTAAAATAGCACCCAACGCAAGATACAGATATGTTTGGATGCGGCCTGTTTGAAATCTTCTCGCAATAATTCCACCAAATGATGTTACGCTGGCTGTCAAATTGACCAAGCCGTCCACAAATGTACGGTCCACCCATCCGGAAACATACGCTACTATTTTGGTCACATATGCTGTCCCATTCACGATACCATCAATGACTTTTTGATCAAATAAAGCCAGGAAATCATTAAGCCGTAAAAGATTATTCACGAAAACAGCTTTGTAAAATTCATCTACATAATATTTATTGTAAATAAACTCATAAACTTTGGGATATTTTTGAGCCAAACTCTCAGGGATATCTTTACGTTTGGTATAAAGAACAAATCCAATCAGACATCCTGAAATCGCAATTCCCAAAGAGAATACCATAAGAAAGTATTCTGTGGCATGTGAAGCCATAGGAAGTGCTTCTTTAGGAAATACCAAAGAAGGTTCTAGCCAATGTTCTAAAAGATTACTTTCATGCAGTCCGAAGAAGTGCCCCAAAGATTCAGGCACTCCTAAAAAACCTCCAAAAACAGCCAAGAAGGCTAAGACCATCAGAGGAATCGTCATGCTCAAAGGTGATTCATGTAAATGATGCATGGCTTCTTCAGACACTCGTGATTCGCCGTAGAAGGTAAGAGTCACCATACGTAACATATAAACAGCTGTTCCAGCAGCTGCAGTCACACCAATGAGCCAAAGTAGTTTTGAGTGATTAAAGGCATGCCATAAAATTTCGTCCTTGGAGAAAAATCCTGAAAAAGGAAATATTCCAGCGATCGCTAACGTTGAAAGAAAGAATGTCGCATGAGTAATTGGCAAATGCTTACGAAGAGCTCCCATTTTTTGAATATCTTGCTCACCACTCATCGCGTGAATGACAGATCCAGATCCTAAAAATAAGCAGGCCTTGAAGAAAGCATGGGTAAGGAGATGAAAAACTCCTGCTGTATACGCAGCAACTCCCATGGCGCCAAACATATAACCTAACTGAGAAACTGTCGAATAGGCCAAGACCTTTTTAATATCATTCTGAGTAAATCCTATAATAGCTGCAAATAGAGCTGTCACAAACCCTACGGTAGCTATGATATTCAAAGCCGCTGGAGACATTGAAAAGAGATAGCTCATACGACCAATCATATAAACACCAGCAGTGACCATAGTTGCCGCATGAATTAATGCCGATACTGGAGTCGGACCAGCCATCGCATCTGGCAACCAAACATACAAAGGTATCTGAGCTGATTTTCCTGTAGCTCCAATAAACATCAAAACACACACGATAGTGACCAAAGAAAAACTTCCCAACATGACACCATCTAAGTGAGTAACAGCATTTCGAAGCTCTACAAACTGCACTGTTGCATGACCTTTAGATTGCAAAGTCCAATACAGAAGAAGAAATCCCACAATAAAAGCAAAATCGCCTACACGATTCACCACAAAAGCTTTCATACCAGCGGCAGCTTTGGCGGAATCTGTAAACCAAAATCCAATCAAGAGATAAGAACAAAGGCCTACACCTTCCCAACCAATAAACATCATCGGCACATTTGAGCCCATGACCAAAATCAACATCGCAAAGCAGAAAAGATTGAGATAGGTAAAATAGCGAGCATAGCTGGGTTCATGAGACATGTAACCCACAGAATATAAATGAATCAGCGAACCAATCCCCGTAATAACGAGCATTAATGTCAGCGACAAAGGATCAATTAAAAATTCAACATTCGCTTTAAAAGAACCTACATCTAGCCATGGGAAAAATGTCACAACCACCTGACGACTCTCTTCAGGCAAACTTGTCACATGTAAAAAAGCTCCAACAGTAATTAGAAAAGGAATAAAAATAGCGGCCAGTGCAATCGTATGAACAAAAGGTCGTACAAGCTTAGCTCCGCTAAAAGCGTAAGCACCATTCACAAAAGCCCCTAAGAGGGGAAGAAGTGGGACCAGATAAATAAGTGAAAAAAGTTTTTCTGCCATTTTACTATCCTTTAAGATTCGTCGCTTCCTCAACATCAATAGTGCCAAACTGGCGATAAATAGAAACAACGATAGCCAGAGCAACTGCAGCTTCTGCAGCTGCCAGAACAATCAGAAATAATGCAAAAATCCCCCCACCAACCAAATTCCCATTAAAGTGGGCAAAGGCTACCATATTAAGAGAAGCTGCATTCAGAATCAGCTCAACACCCATCAAAATACCAACAGCATTACTGCGAGTGATGACATTGTAGAGTCCTAAGCAAAACAGAAGCACGGTGACAAAAAGGTATGAATTTATTGAGATCATTTCACTTCCCTTTTTAAAATAACAATGGAACCAATCAAAGCACATAAAAGTACAATAGAGATGACTTCAAATGGCAGAAGAAACTCTTTCAAGAGAGCATTTCCAATAAATGACACAGAAGACTGATAGGGAGTTTTATCTGCAACTTTCCAAATATCACCACTAAAAGAACTAATTAAAAAGCAAGCCAACCCTGCAATAATAGGAATTGCAACTTTCCAGTTAATAGATTTGTTAGTTACTGCGATATCGCCAATCTTACTGGTCAACATGATGGCAAAAAGAATCAAAATTAAAACACCACCGACATAAATCAAAAGCTGTGTGGCAGCGATGAAATCATTGGAAAGAAGAATGTATAAACCTGCCACTCCAAAGAGAGATCCTAAAAGTGAAAATCCTGAGTAAATAATTTTTTTCGAAAACGCGACACCACCCGCTGACCCTAAGGTAATAAGAGCCAGGATAATAAACGCGATATCTTTTAACTCAATCATGGGCATTTGAGATCACCTGCTTTATGCTTCTTGAGCTTCTTCCGAAGAAGCTGCTGTTTCTTTTTTAGGTTGTTTAAAAGG
This sequence comes from Deltaproteobacteria bacterium, assembly GCA_016699445.1. Classification (GTDB taxonomy): domain Bacteria; phylum UBA10199; class UBA10199; order JACPAL01. The sequence goes on from CP064976.1 coordinate 1,103,941, forward strand.
AACGATCGTCATTCCTTCTGGAACAAACTTATAAACTAAATCATGGATACTTTCGGTAGCTCTTTCAAACTCACGGGTAAAATGAATAGCCCCAGTAGGACAAGGCTCCGTACAAAGTCCACAGTACATACATTTCGCTTCATCAATATCAAAACGAGTTAAAACTCTTTCCTTTGCTGCTGAATTCTCATCTTTCTTTGTTTCAATTTTAATACACGCAATGGGACAATCGTTCATACACGCCAAACAAGCCGTGCAAATATCCATATCAACCTTCAAAAAACCGCGAAAGCGATCCGGCAACGTTTCTTTCAAGGGGCGTGGAATACGATCAGGATACTGAATCGTCACTGGTTTTCTAAAAAGATGAGAAACCGTAATACTCATTCCCTCAAAAATTGAACTCGCTGTATCTTTTATATTTGTAAAATAACCCATAGTTTACCTTATACAAACGGACTCAATTGAATTGGAGCACGGCTATAAGCCAAGTGATAATAGACTCTATAGAAGAAGTAGAGAAGAATGAGCCCCGCACCACCAACCATCACATAACTGACCAAAGGCACTCCCTCAGGAAATATAACCACCCAAGCTGCCACCCCAAAGATACAACAAAACCAATAGGTGTTAGATATTTCCAACACAAAGCCATCAACTGATCAACACGCACACGAGGCAATGTCCATCGCAGCTGGATAATGATAAAAACCATTACCATCGCCTTAATAAAAAATGTTAAAAACTGCAGAAGATGCAATAACACATCCCCTTTTGTTTGAGCCCACGATACTACCGCTGAAGGCAAATTCCATCCCCCCAGAAAAAGAGCTGTGCTAACAGCTGCAATCAAGTAAAGATTGGCCCACTCTTCAAAGTAGAAAAATACAAAACGCATACCGCTATATTCTGTTGAATAACCAGATACTAATTCACTTTCAGCTTCTGGAATATCAAACGGTGTACGATTTCCTTCAGCTAGAGAAGCAATAAAAAGTGAGATGAAGGCAATAGGCATCAATGGATTTTGAAACAAAAACCACTGCCAAGGATAAGCTCCTTGAGCCTTAATAATACTTTGAATCGAAAGAGATCCCGACAGAATAACAACAGCTAAAATAGACAGTCCGGCTGGAATTTCGTAGGAAACAATTTGAGCAGCGGAACGCATACCTCCTAACAATGAATATTTATTGTTGGAAGCCCAGCCACTCATCATAATACCCACAACTACAATTGATGTTACAGCAATCAGATAAAAAATGCCGATATTCAGATCAGCAACAATCAAGCCGCTTGAAAAAGGCACAACCACGAAAGCTGCAAACATACCGACAAATACAAGGTATGGAGCCAACCGAAACAACACAGAGTCCGCCTGCGCTGGAATAATATCTTCTTTCAAAAGCGACTTCACACCATCAGCCAACCACTGAAAAATACCCTGTGGACCCACACGATTGGGACCCACTCGATCCATAACACGAGCAGCAATACGACGCTCCACAAAAGAAATAATTCCTGCAAACGGAGCGACAAAAAGCATCAACACCAACAATCCAGCTACCACCTGAAGAGCCAAATAAATGAAATCTTCAGGAAGATGCTGAAGCTTTTCACAATGACCAACTAAATATGAGACAATTTTTTCCATAAATTATCGCCAATACCTCAATCTATCGATCAATTTCGGGCGCGACTACATCCAAGCTCGCAATAAATGCAATGAGATCTGCGACCATCATCCCACGACTAATTTTTTCAATAATGCTCATCGCAGTGAAAGAACCTGTTCTAAATTTAACACGGTAAGGTTTATCAGAACCATCGCTAGCCAAATAAACCCCCAGATCTCCACGCGTACTTTCTGTACGCACATACACATCACCGACTGGAGGACGAATTTTCTTAGGGACTTTTACCTGATAATCTTCGCCTTTGGGGATTTGCTGAAAACACTGACGCAGAATCTTGCAAGACTCTCTCATCTCCTCAACACGCACCACAAGACGGTTAAAACAATCTCCCAAACCCCATCGCCCTCTTTCCCTACGGGTACTTTAAAATCTAATTCTGAATAGACAGAATATGGGGCATCTTTTCTTAAATCATAGCTGATTCCAGAAGCTCTAAGATTAGGACCCACTAAATTATAGCTCACTGCATCTTCCGGAGAAATAACGGCGACACCAACCAACCTCTTTCTTAAAATTTTATTATTGGTAAGCAAACGATCAAACTCATCCAACTGAGGTTCCAAGTTTTCCAAAAATGCCAAAACCTTCTGATCCCAATTAGGCGTCATATCATAAATGACTCCACCAATACGGGCATAATTGTAAGTCAATCTTTGGCCACAGAGCTCTTCAATCAGGTTATTGGCATATTCGCGCTCACGCAAACAGTGAATAAAAGGAGTGTAAGCCCCCACATCCATACCCAAAGAACCTACCGAAAGAAGATGAGAAATAATACGATTCATCTCCATCGCAATCACACGAAGATACTCAGCTCGACGCGTAGGCTGAATTCCTGCCAACTTTTCAACCGCCATAGCATAGGCCACATTACAATTCATAGCCGCCAAATAATCCACGCGGTCTGTCCAAGGCATGAAACCACTATACGATGCTTTTTCTGCAATCTTCTCTATGGATCGATGCAAATAACCCACGTCAGGCATAGCAACATTCATAACTTCGCCATCTGTTTTCACAACAAAGCGAATAACACCATGAGTACTCGGATGCTGAGGGCCCATGTTTAAAAGCATTTCTTCTGTGCGTAATTCTGTCATAAATTTTTAATTTAATAACGACTGTCTTGTTGTTGAAATACCATGATAATCATCCTGTTCTTTATAATCCTTACGCAACGGATGACCAATCCAATCATCTGGCAACATAATGCGACGCATATCACTATGCCCTTCAAAGCGAATTCCAAAAAGATCGAAAACTTCTCTTTCGAGCCAATTAGCACAACCCCACTCTTCCCCAAGAGAAGCTATACTGGCTTCAACATTCATATCCGCCGGCCTCTCCAGACGAACTCTCAAAACAAGCGAATGACGATACTTGTAAGAAAACAAATGATAAACAACCTCAAAACGATCTTTCCAGTCCACAGCTGTCAAATTGGAAAGACAATCAAACGAAAACTGCTCAATCTGCTTAAGCTTCACACACACTTCTTTGATTTTTTCTGCAGGAATCAAAAGACTAGCATCACCCACTTGGTTTCCTTGAGCATTTTTGCCCCTTCCACCAACTCAATGACTGTCCCCTGAAAAAATTCCGAAAGTTTTTTTTGAATATCCTGTATCGTCATTACGCTACCATCTCTTGATTTCTTCTTAAGAATTTTTCCTTGCGCATCTTTTGCTGAATTTTCAAAAGCCCCTCTGTCAAAGCTTCAGGCCTTGGAGGACAACCCGGCACATAGATATCCACAGGAATAATCTTATCAACACCCTTCACCACCGAATACGCCGGCTGAAACAATCCCCCACAGGTCGCACAACTTCCCATCGAAATCACATACTTAGGCTCAGGCATCTGGTCGTAAAGCACCTTAGTTCTCAAGGCCATTTTATAAGTCAATGTACCAGCAACAATCATCAAATCCGACTGACGTGGCGAGGCACGAGGCACACTCCCAAAACGATCCAAATCCGCGCGAGGCCCACCCGTCTGCATAAGCTCAATTCCACAACAAGCCAGACCAAACAACATATACCAAAGAGAAGACGCACGACCCCAATTCAAAAACTGATCGACTTTTGCCGTGACAACATTTTCCGGAAGCTGATTCTTTATTGTAATCATAAATTACCCGACCTTACTGGCCCCAGGAACAATATCTTTACCACTCACTTTGTCTTTAAATTCCATCTTCGTAGCCCATTCCAGATCACCCTTGACCCAGGCATACGCCAAACCCAAAAGAAGGATGAGAACAAAAACAGCAACTTCACCCAAAATTAAAAGACCTGACCCTGACTTCACCCACTCTTTAAAAATCGTAGCGATAGGAAACATGAAAGCAATTTCCACATCAAAAATAATAAAAAGAAGAGCTATGATATAAAATCGGATATTGAAATTAGTCCAAGCACCTTCAATAGGAATTTCACCGCACTCATAAGGAGCTAATTTTTCGGCTGTTGGAACTTTGGGACTGAGCAAATAATTCAGCAAGAGAGAGACAAAAACAAATCCCCCGCCGACTAAGAAAAAAACCAAAACATTTCCAAATTGGAAAAGCATAATTCTCCAAAAAAAATTAAAGTGGTAAAAAAAATTTTGGCTTCTATGAGCGAGGACGTTTTCGAGTGTCAAGAGTTTCTTGACTTAAGTCATCCCAACACCTGATAAAGATTATTAAATTATATTATGAAAAAAACTTTTCTTTTTTTGATGATTTTTTCTCTCTTCTTTTTTTCTCTCAGAGCCCAGGAATCAAAAAAAAATATCAAGCTAATCATGGCTGGCATCAACCAGTACAAGGATTATAGTGAAATAAAAAAAATAGTATCTAAGATAGAAAATTTAGAACTCGCTTATGATTCTTCAACACAGAAACTTCAGATTTTTAAAGGAACCTATTCTGGAGAAATTCAAACACTCTTGACCAATCTGCGAACTGATCTACCACCTCAATTTATAGCCAAAGAAAAACAGCTTCCAAATCAAATCACAGAAATTACGATTCTCCCGCAGTAACTCGTCCTCGACCATGACGGATGTCGCGGCCTTCGACCATGAAGATGACCTCTTCGGTGATGTTGGTTGCGTTATCAGCGATACGTTCCAAATGACGAGCAATGAGAATCAATCGGATAGATCCCATCACGGCAGTAGGATCTTTTTGCATCACTTCGCTAAGCTCTTTAAAAATAAAATCCTTCAGATCATCGACCTCATCATCCATGGTGCATACTTGATTGGCTTTTTCAGCATCGCGATTCACAAAGCAATCAAGAGCCTTCTTTACCATCACTTGTGTTTTTTCGGCCATTTGAGGCAGCGTCACGTAAGGTTTGAGCTGAGGTTCTTTATTTAGGTGTTCCGCTTGTTGAGCGATGTCGACAGCTAAGTCTCCCATACGTTCCAGATCCTTGCTGATTTTCAAACCAATAATAATAAATCTTAGATCGGAAGCGGCTGGTTGTCTCAAAGCCAAAAGCTTTAAACAACGATCATCAATGACCATTTCCAGCTCATTAGCTTCGTGATCTTTTTCATCACTTCTTTGGCGACATGATTATCTCTCTCCACCAAAGACTTCATCGCCATAGCGAGCATGTCCTCTGCGACACTTCCCATTTTAAGGATGTCTTGTTTCAGTTCTTGAAGGTCTTCTTCGTAAAATTTGTCTGTATGTCCTGGCATTGGGTCTCCGTAAAAATAAAAATTATACTCAAAATGATAAAATTTGGAAGAAATAAATCAAAAACTTGGGAACTTTTACAAACTTAACCAAATCGACCCGTAATATACTCTTCTGTTTTCTTTTGTTTCGGATTGGTAAAAAGCACTTCGGTCTCACCGTATTCCACCAATTCACCCATATAAAGAAAGGCCGTATAATCAGACACACGGGCGGCTTGCTGCATATTGTGAGTCACAATCAGAATCGTCACATCGTTTTTGATTTCATTCACCAACTCCTCAATACGAGCCGTCGCAATCGGATCCAAAGCAGAAGTAGGTTCATCAAAAAGAAGAAGTTCAGGATCTGGAGCTAAAGCCCGCGCAATACACAAACGCTGCTGCTGCCCACCCGAGAGGTTAAAAGCCGGTTGATGCAAACGATCTTTTGCCTCATCCCACAACGCAGCACCTCTGAGAGCCTTCTCCACTTTTTCATCGATGACTTTTTTGTTGGATTCACCACGCACTCGAAGACCATAAGCCACATTTTCATAAATGGATTTAGGAAATGGATTGGGTTTTTGAAAAACCATACTGATGCGCATACGGATTTCGATAGGATCAACATCTTTTCCAATCAAATTTACCTGATCGGGAAAAAGCATAATCTCACCTTCATAACGATGACCGGGATAAAGATCATGCATACGATTGAAACAGCGAAGGTATGTAGATTTTCCACACCCTGAAGGACCAATCAAAGCCGTCACTTTTCGATCCAGTACAGGCAAATTAATATTTTTGAGAGCCTGACGCTCACCATAATAAAAATTCAAATTTTTAACTTCTGCCTTTAATGTCATAAATTACCATTTAACTTTCTTTCTAAACCGATACCGAATCCAAATCGCCACCGCATTCATTGATAGAGTCATCAGTAACAAAATCAAACCCGCTGCCGCCGCATTCAAATGAAACTCCGCCTGTGGACGCGAGACCCAGTTAAACATTTGGATCGGAATGACCGTAAACGGCGACATCAACCACTCAAATGAAATATAAGGAAACGAAACCGTAATGGGTGACGGTGGCAAAAAGGCAATAAACGTCAAGGCTCCAATCGTAATCAGCGGAGAGCTTTCGCCGATGGCTCGCGAAAGAGCAATGATAATGCCTGTAGAAATACCTCCCGTTGAATAGGGCAAGATATGATCTTTCACCATCTGCCAGCGTGTCGCACCCAGCGCAAAAGCCGCCTCTCGAATACCCACCGGCACCGCTCGAATCGCTTCGCGTGTAGCTGTAATCACAATCGGAAGCACCAACAATCCCAAGGTCAAACCAGCGGTAAGCACACTTTGACCTAAATGAAATTTGTAAACAAAAAGACCCAAGGCCATGAGTCCATAAACAATCGAAGGCACACCAGCCAAATTGGTAATATTAATTTCTATGATATCGGTAATTTTATTTTTGGCCGCAAACTCTTCCAAATAAATCGCCGCACCCACTCCAATCGGAATGGAGATCACGGCTGTGGTCAACATCACCAAAGCTGACCCGACCCACGAGGATAGGATACCGGCCTTTTCTGGAAAGCGTGATGGGAACGATGTCATAAACGGGACTGAAAGACGTTCAAAGCCGTCCACAGACAAATTAATGATCAAAGCACACAAGGTCATCAAACCCACAAACATCGATAGCAAACCTAAAATAATAAAAAGCTTATCGATCCGTTTGTGATGCGCCACGATTTGAGAAAGAGTTTTCAATAAACCTCCCGAAATCGTTTTCTAAAATAATGTCCCGTTCCAGGTGAGATTGGGTTGAAGACCCGCGGCAATCGCCACAATCATAGTCTCCCCCACAGCTCGCGAAAATCCCAGGATGTAGGCCGACGTAATTCCAGAAAGTGCCGAAGGAAAAATAACCTTGATCGCTGTCTGAAATCGCGTCGCTCCCATCGCATAAGAACCTTCTCGAATATGCATCGGTACTGCCCGCATCGCATCTTCACTGAGCGAACTAATATAAGGAATAATCATCACACCCATCACCAGACCCGCAGCCAGCATGTTAAATCCAGGAAGATCCGGCATCATTTTCTGCAATAACGGCGTCACAAAAAGGAGAGCGAAATACCCATACACAACAGTCGGTACCGCACTCAAAAGCTCTAAGAGAGGTTTGACAATTTCTCGAAGCTTATGCGGCGCATATTCACTCAGATAAATTGCGATCACTGTCCCCAAAGGAATGGCCACACTGACAGCCACAAGAGTCGTCACCACAGTGCCTGACACCAAAGGCATGATTCCATAATGAGCATCTTCAAAGAGTGGGGTCCATTGAGAGTCCGTCAAAAAACTCCAGAGCGAAATAGTTTTAAAAAATGAAAAAGACTCATAGAAAAGTACCCAGACGATTCCTAGAGTCACCATGACAGACGAAAAGGCCATCAGGAACAAGATGCTCCTGACGACCTTTTCACCTAATTCTCTTCTTTGTGTTTTAAAGTTTCGGTTCACGTTTTAACAAATCCGATACCTTGAGACCTACTTCGGATTTTCCACCAAAGCCCGTTCCCAATTTTTTATTTTCAAGACGTTTTGCCCCTTCCGCATAATCTTCTGCAGGAAGCGCCACATATTTTACTTGAGGCACAAGGGCTTGAGCATTTTTGAGATAAAAATCTACAAATTCTTTTACTTCAGGTTTTGTGTCATACGAATTGGCATTCACATAAATAAAAATAGGACGAGCTAAAGGAACGTAGCTTCCATCTTTAACGGTTTCAGCAGAAGGCAGAACGCCACCCTTACCATTATCAATCGCCACGGCTTTTAATTTTGTCTTATTCTCTTCGTAATAAGCCATGCCGAAATAACCCAAGGCATTTTTGTCATTGGCCACACCTTGCACCAACACATTGTCGTCTTCGCTGGCTGTATAATCTCCACGGCTAGACTTGGCTTTTCCCACAACAGCTTCGGTAAAATAATCAAACGTTCCCGAATCAGAACCAGCTCCAAAAAGTTTTACCGCTTCAGCTGACCAAGCAGGATTGACTTGATTCCAAGTTTTGATTTTGCCCTGCGCTTCAGGAGCCCAGAGAGTTTTCAATTCAGAAACTTTGATGACTGATAAGGGATTGTTAGGATTCACCACAACTGTCAAAGCATCATAAGCAATCGGTAATTCATAATATTTCACACCAGCCAAATAACAATCATCCATTTCCTTTTTTTTGAATCGGACGCGAGGCATCAGAAATATCGGTATCCCCTCGGCAAAACTTTTTAAATCCACCACCGGTACCCGAAATACCTACAGTGGCTTTCATTGCACCTTTTTTAGCGGTTTGGAATTCTTCAGCAACTGCTTCTGTAATGGGATAAACAGTGCTGGAACCATCAATCTTGATCACATTTCCAGCCAAGACATTTTTAGCTCCGCCGATCATACCGGCAAGAATCAAAGCACATACTGCTAATTTTTTATTCTTCATAATCTTACTCCTTAAGTAAGGATCGCCTCTATGACGATCGATTGTGACAATTTTGTGACAAAACTGTTACTTTATACTGCATTTAGAAAATGAGATTCATGGCTGTGTTGATACGATGAGACTGCTGATCCTTCACACCACCATTATTATCAATCAATGTGTAGTTAACCTGAAACTTGATTCCATGACCTTTTGCCAAGGAAAGTAGTTCATACCCACAGCGTATTCATATTGGTTAGTATTTGCAGCAACCGCATTAGAAAAAACGGTACCACCTTGACGAACGGCCACTTCAAGAGTCTTTGGAATGAAAAAATATCCTGCTTGAGCATTGTAGCCCCAGTTGGTCAGCTTTGTACCTTCCATCGCACGACTCAGCATCAAAGCCCCCTGTAAAGAAAGCCCTCTATGTTTATAGCCCACATCAAAAGTACCGTGGCTAGCGCGTGTATAACGAGCAATTGTACTGTTTTGAGTTGCCGCACCACCATTATCGTTAAAGAGATAAGCTAAACCAAAACCTAAATTTTGATCTTCAGAGTTTCCAACATCGGTTTCAGAATATTCATAAGTACCCAACACCGGCACTTCAAGCCTTGTACCTGCCATCAAGTGCTGACTATTGAGATTCACACTATTAGAACCCTCACCATTCATGACAAATGCAGAATAATTTAATTTACCATCTAAAACACTTCCGTGAGCGTTAGCCCCCATATCACGACCAAAATCAAAAAAGCCTGTAGTCAATGATCGATCAATAAACTGTTGTTTCGTAGAAGACGTCAGCTGCTGAATGAGGAATGGAACTTTAAACTGACCAAACTGAATTCCGAATTCTTTGGTAGGCACCCAGTCAATATAGTAGTCATTAAGCACTCCAACACCTGTATTACTGACTGATGTCAGCGGAGCGGTTGAATTCGTAGTTGTGGCAACACAAGTTGGCGCTGTCCCCGGAGTAGCCTCAGCAGCACCTGTCACTGTACAAGTAGTTGTTGTTGTCGCCGTCGATTTCGTAGAAGTCGTCGCAAAATTGAATTCCAAACCATATTTTAATTTTTTACCTAACACAAAACCATCCACACGAAATTCGCCACGATTCAAAGTAAAACCATCTGTAACACTAGACCCTTCTGTTTTGGTGGCTGTAAACCGAGGTTGCACACGACCTTGAAAATGGACCAAATTTTCTCCATCCCCAATACTCAAACCATCCCCTACCTTATAAACCGTACGAATATCGTCGGCTTTGACTATTCCCGCATTGGCGAGACAGGCCGAAACCACCAAGGCTCCAGCGAATATTTTTTTAAATTTCATATGTTCTCCTTTTACGTTTTTTAAATTGCGGCGGGACAATGCAAAGGTGCCGTGACGGCTTGATGAGGCTTGTGTGAATTCTTGGTGACATTTTTTGGTGACATTTTTTTGACAACTTTTTCAGGAAAGTCTCGAAAAGAGCGGTATGTCGTTATCCTTATATAATACAAACCCAGCGGGCAGCTTCCAAGCAGGCCCATTGTCTGGCGAAATAATCAACATGGCGGGACAAAGAGCCCTAGTCTACCCTGAAACGCCTGTTGCTCCGAAATCAATACCTTTAGAATTTTATGCAGTAGAAGTAGTGGCAAAGCTCTGTTCTCTGAAAAATAGAGCGGGAAGAGCCTTTGCCCACCTCTTCCAATCACCATCACACTACTACTCAAAACAATTCCAAACACTTAATAAGTTAGATAGTGAAAGCGTTGAAGAGTTTATTGATAAAGTGCATCGAAATCTCTTCAGACAAAGTCGTGCTGATCTGGAAAATATTTGCGAAGCTTGCGTAAATTATTTTTGTTCAGGAACTACGAATGCATCCACACGCTACATCAGATCGAAGCTGATAGCAGCCTTCTTTCAAATTTTTTCAGAGGCAGCTTCAAGAAATGATCGTTTTTCGTTACTGATTCTAAAAGAAACTTTTACAATTATATATAAAGAAGGATCTCTGACTCCTCAGGAAAAACGTTTTTTTGAAAAGCAAATCAACTCTCGATCTCAATCCATAAACCCTAACACACGATTTCATCTGGCAAAACTCTACTTTGAAATTCGTGGCGCTCATGAAGCTAGCGTGCATGCTTACGATACACGGGAAATTGAAACAGAATCTTGGCCTCATTACAGAAAAATAATGATAAACTTAAAGCGCTTGAAGACACTGAAAAGAAAATCGATCATTTAACCAGTTTCTTTAGCATAACGGAACAGTCGTTATCCAAACTCAGAGCATTACATCGCACCACCTGTGACTACCTTTTAAAATCAGGTCATTTAATCCCAGACTCTGCTCGTCACAAGCTGATACATCTTATGATTCTATCACTGGAGGAGATGGTTCCTTTTTTCATAACCCTCTTTTAGAGAGTCTCAGCGAGCCTCTTGTACATTACTTTAAAAACGTTTCCGGAGAAATAAGAACGCCTGATCGTCAGTTTATCAAAGATAGCCTCGGTTATTATGCGATGAATTCTGACCCTCATAAAAGGCTTTCTGCAGCTTGGATTTATTGGGCAATACATCGATAGCTCTGCCACACAAAATTCACCAAAACGTTGCGAAACATTCTGAAGCTTGTGTGCGATAAGATTTTCAAATGAAAATTCTACCTACAGCTTCACTCCTCACAGCTCTTGCAACTCCTACTATTGCAGAAGCTCAACATCAAAACACACTAACAGCTTTTTATCGCAACACATGGACATCGGCTGATCCCAATACAGGAGTCGGAAGCGGGCTTGTCAACGCTCAAGGATTTCATGCTATTTTTGACCGGAAATTTTCTGGGGTAGTGGGACTCTTTGCTGAAAACGTTCTGATGACTGTTCCAGAAGCACCATTTCTCCCCGTCAGCTCATCAAACTTATCAACACTCCCTGGAGCCATACGCAGTTCTGACGGGGCTTTAAATGTCAGTGATGCGAGCCAAAGCAGCAGAAATAATTTAACAGAACAATTCCTGCTCAATCTTTACTGGTTTCCCTCACCCACTGAAGGGATACGCGTCGGATTGTTTGGGGCTTTAGGTATGGGCTATACGCATACAATCAACACATATCACATTCACATACCAGCCTCTGCCGCAAGACCTGGAGATACAGTGCGTGTTGCAGAGAGTTATCATGATGTCACTTCTGAAAATTACCGTTCGGAATTTCAAGCACGATTTGGAGGTCGCGCTCAATACACTTCAGGACTTCTCACATTTCGAGCCGAAGTATTTTATCATCTCACAGCACGCTTGGACGGTAATGGAGCCGACGATGGAGACAATCTCGTAGGAAGGCTTTCTGTGAATTTTGCGCCCAAAATAGGGCCTGTGAGATTTCCATTCGACTTTCGATTTACAGAAACCATGCGACGACGAGGCTCTGATCATGTTTATATTTTTGATCCTAATTTGGAATTAAGACTGGGCGCTGCCGTTGAATTCTAATTTCACGATAAAATCACCCTTTCTCCATTTGATAGTCACAATTCATCGCTATTCTTTTATAAATGGAGAAACTTATGAAAAATAAAAAAGTTCTGATTATCGATGACGATCCCGACATTATTGAATGGACTTCATATAATCTTGCGAGAAAAGGTTATGAAATCTCATCAGCCTTTTCTGGACCTCAAGCCTTATGGGAAGTGGTGGATCAAAAGAAACCGGATGTCATTCTCCTCGATATTATGATTCCCTCTCCAAATGGTTATGAGATCTGTGAATTTTTAAAAACATCTGATGAATATAAAAAAATTCCAGTGATTATGATTTCAGCGAAAACGACGGAAGAAGATCGACGTCGTGGGTTTCTATGCGGAGCAGATGCTTATCTGCCAAAACCCTTTTCAATTGAAAAATTAACAAGCTTTGTCGATCAGTTTGCTCATTAATTACTTCCTTTTCCTCCCCAATCGCTGCATCTGACTGGGGGACATGAGCCATTCGAGGGTTCCTAGACCGATATCGACGTTTTCAGAAAATTCCACACAAGCCATACCTGATTTTTTCATTTGGATATGTCCGTATTCACTTCCGAAAACATAGTTTGAAATATGACGTGACAAGGCTGGCTCGTGACCAACAAGCAAAATGGATCGGAGAGGTAGAAGTGTTTTCAAATACTGGTTAAGATCTTCGGTCTTGGTTTGAGGGGTCAGAGATTTATGCTCTCGAACTCGGTGTGTCAGATTAAAATATTGAGCGACAATTTTACCTGTCTCTTTTGCCCTTAAGTACGGACTGGTGATAATCACATCCCAATCCGGCTCCAAATGATGCAAACCTTCACAAACTAAATGAAGCTTCTTTTTTCCCATATCGGTCAAAGGGCGAAAACTATCATCATCATACCCAGGCGTCCCGCGCTGAACCGCAATCGCATGTCTTAAAAAATAAAGTTTCATAATGAAGGAGGCGTCTCTATTTTAGGCTTTTTTGCAACTTCTTTGACCAGATGAGGCTCAATCTTGCTTCTTAATTGTTGCTGAATCTCATCCACCGAAACACGCGCGTCAATTTTTTCAAAATGATACTCTTCCGACATGGCATCAAATTCACGAATCATGCGGCCCTGATATTTTCGGAAATTATCATAGAGATCTTCACCCAAATGCAAATCACCACCCGACTCCCAATAATCCATCCCGCCTGATTCAATCACACGCGGAATCAACGTATCAATATCCACACTCAAATAACACACCAGATCCGGCACTATCGCAAAACCAAAAGCATCCACGATCCACTTGCGATCTCCCTCCCGCATCCAATCTCGCGCAAAAGCCGTGTAGATATAACGATCCGCGAGTACAATAAAACCCGCTTCCAGTGCAGGCATAATCTGATTTTCCAAACGATCGGCAAAATCAGTGGCATACAAAAGACTAAATGTCAGACGATCCACCGTGTTTCCCATCTTAGCTGATTGAATCGCACGTGACATCAGATTCGACCGAGTCCAACCTGTCTCCAAGACTGCATGACCTTTAAGCTCAATCCAATCTTTCAAAAGCTCAATCTGCGTTGTACGCCCCACGCCGTCTGTCCCTTCAATGGCAATCAACTTTCCCTTAAGACGATTAAGAGGTCGGTACGGCAGTCCCTCGCCGAAGTACTTTTTGTCTGCGGACATACGTCCTCCTTTTTACACTATAACCTTCCAAAGCTTTTTCGATAATCCCACGAACAATCTCTTGTTGTTCGTCGATTTCCAATGTGGCATCAACCACACTCAATCCATACTCTTTGACCAACCCATCATACTCCTTCAAAATTTTTCCCTGAAATAATCGAAAGCTCTCCACAATATTAGTCGACAACTTAATATCCATTCCTGCTTCATAATATTTGATCTTGGAGCGCGCTCTCAAAATACGATCGATCGCTGTATCCAAAGGAACACGAAAATAAAATCCCACATCCGGACGCACAGCAAAATTATAAAGTTTCCTTACCCACTGAGGGTGCACTCCACGCACCACATCACGCGCAAATGCTGTGTAGACATAACGATCGGCCAAAACGACCATGCCCGCCTTTAAAGGTGGCACAATATAATTATAAAGACGGCTGGAAAGATCGGATGCATGCAAAAGACTAAACGTCGTCGGCGTCAGAATCTTTTTCTTTTTACCTTCTTTGGTGGTTTCTTTGACCAGATCCGATGAATTCCATTCCGTAAAAAAAACACTCATTCCTTTGGATTCCAGCCATTTTTTCAAAAGCTGAACTTGAGTACTTTTCCCAGATCCATCGATGCCTTCCACGATGAATAATTTTCCAGGATATTTATGAGGCTCTAAAAAGTGATGCATACTATTTCCTCTTTTTTTGTCGTTTCAATAAGATGACAACTTCTTGGCCAAAAACTTCTTCTAATGAATCTTTTTCTTTTTGAGCCGTCCAAATTTCCAACTCAGGATCTCCCTGAGCTTTGACGTCAATCATGATTTTATGAACGATTTTATTTCCGAGCTTACTTTTTTGAACCGAGACATTCACACCTTTAATGACTGAAAACCGTGTACGGTCGAGGGCATCGGCCAATCGTAGAATTGCCGAGCAAACACGCACAAGCTGCTGATCCGACTTTGAGAGCTTTATCCAATTTTCATGACTTTTCTTAGGCCGAGACTTTGTTTGATAACGAACAATATTGGCAATCAATTCAATTTCTTTTTCCTCAAAACCATTCATGTCCGAATTTTTGACAATGTAATAGGCGTGTCGGTAATGTTTTTTATAATTAATATGAGTGCCAATATCATGAAGAAGAGACGAAAATTCCAACAAGTCTCTTTCGCGGCCAGTGAGCTTATGGAGAAATTTTGTTTGATCAAAAAGTGAAAGAGCCAATCCCGTCACATGCTGCATATGCTTTTCTTGTAATCCACATTTGCGAGCTAGCTGAAGAACACTACGCCTGCGAATATCCGGTACCAAACTTTCCATTTCGATTTTGGATTTGTTCCGATCTAAGTAATCATAAATCACACCCTCACGAATCGCTTCATCACAGAGGAGCACGTCTTGAATCCCAATTTTTTTCAAAAGACTGACGAAGACACAGCTTCCAGGAATGATTAAATCCACACGCTGATCATCCAGGCCTCGAATTTTCTCACGATCTTTACGATCGGTGTGAATGAGATGTTCATGCTGATGTTTAATTTGTTCGGCTTCAATGCGGTAATGATTTCTCATCTCTATTGGCGTGTTGTACTGAGCCCAATGAGCCATTGCGACGAGATTGAGAATTGTCCCTGAAGTCCCAATCGCTGTTTTAATTTTCAGATTTTTGATTTCGGAAAGAACAGGTCGCAGCGTCTTGCTAATATGATTTTCTAATTTTTTTAACTCTTTTTCTGAAGGAGGATCTTTTGTTACAACATCTCCACCAAGACGGAGTGTTCCTAATTTCAAACTCCAACACTGCATCACGCCCTTGTCATTGGCGACTATCACTTCAACACTTCCCCCACCTATATCCACAATCACATAGGGCTCTCGTGTAAAAGGGATGGAATGTTTTACAGCCAAATAGATCAGGCGCGCTTCTTCATCTCCGGTGATGACATTTACTTTGATACCAGTTTCTCGTCGGATAATTTCCAAAAAATCACCGCCATTTTCAGCTTCCCTCACAGCACTGGTCGCCACCGCTTTAATTTTTTGGACTCCATGAATGGTGGCCAGTTTTTGAATTTGCGGACGGCAGAGAGTCCACGCTCAATGGCTTGATCAGACAAGATTCCTTTTTGAAAACTCGTATCACCCAGTTGGGTAAACTCTTTAGCCCGATCGATCACCTCAATGCGAAAATCTTTGGAGATTTCCACTAAGATCATGTGTACCGAATTGGTTCCGATGTCGATAATTCCCAATTTCATGAAGTGGCCCTCGTAGCCTTATCAAAACAGGCCAGCAAGGAGTTTAAGGTTTATTTGGTGTGACATCAATGTGTCATTTTACGCGTTTTTTGACGCAAAAATGTCACAAAAACGTCCCGAAACTCTAACGCACATCTGACGATAAGCCTTTCATAAATTATGAGACTCGATCTTTCGACAATTGGTTTTTCAGTTTTAGCATCAGGAATTTTCGGATGCCAAAACTCTTCGGAAACAACTGTAGCAACTCCTCAGTGGATACAAGCGAATGCTTGCAATATGGACACTATCCGTCGTGAACATCCTCCTTATCGTGTGGTTGTAGAAGGAGACGACGTCAGAACCACTCCTTACACAGAAACGATTTCTACAGATCGAGATCCTTCTGTAGCTGGGATTCAATCGCTCCAAGAAGCTAATAAAAATTTGCCGTTTCTTTTTTGTGTGGATGCCAACAGCCAACAAGGAAACCACTTTGCGACTTATGGATTTTCTAGTGCACGTAGGAATTTTTATTTGGGAAATCTCCCTCACCACCCTCCACTTGCCCTACCACAACTTACACACCTCCTGATGGTATGATTGCTGTCAGACAAGATGAATATGATGAGTTACGACGAGCACAAAATGAAAGAAGCAACCATAGTTTATGGCTAGGAGGTCTTGGTGCCATTATCGCTTTGGGTGTTGGGATAGGTCGTGTCGTCGAAGCTCGCAGACGCAATATGATTGAAATGGCTAAAGCTGGATCTTTTCATGAAGCCGATTGGGAAGGTTGGTTGCGATGGATTTTGCCTGATCGTTTTTACACTAGTCTGAATTTGATGAATGCAAAAGCCAACCCGACTTCAGTGGAACCTCTCACTTTAGAGGACGATCATCACTAATATAAATATTTGGAAAAAAAAATAATTCCTATTTTAGTAAGTTTTTTATCAGCAATTTATTACATGCCGCTTCCAATCCACCCATCACCAGCTACGAACATTGTAGCGTCTCTTCTACAGAAGATGCTGTTACCATGAGTGGGACCTCGAGCAGCAACGGAAGCCTTCGTCAAAAAATCGATCTCTACAATCTCAACCGTACTGCCGCTCAAGGGGGGCGCTGCACTTTCAATATTTTTTTCGAATTTCATAATCGTACCATCACTCTGTCTCGACCACTTGTTCTCCGCAAAAATCTTCATGATGATATTCCCGATGCTTCACGTGAACATTTACGCGGTGTCTATATCGATGGGTATGGCACGGGTGGACTCTCCGATAACTTAAAGATTACTATTGATGCTCAACACATCACCGAAACTCCAGGCCAATGCGCCTTTATGATTCAAGATGGTTTTGAAGCAAAACAAAGAATCAAAGGTCTCACGATTTTAGTCCAAAACGAAGACCAGGCTATTTGCGATAATGAAGGTGTTGATCTCTATCATGCAATATCACCCAACTGCGATCCTGGCACACAGGCTTTTGAAGATGATTGTGATTTTTCGGATATCACCATCCTCACCCCGCCACCATCCGCACCAACACCTCCACCGCCTCCTCCAGATGCCGATAGAGATGGTGTCGTTGATTCTCAAGATCACTGCCCAGGAACATCACGAAAATCTCACGTCGACGCACAAGGATGTCCAGATGATCAGGATAATGACGGTATTAACGACGCTCATGATCAATGCCCTCAGGAAAGAGGAATCGCCAAATATCATGGATGCCCTATTCCCTCTGCCAGTATGAGTGCGGGACAATCAGGTAGTGGAGGAGTCAGTGGCATGCCAGCGTCTGGCGGAAATACAGGCTCTGGAGGAATTTATGCTTCAGGGGGGCAATCAGGAAGTATTGACTCTGGCGGCACTTCAGGATCTGGTGGTAACAACTTAGGTTCAGGTGGCATCAGCGGATCCGGAGGAACTTCTGGAACCAGCGGCAGCAGCGGCTCTGGAGGCAGTAGTGGCAGCGCTGGCTCTGCAGGTATTACTCCCAGCCGTAATGATCGCCCTCCCGACCCATTTGGGTGTCAGTTGATTCAAGAGAAATAAAATTAAGAAGCTAATCCCTTAATTAAAATCTCCGCCGAAGCAAGATTGGTGGCCAGTGGAATATTGTGAACATCGGCCAAACGGAGAAGCATGAAGATATCAGGCTCATGAGGATGAAGACCCAAAGGGTCTCGCAAGAAAACAACTCCGGCAATTTTATCTTCGACAATCATCGCAGCAATCTGCGCATCACCACCTTGAGGACCACTTTTCATTTTCGTCACTTTGAGTCCGGCTTGCTCAATATAATGACCCGTCGTGCCCGTTGCGATGAGATTAAAATTTTTAATGAGCTCAATATTATCTTTCACAAACCCAACCATCTCGGCTTTTTTCCCATCATGGGCAATCAATGCGATTGTTTTCATAAATTTATTTTTCCAAAGTAATCAGTTTAAAATCTTTGATTTTTAATATCTCTTCGAAGTCTTGTTTATTGTACGTCATCACCGTACCCCCAATAGATCGAGCCGTTAAAGCGATCAATACATCAAAATGCAAATTTTTGACATAATCTGCAGACAACTTTTTCTTCTGAAGCATATGGGAAAGCAGTTGTCCCGATTCCATCCATATCTTCTCAGTTGGAGTCACAATGGGAAACCCAGCAGACAATTCATCTATCTCATTTTTTTCTTTCTGATTCCTACAACCGCGATAAAGTTCCGCCAACACGATCGCTGAGTTACGAATTAAGAATTGATGATTATAAAGAGTGATGGGAGTTTTCCCAAATCTGAAATGCTGGATATAAACAGAAGTATCGAGAATAAGATAAGGTATCATCGTCCAGAATCATCCAAGCCAGCCAGAGTAAGCTTCCCCGCTGTCTTTTTGAGGAATTGATGAAATTTTTCCTGTTCAGAAATTTTCTCTAAAGCCACTTCGATAGTCTCCGTCCTATCTTTTGTTCCCAACATCTTTTTAACCTTGTCTACCAATTTGAGATTCAATCTCATAGAAACAAGTGTTTTAGGCTTTTCTAAAGCAATACTCGACATAAGAGACTCCTTAATTTGTATTACAGAATAATAAAATTATATATACGACTCAAGTGTTTTTTAGCTAGGAAGAGAGTGATCGTTTTTTTTGAATGAGTTTTTTTAGGACAACGAAATCGTAAACCAAAACAAAGAGCCTTTTCCAACGTCACTTTTCATTCCAACTTCACCACCATGTGCTTGAACCAAATGCTTCACAATAGAAAGTCCCAAACCCGTACCGCCGGTGGGACGCGAGCGCGCTTTGTCGACTCGATAAAATCGTTCAAAAACAAAAGGCTGATCGGCCTCAGGAATGCCAATACCTGTATCTTCAATTTCGATTCTGATTTTACTTTTTTCTTGAAAAGCCCGGACCGTAATCTTTCCCTGTTCAGGAGTATACTTGATGGCATTTTCCAAAAGATTATTAAAAATTTGCTTCATGGCTTTCTCATCAGCACGAATCGTACCTGCTTGAGAAAGCTGAGAATCCAGAGTCAATTTTTTCTCAGAAATTTGTAGTTGGTGCTGTTCAATCAAATCTTCCAGCACATTAACCAAGTTAAATTCTTTGATATGAAGCTCAAAACGACCGGATTCAATTTCCGAAATACTTAAAATATCTTCGACTAACTCTTGAAGATGGATCGCATTGCGTTCGATCTTTTCTAAAAAACGTTTGGCAGCATCTTTGTCTTCCAAAGCTCCGCTATTGAGGGTTTCGGCATAACCGCGGATATTAGTCAGGGGTGTTTTGAGCTCATGACTCACATTCGCCACAAAGTCCCGACGTGTGCGCTCTAGCTGACGAATACGTGTCACATCGTTAAAAACAGACACAGAGCCTAAAGCCCCCGTCCCCATCTGATAAGGACTGCTTCGGACCATGATATGCTTCTCATCGTCTAATGTATGCAATACCATCTCAAGCTCTTCGGTGGTTTTTTCTCGAAGAACTTTTTCAATCATCTCATCCAAACCTTTATGACGGATGCATTCAAGCACACGCTTCCCCTGACAAGGAGTTTGAATTGAAAAAATATCTGAGAGCGAAGGGTTATAAAGTAAGATTTGTCCTTGGGCATTGGTGACCAAGACGCCTTCAACCATACTGTCCAAAATCAATTGAAGCTGATTTTTTTCTTCAGAGAGCTCTGAGATTTTTTGCTGAAGATTTTTTTCAATCTCTTCAAACTTTTTCTGATGATTACGGTTAAAAAAAGGCATGGATTAGGTTTTTCTTTAAAGCGATAGCCGATGCCGCGGATGGTTTCAATGTAATCACCAGCTTTTCCCATTTTTTCGCGAAGACGTTTGATGTGGGTATCGACTGTACGTGTCGTCAGCGCCGCATCATAACCCCACACCCGGTCCAGCAGCATGTCACGTGTCGCCACACGACCTTTATTGGCCATCAAGAACTGGACAAGCTTAAATTCAATGGCTGTCAGACGGATTTCTTCTTGTCCTACTTTAACCAAAAACCGACTAGGATCGACATACAAAATACCAAACGTGACAGCTTCAGCATTCTTATCCCATTCTTTTTCTTTCAAACGACGCAAAATCGCTTTGACCCTCAGGACTAGCTCCCGAGGACTGAAAGGTTTTGTAATATAATCATCCGCCCCCATTTCAAATCCGAGCACACGATCAATCTCTTCACCTTTAGCGGTCATGATCAAAACAGGAATATTTTTGGTACGATCATCGGATTTAAGAGCCCGACAGATTTCAAGACCACCCATGTCGGGAAGCATGAGATCCAGAAGAATCAAATCAGGAGATGACTTTCTCGCCCGATTGAGCCCATCCGCTCCATTGCGTGACACTTCACAGGAATACTTCTCCTGTTTGAGGTTGTATTCGACAAGCTCCGCGATATCCCGATCGTCTTCAATAATTAACACTTTGCCATACTCATAAGTTAAGATTTACTTGTTACAGTAATGTGACGGAAAGGTAAATTCATAAACATACTACCAAGTCCGTAGTATAAACGACATCCCGAGCGCCCTGTCAGTAAAAAGGCCCTGCCTTGCAGCAGAGCCTTTCTTTAAAACGCTACACTTACGGTGCACTCCTCTGCTTCTGAATACCTTGGTATTGATAATTTTTTCCCAATTTCTTGGTCGCTGTTGCCGCATCAGCAGCTGAGAAGGCACCACGCACTTCAGCTTCCTGAGGTTTTAAGTCTTCGAGTTTTTGTTGGATTGCTGGGGTAGGAGCGGCCTCGTAGGCGCGTTGCAATTGATCGCGATAGGCCTGGATACTATTAATGGCTCCTGCCTGATCTCCTTCACTGACTTTGGCAGCACTTTCTTTCAAAAATTTTCCATAATTATTTTCCGTCCAAGCCTTCTCATAGACTTTTTTATCCATAGATCCCAACACATCCGTTTTCTTCGAAGCTGGCAAACACGCAATCGTCACATCCGAACCCATCAATTGCACATGGTACTGTTGATCTTCTTGATGCCACGTGGCTTCCACACTTCCCAAAGGACGTATAAAAGAGATGTGGTTGGGACTTGAAGTGTCAGAAAAAAGATTTTTTCTGTCCACTATAGAGATGGCCGGGTTCGACAATAATACGACGGCCTTCTTGATGGTAAGGATAGCCGGAAGCATCCGTGAGAGTGAAGCCATCGCTCAATTCGAGATTTACACGGACATCGCTGGCAGCAATCTGGCTTGCACGTGTAAATTCATCCGATAACACTTTGTCGAGCATCGCCAGTTTTTCCAAGTAGTAATAATTCCCATGACCGTGGTCTGCGACACTTGCCATAAGGTGTTCATTAAAATCGATACCCACCCCGACCGTTGAAATCGACAAGGCACTCTTTGAAAAACTTTGCGTAGCGTCGCCAGCAATTCTTCTCAATTCACTTTCATCTGTAATCCCTTCATTGGCGAGTCCGTCCGAAATAAGAATCATTCTTTGGGCGCGACCATTTCCACTCTCATGGATTTGCGTAATACCCTGGATCAAACCCCCGCCTAAATTCGTCCCACCGCGCGGCTCGATACCATTCACAATTTGATGAAAACGGGATTTATTACCAGATGACGCATAGCTCATGTGGATAGGTGTTTCGATGACACTGTCAAAAGCCACAAGCCCCAAGCGATCGGTGGGTTGGAGCTGATTAATGAGAGAATCGATCGCACGATGGGCGTAATCCATTTTCTTTTCGTCAGCCATACTCCCGCTCCGATCAAGAACGATGACAAAATCCGTCGGTTTTCTTTCCGATCGTCCACTCCTCTCTGGAGCTTCCATATCGAGTTGCAGGTAGATCAAGCCATCCGAGCCTTGCAGAACCTTAGTCTGGGACAAAGATCCTTTGATTTTAATCCCTCCCACATTTTGAAATGTGTTGGGTTTTTCAATAGCCATGCACGCCACACTTTGACTCATAAGGCTTGCGGCTATCAGTAATGTTGTGAGTTTCGTTTTCATACACTCTCCTTTTCGTAAAATCAGAGTAGGCTAAAAGGAGAGAGGACAGTAGGCTCTTGAAGGTAAAATGTTTGGGGATGTTTTTTACAAATGTTTTACTGGTGAAATCCATCACACATAGCCATAATGAGCGCGTGACTCAAAAACCCTCTATCCTCTTAATTGAAGACGAAGACTCGATTGCCAAAGGGCTTTGTGATGTTTTTATTTTTAATGGGTATCACATGGATTGGATTACCAATGGCAAAGAAGGACTCAAAAAAGCCCTGACCGGAGGTTTATCATCTCATCCTTTTGGACGTCATGCTTCCGGACTTGGATGGATTTTCAATCTGCAACGAGATCCGCACAAAAGACCGCAGCCAGCCTATCATTATGATGACAGCCAAGGGGGATGAAGAGGATATACTGAAAGGCCTTAAGCTTGGAGCTGATGATTATATCCCAAAACCATTTTCAGTGAGAGAACTTGTGGCCCGAGTGGAAGCGGTTTTGCGGCGCAGTCAAAAACTTGTTCACCAGAATGAAATTATTTCATGGCAAAATCTTGTGATCGATCCGCTTAACCTGATCGTCACGCTCCATAAAAAAGAAATCGAATTAACCAGACGCGAAGTGGAAATCTTGAGTTATTTGATTTCCCAATCACACCGTCCCGTCGGGCGCCCCGAGCTTTTGAAAGAAGTCTGGGGTTATGGAAACACCCAGATGGACACGCGGACTGTCGACATCCACATGACCAAACTCCGCCGCAAAATCGAAAAAGATCCTGAAAATCCCCAATACATTCTCACCGTGCGTGGCGAGGGCTATAAGATGGGTTCAAAATGAAAAAAGCCACTTGGATATTTTTAGCTCTTCTACTCAATCTTGGACTCATCGTTTTCTTTTTTTATTTCTATCGTGATTTTCAAACTTCTGAAAAAATCGAAAAGCCAATCCCAATCCAGCAACCTGCTTTGGAAGAAGTCCAAGAAAAAAAAGAAGAAGTCCCTCCAGGACCTCCAGACAAGTTTAATGACATGTCCGGCCCTCGACCTCCAATGGCCGCTCAAGCCCCTACTGGTACTGCCTCTTCTGAAAAGGCCTTTGCAGCACCACAAACTGCACATCAGGCTGTCGTGTCA
Source organism: Deltaproteobacteria bacterium (assembly GCA_016699445.1). Lineage (GTDB taxonomy): Bacteria > UBA10199 > UBA10199 > JACPAL01. The sequence goes on from CP064976.1 coordinate 1,127,872, forward strand.
AAAAAAACTGCTAAACCCATTTCACACTTCCCACTCTTTGTCGGGATGACTCTTCTAGTCTCCCTGCTTCTAAATTTTGCCCTTCTTCTTTTATATAAATCTTATGCCTCTCAAGCTCTCGTAGCCAAAAAACGGCAGGATTTTGTTTCAGCCGTAACCCATGAATTACGCACGCCACTCACCTCGATTAAAATGTTTGGAGAGCTTTTAGAAGATGGGATGGCCTCCACAGAGGAAAAGAAAAAAGAATATTATGGATTGATCAATAAAGAATCAGGCCGACTCTCCAGATTGATCGACAATATTCTTCAACTCTCAAGTTTGGAGAAAAAAAATTATCACCCTCAACTTGTCACCGAACCTCTCCAAACAGAACTTTTGACATTTACTCCCCGACTCAAAATGCTCGCTGAAAAATCTGGATTTACTTTGGAACTCAACCTGGAAGACTCACTTCAGCCTGTCACTTTTGATCGTGAAGCCATTCACCAAATTTTATTTATTTTTCTGGAAAACAGTCTGAAATTTTCAGCACTATCAGAAAATAAAACTCTCAATCTCTCTCTTTGTCTTCAAAACAATCGAGTGATTTTATCTTGGCAGGATCATGGACCTGGAGTTCCTGAGGGTGAACTTTCAAAAATTTTTGAACCTTTTTACCGTGTCGAAAATGAGCTGACACGAAAGACAAAAGGCACAGGGATTGGACTTGCAGTAGCTAAGATGCTGGTGGATTCGATGAGACTTAGAATTAAAGCTGAAAATTTAAGTCCGGGATTCTTACTTCAAATTATTTTTTAAAACAGCAGCAACATTTCTTTTCCATTGAGGATATTTCAATCGATCCATCGCACTTTGATGAGTCATTTTTTTAAATTCTTCCTCTGATATTTCTTTTTCTAATGTCAGACTTTTCAACTCAGATCGAAGCTTAAAAGATTTCTCGTAAGAAATAGGAATTCGATCGTTATAAGGACAGACCGTTTGGCAAATATCACAACCATAGACGTGGCCCCCCACCTGACTCGATTGCTCTTCACTAAATTCTCCTCGATATTCAATGGTCAAATAGGAAATACATTTGCGTGCATCCATCACACCAGGCTCAACAAAGGCCTGAGTTGGACACGCATCAAGACATTTACTGCACGTACCACACTGATCTAAAGCTGGAAGCCCATAATCCTCTTCGGAAAATTCCAATGTCGTTAAAATTTCACCAATAAAAAAGAATGAACCCAAGCCATCATTAATCAAACAGGTATTTTTTCCAATCCAGCCAAGTCCCGCTCGAGCTGCATAGCTACGCTCTAAAATCGCTCCTGTATCCACATAAGCTTTGGAATGGGATTGCGGAAAACGACTTTGAATCCAAGCCTCGAGCTTTTTTAATTTTTCTAACATCACGTGGTGGTAATCTTCTCCCAGAGCATATTGGGAAATATGAGGATGAGAGTTTTTTTGATAATAGTTCATCCCCACACAAATGATACTTTTGACCCCGGGTAAAATTTTTGCAGGATCCGCTCTTTTTTCAAGCCCTCTCTCCAGATAACTCATCGTACCAGCAAACCCTTTTTGGATCCATTCCTGATAACGCTCCGTATCCGGCACCGGCATCGCACGCGCTACTCCACAGAGTTCAAAACCCAACTGAAGCGACTTATCCACAATGAGATCTTTTAATTTCACCTTGATTTCCAATATTTTATTCCAGTGCCTGGCACCGATGACTTTACAAAACCTTGTTTTAAGGATTGGACTGAAATCTCTTCCCTCATAAAAATTGATTAAATCAGGCTTTTGACAGGGTACAAAGAGAAAATTTCATTTATCTTGAAAGCAAGACTAAATTAGTCCTATAGCCCGCCGTCATGGCTTTGGAACCTATTGAAACAACGTTGGAAAAAGTTTTCATCCTGACTCCCACCGTTCGTACTTTTCGTTTTCGCTTTCCTGAAGGACAATGGGTTCCTTTTCAAGCCGGACAGTTTTGTATGGTCCAAGTACCGTCTGAGCCCAAACCGGTTAAAAAGGCTTATTCTATTTCTTCCGCTCCTTTTGAAGAAGGTTACCTCGATCTATGCATCAAAAAAGTTGAGGGGGGCTTTGCCACGACTTGGTTTTGGACATTAAATGGTGGTGAAAAAATTACCCTAGCATTGCCCTATGGCGGATTTGTTCTTAAAAATCTTGAACCCGAGATTATTTTTATTGGGACCGGTACAGGACTGGCTCCCCTGCGCAGCATGATCAAGACGCTGTTTCACCAAGGGTGCACTCAAAAAGTCAGCCTCATCTTTGGCGTACGACATGAAGAAGAGATGCTGTATACAGAAGAGTGGCAAGAGCTTGAAAAAAAGCATACAAACTTTCGCTTTATCCCTACAGTTTCACGACCTCAAAATATTCCTGCACCGTGGACTGGGGAAGTGGGCTATGTACAAGATAAATTAAAAAAGTTTTTCCCCGACCCAAAAGGAAAACAAATTTATATTTGTGGTTTGATCCCGATGATTGATGGGGTACAAAAAGTGGCCGCGGAATTAGGCTATGACAAAAAACAAATTCATTTTGAGAAGTATGTTTAACACTTAACGTTTTATTAATTTTAGGAGGTATTATGTACGCACCTGATGTTTTGCAGGCCAGTTTTCGATGGCTTCATATTGTAGCTGGTATCCTTTGGATCGGTCATTTGTATTTCTTCAATTTCGTCAATGGTCCCATGGCCGCTGTCTTGGATGCTGAGACCAAGAAGAAAGTTGTTCCTGAGCTTATGCCACGCGCTCTGTTTTGGTTTCGTTGGGGTGCAGCTTTCACTTGGGTGACCGGTGTTCTTTTACTGGCATTAGTATTTTATCATGGAGCGTTAGCTCTTGAAGATCAAAGTCAGGGCTGGACAGGTGGAGCTCTTTTGATGATGTTGCTCACGTTTGCGGCTCCTTTATTTTACGAATTAGCTCAAAAATGTCCTATCACCAAACCTGCTGAAAAGCCTTACGGAGCGGCTATCAGTGGAATTTTGCTTTCCACAATTTTTGTCGCTCTTATGTATTATGTAGGCGGATTTAGTTATCGTGGCATGAGCATTCATTTGGGTGCTGCTTTCGGAACCATCATGGCTTTCAACGTGTGGTTTCGCATTTGGCCTTCTCAACAAAAAATCATCACGGCTGTTAAAAATGGCGAAGCCCCTGATGCTGCGATTGTGAAATTGGCCGGCACACGTTCCAAACATAACACTTACATGTCTGTGCCTTTGTTGTGGTTTATGATCAATGCCCACACCACATTTGCTGCTATTCACTGGATCACAATTCCTTTGTTTGTCTTAATCGGCTGGCATGGCGTGCAGCATCTTTATAAAAAAGCTGCGAAAGTTAAAGGGTTCTAAAAATAGATTTTGATATTTCTAAGGGCGGGCTCTCAGTTGGGGGGTCCGCCCTTTTTTACTATCCAAAATATTGACGAAAAAACTTTCCATAGATGGCAGTAACGTCATGTTTTTTCCGACTCATTTGTTATTTTTTCCATAAACCGTCTCGGATCAAGAATCATCACATGTTCGAATTCTTTTAGGACAAGCAGGTCTTTATCCCCTGTCACTAAATAATCGGATTCGGCGTTGAAGGCATCCCAGAGCACTTGGACATCGTCTTTGTCTCTACAGGAAGGTATTTGATCGCTGGCAGGAGGAATAGAAGAAATGCATGTAGCGCTCAGTTTTATAAAAGAAGTGAACTTTGCGACTTGAGATTTATCGAATTTAAACTTCAGCTCCATTTTTTCTGAAAATTCTTGGAGTACAAATTCAGAGATAAACACATGAGCAGAATGAAGACATTGATTGACCAGATTCTGACAGAGTCCCGATGTTAAAAAGAAGGCAATCCAGACATTCGTATCAAAAAATATCTTCAAGACACTTCCTTAAAAATATCCTCATCGGTAAAATAGCCTAACTTTTGAGCCTGGGGAACCGACCAAGACCTAATTTTTTCATATTCGGAATTTAGAAAATACCGCCTTAAAGCTTCCCTCACGATATCACTGCGATTCATGTGGTCTTTTTTCACAGCGCGATCGAGCTGTTTTCTGAGATCTAAAGGCAGACTAATCGTTAAGGTTTCTCTCATGAAATCCTCCTTCTGTAAGACAATATAATACAAATATCTTTTGAGTTAGGCAACACCGATCAACTGAGCGGTCATGAGATTGCGAAAAGTGGCATTGGGGATGAGATTAAAATTTTGGATTTGTTGCTGCTGGCGCTGAGCGTGTTGATAAGCCCGTTGAATGATCGCCGCACGGGTGACGGACGAATGATATTTATGAGTTTCTTTAGCGTATTTGGGTTTTGAGAGAAAGCGGATCAGACCTTCTGGTGCATAACGCATCAAATAAAGCATCCGGCCGGCGTAAGCATCGGCATTACACTCTTCACTTTTACGGAGAGCAAAAATTTCTTCCCAGCTGAGTTCATCAGGATTGATCCCATGAGGAAATTCAGATGTCAGATGACCCCATTCATGAGCCAAAACTCCTGCAATTGTCTCTTCTTCTTCTTTATACTCTTGAGCAAAATCCACACCGACAAAAACCAGGTCTTCATTTTCCGTCTCATCACAAGCTGAAAGTGCACAGGCAATCGTCCCTTTGGCCGGCACAATCCGCCCCTTTTTGCGGGACTACATCCGGAGCTTTTTCTCCAACCGCCGCAACATCCCCATCTGACTAAACAAAGCTCTCAACTCCGCATTATGATGAATATCGGCAATTTTAGGAATCGGCTCCCCAAAACTCTTGCGATACACATCTGACGCACCGCTCCCCCCACCGGGCACACGGCCGATCAAAAGTTGGTTGGAGAGTCCTCCAGAGTTTAATTGAATCGGATCGACTGGCATAAAAAAGGCGTAGCTCTCCTCATAAAGAGTTTATCGCAGACTTTGACAAGTGAGTTGCGTTTTTTCCGAAACTATTTTTTATACCTCGCGAATAGTTTGAAAATTAAAAAGGAGAAGTTATGACAACACCTTCGGTTTTACCACCACCATTCGTAGCTCCAATGCCTACCCCTGCAGCCGTAAGCCCTTTTTGCCCACCTGCTGATTATATTTCTCAGGTATCAACACCAAAAATTAATGAGACACTCACTTCTGCCACACCTCTTGCTCTTACCCACAAAGATGAACGTGGATTGGAAGCTTTAGAAGCAATTTTAAGCGGCAAAGGTTTGGGAACTTCGACGCCTCGATACAAAGATCGTCTTTAAATCAACACCACAGCCAATCCAAAGCTCGGGTCGAGTTTTTGGAAGGGAGTAATAATAGTTTTAGGGTTGGTATTTTGGATGCTAAAAATGAATAGGGCTGAAATAATCCACAACTTTTACCTCTATTTTACGATCTTATTCAGGTGCTAAACGTTACGATAACCACCCTAGGAAATCTCGCAGCTCGAGAAATAGCAGCACAAATGGGTTTAGATATTGTGCTTCCTGATACCCAAAAAGCTCTTCATGCAGAAGGGTTAGGAATATTGGCACGAGTTGGCATTGATGCTTTAATTGGGCCTATTTTAGGAAACCAGCTAGAGTTTTCGAAATTAACAACACCTCAACAAATCACACTTTCATCAATACTAAATACTTGTCTACAGGGTGGTCGCTACCTGGAAGAAAGGGCTGAAATCTTATTGCGAAGATCCGCCTTATTTTCGCAGCCAACCCGGCGAGACTCTCTTACCCAAGTGGGAGAGGCAGTGTGCTGGATAGAGCATGAAGTGATTCAATTAGCAGCCATCTTGGGAGCTCTGCATTTGTGCGCAGCTTTAGGAATCAAACCTCGAGACTCGATTTTTTCAACAGCCCTTTCAATTGCTCTATCAGAAGATATCGCTGCAAAACTTTCTAACAACATGCGACCACACCCTTGTCTTGATCAAAGAAAGGTAAAGCGGAGAGAAATTGAAGTGTATACGGGTTATTCACCCATCACGCCAAATTTTACAGCTCAAGGAATTTCAGAATGGAGGAATCTACTTTTAGCACTTCCACTTTTCAAAAATGAAACACTTCCTCCACACATTCATCAACAAAGAAACTCACTTCAAATTGTACGTGAATCTCCAGAAGACCCTTTAAGAGGGGTTGTTCTTTTTGTTGTAGATACAAGAATTCATCTCAAAGCACTCAAACAAGATAAATTGAGCTTCTTAAAATCTTATTTTTCAGAGGAAGAACTTCGATCAGGTTTTGGAGAGCGCATACGAAAGCTGGATGATAACCCAGTCGAACAAGCAGGAAAAGTTGCTGATATTATCGAAATTAAAAAAGCTATTTGGACTTTTCTAACCGGCCAAGCTCCACTAAATTTAGAAAATTGGAATCCTCATGAAATACAGCTCAGTCGTGATCCCATCACTCATCTCGCCGCTGTCAGTCTTTCACCTCGTCTTGAAAGAAAAAAAGAAGAATTATCTATTGGCGACATTCGTATGACCTGGACAGATCAAGGATATATTTCCACTGGTCTCATCAGTTTTCGACATCGAGATAAAGATCCACTTGTTGTGGGTACTGGAATCGACATCACAGATATTCGGTATTACTGGCGACATGAGGAAGGACACTGGGTTTGGGCTAATGCAAAAAAATACTTTTCCCCAGAGGTTTATCGTCAACGTTATGGAGAAGTAGGGAAGCCAACGGCATCAGACCTCGCCACTCGACATGCCGTGAGCGAAGCGATTTTTAAAGCTCTCTACCCTTTTCATCCACAACATGAGCATAGTCCCATCATGTACCAACAATTTGGCCAAACGCCTCCTTTAGACATACCGGCTCATCTAGAGCTCTTAAGTGAAAATTTATGGGCTGCCCAACAATGGGGGGCTAAGCGAGCTCAAATATATTCAACAAAAATTGGAAACTCGGTTATTTCAGTGGCATCACTTCACAAAATCTAAAGAATAGCATTCACTAGATCACCTATTGTCCTCATAGCTTTTATTTGATCTTCAGAAACTGAACGACCTGCCGCGGAGGCAGCTGCTGTAATGACATCCGGACGATTACCTGAATCAGTAAAACTTCCTAACTCAGTTCCCAGAGTGGCGTTGCTGGCATCTTTTCCAGTCACGTCTGTAATAGCACTTTTGACAATACCTAATCCTATCTGTTGCGCACTTGCACCGCCCCCACCACCTTCTGCAGGTCCATAAAAAAACGGCTGAAATAGTCTATTACTTACATTCATCATAAATAACTCCTTGGTTTAATGAATCGTTAATCCAGTATTTGTTATTCTTGTTGAGGATCCTGCCCACAGTTGATCCAAACGGGACCACTCTAATTGGTCCAGTTGACCCTTTTTCATTCTATCAAAAAGCCAAAGAGCAGCTGCAGTTCTCATCTGAGGATTGTCTCCATGTTGCGCAGAAAGATTACGGATTCTTTGAGTCAACATTTGTGCAACCTTGGGTTTTCCAACCTGGATTAACAAATTTTTCACGACATTATACATATCTCGTGGTGGTGTGAATTCACGGTTAGCTACTTTCCACATGTCCTTGAAGCTACGAATCATTTCTCTCACCGTTGACGAATCAACACCAAATGCCTCAACTAAATTTTGAGAGCCTTCTCCCCAAGCTTGGTAGGAAAGATCTATTTCGGCCTGAGAAACTGATTCTTGTCTCTGACGAGGAAGAGTGACATCTGGCTTACGAACGCCCTCAGTTTGCTGCTCAATATTTTTGACAGCACGTTGATGCGCAGGTGGAAGAATCGCATGCTCACCCTTTTCATTTCGAATCAAAGCGGATTCATAAGCCAAAACTTCATTTCTAAGATTGAGATCAAAATCAAATGTCTTCCCATTTAACTCACGATCCACAATCATGAGAGCAATAGTTCTCGCATGTTCTAACATAAACTTAGCATCTGCATGAGCGGAAGCATCTGCATGAGGGGTATCAAAAGAGACTATATCAGGCATTTTTCCAGATTTTGTTGCAAACTGGTCAATAATAGAACGGGCTTCATGAATTGTTTGCAACTCTAATGAATCGACTGCCTCTTCGACAGAATCAAAACCATCACTAGTAGCCTGCATAGCCCAAATTCTGTTCTCACCATGAAAACCAAAGTTACTCCCTGCAATCACACGATCAGGGCTCTTCGCTCTGACTCTAAAAAGATTTCGAGAAGTTCTCGTAGGAAACATATAGGGATTTTCCGCTGTGTAACGAATCAATCGATTCAATGAAGGTTGGCCCAAAGTGTATCCATAATGCATCATCATGAGTGCCATACATTGCTCGAACATCGTTCCACCTAATCCATGAGCAAAAATTTGTTTGGCAAAAACTTCTACCGAAAGACTACCTGGGGCAGCCTCGGCAATTTCTAAAGCCATACGGAAGGCTTTAGATTGTTCACCATCTCCCATTGTTCCTGTAGAGTGTGTAAACCAGGCAATGACCTGCTTCAGTGAAATTCCTTTTTAAAACAAGAGCATTCAAAAGTTTAGTCAAAGCCTGTACCTGGCCTTCAACGCCAGGTGCAGTTTCCGTTCTGTCAATACCCGGTGCTATTGTAGGTTGAAAATCTGTTGATCCTGTCACACGAATCATACGTGCCACGGATTTTAAACCTAATCGTTTCTTCAAACGCTTAGGCATCGCTGATACAGCCCCCATCATAACACCTGCAATAAACCCATCTCTCTCTTCATTGTGTGAAGCTAATGCCAATGCAGGATCGATTCCTTGTTTAACAGCCCAAGCAATACGAGCCATCGCACCGGTCTCTCCCAAAGCATCAAAGGCCTGGACGTTTGCAGCTCCATTGGCATGATCGACAGACCAAGATAGCATCAATGTCATCTGAAATTCCCAATAGGCTTGAAAAAGAGCAGCTTCTATTTTTTCACCCATCGGATTGGCTGAGTAGGCAAGTAGAGCCTGATTAAATCTATCCCGAGCGGCGTAGTAGTTGCCCTCTGTGATCCCTAAAGCTCCTGGACCTGTCGCACATGCTTCTGAAGTTGTAATACTTTCACCAGCAGCTCCCCATTGAGTCAGTTTAGGTCCTGTGATGGCATTTGGAATAGCCTTGATAATTGCATTTTTGTCTGTTGCTTCAGCTTGAGTAGGAGCGACCATCATTTCGGAAGTAGGATTGAAATCCACCATTCCAATACCAGCCACTGTTTGAATGGCAGCCGCAGTGATTTCTTTTCGGATATCTGTTGCATTCATTCCCATAAATCTCTGGAGATCTGAATTGCCCAAACGAGATAAAACAGTTGCATAAGCACCGATGGCTTTTTCAGCTTCATTTATTCCTGTGATCTTGGCAAAAAAGTTATCCGTACCACCAACCAAATCAGCCAAGGTTGTCACATTGAGAGATTGGACTACCCAAGCTAACATATCTTCGCCTTTAGGGATGACAATACCAACAGCCTTTTCATATTCACCCGTCAGTGTATTGAAGGCTGTTTCCACCAGAATCTTATGTCCAGCATCTCGATGCATCTTGATTTTCTTCTTGTTGGAAGCGCTGACAGGAATAGTGACTTCTCCATCAAGCTTTTCACTTTCACGACGTCGATGACGTACAAGCTTTTCCAAAACTCGAATACCAGCTTGACTGAAAATCTTTTCTCTCCAAATTTTTCCATCGGGCGCTTTTCCGGTTGAGTATTCTTCCGCTGTCAAATTTGTGGGGATCTTCAGATCTGCAGGCAGGTATTGCACCAACTCTTGCCAATCAGCACCACCCCATTCACCCTCTTGTCCAAATCGTGCAAGCGCATTGCGGTAATTACCAAAAACAGTACGTCCGTAAGGGCCTGTTGCGGCGACACCAATAATATCGAGGTCGTCGTCCTTGGATTCGACATGTTTTTTGGAGTCAAAAGTATCGATCCCGCGCGTACTATCTCGAATATAAAAAGATCCATTCCACACACGATAAAGCTGCCCAAAATTGATGGGGTGAGCAGCGTCCTGTTTTTTACGCTGAACTTGTTGTACTTCATATGCGTCTGCTTCAGCCTTTAATTGATCAGCTTCTGCAATGCGACCTTCACGACGAGTCAAATCACTCATGTACCGAAGTGATTGAAGAAACGTGAGAGGTTTTCCCCATTGGCAGCAATCGCTGCCTTATGTTTTTTATCTTCCTCAGCATTCACCTCTTCCATCAAACGATCAAGTCCCCCATGAGCTAATTCTGGAGAGTCAAAGCCACTAGGTAATCCCATGCGTTCAGAGATACCCTTGTTTTTACCGCACATACTGAGGACAGCAGCTGCTACGGTTCCACCATTAAAGGTGAAAAAATTTGTTCCCTTTTCTTGTGCACGAGCTTCGTAGCGACCTGAATTTACTCGCAGATTGAACATCAATCCTTTGGTAGCTTCAGGACCAGGGTTAGCCCAAGGAACGATAAATTGTTTCAAGCTAGCGAAACGTGTTCCATCTGGATAAACCAATTTTTCAATATCAACGGTGTGATCAACCCACCCTTCAAAATCGAGAGCATGTTTTAGGAATTGATAACTTCCACTTCCCGTCATGGGTTTTTTAGCGGCAGGACTTCCGAGATCGACTATCGTGAGAGAAACACCGTTATTCTCACCCAAATACCAGTTGGCAAGAAGACGGGTGACATAGATGGGGGCACGTACAAGAGCTTCACTGACAGCATGCCAATCTTCTGTTTCTGGTTTATTGAAAGGTCCATAATCATCCACACCGGCTCCACACAGTAACATCGTTGGAGCAAATCCATCCAACCTCATCTCATCTCTTAATTTAACATAGTTCGGAGAATTAAAACCAAACTCTGTCTTAATTTCCAAAGAAGCTCCTCTTGCAGCCACCTTAAACATTTCACGGAATTCATTATTGATCTCAGATCTTTTACGCGTAGTAGTCACAACAACCTGAGCTCCTTGAGAAAGAAGATAGGAGATAAAAGGTTTTGAGATCGTTCCAGCACCCAACACACAAACTCTTTCGTCTCTCAAACTTTCTTTGCCTCTCACAAATTCGAGCATGCGGTTACCCAACTCAATTTGCTGTCTTAATTCCTGCACAGACTCAGCCCATTTAGGCGTTTCCTTAACCCGAGAGTCGGCATTATAAGCGAACGCCAAGGATTGTTGGGCTTTCTCAATCATTCCCTTAATATAATCTTCAGGCTTAATATTACGTGAAACTTCTCGAGAACGCTGTTCTGTACCGTAGAGAGGTTGCCATGTTGTCATATCAAAATCGACATAGGGTGGAAGCAAACCTGACTCTAAGCTCTGTCGTGTTTCTGCAACAAGCTCTCTCAGAGACTGAATGGATTTTTCCAAGCCACCCATTTCAGTCCACTCTTCAATCAAAGTTTCTACAATAGCGATACCAGTTTTATCTAATTGATTAGCTAAACTTCTGCGAGCCAGAGGAATTTCTCTGGACAAAGTTTCAAACTCACCTTCTTCTTCATGAGCTCTAAGCACTTCTGCAAATTCTAAAAGATTATCCTTGGCTCCATTGTTTTGAATCGTATCGAAGAAAAAGCGTCTTCCCTGATATTCTGACTGAGTCATGGAAATGAAACGCTTAGATGTTGAAGCCTCTATCTTACGAGCTGACTCCTCTAATTGTTTAGTTTTCAATTCTCCAGGTCTCGAAATAGTTCCATCAGAAGATACTTCAGCTTCATAAACTTCATGATCGCGATGATGACCCGTATCCCTTAAAAAGCCCATCTTTTCCAAATCAGTATCTGCACGTTTTCTAAAAGCAGCGGCAAATTCCGGACCTTCTAGATCAACGGAAGCACCACCCTGAGTCTTTTCCATTTCTTTCTTGATTACTTTTAAACCATCAAGAGCAACAGACATAACGGCAATGATAAACTGCTGTTGTTTAGCCGTTGCCGCATCAGCACTTCCAATCACTTCTTCGCGTCGTTTAATTTCCGTTTGAATCCCATCGATCGCTCCAGGCCCTAAAGGAAGCATATACTTCCCAGCCAATTGAGATACGAGAGTCTCATCAGCAGGAGTCACGACTCCTTTGCGGGTTGCCGCATAAAGTCCCTTATAATCAAACAATGCTCTTCCCGCCGTTAATGTAATTAACGAAGAGTATTCTTTATATTCAGCTGTTCCAGGAGAAACGGGCTTTAAATATCTAAATTCCGATTGCCCTTGTGATTGAGATTTAGCTTCTACTTGTGGCATCGCGGCTGATTGAGTTTGAACCGGAGCTTGAACAGGAGCTGGTGCAGAAGTTTTTCTGGGAGCTACTGGAGGAGACTTTATTTCAATCTTATCATCAGGCTTTTTATAAGTGATCGCATCCCAGTTACGTACAGACGACCGAACAGGACGTTTCGCCACTCCATGATCCGGGAGAGTATCGATAGCAAATTTAGAAAGTACTGAAGCATGACCACCCAACTCCAGCATACTCGATCCAGGTCTCTCCTTGGCTGCAGCCACAATATTAGCTTCAACTCGCACTGGCTTCATAATTTGATCCGATAATACCTTGCGAATATTATCTGTTGCCGGATTAAATCGTTTGCCAGTTGAGTTTAGAAAGATTCTGCTAAGAACATCTTCACGGATCTCAACAGTTTGTAAAATTTCATAAAACTGCTTCGCAGCGTCTTCATACAAAGGCGTATGAAATGGATTTATTATCGCTTCCAATCTTTGAGTTTTATCAAGACCTAAGGCTTTCGACTTTGCCACAAGACGAGAAACTAATTCATCGACACCAGCTTCTGTCCCAGCAAAACCTGCTTGCCTGCTGCTGTTATTATTGGTGGCATATACTTCATAACCAGCACCCATTTCATTGCGAACTGCTGCTGCTTCTTTTTCAACAAGAGCCCAGATACCTGGATTATTAGAAATAGTGGTTGCAAAAGCTCCTCGTACAGAACTCATGACACGACCACGAGCACGTGCCAAACGCACAGCATCTACGAAACTGATTGCCCCAGAGGCTGCTAAAGAAGCTATTTTCCCCAAAGAGTTATGAACATAATCAGCATTTTCATGCAAAATACCCAATTCTTGTGCACCAATTATATCCAATAGATAAGAAACGATCAAAGCTGGTTGAGCAATATCTGTCTCACTCAACACACCTTGTTTATTACACAATGTAACACGTTCTCCTACAGCACCAATTGGGTGACCTTCCTCTTTAATAGTAAAACTGAATGTTTTTTGGTTGTAACTTTCAACATGAGACAGCTTAAAACCCCACTCAGATAAACTCATTGCATCGACTTCTCTCAAAAACTTTTCCTGAGCTAGTCTAGCTCTCTCATAAGCTTTTTGTACAAGAGGTTTAGCATCTGCAGGTGGCTGGTAGCGCTCTGTTACCTTTTCCACATACCAGCTTCTTGAGTACCCTGGCCTGGGATCAAAACTGTTTGTGGGTCACGAGTAACAACCCACTCCTGCTTCATAACAACTTTTCCCATTTGAATCGGTGGCTTCATAGACAAGAATATCTTGGCCACCTTGCTGACCTTCACGATAAAGTACCAGATTAAGTTGTTCATCTGGATTTACAGTTCCCATCCAGGTCGTTTTTTCAGAAATTACCCTAGTGAGATTTCCTTTTAAATATCCGGCAATCATGTGAGACATCATTTTCCCACGCACCAACATTCCTTGGGCAATGATTCCTTTTTCAAGACCACCCATTTGAGCATCAAACTCAACATGATGGATGGAGTTTGCATCAAACTCTTCGTAGTCGCGTATCTGTTGACGCGTTACCGTCGTGAAAGCTTGAAAAATAGGGTAACGATCAAATCCTCTAAATACTTTTTTGCCATTGTCTTTTGGAAGAACAGGACTTACTTTTTCGTCCAAATCTTGAGGAAACTCTGCATGAGGATCGCGATTCACAAATCCTGTTGTTACTTCAGAAATAATCTTTCCTTTCGGGTCCCTGGAAACAACATGCATATCCTGACTAAAAGCTCCCTTTGTCTGACCAGGTTCTAATGGTTTTGCAGAAATATTTCGTGCCTCACATTGAAATTCAGGCCCCAAAGGCAAAGACTGACCAAAGCGTTGTTCAATATAGCCATGAAGCAACAAGCTACGATCAGCTTTAAAGTCAGGATGAATTGCCGCATGAACTCCAGCATCCAAGGATTGAACGGCAACATAACCTGGATGAGCGACTGCGCCTTCAACAAACATGGCATAACCTTCACCTACGATAGCATTATAACGAGCTACTTTTTCGGGTGAAGCAGGCCTATTAATCTGAATGGGAGCTGTGACAGGTTGATTGGCATGATCATAAAAAGTCCCAGTCAATTGCTCGTCAAAAACTTTTGAGGAACTTTCCTGTAAAGATTCCCGATCTAATACCCATTCTAAAACACCATTCTGTTCTTTTTTCTCAAATCGATATTCCAGCGATCTCTCTTGACCTTTAACCATCATATGGCGGGTCATAACCACAATACCATCTACACACTTCACATCAGCTACTACTCGACCACCTTCCATGACATTCACAGAAATCAACTCGGGACGATTGGGATTAGCAGAGGCGTCGAGACGAAAACTAAATTCGCGACCTGCATGTGGAGTAAAAAACCGATCAAACATATCAAAGCTTCTCAAAACATGAGCCACAACTCCATGACCTTGAGCTTTTGCGGTTTTTCTAAACTCCTTGATAGTCTCTTCTGAAAAAGTGCCCGAAAGAGCCACACGGACAACATCGCCACCTTCAGCTAGAGGAAGCTTTTCATAACTGACTCCGGACAAACGATCAAAGGTACGTGTTGGATAGGTTTGACCTCTTTCCCATTCTACATTCTTGGCTTTTTTGTAGAGCTGAACCAGATAATTAAGAGCATCCGCTTCAACAGTCTCAATCAACTCTTTGGCTGTTGGCAACTGACCTGTTTCTTGAAATCTTGTGATAAAGCGTTCTGGCATTCGTGTAATGGATCGACCACCCAAAACATAGGCCCATTCAGGGTCAACTCTTCCATTTTGAACCATATTGGTACGGAAAACTCGAAAAAAAGTAATCAATTGATCTTTTGGATTATCACGACGAGGATTCCAAATTTTCTTATCTTTTGCTTCCGCTTTCGCATTTGCTTCATCAAATTTTGTTTTTGCTTTAACACGCTCTTCTTCAACTAAGCGTGCAATAGCGTCTATGGCTGCTTGACGGTTCTCGCTCTTACCTTCCAAATAATCCCAAAGAGCTTCGAAAACAGCTCTATTCTTTGTTACTAAACCTAAAGCAGGATCTTGTGTCTCAATACCACGGTTCCAATATTCGCGATGAAGACGAATAGATTCAATGGGTTCACGCTTTAAAATATTCAACAACTCTTCTGCATTATCGGTAGCAATCAAATCACGATAAGCCATAGCAAAAGCATTTTGAATCACATTCAAAGGCTTTCCATATTCACTCGTCATATTTAAAAATGAACGTGGATGTTTTGAATCTGCAGCCTGCATAAACAATTTTTTCACTTCATAAGGAAGATCTGCTTCTTCTGTGACTTCAAAAATAGTTCCTACCATAACTCCCGAGGCAAAACTAAGCAGGGCATCAGCAACAGCCACGCCATCGGCAAAACCACCTGCTGCTAGATTAGGAACTTTTTCTTTGTTTCCAGAAGCACGAGCTTCACGAATAGCCGCTTGCATCAAACGATAGGTAGGGGTTCCGTCAACAGCATTATGTCCACCACCATCATTACCTTCGCGACCTTTTCCAAAGATATGCTGATTCTTTTTCATGAAAGCATCAAAACCACCTGCTTTGAAATACTCGGGATGTTGAGTTTGGAGATTTTGATGATAGAGATCAGATTGAAAGATTGTCGGCAGTGGCTCTTCAGCAAAAGCATACTTCTCTTTATAAACAGCAGCCATTTCCTGATTATAAGTTTTCCATCCACCTTCAAAATATTTTTTTAACTCAGCTTTCAGAAATTCTATCTGTTCAGATTGATATTTTTCGATGTTAGCCAGATTGGCTAACAGAGGTAAATAAATCACCCCTCGCGCCAGCAAAGGGATATAAAGTCTCAATTCATCCAAAGAGGCCTGGTATAGACCAATTGAAGCTTTGTTCATGGGAATACCCATATCCAAAGCACGCACATGAGCACTGACCTGATTATAACGAAATCGAGGATCCGTACTGTGCATGTAATTGCCACCAAAAGATTTCATGGAACCAGAAAATTGACCTTCAACATCTGTAAAACGTTCCTGATCCTCTAAAGCTCGATCCCCATAAGTATCCAAATTTCCACGAACTAATAAATCTCCATCATAAGCAAAATCACCAGAATCTATAGGCAAACCTGTTATAGGATCTACAGAACGAGTTGTCTCCCAAGCTGTATCAATGATCCCTGCTAAGGCCGCATCTTCAATGCCAATACCTCGATAAGCCTGTGGGGGATAGTTTCCAAAAGCAAGGAAGGCATTTCTTCTTTGCCGAGCCACGGCTCCTGTTAGCTTTGCAGAACCTGGACCCGTCATCGCCGCTTGTCCATAAGGACCCTCAGCGCCTGTCGCTTTTAAGAAAAGATCTTCTCTCCATGCTGGTTGATCACCTGAAAGATCAGCAACTCTTTCAATATCTTTGATCAACTGAGCTCTTTCTACATCATCTGCCAAATGGACTTGGGAAAGATAAGCAATAGGCCCTAAATATTCGCCATCTACAAGGGGACGCCCTGCCGTCACTTGTTTTTCTACAGGCTGATAAAAAGATGGATCACTCAATACGGACTGCTCAGCTTCTAACTGAATAGGTTTTCTGGATGTAAGTCGGCTATAACCACCTTTACCCCATGCTAAACACGTGGCTCTACCACCTAAAATTTCTCTATTGAATTTATCTTCAATAGCATCCGGACCAATATCAATAACATAAGCAGGCAAACTCTGATCACCACGAGTCAACATAGCTTCCAAACTTCTTTCAAGCCGGACATTTCTTGTATGCTGTTCCTTCAAAACCCATTCTTTTCTTTCACGCGGCGTAAATAACCGACCATCAGGATGGCTTAATTCATTAACAGCTACGGCTCGACTATTGACATAAACGGGAACGCCACCCTCTTTAAATCCACCTTGAGCCTGCGCTAAAATATTCTCCTGACTGGGAAGCATGTAACCAAAATGATGAAAAGGTGCTGACGTCGGCAAAATCTGAGTCTTGGGGAAAACAGTCTCCTCACCCTTTTCAAAATTAAAACCCACCATTTTTATGCTGGCATGAGGCTGTGTATTTAAATCTTTATTACCCAAAATACTGAGCAAAAGACGATTGCTTTCATTGTGACCTGAGACAACAACACTAGGAGGAACGCCTAGAGCTCTATCGGCATCATTCGGAGAGTGCACAAGAGTGGGATAAGACGTCTTTGCTTTTGGATTCATCAAAAGATGAGCAATCTCTTCAAGCCCACTCAGATCTTCTGGCAATCCTAAAAGTTCAGCTTGAGCTTGCTCCACAAAATAAGCGCGCTCTTTTAACTTTTTGAGAAATGAAAATCTCTCTCTCAACGCTTCATCTTCGATCATTTGGGAAACTGGAAGTAAATTTCCATAAAGCAACTGATCTTGAAATCGTTCTAACAATTCCTGTTTTTCTGCGCCCGTCAGACCCTTAAACTCACCCTCCACTCCTGACATCAAAGCTGCATGAAGATTAACAGCTAAACAAATTTGATTGAGGTCTTTTCGGCTTAACCCCAAAGTGGCAATCATCGAGATTTTGCCTTTATAAAAGCGAGAGACAGAATCCATCCCAATACCATTGACGGCAACCATGGCTATTGCTTCTGCAGGATCTTCATATCCCCCCGCCACAAGAGCCAATAGAGTTCCCTGAGAATCCCCAAGAGCAGCCTCTAAATATTGAGGGTCATAACCATAGGATTTCAACTCTTCTAAAGCAGCTAACTGTGTCGCCAAAATAAGAGGTTGGGAAATCTTGGATCCTCCTAAATTTTCCCGAATAGCAGGAGTTAACTCATAATTTGGATCCACTAACTGATCGACTGGAATACTAAATTTACTCAATGCAGGAACTACGACTTCATCCACAAATCTCTTTGCAGCTTTTGAACGATGATAAACAGTTCTTAAAAAATCAATGGCTTCATTAGCTTGACCTGGGGCTGTTAAATAAAATCGAGCCTTCTTCTCTCTCATTGCGAGCGCATCTTGAGCCATTGGCTTTAAACCTAAATCATCCAAAAACTTTTCAGCACCAGCAATCAGACTCTTAATTTCTCCTATTTTTTCTGGACCTTTATAAGCTTCTACATCCATCACTCGATCTAATCGAGCTAAAGACATCCAGACTTGGTTAATGGCATCGCTTTGCGCTTTTGTTGCATGACGAGCACTTTCCAAACCTGCAACAACACTTTCTGCATTACCTAAAGCAACTTTCAACTCATGAACTTGACTCAAAACATGAGCCGGTAAAGCTCCAGCTGAATGAACAAACATAGCTTTACGCGCAGCACCCAAATCTTGAGGAACAATCACAAAACGAGCTGGAGACGCGCTCAAATCTTCTGAAATACTAACTCCATAAGCAGAGACTAATTTTTGTAGAGGCACAACGAGAGAGTCGAGAGCTATATCATCACCAGATACATAACGAGTCAGATGGTCAATAACTACAGGATCCAATTCTTCCGCACTTGAAAGATTACCCCCTTCAAGCAGCCCTGCAACAATACCTCTTAAGTCAAATTCAACTACAGTTGAGCCTGAAGTATCAGAAAAACCCTGACTTTGAGAGCTCCCAAGCGAAAACCGTGTAGCTACCGCCACCAAAGCATCCATAAGAGGCTTCGGAAGAGCTAATGAATAGGGCGATCCGGCATACAAACCACCAACCGTAGATGGAGCAAACGCAGTTCTCAGGAAACTAGTCATAATATTTCACTCCTTAAAATAATTTTTGAAACATTTACCTTATGAGGAATCCCAAATCCCTCCCCCATGCGGTCTTGTTTTTAACAAGTACGAGATTTGGGAAACTTCCTTGTCCGTTCTCCGGATCGAAGTGGGAGGCGAAAGGTTGCGGAAAAAATGAAAGAGGTGGGAAAATTTTTTGGAAAGTCAGGAAAGGAAGGCTTTGAGGATTTTTTTGTTCATCGAAGAGGTCGGGATCTCGTGGATGTTTTTCGGTAAAATCCACTGATGCTCCTGCTTTGGGGAGTAGGACTTCTTCAAAGTATGGTGGTAGGCTGTGATGGTTAGCCTTCGATTGAGGACTGAGTGTTTAATAGGTCCTATAGGACTTATGGGACCCATAAGTCCTATTTTTTTTAAAAGCTCTTCCACACTTCCTTCCACCATCGGAAATTCCCACATGTTTTTGAGTAAGCCCCTATCTCCGCGGCGGGTCATAAGCACTTTTCCACTTTTTTCGATCACGGCAGCCGAGACCTGTACTGACACAGACTCTACACGCTTAGGTAATTTGGGGAAATCGATGGCACAGCCCTCTTTATAGGCCTGACAATGACTCGCAATAGGGCACGTCTTACACAATGGACTGGTGGGTTTACAGACTGTCGCTCCTAGCTCCATCAAGGCCTGGTTAAAATCTCCGTAATTAGGTTTGGGTTGTAGGGGCAATTCATGAATGGCCCCTACGGATTTTGTCCAAAAGATTTTTTGCCCTTGAGGGGTTTTGGGATTTTCGGACATTTTATAGAGACGCGAGAGTACTCTCATAACATTCCCATCCAAAATCGGCGCCGGCTGATTAAACGCAATGGAGGCAATGGCTCCAGCGGTGTAGCGGCCGATGCCGGGGAGTTGGATTAATTCTTCGATGGTTGATGGTAACGTAGGGGCAGGCCTCCGTGCCTGCCCTAAATTTGATCCCATTGAGGGCAACCACGGGGGGTTGCCCCTACAGATCATCTGTGCCGCCTTCTGCAAATTTCTCGCGCGTGAATAATAACCCAATCCAGACCACATTTTTAACACATCATCCTCGGGAGCTTCTGCCAAAGATTGGATCGTGGGAAAGCGTTTCAAAAAATTTTCATAATAAGGAATCACCGTCTCGACAGTGGTCTGCTGGAGCATGATTTCCGAAACCCAAATCTTATAAGGATCTTTTGTATGCCGCCATGGCAGATCGCGTTTGTGTTTTTGGTACCAATTGAGTAACTTGCGCTGCCACATAATATAAATTCTTCCTGCGTCACTTCACCGCATAATGCTGAGACGTGACGCGATGGGGGGTTCGGGGGGAGAAGATCTCCTCCCGAGTTTGCGGTGAAGCAACCGGCTTTGCCGGTGCGAACCGCGATAGGAGCCTTATGTTAGCAGCTGTACTCGGTGCAACGGGATTCATCGGCGGCCACATTGTCCGCGCTCTCAATCAAGCGAAAATCGATGTGCGTGTCGTACGTCGCAGTCGCGGTGAATCTCTCGCTCTCAAGGATCTTACTTACGAAGATATGCATGGAGATTTGGATGATGCTGACTCTTTAAAAAATGCTTTTGAAGGTGTGGATGTTATTTTTAATTCTGCAGGCTACTACCCTATTTATTCTTTGGGAAAACAATCACAAATCGATATCGCCCTCTCACAAATCAAAAATTTCATTGAAGCTGTGAATGCATCAAAAGCTTCGAAAGTCATTTATACCAGCTCATTAAGCACCATGGGCTATAACCCTAACGGACTTTCAGATGAAAATACCCCTTACGATACTCATCACTTCAAAGGCGCCTATTATGAAATGAAGTATGCTGTGGAACAAAAGCTTCTCAGGGCTACAAAAAATGGGTCTCCTATCGTCATTATTAACCCTACCTGTATTTTTGGAGATCATGACGTCAAACCCACCTCAGGACAAATCATTGTCGCTATTGCCAAAAAACAATTTCCAGCCATCATCCAGGCTAAAGCTAATATCATCGATGTACGCGATGTGGCCAAAGCTCAAGTCGCTGCCATCCAACGTGGAAAAATCGGAGAACGTTATATTTTAGGAAGTCATAATACAGACGCCATCACGATGTGCGAGACGATTGCCAAAATAGCCAAAGTCACTCCTCCAAAAATTAAAATCCCACTCGCTCTTGCTGAAGGCGCTGCCATCATCTCGGAAGTTTTTGGCAAAATACTCCATCAAGAAAAACCAGCCCTGCCTCTTGTCGGTATTCATTTTCTAAAATATGGTATGCACTATAATTGTCAAAAAGCTCAAAGAGAGCTCGGCCTCACCCACACACCCATGGAAGAAACCTTTGATCGAACTCTGAGATGGTTTGGAAAAAACGGGTATTTATGACTCTGGTTTTTTCTTAAATTTTAAGAAAAAACCCTTCACCTTTTGAAAAATAGAATCCAAAAAACTCCATTGATCATAGATTAAAAAAGGTGCTGGCATTCCGGTCATCAAAATAAGCAAAACCGTAAGACCCAGTTTTTGAATTTTTTGGCTACGTTCTACTGAAAAAGATTCCATGGCTCTAAAATCATACCCAATAGAAATGCTTCCAAAAGATTCTCCCTGAATAATGACTGGTGATTTTAAAAAATAATAACCTTTGCGGCCGTTTTCAGTCTCCAATAGTTTTTGAATCTTAGACCACTTTTTATCTTCCCATTCTCCCAAAATATCACCATGACGATCTTCAAAACGAATCATTTTAATGCCCCAATCATGGCTCAAGGCCTGATCGATAAAACCCTCCAGACTTTTTTTATCTTCTAAGACTATCTGATCCACCGTAATAGCACTTAAAAAATTGAAATTTGATTTAGCTAAGATTTCAAAGGTGGGAGATGACATGCTGGATTCAATATCGTGATAACCTCTAATCCCATAATAACTCCCTATAAAGAAAAACAAAAATGATAGGGCATAAGGAATCCATCTATTTTTCATGAGCCACTCCAGAATTTGATTTCTCTATTTTTTCAGAATCTTCTGCGTGACTTAACTGAAATTTTCCCAAACCTTGTGACAACAAAGCCTCCTCAATAATACCAGCCTGGGCCACTTCCTCAAAATCGGCTAACTCACCCCTAACAAAACCCGCTCGACCTATTTGTTGAAGAGCCGAAGTTCTTCTCATTTGAATAAGATCTCCTTCCAAAGCTCTTTTAAGCTTGGGATCCATATTGTCTCTTGCCATCCAGGCTTCTAAGATTCCTTGATATTCAAAAATAGCTTTTAATTTTTCTTTCTCTCCTGAGTTTTCAAAAAACTCTTTGGAAATAATCCCAGCATCAATTTGACCTGAAGCAATAGTAGAAAGTCGTTTCTGATCATCACTAATATAAACAATCGATTTCAAATGATCTGTCAGGATGAGGTTTCTAAATAAAACCCATCGTGGAAGATTTTCTCCGTCGATAGAATTTTCTACCCCAAAAGCAAACGTCCGTCCTTCCAATTGACTTAAGTTTAGAAGACCCGACTGCGTACTCGTCACAACTAAAAAGGGATTATTCTTAGACGTTGTTTTTGTTTCGATGGCTAAGAGGCTGGTATTCTCAGTTTTTAAATAGGTACTAATAACGGATTCAGGATTGATACGGGCGAAATCAATTTTGCCTTCTGAAAGTCGATTGGAAAGAGTATCACTATCGCGAAAGACTTTTGTTTCAATAACCACTTCATCATTCATCATCCGAGAAAGATCTTGCTGAATATCATTTAGGAGAGGTCGAATCATTTCAACGGTTTTATAAGCGCGGTCTCTCACTTGAATTCCAAAAATCAGTTTTTGTTGAGCATACACTTGCCAACTTTGGACGCAGAGACCCAATGAAATAAAAAGAAAGAAGCCTATTTTGAAATTTATTTTCCCCACAGCAGACGGAATTTTAACGATTCCCAAGCCAAGAGGCAATCATTAAGTCCCATTAACTTATTGATTTTCCTTTTGGTTTTAGAAGTCCCTGAAGCTCATCCATAAACTGATTCAGGTCTTTGAAGTCACGATAAACGGAAGCAAAACGCACATAGGCCACATGATCAAGCTTGTGGAGCTGCTTCATAATCCTCTCCCCGATTTCTTTGGAACTCACTTCTTTGACTGCTAGTTCCTGAAGCTCTCGTTCAATCTGATCCACAAGATCATCGATTTTTTCACGAGAAATAGGTCTTTTTTCACAGGCTTTTTGAACACCCGAAAGAATCTTGGCTCGATCAAACGGTTCGCGACGGTCATCTTTTTTGACGATGACAGGAAGGAGTTCGTCGACACGTTCATAGGTCGTGAATCTCTTATGACACTTTTCGCATTCACGACGACGTCGGATACTGTCGCTTGATAAGCGGGAATCAATGACACTGCTTTCTTCAAACGCGCAGTAGGGACATTTCATATTTATCTATACAGGGGAAATTTTTCACACAGACTATGAATATTTCCGACGATTTCCTTTTGTTTCTTCTCATTCTGGATGTCGCTAATGACGTCATTGATCCAACCACCAATGATTTTCATTTCGGATTCTTTCATTCCACGTGTGGTCAGAGCTGGCGTCCCAATACGAATACCACTGGTCACCAGTGGACTCTCGGTATCAAAAGGAACAGAATTTTTATTCGTCGTCATGCCCGCATGCTCAAGAGCTTCTTGAGCGGCTTTTCCTGTCACGCCTTTATTTCTCAAATCCACCAACATGAGATGATTGTCCGTACCACCAGAAATAATTTGAAATCCAAAACCGACTAAAGTTTCGGCTAAGGCTTGGGCATTGCTAATTACTTGTTTGGCATATTCTTCAAAACTAGGTTGTAAGGCTTCCTGAAACGCTACGGCTTTAGCGGCAATAATATGCATCAAAGGCCCACCTTGGATACCGGGAATCACCATCGCATCTAAGAGCTCACTCATATTCTTAACGCGACCCGATTTGGGAGCCACCTGTCCAAACGGATTTTCAAAATCCTTCCCCATCAAAATCAAACCACCTCGTGGGCCACGCAATGTTTTATGAGTCGTCGATGTGACGACATGACAATGAGGGATGGGATCATTGAGTTGTTTTTTAGCAATCAAACCTGCGGGATGAGCAATATCGGCAAAAAGAAATGCTCCAACAGAATCGGCAATCTCGCGAAACTTTTTATAATCAATATTTCGAGAATACGCCGAAGCTCCCACCGTAATCATCTTAGGACGCTCTTTTTTAGCCAAATCGGCGCATTGATTGTAATCAATAAATCCGGTTTTTGGATCCACACCGTAAGCGACAAAATTATAAAGCTGTCCGGAAAAATTCACCGAAGCTCCGTGAGTCAGATGACCTCCATGAGAAAGATTCATCCCCATCACTTTGTCACCGGGTTTTAAGAAAGTGAAATAGACAGCCATGTTGGCGCCGGAGCCGCAATGGGGTTGGACATTGGCATATTCCGCTCCAAAAAGTTTTTTCACACGATTTCGTGCAAGCTCTTCGGCCACATCGACAAATTCACAACCACCATAATAACGTTTACCCGGATAACCTTCGGCATACTTGTTCGTCATGACCGATCCAGCCGCTTCCAGCACTGCTTTCGAAACAAAATTTTCAGATGCGATCATTTCGAGCTTATGTTCCTGACGATCGAGCTCACCTTTAATTGATGCAAATACTTCGGGGTCTTGTTTTTCTAAACTCATAGTGTCCTCACTGTTTAAAATTGAAAGAGCACCCCTAATCGCCTTCTTGTTTTTTTCAAGCGAATTTACTTTTTACCTACTTCCTGCCAATGCTCGTGAAGGAGTGGTGGGGGAAGTGCCGGCTTGAGGCTTTGTGAGATGAGGGTCATGCGTTCTACAGGTTTCTTTGCATAATGAGCAAAGCGCTTGAGATTAGAACCATGACTTTCGGTAACGGTATGGGAGAGTTTAATTTCATAAGCACTCAGTGAAAGTCCTTCTTCCTCAATCAAATCCACTTCCAAACCATCATGAGATCTCCAAAAATAAAGAGAGGGTTTCTGCCCTGCAAAAACACGTTCTTTAATCTTTTCATTGATCACAAAATTTTCAAACAAAGGACCTGCCAAAGGACCTGCTAACGCTTGCTCGCCTGTTTTGATACGTGTGAGATAACATACAAGACCGGTATCATAAAAATAAAGCTTGGGAGTTTTGACAACTCTTTTACCAAAATTTTGATAATAAGGCGGCAAAAGATGAATGATAAACGCCGCCTCCAGAGCAGAAATCCAAGTCTTAAGCGTCACATCAGTGAGACCCAATTCTTTCCCCAAAGAATGCACATTCAGTTCTTGTCCAATACGAGAAGCTAACAGCTGTAGAAGATGTTCAAACGATCTCAGGTCACGTATGGCAACTTGTTGACGCAAATCCCTTTCAATATATGTATTCACATACGATGAAAACCAGAGATCGAGATTCAAATCGGGAGTAGTTTGCACAGCTGGGTAAAGTCCTTTGAGTAATAGTTCCCCTAAAAGTGTAGGCGACGTGATATCAATAAATGGTGATGCTTGAATTTCTTTCCAAGAAAACGGAAGAAGATTAAAAATCGCCACGCGTCCGGCCAAACTTTCCGAAACCCCTTTCATCAAATGAAACTGATGTGAACCGGTCAAAATCACACGAGCCTCGCGGTGAGCATCCACAAACTCTTTCACATAGGACAAAAGTTCGGGCGCTTCCTGTATCTCATCAATGATCAGTTTCTTTTCTTCTGAAACAAAAAAAGAACGTGGGTCTCTCACAGCTTGAGCGCGTACATCCAAAGCATCAAGTGTGAAGTAAGAATACGGGAAAGAATGTTTCAAAAGCTCAGTCTTACCGGTTTGTCGAGGCCCCGTCAGCAGCACAACCGGAAAGCTTTTTAGAGCTTGTTCTAAATCAGGAAGAATCAGACGGTTAAAAAACATATGACAAAATTATAGTTAAACTATAAAAATGTCAATTTATTGATTTTATTAGTTATTTATTGAGATATTTTTGAATCCTTCGCAATCCTTCTTTAATATTTTCCATCGAGGTCGCGTACGAAAAACGGATGTAGCCTTCACCACCCGAACCAAAATCAATACCCGGTGTCACACCCACACCTGTTTTGTCTAAAAGATCCAAAGCAAATTTATGAGAAGACTTCTGAGTTCTTTGGGTAAATTTTTTGGCATTGGCAAAAATATAAAAAAGCGCCCGTGGGTTCTACCGGCACGGAAAATCCTAAATCTCTTACACCTTGAAGCATGACCCGACGTCTCTCATCAAAACTTTTTCTCATATTTTCAAAATAGCTCTCAGGCGCCTTCAGAGCGGCAATTCCTGCTTTTTGGACAAATGAATTGGCTGAAATAAAAAAGTTTTGATGCAGCGTTTGGAGTGTCCGCATAAAAGCTTTGGGAGCAATCAAATACCCTAAACGATAACCTGTCATCGCATAGGCTTTTGAAAAACCATTAATAACAAAAGCCCGATGCGTAAATTCCAAAATCGATCTCTCACGACCTTTGTAAGTCAATCCATGATAAATCTCGTCCGATATCACCCAACGTTTACTCGACGTGAGATCGGCGATTTTTTTCAAGGTATCATCAGCAATCGTAGTCCCTGTGGGATTAGACGGAGAACACACCAAAATGCCTTTAGTGCGGGCATTCATTTTTTTTCGGATCATGTCGGGACAATATTGAAAACCATCTTC
Source organism: Deltaproteobacteria bacterium (assembly GCA_016699445.1). GTDB lineage: Bacteria > UBA10199 > UBA10199 > JACPAL01. The sequence continues at coordinate 1,154,602 of CP064976.1, forward strand.
TTCGCGCGTCTTGATATAGCTCGATTTACCCTTAAGATATTCTACAAACGCCGGATAACAAGGGTAATGAGGATTAGAGAGGATGATTTCATCTCCTGGTGAAATCAAAACAGAAAAGGCCAACAAAAAAGCTGGAGAGCTTCCACCCGTGACGATAATTTGTTCGGGATCTACTTTAACCCCATATTTTTTAAAATAATGTTTTGAAATTTCTTCTCGAAGCTCGAGAATTCCCTGACTGTGAGTGTATTTGGTAAAATCATCTTCCAGAGCCTCAATACACGCCTTGCGCACAGACTCTGGAGGCGCGACATCTGGCTCTCCCAACGAAAAAGAAATCACAGATTCGCCTTGAGCTTTTTTCTTTTGAAGAGCTTCCAAAATCTCCATGGCCAGAAAAGATTTTATTTTTCGAATGTGTTTGGGAATCACGCGGAAACTCTGTAGTGAACTTGACAGGATTCGAGCAATGATTATTTACAAAAAGTTCTTAAGGAGACTGTATGCCTATTTATGAATATATTTGCGGTGGCTGTGGGGAAAAACATGAAGCCATGCAAAAATTGAGTGATAAGCCTCTGCGCAAATGCCCTAAATGCGGCGCCAATAAAATGAAAAAAGCCCTGTCTTTATCCGGTTTCCAACTCAAAGGCGGCGGATGGTATAAAGACGGCTACTCTTCAGCTAAAGCTTCCTCGAGCGAGACAAGCACCACAAAACCGGCTGAATCAACAAAGGCTGAAAAGCCTGCCAAAGAAGCCAAAGCAGAAAAAAAAGAAACGAAAGCCTCGACCTAATTCTTGACGCTTTCTTTTCCTTCCCTTACTTTACACAAACTTTTTTCAAATTTTACAGGAGGATGTTATGCCCTATGTGATTAATCAAGAATGTCTCGGTGAACGTTACGCTGACTGCGTCGATGTATGTCCCGTCAATTGCATTTATCCCGGTGACTACAAAGGCGAAGTGTTCATGGTGATCGATCCCGATATCTGCATCGACTGCGGTGCGTGCTTACCCGAATGTCCTATCGAAGCGATCGTCGCATCCGTGGATGATGCTCCAGAATGGGCAAAAGTGAACGCTGAACTGGCCCCTGTTTACAAAACAACCCAGCCGTCACGCCTCGTAGCCCACAAGATCCTCCGAAGAAAAAGCATCCAAACCCTGATCTGAAACCTTAATCATTACGGTTAATGAATCATTACTGGCCTTATACGATTGATAGTGAAGGTCGCTTTTGGAATGGTGATGGTCTGGAGTTTGATGATCCAGAGACGCTTTTATTTTTTATGAAACAATTAGAGCCCATGGTTGGAGCTACCGACCATGGGCCTTTTATTGCTTTTTGTCAGGGTGAGGAGTGTCGATTTACATCCGAAGACGTGCCCTATGTCATTGTGGGACTAGAGATGTCTCCAGATCAGATCACTGTTATTTTTCCAGGAAATTATCGCGAAGTTTTAAATCCAGATTCTCTTTTTGTGGGAGGTCAGAATGTGCTTTACTGTAAAGTGAGAGATGGAAAATTTTCAGCTCGTTTCAATCGTAAAACTTACATGGAAATCGTAAAAAAAATACAATTTGATCCAACGACTCATTCCTACTATCTGCCACTCTCTCACAACAAACATGTCATTAAAGGAGTGATTTAATATGGCCACTACACCCAACCGCATCGAAAAAAACTGGGAGGCTGTTGTTCCATTTCTCAAGCGCACTTGGCCGAAACTGACGGAGTTTGACATCGAACAAGTCAGTGGTCGTTATGATCGCCTGATTCAAACAATTAAAAATGTTTATGGCGGCAACGCACCCATCATGCAGGAAGCTCATATTAAACAGACATTGCAGACATTTTTGAATGATCTTGAGAAGGTAAATAGTTGATTGTCATGGCGAGCGAAGGCCCTAGGGCCGTAGCGTGGCCATCTCCCGAAAACAACTGATGTTCATGAGATCGCCACGCCCTTCGGGCTCGCGATGACACACTAAGTTTTTTTGAAGAGCTTTTTCACCCACCACTGCATTCCCACAAAAAGATAGGCTGGATTGCTAAAAAAGGCAGGCCATTTCCCTTCAAAAATGTGCCCTACAAATTGCAGCATCCACCCAAAAACAAAAAGTCCAACACCGAGTTTCCAGTTTAAAAAAACGACTATCAGCGAAATCACAATCATGGGAATTCCAAACGTGTGCAAAAGTCGATTCATGGGATGCTGATGTTTTTCTCGGTAAACATCCAAAAAGCTTTTGTTTTGATTAGAGATTTCGTTCATAATCCCTCCATTATTATTAAAATTAAAAAATTTTTAAAAAATGGCAACTTGTGCGGGGACTCTAACCGATAATTCTTCTTAAGGCTAAGTGTGTTTTTATGTTTGAAACGTTAACACAAATAGGACGACGGGTAGAAGGGCTGGCAGACTCTGTGGGAAGAGGTGTCTCGAGTCTGGCTGAGCAAGTCCGCGCCGCAATTCCACGCCCCGACATCAATCTCTTTGAACAATCCAATGGTTCTGGAACTGTTGAGTTTTCTTTAGGCAGTCATCGTTGGCAGTTTGATGTGTCTCAACGAGCGACCTACGTACTGGGAAATGCTCGGAGTGTGTTTCGAAGAATTACGGGAGAACCCGAAATTGTTGAAAGACAACGTTCCCGCACGCGACCTCGCGTACCCGCAAGCCTGGAAAGATGTTTTGATCCGACTCAAGAAAGAAATGCTCCGGCTATTGCCGCTCAATTAGTTCATCCAGATCCCGTCATTCGAGGAAGTGGTGAATCGGCATTTAGAGAACTTGTCAGGCATCACCCACAAGCCGCAGCACAAGCAGTCGATCAACAACGCCAAACATGTGTCGCTCAAGGCTCTCATGATCAAGTAGTTCGTCTAGATCAATCCATTCAAACAGCGACTCATGCTGTCATGGCTCAACCTACTTCTTCACGATCGCTCATTGGTACAGGAAGATCTTGCGTGCTGTCTTTTACAGCGAGCTTGCAGCCCAGTCCTCTTAAGACACAAGTTTTGGCATTGATTCGAGGCACACCACCAATACAATCCACTCCATCTACAACACCCACCACACTCACTCTTGCCTCTTTTCCAACGCGTGTTCGTGATGCGGCTGTAGGAGCTTATCCGGGTGTTTTCATGGCTAGTGTGCCTCATGAAAGAGCTTCTGATTATGGGGCTTTTGCCAGAACGTTTATCGCCCCTGTTATTGAAGCCATCGATGGCGCATTACCAAGTATTTTAGGAGCGCTGCCTACAACCACTTATCCTGCAGGAACACATTTACCTGTACTTGAAAACACTCCAACTCCATCGAGGGTTACCACAGCGCCTCTCATGACTCCCATCATGACGCCGAATGGAATTGTTTATATCCCAGAAACAGAGACAAGGACTGCGACAATAAGAGAGCACGATGGAAGAGATGTTCCTCATTTTGTTCCAATCGCACACTCAGGAGTTATGACTTCATCATCTCCTACCAATAATAATGTTGTCCGACCAAGAGTCGACTCTACGTTAGCTTCAGCAGCCAATGACACGGATGTCTCTTTTACACGCGAAGCTGGACCGCAATTTACTAATGAAACTCGAGAGAATGATTCCCGATTAGGATTTGTCGATCGTTTGGGATTAACACCAAGACCTCGTACATCACATTCTACCAACACTCATTCTTTTGGATCTTCTGCTTTCGCAACTTTATTTACCGAAACTCCCGCGAATGACGGCATGCCGATTAGTCCGTCTCTAGTTCGCTATCCTGTGCCTGAAGGAACGCCGTTCATGCGTCCACTTACGGGAGCACCACTTCAAACCTCCGGAGGATCAAATCCTCGTGTCGCCATGAGAAGTGAACTTCATGAAGGAAGTGGCAATGGTGGTGGAAGTTCCGGTGGCCGCGATGAAGGTGGGGAAGGTGAAGAAAATCAGGGTCAAAGAGATCGTCGTCAGCAACAAGAACAACAAGAAGCAGCGGCTTAGTTCTACCCCACCCGTCTATACATTCACTATGATCATTTCCCTCCCCTAAAAAGGGAGGGCTCACGGATGTCATAAGCATTGACATCACTCTTCCACCCCCACTAAACGCTCACATCTCAATTAAACATGGAGGAATGAAGATGTCTCAACCCGTTAGTAAAAATATTTTTTGGCATCATGGAAAGCTTGATGCTCAAACACGCGAAGAAAAATTGAAGCAAAAAGGGGCCGTGGTCTGGCTTACAGGGCTTTCGGCTTCTGGAAAATCAACCGTTGCTCGCGAAGTGGAGTTGGCCCTTGTCTCCAACGGCATCAATGCTTACGTCCTCGACGGGGATAATATCCGTCATGGATTGAACAACAATCTTGGATTTTCGCCCGCCGACCGCACGGAAAATATCCGCCGCATCGGTGAAGTCTCCAAACTTTTCTGCGAATCCAATGTCGTCGCCATCACAGCCTTCATCTCTCCTTATAAAGCCGATCGTGATCTCGTGAGAAAACTCGTTCCTGAAGGACGTTTTTTCGAAATTCTCTGTGATACACCCATCGACATCTGCGAACAACGTGACCCTAAAGGTCTTTATAAAAAAGCTAAAGCGGGTGAGATCAAAGAATTTACCGGAATTTCCGCTCCCTATGAAGCTCCTGAAAAAGCTGAGCTTGTTCTAAAAACAGGAACGGAAACTTTGGAAGAAAGCACACGGCGCGTACTTAATCTTTTGGCGGAAAAAGGGATTATTTAAGTGCCTGAAATTAACGAAAACCTGATTTCAGAATTAGAAAAAATTCAAGACCCTCAAGAACTCATCGGGCATCTGTACCGCACATTTGGAAATCGCTGCGCCATCGGCACCAGTGGCCAACTCACCGGAACGGCCATGATCGATCAGGCGATACAGGCAGGGATTACAAAGCCGCGTGTTTTTACCATTGATACATTAAGACTCTTTCCCGAAACCTATCAACTCTTCGAAGCCATTGAGAAAAGATATCAGATTCATATCGAAAGATTGGAGCCTGATTCTCAAAAGCTGGGAGAGATGGTTAAAGAACATGGCGAGTTTTTGTTTTTTGATTCAAAAGAAAAACAAGAACTCTGTTGTGGTTTGAGAAAAGTGGAACCCAACGATCGTGCCTTGGAAACTTTAGACGTTTGGCTCGCTGGATTACGCACAGACCAATCTCAAGAACGTTCTGGAAAATCACGTTTTGAAATCATCACGGATAAAAAAGGGCGGTCGATTCTCAAAGTAGCCCCTCTTCTTTTTTGGACTGAAAAGCAGGCTCGGGATTATTGCGCGGTTCATCAAGTGCCCATTCACAAGCTCCTCAACGTCAATCATAATGGCTGGTACTACGAGTCTTTAGGCTGTGTGATTTGTACCACACCGATTGGGCCCACCGAACCTCGCCGCGCGGGGCGCTGGAGATGGTTTAAGGATGATGCCAACAAAGAATGTGGACTGCACGTGGTGAAGAAGGATGAATAGTGATTTTTTAGAAATCGCTCTCACTCTCGCCCACCAAGCTTCCACTCTCGTGATGGATTATCTTCATAAACCCATCCAAAAATCCCAACAAGCTGATTCCTCTTGGCTCACCGATGCTGATCTCGAATCGGATAAAATTATCCGCGAAGGATTATTAAAAAATTTTCCGGATCATGCGATCATCACAGAAGAAACTGGTCTACTAGGAAATAAAAACTCCGACTGGACCTGGCTCATTGATCCTCTGGATGGCACCAAGGCCTACGCGAAGGGCATTCCCGGATTTTCGGTCATGATTGGGCTTCTTTATCAAAGCCAACCTTACTTGGGAGTTGTCGTCGATCCGATTCAAAAAATTACCTACGAAGCTGTGAAGGGACAGGGAGCGTTTATGACGCTCGCTGCAAAGCGTTCTCAGCTGAAAGTCTCAGAGAGAAAAGATTTTTCCAAAATGCCACTGGTGCATTCGCCTGGGATTCCGGAAGAAAAATTAAAACAGGTTTTGGATCAACTTCACTGCCCTGTCATTGAGCCTATTAATAGTGTTGGGATTAAAGTAGGACATCTGGTTCGACAAGAAGCCGATATTTATCTCAACCATCATTCGTGTCATTATTGGGATACAGCGGCACCCCAGATCATCCTCGAAGAAGCCGGTGGAATATTTACCAAGATCGATGGCAGCGCTCTTGTTTATGCCATTGATCATGGAGATTATGATCATCACTCGCCGTCGATCGCCTCCAACAACACACAGCATTCTCAAATTGTGGACATGGTGAGCGCAGTCGAACCATGAAAAAAACAAAGTGAGGGAACCTCTGGGGCTCCCTCACTTTTCTCTCGTTTCTAACGGCCGAGATTACCGTCTAGTTAAGGGTACCGTGAAACCCTTATACCTAAAGTCTCAAAGCTTTAATGATGGCTATCTGCATAAGTCATAACTGCCGTTTGACATTGTCCCATAGTGGTAGATGTATTACAGACACTTGATTCAATCGTGCTACACATCGTCCCACCAATAGTATTACATGTACAGATTGTCTGAAGATTTGCATGATTAAAGACACTACCACTAGTCAAACCGCTACTGGCACAGGCGTTCTCGTTTATATCGAAGCTGGGAATATCTCCACCACCACCGCCTCCACCCGAGCCACCGCCGCCGCCGGATCCTCCACCACCTCCATGACCACCTCCACCCGATTCACGATCGTCATGACGACCTTCTTCAACAATCTGCCAACATTCAATGTGGTTATGCTGGAGTTCTAAATTTGCACATGCGGACATAGGTCCATCGCCATCACTTTCAGCTTCTATAGCTGCAAAATCGATAGTGGCTTCACCAGTGTCGGAACAGTCCCAGACTTCATCACCTTCAAAACTCACTGTAATGGATTCATCGTCTTTTAAGGTCGCATCCTGGACGTCAGAATAATAGTCAGAAGTCGTGGCAACTAACTCAGTATGAGGAGTATCTCCACTCCAGGCTTTATAAACAGGGAATTCATCACCGTAGGGAACGTCATTACAAGCCCCACTGATGGACTGACGAACAGCTCCATCGCCCAAGGCTAAAAGACCAATATCATAAAGAGCGGCGTCTAACTCATTGGTATCCAGCAACTGTGCTGAAGCAAAAATTTTATTCGTATTACTGCACACCAACGGTGTGCTATCACTTTCAAAACTGTGGGTTCCACCCATCACACCATTTATTGTCAGATGATCGTGATATTGGCTTACGTCCATAGATCCATGAAAGCTGTCCACACCCTCTGCTTCACTTAAAAATCTCATCAAAATCTGTTTGGGCGTACTCTCTCCACCATAAGAATCTACAAAAGCTCCGGCATCATTTAGAGTGCCCGTCACGGTTACCGATTCTTGACTACTACGCGCCACACCAAGATCTTCGTCCTGATGAGATCCCTTGTGTTTAGAAACCATTGTAAAATCATGCCCGTCAATAGTCTGACGCAGATACTCATTTTGTTCCAACGAGTCAGGTTCACCACGACAACCAAAAAATTCAAAACCAGTCACATTACCCGTATCATTTTTTGTGATTTTTACTTTAATTTTGGCTGGAGGACCTTCTCCCTCTGCGCCTTCAGGAGATATCAAGGTCAAGACATGATAACTACCATCATCAATTTGTACAGGATTGCCATCACTATCTGTAATTAACCCGGCATCCAAACCGGCTGACATCACATGAGTGACATAACATTGAATAAGATCTCCTTGGACGCTGGATGAAATAGCCCATTTCGTTTGATTGAACATTTCACAAGCAGCCACACTGCTTGAGTCGCTAAAGCTAGAACCATTAATTGACCCCAGAGGCATCCCGGTGACTGCTGTATTTTTTAACCCTCCCATCAACAGTCCTGCTACCGACGCACCCGACTCCACAGGGTTACTGGATTGAGGTAATTGATCCACACTCGTAATGGCGACTTCTGTGGTATCTCCTCCCGGAGCCACACCTGTTGATGATCCTGAGCACCCGGACATAAAAGCGATCGCCGCAGCGAATGCTAAGGCTTGGCTTTTTTTTGATATTTTATACTTCATAGTCTCCCCCCTTAAGGAATCGTTACGTCCAATTAATTAAGCACGTCAAAATGACGCGACCTTAACAGCCTAGACGGAGCTTTCTTCTAAAACTTAAGAAAAAAAGAGATCTTTTTATAAAATAGTGGAACTCATTGATTGATCTGTCTAAAGTCGCCCTCCCGTGACTCAAAAAACCTTCATTTCAGAGCCCCCTCAGATCACTTTGGCAGGGGTCATTCAGGAGCCTTACAATCTGGGAATTGCGGCCGCGCGCACGTGTTATTCTTCTAAAGGAATTATTACTCGAGAGGATGTCTCAAAAGACGAAAAATCTCGTACACTTAGAGATAAAATCGCCGAATCCACTCTCAAAGCCGGCCATCTCACCACCCGCCAACACGCTCATTTTGTTTTTGCGATGGATCGGGTGTCCCGACATTTTATCTGGTCGTTTCTGCACAGCCATCCTTATTATAATTCGGAACAAGTGAGCCAACGCTACGTCCGTGTCGCCCCGGGCCATTTTACCGTCCCCAATCTTTCGGAAAAACACAGTCAAAAATTTTTAGAAATCGTGAATCTTCAAATGGATCGTTACAATCAGATGATCGAGCTCTTGATGCCGGAGATTCGCAAACGTTTTTACGGACTTTTTCCTCAACGCAAAAAAACTTCTGAGAAGTACGAAATCTCTCTAAAAAAACGTGCTTACGAAGTGGCTCGTTATGTCCTACCTGTGGCCACACATGCCTATCTCTATCATACGGTCAGCGCGTTGACCCTCATGCGCTATCATCGTTTGTGTGAAATGTTTGATACATCGTTTGAGCAAAAATATGTCGTGCAAAAGATGATTGAAGAAGTGGTCAAAGTGGATCCAGATTTTCAAAAAGAATTAAAAGACCCCATGCCATTGGAAGAGACATTGGAATATAAAATGATCTCTTTACAGGGCTCGATAAATCGAGCCCCTACGAAATTCATTCAAGAATTCGACGCCTCTCTGGATGGTCTCTCTTCCAAACTTGTCGATTATAAGATCAACGCTGAAAAGATTTTGGCTGCCTCTGTTCGCAACGTATTGGGACTCACCGAAAATGAACTTTCGGATACTGACGCCATCAACAAAGTCATGAATCCCGCTGAAAATTCCTATTTTGCCGATACATTTAACGTGAATACATTATCAAAACTCGCTCGCACTCTTTATCATCCACACTATACATTTAGAAAAAAGATTTCTCATACGGCTGACTCACAAGATCAACGTCACCGCATGACTCCTGGCTCACGGCCGATTTTATTCACCCATTATTCCGGAGAGCCTGATTATATTTTACCCATGTTGATAAAAGAAAATGATGCGGTTCAAAATGTTTATGAAGAAACCATGCGCGACGTTTTTCAAGGGATTAACAATCTCCTAAGCGATGGTGTCGAGACCGAAAAAGCTCTTTATCTTTTACCCAATGCCTTCCCCATTCGTTTTGAAGAATCCGGAGATCTTTTAAATCTTCATCACAAATGGCGTACGCGCGCTTGCTACACCGCTCAAGAAGAAATATTTTTTGCAACCATTGAAGAAGTCCAACAAGTCAAAGCCATCCATCCTCAAATCGCCCAACACATACTCGCTCCCTGCTATTTGCGCATGAAAGCGGGAGAAACTCCTTATTGTCCAGAAGGGGATCGTTACTGTGGAGTCCCTGTATGGAAAAAGACAATCGAAGAGTATCAGAGAGTTTTATAAAGGATTGTTAAAATGAAAAAAATTTTAGTGACGGGAGGAAGTGGAGATATTGGAGAAGCCATTTGCCGCACTCTTGCTTCTTCGGGTGCGCATGTTGTCCTTCAATATCATCAGGCTCAAAAGAGAGCTCAAGCTATTGCAAAAGAAATAAAAGGTCATGCTCTCCAAGCCGACCTCGCTTCTGAAGTTGAGATTAAAAAAATGATTCAGCAAGCTTCTAAGCATTTAGGTGGTTTAGAGGCTCTCATCAACGTCGCAGGATTTCCTATAAACAAAAAAACACGGTCTTATTGGGATCTTCCCTTTGAAAAAATTTCTCGAAAAATGTTTGAAGATGTTTTTGCCATCGATACTTTAGGAACGATCTCCTGCATTCAAGCGGTTTTGCCCATTTTCAAAAAACAAAAATTTGGGAAAATTATTAATTTTGCTTCTTCATCGGCTCTCTTGGGTCATAATCAAGGCTATCCTTTTAATGTCGCTAAAGCTGGCCTTATCAATCTCACAAAATCTTTAGCTCCCGAATTAGGACCTTATGGCATTACCATTAATGCGATTGCCCCTTGTAGCATACGCACTCATTGGTTGGACCATTATCCCAAACACGTCGAAACCCAGTTAAAAAAGAAAATCCCTCTGGGACGCTTAGGCACTCCTGAAGATGTGGCGCAGCTTGTGTCTTTTCTTATTTCCACCGGAGGTGATTGGCTCACAGGACAGATTTACTTAATGGATGGTGGAGAAACCTTATAGTCTGGACAGACTTCTAAAATCATCTCTTTCAAATATTCTTTTTCTGTCACATCGTCATGAACCACTGCACCATTCCACATCAAAATATCCAAGTCTAAGGTCACAAAAAGTGGATTCTGTCGATCTCGATGATGGATATCTTCAATAGATTTAAGCTGGGCTTGCATTTCAGGCAGAGGCTTTTCTGTTTCAATCAATACAACACCATTCAAAAATGGTTTTTGAGGAAGCTCACTGACTGCCTCTGTTACGCAAAAGGAAGACCATTTTAAAACTTGAAATGTTTCTGAAATACGTTTTTTGGCGAGTTTGATATTAAATTCAGGATTTTGATTCGAACCCAAACTAATCAAAACTTTATTTTTCCAATTGTCTTTCAATCCTTGTGAAGGTTAGCCATCTGCCGATGAATCTCAAGAAAAAAACAGTTCTTATCACAGGAGGCGCTCAACGTATTGGTCGAGAGATGGCTCTTCATTTTGCAAAAAAAGGTGCCAATGTATTAATTCATTACCATCACTCTCTTAAAGAAGCGACCTGCCTCATCTGTGAATTGAGATCTTTGGGAGTTCAAGCCAAGGCCTATAGAGCTGATCTGACTCGTGTTGCAGATTTAAAGCGGATGGTTGAAAAAATCGTTCGAGATTTTGGGGGCATTGATATTCTGGTGCACAACGCCTCTCTCTTTTACCCGGTTGATTTTGAAAAAGTTTTGGAAAAAAACTGGGATGATTTTCTTAATATTCATCTCAAAGCGCCTTTCTTTCTCATTCAAAGCTTTCTTCCCAGTCTTAAAAAGAAAAAAGAAGCGTCGATTATCTTGATTGGAGACAGAACTTTAAGCCGACCTAAGGCACGTTTTTTACCTTATGAGATTTCCAAGGAAGCCTTAAAACATTTAAGCCGAAAGCTCGCTGTCTTTTTAGCTCCTAAAATCCGTGTAGCGTGTGTCCAACCCGGACTCATTCTCCCGCCCAAAAACTTGTCCCCAGCGGCTCAAAAACGTCTGGCTCGGGAAAATCTTCTCAAAAGCTGGGGATGCGAGGAAGATGTTGCCAGAGCTGTTATCTTTCTGGCAGAGCAGCCCTTCGTCACGGGGACTGAAATCGTAGTGGACGGAGGACAATCACTTGTATCGCGTTTATAAATCTTTTGATTTTTGTTACGGGCATCGTTTGATGGATTACGATGGTCCTTGTATGCATCCCCATGGTCATAACGCCAAAGTGGAAATCCTTCTCCAAGGTGAAACTTTAGACAAACGACACATTCTTTACGAGTTTGGAGAACTTCGAGATCTCGTCAAGGCCTGGATCGATGAGAAGCTTGATCATAAAATGCTTCTACGAAAAGATGATCCTCTCGTAAAACCTCTACTCGAGCTTGGTGAGCCTGTTTATCTTTTTGAAACCAGCCCTACAGCTGAAGCCATTGCCAAACTGATTTATGATTATTGTATCACTTTAAAACTGCCCATCGATGAAATCCGTATTTGGGAAACAGAATCTTCCTATGCGGCTTATCGAGAATAATGTAAGGGCGTGATAAATCACGCCCGGGTTTGATGAATCAAACCCCTACGAAAGGTTAAAATATGCCAAAACTACTCGTGATCCAACATTCCCCCCTCGAAGGATTGGGACTTTTCGAAGAAGAAATCAAAAAAGCCAATCTTACTTATGAAACTCTTATGGCTGGAGATGATGTCGTTTGGCCTTCTGGAGTCAAACTTGAAGAATATGCTGGCCTCATCATTTTGGGCGGACCGATGTCTGTTTATGAAGAGAATAAATTCCCTTGGATCAAAAAAGAACTTCTCGTGGTGAGTGAAGCTTTAAGACAAAAGAAACCTATTTTGGGTATTTGTCTTGGAGCTCAAATGCTGGCCAAAGCTGCTGGTGCTCGTGTGTATCCAGGTCCTGCCAAAGAAATCGGCTGGGCACCCATTCGTCTGGATGACTGGTTTTACAAACGTAACCCAGTCTTCTTTCAACTGGACCCCAAAAAAGAACATATGGTTTTTCATTGGCATGGAGATACGTTTGATATCCCCACTCAGGGTTATCGTTTGGCTTTAAATGATAGTTATCCCAATCAGGCTTTTTGTATTCAAGGCAATGCCATTGGCATTCAATTTCATCCTGAGATGACCGAAGATATGGTCAAATCCTGGTGTGAAAGTGCATCAGGACAAATCGATGCCACGTCGAGTGGCTATGACACCAAAAAAATCATCGCGGAATCGACCATTCATTTAAAAGAACTCAAAGAAATTGCTCATAAGATTTTCTATGGTTTCGCAGCATTTCTTCGTGAAAATACCCGTCGAGCAGCATAAACTAAAAAAATGAAAATAAAATTTTTTGATATTCCTGAAGAAGGTTTGGATTTTGATTTTGAGGCAGGAAAAGAACCCTGGCTTGATCAGCTTTTTCGTGAAGTTTATCAGGAAGATTACGTCAACACTCAAGGTCATGTGGGAATCAATATTCTCAAAACCTGCCAAAATATTTCCATTGTGGGAAATACGGAAGTTGAGCTGGAACCCGTCTGCGATCGATGTCTGGAAAAATTTATTAAAAAATCTTCCTCACCTATCAAACTCACCATGCTCCCTCATAAATCGATGAGTTTTGATGACGTGGGACCCAATGACGATCCAGGTGATGATGATGATAGTATTTCTTATTACAAAACAGAAGAACTCGACCTGGATGATATTTTAAAAGAATCCCTTTACCTCAACATTCCTATTCGTGATCTTTGCAAAGAAGATTGCAAAGGCTTGTGTCCTCAATGCGGTCAAAATCTGAATCTAAAGACTTGTGCCTGCAAAACGGAAAAAATCGATCCTCGTTTAGCAGCTTTAAAAAATATTAAACTCAAATAGTTTTATGGGGTAAATAAAAAAGCGGCCTGGAATCAGGCCGCTTTTTATTTTCATACGAACTTTAAGATTATTGAATTTCACCACCGACTACGGCAGCACCTCCTGTTACTTCAGGGCGAGCACCCATTTCAGGATCTGTAAAAGTTCCATCAGGAGCGGCTACAGCACCCACGGTAAGATCTGCACAGATGATCGGATCCACAGCTATCATGCTTTGCTCGATGTTGGTGGCCTTCACATAATAAGTAGTCTCTCCACAGGTGACTTCAGCACCATCAGCGATACGGAAGGCAGGATGCCAGCGTGAAAATCCTGTGGCTTCATTCTCATCTTCCTCCCAAGGAATACCAAACAATCTTCCTGTGCCTTGATAATCCAGAAAGAAGGTTCCGTGATCTTCATCATCATAAAGACACGATAAGGGTTGATCAAAAGTAACGGCATTTCCTTCAGAATCCAAAAGTGCATTTACTTTATTCCAGGAATTAGGACCTGTTTCATAAGAATAAGTCTCAGGAAGAGTAAATAAGTCTGAAAAATCAGTTAAACTATCAGTCGACAAGACCAGGTTAGAAACCATCATGCCCCAAGTATAAGGAGTTAAAGACATATCCAAACCATCCACAGAAACCGGTTCTCCATCTTGAGTCAAAGCTAAGGTTTCTGCATTTAACACGTAAAGATGAGGGGCATCGACATCATAGGAATTCTCTAAAAAGAGATCTCCTGAATTTACTTGTTCCGGTGTCAATCCACCACGGACGCAGTTTGTATAACATTTAAATGTCAAATCTCCTGAAGCAAAAAGGGCATCTCCAGGTAAGACAGTTTCTTGAGAATAATAAGGAACTCTCAAACTATTAGACAAACCTTCATCAGGAACGACAATGTTAATAGATCCAAAACCATCTTTATAGAGATTTAGATAATCCCCTGGATTGAGCAAAAGAGTTTCTGGAGTCTCCAACACTGAGAAGAGACAACCACCTTCACCACAGTCTTCTGTAGCAATTTGTTGGAATTCAGTACCTGTCCACTTTACTTTAGTATTTTCAAAAGCTTCATTGTCCCATCGGTAAAATGTATCTTGCTCAAAGTCGCCTAAGGTTAATTCCTTTCGGGTTTGTTTGACCAAACGTCCAGCCGCTTCGTAATAAGTATAGGATGTCGATCCATCGTCGTTAGTGACAGTGTCTCCATTAGACAAAGAAGCATCGGAATCCATCCAAACACCCCAAGAACTGGCAAACCCATGAAAATTTCCAAATTTAATGGGGAAGCCACCATTGAGTTCTTTTCTATTCCCATCCGCATCGTAGAGATTATATTCCCAGACATTTTCATTAAAATTTTGACGATCAAGACAGCGATCTTCAGTGGAGTTACTAGCAAAATAATGGCCTTCATCAAAAGCCACTTGGGTAGGATCGGACTCCACTGTAGTCTTAGTACGAAGACCTGAGACACCAGATGTTTCACCGCCTCCATGCATGGAAGCATCCAAAACATACGCATGGCCAGAGACACCATCAGGATCCAAAACAGCATGGACTTGCTGATTCATTTCACCGCCAGGAGTACTCATCAACATTTGTAAATTAACATTACCGTCAGCATCAAGATCGGATTCGAGATAACCCGAACCATAAAGACTTCCTGAAGCATACATCCCAATATCCATGTGAAAAAGACCAAAAGGATTTTCGCTACTGACAGCACCTGTAATGGTCAGTCTCACTCTAATTTCATCAAAACCATCACTATTTCCATCTTGAGGAACCCACACTTCAACAACTTGAGGACTGTTGTCATCGGCACGAGATGAATTAATCACCCACTCTTCATAAGACTGTGCTTGGGAACTGGATTGGTTATTGGAAGCTCCTGATTGATCACTGCCTTGCTGACACAAAGCACTATCCACTAAAGCCAGATAATTACCTTGGTTAACCATATCTGAATACCCTGTTTGTCCAAAATAGCAGAGAATTTCATTGATCATATCCAAGGGCTTCATGGATTCATCATAAACATAAGTTGTTGCTATATCGTCGACAAAGTCTCCCGTCACAGGAGCAGAAAATTTATTTCTAAATAAAGTACTCAAAGCACTCACGCTGCTAGAAGCTCCACTATCAGCTGCTGTGACTAAAGATACCTGATCAGCAACAGCCAGACCTACCACATCAGCTCCAGGGGTATCCCCACCAGAAACCCCAGTGCTTCCGCAGCCTGTCAGCGTTGCCATTAATAAAACTCCGGCTACACCCAAGTATTGTTTTTGATGATTTTTTTTCTTCTTTTTAGATTTGATAGCCATGTCGTGCCCCTCCCAAAGGCAAAGTTATTGTTATCCTTAGGAACGGCACGGAGGGCAGAAACTTAAATATTTTTTAAAAAAAATAGGACATGGTGAGCCTGTCGAACCATTAATTTTTAGACATTCTTAAACTCCATCATGACTTCTTTCAATTCTTCCGCATGCTTATGACTCTCAAATCGTGAGAGCAGGCTATAAACGCAGGGAACCACAAAAAGAGTCAGAAACGTCGAAACAGTCACACCCCCAATGATGGTTAAAGCCATAGGAATACGCGTCTCGGCACCCGGACCAAAACCCATCGCTGCAGGCAAAGCTCCGGCAATCGTCGCAAAAGATGTCATTAATATAGGACGTAAACGCAAAGGACAGGCTTCCAATAAAGCTTCTTTCATTGCAAAACCTTCAATGCGTTTTTCATTGGTAAAATCCACAAGCAAAATCGAATTTTTCTTCACGATTCCCATGAGCAAGAGAATACCAATCATGCTATACATGTTGAGCGACTGCCCTCCAATCAAAAGCCCAATGAAAGCGCCTGTCACACTGAAAGGTAGCGCCATCAAAACCGTCACAGGATGAATAAAGCTATTAAACTGAGATCCTAAGACCATGTAAGCCACCAACAATCCCAACAAGAACGTCAAAATCAAACTTTGAAATGACTCCTTAAAGGTCTCGGCACTTCCCGAAAGATAAACACGATAACCATCAGGCATGATTTCTTTTCCGATCTTATTCACTATCGCAATCGCATCTGATTGGGATTTTCCTGGAGCCACATTGGCAAAAATACCAATCGCACGTTCCCTGTTTTTTCTCGAAATGGAAAAGAGAGATGGCTTTTGATTGAGAGTGACAACATCTGATAGTTTGATCAATTCACCCCGATTATTCCGTACCCAAATACGATTAATATCCTGAGGACTGGTTCGATCTTTATCTACCAAACGAGCACGAATATCGTAACGCTTCCCTCCTTGAGTATATTTTCCGATACGCACGCCGCCAATCAAAGCATTGATCGTTTCACCAATGGTCGCCACACTCACACCGCGCTCTGTCGCCTTGTCACGATCCGGAGTCACACGCACTTCAGGCATTCCCAGCTGATAATCCGTATCAATATCTACCATCAGACCCGAAGCCTTGAGTTTATCCATATAAGTACGACTCAAGTCCGCAAGCTTATCCCAATCAGGCCCACGAATGGTAAACTCAATGGGATACCCACGATCAGCAGCAAAACCAGAAAGCGAGAGATCTTGCAAAGAGGCTCTCGTCACCCCAGGAATTTTATTAAACTCATCTCTCAGGACATTCATGATTTCCTGCTGTGTCAGTACACGCTTAGACGGAGCGACGACTGGACGCTTCTTAAAAGGATGCAAGGTCACAAACATCATCGCCGTATTGATTTCACCACCGCCAAAACCTCCGATCGCCACATAAAAATGAGCGATGTCCGCGCGTGTTTTCATAAACGCTTCGGCTTTTTTAACGACTTCATCGGTATGCTCAATCGACGAACCAATCGGTGTTTGAAGACGGACTAAAAAATTCCCCTGATCTTGAGGAGGGACAAATTCCTTTTTCAAAAAAGTCACCAGTGACAGTGACACGACAAAAAATATCATGGCTGCACTCACGACCTTCCAACGATTTTGCAAAGACCATTCGAGTTTTTGACGATAAATTTCGATGCCTTTCGCTAAAATCTCATCCACTTTTTTGGACATTGGATTGGAATGAGTGACTTGGAGATATTGAGAACATCGCATCGGAGTCAAAGTCAAAGCTTCCAAAAGTGACAGCATGACGGCCACCGACATCGTCACGCCAAACTGAAAGAAAAATTTTCCGATAATTCCCTGCATAAAAACAACTGGGATGAAAATAGCCAAGATCGCCACACTGGCAGCCATGGCGGCGAACGAAATTTCACGAGCCCCGACCATGGCCGCTTTCACGCGACTCATGCCTTTTTCATGATAGCGGACAATATTTTCCAACACCATGATGGCATCATCCACCACGATACCAATCGCGAGAGATAAACCCAAAAGCGTGAACGTATTCAGCGTAAAACCCATGAAATACAAAATCGTAAAAGCTCCAATAATGGATGTGGGGATCGCCAGGAGAACGTTCATGGTGGAAGACCAAGAACCCAAAAATACCCAACACACCAAAGATGTTAAAATGGCTGAAAGAATGAGGGTGAAATTAAGCTCATGAGTGGATTCTTCAATATACGTCGTCCCATCAAAAACGACATCCAGATGAAGACCTTGTGGAAGTTTTGATTGAAGCTCCGCTACTTTTTTCTTCACATCTTTAGCCACAGCCACCGCATTAACACCTTTTTGTTTTTTGATTCCCAAACCTACAGCGGGGATACCGGAAAACGCGACACGCGGCGAATCTCATCCAAACCATCTTCCACATCCGCCACATCACCGATGCGAATCGTCTGCCAGATCGGCGACCCACTCCGCTGCGGAATTGAAATCTTCTTAAACTCCTCTACCGTATTTGCTTCACCCATCACACGCACATTAAGTTCTTCTTTTCCCGTATCAATATAACCCGCGGGTATTTCAGCATGCTGTGACCGAACAGCTTGATTAACATCCGAAATCGTCAGTTCTCTTTTTTCCAATTCATCCGACTTCAGCCACACACGTAAATTGGGATCTACATAACCACCCAAAATGACTTCACCGACGCCCGAAATAGTCGTAAACTGATTTTTTAAAAAATCATGAGTATAGATCATGATATCGCGAGTACTCTTATCTCCATAAAGGGAGAGCCAAAGAATCGGATGATCTTCGGAATTGGCTTTAATGATGACGGGAGGATCAACTTCTTTAGGCAAATTCTTTTGAGCTTGAGCCAGCTTTGTCTGTACTTCCTGAAGGGCTGTATCGATATTGCGATTAAGCTCTAATTCCACCTTAATAATGGAAACCCCCTGACGTGAAGTAGAGGAAACTTCTTTCACCCCTTCTACCGTCATGATCGCATCTTCCATAGGATCGGTGACTTCTGTTTCTACTACTTCCGGCGCCGCACCTTCCCATGAGGTTGTAATGGTTAAAACAGGAAAATCGACATCAGGCATCAAGCTCATGCCCATGCGATTAAAACCGATCCATCCAAAAACGATAAGACCGATCATCAGCATCCAAGCAAAAACGGGATTTTTAATTGAGAGATCAGAAAGTGTCATAGGAATCCTCTTTAAGGTTTAACCAACAAATCTTCTACAATAGGCAAATGTCCTTCAGTGACTTTGAGATTTAAAAAATCAAGTTTGGTTTGATAATGAGACAAATTGGCTTGGAGTCTTAGCTGCTGCCAGTCTTTGAGCGACTGCAAAACTTCAAGGTTATTCACCAAACCTAATCGGTATTCATCGACTTGAGCCTGATAGTTTTGACCAGATTTTGATTCAGCTTGTTTCAAAAACTTTTCCCTTTTTTGAGAAGCATCCAAAGATGCTAAAGCTTGACGAATTTCTTTTTCTGCCGTTCGTTTTTTTTCAGCACTGGCAAATTCAGCCTGTTTCATCATAGCCTTGGCTTCCTTCACGCGTCCCGCTGTAGCCCCACCGGAAAAGATTGGAAGCTTTGCGGTAAACATCATATCCCACTTAATATCTTGCTGAAATCCCACACGGTAAGGATAGTAGTTAGCTCCAAGCCTCACATCGGGAAGATGAGCTCCACGCTCATAACCTACTTTGCCTTTAGCTAAGCGCACCGCTTCTTCCTGGGCTTTAATATCCGAACGCTCTTGAGCTGCACTTATAGACTTTTCCAAATTTGGAAGACTATCAGGAACATTAAACTCATCTACCAACTCTTGAGTCAGAGGCTCTCCAATAAAGTAGGAAAGTAGTTCTTGTGAAATCGCCAGCTGTGAGGCTGATTTTTGAATGTCCGCTTCGAGACTTGACTGCTGAGACTCTGCCACCAACACTTCACTCTGACGGGATTTCCCAAGACGGATACGCTCGGAAATTTCTTTGACTCGTTTCTGTGTGGCATCAAGCAAGGACTTTAAAATGTCATGTTCATGTTGAAGCTCAATCACAGAATAATAAGTTTTCGTCACATCTGAAAAAAGTAGTTCTTGAGCCCTGCGCTTGAGAAAAACATTTTTTCTCTTTTCTGCACCGGAAGTACTGAGAGCATAATACTCTCTTAATCCCTGAAAAATAGGCTGTGAAGCGGTGATAGCAACTTCGGGTTTGCTTCGACGTGTAAAACTATCCGAAAAAGCACTGCCGCTGCTATTTCCACTCGTATCCTGAATAAACTCAGTCGCTTTGACATCTATATGAGGCAAAACCTCACCCCAAGCCTGTAAATAATGGCCTTCGGCGATACGAATATCCTCACCCTTGATCGCAATCACTTCACTCTTTTTGAGAGCTTTTTCAAAAGCCTGCCTGAGAGTCAGTTTTTCCTGAGCTTGTAATGAAGAAGAGATAAAGAGCAGACACAGTAAATAATAAGAACTTTTCATACAGAAATTCCTTTCAAAAAAATTTGAACATAACTTTTTAGAGTTTTCTTCAGAGGCGATTTAACAACATGGGGAATTTTAAAAATAAGATAAGCATTCAACAGTCCAAAAATCATATCCAGAAAAGCATATGTCACTACCATTGGGTCATCGATAAGATAGAGTTTCTTCTTTTTACCTTCTGAAAAATGCTTTTTGAGAAATTCTACAAGAGGAAGATGTGGTCTTCCAAAAAAAAGCTCTGATAAGGCATGTCCTTCAAGAGCTGAAAAGAGCAGTAGTCTTAAAAATGTCGTATCTTGTACATTTTCTTCACAAATCTTTTGAGCCACTCCAAACAAGATCTCTTCAGAAGTCCCTTGCGTCGAAAGCTGATCCACAATTGGAACACAACGCTCTTCAATTTTCTCCCTTAAAATTTCTTCATACAAACTTTCTTTGTCCGGAAAATGCCTGAAGAGCAAAGCTTCACTAATCCCCGCTTTTTGAGCTAATTCCTTGGTTGTCGTGCGGCCAAAACCTTTTTGTGAAAAAAGCTCGATCGCCGCTTTAACAATATCCAATTTTCTCTCTTTTGCAGATAGTCGTACCATAAAGTGAGTGCTCACTTACTTTTAACCAAGAAACTTGTTCAAGCTTTAATTCCTTAAAACTCAAATTCCTCATTTAACTTTTTTTTGTGAAATAGCTGTCACAGCCCAACCTTGAGGATGTGATGGAGGCCTTTGATCCCATCTTAAAAGAAGATTTTTCATTGCTACACTTTGAAGGGCATTAAGATGATCCGATTGCATCTCCCACACTCGAGTATGCTGGGATTCAAGTGGATATGCTAATGGCATATACTGCTGGTATTTGACTCGAACGGCAACGGCACCTACAGGAAATCCATTATCACGAAAAGTCCCTCTCACTGTTGCCAAACCTACCTTAATGATATGTCCTGTAATACGACCTTCGTCATCTAGAGTAATCCATAATTCAGGCAAAGCTGGTGGTGTCGGAAGTTCCACATCTTTTTTATTTTTTACTTTATCTAGAAAAGATTGAATAAAAGGCCAAATTTGAGACGAATCAATCGTGATCTTAAGATTCCGAAACATTTGTGAAAAAAGTTCCTTCAAATATTTATCATTACTTTGGTCAATAGCAGCCCCAGAAGGCCTTGCGAGAGCCACGTGGTATGAGAATCTTTTTTCATCTAAAGATCTCGCTATTTCCCCAAACATATCGTTATTTCTCAGAGACGAATTTAACTTTAAAACACCCTGATCATCACAAATATAATCAACACTATGATAGGCTACACCGACTCCACTCATAAGAGATTGAAGCCCCGAGGTATCATCAAATTCATCCATCACTTCAGCACCCAAAGCCATACAGTCTTCAGGAGATACAAAAAGGCGTAATTTAATCGGTGCTCCAAAAGAAACATTTGAATTACGCCTCGACCTTTCAGCAAGAAGGGCTGCAAGAGTTTGGTCTATTGCTTCTTTCCAAGATTTCCCCACTCTTGGCAATTGGACGCTTCGGTCATGGGGGGGCACGGCATAGCAATCGACTCTACTAGAAGTTTCGGTCTTTGTGAGTAAAACTCCAGCTTCGTTATTTGGACTAGAAATGAGTAACCGCCCTCTGACGGTTAAAAATGCACTTTGAGAATAATGAACCCATCCTAGTGGGGGTACAAAATAATTATTAACAAAAGTCATATAAGCCTTTTCCATCCCCTTTTGTTATTCGTGTACTTTCTTTATCGCTCTCCCGTGAAATCAGTTGCGGGATATCGTATGTGGGGACAAAAAATTATCTGAGGTGATTGACGCTCTCATGAAGCCACAAAATTCAGAGACAGTCGTTGACAAGGTCAAAAAAGGTAGTGTAGCCGACGCCGACTATGCCAGTACCACGTAAAAAGAAATCACGCGCCCGTCGTAACAACAGGCGCTCCCATCAACATCTCTCGGCTCTTCAGGTCCAGAAATGCCCTCGTTGCAGTTCGGCTCGTTTGGCTCACCGTGTTTGTGCTTCTTGCGGTTTTTATGGTGAAACAGAAGTCGTTCGTTTAGCTGCAGAATAATTTTGAGGTAAATTTCAATGGCCGCTGCTTCAGCTGCTTTTTCATCTGTCGATAGGCGTATCAGGCAAATCATCGCGGAACAATTGGGACTTAGTGAAAACGAACTCTCCAATACATCCTCTTTTGTAGATGATTTAGGTGCTGATTCGCTCGACATTGTCGAACTCATTATGGCTTTGGAAGATGAGTTTGAAATGGAAGTACCAGATGAAGACGTTGAAGGCCTCTTAACTGTTAAGGACGTCATCGATTATGTCCGTAAATGTGTCCAATAAAGTCATTATTGCCGCTGATCATGCGGGCTATGAACTCAAAAACGAGATTGCTGATTACTTACGTTCAAAAAAAGTAGATGTTATCGATTTGGGCACTCACTCATCAGATTCTGTGGACTATCCAGACTATGCGGCGGATGTTTCAAAAAAGATTTTAGCTGGCGAAGCACCTCTAGGCATTTTAGTCTGTGGTACGGGTGTCGGCATGAGTATTGCGGCTAATAAATTCGACGGGATTCGGGCTGCTGTGGTTAGCGAATCTTTTTCGGCACAAATGTCACGCGAACATAACAATTCCAACATTCTTTGCTTCGGATCACGCGTGGTTGATCTTCCCAAAGCTAAAACCATTGTTGATGCATGGCTAGGCGCTACTTTTCAAGGTGGCCGTCATGAAAATCGTCTGCAAAAAATCAAAAAAATCGAAGAAATTTGTTAAACCCAATAATTTTGTAGCAACAAAAATGATTTCGTTTCGATGGTAAAACATGACAATTTCGACGCTACCACCTCCAGCCTTTACAATCCCACCACCTGCAGTAAAACATGAAAAAGCTTTGCTTCCGCTGATTGAAAAATCTTTAGATTGCTTGTCTCAAATTGATACAGACTACACTCAAAGAAGGTCTATTGCATTGGTCCTCATCGAAATTTTGCAATTAGATGCCACACTCACCAACACTACGGTTAATGGAATATCCCTTGACCAACAATTAAATACCTTTTCAAAACTTCTATCTTTGCCTCAATGTCCTCCAGGAATTATCACTCGATTTCATGATTTTGCTTTTTCTGTTCCAGAGAGACTGGCAAATCTTTTAGAATCAAATCCTAATCTCAAAAACAGACTTGAAGATCTTCTATCTCCAACATCAGCCTTGGATCGCTACATCCTCCAACAAAGTAATTGTCGGTGCCCTCTTTGAAATGCTACCGAAGCTTGATGACTTTCAAAAAATTATTCATTTTTTTTACGTTCTTTTTCCCCATAACCACTTACGCCACCCAACCATTCTACCTCTCAGGCGATGGAAAAATTTCTCTGACAAATCCTAAAACCAATCAGAAACTCTCAGTCACTTATTTTGATCATAATTTTTCCCAAAAGGCTTTGTCTCAAATCAATTCTCTTTTTGGGATCAAGTCCTCTGAAAAAGATGAATGGGTCTCACCTCGATTGATTTCTCTACTGGATTTTCTCCAAGATCATTTTTCTCAAGGAATGATCACCATCGTCTCCGGCTATCGCAGCCCTGAGTACAATGAAGGCTTGAGAAAAAAAGGTCGGCAAGCAGCTATGACCAGCTTGCATATTGAAGGGATGGCCTCCGATATCAATATCGAAGGGGTCGAAGGAAAAGACTTATGGGTGTATGTGCGCAATCTGGAATGTTGTGGAGCGGGTTATTATCAAGGAAAAGGAATTCATATCGACACTGGCCCGGTACGGTTTTGGGATCAGACATCTACCAAGGTTAAAGAGAAACTTGGTGCTCGCAATAAATTGATTATCGCTAATACAGACAAAGATTTTTACACCTCTGGAGAAAAAGGCTCTCTTATCTTGGCTCGCATCACAGATTATCCCATTATGATTCATAAAAAAGGTGTGATCAAAAAAGATAACAAAGTCATCGGCGATGTTTTTTTAGAAACAGACAAAGAGGATTGTGTTTTAATCAAAAACCGTCATCAAGCCCGAAACCTTTTCTTCACCCTCACCGAAAAATCCAAGAAAGCTGAAAAAGCCAAACTTGAGTTTTCATTTTGCGAAAAGGCCTTTCCTGAAATGAAGGATTCCATCTCGTCTAACCCATTTTCAATCACAAAATAATCCGACTAAAATGACGAATTAAATAGATTATAAGCTAATTATTCGTCAATATTGTCGTATTATGATAATATCTCAAAACCTTTCCGACAAGGCTGTCTTAAGGGAGCTTGGACAACGTGTTGCCCAAACAAGACTTGATCACAATAAAACACAGGCAGCTTTGGCAGCGCAGGCAGGAATTTCCAAACGCACCCTTGAAAGGTTTGAAGCCGGTGAGTCATTACAGCTCTCAAGCTTTATCCGAATTTTCCGAGCTCTTAATTTAACAGATCGCTTTGATTTATTAATTTCACCCACTCTTCCTAGCCCAATCGCCCAATTAAAACTCCAAGGCAAAAAGCGGCAACGGGCTTCCTCAAAAATAATAAATATTAAAAAATCTTCATGGGTCTGGGGTGATCAGAAATGACAACAATAGCTCAAGTTGAACTTTGGGGCACCATCATTGGAGCTGTGTCTTTAGCGAATGAAAACAGCGACGCAGCTTTTCAATACGATCCTGATTTTTTAAATAGTGGGATTGAGCTCTCACCACTGATGATGCCGCTGAGTCAGAAGGTTTATACATTTTCACTTCCTCAAAATACTTTTCATGGATTACCCGGACTTCTTTCGGATTCACTTCCGGATAAATTTGGAAATACACTGATAGATGCATGGCTTGCTACTCAGGGAAGAAGCCCTCAAAGCTTCAATGCTGTCGAGAGATTGTGCTACATGGGGCGTCGTGGGATGGGAGCATTAGAATTTGTACCCAGCTTGGGACCTAAACAAGAGAAATCAAAAAAAGTCGACGTAGCCAACTTGGTCACATTGGCTTCGGAAATTTTAAATCAACGCAATAATCTCAAGACTACTTTTAGAAAAAGAGAAGATGCTTTAAGTGATATATTGCGCGTAGGCACTTCAGCTGGTGGAGCCCGTGCCAAAGCAGTGATTGTCTGGAATCGCAAAACTCACGAAGTGCGTTCCGGGCAAATCGAGTCAGGTGATGGGTTTGAAAATTGGCTTATAAAATTTGATGGAGTCTCTGGAAATAAAGACAAAGAGCTTGAAGATCCAAAAGGTTATGGAGCTATCGAATATGCCTATTCTCTCATGGCTCAAGAGGCAGGTATTGAGATGAGCGAATGCCGTCTTCTGGAAGAAAATGGCAGACAGCATTTCATGACTCGTCGTTTTGATCGCCTTGAGAATGGACAAAAACTGCACATGCAATCCCTGGCAGCTATTGCTCATTTTGATTATCACAACCCTGGAGCTTATTCTTATGAACAAGCTTTTCTTGTAATGCGTCAGCTCAAACTGCCGATACGATTCAATGAACAACTATTTCGCCGCATGGTTTTTAATATTCTAGGACGCAATCAAGATGATCATGTTAAAAATATCGCTTTTTTGATGGATAGAGAAGGTCAATGGTCTTTGTCACCTGCGTTTGATGTCACTTATAGTTACAACCCACAAGGCCAGTGGACGTCCCGACATCAAATGACTCTCAATGGGAAACGTGAAAACTTTACCCTCGAAGATTTTCTCACAGTTGCCAAAACAGCTCTCCTGAAGCGTGGCCGTGCTGAAACTGTCATCGAAGAAGTCCGTAGTGTGATGACCAAGTGGAATCACTATGCTGAAAAAGCTTCTGTCTCAGAGCCTTTTAAAGAAAAAATTCAGAAAGCCCTGATTCTAAGAATACAGAAATAAATTAACGATTGGCACTCCTAAGCTTTTTCACTAAGCCATGCAGAATTTTTAAAGGAGCGACACATGTCATTTCGTACCGAAAGTGATTCTATGGGGGAAGTCCATATTCCTGAAGAATTTCTCTATGGAGCTTCCACTCAAAGAGCTGTTGAAAATTTTCAAATCTCTACACGTCATTTTGATCGGAGATTTATCGAAGCTCTAGGACTCATCAAGTGGGCTTCCGCTTTGGCTAATGAGGAGTTAGGCAAACTCGACTCAAATTTGGCTCAAGTAATTGCTGAAAAATCTTTGGAAGTCGCGGAAGCAAAATATGACGAGCATTTCATTCTCGATATTTATCAAACAGGATCAGGCACTTCGACCAACATGAATGCTAATGAAGTCATCACCAACTTAGCCAACCCAAGCTTGGGGGGCACGATCGGAACAAAGTCTCCTGTGCACCCCAATGACCACGTCAACATGGGGCAGTCATCCAATGACGTCATCCCAACAGCTATTCACGTCGGAGCTGCTTTAGGCATTGCCAAAGGTTTGATTCCGGCGCTGCGATTACTTCACGAAGCTTTTGTCGCTAAAGCTCGCGAGTTTTCCTCAATTGTCAAAATTGGTCGCACCCATCTTCAAGATGCCACACCAGTCACACTCGGTCAGGAATTTTCAGGATTTGCTGCTCAGATTTCTCACAACATGTCTCGGTTAGACATTGCTTTGGAAGGCTTGGAAGAATTGGCCATTGGCGGTACCGCTGTCGGTACAGGCATCAACACCCATCCCGAATTTGCCGCTAAAGTCTGTGAACATCTTTCCAAAAAAACAGGTTTGAGATTTTATGAAGCTAAAAATCATTTTGAAGCACAGGCAGCTAAAGACGCTTGTGTCTTCGCCAGTGGAGCTTTGAAAACACTCGCTATCTCGCTGATGAAAATTGCCAATGACATCCGCTGGATGGCTTCAGGTCCCCGCTGTGGCATCGGCGAAATTTTTCTACCCGAACTTCAACCTGGATCTTCGATCATGCCGGGCAAAGTGAATCCGGTTATTCCGGAATCCATCATGCAAATTTCTGCACAAGTGCAAGGGAACGACTTGGCTGTGCAGATCGGTGGCCAGCATGGAAATTTTGAGCTCAACGTCATGATGCCTGTCATCGCTGGAAATCTTTTTGAATCGATCAATCTTCTCACCAACGGCTGTCACATGTTTGCTGATAAATGTGTCAAAGGCATTATGGTGAATGAAGATCGTTGTCAGGAGTTGGTTGAAAAAAGCCTCATGTTAGTCACCAATCTCAATGCTGTCATTGGCTACGATAAAGCCGCTGATGTCGCCAAAAAAGCTTTTAAAGAAAATAAATCTTTGCGTGAAATTTTATTATCCGAAAATCTCATCACTGAAGAACAGGCCAACCAACTCCTCGATCCAACAACGATGCTCAGTCCAAAATAGTTAAAAATACCACCGCAAATCTGCCGAAAGACCGTAGGCGGTGTTGTTGTGCCCATTCGTCCGAGCGTAATCGACTTTGACTTCGGGAGAGAGGGCAAAGCGTTTGGTGAGGCGCAATTCGTAACCAGTTGCAAAACCTAGTCCTAAACCAGCCTTGGATGTGGTAATTGTGGAAGGTCCTGATTTGTAGCTGGTCACCGCAAATCCTAATCCTGGACGCACGTAGAATTGATCTGTCAGAAAAAATTGTCCTGATAATAAGCTCGCATAACCAGCAGCTTCGTCATTGCGAAAAGTGGCTGCTGAAGCGCCTTCATACATCAAAAGAAATTTTTCATTGAATCCCCCTCCTATTTTAAAGCCTGCCAAGAGAGCTCCAGTATTAGCAGCCGGACTTCCAATATGGACGCCTCCTCCACCGAGATCAAAACCGACGAAGAAACCTTGTCGACTGGTTTTTTCATCTGAAGCTCTCCCCAGTGAAGAAAGAGCTGTTAATACGATAATGCCGATGAGTATTTTTGTTTTCATAATGTCTCCTTTGTTATGAAAATATCTCTAGAGGATTTTTTTATAAGAGGAAGAAAACTACGTTTAGAAATGCACGAAGTGTGGACTCTTAGAATACACTACAATTTTGGAATAATGTTGAATGTCTGAAAGATGTGATCGATTTCATCGCTCAAGGCAAGGGCTTGGTCTCGAGTCGCAGCGACAATCTCTAGACGCATCCAAAAAACATCCCGATCCGAACGAATATAAATATCTGATAAAAATCCTCCGTGAGGACCGGGATCTTCATTCTCATAAACATTACCTTCCAGACCTGCCGTATCAGGATCGTTCAGCGGAACATTTTGAATTGCTCCTGTTGGATGACGCCTTCTAATAAAAGCTTCCAGACTTTCTCCCTCACTCAATACTGAACCAAAAAAAGTCAGTCGTGTTTGATCTTTTTTTAATAAAGCTAAAATCAAAGTGGCACTATCAATATCTGTAAACGCATCGGATGTCGGAGGGTGCGTCTCGTCGAATTCACGAAACATCCAACCCGCGGGCAAATCCATTGTCACGTCGTAATCCGGAGAATCAATTTTACGCTGACCCGGAGCGTTGTCGGCGGGGCTGACGGGACTCGAGACTTCCGTCCCTCGACCACCACAAGCCATTAAGGCGCCTAAACTGAAAAGAATGATTATTTTTTTTACCATACTACCTCCGAAAGCGGAAAAGCCTGAAGATTGATCTGATAGATCACTTCTTTATCCTCAGGCGTATCGGCCATCGAGTGAATTTCACGACGCACCTGATTTAATCGTTCACGAATTTTTTCATACTGCTTTTTGGACACACTAATTGTGAGCGCAGAAATATCGCGATCGGCTGTTCGGTGCTTTTCCAAAGACTCACTGGCCTTGCGCAGCATCTCTCGATGAAAATTGATCAAAGCCAACATTCCCATTTCTGGACTGGTCGTGATCTTATCGACAGTTTGCTTTAATCGACCATGGCTATCTCGTGTAAGAAGATTAAGCGTGAGTAAAATCTGAATAGCTTTTTAATTTCTTCGGCATGAAGTTTGGATCTTAATCGACGATTAATCCACACTGGATCTTCGCGAAAATCCTTCAATGTCACCAGCTCGTAGCGCCACAAAATGCCAATTGGAAAAATACGTATACTGAGACGCATCCAGAGGCCGCACATCCTGATAGCTCTTCGAACGCATCACACGTTCATAATAAAAATTTTTCTCTTCCACACTCTGAGCTTGGTCAAAATGCACTAGAGTCTCGAAAAATTGGGTTTCTTCTTTAGTGAGCTTGAAGGCTTTGGCAAATTTATGAATCGCATCCGCACTCAAGTTTCGTTTCCCATCGATAATGAGCTTTAAAAAATTAGAGGATTTCAGCCCCGCCAATCGTGAAAATGTCCGAAACGAAAAGCCTAACTTTTCGTCTTTTTTAAACTGAAACAAATCCCGCAAAAACGTACGGTAGTTGAGGTATTCAAAAATATGAGGTCGTGTGGTCATCATAAACAACTAGACCCTTATCGTGAAGAATCCAAAAAAGATGCTCACAAAAGACGGATAGTGTGTACTAGGGGTCTACATATCAATTTATGTAGTGAGCTTGCGCATATTTCGAGTGGATTCTAGATTGACACCTGCCAACTCAACTTCTGGCACCCCTTCAAGAGCGACTTCTCCTTCTCCTAGTTCGACGACAACTTCAATTTCTGGATCAGCTGCCCCTTCAGGAGCTCCCTCGGTAGTGCTTGGCATTTCACCGAGCTCTGTTACCTTTACAGGATTTTGCAATCTTTCTAAGAAATTATTCCATGCAGCCTCTTTATCCCGCATAAATGGATGAGGAATAAAACGACAACCGGCCACCATATCCGCTAAGAAGTTTTGCATAGCGAGAGTGACTACTTTTTTATCACCCAATTCTCTTCTTTGTTCTTCAGACATATTCGTCTCAAATGCCTCTTCTAAAGCATTAAAGTGATCCTGACAGCCATCGACATAGGCTCTTCTTTTTTCTAAATATTCAACTCGAGTAGGGTGTAAGGTTATATTATTTTTTTCTGCGATTTCATTCAGGGCTGTAATAATTCTATCGATTATTTCCTTTAGAACATCCACACCCTTTTGGTTATCCAAAGTATATTTATCAGGTCTCTTAAGCCAATGTTTCAAACCTCCTATGAGCTCCATTAATCCATTTTCTTCAGAAGATCGTGGAGATACAGGCTCTACCTCTGGAATCACTAAATCCGATATAGGCTGCAATTCATAATTGTGATCTTTTAATTTTATCAAACCTTCAAACATCGCATTTATGTGACGAAAACCAGAACCACTGGGCGCTATTTGGTAACCCATAAAACTTCTCATTGCTACTTCCAGAGCATTAAAGGGAGTAGAAACTAAGGCTCCATCGTCTGTACGCGAGCTAATGGGAGCCGCATTACCAAACCGAGTATCATCATTATCATCAAATGCATACTGACCGGGAAGACTCGTACGTGTAGGTTCATCGGTTCTCTGACTTCTATGAGCTCTAAGTACTGCAGAAGAAAATAAATCTTTTAAATTATCGGTTATTTGTATTTTTTGAGCTCTATTCAAATCTTCCCACACAACCTGCGTCCAATGATCAAAAGCCATGTGTGTTAAAGAAGTACGAACAGGGTCTGTTAATAAATCAGGGTCTGTAATATTATCTGCCAAACATATACTTGCCCCCATATAAATCAAAAACGTGGAAGCTTCGGCTCTTTTCAAAGAATCATTATGACACAAAGCAATTGTTAACTGTTCTTGATAAAAATCAGCATTGTCTAAATTTTGTGGAATCACCCCACACATCTGTAAAAAAGCTGTAAAGCCTTCTAACTCAGGTAAACTCTCTGAAGAAACGTCATCCTTAAAAGCATCAACTTTAACACCAAGCATTTTAGCATGCTCGGCTTTTGCCAGAACGGTTGTTGAAATGACTTCATTTTGAAAAAATTGAGAGGCTCCTCTAAATTGACTGTATAATTCTTGAGCGCGCGATTCGGGACTTTTACTCTCATCATAACAAGCCTTAAAAGTACTCTGCCACCTCGATTCAAGAGGCGCAGGCTCGCGTCCTGCTAATAAAGATCCTATAATTCCAGGACCTAAAGTACATACGGCCGTCATGTTAGGGTACAACCTAGCAAAATTTTGTACTGTAATAGCCATTCTTTCATCCCTTCGTTTGATTAACGGATAAGGTTATCGGCTACTTTCTGATTTTGTTTCCTGTTTTTTTATTTTTTATGCAGCCGAGCTTGCGGAAGAGATGTTCAAAGGAAGAAAAGGAGTAAAAACACTTAAAACTTCTTGAAATGAAGGACGGTGTTCAGGCTGAGGGCTTAACATCATCAAAACTATGTCATTTAATGCTTTAGGAATACCATTGATGGGTTGCACACGCACAACTGTCCTCCCATCGGCAGGTCTGACAGTGTTGGGATTGCGACCTAAAATCTGACGGAGGACTTGTCCCAAAGCAAAAATATCCTGTTGGGTCATTGCTGTTTCATCCCCCGCAGATGTAGCGGACAATCTTTCCGGAGCGACAAAACCTCTCGTGGCTCCTGTACGAATATGGCGACCATCATTGATATTATCTCGATCGACTGAGGAGCCAAAATCCAACAAAAACACTTCACTGCTAGTATTTATAATAAATTGAGCAGCTTTTAAATCTCGGTGAAGGATATGTGCTTTTGAATACAAATCATTAACTAACTTAACTACTTGGACAGCAGTCTGAATATGATCAAAAGAATATTTTCTCTGAGGATTCGACAACATCGCTTGCAAATTAGAGCCTTCCAGCTCTTCCATAATAATAGAAGCTTCATGATCTGCTAAACTACTCACCCCAAAAACTTCAGGAGCTTTCAATCCCGCAGCTCTTATTTTGATTAATCGCCTAGCTTCCATCTCCACTCTTTGTTGAGCTACAGCTCTTTCTTCAGGAGAAGAGGCTCTATACGCTTTAACCACAATCGACTGATTCAAGCTTCCACTCCAAGCTCGATGAACTGTGGATAAACCATCACGAGCTATGTGAAGAGAGTCTCCTAAAGCGAATGGTTGGCCTCCGACATACACAACACGACCAATAGAATGCTCTCCCGATTCGTGAGAGGTTCCTGCAGGTCTCACCGGATACCCACCTGTTATAGGAGGAACATTTTCTGGCAACAAAGGAAGTGGTACTGCCCTACTTTCCACAGGAGATGCTACAGGAGGCTGCAGGGCCACCTTTCCTAACGGCGAAAATGCCGTTAAACTGGCTGGAGATACAATTGTGGATAATGGCATGACCATAAATGTAACCTGTGGATAAGTCCTTTAGAGCCCTTTGGTCAAACGGAATTTTTTTTGAATTTATATTATTTTTCAAATAGATATGACACTCTGCGTCGGCATGACTCTCTTGCACCATTTTCTATAGTTCGTAATTTTTTATTGTGAGTCAGGAAAAACTTCCTTACAGAGTCACACCTTCTCGTGAAAAAATTTTCATCTCAAAAAAGAGTTCATCTCGTTTTTTTTATTCTTCTTTTTTCCATCATTGCCGGGCTGATTTTTTCTAATTTTTTAGAAGCTAAGAAAAAGATTCTCGCACCAACCTCTCAAAATCAGACCAAGGCTCAAGAGATGCAAAAAGTGACGGCTGTCTCACCTGCCATGCCGGGATCGAGCCCATGCATCCCACCAAAACGGTGAGACTTGGGTGTACGGATTGTCATGGGGGGAATGCGACGATTTTTCTCTCAAAAGGAATTAAAAAAGATTCCAAAGACTATAATGAGACTAAAGACAAAGCTCATCCTCACCCGACCTATCCTGAAAAATGGAAAAGCTCTGCCAATCCCGAACGTCCTTACACGCTTACCTTAAAAGAAAATTTAGAATGGATTCGTTTTGTAAATCCCGGAGATTTTCGCGTCACTCATCTCACCTGCGGGCAATGTCATACGAGCGAAACGTACAATTCCCAACGCAGCACGATGACCACAACGCCTCTTTTGTGGGGATCAGCAGCTTATAACAACGGCATCGTCTCTCCTAAAAATTATCTTCTGGGTGAAAGTTATGATGAAAACGGAAAAGCCCGTGTGCTCACCACTGATCCCAAACCCACCCAAGAAGATTTAAAAAAAGGCGTCATCCCTGTCGTCGTTCCTATGCCACGTTGGAATATCACTCAGCCCGCCGAGCGCCACGTACGCTCTTTTGAACGTGGCGGTCGTTTGAGCCGCATTAATCCTGGCGAAATTGGCAATCCTAATCTTCAAGAATTGGACGAACCCGGACGTCCCGACATGAAACTGTCGGACCGTGGACTCGGCACGCAGCTGCGCATTAGTTCGCCGGTCCTCAATGTACACAAGACACGTTTGAATGATCCTCATCTGTCTTTTATGGGCACCAACGATCATCCCGGAGATTATCGATCCAGTGGTTGTACCGCCTGTCACGTCGTCTATAGCAACGACCGCGATCCGGAACATTCTGGTCCTTATGCTCAATACGGTCACGACGGTACGAGTTTTTCCAAAGATAAAACCATTCCCAAAAACGAATCTGGTCATCCCATCCGTCACCAACTCACGCGCGCTATTCCTTCAAGTCAATGCATGGTCTGTCACATGCATCAGCCCAATGCTTTTGAAAATACCTACTACGGCTATCAAATGTGGGATTACGAATCTGACGGCGAAGGTTTTTATCCCAAGAAACAACAAAAGCTTTCTGCGGCAAAACGAAAAGAAGTGATGGAGGCCAATCCTGAAGGAGCTGTGATTCACGGACTCTGGCATGACAAAGCTTTTTTGAAAAAAGTTTGGGAGAAAAATCCTTATTACAAACGCACGCAGTTTGCTGACTATCACGGACATGGTTGGAATTTTCGAGCTGTATTCAAAAAAGATCGTGAAGGAAATCTCCTGGATGCTCAGGGAAAACAAGTCTCCGATCACGACCCTAAAAAGTGGAAAAAAGCTATTCACTTAAAAGACATTCATTTGGAAAAAGGGATGCACTGTGTGGACTGTCATTTTGCGCAAGATGTGCATGGAAATGGCAAACTCTACGGAGCCTATCAGGATGAAGTCACAGTCACCTGTGTGGATTGTCATGGAAACGTCCGCGAACGAGCACAACTTAAAGCCACAGGTCCGGCAGGTGGTTTTTCATTTGAAAATTCCACCACGCCTTTTGGAAAAAAACGTTTCACCTGGCGCGGCAATCAACTCTACCAGCGTTCTGCTTTACACGAAGGCAAAGAATGGCCTGTACCTCAGGTCATCGATACCATCACTCCAGGCAATCCTCATTTTAATGCCAAAGCTCGTCGCGCTAAAGTAGTGAAAAATCTTCAAGGTCAGCTGGCTCATGATGATTCCACCATGACCTGCTATGCCTGTCATACAAGTTGGGTGACCAACTGCTTTGGTTGTCATCTTCCTCAGCGCGCCAATGAAGAACGCGTGATGAAGCATTATGAAGGTGAATTGTCGCGCAATTGGACATCGTATAATCCTCAAGTCTTGCGCGATGAAGGTTATATGTTGGGTAAATGGGGACCGAGTAAAGGCGGCAAAATTGCTCCCGTGCGTTCTTCCAGCGCCCTTATGATCAGCTCGATGAATGCTAATCGTGAGCAAATTTATTTTGAACAAGCACCGATCTCCACTCCAGGATTTTCCTCACAAGCGTTTAATCCTCATTACCCACATGCGGTGCGTAAAACAGAAAGCAAAACTTGTGATGACTGCCACGTGTCTGTCAAAAATGATAACAATGCTTGGCTCGCGCAAGTGCTTCTCTTGGGCACCAATACAGTTAATTTTCTGGGACGCTACGCATATGTCGGCACTGAAGGTGGTTTTGATGCGGTGAAAGTCACCGAGACGGACGAACCTCAAGCGGTGATTGGAAGCTTTCTTGAATCCTTAGCTTATCCAAAAAATTATCAGAACCATCTCAAGAATAAAAAGAAGCTCACAGAAGGCTATCATCATCATGGAGGGGAAGTAGGCTGTCTACAACTGCGCGGTGAATATCTCTATGTCGCTGAAGGTGAAGAAGGTTTTCGTGCTTATGATGTAGCCAATGTCGACAACAAAGGTTTTTCCGAGCGACTTGTCACAGCTCCTGTGTCTCCTTGGGGACAACAAACGCGTATCAAGCTCAAGCATGCGACTTGTGTGGCTCTTCCGACTAATATGCCCATTGATCCAACACGCAAAGTCATTGCAGAAAATCAGGAACAACCTTGGCATCCACTCTATCATTACGCTTTTGTCACCGACTCAGAAGAAGGTTTGATTTTAGTGAATGTTGATACGTTAGCTGATGGCAATCCTCGAAATAATTATTTGAAACGTGCTCTCACCTATAATCCCAATGGCCTCTTAAAAGGTGCGCGCTACGTGACTAATGCGGGCAACTATCTCTACATCACCTCTGATGCTGGTCTTATTATCCTCAACATCGATACACCTCTCAAACCACGCGTGGTGAAAGTCATTTCTGATTTCAAAAATCCTCACGTGGTTGCTATCCAGTTTCGCTATGCTTTTGTCACCGATGACCAAGGCCTCAAAGTCGTCGACATCACCGATCCTGAAAAACCAATGCTGGTGAAAAAGGCTTTTGTGCCATTGAAAAACATTCACGATCTTTATGTCGCTCGCACCTACGCCTACGTAGCCGCGGGCAAAGAAGGCTTAGTGATCGTCGATGTCAAAATACCGACGTCACCAAAAATCCAACAACGCTTTACTGCCAATCACAAAATCAACGACGCTCGTGCTGTCCGCGTCGCCGCCACCAATGCCAGCTTCTTTGCCTATGTGGCCGACGGCAAAAATGGCTTGCACGTTATCCAACTCACATCCCCTAAAACTCAAGACTACTACGGCTTTTCACCACTCCCGCGCCCAGAACTCATCGCTACCTACAAAACTAAAAACCCCGCTTTAAGCTTGTCGAAAGGCATGGACCGCGATCGTGCGGTAGACGAAAGCGGCAACCAAGTCAGCGTCTTCGGCCGCTTAGGCTCCCGACCCTTCACATTGGAAGAAATGAAGAAGATGTATTTGCAAAAGGGGAAGGTTTATAAGGTGAGGGATTAATTTTCAGTTGTAATGATTTTCCTGAACTTCTTACCTTCATCCGAACGCACCTGAAGTTCCTTTTTCACTTTAAGCCAGTTTTGAGGGTTTAATTGTTCATGATTAAATTCCATAAAATTCCCTGTAACACGATAATTCCCACAAAAAGGGCAGTCGATATCCACGGCATCAAAAACTTTTCCTTTTTCTTGAGCTTGCCTTCTCAATACAGGTTCACGACAAAAATGGCACAATTGGTTTCTAATAGATTGGATCATTTGTCGGATTCCAATTTTGAGTTTGGCCTCAAGACCCAATGTTTGTCCAAAATCTTCGATTTCGCTCACAATACTTTCTTGATTAATTTTTTGAACTTCATCTTCCAAAAAAACTAAAAAATCCCCTAAAGATATTTTCTTAGGAAGAGATTTTCTATCCTGCTTTTTTGAATAAGTAATGCATGAAAGCCGTTCTTTCAAAGTTTCAATATGGGGTAATCTATCCAGGTTTCGATTGATAAAATAAGCATCATACAGATCTCTTATAAGTCGTCTTTCATTCCAAGCTGCTAATTTATGAGCAAGTGCTACATCAAGACGCATCACTCGAACGACGTGAGGAAGTTGGTTATACTTCTTAGAAAACTCAGACGTGCTAATCGATTCAGTTTCACAATTTTTCGAGACACTAATTTCTATCTGAGTCTTAAATCTTCCAAATTTATTTTCTAGAACTACATTAAAACGGATGTGTGTTGGGTTAATTTGATGAGTGCTGATGTTGAATCCATCGAACTCTTTCAAACTTTCTTTAATCATCTGTAAATAAGGAACGACTTCTTTTTTTGAAATAAACGGGGTAAAAACATAGTCTAGATCATTGGTATGGCGAGGGCAATCCAAGAGCCTTAATACCATACCACCTTTTAAAATAGCGTGTTTTCCAAGTATTTCAGATAAATGATTAATCATCCATAAACGCAAACCTTCATCTGATTGAATGATGTCCATCCATAACTCCTTCCACAAATTTTCTGAACTTAGGATTTTTATAATGACTCAAGTACTGCCTTAAAATCTTCAAATCGAGTCGATCTGTTTGAATATCAGAATAAACATTGAAAGGGAAACGATAGCCCAACTGATAAAAATACAATGTATCCAAAAACGCCTTTTCTTTATCAGCGTAACGAATTCCATTTTCTACTCGATCATAGCCAAACCACAAATTTTTCCCGCGATTTGCAGTAAAACCCAAATGGATAACCTGGCCTATTGAAGAACGGTAAATACGTGTCTTTCCTGATTTCACTGCATAAACTGTTTTATGGGGGATCGTTCCAATCAGCATCTCTTTAGCTAAAATATTTCCTAAGCTAATAGCTGATTGTGGTGAAATCTTTTCCGAAAGAAGTTCCAAATCAAAATCCTGAGCCACATAAAACCCCCGACAAAACCTCCGTAATATTTTTTCTTTTAAGAATGGCTTTAAGCGCCTATTCAAAGTGATGAAATCCATCGTCAGAAAAAAATTACCTAAATCATGCACACTAAAAACACCCCGATGGGCTTGTGAGAAATTTTGAAGGGAAAGCAATGTCTGCGCCTCTATTTTCATTTAGACATTAAAGTACTATTACTTGATAGTTTATGTCAAATTGAATAAATTCAGAATCGCCCGCCCCTTCAATCTCGAAGAAATGAAGCGGATGTATTTACAAAAAGGGAAATTGTACCGCGTGAAGGATTAACTTGGATTTTCAGGCCATGGATGTCGTGGGTATCGCCGTGAAAGTTCTTTTCGAACTTCTGGATATGTATTTTTCCAAAAACTTGCTAAGTCTTTAGTGACTTGAACAGGACGTCGGTTAGGAGCGAGAAGATGAAGGGTCAGAGAAATCTTCCCATTCAAAATTTTCGGCACTTCCTTCATTCCCAAAAAATCCTGAAGCTTTGATTCAATCCAAGGATCTTTGCCCCAAGCATAATGAATTTTTGTTTTGTGTTTATTGGGCAGTAAAAACGTTGTGGGTAACCATCTATCTAAGAGGGAAATATCTTCCAAAAATTCCATTTTGATTTCTGTCAGAAGATCCCGTGAGCGCAGTTCTTTAAGAGAACTTGCGCCTGCCACAAGTTTTTTAGCCAATGCCATAAGAAAATCAGAACCCCACAGATCTGTTTTATTTTGAGATTTAAACAAATCCAAACGTACCATTAGTGATTCCAAAATTTCACGATCCACAACTTTTCCAAACAACTCAATCCATTGATGCACATCCAGATTTCCCTCTTTGGGAAAACCCAGACCTTCCATTAAAAGACATTCACTACTTTTTTCCGAATGATCTGGGCCTTTTAAGATAGTTTCATCCAAAATCAGCTGACCATAACGGATACTTTGTTTTGTAATCACACTCTCCCGATCCCATACCACATCTTGAGTTTCGGAAAATAAAGGATTGTGATCTTCCAACAACCATTCTGGCTTTAAAGCGACCAATGATCTTGCCAAAACTTTGTCTGTTTCTTGTACATCCAACACCAAAAAATATGCGGCTTCTTGTAAGAAGGGGTTGTGAAATTCTTTTTTTAATAATGAAGCTGTCCCGCCCTGACAAAGAACTAGCTCAACCTCCTGAGAGCGCACTCTCTTTTTGAGCCACCCGATCGGAAAAAGCACTGAGCAAACTCTGAGCTAAATTTTCTGACAAAAACTTTTTTGTAGGCGATGCTATTAATGTCGTCGTCAGAGATTGGATGAGTTTCTTTGTTTCAAAATCCCAATCGTCTCTCTTCAATTCTTCCATCACATCCAAAGATTGAAAATCTCCCTCACTCATCAAAGCTGCGAGCTGAATGGCTTCTGATAAACACTCTCGTTTTTTAGCTTCCAATAACATGCGAGACAAACGCGGATGGAGAGGAAGATCGGCCATTTCAGAGCCTTCTTTTGTCAACGAACTCGTCAGTAGGTCAGAATCTACGGCTCCTAATTGGCAAAGAAGATTCAAAGATGTTTGCACATGCTGAGCCGGAGGATTTTCAAACCAATCCAAAGGAAAATTATGTAAACTTTTAAGCTCCAAAATCATCTGACTCAAATCAGCTCTCAAAATTTCAGGTTTTTCAAAAGGAGTACGTCCTTCAAAATCTGAACGCGTGTATAATCGAAAACACACTCCAGGCCCCATACGTGCCGCGCGGCCGGCACGTTGAATGGCTGACGCCTGACTAATGGGCCGTGTTTTCAAAGATGGAATCCCGCTCCAGTGAGAAAAACTCGCCTGTCGATGCCATCCACTATCAATAACAATCGAAACGCCAGGAATCGTGAGTGAGCTTTCTGCAATATTGGTCGACAAAATAATTTTTCGTTCCGAAATTTTTTGAAAAACGAGATCCTGTTCTTCTTTCGAAAGATCCCCATAGAGAGAAAGAATTTTTGTATTTTGAAACTGACCTATAAGCTTCTTCTCGCACCGACGAATATCAGCAAAGCCGGGCAAAAAAACCAAAACATCCCCTGCTAAATTTTTCTTTTGGATAGTCTGTAATGTTTGAAAAACCAAATCATCCAACCGGCCTTGAGGGATGTGAGGTAGATAAGAAATTTCCAAAGGGTAGATAGGTGACTCAAGAGTTATTACGGATGAAGACAAATACTGAGCAAGTTTTTCTGTCTCAATAGTGGCTGACATGACAATAATTTTTAAATCAGGACGGTTTTTATTTTGAATATTTTTAAGCAAACCTAGCGCTGTATCCGTATGAAGATGCCGTTCGTGAAATTCATCTAGAATCACAGCCCCGACTTTTTTCAACTGAGGATCTTGACGGAGAAGTTTTGGAAATAATCCCTCTGTCATCAACCGAATCTGTGTTTTGGCAGAAGTCACCGTCTCAAATCGAAACTGATACCCGACTGTCTCACCAACATTCTCTCCTAATTCTTCCGCCATTCTACGTGCTGCGGCTTTGGCCGCTAAACGCCTGGGCACCAAGACCCAAATCTCTTTTCCTTCAGGAATCATTTTTAAAAGCGCCGGTGGCACACGCGTCGTTTTTCCGGACCCGGGAGATGCTTGGAGGATAAGGTTAGACTTTTCAGTCAAATGCTCTGTGATTTGAGGAAGAAGACTGTCGATAGGAAGAGACAACTTCAATTTATTTCGTCTTTCCCCAAAACCCTTTAGGGTTCACAAACTTCTTTTGGGATTTTGAAGTGTCTTTGTTCAATAAAATTTTTATCTCTTCCAAAACGTTTTGAAACGCTTCTGGATTATATCGGGAAGGGTCTTGGACATCTAAAGCATTGCCCATCTTTTTAACCAAATTTCTCAAGCCACCAACCGCAACACCTTCTTTTGAGCTGAAAGAGATAGACTATCTAAAGCCATAAAAACCTGTTCAGCCACATGATAGCCTTGAGAAGAAGCTTGAGGATCAAGGATAATTGTATGGATGAGATTAAAAATCATGACTTGACCCCAAGGACGCCCAGGAATTTGAGGAAGGATTTCATCTAAGCGTGATGTGATTTCCTGAGCTGCAGCTATCAGCAATTCAGGCCTTTCCGTACCACTTAAAAAAGCCTGATCTAAAAATTGAATCTTGGGTTGAATCAACGAATACTGTTCTGGAAAAGCTATTTTGAGAAAATCCAGAAATACGATGTCATGCGCATGATCCCACGCGGCTTTACCTGAAGCCTGATCATTTAAAGTCCACTTCACATCATAAATATTATGGTGACACGCAAAACAGTTTTTTAGACCTTCATCAAAAGGTCTCCCTTCACGGGCTAATGTTTCTAAAAGATTTAAATGTTGTTTAAGAGAAACGACCTGACCGGTAGCCCAAGCTTTGGCACCAGCCCACGATTCTTTATCTTCCCAATGCTTCGGCATCATCGCACTAAACGTATCCAGCTCAAACACCACATCCGGATGCCCCGCAGACAAAAGTTTATGGTCGATTGTACCATGGCAATGCAGGCAGGTCTCACCGCGAACTTGTTTGTTTTCTAAATCCACCAAACCCAGTTTTACCGACTGAGGATGAGTCCATCCTTTTTGAGTGTGAGGCTCGAGCCATTTTTCGCTAGCTCCATGACAGACTTCGCAGGTCACACCTTCTTGCAGATCAAATTTTGAATTTCGCGACACATCAGATTTGACGGCATGACATCCCAAACAAAAATCATCTTCTTGAGCGACATGAGATAAACCTAAAATCTTGGCCATTTTTTGAGATCGTGGCTCAAAGAGCACTCCATAGGCTTTATGATGCTTGTCTTGAGTCGACCACAATGAAAACTCATCTTTCTTTTTTTGAGTCCCCCCATGACAGGCAGCTGCGCTACAGGTAACTGCTCCCATGATTCTGGAGGATTCTTCCGCAAAAAGAAAATGAGTGGTGAAAAAAAATGCGAAAATAAAAATAAACTTAACAAAACGAAAATTAATCTTCATAAGATTAAATCCACTAACAAATTTAAAAGGTTAGAGAAAGTAAGTTTTTAAAACTGCATCATTAGGATTTCATGAACCCAAACGACATTGTCGA
This sequence comes from Deltaproteobacteria bacterium, assembly GCA_016699445.1. Taxonomy (GTDB): domain Bacteria; phylum UBA10199; class UBA10199; order JACPAL01. The sequence goes on from CP064976.1 coordinate 1,196,497, forward strand.
AAATAAGCTCGAAGGCGAAAGCATCTCTACAGAAGCGTTGCTCAAGATTTCTATTTTTGAAGGTGTCCCACCAGCTCTTTTGGAAAAAAACCGGGGAGCTGTCGTGCGACGCCGATTTCGCAAGGGCGATATTATTTGTCGTGAAGGTGACTATGGCTCGACTGCTTTTTATATTTTGAATGGTAAGGCTAAAGTTTTTATCAATACTCCTTTTTCACACGTCTCGACATCATCCCAAAAAAATCTCGGTTTGGCATTGCAGGGTTTGTCAGCAAAATGAAAAGTTTTCTGAATACTAAAAAATCCATCGATGCTCCTGAACATATCAAGTTTATCCCAATCGATGCACCTGTAGATTTGGCCTATGCCTCTCCCATGGCCATACTCAATGAAGGTGATCTTTTTGGAGAAATGACCTGTCTTTCACGCTATCCACGATCTGCTACGGTTGTAGCCGAAAATAACTGTGAAATGTTGGAAATGCTTCAAAACATGCTGCAAGTCTGCCAGCGAAATCCCGCATTTAAAAAACGTTTAGACGATACTTATCGTGAACGTGCTCTGGCCAATCATCTCAAAGCCGTCCCTCTTTTAAGTCAAGTGAGTGATGATTTTATCGAATACCTGCGTCAGCGCGTTGAGCTGATTAGCGTCGAACCCGGAACCGTGATTTTTAAGGAAGGCGATGCAGGAGATGCTTTTTATATTATCCGTATTGGATTTGTAAAAGTGAGCAAAAAATTTCCCGGCGGTGACATGGTCTTGAGCTATCTTCCCCGCAGTTCTTTTTTTGGGGAAATGTCTCTTTTGAGTAACGCTCCTCGCGGAGCGACCTGCGAAGCCATCGATCATGTGGAGCTTGTGAAAATCCGTGCAGATGATTTTTTACTTCTCATGCAACGCTTTCCAGAGGTCGCAAAAAAAATTCAGGAGACAGCGACTCAACGTGATACTTCCAATCGTTATCTTCTCAAAGTCCCTCGCAATACCAACCTCGATGATTTTTTAGATCAAGGTCTGATTCAAGCTCAAACCCTTCTCATCTTGGATTTGAAAAAATGCACACGTTGCGATGCCTGTGTTGATGCCTGCGCGGATACTCATGACGGCGTCACGCGTTTGATCCGCGATGGTCTTCGTTATGAAAATTATCTGGTCGCCACATCTTGTCGTCAATGCATGGACCCTTTGTGCATGGTGGGGTGTCCGGTGGGATCGATTCGCCGCAAAGATTCTTTGGAAATTGTGATCGAAGATTGGTGCATTGGCTGTAATCTCTGCGCCAAAAACTGTCCTTATGGAAACATCAACATGCATCCTTTTGAAGTGATGGAAGAAGATCACAAAAATCCTGGTATCATGAAGGCCGTTACCAAGAAAAAAGCCACCACTTGCGATCTGTGCACAGATTTAGATGAACCTTCCTGCACCTATGCATGTCCTCACGATGCAGCTCATCGGATTAATCCCAAAGAATTTTTTGATTTTGAAAAAAATCACAAAGGTGAGGATTTACTCCTCTCGCTCTTGGAGAAGTCTCAATAATGCTGATCAATAAAGAAACATGGCCTCAACACCGACCTTGGGCTTTTGCCACTCTCGCCATCACATTGCTGCTCACAGCAAGCTATGCCTTATACGCTTGGATTTATGCAGAACATAAAGATGGAGGCACGCTCCCCGGCCTCATTTATGGCAGTGTGGCTCTAGCGATTATGATCATGGACTCCCTCTTGGGAGCTCGTCGCAAAGTCCCTGCGTGGAAATTAGGGCGCGCACGCACCTGGCTTAAAGCTCATATTTGGATTTCACTTCTTTTATTTCCTCTCGTGTTTTTTCACAGCGCCTTTCTCATCGGTGGCAAGATGACGCTTGTTATTTGGATTTTATTTTTTCTGGTTATGGGGAGCGGGATTTTGGGGGTGATCATTCAAAGCATTCTTCCCCAACTGATGACCGATCAGGTTTCGATGGAGACCATTTATGATCAGATTGATCATATTACGAGCCAATTGCGCTACGATGCCGATGTGAAAATCATGCAAGTCGCTGGAAAATTAGATTTTGTGACGGTTCCCGAAGGAATGACTCCCGTTAAAATCAAAGATGTCGTCGACGCACCTGGAATGTCGGAACTTAAAGAAGCGTATTCAAAATCAATCCGTCCCTTATTTAATCCCCATTTAAAAATCAGAAAAGTATTAAGAACACACACGGATATTGTGGCAATCATCAATACTCTCAAACCGACTATTCCTACAGATTTCCATGCCATCCTTGATGAGATCGTTCCCTTGATTGACGAAAAGAGACAGCTCGAGCTTCAGAAAACTTTACATCATTGGATGCATGGGTGGTTGTTTGTGCATGTTCCAATTTCTTTCGCACTTCTATTATTAACGATCGTGCATGCCGTGACGGCGTTGTGGTATTGATATGTCAGAAAAACGGACAACCAAAGCTATCGCTTCTCGAATTCAGATGGATTATCTCCATCGTTTCCAACCTTTAAAATATTGGAAGCGATTGACGATTATTGTGGTGGTGATGGTTGCCTTACTCTGGTCTCTTTTTGAATTTTCGCCTGGCCGTAAACAAGTTTATTCTCCCGGACCTGTCGCTCAAGGACATAAGCTTTTTGAAAAACGTTGTTCTGAATGCCACACACAGTCCTTCGAAAAAGTGGCCAATGACGCCTGCCTTAAGTGCCACAATAATTTAGGTCACCATCAAGATGTTGCCACCCAACAACCTCATTGCATCGACTGTCATCAGGAACATCGCAATACGCCTCTGGTCCAAACTGTCACAGCTTCCAACTGTGCCACCTGCCATGAGGATTTGAAAAGAACAGACAGCCAAGATTCAAAATTTTTTAAAAATATTTCAACACTCAACTCAGGTCATCCAGAATTTCGGTTTTTAACTTCAAACCATCCAGAAGCGGAATGGATTCAAGCAGCCCTCAAGCTCAATCACAAAGTTCATCTCAAACCCGACATTGAAAAATCCGACGGTACACGCACCACACTGCAATGCCGTGACTGCCATGCTGTAGATACTAAGACGGATCCCAAAGGTCTCCATCGCAACGCTGCTTTTAATTACGAAACCCAATGCCAAAGCTGCCATGCTTTGGGTTTTGATACCCAGTTTCCTAACAATGCAGCTCCACATAAAAAACCAGAAGAGGTTCGTGAGTTTTTACAAAAATTTTATCGGGACCGTTTAGCCGAGAATCCAAATATCTATTTAGAAACGCCTGAAAGAAGTCGTCCAGGACCCAAGGCGCGCAAAGAAATTTTTCTTTCGGGAGAAGACTGGTTAAAATCAAAATCTTCCTCAGCTGAAAAGATCTTTTGGGTCGTTCGTGCTTGGAATGTCATATTTGGAAATATCAGGAAGGCGCTCTCCCAGAAGTGGCCCCTGTCAAACTCCCCAAAGCCGCTCTCACACTCGGACGCTTTGATCACGCGGCCCATCGAGGGATGGATTGTCTGCAATGCCACACCCAAGCTCTCACGAGCGAAAAAACATCCGATCAACTCATCCCAGGAATTAAAACTGCCTCCAATGCCACACCACCAAAGGCCCCGGACGGGATAGTTGCTTTGAATGTCACCAATACCACGCTGAAGGCTCGTTGAAGAAATTTTAATAGCCTTCCTTCCCCTTTTTCAATAGGGGCGCCTTCATGAATCAAACGATGACGACGCAGCCTCCTATTATCAATATTTCCTCCTACCGGTTTGCGCATTTGCAAGACCTGAAAACTCTCAGAAATGAAATTTTGGAATTGTGTCTCTCTCTTCAATTAAAAGGAACGATTTTGTTGAGTACAGAAGGGATCAATCTCTTTGTCGCTGGTTTTGAAGCCAATATTGAAACCCTCATGACCCGCTTAAGGCAAGTGCCTGGGCTTGAACAACTCACACCCAAAATCAGCCGCAGTGATCATCAACCTTTTCGGCGCATGCTTGTTAAGATTAAAAAAGAAATTATCGCCTTTGGTATTGAGGGTATTGATCCTGTCCATAAACCGGCTCCTAAGCTTTCAGCCCGTGAGCTTAAAAAATGGCTCGATGAAAAAAAGCCAATCACCTTGCTGGATACACGCAATGACTATGAAGTGAAGTTGGGCACGTTTAAAAATGCCATCAATCCTAATATTCAAAATTTTAAACAATTCCCCAAGTTTGCTGAATCCCTCGATTCCTTAAAAGAAAAACCCGTGGTCATGTTTTGCACCGGCGGTATTCGCTGCGAAAAAGCAGGGCCGCTGATGGAAAAATTAGGATTCAAAAATATCTTTCAGCTCGATGGTGGGATTTTGAAATATTTTGAAGAAGTTGGCAGTGATCATTACGATGGAGACTGCTTTGTTTTTGATGGTCGAGTTGGTGTCGATCCCGCTCTGGCTGAAACCCCTCATAAGATGTGCTTTGCGTGCCTGTCTCCCTTGACCATCGATGATCAGAAATCTCCCAAGTACATTTTGGGAAAGAGCTGCCCTCATTGCTTTAAAAATCCTGAAGAGCACATGAGCGAGATTCTGGCCAATCGTCATGAGAAGCTACGTCAAGTCACTGAAAATCTTGGGAAGACCCCTTACAAAAGACGCCGACCAATTCGTGTTCCGCAATATTACGATGGGAAAACACTTTTGGATTGTGTGTCGTCGATTTTGAAACACATGGATCTTACTTATTGGAAACACGAAATGGATCAGGGGCTCTTTGAAACTGAAGACGGCCAAAAAGTTGGCCCTGAGCATATTGTCAAAACAGGCGAACGCTATTTTCATACACTCCCCTCCATGAACGAACCTCCCATCAATGGGGATATTAAAATTTGCTATGAAGACGAAGCTTTGATCATCGTTGAAAAACCCGCTCCATTGCCCGTGATTCCCAGTGGACGCTTTGATCGACACACGCTCCAATACATTCTCGATCAAGTTTATCTTCCCAAACATCTACGCCCCATTCACCGTCTGGATAGTAATACGACCGGCCTGCTTCTCTTGGCCAAAACACGATCGTTTGCCGCTTTTCTTCATAAACAATTTGCCAATAAATCGGTTGAGAAAACCTATCGGGTCAAAATCAAAGGTCATCCTCAGGAAAATGAATTCACGTGTAACCGACCCATTTCGGACCAACCCGGCGATGTCGGCTCAAGAACCATTGATGATGAAAATGGTTTAGAAGCTACAACCCATTTCAAAGTGCTCGAACGCTTAAACGACGGCACGAGTCTCCTGGAAGCACGGCCCATCACTGGTCGCACCAATCAAATCCGTGTGCATCTGTGGAGCTTGGGTTATCCGATTTGTGGAGACACTTTATACCTGGCCAATCAACAACTAGGAAACACTCAAACGACTTCACCAGATGAAGCCCCTCTCTGCCTCCACGCGAGTCACTTGGCTTTTATTCACCCTATTACTCAAAAGCGTTTTGAGATTGAGTCGAAGCAAGTGGCGTGGCTTGACTGACAGGGCGCCAATTTAGTCTACACATACGCCCTTTTAGTACAGTCGTCCGTAGGGAAATCCCTCTCGGGATGTCGTTTATACCGCGGACTTGGTAGTAAACACCAAAGATTTTATTTGATATATGATATCATAGTGATATCATTATTCATGCCTCGTAAAATACGTGAATTAATTCAAGAGTTGAAAAAAGCAGGGTTTCAGGATCGAGGAGGCAAAGGCAGTCATCGCAATTTCAGCCACTCTTTATGCCCGATGCCGGTCACAATTTCAGGGAAAGAAGGGGATGATGCCAAACATTATCAGGAAAAAGCGATTAAACAGGCATTACAAATTGTAAGAGACTCTAATGAAACATAAAAAGAATAATCATTATCTCAAAATCGTTGAGTGGTCTGAGAAAGATCGTTGCTATATTGGGACAGCTCCTGGGCTAATTCTGGGGGGTGTGCACGGTAAAGATGAAAAGAAAGTCTTTCAGGAATTATGCCAGGCTGTCGATGAAGCTCTCCATTTGATTGAAAAAGAAGGCCATCCCCTCCCTGAAGCCACAGCTGGCAAAAATCATTCGGGAAAACTTTTGCTAAGATTGCCCAAAGATCTCCACAAAGCCATCTGGATCAAAGCCCTCAAAGAAGGCGAGAGCATCAACAGCCTTTTACAAAATTATCTTCAAAAGGCTCTCGCCTAACGAAGATTTAAAGTTGTGATTTTGAATATCCAAAATCGCTCATCTAAATAGCTAATCAATTACTCTATCAGCTAATAATAAGCCAATGACTGCTCTTTCAAAGAAAACCAAAACCATCCTTAAATATATTGCCGCAAAAAAATAGTTCATAGTAACCGACGACTATGATCAAACTATACCAATACGAAGTCTGTCCTTACTGCTGCAAAGTCAAAGCGGTGCTCGACTATAAAAAAATTCCTTATGAAAAAATTGAAGTCAATCCGATGACTCATGAAGAGCTCGAAGGTGTCGCAGGTGCTGTGGAGTATGATAAAGTGCCTGTCTTGGTCGATGGAGACAAAGTGGTTTTTGAATCCAACGACATCATCAAATATTTGGACGAAAAATACCCTGCCAAGCCCATTTTCGCAAAATCCGGAGCCGACCAAAAAGATCAGGAAAAATGGATGGAATACGCCGACGAAGATCTCGTCCAAATCCTCCCCGCCAACATCTACCGAACGATTCCCGAAGCTCTTCATTCTTTTAAATATATTACCAAAGTCGGAAAATTTCCTGTGTGGAAACGCTACTTCCTCGCCATGGGCGGAGCCGTTGCCATGACGATCGTGGCTAATAAAGGCATGAAAAAGAAAGGGATCACAGACCCTCGCGAAGCCCTGAGCACTTCATTGGAAAAATGGACGACAGGTTTGGGAAAAAAGAAATTTATGGGTGGCGACAAGCCCGACGTCTCAGACCTCGTGGTCGCGGGCATTCTTTCAGCCGTCAAAGAGATGAAAGTCTGGAAATTCATCGAAGAAAAAAAGCCCGTATCGGAATGGTATCAACGAGTCCAAAAAGCCTAATCTTCAAAAATAGACGCAACTTTTTATCAGAAGAAACGATGACTGCCGAAAGGAGTTATCATGTACGCTGAAAAAGCTTCACAAGCATCCCTCAATCTACCTGGACTCGGGTTTATCCATACAGCTCCAGCTTTAAGACCTGCAGCGACGGAATTAGTTCAAACCCATCCCCTTAGACCTCTTCTTGATGGTCAATTTACACGAGACGGATTTCCTCATTGGAATTTAAAAAAAATTGGTCATGGGACAGCTATAGGCCTAGGTGCCGTTGGCCATCGGTTTTCCCGTGGTGAAATGATTCAACTCAGGAATTCTGTCATAACATTTAGACAGCCAGCAGAAGCTCTTGTTTTGGAAAGACCTAGTGATACTACAGTCGTCAGACCTGAAGACGAAGTGATCTTTGCTGCCGCAGCTCATTTCAACCCCATGGAGGCGGGTGCTTATACATTAACTGATGTAGATAATGAAGGACTTCAAGGGCTGCTCAAACATCTAGGTCGCTGTATTTTTCTCGTTCAAGGTGTGCTTGGTAGTTTGGAGATTCAGTGCGTTCAACAAGCCTTGCCTGAACACACTAACTTCTCACAAGTACCTCAAGCAGCCGAAACATTTACCAACGTCGTTACCACAATGGTCGGACTTTATTTGCCAGAAGTTGATCCCAAAAAGAATGTTCCAGGCCCGCACCTCCATGCATTGGTACATTCCAATCCAGCAAATGCAGCTATCGATAGTGTAATTGAAGCTATGAATTTTTCTAATGATGGCATCCACGGTGGTGGACATGTCAGAGGATATTCAGCCACAGGATTCCTGTGGTATCAACCTGTAGAAGAGATTAAGATTTTGAGATCTTAATGTGATCGCTTCATTTTTGGTTTATTTTTAGAGCCTGATTTTTTTAAAATTTTAACCTTCTTAATTTCCTGAATTTCTAAAATTCTAAACTCTGTGCGGCGATTTTGGGCGCGGCCTTCTTCGGTATCATTGGAGGCTACTGGCTGGCTTTCTCCATAACCACGGGAAGAGAGTCTGGAAGCATCCACACCGCGTACGATGAGTTGACGTTTTACTTCGTCGGCACGTTTTTGAGAGAGCGTCAGATTATATTTATCGGACGAACGATCATCCGTATGACCTTCCACCACCAAATGATGAATGCTGCGATCGTTTTTCAAAATACTCGCAACCGCTTGAACCACACTCAGAGACTCTTCTTTAATATCCGAACGATTGGTTTCAAAATAGATCGGCTGCAGCGTGACGATACGACCCATTTCCACTCGAGCCAACTCTTCAGGCTCTCTACTTTTTCGATCTTTTCTTTTACCATAAGGAAGCCCTTCGTAGGTCAACCCTGCAAAAACACGATACGTGGGAGTGCCGTAACCATGAGTTAAACCCAAAGCACCCCCAAGATTGGCGCACAGAGTGCCAGGAATTTTTTCAGAATGAAAAACTTTTCTGACTCCACTCAGCCATTCTAAAGGAGTGCCATTTGCCGAACCTGTTCCACTATTGAGAGTCGTCGAACCCACAACTTCGGTCATCACATGCAGATCCTGTGCTTCCCACACAGGCCGCGCATAACCTAATCCAAACAAAAATTCCTGACCCACAGAGAGATTGAGAAGATTTTCTTTTTCACGAAACCGAAAACCCATATTGGCCAAAATCTGATTTTTAAAAACATCCACATCATAAACAGCTTTTAAAGTACCCGTTACATTTGAATCTCCCGTAAACTTCTCCACACTTCCAGTCGGGAATGTAATCGCAGGAATCAACGCAAAACCCATTTTAGCTTCGTGAACCTCTTGAGACCAAATCTGAAATTTTCCGCTGACTCCCACATCTCCCAATGACGAGTGATTACTTTGCAAGGTCTCGCCCACAGGTTGCAAATCAAGAGACGGAGAAAAAGGAAGTACAAGCCCCACACTCACCCATTCAGCTAAACCAATCGCCGCTGTCAGATTCATCATGAACAAATTATCCACCACTGGAGTCGCACGACTTAAACTATCAATCGTACCCACCTCTAAAGGTTGATCAGCAAAATTTAAATGAAAGCCCGTACTCCATGCACGAAAGGGCAGTACCTGAGAATCAGAAAGAAGAATATGTCTCTGTTGATCAAAAGGAATCCGAAATGAATCACTATTGAGAGCAAAAACTTTAGGGCTCAAGAGCAGCTGCAAAAACAACGTAAAAATTAAAAACTTTTTCATTCGCTATCCCTTATCAAGCTGCACCCAAAAACACCGCTTCCTTGGACTTGCTGCCCTCCCGAAGAACTAACAGTACCCGAAGTACCAGAACTTCCTGGAGCTGGATTAGGTGGCGGATCAGGAACAAGCGGATCACGCCCAGCAGACACTTCACGTCCATCGGTGGTCCCATCGCCATCGCTATCAGCGCGATAAGGATCCGTGCCCATCGCGATTTCTTGTTGGTCACTCAAACCATCATTGTCAGAATCAACATCTTGAAAATCAGGAACAGAATCATGATCTGTATCTCGAGGCGGCGTATGAATATCCGCATCACCGGCTTCTACAGCATCCGAAATGCCATCCCCGTCTGAATCCGTATCTTCAGCATCGGGTATGGTATCGTGATCGGTATCGCCTGTTCCTTCATCATGATCTGAAATGGTATCACCATCCCGATCCGGGTCATACACATTGGGAATTCCATCACCATCATCATCAAAAAATTCTCGTACTTGAGGGAACAGCCGAATATCTTCTTCACCAATCCCCACATCCCCCAAACTACCGGCTTTAAAAATAAAACCCATATCTTGCGTTTCATCTCGATAGCGATCGGCTTCAAAACCTGGCAGCTGCGAAAACGAGCGAATGATCATTTCCAAATGAGGCTCTCCTGCCCGAGGAACTCCAAAGAGTTGACTCGTACGAGAGCTATTGATCGAAACTCCATAATAAGAATCCAAAAATGAAAAATCGATACCAAGATGAGGCAGAGCCACTTCACTCACACGAAACCCCAAAGGGGCTGTCTGCAAAGCACTCACGCCCGCAATGACATCTGGAGGTGTGGCCAGGTTTGAATCAAAATCAATGATCAGAGAAAAAAACTCTTCTTGAGAAAGGTTAGGATAATCCTCTCCCCCTTCTGCTTGCATGTAAGCGGCTGTGTGAGAAGGATCTCCATCTCCATCGGCATCCCCAAAAATCACCGGATGGCCCAACGCATCTTCAAAAGTCCTGACGCCCACGTAAAGAGAATCCGTCGTACGGTCTAATACCAGGCAAATTTGTTGGACATCAAAACCACTGATGGTCCCATCGGGAAAAGAAGGTGGAACAGCCAGACTACGCCCATCGGATCCCACACGACAGCTTTGTTCCGGAAAATCCTGGCGGACGTCTCCTGTCAATGTCAGTGTCCAGATTTTGGGACTCCATAAAGAAAGAGCCAAAAAAATAAGTAGGCGATGTAGAGTTTTATTTGTAATAATCGGGGCTTACTAATGGACCTCTCAGAAGAATTGCAACAGAAGATTCTAAAATCACTCGGCAGATCCCGCTGGATGGAAGCGGCTGTGCTCGTTCCTTATTTTAAAGAGAAGAATGACAAGCATCTCATTTTTACCAAACGTACCGATCACCTGGAACATCACAAAGGCCAAATTTGTTTTCCGGGTGGCGTCAAAGATCATGAGGGTGAATCATTATGGGAAACTGCCTTGAGGGAATGTGAAGAAGAGATTGGTTTGAAACGTGAGCTCATCACTCTTATGACTCAACTCAAACCTCAAATCACACCAACTGGCTTTTTAGTCACTCCTTTTGTCGGTGAAATCAAAAAACCCGAAAACTGGATTTCTAATCCTTCGGAAATCGCCGAAATCTTTTCGGTCCCTGTCAGTCATCTCAAAGATCCTAAAAATAGCCGCTTTGTCACACGTACCTGGGAAAGCGTGGAATTTTTTGAACCTCATTTTGAATACCTTCATCATGACATTTGGGGGATGACCGGTCGGGTCGTGTGTGAATTTTTAGAAATTGCCTAGAGATCTTTTCTCTTAATCTTCCCATTTCGTGTCTTGGGTAATTCCTTTAAAAAAATAATTTCTCGAGGTCGCTTATAAACGGCCAAAGACTCTCTCACATGATCTAAAATTTTTTCTTTTTGCGGCTTACCTTGTGGCACCACATAGGCTTGCACAATCGTCTTTCCTGGACTGATTTCACGGCCAATGACGGCTGATTCTAAAACACATTCACATTGATTGAGGACTTTTTCTATTTCTAAAGGAGAGATACGAAAACCACCTGCTGAGATCATGTCATCCCGACGACCCACATAAAAAAAGTTTCCCTGCTTATCTTTGTAAGCCAAATCTCCACTGAGAAGCCAATCTCCTCTGAAAACTTTTTTCTCTTCTTCCGGCCGGTTGTAATAACCCAACATCAAACCACGACAACTTCGGTGAGAAGCCAAAATCCCGATCTGGCCGGGCGGAACTAAAAATGGTGCCTTGTCCCCACGACGGGATTCTTTGACGATCGCGATTCTAGACCCAGGCACTGCCTGTCCACACGCATGAGGGATGATCTTTCGATCTTTTCGTTGCACGAGATAAACACTGTGCTCGGTCATACCTAAACCTTCTCGGATCGTGAGTCCTGTTTGCTTCAAAAATTTTTGGCGAACTTCTTCGGGCAGTTTTTCGCCCGCTGAAAGAGACACTGATCTCCCACATAGACCACAGTCGTCACTCCATGGCGCCAAGCATCCAAAAGACTCGTGATGGCATAACTCCAATTAAGCGCGCTGGTATTGAAAAGGATGTCGTTTTTTTTAAGATCCATCCAGTATGTCACACGGGCATCGTGAGCGGGGATACTGGTGTGGGCGTGCATGACAGCTTTGGGGGTGCCGGTGGTGCCGCTGGTATAGAGCCAGAAAGCTGCTACCCCACCCTTCACGGTTGGACCTATTGCATCTTCCCTCCCCTGAAAAGTGAGGGTGAGGTGAGATCTTTCTGAAAAAATAATTCTGGCACCGCTATCGTTTATAATGAAGCCCAACTCAGAATCGGTCAGCTGTGGAGATACGGGAATGGGAATCAAGCCCGCCTTCATGGCGCCTAAAAAAGTCACGATGAACTCGAGGCTATTGGGAAGCTGCACGATGACACGAGAGCCTTTGGGTTCGTTGAGAGTTTTGGAGAATCTTTCAATCTTCTTGCTCAAGGTCGCAAAGGAATATTTTTTGGATTTTAATCCGGAAGCCGTCTCCGTCACTAAAATCAAGGCGGTCTTATGATTTTTACGTTTTTTTTGACGGTCGACACAATCATCAACAATATTGTAAGGCTTTTTTCTCATGAATTTGATTTTGCTTTTTCCCGAAGACGAATCCGCTGTCAACGAAGTGACTCTCACCGATCACCGTGCCGTCCATATTCATGAGATCCTCAAAGGCAAACCGGAACAAAAAATCAGAGTAGGTTTTTTGAATAAAGGCCAAGGATTGGCGACCATCCTCTCTTGTGACAAAAAGAAAACAATTTTAAAAGTGGGCCCTCTCTCACCTTCTAAAAAATCTCCGCTCTCGGAAGTCACTCTCCTGATAGCGCTCCCACGTCCTCAAACCTTAAAAAAAGTTTTAGAAACAGCTGCTACCTTTGGCGTGGGTGAACTTATTTTTATTAAAACAGAACGTGTGGAAAAAGTTTTTTCCAATCGACTCTTCTCAAAAACGAATCATATTTAGAACACATCTATCTGGGCCTTCAACAAGGGGGTTATACAATAGCCCCCAAAATTTCTTTTTTTCAGGATCAAAAATATTGGAATCAGATCGCCTCTCATCCTCATAAATGGATAGCCCATCCATTAGAAAATTCAGCAGAAAATCCTGGGGCCACTTTTTTAAAAACCGCTGTCGATTTTCCCTTACTCTTAGCCATCGGCCCCGAAGGCGGTTGGCTCGATAATGAAATCTCGCTTTTTGAATCTCGAGGATTTAGAAAAATTTCTTTAGGACACACGATTCACCGCGTTGAAAATGCTGTCTGCGCGGCTTTGGCTCAGATTGAGCTTGTTAAAGGATAACTATGACTCTCTTTTGGATTTTCGTCGCCTTCTTCTGCCTTCATGAAGGTTGGGAAACGTTTTTGGAAATTTTGAATCAACGCTATATCAAAAAAAATCAGGATAATATTCCTGAGCTTTTCCAATCCACCATTACGTTGCCAAACTACAAAAAGAGCATCGCTTATTCTTTGGAGAAGAGCCGGTTTGGACTGATGTCTTCTTGGACAGGTTCGGTTTTTTTATGGATCTTTTTACTCTCCGGAGATTTTGGAGTTTTGGATGAACGCCTGGCCATGCATTTTAGCGGACTGTCTCTTTCGGTGGCTTATTGTCTGGCGGTTACCTTCATTTTCACACTCATCAAAATGCCATTTTCGATCTATTCCCAATTTGTCATAGAGGAAAAATACGGATTCAACCGCACGACGGCGGCTATTTTTATCATCGATCTGTTAAAATCCCTTGTTTTAAGCCTCGCTTTAGGAGTGCCACTGCTCTATTTGGTGTTTTGGCTCTACCAAGTAGCGGGATCTTCTTGGTGGATCTGGGCCTTTGCGACTTTGTTTGGATTTCAATTTGTAATCGCCGCTGTCTATCCGACACTACTAGCACCTATCTTTAATAAATTTACACCACTCGGTGAAGGCACACTGAAAGAAAAAATCGAAAGTCTGGCACAAAAATCAGTTTCAAAATGTCAGGGATTTTTACGATCGACGGATCCAAACGCTCCGCCCACTCAAATGCTTATTTTGCCGGCATGGGAAAAATGCGCCGCATTGTTCTTTTCGACACTCTCACTCAACAACTCACTGAACCCGAAATCATTTCCGTGCTCGGCCACGAAATGGGACACAACAAACTCAAACATGTTCAAAAACAAATGATCCTATCTTTCGTGGTCTCTTTCATCGGATTTTGGGCCTTATCGAAAATCATGAATTGGCAAGCTTTCTACGATGTCTTTCAGGCAGGAGATCCCGCCCCTCACAAAGCCTTGGTCCTCTTCGGACTTTTTTCCGGAGTTTTCACGTTTTGGCTCACACCGATTTTTAATGGACTCTCGCGAAAATACGAATACGAAGCCGACAAATTTTCAAAAGAGATCTTGGGCGACGCTCAACCCTTAGCCACAGGATTAATCAAGATGTGCAAAGAAAACCTCTCCAACCTAACGCCGCATCCTTGGTACAGCTTCTACCATCATTCACATCCGACAACGGTGGAACGAGTAGATGCTTTAAAACACTAATTCTTCCCTAATTTTGTCACTTTCTCAAAATGCTCTTGCGACACGGGTTGGACCGAAAGACGCGAGCCTTTTTGAAGGACCATCATGGATTCGAGGCCTTTTGTTTTTTTCAATTCTTCCAACGAGACAAAGTGAGAAAATTTTTCCACAAATTCGATATCCACCATCATCCAAATGGGGTTTTTGGGAGAAGCTTTTTCATCAAAATATTTGCTTTGAGGGTCCCAAGCCGCTCGATCCGGATGAGCCAGTTTGCAGACCTTGGCAATGCCCACCACACCCGGAGGTTCGGCATTGGAATGGTAAAATAATACGAGATCTCCCACCTTCATCTGATCCCGCATGAAGTTTCGAGCTTGGTAATTGCGCACGCCTTCCCAGGAGGTCTTTTTATCGTGCTTCAAATCATCGATTGAATACGTCGTCGGTTCACTTTTCATCAGCCAGTAATTCATGCGCCCTCCTTTTGACGGCTATTCTGATTTTATCGTAGGAAATATTTTCTACCCACTGAAATACTTTTTACGACTAAAGTTTTTGGAAATGTCAGCTCGGGAAACGATCCAAAATATTTCCCTTTGCGCATGGAAAAATACAAACAATCCACAAACGCTTTCTCTGGCGTCGCCACCAAAAAATGGCTTTGCCCAGCTAGATTTCCATACCCATTATCATACCCTTGAAAAAATTCAGGCTGTATCTTGTGAATGGAAAATGATCCGATCGGTGTTTTAATTTTTCGAGTCATGGATGTCGATACGATATGGATAACCTGGGGGACTTGCTCAATCATCCCATGAAGATGCAAAGCCGTAAAAAGAGAAATCGCTGCAGGATGGGGTCGCGTTAAATAGGGAACCACAACAAAGGCATTAAATTCAGGGTTCTGTGTATAGGCCCAAAGACCTTGATAGAGACGTGTGATTTTTTTCTTGGCCGCCATGCGTCGCAGCATCTGACTGGCAAAATCGATTCGGATATTGGCAAGAGCTGCTAATTCCCGCGTACTGAAAACGAGACTTCGCGTATCAGAGATCAATTGCAAGGCATCTGACTCAGTCATAAAGATCTCCGACTTTTCTTACCTTTTCCAAGGTAGTCATGCACTTTTTGCTGCATTTCTTCCCACATCTCATGACGTCCGAAAAGAACCTGATCCTCATCCACCAAAAATGACACGACTGAATCACGGTATTGTTCAAATGAAATATCTTCCAACCTCACCGCGGCTTCCTTCAAAATATTGATGGGTAGCTTTGATTGAAATCCTTGTGGAATAAAAGTCATCAAGTGAAAAAGATCAAAAACATCTCTGGCCTGTACCTCAGAGCGTCCAGCCAAGGCTTTTATTTTTTGTTCGAAAGCACTACTGGCATCGTAATGTTGCGCTACAACAGAAGCTAATCGATAGCTGCGCAAAATATCTTCATCCACTCTCTCAAAGCGGCTCTCTCCTGAAAATCCTCTGCGGGAAAATTCTATTTTTGTAAAAAAATCCAAACCTTCTTTTGTCACCAGATGTACTTTAAATCGTTGTGTCGTCTCGGTTTGTTTGGCGTTTTGAAGAGACGGCAACACAAGATCGAAAATCCCATAAGTCTTCAGCGTACTTTGAATCGCTTTCAAGGCTCTGATCGTATTATTTTGAACGGACGTTACAGAAGCTGTCTTTACATCCAGATCCATATCTTCAGAATAGCGACGGCTCTTAAAATACATCCTTAGATTCACCCCACCTTTTAAGACCACCAGCTTAGGATCAAATTTTCGAAGAAATTCCTGAAGGAAACAAAGGTGAAACACTTCGCGCAGTTGTAAGGGGTATAAGCCATGCTTAATTATTATATTTAATTGACTATATGGTCAATAGATTATAATAATTAATGCCTCATTCTTAAACTTGGATGGAAGCTAGAAACTAGATATCCTTCTCTTATGAACTCAACCCCAATCAAGCCCGACAACCGCCGCAATTTTGTCCGTATCGATTTTCCCATTCCTCTAAAGAGTCAGTTGATACGTCACTCATCACCGCCTCTTCCTATTACCCTCATCAATCTATCGGCAACCGGTGTGGCGATCTTGTGTCCTGAAGAGCTCAATGTGGGAGAAGTGGTTAAAATTGTCATTCCTCTTAAAATCATCAACAATGACATCTTTGAAATGGGTGCTGTCCCGGTGAATAAATATTCCAAACAAGCCACGGGCACTCGCTATGGATTAAGCTTCATCACCACCCCTTCCGAACGCGGCATGCCCTTCATCACCGAAGAAAAGAAAACTCAGATCACCCGGTATATTAATCAATACCTGATTGAACAGAGGAAAAAAGGCGTTGGCTAACTAGACCAAAAACTTTAATTTCCTTGTCCACATTCTTTAGCAATGTATGCACTTTGATTTGACTTCTGCACCAACTTATTCATACTTGTGCATATGAGAACGACCATTACCATTTCAGAAGATTTGTTAAAAAAGGCCCAATTGTTAAGTGGATTACAAGGCTATAGTGAAGCAATCACGACCTCGATTGCCAATTACGTAGCCATGAAAGAACGGCTTTTTTACTTAGAATCTCTTTTCAAGAAAAAGCCCCCTCATGATTTCAAAAAAATAAAATCTCAACGGCAAGATCGTAAGTGGTCGGCCTAAGGGTACTGCCATGATTCTTATAGATACGAGTATTTGGATTTCTCTCTTTCGCAATTCTAATTCAGAAATAGGCCAAAAAATGTGGTTTTTGACGGCTGAAAATAAAGCCGCTCTATGTGGTCAGGTCTGGGTTGAATACATCGGTGGATTCCGGAAACATGAAGAACGCAAAAAACATCAAGCGGCCCTCAAAATTTTTCCTTTTTTAGAAACACCCCAAATAGCCTATCAAAATGCGGCAGACCTACTCGCAAGCCATCCACGATTAAGCGCTGGTGACGCCATCATTGCAGCTACAGCTCTCCATTACAAAGTACCTCTTTTCACTTTAGATAAGGATTTTTCTGAGCTTTCTTCGGAAGGATTAAGCCTATTTTAAACTTTCTTCCATACAACTAAACACTTTTTCTTTCGAAAAATGCCAATGAGACTTCAAATTTTGTCACTTTCCGTTAATAGAGCTTTTTACAAGCCAGACGAATACTACCTTCAGCGACAGTCTCCTCATCGGGGCTCAATTTATCAGAATAGGCAGCGTAAAGACGGGCATGATTATTTTCTTCCCAACCTCCACCACGACGGACTCCTGTGAGGTTACCTTTTTTATCAGTATCGACACACCATTCCCACATCCCCCCTGTCATATTAAATAACCCTCGGCCATTTGGGGGGCCATATTTTAAAGACCCTCTTTCATTTTGAGCATAATAAGCTTCTTGATGATTCAAACCACCACTTTGGGTTCCATAAACACAAAAGAAAACTCCATCTCCCGCAGCTTCAAGTGTTCGCACAAAATTTTTACTTTGTGGCTTCACCAATATTTGCGCACCCAAGGTCAGTGATTGACCACCTTCTAAAGGAATGATGTTTTCTATACGTTCTTTTCCTCCGCCATTCACAAGCCATTCTTGAAGCTGATTCATATCATTCAAGCCCATACTGTCCATGAACTTGCGAAGATAATACGGAGGCCTTGCCGCATATTCCCACTCATCTTCATAGGGAATACCAAAGGCGATTCCTGTCTCCCTGGTCAGTTGACCCACCAATTCTAAACCTTTCCTAAAAGAAAATGAGGCGGGTTTAGAATGAGGATTGGGCACATCATAAACTTCTGACTTTCTATACTGACTTTCCCAATCAGCTAATTGGCGATATCCTATACTGGTGGCTTGAAATTTAAAATAGGCATCCCTTAAAGATATTTTCGGCTCTTCTAAATCTCCTTGAAGTGCTAAACTAACATCAGTTTCTGCTAAGTAAAACTCATCGACCCTTACAAGGCGTGGAGGACAATTGTGAAATTTCTCATGAAGTGTAGAGCTTCCAACCACCCCAATCCCTCCAGGAATCCTCACCATCTCAGGGAGAAGAGGAAATCGTGAACTCAAACTAGGTACTGTTGATAAATAGGGCATGTCGCCTCCTTAAATTTAGTGATCTATTCGACAAGTCACATAAATAAGTTGCTATTTATCGTATTCATTCGAGAATTTTACGTAACGAGGGATTGAGGCTTTACTAGACAACTCTATTTTAAACTCTCTTCCATACAACTAAACACTTTTTCCTGAGGGATATGCACCTCTAAGAGATTATTAAAATGGTCGTAGATTTCTTCGCGTAAATCTTTGGGGTAATGGATGAAGCGACGATTGGTTGAAATCAGGCCATCGAAGATTTCGTTATTTTTTGGAAAACGCTTTTCCATGATTTTCTTTTGGCGGTTGGGTAATCGCAAAGTCCCCACACTCATCCAATGAATTTGATCGGCAGACACTGTTTGGAAAATCCTGTCGATCAATTGCGCATAATTTTCTTTCCAACCTTTTCCCCTTCCCCCATGATGTATGATCACAGGGTCCATGTGAATGCCCACTTTGTATCCAGCTTGTGCTACTTTTTTCATAGCAGCCAAGCGCTCTTCCAATGTCGCCGTTTTCACTTCTTCACGTTTGACTAAAAATTCTGGCGAGAGGGACCAGGAGATGATGGTTTTTCCACAATGATCCACATCCAAAAGACCATCGATAAAATCAGATTTTGTTTTGAGCTCTAGCATTGGACCGTCTTGATGGGCAAAAAATGAAATCAATTTTTTTGCATATCCAGTCACAGGTTCCAGAGCCAAGCTGTCAGCGATTCTTCCCGTACCAATCATAAAAGGTAATGGAAGAGTTTTGATCTGAGACGATAGAGATTCTAGAATCTCATCTATATTCGTATAAATCGTTAAAATCGGATTGTTTTCTAAATAACTCTGCAAAATGCAGTAGGTGCATTCCAGATGGCAATTCGACACCACATCAAGAGAATAATAGGGAATCTCAGCACTCAAGGCCAAAGCTTTAAATTCTTTAAGAGGTTCAGATTTTTTTCGGGTGAGAAGTAATAGTTTTTTACTGCCTGTCTTATTTTTTAAATCCCTTACATCCGCGATTTTTTCAGCAGAAATATTGGGAAATTGTGAAAGAATCTTTTGAGTTGTCTCAAGAGACCAAACTGATTGATCGACAAATATTTTTTCCGGACGCAGAGGAAACTTCATCTAAAAGACTATCTTTTCTTGCGATTTTTTTCGGATTCTTGTTCTGGCAATATACCTTCAGCGCGTCCTTCTACACGACGGCCTTCCACCATATGCCAATCCACTTCTGGAAACCACAAAAGAGGCTGTAATTTTTTGTCCGAAAGCTTCCACAAAATTTGTTGTCGATTCGCCTCTTCCAGATCTTTCTTCTTCCACACGATAGGAGAGTGGTAGGTAGCAAACTGCAAAGCTCCCGGTTTAGAACGTTCCCAAAGTTTTTGAATCTGAATATTCATCCCGATCAAAGAATCCGCTTCACTAAACTGCCAAGGTCCCGTCACATCTTCAAAAGCAGCTGCCAATTCGTAGCGTGCTGCAGATTCTGTTTCTTCGATACCCTGTTGGTCTTTTTTTAATTTTCGCGGCTTTTTCTTTTTTTCCACCGATGGACGTGTGTACACATGAAATGTGTTGGCCACCACCGTTTCCATATCGTTAATCAAGGCAGCAACCCAAATAGGATTAGCGGCATCCCCTTTTTCAATATCATAAAATTTCACTTCAACACTGCCCAATTCAATATCTTCCATTTCACCATTGCCTCTGAGAGTAATTGCCAAAGGGATCTTTTTTGTTTCGTCATTCAATTCTGATTCAGACCATTTTTCTTTGCTATTGAGGAGAGGAATAATTTCATCATCAAATCGATGCCATGCTTTTTCCATATCGGCTTTTGAAACCGTCTTACTGGCTTTTAGCATCACTTCCGACTGAATATTGGCCATGTCGGTTTTAAAAGCTTCTGTAAACGCATGAGCACTTAAGGGAGACATGAAAAGAAATGCTGCGGCAATTATTTTATGTTTCATAAAATCCTTTCGTCATTACCATTGTCCTGCAACAACAGACTCCGTACTGTTTCTAGAACGCACAAAAACAAAAGATGGCACATCATGATTTGTGGGAGATGACGCCACTTCGGGTAAAATCACAACCTGAATGGGCGCCAACGCCGGAAAATTTCCGTCACTTGTACCACAGCCCTCGGGAAGTTGGCCACCAACGTTTTCATGAAGTGCCGTGATTAATAATGAAAATTGTTCTGCCGTCGGAGAATAAAAAGCAAAACTTTCCAATGTCGGATCTTCGGTCGATCCATTAAAAATTCCTCCGGACGTCAGCAGAGCTTGATCATAACTATTCAGCAAATCATTTGGGAGGCCTGATCTTGTTGCAGCTTCCAGATATTCATCATGAGAAGGATCTGTGGGTTGAACAGGTGAAAATTGATAAACACTTCCGTTCGTCGCTTCAATAACAGCTTCATAATAGGAGATTGCTGGGTTAGATGAGTACACTGTCGGATCCGCCACAAAGAGATTGGGGTTTGAGGTTTCGTTAATCAGGCTAATACGATTGTGAATGACAGAGGCGAGAGCATTACCTGTCACACTCACGCTGGAGGATTTGACCTGGTCATTTTCCAAAGTGGCTTCGCGTGCTAATTCTCCTCGCGCTTCTCCGATTAAAATCTGAATCAGTTTTTGTGGAGGAATCGTTACTTCGACAGCTGGCAAAGACCCACTCGCCGTCAATGGGGTCACATAACCAATACCCTCATGAAGCGGGGTAATTTTCATTCCATGACCCGCAGCTATTGTCGCAAAACCCTCACGAGGACTAACTTGAAATAAGTCTTCATCATCATTGCGCACATCGGTTACACCCAAAGATTCCGAAAAAATATAGTCGTCTGCCCCCGAACGTGTCCCACCCAAGCCCACTAAAATCTTCCCCGATACCACCTGCTCGCGGTGAGTGACTCGTTCATTGTTACTGTCATGAGGAATCCATCCATAAATGGGAATAAAGTCTTTCCAATTACAGGCATTGAACGACATCAGGACACTAAGAGCACACAACAACCGTTTGACACCTTTAGTTATCGTCATCTAAAGGCTCCGACCCTATGTCCCAACATGCTCTTCGCGGAATGAATGATATACGACCTCCAGATATTTCTATTTGGCATGAAGTCGAAAAATGCGCACACGAAATTTTTCCTCGCTATCTTTATCAAGAGATTCGCACACCCATTTTGGAAGACATGAGTGTATTTACTCGTTCTATTGGAGATACCACCAATATTGTCGAAAAGGAAATGTATGTTTTCCAAGACCGCGGTGGCAAATGGGTCGCTCTCCGTCCGGAGGGTACAGCTCCTGTTGTCCGTGCTTATATTGAACATCATGGGAATCCCGATGAAGTGGTACGCTACTATTATATGGGTGCGATGTACCGCTACGAACGCCCTCAACAAGGCCGTTTCCGAGAATTTCACCAATTGGGCGCTGAAGTCTTGGGTATTTCCAGTCCTAAACTCGATGCCGAAGTGATTCACATGGTGGATGTTTTCTTTAAACATTTAGGAATTAAAAATGCGGTGCTGGAAATCAATTCCCTTGGCTGTCCGATTTGCCGTCCTAAGTTTTTAAGAGCCTTTTTTGATTTTCTTCACAAAAATGAAGATAAACTCTGCTCTGATTGCAAACGCCGCATGGAAAAAAATCCTCTGCGCGCACTTGATTGCAAAAATCCGGGCTGTGATGCTCTCACACGTGAAGGACCATCGATTCATGATTTTCTCTGTGAAGACTGTGAAAAAGATTTTGATACCGTCTTGGAAACTTTGGGTCTCTTGAAAACAGAATATAAAGTAAATCCCAAGATCGTCCGTGGCTTGGATTATTACATCAAGACAACGTTTGAATTCACATCCAATGCCTTAGGCTCCCAAAATGCCATCGCTGGTGGTGGGCGCTACGACGGACTTGTCCGCTTGATGGGCGGACCTAATGTCCCAGCTGTGGG
The DNA here is from genome assembly GCA_016699445.1 of Deltaproteobacteria bacterium. Classification (GTDB taxonomy): domain Bacteria; phylum UBA10199; class UBA10199; order JACPAL01. The sequence goes on from CP064976.1 coordinate 1,218,918, forward strand.
TTTTGCCATTGGCCTGGAAAGACTTGTGGATATTATTAAAGCTGAGAGAAATCTCACAGCCCCTGTTTTAAACCGCAAAGGACTTTTCTTTGCGACTTTGGGGGAAAAAGCACTGCAAAAAGCTCTCGTTTTGGCCCAACAACTCCGCAACGCCAACATTCCCGTTGGATTGGACTATGAAGGCAAGAGTCTAAAATCCCAAATGCGTAAGGCTGATAAGATGGGGGCTGAATTTGTCATGGTGATTGGAGATTCTGAGTTGGAAAAAAATGAAGCTCAATTACGCAACATGTCATCGAGCACTGAAACAACTATCTCTCTAGACCAGATTTTACAGGCTCTGCAGTCGATCCCCGCTTGACTTGGATTCAAAATTCTTAGAAAGTCACGCGTCTATGAAAAGAAAAATTTATCTACTCTCGCTCCTGATGATTTCAGGTCTTTTAATCATCTCTGATTCTTTAAGCGCTAAATCCAAAATTGAAAAAGGTGGGGATGATGAGGATGAGGTAAAATCAACCATCAGTTCAGATCCGTATGCAGGTGGTGGACACAAAACTTCTCATAATAATCCTGCTAAAACTTCTTCTAAATCGACTGACTTGGTTAGCTTGAATGAAAAAGATGGAAAGATTAATGTAGTTCAACCCATCCGCTTTGATGATAAAAACAATCTCGCCATCGAATCTCAGGGAATCGTTCTTAAAATTGTTGATGTTTTGAAGAAAAATCCTCAAGCGCGTACACGCATTATTGTTCACACAGATAGTTTAGGTTCTGATCAAAAGAATATCGAAAACTCTCAAAAACGAGCTCAAGCTTTGGGTGTTTACTTGATTCAAAGCGGTATCGACATGAGTCGATTTGAACTTGTTGGTATGGGAGATCGTGAACTGATTGCCAGTGATGATACTCGCGAAGGCCGTCAAAAAAATAACCGGGTTGATTTTCTTCTGATTACTCCTATTCCCACTCAAACCACACCTCCAACACCACCGCCTCCACCTCCAGCAGCACCTGTGACACCTCCAGTTCCCGAAACGCCTCCGGCGACTATCACACCACCGGCACCTCCAGCCCCTGCTGCACCAGCCATTCCTTCTCCGACGCCGACTCCAGCACCTGCACCTGTATTAGCAACTCCTCCTGCTGTTGAACCTCCTCAAAATAATCCTCCAGTCGCTGCACCTATTCCAGCACCAACAGCAGCTCCACTTCCTTCAACACCGACACCTTCTCCTATTGCTCCTTTACCAACGCCTCCTCCTCCAACTCCAGCACCTACACAGGCAACACCTCCAGCACCTATCCAAGTACCACCACCACCTGTGGCTAAATAATTATTCCCATGAAAAAAACTCATCATTGTAATGCACTCAATGCCACACACATTGGGCAGGAAATCATTTTAAACGGTTGGGTTGCCACACGACGCGATCATGGCGGCCTCATGTTTGTCGATCTCCGTGACCGTGAAGGTATTTGCCAAATTGTTTTTAATCCCGAAATCGATCCTAAAGTACATGATTTAGCAAAAGATCTCCGCAGCGAATGGGTATTGGCTGTCAAAGGCCGCGTTGAAAAGCGCCCAGAAGGTATGAATAATCCTAAACTCGCTACGGGAGAGATCGAAGTTAAGATTTCGGAATTTGAAATCCTCAACACCTCGAAAACGCCTCCTTTTGCAATCGAAGATAATATCGATACGAGTGAAGATTTGCGTTTGAAATATCGTTATCTCGATCTCCGCCGTCCTGCTCTGCAAAAAAACATGATCTTGCGTCACCGAGTCATGCAAGCCACACGCAATTACCTTTCTGAAAATGGATTTTTGGAAATTGAAACTCCATTCTTAACCAAAAGCACTCCGGAAGGCGCTCGTGATTATTTAGTTCCAGCACGTTTGTATCCTGGAAAGTTTTATGCGCTCCCTCAATCACCCCAGCTTTTTAAGCAGCTACTGATGGTGGCGGGTTTTGAAAAATATTTTCAGATTGTGAAATGCTTCCGTGATGAAGATCTGCGAGCAGATCGCCAGCCAGAATTTACTCAGATCGATTTGGAAACAAGTTTTTTAGGGCAGGAAGATATTATTGGTTTGATGGAAGGATTAGTTAAAAAGATTTGGCAAAATGCCAAAAATGAAACTCTCAATATCCCCTTCCCGCGCATCAGCTATGCTGAATCCATGGCGCGTTTTGGCTTAGATGCTCCTGACATGCGTTTTGGTTTAGAGCTTCAGGAAGTCTCGGATATTTTTACCCATACTCAGTTTAAAGTTTTTAAAGATGCTGTTGCTAACAAAGGCGTGATCAAAGTCATCAAGATCCCGGCAGCACTCAAGAAAGATTTTTCCCGCAAAGAGCTCGATGATTTGACGGAATTTGTAAAAATCTACGGTGCCAAAGGCATGGCGTGGATTAAAATTCAAGAGAACGAATGGCAATCGCCGATCGTGAAATTTTTCTCTGAAGATGAAAAGAAAGCTTTATCCGATCGACTTCAAATTCAAGCAGGTGATTTAATTCTTTTTGGAGCAGACAAGACTCAAATCGTCAATGATGCTTTAGGGAATCTTCGTGAAAAACTCGGGGCTATGTTGGGATTGATTGATTCCAAACAAATGAATTTTGTTTGGGTAGTCGATTTTCCGATGTTTGCTTACGATGATAAAGAAAGAGATTAGCCGCTGTCCATCATCCGTTCACAGCACCCAAGCCCGAAGATATTCCTCTTTTAGAAACTGAACCCGAAAAAGCACGCGCCAATGCTTATGACCTTGTTTTGAATGGTAACGAAATTGGCGGTGGTTCGATCAGGATCCACCGACGCGATGTCCAACAAAAAGTCTTCGATCTTTTGCAAATCACTCGAGAAGAAGCTCTCGAACGTTTCGGCTTTTTGCTCGAAGCCTTGGAATTCGGCGCCCCTCCTCACGGTGGTTTGGCTTTTGGACTTGATCGCATTGTGATGCTTTTGACCGACAGTCCCTCAATCCGTGACGTCATCGCATTCCCCAAAACTCAAAAAGGCACCGATCAAATGTGTGAAGCTCCATCGACGGTGCGTGCGGAACAGCTCCAAGAGCTTCATCTTAAAGTCGTCGAAAAGAAATAATTTTATGTCTGAAATTTCCCGCTACACCGATCATTCGGAAAAGATTAAAACCGATGATATTGATTGGGATCTCGGCGCTCGTGCGGGATTAACCGATACTGAAAAATTCATGCTTCGGTATTTTTCCGATATTGAATACCAGACTGTCATGTATATGCGTGATCTTCTGCACACCAAGGCCATTGAAGATCCAGACATGGTCAGTTTTTTGTGTATGTGGAATTACGAAGAACATTTTCATGGCCAAGCACTTTCCCAACTTTTGTCGCTTTGTGGTGTTGATATTGAAAAAAGCCGGATTGCCGAAACACGTAAAAAAGTCACTCTTCATGAGAAAATTACAGGATGGGGAGCCTCTCTTTTTTCAAAAATTTTTACTCACGATTACCCAGCTCTCTTCATGACGTGGGGAGCCATTAATGAGCTCACTACACTGCGGGCTTACGAACGACTTGAAGAAACCACTCAAAATCCTGTTTTAAAATTTTGTGCGAACGCATTGCCAAACAAGAGCGTCGTCATTTTGCCTGGTATCACAACAAAGCCCGAGAAACTCTTTCAAAATCTACACGCACCCAAAAGATCACACGTTTCATCTTGGAAAAATTTTGGACACCCGTCGGTGAAGGCGTGAAGACACCGGAAGAAGTCTCCCGCCTCATTCAAAATCTTTTCCCCGGAAAAATCGCTTTTGATCTTGCTACTGAAGTGGATGGAAAAACCTCACAACTCCCAGGTCTTTCTGGAATGAAAGTGATGGAAAAGCGATTTTTAAAATTATTGCCGTACAAGCCCACACCTGCATTTTCATCTTTAGCAGAATCTCTTCCATAAAATGATCATCGACTGTCATACCCATTTTTTCCCTGAATCGCTTTTTAACGCGATTTGAAAATGGAAGCGATTTCGAATATTCCATATGACATCAAAACAGAGATCCTAGCGATTCAAAATTGAAAACTATCTACGCAGTCTAAAGAAAATATTTTTTATAAAAATGCCCAGAGAATTTTAGCGCTGTGAAGCGTAGGCATATTTTGCAAATGCCTTGGCTTTAGCAAACTCACCGCTCACGGAAGCATCTGGAATCATCGGCCAGGGTCCCAGGTTGGATTCTGAAAATGGGGTTTTATGTTTCATCAAATCAAAAAAGGTCTCTATTTTTTTAAGATAGTAGGGTTTGCTATGAGAAAGATCGACGGCATCTTTAAAGCTCACAAGAGCTTCAGGAATGTGTCCTGTCAGAGCCAATAAATTTGCGGCTGTCCCGCAGACAGCAGCCAAAACATCGCCACGTGGGGATTTTTCCATAATTTTGAATTCCTGATCTTCGATCTTTTTTCCCAAAAGATACAAGACCACTTCCTCTTTTAAAAATCGTTCAACCTTACCCCATGTTTCAAAATGAGGTGGGAGAAAAGTTTTGATTTGGCTCAAAAGAGTTTCTAAACTTTTTTGATAAAGAGGATAGGCGCTCAAAAACTCTCGTGAAAGCTCATGAAGTGAAGATCTAAAAACTTTCACCTCTTCACTTTCAGAAAAATTCAAAAATTTTTGTCGGGAATACCGCGTGTCGGGATTTACCCAATCTACTAAAAAATGAAAGCCCACTTGCAAAGGGGCTGGGATAATTTGTTTAGGATTGTAAGGTTTTACAAAAACATAAGGACTCTTCACTTGAAACTCAAATTTACCTAAAACAGGAGTACGTAAAATCTCGGGAGATTGATTCAAAGAGACAGAATCATAAGGAGTTTTATAAACAGTTTCTTTCTTCTCTTCTCGCTTTTCATTCTTCTTTTCTTCAGATTCTTTATCTTGCTGTGAGCTCTTTTTCTGAGAAGGTTCTTCGTCTCCATATTCTTTTAAAATATAGAGCCAAAAATCAAACCAACCATCGCCTTCCTCATCTTTGAAATGGGCTTTTAAATGATGAAGTCCTGCCGGAATTTGAGATGTGGCTAGAAGAGATGCATTCCACGAAATAAGACTGGGATCCAGGCCTGTAATTTGGTCTGGATGAACGACTTTGCCTTCAAAACCTAAAGCTTGAAGAGAAACATATTCTTTTTTTCCTTGTGGAATGTATAAAGTTTTATCGTTCAAAAAATGGGTATTAAAGGGTAAGTCCTCAGGCGCCTCAAACCGTGAAGGCTTGATCTCAATTTCCATTTTTTCAATAAGATCTCTTAAATCATCCGGTCGATCCTGTACTTTTTTAAGATCTTTCACAAACTCTTGAAGTGCTGCAGGATCTGAAAGTTTTTTTAGTTTGGCCAGAATCAAAGCCACGCGAACAGGTTCAATCACATTCATGATTTTTTGAGACAAACTTAAATCAATTTTATTCTTCTGAAAAAATGTCAGACTGATAAGCTCTTGATCAAAGTGGTCTGGATTTTCTTGAAGAGAAAACGAGAGATAATTAACTAAATCTTCTTTTTTATCGACCGTTTGAGAAAAAAGCAGACCATTCGCCAGTGTTTTTAATCTTTGGTAAAATGTCTGCGTTTTCACATCTTGAGGATGAGACAGAAGTGCTTGGGATAAAGAGGAACGAGTCAAAGATGAATCTACTGATTTATTCTGGATTTGAGATATCAGCCTCAAAGTTCCTTGCAAAACCTCCGGATTTTCTTTTTCAAAATGCAAGGTTCGCAACATTTGAATAACTGTCGGAGTCATTTCGGGGATGCTTTGAAAATTTTAAAAAGGACAAAAGCTTCTTGGGAAATCTTAGGTTCAGAAAAAACTTCGTTCACAAAATCGACAAGTTGCTGAATTTCACGAGTCATTTCCGTACGGATGGCTTCAGGCGAAAGATTTAAAAACGCCTTAAAATCCTGATGAGGACGGTTTGTTTGTAAATTGGTCGAGCTCAAAAGAGAGCTAATCAAGTCTCGCTTGAAACTCTCAAATTGAATGGGGAAGTTGAAACTTCCAAGTCCCCCGCTAAAACCCCCAAATGAAGACATAAGGGGGAATTGTAGCGAAATCTAAGCCCCTTATCTAGAGCCTTATTCTTGCCAATACCGAAACCAATCTACATCCATCAAAGCGTCTGAGTGAGGGTAATCGGCTGTGGCATCCGTGATCCAATCGGTACTGGAGTGCCATACATTAAACATAAAATTGGCTGGATTTTGTGGGATGAATGACGCTGTCGCCATACCATCTGGAATCGTCCATAGAGTCCTCTCGGTCCCATCTACCACAATAAAAAACGCAGCGAGGACGTGTGCCAATCAAAACCCATTTCGTAAAATCCCGATGTTGCTAAAAAACCGGGTATGGCTGTGAGAGTCCCTATAGGTGTATCGCTTAAATTGTAAGCCCCCTCTTGACCGACAGGTGTTTGAAAATACTCTCCGGTCTGTAGATCAATCATCCGCGTTACTTTTCTCAGATGAGTATCGTCCGTGTAGTCTGTCCAACTGGTTAGAAATAAATTATTCGGGTGACTGCAGGGAATTTCGATATCGATTTCATTATTATCGATAAGGCCATTGGCAGGATTGGTGTCGGTGCCATCATTGGAATAAAGAAAAATCCCATTCACGATTTCTTCACCATCTGTACAGGAAGCCACTTTCACACGCGTACGATAAGTCCCAAAAGAGAGACGATCGTGAGTCGAAATTTGATTAGCCCACGCAGGACCTGCTCGATCTGAAGATGTGAGGGCGGCATTGCCTTCCAACACAATCCTCACCACCTGCCCGTCATCAGTACTCGGGGCGCTGGTTTGCGAAGTACCAAAAGTAATACTCCCCATCGCGGGCGATGGTAATTGCAAATCCCAGACACCTGCATTGGTAGTCATTTGTGAAGTCAGTGTCGGCGTCCCACCACTGCCACCTGTAAGTGTTCCCCCTGTTCCTGAGCTCCCTCCAGACCCGCCCCCAGAAGATGACACACTCGAACACCCGACACAAAAAACTAGGACTAAGAGTCCCCATTTCATAAGCCGTCCTCTTCCCAACTCGGATAAAAACTTCTCAACCATGCGTGAGTCTTCAGGTCGAAAAGTGTTTTGGAAGAAAGAGCTTTCATCTCAGAGACTTTGGCGCATGAGAGCACGTGGGTCTTTTTTCTCATGCCAGGAATAACCGTCGTGACCGCGGGAAAGCTTAGACAAAATTTCAACGCTAGATCCGGTAATGTGGGAGCGTCGGCATCCAGGAATTCTTTTAATTTTTCAACCCGCGCGCATGTTTCTTCTAAACGACTTCCGCTGAAATAGTGCTTCCGCCAATCACGTTTTGGGAATTGCATCGTCGGTGTAAGAGCTCCTGTCAGCGATCCTTCATCAAAAGGCACACGAGCAATCACAGAGACTTTGTGTTTTTCACAAAGAGGTAAAAGGTTCTCGACCGGTGATTGATCAAAAATATTAAAAATAACTTGGACCGAATCAATGAGGCCTGAGGCGACTAATTCTAAAGCTGTATCCGGCTGATGATCGTTAATGGAAATTCCAAAGTATCGAACCTTCCCTTCTTGCTTGAGCTTTTGCACCTCTTCCAACCAGTCGCCTTGGCCTTGCCAATTGGGCGCCCAGACATGAAGTTGTTGAAGATCCAAAAAATCTGTCTGCAAATTTTTCAGACTCGTTTCTGTCATCTCGCGAATCCAAGACGCTGGAAAAATCTCTCGGACATCACTTCCCATCTTGGCTGGCCATTGTTCATTTTTAGGAGGGACTTTTGTGGCGATGAAAACTTGATCCCGCATCTTTCGTTTACGTACGACATTCCCTATCAACGTCTCACTATGCCCGTCTCCATAAACGTAAGCGGTGTCGAAAAAAGTAATGCCACAATCTAGCCCTGTATTCAGAGCTTCCGTCGCTGCGGCATCATCACAGGCCCCCCACATACCTCCCATGGACCAAGTGCCAAAACCGATTTCGGAAACGGTTAAATTGGATTTTGAAAATTTTCGATATTGCATGGAACAATTTAACATCCTAATCGCCCCACCATGTCTACACCAAAATCTATCACTCTGTCAGAAGACCCCAAAGGTATCGTCATCGCCTGGGATGATGGGCATTCTGCCATTTACCCCTTTTCATTTTTGCGTAAAGCTTGCCCATGCGCTGTCTGTAAAGGTGAGCGACTTCCCTTTGACCCAGATCCTTTAGCCTTGCCTGTCTACAAACCTCTCCCTCCCAATATGACCGCGGCTAAAGACATGTTCAAAATCGGTCGCTATGCCATTGGATTTAAATGGGGTGCTGGACACGATACCGGCATCTATTCTTTCGATTATTTAAGAAAAATGTGCCCGTGCTCTGAGTGTGCGGGTTAAGGTTGATGCCCGGGAATGATTTTTATTTCTGGGTGATTTTTTGAAAACTCATGCAGTTTTTTTAAAGTCTTCCAAGCCAGAGGACCATCTTCTTCCATCCACTGAATCAACAACGACTTAGGCAGTGGAACAGTCACATTTTCCATCACCCACGCAGCGTCTCCTGTGAGTAATACAGGCTGGCCTTGTGAAGGCGGCGGTGTAACGAGAAGAGATTGATGTCCCGGCGTATGGCCAGGAGTTGAGATCAGTCTTAAAAAACCATCCTGAAAAAGATCGATCGTCTTATCAAAATTTTCAAACGGAATACTTTTTGAATAATCCACCAACTCCAGACGATGGGCCAAACCTTCCAACTGATCGCGCATCACACCACGACCGCGTGCCTTCCAGCGATCCACATGAGCCTGGGACCATTCCTCACGACTCACAACAATTTTAGCATTGGGAAAATCTCTCAACCCTCCCGCATGATCATAATGAAGATGAGAAATAATTATGTAACGAACATCCTGAGGATCAATCCCTTCACGCGCAAGCTGCAGTGCCGCTGGATCTTTTTGAGAATCAAATTCTAAAGGGAGTAAGCTATTGGCCAAACGATGCACCCACCAACTTTGTTCCTGAGAAACAAATTCTTCCCCCAATCCTGAATCAAAAAGAATAAGTCCCTTTTGAGGATGTCGGATCACATAAAATGGAATTGGAATGCGTACCGACTTCCACTCTCCCCCACTGACCATAAAAGCATAGTTCGTTTTAAAATAGCCTGTTGTATAGGCTGTGACGATATTCTGAGCCGAAAGAGGAAGAGAGAGTATCAACGCGGAAATCAAAAAGAGATTTTTTAATTTCTGGGCATAATGAGTCATATTAACTTTTTCTTCTCACTTTCCAGCAAGTTTGAGACTTTCTGAGGAGAGAGTTTTTTTCGGATTGCTTGCTCTTGAACAAATTTTACAACCTTCAAGGCATCTTCAACATTACCCGCATGGCATCTAGCTATTAGCCGGACGGAATCTATCACCGGCTGCTCCAAAAGCAGCAACGCATTCACCCCATCAATACCCGATTGCCAGAATTTATAAGCGCACAAACGATCCACGATCAAATCCTCAATGGATATGATTCTTAAATGCCTCTTACCGACTTCGACTAATCTTACTTTTTCTCCAGCACCTAAGTGAGATCCTGGAAATTCTATATAGAACCCGCGCTTTCGATCGACAAAATCCTTCCCAATTTTTTCAAAACCTAAATCCAACATGAGTTTTGCCAAATCTTTCCCGCCATCTGTCACCATATCAATATCGGCTGTAGAATATTTGCCTAAGGTATAAAATTCGACGGCCGCACCACCAACCAAAATGGGATCTCGCTCAATCGATTGCAAGGCCTCAGCGAGCACAGAAGCGATGAGCAGGGTCTTTTCCGGGCCTTTTTTGAGCTTAGAAAGTCCATCCAATTCTTTTTTCCATTCAGCGATCAAGCTCACGGACCGTCTCCTCTTTATACTTCTTTTGACCTTTGCGGCTAAGCTTTGAAATATCAAAAAGAGACACAACCGAGTCTCTTACTTTTTCCCGACTTTCTTTTTCTTTTTTCCATTCTTCAAAATTAATGGGTTTTTCGTTTGAGAGAAGTGAGCCTTGTGGAGAGGTTAAATAAAGAAAATCATCATAAGATAAAAGCACTGCCGTAGGCCTGCCATTTGTGGTCAATACGACTTTCTTACCATGACTTTGGAGGTTTTTAACAATCAACGAAAGTCGGGCCTTCACCCAAGATAATGGCTGAAAGTCCAATGAGGATAATTCGATAGTAGGCATTGTTAACATAGTCCATATTTTAGACTATAATTTTAGTCTAAATCAAGGTCTATCATTAACGCCACTTCGCACACACCTTTTTAAAATTACAATACCGACAGGTCATTTCGTTTTCGGTGAAGGGGAAGTTAGATTCTTCGGCGATGTTTTTGGCTTCGTCTTTCAAGACGCGCTTCATCCCCGCAATCGAATTGCGCAGGTAATGTTTTGCGAAATCCATCTTCGCCTCGATCATTTGGCGGACATTTTCTTTGGCGATATTGACATTGGCTTCAACCGTCTTGATTGAGGTCGCCGGAATTTTGAAATGCTCTTTGGAAAATAAGCCATAACAATCGAGCTGAATCTCGTTGTCGACATCTTCTGTTCTTCCCGTCTTCCAATCCACAATCTTCAAGCCTTCCTGATCCATGAAGGCAAAATCGATTTTGACGTAAATGAGAGAGCCTTCGAAATCGAATTCTTGCAGAGTCTCGATCAGTTTCCAATTTTCGACCGGCACCGGCTGCACGAGCCGGGGAAACGTGATCGTGAAAAAATTTGTCAGACATCTCTTGGCCGTCTCATGGATTTCCATCCATTTGGAATCCGGGATCTTCGACTCGTACTCATGCTCGAAAAGTCCGACGACTTTTTTTATCTTTCGGTAATTTTTATCGCGAGACTCCCGAAATTCCTTCCGCATCCGCGCCGTCATATCGGACAAATATTTCTCCAAATTCATCTGTCGCGTGGTCACATAGTTTTTCAAAGCGGTTTCAATCGTATGATGCACAATCTCTCCCACCCACATGTGACGGCTTTTGAGATTTTTGAGTATATAAAGTTCACGCGTCATTGCAGGGGCCGACGCATCCCATCCACCCCAAGACCCATAGTGATGGTAATAATATTGGCGAGGACATTCCCGAAACTTCTCATCACGAGATTTAGACCAGGAAAATTTGTTTTCAAAAACTCCCATTAAAGCCTCTCTATATATTCCAAAGCTTGTTGGTAGGGAGAAACGATAATGTTGCCGACTTTTCTGGGTACAGCATCTCTACTAATACATAGACCTTCTGAGTTTTTGATTTCATCTACGATCGTTTGAAGAGTCCTTAATTCTTTTTCTTTTACTTGAGAGGATGATTTAAATTCGACAAAAAGTATTGGTTTTCCTGGACGCTCAACAACAAGATCAATCTCAACATCATTTGTGTCAAAATAAGAAAAGCGAAAATCTTTTTTTGCATAGTCATTATATCTAAATATTTCCAAAAGCATTAAATGCTCAAAGGCACGACCATATTCAGATGAGCCTTCTCTGAGCTCTATATTTAATTCCCCACTCAAAGCACGCTTCACACCCGGATCAAAAAAGTAAAATTTTGGATGTGTCACCTGTCTTTTTCTCAAAGCTCTAGTGTAGGCCGGCAAGGTAAAACCCAACCAGGTATCTTCTATAATTTCAAAATAGGAGCGTATTGTTTTAGAATCGATACCCACATCACGGGCAAAATTTGTATACGAAAGAATCTGTCCATTCTCTTGCGCTGCTAAAGGCAAAAAACGGCGAAAGGCTGTTAAATCTCTGACCAAACCTTCCATCTGAATTTCTTCTTTAAGATAGGTCAAAGCATAAGCTCTTAAAAAATCTTTTTTTGATTCACTATCATCTTCAAAAGAAAAAATTTTGGGGAGAGTTCCAAAAGACATGGCCTCTTTTAAATCGAAGGATTTCCCTAGCTCAGAAAATGTTAATGGATGAAGGTGATAACTAAAAGCTCTTCCGGCAAGAAGATTAGCTTTCCCTCTTTTAAGCTTTCGTGCGCTGGAACCTGTAAGAGCAAAAAATCTCTTTTTATTTTTTTCGATCTGTCGATGCACCTCATCAAGTACGAAAGGGATTTTTTGAACTTCATCCACCACCACCCAACTCACAGAATCAGGCAAGGAATTGATCATTTCACCAAAAAGAGAAGGGTTCAAAATAATTTTATGTTCTAAATCAGCATCGAGAAAATTAAACCAATGAGCATTGTGAAGAAGTTCTATCTGCTGAAGCCAGGTAGACTTGCCTACTCCACGAGGACCAAAGAGAAAAAAACTGTGTTTTTTTGGTGGGTTAAGACTTCTAAGGAACATATTCCGATAATGTCTGACATTTTAGGAGTGAAGTCTACTATTTTTAACCTTCCTCATCTTCCAAATGAAACTTATGGAGAAACCGATGAACAATCGGGGCCATGACAACCAAAATAGAACTTAAAAAAACGATACCACTAAAGAGAGCATAAAAAGAAGCAAAGAGCTTTCCAGCAATCGTCGTGATGGGATTCATTGGGCCCATGCCGGTTAATATCATCGAAGCATTAAGAAAAGCATCGATCCAGCTGAGCTCTGCAAATTCATGGTACCCCCAGACACCAAGACCTAAAGCCAAGGAAGCCATCAAAAATGCAGCGCTGATATTTTTTAAAAGTCTTTTGTAATATTCAACTTTTGGGATGAGGGGCTTTGTATGATGTTCAAACATGTCTTTTTTTAGTGGGAAACCCACTAAGCTACAATCAAAAAGATCCTTTACACCTAGATTTTCAACGTTGTACTGACGTCCGACCATTTATAAACCAAGGAGACCGCATGTCACTTTCTTATGATTTGAGTTCCGAACATGAAATGCTTCGCAAATCGATTCGTGATTTCGCCGAAAAGGAAATCAAGCCCGTACGACAAAAGCTCGATGAGAAAGAAGAATTTTCCTACGACCTCGCCAAAAAAATGAGTGAGCTTGGACTTTTTGGCATCACCATGTCTCCCGAATATGGCGGACAAGGGCTGGACACACTCTCCTACATCATCGCGGTTGAAGAACTGGCTCGGGTGGATGGCTGCCAAGCGGCGACCGTCGCTGCAGAAAATGGATTAGGGATAGGCCCGATTTATAATTTTGGAACAGAAGAACAAAAAAGAAAATATCTCCCTTCTCTTTGCACAGGAGAAAAACTTTGGGGTTTTGGCCTCACGGAACCCAATGCTGGCAGTGATGCTGGAAATTCTGAAACCAATGCGAGTCTTAAAAACGGCCAATGGACCATCAATGGGTCCAAGATTTTTATTACCAATGCGGCTTCAAAGATCACTGGTGGGGTGACGGTTCAATGTGTGACAGGAAATAAAGGTGATAGTGGTAAGGAAATTTCCTGTATTATTGTTGAAGCAGGCACGCCGGGATTTACCGCCAAAGAAATGCATCACAAAATGACGTGGCGGTCTTCTAATACTGCAGAACTCTATTTTGATAACGTTCAAGTGCCCGAAGCCAATCTCTTGGGTCCACGCGGGAATGGCTATCGTCAAATGTTGGCAACTCTCGATGGAGGACGTCTCGCCATCGCCGCTATGGGATTGGGTGGAGCTCAAGGGGCGTATGAAGCCGCTTTGCAATATTCCCATGAACGCAAAACTTTTGGACAAGCTTTAAACAAGCACCAAGTCATCGCCTTCAAATTGGCCGACATGGCCATGGAAATTGATCTTGCCCGTACCTATCTCTATAAAGCCTGCTGGCTCAAAGACCAAGGTCGTCCGTTCAAAAAGAAGCGGCGATTGCGAAACTCTATTGCTCTGAAGTGATGGGTCGCGTGACCGACCAAGCCGTTCAAATCCACGGTGGCTACGGCCTCATGGAAGAATACCCGGTCGCCAAGTTTTACCGCGATCAACGCTTGCTCGAAATCGGCGAAGGATCTTCTGAAGTGCAGAGGATTGTTATTTCACGATTGATTGGGTGTTAGCTAAAAACAACGGCAGCACTCTGAGCAGGTTGACCTTTTAGAAGTCGAACAACAAAATTGTCTCCACCAAGTAAAATATCAATAATGCGTTGGATAATTTTTGGATCAATATGCTCATGTTGTGTTGGGTTTTTGCCCAAAATCCTAACGGTGCCACTTCTTTCTATATACACAGATCGATCAATAATATTCCATCCATTTGATTTGTGAGCGACATCAATGCCGTCAGGATTTACTGTCACTATGGCGCCTAAATCATGTGTTGAGAAAATAGATTTTCTCAAAGCTGTATTGAGTCCGCACATCAGGTCTGGAGATAAGGTAAAAATTTTCTCATTTAACATATTCTTTTTTTCGCATTTGATTCAAAAAAGTTGCTTACTTATGTTTTTTTAAAGAAAAAGCACATCTTCTTTCAGCCATACAACAATTAAGGAGATTTCAATGGATACTTTTTCATCACATGCCACACTCAAAGTCGGATCTAAAGAATACAAAATTGCCCGCCTCGATGCTTTGGAGAAAAAGGGTTTTAATATTAAAAAACTTCCCTACTCCATCCGGGTCCTCTTGGAAAACCTTCTCCGTCGCGAAGATGGTGTGAATATCACCTCTAAAGATATCGAAGCCTTAGCTCAGTGGAATGCCAAAAATGTGGGTGAAAAAGAAATCGCTTTCATGCCCGGGCGTGTGTTGATGCAAGATTTTACGGGTGTCCCTGCTGTAGTGGATCTCGCGGCTATGCGCGATGCCATGAAAGCTTTAGGCGGCAATCCTAAAAAAATTAATCCCCTGGTTCCTGCGGAACTGGTCATCGATCATTCTGTCCAAGTTGATTTTTCTGGTACACCTGAAGCTCTTAAGCAAAATGCGACTCTCGAATTTGAACGGAATCATGAGCGCTATGCATTCCTCCGTTGGGGTCAAAAAGCTTTTCAAAATTTTAAAGTTGTCCCTCCCGATACCGGCATCGTCCATCAGGTTAATTTGGAATATCTCGCACGCGTTGTGATGCAGTCTGAAGAAGGATGGGCTTATCCTGATACGGTTGTGGGCACAGACTCGCACACGACGATGGTGAATGGACTGGGTGTACTGGGTTGGGGCGTGGGTGGTATCGAAGCGGAAGCCGCCATGCTCGGACAAGAAGTGACGATGCTCATTCCTGAAGTCATCGGGATGAAACTTACCGGCTCACTTCCGGAAGGAGCAACCGCTACAGATCTCGTTTTGACTGTGACTCAAATTTTAAGAAAGCGAGGTGTGGTTGGCAAGTTTGTCGAGTTTTTTGGTCCTGGAGCGGCTTCTTTATCTCTGGCGGATCGTGCCACAATTGCCAACATGGCTCCTGAATACGGAGCGACTTGTGGATTTTTCCCAGTGGATGAAGAGACTTTGCATTACCTTCAGCTCACAGGTCGTCCCCAAGATCAAATCGATCTTGTGAAAGCCTATCTCACCGAACAAGGTATGTTTTGGACAGCTCAAAGTGCGGATTGTGAATACACAGATGTTTTAGCTTTGGATCTAAAGACCATCCTCCCTTCTTTGGCTGGACCCAAACGGCCTCAAGATCGCGTTCCACTCACTGACATGGTCAAAAACTTTGCCGATAATCTTCCATCATTAAAAGTTGCGAAGAAAGAAGCCAAATCGGCTGAACCAGAAGTGACCAATAATGGTGAAACATTTAAACTCAAAGATGGCGCTGTCGTCATCACAGCCATCACCAGCTGTACCAATACGTCAAATCCTTCTGTGCTTGTGGCTGCAGGACTCCTGGCTAAAAAAGCGGTTGATAAAGGTTTGAAAATTAAACCTTGGGTCAAACCCAGCTTAGCTCCGGGATCGCAGGTCGTGGGAGATTATTTAGCGAAAGCCGGAGTCCTCCAAGCTCTTGAAGCCTTAAAATTTCATATCGTCGGCTATGGATGTACAACCTGCATCGGAAACAGCGGACCTCTCTCACAAAATATTTCCCAAGGTATTTCCGATGGTAATCTTGTCGTCACGTCGGTACTTTCGGGAAATCGCAATTTCGAAGGCCGTGTGCACCCTGAAGTGCGGGCCAACTACTTGGCGTCTCCACCGTTGGTTGTCGCGTAAGCTCTAGCCGGTCGCGTAGATTTAGACCTTACAAAAGAACCTATTGGACAGGGTAAAGACGGAGATGTTTTCTTAAAAGACATTTGGCCCACTCAAAAAGAAATTCAAGACACTGTGTTGAAAGCGGTGACTTCTGAAATGTTTACCCAACGTTATTCCAATGTCTATGCCGGTGATCCTTCTTGGCAAAATTTGAAAGTTCCGGAAGGCGACACCTACACATGGGATGATGTCTCTACCTATGTCAAAAACCCTCCTTATTTTACAGGCATGTCTTTGACGCCCACACCGGTAAAAGAAATCTCAAACGCCAGTGTCTTGGCGGTCTTTGGAGATAGCATTACGACCGATCATATTTCTCCAGCCGGTAATATTAAAGCCTCGGCTCCTGCTGGTGCTTATTTACAAGAACACAAAGTGACTCAAGCAGACTTCAATTCTTATGGTGCTAGACGTGGAAATCACGAAGTCATGATGCGTGGAACATTTGCCAATATCCGCATCAAAAACTTGATGGTGCCGGGTGTCGAAGGCGGCGTCACCATTCATCTGCCCACTAAAACTCAAATGTCGATCTATGATGCGTCGATGAAATATCAAGCTGAGAAAACGGCCCTCGTGATTTTGGCAGGCAAAGAATACGGCTCTGGCTCCTCGCGTGACTGGGCGGCTAAAGGCCCAGCTCTCTTGGGCGTCAAAGCTGTCATTGCAGAAAGCTATGAACGCATCCATCGCTCCAACTTAGTTGGTATGGGAATACTTCCTCTGGAATTTCCTCAGGGGCAAAATGCCGCAAGCTTGGGTCTGAATGGTACTGAATCTTTTGACATCATTGGGCTCAAAGACGCGATCGAATCCGGCTTCAAAAATGGCCGCCAGATTAAAGTCATCGCCAAAGGCGAAAAGACCATCGAATTTACTGCCAAAGTCCGTATCGATACTCCAAAAGAAATCGATTATTACAAAAACGGTGGAATTCTTCAGTATGTGTTGAGGAAACTCCTCAAAGCCTAATGATGATACTTCATCCCCTTAAGGATTGTTCCCACGCGATAGATTTGTTCTAAAAATAGAAGACGGGACATTTCGTGGGTGAGGGTCAACTGAGAGAGGGCCATTTTTTCGGGATATTTCTTTTTAATCTCTTCGGATAAACCGTAAGCCCCACCGATCACAAAAACCACTTCCTTCACCGATTGGTTTTGCCACGACTGAAAAAGATTTGAGAGCTTCCCCGTCGTAAATTCTTTTCCTTTTTCATCCAAAAGAATCACTTTAGCCCCTGAAGGAATCGCAGCCATGAGGGCATCGCATTCTTTTTGCTGGGACTGCACGACTGTCGTCGAGCCCTTCATCGGACAATCCTTGACGTCCACCGACTGAAGCGAAAAAAAATGCTTCGCGCGTCCCAGATAATCCTCGCAGAGCTTGGCAATGGATTCGTTTTTTATTTTTCCGACAGTCAGAAGGGTGAGTTTCATTAGAACGTTATTTTTTCCAAAAGGGCTTCAGGATTTTTAGAAATATAGCCCTTGGTCAACGTCGTCAGTCGGGCAAACTTTTCTTTAAGATTCCAGCGATCTGTTGAACTTTCTGTGGCTGAAAATTTTTGCTGGATGGCCTTTAACATTTCTTCATTGGAAACAAACGAAGGGAGAAGATTGATAAATTCAGGGACGGTATGCATCCGAGCCATCAAAATCAGGCGATGGGAATCTTCTCGCGACAAACGCACGCTGACGCCACTTTCTTCTAAGACAACTTCACCGGACTCGTAATTCACAATATTCATAGACAGTCTTCCGAAATTTGTTAGCCACTACGAACTACAGTTTATGTCAAACGAAACCACAATTCATGCTGGCGCTGCTGTGAAGCCCTTCGTCAAACACCATCTGATTCCTCAGATGATTTTTTTTACATTGGGTTTTCCCAAAGGATCTTTCATTTCGATCGACGTCACCGATCAGTGCAATCTTCGCTGTGAACATTGTTATTTTTTTGAACAGGAACAAGAAGGCACTCTCGATGCGGAAGGCTGGGAATCTCGCATTAAGGATTTAAAGAAAAAAAGTCCTTTCCTCTACAACTGTACCTGGGTTGGTGGTGAGCCGCTCTTAAGCAAAGCGATCATTGAGAAATGTAAAAAATATTTTACGTCCAATTTTGTTGTCACCAATGGTACGATGCCACTTCCCGACTGGCCCGATGTGCGATTTCACGTGTCGATTGATGGGAATGAAGCGGCTCATGAAAAAATGCGTCGTCAAAAAGGTCTCTACCAACTCATGAAGAAAAACTGTAGCCGTGAAGACCTTCATGTCACCGGTGCTATGTGTGTAACGTCCATGAATGTGGACACTATCGAAGAAGTCATTCACGAATGGCATTCCACAACGCATCTTAAAGGAATCATGTTTGATTTCTATACACCGATCCAAGGGCTTAGTGATGATTTGTGGATTGGTTGGGAGCGTCGCGATCAAACGTTAGATCTTCTTAAAAATCTCAAAAAGAAATACGGCAATTTCATCGCCATGGAAGACCGCGTGATCGAGCTCATGAAATCCAAAAACTCAAAGAAGGTTACGAGCAATTGTCTCTTTGAGAAAAAAGGCCGCTCGATGACGACAAAAGGCACGGTCAAAGAAAAGTGCATGTTGGGCCCCAAGGCCGATTGTGACCGCTGTGGCTGCGTAGTCCCTTATTACCTGCACTACCGAGTTGAAAAACCGACAATCGTCCAAGAAACCTGGAATGAGCTCAAGAAACGGACTTCGCTTCTTCTTAAAAATGAACTGTAAAATTCCGCATAAGTTAATAAACAATAAGTCATGCGGAATTTTGTAAAAAATTGACAAATTCCGCATAAGTTAATAAACAATAAGTCATGCGGAATTTTATTGGTCGTCAAAATGATATTGAGAGGTTCGAAAAACTCTGGAAACAGAACAAGACCCAAATCGTCTCTCTTTATGGTCGACGTCGTGTCGGGAAATCGGAACTCATTCGTCATGTCTCTCTAAATAAGAAAGCTCTCCTCTTTGAAGCCTTGGAAGACGAAGATACACCTACTCAAATTAAACATTTCCTCTTTCAATTGAGTGAATATTACCAAGAGCCCCATTTAAAAGATCTTAATTACCAAAATTGGGCACCCGTATTTACTCTCCTGAGCAAAAAAATGGAGCAGGAGAAGGATCTTCTGCTATTCTTTGATGAGCTACCTTGGATGGCTTCAGGGCGTACCCATCTGATCAGCCAATTGAAGTTTTTCTGGGATAAATATTGGAAATACCATCCTCATCTTCTCTTTATCGTTTGTGGGTCGGTGACGTCCTGGATGGTCAAGAATGTTATTCGCTCAAAAGCTCTTTATGGGCGCTTGAGCGATTCCTTCCTTCTAGCCCCATTAAAACCCGAAGAAGTATCAGAGTTCATCGGTAAAAAAAGAGGTCAAAAAGAAGTTTTGGAATATCTCCTCTGCTTCGGAGGAATTCCCCGTTATCTGGAGGAATTTGATTTCAACCAATCCATTCAAATTAATATCGAGAAAAAATGTTTCCAAAAATCGGGCTTCTTTTTCGGAGAAGCAGAGAAAATATTTTATAGTCAATTTCAAGAAGCGCAACTCTACCGACAAATTGTCAAAAAGCTGCAGAAACAAACTTTATCCTTAGAAGAAATCGCCACAACCCTCAATATCTCGAGTGGCGGCGGCTTAAAGCAATATATTGATAACCTCATTGACTCCGGTATTCTCGCAAGCCTCTACCCCATTCGAGATTTTAAAGTCTCAAGAACTCCTGTGTATTTTTTGTCAGATGAATTTCTCTATTTTCATCAGACTTTTATGGTGAATGCCAAAGATGAAATTACACACTCCGAACGAGGTGCTTCTTTTGAAAAACTGACGGCCGGGAAATGGGCTGGTTTCTTGGGCTATGCCTTCGAGAAATTCTGCCTGAAACACCGCTACCGCATCGCTGATACTTTAGGCTTCGGCCCCAAAGTGATCGGTTGCGGTCCTCTCTGCTTCCGCAAGCAAGGGGAATCCGGAAAAGGCTACCAATATGATCTCGTCTTCATCCGTAAGGACAACGTGGTCACATTTTGCGAGATGAAATACCGACAAGAACCCATGGGCACTGAAGTGATTCGAGATATGGAGGAGAAAATTAAACGCACGGCTCTTCCACGTGGGTGGTCATATGAAAAAGTTCTGATTACCAATCAATCGCCTTCGAAGGAATTAGAGAAGTCAGGCTACTTTAATCACATTCTCACAGCAGAGACATTGATTCATACATCATGAAGATTGAAGCATTCTTAGCTCTTGAGATGTCAGGAACCTATAATGTCCTGCCTTTAAATCCCCCAATTCCAAAGGTCCAATGGCCACACGTTTAAGGCGGTAGACTTTATGACCGATGGCTTCCAGCATGTTACGAACTTGGCGGTTTTTGCCTTCTGTAATGATGAGTTCTACCCAGCAATTGTTGGGATTTTCTTTAATGACTTGGGCTTCACAGGGTTGGGTTTTATATTCCTTAAGCTTCATGCCCCCACGTAAAATCTCGAGTTTATCTTCGCTCACGTGTCCCGATACGCGGGCATGGTAGGTCTTTGGAATTTCGTGGCGAGGGTGCGTGAGGCGAGCTTGCAGATCACCGTCATTGGTTAAAAGAATCAGCCCTTCCGAATCAAAATCCAGACGACCTACATAATTTACTTTTTCAGGAATCTTTTTAAATAATCATAAATTGTCGGACGATCTTCAGGATCATGGCGTGTCACCATCACGTGCATGGGTTTGTTGAAGAGGTAATAAACTTTTTCTTCAGCTTGAGAGAGAGGTTTTTGATCAACAACAATCTTATCCTTTGAAGGATCTGCTTTGGTTCCTAATGTAGCTACTTTTCCGTTAACCAAAACTTTTCCCGCAGCGATCCACTCTTCAGCTTCTCGACGAGACGCCAAACCTGCTGCTGCAATGATTTTTTGTAAACGTTCTTCCATATTAAATCTTTGGTTGTTGCTGAGTCACACAATGAATCGCGCCCAAACCCCAAACCATTTCACGGCAATTAATGCCAATCACACGTCGGGTTGGAAAAAGTTTTTGTAAGATATCCAGCGTCTTCTGATCATTAGTGGGATGTCCATAGACAGGAACCAGAACCACACCATTTGCGATATAAAAATTGGCATAAGAAGCCGGCAAACGTTGGCCGTCGTATTCGACAACTCCCGGCATTGGAATTGTGACGATATTGAAAGGCTTTCCATCTTGATCTTTCATGGATTGTAAGCGCTTTAAATTTTCTTGAAGAGGCTTGTAGTTTTCATCTTCAGAATCTTCCTCTACAACCGTCACAATGGTATCCGTACTCACAAACCGCGTGATGTCATCCACATGGCCATCAGTATCATCCCCCACAATCCCTTCACCAAGCCAAAGGATGTTGGTCACGCCTAAAAAGTTTTTCAAATAAGTCTCTATTTGTGCTTTGATTAAATGAGGATTTCGATTTTTGTTTAAAAGACATTGTTCTGTCGTAAGCAATGTTCCCTTTCCATTCACATCAATCGATCCACCCTCAAGAACAATGCCAGGCTCGATACATTCCATCCCCAAAAACTCGGCAGCCTTTTGAGGAATCACATCGTCTAATTCCCAAGGCCCATACTTTTCTCCCCAAGAATTAAAAATCCAATCGAGGATTTTGATTTCCTGTTTTCCACCTTTTCCATTCTTTGTCACAAAGATTGGGCCATGATCGCGCGCCCAAGCGTCATTGGTAGGAAACTGATGAAGAATGACATTGTTCAAAATATCATGACGACGCAGCATCGCACGCACTTGATCTTCCATCTCCTGATCTTTGACGTTGATATGCACAGTCTCATGCACATGCAGCGGCTTGATCATCTCAATCCAAATCGGTGGGATAAATTTCACACGATCAGGCCACGTGTTTGGATTGTGGGGCCAGGCAAGCCATGTGGCTTCATGAGGTTCAAATTCCGCAGGCATGCGGAAGCCTTTGAGATTGGGTTTCATATTAGTGATTCCTATAAGTATCTGGTCGACGACATTTCAAGAAAGGCCAGTCTTGGCGCACTTCGGGGATTTTTTCTAAGTTACATTCGACAATTAATATTTCTTCTTGATCATGAGAGGATTTTTTCAAAACACGACCCAAGGGATCCGCCACAAAAGAACCACCCCAAAAACTCAGATGATTTTCTTTACCTGTACGATTGGTCACTGCCACAAAAACCCCATTGGCTATGGCATGCGATCGCTGAATTGTTGTCCAAGCATCAAATTCGGAAGATCCAATTTCTTGGTCGCGTTGAGTATCCGGCCAGCCAATCGCCGTGGGATAAAAAATGATTTCAGCACCTTGCAACGCTAGAGAACGCGAACCTTCAGGATACCATTGATCCCAACACACTTGCACACCGATCTTGGCAAACTTGGTTTCAAAAACAGGAAACCCCATGTCTCCTGGTTTGAAATAATAAAGTTCGGAATAATAATTAGGAAGATCATCTGGAATATGAATTTTTCTGTATTTCCCTAAAAATTTTCCATCGGCATCCACGACACACGCTGTATTGAAATATTGATGATCGGATGTTTTTTCAAAAAGAGACGCTACGATAACAACACCACATTCTTTGGCGACATTTCCCAAAATTTCTGTTGTTTGTCCTGGTATTGCTTCTGCTAAAGAAAAGTACTGATCATTGTTTTCCTGACAAAAATATTGAGAACGAAACAACTCTTGAAGAGAAATAATCTGAGCACCGGCTTTGGCGGCTTCCCGAATTTTTAATACGGCTTTTTCTAAATTATTTTTCGGATCTACTTCGCAGGTCATTTGAACAAGACCTAAGACCACATTTTTTTCGTTTATTTTAGAAGTCATCGCGCCGGCTTAATCGGGCTAGGTGGGGATTTCAATATTAAACACGTTTTGCGTACGATGGCGGAGGGGGTGGCGGCTCTTCGGCTAAGAGATTTTTAGAACGTTCTGGCATACGGATTTCTGGTTTTTGAGCTGTCACCATAATCATCGAAACAGCTTCTCGAATTTCTTGTCGATCCATTTGGTTAGCTGCAACCAAACTCTGTTCTCTTTTTTCTCCATCCACTGTGCATTGAGGCCCTGCCCCTGTTTCCGCTGACTTAATCATATCCACAGGTTTTTCATCAGACACAGGAGACATATCTAATTTTCCACCTTGAAAATTTTCTGCATGAGATACGACTGATTTCACATAATTTTTAGTTTCTGCAAAAGGAGGTACTCCATTATATTTTTCTACATTTCCTGGGCCTGCATTATAGGCAGCTAAAGCATGGGTAACATTTCCATTAAAGCGATCCAGCATTTGCCTTAAATATTTGCAGCCACCTTCTATATTTTGTTCGATGCTAAATGAATCTTTCACGCCTAAGCCTTTGGCGGTTTCTGGCATCAACTGCATTAAACCTTGTGCACCACATTGAGATTCAGCCTTTGGTTTAAAACCACTTTCCTGTTTGATAACACCCAATACCAATGATGGTGGAAGATTGTATTTTTCCGAAGCATTTTGAACGGCATTGGTGATGCGAATTTCTTTAGTGACTGAAGGCTTAGATGGCTGAGTGTCCCAGAGATTTCATTAAATCCGAAAAGTCTGACTTATTAACAGAAAAAGCTCCTGTTTTTTTCTGAGCAGCAACCTGTCTTGAATTTTGAATTTCTATATTCATACGCCAAGAGATTATAATGCAGTTTAGGTGCCGTAATTAAAACATGTAATTTCAAGAGGTTAGAAGGCATGTATCTTTAAATATGGAGACTAGAAACCTCAAGATTGAGGTCTCTAACTCATAGATTTTGCTGAACTTTTTGATGATAAAAATCGATGATGCGTCTGATTTCATCAACATAAGGATTGCGCAAGACCTCTTCAGCCAACTTTTTGGCCTCAGAATACGAGGTGTTTAAAATCACTTCTTTCACCTGAGGAATATTGGAAGGTGTCATCGACAATCGCGTCACCCCAAATCCTATCAAAAGTGGGGCTAAAAAAGGATCTCCCGCGAGCTCACCACAAATAGACACAGGTTTTCCAGCCTGCTCGCCCACCGTGGCCACATGTTGAATCGAAGCCAAAACAGCTGGATGGAGGGGCTCATAAAACTTGGCGACTTTTTCATTATTGCGATCCACTGCCAACGTGTACTGAATCAAGTCGTTGGTTCCGATACTAAAAAAATCACATTCGTGTATTAAAAGATGAGCCAGCTGTACCGCAGAAGGCACTTCAATCATGATTCCCAAGGGAATATAAGGATCAAACAACACATCTTTGGATTCCAACTCTTCCTTGATTTCTTCGAAGATTTTTTTCACCGCCACCATCTCTTCAATACCCGAAATCATGGGAACCATAATACGCACTAATCCTGGTGACACCATCCCAGAAGCTCTCAACAAAGCTCTGAGTTGATCTTTCAAAAGCTCAGGCCGTGACAGAGTGAGACGGATTGATCGATAACCTAAAAAAGGATTGATCTCTTGCTCTAAGCCTAAAGCTTCTACAGGCTTATCACCACCGGCATCCAAAAAGTCGGAAGGTTACAGGAATATCTTCGGCACCTTTTAAGACACGAACATATATCTCTACTTGCTCTTCCACTGTCGGTAATTTTTTACGCGTCATGAAAGGAAATTCAGTTCGATACAATCCAATCCCTTCAGGACCAAAATCACGGATATTTTTCAATCCGCTAAAAAGCCCTACATTGGCTTCTAAAGTAATCCGCCTTCCATCTTTTGTAATCGCCGGCTGATGACTGAGATCTTTGAGATGTATGATCTTATCTGCATGCTGACTTTGAATTTTCTCATACTCTTGAAGAATGGGCTTATCGGGGTTGACATAGATATGCCCCACATTCCCATCAACAACAACCAAGTCCCCGGCTTTTATTTTTTGAAAAACATCTTCCACACCCATGACAGCCGGAATTCCCATCGATCGTGCCAAAATTGCTGCATGAGACGTACTGCCCCCACGGAGTGTAATGATACCAGTGATGCGCTCAGGATCCAGTTTAACAGTATCAGAAGGCATCAGGTTGTCTGCAATCAAAACACCTTCCCATTGATCATGAGAGTTTTGAGTATCTTTTCGACCTTTTTTCTTCTTCCCCGCACTTCCATGAGATAAATTTTCTAAAACTCTTTGAAGAATGTCTTCCAAATCTGTTGCGCGCTCTCGCAAGTATGCATCAGGAATTTTTTGAAACTCTCCAATATATTCATTCACGACCAAATGTATGGAAGCAGCGGCTGTATGACCTGCCTGTACAACTGATTTTATCTTCTTTAAAAAACTCTTATCAGATAAAATCATGCGATGACTGGAGAAGATGTCAGATTCACTTTTCGAAAACTTCTTTTCCAATCTCTTTTCGAGTTTTTCCAAATCATCCTGGGTCTTTTGGAGAGCCTCCTCCATTTTTTTCCATTCAAGTTTTGGATCAAAATCTCCTGGAGCCTTCATCTGATTTGGAGAGACAATGACCGCATCAGCACCAGTCCCTAAAGCATGATGCAGAAAAAAAGCAGGCCCAATTCCAAACCCGGGAGCTACAGGCACTCCAGTAAAATGGCGTGTTCGTTTTTCCAGAGGATTATTCTGAACAGATTCCAACACAACAAGGTTATGAATGACACCGGCCAATTGAAACGCAATGAGCTTAAGAAGCTCTATTTCTTGCTGATCAAATTGACGAGAATCAATGGTCTGAATTGTCAATACGCCTACAACTTGACCGCGTTCCATAAGAGGAACAGCTGCAAAAGAATTGAATTTTTCTTCCCCTGTTTCGGGAAAATATTTAAATCGCGGATGCTTACTGGCTTCATTGACAATCACAGGTTGAAGTTTCTCAACAGCCAAACCTGTTAACCCCTCATGAATACCCATCTTC
Source organism: Deltaproteobacteria bacterium (assembly GCA_016699445.1). Classification (GTDB taxonomy): domain Bacteria; phylum UBA10199; class UBA10199; order JACPAL01. The sequence goes on from CP064976.1 coordinate 1,245,065, forward strand.
ACTTTTCCAATGGCTGTTGATTTCAGACCTTCGGTGGCCACCAAAGTTAATGTTTTACCCTCTAAAATATAGAGCGAACAGACATCGGCCTTCATCTGTTCTTTAACCATAGAAGTGATGTGAGAAAGCGGATTTTCAGATGGCTGTGACTTCTCAAGTATCTGAGCAATACGCGATAATGTTTTTAAAGAATCCCCTCGTTCTGACATAGAGCCCAGCACTCTAGCACAAAATATTCTTTCTTCCGAATAGAAATTCTGATATTTCGGCTCTCCACTTAAATTTATTTAACCCTCCCCAAGAGCCCTCTTGGGAAGTCTTTGGGGAGTACTAAGGAGAATTATGAAAAAGACAGGAAAAGAAATCGTCATTAGCGCCGCTGTTGCGAGCTTATTGATGGGTAGCACCGCCATGGCTTCGGATCTCTTCAAAGCCAAAGAACTTAAGTCAGGATACCAATTAGCTTCTCACCATGAAGAAGGTGAAAAGAAATGTAAGTCCAAAGATTGTAAGCATAATAAAAAAGCCTCAGATGAAGAAAAGAAATGTAAATCAAAAGACTGCAAGCATGACAAAAAAGCAGCTGATGAAGAGAAAAAGTGTAAATCAAAAGAGTGTAAATCTAAAGAATGTAAAGCCAAAGATGAAGAAAAGAAGTGCAATGCCGAAAAGAAATGTGGCGAAGGATCTTGTGGTAGCAAAGAAAAGAAATAATCCTTTTCATTTAGGCGTTGGATTGGGTCTCAGGAGGGAGCATTTTGGCTCCCTCCTGGATCTATACAAAAATCAGTTACCACCTGAAATTGCCTGGTTTGAGGTGGCTCCCGAAAATTATATGGAAATCGGGGGGAAAGTTTACCGGGACTTTTGCCACTTAGCCGAAAGAATACCAATAGTGGCTCACAGTGTTTCGATGTCTTTAGGAAGTCTGGATCCTCTTAATCGACCTTTTTTCAACTCTCTGAAAAAATTCATTCGAAAACATAAAATGCCATTGGCTAGTGATCATATTTCTTTTTCTTCTTATAATGGAGTTCAATTTGATGATCTGCTGCCTCTTCCTTCTACAGAAGAATCCGTAAAATACATCTCCAAACGAATTCGCCAAGTTTCTGATATTCTCGAAGTCCCCTTTGCTGTCGAAAATCCTTCTTACTATGCACCCGCAGGAGCACCAGATCCTTGTTATATGAAAGAAGAGGATTTTATCTCAGAGATTGTTAAGGAATCGGGTGCCCTTCTTCTTCTGGATGTAAATAATATTTTTGTGAATTCTGTGAATCATAAATTCGATCCTCATACTTATTTAAAAAAATTGCCTCTAGATCGAATTGCTTATGTTCATATGGCAGGACATTATCGTAAAAAAGAAGATTTTATTCTAGATACACACGGATCGGAAATTATTCATCCCGTTTGGAAGCTTTTAGATGAACTGGCCAGCATGACTCAACTTCCAGGAGTTATGATCGAACGAGACGATGATATCCCACCCATTGAAGAGCTCACAAAAGAATTACGACAGGTGCATAAAATTTTGAAAAAATATCCCAAAAACGTTTTTCAGACACCGGAGCTTTTAGATGTCGTTGCTTGAGAGTCAGACTTTTTTTTATAATCTTTGTGCAAAGCCAGAAACAATAAAAGCGTTTAAAGAAAATCCTTCAAAAACTTTAAAAAAGTATTTTTCCAATCCTCGAGATCGCGAATACTTGATCCAATATGCACCTGAAAGATTTCAAACCTATCGAAACCATATTTCCTATGGAATTTTAGGTGGCATTGCTTCCTGCTTCCCCGTTTTAAAATCCCTAATCTCCGAAAAAGAGTGGAATGACCTTTTAAACAATTTTTATCTCAAACGTCTGACAAAGTCCCCCATCGCTCGACATGTTTTTGGAGAATTTTCTTATTATCTACAAAAAAAATATCGGGGTCCTCTTTTAAAAAAATTCCCTTATTTAAGAGAATTGGCTGAATATGAGTATTTAGATTTGAAACTATTTTTTGAAAAAGAATTTTCCCATGAAGAAAAATTAAAGGGAATTTTGAATCTTCCAAAAAATCCAAAATCTTTGCTAAAACTTAAACCCCTTTTAAACCCTCATTTAGAGGCGCGTCTTTACCATTGGCCCGTTCATCTAATTTGTAAAAATTACTCAACACCTGCCAAAGTTAAAAAGGGCTCGTATGGCTTGGTAATTTACCGAGACCCTGAAACTCTTAAAGTCCGGTTTGTGGAAGCTAATGAAACTATGTTGAAACTGATTTTATTTATTCTAAATAACAAAAATATTTCTGAATTGATCAAAAAATTTTCTCCAGACGTTTTTCAAGCTTTAGGATTTTTAAAAGAGAAGAATATTATATTAGGTTACAAATAGGAGACTTGATGAAAAAATAACCGTCTTACTTTCTGCCTTTCTCTGCCTTTTTACTCTCCAAAATATTCACGCTGAAACAAACACTTTTCTGTTTGATTCAGCCATCTCTTTAAATATGGTCAAATTTGAAATCCCGGCACCTCTCGAAACCACCCGTGGCCAAATTGATAAGATTAAAGGAAATATTAATATAGACTTTGACCATCCTGAAAAAACGACTGGGATCATTCAAGCTGATCTTAGTTCAGTAAAAGTTTCCACTTTTTCAGATGATGAAAAAAATAAAACTCAAGGTGAGCACATGGTCAACTGGTTTGAAGTTGGTCCGGATGTAGACAAAGAAAAACGTGAACAAAATCGTTGGGCCTCATTCCAAATAAAAAAAATCGTCAGATTATCTCCATCTACTTTTAAAGAATCCGTTGTTGTTCAAGATGAAATTGGCAAGGCTCACACTTTTCAACTGACAGCCTTAGGTGATTTTACCATTCATGGAATGACTAAACCAAAAACTGTGACTTTGGATCTAACTCTCTATGAAGTTGCACCGAACAATAAGCGTTATCCTGAAGCTAAATATGTCATGTTGATTCGTACCCAAAAGCCTTTTGAAGTTTCACTTAAGGAGCATGATATTAAGCCACGTGATACTACAGGAAAATTTTTATCTTCCGCTTTAAGCGTAGTAGGATTAAAAATTTCAGATACAGCTTTGGTCTCTTTAGATTTAAGACCTTTCATCAAAAAGTAAGTTACGATTCTTTTTTTCCAAAATATCTCTCCAACGGATGTCTCGCTGATACATCCATTGTTGAAGAACGCTCATACCTGTATTGATGAAAATGTAGAGTACCAAGCCTACTGGTAAAAAAAGCATAAAACCAGTAAACATGATGGGCATAATCATCATCATCTGTTTTTGTGTCGGATCTGCTGAAGGGTTTGGTGTAAAACGTTGTTGAAGAAGCATGGCAATTCCCAAAAGTACTGGGAAGATAAAATAGGGATCTGGTGCTGAAAGATCTTTATAAAACCCAAAAAACGGAGCGTGATAAAGCTCTATGGCATTATAAAGTACTTTGTAGAGAGCTATGTAGATGGGCATCTGCATGACCATGGGCAAACAACCACCCATCGGATTAACCTGATTTTTTTAAATAGTGCCATCGTCTCTGTATTAAGACGCTGCTTATCATCCTTATATCTTTCTTTAAGGGCTTGAAGCTGAGGTTGAAGAGCCTGCATGGCTTTCATTTGCTTCATAGATTTAATAGTCAGTGGGTTGGTAAGTATTTTTATAAAGAGAGTCAGTACAATAACAGCCAATCCCCAATTTTTTACAAGACCATGAAAAAACTGAAGTAGTTTTAATATAGGAACTGCAATCAATCCAAACCACCCATAGTCCACAGCACCTTCGAGCCCTACTCCTGCAGTTTCAAGTTCAGAATGCTGTTTAGGACCTAAGTAAAATGTATACTGCGATTCCTGCTTTCCTTGAGGAGCAATAACAAGCTCAGAGGGGAAAAAAGACATTTTGACGGCTTCAGGAGTGGATTCCAGTTTCAATATTTGATCGGCCGACATTTGTCGGGATACCAAAGCAATTAAAAAATATCGATCTTCAATTCCTGCCCAAGGAATAATTCCTCTGACTTCCCGAGTCTCTCCAGGCTTGACTCCATGAAGTACTTTATTCTCGGCTTTATAAAGTAGATTTCTTTGCTCTTCAGGTTGTCGGTTAAGGAAACCTAGAATTCCCTGTTTAGGATGTTTTGGGTATTGCTTGGCTTCCCAACCTAAACCCATACGACCCTTAAATTCCTGAGCCGCTTTATTTTCTACAGTGATTTTTAAATTAAAAAGATATTGATTGGGGTTCCACTGGTAAGTCTTTGTGATTTTTAAACCTTCTTGTTGAGCTTCAAAAGCAATGACCGTCGGATCAGATTCATTTTGAATCATGCGGTATTGATCATTTCCAGGGAGATTTTGATTACAGTGATCACACAAAAGGGTCAGAGCTTTGTCTCCTTCAAAAGGAATCAGATTTACCAACGACTGATTTTCTTTTGATGGTTTCAAATGACCTGTAAAATTTTTTAACTCTAAACTAGATAATGTCCCACCTCGACTTGTCCAACTCATTTTCATAACAGTATTTTCTTTTTCTGAAATCACTGCGGGCATCGAAGTCACTGATGTATCAGAAGAAGAAATGGACGCTACTTCTTGTGGAAGTGCAGGTTTTTCAGATTCCTGTTTTACAACTGCTGCCTCTTGAGCTTGAGGAAGAGGATTTTGTTTTTTTGTGGGATTTCCAAAAAAGTAAAACCATGTCATCAACACAATAAAAGATAAAAGTGCTGCTAAAAGAGATCGTTTTTCTTGATTCATTCACAAACCGCCTTTTTTGAGGTTAATTGATTTAGAATAAGGATGGCAGGATAAAAATCGTAATAAAATTTTCTTACTACTGACTCTCAATGGAATAGCCCTATCCTTTAATAAGTTCTCTGCATATTGCGAACAGGAAATCTCATAACGACATTGTGCTCCCCATAAACAAACAAGAAGTGGTGAGACAAAATATTTATAAGAGAGAACGCAACTCTTTAAAAAGGATCGCATTTTTTATTTTCCCTGTCTTTGGCCAAGCCTCAGAGTGGACGCGGCATACCACGACATTCCATGGAATCAATGGATTTTGAGACAAAGCTCCATTAAGACGAAAAAATTCCCGCACAACTCTCTTGATTCGGTTGCGATCTACCGCTCTTGGGATTTTTCTTGTGATGATGATTCTTAAACTAAAATCTTCTCCTGCTTTTTTCTTAAAAAGAAAAGAAAAGTGAGGGAGATTTTTTTTTACTGCCACAGAAAAATTATTTTTTGGAAATTTTTGCGGTTAATTTTTTACGGCCTTTCGCTCGACGAGCTGAAAGAACTTTTTTTCCGCCTGGAGTTTTCATTCTCTTTCGAAAACCATGTTTCCGCAAACGTCGTTTTTTATGGGGTTGGAAGGTACGCTTCATTTCTAATGTCCTCTAATTGTGACTTTGCCGTCAGTTTTTTATTTGGGGCTTAGTAAAGAGGTTCCTAATTTCCGTCAATCACAAACTTTTGAAAAATGATTTCCAAAAATTTTTCTTTTTTTTCAGTAGGTTCTAAAAATTATTTTTATTTTCATTTTTTTTGAAACATTTTTTTGATTTCTTGTGGACAACTATTTTCAATTTTGAGACGAACCGTCCGTCTTTGGAATTCCTGAATCCTCTCTCCCTCAAAAGAGGATGGAAACAGAGACAATCAAAAAATTTTCCACAGGTGTGCATAAGTTGTGGATAAGTGTATCCGCGGGGGATAAGTGTTGCCTAAACTAGAGTTTTTAAAGAAGAAAATTGATTTTTTGGCTACGCGCCCAGCTTGGGCTGGACAGGTAAAATTCCACTCTTTTGAAAATGATGAGGTTATTGTGTTGGTTCGCAATCGCTTTGTCAGAGATTGGATTAAAGAGAATTTTTTACCTGAATTGGAGGCTGAATTAGCGACTATTCCTGGAAGTCCTATCGGAATTGCTTTTAAGGTAGAAGAGTCTCATCCTGTTTCCAAATCGATACCTAATGGAACGGCCCAATCAGCTTTAGATTTGAAGTTTGAAGAAAAGCCTCAAGTGACTCCTCAAGTCTCTCAACGACCACTCCCTCCCTCTGAAGTTCAAAGGGGTCTTTTCCATGAAAATTTAAAGCAAAAGCATTCTTTTGATAATTTTGTCGTCGGAGCTGGAAATCAATTTTGTCATGCTGCAGCTCAAGCTGTCGCTAAAATGCCTGGAAAAAGCTATAATCCTCTCTTTATCTATGGAGGTGTTGGTTTAGGTAAAACTCATCTCTTAAATGCTATCGGTTTGGAAATTCTAAAGAGGAATCCTCGCGCTCGTATTATCATGGTTACTGGCGAAAAATTTATGAATGAGTTGGTGCATTGCATTCGTTTTGAAAAGATGGCTGATTTTCGTAAAAAATATCGTGACTCATGTGATGTTTTGTTGGTGGACGATGTTCAGTTTATTGGAGGTAAGGAACGAACTCAGGAAGAGTTTTTCCATACATTCAATCATCTCCATGACTTACAGTGCCAAATAGTTTTGACTGCAGACAAACCTCCTCGTGAAATCGCAGGATTAGAAGAACGTCTTCGTTCTCGTTTTGAATGGGGTTTGATTGCTGATATTCAAGCTCATGATTTGGAAACACGTATGGCCATCTTGAAGAAGAAAGCTGATGATGACCATATCCCATTGCAGGATGATGTTACTTATTTCTTAGCTCAATCTATCAAATCCAACGTGCGTGAATTGGAAGGTTCTTTGATAAGAGTACATGCTTTAGCTTCGTTGGCAGGAAAAGAAATTTCAGTCGATTACACACGAGATGTTTTAAAAGATGTTTTAGGATCAGTAGATCGTGTTCTCACTGTGGAACAAATTCAAAAGGGTGTGGCTGAATATTATAAGATTAAATTAGGCGATCTTACAGGAAAACGTCGCATTAAAAGTTTGGCTCTTCCCCGTCAAATTGCCATGTATTTATGCCGTAAACATATTAAATCTTCTTTTCCCGAAATCGGTGAAAAGTTTGGTGGTAAGGATCACACAACAGTCCTTCATGCGTGTAATAAAATTCAAAATGCATTGCAGGATGATAATCGTTTGAAAGAACAAGTAACGTCCTTAGAAAGTTCTTTAGTTCATTAGCCTTAATATTATTTCTTTTTTAAAAAGGGTGTTGCTCACGCAGCGCCCTTTTTTATTTTTTATTTATCCACAGCAGCTTGTGTAAAGAGACTGTAATCATTGTGCATTTCTCTGAATCTTCAAAACTCTCTCTACTTATCCCCAAATCATCCCCAGATAATCACAACTTATTCAGCTTTAAACCACATGATTTCATGATGAAAAAAATGAAAAATCTCCTTAAAAAAGCTTCACTTTCTAGCTTATCCCCATTAGTGTTCCCCCCCTACTACTACTACTACTAATTTTATAAAAATATAACAGAATATAAAAACAAAGAGAGAAAATCATGGAGCTTAAAATAAAAAAATCAGATCTTCTCAATATCTTGAAATGGCCTCAAGGTGTTGTTGAAAAAAGAGGGACAATGCCCATTCTCTCCAACATTCTTTTAGATGCTACTTCAAATCTCTTAAGTATCTCAGCTACCGATTTAGAAATCTCAGTTGTTGCACAAGGAAATGCTGAAGTAAAAAATCCTGGAAAAGCTGTCGTGAATGCCCGCAATATTTTTGAAATCGTCAAAGAAGCTCCAGATGAGTTTGTAAAACTTACTAAGAAACCTGATCATAGCGTCGAGGTTTCTTCAGGTAAGGCGCGCTTTCGTGTTTTAGGGATGAATGCGGAAGAGTTTCCAAACCTTCCACAGCTGGCATCCTCCGAACAAATAGTTTTGGATGCTGAAGATTTTGAGGAGATGATTCAAAAAACTTTTTATGCCGCATCAACAGATGAAACTCGTTACACCTTGAACGGTCTTTATCTGGTAAAAATTTCTCGAGGAGATAAAAACTTTTTTACGAGTTGTTGCTACAGATGGTCACCGTCTTTCTTTTACAGAAAAAGAAACAGATAAAAATTGGAATTTAGCTAAAGGTGTTATCATTCCCAGAAAAGGAATAGCAGAAGTTAAAAGTTTGATATCAGGAGCTCAAGGAGAGCTGAAGGTTTCTCTGGATGAAAAAGCTATTCGTTTCCAAAGAGGTGATATTGAATTAACGGTGAGACTTATTGAAGGTGATTTTCCTGCTTATGAGCAAGTGATTCCAAAAAAATCTGACAAGATAGTTTCTGTCGATAGAAGTCTTATTGTAGGAGCACTTCGTAGAGCCGCTATTATGACCTCTGAGCAAGCAAGAGGTGTTAAATTTTCATTTAGTGATGATGTTTTAGAAATAAGCTCATCTCATCCAGATTTAGGAGAAGCTGTAGAAGAAATTGCCATTGATTATAAGGGAACAAAATTTCATGTGGGATTTAATCCACGTTACTTTTTGGATCTCTTGGGTGTTTTGGAAGATGAAAAAGTTGTTTTAGAATTGAAAGATGAAGTCTCACCCTGCGTTGTCCGTTCAGAATATGATCGAGGCTTCTTAGCCCTCATTATGCCGATGAGAATATAAAAGGAAAAAAATGTCAGAAGCCGCCAAGCAATACGATGCCTCGTCGATTAAAATCCTCGAAGGATTAGATGCCGTACGAAAAAGACCTGCGATGTATATTGGATCTACAGGATCCCCAGGACTTCATCATTTAGTTTATGAAGTTGTCGATAACTCTGTTGATGAAGCACTCGCGGGTGAATGTACACAGATTGATGTGACAATTCATATCGATAATTCGATTACTGTTTTGGATAATGGTCGAGGAATTCCTACCGGTATTCATCCAACAGAAGGTGTATCTGCTGCAGAAGTAGTATTAACAAAACTACATGCAGGAGGAAAATTTGAGCATAGTGCTTATAAAGTTTCTGGAGGGCTTCATGGTGTCGGAGTTTCTTGTGTTAATGCTTTATCTGAATGGTTAGAGTTGGAAATTTATCGAGAAGGAAAAGTCTTTCATCAGACTTATCATAGGGGCGTACCAAAAGCTCCTTTAGAAGAAACCGGTCAAACTACCAAACGTGGTACTAAAGTAACTTTTAAGCCAGATCATGAAATCTTTGAAGCTTTGGAATATAGTTTTGATATTTTATCCAATCGTCTTCGAGAACTTTCTTTTTTAAATAAAGGCCTCCGAATTACTGTAAAAGATGAAAGAAGTGAGAAGGAACATGATTTTTGTTACGAGGGAGGCATTAAAAGTTTTGTTGAATATCTGAACCAAAGAAAAAATCCACTTCATGAAGTGGTTTATTTTGAGATGGAAAAAGATAGAATCATTCTTGAAGTCGCTATGCAGTACAACGATAGCTATAATGAAAGTATTTTTTCATTTGCCAATAATATTAATACTATCGAAGGCGGTACTCATCTTATTGGTTTTAAATCGGCTATTACACGAGCGATTAATCAGTATGCTTCTCAAAACAATCTGCTTAAAGAACTTAAAGAAAATCCTACTGGAGAAGATATTAGAGAAGGCCTTGTTTCTGTTATTTCTGTAAAAATTCCAGACCCACAATTTGAAGGACAGACAAAAGCGAAATTAGGAAACTCAGAAGTTGAGGGTTTAGTTAAGCAAATTGCTTACGAAAAACTCACAGAGTTTTTGGAAAAAAATCCATCAGTTGCACGCAAGATTACAGCCAAAGTCATTGATGCCGCCCGAGCTAGAGAAGCAGCAAGACAAGCCAGAAATTTGGTTCGTCGTAAAGGAGCTTTAGATATTGGTTCTTTGCCTGGAAAATTAGCTGACTGTCAGGAAAGAAATCCGGAAGGATCTGAGCTTTATATTGTAGAGGGAGAATCCGCCGGTGGTAGTGCTAAGCAAGGTCGTGATAGACGTTATCAAGCGATTCTTCCGTTAAAAGGTAAAATTCTAAATGTAGAAAAAGCACGTTTTGATAAAATGCTTTCTTCGGAAGAAATACGTATTTTGTTTACAGCTTTAGGGGTGGGCGTTGGTGATCAAACAGGTGTTCAGGATATTTCAAAACTTCGTTATCACAGTATTATTCTCATGTGCGACGCGGACGTTGATGGTTCCCATATTCGAACTCTTCTTTTGACTTTTTTCTATAGGCAAATGCCGAAAATTTTAGAGAATGGTCATCTTTATATTGCACAACCCCCTCTCTATCGTCTCAAAAAAGGCAAGAATGAACGTTATCTTAAAAACGATGCTGATCTTGAATCCCTTTTGATTGATTTGGGTTCAGAAGGAGTTCGACTTAAAGGGGAAAGAGGCGAATCCACAGGTAAAGATTTGGTCGAAATGACCAAAAAACTGATTCGGTATCGCCGCATTCTTTCTATGGTTCAACGTTCAGGTGATCCCCGCATTGTGGATTCATTGGCAGAATGTTTAAATTCAGAAGCTCTTTTTAAAAGAAGAATCTACCTTAACCCAAGAGTTAGACCGCATTTCAATTTATATCAAAAAGCATTATCCGGAAATAAAGGATTTTTCGGTGGAAACCGAGCAGGATGTTGAGCATCAGTCTCAAAAAGTTATTTATAAAACGATCTATAACAATTCTCCTCGAAAAACAGTTTTGGATTATAATTTTTTACATTCTCCAGAATTTGTTGAACTCAAAAAACTCACCGATGAATTTTCTCTCATAGGAACAGATCGTTTTGCTGTTCAAGTAGAAGAAGATGAACAAATTTTTAATGATTTGGATAAAGTGAAAACTTTTATTTTGAATCGAGGACGTGAAGGACTTGATATCCAACGTTATAAAGGTTTGGGGGAAATGAATCCGAGTCAACTTTGGGAAACAACAATGGATCCTGAAAAGAGAACTTTTTTGAAAGTTTCTGTAGAAGATGCAGTAGAAGCTGATCAAATATTTACGGTCTTGATGGGGGATCAAGTCGAACCAAGACGTCAATTCATTGAAGACAATGCATTAGATGTCAAAAACCTGGATATCTAATGCCTCAAAAAAATTTACCCCCAAAAATCTGGAAGAAATCTCACTCCCTATTAAAGAAGACCTTATTAAGGTTGAAGAAGTAATTCAGTCTCATCTGAAATCAACTGTAGGCTTTGTGACTTCCATCTCAGAATATGTGATTCGAAATGGCGGAAAGCGTATCCGGCCAGTTTTATGTTTGTTTTCTTCTCGTTTAGCTGGTGCTTCAGGGCAAAAAGTTTTTGATAGTGCAGCGGCAATGGAATTTTTTCACACAGCTACTCTCATGCATGATGATGTTGTGGATAATGCGAAACTAAGACGAGGAAAACCATCTGCCAATGCTACTTGGGGAAATCATGTAGCCGTTTTAGTTGGAGATTTCTTTTACTGCCAAGCCTCTTCTCTTTTAGTAGGTACAGATAATTTGCGTATTATTAAAAGAATTACAGAAGCTATGTTGGCTACGACAGAAGGTGAAATTTTAGAAATTTCAAAATCTAACGACCTCTCTACAACAGAAGAAGATTATTTAAAAATTATTCATGATAAGACAGCCGTACTCATGTCAGCCTCATGTGAGATTGGTGGAATATTGGGGAATGTTTCTGAAGCTTATATTCAAGCTTTAGCAGAATATGGTCGCTGTTTGGGAATAGCTTTTCAATTAGCTGACGATATTCTGGATTATATTTCAGAAAACGAAAAGTTTGGTAAGGTGACAGGGACAGACCTTAAAGAAGGTAAACTGACACTTCCTTTGATTGTAGCTCTTCGACATTGCAATGATTCTGAAAAGCGCATCATTAAAGATACGTTGATTGCAGAGACGGTTGAGCAAGAATCTCTCAAAAGAATTATTTCTATTATTAATCAATACGAAGGCTTGGACTACACAGTTAAATTAGCGAAAACATATCTTAATCGGGCTAAGGAATCTCTCCAAATCTTTAAACCAACTTTGGAACGTGAAGCTCTCTTGCGCTTGACCGATTTTGTGATTGAAAGAAATCAGTAACCCAATAGCAAAATCAAACTCAACCGTCCAAAAATCAAACTATTTTGGGTAAAAACACCATAAATTAGCTGGCATCCTCTTTGCTCTAGAGTTTTTTACCAAATGTCCGCGGCATTTGGGAAAGGAAACTATATGAGCGAATCCATTATGCTCAAAGATGTTTTTGCGATTTCAGATCGTGAAGTAGCCGGAGAACCGGGAAAAAATCGTTGGACGCGTGTGGGAGTTGGTTTTGTTAATCGAGACAGCTCCATCAATATCGTTCTTGATGCTATCCCAGTTAATGGACGTCTTCAAATTAGAGATCGTCAAAAAAGAGAAACAATCAACCCTGCGATAAAATCGCAGAGACCGTTTACTCCAAAAAAAGAGAAAACGTATCAAACTTATGAAAGATAAAAGGAGTTTATATGAAAAAGAAATTAGCCACATTTATGGGTCTTCTAGCCCTTCTTGTATCACTCAACATGGCTCATGCAGCCAAAAAGGATTTTCAGGGAATAATCAATGTCAATTCAGCAAGTGCTGAAGAACTCATGCAACTTCCTGGTATTGGAAAATCAAAAGCAGACGCTATCATTGCTTATCGCCAGTCACATCCTTTTAAGTCTGTGTCAGAATTAACAGAAGTGAAAGGTATTGGGCCTAAGATGCTTGAGAAGATTCAATCTCATATTAGCATTGATGGAAACAGCACAGCTTCCACAAGTGTGACAAACCTTCCAACAAAAGTAACGAAGTAGTTTCAAATACTCATCATGAGGACACAGTACGTGGTGATCTCGAATTTTTCGAGGTCACCACACGTGTCTCTCAATAAAACTTAAACTGGGACTATGGCTTTTGTTTTTGTAAACAACCAATGATCAAAATAGTAGTGAATCAGAAGCCCTGATAGCGTGACTGTGAAATAACATTTATTATAAGGAAGTCCTGAAGAACGCGCGAGCAAAGTGATAATTGCCAAGAATCCTAAAGTGGGCATTAGACACAAAGTATAGAAGCCTAATGTTTTAAAAAAACCACGACCTGAAACCCCGTTGACTAAAGGTGAACTAATATCACCACGATCTTTTCTGACAACATTGACCCACCAAGCTAAGGCTATATATTGAAGTGAGTGCCATGTATTAAACCCTTGAAACGCTACATCCAGATCTTTGGGTACAGCTATCAAGAGAGCTACAAATACAGTCATCGAAATTAATGCTGTTTTTGGCCAAGAGATTGTTTGAGTTTTTATCTCCCAAATTGTTTTTGCGATAAAAAGCATAAGAGCAATTCCAAAAAACGAAATCACAAAATCAAAAACAAAAGGATTACCAGTGACATAAGGGATTTGAATGTTTTGATTAGCGACATTAAAAGTGCCGTTTACAATTTTATAGATGGCAACGGGATAAATACTTGAAAAAACAACTGAGTAATCAATCCATTTTTCCCAAGCTAAAAAAGGAGATGTGTCGCCTATTTTCTTTCGATAACAGTCAGCTATGTAACATGTTTGATGTAATAGATGAATAGAGGCCCATGAAAAAAAGATCGTAATCAAAATTCCAAAGGCATTAAGCCCTAAGTAAATTACAGTTGGCGGAATTAACAATGCGCTTGAAGCATATATAGGATGTCTTTTCCAAAACTTCTTTTCCATGAATGTATATGTAAAAGTAGCAAAAAGATGTGGTCCTCCGATTAGAACCGTAATGACTAAATTTACTAAAGTTACGGAGAGTCCATAACCATTTTTTATAAGCAATGGTAGTGGAACTAAAATAAAACCACCTAAAAAAAATAGAAGGTCTAACCGTTTCGATATCAACCAAGGACTATTGTTAGTTTGAGGAATATTTAGTGTATTCATGGAGGTGGCATAGAATACAGAAAATAGATTATGGTCAAGTCATTCTCCTTGTGAAGGTTAGTCGAAGATGATATTTGATCTTAGTGATTTTGAAGAGAATTTTAAGTCTACTCTTCCTTCTTTTAATAAATAGTTCCTATTTATATTCTCAAGAAATTTCTGGAACTCCAGCTTCTCTTAAATCTGAAAATGTATTAACTCCAACAATCGTCGTGAGTGTTCCTAAGATTTTAGAACAGAAAATAGATCAGCTTGAACAATTTTCGATTATAGCAATTTGCTCCAATGCTATTTCTATTATTCTCTTATTGGTTGTTGTGGGTGTGCAACGCAGAACAGTCGATAAAATTAGACATGAAGTTGAGCGAACACAGATCTTATTGGAAGAGGAACTAGAAGATCTCAGACCACTTCCTAAAGTAAGATCAATTCACAATTCTCTGTATAAAAAGTATTCAAACTCTACTTCGGTAAAATAGATTATTCTTTTACAGTATCAGCCATAACAGTGATGCGATTGTCGCACACTTCTGCAAAACCACCAGAAACTTCAAGAGATTTGGATTGATTTCCTTGAGTATAAACAAGGCGGCCTGAGCCCAAAGCAGTAAATAAAGTTGTATGACCTGGCAAAACTCCAAACTCACCCAAAGCCCCAGGTGCTACAAGCTCATCAATTTCGGCTGTAACGATGGGTTTTTCGGGGGTTACAATTTCTAAATGCATTTTTGCCATGTCAATTCCTTAAGCTGCTAACTTTTTCGCTTTTTCAATGGCCTCTTCAATCGTACCTCCTAGATAGAAAGCTAGTTCTGGCAAGTCGTCGTGTTTGCCTTCAATAATTTCTCTAAATCCTCGGATGGTATCTGCAACTTTTACAAATTTCCCCTCAATACCTGTAAACTGAGCAGCAACAAAGAATGGCTGTGACAAGAATTTTTGAATTTTACGAGCACGAGCCACGATCAATTTATCGTCTTCCGAGAGCTCGTCCATACCCAGAATAGCGATAATATCCTGTAAATCTTTATAACGTTGAAGAATTTTTTGAACATCACGAGCAATACGGTAGTGTTCTTCACCGACTACTTGAGGTGACAAGATACGAGATGTTGAATCAAGAGGATCCACAGCAGGATAAATGCCCAATTCAGCAATTTGACGTGACAGAACTGTTGTTGCGTCCAAGTGTGAAAATGTTGTTGCAGGAGCAGGATCTGTTAAATCGTCGGCAGGAACGTAAATAGCTTGAACCGAAGTAATAGAACCTTTTGTTGTGGATGTGATTCTTTCCTGCAATTGTCCTAAGTCTGTGGAAAGAGTTGGCTGATAACCAACGGCAGATGGAATACGACCCAATAGTGCTGACACTTCGGAGCCTGCTTGGGTAAAACGGAAAATATTATCGATGAACAAGAGCACGTCTTGTTGTTCTTCATCACGAAAATATTCAGCGACAGTTAATGCTGAGAGAGCAACACGGGCACGGGCTCCAGGAGGCTCATTCATTTGTCCATAGACAAGAGCAGCTTTGGCCAAAACTCCAGAGTCTTTCATTTCATGCCAGAGATCGTTTCCTTCACGAGTTCTTTCACCAACACCAGCAAATACTGAAAAACCACCATGTTGTGTAGCAACGTTGTTAATAAGCTCCATAATTAAAACTGTCTTTCCAACGCCAGCACCACCGAAAAGTCCAATTTTTCCACCTTTTGCATAAGGAGCTAAAAGATCGACGACTTTAATTCCTGTTTCAAACATTTCAACTTTAGTACTTTGCTCTAAAAAGCTGGGTGCTTGACGATGAATGGGGTAAGATTTTTTATTGGTTAATGGACCGGCTTCGTCTACTGGTGCTCCCACAACATTGACAATGCGTCCAAGTACTTCTCTTCCTACGGGCATTTGAATAGGTTTGCCTGTGTTGATAACTTCGGCTCCACGAACCAAACCATCCGTACTATCCATGGCAATACAACGAACCGTATTTTCACCCAAGTGTTGAGCTACTTCCACGATGAGATTCCAAGGCTCGTTATTGATAGAAGCATTGGATACTTTCAGCGCTGTATAAAGAGGAGGAAGATCTGATGACGGAAACTGAACGTCGATAACGGGTCCAATTACCTGTGTGATTTTTCCTGAATTCGTATTTTCCATAAAGTCTCCTAAATTATTTTAAAGCTTCCGCACCATTCACAATATCCATAAGCTCTGTTGTGATAACGGCCTGTCGTAAGCGATTCATTTGAAGCGTCAAATCATAAATCATGTCACTGGAATTACTTGTGGCATTGTCCATAGCAACCATGCGTGCACCATATTCACCTGCAATAGACTCAAGAAAAGCTCTGCGAATCATCATAGCTAAAGCCCTTGGAATAAGATCATTCAAGACTTCAGTTCGTGTAGGCTCGTAAATATGTGTTGGTAGATAAGTATTCGAGCCTTCTAATGCAGAAGGTTGAAGCTCAAAAGGAAGTATTCTTTCAATTCTAATTTCTTGTGAAATTGCTGATCTGAAATAATTATAAACCAGATAAAACTCATCAAAGCGGCCTTCTATATAGCCTTTGATTAAATCGTTAGCCATTTCGAGAGTTTTCTCAAAAGGTACATCTTCAGGCATACCCGTTATAAACTGATCGGGTTCTTTTTTGCGCGCACGAAAATAATCTCGTCCACGACGACCTGAAACTGTTATTTTAACTTCTGGAACCACAAGGCTTTTTTCTTTGAGAACGCTATCTATACGTCTCAATAGATTTCCATTAAAACCACCACATAAACCACGATCAGAAGTAATAATCAAAAACTCGGCAGTTTTTATCTCGTTTCTATTTTGAAGAAGAGGATGTTTATTTTTTTCTTCCTCAGGCATGAGATAGAAAAGATTCGATAGAATTTCCTGCATCTTGTTAGAGTAGGGGCGAGCATTAATTAATCGAGTTTGAGCTCGACGTAATTTCGCAGCAGAAACCATCTTCATGGCTTTGGTGATTTTTTGCGTATTTTTCACCGAACCGATTCTTTTTCGAATTGTCTTAAGTGTTGCCATAGTGTTTTAGACTACAAAGCCTTGTTTAAATTCTTCGAGGGCTGCATTTATCTTTTTCTTCAAATCATCATCTAAAGCTTTTTTCTTATCCAAATCAGCAAAGATTTCTTTGTGTTTATTGTGCATGAAATTAAGCATTTCAGTTAAAAACTGTTGAGCCTTTTCCGTAGGAATTGAATCAATAAAACCATTGGTAGCAGCATAAACAGAGAGAACTTGCTCATATACAGAGAGTGGCTGGTACTGGCCCTGTTTCAAAACTTCAACAAGACGCGCACCACGATTTAGTTGTGATTGAGTGGCTTTATCCAAATCACTTCCAAATTGGGCAAAAGCGGCGAGTTCACGATATTGAGCGAGCTCTAATCGCAACGTACCAGCAACTTGTTTCATGGCTTTAATCTGAGCATTACCACCAACACGAGAAACAGAAAGACCTACGTTAACAGCAGGACGCACACCAGCGTAGAAGAGATCTGTTTCAAGATATATTTGACCGTCAGTGATTGAGATGACGTTTGTAGGAATATATGCAGAAACGTCACCGGCCTGAGTTTCAATTATTGGTAATGCTGTTAGCGATCCTGCTCCACGAGCATCCGAAAGTTTGGCTGCACGCTCTAATAATCGGGAGTGAAGATAGAAAACGTCTCCAGGAAAAGCTTCACGGCCTGGAGGTCGACGTAGCAAAAGAGAAAGTTGTCGGTATGAAACAGCGTGTTTTGAAAGGTCGTCGTAAATAATTAATGCATGACGCCCTGAGTCTCTAAAATACTCAGCCATAGTAACGCCAGAATAGGGAGCTAAAAATTGTAGTGGAGCGGGATCAGAAGCATTGGCAGCTATGATCGTTGTGTATTCCATGGCCCCATGACTTTTCAGCTTATCCATAACTTGGGCAACTGTGGATTGTTTTTGTCCGATGGCTACATAGAAACAATAAACATCTTTCCCCTTTTGATTTATAATCGTATCAATAGCGATAGCTGTTTTTCCTGTTTGACGGTCACCAATAATAAGTTCGCGTTGTCCCCGTCCAATTGGAATCATGGCATCAATAGCCTTGATACCTGTTTGCATTGGCTCGTGAACGCTTTTACGATCAACAATTCCAGGAGCTTTAATTTCAATTTTTCGCGTGTCTTTCGTGGTGAGAGCTCCAAGTCCATCGATGGGTTCGCCGAGAGCATTGACAACACGACCCATTAAAGCTTCACCCACAGGAACTTCAGCAATCTTTTTGGTACGTCTGACTTGATCTCCTTCTTTAATCTTTGAGTCAGAACCCATGATAGCGATACCAACGTTGTCTTCTTCAAGATTCAAAATCATGCCTCGAACACCATCACTAAATTCCACAAGCTCTCCAGCCATGGCATGATCTAGTCCATAAACGCGGGCAATACCATCACCGACAGATAGTACAGTTCCTGTTTCAGCAACATCAATCTTCTTTCCAAAATCCTTGATCTGCTTTTTGAGTATTTCACTAATTTCTTCGGCTTTAATTTCCATAAAATCTCCTATTAGACCTCACTACGAAGCATTTTTTCTTTAAGAAGTTCGAGTTCACGTTTGATGGAACCATCGTAAGTTATATTTCCTACTTGAACGATCGATCCACCGATCATTTCAGGTTTTGCTGAGCCCTTAGCGATTATTTTTTTACTGAGTTTTGTTTCTAACAGAGCCTCAACCTTTTTAATCAGATCTTGGTGAGGCACCTGAGTTTGAAGTAAATTTACTCTTACAATACTTAGATACTCATCTCTATAAACCTCAAACTCTTTGAGTATTTGAGATATGATTTTCATCCTGTCTTTTTTTATTAAAATCAGAAGAAAGTTTTTTACTAAAGAATGCAATCCAAGCTTATCGGAGATTTCCGCACAAGCAGCGAGCCTTCCATTATAATCCAGCAGATCATCACCTAAAGTCTTGAGTACTTCTGGAGAGGTGAGCAGAAGCTGCGAAAGAAGCTGTGTGTCTTGATAAAATTTATCGAGAGCATTTTCTTCTTTTGCCAAAGAAAATAAAGACCTGGCGTAACGTCTAGAGAGTGAGCCCATCGAACTCATGCTGACTCCTTTTGCAGTTCATTCAGATACTTTTCTGCCATTTTGTCCTGATCGGAGCTTGTTAAATTCTTTTTAATGGCATTTTCAGCTATTTCAAAAGAGAGTTTTATCGCTTCCTTTTTCAAAACTTCTTTAGCGCGAATGATTTCTTGTTGAGCAATCTGCTGTGCTTCTTGTTGCATTCTAGCTGACAGAGCTTCAGATTCTTGAATAATTCTCTTCTTCTCCAACTCCCCTTCTTCTTCTAGGTTTTTAACCATACGACTTACTTCTTGCTCTAATTCTTTTACTCGAGCTTGGAGTTTATCGTTGAGAGCTTTAGCTTCTGCATATTTCTTTTGAGACTCTTCAATGCTGTTGCGAATCAACTGACTTCTGATTTTCCAAAACTCAGCTAGTGGTTTTCTCAAAAAATAGACAAGCAATCCTGCGAACGCAAAAAAGTTTATCAATTTCCAGTGCATTCCTGAAGAAAGGAAAATGTTTTCGCCACCGTGCATTTAGATTTCCCTTTCTAAAATTTTAGTGACAATATTCTTTGCTAAATCTTGCGAATAGGTTTGAAGACTAGCCTCTGCCTTTTTGGATTCACTTGAAATTTTATTTCTTATTTCTTCTAATTTTTGATCGACATCTTCACGAATCTTTTTAAGCAATTCTTCTCTAAATTTTTCTCCGACTTCCATTTTTTGTACTTTTTTTCTAATTCCAGAGAGCCGTGCTTCTTCCATTTTCTTTTCGCAGAGAACTGTCATCTCTTGTGTCTCTTTAACTAATTTTTCAGCCGTATCGCTGGAGCCTAAAGATTGCCTTTTTCTTTCTTGAATGATCTTTAATGAAGGCTTGAAAATGAGAAAATTTAATACACCAAAGGCTACAAAAAATAATAGGCTTTGGTATACGAGTGTAATGTTGGGTACTAAGTCGATCACAAAAATATCCTGTTTTTTTTAGATTCGCGCGGCGGCTAACATGTGACCTGGAGGCTGTCAAGAACTGGGCAAAAAAAGAGGCTCTTCGTAGTTTTTCACAAAGAGCCTCAAGTATTTTTTTATGCTAATGATTATACGATAGATGCTTTAGCGCTATCAATGGAATGAACTGTAGCATTTTTTCCCATGCTGCAGCTTCCTTCAAAGATAACACCTTCATCAATGACCAATGTTTGAGCAATGATATCTCCTCGAACAACCGCTGGCGTATGCATCTCGATGCGATCTTTGGCTTTGATCGTTCCTTTGATCTCTCCATGGATGATCACTGAGCCAACGTCTACTTTTCCTTCAATGACAGCACCTTCGCCCACAATCAACGTACCTTCGGAAAAAATTTCGCCGATAAATTTTCCATTGATACGTACAGTGCCTTCAAAGGTTAATTTTCCTTCAAATTCACAGCCTTTTTCAAGAAGTCCGCTAATGGGACCATTTCCTGATGGAACTTCTCTGAACGCCACACCTGTTTTTTCGCCGAACATACCCCCTCCTTAATATATATGGTTTTAGTTTTGGTTTGTGAGTGTATTATAAATTCTATCCAAATCGCTATCAGAATAATACTCAATAACGATGTTTCCCTTTTTTCCAGAAGGTACCAGTTTAATCTGAGTACCGAGCCTTCTTCTTAATTCATCAAGTATATGCACCAATGAAGGAGAAAGCCCTGCCCCATGGTGAAGATGACCTTTTTTCTCCCCACCTGATTTCCGAGCTTTTAAGCGAGCTTCAAGCTCTCTAACGGACCAGCCTTCCTTAATGATTTGTTCTGCAAAATAGAGCTGCTTCTCAATTTCAGGAACACCTAATAGTGCACGTGCGTGTCCTTCCGAAATTTGTCCTGACTGTAGCATGACTCGAATAGCTTGAGGAAGTTTTAATAATCGAAGCGTATTGGCAATAGTTGTTCGTTCTTTCCCAATTTTTTGAGCTACCTGTTCTTGAGTATAGCCAAATTTTTCCATCAACTCGTCATAGCCCATAGCTTCTTCAATAACGTCCAGGTCTTCTCTTTGGATGTTTTCAATCAAAGCCAGCTCTAAAGTTTCTTGTTCACCAACTTCTTTTATGATGGCAGGAATCTCTGTCAGTCCTGCTTGCAGGGAGGCTCTGTAGCGACGCTCACCCGAAATGATTTCATAGCGCCCGTTTTTTTTGGACACAATAATTGGCTGTAAGATACCTTTGCCTCGTATGGAATGAGCTAATTCTGAAATCTTTTCATCATCGAAATACTTTCTTGGTTGGTCCCGATTTGGTGAGATTTGAGAAATGGGGATAACTCGGTACCCATTTTTCTCTTCCCTGATTTCTGTTTTTGTAACGGATGGTACAGGCTCGAGCTTTACAGGATTACTTATTAATGATGACAACCCTTTCCCGAGCCCTCTGCGTTGGGCTTCCATGCATTCCCTCCCTTTTAAAGGTTAACAAGCTTACGCGAAAATTAAGCAACGCTCCCTAAGCGCTGCTGCTTTTCTTCGAGACGACTTAAAAACTCCTGTGCTAGTTGCAAATAACTTTCAGCCCCTTTTGATTTTATGTCATAAAGCAGTACAGGCTTTCCGTGACTAGGTGCTTCAGACAATCTAATATTTCGAGGAATCACGGTTCGAAAAACCTTGTCTCCAAAATGAGCTCTTAATTCATGCTCAACATCATGAGCTAAATTGTTTCGCGCATCATGCATTGTGATAAGAATTCCCAAAACATCTAAAGATGGATTGAGGTTTTGTTGTACCAAGGAAACAGTTCTCATAAGATCGGAAATACCCTCGAGCGCATAGTATTCTGCCTGAACTGGTACTAACAAATAGTGTGAAGCGACTAAGAGATTGAGTGTAAGAAGGCCTAGTGATGGTGGTGAATCTATAAGGATAAAATCGTATTGAGAATGGTAAGGCTCTAATGATTTTTTGAGCGCATATTCTCTCTGTTCAAAGGAAACGAGCTCTACCTCCGCCCCTACAAGATCGGTTGCAGCAGGAATAATGTCTAAATAGGCGAGGTCTGTTTTTTGAGGTGCCAGAGGCGTTGCAGGGCTCTGGTCAACGACAAGCCTGTAACTATTTGATTCAATTGAGTTTTTCTGTATTCCAAGGCCGCTGCTCGAGTTAGATTGTGGGTCAAAGTCTACTAAAAGGACATGTTTTTCTGCTGCAGCTAGTGAGGCCGCTAAGTTGATGGCGGATGTTGTCTTACCAACACCCCCTTTTTGATTACAGAGCCCAATAATTTCAGCCATTTAGTTAAAACCTCATTAAAGAGGCTGATTTATAATATTAAAGGGGATGGTTGGCAATGTTTGTTTCACGTGAAACATTAATTTTTAACTGCCCAGATAATACTGCGTCGTTCTTTGGAGGGCAATAGGTAAGGCTCGGAATTGAATTGGGAGAAATTGAGTTTGATTCGAGATGGGTGGGCTTCAATAATTTCTGACTCAAGCTTTTCACCTTTTAGCGTGGCTAGTAGGCCGCCTTGTTTAAGATGAAAGGCTCCTACATTAATAAAGTTGTTTAAGGTGGCAAAAGCTCGTGAAATCGCGAAGTCGAATTTTCCTAATGGTTTGTCTGTAATGGTTTCATTGATGACGAAAGTATCTTGTAGTTTTAATTCGCGAATAACAGTTTTTATGAAAAAACATTTCTTTTGAATGGATTCGGCTAAATAAAGTTTAATTTCAGGAAAAATAATTTTTAGGGCGAGCCCGGGGAGTCCATTCCCCGCCCCTATGTCTAGAAAAGTTTCACGTGAAACATTTCTAAATCTCTCATCTTCGAAAAAAAAAGTAAATGCTAGAGAGTCTAAGAAATGAAGCTCGATAATATCTTGCGGATTTGTCAGTGCGGTTAGATTAATTTTCGAATTCCATTTTAATATAAGATTGAGATATGTTTCAAACTCGACCTTATGTTTATTATAGAGATGCTGAGGAAGTGTATACACGTTAAATGCGATTTTCTTGAGGCCTTTTTAGATAAACAAGAATTACAGAAAGTGCCGCGGGAGTGACTCCCGGAATTCGAGACGCTTGCCCGATGCAATCCGGTTTTACTTTTGTTAGTTTTTCTATCATTTCACGCGATAAGCCAGGAATTCCGGCAAAACTAAAATCGTTAGGTATTTTTACTGATTCCATTTTTTTGAATTGGCTGATTTGATCTTGTTGTCGCCCCAAATAACCTTCGTACTTAATTTGAATTTCAACTTGCTCAAGGACTTCATTTCTTTGAATAGGATTTAAGTCCAAAAACTGGGGAGAGAGAAAGTATTCTGAAAGATGGGTTTGTAAAAGTGTGTGGATATTAACTTCCGGACGTTTCAATAATGTTTCTAAAAGAACTCCAGCAATCCGTTTTTGTTTGAGAAGTTTAGTTAGGCGATCAATTTCAAAAAATTTATTTTGAGATCTTAGAAAATCATCATCTGAAACAAGACCTAAAGATCTGCCAATCTTACGTAAACGAAGATCTGCATTATCTTCCCGGAGTGAAAGTCTGTACTCAGCTCGAGACGTAAACATGCGATAAGGTTCCGAACGGCCTTCTGTCGTGACCCCCTTGGTTACAAGGTCATCTATCATAATACCTATATAGGCTTGAGAGCGGTCGAGAATAAAAGGCTGGTGTCCACGACTTTTCAAAACAGCATTTATGCCTGCCATAAGACCTTGAGCCGCCGCTTCTTCATAGCCTGTAGTTCCATTAATTTGTCCTGCATGAAACAATCCGGAGATTTTTTTGGTTTCCAAAGAATGATCTAGCTGAGTGGGGGGAACGAAATCATATTCAATGGCATAACCTGGTTTGGCGATTATGGCATTTTCAAGTCCTGGGATAGTACGTACAAAAGCAAGTTGGACATCTTCAGGAAGGCTTGTAGAGATTCCGTTAGGGTACCATTCGGGATGATCTAATCCTTCAGGCTCTAAAAAAATTTGATGTCGTTCCCGATCTCCAAACTTAACAATTTTATCTTCAATAGAGGGACAATAACGAGGTCCAGTTGATTGAATGACCCCTGAGTAAAGAGGGGATCTGCTTAGATTTTGTTTAATAATTTCATGTGTTTGTATATTTGTATGGGTGATGTAACAACAGGTTTGTTGTTGAGTGAGATGGGCATTGGAAAAACTAAAAAGCGTTGGGCTAGGATCTCCCCATTGTTGTTCCATTTTTTCAAAATTTATACTGGTTCCCAAAATTCTCGGAGGTGTACCAGTTTTGAGACGTCCTACTTCAAAGCCAAATTGCCGAAAACTATCTGAAAGCTTTTCAGAAGGGCGATCCTCTCTTCGACCAGCAGGCCAGTTATAAAATCCCGTATGAGCAAGACCTTTGAGAAAGGTTCCCGTACACACAACGATGGATCTGCAAAATATTTTTTCACCGCTTTCTAAGAGAACAGCCTCCACTCGAGAGTTTGGTGCAATAATTTCATCAACCATGCCTTCATAGATAGCTAGATTTTGTTGAGCTTTTAAAACTTCCTGCATCCGTCGTTTATAAAGATTTTTATCAGATTGACAGCGCGTGCCGCGTACAGCGGGCCCTTTGTTGGTATTAAGTCGACGAAAGTGAATACCTGTTTGGTCAGCAACTTTTCCCATTTCTCCGCCTAAGGCGTCAATTTCACGAACAAGATGTCCTTTGCCAATACCACCAATAGCCGGATTGCAGCTCATTTGAGCTATATTGTCGATATTTGAGGTGACAAGTAGCGTTGTAGCGCCCATGCGTGCAGAGGCTAAAGCCGCTTCACACCCAGCATGCCCAGCACCAATGATAATAATTTCAAAATTTCTATATGACATGGACTTAATTTTCGTCAGATGGGTAAAATGGTTGCTCGTTATTTTCCAATACAAAAATTTGAGAAGATTTCTCCTAAAATTTCATCATTGGTAATCTCGCCTGTAATTTCTCCCAATTCATCAGTGAGGATATTAAGATCGGAAACTAAAAATTCAAGAGAGAGTTTTTCCACACTGGATCGTTGTACTTTTTCTAATGACTTAAGTGCTCGTTCAAGCGCGACGCGATGGCGGATATTAATAAGGACTAGTCCTTCAGTTGAAGATGATTTTGTTGTATTAAAATAATCGATTATTTTTCGTTTGAGTGAATCTATACCCTCTCCAGTTTTGGCAGAAATGAATATAGGATCAACCAGCTGAATATTATTTTTTTTATCTAAGTCTGATTTATTAAAAATAGAGAGAGAATTTTGGGGTAATAGAGAAAGGATTTTTTTATCCTGCTCATCAAAAGGGTGATTAGTATCAAAGACAGCAAGAACAAGATCCGCCGCTTTTAATTTTTCTTGAGCTCGACGAATACCTTCAGATTCAACGCTTTCATCAATATCACGGATACCGGCTGTATCAATAAAGCGAACCATGAGCCCTTCAAGGTCCAGACATTCTTCGATTAAGTCACGTGTAGTGCCTGGCGTAGAATGAACGATAGCCCTATTTTCTTGAAGTAGCGCATTAAATAAGCTCGATTTCCCGACATTAGGTTTTCCCACAATAGCCACGCGAATACCTTCTCTCATGCGGCGACCTTCTTCATATGTAGATAAAAGAGCCTTAATTCTTACCTCAATACGATTCAGACGATCACTGATTTCTTCATAGTAAAGGCCCTGAACATCTTCATCTTCCGGAAAATCAATCATGGCCTCCATCTGAGCTCGCAAGACAATGAGATCGTTCCTCATTTTTTTTATTATTTCAGATAGTTGGCCTTGAAGATATTTTTCGGCCATTTTCGCTGAGCGTTCATTGGTTGATGAAATGAGTTCGGCTCCGGATTCCGCTTGAATTAAATCCAACTTTCCATTCCAAAAAGCTCTTTTGGTAAATTCTCCAGGCTTGGCAAGTCGGGCACCTGCTCGACATATTTGGGATAAAATTTCATTAAGAAGAAATGGGTTTCCATGAGCATGAATTTCCAAAAGATCCTCCCCAGTGTAAGAACGAGGGGATCTAAAAGGTAGAGCTAATACTTGATCTAGAATGTTTTTGCTCTCCAGATGAATCATCTGTCCCAGTAAAACTTTACCTGTTTCAAAGGATTCTGGGAAATCGTTATTCCATAACTTGCTAATAATAGAATACGTTTTAGGACCAGAAATTCGAATAATTCCTATAGCCCCTGATCCTGAGGGTGTAGCAATCGCTGCTATAGTGTCATTATCGTGACTGGGATAACTAGGTAAATGTGTCATAAATTTTTTAAAATAGTACTTTTTAAGAAGGGGGTCCTTGACAGGCCTTGAACTGTACCTATATTGCGACCGCTTCTGCGTTTAGTGCGCAGAACTACTGGTAAGTACAATACAAGATCAACTCAATTTACACTTCTCAAGAGAATGGGAAGTTGTGTCTTATTAATAAGGAGGCATTATGGCTGAAAAGAAGAAGAGCATTCGACCCTTGGGTGAGCGGGTTCTGGTGCAACGTTTGAATGAAGAAGAAAAAACAAAGGGTGGTATCATTATTCCTGATTCCGCAAAAGAAAAACCCCAAGAAGGAAAAGTGATCGCAATTGGCAATGGCCGTTATGAAGATGGAAAGTTGATTCCCCTTCAGGTCAAAGCTGGTGAGAAAATTCTTTTCAGCAAATATTCTGGTAATGAAATCAAAATCGATGGTGAAGAATATCTCATTATGAAAGAGGATGAGATTTTAGGCGTATTGGAAGCTTAATTATTTAATTTTTTAAGGAGAAATTATGGGAGCTAAGGAAATAAAATTTAATCAAGGAGCCCGCGAAGCCATTTTAAAAGGCGTCAATGCTTTGGCCGATGCTGTTAAGGTGACTTTGGGTCCTAAAGGTCGTAACGTTATTCTCGAAAAATCATTTGGATCACCTACAATCACGAAAGACGGTGTGAGTGTGGCCAAAGAAATCGAGCTTGAAAACAAATTTGAAAACATGGGTGCTCAGATGGTTAAGGAAGTTGCCTCTAAAACATCTGATGTTGCCGGTGATGGGACCACAACAGCGACTGTTTTGGCCCAAGCGATTTATCGTGAAGGCGTAAAGGTTGTTGCTGCTGGAAACAATCCTATGGCTTTGAAACGTGGTATTGAAAAGGCTGTAGCAGTCGCCGTGGAAGAGTTGAAGAAACTTTCTAAAGCTACAAAAGATCACAAAGAAATTGCTCAGGTTGGAACTATTTCAGCAAATAATGATTCTACCATTGGTAATATCATTGCTGAAGCTATGGAAAAAGTCGGTAAAGAAGGTGTTATCACTGTAGAAGAAGCTAAATCTATGGAGACAACATTGGATGTCGTGGAAGGTATGCAGTTTGACCGTGGTTACCTTTCTCCTTACTTTGTGACAGATCAAGAAAGAATGACCTGCACATTGGAAGATCCTTATATCTTAATTCATGAAAAGAAGATCAGCTCAATGAAAGAACTTCTTCCAGTTTTGGAAGGAATTGCTCGTTCAGGTCGTCCCCTTTTGATTATTGCTGAAGATATCGAAGGCGAAGCTGTGGCCA
The DNA here is from genome assembly GCA_016699445.1 of Deltaproteobacteria bacterium. GTDB lineage: Bacteria > UBA10199 > UBA10199 > JACPAL01. The sequence goes on from CP064976.1 coordinate 1,272,580, forward strand.
CTCTTGTTGTGAATAGACTTCGTGGCACTCTACAGTGTGCTGCCGTCAAAGCCCCAGGCTTTGGTGATCGTCGTAAAGCTATGTTGGAAGATATCGGAATTTTAACCGGAGGAACCTGCATCGCCGAAGAATTGGGTCGTAAGTTGGAAGATGTTCGTTTGGAAGATTTAGGCCGTGCTAAGAGAGTGACCATTGATAAAGATAACACAACTATTGTTGATGGAGCTGGTAAAAAAGCAGCTATCGAAGGTCGTGTGAAGCAGATTCGCGCTCAGGTTGAAGAAACCTCTTCAGATTATGATCGTGAAAAATTGCAAGAAAGATTGGCCAAATTAGTAGGTGGTGTGGCTGTCATTCACGTGGGTGCTGCAACAGAAACTGAAATGAAGGAAAAGAAAGCGCGTGTTGAAGATGCTCTTCATGCTACACGTGCAGCTGTTGAAGAAGGTATTGTCCCTGGTGGAGGTGTTGCCTTGATCCGCTGCATTAATGCTGTCGAAAAAGTAAAAGCTTCTCCAGAAGAACAATTTGGTATCGATATCATTAAGAGATCTTTGGAAGAACCTGCACGTTGGATTGCTCATAATGGTGGTTATGAAGGTGCTGTCATTGTTGATGAGATTAAGAAGAACACAGGCGCCTATGGCTTCAATGGTGATTCTGGAAAATTTGAGGATCTTCTCAAAGCTGGAATCATTGATCCTACTAAGGTGACCCGATCGGCTCTTCAAAATGCCGCTAGCGTTGCTTCATTGTTGCTCACAACAGAAGCGATGATTGCTGATAAGCCAGATGACAAAGATAAGAGTGGTCCAGCCATGCCTCCAGGAGGAGGAATGGGTGGAATGGGCGGCATGATGTAAATGACGCTCTACGCTAAAAGTTGACAAAACTTGCGAGTGCTCGATTGACTAATAAAGGAGCGGACTGTATACGAAGAAAACTTTGCGTACACGATCCGCTCCTTTTATTTTTTCAACACTAGTTGGTCTGTTTTCAGGCTTAGTAGGTTCTTCCGCCCAGGCTTTTGATTTTAGTACGCATGGTTATTTCAGAAATCGTGTTACTTTCTATCATGACCTAGACACTCAAACGCCAAATAATTCTATAAACCAAGGAGGAAGTTTAGGTGATAATGATCGTCTAGGCTCTATTTTCTTTGCTCAAGAAAGACTTCGTCTAGAACCAGTGATGAAATTGAATGATAATATTTCCATCCATACTTCTATGGATGTACTTGATAATATTATTCAAGGAACTCAAGAAACCAAAAAAATTGATTTTTTGTCTCCTATCGTTGGAACAATTCAACTGCCAGGTGCAGGTGGTGCAATTGGTGTAACAGGCGGCCAAGCGGGTGAAAATAAAGCTCTTAATTTGCGACGTGTTTATATGGATATCCTGACAACAGGTGGCAAATTTCGTATAGGTCGACAACCTTCACATATAGGTCTTGGTGTTTTTCAAAATGATGGAAATGGGATATTTGACGATTTTGGAGATACAGCAGACCGTATTTTATATTTAGCAGCTCTTGAGACTCCAAAGCTTGGAACAATTAACGCGGGTTTTGCTGTCGACTTTACTTTTACTAAACAGAAAGATCCACGTATTGATGGTTTGGGTGGTGCTATTACAGGTCCAAAAGAAGATTTACATCAGTTTGGTGGAATTTTTTTATATGATATTGGTGATTTTTCAGTCGGGACTTTTTCAGGTATTCGATATCGCAATGGAAAAGAAGGGGCAACTACTACTACAGCAAGAAGAGTTTTAGTAGATGGGAACGGAACAGCTATATTGGATTCAAAAGGAAATAACCAATTAGGAGATCCTATACCAGCAGGAAAAGATGGAAATACCCTCCTTTATTTTACAGATCTCTATGGAGAATATAAAAATGGCCCTTTTAAATTTAGAGGGGAATATATTTTCTTAACTGGAAAACTTTCAACAGGAGTTGCTATTGATGCAATACCATTTAATGGGATTGATAATCCTTCAGCTCTAGCTCCCATAGAGCTTTCAGAGCAAAACACGGCTATGATTCATATGGGAGCTTTAGAAGCAGATGCGAATTATGATTTTGGAGAGATTCATTTAAAGGGTGGATATGCTTCTGGTGATGCACAACCATTATCTTCAAAAATTACTCAATTTGGTTTCAGACCTGACTATCAGTTAGGGTTGTTATTGTTTCATACGCCTCTAGGTTCATCTCCGAGAATTATGCAGGAGAATCAAAATGGTATTGGAAATCGACAATTAGTTGGTGCAGTCCCTGTGACAGGAAACTATATCAATAATGCTGTTTATGCAGCTATTGGATATGATCACCATCTTAATCTAGATAATATTTTGCCTAAACCTAAAGATTCAAAGATAGGGCTAAAGCTAATTACCGCATGGGCTCCGAAAAATAATTTTGATATAGATTTTGCTGAAATAACAGGAATTAATACACTGCCAAGATTTGTAAATTCAGGAAAATGGTATGGTTGGGAAGTTGATTCTACCTTCCAAACAAGATTATGGGATCATTTTTTGTTTGATGTTACGGGTGGGGTTTTATTTCCAGGGCCTGCCTATGATGTAGCAGCTGACATTACTTACGGCCCATCTAACGTAGCAGGAATACCAAATGTTGTGTACGACAAAGCGAACATTTCTTGGGGTGCTCGAACAACATTTCTTGCTGAGTTTTAAAATAAAAAAGGCACCTTTTCAGGTGCCTTTTAATCTCTCATAAATCTTTTTATGGTTTACTGAACTTCTCGACCATTACCTGAATAAGGATTGAACATTGTGTATAGATCTTGATGAGGTCGTAAGAATTTTTCTTTATCTTTTCCTTCAAGACCTTTTTTTGCTGCTTCAATACGAGCATTTTCTAAGCCATAAGTAGCTGTCAAAAATTTGAAACCATCACCTGCATTTGGCTTTGATTCGAGTTCTACCCAAAACATGGCATCCTCAATCATATCAATGGCGAATTGCTTTTCTTGAGGATTGAGAGAGTTAAACTTGGGTGAGTATTTTAAAAAACTAAGTTTAGGATATTTATTTGTTAATTCTTCAAAAGTCATAGTTCCCCCTAATTTAAGCCAACAAAGCTTTTAAAGCTTCAGTTAATTGGTTAACAGCTGGACCTCTTTCTAGAGCTCCAGTAGCTCCAGCAGAAAGGGCAAGTTCAACAGCTCTTTGAGAAGATGTCCGGGTGGATGGTGTTGTAAATCTTGAAAGACCTGTCAGTCTAACTGAGCTTCCTAAGTCAATGCCCTTACTTACAGGAGCATAGGTGGAAACCGCTGTTTGAGTTGGGGTTCTCACCCCTTTGCCCTGTCCTGAAGTAGATGGAGCAGAGGGTGAAACTTGCCTTACAGGCTGATGTCTTATCGCTGTTGCATTTTCCATATTCAAAACCTCCTCCCTGCTATAATGCAAGGGATCTGCCATAATCGACAGCTAGTGGTGTTGGAGTTGCTTAAAATCTGTAAAAAACTGAAATTATTCACATTTTTTACAGTCTAGCCCTCTTTAAATAAATAACAAATAGCCTATTTAAAAAGAAAAGCTAAGTCTTCAGTCACCAGATCCGGTGTATTCCGGACACTTATAGAAGTTATCGGGTCGTATCAGAAAAAGTTTCGGAAATTAGCCTCGGTAACGGAGACTTTTGATTTTCTTTCCGGCTTTTTTACGACGTTTTTTAGGGCTTGTTTTGCTTTTTTATACATAGGGGTTAGGCCTATAGATAAACTCATTGTTGAGGTCAAACATTGTTTGACGCAAATTCAACTTCCATATAAATCCTCCAAACTTTTACAAGGAGTCATTTTATGAAAACAATAAAAGCAATTACGGTTGTGAGTCTTTTTGTGACTTTAGCAGCAAGCCAGGCTTGGGCTAAAAAATTTGTTCAAAGTGATGATGATTATGTCCCTCGTAATAAAAGACCTACAGTAGCTGTGACTCGTATGCGAGGAGAGTGGATTGCTCTACATGAAAATACGGCTCAGTCGCTAAAGGATATTGCCAATGATTCTTGCGTGAAAAATGGTCTTCGTTGCTTGGAAAGGCAAGATTTGGATGCTGTAAGAGAAGAGCAGGATTTAGCAGCATCTGGTGACGCTGCACCTGGGCAAAAAAGAGCGAAGAAAGGTAAGTTGACCACTGCAGATGTACTTGTTTCTTGTGCGCTGACGGGTTCTACGGGAGATGCCGCTGGAGTTGGTGTTGCTGTGAATAACAGAGTTTTAAACACCATTGGACTTAAAGGTGTAGGTGTTTCGACCGATCGTGTAACAATGACATGTCGAGCTGTGGATTCAAGTACTGGAGAAATTATTCTTTCAAAGACAACAAACAAAATGGCTGCAACTACAGAACTAGCTGTTTTCAACTATAAATCATCTATGGCAAAGGCTGTTGAAAAAAGTATGGATGCTTTCTTCAAAGAATTGAAGAATCAATTATAAATCTAGTGTCGTGTTTGATTTTGTTCACTACTAATAAATTCAGGAATAACAAATCTCATCATATTGCTAAAAGGCTTGGAAAACTTAAGCCCCATCATTGTTTTACCTTTTTTCTGTACGCGAATGACCTCAGCATGAAAAGATTCTCGCTCGTCACCTGATTCAACCAAGAGTGTTACTTCATGTTGGGGGGATACTGTCTGCCAAAGAGCTTCAAATGGCAGGACTATACAAATTCCTGTACGACTCAAATTTACAGCCTTAGCTCTAATCTCAACACTCTGAGATGACTCAGGGTTAATCAAAGAACCTCCTTCTATTAACAAAGAGGCTTTGATAGGCACTTTTCTTACATCTTGTCGTGGATGTGTTCTTCTATCCATAAGTTTTTCTTTCCCCATATCTACTCATCGGACAGGTTTTTGAAAAGTTGTGTAATTTTTAACAATTAAACATCTTTTTTTAAAGTACCGCTTTCAAGAAGGTAATGATAAGTGTTTTCAACACCTGCATGGAGTGAGATTTGGGGTTTATATTCTAATAGTTCTTTAGCTTTTGAAATGTCTAACATCCAATTTTTTTGAATGAAATTAGTAGCACTATCCCAGCTGAGGGGAAGCAATTTTGATGTTAAATGGGAAATGAAATCAGCAACGAGAGCTGCGGCATAGACAATGATGCTAGGGATCGAAAAAAGAATAACTTTTTTGCCAATAACATCAGAAAAAATAACAGCAGCTTCTTCCCAACTATAATTTTTGTCATTTCCTATAAAAAAGATCTCACCAACTGCCTTATCAGAAAGCGCCGCAAGAATAATACCTGAAACTACATCTTGAACATGACAGGCATTAATAATTTTTTTTCTCAATCCAGGGAGAATAACTATTCCTGATTGGACCATTTTGAAGAGAGATAAGAACTGTTCGTCACGAGGCCCATAAATAGCGGGAGGTCGGATGATTGTAATAGGTATCTTATCCATATAAAAAGCTGCGATCTTTTCTGCTTCCAGTTTGCTTTGCCCATAGGCATTAACTGGGAGATTTCTATCGGATTCTTTAGCAGGTATTCCTTCTTGAGTTCCTGGTCCATGTGCGGCCAAACTTGTGACAATAACAATACGTTTCACTTGAGGGTTGACTCTTAGGCAGGCATCGAGGATCTGCTTTGTTCCGAATGCATTTACCTGGAAATAAGTTTCTTCTTTGAGAGCCTGAACAACTCCTGCCACATGATAGATAATATCCATTTTCGAAACAGCATTTTCAATTTGTTCGAGAGAACCTGTGACATCTCCCTCATGAAAAGTGAGAGGTTTATCTTTAAGCCAGCGTAGATTAGATGTCTTACGCGATAAAACGTGTACTTCATCTCCTTGGGCGAGAAGTCGATCCACCAGATGACTTCCCAAAAAACCTGTCGCTCCTGTCACTAAAACTTTCATGAATCCCCCTTAAGGTTTGACACATGAGGGAATCACCTTTAAAAATCAACCCCTATGACCCAACCCCTTAGTCTTGTTACAGGCGCGTGTGGTTTTATGGGCACGCACATGGTGGAGATTTTAGTTAAAGCAGGACATCGGGTGAGGGCGACAGATCTTGTTTCAGCATTTGATCATGACGATCTTAAAACAGGTCGATTCCGCAGTGTGATTAAAAATTTATCAGCCCAAGGTGTGGAATGGGTAGCTGCAGATCTTACCAAGCCTAATGAAATAACCAAACTTATGGATGGTGTGGATTATGTTTTTCACATTGCTGCCATTTTTAGTTACTCGGCTCCTTGGGAAATCTTGCATCGGGTGAATGTTCAGGGGACACAGAATCTTCTCGATCTTATCAAGAAAACACCTACGTTTAAAAAAATGATTTTGTGGGCTGCCGGAGGCGTTTTTAAATTTCCTCAAAGCCCTGAAGATCTGCCAATACGAGAAACAAGTCCCATAGATCCTCAAAACAATTATCTTAAAAGCAAATGGGAACAAGAGTGTCTGGTTCGAAATTTTTGTCGTGAAAATAATCTTAAGTTTTCAGCAATCATGCCTACAACAGTTTATGGCCCTCGTGCAGTCTATGGTGGGGGACAAATGATTCGAGAACCATTGCAAATGAAGACCGTCATGGTGCCTCGTAATTTTACCGCACGGATCCCGACGATACATGTACGAGATGTCTGCCGCGCTGCTTTGCATTTGGCTCAATCAGATCAAGGTAATGGGGAATCATTTATTGTGAATGATAATAGTACGACAAAGACCACAGATTTTATGCAGATGATGGCGCGCCTTACGGGTAAAAAGTTTCGGCTCTTGCCCCCAATTCCTTTAGGATTTATTCGTTTCAATTTATCCATAGCTGCAGCTTTGGGAAAACTGCGTAAAAAAATATTTGGAGGTCCAAATCCAAAGTTTGAAAAAGATTTGGTTAAATATTTTGGTGTCGATTTTCTGTGTGACAATTCCAAATTAAAAGCGACAGGGTTTCAATTTGAATATCCGGAGTTTGAAAAAGGTCTGGAAAATTCTATACCCTGGTTTAGAGAAGTTTATAACTTATGAAGTGTATTTATTGTCACGAATCTTCAGGCTTTTTTAAAAATCTGTGTAAACAATGCAAAAAGCTTGTTGAAGTCATGAAACAAGCTCCGAAATCGTTTGGTTATCGTGAGATGTTGGAACAGCTTTTGGCAACGGATGTTCCTAGCGAAAAAATCGAAAAGTTTTTGGATACCGATGTGGATGGAGGGGGATCCCTCAATGATCAGCTGACAGCGCGTATGACCAATGAAGTGATGACAAGTTTAGGTCAGCCTTCCAATATGACAGCAGATTCTGTCAAACAGGTGAAAAAAGATATTGCCGAAGGACGTGCTCCATCATTGGTGGATCATGATGTGACATCTCATGGAGATGTCGAGTAGATTATTGAATTTGAGAAACGCGTACGCGTAAATCTTCAATACATTCTTCAATAACAGGTCGATCTTCAGCTCGAGGAGCTCTTTCCAGATAAGATTCTAAATCCTTTAAAGCAGAGCCAAAACATTCAAGATGGTAATGAATTAATCCACGCTCTTTGATTTCTTCGGTTCCGAAAGGACTAAAGAGAAGAAATTGATTGAGCATTTGAAGGGACATTCCAAATTCTTTTCTCATCATATAAATGATTTTGAGATTAGTTAGCATTCGTAAGAGAATATCCCGATTGGGAGAGGCTTCTAAAAATTCAGGACGAAATGGGAACTGGTCTCCATACATTTGTTCGAGACGATTGCGGCATTCTTCTTGAGTCAGAATTTTACCTCGATAAAAACAGTCGATAAAAAAGTGAGAATGCAGGTCATCATAGCGAACCATAAAATGACCAGGAAATCCCACACCTCGGAGGGGAAGACCCAAGCGTCGTCCGACAGCAATATAGAAAATGGATAATGTAATCGGGATGCCTTCTCGACGATCCAGAACATCATTAAAAAAACTATTGGCCGGATGATAGTAATCTGAAGAATTACCTCGAAAACCTTCTTCTTCAAAAAGATACTGGCTTAATCCCTGAATGACTTGTTTTGGGCCTGAGACATTGCCGATTCTCATGTGAGCTCGACGTGCAAACTCGTCGATACGATCCAAATAGAGAGCTGAGTTTAAATCAGGGTATTTTTCTTTGGCTAAAAGAAGAGCAATTTCTTCAAGGGGGATTTTATCAAGATCCAGACTGGCTATGTCTGCTAACTTTTGCATCGTTTGTGAAGTATAGCGAAAAAATAGAGATGAAGGGAATTTTTTTATTTTTCTAAAAATTCAATTAGAGCTTGAATTCCCGACCGAATTTTTTCGGGCTGTGTCAGAAAGGAGATGACGACGTGTGAACCTTCTTCATAATCAAAAAAATAGCCTGGATGAACAAAAACACCGGTTTCTTCCATGAGTTCGATGACAAAATCCTCTTCAGAAACAGGTTTTAGGATTTTTCCCATAAGATAAAAACTTCCTTGAGGTGCAGTAAAAGAGAGGGAGGGGCTCTTTTTGAAAAGCTCTATGGCGAGATCTCTTCGGGATCGAACTTCATTTTTGTAATTTTTCAAAAAACTCAGAGACTCTTCGTGTTCAAAAATGATGGGGAGAGTTTTTTGTATGGCTGTATGACACGAAAGAAACGTGTCGGCCATGAGTTCGAGATGTTCGACAGCCGGTATGACTTTTTCGGAAAGCCCAGTGACAGCAATCCAAGAGAGCTTCATACTGGGAAGGGCAAACATTTTTGAAAGTCCATTGAGAGTAAAACATAAATGAGGTTTGGAGACTGAAATTGTACGAGGGAAAAAACCTTCTCCAAAATAAAATTCAGAAAACACTTCGTCGCAAATAAGAGGAATATTTTTTTCATTTGCCCAATCGGTAATCTTCATCACTTCATCAGCTGTCAGCACAGAACCTGTAGGATTGTGAGGGGAAACAAGAATAATCGCTTTGGTCTTAGTGTCTGTTTTTTGTTTTAGAGTTTCAATATCCAAGGCCCACCCTTTTTCTTCCATGAGAGGGTAGTGACGGAGCTCGATATTGCGTAATGAGGCAATAGGGTCAAACAACGGGTAGGAGGGATTGGGAGTCAGAATATTATCCCCTGGTTGGGTCAGAAGACTGAAAAGATAGAAAAAAGATTCGCTTGTTCCTGTGGTGAGGAAAATGTTTTCCGCATCAACAGTAGCCCCCTGATTTTGATAGTATTTTTGAATCGCTTCTCGTGCCGGGAGTAAACCTTTGGATTCGGGCTGATAATCCAGATTCTGAAAATAATTAGAATAAGACTGTTGTAAAATATCTCCTGGAAAGTGAAAGCCTTCGTCGATAGGGTTTCCAGAAAAAAGTCGGATGATATCATGGCCTTCATTTTTAAGACGACGGTAGGTTTGTTCAATGGGATTGATCCAAGAAGTCATAAGCATTTCTTTCTATTAGAGACCTCTCAGGCACTCGCGAATGAATTTCACGCTTTTGTACACGGTACGGTAATCGGTCCCTATTTTATCTTCCCATTCGCGTATGGAGAAAAGAAGTTTAATATCCCGAGGATCTTCGTTAATAAGGTTAAATAAGGTCACATACCTTTTTAAAGCTTTTTTTTCATTCTCATTCTCAAGTTCATCGATCGTACTTTGAAGCTCTGCTTGAATGGTTTCAAAGCTTTCATTATTTTCTTTGGCCCATAAGATGATGGAGGAAAATTCAAAGCGCGCGTCAGTGGAGGCTCCTTTCTCAACTGAGGGTTTCGGTAACACTTCCCATCCTAGTAACTTGGCCCTATTTTCAACATCGATTTGGTACTTTCTGATCGTTCCATAAAGACTCCCTGTTTTTTGCCTGATAAATTCAAATGATCGCCTTCGCGGTTTCGCAACGCCGGGTATTCGAACCACGTTCTCAAAGCAGGTTTTATAAAGGCTCAACAATCTTCTCTCTTCGCTGTTCGGTTCATATCTTTTTTCTTCCGATGTTAGATAAATGACGGCTTCTGAGGGGCTACCTTTATTAAAAGCCTCTTCAAATTTTTTTGAGATGGCACCAGCGGCTTTTCTAATGCGGACAAGACCTTGAGAGGGATCTTCCAGCACACGCCAATTTTTGGCCCTGAGCCGCTTTTCTATCTCTTTAGAATATCGTGCAATCTTTCCGGGCGTTAATTCGGTGGCCACGACGATATCGCCATCCGTCATCCGTTTTCCTGCTGTGTTGATTTCCGAGAACTCTAGATATCTTCGAAGAAAGTGCGTGTCCTTGCCGGAGATTGTTTTTTTTCGTGGCCAAAGGATCTAGAGTTATAGCCCACTTTTTACCCTCAAGGAGAGTTTCTATCTCGATCACGTATCTTGCGATTTGAGATTCACTCACACCAGTGAAGCTGGCCACGGATTGGTCTGGCCGCCTGGTTTTCTCAGGAGCATCATTCAAATCGGCAGAGAGATTCTTCAAAACAGCGGCATAACCTTCAAAGTGTCGTCTCGCCTCCAGTTTTGCTTCCAGGGCAGCCCTTCTCATAATTTCTTGATAGACGCCTTGAGGTGAAGACTTCACCCAACACTCTCCCATAGCCTTTCTTCTCTCCCTTCCAGTCCCTTTGACCAGATTCGCCGCTTTTAAAGGATCGAAATGAATCATAAGCCCATGTTGTTTGAAGTGGGCTTCTATAGCGCATTCGTAACGCCTCAAAGTCTCCGGTACTATAGTTACATGGGGAGGCAGGCCCCTTTTTACATCGGCGATCTTTTTACGCTTGAAGGACAAGTCGGGAGACATATTTTCCAAGCAAGCTGCATAGCCCAAAATGATTTCGCTCACACCCTCGTTCACAAAAGGGAGCAGAGCTCTTAATTGCATCAGCAACCAAGGCAGATCGTAAAAGTCTTCTTGTTTTCGCTTTTGCGCGAATTCCTCCCACAAATCATCGATGAGTGTTTTTGCCAAACGGCTTTCAGCGATCATTTTTCGGCCTGCTCGGATATTCCGTCTTGTTTTCAGTGATAATAATCCAGCGGTATGCCTGCGCAGAGTCAACAAAGACATGATTTCACCAACAATCTTTTGAGTGAGAATTTGGAATTCCTGATGTTGGGATCTAGTGGAAAGAAAAACGTACCCCAAGGTAGCTTCCGCTTGTGGCGATACGTCGTAGCTTTCGGTCTCGGACACGTGAAGTGTGAGTCCTTCGTTAGGTAATCGATCCAGCATCGTCGCCCGTTGTTGCACGTGCAGAGGTTCTTCACTGCGGTAATCGACCGAAACCTCGAAAAGATGGGTGATAACGAGTTCGCCGGCGGGAGTGAAAATCCCGATCAAGGCATCCGAAGCTTTTCTATTAGAAATGCTGATCTCACCTTCCACAAAAAGCAAACTATCAGGATAAAGCTGCCGAGCTTCATGGTACTCATTCAAGATAGAAGGCCGATGAGAAACTTCCCCCAAAATACCTAAGAGTTGATCTTTCAAATTATCGATCTGTTCCTCATAGGTTGCCTCATCGCAACATCGTCTCCAAATAGCTTCGATGCATTTCCTGATTTTCCTCATGTCGGTTTCGTGGAGAAGCTTATGATGGGCATCAAGCCAGGCTTTTAAAGAGGGAATGTCCTGAAAAGCATCGGTCGTCGGAATATTGTCGCCATATAGCCACCTCGCTTCCACTTTATGTTGTATTTGCGCTTGGGGAACTAGTGAAGAAGGGGAAGGTGCAAATCGACTCTGTATGGCGGCAGAGTCAGGCTTTGATATCTTAGGTAGAGCCCCTGGTGTTACCAAGATGGGTTTTACCTCGATGACATAACCCTGTCGGAGAGCTTCATCTAGAGGTTGGAGGACCGCATGTGGGATAGTTTTCGTGTCTACGAGATAAAGCACTTTTTCGATCATGAGACAGCGGCAATGAGGGTTTTCCAAGAGATCAAAAACTATAGAAGGAGTTAAAGGGGCCATTCCTGGTTGAGCGCAAGCGTATAAACCCAAAGAGTAAAAATGAAGACGAGGCCCCCCTTCGGTGAAAGCCTCTAATGCAGAAAAGACTTCATGATAAGGAGGAAAATCCAAAAGCGGATCGATGATTCGACGGCCGACCGAAAGGGGATGGGCTTGGTGTTCTACATCAAATGCAACTTTAGGAGATGTGTAAAAAAGTCGCACGGTGGAAGGGTAAGGTTGTCGCAATGTATCGTGCAATGACTCGGATTCTTGTCGTAAAAATTGATCGACGGCAGTTCTCAATTGATCTGTCGGGACGAGCTCCCCGCTGCCCAATTTTTCAGACAAGAGAGCTCAAAGCCAATGGGCCTCCTGGCAAGTTATCCAAAAGTTTCCTTCCAGGTTCTCGGAGATCGAGAGAGATGCCGGAGGACGATCCTAAGGTGGCTTGCAGCGCTTCTACCCATTGCCTTAAATGCGTGACTGTCCCAAGATCCATTCGGGTCTTATCGGTTTAACCAACGAAAGGTTTCTCTATTTTTAAAAAAATAAGTATTTTGAAGACATTCTTGAAATAACTAAGAAAATATCAAAAAAAATGTCCAAAAAAATGTCAAAGACAAACAAGACCATTTTTGCCACACCTTTATAGAATGAACCAATCTCTCCAATTCCGTGACTTCCGATACTATTTAGGCTCTCGTTTCCTGGCGCTCGCTTCGCATCAAGTATTAGTCGTGGCTTTAAGTCAAAAAGTCTACGAGATCACCCGGAGCCCCATTCATTTGGGCTACATTGGACTCACTCTTTTTCTGCCTAAATTCGTCTTCGCCCTTTTAGCGGGGCACGCGGCCGACCGCTTCGATCGGCGCCGACTGATCCTCTTCTGTCGTGTGATCCAAATTTCAGCCATTATGGGCATCGTCCTATTTGCCCACTCAGGGTTTCAACCTATCAGTGTGCTTTATATTTTTTTATTTCTTTTAGGTATGGCCAATGCTTTCGACGGGCCAGCGAGTCAGGCGATCGTGACCAATATTGTGCCCGAAGAACATTTCACTCACGGTGTGACATGGCATTCTTCGGTCACTCAAGCGTCGTTCATTATCGGACCGGCCTTGGGAGGTTGGTTATATTCCATCTTCGGAAAAGCTGAGTTCGTTTTATGGGTCGTCATTGCCATGCGAGGCTCAAGCGCCCTTTTGTTGGCTCTCGTAAAAGCCAGGAAACAGACGACCGAAACGCCGGGAGCCATTTCTTGGGACAACCTCTTCGCCGGAATCCGTTATGTCTTTCAAAAAAGGATCATCCTCGCATCAATTTCACTGGATCTTTTTGCCGTCCTGTTCGGTGGGGCCGTGGCTCTGATGCCTATCTTCGCCAACGACATTTTAAAGGTGGGGCCGGAAGGTTTGGGATTGTTGCGGGCAGCCCCTTCGATTGGTGCGGTTCTGATCGCCTTTTATATTGCGCGTCGTCCTAAAATCGAGAGGTCTGGTGTGGTTCTTCTATGGGCTGTCGTCGTCTTCGGCCTTGCGACTATTCTCTTCGGATTATCGAAAAACTTTTATCTTTCATTGGCCATCTTGATGGTGCTCGGCGGAGCGGACATGATCAGCGTCATCATCCGCAGCGTCTTAGTCCAAATGGAAACCCCTCAGGAAATGCGAGGCCGCGTGAGCGCGGTCAACTTCGTCTTCATCGGCGCCTCGAATGAATTGGGTGAATTCGAATCGGGTCTTACCGCCCAATGGTTCGGTGTGGTTCCCGCCGTCGTCCTCGGAGGTTTGGGCACTTTGGCTGTAGCGACGCTATGGACGAAAAAATTCCCGGAACTACGTGATTATGTATCGAAACAATAATCTTTCTTCGAAATTACACAAAAATACTTGGCATGGGATTGTGATGACGGCAATGAAATCACCTTAGAAATCAACCTAGGAGAAATTATGACAACATTATCAGGCAATCATCTTATTGAACAACTTCAGTGGCGCTATGCCGTGAAAAAATTTGAGACTTTAAAAATCAGTGCTCAAGATTGGAAGGTATTAGAAGACGCTCTTATTTTGTCCCCATCCTCATATGGACTCCAGCCTTGGAAATTTATCGTTGTGACAAATTCTGGTGTTAAAAAACAATTGCGCCCAGTTTCTTGGGGACAGTCACAAATTGAAGATTGTTCACAGCTTGTTGTTTTTGCTGCTCGTAAAACAATGGACGAGGCGTATGTGCAGAAGTTTATTAATCGAATTGTGGATGTTCGGAAAATCGATCCTGCCAGTATCGAATTTTATAAAAACATGATTTTGGGAGATGTGGTCAAAGGTGAGCGTAATAAAATAGCTCATGAATGGGCTACGCGGCAGTGCTACATCGCCATTGGCAATCTCATGACAGCCGCTGCTGTTCTAGGCATCGATACGTGCCCTCTCGAAGGAATAGAACCTCCAAAGTATGATGAAATTTTGGGTTTAAAAAACTCAGAATATGCCACAGTCGTCGCTTGTGCTGTGGGTTATCGCAGTGCAGAAGACAAATATGCTTCAGCTCCAAAAGTGAGATTTGAGAAAAAAGATGTTATTCAGGAGGTTTAGCCCTTAAATGCTTGCAAGCCTGGTCCGTATATAGGTATCAGCCCATTCATCGTTTCAAGAGCTCCCATCGTCTAGCGGCCTAGGACGTCGCCCTCTCACGGCGAAGACCGCGGGTTCGAATCCCGCTGGGAGCGTTTAAATATAAAATCATGGCAACAAACACCCGCTGTCCCTGGGCTGGGACTGATCCCTTATATATTCATTATCACGATACGGAATGGGGTGTGCCGGTTTACGACGACCGGAAGCTCTTCGAGTTTTTGACACTGGAAGGCGCCCAAGCGGGTTTGAGCTGGATTACGGTGCTCAAGAAAAGGGAAAATTACCGGAAGGCTTTTGCGGATTTTGATCCTAAGAAGGTTGCTCGGTTTACTCCGAAGAAAATCGAAGCGTTGATGCAGAATGAGGGGATTGTCCGAAATCGACTCAAGCTGGAATCAACCGTGACCAATGCTCAGGCGTTTCTCAAAGTCGTGAAAGAGTTTGGAAGTTTTCAGTCCTATCAATGGCAGTTTGTGAAGGGGAAGCCTTTGCAAAATAATCGTAAGACATTAAAAGATATTCCGGCGACATCTCCTGAGTCGGACGCTTTCAGTAAGGATCTGAAAAAAAGAGGTTTTCGATTTGTTGGATCCACGATCATCTACGCCCACATGCAGTCGGTAGGGATGGTCAACGATCATCTCAACACGTGTTTTCGTCATAAAGAAGTCAAAGATTAATGAGCCTTTTTAGCAGCGAAGATTTGAATGACAATCACGCCTGCCACGAGCCAGTCCACAGCAGAAATACTTTCGGATAAAAAGATACTTGAAACGGCGAGGGTGATGAATGTTTGAAGGAGCTGTACTTGTGAGACACGTGCCACTCCGCCCATTTTGAGTCCTGTATACCACGGTACAAATCCTAAAAACTGACTCATGATGGCCAGATAAATAAAGGCCGCCACACTATGGCGTGAGGCTTGGGTATACTGGGTATCGTGAAAGAGAACAAAGGCTGAGAGAGGAATGCTGATGGGTAATAAAAAAGCCAAGGCCCAACAGATAGTATTTAATCCTCCCAGAGGTTTTGAAAGCCACGCGCCCGTACTGTAACCGATGGCTGCAGAAAAAGCAGCACCAAGGGTCCAGAGATCGGCGGGTTGGATAGAGATTCCATTTCTCCAAATGACATAAACCAAAACTGTCGCGCAGCCGGAGCCCGCAATAAACCAAAAGAGAGGTTTGTGGCGTTCGTGATGTATCCACGCTCCAATCACTGCGGTCAGAAGAGGGAGAATCGCCAGAACGATGGCCGAATGAGAGGATTCTGTATGCTTGAGTGCCAAGCTGATAAAAAGAGGAAAGCCCACGGCAATACCCAAAGCTGTGATGATAATTTTAGGCCAAAGCTTTCGGTCGGGAAAAGGTTGTTCGGTCAGCTTCAAAATAACAGCCGAAGCCAATCCTGAAATCAAAACGCGTCCAACCGTAATAAATAAAGGGGAAAAACTTTGAAGGGCTAGCTTGGTCATAGGAAGTGTTAGGGCAAAAACACACACCCCCATGAAGCTTAATATGTAACCTTTCCAATGACGTTCTTGCATGGAGGCGCGACTAAATAATTGAGATAAAAAAAGCCAGTGGCTTTCGGCTGAATACGGTGTTCGTTACTGTGTGACACAAATAAGAAACATAAGGTTATCACATGAGTAAGTAGGAAACATCGTATCAACGATAGCGCCATCATCAATTGATCCAGTATCGCCGACAGCTCCTGAGTGAGAACTGCTCGCACTGGTCCATGTAGAGCAGTTGTTGGTTGTGTCGGAAGTCCAGTCGTCATTGAGCCCTGCCCAAGCAGGGGCTCCAGAGTTTGACATGGAATTGGTGAGAGGGAATGTAAAAATACCAGCACTCGTGGTGGTGCCAATGACAGCGTTATCTCCATAACGATAATAAGTGGTGCTGGGGTATAAGACCCAATTATGATTTTCCGAAACACCGCCTGAACAGTTGGCGGTACTACAAGCGTAGCGAGTACTTCCATCTGCAATCAGCGCTTTTGCTGTATAACCAGTAGGAGCGGCATTGTTGCATAAGGTATCAGCGGCAGTATGTGCGACCTGATCTCCCGTAAATCCGTTTTCGTTCACGAAAATATAATTTTTACTACAGGTAATAGCGATGGGTGTTGTGCTCAGAGGAATTTCTGCACTGCCGTTTGCAATAACGCAGTGCTGTCCTTCGGGTTGGGTTGCGATGGTGACACTATATCTTTCATATTTTATTAAACCTGAGGCAAAATAAAATGTTCCATTGCCCATGGCTGTTTTATCCAAAGTGGTTCCTGAAACATTGACAAGTGAGACTGCTGTTCCATTATTTTTAGTGACGGTCAGTCCTACTGTTTTTCCGCTATCAAGTCCCGTACTGGTACCTCGTGGTGTATAAGAACATTGAATATATTTGTTGCACACCGCTGTGTCGCAAGTTGAATTGGCTGTTCCGCTAATAGGAAAAGTATAGGGGCTGTTTACGGCGGTGCATGAGAGCCAATCGGAATAATTGGTGAGCTCGGAATTAATATTAATGGAATAGGTATCCCCACTGGAAAGTCCTCTGACCACAAAATCGAGCTTTCCATCGTTCGGATCAAAATCGGCTTGAGGGAGTCCTTCTGTTGGAGGTCGATTATAGATGGTTGTTGAGTCTGTAATACCCGTAGAGCCAGTCGCAGAAATATCTAAAGCGATTTTATAGGTCGAGCTTGAGCTAAATCCCGTATAAGGCCAACCATCCACATACACATGAAGGATATATCCCGCGTCTCCACCTCCCGTATTGAGTGTGGCTTCTGTTCCTCCACCTAAGCAAGCTGTCAGTGAAAAAAGGAGAATAAGTAAAGTAGGTCTAATTTTCATATTTTCCGCAGTAAACAGCCTAACGGTAATATCAGAATAAAACATAAGGTAGATTTCTCAAAAAACACCGACTAGGGATCAGCCCCCTATGACTCAAAACAAAATCACAACACCTTTCACCCAAAAACTAGGAATTCGTTATCCGATTGTCGTGGCTCCGATGTTTTTGATTTCAAATCCAGACATGTTGGTGGCTGCTGGAGAGGCGGGGGCTATTGCGATCATGCCCTCTCTCAATCTCCGCACCGCAGAACTTTTTGAAGACGCGTTGGTGGATATTAAAAAGAGAACGTCAGCACCTTTTGGAATTAATCTCATACTGCTTCAAAACCCTCGTCTTCAGGAAGATCTCGATTTGATCATTAAATATAAAGTGCCATTGGTTGTCACCAGTTTGGGAAATCCAGCCCCTGTCATTGAGAAGGTGCATGCTTATGGAGGTCTTGTGTTTTGCGATGTGATCAATCTTCAGCACGCTAAAAAAGTAAAAGATGTGGGAGCTGATGGTTTGGTGACGGTTTCTTTTGGTGCTGGTGGACACGCTGGAAAAGTCGCAGCCAATGTCCTGGTCCCGTGGCTTAAAAAAGAAACAGGACTTCCTGTTTTAGCTTCTGGAGGCATTTCGACAGGGGAACAAATTCATGCAGCGTTGGCTTTGGGCGCGGATGCGGCTTATATGGGGACTCGTTTTATTGCGACACAAGAAGCTCCAGCGGAGGAAGGTTATAAGCAGATGATTTTATCTGCCGGTCCTGAAGATATTGTGTTGTCTCCAGAAGTGACAGGTCATGATTGTAATTTTCTCAAAGACAGTTTGGCGCGTTATTCCAGTGGAGAAGTAGGGCTGAAACGCTGGAAAGATGTTTGGTCAGCAGGCCAGGGTGTGGGTTTGATTCATGATAGTCCGACAATAAAAGATCTCATCGACCGTTTGGTTTCTGAATATCGGGAAAGCGTGTTGAGAATTCAGAAAACAATTTAGAAAACCGCTTGCAATCCGAGACCTCTTTTTTTACCTTCCCACCTTCATATCATGACTTTCATGACGAAAGTTCACGAAGTACGAAAGGAGACATATTTTATGTCAAGACAACGAGGAACCGTTAAATGGTTCAATGATCAAAAGGGCTACGGATTCATCACACCTGAACAAGGTGAAAAAGATATATTCGTCCATTATTCGAGTATCCAAGGGGAAGGATACAAGAGTCTCGCCGAAGGACAACAAGTGGAATTCACCATCGGTGAAGGCCCTAAGGGCGAACATGCTTCTGAAGTAATAAAAGTTTAAGCTTTTCATTACCAAGAATTTCCTTTACAGAAACCCACCTCCTTTAGCCGTATAGGGAGGTGGGTTTTTTATTTATGACAGAAAAAGAAAATAACAGTTTGGGTGAGTCTCCAGAGCTGCCCTCACCAAAAGTTGAAACACCGGCAGTTCCAGCGGAAGATGATGTTTTGGTGCCTAAAGAGCCCGATTATTCGCAGGATTTTCGTCCCACGGCTTTTTGCGCTCGTTGTCGCCGCGATTATACAATGCGCATGTGCATCACGCGTCCGGATACCATGATGACTGAAATGCAAATCATCTGTCCTCGGTGTAAGAAAAAACTGAAACGTTTCCGGCTCAAAGAATGGTATGAGCATTACGTTCAAAACGAATCCCCACCACCCAAAGTCAGTGATGGACCTGTAGAACCCCACGATCATTAAAGGATCTTATGTCTTTAGCTCATCATACTAACCACTTGGTTTCCAATGGAGATTCTTGGCAGCTCGAAGTGAAGCAATGCCGTCCTCCCAAACCACTTAAAAAACGCAATCCTGTTTTGATCGTCCCAGGTTATGGGATGAATAGTTTTATTTTTGGCTATCACCCACGAGGGCTTTCTTTTGAGGAATATCTGACCCAGCACGGTTTTGAAGTGTGGTCAGCCAATCTTCGGTGTCAGGGTGGATCTTTATCGGAAAATCCCCAACGTGAAGAAGAGAACTCTTTTAAAAAATTAGCGGCGATTGATTTGCCTGCCGTTCTGGAATTTGTTTCCAAAAATAGTCGCAGTGAAACAGGTTTGGTCGATGTGATTGGTTGTAGTTTGGGTGGGACGATTGCGTATACGTACTTGGCCTTAACCACACACTCTCTTGTGGGGTCTTTGGTGACAATGGGAGCTCCTTTGCGATGGGAAGAGGTGCACACGTTGATGAAAATTCTTTTCGCCTCTCCGAAAATTGCCGGCATGATTCCTATTGTGGGCACACGCAGTTTGGCGCGACTCTTATTTCCTCTGATTTCAAAAACATCCTTGATGAATATTTATCTTCATAAGGAGATTGTGGATCTGAGCCATCAGAATATCTTGATGGAAACCATCGAAAACCCGAACCGTTTTTTGAATCGTGAAATCGCTGAATGGATTCAACATAAAGATCTAGTGGTAGAAGGGAAGAATATTACACAAGCTCTAAAGAAAGTGAAAAATCCCCTTCTTTGTGTCCTGGCTAACGCCGATGGCATTGTCCCACCGATGACCGCTCTCTCAGCTCACGAGGTCATAGGATCAAAAGTGAAAGATACACTGGTGGTGGGCACTGACGAACTCCGCTTCGCGCACGCCGATCTTTTTATTAGTGATTACAGCCACGAGATGGTCTTCAAGCCCATTGCCGAGTGGCTGCAAAAATAAGGTTTTTAATTTTTGATTGCATCCCAAAACTCTCTCGACAATAACCCCATGGAATATGGCTAAAACGCTTTTTGACAAAATTTGGGAGCAGCATCTGGTAAAAACATTGCCGGATGGGACCGCTCTTTTATTCATTGATCGTCACTTGATTCACGAAGTGACCAGCCCGCAGGCTTTTGAGGGATTGAGACTTACCAAACGTAAAGTCCGACGACCTGAGCTGACCTTTGCGACGATGGATCACAACGTCCCAACTCTGGATCGTTATGTGATCAAGGACGAAATCGCCAAAGCTCAAATCGAAGCTTTGGAAAACAATTGTAAAGAGTTTGGCATTACCCTCTATGATTTGAAGAGTGAGCTGCAAGGCATCGTTCATATCATCGGGCCTGAATTGGGCATCACGTTGCCGGGCACGACGATCGTCTGTGGTGATAGTCATACGTCCACACACGGAGCCTTTGGTGCTTTGGCATTTGGGATTGGCACTTCCGAAGTCGAACATGTCCTGGCCACTCAATGTCTTCGACAAAAACGTCCTAAAAATTTCAAAGTCGAATTCACCGGGAAGCGCGCTCCAGGAGTCACGGCAAAGGATCTTATTTTAAAATTGATCGGTGAAATCGGAACGGCCGGTGCGACAGGCTATGTGTTGGAATATACAGGCGAGGCCATTCGATCTCTCTCAATGGAAGAGCGCATGACTGTCTGCAATATGTCGATTGAAGCAGGTGCTCGTGCCGGGATGATTGCTCCGGACCAAACGACGATCGATTACATCACGGCAACCAATCGTCCCTTTGCTCCTAAAGGGGCGGCGCTTGAAGCAGCCAAAGTTTATTGGAAGAGTTTAGTCAGTGATCCTGATGCTGTTTATGACCAGACGATCACCATCGATACGTCCAAAATGTCGCCTCAAGTGACTTGGGGGACAAGTCCAGGAATGGTGACGGGAATCGATGGTGTTGTCCCGACGCCGGGACAAGTCAAAGGTTTGTCGGCTAAAGATGTTGAAGGGGCATTGGAGTATATGGGGCTTAAAGCTGGCATGAAAATGACCGATGTTGGGATTGATTTTGTGTTTATCGGTAGTTGCACCAATGGTCGCATTGAAGATTTAAGGGCAGCGGCGAAGGTCATTAAAGGTAAAAAAGTTTCTTCGAAAGTCACGGCCTTGATTGTGCCTGGCTCTCAACAAGTGAAGAAGCAGGCCGAAGCGGAAGGTTTGGATAAGATTTTTGTGGAAGCCGGAGCTCAATGGCGCGAGTCGGGCTGCAGTATGTGTTTGGCGATGAATCCGGATCAACTCAAGCCACAAGAACGTTGTGCCTCAACGTCAAACCGCAATTTTGAAGGTCGTCAGGGTAAGGGTGGTCGTACTCATTTAGTCAGTCCCGAAATGGCTGCTGCCGCTGCGGTAGCAGGACATTTTGTGGATATTAGGAATTGGAGTTAATTATGGAAGCCTTTACAACACACACTGGCCAAGTCGTGACCATCGATCGTGCTAATATCGATACCGATGCGATTATTCCCAAACAATTTTTAAAATCCATTCGTCGTACCGGTTTTGAAGATGGATTGTTTTTTGACTGGCGATTTCTTCCAGATGGAAAAGTAAATTCTGAATTTATCCTTAACCGTCCAGAGAAAAAGGCGTCACGATTTTAGTCGCGCGCAATAATTTTGGCTGCGGGTCTTCACGTGAACACGCAGTCTGGGCTTTTTAGCTCAATATGGTTTTTAAAGTTGTGATTGCTCCACGTCAGGAGAGATTCCAGCGTTTGCCGATATTTTTCATAACAACAGTGTGAAGAATGGCATTCTCAATGTGGAATTGACAGAAGCCGAAGTCCAAAAGATTTTTGACGCTTCAGCTAAAGAAGCGTCATTGAAAGCGACTATTGATTTGCCTCAACAAAAAGTCACGCTTCATGCGAGTGCTGCAAGTCCGGAAATTGTCATCCCCTTTACCATCGACAAGGCCGAGAAGGATTACCTGATGCAGGGTTTAGATGATATTGGAATGACTCTTCAGTCAGATGCCGACATTGCCGCATACGAAAAAAAGCATAATTCCCAGATGATTCATCTTTAGTAGTTCGTAATTTCTTCATGATGTGCATGGCTGGCACGATGGAGTCTCGAGATGGCTCCGGATACAGCAAAAATCAGAAAAAAGAGAGCCACGACGGCTTGATAGGTTGAAAGAATTTTCCCCAGATCATTGACAGGATGGATGTCTCCATACCCGATTGTCGTCATGGTCATCGTGGCATAATAAAAACTATCGATGAAGGATAAATGCTTGTCGTTTAGAATGTGAAACTGATCGTTCAAAAACTGATACATCAGTGTAAACACCATGATAATGTCAAAAAATGAAAACCCTAAGGCAATCATATGCCAGCGCACGCGAGCTTCTTGTGGTTTGCGGTGAGTGGGGGATTGATCAAAGAGAATGGTGAGCAGGTTTAAACTTAAGATTTGAACGACTCGTAAATTTCCAAACCCAAGCACAATCCAACCAAGCCATGTAATCGTCGGGAGCAAATTATAACCCGCAACTAATGCAATAATAAAAAGAGAGGTGACGACTAAATAAATCTCAGCATGTTTCATCCGAACATCTTCTTTTTTAAGTCCAAAGAGACGATAGACTTTGACCATCGTCCAATCAACAATTGTGAGTAAAATGCGATGGATTATTTTTAATAAGCTGGATTCAGTATCTGACATTTTTCCAGAATAGCTAAAGAGAGCTTTTTTTCAAAACATTAAATGGATTTCTGAAAAATTTTACACACTCTAAAATAATAAGTGGGGATAATCCCAATGCCAGGGCGATCAGGATTTCGTTTGTAGAAAGTGGTTTCAGAGGCAGTACTTTTTGTAACAAAGAAATATCATCTAAAAGGATTTGAATACCGGAAAATACAAAAATAATAAAAATAAGAAAGATATTATCAAAAGCTCCCAATTTCCAAAAATGTTCATATCGGCTTCGAAAGGCCAAGGATTTAAAGAGCTCGGCAAAGACTAAAACAGAAAAAGCCATATTACGAGCAAGAGCTATCTCTTTGTTAAAGTAAAACCAGGAGAAGGTGAGTAAGACAAGCGCCGTTTCAAAAATTCCAACAATGATCATAAATTTCCATTCGGTACGACCCAAGATAGGTTGGAATGGCTTTCGAGGAGGATGTTTTAAAAGATTTTTACTCGGAGGCTCCATAGATAAGGCGAGGGCGGGAAATCCATCCGTGACAATATTGATCCACAAGATTTGTAGAGGTAAGAAAGGTGCTGGAAAGCCTAAAATAGCAGCTCCAAACATCACAAGAAGTTCACAAATATTTCCAGAAAGAAGATACATCAGACTTTTTTGAATATTTTCGTAAATTCCACGACCCTCTTCTATACCAGCGATGATACTGGCGTAATTATCATCAGAGAGAATCATATCTGCAGCTTCTCGCGTCACTTCAGTGCCTGATTTGCCCATGGCGATTCCAATATGGGCTTCTTTGAGAGCAGGAGCATCGTTAACGCCATCACCTGTCATGGCCACAATGGCTCCGCGCTTTTTCCAATAATCGATAATCTTAAGCTTATCTTCTGGTGTGGCACGGGCATGGACCACTTCCAGAACATCTTCTGCTTCACTTAAAATACCAATTTCCCGTGCAATAGCTTCAGCAGTAATCGGATGATCCCCTGTAATCATGATGGTGCGAATGCCTGCTTCGCGTGATCTTTGAACAGCTTCAATGACTTCAGTTCGAGGAGGATCGGCAATTCCCAAAAGACCTAAAAAAGTGAGATTTTTTTCTTCAACAGTATCTCCATAAGCGACGGCCAGTACGCGTAATCCTCTCTTAGCCATTTGAGCATTGGCTTCGATGACACCTTCTGTTCCACGACTACAGAGAGGTAGTACAAAATCAACAGCTCCTTTTAAGTAAAGAATGTGGTCCTGACGTTGAATGGACATGCGTTTTCGTTCAGAATCAAAAGGATTTACCGCTATGCGAGGATTGTTAGATTCAATGCTCTCTTTTAGGATCGAACGCTCTGCAGCCTCTTTGAGAATAGCGATTTCTGTAGGGTCTCCGATATCAGCCCTACCTTCATTGCCAAGTTCAGCATCGTTACAGGCGGTGGCGGCGTAAAGAACTTTATCATGGTCTGCTCCCCAAATTTCGCGGATCACCATATGGCCGGTAGTCAGGGTGCCTGTTTTATCCGTACAAATGACATTAACACAGCCTAATGTTTCCACTGAAGGGAGGTTTCGTACCAAAACATGACGTCGAGACATACGTTGCACGCCTAAGGCCAGTGTAATGGTGATAATAGCCGGTAAACTTTCGGGTACAGCTGCAACCCCCAAGGAAATAGAAGATAATAAAACATCCACCCAATGTTGATTTCTCAATAAGCCCAACCCAGCAATGATAGTAACGATTCCTAAACAAATAAAAATTAGTAGCAGAGATAGTTTTTGCAGTTGTTTTTGAAGGGGTGTGACATCGTCTTGGCTTGTAGATAAAAGATGAGCTATTTTCCCAAGCTCTGTTTTCATTCCAGTATGGAGAACTGAAGCCATCGCTGATCCTGCCACTACAGTTGTGCCCATAAATATTAGATCAGATTCCTTTTTTTCTACGGGAAAACTTTCACCTGTTAGTGCAGCCTCATTGGTTAAAAATGAATGTGCTTGGATGAGCTGAGCATCAGAGGCAATAATGTCTCCAGATTCTAAAATCAGCAAATCTCCCACGACAACTTCAGAAGCTAAAAGAAGCACAGAGTGACCGTCACGAATAACACGGGCCCGAGGAGCTGTCATAGAACGTAGCGCCGAGATAGCCTTTTCGGCCTTATATTCTTGTACGAATCCAATCACAGCATTGAGGATAATAATAATGAGAATAGCAAAGGCATCTGCCCATTCTGAAAGTGCAAAAGAAATAAGGCAGGCTCCTAAGAGAAGGTAAACGACAGAGCTGTTAAATTGATGAAGAAAAACTTTCCAAACTGGCTTCGAGTTTTCCCGGATAATTTCATTTTTTCCATCTTGAAACAGGCGTTTTTGGGCTTCTTGAGTAGTGAGTCCGGGTAACATAGAAACAAAATACTACTCTTCGAGAGTATTGCGAAGTCTTTTTGATACATAGCGAGCAAATGTTGTGTAAAATTTCAAAGCTGTCTCGGGGTTGTTGAGAAGCAATTGAGCCATTTTTATGTAAGGGATTTCAATTAAATGAGTCTCTTCCAGAGTTTGTGCAGAAGTGGATCGATTACCATCATCCAAAAAAGGCATTTCACCAAACATCCCGCCTTTTCCGATAGAGGCGATAATTTTGTTATTTTTGATCAGGTTGACAGTCCCCACTTCAATCAAAAACATTTTTGAAGCAGGGTCTCCAGAGTTGAAAATGAGATGTTGTGCTGCGTATTTGGTGCGCACACAAATAGGTTCAATCAATTTAAGTTCATCGGTAGAAAAATTTTTAAAAAAGTAAACGTCTTTGAGCAATTCATGGATGGGCATACGGTCTCCTTTAATTTTCTGGGTTTCTGGGAAATTTTAAAAATGGCAGACGAACATCATTAATTAAATAGTGATCAGCCCTGATTTCTTCAGGTGGCTCATAGCCTGCCATACCAGCAGAGGTTACGTAGTCATCTTGCTCAACTCCGTCTCCTGATACACCCAATCCACCAACTAAAACTTTTTGTCCGGAAGCATTCACTTTGTACAAAGGTGAACTTCCAGGAAAAAAGACGATGCCGTTTTGGTTTGCATTGGCGGGCTGGCGTCCTTGAGTACATGGATGAGCCGTGTCGTAATTATAAATATCTCTGTAAGGACCAGGGGTTGTTGAATCAATTCCCGAAGGGAAAAAAGGTTGAGAACCAAAGCCAATGGTACGGTTTGTCACCGCTGTTTCTAACGGAAGACCTGGAATAAGATCTTCGGTGGCAACATCAGGTCCGCTGAAGTAGGTGACATTGCGTGCCTTAGCCACGGCGACATCGGTACTGAATATTGTACTATCGGTCATGCGGTATAATCCTAAAATATTTCCATCCAGATCCGTGACGGCAATGGCCATCTTGGCTCGTTGTCCAATGGGTAAACGAATGATGCCGCGTGTGCGATTGGCTGTCGTGATGGCATTGTTTATAATTGTGGAAACATCCGCAGCTACAAGTTTTGGGTCATCGGCAGTAGGGCTGTCTTTAGGCGTTACCAATTCTCCATCATCTGGAACTCCGCCACTTGCTGGCGCCAATGTATAAGCTCCTGATAAAGACCCTGCCGTACTTCCTTCAGGCAATGTAAGTTGAATTGCAAAAGGAAGTGCGACTCCATCGATAAAAATAACTCCAGGTGAGGCTGCTGAAACAGGAAAAACAGAAAGAGCATTCACCGCAGCAAATTCATTTTCGGCATCACTTCCTCCTGCCACGCCAATCCCACCAACGAGACGACCATTTTTAAAAAGAGGAATACCGCCGGGTGTGACTGTGATTCCATTTCCTGTTGAGATTCCATCAAGAGCTGTAGCAGGAATGACTGTTTTGCCAGCCACGAAGGTGGTGTTGAGAGAGCAGCCACGATTTGTATTTTCAATCGCGTATAAAGCGCCAGAAGCGGTGTTAGAAATTCCGGGAGGAAAATGTTCGCGGCTGATGAAGTTGACCGTACGGCTAGAAAGGGGGGCTTGGTCATTAGAAAAGAAAGCACCTGTACGCGCGAGAGAAAGAGCTGTTTCACGAATAGCATCGGTGGCTCCGGGTTTGGAATAAACAGCTAGAGGTACTCCACGACGATCGACAACGACGAGAGCTTGAGAGTCGTTGTTGACGGCTACAGCAGAGGCTTCAATGACCGATTGCACTTCAGCAGCTGTGAGTGGTGTGGGCGGGCTGCTGATGGTGAGATCTACGGGAAATCCTGACGGTGCAGGGCACGAAGCAAAGCTGACCAAGGTCGAGAGTAAAAAAACAGATTTAAATATTTTTGAAAGTATGGTTTTGAGAGAATTCATTTTTCAAAAAAGTTTGTACGGGGAGAGTTTTTTGAAGTCAATTTTGCTTTGGCTCAGTTTAATCATTTTTTCCAGCTCCGCATTTGCCGGCCCCCTACACCGTCGTCCTGAAAAAAACAGTCCTCCACCAGTGGCTCCTGAATCCATTACGGATCCAAAAGATATTTCTAAAGGAACTAAACCCTTGCCTCATCGTTGGGACATCAAGCCTCCTCCTCATGAACTCAATGTCACCGGACATAAGTATGATCCTTACAATCAAAATATTTTAAAGGGGGATTATCCGATTTGGGGTGAAGATGTTTTTTTTATTTTTACAGGTGTGAGCGACACTGCTTTAGAAGCCAAAAAGTTGCCTGTGCCTAGCAATCCAAGTGCGGCAGGCCCTGGGCGCATTCCTTTTTTTGGGGATGGGAATCTTCAAGCGATTCAGCAAAATTTCAAATTCTCTTTTGAACTTTATCAGGGAAATACATCGTTTAAGCCGCGTACGTGGGCGCTGAAAGTGACTCCGGTTCTCAATGTGAACTATCTTCACGCACAAGAGCGCGGCATTGTAAATGCGAGTGTAGCCAATGGCACGAGTCGGACTCAATTTGATTTTGCTCTGCAAGAAGCTTTGGTCGAAGTGCATTTGGCTAACGTCAGTCCTTATTATGATTTCATTTCTATACGTGGAGGGATTCAGCCATTCACCTCTGATTTTCGTGGATTGATTTTCAGTGATACAAATTTTGGCGGACGTCTCTTTGGCAATCTCAATAACAATAAGATCCAATGGAATGTGGCCTATTTCGACATGTTGGAAAAAAACACCAACAGTGAGCTCAACATGTTGGAGAGACGCGATCAGCAAGTCTTGGTCGCTAATCTCTACTCTCAAGATTTTTTAGGAGTGCTGGGTTGGACGAATCAATTCAGCGTTCACTACAATCACGACCGCGGCACGACTCATTATGACGTGAATGGGATTCTCACACGACCGGATCCCGCGGGAGCGGCGACCAATCACGAGCTTAATTCCGTCTATCTCGGTTGGACGAGCGACGGCCACATCGGCCGCATCAATGTGAACCACGCGTTTTATTTTGCTTTGGGCAAGGACAGCCTCAACCCGCAAGCGGGACAAAAAGTGGACATCGAAGGACAGCTCGCGGCCTTGGAATTATCATACGATCGGGACTGGATTCGGTTTCGAAGTTCAGCTTTTTATTCTTCAGGGGATTCCAATCCACGTGATGACAAGGCCAAAGGTTTTGATTCGATCTTCGACCTGCAAAAATTCGCCGGTGGCGAAAATAGTTTTTTCAATCATGAAGCGATTCGGCTCAATGGCGTCAATCTCGTCCAGCGTAATAGTCTCATTCCCAGTCTTCGCAGCAGCAAAATCGAAGGCCAGTCAAACTTCGTCAATCCAGGTCTTTTGCTTTTGAATGTGGGTCCAGATTTTGAAATCCTGCAAACACTTCGAGCGATTGCGAATATTAACTATTTGCGCTTCATCCACACCGAGCCCTTGGAAATTTTCCTCAACCAATCCAACATCCGCAAAGACATCGGGTGGGATTACAGTCTCGGATTACAATACCGCCCGTTTTTAAATAATAACGTCATTGTCAACGTCCGCGGAGCGCTCTTCCAGCCTCTAGGGGGTTTTGAAGATATCCTCACCTCCAATATCCTATATTCGGCTGGGACAAATTTAATTTTAACTTTTTAGAAAATACCTTGAAAAACAAGGTAGAGGGCCTAAAATTGCACTTATGAGTCACGAAGAAATTGAAAAATTAAGTTTTGAAGAAAAAATTCTTTTGGTCGAAGAAGTTTGGGATAGCCTAACAGAAAGCCCCAACCAATTGAGGCTGACAGCCGGTCAAAAAGAAGAATTGGATAGCCGACTCAAATCCTACAAAAAGAATCCAAAAAAAACGTCTTCATGGCAAGATGTCAAAAAAAGAATCCTTACATAAATGAAGAAATATCAAGTTCGTCTTACAGATAAAGCTGAAGAAGATGTGCGTGATATATTTCAGTGGCATGAAATAAAACTAACAGGTCTTGGATATCGTTTTATTTTTTCATTAGAGGCAGCTTTTGCTTCTATCGAGCGTGTCCCATTGGGTTTCCGAAAAATTCATAAAAATATTCGCAGGGTCCTTTTAAAAAGATTTCCGTACGGAGTGTTTTATGTTGTTGAAAAAGAACAGCTGGTTGTCGTGGCCGTTATTCATCACAAAAGGAATCCTACGCTTTGGAAGAAAAGAAAAAACTAAATAACTGATTTTTGACACAACCTTTTATCATTTAAAGCCGATAGGCTGACATGTTTATTTCAAAAACAGGTTTTGTCGCATCTACCCATTTATTTCCTGAAACAGGATATGGGGTTCAACATTCAGATCCAGGACAACGTCATATCTGCAACATTACAGATGAGTTTAGATCTTTGATTGAGGGAGGATCTGGAAGTGTCCAATTGAAACAACATGCAGCTCTTCTAAGGAAAAATTTTTTGGAACCCGATAGACCCTATCTTTCTCAGGTTTTAGAAATATTAAGCAGGTTTTCTTGGGTTGGTAGGGGGACACAAGAATTGCGTGAAGCTTTGGAGGTACTTGAATCTCGTGGGATGGGGAATATTCATGAAGTGAGAGCAGATCGAAAATTTTTCGGAAACTCTCATTATCCAGCAAGAAATGCTTCTCGATGGGTGCTCAATGATCAGATCCTAACGGTAAGGCTGTTGTTGGCAATGTCAACAGCCGGCAGTCAACTGATTGAGAGGGTAGAAAATCTTATTCAAACGTTTGTGCCTATATTTTTTAAAACATTTCCTTTGTCGGTTCGTGGAAAAAGATATCCTCAGTCGAATATAACGGGAACGGTTGTTTGTTGGGTTTCTCGCTCAAGAGATGAAGCTCTGGGAGAATCCACCACTCGTTCGAGACGAGGCCCAGAATTATTAAGTAGAAGTTTATGGCAGTACCCCTTAACCGAATTTATCGGTGAAGAAAAAATTCAGCCTTACTTGGATGCGGCTAATGATAAACCTTTAGAGCAACGTCCTTACATTTGGCGGGATCTTTTTCAAAAAAACAATGTCGACGATGACAACCCTTTTCATCCTCTTTGTGATGTTGTGGCCACTGGCTGTTATGTCGAGAGAATCGCATTAAGCACCCAAGATCCAGGCAAGGTTTACGCCAGAGTTTTTATTCCCAGCGTCCCTGAAGAGATATTAGGGAAAGTTAATTTCCAAACCTAGAAGTCATGTTTCATGCAAAATTTAACGATAAACGTTTTTGTGATTTCGGATTCTCAATACAAAGATCACAAGGTAATTACGGATGTTTTTCTAGACAAGTGATTTGTATTTATCAAGAGGCTCACCATGCTCAAAATTAACGAAAAAGAATTGGTCGCTTTTGCTCTTCAGGGAAACATCGTTCCGCCATTGTGTTTTGGGTGGGAGCTCACACGCGAAGGACAGAGTAAGATTTTTCCATCGGTGGGAGGGATCACCTATAATGTCAAAACAGGCGATAACGTTTTTGCTTTTGAATCCGATCACGTCGAGCCGGGTGTGTCATCCATTGCTGGAAGTTTTTCAGACAAGCGCACCGCCAATCCCAATCTCAGTTACAACGTTTACAGCTGCATCGGTAATGAAGCGACGCTCATCTCGGGTGCGGCCAAGGGAAAGAAAGGTGTCGTCACAGGACATCACGGTGGTGTGGAGCATGTGATTATTGATTTTGAAGATTCTGTTTTAAAAAAACTGACCTATGACGATAAAATTCTCATTCATGGTGTTGGCCAGGGAATGAAGCTCTTGGACTATCCTGAAATTACGGTGACAAGCTTAGCTCCAAGCTTGCTCAAGAAGATTCCTATTAAAGAAAAAGGGAAACATTTACAGATTCCCGTGGTGGCGATGGTGCCCGCCGAGCTGATGGGTTCGGGTTTGGGACACAACGATTCGTTTAAAGGGATTATGATATTCAAACCAGTGAACCTTCCGTCATCAAAAAATATGGATTAGAAAAACTGCGCTTCGGGGATTTCGTCGCCATCATTGATCATGAATCCACTTATGGTTGGTCGTATAAAAAAGGCGCTGTGTCGATCGCCGTTGTTGTTCATGGCAATTCATTCTTGGCGGGACATGGACCCGGCGTGCAGACTCTTTTTACTTCACGTAAAGGTCTCATTGAGCCTGTGTTAAGCTCAGAAGCTAATCTTGGTCATTATTTAAAGATTGGTCGGTATCGTAAAAGTTAAGAGGGTTTTTTAAAACGGCTCAAAAGAAAACTTCTTTTTTTAATCATCAAAGGCACAAGGCTTAAGCTCAATAGAAGTGCGCTCGATATGATCAGATGGATCATGACTTGATGGCGTGCTTCGGCTGTCCCGGAGATTAAAGAAGACGCAAAGTACGTGACGATGGATATACTTGGAATGATTCCAATCGCCGTTCCCCAAACATAGCTCTTCCAATAAAATCTCTCCCTAAATAACGCGCTAATAAAAAATCAGCGATAGCGCCCAGCATGAGTCCGATATAATTGTAAATGATAGCTAATGGAAGAGTGTAGGTGGCGCCAATCAGTAATGTAAAAGGCGTTGCCGGAAGTGCCAGCAAACCACCCAAAGCGGAGGCTGCAATAAGAGCCACCGGGGACCACCACGTGTCGCGGATGGCTTGAAAAATAGCGAGGAGTCTTTGATGTTCGAGGTATTCACGGACAGGAGTTTTAAGATAAATAA
The DNA here is from genome assembly GCA_016699445.1 of Deltaproteobacteria bacterium. Taxonomy (GTDB): domain Bacteria; phylum UBA10199; class UBA10199; order JACPAL01. The sequence continues at coordinate 1,304,525 of CP064976.1, forward strand.
TTAAAACAAGGCTCATGAATGCCAGAATCAAAAAAGCTTTCATCACTAAAACTACATTTTGCTTTGTCTTTGAGCGTGTAGAATGCATAAGGGTCGGCACCATAGGGTTTTTTATGGCCCAGATCTAGTTGTTTTGAATAGATGCCGAAAAAGGAAATTTTATGAACACGATTCAAATACCATCCAAAATTTTTATGAGTCTCTGTTTTCTCATCTCCGCTCTTTTGTTGTGGCTGGGGTGGGGGTCTCCTTTTGGGCCTGAAGTTGTGGCTTTGGAAGTGTTCGTCACCATTATTAGTCTTTTTGTTTTTGGAAGTACCAAATACCGTATTGATAAAAACGCTCTCACTTATGGAATGGGAAGTGTTATCTTGGCGACATTTTGGCCTCAGTGGTGGCCACAATCCTCACTCAAATCCAACCTATCAAGCCAGGGCGGAAGTGCTTTGTGGGATTTTATCCAGCATCACCTTTTGACACTTCATGGCCTCAATGAACTTTTTCATGCAGATACAATGCTTTTTATCTTAGGCCTCACTTTTTTTGTGGCTGTGATTGTTCAAACCCGACTTCTCGAAAGTATCAGCTTTGTGATCTTGAAGAAAAACAAGGGTCTTATTTTACCAACCATTGCGTTGATTACGGGAATTGTTTCGATCGCATCAGGAATTTTGGATGGGGTATCGATGATCGGCATCATGATTCGAGTTTTGGTCATGCTGTTATTTTTGGCGCGAACGGATAAAGAAAATATTGTTTATATCGTCATGGTCTCCACTATTGTAACGACAGTCTGTGGAATGTGGATGGCTTATGGGGAGCCACCCAATCTTATTATGAAGTCCAATCTTCACCCCCACCTCAATGATGCTTTTTTCCTTCGCTATTGTCTTCCTGTCGCTGTCGGGGCTTACATCCTTGTTTATTTTAATATCCGTAAACGCCTAAAAAATGAAAAAGTAGATTTAAAAAATATGGATATTCTGGACGTCTATACCGCAGATGTCAGATTTTTGCAGGCCTTGCGTCATGGAGAAGTATTGATAGCCACAGAATGTGCTGATTTTTTTAAAGAAAAGTTGGGCGAAGCTTATTCTCGAGTGGAGGCTCATCTCCATGCGGGAATTCCTTTTGGTACAGCCTTGCTTCGTGAGGATGTTCCTGAGGTTTTAAGACATGAAATACTGGGACATTTTGTTTCAGAGGAGCTGGCAGAAGCTCTGGACGATCACTATGTCCTGATGGAACTTCATAAAAATGAGTCCTTTGAAGAACATGAAAAAAACAGAGCTTTAGATGCTGCAGAGATAAATATCAGAAAAGCTCTGGAAGAAACTCAAATTAAAAGAAAAAAAGCCCAAAAAATAGGAGCCTTGGCCTTTTTACCTTTTTTAGCGGGGTTAGTAAGCCATGCGATTAATCATGACATTCCACTTTTTGTATCTTCTTTCGCCGGATTTTCCGCCGCTATTTTAGGGGTACTCCCTTATGAAAAATTAAAAAAACTTTCTTTTAAAGAAGGTAAGCATGAATATCAGGAATATCTTTTCCTTTTTCCTCTCTTCTTATCAATTACACTACTTCAAAAGACGGGATTTTTTGCACAACTTTCGACCCTTTTGCATGCGGGGATAGAATCTCTGGGCCATGCTCATATGGCCTATCTTCAATTTGTGGGAGCGACTTTTTTATCCGCAGTCCTCGACAATAATGTTGTGGCTGATTTTGCTGGAAGAGCTATCTATGGTTTGGAAATTACGGTGATTCACCTTTTTGCCATGGCACAGATAGCGGGCTATGCTGCAGGTGGATGTTGGACTCATATTGGTTCGGCCCAATCAGTAGTCTCTTATGCTTTTATCACCAGAGAAGTAGATCCTCATTATACACCTTTTCAATGGATCAAGGCCATGACACCTCTGATTTTGGAAATTTTTATATTAATGACTGTGGTGGTTTATGGAGAAGCCCTACTTTTAAAATATTTAGGATAAATAATATTTTCTAAAAAACTTCCTGCCACGAAGGGCTTATGGAAAAGGCAGCATTAATAAGTCCAACATGCGAATAAGCTTGTGGGAAGTTGCCCAATTGTTTTTTAGCCGTGGGATCAAAATGCTCCGCCAGCAGGCCCAATTGATTTGAAGCGGATAAGGCTCTCCGAAAGATTTTTTCGGCCTCTTTAGGGCGATTGAGAGAGGCAAAAGCTTGAGCCATCCAAAAAGAACAAATTAAAAAAGCAGACTGGGGAACACCAAAGTCGTCTTCCATGCGGTATCGATAATAAAATCCTCGCGCCCCCGGAAGGGAAAGTGCTTTTGGATATGCCGTATTGTTGCTAAGTTAATTTCTTTATTCGGATATTTTAGGATAGTGGCCAAAGATAGAGACGCATCAACTCTTAAATCATTGGTGGTATTACGCATTACGCCATTTTGGACAGAGGAGCTGATTACCTTCAGGACACGCTCGCACTCTCGGCCCAAATCGACTTTCAATACAGATCCGAAAAATCCCATTTTTTGGAGATACAATAAGCGATCCAATCCAGCCCAAGACATTACCTGGGTAAACGTATGAGGATGCATAGAATTCCGAAGCTCCCAAGGACCGGCGTCCGCTCTTCCGATAGTAGAAACACATAAGGATGCGATGTGGCTGAGGAGTTTTTCGTGTTCTGGGGTACGAAGATTAGAAAATCGGTTATCGAGATAAATAGGTGATAATGTAAGAATCATTTCTCCATAAACGTCGTTTTGGATATGCTCTGCGGCTTGATTGTAGCTACGGACGGGCCGGCTTCCTGCGTATCCCTCCCAATGGCCATGAAGCTGCTCCGGCAAAGGAAGCTCATGGCTTAAAGTATATACTGGAGCAAGGCGGGTTTGAGAGGCTTTCTGTTCAGCGATGTTGAGTAGAAAATGGAGGAATTTTTCCATCTCTTCAAAGTGCCCCAGATGGTAGAAGGCCGATAAGACGAAGTATGAGTCACGCAACCAGCAATAACGATAATCCCAATTCCTTACCTGTCCAATTTCTTCCGGCAAGCTCGTCGTGAGAGCGGCGAGGATTGCTCCCGTGTCTTCGTAACAATGAAGCTTGAGGGCCAATGCCGAGCGGATGACCTCTTCCTGGAAAAGAGGCGTGATCGAGCAATGTTTTACCCAACGTTGCCACCATTGGATGGTTTTTTGAAGTTGAGCTTCACAGGCTTCTTGTAAATCCTCTTCAAGGATATCTCCCCAAGAAAGATAAAAATAAGCTTTTTCTTGGAGTTGAAAGGATCGATTTTCTGAGAGGTAGGTGAGAGGAATATTGGTGGTCAGTCTTAAATTTTGGTTGCGGATGGGAAAGTCTAAGTGGCTATTCCCCCGAATGACGGGTGCTTTTTGTTTGCTCCATCCCATGATAGGGTCGCAACGGACATGGATATTGGGATTTCCCGCCACTCTTTCTACGATACGGATGATGACTGCAGGACGGAAGATATGGCTATGCTGCTCGAAGCGAGGACAGAAATCGGTGACGCGTATAGCATCGTGCTCTCGGAAAATTTCGGTTGTCAGCACATTGGTATTTTTAATATAGCGTTGATGGCATTTAAAGTTTTCATAGCAATTTTCCTCAGCATCCTTGCCTAGGAAAATAGAAAAAGACCCTGCATCGGGGTCCAGTATTTGGCTAAAAACAGGCTCGCTATCGGGATTGGGTAGACAAAGCCAATTTAGGCTTGCGTGGGATTGTAGGCCTTCCACTAAGGCTGAAATTTGACAATTTCCGATGAGTCCGAAAGGATACATAGGCCACTCCATGAAATATATTCTTCGCTTCCTCTTGCCTTTGATGTTCGTGATGACCATTTTTGGTTTCACGATGGTGCCGGTTGTGGAGGCTCTACTCCAAAAATGGTTTCTCCGTGACATCGAAATCCGGTCGCAACTCATTGCAAGCACGATTCAAGAACCTCTTTCAAGTCAGATTTTATCAAAATCCGAAACGAAGATCGCTACTCTCTTTAATCAGCTGATTCAGGATGAACGTCTTTATGCCGTCGGTTTCTGCGATTTTATGGGAAAATTGGTCTATAAGACGGCGACGTTTCCTCAGGTGGTAAAATGTCGCTCTGAAGAGTTTTTAAGTTCGGAAATAGATTCTCAGAGTGTTCGAGAACCAGTGAGATCATTGAATATTTCTTTTCATCTTGTAAAGACACCTGAACTTAAGTTGGGGGAATTGATTCTCATCCATGACGTGGGATTTCTTGAGAAGCGGAGTGCTGATTCAAAAAGGTATGTTTTTTACTTTTTTGCGGGTCTGACAGCTGTCATCTCTTTAGTCACTGTCTTTATTGCCCAATTGAGCCGGCGGGGATGGGTTGAGGGCATGAGATCTTTTTTAAAAGGAGAGGGGCTATTTACACCTCTCTCACAGATTCAAGAAAAGGAACTTGTTCCCTTGGCTAAGGATTTACGCGAACTTATTCGAGATCTACAAACGGAAGTTACATTATCGGACGAACCACGAACTCGCTGGACGGCCCAGACGCTGAAGAAGGCTTTGCAGCAAGAACTATCAGGCGAAGAGATTTTAGTGGTTTCAAACCGAGAGCCTTACATTCATTTTAAAAATACAGGGTCGATCAGCGTGGAGATACCGGCGAGTGGCTTGGTGACGGCATTGGAGCCAGTCATGCGCGCCTGTTCGGGAACGTGGATCGCCCATGGAAGTGGTGATGCCGACCGCGAGGTAGTGGATCAAAAAGATCATATTGCTGTTCCTCCTGAGAATCCTCGGTATCAGCTGAGGCGACTTTGGCTATCCGGGGAGGAAGAACGGGGCTATTATGAAGGTTTTTCTAACGAAGGGCTTTGGCCTTTATGTCACATCGCCCATGTTCGTCCTGTGTTTCGTTCATCGGATTGGGATCTTTATGTGAGGGTGAATCAAAAGTTTGCAGATGCGGTTATTGAAGAAGCAAAAACACGGGATCCTGTCGTTCTTGTGCAGGACTATCATCTTGCTTTAGTGCCAAAAATGGTTCGCGAAAAACTTCCTAGAGCCACAATTCTTACTTTTTGGCATATCCCTTGGCCTAACCAAGAAGTCTTCGGCATTTGTCCTTGGCGAGTAGAAATTTTGGAAGGACTTTTGGGAAGTAGTATTATTGGGTTTCATACACGTTTTCACAGTCAAAATTTTATTGATGCGGTCGATCGTTATCTAGAAGCGCGGATAGAAAGGGAGACCTCAACTATTTCGTATGGTCAAAAGACAACAGCTGTTAGATCGTATCCTATCTCTATTGATTTGGAGAGAGAATTATCACCAACTTCCATTGCTCAATGCCTTGATAACGTTAAGTCACGACACCAGATGGCTGCTGCTGTAAAAATCGGATTAGGAGTAGACCGATTGGACTATACTAAAGGAATTCTGGAACGCTTGAGTGCCGTCGAAAGGCTTTTTGAACTTTATCCACAATGGATCGAAAAATTCAGTTTCATACAAATAGCTTCCCCTTCGCGGAGTATGTTGGAAAGTTATCAACAGTTTGAGACGCAAGTGAGGCAAATGTGTCAACGCATTAATGATCGCTATGGAAAAAACGGTTACCGCCCTATTCACTTATTGATAGAGCATCACCCCTCGGAAAGCCTAAACGAATACTACCGTGCTGCAGATGTCTGCGTTGTTACGAGTCTCCATGATGGGATGAACTTAGTGGCCAAGGAGTATGTTGCATCCCGGGATGATGAACAAGGGGTTTTGATCTTAAGCCAATTTACGGGAGCCTCCCGGGAACTTTTAGAATCTTTGATCGTTAATCCCTACAATATTGATCAATGCGCAGAGGCCTTGAATGCGGCATTAAGCCTTTCGAGTCCTGAACAGAGGACGCGTATGAGAACGATGCGGACTCTGTTACAAAAATTCAATATCTACCGGTGGGCCGGTCACATGCTGACAGACGCTGCGAGTATGCGGAAAAAAAATGGATGCACTCTAACGCACGAAGTATTTGCTGGGCCTTCGATTTTGACGGAACTCTCTCTCCTCTCGAAAAACTGCCTCACCAAGCCCTAATGACGGATCAAACCCGTAGCTTATTGAAAGACCTTTCTCTTTTGGCCCCTGTCATCATCCTTTCGGGAAGAGGACTATTGGATCTGAAGAAAAAAATAGGCTTAAACCGGTCTATTTTAGTGGGGAATCATGGCTTGGAAATTTCTTCGGCATGGATAAAAGCTTTAAAAGCTCAAAATGAATGTAGGGGCTGGAAACGGGCATTAATGAGTGCACTCCAGAAAGAGTTGTTTTTGAATAAAATTTTTTTAGAAGACAAAAAATACTCCCTGTCCGTTCATTTTTTGGAGCCTCTTACCTCTAGGGAAAAGCTTCGTCTCCGGTCTATTTTTTCCTGGCTTCATCCGGAGCCTAAAATGATATCGGGCAAAAATGTGATGAACCTAATTTCCAAATCATCTTTGAATAAGGGCCAAGCCTTAAATTTTTTAATGGATCAACATGGGTATCGTAAATCATTTTTTGTTGGTGACGATGTCACAGATGAAGATGTATTTCGCATAAAAAACAATTCAATTTTTTCAGTGAGAGTGGGTTATTCAAAGAATTCCCATGCAAGATATTTTTTAAGGTCTCAAAATGAAGTAGATAGACTGCTCAGTGATATACAAAATTTTCTATTAAAGCTTCAGGCTACTTAGCCAAGGGTTTTTGAGAATCCTTGGACCATTCACTCCAGCTTCCCTCGTACAATTTGGAATTAAAGCCGGCAAGTTTAAGAGCGAATACATTCGTGCAGGCGGTGATTCCAGAACCACAATAGGAAATCACGGTTTTATCTTTACTCACTCCTAATTCCTGAAACAGAGCTTTGAGTTTAGCCGGTGGAAGAAATTTTCCCGTTGCAGGATCCAGGCATAATTTGAAGAAAAAATTCTCTGCTCCTGGAATATGACCCGCTCGAGCGTCGATAGGCTCGACTTCGCCGCGATAACGTTCCGGTGCACGCGCATCAATGACGACCACATCAGGCTCCGTGCGGAAGGTATCCATACCTTCCATGTCAACGGTCATCACATGCTTGGCGCGTGCAAAGAATTTTTGGGAAATATACCGACGCATTTCGCGCTCCGTTGCCCGGCCTTCTTTGGTCCATAAATTCCAACCTCCATCCAAAACAGAAACATTATCATGTCCAAAAAACTTCATGAGCCACCAAAGTCGCGCTGCGGGAGCTCCTTGCCCGTCATCATAAGCCACCACATGATGCTCGCGAGCAATTCCCATTTCGGAAAGTATATTTTCAAAATCTCTTTTGTTGGGAATCGGGTGACGGCCAGGGCCTTCTTTACCGGAAAGATGATCATCAACATCCAGATGAAGAGCTCCAGTAATATGACCTTCTTCGTAGAGACGATGACCTTCGCCCGGTTGTCCTAAAACCCAACGACAATCCACAATACGCAAATAATGATCGCCCATTTGCTGTTGAAGCCAATCAGTTGAAACGAGATCTTGATGTGTTTGAGCCATAATCAGTCCTTATTGAACGAGGTATTTGGCTTACGTATTGCTTAAGTACGTGTGTCGGGCAACTTTAAATTATTCCATGCAGAGGACCGCCGGAGACGGCGAGGTTTTCAATTTTTTTGACGAGCACAGGATCTTCTTCCAAGAGTGGTGCGTGATGCTTTTTGATGCGGGCATCGATCACTAGAGATCCACGGCATCCCCAATGTTTATGTTCTGTAAAAGATTCTATCCCATCGATATCCATAGCCGGATCAGATCGTGTGAAGGTCACCCAGAGAAAATTATTCAAGGTGCGTGAGGCAAATTCAACGTCATCGACAATAACGACTAAAGGAAAGTGTTCGGGATTTACGTTGTGTACCATTTCATTCACAATCAACACTCCAGGTATGGGCCCTTGAGTTTTTAAATGGCGCCGTTTGGGCCCGCAGGCAGCAATCACTACTTTAGACCCACGATTTAAGTTGGTTCCTGAGTAATCCAAAGTGTCGATGGTGGTTTGAGTTTGGAAATGCAGATCACGAGTCCAATCCACGCGTTCGAGTATGTGCTGGAAAAAATCAGCGATGTTATGAATCTTTAAATCTGGATTGTCTGCGTGGTTCATAATCCAGAGGTACTTTGCTAGGGAGAGTTGGCCTTGACCCAACAACGCATTGGCTTGAGTCAAAATTTCCTGAGGCTCTGTCGTCGATTGATAAGGTGTGTAACGCTCGCTGCCGATGGCTAATAAAAGTGGATGAACTCCCGAAGCGTCTACAGCATGCACTGCTTTGATCCCGGGAATGACATGGGGAATCATCGGTGCAGAAATTTCATGGATAAATTCTCCAAAAGACGTGTCTTCCTGTGGAGGTCTGCCAACCGTCGTAAAGGGCCAAATAGCCCCCGGCCGATGGTAGACGGCTTCCACTTTGAGTACGGGAAGATCGTGAGTGAGACTGTAGTAACCCAAATGATCTCCAAAAGGTCCTTCGGGTAATAGGCGCTGCGGATCGACAATGCCGGTGATACAAAAATCAGCTTCGGCATATATTGGTAGGGGCAATTCATGAATTGCCCCTACGGGTTTTATCATCGGAATCGCATGTCCTGCCAAGGCTCCTGCAAAAGAGAGTTCTGACATACCTTCTGGCAGTGGCATGACAGCCGCCATTGTCATAGCAGGAGATCCACCGACAAAAATATTGATACGAAATGGTTTGTTGGCTGCGAGAACTTCTTGATGATGAACACCAATCCCCCGATGCAGTTGGTAATGCAGACCAATCTCTTGCCCAATCTTTTGATTGATTCGATACTGATTTCCCGAAAGCTGGATGCGGTACATGCCTAAGTTTGATTTCACCCAACCCGGCTTGAGAGTGCTTTCGGTATAGACTTGAGGTAGCGTAATAAAAGCGCCCCCATCCCGTGGCCAGGAAACCAATTGTGGAAGATCTGCAATTTGAATTTTATTTGTTAACACAGGTCCAGTAGATCGAAAGCTTGGTTTTAAATGCCAGGCAATGAAAGGCAAATCCCAATACTGATAAAATTTTTTCAAAGCTTTTTCAGGTTGGGTTTTGAGTGATAAGAGTTTTTGAATATCCTCAAGAGTATCTCGAAAAAGAAACCGTGTACGCTCCAGTGTGCCAAACAAATTTCCCAACATCGGAAATTTGGTATTTTTGACATTCGTAAATAACAAGGCCGGACCTTTATTTTGATAGGCTCGACGTTGGATCATGCCCATTTCCAAATAAGGATCCACTTCAGTGGTGATACGTACCAGCTTCTTGTGTTTTTCTAAATCAGCGACGCAGTCTTGAAGGTTTTTGTATCCCATATTTTAGGAGAGAGAAATAAAACTGACTTTATTGTGATCGTTCCCAATTCCCATGGGCTCTATATGGAGAGGATTAACTTTGGGATCCGCAAAAATTTTAAATCCCGCCTTTTTGGCTTTTTGGCAAAAAGAAAAATCTTCTGAGAGATGTCCCATGGATGTCCATTCACTGGTAAACCAAGGTCCTTTGATTTTTTCAAAAACACGCCGTTCAATCAAAAGGCACCCACCGCCCACGACATCTACTTCTGTGGTTGTTTTGATTGTAGAAGAAATGGGCTTGAGAGTTTTATTCTTCCCCAGAAATTTAAAAGCCATAGGTTCATGAGGTGGAATGCGTTTGCGATAGACACCGCTGATAATGGGGACTTGAGCGGCTAACAAGCGGGTCAACGTGTCATGAGCCGGAAGAATATCCCCATCCAAAAGAAAATGTGTGTAGGATTAATCGGATGCTCAAGCATTTGTTCCACAAGATGATTGCGTGCCCGATAGACCAAAGCTCCTTGAAAGACCATCAAGTCAGTTTCCGCTGGTTTTTCCAAAGAAAGAATGCCGGCGACGACCTGCCAGTAAATAAGTGAAGTGGCCAGAGGTATGGCAATGACGACACGTGGTTCTATAGTAAAATTTTCCATTGGCCTCCCTTATCAGGTCCTTGTCGTTCAAGGCCACCTTCAGTTTTTAATTTCCTAAGATTCCATTCGACACCTTTATGAGATAATCCGGTGACAAGAGCCAGCTCCTGAGTTGTGATAGAAGGATTGCTTTGAATGGCCGATAATATTTTCTCCCTAGTTTTCTCCCTAGTTTTCTCCCTAGTTTTCTCCCTAGTTTTCTGGGAACTTTCAGAGATTTTTAGTGAGAAGTCTTCAGATCGATAAAAAATAGTTCTGAAAATCCCTTCTGTATCGAAAAACGGTTCTTTTAAACCAGCCCTAGCAATGGCTCGTCTAATTTTCTTAATACCCATTCCGATTCGTTCCACTTTGTGAAGTCTGAAAAAAGATCGGCAATTAATTCATTGCGACGAATAGAAAATTTTCCAAAGGCTTTTGGAGGCAAATCTTCTGGAAGACTTCCCAGATTGATGATTTCCAAACGATTATCATAAATTTCTACGTTAATTTGTGTTCCCGTGATGGCGTAATCCCGATGCATGAGTGCATTGACGACCGCTTCGCGAATGGCTTCCATAGGGATTTCATAAATATCATGACGATTCATACCCCTTATTTCACTTCGAATATTGAGGTGTTTCTCGATGAATGAGATCGTTTCATTGAATTGCGTCAGGAGATCATCACGGACATCTTTGCGATCATAGATGTTGAACTTCTCTATGCCCTTAAAGGCCAATAAAGTTGTTTGGGATTGAGGAAGAAATTTTCCTACGTCTTTTGCAAAAAATAAAAGCCCAGCATTTTTCACAAAATTGCCCTCAACAACATTTAAGCTTTTTAAAAAATCAGGAATGTTTGTCTGACCGATTTGGATATTAGCTTCTTCGATGAAGGTTTTGATTTTTTCTTTTGAAATATCTTTAAAGGAAAATCCTTTGGTGATCCTTTCTTCAAAGGGAAATGGATCGTGTTTCCGAAACATGATGCGAATTTCATCATGATTCATTTTTTGGGTATTGCCATTGAGCCGACGATAATAGCCAGAGCTACAGCTATAAGGTTTTTCATTTCCTTCAGGAATTTCAATTACCACGATATTTTCTATTTTTGAGATAGTGACAGAGAGGGATGGTTTTGTATTGCGGGCAATATTATTGATGCGAGCTTTGAGGTCATTGGTCAGTTTTTCTCCAGAGATACTCCCATCATCTCGAACCCCCAGAAGCAACAGACCTCCTTTGCTATTGGCAAAAGCAATAATATCTTCGTCAATGTGTGAGCTGAATCGTTCTTTAAACTCGACGGTCAGCCCTTCGCCTTCTTTGAGGAGTAATTTTAATTGAACAGGATCAATCGCCATGGACCCGTCTCATTCCAACGGTATACACAAAAACTCAATTAAAGATTTCTTATGGAGTACACCCTGAAAATAATCATGATATTTAGTTCGTCCTCATATTTTTCTTGAGACACTGTCTCGGAAGTGATCTTGCGGTCTTTCATGAAACCACTACGCATTATTTTTATGGGTTCACCAGAAGTGGCGGTGCCTTCGCTTAAGATTTTAAAAGAGTCTCTGCATGAAGTGGTGGCTGTTGTTTCACAACCCGATAAGCCTGCGGGGCGTGGCCAATTACTCACTGCTCCTGCTGTGGCCCAGTATGCTAAAGACAATAGATTGCCTCTTTTTCAACCAGAGCGTATCAAAAATAATCCTGAATTTTTGGACATTTTAAAAAATCTGAAAGCGGATCTGATTGCGATTGTGGCTTATGGAAAAATTCTTCCTCCCGAACTACTCAATCTAACACCACTTCAATGTATCAACGTTCATTTTTCAATTTTACCCAAATACCGGGGTGCGGCTCCGATGCAATGGGCGGTGATTGAAGGGGAAGAAGAGACTGGTGTGACGACGTTTATTCTGGTCGATAAAGTCGATGCCGGTCCGATCTTATTACAGAAGCGTGTATCGATTGAGCCCGAAGATACATGTGTGGAGTTGGCTCCTCGATTAGCCAATCTTGGCTCGATCGCTCTTTTGGAAACGGTGAACGGTTTGAGTGAAGGATCTTTAACCGCCATGCCACAAAATGATTTTCATGCGACCATGGCTCCGTTGTTAAAAAAAGAAGACGGGCGGTTGGATTTTTCCAGAAAAGCACGATTTCTAGTGAATCAAATCCGAGGAATGAATCCGTGGCCGGGGACTTCCACAACCTATCAAGGAAAGTTTTTGAAAATTTTTAGGGCAGAAGAGACTGCGGCTCGTGGGAGTGCCGTCCCAGGGACTGTGGTGGTGGTTGATGCCCACAATGCGGACCGTGGTCTTCAAATCGCTTGCAAAGACAGCAGCCTCCTTCTTAAAGAAGTGCAGCTCGAAGGTAAAAAACGTATGCCCATTACAGAGTTTCTAAAAGGAAATCCTGTGACCATTGGAGAGACTTGGTTTATGAAAAAGATAGCACCTTCTATATTATCAGCAGATTTTGGACGACTGGCTGAAGAAATTCAGGCTGTTGAAAAAGCCGGAGCGGATTGGATTCATCTGGATGTTATGGACGGTCACTTTGTGCCAAATCTAACGATTGGTCCTGTGGTCGTTGAAGCGGCGCGGCGAGCTACAAAGCTGTTTCTTGATGCGCATCTGATGATTGATAACCCTGAAAAGTACATTGAAGATTTTAGAAAAGCGGGTGCAGATTCCATTACGATTCATGCGGAAGTGTGCACTCCTGGGGAACGTCTGGATAAAATCATCCAGCAGATCCGAAAGTCAGGAGCTAAAGTGGGAGTATCCATTAATCCAGATACGCCCGTTTCTGTTATTCAAAATTATTTATCCAAAATTGATATGGTCTTGGTTATGAGTGTTCATCCAGGTTTTGGTGGACAGTCGTTTATCGAGTATTGTGTGCCAAAAATTTTGGAACTTCACCAAATGGCTACGACGCAAAAACTCAATCTCGAGATTGAAGTGGATGGTGGTATTAGTGCTAAGACCATTAAGAAAGTTTCCGATGCAGGTGCCACAGCATTTGTGGCGGGTTCTGCAATTTTTAAAAGCGTTGATTACCAAAAGACTATTTCTGAAATGCGGACACTCATGGACTCATGACGCAACTTTGTGCGTCAAAATGAGTAGACAATTTTTATGACGCAGTGCTAACCTTTGCTTCATGATTACATCAGTCCCTGTCATAACAGCTGGTATCGGTGGTTTGGGCCCTTGGGAGCTCATCATCGTTCTTTCCATTGTGTTGGTGGTTTTTGGCGCCGGCAAAGTTCCCCAAGTGGGCTCTTCATTGGGTGAGGCTATTAAAAATTTTAAAAAGCGGTGAAGGATTCTCAAAACACAGAAAGTTCAAACGATAAAGATAAGAAATAAAAAATGGCTAAATCACCTCTCTCATCAATTTCAACGGGCCTTTTGCAACTAGCTTCATTGATGAGTAATTTTTCAGAATTAGGTCATGTTAAAAAACATGTTTTTCGTGCGGGACGCGAAGTTTTGTTGGCATTCAAAGAACTTTTGGAAATTGCGGATCAATATATAGCTGATGTTAATGATGGGGGAAGTACTCAGCAAGCATTACAGACCGCTTTAGGATATGCTCAAGGAACCATTCATCAACTGGTTAAAAAATTGCCGCGCAGTGATGAGGAAGATTATCGTTCCATGCACCGAAAAGTAATGGGTTCTATTCTCGAAGTGATTGAGTCCGAAATTGGTCGTAGTCAGAAAGTCAAATCTCAGAAGTCCCAAGAAAAAGCAAAAATGAAGGCTGAGGTTTTAGAAGCTATTCGAAAAGTATTATTAAAAGAAATGTATGAACGTTCGGATGCAGTAACAACATCTCAAGATAGAAAAGATAAAAAATAAGGAGTCATGATGAACACTTCAAAGAAAACACGTGTTGTGAAGCGTTACCAAAACCGCAAGCTTTACGATACCAGCGCGAGTCGCTACGTAACATTAGATGATATTGCGACATTGATTCGCGAAGGCGAAGATGTTCAGGTGATCGATAATCAAAATCAGGAAGATTTGACCAGCATTACATTGACTCAGATCATTTTTGAGCAAGAAAAAAAGAAGAAGAGCCTTCTTCCCTTAAATACTTTGAGAGGAATTATTCAAAGTGGAGGGGAAAAAATTGTGGGATTTGTTCAAAGTTCCATTGAAAGCAGCGTGAGTTCAATTACTCATGCCCGTGATGAAGCTGTGGGTAAACTTGAAGAAGGAAAACATCTTATCAAAGAATTTGTAGATGATAAGATCAAACCTGCTATTGATTCCGTTTCTGTTTTGCCGTCTTTACATTCTGAAATTCGACATTTGAAAAAGAAGATTGATCATCTCGAAGAGAAATTGAAGAAGTACGAAGGTTGAAATCGAATCTTTCAAATCTGCAGGATCTGATCGCCCATCAGCTACTCTTTGTTACCGGCAAAGGTGGGGTTGGAAAAACAACTCTGAGTTTTGTCTTAGGTCTTCTTGCGGCAAAGCAAGGTAAGAGGGTCTTGATTGTAGAACTGAACGCTTCGTCTCTTTCAGTTTTAGTTAAAGGTCGTAAGATTGGCTATCAGCCAGAAAAAATCCTTTCGAATTATTCTAATCTTCATGTGATCAATGTCGATCCACACTCAGCATTTGAAGAATATATTCTGATGCAAATAAAGTTTAAGAGTCTCTATAAAGCTGTCTTTGAAAATAAATTTGTTCGTTACTTTATTGATGCGACTCCAGGTTTGGCAGATTTGATGTGCATTGGAAAAATTTATAGTTTGGTCAAAGAGTACGACTTGGTTATTGTGGATGCCCCTGCCACAGGTCATGGTCTGGCACTATTAACTATTCCACATATTGTCTCTTCAGCTGTCAAAGTGGGACCCTTGGGTCATGAAGCCCAGAGAATCGATGAGCTCCTTCATGACGAACAAAAAACAGAGATTGTTTTGGTGACCATTCCCGAAGACATGCCGGTCACAGAAACTGTGGAGTTGGCGGAAAAACTCAAATCTCAAAACTTAAAAGTGGGTCCGCTTTTTCTGAATCAGGCTCGAGAATTTGTTTTAACTGAGAACGATGAAAGGTTGATTCAAAAAAGTAATCTTTCAGAGGACCTTAAAGGCTTAGTTCATTTGGAATCTGTGCGTGAAGATCTTTTGAAATATTACCGAAATATTTTGAAAGATACATTTCCAGATCAAATCAATATGCCCTTTATGTATTCTGAAAATTTTGGATTAGCAGAGCTTGAAATGATTGCCGAAGATGTTGGAAAACAAATTGGATAATATTTTTAATAAGAAAATTGTTATTTGCTGTGGGAGTGGTGGCGTTGGGAAAACAACCACTTCAGCTGCCATTGCTCTTAAAGCTGCTGAAAAAGGTTTGAAGACAATCGTTCTGACGATAGATCCGGCTAAGAGATTGGCGACAGCTATGGGGTTGAGTAGTTTAAGTCATGCTCCTAAAAAAGTCCCAACAGCAAACGGCTCTCTTTATGCCATGATGCTTGATACCAAAAGAACTTTTGATCGCTTGATTGAACGTTATGCCCCTAGTGAAAAAGAAGCTCAGGCCATTTTGGAAAACCGCTTGTATAAACACATGTCCAACATGATTGCAGGTTCTCAGGAATACATGGCTATGGAGAGGCTTCATGAGATTTATGAAGAGGGGAAGTATGATTTTATAGTTCTGGACACCCCACCCACACGTCATGCGTTGGATTTTTTAGAAGCTCCTCGACGTATGGTGAATATGACTCAAAATAGTTTGCTCAAATGGTTTCTGACCCCTGGTATTTTTGCAGGCAAGGTAGGCTGGGGGCTTTTGCATAAAGGGGCTGAAAAAATACTCTCGGTGTTGGACCGTTTGGCGGGTTTAAGCTTTTTGCATGAATTGGCTGAAATGATTTCTTTAATGGGAAATATGCTGGCAGGATTTCAGAAGAGAGCTCAGTCTGTAAATGATTTGCTTCACTCAGAGATGTGTGGATTTGTCTTGATTGCAAGCCCTTCAGAAGTTTCAATTGAAGATGCCCGTTTTTTTTATGAGAAAATTAATGAAGAGAAACTTCCTTTTTTAGGTTTTGTGGTAAATAGGATTCATCAATTCTCAAATGTGAGTTTGGAATCCTTAAAGACTTCTTCATTGGATTCAGAAGTTAAGGAAAAAGTGAAACAGGTAGTGCAGCATTATAAAAAACTAAGTCTTCGTGATGAGAGCGCTATACAGGGACTTAAAAAATCAAAAAAATATTTTTTCAAAACAATACCTTTATTAGCAGGAGAGGTTCATGATTTAGTTGGTTTGGAAAAAATGGGCAGTTTATTATTGAGCTGAAATATAAGCTTGAATCATTTTCTTATCTGCTTCCGAAATTTTAGAAAATTGAAGACCCATACCGACTACAGGCAAAGAGTCGTCTGGAGTGCGTTCAACGCGCACAACTTTTCCCAAAGCATGGATAGGTGCTGTGCCATTTTGAAGTGAAAAAGAAAGAGAAACCTGAGTATTAAGATTTAATGGAATATCAGATTCCAAAAAAATACCTCCCAAACTAATATCTGTACTGTAAAAATAAATAAAACCCTCTTGTTGCTCATCTTCAAAAACAACCTGAGATCGCAAGACACGCCGAGGGAATATCCGTTTTTCAGATCCTGACTTTAGACTTTTTTTGTTATTAGACACGCAATTCTCCTTTTTTCTTCCGTCCTCGCTTGGAAGTTTTTGGAGAATTGATCAGACGATTAGCTAAGGAAATCAGGTCATAAGGATAAAAAGGTTTTTCAACCAGCAAGACTGATGATTCTGCCATTTGAATAACTTGCTCCTTAAGATCAAAACGATCTTTGGAGGAAATAACAAGTGTGGGACATGGAAAATTCAGTGCCTCATCTTTTGAAAGTGAGTTGCTATTAATAACCAATAGATCGGGTCTTAATCTTGGGCTTAATTTGTGAAGAGTCGAAAACTCATCTGAAAAGCGAAGCCGAAATCGTAGTTTTGGTGTGAAAAGTAGAGCATACATTTGGCTGGCAAGCGCCGAACGATCAATAACCATGACATCTTTTAATATACGTGGTGGCATACGTTGAAGGTTTGTAAGGTAATGAAAATGGTCATGATTGACAACAAATTACTTTAAGCTTTGATCATTTTGATTCTTTTCGTTGGAATCATCCTCAAAAAAACTCCCTGCCTCCCATGGATAATGATCTTTGGCCACCGGTCCCCAGTAAGGAGTTCCTGCGTTTCTCCAACCATCCAGCACAAGTCCTTCATGAAACGTTTTACCTTGAGAGTAAATAGCAATGGCATTGTGTTCGCTTAGTTTGTCTTGATGAGCCGTGATCCAATGAAACTCCAAAGTTTTGAGGGAAAGTTTTTCGAGTTTTTTCATAAGTTCTCGAGCCCAATGCCAACAAAGACCATCATTTTTAAGCTTCATATTCACAAAAATATTATTCAAAGCTGCTGGCCGGATCATATTAAATTTTTTTTTAGTTTCCTGAAATGTTTGAATGGTTGTCTGAGCGATGAGATCCGCCTCATGATTCTCTAAAAGATGGTCGGATGGTAAGTTTAGAATAGATTTTTTGAGCTGAACTACCTGGAGCCAGCTGTTTTTTTCCAAAACAATCTCTTGTCGTCTCTCAAAAAGAGTTCTGAGATGAGGTGGTAGAGCGTTTTTTTGATTTTTGGATGTATGCGTCAGCGTGTATCGATCAGAAATAGAAAGCTTTTGATCAAAATCCTCGAGAGTTTTTTCAGAGAGACCCCATTGATCCTCTGCAGGCATCGTCAACGTGGCTAAGCATGTCTCAGAGGCATAAAAAATGAGAAAAATTATAAGGATAGCTTGTGATAGGTAAACTTTTCTCTTCATAAGTATGGAGGAGTGCTTGACTTCTTTAGACATTTACCCTACCTTGCCCCAAATTTTTGCATCAAACTAAATCTTTAATAATATTAATTTCAAATTTTCCACTAAGGAGGAAAGAATTATGAAAATCAAAAACTAGGTCTGATGGCCCTTGTTGCGATCAGTTTGGCTGCCGCTGGTTGCCAACAACAAAACTCTGGTAAGAATGGTAAGGGCGTTAAAGGCTTGAGCCGTGTTTACTTTGATTTCGATAAATCAGATATTAAATCTGACAGTAAGAAAACTTTGGAAGACAATGCTTCTTACTTAAAGAAGAACAAAGATTTGAAAGTGAACATCGAAGGTCATTGCGATGAACGCGGAACAGAAGAATATAATCTGGCTCTCGGAAATCGTCGTTCAGTTTCAACCAAGAACTACATTGTCTCATTGGGCGTGGATAAGAAGAGACTCTCCACTAAGAGCTACGGTGAAGAAAAACCTCTTGAAAATTGCCACAATGAAAGCTGCTGGTGGAAAAATCGCCGTGCAGAATTCGTAAAATAATATTGCACTTTGTTTGACCAAAAAAACCGTCCGTTCTTCCGCTTCTGGCGGTTGCCGGACGGTTTCTTTTTTTGGAGTTTGTTAAAGTTGAGGGGATTATGAAAAATAAGTTTATTCGTATAAGCTTGATGCTTCTTGTCTTTTCTTCAGTGGCCTATGCCAAGTCAGAAAAAGATTTGGATGAGATCAAGCGACTGGAAGACTCAAATAGCAAAATCTTGGCGGAAGCCACACAATCCATCAATGCTTTAAGGCAAGAGGTGCAAGCTCTTCGAGGTGCTGTGGATGAGGTGAAATATTTTTCCCAGCAAGACACTCAAAAAAATGAAAAAATGATACGTGATTTTGATTTGCGTTTAACCGGAATGGAAGAGCGAATGGGGCTGATGGGAAGTCAGCTTCAAGAAGTTGTCAGTAAGCCTACAGAAAACGCAAAAAAAAAAGGAAGTGAGTCCGAAGAAACTCTCTACCACAAAGCCCTCGCCGAAATTAACGCGCAAAACTTCAAAACGGCAGTAGGGATTTTTGACGATTTTATAAAGAAATTTCCCAAGTCTGATTTAGCTGACAATGCTCAATATTGGAAAGGTGAAGCTCTTTTTGGCCTTAAAGATTTTCCTAATGCTGCTTTAGAATTTCAAAAGGTCGTTCAAAAGTATTCGAAGAGTGATAAGGTTCCTGGAGCTGTTTTGAAGCAAGGATATTGTTTTTTTGAAATTAAAGAATATCCCGATGCGCGCATTTTTTTGCAAAAAGTAATTACCGAATATCCCGCTTCTGATGCGGCGGCTTCGGCCAAAGAAAAACTCGAAAAAATTGAACAAATTTTATCAGGGAAAAAATGATTGAAGCCTCTGGGTTGACCAAGAGATACGATTCCATCCTTGCTGTTGATAACCTTTCCTTTCAAATTTATCCTGGAGAGGTCGTTGGTCTTTTGGGTCCTAACGGTGCTGGCAAAACAACCACGATGCGTATGCTGACTGGTTTTCTCACTCCAAGTGCTGGCGAAGTAAAAATTTCAGGCTTTGATCTTCTGGAAAATCCCCAAGAAGCAAAAAAGAAAATTGGTTATCTTCCCGAGAATCCTCCTCTCTATCCAGAATTAACTGTTCAAGAGACTTTGGAGTTTTCCTTAGGCCTGAGAGAAGAAGTACAAAAAGAAAAAATAGAAAAGGCACTGGAACGAACAGCTCTTCAAGACGTACGTCATCGATTGGTGGGTAATATTTCCAAAGGCTTTCGCCAGCGTGTGGGGATAGCTCAGGCTATTGTCCATGAACCCCCATTTTTAATTTTGGATGAACCCACAACAGGATTGGATCCTAAACAAATAGTGGAAATTAGGGAGTTGATTCAAAATTTAAAAGGATCGGTGGCCATTCTTCATTCATCTCATATTTTGCAGGAAATTAGTCAGGTCTGTGACCGTGTGATGATTATCCACAAGGGAAAGTTAGTTGCGAACGGGAAAATAGCCGATTTGACGAGTGCTCTTCATAAAAAACGTTTTCTTGTGACAACAATGCTGGATTCACAAAATCTTAAAGAAAATTTATTAAAAATGCCGGGGATTGAAAGTGTTGAAGAGTATCTTTCTGATTTGGAAGATGTATTTTTTAGTGTGACTCAAAATGTTGAGGGTAACATTTCATGAAAGCTCTCATTAAAAAAGAATTAAAGATTATTTTTGCATCACCCATTTTTGCTATCGTGTCTGCCTTATTTCTTTTTTTGACAGGTTTTGCCTTCACCGCTTCCATGACACAACTCACCCCACAAAAACTTCCCGAAGCTTCTGTGAGAGGTATTGTTTATTTTATGGCGGTCATTTTACTTTTTATCAGTCCTTTTTTGACGATGAGAAGTTTTGCTGAAGAGAGAAAGGCGGGGACTTTGGAGTTTTTAAGGACGTCTCCTTTATCAGATCTGGACTTGGTATTGGGAAAATTTCTAGGGGTTTTGTCGTTACTTATCTTGATATTGATTCTGACACTTGAATTCCCCATTTTCATTTTTATGATGGGTAAGCCCGATGTGGGTGTCATGATTTTGTCTTATGCAGGTTTGTTTCTTCTAGGAGCTTCTTTTTTTAGCTACGGGCATTTTCTTTTCGGTTCTGTCCAAAAATCAAATGGTCGCAGCGATATTGAGTTTTGTTTTTAGTATTACTCTTTGGTTTTTATCTGAAGTTGGAGGCACTTGGGGTGAAATTATTTCTCCTATTTCCCACCTACAAAGTTTTAGTACAGGAGTTTTGGAGACTGCGGACTTAGCTTATTACATCCTTGTTATTTTTGGTTTCTTATTTCTTTCCGTCAGAGTTTTGGAGGCTGAGCGATGGAAATAAATAAAAAAAGAAAATTAAAACAAGGAAGCTGGGCCATTCTTTTAACTCTTGGTGTGATCGGGGTAAGTGTCCTGACCTATTATTTTTTATATAAAAAGCATTGGCGATTGGATCTGACTGAAAAACAAGAGCTCAGTCTCTCACAACAAACTAAAGATGTTTTGAAAAATCTTAAAGATCCTATGACCATTACGGCATTTTTTGGGCCGGGAGAGGATTTGGATGATGTCTATATCCGTCGTCGTGTGGATGATATTTTGCGAGAGTATGCCGCGCGCGCATCAAAAATAGACTATCATATGATAGATTCCACTGTGGATATTGCCAAGGCGACACAGTTTCAAATTCATACGGATGGGACCATTGTTTTTCAGGCCGGCAAAAATCGGAAAGATATTTATAAATCTCAGCTTTTTGATTTTAGTGACATGTCAGATAGTTCGCTCCCGTTATTTACAGGAGAATCGCAATTTACCAATGCGATCTTGAAAGTTTTTCAGACGACTCAAAAAGCAATTTGTTTTTTAGAAGGACATGGAGAGCGTTCCGTTCAAGATTCCAATCCAGAAGGTTTGACCTCTTTTAAGAATGAGCTCACGAACAATAATTACGAAATTGAATCTGTCTCATTTACTAAAAATCAGGAAGTGCCCACACGTTGTGCGGTATTAGTCGTCGCGGGTCCCAAGCGAGCCGTGACGGAGCCTGAAGATAAGGCAATTTCGGCGTGGGTGGAAAAAACTTCGGGTAAAGTTTTAATATTCATCGAGCCTTTAGTTGAAAATCCTCTTCCCAAAACATTGAGTCTTTTAGAAGTTATTCCTCAAGATGATTTAGTTTTTGATCCCGAAAGACATTTTCTCGTGGGCCCTCAATACCCAGCTCCTGTTTTGATTCCACATCCGATAACCAAAGATATCGTAGGTGAGGATCCTGTTTTATTTTCAGCTCGAAGCTTAAGCTCATCCAATGAATCTCTTTCGGAAATTCTGCAAACATCACCCAAAGCTTGGGGAGAAACAGAATTAAAAAGTGGTTCCAAGCCTGAATTTAATGAAGGAAAAGATCATAAAGCTCCTCTGACTTTGGGTTTTGCCATAGAAGATAAAGACAAAAATCCGCGAGCTGTTGTGGTGGGAGATGTGGATTTTGCCGCTAATGCTCTCATGGGCGCTCCTGGCAATATGGATTTGGTGATGAATATGGTGGGTTGGTTGGTCAATGACAAAGACCAAGTCACTATCCGCCCTCAACGTCCTGATTACCGAAACATTACACTCACAGCCGGCAAGGCAAAATTGATCTCTTGGTTTACACAGCTTATTTATCCATTGATCATTCTTTTAGGGATTGGTTCTTATTGGTACCGACGTCGGAATCGGTAACTACTTCTTAATCTCAGCTTCCAAAACTGTGCGAAGACGATTTGGATTGGTCCAATCTTTGAAAGCGCGGCCGTTGATGAAGAGGCTGGGTGTGCCATGCACATCAGCCACAGTGCCTTGTTCTAAATCTTGAGAAACGACTTGAGCGGTTTCGTCGCTCACTAAGCATTGTTCAAAATTGGATTTATCCAAATGGACCTGATCAGCGATTTCCATCAACGTCGAGCGTGATAAGCGTTTCTGGTTTTCAAAAACGAGATCATGATATTCCCAGAATTTTCCTTGTTTGTGAGCACACACGGCTGCTTTGGCAGCTAAGCAAGAGACAGGATGCATGGGGTGATCCATCTTGGGATTGCAGGCATTGTCTAAAGGGTAGTTGAGATATACTAAACGGATGTCGTTTCGGTATTCTTTCAAATAAGGTTTAAGAGTAAACGCTGCCAAGCGGCAGAAGGGGCATTGAAAATCAGAAAATTCAATCAGAGTCACTTTGGCGTCTGGATTTCCCCAAACTGGTCGGTTGTCTGCTTTTAAGTCTTTGACGGGAATTTCATCATATACTTTCAAATATTCAGCAGGTGGCACATCAATACGTGCAGCATGCACTTCGGGTGCAAGGCCTCGAAAGAAAATCAGTCCGACCACCAAAACAACTAAGCAAATTCCCAGATGAACAACGATGTTTGGAGATTCTTCAGGCGTCTGAGATTTAAAAATAGAAGCGATATAGCGTCCGATGAAGCCAGGCACTTGGGAATAGGCAAGCCCCAGAGTTTTGGGCAAAAGTATCACAAGAGCCAAGGTGGCTAAATAATTGGCTCCACACATAAGACAGAGAATTCCCAATTTCGTGACCGAAATATAAGCCATCGAAATATTATAAATGAGGGCAAAAAGAGAAGCGGCAAAAAGAAAAGAAAGTGTCGATCGGGATGTTTTGAAAAAAGAATAAATCAGGGCCACCGCGACAAGGGTATAAAAGATGGCGCCTAGCTCAGAATTGAGAATGACTCCATAAGGTGTTTCGATTTTAGAATAACGACTGGCCAGAGCCGCATCACAGTCGAAAACATCCCCCACATGACAAAAACTTTTTTCATCCAAGCCTTGAGTGGCCAGTTTGAAATGCATTTTGGTCATCACAGAAGAGGAAACAAGGCCCAGGAGGGCAAAAAACAAAAGGACACCGATAATTTTTTTCATAGTGGGCCGATTTTTTACTCGTGAAAAGGTGTAAACTCAACTTGATAATTCGTCGAAACGTCTTTAACCTCACGAGTTCATGCAAGAAACTGTGACATTACCTACTAACGACATAGAATTTGAGAAGCGGGATACGTTTCGAAAAGCGACGATTCTCAAATACTTTCCTCAATCCAACTATGGCTTCGTTAAAGACGAACACAATACTGAAATCTATTTTCATGTGGATGAAATGCGTTTTGTTGGCGACAGACGGGACAAAAGCTTGTTGGTGGAAGGTCGTAAAGTGGGCATTGATATTGGTCGCACCTCTCGTGGGATGCGCGTCACGTTTATGAAAATTTACTAAAAGGTCATGAGTCATCATAAAAGGGGGAATTATGAGGAATCAACAGTGGCGTCTTTTGGGTATTTCACTTTTTTCACTATGCTTAATCACTTTTGCCTCTCATGCTAATGAGGCGCCCAGTTCTACGGAACAGCCCGAAACTTCTCATAAAGACAGTGCTAATACGTCTCATACCGAAACTGTAGACAGCCTGTCTCCTCAAGAAGCGATGAAAAAGCTCGCTGATGGAAATGCGCGCTTTCGGAAGAATCAGCTTTCACACCCGCGCCAAAACATGGTGCGTGTGAGTGAAACGTCCAAAGGACAGCATCCTTTGTCTTGGGTCATGAAAATTGTGGAGCGGTAAAGGCAACTCTGGAAGCAAACGAAGAGAAGAAACACAATAAGCTCCCCGGTCATCTCGAAAGTTTGGCAAAATCCATTGGCCCGGCCATCAAGGGTGATCAATGTGAAAAGGGTGATAAGCTTCAATGTGCGGTGCGCGCCAATGTGCGCCATGTCGTTGATGCGTTGAATAAAAACCAACCTATTATTTCTAAGATGGTGGATGATGAAGATATTGTGGTCGTTGGTGGTGTGTATGATATTGAAAACGGTAAGGTCAAAATCCTCAAATCCGAAACAGAGCTTTAGCTCTAAACAATAATTCGATAGCCTTTTTTAAATAAGAAAACAGCGCATAAAAATGTGATGCAGGCCAATCCTGACGAAAAGGCCAGAGCGATTGTCAGTGAGACATCCGAGTGTCCCAAAATTGCTGATCGATAACCATCCACCATATAATACATGGGATTACTCAAAGAGACTTTTTTCCAGAGTGGGGGCAATGTAGCGATGGAATAAAAAGTGCCTCCCAGGTAGCTCAGAGGTGCGAGAATAAAGGTTGAGAAAGCAGCGAGATGTTCCCAGTCATTTCCCCAAAGAGCGGCTATGACTCCGAGTGCTGAAAAAATCGTAGAGATCAAAATCACAAAAAGAAGAGCCAGAGGGATGTTGTGAATCGTGAGATCTGTCATGATGTAGGCGGTGAGCATGGTGACAATGCCCACAGTGAGGCCTCGAACAATACCACCAACAACAAATGAAAGAACAATACGAAAACTGGAAATAGGAGCGACGAGAATATTCTCAATCGAACGATCCATACGCGCCATGTAAAGGGAGCTGGAGCTATTGGAAAATGAATTGGTAATAATACTCATCCCCGAAAGTCCGGGAAGAATAAACAAAATATAGGGAAACCCAGCGATCGCCCCAATTTTTTGACCCAAGGAATAACCAAAAATCACAATAAACAAGGCCGTCGTCACAAAAGGAGGCGCAATCGTCTGTGCGGCCAGACGACCAAAACGATAAAGCTCGCGTTCGAGAAGTGTGAAAAATGAAATCATGCAGACTCCAGTTTTTTCCCAGTTAGTTTAATAAAAACTTGTTCCAGATCGCCTTGATGGACTTGAACTTGATCAACAGTAAGCCCCATGAGATCTTTTTTCTTCTCGCCATTGACCAAAAAATATTGCTCACAATGTTTTTTAATTAATTCTTTAGGGAAACCCATTTCGACAATCTGTCCAGCATCAATAATCGCCACGCGTTCACACAGATATTCGGCTTCATCGATATAATGTGTGGTGAGGATGATGGTCGTGCCGTCGCGGTTGAGGTTTTTTAAAAAATCCCAAAGTTCGTGGCGTTGTTCGACGTCGATACCGGCGGTGGGTTCGTCCAAGATCAGGATTTTGGGAGAGGCCATCAAAGAGCGGGCGATCATTACGCGACGTTGCATGCCGCCGGAGAGCTTCCAAAATTCTTCGTCTACTTTATCTGTGAGATTAAATTTCCCCAACAGCTCTTCGGCTTTTTGACGACGTTCTTTGTGGCGCAGACCAAAATAGCCACCTTGAAATTCCAAAATTTTTCTTACGGTAAAATACCGATCAATGTTTTGTTCCTGAGGAGACAGGCCGATAACGGCTTTTGTTTTTAAAGGGTAATCTTGAATGTTTTGACCAAAAACTAAAATCGATCCGGACGTGGGTCTGGCTAATCCGACAATCGTCTTGATCAGTGTCGTTTTTCCCGCGCCATTGGGGCCCAAAAGACCAAAAAATTCACCCATGGGTATTTCCAGAGACAAACTCTTGAGAGCTTCAGTCTTTTTATAGGTCTTGGACAGTTTATTAATTGATATAGCAGCTTCCATTACTTAAATCGTCTCCATGCTAAAAAAGAAATATCTTGTTTCCATTTTGGTTGTCCTGGCCATTTTTTTACTATGCTTTATTTGGTTTAAAAAACAAACATCAAGTTATGTGACGCCGACTTTTGGACCGATTGTTGAGTCCGTCTATGGGATCGGAACTGTGACAGCCCGAAAAACCTATCAACTGAAGCTTGGAATCACAGCCACTCTCGATCATCTCTATGTCGAGGAAGGTCAATTCGTCGCTGCCGGTGCGCCGTTAGTGGATTTGGATTCTAAAATGAAATTCACGGCTCCTTTTTCAGGGACAGTGACCTCACTTCCTTTTAAAGTAGGTGAATCTATTTTTCCTCAAGTCCCTATTTTAACGCTGATGGATTTAAAAGATTTGTACGTTGTGGTGTCCTTAGAACAACAAGGAGCTTTGCGGATTTCTAAAGGACAGCCGGTGAAACTCAGTTTTGAGAGTTTGCGAGGTCAAAAAAATTCAGGAGTTGTCCGGTCTTTGTTTCCAAACAACGGAGAATTTTTTGCTCATATTGATGTCGAAAATTTACCCCCAGCTATTTTGCCAGGAATGACAGCGGATGTGGCCATCGAAGTGGGCCGCAAAGAAAAAGCGTTGTTGGTGCCAGTGTCTTCAATTTCTTCGGGTCATGTGGTGGTGAAACGCAATGGGTTGAAAAAGAAAGTTCCGGTTCAAGTGGGTATTATTGATGGAGAGATGGCGGAGATTATTTCAGGAGACCTCACTCCGGAAGATCAGATTCAGATAAGTGAAAAGAGGGGTCAATAATTTGTTCTTCCTCTCACTTCGATACTTACTCGCACGAAAAAAACAGACCATTCTGACGATGTTGGGTATTGTCTTAGGCACAGCAGGCTATGTGACGATTTCGGGAATCATGTTGGGGTTTCGGGTTTTTATTATCGATCAATTGATCAATAACGATGCTCAAGTGAGGATTTCAGCGCGTGAAGAGCCGATATTGGCAGACTCTCTCAATGAAGAATTTTTCCCAGAAGCAAAACATATTTTTTGGTTAGCACCTCCTTCAGGCCGTCGTGATGAAGCCAAAATTGAATACCCGCAAGGTTGGTTTGACCGATTGGATCGGGATGTGCGTGTTTTGGCCTACTCGCCACAACTCACTATTCAAGCCATTATGCGTCGGGCTAATATTTCGGAAAATGTCCGAATGATTGGCTGCGATCCGGCTAAGCAAGAGCGTGTGACCGAAATTCAAAAGTATATGTTGGAAGGAAAATTTTCGGATATTGGCCAGAGCGGAAATCGCATGATCATGGGACTGGGTTTGATGAAAAATTTAGGGGCGCGTGTTTCTGAAAGTGTGTTGATCAGTGTCGGAAAAGGAAATCCTATCCCGTTTAAAATTGTGGGTGTTTTTCAGGTAGGGATGAAAACGATCGATGATTCTACGGCTTTTGCCGCTCTCAATGATGTTCAAAAAGCCAATCTCACACCCAGCCAAGTGTCTGACATTGCCGTTCGTTTAATCAATGCTGAGGATGCCAAAGGGTTAGCCTCTTCATGGTCGTCTTTAAGTCAGGATAAAGTGCAGAGCTGGGATCAGATTAATTCGGGAACGATGTCTGTGTTTAAGACTCAAGACATTGTGAGAAACTCAATGACGCTGACGATTTTGATCGTCGCAGGTTTTGGGATTTATAATATTCTCAACATGATGGTGACTCAGAAGAGGCGAGAGATCGCGATTTTAAGATCGATTGGGTATGAGCCTAAGGACATCATTTCTCTATTTATGACTCAAGGTGTTTTGCTGGGTACTTCTGGTGGATTGTTGGGGATGATTTTTGGACATCTTATTTGTCGCTATCTTTCGACGATTACCGTGGATTCGGGCCGGATGATTGGTGGTGGAGGTACGATGATGATTTCTTTTGATGTGATGATTTATGTTTTTGGATTTTTGTTGGCTTTTGGTTCTTCTGTGTTTGCAAGCTTACTCCCGGCGCGAGCGGCTTCAAAACTCACGCCCATTGATATTATCCGGTCGGAGGCTTGATGAGTATAGAGACGCATCATATTTCAAAAACATTTGGCCATCCTCCCACGACAGTTTTGAGAAATGTTTCACTGACAATACCGGACAATGATTTCGTCTCAATTACGGGTCGATCAGGATCGGGAAAAAGTACACTGCTGTATATTTTGAGTACTTTGGATAATGCGACTGAGGGGAAAATTGTCATTGATGGAGAAACTGTGAGTGCGATGACGCCTCAAGAAGTACATCGGTTTCGAAATCAGAAAATGGGGTTTGTATTTCAGTTTCATTATTTACTCCCGGAGCTCACAGCTTTGGAAAATATTTTAATTCCAGCACGCAAGACAAAGGTACACGAAGCTAAGCGTGAGAAGGCGTTGGCGCTTTTGGAAAAATTTGATCTCAAGGGTAAGGATCATCGTCTTCCCAGTCAGCTCTCAGGTGGAGAACAACAGCGTGTGGCGATTGCACGTTCGTTAATTATGGACCCTCAATATTTGTTTGCGGATGAACCCACAGGAAACCTCGACTCTGTCAATGGAGATACGGTGATTAAGATTTTAAAAGATCTTAATGAACATGAAAATATGACTATTATTATCGTGACGCATGATCCTGATTACGCAGCGATGGCCAAGAGGCGTATTCATCTGGTCGATGGAGAAGTGGTAGATCAATAGATTCTGTAGGGTTTCGTTTTTGAAATCAGGGGGAAAAGTTCTTCCCAATCTTCTACGGGTTTTTGGCACGTATGATTTTGACAAACATAGACCTGCGCTTTTGTGGGAGAGGTTGGAGTGCGGTTTTCTAAAAGGGGTATGATGGATTCGTTTTGGGGTCGGTGAGCCAGAGCGATAACTTTGTTAGGGAGATAGTATCCCGAAAGTTTTTGAAGAAGTGGCCCCACATGATCTTTATTTCCTGCCAAAACAATTTCAAAAATATCATCGAGGGCAAAATCGAGAGCATTCAAAAATGCTGGCGATCCGTAGGGAGTGCGGAATACGGAGTCTGAAAAAGCGTCGATGAGTTGATGGGCTTGTTCCTGATAAAAACGTGTATTCGTGAAAGCGTAAAGTCGCAGAAGATTCATGAGAGAAACGGAATTACCCGACGGGATCGCTCCATCATAAATATCTTTGGTTCTAGCGATGAGTGTAGCGTCTTGGCCATCGGTAGAAAAGTAGCCCCCCGCCAGGGGGTCCCAAAAAAGTTCGTCGGCTTTGCTTTGAAGAATTTGAGCGCGTTGAAACCAAACACTGTCAAAGCTGGCTTCATAGAGATCCAGAAAAGACTGAATGAGAAAAGCATAGTCATCCAAAGACGCTTCGAAGCGAACATCTCCTTCGCGGAATCGTCGGTATAATTTTTGATCACCTTCATGAAATAAATATTTCCAGACAAATTCTCCGGCTTTTTGAGCGGCTTCTAGATAATGGTCATTTTGGAGTACAAAAGCGGCAAAACTCATGGCGCTGATCATGAGGCCATTCCACGACGCGAGCACTTTGTCATCTTTAAGAGGGTGAATGCGCTTTTCGCGGTATTCCCACATTTTTTTGACGGCTGATTTGAGGGGTTCTTGATATTTGATGTCCCAAGGTGTTTCAGTTTTTAGGAATGGAATGTTGTGATGTTCGAAGTTTCCATGCTTCGAGACTCCATAGACTTCTTGGACTTTTTGAAATTCATCCGCATTGAGTAGCGAGCGCAGTTCATCTTCGCTCCAGACATAATATTTGCCTTCCACACCTTCGCTATCGGCATCTTCAGCGGAATAAAAACCCCCTTCGGGATGTGTCATGTCGCGCAAGACATAATCCAAAGTTTCTCGTGCTACAGACGCCCACATAGGATTTTGTCGACTTGATAAGCTTCTAAATAAGTTTTGGCCAAGAGAGCATTGTCATAAAGCATTTTTTCAAAATGAGGGACGAGCCACTGACTGTCAGTGGAATAACGGGAAAATCCACCGCCGATATGGTCATAGATGCCTCCGCGCGCCATCGCATCGAGAGTTTTTTGGACCATCGTCAGGGCATGTTTTTCTCCCGTGCGTCTGTGGATGCGCAGAAGAAGTGAGAGAGATTCGCTTCGAGGAAATTTTGGAGCGCCTCCAAAGCCTCCGTCGATGGCGTCAAAGCTTTCTTCAAATTGTGTGTAGACTCGGGGTAAAGCTTCATCGTCTAGTTTTTTAGAGTCTGAAGATCCGGCAGAATTTTCCTGCAAGGCTTTACGAATCTTAGCGCCCCACTCCACAACGCGTTGATTGTCTTCGCGCCACATGCGGGCGATCTCTTGAAGAATGGTGGGAAATCCTGGGCGTCCATAGCGATTATCGGGAGGAAAATAGGTGCCACCGAAAAAAGGTTCGAGCGTTGGGGATAAGAATACAGAGAGAGGCCATCCACCACCACCCACCATGGCTTGAACCGCCGTCATGTAAATGTGATCCACATCGGGTCGTTCTTCACGGTCGACTTTGATGTTTACAAAAAGCTCGTTCATGAGTTTGGCAATGGATTCGTTTTCAAACGATTCGCGCTCCATGACATGACACCAATGACAAGTTGCATACCCAATGGAAAGAAAGATGGGCTTATTTTCTTTTTTAGCTTTTTCAAAAGCTTCAGGTCCCCAAGAATACCAATCGACGGGATTGTGTGCGTGTTGGAGAAGATAGGGACTTTTTTCCTGAGCTAAGCGGTTGGTGTGTGTCATGAATGCGCCGTAACACACTTCTTAAAAGGGGCAATAACTAGATCGTTGGTTCTTGAGGCCTATAAACAGATCGGTAAAAATCTCTAAACTGGCCACCCATTTCAGGATTGAGTCGGCTTAAAAAATCATTTAAGTTTTTTGCTGATTGGGAAACTCCCAATCGAGTTCTGGATGAAGGAATATTTTCTGTTGTCTCAGGTCGGGCACACGCTTCAAAAGTAGATCTTAAAAATTGAATCAATTCTGAGCGATGAAGTTTTTGTAGTTTGAAGAGAATTTGATCCGAGATGGTATTGAGAGCAAAAAAGAAGCGTTCATCACGCAAAAAATAATCAAAATGATTATCAGAAAACTGAGATAAAGCATCGAGTGCATCTGCTGCCATATAAACGGCAGATTCTTGGTTTGAGGTAGGAGATGTGTCTCTGGTAGGCGTAGAAGAAACGATGAGAATGGCTTTCATGATGTTATAAAATATATCCATAGCACGATTAGGTCCCATCTCAGATATTTTTAATTGTTCTGTGGATAAGGGAATTGTCCCCAAAAGATTAGGGGTTGCGGCTTTATAAGCTGCCGTAATGGGAAGTGACGGCTTTGATGGTAATGCAGGCGTTGTCGCCATCGCTGGGTTTTGACTAACCTCTAAAGTACGGTGATATAGAGGTGCTCCTAATTGGGGATAATAGTATTCATGACAAAGATTCTCGTCAAAAATTGAAAAAAGTTGCGAGAATTTTTATCCAAAAATATCATTTTAACCCTATAAATACAGGACAAAAGTCACATGAGTCTTGTTGGGTAAAATAAAAGTCAGGTTACTCAGGATAGAGTGTTTTTTGAGATAAAAATTGCAGGGCTTGTAGAGCAAAAGTATAAGCGAGAGTTATGAAAAACATGTCTCACTGGCTTTTGGTTTTGATGTATATCGTCCCGATTATTGGGACTTTGGCTTCGATGCGACGGAAGACGCTTTCGTTGATTTCGATCGGGGACAGCCTCCGGCGCCTCCTCCCAGAAGATAAATATTATCGAAAAGTACGGCTCTGGGAAGAGAAATATACCGCATGGCGCACAAAATACCCGATTCATTCACTCATTAATCTCGATAATCTCAATCGTTTTGCTGGAAAAATTGAATACGCCTTCGGGCATTTGCGTGATTACACTATTGGTCTTTTTATGATGGCCTTTTTTGTGTTTGATATCACCCTCATGCTCTTTGGAGATGTGGAGACGCGCGGCCAACAATTTCCCTCCCTTTTTTATCATGGTTTTTTTGCCCTGCTTTCTCTGTGGAGCTACCGTCGTCATGTGAGCGCGGGTATTATGCTCACCGAATTTATGCGCGTGAATCCTCACGTACATCCTCAGGAATTTTTTGAACATTACTACCGTCGTGTGGGGCCTTCTGCTGTACCGGTACCGGCCAAAGCCGCTCGCGTGGTGGATCCTACGAATATTTCTTATCTTACGGGTAAGAAAGCTAAGCTGGGCTATTGGCCTCTGATCCGAGGTCTCTATGATACGGCTATTTTTGCGCGCAGTGCTTACAAAGCTTTGGAAAGTGTGGGCCCAGAGTATGGCCGTGATGTGTTTGATGTGATGGCGTCTTTATGGGGATCGCGCATGCTTCAACTTTTAAGGCAAAGTTGGTGGTAGAGGGTGTGGAAAAATTTCATAACCTCTCGGGAAAAGTGATTTTAGTTTTTAATCACAAGAGTCATCTCGACTTTGTCTTCAACTTTTTTGCCTTGAGTTCGACTCATTTGGCTAATGGTCGTTCGATCCGACCGCGCTACATGGCGGCTAAAGATCATTTTGTGGACAATAAATTTGTCTATAGTGGTTTAGGTGTTGGGAAACTCATTGAAAGTGTCGATTCTGTTTTTGTGGATCGCAAAGGAAAAGGCAAAGAGGCCATCCTCGATGCGTGTCGAAAATTGGGACAAAAAGAAATCGAGATCGCCATGTATCCTCAAGGCACTCGGGCTCTTTGGAATTCAGGCCCCAATGGCGAACGCTGGGATGCTGGATATTACACGACAGGAACGGTGCGTTCTTTGAAGCGTGAGATGGGTCATATGAAGAAGGGTTGTGCATTTTTGGCCATTGATACAGCGATGGCGGTGCAAGATCGTCAGATGCCTGTGCATCTGGTGATGATTGGGATTGAAGGTACGGGGACTTTGATTCCTAAAGGTTCTCTTCAAGTTCAGACAGAAGGGACTATCAAATTTACGGTGGGTGATATTTTGACTCTGACCTCTCAAGATGTAGCAGGTTTGGAGAAGCCAGATTCTGAAAAAATGGATCCGTTGCTGATGAGCCCCTCTCAAAAATCTTATTCAGATCTCTCGGAGAATTTACAAAAAAGAATTAATAAAGGTTTAGTCACAGCTTTAGGTCTTCATGAGAAACTTAAAAACCGTTTTTTTGAGGATGTTCGAAATCGAAACTTGATTCTTAAAGACCAGATTTTGATTTTGAATCATCACATCAATCAATATCAGCAATGCCAGCAATTCAAAAGAGATGAATCAGATCTTCCTTTTGTGATTTTGGATTTGATTTATGCCCTTCCTCCAAAAGAACAAGGAGCTCGCCTAAAAGATTTTGCTGATGCTCTTCTCAATCAGTCCGAGCTGACAGCGTTACGCGACCAAATTGTCGATCAGGTATTTCAACACCGTGGAAGCGAGCTTAAATCGATTCAACTTCAGGAACAATCTCAGAAACTTCAGAAAGCAGCGGCTTCGAAGTAGGATTTAAAAAAGCTTTGTTGATATTGACCGGTTTTGAAATCAATCCAGCACGATAGGCGCGTTCAAACAAAGTCTTGATCGCTTTAATGCCATTTTTCCCACAATCGATAGTGAGATCATTGACGTACATGCTGATAAATTTAGTTGTACGCTCAGCGTCCAGGCCGCGAGCCCAGTCGATGGAGTGTTTTAAAGATTCTTCAGGATTCGCGACACTATAGCGAATGCTGGCTTGAATGACTTCGTAAATTTTCTTTTGAAGATCTTCATCGAGACTGCGTTTGATTGCAATAGCCCCTAAAGGCAAAGGGAGTTTGAATTGTTTGTCCCACCATTCACCAAGATCGACGATTTTGAAAAGACCTTTATCTTGATAGGAAAGTTGTCCTTCATGAATGATGAGGCCAGCGTCTGCTTTCCCTTGTTCAACAGCTTCCATGACTTGATCAAAAGGAAGTTCGCTATAGCAGAGACCTGGTTTACCTTCTCCCGCTAAAAATTGTTCATAGAGTTTGAGTACGAGAAAAGCCGTCGTCTTTTTTCCAGGAATTGCCATGCGTACTTTGAGGAGTTGTTTTGCTTTGAGAGGTTTGGAGGCTACAATAATCGGTCCATACTTTTCACCAAAACAAGCCCCCGTGGTCATCATGCGGTAATGTTCTGAAATAGCAGGGTACGCATGAAATGAGATGGCGGAGACATCATATTTTCCTTCAAGAGCCATTTTGTTGAGAGTTTCGATATCTTGTCGAATTTCGCTAAACTGAATCCCTTGAGTGTCTACTTTCCCCTGAAAAATGGGGTAAAACATCGAAGCATCATCGGCATCGGGACTGTGGGCAATAGTAATTTCCATACAAACCTCCTCAGGTATTATCTCTTAAGAATTTACAAAAATGGACATGGTGAGCTTGGTCGAACCATGAATTTGTTACTTATATTTATATAACTCATCGATATGACGATCAAACTCTTGATGAGCCGAATCTTTCTTGTAACCGCGTAATTCTGCCTTACAACGGTAACAAACCAACATCCAGGGTGTGAATTGATAAATGACAAAAATCAATTGCAGCAACCACTATTAAAAAGAGAGGCCAAGAGTCCAAGGAACGGTGATGATACCTAACAGGACGATGGCCAAAGCAATTTTTCGGGGAAAATCTTTTTGTAGGTAGAGATCTTTGCACTGGCAGTGGGGGCAGGTCATAGATTGAGCCCCCACCCTTCACTGGATTCAATGGCTACATTTCCCTCCCCCGAAATGGGGGAGGGTTCGTGTAGGGCTTGGTTTATTTTTTCAAGAACGGCTGGGAGGTTGTGTTCGATTTCATCATTCCAAAAGTGGAGAATATGAAAAGCATTTCCTCTTAAATAATTATCTCGCTCTTTGTCGTATAACATTTGATCTGTGTCTTGATGAATAGAACCATCCAATTCAATAATTAATCTTTTTTCAAAACAACAAAAGTCTGCAATATAACAATCAATAGGCTGTTGTCTTCGAAATCGTACGCCTAATTGATTATAGCGTAGCTTTTGCCACAGAACTCTCTCCTGAGGTGTCATGATTTTTCTTAACTGCTGAGCTCTTTCTGTAGTGCGTATTCTCTGCATAAATTCTCAAATCACCCTCACCCACTTCGGGGGAGGGAAGTTGGGCAAATTAAAATCTATAAGGGTGGGGGCTTCTTGGCTTCACAACGGAATCGCCGACAAAATAAATAAATACCGAGCGGCCAGTTCTCCGATAAAAATAAATGCAATCGCGACATACATAATGCCTGTTGCCGATTGGTTAGAGCCAATTCGAGCGGTGCTGTAAATCATCGCGACGACTACGGAAGGGATGAGAAGTCCTACAAGGACTCGTTGCCAAAAGAAAATTCCATGACCCATAAAATCGGTCAATGCTGCCAGAAAATTTGAATCGGGTTTGACCCAATGATCAAAGACAAAAAGAGTGGTGCCAAAAGCAAAGACACGAAGAGCCATGACAGCAATTAAGATCCACGCCATGGTGACGAGCAGACGTTTGGGCATGTCGACAGTGACGAGGTAAAAGTGCCCAAAGATCATTCCGGCTAAGAATCCTCCTAAGACTAATGACGCAGAGACAAAATGAAGAGGGACAAGAATATTTTGAGCCCAGGCGGGTGGGAGGAGGGGTCTGAAAATTAAAGAGCTCACGACTGTAGCCACGAGTCCAACCGCCGAGATGAAAAAAAGTTCCGGTCGTGACGTGCCAAATCCCAGCCAGCGAATACGAAACCAAAGTTGAAAGCAGAGAAGAGCAAAGGCCCACATAAAGACTGTCGTGAGATGAGTGCTCTCAGGTGGAAGAGTGCCTCCAAAAATTTCGGGTAATGTGAAGGTGGCTTTGTGCCAAAAGAAAAGTCCGATGCCGGTAAAAAACCAGGACCAGAAGCTGATCGATCTGAAAAAATTATGATCGATGATAGCAGGAGGAAGTATGGAAACGGTGACGACCATTCCGACGGACATCTGAAACAAAAATGTAATGAGTATAAAAGATATCGACATGGGCGGGCTCTTTTCAGAGGCCTAGTTAAAAATCAATCAACAATATGGTTGACGTCACGGAGGGTCTTTGATTATTGAAACATGAAATTGAAAATGGTTATCAAAATCAAATAAAGAAATGTCAGAAAGGATTATTATGAGAGAGAATAAAAAAGTATTAATGTTGGGTTTGTTCAGTATGCTTCTGACCTCATCAATTGGTCAAACCGTTGAAATTCAGAAAAAAGAACCCTCCATTAATATTTCAGATTCTGAATTGGATGCTGAAGTCAAAAACGAAGAAGGTCTCCAAAGAAAGGGTGATTTTGGCCGCTTCCATCTCTTTGGTTATGGTGACATGCACTTCAATACCTTGATTGGGGAAGGGACAAACCAAATCGACTTTCACCGCATGGTCTTAGGCGTCGGTTATGATTTCAATGATTGGCTCAAATTTCGCACTGAAGTTGATTTTGAACACGCGTTTAAAGAACCTGAGCTGGAATATGCTTACCTCGATTTTTTGGTCAAACCTTGGCTTAACGTACGTGGTGGAAGTATGTTGGTACCGATGGGAACGATTAATCAAAATCACGAACCCCCACTTTATTACAGTGTCGAACGTCCTCAACTCTACCGCGAAATTATTCCGAGCTCATGGCAAGAAGGTGGTGTGGGATTTTTTGGAAATGTAGGATCGTCTTTGGATTATCAACTCTATGTCATGTCGAGTTTGGAAGCGGTTACTATTGAGGATGGCACGGTCAGTCGGAGTTTTACAGGCAGTGATGGCTTTCATGATAGTTTTGGCCATGTGGGTGAACAGCCAGCTCGTGACTTTGCCGCTGCCGGTCGTTTGCAATATAAAGGTCTTCCTGGATTGAGAATGGGAACATCTTTCTTTTTAGGAAATACCGGTCAGGGTAATCCAAATATTGGTGGTGGTTTTCTGACGATGCTTGAAGGAGATGCGAAGTATAGTTTTGAAGGAATTGATTTGGAAAGTCAGCTCGCATTCACCAATCTTTCGGATGCGGAAAATATTAATACTGTTCTTGTGGCTGCGAATTCGACAAAATTTTCAGAGCCCATCAACCAAGTCGCCAAACAAATGCTCGGTTGGTCAGTTGAAGGGGCTTATCATGTGTTTCATCATCTGATGCCTGAGACGAAACATGATCTTGTGACGTTTGTTCGTTACGAAAAAATTAATACACAACATGCAATGCCCATAGGCTTTACAGCCGATCTTGCTAATGATCGTCAAACCATCACTACCGGTGTGTCTTATATGCCGATACCTCAAGTGGCTATCAAGGCCGACTATTTGTGGAATTGGAACAAGGCAAATGCTGGTATCGATCGCTTCAATCTCGGATTAGGATTTTATTACTGAAAATCCTTGATACGAAGATTCTAAGTTTTCTTTATAACGAATTATTTTATCGAAAATATCCTGATCTTCAGGAGACGTTCCGGCGGCTAAAATCTGAGCGGCTAAAATTCCTGCATTCCAGGCATTGCCAATAGCCATGGTCGCTACAGGAACATCTTGAGGCATTTGGACAATCGATAGAAGTGCATCCTCTCCTCCTAAAGATCCCAAAGGCACGGGAACTCCAATGACAGGAAGTGCGCAATGAGAAGCGATCATTCCAGGTAAATGAGCCGCACCTCCCGCTCCAGCTATGACAACGCGTACACCGTCACGTCTTGCATGTTTTGAAAATTCAATCACGCGATGGGGTGTACGATGAGCTGACAATATTCTCATGTCATACTTGATCCCGAATAAATCCAAAGCTTGGCCCGCTTTTTCCATCACAGGCAGGTCGCTATCGCTACCCATCGCAATGACGACTTGAGAAATCAGTTTCTTCATTTTGATATGTCCTCAATCCACTTTTGATGCATTTTTTTTAAAGAATTTAATCTCAAATTAAAATCATTGGGATTATTTTCACTAATAGTCACATGGCCCATTTTTCTAGCTGGTTTGATGTCTTTTTTTTCATACCAATAATGATCACAGCCTTCCCAATGGGGAGGTTTAAAATCAGAATCTAATTTCTTTTGGACACCGGCGGGCCCTAAGAGATTTAACATCGCAAAATAAGATTTATTTTGAGCGGGGATAATGTCCATTCCCATCACAGCTCTTATATGATTCTCAAATTGACTGATCGAGGAAGCGCTTAAACTATAGTGTCCCGAATTATGAACTCGAGGCGCCATTTCATTGACCATGAGTGTATCCTCTTGTGTCTCAAAAAATTCGAGAGCTAGGACGCCTACATAATTAAGATGATCCGCAATTGTTTTGGCATATTCTCGAGCTTCTTGATGGAGATCTTTTGAAATATCTTCATCGCTAAATACCCATTCGCATACACCTGATTTTGCTGAGTTTTAACCAATGGATAAGCAAAAAATCTCCAGACTGTCCACGAGCACATACCAGAGCGAGCTCTTTTTTAAATTGAATTTTAGCTTCTATATAGACCTGTGCATTCTTTTGAAAAGCTTCCTCGCAAAATTGGATAAGTGTCGCGGGTTCTTCATGTGAAAAACAAACGCCTTTACCATCATAGCCATAGCGGCTCCATTTGAGAATGTAGTGACCAAAAACACTCTGAGCGTTTTTCAGGCTGGAGGTGATATTTTCTGGAGACTTGATGATTTCAAAAGGAGCTGTTGGGACATGAAGATGAGTAAGAATATTTTTTTGATAAATTTTATCTTGTAAGATTTCTAAGGTACTCAGAGTGGGATAAAATTCTTTTCGACTGGAGTATTTTTGAAGTTCTTGAATGTTCACCCATTCGTTTTCAAAAGTAATCACATCAACAGAATCTATAAATATTTTAAAATCATCATCATATAAATCACCCACCATACACGGATATCCAAGTGTAAAGGCCGGCGAGTTTCTGTCATCTACGAATAAGAGCGTAGGGATTTTAAGTTTTTGAGCTGATTGAAATAGGAGACAAGCTAATTGTCCACCGCCTATAATTCCTAATTTTTTAGTGGTCATTTCTCGATTTTAATCCGAGAAAAATCACTTTTTTAGAAATAGATATTATCGAAGTTGCCCTTCCATATTTTAGATGAATAGTTATGGGAATGAGATTATTTCTAGAAAAATATTTTTGATTTTGCCTGTTCGCAAATGGCTAAGACTGCAGGATTTTTGATCTTTCGTTCGTAAGAAATGGCATAAAATTTCTCTTTGATCGACGTGGGCTTTCCGATCACGCCCACGTCGTATTGAGAGCAAATTTCTTTAGAGATGACAGAAGGCCCTGCAAAAATACCATATCCTGATTGAGCAAAGACTTTCATTAAAGCGCTGTCCTGAAATTCTCCCATAATTTTAGGGAAAATCTTATTTTCCTCAAACCATCTTTCCAAATCTCTGCGAAGGCTGGCTTGAGGGCTAGGAAGTAAAAAAGGAGCTGAGTTTAGAGATTGGGGAAAATTTCTTTTTAAATTTTTAACGAGTGATTGGCTTCCAAAAAAATGAATATCGGACTCTCCCAAAAGATGATGGAAAGCTTTGATGTGAATAGACGGTGGAATCGGCGCATCTGAAATGACAATATCCAAATTATGAAGAGCGAGTTCGGAGAGCAGTTTTTCAGGCCGATCTTCCAGACAAACAAGTCGAATCTCTTCTTTAAGTTTAAGGGCTGGTTCTATGAGTTTGAAGGCGATGAGCTTGTGAAGATTGTCAGCAATTCCAATGTTGAGAGTAATGGGTTTTCCTGTGGGTCTCCCTTTCAGGGTATCTTGAAGTTCTTTTCCTAAGGAAAAAATATCTTCTGCATAACGGTAAACGGTTTGACCCACTTCTGTCAGTGCCAGGCCTCTTCCACTTTTTTCAAAAAGTTTTTCATTTAAAGCATTCTCCAGCGACTTGATCTGAGCACTTAAAGTGGGTTGCGCTAGATGGAGCTTGTGAGTTGCTTTAGAAATAGATCCTTCTCGAGCCACTGTCCAAAAGTAATAAAGATGATGATAGTTAAGCCATTCCATAAAAAGAAGATATATTCATATTATAAATGTATTCAATATAAACTATCTATTTTTAAAATTAATTAAATCTCTCTATTCTGGCTTCAACAAACAAAGGAGATTTTATGAAGATACTGATGAGAGGCAAAAGAATACATCTAACAGAAGAAGTCAAAGAGTCGATTCACCGTAGGATTTATTTTTCAGTGGGTCGTTTTGCCACATGGATTCGCGATATAAAGATTATGTTAACAGATATGAATGGGCCTCGCGGCGGTGTGGATAAGTCTTGTCAGGTGAATATTCGGCTAAAGCCTTATGGTGAAGTGTATATGGAAGATCAGTCTGAAGATTTGCAGACGGTAATTTATCAGATTTTTGATCGCTTAAATCGTGCTTTAGATCGGAAAATAAAGAGAGAGTTTCATCAAAAACCCACCAGTGATTTTGGTGGTAATGGGAGGGTGGTATGAAGAAGGGCTTCGTGAAGTTGGTAAAAGAAATGAAGGATGATTTGCTTGGAAAGGCGGCCATCACAGCCGGTATGGGAATGATCATGGTGGCTATGTATGCCATGACAGCAGGTGTCATTGTACAACACTCAGGTGATTATTTAATAAGAAAGATAAAACAGGGAGTTAGAAATGAATCTTCAGAGCATAGGTAGTTGGGAAATGTGGGTTGGATTTACATTGTTTGTTCTTTTGATGTTGGCCGTCGATTTGGGTATTTTTCATCGAAAAGCTCACGTGATTAGTATGAAAGAAGCCACCGTATGGAGTCTGGTATGGATTAGCTTGGCTCTTATTTTTAATGTGGGAATTTATTTTTGGTTTGGAGCGGATCGGGCATTAGAATTTTTGACAGGCTATCTTGTTGAAAAGTCTCTCTCTGTTGACAATATATTCATTATTTTTGTCGCCTTCTCGTTTTTCGCTGTGCCTGCGATTTACCAACATCGGGTTCTTTTTTGGGGCATCCTAGGTGCTTTGGTCATGAGAGCTGCCTTTATCTTTATTGGAGCTTCCTTGCTCAGTCAGTTTCACTGGATTCTGTATATTTTTGGAGGTCTATTACTTTTATTAGGCATCAAACTATTCAAGACACGTGATCAAGATGTTGATTTGAGTACGAGCCCGTTTCTCAAAATAGTGCACAAAATCATTCCTCACGTGGATGAGTATTATGGAGATAAGTTTACGATTGTCAAAGATGGGAAGAGATTTGCGACACCATTGCTGACGGTATTGATACTGGTGGAAGTCACAGATTTGATTTTTGCTGTAGAATCAATCCCTGCAATTTTGCCATCACTCAGGATCCTTTTATTGTGTATACGTCTAATATCTTTGCAATCTTGGGCCTTCGTTCTCTGTACTTTTTAGTCTCAGGCATTGTGGATAAGTTTCATTATCTCAAGGTCGGTTTGGCTTTTGTCTTAATCTTTATTGGCACTAAAATCATGATCGCTTCGATTTATAAGGTACCTATTTTGATCTCTCTTGCTGTGATTGCCTTATTGATTGGTGGTTCGATTATTCTCTCAATCCTGATTCCCAAAAAAAGTGTCGAGGGTTGACAAAAAAGAATTGAAACAGCTAAGCGCCACACTTCATGAATTTTTTGTTTAAAAAATTGGGACTTTTTCTTACAGCACTTTCGCTGATGGCAGCGCTGTTAGCGCCTCTCCATGTGCATGCGGGTGGTCAAAAGGATCATGGCCTGACGCAGAATTGTTCTGTGTGTCATATCCAGGGACAAATCCGACATATTACTTTTAGTAATCCTTTATCAAAAATAGTTTCGTTTTATTCTCAGTTTGCTTCTGTA
Source organism: Deltaproteobacteria bacterium (assembly GCA_016699445.1). Lineage (GTDB taxonomy): Bacteria > UBA10199 > UBA10199 > JACPAL01. The sequence goes on from CP064976.1 coordinate 1,346,359, forward strand.
TTAGGGGCTTCTTTTGACAGTCCCTCTCAAATTTACTTTTCCCAAAACTCCTCTCGAGCGCCTCCGGCAAGTCCTCTTTCGTAGTCTCAATCAACTAGTTGTTACATTATTTTATATTGAAGGAGGACGTATGTTTTTTCGCCGTCTTGTCATATCTTTTATTTGTATTTTTATTTTAGAAAAATCTCTTTTTGCACAGACTGCAAAGTCTACCAGCCTCATGCCTGATATTAGTGTTATTGGATCTATGGGTGGTGGTTATTTTACAACAGACCCAAGCACCGATGTGGGGCATGATCCAGCACGGACAGAATTTACATTACAAGAAATCGAGTTGGCTTTGAGTTCCGTGATTGATCCTTATTTGAGAGGAGATGTGTTTTTTTCATTTCATGAATCAGGAGTCGAACTTGAAGGAGGATATGTGACGACGCTGGCACTTCCTTACCAATTGCAAGTAAAAGCCGGTAAATTTTTGATGCCTTTCGGGCGTCAAAATCAAAAGCATCTTCATCGTTGGGATTTTGCGGATACGATGCTGGTCAATAAAGCTTTTTTTGGTCCAGAAGGTTTGAGTGAATTAGGAATTAATCTCTCCTATCTTTTCCTACCCCCTTCTTTCTTCAGTTGGAAGGTGTTGTGGCGAATGGAGATAATACAAGTAGTTTTGCCGGGACTCGGAAAGAAGATTTTCTCTATCAAGGGCGTCTTTCGACAAGTTTTGATTTGCCTCATGATATCACACTTTTAGCAGGATATTCTTTAGCTCTAGGCCAAAACGCCTCAGGTCCGGGAAATAAGACGATAATTCAGGGTGGGGATTTTTTCTTGAAATGGAAACCTTCAGCAGAAACAAGCGTTTCGTGGCAAACGGAATACATGTGTCGTCGTTATCAAGGAATGACGAGCACGGATCAAGATGGTGGTTTGTACACGTCTATTGACTACCAATTTTTGAAACGATGGCACGCAGGTCTTCGCTATGATCGTTTGGGATTGCCTGAAGGTTTGATCACTAAAGAATGGAAGGTGACTCCGGCTATTGCCTTTGATCCTACAGAATTTTCACGTCTTCGACTTCAGTATGCTTATGATAAAACTAGCATAAGCCCAGCTGTCCAATCTGTTGTTCTTCAACTTCAATTTAGCATGGGTGTGCATGGCGCCCATGCATTTTAAGGAAACATTATGAAAAAAATTATTTTATCACTTTTATTACTTATATCTTTTTCTGTTCAGGCAAAAATCAAAGTCGTCGCGACATTGCCTGTGTACGCCTCGATTGCTCATGAAGTCGGCGGTGACCGCGTGGACGTCACGAGTCTTGCGCATGGAAACCAAGACCCTCATTTTATGGATCCAAAACCTTCTTTCGTCGTGGCGTTGAGTCGGGCGGATGTTTTGATTGAAGGGGGGCTGGAGTTGGAAATTGGCTGGCTGTCCCCTCTGCTGGTGCAAGCGCGTAATCCTAAAAATTCAACCGTCCAGTGTCGGATATATCAATGCAGCAAAAGGGCTTTCAGTTTTGGAAATTCCTGAAGGAAAAATTGATCGGACTCAAGGAGATATCCATCCCTTGGGCAATCCTCATGTCTGGCTCGATCCTCGAAGGGTAAAGGTGATTGCCCAAATAATTAAAGAAGGTTTGGTTAAAAACGATGCAGCAGGACAAGATGTGCATGAAAAAAATCTTGCGAGCTATCAGCAAAAACTCGATCAAAAAATTAACGAATGGCAAACGCGCGCCAAGACTCTTCGTAGTGTGCCGGTTGTGACCTATCATAAAAGTTTTTCTTACTTGTCAGATTGGTTGGGCTTTCAGGTGGTTGATTATTTGGAGCCCAAGCCAGGCATTCCCCCATCTCCAGGGCATATCTTGTCATTGATAGATATGATGAAATCAAAACATGTCTCTCTCATACTTTCGGAAAATTATTATAATCCCGTGCCGGCTCAGGAGCTGGGCCAAAAAACAGGAGCGAAGGTTTTAATTTTAGATACGGAAGGTGGGGATAAAGATTATATCAGTGTGATGGACACGATTATTGGAAAACTAGATGGGAGGTTAGTCCCATGAATGCTTTTCTTTTTCTTCTTCCGGCTTTTGTGGCCTGTGTTTTATTGACAGGAATTCATACCTATTTGGGCATTCATGTAGTGCGACGAGGTATTATTTTTGTCGATATCGCTTTGGCTCAGATTGCGGCTTTGGGAATGATTGTCGCTTTAGGGTTGGGTTTTGAAGAGGGGAGTCCGTGGGTTTATTTTTTTGGATTGATCTTTACCGCCTGTGGCTCTCTTTTATTTTCACTTTTTCGAGACGAGAAGATTCCGCAAGAATCTCTCATTGGGGTCGCCTTTGCGGTGAGTTCTGCGTTGGCCATAGTGGTGGCAGACCACATGTCTCATGGGGCGGAACATTTAAAAGAGATATTGTCGGGAAATATTCTCTGGGTCACTTGGCCTCAGATTTTGAAGACAACTTGTATTTATAGCTTGATGGGAATCTTTCACTTCATCTTTCGAAAAAACTTTCTTTTGGTATCAAGCGATCCCGCTCAGGCTCAATCCCAAGGTTTGAAAGTATGGTACTGGGATTTGTTGTTTTATCTTTCGTTCGGAATCATCATCACGAGCTCTGTACAAATCGCCGGTGTTTTGTTGGTCTTTTCGTTTCTGATCGTTCCTACTTTATGCAGTATTCTTTTTTTCGAGAGCTTAAAGAGACGTCTTTTTTCAGGCTGGGGTATCGGAGTCTTGGTGAGCCTGGTGGGTATTTTGCTTTCGCTATGGAAAGACTTACCCACAGGTCCTGCGATTGTGGTTTGCTTTGGTTTTTTTCTTGGGTGCTGTTTGATTGGTCGGAAAGTTCTTAAATGATTCAAAAGAATAACCAGTGCTGCATGTCCGTTGACAAGAGTCTTAAGTCAGGTAGTGGCAACACAGCGTGAAATTTCAGAAAAAAATACTGACGCTTTTTTTGTTTGTCTTGATCTCTATCGGACAGGCCTATCCTTTTTCGGTGGCGTATTCGATAGAAGCCAAGAAAAAGCCTGCTGTGTGTTGTTGTCATCAGACCGAAGACAAGTGTCATTGCCCTCACCAACATGCGTCGAAAAAAACAATCCAGCATTCGTGCCACAAGGATAAAAGTTCCGGGTATCAAGCTATGTGTCGTGGAAAAACTCAGGATGAGATTTTGTCTTTTCGTACAGAATTATTTTTAACATCTCAGTTTCAATCCGGTTTATTGTTTCCTAACCAGTTTTATTTTCAGTCCCAATGTTTTCAAAAAGAGGAATATAGCAATCCTCCACTCTCCCCCCCTCCAAGAGCCTAGTTTTTTCCGATTCAAAAAAATTAGAAAATAATGAGGACATTTTATGTGGAAACATTTTTTTGTTTCCTGTGGGATTCTTTTCCTTTCTCATGCATCGGCTTTTGCCCATGGCAATGGAGATGGTCATGACATCAGTGATCCTTCAGGAATTCAGTATGATAATATTTCCGGCGATGCGATGTTAAGGCGTTCGACTTGCCGCGTGTTTGGCACCGATGAATCTTATCTTCATCAGGCGATAGGGTATCACAATGATCTCATTGTGGATAATGGTGATGGGGTTGTGGACAGACGATGCTACTGGAGTCTGATTTTCATGAGTTCTTATACGATGAACCTCACGTCTCCACTGGTTTTTCGAGGAGAGCCATTGCGTTCAGTAGCTGAAAGCTCAGGGCCCGAAGGGGTTTTGCCTGAAGGAGTTTTGATCGATATCAATACCGATACGGCGACACCATCGGGGTTTGTGACGTTTGTCTTGGATGCGCGTGGACTGGGTGATTGTCCCATCCGTTTTGATGAGGGTGTCAAAGCTCGTCTTCAACATTTGACGGTGATTGTGGATAATCCCCGTAAAGCTTTTTGTCGCAGCGATGGGACGACGGCCATTTATAGCTCTCTCAACTCTGGTCATATTGTAACTACTGATCCATCTTCACAAACAGAAACCGACAGACGGTATGCGGTGATCGACAATTCTGTCACGATCCAGCCGGCACTCACGTTTCCAGAAGTGGGGAGCGGAGGGAGTAGTGGAAGCGGTGGGTATTTAGGTTCGGGTGGGATTTTCGGAAGCAGTGGGTCTGGAGGTTTATCTTTCGGCAGTGGAGGTTTGGGCGGCACGGGATCTGGAGGAAGTGGTGGTGTCTCCGCTTCCGGAGGAGGTTCTGGTGCAGGATTTGGTGGAAATTTAGGAACGGGCGGGGGCTCGGGTCTTGGTGGGCAACTCGGGAGTGGAGGGGCTACGCGCTCTTCCGCTCAAACATCAAACAATACCCCTGTTATCTACGGAGACGTGACGCGTGTGGATCCAGGTGGGTGCAATCGATTGTAGAGGTTTTTATGAATTTTAAAAGTGTTTTAGGATTTTCATTTTTAACAGCCTGTAGCACTCCTGCAGGTCCGATGGTTTCAGTCTTTGATTCTGGAGCTCGCGAGACATCTGTTGTTTTAGATGCTGTCGTCGATCGTGGTGTCGAGAGGGATGTGCTTGTCGAAGATCGTTTTGTTCCACCACAAGATAGTGGCCGTGATGCGAGCCGGGATCTTGGAATGGAATTGAGTGACGCCGTAGACATTGTCGATGTCCCTATGGAAGTGGCGGTGGATGTGCCAGCGGATGTTCCCGTTGCCACCACAAGAGCGGCTCGTGATTTGGGAGTGAGTCTTCCATGTCAGCCGACGGAAATAGATTATTTTTCAGATAGCGGTCAGTATCTTTTGGGGCTTTGTACGGGAAGACAGTTTTTTCAAGTGAGTTCTCCCTTAACAACACCTCGAGTGACTCTTCGAAGAGAATTAGCGCCTATCCCTGCTGAAGAATTGAGAGATATTGTTTCCACCACCGATTTAAGTGGTGTTGTGGTTGGGGCTAGCTCTGTCTATCAAATCGATACCGATAGCTCGGGCACCAATGTGCGTTTAACTTTCTCTGCAGGACATTTTTTAAGTGGGAACGGCGTGTATGTAGCCGTTGGTACACAAAGAAAATTTTATGCGGCGACTTTTTATTCAGACGCCACTTACACGGATGGCGAAATTTTAGCTTATGATGTTTCAACATCGGGTGCTTTGATAGCTCGTCGGAGCTCACTGCCGGATGGTGGTGTGACGCACCAGCATGTTTCTGTTTCAGGTAGACCTGTGGGCATGGCTGTATCTCAAGCGTCACCCGTGAGTGAAGTTGTGGTGCTTACAACAAATAGACCGTCTTTGATGAGAATCAATCCCATCACAGATGCCACCTTATTCGGCAGGATGTTACCTGCAGATGTTCGTCCCATTGATCAAAGTGAATTACCAATGACTGTCGATGGTAGATTTGTTGTTTTTGGAAATCAGGATGGCAGGCTTGTCATTGTTGATAGAAATGTGACCCCATCGACATCAAGTGATGGCGTTCGCTTCATTTCAATTCCGGGTGTTTCGCAAATCACCGATGTGCGTGTTTCAAACAATCGTGCCTACGTTTCTACCGCGACGGGAACTGTTTATGTGATTTCGATCCCTGAAGGCACTCTTCAGGAAACAATCACAACAGGATCCTCAATGATCACAGCTGCAGAAATTGCCGGCTCAAACATTATTTTTTCAGGAGGAGGGAGACTTTATGCGGCATCACTTTAAGCTCAGCGTTATTGTTTTCTTAATTGCGTTTCAAAATCTGGCTCACGCTCATCACTCCTCGGGGCATGGAATGTCGGGCCCTTCGTTTAATCCCATTACTTCCGTGCGGACGCCTAAGACCATTGTGGGATTAGGGATAAATGCTGATTCCTTAGATAGTGATCAGGGTTATTCTGTGGCGTACAAAATCTCAGGAGAGTATGCCGTCAATTCTCGCTGGAGTTTGGGGGCTATCGTCCCTGTGAGTACGGTGCGAACGACGGGATTGCAGCATACAGGGCTGGCAGATCTCTCTCTCTTGGCCAAAGGTGTCTTATGGCAAAATCTGGAAGAGAAAATTTTTCTTTTGGGAGGGACTTTAGTTTCCGTTCCAACCGGAAATAAAAATTCTGGCTTGGGTGCTGGTGATGTTCTGGTGTCTCCATCGCTGACTGTAGCAAAAGGTCTGAAACGATTGAATCTGTTTAGTAGTGTGGGCTCAAGTGTGGCGATGACTCGAGAAGTGCGGCCTTCGCTGGACTATGCTGTGGGCTCAGTAGTGACTCTTGTGCCTGGAGAGTATCCACTAGAAGCCGTGATTTCGGTTCAAGGTTCGAGTATTTTTGGAAGTAATACTTTTCAAAATGGTTCGACAAAAATTTATCTCAGCCCTGCTCTTATTTTTCCGATGACCACGTCTTCACGACTCACGGTGGGTGGGAAGTTTGCGGTGGTAGATGAACTAAAATTAAAATCCGGAGTGGTACTATCGTCAAATTCAACCGCTTTATTTACTGATATCCGATCCAGTGTTTTTACAAACCTCGATGTGTTTTTTTAAAAAGGAGATTTTATGAAAAAAATAATTTTTATATGCCTTATCGCTCTTACACTCAATGCTTGTGGCGGGAGTAGCTTGCTAAACAATCAGGATTCTGGGGCCACAGGGACTCTCTCGGTCAATGTTCTCCATCATCTAGCTGATGGTTCTACGTTAGAGCCTGTGGGAGGCAGTAAAACATTCACGAATAATCAGGGTTTTCAAATCACACTGAGTGAAGCTCAGATTGGATGGCGCTCTCTACAACTTATTTCCGGAGGGACAGATAGTAGCTTTCCAGAATGTGTAGCAGGCCGGGATATTCGGGTGAATTTAGGTGGCGCTGATGATGTGTTGGGAGAAGATGCGACGAGCCTTTCTTTGGTAACAAACCAGAATATTCAGCAAGTCAGTTATTGTCGGTATCAAATTGTGCTGGGTCCTACAGCCACGCCTGCAGGTCTTGTTTTGGAAAATTCAAAATCACATACAACAGGTGCCACAGCCTCTGGTGCCGCTACACCCACAACTGTGACCTATCATTTTCAGGGGACTTGGCGTAAAGGGACCGATTCGGGTGATATCAATTTTGTCAGAAGTGAGCCTATTACTCTATTACCTCAACCTTTCAGAGTTTTAGAGGCGGGTCATGAAGTTTCACACCCTCTGCATTTTCATGCAGGATCTACCCATGAAGATTTGAGTTTTGAAATTCATTACGATGATCTTTTTTCGGACATCAACTTTTCAGCCCAAGCAGCGACTGCACAGAATATCTTTGATTCCAATTTTTCCGAAAGTATTCATCAAAGTATTGTCAGTGATTAGCGAGCTTGGTAGTGTTTCACTTCTGGAGGATATATGGATATTGATCGAGAAGATTTAAGAGTTATCATCAAAGAAGTCATCAATGAGCTTAATACATCCGTGGAGCTCGCTTCCAAATGGGATGGTGGAGAGTTGGTTATTAAGCCTGGCGACCCAAGTCTTCAGAGTAAAAGTGTTCCCATTGAGACATTTTTTCACAAGATCGTCATGGTCCGAAACCAGCTTCGTGTTCTGGAACAAAAAATAAACTCTCATCCCAAATTGACCGATGCGGAAAAAGTCGAAATGCAGCAATATATCTCTCGCAGCTACGGAAGTATGACGAGCTTCAACGTCCTATTCAAAAAGGAAGATGATCGCTTTAAGGGGAGTGGGGAATAGATAGAAATATTGACTTCATCATACATATATACAATTATGTATGACATAAGGAGTTTGTATGAAAGTTTTAACTAAACCGTCTAAAATCCCCCTAGTGCGCATGACCGCCTGGATTGCGCCGAAAAAATTGAAAATTCTTATTAAAGAATATGGAAGTCGTCATAGTCAGTCTGAGATTCTGCGTGCCCTAATTGATCAAGAGCTGGAAAGAATCACTTCATTCAAAGCCCATCAAGACATGTATGGAATCGCCTCCAAGGATGATTTTCAAGGGTAACGTCCAAGGGATAATTGCAATGATCGCCTTCTTTGATACCAACATTTATATTGATTACCTTAAGGGCACGTTTCCACAAGAAACGTATCAAGACTACTTTCAAAAATATGTTATTCGTCTCTGCCCTGTGGTGTATCAGGAGTTAGTTCGAGGGATTCGTTCGGAAAAAGTTCGAAAAAAAGTAGAAGCTATAACGAAAAGAATTCTGTTTCTGCCACCCCCCTCCAATGCCATGTGGATTAAAACAGGCCAGCTCGCTGCTAAAGTGATGAAAAGTTTTGATGCGATCAGTCTGGAAAAAATTCAAAATGACTTGCTCATTGCTTTAACAGCTTATGAACATGGGGCCATTCTCATCACTCAAGATCGACATTTTCAGATGATTCAGAAACATCTTTCTTTTAAATTAGATTTTTTTGATTCGAAATAACATTAGATATCTATCTTCATTCGATACCCCACACCGGGTTCATTGATCAAAATTTTTGGGCGCGTCGGTTTTTCTTCAATCTTATGCCGCAGCTGGTGCATGTGGACTCTCAGGTAATGGCCTTGTTCGGTGTATGTCGGTCCCCACACTTCTTTTAGTAATTGATGTTGGGTGATCACTTTCCCCGCGTTTTTCGCGAGAAAAACCAAAATCTTATATTCCGTCGGCGTGAGATGCACTTCCTTGTCTTTCATGAAGACATGGCGTTTGATGTAGTCGATCTTCAGAGATCCATTTTCGAAGATAGGCTTGTCGGCTTCCTTGTGGGAATGGCGCAAAGCGACGCGTATGCGCGCGAGGAGCTCGGCGATGCCGAAGGGTTTGGTGAGGTAATCGTCGGCGCCAAGATCGAGGGCTTCGACCTTGTCCTGCTCGCGATCGCGCGCGGTCAGCACGATCACGGGGACTCGGGACCATTCGCGCACTTGCTTCAAGAATGCGAGCCCATCCATGTCGGGCAGTCCAAGATCCAAAATGACGAGATCCGGATTCCGCGTGGCGATTTCCGACAATCCCTCCTTGCCGTTGGTGACTTCGTCGTAATGATAGTCATTACTTTCCAAACCGACTTTTAAAAAACGCCGGATTTGGGAGTCGTCTTCGATGACCAGGATCGATGTTTGTTTCGTCGTCATAAGGGTAATGAGAAGTAGAAGATACTTCCCCCTCCGTCTCTGTCCTTCACTCCAATGTGTCCTTGATGGGCTTTGATAATGCCCGCGCAAATGGCAAGGCCTAAACCGGTTCCCAAAACGTCTTGAAGGGCCTTCTGATGGCCACTTCTGAAATATTTTTCAAAGATCTTACGTTTGTCAGAGTCCGGAATACCGGGGCCACGGTCCAGGATTTCTACGGTCACACATTTGCCTTCTTGGAAAACACGGATATCGATGGGCGACCCTTCCGGCGTGTAGCGCAAGGCGTTTTCAATGAGGTTCGTCAAAACTTGCTCAATCAAGAGATCGTCAATGGGCACCATGGGGAGGGTTTCGGAAATCTCCGCCTGGATCATGCGAGAGCCTAGGAGAGAGTCCAGGCGATCGAGAGCGCTCCCGATAATCTCCTCCAACGAATGCAGTTCTTTGCGGGCATTGATGTGGCCCGAATCGATCTTGGTCATTTGCAGGATATTGCTGACCAAGCGATTGAGATGATTCGATTCGTCGCCGATCATTTCCAAAAGCTTCTTGTGGTCGTTGGACGAGAGTTTTTCCTCCTGAGTCAGTAAGGTGCTCGCGGCACCGGCGATCGACGTCAAAGGCGTGCGCAGGTCGTGCGAGACGGAGCTTAAAAGCGTGCTCATGAAACCTTCCCGCTCCGCTTCCTTTTCGGCTTCCAGCGCTTCTTCCGACAGCATGGCGCGCTCGAGCGTCAGTGAGAGTTGTCCGATGACGCTTTCGACGAAATGAAAGTTAGATAAAGAGAGTTCTGGATTTGTATGAGGGTGAAGGCCCACGACGCCCAGTATCCCGCGAGAGGCAATCAAAGGAAAAAATGTCGTCTTGGCTGAGGGGAGAGTTTGAGTGCCTAGGCCTGCGACTTTTCCATTTTTACACACCCATTGAGAAACAGCCTGATCGATGGGTGAAAATTTCCAATGGAGATTTGTTGTCGCTTCGAGAAACATGAGCTCAGGATCAGCTCCTAAAAAAACAACGACATCGGCATCAATGACATCGGATAGTTTATGAATCACGTTTTTGACGATGTCACGGGTGACGATGTCACTTGTATGGGATCCTGTCGTCATCTCACGACTTAACGAATAAAGATCAGACGTGTAGCGTTCGCGTGCTGAGGCGGCTTCCGCGCTCCGTCTCAAGCGAATCATGAGACGACTTGTGAGAAGAGTGACCGTAAACATCGAAAGAAATGTGACGATGTATTTCCCATCGGAAACAGCAAAAGTATTGAAAGGTGGAACAAAAAAGAAATCAAAGCAGGCGACACTTAAGAAAGAAGCTAGCAAAGACGGTCCCTGTCCATAACGAACGGCGACGACGAGATTGAGTAAGAGATAGGTCATGGCCAAATTGACGACTTCAATATCGGGGATGAATTTTTTGATGAAAGCTGTCCACCCGGCGATCAGTGCAAACGAAAAAATATAAGGACCCCACGAAATGTCTTTTTTGATTTCCTTGGAATGAATTTTTTCCTGACGACCCGAAATCGCATAGATATCAATATCCCCACTGCCTCGAATGATATCGCCAACAAAAGATCCAAAAATAAGATCCTTAAAAATAGAATGAGAGGGTTTCCCCAAAACAATCTTGGTGACATTTTTTTCATGAGCAAATTTTAAAATTTCTTCACTGGGTTTGAGGCCATGGAGAACGACGGTCGTAGCTCCGAGAGATTCGGCAAAATGCAGCTGGCTTTCTAAGGCTTCGCGCTCATTATCGTTAAAGTTTCTTTTGGGGGTTTCTACGTAAGCGGCAATCCAAGGCGCTTGAAGCTCGTCGGAGAGTTGTTTGGTGCGACGAATGAGTTGGGTGGAAAAAGGGCTGGGGCCAATGCAGACTAAGAGGCGTTCACCAGCTTGCCAGATTTTTTGACGGCATGGAGAGTGCGGTATTGATTGAGCTGAGAGTCAACCCGTTGAGCCGTTTTGCGCAGAGCAATTTCTCTTAAAGCAGAAAGAGTACCTTCTTGAAAAAATTTTCCCGAGCTCGTTCGGCTGATTCTCCCAAATAAACTTTTCCTTCTTTGAGTCGTTGCAAGAGTTCGGAGACCGGCAGATCGACAAGGACCACTTCATCGGCCTGATTAAAAAACTCATCCGGAACCGTTTCACGCACAATCACGGAAGTGATTTTGGCAATCGAGTCGTTTAAACTTTCCAGATGCTGTGTATTGAGTGCGGTGTAGACGTCTATGCCGGCGGCCAGAAGCTCGGCAATATCCTGCCAGCGTTTCATGTGCCGACAGCCGGGCGCGTTGGTATGAGCTAGTTCATCAACAATGATCAGCGAAGGTTTGCGTGCGAGAGCCGCATCGAGATCAAATTCTTTAAGAGTGACTCCTTTGTAATCAATATTTTTCCGCGGCAGAACTTCCAGGCCTTCCAAAAGAGCTTCCGTTTCCTGACGCTTGTGTGTTTCCACAAGCCCAATGATGACATCGATCCCTTGCTTCTTTTTATTCTGAGCCGCTTCCAACATCGTGCAGGTCTTCCCGACACCCGCACAGGCTCCAAAAAATATTTTCAACTTTCCCCGATGATGATGGTCTTCATCTGGGGGTAGAGCGGAAAGCAAAAAATCCGGATCCGGTCGCATTTCGTCAGACATTTTTATTTTATAAGTGAGAATATTTTCAAAGCCAAGGAAGTGATGGTTAAGATTTTGTTAAGATTAAGCGGGATATTATTTTGAAGTATACAATTGATGCAAAGCTAAATTAACTTTCAACACATTTACTCGAGGTTCTCCTAAAAATCCGAACGTGCGGCCTTCTGTGTTTTCTTGGATGATCGCACGGATTTGGATTTCATCTAAATGGCTTATATGAGCGATGCGTGGCACTTGGTATTCTGCGGCCGCTGGAGAGATGTGTGGATCTAGGCCACTGGCAGAAGAGGTGACTAAGTCGACGGGAATGGATTTGGTTGTGTCGGTACCGGTAATTTTAAGAGCACCAATTTTAAGTAAATCGATGCGGGCTTTTGCATTGTCGATTAAAGCAGGGTTTGAAGGTCCGAGATTGCTCCCAGAAGAGGCAGCCGCATTATAGGCGGGTACTGTAGCCGAGAGGCGGCTCCATAGAAATTTGGGATCTTCAAAGTTTTGGCCAATGAGTTCGGATCCCAGGATCTTGCCATTTTCGACAATCAAGCTCCCTGCGGCTTGGTGGGGAAAGCATGTTTTTGCGATAAGGGTTATTCCCACAGGATAAATAACTCCTGTTAATACTGTCATGACGAGAAGAAAGATCAGGCTTATTTTAAATTCTTTTTTCATAGTGTCTCCTGTTACATCATCCATCGACCGACGATCATGTCGATCAATTTGATTCCGGCAAAAGGGGCGATGAGTCCTCCGACGCCGTAGACTAAAATATTTTGTCTCAAAAGTTTGTATGCCGAGACCGCCTTATACGACACTCCTTTGAGAGCTAAAGGTATGAGGCAAATGATGATCAAGGCATTGAAAATCACCGCAGATAAAATGGCGCTCTCAGGTGTTTTTAAATGCATGATGTTTAAGTGCCCGAGTACGGGGTAAGTCGCGGCAAAGCAGGCGGGGAGAATGGCAAAATATTTGGCGACGTCGTTTGAAATACTAAACGTCGTCAGGGCTCCTCGAGTCATGAGCAGTTGTTTGCCGATTTGTACCACTTCAATGAGTTTGGTGGGATTAGAATCGAGATCAATCATATTGCCTGCTTCTTTAGCGGCTTGGGTTCCTGTGTTCATGGCGACGGCCACATCGGCTTGTGCGAGAGCGGGTGCGTCGTTGGTCCCATCTCCTGTCATCGCGACCAGGGCTCCTTTGGATTGATGTTCACGGATGAGTTTGAGTTTCATCTCGGGAGTGGCTTGCGCCAAAAAATCATCGACGCCCGCTTCTGCGGCAATGGCGGTCGCCGTCAGTGGATTGTCGCCGGTGATCATGATAGTTTTGATGCCCATTTGGCGAAGCTCGGCAAAACGTTCTTTGATGCCACCTTTGACGATGTCTTTAAGTTCGATGATGCCCAAAGCTTTCTTACCTTCAGTGACACAGAGAGGCGTTCCGCCTTTGCGAGAAATATCGTCAGCAGATTTTCGAACTTCCATAGGCATTTTTCCACCTAGAGAAGCAATGTAGGATTCCACCGCTTCCACAGCCCCTTTCCTAATTTCACGATGATCGAAGTTTACACCACTCATGCGGGTTTGAGCTGTGAAGGGAATGAAATGAGCATTGAGTTCGTGGATTTCACGACCACGGATGCCATACTTTTCTTTAGCCAGAACGACAATGCTGCGACCTTCCGGAGTTTCATCGGCTAAAGAAGAAATTTGTGAGGCATCGGCAAGTTCGGCTTCCGTGACACCGGGAGCTGGATGAAAGGCCGTGGCTTGACGATTGCCCAACGTGATCGTTCCGGTTTTATCGAGGAGCAAAACATCCACGTCTCCTGCTGCTTCCACCGCACGACCTGACATGGCGATGACATTGGCTTGAACCAATCGATCCATGCCGGCGATTCCGATCGCCGAAAGAAGTCCGCCGATGGTTGTGGGAATCAAACACACCAGGAGAGCGGCAAGAGCTGTGATCGTAATGGCTGTGCCTTGGCCAGCCACATGAACACTAAAAAGTGAAAATGGAAGTAGTGTGGCACAGACGGCTAAGAAGACGATGGTTAAAGCAACAAGCAAAATATGAAGAGCAATTTCATTGGGTGTGCGTTGACGCTTTGCCCCTTCGACCAGACCAATCATACGATCGAGAAATGTTTCTCCGGGATTAGCTGTGATTCTTACTACCAGCCAGTCAGATAAGACTCTCGTGCCACCGGTGACGGCACTGCGATCACCACCGCTTTCACGAATGACGGGAGCGCTCTCTCCGGTGATGGCACTTTCATCGACAGAGGCCACTCCTTCAATCACGTCACCATCGCAGGGAATAAAATCATTGGTCTCGACCAAAACAATATCTTCTTTGCGTAAAGAGGCTGCGGAAATAGTATCAAAACCAGAGAGACGATTAGATGTTTTTAATTTTTTTGCCTGAATATCTTTTCGAGCTTTGCGCAAAGAATCTGCCTGAGCCTTCCCGCGACCTTCGGCCATCGCCTCGGCAAAGTTTGCAAAATAAACCGTGAACCAAAGCCAAAGAGAAATCCAGAAGATGAATGAGGGCGAGGCTTCGGCATGTCCTGCTAAAGACATGAAGAAAATGACTGTTGTCAAAAGACTCCCGATTTCCGTTACAAACATCACCGGATTGCGGAGCTGATATTGTGGATTCATCCGGACAAAAGCATCCCACAAAGCTTGTTTGAGCATGGCTCCTTGAAAGAAAGATTGAGATTTTTTGGACATAGAGACTCCTTATTTTCCAGATAACTGTAAATGTTCGACAATGGGCCCTAAGGCGAGTGAGGGTAAAAATGTTAACGATCCTACGATGACGATGACAGCGACGAGCATGCCTACAAAAAGAGGTGTGTGAGTGGGTAATGTACCGCTCGAGGCCGGAACTTTTTTCTTTTGGGCTAGCATGCCGGCTATCGCCATCACCGGGACGATGATCCAGTACCGCCCAATCAACATGCCGATTCCCAAGGCGATATTGTAAAAAGGTGTGTTGGCAGAGAGCCCACCGAAAGCACTGCCGTTATTTCCCACAGCGGAGGAAAACGCGTAGAGCACTTCACTAAACCCATGAGCGCCGGGATTGAAAACACTTGCTCGGCCTTTTTCCAATGAAAGAGCCAAGGCAGTACCAAACTTGATCGCGACGGCTGGGATTAAGATAATGATAGAGGCCATTTTCATTTCGAAGGATTCGATTTTCTTTCCCAAATATTCGGGAGTGCGTCCGACCATGAGACCGGAAATAAAGACGGCGATCAGAGCGAAGATAATCATTCCATAAAGTCCGGAACCCACACCGCCAAAAATAATTTCGCCCAATTGAATGAGCCATAGAGGAACGAAACCTCCAAGAGGCGTGAAAGAATCCAGCATCGCGTTAACGGAACCATTAGACGCAGCCGTTGTGGTCGTGGCCCAAATAGCTGAATTGACAATGCCGTAGCGCACTTCTTTTCCTTCCATGTTGCCACCGGAATGAAGGCTTGAAGCTGTTTGGTCGATATTCAAGCCTTGAAAGGCGGGATTGCCGTTTTGTTCTGCGACTACCGCAATGCTTAAAAGAGACACGAGAATAATTGTCATCGTGGCGAGCAAGGCCCATCCTTGACGTGTGTCTTTGACCATTTTTCCAAATGTATAACAAAGCGCCGCTGGTATGAGGAGGATCGAGAGCATTTGAAAAAATTGGAGAGAGGCGTTGGATTTTCAAAAGGGTGTGCGGAGTTGGCATTAAAAAAACCACCGCCATTTGTGCCTAATTGCTTGATGGCAATTTGTGAAGCTGCGGGACCGACCGCGATGATTTGCTCTGTGACCGCTTGTCCTTGAGCATCCTTAAAAGGCTCTATGAGTGAGGCTGTTTGAGACGGTTTGAAAGTTTGAACGACACCTTGGGAAACAAGAATAATTGAAAGAAAAATCGAGAGTGGAAGAAGGATGTAGATGATCCCACGCGTGGTATCGACCCAGAAATTCCCCAGAGTTTTCATTTGTTGCCGATGAAATCCACGAATCAAAGCCACTACAATCGACATCCCTACAGCTGCAGAAATAAAATTTTGAACGGTGAGAGCTAGCATTTGAGTGGCATAACTCATCGTTGTTTCACCGCCATAACCTTGCCAATTGGTGTTGGAGGTAAAGCTCACAGCCGTATTAAAAGAAGAGTCAGGAGAAACAGCAGAAAGCATTTGAGGATTGAAAGGCAGCAAGTTCTGAAGGCGTTGGATCAGATAGACAGAAAGGAAGCTTAAAATATTTAAAAGCAGAAAGCTCAACGTGTAACGCTTCCAATCCATCTCAGACTCTGCGCCTTGGGGATGAATCCCACAGAGTTTATAAATTATTTTTTCTAAAGGGGTTAAAAATCGAGCTGCCTTCGGAATATCCCCCTCGTAAATACGAGCCATGTAATGCCCTAAGGGTTTGACGAGTAGAAGCAGCGTGAAGAGAAAAAACAAAATTTGGAGGATATTGTTGGATGTCATAAATTTTCCTATTCAAACCATTCTGGTTTCAAAAGAGCGACGGTGAGATAGACTAAAAGCCCTGCCGTAATGACGGCCGATGAGATGTAGAGCCAGGTCATATTATTTTTCCTTTCCCAAGCGGTCACAGAGCTGAGTGAAAAGCCACGTGAGTCCAAAAAAACTAATGCCAATACTGATCATGATAATGTCCGACATAAAATCTCCTGTAAGAATTAATCGTTTTTACAGCGGTTGGCGAAAATCCAACCGACGACAAAGCACGCGGAAAGAATCAAAAAGAAAAGACCCTTGTGAAGCGTAATGATTTCTTTGGCAGCATCGATATGTTTGAGGAATGGCTCTGGAACTGCGACCCAGAAGTTGCCAGTCTTGTTTTTGAATTTTTTCATAATCCCTACTTTCGCACTTAAAGTAAGGCTGAATAGGGATTTTGTCGTGTCAAGATAGCGGTGTTTTAGGTCAAGAAAGTGTTAAGCTGATTCGAGAATACGAATAGGGAGGACCATCGTATTGAGTCCTGCAAACTGAAGGCGTCTTTGGATCGAATAAGCTGTTTCGTTGTGGAGGATTTTTTGAAACCATTTTTCTTTTTCAAAAATAAGTTTTCCAGCAAAGTAGACAGAACTGGTGAATTCTTTTGAAATTTGACGGCAAAGATTTTCAGCCGTTGAGACAGCTTCAATGCCAATGTCCAATCGATAATCAGAAGCAAATCCAAAGCTCTGGGCGAGAGAAACATATTTCTCTAAAGACGCCTTTGTTTTTTCACGGACTTCATCCACCGCTTCCACATTTTTAAATACGGCCGAATCAATCACGCCGATAGATACAAAGACGATATTTTTAAAAGTACCAGGAAAAGTTTTTTGGATAGAGAGTAAAGAGTGAACACCTAATCCTCCATAGGATCCCACTAGTAAGACAGCTGTTCTCGCTTTGTAATCGATCACGACAGGAGTTCTTTTTGAATCTTGTGGAAGATTCGACAAGGTGTCATCGAGCCTTTTGAGATTTGTTTGAACATACCCATAATGTCGACGGATCAGTAAACATAAACCAATCATCAAAACCGTAAGAAGCAGTGTGATCCATCCACCTTCGCCAAATTTTTCATAAGTCGTGACGGCTAAAATTGTCAGACACATCGTGAGTCCTGTGATATGAATCAAAATTTTCTTTTTCCAATCTGGATGCTTGTCTCTTTCTTTGACCCAAAACCGACACATAGACATTTCCGTTAGAGAAAAAGTCAAAAACACGTTGATCGAATACATGACGACCAGATGAGAGACATCGCCACGTGTGTAAATGAGCGCTAAGACCGATGTCACACCCATGAGAAGAATTCCGTTTTGAACGGTGAGTCGTTCAGACAGTTGGGAAAAACGGTGAGGCAGCCAGGAGTCTGAAGCCATGTTGGCCATGACGCGCGGTCCGTCGATGAATCCGGCTTGAGCCGCCACAAACAAGAGAAAAGCCTCGGAAACTAAAGTGATCAAAATAAAAGGATGACCGATATTGAGACCAAAAAGACTAAATCCTCCGGCAAATTTTTCTGCCAAGACAGCATTCATGGTTTTGCCCGCCATCGGCGTCACACCTAATAAAAGATAAGCGATCACCAATCCAGAAGCTGTTAGAGCCAAAGACAAGGCCATCATGACCATCGTCTTTTTTCCTGTTTCTACTTTGGGTTCGCGCATGATCATGAGGCCGTTTGAAACAGCTTCAATACCCGTATACGTACCACCCCCCAGCGAATACGCACGCATGAGAAGGGCAACCATTCCGGCCAAACCTAAGCCGATAGGTGGGTGCTGAAGTCCTTGTGAAAAACCTTCTTGAACACCACGCACGACAATCGGAATTTCATAAAAACGACTGACAATCGCTCCCACAATCAAAATCACGTGCGTGACTAAAAAGACTAAGAAGATTGGTGTCAGAATGGTGACTGATTCTTTGACACCACGGAGATTGAGAATGATCAGGAGGACGATTGTGCATATTTCAATATAGAGTTTTAAAGGAAGAAATCCCAAAATAAGAGACTGACTCCAGGAGGCTGGTAAAAAACTAAAAACAGCATCCGCTCCCGCAGCAATCGAAATAGAAATCGTCAAAATATAATCAATGACCAGAGCCGATCCAGAGACGAGTCCTGCATGTTTACCCAAAAGTCGGGAAGCCACGACGTAACCACCACCGCCAAAGGGAAAGTGTTCGATGATGCGACTGTAAGCATAAGAAATAATGAGAACGGTAAATGCTGTCGCAATCGCCAGAGCCACAGCCAGATAGGTGTGAGGCCCCAAGGCTTTGAAAGCTTCTTCAGGTCCGTAAGCTGAGGAGGAAAGTCCATCAGCGCCTAAACCTACCCAAGCCAAAAAAGCGATGAGGGATACTTTGTGAAAAACGTCGTGGTCGTTGAGATCACGCTTTTTGCCAATGAGCAAACGTTTGAGAAATTCCATAGGTCGCGATGGCTAGCGATGGGGTCTGTTAGGGTCGAGTTAAGAAAGTGTTAATTTTTGAAAGTACCCGCTTTATAAAACCGATCGAGTAAGAGATCTTTTTGCTGAAAGCGTTCTAAAGCCCATTGAGAAAGGGACTTTTCGTCTTTGGGAAGTGTGCTGATGGGAAATCGTTTTATATCGAGATGGACTTCTTTCACATACCCTTTGACCCAATCTCGAAGAGTCGGGGTTTTGCCTACATAACCAATCGTTAAATCATAAACGGCCTGAATATGATTTTCCATCCCTTGGACGGTCGCTACAAAACCTTTGGTACGTGGAATAAGAACATGATTGAGAATGGGCACACCTTGCTTGGCGGCATAGGCCTGACTGCGTTCTTTTTTAGCTTGGGTAAAGCGTGTGCCTTCTAAAAAAGAAATGATCCAAACAGGAATAGAGTATTTGATGACTTTGGCAAAGACAGCTTGAATCTTATCTTTATCATCGGTCCAGTTTCTTTTAATAAAAAGACAATCGAGAAAGACCATGCCCCAACCAATCCCAGGTACATATTTCAATACATCTTTGACATACCATTTCAAATCCCCCAGCCGTCCTTGATCTTTGGCATACATGAGCAAAACCGTGATGTCGGCCATGGTTTGATGATTCATAATCACAATACTATTTTCCTTTTCCATCTCGGGCGTGAGTTGATCCCCTGTGACTTCCAGGCGGATTCCATGAAGAATTTTCACAGTACTCGTACACCATCCCCACCAAAGATGGGCGCAATAAGAATTAAACTTTCGAAAGACCTGGAGTGAAAAGGGTCGTATGATAATGACACTCAACATTTGGAGAATATTGATAACGACTAAAACCAATACCAAAATAAAAAACACAACCATACTAAAAATAGGCATCTCAACCCCCTGTTTATTTGCCTGAGGCAAATTGGATTAATGGTAAAAAAATCCCTTCATCAGCTTTGCGTAAAGCTTCAATATAGGTTTTTCGTTGAAGATTCACATCTTTTAAGGTGCTTCCCCAATTGAGCAACGGTAAACTTTTTTGAAATAGATAAATATCGGCTACAAGTCGTGCATGGCGACCGTTTCCATTGGCAAAAGGATGAATCCAAACGAGTTTGTAATGAAACCTGACAGCTATTTCTTCTGGTGAATATGTTTTTTGATTTTCCCAATATTGAAAATTAGCGCAGAGTTTATTCATTTCTTCGGGAATTTTATACCACTCACACCCTAAGTTTTTATCGGATTTTCGAAATTCCCCAGCCCATTTCCAAGTCTGGTTAAACATATCTTTATGAATTTTTTTTAGGACAGAGATGTCTGAAAGATTTATTCGTCTTATTTTTATGAGATAGTTTTGAATGGCTTTGTCTATGTTTGTGCTTTCAAATTGGTTGAGGTCAGCAAGAGTTCTTAAATACTTGGGTTTCAACTGAAGAATTTCTTCAGGACTCAATGGTGTTTGACCTTCTTCGATTGCAGAAAGGTCATACATCATTTTTATTCCATAATATTTTTGGGTTTTTGATTTGGAGCTCTTGAGCAACGGTTTTAATTTGTCTTTCTAAAAAATTACGATCTGTTCCTTGATTTTCAAGGGTCATATGAAGTTGGCTTCGCTCGACAAGTTTTCGAGCAATGTTTTCAGCTTGTTCTTGAATAATACTCTCAAGGGTTTTTTTAGGAATTAAAGCGACCAGGACCTCGCACTGGAGCGCTTGAGCCACTCTCTCCAGGGATGAGATAGAAATACTCCCATCGAATTCATTTTTTTCCAATCTCGATAGAGCTTGTCTGGAAATAGAGAGGCGACTGGCAAGTTGAGAGCCTGACATCCCAAGAGCTTCTCGAATCATTTGTATCCATCCTCTTTTAGGAAGAGTGCTGAGTCGAGCTCTTAAAAGCCGAATTTTTTTCTCAATTTGCCAATTTTTTAAAGAAGTCCTCGTCATTTTGTCATCTTATAGTATGACAAAATAGATTATATGTAAATATATATATTAACTAATAATAATAATTAGAAATATATATTATGCATATAAATATTTATTATCATTAAATATTCAATAGTTAATAAGGTGCCTGGCACCAAGAGTGTTTTAAATAGTGATTTGATTGTTCTTTCTCAAGACATCAATAGCTTTGGTGAGACCTTCTACACTCAATGAATACATTTGGAAAATTTTTTGTATGGCTTGGATGGTGGGATGATAGTCCCAACTCGCTTGAGGTTCCGGATTGAGCCAAACAGATTTTGAAAAATGGTTTTTGATTTTCAAAAGCCAGTCAATCCCTCGCGTTTGATCAGGATCGTAATAGTCAATGATGCCACCGGTTGAAAAGAGTTCATACGGACCCATGCAAGCATCACCCACGAAGATCACATGAAAATTTTTGCGGTATTTTTTGAAAAGCTCATCGGTGGCAATCCATTTCCTTTGGTACATGTCCGTATAAATGCGCGAATAAACACAATTGTGAAAATAGTAATGCTTAAAAGCTTTAAAATGATTCGATGCATGAGCGGCGGAAAAAAGAGTTTCAACCAAGCGTGCGTAAGGATCCATGCTGCCGCCCACATCCATGAGAAGTAGAAGCTCGGTTTGATTTTTTTTAGGAGCTTCAAAGACGAGATCAATTTCACCTGCATTTTGACAGGTTTTTTGAATGGTTTTGTCGATCTTGAGTTCGACGGCCTGACCTTCGTGATCTAAGCGGCGTAAGCGTTTGAGAGCAACTTTGATTTGTCGCGTATCAAGAACAACGTCATCCCGGTAATTTTGAAATCGTCTCTCTTCAGCGATCTTCACAGCCGATCGCCCACCACCTGGTCCGCCGATGCGCATGCCGGAAGGGTGCGAGCCGCCATGGCCAAAAGGCGACGTGCCGCCAGTGCCGATCCAATGACTGCCTCCATGATGTTCTTCGTTTTGTTCTTTTAACCGTTCGAGGAATTTTTTTCGCAGTTCTTCAAGTGTCAAAGGATCAATGTCGGGCATGGCTGGGCGTGCTGCTGGATCGACCATTTTATTAAGCCAATCGAGAATCTCTTCTTTAATATCAAATTCCCCCTCAAGACTTTTAAAACAAGCCACAAAAGCTCGATCAAACGCATCATAGAGACTTTCGGATTTCACTAAGACTGAGCGAGACAAATGATAAAACCGCGTGAGTGACGAATCCGCAATGTCTTGTGATAATGCATCCATCAGATACAACCATTCCTGCGTCCCGACGGGGATTTTGTGAGATCTGAGGACGTAGAGGAAGGGGAGAAGCATTTATTGATACCGATACGTCGATTTCTTCGTGTTAATATCCTGTTCGTTCTTCAACAAACATCCAATCAACGGTGTTTCATCCAAAGATTTTGGATCTAAGCCCATCGCAATCAAGGCATGAAGCCAGTCAATCAATTCAGACGTCGACGGTGGTTTTTTAAGTCCTGTGCGGGTACGGATTTCGTAGAATTTTTTCAGACTCGCTTCGAGCATTTTCTTTTCGATCGTGGGAAAATGCACTTTGACGATTTGTTCCATCATTTCAAGATTGGGAAATTCAATAAAGTGAAACACACAGCGACGCAGAAAGGCATCGGGCAATTCTTTTTCAGAATTGGACGTGATGACGACCATCGGGCGATGCTTGGCGGAAATTTCTTCACGCGTTTCAGGAATATAAAATCTCATCTCGTCGATTTCGGCTAAGAGATCGTTAGGAAATTCTAAATCCGCTTTGTCGATCTCGTCAATCAACAGCACGACAGGTTCGGGAGCCACGAAGGACTCGCCGAGTTTTCCGAGTTTAATATAGTGTTTGATGTCAGAAACATTGCCTCCACCAAAACGGCTGTCATTTAATCGTTGGACCGTGTCGTAGACGTATAAACCTTCGACAGCTTTTGTCGTGGATTTGATATTCCAACGGAGAAGTGGACGGCCAATGGCTTTGGCAATCGATTGAGCCAGAAGCGTTTTGCCAGTCCCGGGCTCACCTTTTAAAAGAAGAGGTCGTTTAATGGCGAGAGCCACATTCACCACTTCTTGAAGGGCTTCGGAAGCCACATAATCTTCAGTGCCTTGATAGGCATTAAAAGTTTCTTTTTTAGATTTTGTCATGGGCTGCGCTTAGTGAAATCAATCTATCCAAGCAAGAATTTCTCTCGAATTTACGAAACCTTTCCTCAATAAGAGCGAGCCAAAGTGGCAAAGTTAAAAGTAGGAGAACGTCTATGAATAATCTTTTAGGTGATTTGGTTTCATTTCAAGCTAGTCAGGCATTGTTTATTACTCTCAACCCTCTGGTATTAAGTGGAATTTTAGGCGCTGGCTCGTTGCTCTTCACAAGAGATCGTGCTCCAGATAAACTAAACTGCTGATGTTTCACGCATTGGGATGACGGCTGGTCTAGGCTATTTTCTGACTGGCTTATTAGAACGAGTGTAATGGATAGATGTGATGAGTTGACAAGATAGTAATGCTGTAATACCGTATTACCTATGTTAGCCGCAAAATTAACCAGTAAATACCAAACAACAGTACCGGAGAAGGTTCGGCAGGTTTTGGGTCTTCATAAAGGTGACGCCATTGCTTTTGAGATTCAGAAGGATAAAGTTTTGATTCGCAAGGTCACTCCCTTGGATTTACAATTTGCAAAATCCCTAGAAGGGACTTTGAGTGAGTGGAATTCCGAGCATGATGATGAGGCTTACCGTGACTTATAATGCGTTTGACGTGGTGACGGTACCTTTTCCCTTCACAGATTCTTCAAAGAATAAACGCAGACCTGCTCTGGTGTTGTCCTCAAAAACTTACTTTAATGAAAAAGTTAAGCATAGCATTATGGCGATGATTACGAGCGCCAAGAACGATGCCTGGCCATTGGATGTGATTATTGGTGATCTTCAAAAAGCTGGATTGTCGTCTCCGTCTGTCGTACGGATGAAATTATTCACTCTTGATCATCGGTTGGTTGTTTCCAAAATTGGTACACTTTCCGAAAAGGATAGAAAGGAAATCCGCGCTTCTTTAACGCAAGCGTTAGGAGATATTTTTTAGTATGGACCTCAAAACCCTTGTTAATACCAACGTTAAAGGCAGCTATCTCATCCCGACGCCTGAGGAGATTCAGAAACTATTCCCGGCTCTCGATTCGAGTTTGAAGACGGTCTTGCACGGTCGTAAAGTCATTCAGGATATTTTGGATGGCAAAGATAAGAGACTGTTTGTCGTCGTAGGGCCGTGTTCGATTCATGATGTGAAAGCGGCTCATGAATACGCTGAAAAACTAAAGAGGCTTGCGGATCGGGTAAAGGACACGCTTTTTTTAGTGATGCGTGTTTATTTTGAAAAACCGCGAACGACTGTGTGTTGGAAGGGTTTGATCAATGATCCTCTTATGGATGATTCTTTCAAGATTGAAGAGGCTTTGAAGCTTGCTCGAGAGCTTTTGCTTGAGCTGACTCATATGGGATTGCCGACAGCGACGGAAGCTCTAGATCCGATTACTCCTCAGTATTTATCCGAATTAATTTCTTGGTCTGCCATTGGAGCGCGTACAACGGAGTCTCAGACGCATCGTGAGATGTCGAGTGGATTGTCTACGCCCGTGGGTTTTAAAAATAGTACGGATGGGTCCATTCAGGTGGCCATTGATGCCATGAGATCGGCGCTCAATCCTCATCATTTTCTGGGCATCGACTCCAAGGGGCGGATTTCTGTGTTTATGACTAAGGGGAATAACTACAGTCATATTGTTCTAAGGGGTGGCCAAAAAGGCCCTAATTACGATCCAAAAACGATTGCTGAATGT
The DNA here is from genome assembly GCA_016699445.1 of Deltaproteobacteria bacterium. GTDB lineage: Bacteria > UBA10199 > UBA10199 > JACPAL01. Next base: position 1,370,931 of record CP064976.1, read on the forward strand.
GAAGCCCTTTTGGAAAAAGCCAAACTCCGCAAAAAAATCATGGTGGATTGTAGTCATGGAAATTCAAATAAGGATTACAATAAACAGCCGGAAGTTTTTAATGCTGTGATCGATCAGGTGATCCAAGGCAATCAATCCATCTGCGGCATGATGCTTGAGAGTCATCTCTCGGCAGGAAGCCAAAAAATTCCCAGTGACTTGAATCAACTCCAATACGGGGTGTCGGTGACCGATGCGTGTATTGATTGGAAGACGACGGAAGATTTGATTCAGAAAGCACATCAGAGACTTGTCGCTAAATAATATTACTGTTCGGTATTATTTCTATTGTAATAGATCTAAAGTAGATCTATTTTAGATCTATTTTACCGATCAGGAAAATATATGATTTTTGAAACCCTTTCCGAGCTTTCCCGTATTATAAGAGAAGAGCGTAAAAAGCAGGGGCTAACCCAAATAGAAGCCGCTGTGCTCTGCCGCGTAGGGACGCGTTTTCTTTCTGATTTAGAGAATGCCAAGAAAACGATTCATTTTGGAAAAGTATTGCAAGTGTTGAAAGGACTAGGCCTGCAATTATCTGTAGAAGTAAAATCTAAGGATGAAACCACATGATTCAGTCTTTGTCTGTTTACTACCATCAGATTCTTGTGGGTCGCCTTTTTTTAAGAAACTCGGGGCGTATGGCTTTTCAATACGACTCTCGCTGGATGGATTGCTCAGAAGGTTTTCCAATTTCATTGAGCCTGCCTTTTCAGGATTCTCCATTTGATGAACGTAGATCCCGTTCTTTTTTTTCTAATCTTTTACCTGAAGGTGAGGTGCGTCGTTCAATCGCTGCACGATTTAGTATCTCGCCGGAAAATGATTTTAAGCTTCTAGAAGCTATTGGAGGGGATTGTGCGGGTGCCTTGTCATTGATCTCAGAAGAAGCGTCCATTGGTAGTGGGATGTCTTATCGGTCCTTTAGTCTACAAGAATTGGACGAGAGTCTGGAGGCGTTGCCGAGGAAGACCTTTATGTTGGCGGAAAAACATGTTCGCCTTTCCTTAGCAGGCGTCCAGCAGAAGCTCCCTGTCTATCGGGAAGGGGATTCTCTTTTTATCCCTGAAGGACAAGCAGCAAGTACACATATTTTAAAACCACGTCTCAGTACAGTGTCGGAATCTATTGAGAATGAAATATTTTGTATGCGGTTGGCAAAGCGTATTGGAATGGTTGTACCAGAAGTCGATATCTTAAGAACTCCTCGCCATTCTGTTTTTTGTATTTCGAGATATGATCGTAAAATTTTGGGACCTCAAAAAGTGCAAAAGCTCCATCAAGAGGACTTTTGCCAGGCCTTAGGGCTTAGTCCCTTGCAAAAATATCAAAATGAAGGTGGTCCACATTTCGAGGCGATAGCTGAGGCTATTGAAAAATATACATCGACACCGGCGTTAGACAAAAAAAGGTTTTTAGAATGGGTCCTATTTAATTTCATCATTGGAAATTATGATGCCCATGGAAAAAATATTTCACTGCTTCTTTCAAAAAACAAAGTTTCCTTAGCACCTTTCTATGATCTGATGAGTACGGCCATTTATGAGGATTTAACTCCTAAAATGGCCATGAAAATCGGTGGTGAATACGAAGCTGACAAAATTTGTGATCGGCATTGGGAACGGTTAGCCGAGACCTTTCGTGTGAAAAAAACATTTGTCTTAAAATTTGTGGCAGACATGAAGAAAAAAACAAAAAAAGCAGCGGAGCTGCTCGCAGAAGATTACAAATCGAGTGCGGTAGTCAAAAAAATCGTCGCACATATTTTAAAAAAAACGGGTGATGTATGATCCTCAAACCTTTCCAAGGTAAAACTCCAAAAATTGATCCTACCGCTTGGGTAGCCGAGAACGCTATCATCATCGGTGATGTCGAGATCGGTCCGCGATCGAGTGTATGGTATAATGTCGTGATTCGTGGGGATACCAATTATATCCGCATCGGAGAAGATACCAATATTCAAGACGGAACAATTATCCATGTGGAAACGGCTGGTGGACCTTGTGTGATTGGAAATCGTGTGACGATTGGTCATCAAGCGGTTGTTCATGGATGTACCGTGGAGGATGATGCTTTGATTGGAATTAGCGCCACAGTTTTAAGTTATTCAAAAATTGGAAAAGAATCAGTGATCGCTGCCGGGGCTTTGATTAAAGAAGGACAAATAGTTCTTCCCAGAACAATGATGGTGGGAGTGCCTGCTAAAGAAAAAGGTCTTGTTTCAGACGAAATGTTGATGCGGATGAAAATGGGGACAGAACATTATGTGGAACTGTCTCAAGAATACAAGCAGGGTTAGTTCTTTTTTCTCCATCGATAATACAAGGCCAAGTAAGTCACACCTGAGAAAAATCCAAAATTCAAAAGAGAAAAAAGTCGAAAGATAGGATCGGGTGATTGAAGTCCTGAAGGGATCATGCCCGCCAAACAGAAAAAAATACCTAAGAGCCAGGTCATGCTTAAGTCGTCAGATTTTTTGCGGCGGTAGATGTGGAGCATCAGTGGGATATTGAAAAAGGGAAGCGCAATCGATGAGATGTATCCCAAAGCATCAATAAAAGTTTTCATGCAATCCTTTCTAGCAAATGAGCCCAGAAAGGAAGTGTCACAAAAGAAAGAGGAATGCCAATACCTAACATCAAAGCGGCCAAGTCGGGTTCGAGGTTGTGTTCGATGGCCAAGATACCCCCTGTGATCATTGGTGGCATAGCGGCTTCAAAGATAGAGACTTGGGTGGTGAGGCCATGTGTTCTCAGCAAATAAACATACAAGAGACTGAGAAGTCCCGGAGCGAGAAAAAGTTTATAAGTGAGACCCAGAGTTAATGATCCTAAATAACGTGTGAGACTTCCAAAACCTAACTGAAATCCAACAGACACCAAAGCCAAAGGCGTGAGGATATCAGAGAGACGTTCGACGACAAAGTTAAAACCTTCAGGCTGATCCCAATGAAACCGTGACATCGCAAAAAGAATCATCATGGCGATGGTCGATGGAAAAAATGCGACACGTTTGACGACTTCTAAGATAGACATGCTTCCGGAAGAATATTTTACGGCAGTGAGAATGCCGATTGTCGAGACAACCAAAAAAGTCCCCACTTGATCAACCAGCATACCGATCGGCAGTCCTTCTCTTCCATAAAAAGCCTCGATCATCGGGAATCCAACAAAAGAAGTATTCCCGAGAGCTGCTGTGAGTATCAAACATCCGATAGTATTATGAGAGAGTGAAAACTGTTTTCCAATGACGCGAAAAAAAATCCAGCCGGCTCCAAAAACAATCCATGAAACTAAAACGGGATAGACGATGGATGCATTCCAGTGTACTTTAGGTAAATATCGAAACACCATTGCAGGCAGGCAGATGTTGATAATAAACGCATTCAACGTTTGAGGTGTATTTGACGGAAACTTATCAATCTTCTTCAAAAGAAGTCCCATTACAAAGCAAACAATCAAAAGTGCGAGCTGATTCATTGACGCGATTCCCCCTTTTTATGACGCAGCTCGCTACTAGTGATGTCGATTCTCAACAACTTAAATTTTTAAGGGACGATACTTTTAATACTAAGTAAAAGGAGAATAATTTTGGGCTTAGTTAGTTTAAGTGCACAAGTAGTTCCTGCTTACATCGCTCCGTACGCGAATTTTTCTAATATTAATGTTCCATCAAATAACAATTCAACGTTTGGAGTCGCAACCGCCAATGTGTCTCTGCAAGGAAATAGTGGCAGGCTTGATTTAGGAAATGGTTGGCGTCAGCCTGTTGGAGGCTTATTTTTTAAAGATGACAAAAGGTTTAAAGGACAGAAAAAAACTTTTGAACAGTTGGTTTCTGGAAATTCTCCTGTAGGTCCTGTTTCTATTATTGGTCTGCAAGAAAACTTCTGTGATAGGTTTAGAAGGCTTTATGAAACAGACGAGGGGATTGCAGGCCTGCCCTTTGCTGCTTTTGGGCCTAGTCGTAAGGGTCTTCAGGAGATTCTAGATCGATTAAGATCTGATCCAAGATTAGAAAAAATTATCTTGAGTGGGAGGTTGAATATCTCCGAATTAGTGAAGGCATTTTTTCAAAATCATTATGCTGCTGAAAAAAGTGGTTCTAATATTTTAAAAAGCCTTCTGACGTTCATTACGAGTGGAGTGATGACGGAAAATGAGATGCTAGGAAAGCTCCAGCATCTATTAAAGGAAAATGATAATGATCCTTTCATTCCCATAGGTTCTGGTCTGGCTATTTGTTGTGAATTTCCAATTATAGATTCTTGGTTTATTCCCTTTCCGCACAGGGCTGAGTTTGAATTGTTTACCAATAAAGGCATTTTGATAGCGGATGTTTTGCTGCCAACTGGAGAGGTTGTGCGTGTCATGAATACACATCTCCAGGATGTTGTTTCCGTTGAATCACAGGAGGCGCAGGATGCTCAGGCAGACATTTTAAGATTGGTGATGGAAGAAAGTCCTTATCGGGTGATATTGGTAGGAGATTTAAATTTGACCCCTGACTCGTTAAACCACCAAATTATTTTTGGAGAAGATATTAAAAATTGCCATCAATTGTTGAAGGAAAAAATATTTACTTTCTTAAGGAATAATCCCTTAGCGAGAGAGCGAGGGATTATTGATAGTAGTGATCGGGTTATCGATTATATAGGTGGAGAATTTGATTTTGATACTTCTGAAGAGATGGCGCGTGCGGTGATGGCTGTGATAGATAATCCTGATTCAGATCATCGGATAGTGTTAGCAAGATTTCTCATGAAGCAAAACCTTAATGTGTCAGGTATACGACGCAGGCTTCCAAGAAACCCGCATTTTGTACAAAGGTTGGTTAAAAAAGTTGCCTAACGATCCGTCACACAACCCTCAGAAGCCGAAGAGACGGTCTTGATAAACTTCATCAACGTGCCTTGTTTCACCTTGTAAGCAGGAGCTTTCCATTTTTTGAGACGTTTTTTGATTTCAGTGGCGGGGACTAGAAGTTCGAGACGGCGTTTGTTGGCATCAATGAGAATCTTATCTCCATTTTTCACCACAGCTAACACACCACCCACTTGAGCTTCGGGTGTGATGTGACCAACCACGAATCCATGCGTACCACCAGAGAATCGACCATCTGTGATCAACGCGACATCCTGACCTAAGCCAGCACCCATAACAATGGCGGTGATCTTGAGCATTTCACTCATACCGGGTCCGCCTTTGGGCCCTTCGTAGCGAATGACGATCACATCGCCTTTTTTGATTTTTTTCTTTTCTAAAGCGACGATGGCGTCTTCTTCACTGTTGAAGACTTTGGCTGTGCCTGTGAAAGACATACCTTCTTTGCCGGTGATTTTTGCGACAGAGCCTTCTGTGGCGAGATTGCCGTAGAGCACTTGGAGATGCCCTGACTTTTTGATGGGGTTGTTCAAAGGAAAAATGATTTTTTGACCTTCTTTGAGTCCAGGTAAGTTTTCGATATTTTCGGCTAATGTTTTACCAGTGACCGTCATGCAATCGCCATGGATGAGTTTTTCTTTGAGCAAGAGTTTTAAGACAGCTGGTACACCACCGATGTGACAGAGATCTTCCATCACATATTTTCCACTGGGTTTGAGGTCAGCGATAAAGGGGGTGCGATTGCTGATCTTCTGCATGTCGTCGATCGTGAAGCGGACGTTCACAGATTTAGCCATGGCAATCAGATGAAGAACCGCATTGGTCGATCCACCGAGAGCCATAACAATTGTCGCTGCATTTTCAAAAGCTTTGCGTGTCATGATGTCACGAGGTTTGAGATCGAGCTCGAGTAAATGGCGAACAGCAGGACCGACAGCTTGGCGGCATTCATTAATTTTTTCCTGACTGTTGGCGGGATAAGACGAGCTGTAAGGCAAGCTCATACCCATGGTTTCGATAGCTGAAGCCATGGTGTTGGCTGTGTACATACCACCGCAAGCACCGGCACCGGGGCAGGAGTGTTGAAGGATTCCTGTCAGTTCTTTTTCGTCAATTTTTCCAGCATAAAATTCTCCCAATCCTTCGAAAGAAGAGACGATGTCGAGTACGCGATTATGAAATGCTCCTGGAGCAATCGTACCACCATAAACCATAATACTGGGTCGATTAAGACGACCCATAGCAATCACAGATCCAGGCATATTTTTGTCACAGCCCACTACAGAGACATTGGCGTCATACCAATGAGCTTGCATGACAGTTTCAATCGAGTCGGCAATAATTTCTCGTGATTGGAGCGAATAATTCATTCCTTCTGTGCCCATGCTGATGCCGTCGCTCACTCCGATGGAATGAAAAACCAGTCCCACTAATCCGGCTTCCTGGCAGCTTTGTTTCGCCATTTTGGCCAAACCATTTAAATGCATGTTGCAGGTATTCCCTTCGTAGCCCGTGCTCGCAATGCCGATGAAAGGTTTTTTCAAATCATCTTCATTAAGCCCTAAACCATAGAGCATGGCTTGAGAAGCTGGTTGGTCACGATTTTGAGTGATGTGAGAACTGTATTTGTTGAGTTTGGTTGTCATAAATTTTCCTTAGGCTTTCTTCACGGCATCGGCCCAATGCTTGAGGTGGAGGGCCACTTCTTTTTTATTCATCTGAGGAGTAAATGTTTTGTCTTCCTTCCAATGATCGGCAATTTCCTTTTGATCTTTCCAGAGACCCACGGCCAAGCCTGCGAGAAAAGCGGCTCCTAGGCCGGTGGTTTCCACCGCTTGAGGACGGACGAGATCGACTCCTAAAATGTCGGATTGGAATTGCATCAAAAGGTTATTCACCGAAGCGCCGCCGTCCACTTTGAGAATTTTAAGTTTTTTGCCCAAATCCTTCTGCATGGCTTGCAGAATGTCATATTGAAGAAAGGCAATTCCTTCTAAACACGCGCGCGCGATGTGCGCGAGTGTCGTTCCGCGAGACAAACCAGAGATCATACCGCGAGCTTCAGGTCTCCAGTGAGGAGCTCCCAATCCCACAAAGCCAGGGACGAATATCACGCCTCCGGAATCAGGTACCGAATACGCCAACGCTTCAATCTCGGAAGATTTTTGGATCATCTTGAGTCCGTCACGCAGCCATTGCACAGAGGCGCCAGCAATAAACGCACTGCCTTCAAGAGCGTAGGACACTTTGTTGCCGATTTTCCAAGCGACTGTTGTGAGCATTCCAGATTTAGATGAAACGAGCTGCGAGCCTGTGTTCATCAAAAGAAAAGATCCTGTGCCGTATGTGCACTTGGCTTCACCGGCATTGAAACACGCCTGGCCAAAGAGAGCCGCTTGCTGATCACCCGCGATACCAGCCACAGGAATGCCATCGGGTAAACCATCGATTTCAGATGTGGTCCCATACACTTCAGAAGATGATTTGATTTCCGGAAGCATTTGAACAGGGACTTTGAAAATCTTGAGAAGCTCAGGATCCCATTTTAAGTTTTGAATATTCATCAATAGAGTGCGCGAAGCATTCGAGACATCTGTGACATGAGCAGCTCCATTGGTAAGTTTCCAGGTAAGATACGTATCGATGGTTCCAAAAACAATATCACCACGGGCCGCTTTTTCGCGAATGTCGGGAACATTTTCCAAAATCCAAGCAATTTTCGTCGCTGAAAAATAAGGATCGAGGACGAGTCCTGTTTTTTTGCGAATAATTTTTTCCAAACCTTTTTTCTTCAGTTTGTCGCAAAGAGGGGCTGTTCGACGATCTTGCCAGACGATAGCATTATAAATGGACTGACCTGTCTTGCGATCCCACAAAATAGTCGTCTCACGCTGATTGGTAATCCCAATCCCTGCAATCCGATCGGGATCAATTTCCGCTGCACGAATCGCTTCTTCGATAGTCTTTTGTGTGCAGGCCCAAATTTCTTCAGGATTGTGTTCCACCCATCCAGGCTCTGGGTAATGCTGAGGAAATTCATTATTCACTTTTTCAAGGATATTCATTTCCTTGTCGATAATGAGAACCGTAGTCCCTGTGGTCCCTTGGTCGATGGCTAAAATAAGATCTTTCATAATCCCTCTTTGTTAAGGTTAAGTTCGTGAGAATGAGCGTGCTTAGCTGAGGTGTGATGAAAAAGTGAAGTTATTTTATTACTCAAAATAGTATTGACGTAGGTATAAAACACTTTCATACTTTAGTTTATGAAAACAGCCATTTCCATTCCCAATCCTTTGTTTGAGATCATCGAAGATTATGCACGAAGGGAAAAAGTGTCTCGAAGTGAAGTGTTTGTGCGTGCTGTTAAAGAGTTTTTTCTAAAACATAAAAACAAGAAGCTTTTGGATCAGCTTAATGAAGTTTATTCTCAGTCAGAACCTTCGGAGTCTCAACTTCGTCAGGTCAGTCGTTCGTATGCTGGAAAAAAACTTGCGCAGCATAGTTCGTGGTAAGAGTTCATTCTATGATAGTAAAACAGGGCGATCTCTTTTGGGTGGATTTTGGTGCTGCGCGTGGTTCAGGGCCGGCATATCGACATCCCTGTGTTGTCATACAAAATAATGTTTTTAACCAAAGCAAAATCCAGACGGTGATCGTCTGTGCTCTGACATCAAATATGGCTCGATCTCAATCCCCTGGAAACGTTCTGCTTTCTAAGCGGGAAGCCAATCTCACAAAGCCTAGCATTGTTAACGTGACTCAGGTGATGACCGTGGACAAAAGTGATTTGACCGAAAAAATCGGTACGCTCTCTCCAAAAAGAACGAAAGAAATCCTCGAAGGGATAGATCTTGTTTTGAGTCCGAGAGAGCTTGAGGGAAATTAGCGCGTCAAACAATCGACCTTAAGTAAGCAACTTTCCTTTCCTGTCTCCGATAATAGATTATGTTTGAAGGGATGGGTAGTTGGGACCCAATGGAAGAGATTGGTAAAATTTATCCCAAGCTCGCTGACTACGGCTTTGTGCTTGATGATAGTTTTCACAAACTTCTTCTTATGTTTGTCACGTGGGAGGGGACGAAGAAGAGCTTTTCGAGCCATAGATGTTGATAACTTTGACTCAAGATGACTAAAAATATTATTTTTCTTAAGATTAATCCTAATTGTGGTTTTCTAGAGCTGTGCCATAGATTCTAAACCAGATTGATCATTGGTTAGTTTGGTATAAAAAATCTCACAACTTCCTGTGCCACCAAGTCCTTTTCATAATCCAACGTCAGCACGTGATCGGATTTTTCGAGTGTCACGGTTTTGATCTCTGATGATCCCAAATGTTCCTTGAGATAGGCCATATTCGCGAATGGAGCTGTGGTGTCGTAAGGGGAATGAATGATCAGTGTTGGAATCGTAATATGTGGAATGCGTGGAGCGACTTCTTTTTGGAAATTGACGATCTCCATGATGCTGCGGATGGGCATTTTTGTGTAACATTTAAACTGATCACGAGCGACAGGATCATTGATGGCGGGGCCAGCCCATTTTCGTTGGTAGGGGTAGATGTGTTTGAGGAAGCTATTGGCAACGACAGGTAATACTTTTTCAGCCAAAAATCCGGTCAAGAAAACAGGGGTGGCGAGTAGGGCGATGCGGTCGATTTCGTGATGTTCCGAAGCCAGCATAAGAGTCAGAAGACCTCCTAAAGAAATTCCCACCACAGAGATGCGATCTGTTTTCTTTTTGAGATCCAAATAAGCCTTTTCAACACTTCCATACCAATCATGCCATGTGGTTTTTGCGAGATCTTCAGCTGTTGTCCCATGACCGGCTAAAAGTGGAGCCGAAACAATAAATCCTTTTTGACGTAACGGGATCACCAGGCTTTCCAAACAGTCGGGGGTGGCGGTGAATCCCTGAATAGCTAAAATCCCATGTCTAATTGCTTGACTCATAAGTAAAAATTTTCGAGGAGCGAACCTTTCCGAATAACTTTCAATACTAAACAAAATGACTACACCCGTCTATCAATCAAATCTTCCATACTTGAATCTTCTCTTTCGAGGAAAGGTGCGTGACATCTATGATCTTGGTGATGAGCTCTTGCTTGTGGCCACAGACCGTCTCTCAGCTTTTGACGTTGTTTTTCCAACACCGATTCCAGGTAAAGGCGAAATTTTGACTCAAGTCAGTTTGTTTTGGTTTGAAAAATTAAAACATGTCATTCGCAATCATCTCTCTCCACGACCCTTGTCAGATGTTTTTAAAACATCGGATGATTTGGAAGTGTATGGAAAGCGTTCGATGTTGGTTCGCAAAACCAAACCTTTGGCCATTGAATCCATCACCCGTGGGTATCTGGCTGGATCTGGTTGGTCGGACTATCAAAAAAGTGGGAAAGTTTGCGGGATTGATTTGCCCGCAGGTTTAAAAGAATCTCAAATATTGCCGACTCCTATTTTCACGCCCTCAACCAAAGCTCCTCAAGGTGAGCATGATGAGAATATTTCTTTTGCTCAGGCTTGTGACATTGTCGGTAAGGACGTGGCTGAAAAAGTACGTGATGTGAGTATTCAGCTTTATTCTGAAGGTCGTGCCTATGCCGAAAGTCGTGGATTGATTTTGGCGGATACGAAGTTTGAGTTTGATTTTTGAATGGAGAATTGATCCTGATTGATGAAATTTTGACCCCGGATTCTTCCCGCTACTGGCCCAAGGATCAATATCAAGTGGGCATGTCTCCGCCCAGCTTTGATAAGCAGTTTGTACGGGACTACCTAACCCAATTGGGTTGGAATAAAAAACCTCCTGCACCCTCTTTACCCGATCAAATAGTTCAAAAGACTTCCGAGAAATATCAGGAAGCTCTGAGACGTTTAGCCTTCGACCTATAGACGTATTTAAAAAATTAGAGAGTTTTATGAAAAAAGCAGTGTTTCTTGGACTATTGCTTCTATGGACTTTGTCTGCTGGTGCTTTAGAAAAGCAGGCAAAAACAGAGCCTGTTGGTAAAATTGTTTTTGCCAAAGGGGATGCGACTGTTTTTCGTGTAGAAGGGGATCAGGTCAAATCACTCACCAATATTACCTTTAATGATGATATCTATGCTCTTGATACATTGCAGACTAAAAAAGGTGAGATGAAAGTACTGTTTGCTGATCAAACAGTTTTGAGTTTGGGAGAAAATTCAAAAGTTATTATTACAGAACAAATTTACAAGCCACGTCAGGGTTTGAGAAAATCCATTTTTGATATTCTTAAAGGTAAAGTCAGAGCTGTTGTCGAAAAGATTCCCAATGAAAAAGAAAGTGATGTTCTTTTGAGGACTCCGACGGCTGTTGCAGGTATCCGTGGAACAGACGTGGGGATTTTGGCTAATGAAAAAGAAACGATATATCTTTGCTTTGAAGGATTGATAGAAACCTGGTTTTTGGGAGCGCCTGATAAGAAAGTATTCGTACCAAAAGGCATGATGACATGGATCAAAAATGGGCCTCCTACAACTCCCAAGCCTATAGATGAAGAAACAAAAAAGAAATTTCGTTTTTCGTATGTGATTAAAGATATTTTGGATCAAGATGGGATGGAGTACTTAGCTCTCGGAAAAGATCCGAATCGTGGTTCGAAACAGGATGGTATTCAGCAAGGTCAGGGGAGATTTACAGGACCTGTTAAGCAGCGGATGGTGGAGTCATTGATTTTATCGCCTCTTTTGCCAGGTGGTCAGACAAGTACTCCTGCAGGATTAGCTCCTGAGACAGCAGGTGGAACCGATACAGGTCAGACTACAGGAACTCCAGCAGCACCCACACCGACTCCACCAGCGCCTTCACCGGAACCACCACCCCCACCACCTCCTCCGACAGATAGACCTGTTCATTTGCCTTTAGGATTTCCTCTTCCAGGATAGATAGAGAGTTGGGTGTTAAAAATTTTATGAACAAGAGAGCTTTTATGAAAAAAAATATATTTGTTTTTCTCTGTCTTACGATACTTCACTTTGGCTGTGGTTCTGCTTCAGGGCCTGTGAGTGTGAGAGTTTCACTCCCTGCAGCCTTTGTCGCTCAAGATTCCATTGACCGTATTGTGATGCGAATTAGCGGGCCTGATCTCCCCAATTACATTCAACAAGTATTGAGACCTCCTTTTGCCAGTGATGTGACATTTGATGTGACCGTACCATTTGGAGCCAATCGTACTTTCGAAGTCTTCGCTCCTTTTACAGGGACGGATAATCGTCTGCTGTATGGACGCCAAAATTTTTCTGTATTGGACACAGATACGGGAGTTTTGAATTTACCGATTTTGCCCATGAATTTTACTAATTTTGCCGAAGATTCCACGGGATCCACAGATGTCGTAGATACTTCCATTTCAGAACCCGATATCACGTCTTTTCGTATCTATAGAATCGATCCGATCGTGGATGCTTATTGTTCAGGTTCTGTGACAGCGGAATTACATTTCAATTCAGATTTCGTCGCACCTGCATCGACCAGCTTGTCTTCACTGAAAACACTGATTGAATTTGATACTGACGATAATCCCGATACAGGATCTGCTGTCAGTCGTATTGAATTAGCCCGCGGAGTTCTTTCTAATAATTTTACAAGAGGGACCGATCTTCTCTGGGTTTCCAATAATCATGCTCCAGCACCACCGTCTTTTGCTGTGACAGATCTTCCTGTGATTAGATACTTTGATACAGCGTCAGTGTATGATGTCAGCGGAGATACGGATGTCCCTTTGCCTTCGATTAATCCTAGTACGATATTTAACGCCTCTACAAGCACGCTGCTTGTGTGTATTCCCAGTTTTGCTTTTGCAGCTTTGGATAATGATGGTATTGGGAGGGTGAATGTGTTGTCGGGAATTGATTCTGGTGGAGATGCCATTGTTCCTTTTTCAGGGAATGATATTCTCTATCGCTCAGGATATATCCGGTATGATTTAAATTTGGATGCGACGACGATTCCAGGGGCTGCTGGTACTGGTTTGTAAAAATAGTTTAAAATTTTATTCACGATATGAGAGTCGGGGGACTTATAAAAAAAATTGTTTGTTTGTTATTTCTTACTATCATGGGAATCCATCCCATTTGGGCTGCTGGAAATCTTGGAAAATCCGAAATTGCTTTTTCAAAAGGCCTTCTTCTTTTTAATGATGGGAAGCTCGACCAGGCTCGGGAACAGTTTTTGAAAACAATGAGTTTGAATCCTGAAAATGCTTCCGCCTCTTACTTTGCAGGGATGACATATTTTCAAAAAGAAGAATATTCCAAAGCGATTACCTATTTTGATCAATCCATCGCCAAAGATTCTCAAGTGTCAGAACCTCATTTCTATAAGGCCGTGAGTCTTTATCGTCTGGGAAGACGTGAAAATTCTCTTCCTGAGTTTGAGAAAACAGAGAGTTTGAGTCATTCCGGAGCTTTATATGATTTAGCTAAAAGTTACCGACGTAGCATGACTCAACCAGTGGCAAATGCTGATGAAGCTTCGGGACAATCCGCTCCTAACAAAGAAGAAAAAGATGGTTCGCCTATGGAAGTTTAGCTACTCAGTACGACTCTAATGTTATTTTGAAGCCAGATACGGCGACAGCGATCAGTTTTTCGAGTGATAAAGATGATGTTTTTTTTGGAATGCGCGCGGGGGGTGGTTATCATTTGATTAAAAGTGGAGCTTATCGTTTGACGGGTGAAGGAAGCTATTACCAGTCTGTTTATACACAACAAAACGATTTTAATTACGGGATGGCTCATGTGGAATTGAGACATCAGATTCGAAAAGGAAAATTGGTGCTCAATATTCCCACTTCTTATGAATTTTCTATTTTGCAAACATCTAAATATCTTCAGAGTGGTGCGATATCTCCGTGGGCTTCCTATGCTGTGGGTAGTCACTTGTTTTTTCAGGTGTCTGAGAGGTTTCGTTATGATGACTTTTTACAAGCGGCTTCTTCTGTGGATCAAAACCGAGATGCCGCTAATTTGCAGACGGAGCCGGCGGTTTACTTTTTGTTTGATAACCGCAAACGTCACTTGAAAGTAGCCTATGATTTTGAGGCCAATTTTGCTCAGGGCAATGACTGGGATTATAAGGGGCATACCATTTCAGGGGCTCTCTATAATCCTCTTTTTTGGGGCATTAATTCCTATCTGACAGCCAGTTATACAATCGATAAACAATTTAAATATGTAGATTCGATTATTGGTACGAAACGTGATGATTCAGGTCAGTCTTATGGGGTTATCTTGTCAAAAGAGATTTTGAAAGGGTTTACCGTCAGCAGTAATTATCAATTTCAAAGAGGTAAATCGAATATTCCATTTTTTGAATATAAACGACATATGGCGGGGGTGACTTTTGCCTATCAATACTAGATTTTTTATTCTGACTTTATGTGTCTTAGCTCTGCTCAGTCAGTTAGCCACTGCAGCAGAATCTGTTGGAAAAATTGTTTTTGTGAAAGGCAAAGCTACGGTGTTGCGTTTAGAACCTAAAGGTTCAAAGGATTTAAATTTTAACGATGATATCTTTGCGATGGATACCGTTGAGACCAAGAATGGGTCTCTTAAAATTCTTTTTGAAGATCAAACGGTGATGTCGCTTTCAGAAAACTCAAAAGTTTTGATTACGGAGCAAATCTTTAAACCCAAGCAAGGTGTCCGAAAATCTATTTTTGATGTTCTAAAGGGGAAAGTAAGAACGATTGTTGAAAAGGTAGCTGCAGAAGATAGTGATGTAAAACTACAAACTCCGACGGCCGTTGCTGGAATTCGTGGGACGGATGTGGGTATTCAAGTGGAAGGGAATCGAACCCAATTTTTGTGCTTCGATGGTTTAGTCGAAACTTATTTTAAAGGGGCACCGGAACAAAAAGTGATGTTGGAAGCTGGACAGCTGACAACCATTCAATCAGCAGCACCGTCGACTCCTGAAAATATTCCAGCTGATGTTCAAAAACAATTTCGCCCGGAAGCTCCAGCACTCAAAGAAGTGTTGAATCAATCTGGTGGGCAGGGCTTGAATAAAAAAGAATTTTTACCTCCATCACCACCACCAGCTCAGGAAAATCATCAAGAAGCTGTTCAGAATAATAAAAAACAAGACCAGCGTTCTCAACAACAGAATCAGCAAGTGAATCATCAGGATCAACAATCACTTCGTCATGATCCTGCACCACAGAGCCCTGATGCCCCGCCGGCTCAAGGTCCTCAAGGACCCCCTCCTCCTCAAGCCCCACTACTCCCAGGTGGAACTCAGGAAGTGCCTGTGGGTTTGGCCCCTCCTGGACCTACGCCGGGTACAGCAGGAACTTCGGGTGGCGGTGCTGGTGCTCCGGCTCCAACACCAACAGCTCCTACAACAACGCCTGTGGATGTACCGATGAGTTTTCCGGTACCAGGATAATATTCCAGAACAATATTTAAAGAGGAACTATGAAAAAACTTATGATGTTGATTTTAGGATTTTCATTTTTTGCCATCGGGTGTG
Source organism: Deltaproteobacteria bacterium (assembly GCA_016699445.1). Taxonomy (GTDB): domain Bacteria; phylum UBA10199; class UBA10199; order JACPAL01. The sequence goes on from CP064976.1 coordinate 1,386,346, forward strand.
GTGGAAGCTCAGATGTGCAAGTGAGGGTGTCATTGCCTGCGGCTTTTGTAGATCAAGGCATTGTCGATCGTATCGTGGTTCGTGTGACAGCTCCTGATATTACGACGCCGATTATAGCTGTATTACCTTCTTCTTCATTTCCTGTGACAGTGACAGATTCTGTGACTATGAATGTGACTGTTCCTATTGGAAGTGCGCGTCTTTTTGAAGTGTTTGCTCCATTAGTAGGGGCAGGTCCTTCTATGATGGCAGGAAAAGTGACAACCGATGTGAGTTTGCCTGGTGCCGGGCTTACCTTTTCTGTGCCCGTCATTCAGATGCAGTTTGTTAATTTTGCTGAAGATGCTCTAAGTGATGTATTGTCTGCTGCTATCAATCAGCCCAACATAACATCATTTAAAATATTTCATGTCTCAGTTGCCGATCCTATTTGTGCAACCGGGACTGTAGAGTTAGTCGTCGACTTTACAGACACCTTTATCGCTCCTGCAAGCGTTGAAACTCACCGAACCATTATTGAATTTGATACAGATGCTAATCCTGCGACAGGGACCACGACTAGCCGTATTGAAACTTTTCAGAGTCGAGCCACAACGAGATTGCCAAACGCTTTTATCTCAGGGACTGATTTTGCCATCATGATTACTAATGGTGTCGGAGGGACAGCTGTGGGAGCCTTGGATTTGACAGGCACCATTGCCCCAGAAATTGCTATTACAACAATACTGCCCACCGTTCATTTCGATACAACCAACAAAACATTTACAGTGTGTGTGCCGGATAGTGTGTTTTCTCCGGGAGGACTAGATCCCGATGGCAAGGGACTTGTTAACGTTCTTTCAGGTCTCGATATTTCATCTACCGGATTGACATCAGGCGCTGGGTTTCAGGGAAATGATATACTTTATCAAAGTGATGCTGTTCGCTACGATGTTAATCTTGACCTCGCAACCATTCCAGGTGGTCCATAAATTATGAAAATACGATTTTGGGGAGTGAGAGGATCCGTTTCTTCAGCGGGTCCAAAAACACAACAGTTTGGTGGCAGCACTTCATGTATTGAAGTCATCGAAAAAAATCAGCGCATTATCTTAGATGCAGGTACTGGCTTACGTGCTTTGGGTTTGCAGATGGCCAAAAAAGAATCGGAAGAAGCTGTTTCGATTTTTATTACGCACTGCCATTTGGATCATATTATAGGTCTCCCTTTCTTTCGCCCCCTCCATCATCCAAAGAAAAATATCTGTTTGTACGGTCCTATAAACCAGAAGAGATCGTTCCAGGATATTATCTCATCGATCTTTTCTCCCGAAACGTTTCCGGTCTCTTTTAATGACATCCCTGCAAAGTTGACGTTTAAAGAAATGGTTCGTGAAACGGTCAAAGTGGGGCCTTTGAGCATTACAAGCTTTCCCATTAACCATCCTGGAAGTACGTTAGGCTATGTGGTTTCCAACGGAAAAAAGAAGGTGGCTTATTTGCCAGATCATGAGCCAATTGATGGCCACAGTCACTTTCAAGAGAAGAGCAAGTCTTTTGACGAACAGTATCGAGCAGAGCTTAAGAATATTCTCAAAGGATGTGATGCTTTGATTCACGATGCCTTTTTTACAGATGCCCATTATGGAAAATTTCATGGGTGGGGACATTCTCCTTTAAGCTATCCGATCCAGTTGGCCAAAGACAGTGGCGTGAGAAAACTGATTTATTTTCATTACGCTCCTGAGGCGACTGACAAAGAGCTGAAGAAACAAAGAGATTGGGCTTTAAAAAAAATCAAAAAACAAAAACTGTCCATAGACCTCATTATGTCACGTGAGGAGCTTGTCCTTACTCTGTAACGTTGCCTTTATGAAAAAAAAGAAAATTTATTCTATCATCGTCGCTTTATTTTTATTCTTTTCATTCTGTCTCTGGACGGATTCTTCTTTATTTTCATGGCTTGAATTGAAAACAATCGATTGGCGTTTCGGAGTTCGTGGGTCGATTCCAACTTCAGGAAAAATTGTTGTGGTGACCTTGGATGAGAAAAGTCTTGATATCGAAGGTCGTTGGCCTTGGTCTCGTACGAAGATGGCAGATCTTTTGCGCAAACTACAAAAATATCAGCCAAAATTAGTCGAAATGGATATCGTCTTTGCTGAAGAATCAGCAGGAGACAAAGAGCTCGCTCAGGTTATTCATCAAAACGATAATACGGTTTTAGGGTATTTTTTCTTTCAAAGTGCTGCAGAGAGAGAAAAAGCCTCTATCCGTCCTGAAAAAATGGATCAGAGTTTTAAGACTGTTTTGGCTTCAGCTCTCCCTGATATTACGGATGTTCAAAAAACACTGAAACCTATGGCAGGGTTGGTTTCTAATATTCCGATTTTAGCAACAGCTGCCAAAAGTCAGGGATATTTTAACGCCTTTGCTGATAAAGATGGAGTGATTCGCCGAGCTCCTTTGATGATTACGTATCAAAACAAAATTTTTCCATCGATGACATTAAAGACATTTTCTTTGGATCAAGACGGGTTTGATCCTGTTTTGACTCAAGATCCAGAAGGTCTTCTGATGGGGATGAGTATTGGTCTTAAACAGATCCCTACAAACACGCGCGGCGAAGTCATGATTAATTATCGAGGTCGAGATGCGTTTGAAACTTTTTCAGCGACAGATATTTTGCACGAGAGTGTTTCTCAGGAGGCCTTGAAAGATAAAATCGTTCTTATTGGTGCGACGGCCATTGGTATTTACGATCTTCGTGTCACACCTATTTCCTCCAATCTTCCTGGAATTTTTGTGCAAGCCAGTCTTCTAGACAACTTGATCAAAGGTGATTTTCTGACCCTGCCGATTTTGGCAAAGCTGCTTATTTTTTTAGAAATGTTCGTGATGAGTTTGCTGTTTGTATTTGTTTTGAATCATCCAAAAATAAAAATGATTTGGGGTTTATTACTAGTGGGTCCCGTTTTGGCGTTACAGTGGTACACAGCCGTTTGGTTTTTTAAGAATTTAACCATTGTTCCTTTCGTTGTGCCCTCTCTCTATATTTTAATCACCGTATTTGCGATTATCATTTATAGAGGATTGACTGAAGAAAGAAAAAGATTTATCCGTACGGCTTTTCAATCCTACCTTCATCCGGATTTGGTCGAAGAAATGACTCAAAATTTGGATAAATTAAAGCTGGGTGGTGAGAAGCGCGAATGCACGATTTTATTTTCAGACGTGAGAAACTTCACGTCTATTTCTGAAAATATGGACCCGGTAGTTTTGTTAGAATTGATGAATTCCTATTTTGATCCGGTGTCTCAGGCCATTATTGAAGAAGGTGGGTATATCGATAAATTCATCGGTGATGCGGTCATGGCTATTTTTGGAGCTCCTGCACATATGAAAGATCATGCCGCACGAGCGTGTCGCGCGTCTTTGAAGATGAAGAAAATAGTTAAAGAACTCGAACCTCAGTTTCGTGAAAAGTATGGAATAGAAGCCTTTAAAATCGGTATTGGTTTAAATACAGGTGATGTGACTGTTGGAAATATCGGTACGAGTAAGCGTTTAAACTATACCGTCATGGGTGATGCTGTGAAGCTCGCTTCGCGTTTGGAGAGTGCCACGAAGGAATTGGGTGTGGAAGCGTGTATGAGTGAGGCCACCTACAATCAGTCCAAAAATGAAATTGAAGGTCGTTATTTGGAAGAGATCTCGGTCAAAGGAAAGGCTCAGAAAATTCAAGTTTATGAAATCCTATCTTTGCTTGCATGATCAAAAATGATTTAATACTACGCCCAAAGTTTCGGTGTTTTTGGCAAAACACTACCTTTATTATTGAGGGATCGTCCAACGGCAGGACACCTGGCTCTGACCCAGGGAATCATGGTTCGAATCCATGTCCCTCAGCATTTCACTATCAACAGTTTGACTGGGAGAGCTCCATTCATCAAATCCACTTGTTGGGTCGTTTTAAGCTTCAATAAATGGATGGGAGCGTTTTGGGGAACCAAAAGAGCTATACTCCAGTTTGAAAATTGTTTCTGAATTACATTCCCAATATCCTGATACAGAGTATCAATAATGCCCGCACCAATACGTTCTCCATAAGGGAGATTGGCTACTAGTAAGCCACGAGGAGTTGGTGGATGGCATTGTTGAAAAGGTTGAGACGAAAAGTGAATGTATTTTTCAACACGGGCACGCAGCGAAGAGTCTTGAGCCACTTTGACGTATTTCGGATTGATATCAGAAGCGTAGATGGGCGCGCGTAACTCCGCTTTTTTTTGGGCACGCAGTTGATCAGAAACGCGGCGCCATAAATTTCGATCAAACCCTGCCAGATGTTCAAGTGAGAAATCATCCTTGCCTCGATGAATAAGAGGGGCTTTGTTAAGAGCTATGTAAGCGGCTTCAATGATGATAGTGCCTGACCCACACATAGGGTCTAAAAGTGTTTCTTCGCCCGTATAACCAGCCAGTAGTAAAATGGAAGCCGCCAAAGTTTCCTTCAAGACAGCTGGATGACCCGTGAGTCTCCAGCCACGCTTATGGAGAGCGCGTCCAGCGGTATCGATACCTAAAACACAGATTCCATTGCGGATAAATAAAACGATTGAAATAGGATTATCAGCTTCCGGATCAAAAAGAGGAGGTTTTTTTTCAAAAGCAGAGCTTTGAATAGAGTCAACCACAGCTTCTATAATTTTTGCTTCACCTAAGTTTTGAGATTGAAGATCAGTGAGGGCAGGTGTGACAGTAAAAGGTCGATGGGATCGTAGCCAATCAGACCAGACAATATTTTTTAGTTCATGGTGTAACGTTTCAATATCAGGAAGAGAAAATTCTCTTACAATTCGTTGGAGACGACTGGCTGTACGCAAAGACAGGTGAGCTCGATAAGCCGTTTCAAGGTCGGTATCAAACGCAATGCCTCGATGGAGGCGAGTTTGATTTTGAATTCCTAGACCGATGAGCTCCTGAGAGAGCACGTCGACAGTTTCATGAGGGCAGGTGGCAATCCAGCGCATAGGGGGCTCATAGAGGATTTTTTACATTCATCAATTAAGTATTTAATAAGTATTTTAAAACTATTTAATGAATAGTTTTTTGAATGATTGTGGCGCCTATCCCCAGAGGTCCTTCTGCTACAATAACACCTGCTTGAGGGGCTGCTTTGGATGCTTGAAGATATTCCATCAATCTTGATTGCAGCTCTGGGATATTTCCTCGGACAGCTGCCAATTGAGCCATCTTGATATAGAGAGGAACTTCTTGTTGAATTTTAGGGACATACGGTTTGATAGGAGGCTCTACATGGTGCAGCAGCATGCGCCTCGCCGCATTTCGATCCACAACTTCTTCAAGAGCCAGAGTCAGTTTAATAATATCATGCTTAGTTAATTGCTTTGAAGGAGTGGGTTCTACAGGCTTGGGAGGATGATAGGTTTCAAGGTCTGGGAACAAGGCATCTAAGGAAAATTCGGTCTCATCTCTCATGATATAATTCTCGACAGAAGGCGCTCCAGGAGTTTCGAAAATTATTATTTAAAAAAAAGTCACTTCAAGCACAACTTTTTAGAGGAATTGCCGATAATACTTTTATGGCCAAGGAGGGAATCGAACCCCCGACGCGCAGATTTTCAGTCTGCCGCTCTACCGACTGAGCTACTTGGCCAGCAGGGCTTTCTCAAAAGCCCTTAAAAAATGAGTCGACCGAGTATTATGAGAGAGAAATGATGGCAATATAAATTTAGTTTTGACCGTTTGCGTCAAATATGATACCACCGCGCTTCACTTAAATAAGGAGAGAGTATGCCCAGCAAAAATCAGATGGCTTTTAAACCAGGCGACAAAGCAGTTTATCCTGCGCATGGTGTTGGGGAGATCAAGGCTGTAGAAACCCGTGAAATTTCCGGAAACAAACAGACCTTTTATATCTTAAGAATCCTGGAAAATGGTATGACCATTATGGTTCCTACCAAGAATGTGAAATCCGTGGGTCTTCGTGAAATTATTGATGAAGATCAAGTAGATGAAGTGTTTGCTATTTTGAAGGATCGTGAATTTTCCGTTGATAATCAAACATGGAATCGCCGTTATCGCGAGTACATGGATAAGATTAAGAGTGGATCAGTGTTTGAAATTGCCGAAGTGCTTCGTGATTTGAGTCTTTTGAAGTTTGAAAAAGAACTCTCCTTTGGTGAAAGAAAAATGCTCGATACAGCTCGTTCTCTCTTGGTGAAGGAATTGGCCATTGCTCAAGATGAAGCGGAAGAAGAAGTTTTTAAGGAAATTCAAAAGATTTTTAAGAGCTAGAATCATTAGAATTATAGATTGAAGAAATCCAAGCGGCCTGCCACATTTTAATGGCAGGCCGTTTTTATTTTATGAATATTCAAGTCATTATCCCAGCCGCAGGAAGCGGTAAGCGATTTGGTGGAAAAAAACAGTTTTTGTCTCTTTGGGATAAACCTGTCTTACTTCACTCTTTGGAATGCTTTGAAAAAAGCTCGCAGGTGACAGGCGTGATTGTTGTCACATCTGAAGATGAAATCGATTTAGTTCAAACTTTGATTCAAAGATCAGGATTGAAGAAGGTCCATGCGGTGATCCCTGGTGGAAAAGAAAGACAGGATTCTGTGCGCTTGGGTTTTTATCAAGCTCCTTTGTGTGATATGGTTTTGGTTCATGATGCGGCTCGGCCTTTTGTCAGTTTAGAAATGATTGATCGATTGGTGCAGGGTGTTCAAGAAGTGGGAGCGGCTGTGGTGGGTATCCCTGTTAAAGATACTTTGAAAAATGTCGCAGGGGGGTTGGTAAAAGAGACTGTGGATCGCAATCCACTCTGGTCCATTCAGACTCCTCAGGCTATTCGTTATGATATTTTCAAAAAAGCGGTGGAGTTATCGCAAAAGGAAAATTTTTTAGGAACAGATGAGTCGATGTTGGTTGAGAAAGCTGGTTTTCCTGTGAAGATTGTTATGGGGAGTGCTTACAATTTTAAAATTACCACACCAGAAGATCTGGCCATTGCTGAAGCTTTAAAGGGGGTTTTGTGTACACGATAAGAGTGGGGTTGGGTTACGATATTCATCCTTTGGTTCCAGGAAGGAAGTTTTTATTGGGCGGAGTTGAGATTCCTTTTGAAAAAGGTCCTCAAGGTCATTCGGACGGAGACGCTCTCTTGCATGCGGTGACGGATGCTCTTTTAGGGGCTGCAGCCTTGGGAGATATTGGAAGTTATTTTTCCGATACAGATCCTCAGTGGAAAAATGCAGATTCGAAATTATTTGTAGAAGAAACTTTAAAAATTATCAGCCATCATGGATGGAAGATTCAAAATGTGGATGCGAATATTCTGCTCGAAAAGCCAAAGTTGGCCCCCTATAAAGAGGAAATTCGCAAAAGTCTGGCAGATGTTTTGAAGATTTTGGTGGATCAAGTGAATATCAAAGGAAAACGAGGAGAAGGTTTGGATGCCGTGGGTCATGGAGAGGCGATAGTTGTACAAGTGGCCATCTTAATTTCAAAATAATTATGCCTTTAAAAATTTATAATACGCTCACGCGAAAAAAAGAAGAGTTTGTTCCGCTAACACCAAACAAAGTGAACATGTATGTCTGCGGCATTACTCCTTATGACGAATGTCACTTGGGACATGCTCGTGCGGCAGTGGTGTTTGATGTGGTCTATCGGTATTTGAACTATTTGGGATTTGGAGTGACCTACATTCGAAATTTTACCGACGTTGACGACAAAATTATTAAAAAAGCTAATGATACGGGAGTGACGTGTCAGACAGTTTCGGAAAAATATATCCAGTCGTATACAGAACAAATGACACGTTTGGGTGTGCAGACGCCCACATGCGAACCAAAGGCTACCGAACATATTCAAGAGATGATCTTTCATATTCAAAAGTTGATTGATCGTGGAATGGCTTATGTTTCTGGGGCGGATGTTTTTTATGAAGTGAGAAAGTTTTCTTCATACGGAAAATTATCGCAGAAAAAAATCGACGAGCTTGAATCTGGTGCGCGTATTGAAGTGGATGAACGAAAAAAAGACCCTTTGGATTTTGCTCTTTGGAAAAGCGCCAAACCTGGTGAGCCCGAGTGGGAGTCTCCTTGGGGTAAGGGTCGTCCTGGATGGCATATCGAGTGTAGTGCGATGAGCTCAAAATATTTGGGTGACCAGTTTGATATTCATGGTGGTGGTCGCGATTTGTCGTTTCCTCATCATGAAAATGAAATCGCCCAATCTGAAGGAGCAACGGGCAAAGATCCTTTTGCCCGCTATTGGATCCACAATGGCTTTGTGAACATCAACTCGGAAAAAATGAGCAAGTCGTTGGGCAATTTTCTGTCGGTGAAAAAAATCCTCGAAGAATGGGATCCGGAAGTGGTGCGGTATTTTTTATTATCGGCTAATTATGGATCACCGATTGATTATACTCCTGAAGCGATGAGCAATGCACAAGAAGCTCTGACGCGTTTTTATGAAGCCTTAAATCGCTTGGAAAAAACAGAGACGGGTGAGGATGTACTTCCTGAATTTTCTTTGCAGGAAATTTTGGAAATTCCTTTGAATGATGATTTCAACACGACTCAGGTGATTGGAAAAATTTTTGAATATGTTCGGGAGTTGAATCGTTTTTTAGATCAGGGAAAATATCCAAGCGAGTCTTCTTTAAACGAATTTAAAGCCTCACTTCAAAAAGTAACCAACGTACTTGGATTTTTTGGACAGGACCCCCAAGTATTTTTGGATATTCAAAAAACAAAAGCCCTCCAGTCCAGCACCATTTCTGAAGAAGAAATCCAGAGATTAATTATTGAACGCCGCGAAGCCCGCAAATCCAAAAACTTCAAACGCTCCGACGAAATCCGCGACCAACTCGCCGCCCAGGGAATTGTCCTTAAAGACAGTCCGGATGGAACGACGAGTTGGGAAGTGAAGAAATAGTCAGAAGGATTCACCCCCACTTTCCAAGTTGATTTGTCTCTGAACTTCTAATCCCTCTTGACCCAAAAGTCCTAGGCCCAGCTCATCACCCATCAAGCCATAGACTTGGTCATCCAGGAAAATGGCGCGTGTATTGCCGTACCAATCAGTGCAGGATGTTTCACAGGCTCCTGTTGGAGGATGTGCAGACGATTGAAAGTGGCCCGCCACTTGGAGTTCGCCTTGTGGTTTCAAGCGGAGAATGTGGACCGAAGTGGGGTTGGGCATTGTTACAAAATCAGAAGCTGCAGGATCTGGTTCTGTGATGTAAGTTGAGACCGCTTGAGTGGCCAAGCCGATCAAGCCATCTCCCTGCTCCTGAGAGCTAAAGAGATACCCATGGCTTCGACTTTCTGCTTCAGTATAACCAATGAGAGACACAGAAGAAGTCATGTGAGGGGATTCTCCTAAAGTGAGGGCTTGAATATTAAGATCATTTTCATTGTGGCTGGCTATGATGAATCTTTCTCCAGCGGGTTCGATTCGAGTTGTGCGGTAGCAACGTGCTTCTAAGGTGAAGGGCCCCTCTCCATGTCGAGGATCCAAATTGAGAATTGTTTTTTGAGATGCGTTTGTTCGGTTAAAAACAACTAAGTTATTATACTGACCTACAAGTAATTCATTTCCGCTAAAACGATGTATTAAGAGATACGGTGATGTTTTCAACGTGTCGTCGGTCAGTGTTTGATAATCTGATTCGTGGATGTCTGATGCTTGTGACGTGAATCGAGTAAAGGAAATGTGACCCAGACGATATTCATAATTTTCATTTCGCTCTCCACAGGCTTCTTCTGAATAGTCCCAAGTGGGATTTGCTCTCATTTGATAATGAAAGAGAGTGAGTCCGTTGGGTGTTTCATCAAAAGAGAATTGGTCTAGAGGATTGCCCCAAACTTTTGTGACACCAGCCCCATCACCTTCCAAATCAAAGGCATATAAGAGATTGGAGGACGCTTGTGGTGGACGTATAGAATCGCTAGGGATGGATAAGGTTCCACACCAACCGTATTGGATATTTTGGCGGCCAGACCAAAGATAAAATCGTGTGCCTGTGACGTAATGTTCTGATTGCCAACTGCCCAACACACCTCGAGATTTACATGACAAAGCTTCTTGTCCTATCTCCGGATTTCCTAAACTACAGACATGCATTGCATGCAGGACAGGGGAGAGAATCAAGTCTTCGGGTATAGAGACGTCAGAGGCTCTCATGAGTGGTCTGATGGATTCGACTCTTCCGTTTCTAAGGGTTTTTAATTGAGGAAAATGGAGCTGATCGTTTGTGCGATCTAGAAGTGCATTACCGTAATAAGGAGAGTAGATCACAAGTTTTTCTCTGACCAAACGGCTAGCGTAATTGCGTCCTGAATAATAATCTCCTGATTCGATAAAATAGGTTCCTGCTCGTGAGAGACTTCCGGAGGACGCATTGATTTTGAAAAGATTAATCTCGGTCGATCCTTGCCAATAGCTCGTAGGATTTGTTGAGTCTCCCATTCTCCAACGATAACCAATCACGATAGCTGTGTTATCTTTTAATAAGAGCTCGTCGTACCAAGCATTGTTATCCAAACTTTCTGCTTTGACTGTAATTTCTGCGGATTTTTGCAGAAGGGGTAAGCGAACTGTATAGAGTTTACCTTGACGCAGTATAACCATAAAATTTTTTCCGTAAGCTTTGACTAAACCACCCTCGTCTGCAGTGGCTTCTTGGTTGTTGGTAGTCTGTGTGCGATCTCCGGAGGCTTCAGCAGTCGGTTCTGCGGGCATTCCTGTAGATCCTTCGGAGACAAAAGAAGTCGCTTGAGATTGAGCTCTACGTAAATAAGTGATGAGGGCCTCATCGTTGGAATATTCTCTCAACTGTGTTGTGAGCGGGGCTACTGTGTCGTTTAGTGAAGGGGGCGTTATTTCGTGTGTTATCTGAGAAGATCCTGAGCATGCACAGATCCCGATACAGACAAGAGTGAGAATAATTTTTTTCATAAAGTCTCCTTTTTGATTCAGGAGCAGAATAATCTCGAGTGTGTTGGTTTGCGAATGGATTAGGTTCGATTTGTATTCTCGAGAATACAGGGATTAATAGCGCAAAGAGTTGATAATCGTCATGTAGCTCAAGGTCGCTGCAGGGAAAAGATCAGTGACTATATAGACGAGTTTTGTATTATTTAGAAAATAATATTCTCTCAAGTCTCCACCCGTAGCGCCGACATCTGGGTTATCGTAATAATAACCACTGATCACTCCATTGGAGTAAGAAGAAAATGTACGTGTGGGAAATATCGCTTGAAGATAACTCAAAAGATCCGTCGTTGATGAAAGTGTCACGTAGTAAATGGTGACAGAAGATTGTCCATCCGTAAAAATTGTAAATGAAGCCTCTGATGTAGGAATGGAAGGTTGGGTGATAGGTTGAGGGCCTGTTGGATCTCCTGTAACAGGGAAGGATGAGGGGGCTGGAGCTGCGTGTTCTGCATAACTCCATGTATTTGGATATTGAGTCGATACTCCTTGTGCCCCTGTAAATGCGGGGTTTCCTGTTTCAGTTCCTTGGCAGGCAGAAATTAAAAAGAATGCTAGGAGAAATAAAAAATATTTTTTCACAAGCCCTCCGTTAGAGGGAAAAGTTGGAAGTTGATTTGGAAAATATTTTTCATTTTTTCAGAGGACTCATCCGAAAGGAGAACATTAAGTTCGCGCCGAAATTCTTGAATGCGTCTTTTGGCTTCCTCAAATTTTTCGGGACTCAGAGCAATTGTCAGTGAAGAAATATCCCGCTTTTCGCGGACGGTGTTTTCAATGGAGTCCATCGCTTGAGTCATCATTTGACGGTGGTAATTGCGGATAGCCAAGGATTGGACTTCACGAGCGGTTGTAATATTGCGATCGGATTGAATCAGTTTTCCAGCATCATCGCGTTTCAAAAAACCAAGTTTCAAGAGGAGTTCCAAAGCTGCCATTGCTTCTTTTTTGGAGATACGTGGCTTCAAACGATTGGCGATCCAGGCGGGATTTTCTTTAAAATGGGGTACAAGTACCATTTCTCGGATCGCAGGATAATACCAACGAGAGAAATAGGTAAAATACCCCTCTTCGATTTCTTTGATTTCCCGGTATTGGCGTGAGGTCGCTAGCTTTTGATACCAGAGATTGCGTTCTTTATCAGAGGTAGCTTGGTTGAATTGGACGAGATCATGAAAGTAGCGAGCTTCTTGCGATTTAAGATGAAGAGCTTTTGAAAATTGAGTGATACCTTTTAATCCTAGATTGCGTTTCCCTTCGATAACAAGTTTGAGAAAATTAGGTGAACTCAATCCCGCAAAACGAGCGAAAGACCGATACGAAAATGCCGACCCTTTGGCTTTTTTCTGATCCTCGTAATAATCCCGCAAAAAATGTCGGTAATCGAGATAGTGGTAAATCGAAAGCATGGGCATGAATGTTAGCATGCAGGATGAGTCTTGCTAAAGCCATTTATCCATTTTGAAATTGTATTCTATGGAATACGTCAAATGTGTGCCATTTCACGCAACTTGAAAGAGCTGGCTCTACGATAATCTCTTCAGGGGTTAAAATAGGAGGGTTTATGGGAGTGTTTCAGGAAGTAAATCAATTGTATCAACAAAGTATGGATATGGCTCACAGGCCGATTTTTGATGCCATGCATTTAGCTTTGGGAGATGAGGCGATCGAAACATTAGGGCATGCGGCTATGCGATTTGAGAATGGTATGGAGTTAGTTGCTCATGAACCTTTTAATAGTGTCACATCAGCAGCTCAATGGGTAGGAACTCAGGTGTCTGATGTGATAGAACGATTGAATGCTCCATCACAGTCTTTACAGCGATGTTATGTGCCTGTAGAAACCGATCGCCCGCGTATTAATGGATCGGTATCGGTCAATTTTTATGGCGGTAACGCCTCTTACTATCCTGTCTTTTATCAATGTAACTCCATGCTTTTCTTTTCAGCTGTCTCTTCCTGCTGGCAGATGGGAATTGATCCATTTTTGAATCCTTACATGCTGATGCAAATGCTCATGATGTTAATGATGCAGCAGAATATGATGTTTATGAACCCATTCTTAATTCCTCAATCATTTGGGATAGGGATTTTTTTATCTTTAAATCCAGGCCTTCGATTTCTTTAGGTGGAAAATAATCGTGAAGCTCTCGGTCGATGGCCTCTAAAGAGAGTTTATGAAGAGCTTTTTCAAGATGGTTGATAAATTCTAGGAGCGTGATTTGAGACGGACCCTTTTCTTTTTTGCCTCTTGAATAAACAATTTTTTGTAACCGTCGATTGAGCGTCTCTCGATCAGGCAGCACTTTTAAAAACTGATAAATGAAGTAAGCATCGTAGATATCGCGCATGAGACTTCGTTCGTTCCAAGCGGCTAATTTATGAGCCAGGGCTATGTCTAATTTCATAATGCATACGACATGGGGAAGTTGTTTGTAATGTTGAGAGACTTCTGCTGTGCTGATGGGTTGATAGGGGCAATCAGAAGAAACATTGATTTCAATTTTTGCTTTAAAAGTTCCAAAATTATTTTTGAGAGTTAGCAGGTAACGAGCATGAGTTGAATGTAATTTGTATGTAAATTTTAATCCTTCGACTCCATCAAAAGCTTTCTGTAAAAGTGGCACGATGTCTTTTTTTGATTTGTAAGGAATAAAGACGTAGTCGAGGTCATTGGTTGATCGTTGGGAATTGAGCAAGCGCAAGACCATACCCCTTTAAGGATGGCGTGGTTGCCAAATTTTTCTGAAAGAAAATTGATGAGCCAAATTCGAAAAGCTTCATCAGATTGAATCCTGTCCATCTTATGCCCCCTGATTGATAATTGTTTGAACGAATTTTCTGAATTTAGGGTTTGGATAATTTCCTAAATATTTTTGAATAAGCCCTTTATTTAAAAGTGAAACATCGATATCTGAGTAAACATTAAACGAAAACTTTTGTCCCTTTTGATAAAAATAAAGAGTATCAAGAAATGCCTTTTCTTTATTTGCACTGCGCACACCGTTATCAAATTGATCGTAACCAAACCATAGGTGTTTGGAGAGACCCAAATGAACAATTCTCCCCATGGAAGAGGTATAAGTCCGAGATCTCCCCGTCTTCACGGCATAAATTGTTTTGTTTGGGGTAGAGCCTATGATGAGTTCTTTAGCTAAAACGGTTCCTAAGCTTAGTGCTGATTTAGGAGAAATGCGTTGAGAAAGGTGTTCTAATTGACAGTTTGGTGTGACATAAAATCCTCGCGTAAAGCGCAGCAGAAGTCCGGCTTTTATGAAAGGATTCATTTTTCTCTTGAAAAGAAGTTGGTTCGAAGTGAAAAAAAAGTTCTTTAGATCTACGTGTGAAAAGACTCCCTTATGATCGATGGCGAGTTTTTGAAATAAAATAATTACGTGAGGGTCTATTTTCATAAGCACAGATAATTACCTTTTTATGATACTATTTGTCATTATAATTTATGAACCACTTCAAACTCCATTCAGAATTTAAACCTCAAGGTGATCAGCCAAAAGCTATTGCTGATTTGACAGAAGGTCTTGTGAACGGTGTGAAGCATCAGACTCTTCTCGGTGTGACGGGGTCTGGTAAGACGTTTACAATGGCCAATGTGATTCAGAATGTTCAGAAGCCGACCTTAGTGATAGCGCCCAACAAAACTCTCGCGGCACAATTATTTTCTGAATTTAAAGAATTCTTTCCTGAAAACGCCGTCGAGTATTTTGTTTCGTATTATGATTATTACCAGCCAGAAGCTTATGTCCCAGCTCAAGATCTCTATATCGAAAAAGATTCAGCCATCAATGAAGAGATTGATAAGCTTCGCCACTCAGCGACGCGGTCACTTTTAGAACGTCGTGATGTGGTGATTGTGTCTTCCGTGTCGTGTATTTATGGTTTGGGTTCACCAGAATCCTATCATGGTTTAGTCTGTCATATTGAGCTTGGTGCTACGTATCCTCGTCAGCAGCTTTTGAAGGATTTGATCAAAGTGCAGTATGAGCGCAATGATTATGACTTTCACCGTGCGACGTTTCGGGTACGAGGCGATGTGGTGGAAATCATTCCAGCTCATGAAGAAGAGCGGGGTATCCGTGTTGAATTTTTTGGAGATGAAATTGAACAGATTTCGATGATTGATGTGTTACGAGGCAATGTCTTGCAACGCGTTCCTGAAGTGACCATCTACCCCGCTTCTCACTATGTCACTCCTGAAGCTCAAACAAAACGAGCCATTGAAACCATTAAGGCAGAACTTAAAGATCGTGTGAATTGGTTTAACAATCAGGGAAAACTTTTGGAGGCTCAGCGTATTGATCAGCGCACACGTTATGACATTGAGATGATGGAAGAGATTGGTTTTTGTAAAGGGATTGAAAATTATTCACGGCATTTGACGGGCCGTGGGCCTGGCCAGCCACCTCCGACATTAATTGATTTTTTCCCTCCTGATTTTTTATTAATTTTGGATGAAAGCCACCTTACCGTACCACAAGTGGGAGGGATGTATCATGGCGATGCGGCACGAAAAATGAATTTGGTCGAATTTGGTTTTCGTCTGCCATCCGCTGTGGACAATCGACCTCTCAAATTTGAAGAGTTTGAAAAAATAGTAAATCAAGTGGTCTATGTTTCAGCGACACCAGGACCTTATGAATTGGAAAAGTCTCAAGGAGTGATTGTCGAACAAGTCATTCGACCGACAGGATTGGTTGATCCCAAACCCATGGTCCGCCCTGTCAAAAATCAGGTGGATGACTTGGAAAAAGAAATTCGTCTCAGGATCGAAAAAGGCGAACGAATTTTAGTCACCACATTGACGAAAAAAATGTCGGAAGATCTGACTCAATATTATCGTGAAAAAGGGATTCGGGTAAAATATCTTCATTCGGATATTGAGACGTTGGAGCGCGTGGAGATTTTGCAAGAGCTTCGCAAAGGAAGTTTTGATGTATTGGTGGGAATCAATTTACTTCGTGAAGGTTTGGATCTTCCAGAAGTGTCTTTGGTGGCGATTCTGGATGCTGATAAAGAAGGCTTTCTGCGCTCCGAACGATCATTGATTCAAACCTTTGGTCGTGCCGCACGAAATGCCAATGGTCAGGTGATTCTCTATGCGGATTCGATTACAGGTTCGATGAAAAAAGCCATAGATGAGGCAGAGCGTCGTCGAACCATCCAACAAGCCTACAATAAAGAGCACAACATTACGCCTCAAACGATTAAAAAGAATTTCAAAAATGCTCTTCAATCTTATTATGAAAAAGATATTTTTAAGTTAGAAGAAGGTGAGGAGCGAGTTGATGTGGCTGACATTCCAAAGACGATCAAGTCTCTCAAAAATGACATGAAAGAAGCCGCAGGAAGATTGGAATTTGAAAAAGCGGCTGAGATTCGAGATCGCATTCAAAAACTTCGTGAGCAGGAGCTAGCCTTTGGCATTTCTTAAAGCATTTTATCATAAAATAAAAAAGGACATGGTGAGCTTGTCGAACCATAAAACTCAAATTGGTCCTTCGACAGGCTCAGGATGTCCCTATCTCTTGTTTGTTTTCTTACTTGTCCAACGCCTTCCATCGTTGATTGTTCCCTTTTGGACAAAAGACGAAGGATTTTGGTGGGCTGTAGGAAAATCTGTCGCCAATGGTGGAAAACTTTTTGTGACGAGTGTCGATAACAAACCCCCACTTTTTTTGGGTGGCTATGCTTTAGCCATTCAATGGTTTGGAGATACGTATTCGATGATGGCTCTTCATGCTTTAGTCATTTTAGGTCAGGGCTTGATTTTGTGGGTGATTTATCAGGTGAGTCGAAAACATTGGGGAGAATCCATCGCACAGGCGACAGCCTTGATGTATCTGTGTCTGCAGGGATCTTTTGTCAGCCAGGAAATTTTGGCCGCTAATAGTGAAAACCTCATGATGCCTTTGTTGATGCTGACTTTTTATTTATATGATCGTGACGCTAAAAATATCTTTTTGTTTGTTCTGATGGGTGTGTTGACTGGAATCGGATTTTTTCTGCGTCAGACATCGGTCATCTTTTTCTTTTTTTATGCTCTTCATGAAGTCTTAAACACAAAATCATGGAAACATTTTTTGAAAAGTTTTCTCGATGGTTTGTGGATGCTCTTTGGTTTTCTGATTGTTTTTGGGCTGACATGTTTGTGGTTTTTTAAACAAGGGTCCTTTGATGAGTTTTGGTACTGGACGTTTTCAATTACACGAGAATACGTCGATGAAAGTCTGCCTCTTAATATTATCCTATGGGATGGGTTTTGGAAAACAGCGACAATTATGCTGTCTCAAGGTTTAGTGTGGGGACTAGCTCTTTATGCTTTAAGAAATGATTTTAAAAAAATCTGGAGCCTTTTCTTTTTTAGCATGATCTTGATTGTTTCTGCAGGCTGGCGTTTTAGCCATCATTACTATCTTCAAATTTTTCCAGCGGCAGCACTTTTGGCGGGATGGGCTTTGTTTCAAAGAAAAAATAAGTGGCCATTATCCAAAACCTGGGTGTCGGTTTGCTTAATGATTCCACTGTTGGGGTTTACAGGCGAAGCTGTATTTCGCTGTGTAAAAGATTCTTCAGGATTTCCAAGACCTGCTATTCGTGAGTTGGGCCTGTGGTTAAAAGAGAATAAGAAGCCTAACGATCACCTATTTATTTGGGGCTATTATCCTGAAATTTATTATTATTCGGGTTTAAGTAATGGAGCTCGTTTTGTCGAAATTCATTTTTTAACCGGACAAATTCGCGACAGTATCAAGTCAGGTGGTTTAGGTAGTCGAGGTCGTTTATGGGATTGGCTTTGGAGTGATTTAAAAAATCCACCCGAGTGGTTTGTGGATAATACAGCATTTCCCGTGAGTGGAAGATATTTGAGCCCCTTGTCGCAATTTCCGGATTTAGAAAAGTTTGTTTTGGAAAACTATACAGAAGTGAAAGATATCCATGGAATGAAAATCTTTCATAAAAAGTGATGAGTTTTATAGAAAACTTCTGATTTGAAAATTTTTTTCTTTAAGTAATTTTTTAAACTCATCACTCATGAGAAGTTTGAGCTCTTCTTCACGGTCGCCAGGGAAATCATCTCCAAAATAATCATCAGTAGAATATTTTTTAGCGGGGTGGACCATGACTTCTGAAAGATCCGTTGTCATGCGATCCAAAAGTGAGCTCCATTTTTCTAACTGATGAGTTTCTGTGCCTAAGCTAAAACCATAAAAAGGGATCTGTGGAGTTCCAAAATCAAGATTCGTAGTCAGGAGATTGAGAAATGTGCGCGTCAACCAGCGTGGAATAGTAACACCACCTGCTTCCGCCGGAATACGGACATACGGAATGTGCTTTTGATCCACGATCTCTTTAACGACATCTCGAACAATCGGGAAAACATGCACATGCTGATGCCCATCGGCATGAGATATTTTAAGACCTGATTTTTCAAACTGCTCGTATTGAAGTAAAAGTTCTTTTTGAACGTCTTCTTTTAATTTTTCCCCAAAAAGACCTAATGATAAAGGAGTTTAAAGGATGAAATGTGCCTTCTGAAGTGACGAGAGAAGGGATAGATTTTGGATCTGACAAAGGTCGTCCTAGAGTCAGATTGATGTGCCAGCCGATATCGAGTGAATGCTGTTTCGCTAATTGAAGCGCTTCATTTGAAGTGGGAAAATTAACCAATGCACTCGTTGCTGAAATACAACCTTTTTGAATTCCTAAAAGAATTCCTTCATTCACACCGTGCGTCAGCCCAAAATCATCCGCGTGCAAAATCAACTTTCTAACGGTCAGTTTTTTCAAGCTGGTAGTGTCCTTTCCAGCGCCACCAATGAATGCGGCAAATATCTAAAAACATCCCTAACCCATCGCTTAAAAAGCTCATCGTCGTCCCCACATGATAATGAAGGGTGATGGGGACTTCGACAACTTTGAGTTTTGCCACGTGTGCCAGATATAAAACTTCAACATCAAAGCTAAATCCGGTGAGTTTCAATTGAGAAAAAATAAATTGAGCGGTGCTGGCTTGAAATCCTTTCAAGCCTCCTTGTGTATCATGGGTCTCAGGGATCAATGACGTATAGCGTACCAAAGCACTAAACATGCGGCTCATGAGATGGCGTTGGTACAGGTGACGGGTTACTGTAGGACTGATGATATAACGCGTATCTTTATGGGTGCGTGAAGCAATGGCGACATCGACACCTGTCTTCAGAGTCTCAAGCACTTTATAAACTTCACTCATCGGATAGGCGAGGTCACAGTCAGTAAAAATACGGTATTTCCCAGTAGCTGCCAGCATTCCACGACTGACGGTAACGCCCTTGCCAGAATTTTTTTCGTTCACCAAAAGTTGAATAGAGAATGGATGGTTTTGATTCAGAAACTGACGACAAATATCTTCAGAAAGATCTGGGCTAGCATCAATAACTAAAACCAATTCCCACGATTCTTTAAAATTTTGAATTCGATGGAGTATTCCTTCACGAATCTCTTCTAAACTTTTTTTAAGAAAGCTTTCAGCGCCATAGATGGGGATGATGAGTGAAACATCCATGAGTGATTTTTAGAAGAAGAAGTAACGAAGTTGAAGTCCACCCGTCATATCAAATTCACTTTCAGGGCTGAATTCAAAACCAGGAGCCAGTTCAACACCAATTTCAAATTCACCATCACTTAGCTGCCAAGCCACACCCACTGGAAATCTCATGGCCCCAACGGCTTTATCGTTTTTGGCCACACCTGTTTTAAATCCTGTTCCAAAATAAGGGACAACAGTAAAATCGCCACCATTATAATCCAAAATACCATTGAGGCGAAAAAGAAGTGAGGGCTGAATAATAAATCCTTCTTCTTCAAATCCATAACCCAAAGTTAAATCTCCTGCGAGGTGATCGAGAAAATAGAATCGTGTATTAAAACCCATGGGCTCACCGAGATTGACTCCGACTCCCCAGGTTTTTGAATCCGAACTTGAACTACGACGAGAACGTCGGGCTTCAACAGTCGAAAATGGTGCTAAGATAGCTGTGATTGTGAGTGTTAATAAGAGTGTTTTTAAAAGTTTCTTCATAAATTCTCCTTGAACGTGGTAGCGTGACCTCATGTATTTGCCTGAAAAAGTCAAAGACTTCCCTCATGCCCCCGGTGTGTATCTGATGAAGGATGGCGATGGTAAAGTGCTCTATGTGGGCAAAGCCATTGATCTCAGAAAACGTGTCGGAAGCTATTTAAAAGAAGAAGGCGACGGGCGTTATCATATCCAATTTCTCATGAAGCGCGTGGTGGATATTGATTATGTGATGACGGATTCTGAAAAAGAAGCTCTTCTCCTAGAAAACACGTTCATCAAGAAGTATAACCCTCGCTACAACATTCATCTTAAAGACGATAAGACTTACTTAAGTATTAAGCTCACCAAACATGATTTTCCCAGAGTCCTTGCCACACGTCAGATCAAAAAAGATGGTGGTACTTATTTTGGCCCTTATACTTCGGCTCAATCGGCGCATGAGACCGTTGAGTTTTTGGAAAAACATTTTCGTTTGAGAAATTGTAGCGATCATGAACTGGCCAATCGGGTGCGACCTTGTTTGCAGCATCAAATCCATCGATGCGATGCCCCGTGTGTGGGATTGATTCAAAAAGAGGCTTATGCAGATTTGATTCAACAGACTAAACTTTTTCTGAAAGGCCAAAACCAGGATCTTTTGAGAATTGTTAAGGACGAAATGGTTCATCATGCCGCTCATGAAGAGTACGAAAAAGCGGCTGCGGCACGTGATTTGATTCACTCTCTCGAAGAGACTTTGGAAAAACAAAAAATCGAAAAGCACACGTGGATCGATCAGGATGTGATTGCTGTGTTTCGTGAGGGTGAAGAGATGACGTGGTGTGTGATGATGATTCGTCAGGGAAAAGTTTGGGAAACGAAATTTCATCATCTCAAAGGTCTAGAGGATAATGACGACGTGATGGCGTCTTTTTTGAATCAACATTATCAAGAACGATTTTTGCCCGACGAGATTTTGGTTCCTTATGATTTTCCTCTGAAAGATTCTTTGACTCAGATTTTTTCTGAAAAAAAAGAAAAGAAGGTTTTAATTCTTATTCCTCAAAAAGGAGATAAAAAAGACTTGATCGATTTGGCTTTTCGAAATGCCAAAGATGCTTATGAGCATCGAGCGCAAAAAGAAGTGGGAATACAGGAAACTCTCCTCAAGCTTCAGGAGGAATTAGGTCTTCAAAACTTTCCTCATCGGATGGAATGCTTTGATATTTCGACATTGAGTGGGCAGTTTAATGTGGGATCGTTGGTTTGTTTTCTGAATGGAGTTCCGGAAAAGTCAGGCTATCGAAAATTCAAAATTAAGAAGTCCTATCCTGTTGATGGAGTCTTTCAGCCGAATGATTTTTTGATGATGAAGGAGATGTTGGGGAGGCGGTTAAAGCATGTTGGTGAAGAAGATATAAAATGGCAAAAACCTGATTTGATGATTATCGATGGAGGCAAAGGTCAGCTCAATATAGTGTCGGCTGTGATGGAAGAATTGAATATTCGAGATATTGATTTGATTTCGCTCGCGAAAGAAAAAGAAAATGAAACTCAAGACAAGGTATTTTTGCCCGGAAGAAAGAACCCTATCTTACTAGGAAAACACGCCAATAGCCTTCATCTCTTGATGAGAATCCGCGACGAAGCCCACCGTTTTGCCATCACTTATAACCGAAAATTACGTGGTAAATCTTTCCTGAAAAATTCTTAAAATGAGAAAAATGTGTGTCTTTTCCTACCTGCCATTGAGTGTTGCGAGTGCTGCACCTTGTTAGAAATTTGAAAATTCAGAAGCGCGTCAAAATCAGTGCCAATTATTTCAATGAGTTAAAGATTCTGGAGGTATTCAAAAGGTCTCAGTGTACAGATCTGCGTCATGGCATTTCTCTTGCTCTGTAAAGAGCTATGGCCGGAAAGAAACGTCGAGATTCAGTCATTAAGAGCTTGAGTGTTCAAGCCAACCAAGACCTGCAAGACTCTTTTGCTTTGCTCAACAACATGCAGCCGATTGTGATGAGTTGTGGAGGAATTTACATTCCTCATCAACGTTTGACCGATGATGTGAAAAACTGGTCTCAAATCGTCAATATCCCCGGTGATGGTATGCAAGCTTCTGTCTTTGGATTTTCGGGAGAACTTCCCAACCCTCTTGATATATTCTTATTTCGAGAGTCTTCTAATTAAAATTAAATCACATCCAGCCAAGAAGCATATTTTTCGTTCTCGCCTTTGACGATCGAGAAGAAAATTTCCTGAATTTTTTGAGTGATCGGTCCAGGTTTGCCTGTTCCGATCGTACGGTCATCCACTTCGCGCACGGGAGTGATTTCAGCCGCAGTGCCGGTTAAGAAGACTTCGTCGGCGAGATAGAGTTCGTCGCGTGTAAATTTTTGTTCTCTCACTTCAATTTTTAAATCTCCAAAAACCGTAATTAATCCCGCACGTGTGATACCATCCAGAATGGAAGCACCAGTTGGTGTCGTGCGGACGATGCCGTTTTTGACGATGAAAATATTCTCACCGGTTGCTTCGGCCACATAACCATCCGTATCCAACAAAATCGCTTCGTCATAACCACCCTTAAGGGCTTCACGTTTGGCCATGATTGAATTCACATAGTTGGCTGCGGCTTTGGCTTTGTTTAATGTCGAACCCACATGATGACGATTGAAAGAAGAAATCTTGCAGCGGATTCCTTTTTTCAAACCTTCTTCGCCGAGATACGTGCCCCAAGGCCAGGCGGCGATCGCCACGCGGATGGGGTTGTGCACGGCATGGAGACCCATTTCACCGTCGCCGATGAAGGCGATCGGGCGCATGTAGCCGTGCTTGAGCTTATTGACGCGCAGGACTTCGCGATGGGCTTCCATGATGTCTTCACGTTTGAAGGGAATTTCCATCATAAGAATGTGAGCGGAATCATAAAGCCGGTTGATGTGTTCTTTCAGACGAAAAATCGCCGTGCCTTTTTTACCCTCGTAAGCGCGAATACCTTCGAAGACAGCCATGCCATAATGAAGAGCGTGTGTGAGGATGTGGACATTGGCTTCTTCCCACTTCACCATTTTACCGTCGAGCCAGATGAATTCTGTTTTTTGCATAAATTCCTTTAAAAAAGTTTCTTAATCGTTTCCAAATACGGCGCTTTGATGATTCCCTTTTCCGTAATGATCGCGGTAACAAGGCTGTTGGGCGTGACATCAAAGGCTGGATTTCTCACGTGGATACCGTCGGGTGCGACGCGCTGTCTATAGAAATTTGTCACTTCCTCGGCGCTTCTTTCCTCGATGGGAATCTGGTCTCCCGTAGGACATCGGATGTCGATGGTCGAGAGGGGAGCTGCCACATAAAAGGGGATGTCGTGTTCTTTCGCCAAAATCGCGACGCCGTAGGTTCCGATCTTATTGGCCACGTCGCCGTTGGCTGCGATGCGGTCGGCGCCCACGATGACGGCCTTGATTTTCTTCTGACGCATAATGCTGGCTGCCATGTTGTCGGTGATGAGGGTCGTGTGGATATTGTTTTTCATCAGTTCCCAAGCGGTGAGACGGGCGCCTTGAAGGAAGGGCCGTGTTTCATCGGCGTAGACTTCGATAGTTTTTCCGGCAGCTTTTGCCGAATAGATGACACCAAGAGCCGTTCCCCAACCGGCCGTCGCTAACGCACCGGCATTGCAATGGGTCAGAACCGTATCTCCGGAATTGAGAAGAGTCTGGCCGAAATCCCCCATCTGCCGATTGATCGCGATATCCTCTTCCATGATGGTGATGGCTTCTTTTTTGAGCTCTTGTTTGATCTCAGAAATAGAAAGATTTTTAAGAGTCGCAAGTTTGTGTTTCATCCGCTCCACACCCCAGCGCAAATTAACAGCTGTAGGTCGTGTGGCCAAAAGGACTTCGCAGACATGGTTTAGCTTTTGTTCGAAGGTTGCAAAATCTTTGGAATCAATTCCCAAAGCTCCTTGAGCTACACCCATGGCTGCAGCGACGCCGATGGCAGGAGCACCGCGGATGACCATAGTCTTGATGGCATCAGCGACTTGTTTATAGTCTTCGCATTCGACATAAACTTCTTCGATGGGAAGCACGCGTTGGTCGATCATGACGACTTTATCATCACGCCATTCGATGGTTTTAACGTTCATACAGACCTCATTTAAGTAAATGTTGGAGTCGCTCTATAAACGAACTAAATCGGGGCACAAATGAAAAAACAGCCAAGGTGACCAAGACGGCCCCAATGACTTGTTGAATGCGTTGTTCCACAGTCACCGACATTTTATTTTTAAGGGGGCTGGCTAAAATCACCAAAAGGACCCACCACAAGAGACTTCCTGTAAAGACTCCTAATGAAATTTCAAAATATTGAATTCTCCGAACATCCACCGGGATAAGATCGGCTCCGGCAAACAGAGCTCCAAAGGCAATGATCGTCATGGGATTCATGAGCGTGAGAAGAAAAGTCGATAAGAGATCCCAGAGATATTGATTGGCAAAATTGGCTGTTAATACTTCTTCAGCTTTTTCTTCCCTCTTTTTTTTGAGAATAAAAACAATTCCCACGATACTTAAAACAGGAGCTCCGAGAGGTCGGATGAAGAGTTTTGCATTCCCGTAATTTTCAATCAAAGCCACAAGTCCAATGGCAGCCAAAAATCCAAATACACCATCCGCCAATGCCGCACCCAGTCCACTGACAAATCCCCGAACATGACCCATCGTAATACTTCTCTGAATAATGAGAAGCCCCACCGGTCCAACCGGAATCGCCACCATCCAACCTAAAAAACATGCTTTTTGGAACAACATAGTTTTACGCGCTCAGTTTCTTCTTCACCAATTCGTTCAACTTCCCAGGATTGGCTCGGCCCTGCATGGCCTTCATGACTTGGCCGACGAAGAAGCCTAGGAGCTTGTCATTGCCGGCTTTGAAGCGTTCGACTTCTTTGGGACTATTCGCGATGATCTTGTCGATTTCAGCTTCGAGAGCTCTGTCATCAGAAACTTGTGCCAGACCTTCTTTTTCAATGATCTCTTTGGGAGAGAGACCGGTTTCAAAAATTTTGGCTAAGACAGTTTTAGAAGCAGAACCACTGATTGTCCCGTCATCGACAAGTTTGAGAGTTTCAGAGACATGATGAGGTTTTAACAAAGTACTTTCAATCATCGTCTCATCTGCTTTGATCAAGCGCATGTATTCGTTAATAATCCATGCCGCGACTTTTTTAGGCTGTTTGTAGTCTTTCAAACACGCTTCAAAAAAGTCAGCGAGCTTCTTTAAGCTAGTGAGAATATCAGCATCATAAGGGGTTAATTGATAATCCGAAATAAAGCGCGCTTTTTTAGTATCTGGAAGCTCGGGCAGGCTTTTTTTGATTTCTTCTATCCATGATTCTTCAATCAAGAGAGGCAATAAATCAGGATCTGGAAAATAACGATAATCATGAGCATCTTCTTTACTGCGCATGGAATAAGTCTTTTCTTGGTCAGGATCCCATAGACGCGTTTCCTGAACAATACGACCGCCTTCTTCCAAGACTTCGATTTGGCGAGTCGCTTCGTAATGAATGGCTTTTTCAATATGCTTAAATGAATTTAAATTTTTAGTTTCCGTGCGGGTTCCAAAATCCTTTGATCCCACCAAACGCACCGAGACATTGGCGTCACAGCGCAATGAGCCTTCTTCCATATTTCCATCGCAGACACCCAGATAGATCAATGTTTGGCGGAGTTTTTTTAGATAGGCGACGGCATCTTGAGGGGATCTCATTTCAGGTTCGGAAACAATTTCCAAAAGAGGAACGCCGGCACGATTGAGATCTACCCACGTAGAGTCTGACGATCGGTGCTCTGGGTGTTCATGTAAAAGTTTTCCGGCATCTTCTTCGATGTGAATACGTGTGATCCCAAAAGTTTTGGTTTCTTTTCCAGAATTTTGAGAACCTTCTTCTTCGACATCAACAGTCAGTTTCCCATGTTGGCAAATAGGGAGTTCGTATTGGGAAATTTGATAACCTTTCGGCAAATCAGGATAAAAATAATTTTTTCGTGCAAACACGCTTTTGCGAGCGATTGTGGATTGAGTCGCAAATCCCGCCTTCACCGCAAACTCAGCTACCTTTTTATTCAAGACCGGCAAAACTCCTGGAAGGGCTAAGCAAACAGGACATGTGTTTTGATTGGGTGATTTGCCAAAAGTGGTTGAGCACGAGCAGAATAGTTTACTCTGAGTGAGCATTTGCGCATGGACTTCCAAACCAATGACAACTTCGTAAGTTCCTTTTTTACCTTCGAGTGTATACATTAAAGCCTCGCTCTCATCTGACTCCAAGACGTAGCCTGTTCATAGGCATAAGCCGCTTGCAGCATCTTCTCTTCTTGAAAATGTTTCGATACGATTTGCATCCCAATGGGCAATCCCGACTGAGTCATCCCACAGGGTAAGCTTAAGGCTGGAAGACCGGCGAGATTGATGTTGATGGTAAAAATATCGGACAAATACATTTTGAGTGGATCCGCAGCCTTTTCGCCAATTTTCCAGGCCGGTGTTGGCGAGACAGGTGTGAGGATAACATCATTCTCCTCGAAAACTTTTTCAAAGTCCTGTCGGATCAATGTTCTCACTTTTTGGGCTCGGATATAATAAGCGTCGTAATAACCCGCCGACAACACATAGGTGCCCAGCATGATACGGCGTTTCACTTCCGAACCAAAACCTTCGCTGCGCGATTTTTTATAAAGGTCCACGAGACTGGCCGGATCTGATTTTCGATGGCCGTAACGAATCCCATCATAGCGCGCGAGATTCGAAGAGGCTTCGGCTGTGGCTAAAATATAATAGGTAGGCACTCCATATTGTGTATGAGGCAGCGAGACTTCACGGCATTCAGCGCCTAATCTTTTAAGTGTTTCAATGGCTTCTTGTGTCGCTTTCGAGACCTCTGCATCCATACCTTCAACAAAGTATTCCTTAGGAATGGCAATCTTCCAGCCTTTGAGGGGTAAATCTTTGGGTAATTTTTTCAAACCTTCGACATAGTTGGGAACCGGTGTATTGATGGAAGTCGAATCTTTCGGATCATGACCCGCCAATGCTTGAAGCATAATCGCTCCATCCATGACGTCTTTGGTTAACGGGCCTACTTGATCCAGAGACGAAGCAAAAGCAATGACTCCATAACGTGACACACGACCATAGGTGGGTTTGATCCCAACGAGATTGGTGAGCGCTGCCGGCAAACGAATTGAGCCTCCTGTATCCGTTCCTGTAGAGGCAAAACATTCCCCTGCAGCCACAGCTGCTGCGCTTCCACCGCTGGATCCACCAGCAATGCGCTCGAGATCCCACGGATTTTTCGGTGTGCCAAAAAATGATGTCTCATTGGAAGAACCCATCGCGAATTCGTCCATATTGAGTTTTCCTGGAATAATAGCTCCGGCATCCAGAAGTTTTTGAACCGTTGTTCCATTATAAGGAGGGATGTAGTTGTTGAGAATATTGGATCCTGCCGTGGTTTTAATCCCTTCGGTCAAAAAATTGTCTTTAATCCCGATGGGGATGCCAAACAAGGGCGCAATGAATTGCGCCCCTACGGACGATATTTTTTCATCCGCTAGTTTCGCCTGTGCCAAAGCAGATTCTTCTGTCAGTGTAATATAAGCCTGAACTCTGGGTTCCACAGATTTGATCCGTTGAAACACAGAAGTCGTAATCTCCTGAGACGAAGCTTTCTTCGTTTTGAGCAAATCTTGCAGCTCATGAATGGTTAAATCATAAAGTTCAGTCATAGAATATCCTATAATACCTTAGGTACTTTGAAGAATGGCACTTCTTGATCGGGAGCATTGCGCAAAGATTTTTCCAAAGTCTCATCCTGCACAGCGACATCTTCACGAAACGGTGTGGCCACCGAGACCGCATGGGCCGTAGGTTCGATAGAGGAAACATCGAGTTGGTTTAAGGTTTCGACATATTTCAGAATGGAGGAAAGCTGACTTCCATACTTTTCCACTTCCGCTTCCGAAAGATCCAACCGCGCCAGATCAGCGATTTTTAAAACTTGTTCTTTTGTGAGTGACATCTTTAAAAAATGACATGCACGGGAATGCTTTTCAATATTTTAATATATCCTTGAATGTTTCCTGTGATAAATTGCCAAGATTGAAAATATTTATCGCATCTACACCTTCCTCCTGGGCCTCTGTGTCGGAAGTTTTTTGAATGTCTGTATTTACCGCATCCCACTTGAAAAATCAGTCGTTGCGCCGCGTTCTCATTGCCCCCAATGCGATCGGTTTTTGAAATGGTATGAAAATATTCCACTGTTCAGCTATATCATCCAAGGCGGGAAGTGTCGGCATTGCAAAAAATGGATTTCGATGCGCTATCCCTTGGTCGAGCTTTTGACGGGAGTTTTGTCTTTGATGGTGTGTCTGAAGTTTGGATGGGGGCTTTCTTATGCCCTCTATTTTCTCCTGTTCGTCGCTCCCATGGTGGCGATTACGTTCATCGATCTCGATCATCAAATCATTCCCGATGTTTTTTCGCTGACCGGGATTTTAAGCGGCATTCTCACCGTTTTTTTTACAATGGATGCGCCCGGGGTCTTGTGGTGGGAAAAGCTTCTTTTTTCGGGAAAGGGTATCTTATTGGGCGGCGGATCTTTGCTGGCGGTGAGCTGGATTTATGAAAAGCTAAGGAAACAGGAAGGGATCGGGGGCGGGGATATCAAGCTAGCAGCTATGTTTGGTGCTTTTTTTGGGTGGAAGGGTGTCTTGATGATATTGTTCCTAAGCTCTTTTTTGGGTTCCGTCGTCGGCGTTTTCTTGATGGTGGTTTACCGTAAAGGTCTCAAACTTGTCATTCCATTCGGGCCTTTTTTAGCGACGGCTTCCTTGATCTATCTCTTTTTTGGAAACCAGATTTTGCAATGGTATTTGAACCGTTTACTGCTGCGTTGACATCTGATTGTCATTTGTTTACCCCCACAATTCACAATTTTTTAAAAAAAGGAGACTCTATGAAGAAATCAATCGTTGTTGTTAGTGCTATGTGCTTGGCCTTGGCAGCGTCCGGAGTTCAAGCGGCTGGTAAAAAGAAATCTGTTGAGAAACAAATAAGTGGGCAAGCTTATGGAATGTCAGGCTGTGGATTGGGATCCATAATTTTTGGTGATGATAATGGAAAAGTTCAAATTTTCGCAGCAACGACCAATGGTACTTTTGGTAATCAAACATTTGGTATTACTTCCGGTACCTCTAACTGTAATCCGGAAAATGGTAATCGAGCTGACAACCTTAACGTTTATGTCGAAGCTAACCGTTTAGCTTTGGCCAACGATGTTTCCCGCGGTAGCGGTGAAACCGTTGAAGGCTTGTCCCAAATCGTTGGTTGCAAAGACTCGAAGGCTTTGAGCGGTAAACTTCAAAAAGACTATGGTCGCATCTTCCCAAGTCAGAATGTTCCCGCTGAAGAAGTCAGTCAGTCTATCATGAAGTCGATTGCGTCCGATAAGGCGTTGGCTTCTACGTGTCATAGCTAAGATTTTTATGAAGAGCTTAAGAATGCCGGAGATTTTAAAAGTCTCCGGCATTTTTTTATTTTTGGTGCTGTCTTTTCCGGCCTACGGGAAAATGAGTGTTGAGGATGTCGTGAGGCTTGCCCAAGAAAAAGAGCTTTGGAAAGAAAAGCAGTGGCTCAACCTCATTCACTACAAGAAAAGCTTTGGAAAATATAAAAGTCAGGCGGATGGGCTAGAGTTTTTTTTAGCGGGGAAGGAAGGTATCAAAAACCCGCAAGCAGAGCTGATAGCGACTCTCGAGAGTTTTGCCAAAATACCTTCTGACAATTTTCAAAATCATACCCAATGCCGATTTCCGGCTCGCTATCTGTGGTTGGAATCCCAACTGCATTGGACTAAAAACACATTTCCAAAAATTACCTGCGATGCTTTTGACGCTTTTCGAAAAAAAGAAGACGCCGCATCTGCCAGTCTGATTTTTTCCTCTTACTATTTGAACAATCCGTCTTCAGCCTATGGTCATACTTTTTTACGTTTGAATAAAACACGTGAAGGAAAATATGCGCAGCGCTCAGATCTCCTGGATCATGGGGTGAATTACTCTGCGGCGATGACAACGCAAAACCCGATTGCTTATGCGGTGATGGGATTGTCGGGAATGTTTCGCGGCGTGTTTACGAACGTGCCCTATTTTTACAAAGTTCGTGAGTATAATGATTTTGAGTCGCGTGATTTATGGGAATACGATCTTAATCTCACACCATCCGAAATCACTATGCTGGTGGCTCACATTTGGGAGTTGGGTTCGACGTATTTTGATTATTACTACATCACAGAAAATTGCTCGTACCATATGCTCACAGCTTTAGAAGCCGCGGCACCTCGCTATGAACTGAACAAAAAACTTTCTTACTACGTAATCCCCTCCGATACGATCAAAGCGGTTTACGAAACGCCAGGCTTGGTGTCGCAAGTCAACTACCGTCCTTCGATTCGTTCCCAATTTGATTTTCGTTTAAAACACTTATCTCGCGATGAAAAAAATAAAATTGGGCGCGTCCTTAAGACACGAGACTTTTCTGCTTTAAAGAATTCATCCGAAATACAAAAAGCCAAACTCTTGGATGTGTTGATGGATTATGTGGATTTAAAATATGGAAAAAAACTTTTAAAAAACGATCCTGAGTGGAGCTCCTTTAAGCAGAAGTTGTTGCTAGAGCGCAGCCAAGTGTTGGTCCCTAGCCCAGCTCTTGAGATCCCGCCACCCACACAGGAAGCTCCTCATGAAGGTCATGCTTCAGCGCGTACAGGATTGATGTCGGGGTATTCTGATCAAACAGGTCCCTATATCACCCTTACGCACCGGTTTGCTTTACATGATTTGTTGGATCCGAAGCGCGGGTATCCAAGCTACATGGAGATCGATTTTGTAAAATTTGATCTTCGTTACAACACGCGAGATCATCATCTGTGGCCTGAAAATATTGACCTGATAAATATTTTTTCTTTGTCAGATTTTAATCGTTTTCAAAAAAACCTGACATGGAAGTTGCGATCTGGAGCCATGGTGTTTCGTGATGAGGCTTGTGTGAATTGCATCGGGGGATTTTTAGAGGGTGGTGTGGGCTTGAGTCGTGAAGTGTCGGATTTTCTCACAGCGACTGTGATGCTGGATACAGAGATTTCTGGTTCAGCAAAATTTTCAGGATCCGATGTCAGATTACGTTTGGGTCCGATGGGGCAGCTGAAAGTTTCATTGTGCCCGACACTTCAAATGATTTTGAGAACTCAGTATCGTAAGGGAGTTGTGCCTGATTATGTCGCGAACACAGAATCCAGAGCTCAGCTTCGTTGGGAATTTGTGAAAAATATTGCTGTAGAAGCTCAAGTGAAACATTTCTGGAATCCTGAATTTTGGGAGGCTGGCGCCGGACTTCAATTTTATCATTAAAAAATATGAACCTACTTAAGACAATGGACATGGTGAGCTTGTCGAACCATGAAGTGCGAATAGATCCTTCGACAGCTCGCTTCAGGCGTGCAGGATGCCCGATTTTTATTAAAAAAATATTTTTAATTTTTATTCTGATTATAACATGTGCATGCTCTTCCAAACTCTATCATCCGGACCATGTTTATCGGATTACTCCATCTCAGTTTAAACAAATCGCTCCTGAGGAAGTCGTTTTTCACAATAAAAAAGGCATTCCATTAACCGGTTGGTATTTCAAAAGTGCTAAGCATCCTAAAGGTCAAATCGTCTTCTTTCATGGCAATTCGGAAAATATCAGCACGCATTTTGCGACTCTGTATTGGATCTTGAATGAAGGGTATGACTTTTTCATTTTTGACTATCAAGGTTTTGGAAAAAGTGGAGGCAAACCATCTCCTCAAGGGACTTTAGAAGATGGTGAAGCCGCTCTGCGCTGGATGCAGGCTAAAAACCCTCAAGTATCTTTGATTGTCTTTGGTCAGAGTTTGGGTGGAGCGATTGGTTTGCGAAGTGTGATTGAGATGAAAAATGAAATTCCCATAAAAGCGGTAGTTTTGGATTCTACATTTTTATCCTACAAAAGTGCTGCCGCCAGTGTTCTCTCGCATCACTGGCCTACTTGGCCTTTCCAGCCTTTAGCTTATGTGCTGATGAGCGATCGCTATGCTCCCAAAAAAAGAGTTAGAGAAATTGCTCCCATTCCCCTCCTGATTTTTCATGGGGATAAAGACAAAGTCATTTCCTATAATCGTGGAAAAAAGATTTACGATACAGCTTTGGAGCCCAAAACTTTCATCACCACTCCTGAAGGTCGGCATGGGGATGTGTTTTTAAATCATGGCGGAAAAAATCGGAAGTTACTTCTGGAATGGTTTCGTCAGCTCAGGCTAAATTATTAAAAATTCGACGAATAATCGACGAATAATCGACGAATAATATAGACTATTTTGTAGGCTTGGAATAACTTTTCCTTATGTCTTCTCTCGATATTCTTACAATTACCCAAGAAGGTGAAGGTCAAAAGGTTGAATTTAAAGAAAAATATTCCGCTTTAGAGTCTGAAATCGTGGCATTTGCCAATGCGAATGGGGGCCATATTTATTTAGGTGTGACCGATGAGGGGCAGGTTCGTCCACTTTCATGTACTAACAAAGTGAAAAGCCAAATCATGGATATTGCCAGAAACTGTGATCCTTCTGTTCGGATTAAAATTTCAAAAGATGCTAGTGGGGTGATTATCATCGATGTTCCAGAGGGAAACGACAAACCCTATCGTTGTCGTGAAGGTTTCTTTCTTAGAATTGGTCCTAATTCACAAAAGCTCAAGCGTGATGAAATTATTCAACTGATACAGCAATCCGGAAAAGTGCGTTTTGATGAGATTCTGAATGAACAATTTAGGTTTCCTCAAGATTTTAATTTTGAAGAATGGGAAAGCTTTAAGCGTTTAGCTCGGTACCCTTCTCACATGAAGCCGGAAGATGTTTTAGTGAATATTGGTGTCGCTTCCATGCAAGAAAAAAAGTTTCTTTTGTCGAATGCTGCCATCTTATTTTTTGGCAAAGATCCCCAAAAGTTTTTTCCTGAAGCGAAAGTGAGTTGTATCAAATATAAGAGTGAATCCCGTTATGATATTTTGGATCGCCGTGAATTTAAAGGAACGATTCTTCAGCAGCTAGAAGGTGCTTTGACTTTTTTTGGACGCTACAATGCAAAGCAGCTCAAGGTAACGGGTGCTGCGCGTCACGAAGAATGGGAAGACTATCCGGCCGTGGCCATTCGAGAAGCGATGATCAATGCCTTGATCCATCGGGATTATTTTTATGATTCGTCCCATGTCTATTGTCATCTTTATGAAAATCATCTGGAAATCGATAATCCAGGGGGATTGATTCGAGGTTTAACCTTGGATGATCTAGGAAATAAAGCCGCCCGTCGAAACCGGATGCTGGCTGACCTGATGCAGAGGGCGGGCTATATTGAAAATGCTGGAACAGGTATTTCTAGGATTAAAGAAGCTCTTCATAAAAATAATAATCCCTCTCCTGAAATCATCACAACGAATTTCTTCTCTCTTAAGATGATCGCTCGTCCCCAACAATTGACCGAACAAGGTCTGACGGATCGCCAGAAAAAGCTGTATGCTTTCGTGGCCCAACAAGGTCCTGTTTCAAAAACCACGTGCCAAAATTTCCTTCATGTGGGTTCGGACACGACGTTGAGCGAATTAAAGTTTCTGGTATCTAAAAATCTGATTCATGTGGAAGGAAAAGGGAAGAATACGAGATATTTTTTGATCTAAATCCTCTGCTTTACGCATGGGAAAAACCGCAAAATTCTGCTTGAATGGCTTCAATCGATTCGGAATCCTTAAGAAAGTTTAAGGAATATTTAAAAAACCTGTTTTGAATCATGATTTTCACGATGAGAATACTCTATTATCTAAAATAGGTGATATATGAAAAAAAGCTTACTGTTAAAGAATATATGACAAAGTCTCCACATACTATTGGAGCCGATCAGACCTTGGAATTTGCTTCAGAGAGAATGGGGAAATACAAAATCCGTCATTTGCCTGTGCTCAAAGGTGGGAAACTTTTAGGTATTATTTCTGATAGAGATGTTCATTTGGTAGAGGCTTTAGAATCAGTAGATCCAAGTTTTCTACTTGTTCAAGATGTGATGGTGACCGATGTGTATGCTGTCACTCCCGACACACCTCTTGAAAATGTAGCCTCCAAAATGGCTAGTAAAAAGTATGGTTCAGCAGTCGTGATGGAAAAAGACAAAGTGGTGGGTATTTTTACCACTATCGATGCCCTCCATGCTTTGGCGGATCAGCTGTGATTTGTATCGTTATCAATAGGTTCGAAACTTCCACGGAAGTGGTCCGAGACTTTGCCAGCGATTCCAGCCCCAAATCCCAGTGCGAAGAAAACTCCAGAAACAAGAGCTAATGGAGGTGCTGCAAGAGCAGCTCCAGCAATGAATGTTAAAGTGCCTACGGTACTTCCAGCAGCAAATCCTTTGGGCCCCCAAGTCTGCTCTCCAGCATAGTGGGGATTGGCTTCTAGGATATTGTGAATGCTTTCCCATTGGGATCGACTAGATCCTCTATCATGCTGTACGTTGATCACTGTTAATTTAAAAAGATTCCTGAACCAACAACGCCCCACTTCATTTTGATCATAATATATCTTTCCATCCTGTGTGTTTTGATAAGCTCTGGCAGGAGTCGGTATGTTTGGTTCTGAAAGAGGAATCATCGTCGGTCTTATATACCGAGCCTCAGAATCTTGTATGATGCTATGAAATAAAGAGAGATCTTCATGGGTGAATGTGTCTCTGAGTCCGATTCCAGAAAATTGTATTCTGACGTCAAAAAAAGCTCTGATAACAGGCTCTTCATTGGGGTCTTTTGAGGCTTCATTAAAAAAGTGCAGCATGAGAGTGATAGCCTTATTATCAGAAGGATATATTCTTTCATCCCGTACACGATTCATCATTTCCATATATTCAGTTGCAGCACATCTACGATCCTCAACAGAAAGTGTTTTATTACGAATCACTGTTATGAGTTTATCAAATGTACGTTGGGAAGCGGGCTCGCTTCTATAAGCCCCAGCAGGATTAGGTAAAAAGAGAGGGTGAGTAGCCGTTGGTGGAACTTCAGCTATAGAACGAGCGGCTGCAGAGTCGATCACAGTGGGTAGGCGTGTTCCGATAGATACTGTAGGTTCAGAAGCCCCAGTATTTCCTGTGAAAAGTCCAACAACCCGCTGTGTAAAAGATATGGCCATATGTAAGTCTTTATTATCGTTCAAAAAGGACTTTTGTTGCGTAGTTTCTCATTTATCTCAATAAGCTCTAGCCTATCTAATTAATGATTGTCTTTTTTACCACCCCTCACTAAGCCCTATTCCCCTATGCTTCCAGGACTTCGATTTTTAACGGCCGGCGAATCGCACGGCAAAGCGCTCACTCTGATTGTGGATGGGATGCCTTCCGGTGTTCCTATTACGGCAGATTATATCAACTACCAACTCTCTCGTCGCCAAAAGGGCTATGGACGTGGGGGACGGATGAAGATCGAGAAGGATCAGGTTGAGATTTTATCGGGTGTACGTGCAGGGAAAACTCTCGGATCGCCCATTGCCATGACGATTACCAATCGCGATTGGGCCAATTGGCAGACGATCATGGATCATGAAAAGCCAGACCCTTCTTTGACCAAAGTCGTCAATCATCCTCGTCCAGGACATACGGATCTTTGTGGTGGGATGAAGTATGATCATCACGATATGCGTAATATTTTAGAGCGTTCGAGTGCGCGTGAAACAGCAGCACGTGTGGCCGCAGCAAGTGTAGGCCGCAGGCTTTTGGATGAGTTTGAGATAGAGATAGCCAGTCATGTAGTAAATTTAGGTGGGGTGGAGATTTCTGCCAAGAGATTGCCGATTCAGGATATTGAGCGAATTTCGGAAGAGAGTGAGTTGCGCTGTATTGATCCTGAAGCTGAAAAGAAGATGATTGCCAAAATCGACGAAGCCAAAAAGAAGGGGGATTCTTTAGGTGGTATCGTTGAAGTGATTGTAGAAGGTTTGCCAATCGGTTTGGGAAGTCATGTGCAATGGGATCGTAAACTCGATGGCCGGCTGGCTCAAGCCGTCATGAGTATTCAGGCGATCAAGGGTGTTGAGATTGGCATGGGTTTTCAGTCAGCAAATCTGTTTGGGTCCCAAGTGCATGACGAAATTTTCTTCGATCAGAATCATAAGCGATATTACCGCAGTCATAATAATGCGGGTGGTCTTGAGGGAGGCATTACCAATGGTGAACCTCTTGTTGTCAGAGCTGTCATGAAGCCATTGTCGACTCTCTATACCCCTTTGAAGTCAGTAAATGTCCTGACCCATGAGCCTTATGAAGCGGCGATTGAAAGAACCGATATCACGGCAGTCCCTGCGGCAGCGATGATCGCTGAAAACTGTGTCGCTTTTACTTTAGCTGAAGCGTTTTTAGAAAAATTTGGCGGTGATTCATTAAAAGAAGTTCATCGAAATTACGAAACCTATTTGAAACAGGTGAAAGACTACTAAATGAAAAAACCCATTATACTCACCGGTTTTATGGGAACCGGCAAAACAGCTGTTGGGGAACAGCTGTCACAAAAATTGGGCTGCCCATTTTTAGATACTGATGTGATGGTTGAGAAGGCTACAGGGAAAACGATTCCTGAAATTTTTGAAAAACAGGGAGAGCCTGCTTTTCGGGAATTGGAAAAGAAGATGCTTAAAAAAGCTCTCGAAAATGAGATGATTGTTATTTCAACCGGTGGTGGGGCTGTGATGGATAGCGATAATCGGACTCTCATGAAAGAAAAAGGTTTTATTATTGCCCTCTCAGCTTCGCCGGAAGTGATTTTAGAGCGCGTGTCTCAAGTGGATAATCGTCCCATGCTGAAGATGGCGGATAAAGAAGGAAAAAAAGATCAGCAGGAAAAGTTGGAAAAAATAAAGAATCTGCTCTCAAAGAGATCCCCTTTTTATCGTGAAGCCAATAAGATCGTCGATACCACATCCAAAAAAATAGAAGAGACCGTCGCGGAAATTTTGAAAATCGTGAGTTAGTTGTATGAATACCTATTGGGTCAAAACACCAACAAAATCCTATCCTGTGTATGTGACAGGTCTTCAAGATGAAGATTCTTGGCTCAAACCTCTTAAAAAAATAGTGGGGACTTCCCCTCTTTTGATATTAACGAGTCCTCGTGTGGCTCGTCATTGTTGGAAAACTTTAAAAAAAGCTCTGAACGTTTTGGATATTTCTTATCAGATTCAGCTTATTCCTGACGGGGAAGAAAATAAAAATATTAAAACGGTAGCCACAGCGTACTCTGGTTTTGTGAAGAGAAAAGTTGATCGATCTACAAAAGTATTAATTTTGGGTGGTGGTGTTTTGGGAGATATGGGTGGTTTTGTCGCTGCAACTTATTTGAGAGGTTTGAAGTTTATTCAAGTGCCCACAACATTGGTAGGGCAGGTGGATTCAAGTGTTGGTGGAAAATTGGGGATCGATCTTCCCGAAGGTAAAAATCTGGTAGGTGTATTTCAACAACCTGAAGCTGTTTTTTGTCATACGCCATTTTTGAAAACCCTCCCACGACGTGAGTTAAGAGGTGGTTTGGGTGAAGTTATCAAGTATGGTGTTATTGATGACCCTAAGCTTTTTGGATTTGTGTCGCGAAACGTTGAAAAAATTCTTGGTGCAGATCCGGTTTGTCTTTTAGAAATAGTTAAAAAATCAGTCGCTATTAAAGCCCGTGTGGTTTCAGAGGATGAAAAAGAATCGGGACTCAGGATGATTTTAAATTTTGGTCATACCTATGGGCATGCTTTGGAACGACTAACTGATTATGAGACGTATCATCATGGTGAAGCTGTGGGTGTTGGAATGGTGTGGGCTGCAAGCTTTCTTATCAGATGGGTTTATGTTCAGAATCTGTATTTTTGTCAGTGTTGGATTTGGTGAAACGTTCAGGACTTCCAGTAGAAATGCCTCGTTATCTTCCCAAACAATGGAAGCGTGCTTTGGAAGTTGATAAGAAATCACGTGGTGGGATGATTCAATATGTTTTTGTGAGAGATTTAGGTTGTGTAGAAACACGTCCTATCTTGCCTTTAGATTTAGCCCTTAAAACAAAAAAATTATGAATATTCCAGAACCTTTAACCCGAAATCATCATTTTAACCGCTATTACCGCACATGGCAGAAAAACCCTCTTTCTGTTGTATTTATTTCTTTGGCAGAAATCTGCCGTGATCATGGATTTTTGGAGGAAGCTCTTGAGATCTGTGAAGAAGGCCTTCAGCATAATCCTGGCTCTGTGAGTGGTCGGTTGATGTTGGCACGAATCTATTATGATCGAGGTGAAAACGGTAAGGCTGCAGAAATTACTCAGGAAATTTTGGATAAACACCCTTCTCAAAGAGAAGCTCGCTCCCTTCTTGAAAGGATCAAAAAGGATATAAATGCTAATCAAGAGGTTGATGGGGCTTCAGAAGAAATAACTCTGGTGGAAAAAAGTCCTGATAAAAGTGTTAATTTATGGGAGAATGTCACGATGGCCCAGATCTATGCGGATCAGGGGGAATCAAAAATTGCCAGGGATATACTCCATCGTATCCTTAAGCGAAAACCTCAGGATGAAAGAGCTCAAGCCTTATTGGCTCAGATAGGGGTTGTTTAAAATATGAAAATACTTGTTATTCATGGACCAAACTTGAACCTGCTCGGAAAAAGGGAAAAATCCATTTACGGTACCCTGACGCTTTCTCAGATTAATAAAGAGATTGAGAAGGTGGCTCTATCGCAAAAAGTAAAAGTCGATTTTTATCAGAGTAATCATGAAGGCGAGATAGTGACAAAAATTCAGGAAGCTGATGATCTCTACCATGGTATTTTGATCAACCCTGCCGCATTTACACATACGAGTGTGGCCGTCAGGGATGCGATTGCTTCAATTCAAATACCAGTTGTGGAGGTGCATCTTTCTAATATTCATGCGCGCGAATCATTCCGAAAAGAATCTTATGTCTCACCTGTGGCGGCCGGAGTGATTTTTGGTTTTGGGAAAGAAAGTTATTTATTGGGTCTTCGTGGACTGATCTCGATTTTGAGCAGTCGTAAAGGTAAAAAATAATGTCTAAAGAAAGTATCATCGAAGCTGCTGAAAAACTGATCGCTGAAGGAAAATATGACAAGGCGATCAAGGAATATGAACGTTTAGTGCAGGATGATCCGGCCGATATGCGTGCTAAACTGAAAGTTGGAGATCTTTACGCTAAGAAAAAAGACGTTCCTAACGCGATTAAGATTTATAAGGAAGTTGCTGAAACCTATACAAAAGAAAATTTCTCTCTCAAAGCCATAGCAGTTTATAAAACTATTTTAAAGCTATCTCCTACAATGGTGGAGGTGAATGAAAAGTTGGGGGATCTTTATCATCAAGTGGGACTGCAGCAGGACGCGGTGAATCAGTATTATATTGTAGCTTCTTTTTTTGACAACAAGGGTAAGACAAAAGAAGCCATCGAAATTCGGAAAAAAATAATTCAGGCAGATCCTTCTAATGCCACAGGCCGCATTCGTTTAGCGGAATTAATGCAGGTCGAAGGGGATAATCAAAACTCCTATCAAGAGTATGAAAGAGCTTCTGAAATTCTTTTAAAAAAGAATGATCGTGAGGGGCTGGCTGAGATTTATGAAAAAATGATTTTTTACAAGCCAGACAATGTTGAGCTTCTTTTGAAGCTAGGTAAAATTTATTTTGAAAAGAGAGATTTTAAGAAGGCTTTGAGAAGGATTGAATCTGCTCAGCCAGGTGTGAAGCAAGATATTCGGATTCAGGAAATTTGGTCTGAGTCTTTATTAGAGGATCATCAAGTCGATGCGGCCAGGAAAAAATTTAAAGAGCTCTACGAATCAGCCTTGCGGGTAAAAGATGTTGAATTGACAGCCCGTGTTTATAGCCGTGTTTTACAGGAGTTTGGTGATGATCAGGATTATTTGAATGAGTATGCGGAGCTTCAGAAAGAAGCTGGTTCTGAACAGGCTAAGGTGTCTCCAAAATATCGTGAGGATTTTGAAAAGACGGATACAGGAATCGACCTTCGGCAGTTTGATGAATATATGAAAAAAAAGACGTAATCATGAGAGAAGTTTTAAAAAAAATAGTTTCAGATGTCTCTTTGGAAGCTCGATGGCTAAAAACGGTGTCGCTTCTTGAGTACGTAGGTTCTCGAAAGATTTCCAAAACAGTTGGTCAGAAATACCCATCTTTGGATATTCTTGAACATCTTAATGATGAGACCCGACATGCCTATGCTTTTGCCAAACTTTCAAACTCCTTAGCTCAAAATCAGGAAATCTCTTCTTTGTGTGCTGAAGAAGGTCTCCATTATTTTCAAACTTTAGACAAATCTTTATCGGGTTGGGTGACTCAGTTGCTGGGGCACGAAGACATGTATGCTAACTATCTTTTTGTGACGTGTGCTATCGAGCGGCGCGCGATGAGTTTGTATCCATATTATCAGAGTATTACACCTCATCTTTTTGTGAGGGACGAATTGAGGCAAGTGATTTTAGAAGAGAATACTCATCGAAAACCAATAGAAGAAAAAATCAGTCAGATTTTAAGGAAGTATGGCCGAGAAGATTTTTCGGAATGTCAGGCAATCGAAGAAAAACTTTTCACTGAGTTTTCTGATAAGATTCAATCTTACCTTTCAAAAATTGATAAAACCCTCTTGGCTTTCGGGATCCGCCAAAGCTCCTAAATTATGAAGAGGGATGGACGCATGCTTTTCCTGTGCCTCCGCGATGAGTGCCGGAATATCCTTGCCCACATGCCGTCCCTGGAAAATCATCAAAGGAAGAATGAAAATCTCGGAAGCTCCTTCCGCGACGCAAAGGTCGATTCCTTCCGGAATCAAGGGTGTCGCCAACTCCAAAACAGCCCCGCGGACGGTGGCCATCCCGAATTTTTTTTGAAAGTTCTCAACGAGCTCAAACAATGAGGCGTTACTTTTTGGCTCCCGACTGCCGTGAGCGATGAAGAGATAGAATGGTTTATTCATAAAATAGTTGAAGTATATACATATAGTGTATACAATAATCTTTATGTCAACTACTAAAGTCTTTAAAAGTGGCAATTCACAAGCGGTGAGGATCCCGAGGGAATTTCAGCTGGATGTGGATGAAGTTGAAATTATTCAAGAAGGGGATCGACTCATCCTAAAAAAGCCCGAGAAAAACTTGGGGAATGCTTTTCATCTGCTCAGTGGTTTCCCGGAGGATTTTTTCGAGGAAGGCCGCAAGGATTCACCCCCGCAGAAAAGGGCTTCTTGGTAATATGAAATACCTGTTGGATACCAATATTTGTATTTATATCGCCAAAGAACACCCTCCCCATGTGCTCAAGCATTTCCAATCCTTGTCGATCGGATCGACGGGTATGTCGACGATTACCTATGGTGAACTCGAATATGGTCTTCAAAAAAGCCAGATGAAAAAGAATAATAAGAAAGTTTTGGAAGAACTGGCGAACTATATTCCCGTCCTTCCGCTGACGAAATCAACGGGCCATTGGTATGGAAAGATTCGAAGTGAGTTGGAGAAGCAGGGAAAAATTATTGGGAATAATGATCTTTGGATCGCGGCTCATGCTCTTTCGGAAAAGCTGATTTTAATCACGAACAATACCAAAGAATTTTCCAGAATACCCTCCCTTAAAATCGAAAATTGGGCGTAATAGGTCAGGGCTTTTTTATTGCCTCATTTTTTATCAACTCTTACAACTTGCGGTGTGACCCTCACTTTAATGAATGATATTTTATTGAAAGAATCTCTCCAACATTTTCAAAATCTCCTGCGTCTCAAGACCATCAATCCTCCCGGTGATGAAATCATTGCGATTCAATACATTTCTGAAATCCTGAAAAAAGAAGGAATCGATTTTCAGGTGATCGAATCCGCTCCGGGGCGCGCTAATTTAGTGGCTCGGCTTAAATCACAGAATCCGGAAGCTCCGCCGTTACTGCTCTCTTCTCACGTCGACGTTGTTCCGGTAGATGAAAAAAAATGGAAGTACCCGCCTTTTGAAGCCCAGATCCAGGAAGGCTGCGTGTGGGGTCGTGGCGCGATCGACATGAAGCATATGGCTGTTTATTGCATGATGGCCTTGATCGAAACGAAGCGAAAAAATCTTCCTTTAAAGCGTGATTTGATTTGGGCGGCGGTGGCGGATGAAGAAGCGGGTGGGGATTTCGGATCGAAGTTTTTAGCCGAAAATCATCCGGAGTTGATTCGCGCGGAATATGCTCTCAATGAATCGGGTGCGTTTACCATTCACTCAGGCAGCAAACGATTCTATCCAATCCAAATCGGCGAGAAGGGTTTTGTCTGGTTTAAGATCAAAGCGTTTAGTGAGGGCGGTCATGGGTCGATGCCTCATGGGCCTCATGGATCGAACTCGATCGTGAATCTCGCGGAAGTGATTCAAAAAATTCATAAAAAATATTTACCACGCCATGAACATCCGGTGGCTGAGAGTTTTATTCTTTCATTAGCCAGTGGTTTGGCTTTTCCCGCGTCGTTATTTCTGAAGGGAATCACCAAGCCTTCTTATGGAGATTTATTTTTAAAGCTGTTGCCGGATCGCGAAGCGGCTAAATTTTTCATCGCCATCCTTCATAACACCGCGTGTCCGACGATGTTGGAAGCGGGACAAAAGATTAATGTCATCCCGTCGGAGGCCGCCGTTCTTGTCGATGGCCGGGTGTTGCCAGGCTCGAGTCGCGAAGAATTCTTGAAGGAAGTGAGAGCCTTGATTGGTCCTGACTATGAAATCGAAATTATGAAAGAATCAGCCGGCGTCGAGACGTCTTCCGATACGCCGGCGTTTCGGACTCTCAAGAAAGTGATCGAAGAAAAAGATCCCGGCAGCGAAGCCATTCCTTATATTATCGCAGGCTTCACCGATGCGACGCATTACCACAAGCTAGGCATCAAGACGTATGGCTTCTCCCCGGTAAAATTGCCCAAAGATATCGTCTTTTCAAAACTCTACCACAATCATAACGAGCGTATTCCTCTTGACGGGTTTTATTGGGGATTGGAAACATTTTTGGAAGCGGTGAAAAGGCTATCATCCGCATGACCAGACTGAGATGAAATGGGTATCTTCCCACTTTTATAATTTATAACTATAAATGAAGAGGATCTCTATCTACCTGTATAATTTTTTGTAGCATCCATAACGAACCAATTGAAAGCTTCCGGGTCGAGAGCAGCTATAGTTTCTCTCGCTAATAACTTAATAGGGGGAAGTTCCTTAGGGTTCTTTCTAAAGCTCATGACAAGCATGAGATATTTATCTGGAGTCTCTTCCTTGAAGCTCCCGCTAGACCACTGAGAAGCAGAAGGAAGTTGAACGCTGTCATGAGAGCTACCCCATGCCTCAAATTGTTGAGTGTCTGGATTCCATTGAAACATCAATAGCCAACGGTCTTTAGGCTCGTCGTTGTAAATAGATAATTCCCAACTAGTACCAATACAAGGTAAGCTCTTTATGGGTATGTGCTCAGGTATAAATGTTGGATCTAGGAAATCGCAGCCCAAACCTCGTAAAACTGCGGCGCCCAGCCTTTCCAGGTTATTCTCCAACCATAAATAATCTCTTGGATTAAAATTGGGGGGGAGACCTTCTTCCATGGGTCTTTCAGCTAAAGATAAGGGGGGAGTT
Organism: Deltaproteobacteria bacterium; assembly: GCA_016699445.1. Taxonomy (GTDB): domain Bacteria; phylum UBA10199; class UBA10199; order JACPAL01. The sequence continues at coordinate 1,430,228 of CP064976.1, forward strand.
TCATTATTTAATAAATTTCTCCAGCCGCTCTTTGCAATGCCCGGTGGTGTAACAGTATGAAAAGCTCTTGATGGTAGGACACGAGATCTTGATGCTGCTAGTAAATCTGCTTTTGGAACAACAAAGTCACCATTAGGTCCAAAATTTTTAAGTTTTACACCTAGAGAACGAATAGAGCCAATACCAGGGAGAGTCATTTCTACGCCCTGAGTCATATCGAAAGCACCAATCATGAGTCGGTGATCTCTTGCTACGTACGTATCAAGCTGTGGAGGATTACCATCATGCGCATCTACACCCGGAATATAAATATGATCTGGAAATAAGGAGTCGTAGATTATCCCTATGGGGTCCATCAATTGTAATTCTCTATTATTAAAACAGCAAAGCGCGAGAGACCAGCCAGGATAAGAGGTATGAAAAAAATCTGCCATTGCCTCCGAAATTTTGATTTTTTGTGCGTATTCCGTGCCTCGCAGAGCTTCTTGAATATCAGATAGTGATTGAGCCGCAAAGATTCTATAATTTCCAGAATAAAAATCAACAGCCTTAACCCCATGTCCTGTTGCTCTTGTAGAATTTCTACGAGCAACTTCAAATCTAGGCCAACTGTCTACTAAAACTTGGGGTGATTTTGAGAAGTCGATAAAATTTTCTCTCGACAGAGGTCCTGTGGAAGGAATTGCAAGTAACATAGCTGCTGATGCATCAGAAGAGATCTCAGCTTGATTTTGATAGACTAAATAATGGTCGCCCCTCTCAGCTATCCCTGCGGCAATTAAGGTTCCTGTGAGTTTTGCTGGTGCACTGACAATACACATTTTTACTCTCCTTATTTTCTTATAGAGATGGTTATCGAGCTTCGTTTTAAAACGTTGCTAATTTTTAGCTGATTAAAATACCAGCAACCTTTTTAATATACAGTCGATAACGACTGTATATTTTAAAAAGGAGTCAATATGGTACCAGTTTCATTATGCAAATCTCTATATGCGCCGAATTGTAACTCACAAGTATTAGTGCGTGATGCATCTGTGTGTGTAACGATGCTTCCCAAAGCAATTGATAGTAGTAAGTTGCCAACTATAAGTCTTTCTCCGTCAACAGTAATGATGTTTGATCGCAATAGCTGTTTAGGACGACTAAAAACTCCCTCAGATGGCCTTAAGAAATATTTTCAATTTTATTCAATAGATACTCTTAGGCGCAGAGTTAAAGAACAGTTCTTAGCAATTGCTAAGTCTGAAGTTAATAATGGTTACTTTAGAGCAGATAATAATCCATACACTGATGATGAAATTGATTTTGTGATTAGCTTGGTATGCGCTGATACACAGCTACCCCCTAATGTTATAAGGGATACTATGGAAAAACATAGGAGTTTGCTAGAGAGTCAAGGAAGAGAAGCGCCGCCTTTAGATTATATCTTTAGAGCTATTTTGGAAGTTTGGGATATAGATTTAGAAATATATAGAGAAGACTTAAAGCCAATCATCGAAAAATATTTACCTATTTTAAATAGTGAAGATCCAGCAGTTGGTTATGGATCAGAAAATTCTCCTACCTTTTATAAGATTACATTATTCAATGAAATTGTTTCAATTTGTCCCAAGATTAAGACAGTTCAGGATGTAGTCCGCGCTATGAAGGTCGCTGAGTCAAAATCAGGCCCAAAATATATGGCTCCCAATATAGTGGCAGTTTGTGAGGTTATCAACGAGGCCATAAATGACTGTGATATAGATGATGAGGAGGTTAAAGCCGTTTTGGTAGAGAGATGCGGTATGGATGAAGAGGGGGCTGATTATCTCTTGTCTCAAGTTGAGAACTTTCTAGAGAGTCATCAAAAAGCTATGAAATCAAAGCCTAAAATTCCTCTTCTTGAACTTATGAGAAAATATGCAGCATCAGAAGATCCTGTGGAACAGGCTGCATTGAATGCTGAAATGGATCTTCTGGCTTCAGGAGGAGTCGGAAACAAGGCAGGCAAAAAGAATTAAATTATATCGAAAGATTCTTTTCATCTTTTCAAAACCCCATTGTCTTTCTATTTTAAATAATCAAAAGAGGGCGGAATGAAAACTCTTAAACTTGAAAAACAAGGCGATGTTTTTATCGTGACGATGGACGATGGGGCTACGGCCAATACCTTTACGGAAGACGTGTTGCGTGAGCATATGTCGGTTTGTGAGGAGATTGAAAAGTCGGCTGGGTCAAAGGCTGCGGTCATTCTCACGTCGAGTCATCCAAAATTTTGGACGAATGGAATTAATCTAGAATGGCTCATGCAACAAGGCTCTGATTATGTCCCAAAATTTAAGGATATCATCGACGAGATGCTCTTGTGTTGGACGCGTTTGCCGCTCCCGACTTTGGCCTGCATCAACGGACATGCTTTTGGAGGCGGTGCTATTTTGGCTTGTGGTTTTGATTTTCGTTTTATGCGTCAGGATAAAGGATTTTTCTGTTTCCCCGAAATCGACGTCAACATTCCCTTTACGGACTCTATGCATGACATTATTGATTGCTTACCCAATAAACAAGCGCTCTGGGAGCTGGCCCTCACCGGTAAACGCGTCGGTGGGGAAGAAGCAAAACAAAAAGGCATCGTGACCGATTGTTTTTCAGAACAGGATCTCTTTCCTAAAGTGATGGAGCTAGCCCAATTCCTCGCCTCAAAAAACCGCGCGACTTACGCCAGCATCAAGAAGGGTTTGAAGAAAAAATTATACTTATAAAATTACCGAAACACCACTAGCCGATCCAATAGTGATTTGGGGAGATGTTTCTGGCAAGAAGCTTCTATTTCTTTGTGGGAATATCTTTGAGACGTGTGGGTCATGATCACGACTTCGCTTTCGATTTTATCGGCGTATTTTTTCCAATCTTGAATGTGTGTGTGTCCGTAGTCGTCGATTTTCTGAACATTCATTTCTTCTTCGAAGAAAGAACATTCCATCAAAAGGTATTGAGCGCGTATTGCTTCGGTTGTGAAAAATTCACCTTTGCTGTCACCTGAAAATGCTAAGAGAGGCGTGGTGATGGTATTTGTGATTGTTGTTCCTGATTTTTTGGCTTGGATGATTTCTGCTTCAGAAAATCTTTCAAATTCCTTTTTTAATTTATTTTTAGTTTGGGTGATTAAGTAGCCCGTACTTGGTGTGCAGTGAAAATTAGGAATCCCAATAAGAGACATTTCTTTTTGAAGGCTAATATTTTCTGTTGAGGCATGAGTGATATAAGAAAGCTCAGATTCAGCGGTCTTTTTTAAAATATTTAGAAAGTCATCTGTCTGATCTTTTTTTTCAGGAGGAACGATAATGTGAAGAGGTTTGAGCCCATTTAAACAGCGTAGAGATAAAAAATGGGCCAGCCCTCCCGCATGATCCAAATGCCAATGAGTCAGAGCCAGATAATCATTATGGACTGCAAACAGAGGAGCACGACCTGAGTCTAGAGTGAGATTCCATTGAGGAATGGCAAAAATCGTTTCGACTCCGGCGATACTTTTGCCCATGATTTGAAATTGACCACAATCCAGAGTCAGGTAGGGATCGGTTTCTTTTGAGGGTTTTGCAAATTGCATCAGGAGCCTATAGGACTTGCCGATGAAAAAATAAAGCAATTATTGGGTATTATGAAAACGCTGCGCAGTCCCGGAGGGTGTCCTTGGGATCTCAAGCAGACTCATGAGTCGATTTTATCTCATATGATTGAAGAAGCTTATGAGACTCAGGAAGCGGCTCTCAAAAAAAACTGGGATCATTTTCGGGAAGAGTTGGGTGATTTGCTATTTCAAGTGGTTTTCCATTCTCAAATGGCTTCGGAAAAAGGCTGGTTTGATTTTCATGATGTTTGCGACGGGATTTCGAAAAAACTCATCCACCGTCATCCTCATGTTTTTCAAAAAACTAAAAAAACAAAAGTGAAGACAGCTGACGATGTGTTGAAAAATTGGGAACAACTCAAACAAGAGGAAAAGAAGGGAAAAGCCGGAGGGCTTTTGGGTGATATGCCAGTAGCTGTGCCCGCACTTTGGAAGGCTTATCGGATTGGACAAAAAGTAGGTCAGGTGGGTTTTGAATTTCCAAACATGTCTTCAGCGATGGAAAAGGTAGAAGAAGAATTAGGTGAATGGAAAAAGGAATTAGGGAAGAAAAAGAGAGAAAATAAAAAAGTAGAAGAAGAATTTGGAGATCTTCTTTTTTCTTTGGTGAATGTTTCGAGATTTCTTAAAATCAATCCTGAGTTGGCACTTCAAAAAGCGAATCAAAAATTTACGAAACGATTTCAAAAAGTCGAAAAGCTTGTTAAGAAAAAGGATTAAATTTTAAACAAATGACAATTCAAGAGTTGGATCAACTCTGGAATGAGGTGAAATCTAGCTTGAAGAGATCACCACGCTAACTTCGTTTCGTTCGCGATGACAGACAAGTTTTAGAAGTGTCCTTAACTTTTTCGATGTCTCCAGTACTCAATGATTCCCGGAAGAATTGAGAGAAAGATAATAGCTAAAATCACGATGTGGAAGTTGCGTTTGATGATTTCCTGATTTCCAAACCAGTACCCTGCCAAGACAAAAGAAGATACCCACGCGACACCTCCCGATACATTAAAAAGAGCGAAGCGGCCATAATTCATCTTTCCAATTCCCGCGACAAAGGGTGCGAAGGTACGGATGATCGGCATAAAGCGCGCGAGAATAATCGTTTTGCCCCCGTGTTTTTCATAAAAGGCTTGGGCTTTTAAGAGATGATCTTTGTTTAAGAAGATTGAATCTTGCTTTGAAAATATTTTGGGGCCGATGCGGTAGCCGATCATGTAATTGGTGGCATCCCCTAAAATAGCCGCAATCAGAAGGAGAGCCAGAATGCCTGTCAGATGAATCGGTGAATCAGGCAAGGCCGTCAGAGCCCCAATGGCAAATAGTAGGGAATCACCGGGTAGAAATGGTGTGACGACCAATCCTGTTTCACAAAATATAATGAGGAAGAGAACAATGTAGAGCCAGATGCCTAACTGGCTAGCCCAAAGGGGAAGCTGTTGGTCGAGATGGAGAAAGATGTTTAAAAATTGGTGTATGATTTCCATTAAATGGCTTTAGAATTATTTTTTATGATCCCGCAACATTTCTTGGTTTTTGCCGAAAACAAACCATGCGCTTAATTTGTTTCAGTAATCCCAATTATTTAATGACGTGTGATGTGAGTAGTCAGAAGATGGGAGGGTTTGATCCTTGTCCATCTCCTCAAACTGCAACCAGTCTGATGACATCGCCTAGGCCCACTTTTACTACAGTTTGTGCTCCACTGATTCCCACTGTTTTTAAAAATTTATGTATAAGCTCGGAGGATTTTCGTGCTGAATCCGTTGATTCAATTTTTGAGGGGTCTCATTTTTTAGAAAATATCTTCAGATTCTGAATGCTAATCTCGCCACGACCAATGATCTGCAGTCGGTAGAGGGTATGGGTTTTTCAGAAGAAGAAAAAAATCTTGCGGAAATTCTTTTTGGACACAGTGTTGATGCCCACTCAGCATTACAAAATATTCAATTTTATATCCATGCACGTCAGCAACTTCGTGCGCGTGGTCAAGAGGTTGGGCCTGCTCCAGAGTCTTTGAGTTTGCTTTTTGAAGTTTGGAACCAAAAACCAGAAATGGTGGCTCAAGTAGTGAAGCGTTTTTTGAATACTGACGGCCAGAGCACTTCGTTTGTGATGCCGGGGAGAGAATTTCCTTATGGACATGCCCAATTATTAAACTTTGCGATTTCAATGCCAGCTCATCCAGCAATCAGAGCGGTTGCTGATGATATCGCTCATGAGCTTACTCAATGGGTAGAGGATTGTCGCCAAAAGGCTGTAGCTGCCTATGCACAAAATGATACGAGTCCGTATTATCGCTACAATGATGTGGCTGTGAGTACATTTTTACGCTCAGGCCATCGTGGGTCTCTTTGGCCATTATTTTTTCTGACTCGATATTATCGTGCCACAGGCCAACAGGATGCTTTAGAAAAACTTAAGCCCATTGTTGGAGATGTCGTAGGCTTGATGCATCTTAAGAAGTGTCGTCTGGATGAAACTCACTTGGCCAAATTGCCTATTCAATGGGGAGCGTTGAATGGTCAGGATTATATTCAGCCCAACTTTTTTGGAGAGGGGACGAAAGGGTTTTTGCCATGGGTTTATGGTGACATGGGGCCTGGATCTCAAACAGCGATGATGCTTCTTTTGGCTTACGAACATTTTGGGGTAGACGAGATTGTTGTCGAAAAGATGACTTTGAAAAATATTTTAGAAAACATGATTAACAATGCTGATTTGAGTGTCCCACAAATGCCCGAGATGCGAGATCAGGAAAGTCAAAAATATGGAAGTCAATTGCTTGAATTTCCGCATGGATGGAATGTGACGCGTATGATGCTCTTTGGTGTTGTGGCAGGTTTAGACGGTCTTGATGAGTCTGTGAGAGCAGCGTCAAAAGAAGCTGCACAAGCGCTTTTGCTTATGAAGTTAAAGTGACTCAAGAGTCTCTTGATCAAAGAAATACGAACTACTTACACTGGATTCCGGCATGGATTGCGAACGCGATGAACTATGTCGCTCGTAGATGATTGTCTCGATTATCTCATTGGATAAAAATTTCACCAACCCCTCATATTTTAAGCAACCAAATGACCTCTCCGGTCGACAATAATATTACTTAAGTATTTGAAATATAATAGTAATTTTAGTCACAAGAGTCATGAGGTGAAAGTTGGTTATGGTTGGTAGCGCTACATTAAGTCAATTAACTTTGCCTGCCGTTATTTCTCTGAATGATTTCTTTCTAGGTCATCAAGTAACGGCTTTTAAGCTTGAAGATGTGTCTGATCAACTCAGATTAGCTGCAGCACAACTAGGAACTATTTCAAAAGGTAATGCAAATCTGATTGCTCAGTGGAGGAGTCTGGATGCTCTCACTTGTTTATTACGCAGGCCTCAATTGGGTAACCGCCAAGTTTCTCAAGATATTATTATTCGAGGAATCGAAGTCGCTTTAAGAGGGGCTGATTTACTATTTCAGAATCTACGTGACCCTCAGTTAGTGCAGGAAGATATAAAATCATTACAGCAGAAGTATGATGGCACCGCATTACTTCCTATAGCACTTTATCAAAACTGTGTTGCTTCTAAGGGCATAGAAATAGGTCGTGGTGAAAGTGCTCGGGCGTATGAGCTAACCAATCATCCTAAAAATACCCCAGAGCTCGTCCTAAAAGTTTTTGAGCCAGGCCATGAAATGAAGGTCTGGTGTGATCTTGCGATGGCTCCAAAGGTTTATGACATGGGAATGCTTTCAGGTGGCGCATATTATGTTATCGTGCCGCGTCTAGGTGGAGATTTGCATGGTAAAATTGGAGATCTTAAAAGGCTTTCTGAAAAGGACTTTTTAAAAGAAGTTTTAAAAATCACTAATGCCTGTGCTGTTGTACAGGCGCGGGGTATTATTAGTGGGGATTTAAGAGCTCCGAATATTCTAAGTACACTAGATGGAAATGGTTATGAAGTGATTGATTATGGGCAATCTGTATTTCGAGGTAGTGCTTCGACAAGGGAAGTTTATCATCCATCGCTGCATTATAAAGATGAGTTAAGCAGGGAATTAAGAACTGGGGAAGCTGAAGAAGCATGGAAAGCTCGACATAAATCCAACATCTTTACATTAGATGAAAGCGTTGATGTTCTTTATTTGGGAACGACTCTTTTAGAGCTTTGTTTAGATCGAGACGTTACATTTGATCTCTTAAAACAATTTCATCGTAATCCTTCGGATTGTACATTTAATGCCGTGCCTAATTGTCTGAAATCTGTGTTATGGGTAGCAACACAATCTTCTCCTGGACTGCGTTATAAAAATCTCGGGATTATGAAGTCTCGTATGCAGGCTGCTATACAATCAGTCACCAGAGACTCTACTGCTTCCTCAATATCGTTATAAACAATAAAGAACTTTATTGGGTCTTAATGACAGGCTCAGTTGGTATTTTTTCCCGAAAAGCACTGTGCTTCCGACTGTAGGAAAAATAAATGACAAATCCAATGGCCAGCCAAACAAAGAGTCGGGTCCAAGTGATCCAGTCTAAGGCAGCCATCATGATAATATTGGATACGATGCCCAAAATGGGAACAATGGGAAACCAAGGACATTTAAAAGGACGATGACGCGTGGGATCTTTGTAGCGGAGATTGATCACAGCTCCACACACAATGACAAAAGCCAAGAGTGTGCCGATATTGACCATCTCAGCGATTTTTCCAATTGGTGTGAGGCCTGAAACCAACATCACCACTGCACCTGTTAAGATAGAGGAGTTGGCTGGTGTGCGAAATTTGGGGTGAACCTTTCCAAAGACATTGTAAGGAAGAAGTTTATCTCGAGCCATGGCTAAAAACACTCGTGTCTGACTTAAGAGTAAAACCAATAAGACGCTCGAGAGGCCAGCAATCGCTCCGACAGAAATAATTCGTGTCGCCCAATTAAGACCTAATCCTGCAAAAGCAGATGCGATGGGAGCGTTGATATCAATCTGGTCATATTTCACCATTCCTGTAAGGACAGCGGCAACGGCAATATAAAGGATAGTGCAAAAGAAAAGAGAGCCGATGATACCCAATGGGACATCACGCTGAGGATTGATGGCTTCTTCCGCATGAGTCGAAACAGAATCAAATCCAATGTAGGCAAAGAAAACGTAAGCCGCAGCCGAGAAAACACCTTTCCAACCAAAGGGCATGTAGGGGATCCAGTTTTGGGTATTCACATGAGGTGCTCCCAAAGCAATCACCATGAGTACGACGAAGAGTTTGACGAAGACGAAAGTTGTATTGAAGCGAGCCGATTCTTTGATCCCTTTGACTAAAATCACTGTGACTAAAGCCAAAACAACCATGGCGACGACATTCATGGAAAAGGGAAGCTCTCCTGTAAACATCATCTTTAAGCTCTGAAAGAAACCCGCATCTTTTAAAATATTATTATTTTGAAGGGCTCCAATGCTTTGAGCATAGCTTTGAGGATCATGGTAAAGTGTGGGTGGAAGATAGACTCCATAGTTTTCTAAAAATTTAACGACATACTTGGACCAGCCCACAGCCACAGCACTGGAAGCCATGGCGTATTCCAAAATCAAATCCCAACCAATGATCCAGGCAAAGAGTTCACCGAGAGTTGCGTAAGCATAGGTATAAGCGGATCCCGCAACAGGTACCATCGAAGCAAACTCGGCATAACAAAGTCCTGCACACGCACACCCAAAACCTGAGATAACAAACGCGATCGTGAGGGCAGGTCCCGCATGTTCTTTAGCCGCTAGACCTGTGAGCACAAAAATCCCAGCGCCAATAATCGCTCCAACTCCAAGGGCAAAAAGACTCCAAGGTCCAAGAGCTCGGTGCAGCTGGTTATCGCCTTCTGCTTCTTCTTTAAGTTGATCAATCGACTTGCGCGCAAAAAGTTGTCTGAGCATTTGTATTCCCCCAAAATGTTAAGTGAAAAGTGAATTTGTCAGGAAATGGTGAATGAGGCAAGGTTGAAGACATGTTTGAGTGTCTTTAAATACATTTTTCCCAAGTCGAACTATCTAAAGTGGTGATGCTGACTTCTACTGGTGCAGGGTCATCTAGTTTTATATATGATGAAGAATTTTGAAAATTTTTGGGAAAAATTACTAAACACAATCTTTCGTTCATTTTTGAGGGATAGAGTATTCCTTCAATTCCAGCAGCAAAAACAATTTGTCCAAAAATTTGAGAATTTGCAGGAAGGTCGAATTGCATAGGTTGTGATCGCCAATTAGGAGTAAGAATTGTTGAGAGAATTTGTTCGACAGTTTGAGCAGCCATGGGAGGTTGTATATGAAGTTCTTTAGCCATTTTTTGAAGATATGATGGTATTTTGAAATCCTTAATCAAGTTACAGAAAGTGTTCAGAGATTTTTTCTCTGTGAGATCTAAAATATTTTCTATTTTCCCAGATAAGGAGACAAGAGCGATAGATTTTTTATTACTGAGTGCTAATTCATATGGATCTAGACTTCCCGTGCTATTGATAGCTTGTCCTAGATGCTCTTGCAGAGCTGTTTCTTTATCACAAGCAATATAAAGAGCCGGGAAAATAGGAAAGCGGTTTGGATCAATAGCACCAATATTAAAGCGTCCACCAGGATCAATGAGACTACCTCGAGAAGAGAGAGGTCTTGTAGCCCATTGGTAAGTGATGGATCTTTGCCATCCCTTAAATTCGAAATAGCGTTTTGTATGTGTAGATAATGAATTTCGTAATTTATCAAAGGTTTGAACTCTCTGGTTAGCCAGAACTGTATAGTATTCAAGTTGATATTTTAAGAGTTGATCTCCACGTTGCGACAATTTTTTGATATCACTACCTTCATAATCATCCAATACCGCAAGCGTAGTCGGATCTTTTTGTAAGTATAGAACACTTCTTTTTTTAGAAGATTTTCTGCGATACTGTCTTTTTTTAGACATGATTAGGAATGTTTATTTTCATGTAAGGCATTTTGAATAAATTGATGAAGTTTTTTAAAACGACCAAATCGGATCATGTCTCTGGGGGAAATATTTCCGAGGAGAGGATTAGGCATACGAAACCAAAGTTCAATTTTATGAGTATTACCCTCAAAATATTCAGCAACCAGACCAAGCAAAACAGCCCACTCTTTGAGTCTATCGAGCAACTCCTTGGATATGCGATTATCGTTTCTTACTGATTCCAAGGGGACGTGTGCTGCTGCTGCAATTTCTTTTTTGTTAAAATTGAGGACCTGTCTTATTTTGTCATAATCAGGTTGGTTACGATGAAAAAACATTGAAAGATAACGATCATTACTGGGAATCGAACTGAAAATATTGGTTTCCATTTTTTACCTCAAGTCACCATGATAACCTAAAAAAAACCATATTCAATCCATATTTTTTCCATAATCATTCCAACAATGAATTCAGGTATTTATAATTTATTATTCATACCTCAACGCCGTAATCGGGTTTAGTTGTGAGGCACGTTTGGCGGGGTAGAGGCCAAAGAGAATACCGATGAAAGTTGAGAAAAAGAAAGAGATGGCGACAGCGTCTAAGCTGATGGATGTTGTCCAACCTGCTAAAAGAGACATTGCGAGAGTGACGACCCAGCCTAGAAAAATTCCGGCCAGACCGCCTACAGCACTGATGACAACCGCTTCGACCAAAAATTGAAAAAGAATATCTTCACGTCGAGCTCCGATAGCTTTGCGGAGTCCGATTTCTTTGGTGCGTTCTGTGACAGAGACCAGCATGATATTCATGATGCCGATGCCACCAACCAAAAGTGAGATGGCCGCGATCGCCGCCAATAAAAAAGACATGATGCGATTGCTTTCGGATAAGGCTTCTTTGATTTCCGAAAGATTTCTCACTTGAAAAGCGTCTTGTTGTTGAGAAGGCGGGACATGATGGCGTGCAATCATCATCGCTGTGACTTCATCTTGGATACTGTCTAGACCTTCGGCACTATTGGCTTCGATATCAACCGAATCCACATAGTCTTTTCCCAATAGTCGATTCATGGCTGTGAGAATGGGAATAATAATAACATCATCTTGATCGCGAAAAGAGTTAGACCCTTTTTCTGGCAATATTCCAATAATACGAAAAGCGACTTTATTGATGCGAAGAATTTCTCCCAGAGGATCATTATCTCCAAAAAGTTGACGCGCCACTGTTGTTCCAATCACGGCTACCAAACGTCGATGGAGATTATCTTCTTCAGTAAAAAAGCGTCCTTCGGTGGGTTCAGCCGCATGCATGGTGGCATAAGCTGGAGCGACACCCATGACTTGAGTATTCCAATTTTTGTCTCCATAGGCGGTTTGTCCGCGTCCGGATACGGAAGGAGAGACTTGATGAATATCTGAAATTTTTCTTCAATCGCTTTGACATCATCGAGTGTGAGTCGTGTGACAGCTCCTGCATCCAAGGCCACACCTCCCACTCGAATGGCTCCAGGACGCAAAACCAGAAGATTAGATCCCAGCGATGAGAGTTGAGCTTCGATAGCTTTTTGAGCTCCACGTCCTAATGCTAGCATTGCCACAACAGCAGCCACTCCAATTAAAATACCCAACATCGAAAGAGCGCTGCGGACTTTGTTGGACATAAGATTTCGAAAACCTAAAATCATTTGCTGCCAGAGTGCTTGTCCACGACCAAAATATCCACCCCCTCTTAATTTAAGAGGGGGTAGGGGGGAGTTATTCAAAATATCATTAGGTAGTCGTGTGTCTGAAATAATTTTTCCATCATTCATGCGGAGAATGCGTTTGGCCTGACTGCCAATTTCTTCTTCATGGGTGACGATCACCACCGTGATCCCTTGAGCATTGAGTTCTTTGAGGATGTTGAGAATTTCCTGTTTACTCTTGGAATCCAAATTTCCTGTGGGTTCGTCGGCCAGGATGATTTTGGGATCATTCATCAAGGAACGTGCAATCGAGACGCGTTGCTGCTGACCTCCGGAGAGTTCGTTGGGGCGATGATCAGCACGATTTTCCAGTCCCACGGATTTTAAGAGTGAGTGGGCATGTGCGAGATTGGGTTTGCCTTGAGCATACAAGGCCGGAAGAGCAACATTTTCCAAAGCACTCAGACGAGGCAAAAGGTGAAATTGTTGAAAAATAAATCCAATCGACTCACGTCTTAGCAAAGCCAAGTCTTGATCGTTAAGTTTTGAAACTTCTCGTCCTTCCAACTGATAAGATCCGGAATCAGGCTGATCCAGAAGTCCTAACATGTGCATGAGTGTAGATTTCCCAGAACCTGAAGGCCCCATGATCGCAATGAAATCACCTTCTTCAATTGTCAGTGAGACTCCCTGCAGGGCTTTGACTTCAGTGTCTCCCATCCAATAAGTTTTAAAAACATTTTGGATTTTCAATCCCCTCCGGGGACAAGTTATCTCAGACATGGATTCCTATTTTCTCGAACCACTAGGATGCCCCATCGGCGAAAAAGGACTTGTGGTTTTTGTGGCTGAATTACTTAGTTTTTTGGGTGGAATCAGAACAAGATCTCCTTCTGAGAGTCCTGAAAGAATTTCCACTTTTTGACCATCGTCTAATCCTAAAGTGACATCATGAGGTATGGGGATTTTACTTTTTTCAGAACGTAATAAGACTCGGGAGTGACCTTCAGAAGTGCGGATCGCTTCGAGTGGGAGTGTGAGAACATTGGTATGCGATGCGGTTTCAAAATTAACACTGGCTGTCATTCCGCTTCTTAAAAAGTCAGGAGGATTTTTAGGTAGTACATCCACGACATAGGTGGTGACGTTGTTGACGTTTTTAGCATCAAAAGCGATTTGATCGACAAGGGCTGAAAAAGATTTTTTAGGATAGGCATCCAGAGAAATCTCAGCAGCTTGTCCGAGTTTGATCGTACCAATATCCGTTTCATCTACTTGTGCTTTGACGGTGAGTCGATCGGAAATAACCAAGATGGCCTCTTGAGTGGTAAAGCTTTGACCCGGCTCGACGTTTCTTAAAATAATGGTTCCATGAATAGGAGACAAAATCGGTGTGGGTCGGTAAAATTCTTTCCAGCGTTTGAGTTCATCAGCTCCACGCGCTTGAGCGGCATCCAAAAGTGCGGCACGTTCTGAAGAACTCATCCAAGCCAAGAGCTGTCCTTTTTCAACAGTTTCGCCTTCATTGACTTTAACATCTTCCACTCGTCCTGCGATGGGTGGTTTAATTTCCAAACGGTTTTCAGGAGACACAGTCCCTGTAGCGGTGATGATGACATGAATATCACCACGTGTAACGATAGCCTCTCTGAAAGGTGGAATGCCTTGAGCTTTATATTTCCAGAGTCCAACTCCACCTATGATCAGAATTAAAACTCCGAGTAAGATCCATAGTTTTTGAGAAAGAAATTTCAGATTCATGGAATCACTCCTTTGCCTTGAGATTGTTCCCAAGCAGCTTCAGAGACCACTCGTTCACGTTCACTTTGTAAAAAGTTTTTTGTCTTGCGATCAGATCATTTTCAATAATGTCCCAATCTTCAAAAGAAATGAGTCCATTGTCATATTTTTGACGGGCAATTTCAGCGCGTATCGAGGCAGCTTCTAAAAAGGCTCGGTCGGTTTCCAATTTTTGAACAGATTCCAAATAAGTCCGATAAGATTTTGTCAGATTGGTTTTGACGGTATTGGAAGTGTTTTGTCTCGTATATTCAGAGGATAACAGTTTTGCTTTTGAACTCTTCAAATTAAAATAATTTTGTCCGCCACTAAAAATCGGAATAGAAACATTGAGTCCCACAGTCCAACGGTTTTGTTCCGGTATCCAGTGATCATCTTGTCGTCCGACAGAAGCGGTTCCATCCACAGTGGGGAAAAAATTGGCCCATGATGATTTGACAAGAGCCTTGGCTGCTTTTTTTTGGCCGACAGTGCGTAAGTAATCTGGAGTTTGCATCGAGAGTGCGTCCAAATCTTTTAATTCTTGAGGTTGAGATAAGGGAATATCGCCTGTGATTTGAAGATCTGTGGACTGTGACCTTCCTAAGACACGAGCCAGATTAGACTGAGAGGTTTCCAGAGTGTGACTGGCCTGAAGATAGTCAAATTTGGATTGCTGCCAATAAGCATTGGAGAGAGCCAGAGAACCTTTGTTTTCACGACCACTTTCAAAGCGGAGTTGGACGAGGTTTCGATTATCCGATCGTCTCTTCATGATATCTTGTGTGAGTTTGAGAGAGTTTTGAGCATATTTTAAATCAGAAAAAGCTGATTTGAGATCAAAGCTTACTTTGGCTTTTGCTGCTTGAAGATCGGCTTTAGAAATATTTTCGTTGGCTTTCCCTTCGCTCACTTTGGCAACGTCTCGAAATCCGGAAAAAATATTTTGTTGGGCATTGGCCGAGATGGAATAGAGATCATGTCCTGAACTTGAACTGATAATAGATGTTGTTGAGCCAGTACTTCCAAGAGTTGTTCCTGAATGATTCCCATGAGAGTAGGTTCCATTGCCTGAAATTTTTGGAAGAAAACCAGCAAAAGCAGAGTCCTTTTGAAATCGTGCTGCTTTCATGTTTTGTGTTGCGGACTTAATTTCTGGATTTGAGCGAGAGGCTTCTTGAATACACTCTTTCCATGTCAGAGTTTCGGCAAAACTGATTCTGACTCCGGAAAAAAGTGTGATAAAAATAATGAGTGTAGACCAGAAGGCAGACATGATCTCTGACTAGTCCTTTTTTTGAGGCAGACAAGTCGAAAGTTTTCCGTTAGTTCAATCCCATGGCTTCCTGTTGTGATCCCGCCGAATATCAATCCATGAGGAAAAAATTTATTTTTTCCTGCGTCTTTTCAATCCCTCTTTTTATTTTATCCATGGGCATGTGGGCTCCAGCATGGCTACAGCTTATTTTAGCCACACCTGTGGTCTTTTGGGCTGCATCGCCTTTCTTTAAAAAAGCTTGGGAGTCTTTAAAAAGTACTTCTTATAATATGTTTACACTGATCGCCCTCGGTGTGGGAGCGACGTATCTTTATAGTGTGGTAGCCACGGTATTTCCGTTTTTATTTCCTGAAAATCACATGGGACATGCGGATGTTTATTTTGAGGCGGCATCGACGATTGTGAGTCTGGTGCTTTTGGGACAAATGTTGGAGCTCAAGGCTCGAGCCAAGACCAATGAGGCGATTACAGCTCTTTTAGATCTGACACCTAAAGCGGCAAAAATTATCACCCCGGAAGGTAAGGAAAAATTTATTCCTCTGGCATTTGTCAAAGTGGGAGATCGTTTAAGAATTTCTCCGGGAGAAAAAATTGCTGTCGATGGTGTGGTGATAGAGGGTGAGAGCTCTGTAAATGAATCTCTCATGACGGGAGAATCTCTCCCTGTTTTAAAAAAAATAGGAAATTCAGTCATCGGAGGGACGGTCAATGGGACAGGAACGATGATCATTCAAGCCACTCATGTGGGTTCTGAGATGATGTTGTCGCGGATTGTGCGACTTGTCGAAGATGCACAGTCAAGTCGTGCTCCCATTCAAAAATTGGCGGATATCATAGCTCGTTATTTTGTGCCGGCTGTTGTGATGATTTCTCTTCTGACATTGGTTTATTGGTTTCGTTTTGGATGTGCTCAAGCATTGATTAATGCGGTGTCGGTATTGATGATTGCCTGTCCATGCGCTTTGGGTTTGGCGACTCCCGTATCCATGATGATGTCTATGGGACGTGGCGCGCGTATGGGTGGGCTGTTTAAAAGTGCTGAAGCCATTGAAGTATTGCAAAAGGTGGATGTTGTGGTGGTTGATAAAACAGGCACGTTAACGGAAGGACAACCTCAATTAGCGTCTATGGAAGTCTATGGAGGTCTCTTTCCGGATGATCTCTTAAGGCTTGCAGCCAGTCTTGAATCTCTGAGTGAACACCCTCTTGCTCGAGCCATTGTAGAAGCTGCGCAAAGTAAAAATCTTGTTTTAGAAAAAGTCGAAAATTTCCAATCTATCACGGGCCAAGGTGTAAAAGGAAATGTGGGTGGGCAAGAGGTGATGTTGGGCAATGCTCTTTTTATGAATGAAAAAGCTTTAGAAAAATCTAATCTTCTGAGGGAAAAAGGTCAGACCATTCTGTATATGGCTCTTAATCAGAAAGTCGTTGGATTTTTTGGAGTGGCGGATCCCATTAAAGAAAATGCACAGGAAGCCATTCAATCGTTGCAAAAAGAAAATCTTAAAATCGTCATGATGACAGGAGATAATCTTGCGACGGCTCAAGCGATTGGTGCTCAACTTCAAATAGATCAAATTTTTGCAAGTCTCTTGCCTCAACAAAAATTAGAAAAGATTAAGGAGCTTCAAGCGCAAGGTCATCATGTAGCAATGATGGGTGATGGTATCAACGATGCTCCCGCTTTGGCGCAAGCTGATGTGGGAATTGCGATGGGCACAGGTACCGATGTGGCAATCGAAAGTGCTGGAGTGACTTTGCTCAAAGGTGATCTGAATGGGCTCGTTCGGGCTCGTCGTTTGAGTCGGAAAACAATGACAAACATTAAACAAAATCTCTTCTTGGCATTTATTTATAATATTATCGGAATTCCCATCGCTGCCGGAATCTTGTATCCTACTTTTGGTATTCTGCTCTCTCCCATGCTAGCCTCTGCAGCGATGAGCTTAAGCTCTCTCTCAGTGATTGGGAATGCGTTGAGATTAAGAAAATAATCATGACTTAAAGTGCATGTGCCAGAGTTGTTGAAATTAATGAGTTGAGACTCACGCCTTCCATAGCTGCTCGAATAATCAGACTTTTATGAAGTGTTTTAGAAAGTCGAACATTGAATTTACCGCTGACCTGTTTGGTGGCAACAGGTTCTGGTATTGGGTGTTTCATCTTTTTTGCTGCTTGGATCCAGCTTTTGATGGCATCGGCTGATTTTTTAGCCGCTTCTTCAGGTGTTTTGCCATAAGTGATGCATCCTTCCAGTTCGGGTACTTCCACCATGTAGAGTTGGTCTTCTTCCGACCAGAAGATATTAATGAGATAAGGATATTTTTCTTTCATAATAAACCTCTTTTCGTGAGTGAATTTTCTATTTGTTTCAATTGATAGCTGGGGATTTCTTTCGAATGCGTTGCAATGACAAAATGCAGATCTTGCACTTCTTTTTTGCCCCATACTTCATGAGAGCCTTTTCCTCTCAATTTTTTAAAACCTAGCCTTTCAAATAAAGTTTCTAGCTCAGCCTTTTTCAGCGACCTATTTTTTAATTTTAATATAAGTTTATCAGTTGAAGCCACAAAAAAGTGGTACTGTATTCAGTGGCAATAGGTCAATCTAGTTATATTAAACTTGTTTTTTTAACAGAGGACTTTTTAAAGAGATATATGTCCTATCGTGTCGATAACATTCCCTTTTGGCTCAAGCCTTTTTATCTCATCTATTCTTATGTGATGGGTTGGTTTCTGTATGCGCTGGCGTGGAGTGTTCAGCAGACTTGCCGTATTGAATTTGTAGGCCTTGAAAATTTAGAAAGTTCTCCCAACCATATTTTTTCAGCTTGGCATACGTATTTAGGTCCGTACTTTTCAGTTTTTGTGAAACACGAAAAGCCTCATGCTTGGATCAATCATCCTCTTTGGTTTATGAAACCGATTCATATCCTTTTAGATAAAATTGGGATTCAGGAAATTATTTTGGGATCGGCGGGTCGTGGAGGCAAAGATGCCGCCGATCAGTTGGTCACATATTTACAAAAAGGGTACTCGACTTTAATCAATCCCGATGGCCCTGCAGGCCCTCCACGTGTTTTGAAAAAAGGTGTGCTGCATTTGGCTTTGGCTTCAGGGGTGACTGTGATTCCAATGAAAATTGGTGTGAGTCATTATCTGACTTTAAAAACTTGGGACACCAAGCGCATCACGCTTCCATTTTCAAAAATTACCGTCGTCTATGAAAAGCCTGTGAGAGTCACTCAGGAAAATTTTGAAAATGCAGGGAAAGTCATCGCTCAGGCGATGGGTTGAAAGATTTTTAGTCAATAATCTTATGGACCCATTTTTTTAACTTTTCGACTTCTCGATGAGTGATGTGATGATTAGGTGTTTTATGAGGTTTTGTTTTTTTAATATGTTTATCAATCACCTGAGTGACTATAGGAAATTCTGTTTTAAGTTTTAAAGATAGTTTCTTGGATTGAGTCTTCATACCATTTTTATCCCAATATTTTGCTAAAGAAACAAGACTGAAAACCTTTTGTCATCGCGAGCCTGAAGGGCGTGGCGATCTCACGATAATTACCAAGAGATCGCCACGCTACACTTCGTTACGCTCGCGATGACAGGCGAGTTTTAGAGGTGCCCACTAATAAAAAAACAAATCTCTAAAAAAATATATATAATTTAAGCATTCAGCATGCATTAAAACCTTGTACTCCTCACGGAAACCCCCTAGCAGCGCCAGTCATATGACAACGACATTACAAAATACCCTGACTTTTCAGGGTTTGGGTCTTTCAGACCATATTCTCAATGCATTGGATCGGCTTCAGTTTAAGTCTCCAACGCCGATTCAGCATCAGTCACTGCCCGCAGCGATTGAAGGAAAAGATTTGATTGGAATCGCTCAAACGGGAACAGGTAAAACTCTCGCGTTTGGACTTCCCATGATTCAGCGTTTATCGGCTATCCAAGGAAAGTCTCTCGTACTTTTGCCCACACGTGAATTAGCATTGCAGGTCGCTCAAGCTCTGCAACCTTTTCTCAGAAGTTATAATATGAAAACAGCCACATTAATCGGTGGCGAAAATTTTGGACTTCAATTGCGTGCCCTGCGTGAGAAGCCCCGGATCATCATCGGGACTCCGGGTCGTGTGATGGATCATATTGAGCAAAAGACCATTCGTTTTGATGACACAAGAATTCTCGTGCTCGATGAAGCCGATCGCATGTTGGATATGGGGTTTGCGCCTCAGATCAATGAGATTTTAAGACATGTCCCCAAAGAAAAGCAGACACTTCTTTTTTCGGCGACGATGCCTCCGGACATTGTCAAGATCGCGGCGAATCACATGAAAATTCCTGTGCGTATCGAAGTGGCTCCTGCAGGAACGACAGCTGATAAAGTCGAACAAGAAATTATTTTTATGAATCGTGATGTGAAGGTGATTGTATTGGAATCGGTGGTTCGACAATCAACAGGTCCCGTATTGGTGTTTTCGCGTACCAAGCGTGGAGCGAAGAAAATTTGCCAAACGCTCAATCGCTTAGGTCATCACGCTGCTGAAATTCATGCTGATCGATCTCTTAATCAACGCAAAGAAGCCTTGGCAGGTTTTAAGAGTGGGAAATACCGCATCTTGGTAGCGACTGATATCGCAGCTCGCGGAATCGATGTGAACAATATCGAGCTGGTGGTGAATTTCGACCTCCCAGAAAATGCTGAAGATTATGTGCATCGTATTGGTCGTACGGGCCGTGCAGGGAAGACAGGGAAGGCGATCTCTTTTGCGACACATGATCAAAAGAGCAATGTGCGATTGATCGAACGGCTTATTCGAAAGACATTACGCATTGTTCCTGTGCCAGATCTTTCCAATTCTCCCAAAATTCCTCAGCCTTCAGCAGCTGAGTCGCGGGAAGATTCACGACGTGACAGACCTCAAAGATCTTTTTCAAAACCTTCATCGGGTGGTGGTCGTGGGCGCTTTGATCGTTTTAAAAAAGACGGTCCTCGTTCTCGCACGGATCGTCCTCGAGATGAGCGTTCCGGAAATCAATCGGCACGCCCATCCACACGTCCAGAGCGATCCCGATCAGATCGACCTTCAGCCAATCCAAATCCAAGAACGGATAGGGCCAGGCAAGATCGACGACAGGACCGACCGCAACGTATAGAACGTCCCAAAAATCCGGGTGGATCGATTAAACTATACTGAGTCAGTGTGATGTTTTCTCAAATATCTTTTTCACTCATACTTACTACCAAGTCCGCAGTTTAGACGACAGCGTGAGAGCGCTTTCTCTACGGACGACTGTACTAGAAGGGCGCAATGTGTAGACCAAATTAGCGCCCTGTCAGTAATCCTTCCTCATCAAAATCACTCCTGGAATCATCGGGAGCCAGAACGTAAACCCTCGTAGGATCAGAGTGGCCACAAGTGCAGTGCTGATGGGGATATGAGCTAGCGTAAGCATAGCAACAGAGCTGGATTCGAAGATGCCCAAACCTCCTGGGATGGGGCCTAAGGTTTCCACCACGTATGACATCATAAAACTCGCAAATAGCATGGGTAAAAAAGCGTCATACCCTAAAGCATGGAGGATGATGGTGAGCGTGGCTGTATCAAAAATAAAAACTCCCATCTGGAAAAAAATATTAGGGATGAGAATTTTAGGATGAACGGCCTGCTTGGGTGAGGCTGTATTGAGTACGGCCAAAAGTTTTTTGATAATAGAAAATCTTTCCAAATTTCTTTTCCATAGATTGTCTGTGGGGCGTGTCACGGCC
The DNA here is from genome assembly GCA_016699445.1 of Deltaproteobacteria bacterium. Classification (GTDB taxonomy): domain Bacteria; phylum UBA10199; class UBA10199; order JACPAL01. Next base: position 1,451,288 of record CP064976.1, read on the forward strand.
CAGGCGGTAAACAAGATGAGACAGACAATGCACAAGAAAAAGAAAGCGATTTTTTGTACGAGCGAGCTCATTGAACTATGAGTCCATAAAATGCCAAGGCTTGCCATCACAGCGAGAGTGTACGCGGCATAGTAAGAATAAAAATTAGCCAGCACTCCTGTGGTGGCTTTGGCTGGAGGGATATTTTGTTTGAGAAGTGAGCGTGTGATCAGAACAGTACCACCCACACCTCCGGTAGGAATCACTTGATCCACAAAAAGTTTTTTGACCCCCAGTTTCATCATAGAACGTATAGAAAGTCTTAAATCCAGATGATGCATAGTCCATCGCCACACGCAGGCTGAACAGATATAAGTGCAAAGTTGAAAAAAGAAGGCTAGGCTGATCCAGCGTGGATCCATAGTGCGAAAAGCTTCGACAACTTTTTTGCCTTCACCATTATGGAGGGTGATGCCGATGACGAGGAATGTGAGGGCGATGAGTCCTGGAATATTGAGGAAAAATCGGGTCCACTTTCGAGGATTTTCTTGATCGATTGTCTGGGCCTGTGATGAGTCCATAAATTCAAAATAAATAACGATCATGAATCTATTTCACAAACTTTGTCTGTATAGCCTTGTGGGTATTTTAGCAGGATTGTCCTCGGCACTCTTAATATTGAGCCTTCAATATGTGACGGAGATTCGCCTAGCCCATGTCGAGCTTGTGTGGTTTTTGCCTGTCGCAGGATTTGTTTCAGGATGGATGTATACGCGATTTGGTAAAAATGTATCTTCAGGAAGTTCTCTGATTTTTGAGGAAATCCATGACCCCAAGCAGGCATTGCCACTCAGATTTGCCCCTCTTGTTTTTATCAATACCATTCTTACACACCTTTTTGGAGGCTCTGCAGGTCGAGAAGGGACGGCTGTCCAAATGGGTGCTTCTTTGGCAGATCAACTTTCTAAAGTCTTTAACTTAGCCAAAGAAGATCGACCCACACTTTTGAGAATGGGTTTGTCTGCGGCTTTTGGTTCTGCCTTGGGAGCCCCTTGGGCTGGGGCTTTGTTTGGTATGGAAGTCACCAAGCGTGGTCGTCTTTATTATCAAAAAATCTGGGAATGTATTTTTGCTTCATGGGTGGGGTACGGTGTGGCTCATGGAATATTATTATGGCTGCATGAACGTCCTGATTATCCTTCGATTGAAGTTGTGGATTATAATGTGAAAACAATTTTTTCGGTTTTGGTATTAGGTCTTATGACGGGTATTTGGGCACGATTATTTTCCAAAATGGTCCATTATTTGGAGCATTTTTTACAGAGAAAATTTTCATTAAGTTGGCAGATGTGTGTGGGGGGAGCTGTTCTTGTTCTTTTTTATAGTCTCTTTGGTCAACAGTATGCGGGATTGGGTATTCCAATGATTCAACAGTCTATTGATAAAAGTGTTTCCATTCAGACGCCATTTTTAAAAACGATCGCAACGGTTGTGACTGTGGGCAGCGGTTTTAAGGGAGGGGAGTTTGTTCCATTGGTTTTTATTGGGACTGGTTTGGGGAGTGCTTTGGCTGGTTGGTTGAAAGTGTCCGTACCTCTTTTGGCCTCATTAGGATTTGGGGCAGTCTTTGCAGGAGCGGCTAATGTGCCTCTGACATGCGCAGTACTCTTGATGGAAATTTTTGGGTCCAAGATAGGTATCTACGCGTTACTAGTATGCTACTTAAGTTATTTTGTTTCAGGAAGAAGAAGTATTTATAAAGGTCAAAAGTAGATCCATCTGTATATTCATTAAAACATTTTTGGAAAATAAGCCCCAGTCTTTTTTTTATATTCCTGATAGTTTGGGAAAACAGACGTTAATTTTTTTTCTTCCAAATAGGCTCGGTAGCGTTGGAGGGGGATGAAAAGAAGGGTTAGAAAAATATTAAACCAAGAAGGAATCCACAAACACGATCCGATGGTGGTCAGTGTTTGGCCTATATATAAAGGGTGTCGGATATAACGATAAATCCCATTTTGAATCAGTCCTCGGGCCTGAATGACTATGCTGAAACATGTTTTTAAATAATACAGACCAATAGCTAAAATAGTATTTCCAGCAATCAGCAAAATAACGGAGAGAATATGGGGATGCCCCATGTCAAAAGGATAAAACGGAGTAAAAATATTTTTTAAAAATGGAATATTTTGGATACGACTCCAATGACTCCAACCTGGAGACTCATAAATCAGATAAGAAAGTGAAGCGCAAAAGGGAGGAAAAAAACGTTCTGTCAAAGTCAAGGCGCGGGCGATGGGTGGTTTGCGGATGAGATAGCTGATAAAATAGAGCAAAAACGTCAGCATGATTAGAGACCAATTGATATGAGCAAATAGGGTAAAAAGCTGAGGGTGATGTTGGTATTCCCGAATTCTGAGATCAATGCGGTAGAGGATATAAACAATAAAAAATAAAGCACCGGCTATTTTGAAAAAAGTTTCTCTATAAAGGCTGTTAAGAAATTTCATTTGGTGCTTTTCTTGTGTTTGCGCATGATTTGTTTTTTTTCATCCCGCGATAGTTTCTTGATAGCCGCCTCTCTTTTTAAAGCTTCTGATTTTGTGTCGTAGATTTCGTGGTAGAGAAGTTTTTTGAATCCAAATGCGCGTGTAAACTTAGCAGCTTTACCCGATTGGTGTTGCTGCATGCGTCTTTCTAAGTTGTTTGTGTACCCGGTGTAATATTTCCCGTCTGATGATTGGAGGATATAGACAAAATGAGGCACAAAAAGATTTATTCTTCAGGCTCAGGAGGTGCTGGCTGATCGTGCTTTTCGACAAATTTTTTAATGTCTTCAATATGCTCAATCACAAGCTTGGCTTTCTTTAAACCAAACTGAAAAGGGTAACGATCTTCGGGTGTGTTTTTAAGGACAATCATGGGGTTGCCCTTGTACTCTGATTCTTCAACGATAGCCATTTCAAGCTCCTTAATTTTAGTTTTGCTAGAAAGCATCAAAAAGGCAGTCTTGTCATGAAAAAAATGGGGCTTACTTGGTAGACATTTTTTTCTTTTAATTCTGAATATCTCTAGTAGAGGCGTCCATTCACTATGAGCTCTAAAACAACCACATCTCTATATAAGACCGCGGGCTTTCTTTCCGAGAATCTCTGGGGTGTTCTTTCAGCTACGATACATAGTGCCGTCTCACGATTTTATACACGTCTTTATGAAACAAAATTGTCTCGCTATTTTATCGAACCCTATTGTGAATGGCAGTATCAGGATCGAAATCATCATTTAAAATTTCTTCCAGGCCGCAATAAATCTCGCTACGAATCCTTTCAGGATTTTTTTACGAGAGATTTTAAAGAACCTCTCAAGATTACTTCAGAAGCTATCTGGCCTTGCGAAGGGGAAGTGTGTGATTATGAAGAGTCTATTTCGGAAAAACTCATCAATATTAAAGGTGATTTACGTCCTATAAGGGCTATCTTTGGTGATACAGAGGGTCTGATCCCCTGATAATTACTATTTCACCAATATTTTTCTTCATAATAAAAATTATCATCACATCCATGCCCCAGTGACAGGAAAAATTTTGAGGATGGAACGGATTCGTGGAAAACTTCTTCTCCTCCGTCCGCGTGCGTATCCAGGCCGTCCGTCTCTGCCAGCGATGCATAATGAACGTGTGAATGTGGATCTGGAAGATCTCCAAGGAAGACATTGGTTTTTGTCTATTGTGGGTGGGCCGGCTGTGGCGACAATTCAGATGCTTCCAGAAATGCAAATCGGGAAGACAATTGAGATTGGGCAAAAGCTGGCAAGTTTTTATATGGGATCTACGTGTTGTATTGCTTCACCGATCAAGCCACATACAAGTCTTCACCAGTCTGTTTCTGTCGGACAGCCTTTCTAAGATTTTATGAACACGCGAAAATTTTATTGGATGACAGGCCTTGTTTTACACAGCCTGATGTGGGTCTTCTTTTTCAGATTGGGCATTGATTTTCTCCAGAGTAGCCAAGACTCGTGGTACCAGCTAGCGCGCAATGAGTATTTTGATACTTTTATCAAAGTGCAGTTGTCTCTATTGCCCTATTATCTGGCGATAGGCTTGCTTTTCTCTTTTTGTATCGAAAGGATTTTGGATTTTTTTCAAAAGCTCTGGCCATCGTCGGGACTATTGAATCAAGGTTTTCGGTACACGATTGTCTTTACTTGGTTTTGGCTTTCTTGGGTGTCTCTTTCGTGGTTGAGTTATTATGCTAGCTGGTTGGTTCCTTTTTCAATGATGGAACAAAAATTGGGTTTTCGCATCACACATCATCAGCTAAAGATTTTATCCCCTCTGATTTATCTTAATTTTTTATTCTTAATCAGTATCCCCATAGTTTCTTTGAAAAAATATTTTCATTTGATCACTTTAAAAAGAAGTCTGATTTTCTTTTTTTTAATCATCGGTATTTTAGGCTTAAAGTTTGGCCTTCCTTTTTTAAAAATTTCTCAGCATCCACAGACATCAACACAGCCCAATATTGTGATAATAGGTTCTGATGCTATGCGTGCTGATCGTTTGGGTATTTATGGTTACTCACGACCAACGTCTCCTCATATCGATGCCATTGGTCGTGACGGGGTTGTGTGTGAGAGGATGTATGTCACAAGCCCTAGCACGAGTGAATCTCTCTTGTCCCTCATCACAGGACTCACACCTCGCGAGAGTGGGATCCGGTCGATTTTTTATGGGCCTGAAGATATTAAGCGCGTGAAAGAAAATCCGGGATTGTTCCGATTTTAAAACAAAAGGGCTACGCACAGTTGCTTTGGGTGATTGGTCTGGAAGTGATTTAGGGCGTTTGGCTGATTTTGATTTGGCTGATGTTGAGCCTGAAATGAATTTTATCGATTATATCGACGAAGCGGCTCGTCGGATTCATCTGCCACTTTTGGCTTTTTTTGCTAACCCGCTCAATTCCTGGATAGCTCCTGATTTTGTAGGGCTACTCATTAGTAAACACACAGCCGAGTCGGCTCTTTCGATTGCTGAAAAAGAAATCGGTCAGGTATCAAAAATCGGCCAGCCACTTTTTATGTTTGTTTTTCTTTCGACGACCCATCTTCCATATGCGATTCCCGAAGGAGAACCTATTACTTTTGGTGATCCTAATTACAAAGGTCTTCATGAACGACAGCTTAACTTTTCATCTCTGGATGCCATTTCAACAGCGGACTTAAGCCAAGAATTAAAAAATGATTCTCAAAGAATCAAAGATCTCTATGACAGCACTGTGTGGCGCTTTGATCAGCAAGTAGCGCGTATTGATACGGCTCTTAAGAAAAGTCATTTGAACAATACGATTTTTATCGTGCTGGCGGATCATGGGGAAGACCAGTGGGATCCGGGTGTGGGTTTGAGCCGGACTCTTCATGCGGGAGATCAGTCGATTCGTATTCCTTTTATTGTCCGGTGGCCGGATCATCTGAAGCCTCACAGGATTCAAAATTTGCTTCGAGCCACGGATGTGGTGCCGACTTTAGCGGATCTGGCAGATGCTACTGATGCTGCCAATTTTGACAATTCTGAATGGAAAGAAAAGAGCTTTAAAAAACTTCTTGAAGGAGAAAGTCTGCCAGATGATCGCAGTGTTTTTATTGAGTCAGGAATTTCCTGGACGGGACCGACCTTGTATCCACCCGATGGGCCGCATTTGAGTTATCCCGGAGTGACAAGCTTGGCCGCTCCAGATCGCCGTATCGACTCGCAACTTCTCATCCCTCACGATAAATTGATGATGGTCATGAAAGCCAAAGATCGTGTTTTTATCCAAGGCCGTTATAAAGTGGCCTACCAACCTTTAAAAACAGGGCCATTGGTGGATATGTGTGATCTGGAACAAGATCCGTGGTGTCAAAAAAGGCTTAAGCCTGACCCTCAATTGGCGCAAAAACTTAAAGCAGAAATCATGAAAGATCCGGAAGAATTTTATTTAGCTTGGCCCCGAGAGGTTTTTGATCAGGGGTTTGCTCCATGAAAAAATCTCTTTTTGTTTCTTCAGGAAAATATCTTCAGATTAAAAATTTTGTAAAACCTGAGTTGTGTCAAAAATGGCAAAAACGTATTTTGTCGGATCGCAAATACTGGTCTCCAGGATTTAGTGGTTGGACATATGGTTTGGCTTGGTATGTTTTGATCGAACATGGAAATCTTCATCTCTATCATCATCAGGCGAAATCTTTGAATCAGCGGATTCAAAAATTACCTCAGTATCTTGAGGTGATGAAATCAGCGAGTCGTTATTTGGTAGGGCCTCAAGGGCAGAGAGATTTGCCCGTGCGTTCACGTGTGCAAAATTTGGGTCCGTATTGGTCTCTTTCTGGATTTCATATTAATCTAAATGCGGGTGATGGTGAGATTCATGCGGACTATGAAGGCCTGTCTCCATATCCCGAAATGCTTTTTCATTCGAAGACACGGGCCTATAGTGCTGTGTTGAGTCTTTCAGTTCCCGATCAGGGTGGTGGTTTGTTTTTATGGGAGAAACGTCACCGAGCGGATCAGCCGATGAAATTGTCCAAAAAAGATAAACGGTATTTGAGCTATGAAGTAGGTGATCTCACTCTCTTTGATAGTTTTCTCTATCATCAAGTGGAAGGTTCGAAATCTAAAAAGAATTTTCGCATCACGGCTGTCATGCATTTCCTGTATCGTGAAAAACCTTATCCGCATTGGGAGTATTGGTTTTGAAAACCTCACAGCTCATGCCGGTTTTATTTTTAGGTCATGGAAATCCCATGAACGCGATTCAAAAAAATCCTTTTACCCATATGTTGAAAGAGTTGGGTGTAAATATTCCAACACCTCGTTTGATTTTGTGTATCTCGGCGCATTGGATGACTCAGAGTACGTGGTTGACCCACATGCCAAAGCCTAAAACCATCCATGATTTTTCTGGTTTTCCTCAAGAGCTTTTTAATGTTGAATACCCAGCTCCCGGCAGTCCTCACGATGCGGAAAAAATCCAATCATTAATAACTGAAGCGAGTAGAGGTAGCGAAATTAGAAATTTATCCCTTCAGCTTGATGATCATCATTGGGGTTTAGATCATGGGACTTGGTCACTTCTTGTCCATATGTACCCACAAGCGACAATTCCCGTCATACAACTCAGTCTCGATCTTTCAAAGCCACCTGAGTTTCATTATCAGTTAGGACAACATTTAAGTGTTTTGAGAGAGCAGGGTGTTTTAATTATTGGCAGTGGAAACATTGTCCACAACCTCCGCATGATTAAATGGGAAGAAAACGCCGAGCCGTATGACTGGGCCATCGAGTTTGATCAGTGGGTGAAAGAAAAAATTTTAAAACGAGATGATCTATCTCTTATCTCTGACGCTACGTCTTCCAAGTCAGGCCAACTGAGTATCCCCACTCCCGATCATTGGTACCCACTTCTCTATGCCCTGGGAGCCTCCCGAAAAACCGATGAAATCCATTTTGATTACGAAGCAATCGATCATGGCTCCATCGCAATGCGATGCGTGCGTTGGAAATAAAAAGGAAATAAAAATGAAAAATTCAATTCGATCCGTCTTAGGGTTTTTAGGCTGGCTGGCTCTCTGTTTCGCTGCCGCCACTACAGGAATGATTTTTCCGACAGGTGAGTGGTACGCCCAACTCCAAAAGCCTACATGGAATCCACCCAATCAAATTTTCCCCATCATGTGGACGCTACTTTATCTCTTGATGGCCTTTGCAGCCTGGCGCGTGTGGAAAATCCACGGCTTCCAAAAAGCACGCTTGGCCTTAACTCTTTTTCTCATCCAGCTGGCTCTGAACACTTTATGGACCCCGCTCTTTTTCGGCTACCACCATATGGGCTTAGCCTTTATCGACATTGTCCTGATGATAATTGCCGTGGCTGTCACAATCGTGTCCTTCAAACCCAAAGACAAAATCGCTGCCTTCATGCTCATCCCATATCTCGCGTGGATTTCTTTTGCTTCAGTATTGAATTGGACTCTTTGGAGATTGAATCAGTGATGAAAATATTTTTCTCATTTATTTTTCACACCTATTTTCCCTATGACAACCCCTCAATCCCAAATCACTACCTTCCTAAAATCTCAAGCCTTCGGAGTGGTGGGCGCTTCCAACGACCGAAGCAAATTTGGCAACCGCGTCTTGCGACATTATTTGGAACGTCACTTAAAAGTCTACCCCATCAATCCTAATGAAAGCCAAGTGGAAGGCTTAGCCTGCCTCTCATCTGTGAATGAATTGCCAGACGAGGTCATCAGCCTTTCCATCATCACACCTCCGGCAGTGACAGAAGAAATCGTCGAGGCGGCAATCGCAAAAGGAATTAAAAACATCTGGATGCAACCAGGCGCCCAGAGTGCAAAGGCGATTGCTGTGTGTGAAAAAGCAGGGGTGAATGTGATTGGGGATGGGCGGTGTGTGTTGGTGGAGGTTTAAAAAATAAAATATAAATTTGCAGAGTTTGTGCTCAGTCGTGTGTTCCCCGAAGTGAAGTTAACATTCACGAATAGAGTTGCTTGATCTTTGAAGTGTAGGAAATAGTTCTTTAAACGTTTCTTCTAAGTGATCAAATCGCGCCGTCTGTTTATTCTCAGCGGTTACACTTAAATGAAAAAAATGACTTCCTTTTCCTTTCATCCAGCGATCTTTGGAAATATTAAAAATTTCTTTACACCCAATCTCTTCGATCCATTTTTCAAGTTCATGCAAAGACATAACTTCTAATCCCTGAATCCCTGTTTGTTCCAAGAGTCTAATGTTTTCAGCAAATTTGAGAAAGCTAGTTGCTTCTGTTGTTAAAGGTTCAAGGCAGCAAATAATACAAACAAATTCATTTATTTCGTTTTTAGAATATTGTGAAAGTTTAGAGGGGTTTTTAGCAATATGAAGAAACTGGTCGAAAGCTTCGTAAGTTCTCTCGTAGGATTCTACCAAAGAAGATGCTGGAAAAATTGTTTTGAATTCTTTTGAGCCAAAGCTTTTTTTAAATTCAATTAGTAGGCCCCTCTTATCTCCAAGTGGGATGAAAAAATCTGGAATACTTTTATCTCTATTTCCAGGTAAAATAATATTATCAAAACAGACGTATGGGATAGAGTAGTAATCAAGAAAATAGGAAAAGTATTTATTAACGGCTTCTCCTATTTTTCCTTGAATAGAACCTGACTCTGGATCACCGAATGCGTCTTGAATACGATCAAATAAATATCTAGAGTAAGCCAATATATAATACCAAGGCGATAGTAGTAGATAACTATGAATAGCGCTTTTATCTCCTCCTGTTACTTCGTCTCCTATCCATATTAAAGGCTGAGCTCCTAATGGGAGAGGTGCATATTTTTGATAAAATTCTGGAAGCATCAATACTTCTTCTTCATGCCATTTCCTAAAAATGCTTGTATTACAAGAGAAGCGTTCAGCAATTAATCGTAGTAAGTCTGAACTGACACCATATTTACTTTTCAAATTCTCATCTACGTGATTATCACGAATAAAGAATAGACCACTGCTATCTTTAATATTTTCAGCAATAGTTAATATAAAAAAAGCACCCCTATAAAAATCAATGGGATGGAAACTCAAATATTTAGATAAGCCTTTAAAATAGTTTCCGTTCGTTGCTTCATCTAGGTATTTTTGTATAAGCCAATTCCTATAGGAAAAATTAAGATCAATGATCGCATGCATCCATTGTGATCCGACAGATCTGATAGGAAATAAATCAGCTGCAATTAATCTGGATAACTCTTCTAAATCTGGGACATTTTGGATAAGTGGTTTGAGTGCTTGTGATGTGGATAAATCCTTTTTAATTACGGCCACTTCATTTGATTCAAACCAACTCTGATCTATGTGTGCGTCTTTAACTTCAAGGTATTGATGGGAAAGGTTGATAATGTCTTTTTCTTCGGCCACCTTATCAACATCCTCATTTGATAAAAAAGAGAGAACGCCTATCCTCGAAGCATAGGCTCTGCTTAAAAAGATATGATGATAAGGATCAGTTATTCTAAGAGATGAGGGATCTAATTTCCAGATTTTCCAATTAAGCTTAGCACAGGTGATCAGAGTAGTGGATAGTTTGTACTTTTGAATCTTTTGAGTGAATTCATCGTAACTAATTAAATTTCCCATATAAGATCCAAATCCGGGTACTCAGGTAGTTATTTTACTCTGAATTCCGGAGACAGACGACTGACCCCAAGTTTTATTAAATAAAAAAAGCCACCTAATGGTGGCTTTTTTTTATTGCTCCGGGGGCGGGATTCGAACCCGCGACCAAGTGATTAACAGTCACCTACTCTGCCGCTGAGCTACCCCGGAAAATGCTTTGCGGCTGCTATCAGAGGCTTTTTTTGAGTGCAACCTGAAATCCTAAGCATAAATTTAAATTTTCTATCCATTCCCCATTCCCCATTCCATAGAAGAATTCTGTCTTGACGATTGCTCGGAGAGTGATCACTCTCCAGACATCTTAAGGAGGCTTTATGGCTTGGTTTAAAAGAATATTTTTATTTTTAGCGGTCAATATCCTGGTTGTCGCGACTATTTCTATTTTGCTTCAAGTGCTTGGGGTGAAGCCTTATCTGACGCGCTATGGGATGGATTATCAGTCGTTGGCGGTTTTTTGTCTGATTTGGGGTATGGGAGGCGCTTTTATTTCGCTTCTTTTGTCCAAACAAATGGCCAAGTGGATGATGGGTGTTCACATCATCGATGGAAATACTGGAAGTCGTGAAGAAAGGCTTCTGATTCAGATGATCCAGGGCCTTTCGCAAAAAGCAGGTCTTTCGAAAATGCCGGAAGTGGGGATTTATGAATCGCCCGAGATTAATGCTTTTGCAACAGGGCCTACAAGATCCAATTCTTTGGTCGCCGTCTCGCGTGGCCTTTTAAATCGTATGAATGAGACTGAAATTGAAGGTGTCTTGGGTCATGAAATTACGCATATTGCTAATGGTGACATGGTGACGATGACGTTGCTTCAAGGTGTGGTGAATGCGTTTGTGATGTTTTTGGCTCGTGTGATTGCCTTTGCGATTGCTAACTCAGGCCGTGATCGTGAAGACCGTCGTGGGGGAGGGTCCTACTTCATGATCCAATTTGCTTTAGAAATGGTTTTTATGATTTTAGGCTCGATGATAGTTGCCGCCTTTTCGCGCTATCGTGAATTCCGCGCCGATGCCGGCAGTGCTCAAGTAGCCGGCCGCGAGAAAATGATCTCAGCCCTTCAGGCTTTGCAGCGTGTTTATGAATTGCCCATTCCTGAAAACACTGCTCCCGCATTTCAATCGATGAAAATCTCTTCGCATAAAGGGGTTTCCTAAGACTCTTTGCGTCACATCCTCCGCTTGAGGCGAGGATTGAGAGACTTCGTAAATTGTAATTTATAGAAGAAACTTTTTCCTTCCTTAAACCGATAACCTATCCATGATATATTTTCGATCTACACCGGATTGTTTAAAAGTAGTTCCACCTTCAACTGTTGAAGGTATTAATGTTCCTGTAGTGGCTACAGCTATTTTCTCAACAGCTCAGAAAATTAATGAGTATGTGGCTGCAGCCGTCGGATTTTTAGCAAAAAATTTATCTTTAGGTGTTGAGTCTAAAGTTCTCCTTTGGAGAGCTCTTGCTAAAGAGATTGAGTGTAGAGCTCCTGGTTTTGTATCAGATTTCTTTTGGGATAAAGATGGTAACTATGTCTTCGCAGGCGCTCTAAACGAGGGTGCTATTCTTGTAATTAACCCAAAAAATGGAGATATTTTTACAGGTAAGATACCAGGTGGATTCTTAGGCTTAGGAATAGATACGGCGATGGCAAATTTAAGACCGATTTCTTAATTAAACTTCAACGTCTTCAAGAAATTTTGAAAAGGTCGGAAGTAGAGGTCGAATTGATCAGCCGGAAAGCTTCCCGTTAAATTGAGGGCAAGAAGGTCTTTCATCAGAGTCAATTGGACTTGTTTGACGATTTGTCCGGGCTTGATGTCTGGCGGAGGGGCGCCTTGAGGTTGTTGGGCTGCAAGCATTTGCTTCATGGCAGAGACGTCCCATGTGCAGACCATTTGAATGCCAGGGACGCCAGCGACAACCACGTCACGTTCGTCGTTCACTTGAAAATCACGGATACCGCGATTGGTGATTGACTGCTTGATGCGATCAAAATACTGACGCAGAGGAATTGGCTGAGGCAATCTCTCTTTGGTCATGATGATGTTTGGTTTTACGTTCTTATCCGGAGAAGGAATTGTGAAAGTCATCATTCCTTGGTCTTGCCAGTTGGCTGGAATTTCGAACTCGATATCATTAACAATAATTTTTCCCATAGTTTTTGGAAGGTAGCATCGATAGGACTGGCTTGAAAAGCATTTTTTGAAAAAATTATGAAACAAGATAACACACCGAGTCAGAATACGTATCAAGTGGCGAGTCTTTATCACGGGCAGAGGATTGATCGTGTGATCCAGTCAATGACGGCCATGAGTCGTAAAAAAGTAAAAGCTTTATTGGATCATGGTCAGGTTTGGGTGAATCAAAAGAAGATCGTGATTGCGTCTTGGGAAGCTAAAAAGGGCGATAAGATTGAGATTCGTACCAAAGAAGAGCTTTCGGAAAATCCTATCAGCGCCGATGAATATTTTTTAAAAGTCGTGCATCACGATAAGGATATTTTGGTCGTTGAGAGGGATGCCGGTGTCCCTTGTGAGACTTCGCTCATTTCCACACGACCGACATTAGTCGCTATTATCAATGCTTATTTGAAGCGTCGTTATAAACATTTGCCCCATCATTATGTGGGTCTTGTGCATCGGTTGGATCAGGATACGTCTGGTCTTATGGTGTATTCTCTCAGTAAAGACGCAAATAAAATTATTTCCCAATTTAAAAAGCATACCATTCAAAGAAAATATTTGGCGATTGTGCAAGGCTCTTTAAAAAAGAGTGAAGGAACTATTAAGAGCTATTTGAAAAAGAGTGAGCTTCTTAAAGGTGGAAAAAAAGTCACAGAGTCCACTGAAGAATCAGGTCAATTGGCTGTGACACAGTACCGATTGATTGAATGTTATCCCCGAGCGTCTTTGGTGGAGTTGACCTTAAACACCGGTCGCACACATCAAATCCGTGTGCATATGGCGAGCTTGGGGCATCCTGTGATTGGCGATAAGGTGTATGGAGCTAAGCCAAAAGGTGATGAACGATTAATTTCATTCCCAAGACAAGCCCTCCACGCAAGCTACTTGGCCTTTTATCATCCTATCACCAGTGAGCCGATGGAGTTTAAGTCAGAACTTCCCAAAGACTTGAAGAAGCTTCTGATCAAGCTTCGAAAATCAGTCTAGTTTCTGAATCACCGTGTCTTTGTAAATACGTGCCTGCTTTTCCATTTTTACTAAATCCCCACGTTCGAGTTGATCGAAAAGATGATTGTTAAAGGCTTCGTCTTTATCCTGCCGCATAGCACGGAGGAGGTGAGGGAGATTGCCGGGTCCGCAGAGGAGGCGTTCGGTTTTTCCTTTGGAATTGAGCGGGCCTGAAACAACACGCCACTCTTGGTTAGAATAGGTTTTGGGTTTTTTGCCTAAGAGAAGAAAAGAACATTTAAGATATTCTTTTTTAATACCGGCCAAATGATCGAGTTTGGCAATCCAATCGGGGATTCTCCAATCGATGTAGGTGTGGCACCAGTCGCGATTGTTTTCAGCCAGCATGGGACATTCTCTTTGGTGAAGGCAGGGCGAGAGTATTGAAATGACTTCGTGGGTGATCAGCTCGTCATGAAGTTTCATGAGCTCGCGAGATGTGAGGCGGAGAGCGGGCTCCATCAAGAATATTTTTCCGGACTCATCTTGATATTTTTGCAGACCTTCCACCAGATGCAGACGTTTTTCTCGAGGGAATTCATTCAAAAAATTGAGAGCGAAAATTAGATCAAATTTTTGATTGGGAAGCAGTTGAGAGATCTTTTGATTAAAGAGATTTCCAACAATGATTTGAACCGTGGAAGAGATTTTTTTGTCCGGGAATTTTTTTCTTAATTCGTTGAGTAAACTATCATGAAAAGCTTGAGCATCTTGTAAGGCCAATCGATTTTGATCGATCAATGTCCAGTGCATTTCTAAAGATTCTGCTTCAGGAAGAAGGGATTCTTCCACAGCTTGAAACGTTCCCATGAGAGCCGTCCCGGGACCACAGCCTAAATCAAGAAAGCGAAGGGAGATGTTTTTAGAGGGAGTGAGCGCTTGAGTCCTTTGAAGAAGGCTGGTGACTTTGAGGGCATTTACGGGAAGGAAATACAAAATATAACCTGACCGGTATTCTTTTTGATTGAGATAATTTTGAGGGAGCGAGCTGCGCTCTTGTGTGAAGGCTTCACTCAATTCGCGAATTCCTTTGGCAAAAAAACGATAATCCCCTTCGGTAAATTCGGGTTTATCTGCAAAATTTTCTTTTCGTGTGCCGACAAAAAATTTTTTTGACGTACTTTTTGATCATGTATTCCCAATGAGCTGGAATCGTCGGAAGCGATTGGGTTTTCTTATAAGCCATAGGGAAGAGCCTGTATCTGAGAGGGAAAAATGATTCAAAGCTTAATTGTGAACATCTGCTTGCGCAGTTTTGAAACCTTGCTTATGTTGCGGGCCTAACAAAAAAGGAGATAGTCATGAAGAAATTAGTTTTTGGAATTCTCGTTACACTCTTTACCACACAATTATTAGCTGCTGGAGGCAAAATGGTCACAACACCCACAGGATTAAAATACGAAGATGCAAAAATCGGAGAAGGTGCTGAGGCCACAAAAGGCAAGCAAGTCTCTGTGCATTACACGGGATGGCTCAATGAAAAAGGTCAAAAGGGAAAGAAGTTTGATAGTTCTCTCGATCGTGGACAACCCTTTCAATTTGGCTTGGGTGCTGGAATGGTGATTCAAGGTTGGGATGAAGGTGTGGCCGGGATGAAAATCGGCGGTAAGCGCACACTCTATATTCCTTCAAAATTGGGCTATGGAGCTCAAGGTGCTGGTGGGGTGATTCCTCCAAATGCGGATCTTATTTTTGATGTCGAATTATTAGGCGTGAAGTAATTTAAGTTTCGATTTGAGGTTTTTTCTTGTTGGATTTTTGTCCATAGCCATAAGGGCAATGCCGACATCCACTTTCGCAGCAGTAACCTCGATTGAAAAGATAGTCGGCAGTTAAGACCATCTTCCCATCGGGATCATAGTAAAAATCTTTTCCTTCTTTTAAGGACTGATTGTTTGGATCCTGTGATGACATAAATTGAATATGAAATAAAAAAGCCCTAGCTAGCTAGGGCTTTTTTATTATGCCGGGAGGGGGACTCGAACCCCCATGGGTTACCCCATACGCACCTCAAACGTACGTGTCTGCCAGTTCCACCATCCCGGCTTAAAAAAGAAATGCCCCCTACTTTTTCTCTTCTGGTTTTGTCAATGGAGCAGAAGAGGGGGTTGTTGAGGGAGTTTCGATAGGGGCTGCTTCTGAAGCAGGTTGAGCTGATGCAGGAATAGCCACTTTTTCAAAAACAGATTGAGACGCTTTTTTTCGTGAAATAACGACCAAACTTAATGACGTGATCATAAAGCCAATCGCCACAAAAGTTGTAATTTTATTAAGGAATGTCGCAGCTCCACGAGGGCCAAAAAGAGCTTGAGAACTTCCAGCTCCAAAAGCTGCTCCAACATCAGCGCCTTTTCCTGCTTGGAGCAAGATGACGATGATGAGGAAAATACAGAGGCAAAAATGAATAATCGTTAACAACGTTTCCATAGATATCCTTTAAAAGTTGGAGGTCCTTAACTACTTGAATGCCGAGATTCAATGATTTTTAAGAATTTTTCAGGAAAAAGGCTGGCTCCACCAACCAGAAGACCGTCAATATTGGGAATTCTTAAAAAGATTCCCGAATTTTCACTATTCACACTACCACCATAAAGAATTCGCATCGTATTGGCTGTCGGTGCGTCGTAGAGACGGCCCAAGTAATTTCGGATAAAGTAAGCTGCTGATTCAATTTCTTTTTCAGTGGGTGTTTCGCCGCTGCCAATGGCCCAGACAGGTTCGTAGGCGACAACAATATTCTTCGCTTCACTCATTGGAATAGCACTCAGAGCTTTTTTGAGTTGGCTCTCCAAAACATTTTCTGTTTTTCCAGAAGCTCTCTGATCCCGCGTCTCGCCGATGCATAGAATGGGAATAAGTTCTTGAGCCACTGCGGACGCTACTTTTTTACAAACGGCTTCATCAGTTTCGGCAAAATACTGACGACGTTCCGAATGCCCAATAATGACATAATCACAGGCAATTTCTTTTAAAAAGACGCCCGAGATTTCTCCTGTATAAGCTCCTTCAGCTTCCCAATGCATGTTTTGAGCCGCAAGTTTGATCGTGGGCATTTCTTGAAGCATGACATAAGCTGAATAAAGAGAGGTAAAAGGAGGTGCGACGACAACGTCGACTTCAGGGGATTCAAGTTTGTGATGCAGTTCGGTGATGAGTTTTAAAGTCTCTTCAACCGTACCATTCATCTTCCAGTTGCCAACTATGATGGGTTTTCGCGCCATAAAAAGATCCTCTTCTAAACCCTCCCCCCTTGCGGGGATGGGTAGGGGCTTAGGGTTCTAAAGCTTTTAATCCCGGCAATTCTCGCCCTTCTAAATATTCAAGAGTCGCTCCACCACCGGTGGAAAGATGTGTAATCTTATCAGAGACACCACTTTTCTGAACAGCCGCCACACTTTCGCCTCCACCGACAACAGATTCAGCACCAGAGTCCGCAATGGCTTTAGCTACGGACATAGTGCCTGTGGCAAAAAGAGGTATTTCGAAAACACCCATAGGTCCATTCCAAAAAATGGTCTTGGCGCCTTGAAGAATTTCCCGATAGCGCGCTTGTGTTGCAGGTCCAATATCCAGTCCCATATCTGTGGGTTTCAATTTAGTTACAATCTGTGTTGAGACATCAGCAGCTACTTTATCTGCAACTACATGATCTTGAGGAAGATATACTGGAATATTATAATTTTTTGCTTTTTCCAAAATTCGTTCTGCTAAGTGGATCTTATCCATCTCAACTAATGAGTTTCCGATTTCAATGCCTTGAGCACGTAGAAATGTATAAACCAAACCACCACCCAAAAGCAGTCCGTCTACTTTGGTGATCAGATTTTCAATCAAGCCAATTTTGTCTGAAACCTTGGCTCCACCCAAGACAGCATAGAAAGGTTTTGCAGGATTTTTGCTCAATTTTTCCAAAAATTGGACTTCTTTGGCGACGAGAAACCCCATTCCCTTTTCTGAAAAGTAAGACACCATTCCTGATGTGGAGGCATGTGCCCGGTGTAAAACTCCAAAAGCATCGGAGATATACACTTGAGCCAGCTGTGCTAACGCTTGAGAAAAGTTAGGGTCATTAGCCTCTTCTTCAGGATGAAATCGAAGATTTTCAAGAAGGAGGATATCTCCGTCTTTGAGTTCCAGAGCGAGTTTTTTAACAGCATCCCCAATGCAGTCTTCAGGAAAAATGACATCTTTGCCTAAAAGTTGGGAAAGCCGTTCAGCCACAACTTCTAAACTATATTTTGATTCTTTTCCTTTGGGTCGTCCTAGATGAGAACCAATGATGATCTTAGCTTTTGATCCAGAAGATATTGAATCGTGGGAAGTGCTTCACGGATTCGTGTATCATCTAATATTTTTTTAGGATCTGATTTGTCGCGAGGGATGTTGAAATCCACCCGTAAAAAAACGCGTTTTCCAGAAACTTGAAGCTGGGTGATAAGGAGGGGAGATTTGTTTGCCATAAAACGATTATAGGGTTTGGCCGACCATGGTGGCCAAGTCGATCATTCGGTGTGAAAAACCTGTTTCATTATCATACCAGGCCATCACTTTTACCATGTGTTCACCAACAACGTTGGTCAATGCCGTATCAATGTGTGTTGATTCCCAGGTTCCATTAAAATCAATCGAGACTAAGGGTTCTTCAGAACAAGCCAAAATTCCATTTAAAGAGCCTTTGGCTGCGGCTCTAAAGGCATCGTTGACCGCTTCTTTTGTTGCTGGCTTTTGCGTGATGACAACAAGATCCACCATAGAGACATTGGGAGTCGGAACACGAATGGCCACACCATCCATTTTGCCGGCAAGTTCTGGCATGACAATGCCGATCGATTTTGCAGCACCCGTGGTTGTGGGAATCATCGAAAGAGCTCCTGCCCGTGCACGACGCAAGTCTTTATGGTACTTATCCAAAATCTTTTGGTCGTTGGTGTAGGAATGAATGGTGGTCATAAACCCTTTTTCAATCCCAAAATTATCATGCAAAACTTTTGAAACAGGAGCCAAACAATTGGTCGTACAAGAAGCATTTGAAAGAATATGATGTTTGGAAGGATCGTAATTCTTGTCATTGACACCTAAGACAATAGTTAAATCTGGATTTTTAGCAGGTGCAGAGATGATGACTTTTTTAGGGCCTGTCTTTAAATGCAAGGCGGCGGCGTCGCGTTCTGTAAACTTTCCGGTACATTCCAGAACAATATCAACTTTCTGTTCACCCCAAGGTGTCTGATCCGCTTCGCGAGTGGAGGAGAGTGCAATGCGGTGAGTTTTCCCGATAATAAGACTGTCTTTTCCCTCGGCCTGGAGATCTGTATGAAGACGTCCATGAACTGAATCATACTTGAGGAGATGTGCAAAAGAAGAAGCCTCTGTCTTGTCATTGATCATGACAATGTCGATGTCTTCAAAGTTTCTTTCAACCCAAGCCGAAATTATTCCTTTTCCAATCCGACCCAGACCATTGATTCCAATACGGGGTTTTTTCTTAGACATAGTGTCAGGCGCCGCTAGCCGATGATGTTTTGAGCGTCAACCATAACTAACGGCCTCTCTTGGACATTTCTTCTTCGCAGTATTTTTTATAAATAATGTCCCATTCACGACTTCCTTCAAAGACACCACGCTTTAAAGAGGCGATTTTGGCTCTTGCAATGTCATCCACTTCATCTTCTATTTTGAAATAATCATGGAGCATCTTCTTCAACTCTCGAAGTGTCTTATCTTCATCGGGATAATCCACCAGCATATCATTATAGATGCCGTCATGAATCAAATGCGCTAAATGTGAAATACGGTCTTCTGAAAATTTCATAGTATAAACTTTCTCTCTTTGATGAGCTGTTTTTTAATCATGGTAAAAGCTTTTTGAGAATCAATAGCTCCTGAGGCTATCTGAGACTTGTATTGATCCATAAGCTTTCGAGCATCACGTTCGATAGTAGCTTCTTCATCAAGATTTTTCTGAAATACCGCTTCAATTTTAGCTTCAATCTTGTCTTCACCCACCAAAGGCTTGATGAGATTTTGAGATTTTAAAAAACGCAGGATCTTGATGGAGAGTGTTTTGATTTCTTCTTTTTTGAGGGACATGGGCTGTCATTAGCCATGATAAGAAATAAAACTCAAATTTAATTAACCAACATACACAGGCCCTTTGCCTTCTTCGATTTTTCCGGATTGGGTGAGGGCTTTGAGTTTTTTGACATAGAGCTCTCGTTTGAGTTGGGAAAGTTTGTCGACTAAGAGTCGGCCATCGAGATGGTCGATTTCGTGTTGGAAGGCGACTGCTTGCAAGTCTTCGGCAAAAAATTTGGTTGGTTTGCCTTTAGCATCAAAGCCTTCGACGATGATCTTTTTGGATCGCTCCATAGGGAGTGTGAGTTGAGGTAATGAAAGACATCCTTCTTCCCAGATAATTTTTTCTTCTTTGGTTGTGATGACAGGATTGATAATCGCTTTGGGATCCGCTT
Source organism: Deltaproteobacteria bacterium (assembly GCA_016699445.1). Lineage (GTDB taxonomy): Bacteria > UBA10199 > UBA10199 > JACPAL01. Next base: position 1,471,126 of record CP064976.1, read on the forward strand.
TATGTTGTCCTTCTTCGGCTAATCCCACATCTATGACTAATATTCTTTTTGAAATAGCCACTTGAGGAGCCGCGAGTCCAACACCGGGTGCGGCGTACATGGTTTCAAACATGTCTTCGATGAGTTTTTCCAAATTTTTATCAAATTTTTCCACGGGTGTGGAAATCTTTTTTAAAACAGGATCCGGGTAGTGAACTATTTTTAATATCATAAATTCAGCCTATTATTACATCATGTCGACGGGGTCTACATTGACCAAAAGTCGCATTGTTGAGGATAGGTGATTCTTGTTAAAGTCGTCAAGGACGCGTCTTAAGGCAGGCTGAATTTTAAGATAAGATTTGGTCTTAATCAGTAGCTTCCATCGGTAATATTCCCTGATTTTTTCAATCGCATGAGGCCCTGGTCCTAGAATAATCGCTAAGTTTGCCGGTAGAGTGGAGGTGATTTTTTTAGTTAATAACTGAATCTTTTGAATCACATCTGATTGTTTTTTTCCAGCCAAACGAATTTCAATCATGCGACAAAACGGTGGGTAATTGGCCTCTTCACGCTCTTGCAGCTCTCGTTCGTAAAACCCCTCACTGTTGTGAGTCATGGCAAATTCGAGACTTGGATGGTCAGGAAAATAAGATTGAATCAAGACAGTCCCGGGTTTTTCATGCCGTCCAGCGCGACCAGAAACTTGGGTGATCATTTGGAATGTGCGTTCGGAAGAACGAAAGTCGGGAAGATGTAAGGCGGCATCGGCATCCAAAATACACACCAGAGTGAGTTGAGGATAATCATGTCCTTTGGTGACCATTTGAGTGCCGATGAGGATGTCGATTTCGCCTTTTTTCATTTTTTCCAAAGTTGTGAGCCAGGATTTTCCTTTAGCACTGTCTCGATCCAGGCGACCTAAGCGCGCTGATGGGAAAAATTTTCTTAACTCTTCTTCAACACGCTCGGTGCCATAACCTGTATAGTGTTTTGTATCTTTGCCACAGCTTTGACAGAGTGGAAGATAAGGATGAATCGTATCACAATAATGACAAATGAGTTCGGCTTTGGTTTTGCTTTTGTGCAAAGTCAGCGTGATGTCACATTGCTCACACATGGGGACATCACCACAAGTGCGGCAAATCACAAAAGGGGCAAATCCACGTCTGTTAAAAAATACAAGGCTTTGGTTTTTATTTTTTAAATTTTCTTCGATGGCATTGAGTAATGGGAGTGAAAAAATCCCGAGTTCTTTATTGGACTTCTGATTTCCCATGTTTCGAAGATCAATCGTTTCAACTTTTGGAAGAGCAATGCCGGTGGCGCGTTCCATAAGTAAGATTCTCTTAATCTTGCCACTTTTTACTCGATGAATCATTTCTAAAGAAGGTGTCGCTGAGCCTAAGACAATTTTGATTTTTTCATGTTCGCCGCGCCAGAGAGCCAGATCGCGAGCATGATAACAAAAACGTTCATCTTGCTTGTATGAAGAATCATGCTCTTCGTCGATGACGATGAGTTTGAGTTTTTGAAAGGGAAGAAAAATGCCGGAACGTGTGGCGATCACAAGAGAAAGATGTCCTTCTCGGACATCCGTCCAGGTTTTCAGACGTTGGGCAGGAGTGAGTCCGCTGTGATAAATTCCTACACGTATTCCCAAACTTTCAAATCGACCAATCGTTTGAGGCGTGAGTCCGATTTCAGGTACCAGAATCAAAACCTGTCCATCTTGATTTAGGATGGCTTGAGAAATCTTTCGATAAATTTCTGTTTTTCCACTGCCTGTGATCCCATGAATGAAAGTAGGTTCTAATGTTTTTAAAATATCGTCGATAGCATCTTGTTGAGTCGTTGTAAGCTGTACAGGAGCTTCAAAAGAAAAGTCGGGTGAATGACTGACGTCCTTTACTGCTCTTTTGATTTTTGATTTTTTAATTTCACTTAGTGAGGCGGGTAAAAAATGCCGAAACACTTCACCTAGAGGTGTCAGATAATAAGCGGATGCCCATTTCATCAGGTCGAGCTGATGTTGATTGAGCAAAGGCTCAGTATCTAAAGTCTCGATGATTTCTTTGGTTTTAAAATTGGGTTTAGTTGTGTGAATATCGAGAACACATCCAACATATTTTTTATTTCCCACAGGGACAACACAACGCATGCCACGCTCGAGGCCTGTAAGGCTTTCTGGAATCTCGTAGGTAAAAGCTTGCGAGAGATGGAGTGGGAGAATGATGTCGGCGAACATGCTATTTTTTCTTTTCTAATATATTTTTGCCAATAGAAGTGATTCGATATTTTTGCATGCGACTATTAGGTTTATCGGGAAGAGTCATTTCAATAAATCCTTCTTTTAATGCTGGCAGGATATAAGCTTCTCTGAAGTGCATACGATCTTTTAGCCCCAGTCTTTTTTGTAATTCTTGACGATCCATCTCTCCTTTCAAAACGGTCAGAAGACCTTCGACTTGAGGGGTGACTTGAGGGGTGACTTGAGGGGTGACTTGAGGGGTGACTTCCTCGGTCAGAGTTGGTGATAGCGGAACAGTCACGGAAAATGTATCACTTTCAATGAAGACAGGTTTTCCTGCTTGAGGCGCATAAAATGGTAGATACTTATTTACATTGTTAACACCCGAACCAAGCTCTTCATAACGACCGAGCTGAATCAAAAATTTACAGAGAGTTGGATTTTTTGGGTAAGGTGTAAAATGTTTTGGATCAATGGGTCCGCGGCCGTGAGGAATGTTTGGATTTTTAAATTCTATACGATCTTTGTAGATGATCATAGTGGCTGGAGCGGCACTGGTGTATTCTCGATGAGCAATAATATTGGCTACAAGCTCACGAAAAATACGAGCTCTGAGGCTGACGCTGGTGGTGCCTTCTAAATAAAAAGGATCATCAAGATGTTTATCGACAAATCCCATGAGTAAATCGAAAGCGTCGATGAGATTGGTGCGAACGATGAGGCGATCATCGTAACGGTCTATATCGCGCCGACGCACGAGAGCATCAAATTTGTAACCAGGTACAATGCTTTGAATAATTTCATCTGTGCCAAACATGAGAGCTGCCGCCAGTGTGTATCCATCTTGGCCGGTAAAAACATCTTTTCGGACAAATCCTGCAATGTGCAGAAGTTGTAGAGGTGTTAATTGAGCCCAAGGATGCTGTGGATGACGCTGCCGCATGAGAATTTTGGCTTTTTCAAAAAGGTCAGGATTTAAATCTGTCATTGTTAAAAAAGGTAAAACACGCTGCTCAGTAAAAAACTGAGTTTGCGATTAACCAGTCCTGCAATGCGATTCAAATCAGCAATTCGGTAGTCACCATCTTCGCTGCGTAAAAAAACAGCTCCCCCTGATTTATGTACTTGAGAGCTGGCGGGTACCTGGATTTTTATAATCCACTTTCCATCTATTTTTCTTCATGAGGAAATAATAAATAAGGAGGGTCTAATTTAGAGGGATTGTTGGAGAGATTTGAGATGTCTGACTTGATGTGTTCAACAGAGTCTGGATCGATACCGACAACATGGCCATTATTATCAATTCCCAAGACAATCATCCCTCCATCCAAATTAAGAAAAGAACAGACTGTTTCAAAAAGATTTTTAGGAATCTCTCGGAAGGCTTCTTTAAATTCTAAACAAGTTGTTTCTTTTGATCCAAAAGGATTTTTTTTATTCATGAGTTTTCCATCCATTTGGAAAATTCTGTGAAGGCAGTATCGGGGCGACTGGATTTGAACCAGCGGCCTCTTGCTCCCGAAGCAAGCGCTCTACCAGGCTGAGCTACGCCCCGCATATTCGGGCTTTAATGGCGTCGTTTGAAATAAAATGAAAGCAAAATTTTTGGAAGGAGTGAAAGCCGTTGACAAGATTCTTTTTGGAAGCACATACCGCACACCGCATGGCGAAAAAAAATGAGACTGAAAATTTTAAAATAGAACTAACCGATCCTTCCAAGAAAAAAGAAAAACTGGAAGTCTTGTCTCACCCTATCAAAGCCGTTGATTTGAATGTTTCCAAATCCATTTCTGAACTCGTTGATTCTTTTAAAAATATGTCAATCCAAGCGCGCAATATCGGCAAATGTGCCGAAGTGCTGGATCATATGTTGACCGATCCGGATCGTCCGACAGTGATGCTGGGGCTTGCTGGGCCTTTGATTGCAGCAGGTTTACGTAAGACGATTCGTGATATGGTGGCCTATGGGATGGTGGATGTGATTGTCTCGACTGGCGCTGTTCTTTATCAGGATATTTATCAAGCACGTGGATTTTCGCATTTCAAAGGGACAGCTGAAGCCGATGATCGCAAGCTTCGAGATCTTTATATTGATCGTATTTACGATACCTATTTGGATGAAGAAAAAGTTTGGGAGACTGATTGTTGGATTGGACAATTTGCCGATACGCTGACGCCAGGTCATTACTCCTCGCGAGATTTTTTATCGAGATTGGGAAGTACGTTGGATGATGATGAGTCTATTGTGGCCACGGCTGTCAAAAGAGGTGTTCCTATTTTTGCTCCAGCGATTAATGATTCATCGATTGGGATTGGGCTCACGGAACATTATCACCGCTGTGTCACAACAGGTCGCGCAGGTGTTTCTATTGATTCGATTCGGGATAATTACGAGCTCACACAGATAGCTGTGAAATCAAAAAAAACAGCAGCCATTTATGTGGCTGGTGGTGTGCCTAAAAATTACATCAATGACTCTGTGGTGATGGGCTATATTTTTGGAAAAGATTCGGGTGGTCATTCCTATGCTCTTCAAGTGACGACCGATGCGCCTCATTGGGGTGGACTTTCGGGAAGTACTTTGGATGAAGCGACATCGTGGGGAAAAATTAATAAAAAAGCCGATAAAGCCATGGCTTTTGTGGAACCTTCAGTGTCTCTGCCTTTATTAGTAGGGTATTCACTTCAGAAAAAGCTGGCTCAAAATCGCAAGCCTCTCATTTATAAGTGGGATAATCACATCCTAAATTCTTTAGAAGTTTCCGTCTGATTCTTTTCGCCTAGTTTTTAAGCAGTGCTCAAAAAAGAAGCTGATTAAAAGAAATCGTAAAAAATAAAATCATTATTTTTCAGTGACTTAATTTTTTAAAATCGTTGGCATTGTCTTTGCTCAAGGCGGAAGCAGGAACTGTCTTTTTAGTTTTTATTAACTTTCAACCAGAGGAGTCAAAAATGAGGAAACACCTCAAGTATACAAGTCTGTTGGTCGCTGTGGGAATGATCGGGATGTCCCAGGTTTCCAGAGCAGAAGAAAAAGCAGCTGGCAGTTTTTGGGATAACACCAAAGTAACGGGGTCGTTGGATACGAGTTATAACTATAATTTGAATCGTCCTTTGAACACAGGGGCTGGAGCTACGAGTCCCTATCGTTTGTATGACGCTACTACAAATAGCTTCAATGTTAATCTCGTTGAATTGGCCATCGAGAATGCACCTGCTGATTGGTTAACTTTCAGAACTGATTTAGATTTTGGTAGTGATGCAAAGTTGAACAATACTTTGGAAGCTTTCGGTGCTGGTACTGAGATTTTCAATCTTCAACAAGCCTATGCTTCTATCAAAGCTCCTATTGGAAATGGTTTGACCTTTAAAGTGGGTAAGTTTGTGACATTACATGGAGCGGAAGTTATTGAATCTGCTTACAACAGCAATAGCTCTCGTGGATTGCTTTTTAGCTATGCGATTCCAATTACGCACACAGGCATTATGGCTAATTATGCATTTAATGACCAAATCTCTTTGGATTTGGGAGTTGTGAATGGTTGGAATAATGTTTCTGATATCAACAGCGGAAAAAGTATCCATGGTATGTTAACCATTAAGCCGTTTGAAAAGTTGACATGGTTGGTGGGTGGTACTTTTGGTCCTGAAAATCCAGGTAATGATGCCAAATGGCGTAGTTTGATTGATACAACGTTGACTTATGCTGTGAATGATCAGTTGTCTTTGTCTGCCAATTACGACTGGCTCCGTGATCGTGGTCTTACAGGATCTTCTGGAGTCTCTGATGTTCAAGGTATTGCAGCCTATATTAACTACAAAGCTTCTGATACATGCGGTCTTTCTCTCAGAGGTGAATATCTTCGTGATGACGTTAACTTTGCTCTTGCAACGACTCCTTCTAACAAAATCTATGAAGGTACTTTAACAACTCATTACTACTTTGCTGATGGTTTCGATCTTCGTTTCGAATTCCGTCATGATCAAGGAAACAACGCCTCCTTTACTAAAGGTAGCGGCAGTACTCGTAAGTTTCAAGACACCATCGGAAGTCAGCTCGTTTACTCGTTCTAATTATTTTTATCGATCTGCCTGAAGCGAAAGCTTCAGGCACTCGAAGAGTTCTCTCTCGGCCGGGAGGGTTCTTTGGGTGTTCATTTTAAAAGAATAGGAGACAATTTATGACAGTATTAAAAAAGATGTTTGGTTCTATAAAGTTTCGTTGGCTCCTGGCTTCATCACTTTCAATATTGGTATTGCTTGTGATGTTTCCCACAATGCTGGTTCATGCAGGAGATCCAACAGGTGCGAGCTTGGGTAGTGCTGCTGATATCGCAGCGGCGACTCCTGGCCAGCCCACATTAGAAGAAGTCGCGATTCAAGTTGGTCATAATAAGATTTCAATCAATTTTGTTTGGACATTGATTACTGGTTTTATCGTCATGTTTATGCAGGCTGGATTTGCGATGGTGGAAGCAGGTTTTACACGTGCTAAAAACGTCGCTCACACCATGTCCATGAATTTCATGATCTACCCATTGGGTATGTTTGGGTTTTGGGTGTGTGGATTTGCCCTCATGTTTGGTGGTGTTGGTCCCTTAGCCACCCTGGGCGGTGAAAATATTCTGAACAACCCTGTGACCATCACGCTCTTTGGTAAGAGTATGAATATACTGGGTTGGAAAGGATTTTTCTTAAGTGGTGATTGCTATGCTCCTGCCATCTACACCATGTTCTTATTTCAAATGGTATTTATGGATACGACAGCAACGATCCCAACAGGATCGATGGCAGAGCGCTGGAGATTTTTGCCCTTTGTGATTTACGGTTTATGCGTTGGTACTATTCTCTATCCTGTTTATGGATGCTGGGTTTGGGGTGGTGGTTGGTTGGCAACACTCGGTGCTAACTTTGGATTAGGTCATGGTCATGTGGATTTCGCAGGATCGTCTGTTGTTCACTTAAGTGGTGGTGTGATCGCTCTTGTGGGTGCTAAACTGATCGGTCCTCGTGTCGGTAAATATAATAAAGATGGTTCTCCAAATGCCATTCCAGGACATCATATTCCAATGGCTGTTGTAGGAACATTTATCCTTTGCTTCGGTTGGTTTGGTTTCAATCCTGGTAGTACATTGTCAGGTGGTGATTTACGCATGTCGGTTGTCGCTACAAACACGATGTTGGCAGGTACTGCCGGTGCTCTGACTTCAATGGCCTATATGTGGTTGAAGTTTGGTAAACCTGATATTTCCATGATTTGTAATGGTCTCTTGGCAGGTTTGGTAGCCATCACAGCACCCTGTGCTTTTGTGAATAGTATCAGCGCTGTTATTATCGGTGGTATCGCTGGATTGCTCGTGATTTGGGCTGTCTTCTTTGTTGAACGTACTTTGAAAATTGATGATCCCGTGGGTGCGATTGCTGTTCACGGTGTGAATGGTGCTTTTGGTACTCTCTGTGTGGGTCTCTTCTCCGATGGTACTTATGGAGAGGGTTGGAATGGTGTGGCTGGCGGTGTGAAAGGCCTCTTTTATGGAGATGCCTCACAACTCGTAGCTCAAAGCATTGGTGTCTTAGCCAACTTTGTCTACATCGGTATTGCTAGCTATATTGTTTTCAAGGTCATTAATATGATTTCACCTCTCCGTAACTCTGACGAAGAACAAATGGAAGGTCTCGATATTCCTGAAATCGGTGTTCATGGATATCCTGAATTCACTCTTGTCAAAACACACGGAAACTAAGGAGGCATTATGAAAAAAATCGAAGCCGTTATTAAACCGTTTAAGCTGGATGAAGTAAAAGAAGCTCTTCAAAAAGCAGGGATTCAGGGCATGACTGTTTCCGAAGTCAAAGGTCATGGTCGTCAAAAAGGTCATACGGAGCTCTATCGAGGAGCTGAGTATATCGTCGACTTCTTGCCAAAGGTGAAGTTGGAAGTCGTGGTGGATGATGGGCAAGTTCAGTCTGTCGTCGAAACCATTACGAATGCTGCTAAGACAGGAAAAATAGGAGATGGAAAAATTTTCGTCTCCAGTCTTGATGAAGTGATCCGAATTCGAACAGGTGAATCTGGAAAATCGGCAATCTAGTGTCTGAACCACACTAGGTGACTGCGAGTAACTCTCTCAAGGCAGGGCTTCTTTTTAGAGGCCCTGCCTTGGTTTTATTTTTAATAATTAACTGTTTTTTGACTTGCCAAACTAGTCAGTATCAAGAAGGGAAGCGCGATGTTTAAATTCATAACGCCCAAATTAGCTGCATTTTTAACCATGATTGCAGCTTTGACGATCACATCATCTGTTGCTTCAGCTCAGCAAGCTGTCCCTGTATTGCAGGTTCAGTTGCCACCACAAGCTGTGGCTCAGGCAGCAGTCGTTCCGACAACAACTGCAGTATCTTCCATAGCTTCTTCAAAAGAAGCCGATTTGGAACAAAGAATCAGCGATCTTGAAGCTTATATTAACAACACGGCCAGAGGTTCTGACGCTGTTGACTCTAAAGTAACTTCAAAAATTGGTGGGGCAGGGCCTGGCCATAATGCGTGGATGATGATTTCAGCGGCTTTAGTTCTTTTTATGACTCTACCAGGGCTGGCTTTATTTTATGGTGGTCTTGTTAGGACTAAAAATGTGCTTTCAGTTTTAGCTCAATGTTTAGGTATTACAGGGCTTGTGACTATTTTATGGTGGGCCGTAGGTTATAGCCTCGTGTTTGCTCCTGGTGGTGCCATCCTTGGTGACTTGAGGCATGCTTTCTTTGCTGGAGTTGATGGTAATCCCAATACCAATTATGCCTACTGGGTATCGCACAATATTTTTGCCATCTATCAAATGATGTTTGCGATTATTACGCCTGCTTTAATTGTAGGAGCCATTGCCGAGCGTATGAAGTTTGGTGCGATTATGTTGTTTGTCGCCCTTTGGATGTTTGTCGTTTATTTTCCTTTGGCACACATGGTGTGGGGTATTACCGGGATGATGAATGGTGTTTGGAATGCAGATGCCTCAATTAAGGCGGTCGATTTTGCGGGTGGTACTGTTGTTCATATGTCTTCCGGTTGGTCGGCCTTGATTCTCTGTCTCATTTTAGGAAAACGACTTGGTTTTGGAAAAGATCATTTTCCTCCACACAGCATGGTTTTGTGTATGGTGGGGACGGGGATGTTGTGGGTGGGTTGGTACGGATTCAATGCAGGTAGTGCTGTCGCAGCTGATGGTGTAGCGGCCAATGCTTTTGTGACAACAACTATAGCCGCAGCGGTAGCTTGTTTTACTTGGGGATTTATAGAGTATGTCCTTAAAGGAAAGCCCAGTATTTTAGGCTTCTGCTCAGGTGCTGTAGCAGGACTAGTCGTGATCACACCAGCTTGTGGTTTTGTGACAGTCTCATCAGCTATTATTATTGGTCTTTTGGCAGGGAGCGTTTGTTTTATCGCCTGTTACAAACTCAAACATATTTGTGGGTACGATGATGCTTTGGATACGTTTGGTGTTCACGCTATTGGTGGTACGATGGGTGCCTTACTCACAGGATTTTTTGCAACGGCTGATGTAAATGCAAATCTTCTAACAAATCTTAAAGATATTGTTGGAAAAACTTTGTGGTGGGAGCAATTAAAAGCGATGGGTTTGACGATAGTTGTTTCTATTGTGGCCACAGTCGTCATTGCCGCTATTGTGAAGTCTGTTGTGGGGCTTCGTCCGACTCCAGAACAAGAACAGGAAGGCTTGGATCAAACGGATCATGGAGAAGTTGGATATCATTTTTAATTTTTTCTGAAAAATAAAGGAGTTTTATATGAAAAAATCGAAGCCGTAATTAAGCCGTTTAAATTGGATGAGGTGAAAGAAGCTCTTCAAAAAGCGGGAATACAAGGGATGACAGTGTGTGAAGTGAAAGGTCATGGTCGTCAAAAAGGTCACACGGAGTTGTACCGTGGGGCAGAATATATCGTAGATTTTTTACCGAAGGTAAAATTGGAAATAGTGGTGGATGATACACAAGTACAAATGGTGGTTGAAACCATTACGAATGCCGCAAAGACCGGAAAAATCGGGGATGGAAAGATTTTTGTTTCAAATTTGGAAGAAGTGGTTCGTATACGAACCGGCGAAACTGGAAAAGCTGCAATTTAGTCATTTAAACAATGAATAACATAATTAAGGAGGAAGTATAATATGGCTATGACACCAAAAGACGTTGTCTCCTTTGCCAAAGAAAACAAAACGGCAATGGTAGATATTAAATTCACCGACTTCCCAGGTACCTGGCAACATTGGACTTGTCCCGTGTCTCAGTTTTCTGAAGAAGTTTTCGAAAGAGGATTTGCTTTCGATGGATCTTCCATCCGCGGATGGCAGCCAATCAACGCTTCAGATATGGCAATGATTCCTGATCCTTCAACTGCGAGAATGGATCCGTTCAATAAATTACCCACGCTCAGCTTGATTGCCGACATCGTGGATCCTATCACCAAACAGCCTTACAGCCGTGATCCTCGCTATGTGGCGAAGAAAGCTGAAGCCTACGTGAAGTCCACAGGTATCGGTGATACCATTTATTTTGGGCCTGAAGCTGAATTTTTTATTTTTGATACAGTTCGTTTTGACAGCACACAAAATAGTTCGTTCTTTCATGTGGATTCTTCCGAAGGTCGTTGGAACTCCGGAAAAGAAATCCTTCCTGATGGAAGTAAAAACCTTGGTTATTTACCAAACTACAAAGGTGGCTATTACCCCGTGTCTCCTAACGACACATTAGGTGATCTCCGCGCTGAAATTTGTATTGAGCTTGAAAAATTGGGATTGAGCGTTGAAGCCCAGCATCACGAAGTGGCCACAGGTGGTCAGTGCGAAATTGATTTCCGTTTCTCCACTTTGACAGCTACAGCCGACAACTTGATGTGGTTTAAATATGTCGTGAAAAATGTGGCTCGTCGTTATGGAAAGACTGCGACCTTCATGCCAAAACCTCTCTTTGGTGATAATGGTTCTGGAATGCATTGCCATCAATCCATCTGGAAAGGTGACAAGCCTCTTTTTGCTGGTGATAAGACCGGTGGACTTTCCGAAATGGGAATTCACTACATCGGTGGTATCTTGAAGCATGCGAAAGCCATCGCTGCTTTCACAAACCCAACGACAAATTCTTACCGTCGTTTGGTCCCTGGTTATGAAGCTCCTGTAAACTTAGCTTATTCTGCTCGTAACCGTTCTGCTGCGATCCGTATTCCAATCGTCAATTCTCCAAAACAACGACGCATTGAAGTACGTTTCCCTGATCCTTCAGCCAATCCTTACCTGGCCTTTGCTGTGATGTTGATGGCTGGTATTGATGGAGTGCAAAATCGTCTGGATCCAGGTGAGCCTCTGGATAAGAACATCTATCATCTCTCTCCTGAAGAAGCGAAGAATGTCCCTCAAATGCCTGGCAGCCTCACAGAAGCCTTGTCATCTTTGGAGCAGGACAACGCCTTCATGATGAAGGGTGATGTGTTCACGGAAGACGTGATCAGCACATGGATTGATTATAAAGTGGAAAACGAAGTGGATCCTGTCCGTCTTCGCCCAGTGCCTCAAGAGTTCGCACTTTATTTTGATATCTAGAAGAGTAGTGAATGAAAAATTAAAAGCCCTGTACCTTTTGGTGCAGGGCTTTTTTTATGTGCTATTTTGACATTCATTACAAACTTCATTATAAACTTCATTCTTTCAAAAGGAGAACGCACAATGAAGAAACAAGGAATTTTGGTTTTAATCGCGATGAGCTTGGTAGCCTGTAATGGTAAATCTGGACAAGCACCAGCAGCTATAGCGCCAGCCGCGCAACCCGCCACCGCAACGGCCTCAACCGGAGATGTACTAGCCCGCGTGAATGGCGAAAATATTACGACAGATGATGTTAAAAAAGTGTCAGGTTCCAAATTGGCCCAAGCGGAAATGGAACTTTACGACGTCAGAAAAGACGGCATTGATCAGATTATTGATGACAAAATCTTAAGTGCTGAAGCAACTTCTCAGAATGTCAGCAAAGATGATTTGATGAAGAAAAATGTCAACGACAAGATCAAAATTGAAGATAAGGATGTCGAAAAGTTTTACAACGAAAAGAAAGATCAGATGCAGGGTAAGAAGCTGGACGAAGTGAAGCCTAATATTAAAAGCTATCTCTTTCGTGAAAAGTTTCAAAAAGCTTATGGTGAGTACGTGGGTGGCTTGAGAAAGAAAGCTAAGATTGAAATGTTGATCAAAGCTCCCAAAATTGAAGTCGCTGAAGGTGACGATAATCCTTCAATGGGTCCCAAAGATGCTCCTATCAAAATTGTTGAGTTTACAGATTATCAGTGCCCTTTCTGTGGTCGTGCCCGGCCAGCTATTAATCAAGTTATGGAAGCCTATAAGGGAAAAGTTCGTTACACTCTTCGAGATTTTCCACTGTCATTTCACCAAGATGCTGTGAAAGCTCATGAAGCGGCTCATTGTGCGGGTGAACAAGGAAAATATTGGGATATGAATCATAAGCTTTTTGCGGCTCAACAAGCGATCAAAGTGGATGATTTGAAAAAATATGCAGGTGAAATTAAACTTAATCAAAAGAAGTTTGATGAGTGCTTGGATTCTGGAAAATTCACTGGAAAAGTGAATGCCAATCAGGCTTACGGCGAAACTGTCGGCGTGAGTGGAACACCGGCCTTTTTTATTAACGGACGTATGTTGTCAGGTGCTCGTCCTTTTGAAAACTTCAAGTCCATCATTGATGATGAACTTCGTTCTGCTGAATAAACTATGTTAGATTTAAAATTTGTTCTCGAAAATCTCCCCCGTGTGCGAGAAGGTCTCTCACATCGGGGGAGTTCTTTTGATCTTCAACCGATTGAAGTTTTGAATAATGATCGTAAACAATATCAAAAAAATTACGATGATTTGAAATTTCAGCAAAATCAGGTTTCTCAAGAAGTCGCCAAGCGTAAAAAAGAAAAACAAGATGCAAATGATCTTATTCTTCAATCCAAAGAGATTGGTGAGAAACTCAAAACTCTTTCGGAAAAAATGACGGAAGTAGAAGCTCAGCTTCGCGATGTGTGTTTGCAAATTCCAAACTTGCCTCAATCCAGCGTTCCTATTGGCAAAGACGAAAAAGAAAATGTGGAAGTTCGCACTTGGGGACAAGTCCCTCAATTTTCATTTACTCCCAAAGAACATTGGGAAGTGGGTGAGAAGCTGGGGATTTTTGATTTTGAGCGCGCGACAAAAATCACTGGTGCTCGTTTCACTATCTATAAGGGGTTGGGAGCTGCTCTTGAACGCGCCTTAATCAACTTCATGATCGATGTGCATACTCAAGAACATGGATATACAGAAATCCTTCCTCCGTACATGGTGAATGCCGAAAGTTTGTTAGGCACTGGGCAATTGCCAAAATTTGAGGCCGACCTTTTTAAAACGACAGCAGGTTATTATTTGATTCCTACAGCTGAAGTGCCTGTGACTAATCTCTATCGAGATGAGATTTTATCTGAAGATCAGCTCAATATTTCTCTCACAGCATTTACCCCATGTTTTCGAAGTGAAGCTGGCGCTGCAGGAAAAGATACTCGAGGTCTGATTCGTCAGCATCAGTTTCATAAAGTGGAGTTGGTAAAATTTACAAAGCCTGAAGATTCCAATGCAGAGCATGAAAAACTAACCTCTCATGCAGAAGAGATTTTGAAAAAATTGGGACTGGCTTATCGGACAGTGCTACTTTGTACGGGTGATATGGGATTTTCCTCAGCGAAAACTTATGACATTGAAGTATGGTTTCCAGCTCAGGGAGTGTATCGAGAAATTTCTTCGTGCTCCAACTTTGAAGATTTTCAAGCACGTCGGGCCAATATTCGTTTCCGTCGGCCCTCTCAAGACGGCAAGGGAAAGCCTGAATTTGTTCACACTTTGAATGGTTCTGGTTTAGCAGTAGGTCGTACGGTGGCAGCTATTTTGGAAAATTATCAACAAGCCGATGGGTCTGTTGTGATTCCCGAAATTCTCAGACCGTATATGAGAAAAAATGAAATCAGGTCGTCGCAATAACTTCGCCTAGCTTGATGAAACATTCCTGATTATTTTTTGATTTTTCCAGTATATCAGAAGACATGCGAAGGCGACCAGGCTCTCCCAAGATAACAACTGTAGATCCGCCAAAAAGAAAATAACCTTTTTCTTGTCCTTTGAAAAATTGAATGCCTGAATACGTTTGAACAATTTTCCCCACCATCATGGCGCCAACTTCAATGAAGGCGATCTTTCCAAAATTTTTTGTTTTGAGAATTGTGACCTGACGTTCATTTTTTATAAAAATATCTTCTTTAGTTTTGAGAGCGATGGGGTTGACGGAATGAAGTTCTCCGGAAATCGTATATCTTTCCAAAACCTCTCCAGAATCTGGAAAGTGAAAGCGATGATAGTCCACAGGACATAGCCGCGCGATGACAAGAGGACCTTCCATAAAAGGCTGTGCTTTGATGTTATCACCTAAAAGATCGGATGCTTTTAAATATGTGCCTTTGACCGGAAACGTTTGAGTGGGAGTGATGCGGTCAAAGGCTAGGTAGCGGCCTTCTGCAGGCGCACAAAAGTCAGAGGGGGTGGAAGAAAAGTTTCTTTTCCCTTCGCGAAATTTCCGAATGAAAAAATCATTAAAAGAAGAAAAGGATTTCTCTTCATAATCTTCCATGGGAATATGGAAATCTTTAATAAAACGATTGATTTTAAAACGGCTAAAGGTTGAACTCTGAATCCAACCATACAAACGACTGAGCTCTGGTCTGGAGAGAAAGGATAAAAGATGTCCCCCCAATTTAGATCCGTACGCCCATTGCAAAAGTTGATCGCCATATACTTTTTCAGTTTCTTCACATTTTTTTCGCGATTCCAATAGAGAATGGGTTGATTCATAAGGACGGAACCGTATCTTTTTTTATAAATTCTGTCATGTCGAAAGCCCAAGCTGTAGAAAATCAAAAAAGGAGAGAGCTTATGGAAATTAAAGAAGGCGTCGAAGCCCCTAATTTTAAGCTGAAAAATCAAAAAGGTGAAGAGGTTAGTCTCAGTCAGTTTCGAGGGAAGAAAAATGTGGTTCTTTATTTCTATCCTAAAGATGACACTCCGGGTTGTACCAAAGAAGCCTGTACGTTTCGGGATCAGTATGAAGTGTTTATGAAACAAGGTGCCGAAGTGATTGGTGTCAGTTCTGATAGTGTAGATTCTCATTCCAAATTTTCACAAAAATACCATCTTCCATTTTCATTGCTTTCAGATGAGGGGGGCGCTTTGAGAAAATTGTATAATGTCCCCAAGACTATGGGACTTTTTCCTGGGCGTGTGACCTATGTGATTGACCGAGAAGGGATAGTGAGAAAAGTTTTTTCTTCCCAACTGAATGCCACCCAACATGTTGAAGAAGCTTTGAAAGCTCTTCAGTGAACTCTTGAAATCTTCACAGCCAATTTTCCCATCAGTTGATCAAGCTGACGAACAGGGTTTGCTAGCTTATGGAGGAGAACTCAGTGTTCATTTTTTGGAAAATGCTTACCGCCATGGTATTTTCCCTTGGCCTCAAGTAGGGTTGCCGATTTTATGGTTTGCACCACCTCAGAGAGGCATTCTTGATTTTCAAGATTTTCATCTTCCTTCACGGTTTTTAAGAGAAATAAAAAATAAAAATTGGGAATTTAAAATCGATCATGATTTTCAATCGGTGATTTGTGAATGCGCCAAACAAAAGCGCAAACGACAAAAGGGAACATGGATTTTGCCTGAGATGATTTTAGCTTATATTGATTTCCATGAAGCCGGTTTTGCCCATAGTTTTGAAGTGTACGAAAAAGGTCGGTTGATTGGTGGTCTTTATGGTGTGTGGCTCGGTGACTATTTCGCGGGTGAAAGCATGTTTCATCTAGAAACCGGAGTTTCGAAATTTGCCCTCATGAAAACCGTCGAGTATCTTAAGAAAAAAGGTCTGACATGGATGGATACTCAAATGGTGACCCCTCTTTTGAAATCATTTGGTGGGAAGGAGATTCCGAGGAAAGAGTTTATGGAGAGGTTGAATAAGTAAAAGTCTACTTTTAGTGGTCCACTATTAGTGGACCACTTTTAATGGACAATTAATGAGAACCTGCTTAAAAAGAGCCCATGAATCCAGAGAAAGCCTTTAAATACGATGTTTTGATTAATGCAGAGGATCTTTGTGATCGGGAATTTGAACAGCAAGATTTCCTCAAGCGGGCTAAGGCGAAAAAACGCACTATTGTTTTTGCGCCTCGGCGTTATGGAAAAACGTCTCTCATCAAGAATGTTGTTGGCAACTCATTCTTTAACTTAAGTCGAAATCATCTGGTTCTTTTTTTTGATCTCATGGACGTTCAAAGTATGGAGTCCATTGCCAAACGCCTTCATCATGGAATTACCCAGGCGCTTTCCCGACGATTTCCAGTCAAAACTCTTCTTAAAAACGCCACGGACTATTTGAAAGGATTTTCTCTGCAGATGGATATGGACCCAGTGACAGGGCAACCGTCTCTTTCAATGAATGTCAAAGGAAGAGAAGTTGAAAATGAAATGACTCATCTGATGGCTGCCATCAAGACGCTATCTCAGAAATATCCCACCCTGATTATTTTGGATGAATTCCATGATATTACCTTCGTCCCTGAAGCCGAGGCATTATTTCGCGGAGTTCTTCAGGAATTGGGTGAGTCGGCTGTGTTTATTTTGGGCTCAAAACGACATCTTTTGACGTTGATGTTTCAGGATGCGCGAGCGCCTCTCTTTCAATATGGAGATGAGATTCATTTAAATCCCATAGCTCTTGAAGACTGGCTCGATTATTTTCGAGAAAGAATGACTCCCAATAAAATCATCATTGGTGAGGAAGAACTGAAGTGGATTCTTGAAACTCTGTGCGATGTCCCTAATGCTATCTGCGAGTTTGGCGCGTGGTTGCTGGATAACATCCCCTCGGGAATGACTTTATCCGTCGGTGTCATCAAACAGTCTCTGGATCTGATGGTAGAGAACAAACAGAGTTATGCATATATGCTGCAAGGCTATACTGAAAAAGAGCTCGATTTGATGACGGTGATAGCAAAAAATAAATTTACCCTGGAGCCGCACGCCGAATCGTTCTTGAAACTCATACGGGTTTCTAAATCCACTGTAGGGAAAATCGTAAAGAAATTCATGGATCGGGGATTGATCGAGTATGAATTGGAAAAGGGCTACCGTCTTTCAGACCCTCTTATGGGGCATTACTTGGCCACTCGGTAAAATTTTCTTCCACCACATGACAGCTACACCCGCCGCTGCTGTTAGCTCCGGGTGTTTCTCCAGGGTTAGGGTTGTTGCCTGCAGAACCTGATGTTCCGGAGTCTCCACCCGTTCCAGAAGATCCACCTGTGCCACCAGAGCCAGAAGGCCCACCAGTGGCCAAAGTTCCCCCACTGCCGCTGGATCCACCTGTTCCACTTCCGCCACCACTACCTCCAGAAGATCCACCTGAGCCGTTAGACCCACCGCTACCACTGGATCCGCCAGTGCCCTCTCGTTGGCAAGTGGCCGAGCATCCATCTCCAGAAATGCTATTTCCATCGTCGCAGGTTTCATTTCCCATCACGATGAAGTCAGGGCAGATAGCTTCCACGGGGCCTATATCGCAATTAGTGTCTCGCATGCAGCCTAGTTGATAGGGTACAGGATGAAAAATATAAGCCTGTCCAATATCATTCAGATTATTTTCAAACCCATTACAATCCAACGTGTTTTGATCTATGGCGGATGCTCCTATGCTTCCCGGAAAGTAAGTTTTGTAAGTGTCGTTATAAACAATCGCGGGTGTATTGCTTACAATGTCTGGAAGAAGGGAAGTGCTTCGAGTGACAGGACATGCGAAGCGATCAGAAGTCCCGATGATGTTTTTTCCTAATGAAAAAAGAGTAGAGGACCCCTCTATTCCACTCATATAACAATCAGAACCTGTTGCTATTGATGGCGACACGTTGTTATTCGAAATAATACTGTTTTTGATACTGCTAAAGGAGTTTTGCATCACAATGCCTGGATATACATTCGACGTGTTTGCTGTAATGATAGAATTCCAAAGTGCAAAATTGACCCCTATCACATACAAGCTGGTTCCAGTATTTCCAAAGATAGATGAGTTTTGAATATAAAGATTGGGACGTAGGATTGATGTTGAATAGCTCCGAGCAAAGATACCTATACCATTATTTTCATAAATCGAACTTTTTGAAATAAGTAATGTCGCTGCATTAGTTGAGCAGGAGTCTAGAGGAAGATATCCAAGATAGATACCATGGCTTCTATTTTGGGTGATGACTGAGTTTTCAAGAGAGACAAATAAATTACATGCACTGCTGATATAAAGACCTCTTAGACCTCCTCTAATATCAAGCTTTTCTAATTTGACATCAGAACGAGGCCCTCCATCAGAAAATATTTTGATCACATCGCTTGTTGTGAATGTATCTGTTCCCGAAATGATAGCCCGGTTGTTGTTCGTTGTAGTTATTAATAGAGAATGACTTATGAATAAAGAGCTGATGGGGGTGGGTCCATAGCCGCTTAACAGGAGCCCTTGCGTAAGAGTATAAGACTGTCCTCCAATCAGCAAAATCGTATCTTGTTGTCCAAAATCACTACCTGTATTGGTGCAACCCCCTAAGTTGGATGATATATTGACCGATTCAATAGCCTCTCGTAACGAACATGTCGTATTCGGCATCGGAGTATCATACTCATCCACTGTCGTATTCACCCGAATCGTTGCAGCCTCAGCTGAGGAGAGAGTTAGGAGAATGAACGAGAGAAAAACGAGAGAAAAGATTTTTAGATGTTGGTTCTGGAAATTTCATAAAGCTCCATAGTTTTTTATTCAAAGTTTGGAAAACATAAAATTGTCACACAGGCTTGCGTGTTATGAAAGTTTTTTTTGATTTTTTAATTTTGACGCCAATTCTCGACTTTCAATCCCTTCATCCTCAAAAACTCTTTTTCATTCGAAGTGACGAAAATAAGGTTTCGATTTTTGGCTGTGCCCTTTCAGGATTTAAAAGAAGATGCTTTTTCTTTTTTGTTTAAGAAGCTTTGAATGGCTTCAGGAATGGTGCATTCCGCTCTCACTTATAAAGAAAGATGTATTATTTGTACAAAATAGACAGAACTAATCTATTTACAGCAATATTATGTTCATTTAGACTATAAAAATGACTCAAAAAACCATTCCATCGACGGAATTAAAGCAACATTTAGGAGATTATTTGGGGAAAGTCGTTCACGGCGGCCAGACTTTTCTGATTGAAAAGCACGGTAAAGCCGTAGCTGCTTTGGTGCCAATCGAAACTATTGTGCTAAAAAATCAATCCTCCCCGAAAACACCTTGGGCTCTTGAGTTGGAAAAATTGGCTGAGGATATTTTCGAATCTAATAAAAATAAAAACTTGGGACCTTCAGATGCCGTTCAGCTCGTGAATGATGCTCGAGATGAAGAGGATAGGCGATTGCTATGAATGATGGGATATGCATCGACGCCAATATTTTCGTGTCTACCCAAGATATTTTGGAGCCTCATTATCGAACCAGTGTCAACGTTCTCCAAGAAATAGAAACTCAATCGAAGCCCATTTTTATTCCTGCCGTCTTTCTTTTTGAAACGACTTCCGTGCTCCATCGAAAACGCCTTCAAGGCCTCTTGACCACAGACCAAGCTCTCAGATCTTTTGACTTGCTCAGAAGGCTTCCTTTTTTGGCGCACTGGGATCTGGAAATTTTGGAAGAAGCTCAAAGAATGGCTTCAATGGCGGGAGTGAAAAGAATCAACGACTACACCTACGTTGCCGTTGCTCAAAAAAGAAAAATCCCATTTGTGACATTAGATGAACAGCTCATCAAAACGGGTAAACAGTTTTATTCCCAGATTGTGCATGCTTCTAATTTCCATTTCTAAACCTTTTCATTGATCTGAGACTTAGGTATCATTCGAGGTATGTTTCAAAAACGCCTTTTAGGACTAGTGTTCATCACCCTTTTTTTGACGCATTGCAATCCAACGGATACGACCCTGGGTTCGGGGGGGAGTGGTGGAAGTGTGTCTGATTTTTTTAGCGCCTTATTGCCCAACGCTTCCAAGTCATTAGGAGATTTATGAATTGGTTTCAGTCTATCATTATGGCTTTTATTCCGATCTTTGTAGCGATTGATCCACTGGGGATGGTGCCTGTTTTTTTATCGATGACTCAGGGATTGATCCTCTCAAAGTGAAGACAATTGCCAATCAGGCCACTTGGACGGCAGCTGCGATTGCCATTGGTTTTGTTTTTTTAGGGAAAATTGTTTTTAAAGCATTGGGTATTACGATTCCTGATTTTCAAATAGCGGGTGGATTGGTGTTGTTGGCGATTGCTATTAAAGATCTTTTGTTTCAGGCCGAACGCATTCCGTTGTCTCAGGAGAGTATTGGTGTTGTTCCTTTAGGGATGCCACTAGTGGCGGGCCCGGCTTTGATTACGTCTTTGATCGCGTTGGTAGACACGGTTGGTATTCTCTCTACGGTTATTGCTTTGGGTATTAATCTGGTTCTGGTTATTATTACTTTTCGTTATGCGGCCAAACTGGCTTCATGGGTGAGTGTTTCAGGGATGAAAGCTATGGCCAAAATTGTGTCTCTTTTATTGGCCGCGATTGCAGTGAATATGATTCGTCGTGGAATAAATTTATAAATTGTTTTGATAAATTTAAAGACGCTAGTTAAGCACGTCTTCCTTTTCCTTTTAAATTTAAGGAGGGGTGGCCGAGTGGTTGAAGGCTCCAGTCTTGAAAACTGGCGTACCCGCAAGGGTACCGTGGGTTCGAATCCCACCCCCTCCGTATTTAAGTCTTTGTTTTGACCTCCCTTTTTAAAATGAGTGCAAAAAAACAAAAAGCTTAAGGTTTTTTAAGATTCTCCGTTTAGTCCTGTAGGAGGAAGGTATGTCATCGGGACTCAGGGGGGTATCGATAGCTAATGAAGCGGCGCATAAAGTTCATTCAGCTTATGCGACAAAGTTGAGTATGCAGCAGATAGGTCATGGCTCGCTTCAAAAAACCTCCTTTGGGGTGAAATCTAATAAAGTTTTTCAAACCAATGAATTTAGTCGTTTTCAGGAATCCAACAAGGATCTCTTTCATGTCATCTCAAAGTCGGACAAAGCTAAAGAGATTTATTCCAAAAAAGACATCCGAACAAGAGATGATCTGGTTGATGTGGTCGCTCAAGCGGCGAATGAAAACTTATCGGGTGATGCAAAAAATATTCTGACAAAAGATAAGCTCAAAGAGGATCCGTTTATGGCTTCCATTATTGCCATGAATACGGGTGGTATTAAAGATATCTTAAACAAAGAGGCATCAGTCGCTGACAAGTTGTTAAGTGGTGACGCAGAAACTTCTAGAAAAGAAGCTATGAGTCAGTTGGCCGATAAAGCTTCAAGCCTTTTTGAAAAAGATCATGTGCTCAACGATAAAAAGTTTTTTGAAGAAAATCCGAAGGCTGCTGTTTATGTGATTAAAAATAAAGATGTCGTGCGTGATTTTACTGAAACTCAGGCAGGTAAGGATCGTGCAGAAGTATTTCGAGATGAAATACGCAGAGGGGTTAATCAGACAATCGTTACAAATGAAACCAATGATTTTGTTCAATCCAATCTCCAGTCAGGAACCTATAATAAAGACTTTTTAAATAATAATTCTGATTTTACTGATTATATCGCGGCGAGCTTAATCTTGGATGACAAGCCTACTGTGGCTAAAGTCTTAAAAGATAATCCTCATTATAACCTTCAAAACAGAGTCGTAAAAGATCAGTTTAATGAAGATGATGTGACTCGTGATATTGTGGCCAAACAAGCTTCTGAAAAGTTGGGCCCTGAGTCGAATCTGACAGAAGCCGATTTGAAAAAACGGACAGGGCTAGCTCAATTAATTTTAAAAAATGTGTCCTTGCAGGATGAGTTTAAAAAAGAAGATTCACAGTCAGATTTTTCAATTTTACTCAGAAACGAGCGACCGCATCTTGAAACAAGCAAAGAAGTTTTTCAAAGGCAGTTTCGAACCGAATTAAAAGAAAGGACTCTCGTGTCTGTGATTGCTTAAACTTAAACCCAATTCGCTTAGGGACCCTCCTTTAGGCTTAAATGTGGGGCCTCACGATCCTAGGCGAACCCCAAAGACCCCAGTGAGGCCCCACATGTATGTTACCTGTGAAGACTTTTAAAAACGCTCGCCTCAGCTGTCGTGAAGGCAGCAGGCTCAAAAAGAGCGTCAAAGTGCGGCGAGGATTAAAACCCTCGCCGGTTTTATTTTAGGATCTCAAATTTTCAGATTATTGTTTTGAAAATACGGAGGAGGAGGGATTCGAACCTCCGATACGGTATTACCCGTATAACGGTTTAGCAAACCGCCGCCTTCAGCCACTCGGCCACCCCTCCCACATTTCCTGAATTTCACTGGACTTCGTGAAACGAGACACGCCATTATCGTTTGAAATATTTTAATGTCAATTTGTAACTCTCCTTAATGTAAAAATGAAACAAGAATCTAAAAAAAATAAAAAAAGAAAAGGTCTCCCTTGGGGACTTTTCCTCTTTGTTTGTGTGATGGGTCTTGGGCTGTATGTTGTGGCCTTAGACATGCAAATTCGTAAAAAGTTTGAATCTCATCGGTGGAATCTTCCTTCAAGAATCTATTCGGATTCCTATGCTCTTTATCCAGGCCGTTTAGTGGATCCTTCTGAAATTGAAGCCCGTCTGGATCGGTTGGGTTATAAAAAAGGCCTACCGGACCTAAAAATGTGGGAGAATATATAAGGGGAGCTAATCAGGTTTCTATTTTTCTCCACAGTTTTTCGTATCCTTCGGGCGATATTGATGGAGTTCCTATCCAAATCAGTTTTGCAGAGCGTAAGATCACATCGATTGTGCGTTTGGATAATCAGGAAGTTTTAAAAACAGTGAAGCTTGAACCTGAGCTTGTTGCTTCTATTTTTGATGAAAAAATGGAAGACCGTACCTTGGTGTCCATGACTGATATCCCTGATGCTCTTCTCAATGCCGTGGTAGCTGTGGAGGATGAGCGCTTTTATTCTCACCATGGGGTAGATCCTATTGGTTTGGCAAGGGCACTATTGGTAGATTTGGTTCATTTAAAAGCCGTGCAGGGTGGAAGTACTCTGACTCAGCAATTGGTTAAAAATTATTTTCTGACTTCCAAAAAGACTTTTGGGAGGAAGTTAAATGAAATGGTGATGGCTCTCATTTTGGAAGCTCGTTACACCAAAGAGGAAATTCTAGAAGCTTATCTTAACGAAATTTATTTTGGCCAACGTGGAGCTGTCTCTGTGACCGGTGTGGAAGAAGCCGCTAAAATGTTTTTTTCCAAAAGTGTGAGTCAGCTTTCCATTGCCGAATGTGCGCTGATAGCGGGTGTTATTCGATCTCCAGGGGAATATTCGCCTTTTCGTAATATCAACAAAGCCTACGATCGTCGCAATTTTGTCCTTAAAATGATGTGGAGTCAGGACGTCATCGATGATCGTGAATATGCGGATGCTAAAAAAGAGAAGATTATATTGTCTCCTGTGAATAATCGCTTTTTGCGAGCGCCTTATTTTGTCGATTTTATTCAGACTCAGCTGAAATCAGATTATTCAACCGATGTGCTCAAATCAGAAGGCTTGAGAATTTTTACTACACTAGATCCTTTGGCTCAGGATATTGCTGAAGAAGCTTTGCAAAAGCATTTGGAAAAGCTGGAGGCTGACAAGCCCAAACTCAAAAAGAATCGTGAAGAAGGCAAAACTCTCGAAGGTGTTTTTGTAGCTGTGCAGCCTCAGACTGGAGCGATACGCGCTTTTGTCGGGGGCGGGATTATGAAGTGAGTCAGTTTGAT
This sequence comes from Deltaproteobacteria bacterium, assembly GCA_016699445.1. Taxonomy (GTDB): domain Bacteria; phylum UBA10199; class UBA10199; order JACPAL01. The sequence continues at coordinate 1,495,336 of CP064976.1, forward strand.
CGTGTAACTGAGGCGCATCGACAGCCAGGTTCGGCTTTTAAACCTTTTGTCTATCTCACAGCTCTTAATCAAGAAGGTGGAAAATATACGTTGGCTTCGACTCTTGAAGACACGTCTTTTACGGTGAAGAGCGGGGATAAAAATTGGTCGCCTGAAAACTATGATAAACAAGAGCATGGGACGGTTCCAATGCGAGAAGCTCTTGAGCAGAGTATGAATATTGCCACAACACGCTTAGCAATGGATGTGGGTCTTGATTTGGTTGTGGACATGGCTCATGGGGCAGGGATCGATAGTCCTTTAGATCCTGTACCTTCTCTTGCTTTAGGCGCTTTTGAAGTGACGCCTTTGGAATTGATTCGTGCGTATACGATTTTTCCTAATCAGGGTACACGTACAGAGCCTGTGGCATTGATGAATGTAGTCACGCGCGATGGTGTCTTGCTTGATAAGAAAAGTTATCAGATGAAACGTGTGATTTCTCCGGAAGTAGCCTATCTCATGAATAATCTTTTGCGAGGTGTGGTGGATCGTGGAACAGCCGCTTCTTCACGAACGATGGGTTTTTCGGGATTAGCTGCAGGGAAGACGGGAACGACGTCTGATTACAAAGACAGTTGGTTTGCAGGATATACTCCGGATTTGTTGGCGGTGTCTTGGGTGGGCTATGATGATAATACCTCGACGGGATTGTCAGGAGCTTCGGGACCGTTGCCGATTTGGACAGAATTTATGAAGCGAATGAATCCTCCAGGGGCTTCTCAGGCAGATTTTTCAGCGACTGATAATATTGTGATGGTGAAGTTTGAAAGAGATGGGAAGAGTTATGAAGAGCCTTTTATCAAAGGAACAGAACCGAATGATTAAATATATTGGTCTCGTTTTAATTTTATTTGTCATGAGTTGTGTGAAGCCAGCCACTCATAAAACTCACTCTGATGTCAAAGTCACGCATAAGTCCCCTGTCGTGATGGCTAAAAATAATGAAGTGACACCTGAACGAACAGCCGCTCAGCACTTGGTTGAGATGGGAAAAGACGCTGTGGCTCAAAATCATTATGATCAAGCCACCGACTCCTTTCAGGAAGCGATGGCGGTCGATCCTTCTTATGGGGTGTCTTTTTTAGAACTCGCGAAGCTTAAATACCATTTGGGGAATATCGACGAATCCAAAAGCCTTTTGGAAAAAGCCTCATCTCTTTTAAGTCATGAGCCTGATTGGGAAAGTCTCTGGCAACCCGAAATTGAAAATTTCAAAGCAACTTTTCTCACGCCTGCTCGATAATCATGGCTTATGGATTCGATTGCTCTCCGTGCCCATGTGCATAGTTTTTTTTCAATAGGGACGTGTCATTTAGAAGGCATAGAAAGAAAACTGTTAGGAAGTTTTTTTACACCCTCCTCGCTATACAGAGAATTAAAAGCGGAGGATTGTTATACAGCTAAGGCACTCGCTACGATCTTGGATTCAAACGCTCATCTCAATCACTTTGGGACAGAAAAGTTTGCTGCGGCGGGTGTTTTTTTGAGAAAAACGTTAAGTGAAGTGGATGGGTTTAAAAGGACGGATCAATTAAATCGTTTTGTGGATTTGATGAAACAAGGCCTTCTCTGGAGTGGCTTGGAAAGATTATTTTCCGAAAGCGGTTATAGTCGTCCGGCATTTTCAAAAATGAATCCTTATATTTCTGATCCTATTGAAAGCGCTATTTTTGATCGAGCTTGCATGTCTCCTTTGGGAGCCGTGTTGATGGTTCGTACGGGGCAAATCTTGAACCCTCTCCAATATGATGCCTCTGCCCTAGACCCTTCTCAAACCTATGATCGATTAGTAGAAATGGCGACACCCACACGTGTTAAAGAAGAAATGAGTCTTGAAGATAGGATTATTGCTGCTCAAAAGAGTGGGCTTTCTTTAAGAGACATAGCGGCTCAAAGAATCGGTACAGCGGATACAGGTTATATTCTGAATCAAAAACTAGCAGAAAAAATAGTCGCTGTTGTGTCAGCAATGAAAGACTTTTCAGACGCTGACAGGAATCTTTTAAGAGAAAAATATGAAGATTGTTTAAGCGCATGGATCTATCTGCATTTGTCAGGGCAGTCTGTGTCTGTCTCTGATTTGTTAGTTTTTTTTCAAGAATGGGTAGAGTCGGGAGTTTTTCTTCCTCCCTTTATGAATGATCTTTTTATACTCGCAGATTCTTTGAAAAGACAAAATAGGATTCGGATCGTTTCAGGACGTGAGATGGAATGTCTGATTCGATCTCAAACTCCATTTTCAAAAAATCCTACACATGGATTTTTTGATCCTCATAGTGGACTTATTTACATACGAGACATTTCCAATGTTATCAGCGATGACGCTGAATTGATCAATGCTTTCATCTTTCGAATGCAAGCTTTGATAAGCTCTTTAGAGGAAGCGCGTCATATTGGAGAAAATCTGGGGCCTCTTCCTCAACGACAGCAAAAAATTGTGCGTCACGCTCATATCAAAGCCGTACAGCTTTTTTGGACCTGTCAGACGACGAGTGATAATGAGTTGTTGCTTATGAAAAAATTAGGAATGGATTTTGGAGACTACTGCTGCCTCGAAAGTCCTTTTTTAGATCATTCTTAGAATCAGAATATTTTAGGCAACTTTTATGGGAGATGGACGAAGAGGGAGTATGGTTGCTTCTCCGAATTTTGTAGTCCCTTTAAAACCCTCTCCCGTAGTGGTTTATCCTATCAATGTGATTCAGGATCAATTGGGGAAAATCGCTCTGCCTGAAGTTCAGAAATCAAAGCTATCCCGTCTTGTTTTGCAGTGTGAAGATGCCAATACAGACTCCATGTATTATCGGATGGAAGCTCTGCGTTTCTGCTTTCTTTCACGCGCCAATGACACCTATCACGGCAATCTTACTTTAGCTCACATGGAATGTTTTGTTCGTGATCTCTTGAAAGATCCTGATGAAAGTAAGGCCTTGCAAGCTCTGCAATCTTTGTTTCGAAAAATGGATTCAGGTTTGTCTTTAAGTGATTTGGAAAAACTGTTTAAAGCCTACGACTATGAATCATCTCATCGAAAGCAGAGGGCTATTGATTATAAGACTTTTGATGACAACTATCACGGAGTGGAATCTCTTCGTACTTTGATTGAAGCTTCTCCTGCGTCTGGTATTATTTCGACTCGAGTGGATCATCTACTCTCCGCACAGGGACAAAGAAGAAATCCGATTTGTGTGCCGGATCAGGTAGAAGATCTTGTTGGTGATAGAAAGTTGAGGGATTTGACTCAATCTTTAATGTCTTTGGCGACTTTTTTAAAAAAAGAAAAATCTATTTCTGATTTATCTCTAGAAGAAATTGCAAGAGCTCTTCATGGCTCTCACTACACAGGTTTTATTGAGGATCAGAGACTCACCATCCGTATGGCTCAAGTTTTAAGAGAAATGATGGTGATTTCCAAAGACAGTTTGGAGAGTAATCGAAAAAACTTTTTAAGAAAAGTGGATGAGATGTGGAAAGAGCGTACAGCAGGACCCTTACGTCTAGACCCTGATTCCGAGATACTGCCATTTTTAGAGTCTTCTGATTTTTTGAGATCTTCTAAAGTTTTTTCTTCTCTCGTTGAGATTGTTGGAGGGATTCGGCTTCGTGTCATTTCTGATGAAAAATTTGAAGATGAAAAAAAGAAATATCCAGATCTTCCTGAGGATTGTTCCCTTGCCTTTTATGACAGACGTCAAAGAACTATTTTTTTGAGAGATTACTCTCGTGATTTGGATGTGAGCTTAGGGAGTGACCCTTTAATTCAAAGAATAGATGCTGTGATGCATGAGCTGGAGCATGTGAGACATTTTTCAAAAAAAACAAAATATTTAAAAACACGTCATCATATTTTGGTATCTGAAGGACAATCTCGTGCAGTTGAGGGATTGTGGCGTTATTTCCATCATTCGAGCGCCGATCTTCAATTAGCCCATCGTCTGGGATTATCGGTGGGTGCTTTGTGGTGTTTGGATTTGTGATCTATAAAAATATTTCTTGAAAAATATTTCCTGAAATTAATTTCTGCGTCGAGGCGGTGTTTCTACTGTAGGTCCACGGGCGGCGGTTTGCAGCGTGCTGTCACCTTCTTGAGTCTGTGTACTTCCCTCTATTTCCAAGCCTCTATCAGTGATCCTGCCATTGTGAGTTAACGTATGACCTTCAACGCGAGTGACAATCTGTAATCTATCATTCATGTGAATTTCACTTCCGCTATCCACCAAGTGACCATTGATTAAAACAACATTACCCTCTTGAATGTTGACGTTCCATGTGTGGCCGTCATTAGATCTTCTGAAAATTATAGGAGGAATCGTTTGAGGTGTTAATCTGGGAAGATTAACATTGGTCATCGTTGGAAAGGTAGGTGCTTGCCCCCCTACGGTGATCAGATTTACCGAGGGATTTATATTTACAAAAGCGGGTAATGCCATGTTGGGGTTTGTCGAATCACCGAAGTCAGGCTCAACGACAGTGGCATCAGTCGAAGCTGCTGCGGGAGTAGCCCGTCGTGATAAACTATTGGCTCGTTCCAAGTCTTGGCTTGTTACGTTCATACTATCATCAAGAAGCATCATTCGTTCCTCTAATCGAGGATTCGTTACATAATGATCTCCCGCACGTGTAATAAATCCACGAGCCAAGGCTTCTTCCCGGGAAATAGAAAAGCGACTTTGTTCTCTTCTATTCATTGAATGGAGTGTTACCGTGAGATTTGGTGCATTAGCATCCAGGATACGAGTGCTTACTAAGACTTGTCCTGTCAGGACTCCAAAGCCTTGGGAGCTATCCCTGATGGAAAGGGTTTCAGCTCCTCCTTCAGAATTTTGAATGGATAAATCTCCAATGGGGACTTCGCTGTGAGAGATTGTTGGATTATTAATTTCTACAAATCTTCCAGTAATATTTAAGCGAATCCTTCCACCGGGAGGGAGTGTATAAGGTATTGGAGGTGTTGCAATACGACGTTGAGCTGGAGTGGTGTATCCTACCGGAACGTCATGACGAGGGAATAGTGTCGGTTGATCTTGTTGTACTACTGAAAGTCCGTTTGCACTCAAATTCCAATTACCATCTTGAGTGGGTGCCCCATCTCGAATCAGCATATTGCCATCGTTGTCGTAATCTACAGTAAAATGTTGGTTGGATATATTCTGGCCTGCCTCTGGAATATTGGAACGTCCAAAGATTGTGCGAGGGCCTTGAGTGGTCAGTGTGGATGTCGTGGTGTTTTGAATCTGGTCTTCTCATGACGGGAAGAGATTCTATTCCTGGAAGCTGTGGTGAAGACCGAGATGGTTGAGCTGACGGAGAAGGTGTTGACATGGCTTGGGCAGGCAATTGAGCGAGAGGATCGTGAAATATAAATCTCCCCACAATAGTTTCACTCATACCCAGCCATGAGTTTTTGACAAGACTCACTTGATCACCTTCTCTAAATCCTGATCTTAATGTATTCGGATCTGTCACTTCACTTCCTTGCCGAACGACACGCCAACGATGTCCTGAAGGTAATGTTGAATTGCTAAAAGTCCAGTAGGACTCTTGAGAGTTTGGCTTTGTGGCCCGTACAATTTCAAAACTATGCCCTCCGATCGTTCCGGGAGAAGGCTGATTGGGATTTCCAGTGATAGTAATTGGAGCGCCTACCGGAAGTGGTCTTCCATTTCCTAGAGGTCCTGAAGGTCCAATCCCTCCAGCTAATCCCCAAACAGCTGCGAGAAGGGGATTTGTCATCAAAGCATGTGGACCGGGACGCATTGGACGGGACGTTGGTGCGGCATCACTCCTTCTGGTATGTTCTGGGTTAATCGCTTGAAAATGCACCACTGCTCCATCAGCTCCTCCCAACCTCCACTCTGTCTCACTGATTTCCGTGATGGGAATATTCTGTTCTCGAGCCTGATTTCTTAAAGCTAATTTGGCATTGTTTCGAGCCCCAACAGAGTGAGTGATCGTTAGGGAGCGTTCTCCAGGATTGAATAAGTATCCGAGGCCTGCAGGTCTTTCTCCAGGAGATGCGAGAGGGTTATTGCAAAAATTATAAATGGGTGTCGCAATGGGTTGGGTGAATGGAATCGTCTCGGGCCCTGTAGTAGGACGTGTGTTGTTGGTGGCGTGGGTGGTCGTTGTAGGGGTGTCGTGAACAATAAAATGACGAGCTGTATCGCCTTCTCCGACGATCACATGGTCTCCCACATTCAGAGGAAAATCGAGGCGTCTTTGGCTTGCTGGAATTAATTCTTCTGCTCCTGATGTGTGCCAGACAGTGACCGGGACTCCGGTTTGATTATTAACTAAAAGTCTTCCATCGTCTGATCGTGTAAAAGACAGATGCGCAGAGGCGCCCCTTAAGACAGAGACATTACGCCTTTCTCCAGAATGAAGAGGATGACCTCCAAGATTGATGATTTGAGGTGTCGATTCCGTCTGAGGTGGAGGCGTATAAGCTGATGCCCCAATCGCTACGGTCGAGCTGATTGGAAGTCGAGGGTCAGGTCTTGTGGCAGAGATTCTTCCTGTTCGTGATTCTCTTACAGAATTTTGTGGCAGTGACGGAGTGGTCGCCCCTACACTGCTAGGAGTCGATCTTCGAGATGGTGTCCTACCAAAAATAGCTCCTCCTAATCCACCATCAGCTCCTAAAATTGAAAACGTCAGTCCCAGGCCTGGAGAACGGAAGGGATTTGATAATCGCATGTCATTGGCTTGAGCGAGAGCATCGACCAGTTGTTGGGTTTGAGCATGTTCTTCTGCTGTAACGATGTCCCGTACAGCCACATGTTGTTCGAGTCGTTGTCTTGCGGCGACAGCTGCTCGGAGCCGATCTCGTACCTCACTGCCACGTCCTTCGCCCTGCGTGAAATAACGATTCCAGGCTTGACCGGCTTCCTGACTGGTTCTGACAGCGGCTTCATACCGCCCTCTCACACGCGAGAGTGCCACTTCTCTTGCCGCTCCGTGAAGACGACCTAAAATCGGTGACGTTGTGAGATGTCCCACACGCATGCCTAAGATGAAGAGAGCATTGTCCTGCAATGCTTGAGTACTGTTTAATGTTTCGTTGGTGGCACGGCTCAAATCAAAACGACTGTGGTAGATATCGGAAAAATTACGTTCGGCAAAACCCCATGTTTGAACCGCCGCTAATTCAGGGACTATAGCTGCAGTATTTACGGCGGTGCTTGTCAATCCGTCTTGGGCGACGCGCGCGGCTCGAGCTTGGATAAGAGAGATCTCGGTGGCGGATCGTGTGCTGTTTGCAGCGAAGGTGCCTTCATGAATCAATTGTCGTTCAGCAATACGAGCATAAGCCGTTTGTTGAACCAAACGAAGTGTTTCTCCGATGAAAACATTGTTTCCAAAATTTCTTATATAATCTTCGCCATACCGTTCCAGATTTTCAGCTCCGGTTTGACTGCTGTCATGCAAGTTGTTCGTGCCCAACAAAACATCAGAGGCCGCATAGTGAGCTAGTTGAAAAGCAGGCGTGGTTGCTGCTGTATAAAGAAGTCGGGTGCCTAAGGCAGCTTCTCCAGCTTCGATAGTCAGAGCTGTTTCGGGTAAGAGGAGAAGGCCTGCGGCATTCATTGTAGCAGCCGCAGCCGCCACAATGCCCAAGCTGAGACCAGCTTGTAAGCGTCCTGTGAACACATGATGATCTTGCAGCTCTTGCCCCACTTGAGCTTGTTCGAGTTGAATAAAGTCATGTCGGGCTTGATCGAGACGTCCAGCGTTTAGATCCTCTCCGATATTTTCGTAGCGGTGGATCAATTCTTCATACCGACTTGCGAAATCCGAAGTGCCTCCTTGAGCCGCACTTGCCCACGTGTTGATATAATCACCTGTTCGTATTTGAGGAAGTATCGTGCGATACATTTCGATGCGGCTGCGGATGGATTCTTGTAAAAGGGCTGTATCCATTTGACCCATGATTGATTGGTAATGCTCGAGTCGCACGCCCACATCAGAAAAATTTCCGTTTTGAGTTTGTACTCGTCTCATCTCGTCAGTGAGTTCAGGATTATTGGCTTCATGAAGCTCAGAATTGATTAAAAGCCGCGCTTGCTCTTCGTCGCTACGCAGAGTGAATCTTACGGCCTCTGTGAGATTTTGAAGTATGTGAGGATCGTTGTGAGTCATGGCAACGACTCGATTTTGCATCACTGTATTTTCTTGCTGCAGTTGTCGTAATCTTACTTCTTCAGGAGAAGGCTCAATCTCACCATCTATTTCAGAAGAGCCGCGTCCACTGCGGACAGGATGAGAATGTTGCCGAAGAGCTTCGAGGCGATTGACCTCTTGAGATATTTCCTGACCACTCACTTGAAGACGTCTTAAAAGATCTTCTCGAGTTTGTTGCAAAGCAAGGGGTGGGAGACTTTCTGAAGAAGCATTTTCCAAAACTCTCAAACTTTGGTGAAGAGTCTCTATCGATGACAAACTTTCCTGAAGACGTCGTCGTGCCTGAAATCCTGGATTGTTTTCTAGATCTCGATGTTGAGTTTCTTGAACACGATTAAGAAATTGAAACAATGGATGAGGATGTTCGCGGTCGAGAGGATTGCCATACGTGTGATGAATGAAGTGAGTCTCTCTTTCTAAATCTTCAAGTCTGACCGTTTCATCTAGAGGATGCTGGTTGTTGATATCAGCCACAGCTCCCGACATGGCTCTGGCCATTTCTTGTTCCCGAGGATTGGAAGAGCGAGCAAGCGTTTCGTAGGTTCTGATGATGGGGAGATTGCTTATGATATCTGTGGAAGGAAGATAGGGACTTTGTTCTTCACGGACATCATAATACTCTAGATGTATGCCTCGAGAAGAAACAGGGTAATGATCTTGAATGATGCCAATCATGCGCTCTCGGTGTGTATGCGCTTGGTAATAATTCCATGTAGTCGTAGCGATGTGTTGTCCATCAGCGGTGTTGCGAGCACGGTGATGAACAGCCCCCATGAGTAATAGTTCTCTCGCGCTCGACGAGTGTGCGAAATCCTTCAGAACGAATCTGTCCAGCGGCTTTCATGCGGCTTAAGTGTATGGAGAGTTGTGAGAGCTCTGCTAAACGAGCGTGCTGGCTGAAAGGTCGATCGGGATGACGTGCTTGTTCTCTTTCCATCGTCTCTGTGAGTCGATGAATTTCATTTTTTATTTGGTCTTCGAGCCGATCGACTTCGGATCGGTTTTGTAAAGAAGCAGCTGTCGTTGAGGGAGATGTTGGAGCCGCAATCGGTACCATGCCCGCCGCTCCGCGAAAGAGAGGATTAGTGGGGGCTATATTGGTTGTCCCTGGAGAGAGTGAAATGCTTGGAAGCGACAAGCTGAATCCGGGAGTGATAAAATGAGGTGTCGGTGGTGAAGGCTCCATGCCTCCAGGGCTTGGAGTTTCTGGAGTTTCCGGACGAGAGTGTGGTGTTCGATGGATACTTGGATAGGTAGGTGGTTGTCGGATGTGCTTCACCATAAACGTCTAAACGGCACTTTCAGACGTTATCTTGAGCAATACCAATGCCTGGCATAATGCCAAAAAAGGCAATCTAATCAGTGATTTTCGATCAAAGTGAGAATATTAAAGATAATTATTCTCATTATGAGAATAAGTGAGGTCTGCCAGTTGCACTATTAGCCGATCAGATCTGTAATTTCGGAAAGGATTGTGTTCAGTTCAAAATCCTTCGGTGTGTAGACGCGTTTGACACCCATTTGAAGAAGGCCGGGTTTGTCGGCTTCTGGGATGATGCCTCCCACAACCACTGGAATATTGTCCAAGCCCGCTTTTTTCATGCGAGCCATGATGTCTGCGAGAAGCTCATTATGAGAGCCCGATAAAATAGAGAGTCCGACAACATGAGCACCTTCATCACGAGCGGCAGAGACGATTTGTTCAGGAGTGAGACGGATACCTTGATAAATCACTTCAAAACCCGCATCGCGTGAACGAACGGCGATTTGTTCGGCACCATTGGAGTGTCCATCAAGTCCAGGTTTCCCAACGAGCATGCGGATGCGTCCGCCGATTTTTTGGCTTTTAGCTTCTACTTTAGCTCGAAGGTTTTTGAACACTTCTGCATCTGGATCTGCTGATTGTTGAGCCGCGACTCCCGTAGGGCCACGGTATTCTCCAAAAACTTCCCGCAAGGCGAATGACCATTCACCTGTCGTCACGCCAGCATGAGCACATGCGATCGACGCAGGCATAATATTCTTATTATTTTTAGCCGCCATCATGAGATCCTCGAGAGATTTTTTGACAGCGGATTCATCACGTTTATTTCTAAAGTCATTCAATCGAGCGATCTGATCTTTTTCGGCTTGAGGATCGACTTTCAAAATTCCACCATCAGAACCCACGGTGAGGGGTGACGTCTCTGTTTCTGGAAAACAATTCACTCCCACAACTTTAAGTTCTCCCTTTTCAATTCTTCGAATACGATCTGCATGGGAGGCGACAAGTGATTGCTTCATGTAATCAATCGACTTCATAGCGCCACCCAGAGACGCAATTTTTTCCATTTCTTTTTTGGCGCCAGCGATAAGATCATTCACTTTAGCTTCAATGACATTTGATCCGTTGAAAATATCTTCATATTCCAAAAGATCCGTTTCATAAGCCAAAATCTGCTGCATCCGAAGGGCGAGTTGTTGATCCCAAGGACGTGGAAGGCCTAAAGCTTCATTCCATGCGGGAAGTTGAATCGCACGGGCACGTGCATCTTTGGAAAGAGTGACGGCAATCATTTCATAAATGATACGAGCAATATTATTTTCAGGCTGACGTTCGGTAAGTCCTAGAGAATTAACCTGCACACCATAGCGGAGCATGCGGTATTTCGGATCTGTGACCCCATAACGTGTGAGCGTGAGTTCATCCCACATTTTGACAAGAGCACGCATCTTGCACATTTCTTCAATGAAACGAACTCCGGCATTCACAAAAAACGAAATACGACCGACGACTTTGGGAAAATGTTCTGGAGACACTTTTCCAGAATCGCGCACGGCATCTAAAACAGAAATGGCATTAGAGAGAGCAAAAGCAATTTCCTGCACGGGTGTCGCCCCGGCTTCTTGAAGATGATAGCTGCAAATATTGATGGGATTCCATTTAGGAACTTGATTGACGGTAAAAGCAATCATGTCGACGATGAGTCTTAAGGAATGCTCGGGAGGAAAAACATAAGTGCCGCGAGAAAGATATTCTTTAATGATATCGTTTTGAGTCGTGCCTTGTAGAGCTTTAACATCACCACCTTGTTTCTCAGTAGTCGCAATATACAAAGCCAAGAGCCAAGCGGCTGTGGCATTGATCGTCATCGATGTGTTCATTTTTTCTAAAGGAATACCATCAAAGAGCGTCATCATGTCCCCAATGTGTGAAATAGGCACGCCTACTTTTCCGACTTCACCGTGAGACAGTACATGATCCGAATCGTAACCCGTTTGTGTGGGAAGATCGAAGGCGACCGAGAGGCCTGTCTGTCCTTTGGAGAGATTGGTTTTATAGAGATGGTTGGAGGCTTGAGCGGAACTATGTCCCGAATAGGTGCGCATCAACCAGGGATTTTCACGTTTTGTCGTCATCGTGCCTGCTTAAAAAAACAATTTAAGAGGGTCAAGGAATTGAAAAAGATGTTACGTTGTGGGTTCGCCTGAAATGGGCTCTTCTGGTTTAGGAGCTTCAGGAGTCGGTGTTTCAGGAGCCGGACTCGATGTTTCTGCAGCTGCTTCTGAGGGGGGTTCGGGTTTTGTTTCTAAAGGTATTTCTTGAACCTGTTCAGGTGTTTCTGGGGCCGGTTGAGAAAGGAGTGCTTCCATTGATTTGTCAACAAGGGCTGGAATAAAAACTGTAAAAGTTGTTCCTTTGTTAAGTTCAGAATTCACCAGAATAATACCTTTGTGATCGGCTACGATGGCGTGAAGAGTAAATAGCTTAATTTCTTCTCCTGTATCCACTTGAGAGCTTTTGGCTTGAGAGGAAGAATCAAACATCTTGTTTAGGACTTCTTCCGAAATACCAGTGCCCGTATCTGAAACGACAATTTTTACATAAAACCCTTTTGTCAACTGAGGTACTTCCGTTTCAGTATTTTTAGATTCTTGATGGTTGGTTGCGATGAGAGACAATTTGCCACCTGACGGCATAGCATCTCGTGCATTAAACGCCAAATTCATGATGACCTTTTCAAGATGAGAGGCCACACCCATGATGGGAAAAAGTTGTGGGTCTAATTCTAGGCTGAGAACTACTTTGTCCGTGAGAATTTGGGAAAGTGCTTGATGTGTTTTGGTGATTATTTCTGAAAGATTAATTTTTGATTTTTCAGGAACGGCTGTTTTTGAGAGAAGTAAAAGTTGATTAATAACCTGTGAGGCTCTTTCAGCAGATTTTTTTACTACTTCCATTTTTTTAAACTCTCCGGGTAGTTCGGTGAGTTTTCCTAAAAGTAAATTGGAATATGCTAATATAGGAGTGATGTGACTTTGAAAGTCATTGGCTGTTTGCTGGATGACCTTATTCATAAAATCTGATTTTTGTGTTTGAAATAATTGCCTCTGAGAAGCTTCAAGTGCGGATCTCATTTGAGCCAAAAGATTCAAGGCTCGTGTGCGACTGTACATCAAAGACCACACAAAAGTAGCCAGTGACAGGCTCAGTAAAGTCCCGATCATCCAAATCCAACGAGAGTTGAGTTTGATTGATTTGTAAATACTGGATTCCAGCCAAACAGATTCTGGTATGGCTGTGATCACACGCCATTTGCCTTCATCTTTAATATCCAGAGGAACGGATTTTATATAGGCATAACCTGGAAGATTTTCTTCCTCTAGGAGAGTTGATAAATCATCATGTATTTTCTGAGGTGTATCCGGGTGAGAGAGTGTGAAGCCATGGTTGGAATTCAGGATAAAGTAAGGATACTCAAGAAGTTTGGATAAGACCGATGTTCTTAAAACAGCTGTGATCATGCCTCGAAGAACCCCATTGCTTCCATAAAAAGGGACGGAATAGATGACTCCTTGGCGAGGATTGTCATTTTTCTTTTCAATATCGAGAGCTGTCATTTCAGAATTGTCACAAGTAATGATTTCCTGACTGACCAGAGCAGGGAAATTTAAATTAGTGAAGTTATCAACATTGCCAAAATAGCGGTGAAAATATTCCAGCTGTTTTTTCATCTCTTGATATTCAAAGTGCTCGACTTCTTCCAGATTGATTTTATCCTTTTCAGTATCTCCAGTTTTGCCTGAAATAAAATTATCAAAGCTTTTGATAGGGGCTTCTGGTTTTCCTGTATTGGGATCTATCCTGTCTGGATCTAAACTTTCTGGAACGATATAAATTTCGGAAACAGAAATGGAAGAGAAGAGATTGTTATAAATTTCCTGAACGGTGATTTCAGAATCATTAAAATTAGTTCCATACCGATCAACCTGTTGAACTCCAGGAAGCAGAGCAATGGTTCTCAGCGAGTTGTAAATAATATTGAGGTGAGTATGAATAATTTCTTCATTTTTCCCCAATCGTTGAGCCCAATCTTTTTGAAATAAAAGAAGGCCATACTCGATATCTTTTTACTCATTTTTGTGATGACCCACTGGGTAGTGAAGAGTCCACAAGTAAAAGCTATCAGGGCGACAATGAAAACATTTCGAAAGCTGCTAAAAAAACCTTTTTTACTTTTTTCTACGTCTCTTTGAGATTTTTTGGGCATGTGTCCGCTTTCAGTTGCGAAACGCCTATTTTATCTAAAATGGAGCCTTTTCCAAGATGATTCTTGCTTGGGGATTTTTATTTGGAAGGAACAAAAGAGACGAGGGAGGTTGTTGTGCTGATGAGCTTTCTGAGAGCTTTTTCGCTTTCAAGGGAGTTCTCTGATTTAGATTCAATGAGTGCCACAGCGGTAATTATTTTAAACACTTGTTCGAGAAAAGCGATTGGAGAATTGCATGCGTGAAAACTTATGCTGTGATCTGTCAGAATAATTTGGCTTTCTGCATTCAGAGTATTTTTATCAAAGAAGTCATCCGAATCAAGATCCGTAGAGAGGGTTTTAAAGCTAACTTTTCCTTTGGTTGTAGCATAGGCTAACAAATGAAGGTATTCAGCTGTTTCTCTAAATAAACGTGCGAGCTCTCTGCCCACCCTTCTTTCAAGAATGGAGAAGTAAGGATAAAATGCCTGAATAGTCTTGATATCACTTTCCCAATCCATTTTTTGATGGCGTGCAGATTCATTTTTTTGCAGGTTGGGAGTGGTTCGGGCTATTGGAGATGTTGTCTGAAGAAATGAAAGAATTTTTTTAATCAGGATATTCTGTGCTATATAAACTCTTTGAGTTGAAATTCCTAAAATATCAGCAATGTCTGGGCATTTCAGATCCCCATGTCGTGTATGTCTTGGAAATACTTCGAGGCCTCCAATCATGATGGCCCCTTCTCCATAAAGCATCTGCATCACAACTCTTTGGGAAATGGTCAGTGTTTCACAAAAAGCATCCCATGGTTTTTGATCATGAGGAACGGCTGCAAATATTCCAGAAGTGTGGTCTGAAGAATGTCTATCAGACCAATAAGGAGCTGCTATGGAAAGTGGTTGGTTTTGATTCCGTATAAAAATCAAAGCGGCAGCAACGGTTTCAGGTTTGGGACGTGTTGCCGCAAATCCTGCCTGGATGTCAGATGGCAATGCCTCCATCAAAGGTCTATGAATCTCTGAAATAGGAGCTAAAGGTAAAACCATAGCACTTTATCGAACCCCCCTTCGAAAAGTTGCCTAGTTAGACGTCTTTTTACTGAAAACTAGTAATGCGCTGCGTTGTTGGTCGCGAAACCCGAACAAAAGAGCGAAAGCGGCTTATGCCCGTTTTTTAATTAAAAGTCTTCTTTCAATTTCAAAAATCTTTTCGGGAATTTTTTCCTTACCAAGATCCTTCTTATCGTTTTCTTTAATGAAGAGATCTGCTCCAAATTTTTCCATGGCTTCTTTAGGCCGGATGTTTTTGATTCCGATTAATTGCATGGTGACGATGCCGGCATTGAGTCCTGTCGTACCTTCTTCTTTAGAAATAACTCGAGAGATGGCATAAACCGTGTCATTCGCGAAGGCTGGTTGTGTGTGATAGCCTTCTGTATAACCAAAATCCCATAAAGCATTTTCACTCACATCACGCGACGCCAAGCCTGCAAGCCACGCAAAAACCAACCCTCCATAGACAATGGGTTCGCCACTCATGGGGCCTTGTCGGCCTGTGGAATAAAGACGGTCAAAGTGAAGTGGATGCGTATTCATGACCCGGTATGTCCAAGCCATATGTTCGTGAGTGATCGTACGACCATTGGGATGCACAATGATATCGCCGACATTCAAATCTTCAAAATAGCTTCTGACCCCAGTGAGATTGGCTGGAAACTTTCCACTGCTGACAGGGATATCCAGAGAGATCGCTTCTCCTTCAGGCACTTGAGGGAAAGGCTGTCCGCTGATGGTCGACGCTTCGCTGGGTTTTCCTGCGGGAGCCACCATGATTTTGCGATCATATTGGAGCACCAATTCTTCTTTTTGATTTAAAGCAATCGTGCGGATCGTGACGATTCCAGGTTTTCCTTCTTTTTGCTGACGCTTCAAGACTTTGGTCAATGCGCGCAACGTGTCGCCGGGATAAACGGTTTTTAAAAAGTGAACATCATAATAACCCAGATTGGCGATCGCTTTTTCAGAATCGTTTTGAACCCCTAAAGAAAGCGCAATATTCATGACCATCAGAGGAGAGACAACGACATCGCTAAATCCATGGGCTTTAGCGAATTCAGCATTGAGATAAAGGGGGTTGGATTCCATGAAGTTGGTCGCAAACTCGATCGCAAAAGCCCGATCAATGGTCACGCCACGAGGATGACAAAAAACTTCCCCTTCATTAAAGTCTTCCAACACACGACCATATTGAGGGTATTTGACTTTATCGAGAGTGACAGCGGCTTCTTTTGATTTTTCGACAATTTTCTTGTCGATCGTGATAGTTTTGAGGGCGGACATAGAGTTTCTCCTTTTGAATAAGAAAGCCTCACTAAAAATTTCACGTTTGAGACGCAACTTTTTTTCAGGATCGGCGAAGGATTTCATTATGCAAGTTAGCCCTGCCATCCCCATGGCCACATTTGAACATTTGCCAGCTGATACCCAGTGCCCACTGGTTAAGGTAGGCTTTTCAGCTCGGGCTTTGTTTGATCTTGAAAAAACTCCAGGTCAAAGCTTGGAAGTCTGGTTGAAGGAACAGCGTGGTAAGGCCAAAGAACCATTAAAACCCGCATCAGGGATGCCTCTTTTTAGAAAGTTGTTGGCTCTCAATCGGCTTTGTCCTGATGATAAAACTTTGGTGGGGGTTCATGTGTTTAGTAAGCTCACTCCAGAATTTGCCGGTCGATTTCATGATTCATTAGATAGTTTACAGCTAAATACTGATTGTGAACGGTCTCACGTATCATTTTCTTATTTGAATGGAGCAAGCCCTCTTCCATTTCTACAGGCAATGGGGATCAATCTATATTTATCGGCCAATCAATCACTGGTTGAACAAGCCCTGGCAGCAGGAATTGGGGCGGCTGTTTTACAGACAGAAGTCGATCCTGATCATCAGGCTCTTAATGGTAATTCACCACTCAAAATAGCTCTGGATGGGGATTCATGTATTTTTGATGATGAAGCCGACAAACTTTATAAGTCTGGCGGATTAACTGCAGTATGGCAAAGCGATGCTGAAAAAAGAGATAAAGCTCTTGGGCAAGGTCCACTCCACAAGTTTCTTGTAGGTATAAATAATGTCAGGCGTTGTTTCCCACGAGAGATCGCACAAAGCCCTCTTTTACTCTACTTGGTAACAGCTCGAGGATTTAATAATAAACCACGTGTATTTAGTACAATGAATGATCTTGAACTCGCATTTGATGGGGCTCACTTTTTAAGTGGAGAATCAAAAGAGCCTGTTTTGAGAGGCATCGCTCCTCATCTTTTCTCGATGATAGCAAAAAGAATATTGGAGCTGCAGTATCAGCAAGCATTCCTGCAGGTCATGTTCCTTGGGGGGCCGGTATGGCATTAGGTACTAAATAAGAATAGGCTTTGATTGTTCTTGTGACTCTCTCAGAGACCCATTAGTCCGTTTTTCGTGAAGTCCATTCTCCATTCAGTTTTCGCATTAGAAAATTTTCGTCACGGGCAGGAAGAGATTGTTCAAGCCGTTGTGGCAGGTCGGGATATTTTGGCTGTGATGGCGACCGGATCGGGGAAATCTTTGTGTTATCAATTGCCAGCTGTTGCGAATTCAAAACGTTGTTTGGTTGTCTCACCTTTAATCAGTTTGATGGATGATCAAGTAGCTAAGCTTAATTTGTTAAAAATTCCTGCCGTCGCGACGCATTCAGGAAATAAAAACAAAAGTGATTGGGAAAACGATGACCGATCTCAAGCATTGAGCGATTGGGCTCAGAAAAAATTAAATCTTCTCTATGTCTCTCCAGAACGTATTGCGAAGCCTGAGTTTTTTTCATTCCTCAAAAATAATCCTCCTGATTTTGTCGCCATTGATGAGGCTCACTGTATTGCCCAATGGGGACATGATTTTAGGGAAGAATATCGTTTGTTGGGTCGATTAAAAAAGGAATTAGCCTGCTCGGTCATTGCCTTAACAGCAACAGCGACTCCCGAAGTACAAAAAGAAATCGTTGAATCTCTTTATCTGTCATCGCCACTCATTCGGGTTCACGGGTTTTATCGACCTAATCTCAAGTTTCAGGGCCGTATGGTTTCGAGTAAGAAGGAACGCTTTCAAGAAATTGCCAAAATGGTTTCGACTGTTGACGGTGCCACGATTGTTTACTGTGGGACGCGTAAAAATGTCGATGAACTCACAGCGACTCTGCGTGGTCAAAAAATTAAAGCCTATCCGTATCACGCAGGCATGGACACAGAAGATCGGGAAAAAAGTCATCAGCATTTTAGAGAAGATCCTAAAGTCGTCATCGTTGCGACTAGCGCTTTTGGGATGGGAGTGGATCGTCCGGATGTAAGACTTGTCGTCCATGCTCAAATGCCTGGGACGCTAGAAGCTTATTATCAAGAAGCCGGTCGTGCGGGTCGTGATGGGGAAGCAGCGGACTGTGTGCTTTATTTTGGAGGGAATGATTTAGCGATTCAGGAATTTTTATCCGCGAGTCTGTCAATTCTATAGCTCCGGAAAAACGAGATGCCTGGCTCAAACATTGTATCCGCAAAGTCGAACTCATGCAGCGCTATGCCTATAGCCCCACGTGTCGGCAACGTGCGATGATGGATTATTTTGGTGATGTCGAGCAACTGCCACAAGGGTGCCAGTCCTGCGACAATTGCCAGACATCGGAGGCGATGACGTTATCTCAAGATTTGATTCGTGATATTCGCATTATCTTATCGGGAATAGCACGTTTTCGAGCTCCGTTTGGAAAAGGAATTTTAGTGGATTGTCTGCGTGGAAAAGAAACAGAAAAAAATAATGCGTATGGTCATCCTCATCTTTCGACATTTGGTCTCTTAAAAGAAAAAACTCAGGTAGAGATCATGAACTTGATCGATCTCTTGATTCGTCAAAATTATATTCAACAAAATGGTTTCCAATACCCAACTTTATCGCTGACAAAAGACGGTATTGAAGTAATGAAAGGCAGTATCGAGCCTACGTTGCCCAAAGAACGATTTCTGGAATTCGTCCGTGGTAAAAAATCCAATGCGATTGGCAAAAAAGATCGAGCTCAGAAACCATCGTCACAGGATCGGACCCATCCTCTCTGGGAAGCCATCCGTGAATGGCGTTTTGAAATGGCTCAAAAACGGAAAATCCCACCTTATACGATCTTCTGGGACCGAACGATCGATGATCTTTGTGCCAAACAACCTAAAAACTTACGAGAGCTCGAAGAAGTCTTCGGCATGGGCGAGCGCAAATGTGCTTCGTTTGGGGAGGAGCTTTTGGGGATTATACGCCATTCAAATTGACAGGATTTTGCCTATCATTATAATGATACTAAGAGGAGAGTTTTTATGCCCCATATCGTCCCTATGTCGGATTTAAGGAATAAGACGAAACGAATCCTTGATTTTTGTCATGAAGGTGAGCCGGTCTTTGTCACATTCAATGGGGAGGGTGAGTTAGTGGTGATGACTCAGGCTCTCTATGAACAGATGCAAGCGAAGTTGGAGCTTTACCAAAAACTTGAAGAATCTGAGACGGAATATCGTCAAGGCAAGAAAGGTCGTTCCCACTCGGAGGTTATGAAGTCTCTCCGTTCCCGTCTAACCGCATGACCATGAAGAAGTATCCCATTATTTATCTGCCTGCTGCGGAAAAGGATATTGAATCTATTTTTGATTATATCAGGCGAGATTCTCCTGCGAGAGCCTCAAAATTTATCCAAATAATGGACCGCAAGATAAGTCGCCTCGAA
Organism: Deltaproteobacteria bacterium; assembly: GCA_016699445.1. GTDB lineage: Bacteria > UBA10199 > UBA10199 > JACPAL01. The sequence goes on from CP064976.1 coordinate 1,514,851, forward strand.
AATTTTCCCTTATCGGGTGCACAATCTCGAGATCCATATGTGCGTGGGAAAAATTTTCGTATCGTTGTTGTGGGCGAATATTTGGTTTTTTATCGTTTCGAAAAGAAACAACTCTTCATCCACCGTATTCTTCATAGCAGAAGACGATTCGGATTTTTGTTTCGTTCCTAAATGTGTTTAGCTTGAACTGCTTTTTTTGCCTCCCAAGCAACTTTTTCTCCTGTGCACCGAAGAAGAGATATTAAAGGAGATTTTTTTATGAACGTTTCTCAAGCTTCTGGGGTCAATGGAGTCCAACAACCTCTCTATAAAAACTTGGCTCTCGATAATGCGGGGGTTCGTTATGCGGTAACCTTAGGGACCAGTGTCCTCTCTCATGCTGTGATTTCTCCATGGATTAAGGAAGCTATTTCAGGGCGACCTTCTCACAATACGAATTCTCAAATCTTAATGACAACGGCTGTGATGGCCCTGACCAGCTTTGGTGTCATTGCTGCTTCTCTGCCAGGTGGTCATCTTGTGCAGAGGCCTGATGTTAAAAATGGAACAAAATTGTCATGGAGGACTCTTGTTTCCAATGCCGTTGATTTTTCTTTGGCGACTATTTCTCAGATGGGAGTGGCTCTTGTTTATCACCATGACCTTGCAACAGCCCTCACCAATGGTCTGACACGTGGTGTGACACGTGGTTTACCTCTGAGCGAAGTTTATAAATTTTGGGGAGACCGTCCTTGGCGTGCTACTATTGGCAGACAAACTTTGAATATGGTTATGATGGTTAACGCAACAACGGTAACGTCCTTGGCTTCTCAGCCTGATTGGAGAAGGGCTTTAGGTCCATGGATCAATATCGCTACAGCCTCTGAAATTGGGCTTGTCAGTCTTGCACTTTATGGCGTCATGAGAATGGGTGAAATCACCAAAATTTTTGGTCCACGCGTTCGTGTGGAAAAATAATGCTACCCAAAAATTGCGTTGAGAGGTGGCCTAATGGCAACTATACTTATAGTTTCTTTACATCATCGGCATATCTCATATAAAAAAAGTTATGAAATTTTTTGATCTCCTGAAAACAATATCAAAAGCTAAAATTAAATATCTAGTGGTGGGCGGTATTGCCGTTAATCTACATGGGATTATTCGTGCCACGAAGGATATAGATTTTGTCGTCTATCTTGAAGAAGCGAATGTACGTAAATTTTGTAAGTTGATGACGCGTCTGGGTTATCTCCCAAAAGTTCCGGTAAAAGCAGAAGATTTTGCAGATCAAAAAAAGAGAAATGATTGGATCAAAAATAAGAATATGATCGTATTTTGTTTCTACCACAAAAATGATTTGATGAATGTTATTGATGTCTTTGTGAAACATCCGTTGCCTTTTGAAGGAATGTACAAACGACGTACTATCATCAAGATCGATGAGGTTCCTGTATCCGTGATTGGGATAAAGGACCTTATTAAACTAAAAGAAAAAGCTAACCGTTTGCAGGATCAATCTGATATCCTGTTGCTTAGAAAAGTCTTGAAGGTTCAAAAGGGATTAAAAAATGAAAAGAAAAAGTAAGGTTAAGGGTGGTTTTAAATATTATCGTACCAAGGCTCAAATTATTGAATATATCAATACACCCCCGGAGGAAAAATTAAGATGGTTGGAAGAAATGCGGGAATTCAATAACCTGCTTGCCCGATCCAATCCCATGATCGGCAAAATTCAGGAAAAATTCCGTCAGGGCGATATCTAATTACAAATACTGCTTGAGTAACGCCGGAGCAATGACTCGGAGGGCCAGGACTTCTTCGGCTCCTTCGAAGATCGAGAAGACACGCGCGTCGACGAAGTAGCGGCTCACGGCATATTCTTCGGCGTAGCCGTAACCACCATGAATCTGCAGGGCTTCGCGTGTGACCCATTCACTGACTTTGGATGTGTAAAATTTTACTAAGGACGCTTCCATGCTGCCTTTGTGATTATCCATCAACTGACAGGCGTGGAAAGTGGCTTGGCGACAGGCTTGAATGATCGCAGCCATGCGTGTGATTTTCCATTGAGTCATGGTGTAATCAAAGATGGGCTTGTTGAAAACTTTTCGTTCATTAGAATAACGAAGAGCGGCTTCAAAGGCTGCTTGCATCACACCTAATGCACGAGCGGCTGTTTGTAAGCGTCCACCAGCAAAACCTTCCATTTGAAGATAGAAACCTTTTCCAAGACCTTCTTCACCACCGATCAGGTTTTCTTCAGGCACCCAGTAGTTTTCGAAAGCAACTTCATAAGAATGCATACCACGATAACCAATCGTCGGAATCGCTTTTCCTTCGATGTGTCCACCATGTTCGGGTTGATCATAGCTGAATTCATGACCTTCAAAGCGAGGTTTTTCAGCAATCAAGAGCGAGAGACCTTTGTGTTTCAAACTCATGTCAGGATTTGTACGGCAGAGAACCATCAAGCTGTCTGCATATCCGGCAAAAGTACACCACGTCTTTACTCCATTAATGACCCAGCCTTTTTGTCCGTTGGATTCTTTGCGTGTTGCCGTTACTTTAAATCCAGCGACATCACTGCCGTAGTCGGGTTCGGTCGCAGCGACACCGGCCATGCGTTCACCCGTGGCCAATAAAGGAAGCCATTTTTCTTTTTGAGCTTGAGTCCCACCTTTTAGAAGAGCTTTGGATAAAATTTCAGGTCGTGTGATCAAACTTCCAGCAACTCCTAAGGATCCGCGCGAGAGTTCTTCGGTGACCACACACATTCCGGTATTGTCGGCTTGCGCATCATCTTGGAAACCGCCGAATTGTTGGGGAATGGACAATCCAAAACATCCCAATTCTTTCAATCCGTTCAAAATTTCCTGAGGAATCAGTAAATCATGACGATGAACCTTCTCCGCCAGAGGCATGACGTTGTCTTCGGCAAACTTTTTGAACGTTTGGCGGAACATTTCATGCTGTTCGCCTAAACCATAAGTACCGCCATGATTTTTATCAGCGATGAGTTTGGCTGCTTTATTATAATTTTCTGTCGTTAACACACTCCCAACAGCTGCAGTGACTTCTGGATTCCAAATTGTTTGCATCAAAATATCAGGAGTCGCTCCCCACTCAGCCGCACGATAACCAATTTTTTCTGAAACATGGCTGATGGTTTCTGCTGTAAAAATTTCTGCGAGAAGTGCTTCGATGGTGTTGGAGTCTTGAGAATTTTTTTCTGCGTACGCTAAAATTTGTTCTGATGCGTACACTTCGGAGTAGATCCACGCAAAATCGTAGGCGATGGTTTGGAATTCATCCATTTTTTTTAAAGAAATTTCTTTTTCATTTTTTTCATCTTTCGATTTCTGTGCGAGATGTCGACCGATGTGATTGACCAATGTTTTCGTGGTCTCGAGAGCATTTTTTATTTTCATAGTGCGTGCGTACTCACTATCAAAAATTTTTTTTGTCAAAATTTTTTTCTCAAAAAGAGATTTTTATTTGAACAAAAACATAACTCCATGTAATCTATTACAAAATGAAATTTGAAATTAAAAATTTTTCGAATCAACAACTGACAAAATGAAATTTTGTCGGAAAGATTAATAAACCCTAAGGAGGGGATCCAATGGCTGCAAAGAAAAAAGCGACAAAAAAGAAAGTAGTAAAAAAAGTCGCAAAGAAAAAGAAGAAGTAGTTTTAGCAACACAGAGTTTTGAAAATGTCCCGAAGGCTTTTAATAGATCTTCGGGATATTTTTTTGTACTGACGGTCGTCTATGCACGATAAGAAAGATGATAACGACCTTTTTTCAAATTTGGGCGGCAATTTTTCTCAAAAAAGCCAAAATGAAGATCAACCGCTAGCAGAGCGGCTCCGACCGACATCGATTGCCGAAATTGTGGGTCAAGAACACCTCTTAAACCCGGGAAATTCTCTCAAAAAGCAGATTGATCAGGATCGTTTGTCGTCTTTGATCTTTTGGGGACCTCCTGGAGTGGGGAAGACAACGATTGCTAAAGTGATTGCTCATGAAACGAAATCTTCTTTTCATGCCTTATCGGCAGTTTTGAGTGGTGTGAAGGAATTAAAAACGGTGATTGATCAAGCGAGGCAGGAAAAAAAGTTTTCCGGCAAAAAAACAATTCTCTTTGTCGATGAAATACATCGTTGGAACAAATCACAGCAAGACGCTCTTCTTCCTCACGTGGAAGATGGAACGATCACGTTAATTGGTGCGACGACAGAAAATCCTTCTTTTGAAATTATTAGTCCGCTTCTCTCGCGTGCGCGTGTGTATGTGCTGAAGCCTTTGGAAATTTCTCATCTCAATACTCTGATCGATCGTGCGCTGAAAAATGAGCTCAAGGGTTTAGGAAAAATGTCGTTAAGTATTTCAGAGGAGTCACAAGAATTTTTAAGTGAAGCGTGTGCAGGCGATGCGCGACGTTTGCTCAATGCTTTAGAGACGGCCGCATTTTTAGCTCAGAGTGAAAATAAAAAAGAAATCGATCTTCATCATGTCGAAGAATCCTTCCAAAAGAAAACTCTTCTCTATGATAAATCAGGTGAAGAACATTACAATGTGATCTCTGCTTTCATCAAATCCATGCGAGGTTCCGATCCGGATGCTGCGATCTACTATCTCGCTCGAATGCTCGAAGCAGGAGAAGATCCTCTCTTTCTGGCAAGACGCATGGTGATCTTTGCAAGCGAAGACGTCGGCAATGCCGATCCTCAAGCGATCCAAGTCGCCATGAGCGCGATGCAAGCCTTTGATTTTGTCGGAATGCCGGAAGGTTGGATCCCGTTGGCCCAAGCAGCGACGTATCTGGCGAGTGCTCCAAAGAGTAATGCGAGTTACATGGCCTACAAAAAAGCTAAAGCGGATGTGAGAGATCAGGGCTCGTTACCCGTTCCTCTTCATTTAAGAAATGCGCCAACTAAGCTCATGAAGAGTTTGGATTATGGAAAAGATTACAAGTACGCACATGATTACGAGGGGAATGTCGTCTCCCAGCAACATTTGCCAGACCAACTCAAAGAACGTCGCTACTATGAACCGACAGAAAATGGGTATGAGAAGGTGATTCGGGAGTATTTGAAGAAATTAAGATGAGATCTTGGGCTCTTCTTATCGATAGATTGTTGAGTTTAGATATCATTTTAAAAGATCCCAATCGGGTATAATTTAATATCATAACATAAAATAAGATCCCTATCGGGTATAAAATAATAATAGAAATAATAATTTATACCTGATAGGGTATATCTATGTTAGATATTACTACCTTTATAAAAGAGAAAAGAAAGGCTCAAAAGCTGACCCAAGAGAAGCTAGCTGAGCTCTCCGGTGTGGGCCTGCGGTTTGTTCGAGATTTGGAACAGGGAAAGAAAACATTGCGTATGGATAAGGTTAATCAAGTCCTGAAACTTTTTGGAAAGCAACTCGGCGTGACAGAGAACTTATGAAGAAAGCTTGGGTCTATTATCGAGATCAAAAAGCGGGTGTGTTGGAACAAGCCGTGGAAGGTTTCCGTTTCACCTATGAAGTCTCCTATTTGCAGGCTCCCTCGGCGCAGCCCATCAGTTTAAGTCTTCCTCTTCAGGCAGAATCTTTTCTTTCGAAAGAGTTGTTCCCATTTTTTGATGGGATGATTGCGGAAGGTTGGTTGCTGGACATCACATCGAGAGTTTTAAAGATAGATACAGAGGATCGATTTGGACTTTTACTTGCCACTGCGAGTCATACCATTGGAGCGGTCACGGTGAAGGAGGTGGAAAATGCCAATCAATGACCGATGTTGGGGTTGTTATGAAGTCTTGGACACAGAAAATTTTTATCATCCCGGTTGTGCCCAAAAACTTTTTGGTTTGCGGAGCACTCCTTCTTTAAACATGACCAATTTTGATTTTGGCCAAGTCGCTCAAGACATGGTGGGTCAGATGTCCATTTCCGGAGTGCAGCCTAAAATTTCCATGCGATTGGATAAGAAGACAAAGTCTCTTCTCTCGGCTCCTCAGGGAGGTGAGCTTATCTTAAAGCCGCAAAATTCCCGATTTTGATATCTTCCGGAAAATGAAGATTTGTGTATGCATCTAGCCTCTGATTTCGATTTGGAAGTGCCAGCACATGGGTTGTTTCGATCCACGGATGACACTTGGGTTTATTTGGTGCGTCGCTTTGATCGGTTATCAGATGGGACTAAGCTATCGATGGAAGATATGGGTCAAGCTTTGGGAATTCTCACCAGAGACAAATACGATTTTTCCTACGAAAAAATAGCAAAAGGTGTTTTGACATTTTGCACCCATCCTTATCTTGAGCTCACGCGATTATTCGAGAGGCTTTTGTTTTGTTTCGCGATCGGAAACGGAGACATGCATTTGAAGAATTTTTCTTTTTTAACGGAAGTCGACAGGACGATCCGATTGGCACCCGTGTACGATTATCTTTCGTCCAAGCTGTTGATCCCTCGTGAAGAGGATTTGGCGCTTTATTTGAATGGGAAGAAAAACAAGATCAAAAGGAGAGATTTCGAAATGTTTTCCCAACAAAATGGTTTGGATACGAAAGTTGTGTCGAACATTTTGGAAAGATTATTTTCTAGAAAACAATCGTTCTTAGAGAGAATCGAAAAAAGTTTCCTGCCTGAAAAAGAAAAAGATGTATTAGGAAAAATCATCCAAGAACGAATTTCGAGACTTCAATAATTTATGAAACAATTTTCTATGAGCCGACGAAAAATGGATATGAGAAGGTGATTCGGGAGTATTTGAAGAAACTAAAATGAGTTAGTCATCGGCGCCGCATTTAAAAAATAAATAGGAGACTGATTTTTTCCTCTCCACGAATAAGAAACCATTTTCTCTTTAAATTTCATCTTTAAACATCCTGAATTGATATCTTCTCCCATCACACCTCCTTCTAGCAGCAGAGCGCCCATGCTGAGGGGGGCGCAAGGCCCCTGAATATTGTAAGTAATCAGGTGGAAGTCGTTGCCAAATAATAAACCTATTAAAGAAATGGCCTCTTTTCTATCGAGATGAAGCTGAAGATGATGTTCTCTTTCTTCACGACATATTTTGGATCGTGGGGAAGTTTTTTAAATGTCGATTCTGGTTGGAGATCCACCGTAAACACTTGAGCCCCCATGGCTCTTAAGATGCGAGCATGAGTTGGAATCTGTCCACAGCCCAGTTCCAATACTTTTAGTCCATCGAGTATTTGATTTGCTACAAAATCTTCTCCACAAAAATTAGAGGGATTGATGCCTTCATCTTCAATTACCATTATCACTAAAGGATGAGAGCTAAAAGCTAAGGCAAATACTACCTGCCGAGCTGAAGCCAATGTGTTAAATAAACTAAAAGTACCACCATCACCAATGCCAGCTCCTGTATATTTATCGTCAAATCCATAAATGCCGGTAGAACCACTTATCTTATTTTCTAAGTCAGTAATTCTGTTGCTGAGAGTGGGAAGATCGCTTGGGTTTTGAGAAAGTCTCAGATGATGAGCCATTCTCTTTTCTGAAGTTAATTCCAAAAAACGTCTGACTTTTAAGGCGACAAAGGCTTGTTCCTGCTCTGATGAAGGTTCTTCTCCCGAAACGTGAATATGTTTTTTTAATTCTTCTACGCTCAACATTAAAAATCCGTTTTCTACAGCGGCTTGAAGATTTTTTTGAAATAAAGATTCGCTCGCGAATACATTTCCGTTTCTGCGTAAATTCTTTAGCAAAGTAAGATTGTCTAAAGGAAGGTCTGCTTCTTCTCCAAGATAGTCTTTTATTCCCTTATCTAAATCATAAAATTTACTGAGATTTACTTCTGGTAGAGCTGATGTTTGGGAAGGTTTCTGACAGGATAGATCCTGACGCAAAATAGCAATTTGACTCCCTAGTTGGTTTAAAAATGTGCTCATCACTGTGGTTTCGTCTTTTTTATAAAAATGTTTCGTGTTTTAATTTTCCTAATATTTTCTGAGGATTTTTCTGTTTCTAAAAACATCTACCAGACCCGCTCAAAGAACGGTTTTAATATGAGCCGACGGAGAATGGGTATGAAAAGGTGATTTGGGAGTATTTGAAGAAGTTAAGATGAGTTATCTTGGGCTGTATTTATCTGTAAATAGGCCTATTTACAGATTCGATTGTCGACAAGTTACCTCTGCCCTGGAAAATGTTGTTGGGATCGTTGGTCTCGATAGACGCTCAAGGTTGGAATATCCCATCGGAGTCCGACGGTGCCGGTATATTCTCCACTGTCAAAATTGTGTCCGGCAGTGAAGAAGAGATTGGGGATGGCGCCGAAGTAGCTGGGTAGGCTCGGTAATCCCCAATGTGTGGCAATGCCAGCTTCTCCTATCCACTGATCAGTGCCATAATTGAGTCGGCCACCGATCAAAGTTTCAAAAAGTCCGTGTCCTGTGCCTCCGTAAACACTGACGGATCCATGGGTCATGTCCATGAAGTTGGGATCCCATGAAAATCCTGCGTATAAATAATTGGGCACTGCTGTGATGATATTGCGTGGTGTGACTCCAATCCGAAGTGGTAGTTGAATGTCGCTGCTTAATCGAAAAAGAAAAGAGGCGCCCGGAGCTAAATCAAGGCCTGTCCAGAGACGTGTATTTAAACAAATATCTCCCTGAGTATAAGAACAGATCGTTGGAAAAAATTCTAGGAGACGAGAGGGAGACGAGACAGGATAGTTGTCTTCCTGCTGAATCGGACTGGGCTGTGTCAGTATAGTGGTTTTTACAAACGAAAAATTTGGATCCCAATTATGAATGTCATTTTCTTGGGTTGCTAAATAATCATTGCGCTGAGACCCTTCAAACTCTGTGACCAACCCATCAGGCCTTGTATAGACCAACCTCATCTCGTAGGAAAGATGTCCCTCAGGAGTGGATGTGAGCACCATATATCCATTCCCACTATAGATGGATTCAGGGCCTAAAGCGGGCAGGTTTACAGAAAGTGTGCGTTGGGGACGTCTTTGGAAATTTTGAAATTCCTGGGCTAAAACTGTTGGGATTCCTTCACTTCCAGGTTTTGTGGTACTGCGAATTCTCATATGACTGCTGATGGAATGAGACGTCCAGACAGCATCCAGATCTCTGTAGATACGTTCCATGTTTTGCTCATTGATATGAGTGAGGATGGATTCTACTTCCGCATGGACTTCAGATTCCTCTTCAGGCGTTGAAAAATAAAGTTCAAAGTCCGTCTCTTCATAGGTGTGAGTGTGTCCTGCGATAAACATGGGTATCACAGGGTCGCCATTTGGATGACGGCAATGCCATGTCAAAAGTCGAAAAGATCGCGATGCCTCATCTCTTAATGTGTCTGCATTGTGTGGGGTCCCATCGGGACCATGACCAGAAGCCATCATAGGATAATGCAGAGCTGGAATGACAAAATCTCCACGACTTCTTGCTGCCAATACTTCTCGTATGAGAGCCGTAAATTCTTGTTGGAGTAATGAGCGCGCGTTGACGAGGCGACCATTAATATATGTATCCGTTGCTTCCTGAACAGTGGTTCGGCGTGGAGGTGATGTCCTCATGGAAAGATAATGAAGAAAACTAAAATCTTCAGCTCCTGCCTCACCCATAAAAATCATCGTCCTTCCCAATCGTAGACCATAATTTTGATAAATACCCACATGTTGTAAATGATGATCCAAAGTCGTGTCGTCCTGATTGGCATAAGGATTTGTGCGGTAGGCTTGTGTGGCAATGCGTATGGGGGCTTCGATATCCGTATCAAAATAAGAAGGGAGAAGAGCTGTTACTCCATTTAACAAAAGCGGAGCTGCAAAATGAAATCGATCATAATGATCTTCATAGAGATCGCAGAGAGACTCTGCACGACGCAGCGAACGGCATTCAACGGAGATGGGGTAAGGAAATGCATGATGATCGTGATTGCCACTCACGACATAGGTCGGCGCTTTAATACGTGAAAGGACAGAAACTAAACGACGGATATTTGAAGAACGATAACCTTGCCTTTGAAGGGTTTCGGCAACATTCACAAAATCCACCAAATCTCCTGTCATCATCACGCGATCCAATTCTCCGCGGCGGTAGGATTCATTCCAGAGCTCAACAGCACCCAAGACACGTTCAGTGGCGGATTGGTAAAGGCGATCGATTTCTTCGGCACGTTGTCTATTTTCAGGATGAGCTTGGAGGTCATCTGCTAGATGACGGAGTGTTTCGCTTAAAATTCTCGAGTCTCGTTCGCTGACATGGGGATCACTGACAAAAGCGGTTTTTGTTGGACGTGTTAATGTATTTTGAAGGACGAATCCTCCTTCGATCACACGGTGTCTGCGGATATTGTGTCTGTTTTCAGAACGATTGAGAATGATATCAAACTTACGTGTACCACGAGAACCCAAGGCTGTGCGGGCTTGATCTGGGTGTTCAAATGTAAAAGAGACACGGAAATAGGTCATATCTTGGTGAAAAAGATTTTCGTTCAAAGTGCGTTGGGTTACATGTGGTGAAAAAGTTTCGGACGTGGGATCATCCAAAGAAGTCGGTTGATCCCATTCAATTTTATCGACGATTAAGCGATGAGTGGGTGATGTCGAAGATTGAAAATCCTGTATGCGGACTTGAGCGATGTTGTTAAAATAATTTCTTAAATACGCGTCGCGCTCGTGTTCGTTGAGGTTGGTAATAGCCGCAGTGGGGATAGCCACACTAAAAGGGATTGAAAGACCATTAGCTACGTCATCAACTTCAGCCGTCACCGGACTGCCGAGACTTGACATGAGATAGGGACGTTGGATGTCAGCGGTAAATTCTCTTTGTTCCATCTCATCCAGGAGAGGATTGATTTCTTGCAGAGCTCGATCAATCGGCCCCCATACGGTGGGAGTATTATTTGGATCATAATCTAAAGGACCGAAAGAATCGTATCGAGATGGAGTCTGTGAGGCGAATTCAAAGGCTGATAGAAAAAGTTGTTCGGCTTGATACAAACTATTTTGATCTCTGTGAGCTCTTGCTTCGTCAAAAACAGATTGTCCAAGTGATAAAAGCCCTGAAGAGTTGGCGGTCAGCTCCCAAAGGCGTTGCGCTTCATTCCATTGTTCATTCCATTGTTCGGGCCATCGTTCGGGGTCATGGGATCGTGTCGTGTCAAAAGCAAGTGTTTCTACAATAGATCTCATCGATTGATGTAATCTATTCATATCCGACTCACGTGTGGCCTGAGTCTCTCGGTCTCGAATCCGATTATTATGAGGGTGCCCTCCAGAATAGGCCCAAAAAAGGCGGCTTAATGTCGCGGCACTTCGGTCATCGTTTCTGATTTCGTAAGTTCCAGATTGTTGCTGGGAGAGAGAGGGTGAATAGGTTAATGTCCCATCGTGATTAGTATCCAGGTTTTCCAATGTCTGTCGCATAGAATCTGGAAGATGATCCCAGGGGATATCAATGTCGACGGAGTCATTGGGAATAGCGTTCAAAAATGCCGAGACGGAGTCATTCTCATGACGATGAGGGAGGGCTCGATCCAGCCTTTGAGAAAAAGGATCCTCTCGATCTGCTGAGAGCCTGGAATGTCGTATGCGTAAGTGCCGAACGTCGGTCATTCTTTCTTATCGGCAAAGAGTAATAAAGTTGCGGATTATCTCGATTAAAAAAGAAAAATCCGCACAAAGAGAGGATGAGAGTCTTTGTGCGGATTTTGAAATTCTTTACTTAAAAAAAGCTTGAAGGGCATCTTCCGGAAGTTTTTGTCCTGAGACATGCACTTGTTGGATCAATTCCCAATAATAACGATAGGTCGCGCGATCATGAAGTTCGCCTTCAAACTGGATGGGACCCCAGTTAGCTGCTTGAGCGGCCAAAAGGATTTTGCATCCGGTTTCCACTTTAGATGTATCGGGAATCATCGCTGAGACAATGGCATCGATTTGAGTGGGATAAATAGACCACATTCTTAAGAAACCAAATTCATTGCGAGCCCGTAAAGCATCGGCTTTTGTTTTTTCGGCATCTTTAAGATCCAGTGTGACGTTATGAGCAGGGATGATGCCATAAGCCAGAGCTGCAGCGCAGACTTGAGCTTTCGCACGAGCAATCAAGCGATGCTCAAACTGACCAGGAGATCTCATGCAATCATCGGGAATCGCTCCATGATGACCAGAGACAAAATCCATCAAACCAAAATCCAAGACTTGCATCCAAGGCTGAGCGGCAATTTCAAACACATCTTTTAAAGCTCCATGAGTTTCGATCAATACATGGATAGGAATTTCGCGTTTGATATTATTTTTCTTCGCGACTTCTTGAATGTAACCAATCATTTCTTTGACCTGACCCACAGCGGTTGGCTTAGGGATGGTGATATAGGCCAATTCGTTTCCAGCACCACCCACCAGTATATCCACATCCTGTCTCCAAAAAGCATTGGTGAAGTCATGGATACGGGCTCCGGCCATTTTGTGTTTATTCAAAGGACCTTTGGCCATGGCGACGATCATTTCAGCATGTTCTTTTTCTTTTCCAGTCGGAGCGCCATCTTCGCAATCCATGGTGATATCAAACACGCCACCTTTGGTGTTTTGCAATTCCATGGCTTTAGTGATGAGTTTTTCAGATCCGGCAAAATGTTCGCAAACAGGAATGACGGGAAATGGTTTTTCACCTTCGAAAAGGGCTTTTGAGGGGTGTGTGCCTGACATATGATTCTCCTTATGAATAATTTAAAATTTTGGCGCGTCTAATGTGTAAGGAAACGCCTGTCAATTGGGATATGCAGGGATGGGGATACGCGATCAGAGGCTTGCCATCCTTTTCAGAGCCTCTTGCCAGGGAAGGGCAGCGACTCCATCGATGTTTTTTTCAATATCACCAAAATAGACTAAAAGAGGGGTGTGCTTCTTCTTATAGAACTCACTGAAATTCTTTATCCCTCTGAGATCTTCTTTCCCGACACGATTTGAAGCTTTGAGTTCGAGTGCCCAAGTTTGTCCGTCTAATTGAACAATAAAATCAACCTCAGCTCCATGTTCTGTTCTATAAGTTGAAATACGAATATCCTGATCGCGACTATAGCTGCTGGAAAGCAGTTGGTTAAAAAAGAGATGCTCAAAAAGAAGTCCTTTGCGATCATCTGAAGCTTTAAAGTTTCCCAAAAGAGCATTTAATACTCCCGTATCAAAAAAATAAAACTTGGGATGTTGAATAAATCTTTTGTGATCACTTTTTGCAAAAGCCTCACACCGGTGGACAATCAACGTATCTTCGAGAATCTCAAAATAACGCATCGCTGATTGTCTCGGAATTTGAGCTTCACGGGATAATTTGGTGAAGTCTAAAAATTGCCCTGAAAAACTTGCAGCTACAAAGAGAAATCGTGAAAATCCTTCTAAATTTCTGGTCAAAGCTTCTGCCTGTACTTCCTCCTTTAAGTAGGAAAGGCTATAAGATCGAAGAGTTTTGATCGCTTCTTCAGATGATTCTTCTGTGTAAATAGCAGGGAGAGTGCCTAATTCCAAAGCTCGAGACGTGTGGATCTTATATTCTAATTCAGAAGCGCATAAGGTCCCTAAAGAGTAAGTGTGAAGTCGTCCTGGGAGAAGGTTTGCATGTCCTCGTTTTAATTTCCTGGCGCTTGAACCTGTGAGATAAAATTGAGGAGATCTTTGTTCATCTAGGATAGTTTGAAGGGTATTTAAAAGGCTGGGGAGTCTTTGTACCTCATCGATAAAAACAGTTTTATATTTCGAAACTGTGAGTCTCTGCGAAAGCTCTCGAGGGTTACGTACGAAATCAAGATAAGTCTGTTCATCTGCGAGATTTATCGTAAGGTCTGGCTTAAGATTTTTAATGAGGGTAGACTTCCCTGTTTGCCGAGGTCCCAAGAGAAGGAAACTCTTTTTAGTTTTCAGGAGAGTATTTTCTAAATAACGTGAAATAATCATGTGAGCATAATACCGCGTAAAATGCCCACAAGTAAATATTAAAAAGAGAAACGAATATAAGTTATTTTAATGTGAAATCTCTTGTGACAATTCCAATAAAACACCACCCGTTGATTTGGGATGAACAAAGGCAATCATCTTTCCATGGGCGCCTTTTCGGGGTTTTTCATCAATGAGTTGAATGCCTTGTTTTTTATAATCTTCCAAAACGGCTTCGATGTTTTCAACCTGGACACAAATATGATGGATGCCTCCACGGCCGCCATTTTTTTCAATATACTTTCCGATGGGGCCATCAGGAGAGGTGGATTGGAGAAGTTCGAGATTGGTGTCATCGACAGCAAAGAAAGCTGTCTTGGCTTTTTGTTCAGCGACTTCCTCAAAATGTTCAGGAGCTTTTCCTAAAAGTGTTGTGTAGGTTTTAACAGCCGCATCCAGGTCAGGAACCGCAATGCCGATGTGATCGATGTTTTTAAAATTTTTCATAATAGATCCTTATGTTAGTAAATGGTTAGTAAAGTTTTGATTGCCTTCATAGGCAATCCCAGACTTAATAGTTATGAAGGGGAACCTATGTCTTATAAGCAAAGAGTAATTAAAACCCTCCGGGTACGGAATCAACAACAAATTGGTGTTTTGGATAAGGTCATTCATGCCATCGCTTCTCATGGGGGTGATCTTGGAGATATCAAAACTCTCTCAGTAGGGACGTTTCATTCTGTCAGAGATATTACGGTCATCTGTAATGACGATGGAACTCTCCAAGAAATCGTCAAAGCCCTCAAAGATGTTAAAGAGACTCATCTGGAAGCTGTGATTGATGACGTGATGGAGTTGCATCGAGGCGGTAAGATCCAAGTTCTTCCACGAAATCCTGTAAAGTCGATTGAAGATTTAAGAAAAGTTTATACGCCGGGTGTCGCTTCTATTTCCAAACTGATTCATGCAGATCCTGAACAAGCTATCGAGTTTACCGGCATTGGACGTACGGTAGCTTTAGTCACCAATGGCAGCCGCGTTTTGGGTTTGGGAAATATTGGTCCTGTGGCTTCCATGCCGGTGATGGAAGGAAAGTCGGCTTTGTTTTCACAGTTTTCAGGAATGAATATGGTTCCAATTTTATGTGATACGTTGGACCCTAAAGTGCTGATTGAAACCGTGTGTACGATTTCTAAAGGGTATGCGGCCATTCAGCTGGAAGATATTCGCGCTCCTGATTGTTTTGAGATTGAAGATGAATTGATCAAAAGACTCTCGATGCCTGTCATGCATGATGATCAACATGGTACTGCAGTGGTTTCTTTGGCAGCGGCCATTAATGCCTGCCGGATTGCGGGTATTGATTTTAAACATGTTCAAGTGGGACAGATTGGTTTGGGCGCGGCGGGTTCAGCGATTGCGCGATTGATTATGCATTTTACCAATCATCAAGTGATGGGAACTGACGTTCAAAAAATAGCTGTGGAACGTTTTAAAGAATTGGGTGGTGATGTTGTTTCTTCTGTACAAGAAATGATGAAAAAAGCCGATGTGATTGTGGCGACAACAGGTCAGTCGGGTTTGATTAAGCCAGAATGGGTGCGCAAAGGTCAGATTATTTTAGCTCTTTCAAATCCTTATCCCGAAATTTCCATACCAGATGCCCTCAAAGCTGGTGCGAGCTTTGCCAGTGATGGAAGTCGCGTGAATAATCTTTTGGGTTATCCGGGAATTTTAAAAGGTGCCATCAATGCTCGCGCGACGTCGATTTCTCGAGAAATGTATATTGCGGCTGCAGAAGCGATTGTCCGACACACACCCGAAAGAGAATTGGTGCCGGACCCTTTAGATCCCACTCTGCATGAACGTGTGGCGACCAGCGTGGAAGAGGCCGCGTATCGGTCGGGAGTTGCTGTTCGTAAAGACACTCTTGAGGCCCTTTAATGTCTTTGGAAAAACCTCCTGCCATTCTACAACCTTTAATTAGTGCAGAAGATTTGTCTGTCCGTATTGGTGAATTGGGAAAAGAGATTTCGGAATATTACCAGGATAAAGATTTGATTGTGATGGGTGTTTTAAAGGGTTCGTTTATTTTTATGGCGGATCTGGTTCGTTCAATCAGTGTGAATCATGCGTGTGAGTTTGTGCGTGTGTCGAGTTATCATAAAAAACAATCAACGGGTGCCGTCACTTTAGATTTTGAAATGACTCAGTCGATTGAAGGTAGACATGTGCTCTTGGTGGAAGATATTGTTGATACAGGTCAGACTTTATTATTTTTGAAAAAGCATTTGCTGAGTAAAAACCCTTCTTCGCTTAAAGTCTGTACATTATTATACAAGCAAGAAGTGAATCCTCAAATCCAGACGGAACTTCATTGGGTGGGTTTTGAAATCCCCAAACTTTTTGTGGTGGGCTATGGGATGGATTATGAAGGTCTTTACCGGCATCTTCCATTTGTGGGGACGCTCTAAGCTTCTCCTTGACGAGATGGTTTCAGTCCAGCAAAGAAAAAAGATAAATAATAAGTCGCGAGAGAGCGACTGGCTTCGCCAGCACGAACGAGCCCGTTGGGGGTTTGGGGGTGTTGGGCGAAGCACACACACCCATTCTTATGATTACTAAAGATGAAGCGCTTCGTTATCACTCTCAAGGCCGTAAGGGGAAAATTGAAGTCATTTCCACAAAGCCTTGTGACACTCAAAAAGAACTTTCCTTAGCCTACTCTCCCGGAGTGGCAGAACCCTGTTTGGAAATCGCCAAGGATCCGAAAAAATCCTATGAATATACAGCTCGTGGCAATCTCGTTGGAGTTATTTCCAATGGGACAGCTGTCTTGGGTTTAGGCGATATTGGTCCTGAAGCAGGAAAGCCTGTGATGGAAGGGAAGGGAATTCTCTTTAAAAAATTCGCTGACATTGATGTGTTTGATATTGAGATTAATGAGAAAGATCCTGAAAAGTTTGTGCAGATTGTCAAAGCTTTGGAGCCTACTTTTGGAGGTATCAATCTCGAAGATATCAAAGGTCCTGAATGTTTTTATATTGAACAAAAACTCATCGAGCTCATGAATATTCCTGTGTTTCATGATGATCAGCATGGAACTGCCGTCATTACAACGGCAGGTCTTATCAATGCTTTGGATATTACCGGCAAGAAAGCTGAAGATTTGAAGATTGTTTTTTCTGGAGCTGGAGCCGCGGGTATTGCTTGTGCCAAGATGATCATGACTTTGGGGATTTCCAAGGAACAGATTATTCTTTGCGATAGCAAAGGTGTTGTGCATACGGATCGTCCTAATCTTGAACCTGCCAAAGCCTTTTTTGCCCAGAAGACATCTCTGCGTACATTAGAAGAAGCTTTTGTTGGAGCGGATCTTTTTGTGGGAGTTTCGGGAAAAGGTTTAGTGACATCAGCGATGCTGAAATCTATGGCGAAAAATCCTATTGTGTTTGCGATGGCAAATCCGGATCCCGAAATTACGTATCATGATGCTAAAGAAGCGCGTTCGGATGTCATTATGGCTACGGGTCGTTCAGATTATCCCAATCAAGTGAACAATGTCTTAGGTTTTCCATTTATTTTCAGAGGAACTCTGGATGTCGGTGCCACCAAGATCAATGAGCAGATGAAGTTAGCCGCGGCGCAATCTTTGGCAGCTTTGACACGTGAAGATATTCCTGAAGAAGTGTGTCGTGCTTATGGCAATGCAAAGCTGAGTTATGGTCCGGATTATATAATTCCCAAACCTTTGGATCCACGAGTTCTTTTGTGGGAAGCTCCAGCTGTTGCGGAAGCGGCGATTAAAAGTGGTGTGGCTCAACGACCGTACTCTTCCAAAGAGGCTTATCGACAATCTCTCGAGTCTAAAATGAAAAAGCGTAAAGAACTTGTTTTCCCTATGTATCAAGATGAAGCTGTGACGGTGGAAGCTTTGGAAAAAGAAATGATCTCAGTTCAGGATCATGTTCAAATAAAACAAGCCTATTCTACGCCTCGTTCATCATAAAAATAATCAGTCAATTACCTGATTTCAATCATATCGCGTTTTTTTTACCATGGGCACACTAAGGCCCATGGCATTTTCAATTTTTCGTAAGCAGATTTTTTCCCCAACCACATTTCTTTGGGAAGTTGAAGCCCCTGATATGGCAGCAGCTGCTCACCCTGGTCAGTTTGTGATGTTACGACTGCATGAGGGAGGTGAGAGAATTCCTCTGACTGTTGCTGATTTTGATCGAGATCGTGGAACCATTACTATGGTGGTCAAGGTTGTCGGCAAAACGACGGAAGAGATGGCGACTTATTTGGAAGGAGATACCTTTCAAGATTTTATCGGTCCTTTGGGTGCTCCTACCCATATTGCTCAAAAGGGCCATGTCGTTTTTGTAGGGGGTGGTTTGGGTGTGGCTCCTATTTATCCAGTTTTAAGAGCATTTAAAAAAATGGGGAACAGGACAACCACGATTGTGGGTTTTCGTAATGAACAAGAAATTTTTTGGAAGGATCGCTTTGAGGAATTTAGCGATAACCTGATTGTGATGACAGACGATGGGTCGGTGGGAAAAAAAGGAACGACAGCCGATGCTCTTAAAGATGTTTTGGAGACAGGGGTGAATATTGACGAAGTATTTACCGTAGGACCTTTGGGAATGATGGAAGTGATTGCGGAGCTTACACGATCCAAAAAAATTCCCACTTTTGCGTCGATGAATTCGATCATGGTGGATGGGATTGGAATGTGTGGGTCTTGCCGCGTGACTGTAGATGGTAATGTTCTTTTTGCCTGTGTGGATGGCCCCGATATGGATGCTCATAAGGTAGATTTTAAAGAAATGAAAATTCGCCAGAAAAGATTTCGCAACGAAGAAGGTGTTTTGCTTCAAAAATATCATACAGAATGTCGAGCTCAAACAAAGGGAGTGTCTGCGTGACCGAAACACGTGGAAAAAAAATCCAACCTATTCGAACAAAAATGCCGGAATTAGCCCCGGAAAAAAGACGTCTTGTTTTTGATGAAGTCAATTGTGGCTTTGATATCACAATGGCTCATCAGGAAGCTGAGAGATGTCTTTTTTGCAAAAAGCCCTTGTGTATGCAGGGCTGTCCTGTGGCGATCAATATTCCAATGTTTATCAAAAATATTGTCGAAGGGAATATGCTGGAGGCTTATCATGTTTTAAAAGCCTCCAATCCTCTCCCCGCTGTTTGTGGTCGTGTGTGTCCCCAGGAAATTCAGTGTGAACAAAAATGTATTGTAGGCAAAAAAGGTGAGCCGGTCGCCATTGGTCATCTGGAGAGATTTGTCGGAGACTGGGCTATTGAACAGGGTATCAAAAGTGAAAAGCCTGAAAGTGATCTGTCGATAGGTAAAAAAGTTGCTATTGTGGGATCAGGTCCTGCGGGGATTGCCTGTGCTCATGACTTGGCGCGAGCAGGTTTAGCGGTGACTATTTTTGAAGGCTTGCATGAAGCTGGTGGTGTGTTGTCGTACGGAATTCCACCTTTTCGTTTGTCTCGCAAAGTGATTTCAGAAGAAATCAAATCATTAAAATCCATGGGAGTGAAGATTGAGTTTAATAAAGTGATCGGGAAAATTTTTTCGATACAACAACTATTAACTGAAAAAGGATTTTCGGCAGTTTTTATTGGTACAGGTGCTGGTCTGCCTAAGTTTATGGGAATTCCTGGGGAGTATCTGAATGGTGTCATGAGTTCGAATGAGTTTTTGACACGTGTTAATTTGATGGATGGATTCAATCATGCCGATACTCCTGTTGGAATGGGAAGTCGTGTGGCTGTGATTGGAGCCGGGAATACAGCTTTGGATACAGCGAGGACAGCTTTGCGTATGGGGGCTGAAGAAGTGGTGATTGTGTATCGAAGAACCCAAAATGAATCCCCAGCGCGAGCAGAAGAATTAAGACATGCGACGGAAGAGGGAATTCGTTTTAGTTGGTTAACCAATCCCATTGCCCTGCATGGAGATGTGGATGGAAATGTGACGGAGATGGAATGTATGCGTATGGAATTGGGAGAGCCTGATGCGAGCGGACGTCGTTCTCCTCAAGCTGTTCCTGGTTCTGAGTTTCGCATCAAGGCTGATACGGTTGTGTATGGATTGGGAACCGTCACCAACCCCATTATCAGTCGGAGCACTCCTGAGATTAAAACAAACAAGTGGGGTTATTTGGAAGTGGATCCCACAACTCAAATGACATCGATGCCGGGAGTTTTTGCTGGTGGTGATATTGTGACAGGAGCCGCGACAGTGATTTTAGCTTTAGGTGCAGGTCGTCGTGCGGCGAGTGGTATTTTGAAATATTTGGGTCTTGTAAAAGAGGAGGCGGCCAATGGCGTCACAGTGTCCTAAATGTCATCAACCCTTGGATGAAGATTATGTATGTTGTGCAGGGATTGAGTTTCAGTGGAGATGTTCTCTGTGTCAAAAGAGGACACGCGGCTTTGCGATTCCTTTTGGAAAATGTCTTTGTGGTGGTGATTTGATTCGTCTTGATGAGATTGAGCAGAAAGAAGTGCTGCCTCAAGAAAGAGTCTTAGCACTTCAGGAGGCTTTTCAAATCGAAGTGAATGCTCATCTTTTTTATCGTCATCTGGCTGATGCGGTTGAAGATCCTCAAGTCAGTGATTTTTTTGAGACGATGTCTGATATGGAAAAAGAACATGCTCAGGAATTGAACGAAAAATATCATCTTCATCTCAAAGAAGAATCGTTTCAGAATATAGACGATCCTTTGCCTAAAAAATATTTTGAGTCTCTTCGATCATTTGCCGACACGGGGAATCTACGTCATCTCTACGACTGTGCTATTGATCTTGAAAAAGGAACGTTGAATTTTTTTCTTTCCAAGTCAGACTCTTTGAGTGGAAAAGAAAAAGAGCTCGATCTGGAGCTTGCTGCTGAAGAACGAGAACACATCGCCATGCTCGAATCCGAGCGTGATCGATAATTTAAAAAAGCCCCCAAACTGGGGGCTTTTTTTATTTTAGAACCCTTACAATTTTATCTTTAGTAAGAATAAGCCGCCGCACGAGGGAGCTGACGGTTCTTTTTCTTTGATTTCTCCGCCTTAAAAAAAGTTAAAGATGGAAGTGGAGTTTTAGCTACTAATACTGCTTTCGAAGGCGAGATGGAGAGGATCTTTTTACTCTCGCTTACCGCTGGTGAAGGACTTCTGGTAGACGTAGGTACAGCGGCGATCATGGGTAAGGTTTCGGAAACTGCTGCCAGTTCTTGTTTTTTATCTTCTGGGTAGGATGAAATATCTGAATCCGGTGTGGAGTTTTCCGTATTTTCTGAGGGAGTGGGGACAAAGGCTTCTTTTAAACATTTTTTAAATTTGTGTTTCAGCGCCACATATTTTTTTGATGAGAGCAAAAAAGTCCGGGTCGCCGGCTAACCGACTACCATCTTCTGTAATGCACTGTAGATAGGTGACTTCTCCATCCTGACCACATAGATCAGCAGCTTTTTGGACGAGGTAATCTTGTGTTTCTGATGCTTGAGCATGGCTACCTAATGTCATCAACATACCCATTGCCAAGGCTAATGAGATTTTCCTTTTGAGCATACGTTCTCCTTGAAATTTTTTCTTCTATCTTCAACTTTTGAACTTACAAAAATTTTAGATGGAAGGATTTTTTATTTTGTAAGCTGCTTGTAAGAGCAAGGAGAGTGCCAAAGAGACTTGTCTTTATCCCCTTGTTTTTACTGGTTTGATTGAGTGCGTTAGAAAAGAAAGAATGGTGGCGAGTCTCCGGATAGAGGTGTTCTGTGTGAGCTTATTCTTCCAAAAAATCGGCAAAATCGATGATATGTGAGAAAAATTCGCTTTCGATCAAGGATTCATGAAAGCCATTGACGTGAATCAGTATGGGTCGGATGGAGAAATTCCGAGGGAGTGACAACCTGTCGATTTTTTGTTGGATCTCCTGAATGATGTCTTTGTCTATTTCCTTTGCCCTGAATTTTATTTCACAAAGATAAAGGATGTTGAATTTTGTCAGGATCATGAAGTCAATCTGACAACCCTGACGATTCTGTGTTTTTGTCTGAAAAAATGGGTTAGCCCATACGATTTCTCCAGGAGGGATGCCCAATTTTTCGTAAAGTCTCGGGCGATTTTTTTTGCTCATGACAAGATTTTCAAATTGGAAACCTAAGGATGTTAACCAGGCAGGAGACAGGTATCCAGACACGCCGCTCAAAATCTTATTTCTATTAGGTTCAACCCATTTAAGGTAAAAACGTACATAATTATCACTCAAACGATACTGGCTGAGTTTTGAGGGTCGTCCAGCTTTGATATCCCAAGTATAATCTCGTGTGACAAAACCTGTTGTGCACAGATCTTCTAAATAGAGGCTTAGATCGCCTCCTTTGGAGCGCTCTAGCATTGAAGCAATGTTGTCCGCTGTTGAGGGGCCTTCGACCAAGTGTTGGGTGATCAGTTTATATTTATTGCTCCTTTTGGAAAATAAATCAGAAAAAATTTGTTCAAATTCGTTGAATAGAAGTCCTTCAGGTTTGAAGCATAATCTCCGTACATTTTCCTCAGCGCTCAACTGAGGCTGAATTTCTTCGAGATACCGTGGAATACCACCAGTCACTGATAATAATTTAAATTTCTCATAAGGTGAGATGAGTTTTTGATGTTTCCAGAATTGATTGCATTCCGATAAGGCTAGTTCTTGAAGTGTGAGTTGATAGGAAATGCGTCCCAAAAAGCCTGTATTATTGATGATATTTTGCTCAATCCAGGTGGATTGAGAACCTGATAAGATCAGGACAAGTTTTGAATTTTTCTTAAAATATTGGTCCCAGGTCGTTTTTAATTTTCCAAGAAAAGTTGGGTCGTAGGCGCCTATCCAAGAAATCTCATCGATTATAATTAAAACTCTACCCCTGTAACATTTTCTGGCTAAGTCTGTAAAAATATCCCCCCAATCCCCGTCTTCTTTGATAGGGGTTGAAATTTTCTGGAGATGCATTTGACGGAGGAACTCTTTTTTTTGATGTTCATTTGTAGTTTCTACAGTTGGTGCAAGTCCTGCAAAAGAATAGGTATGATCAAAATTTTTTCCAAACTCTTCAGCTAATCGACTTTTGCCAATACGTCGACGTCCTTTGATGACAACCAGACTTGCGCTCTTTTTATTTAAAAGTGTTCTAAGGCCCTTGAGCTCTTCTTCTCGGCCAATAAATTGAAACATAGGCTTTCTCCTATTCCCCCACCAAATTAATATTTTAAATTCTGGTGGGCTTTTTTAAGGTGAACTAAATCCCCCACCAAATCAATATTTTTAAATTTGGTGTGGGATTTAGTGAGATAGAAAATGATACTTTTGAGTTGCACGTCCAAACCACGCACGTTACCGCACCGGCATGTCAATCAATCATAAAGACTTGAAAGAGTTGGTTTCTGAGAAAATTTTAGTCCTCGATGGAGCGATGGGGACGATGCTGCAGCAGCGAAATCTGACAGCTCAAGATTTTGGAGGCGCGGATCTTGAGGGTTGTAATGAAAATCTGGTGCTGACACGTCCTGATGTCATTCTCGATATTCACCGAAAATATTTTGAAGCGGGTTCTGATATTGTGGAGACTAATACGTTTGGAGCCACTCCGTTGGTTTTGGCGGAATACAATCTTTCTGACAAAGCTTTTGAGATTAATCAAAAAGCCGCAGAGCTTGCAAGGAAAGCAGCTCAGGAATTTTCAACAACGCAAAAACCACGTTTTGTGGCAGGGTCAATTGGGCCCACCACAAAATCCATTACGGTCACGGGTGGTGTGACATTTCAGGAATTGATCCATCATTTTTCTATCCAGATCGAAGGCTTGATAGCGGGTGGAACAGATTTGCTTTTGATTGAGACCTGTCAGGACACGCGTAATATTAAAGCTGCTTTGATCGCGGCTCAAAATACGTTTCAAAAATTAGGACGTCATCTTCCGGTGATTGTTTCGGGTACCATTGAGCCGATGGGAACCATGCTTGCCGGACAAGCTGCTGATGCCTTGGTGGTGTCTTTGTCACATGCCCCACTTTTTGCGATAGGTCTCAATTGTGCGACAGGTCCTGAGTTTATGACGGATCATATTCGGACAATTCACGAACTCTCTCCGTGGGCAGTGTCATGTTATCCGAATGCGGGATTACCTAATGAAGATGGCGTGTATTTAGAAACCCCCTCAATCCTTAGCAAAACAGGTGGAACGTTTCGTCGATAATGGTTGGTTAAATATTGTAGGTGGCTGTTGTGGTACGACAGAAAAATATATCGCAGCAATGGCTCAGATGGTGGTGGGCAAAACCCCACGCCGAGCCCCCACCCGTCAGTCTTCGACTGCCACCCTCCCCCGAAATGGGGGAGGGCTTGGGAGAAGTTTTTATTCAGGCATCGAAGTCGTTGAAGCCACAGACGACAATCGTCCGTTGATTGTTGGAGAACGCACCAATGTTATTGGTTCACGACTATTTAAAAATTTAGTGAATGAAGAAAAATGGGAAGAATCCACCGAGATTGCGCGTCGTCAGGTGAAAAATGGAGCTCATATTATCGATGTGTGTCTGCAAAGTACAGATCGAGATGAGCTTCCGGATATTGATCCTTTTTATGAAAAATTAATCCGTAAGATCAAAGCTCCCATCATGATTGATACCACGGATGTAAAGGCCGTTGAAAAATCGCTGACCTATGCTCAAGGAAAATCCATTATCAACTCGATCAACCTTGAAGATGGTGAAGAGAAATTTGAAAATATTTGTCCTCTGGCTCACAAATATGGAGCAGCTTTAGTTGTGGGATGTATTGATGAAGACCCTCAACAAGCACAGGCTTTTACGCGTGAGAGAAAGTTGGCAATTGCGGAACGTTCGTTCAAACTGCTGACAGAAAAATATAAGATTCCGGCGGAAGATATTATTTTTGATCCGCTCGTGTTTCCAACAGCGACGGGTGATGCCAATTATATTGGTGGCGCTGTCGAAACAATCGAAGGCATTCGGTTGATTAAACAAAAATTTCCTCAGGTAAAAACGGTTTTAGGGATTTCCAATATTTCGTTTGGTCTTCCCGCAGCCGCTCGTGAAGTGGTGAATTCCGTTTTTCTTTATCATTGCACAAAAGCTGGTTTGGATTTGGCCATTGTGAATGCCGAAAAACTCGAACGTTTTGCGACGATTCCAGAAGCTCCGGATCTTGATTTGAAACTCAAAGAAGGCCTGAAGCCATTAGATGTTATCAATGGACCTCTCATGACGGGAATGGCCGAAGTGGGTCGTCTCTTTAATAATAATGAATTGATCGTGGCTGAAGTGTTGCAATCTGCCGAAGCCATGAAGGCGGCGGTGAATCATCTCGAACAATTCATGGAAAAAGCCGATGTGGTCGCGCGTGGAAAAATTGTATTAGCGACTGTCAAAGGGGATGTGCACGACATTGGAAAAAATCTCGTTGAAATTATTCTGAAGAATAATGGTTTTGATGTGATCAACCTTGGTATCAAAGTGCCTCCTGAAGATATTATTAAAGCTGTGCGAGAACACAATCCCGACATGATTGGCCTCTCGGGTTTGCTGGTAAAATCCGCTCAACAAATGGTCATTACAGCGGCAGATTTGAAGACCGCTGGAATTACGATTCCATTGTTGGTGGGTGGCGCCGCTCTATCGGATAAATTTACACGTGGAAAAATTGCTCCAAGCTACACTCAACTCACACTCTATGCGCGTGATGCGATGACGGGCTTGGCTTTGGCTAATAAGGTGATGGATCCGAAAGCTCGAAAGGAAATGACGGAGCAAAAAATTGTCGATCAGGCTTTTGATATCCTTGAAGAGGTTCACCGCCATCCAGAGACGAAGATCCGTAGTTCGAAAGTCTCGTTGGAAAATGACATTCCTAAAATTCCTTATCTAGAAAAGAAGATTAGAGATGTGCCTCAATTGAAAGAAGTTTGGGAGTACATCAATCCTCAAATGCTCTATGTCCGGCACTTAGGATATAAAGGAAATTTTGAGAAGAATCTTGCTGATAGAGAACCTAAAGCGATCGAGCTCTTCAACAAGGTGGAAGAAGTAAAGCAAGAAGCTATGGGTTTCATGAAAGTAAAGGCTGTATGGCAATTCTTCAGGGCAGATTCAGTTGGAAATGATCTGAATCTATATTTCCCAAATAGTAGCCAAGCCTCTCCTCCATTTACATTTCCTAGACAGAGAAAAGAAGATGGTTTGTGCCTTTCAGATTATGTTTATCCGCGCTCTCCAGGATCTCTTAAAGATAGTGTGGCACTTTTTGTCGTCAGTGCTGGGGACGGTATTCGGAAAAAGTCAGAAGAATATAAAGAAAAAGGTGAATTTCTTAAATCCCATATCATTCAGTCTTTAGCGATCGAGACAGCTGAAGGTGCTGCTGAATGGCTTCATAGACGAATACGTGAAGATTGGGGATTCCCGGATCCTCCTACGATGACCATGCAAGATCGATTTACGGCTAAATATCGAGGTAAACGCTATAGTTTTGGTTATCCAGCTTGTCCCAACCTTGATCATCAGGGACTGCTTTGGGATATTTTGAAGCCTGATGAAGCTATAGGCGTCCAACTGACTGAAGGCATGATGATGGAACCTGAAGCCAGCGTCTCAGCTCTCGTCTTCCATCATCCCGATTGCTCGTATTTCAATGTGGGTGATTTGGATTCTTACTAAAGAGTGACTCAATGAAAAAATCGAAGCCAAAAAATTCGATTGTTGCCAACGATTATGTCGAATTTCTCAATCATATAAAGTCTCGCATTCGTGATGCACAGATAACCGCATCGCGGATTATGAATAGAGGCTTGGTTGGTTTGTATTGGTCGATTGGTAAAGATATTGTGGAGAAGCAGGAAAATCTTGGGTGGGGGAAGGCTGTTGTTGAGAGATTGTCGCGAGATTTGAAAAAAGATTTTTCTAGCACAGGATATTCCCCTCAAAACTTGTGGCTTATGAGACAGGTTTATCTTGAATATCGTAACGACCCAATTCTCCAACAACTTGTTGGAGAATTGCCCTGGGGACAGAATTTAACAATACTACAAAAAATTAAACATCGAGAAGCCAGGATCTATTACTTAAAAGCTACGAAAGAAATGGGTTGGAGTCGTTCTGTTTTGCTTCATCAGATCAAAGCCAAAGCCTACGAAAGACAAAAATTAAATCCAAAACAGCATAACTTTCAAAAAGCCCTTCCAGTACATCTTGCTGAACAAGCTGATAAAGCTATGAAGGATGTTTATATGCTGGATTTTTTAGGTGTAGCAAAGCCAGTTTTAGAACGTGAAATTGAAAATAGAATGGTCATAGCTATTAAGGATGTGCTGTTGGAGTTGGGATATGGTTTTGCTTTTTTGGGGAATCAGTATCGAATTAAAGCCAACAAAAAAGAGTATTTTATAGATCTTTTATTTTATCATCGGCGTTTGAAGTGTTTGGTGGCTGTGGAATTAAAAGCGGTGGCCTTTCAACCTGAGTTTGCCGGCAAAATGAATTTTTATCTAAATTTGCTCGATACGTACGTTAAAGAGAAAGATGCGAATCCATCGATTGGTATTATCTTGTGTGCTGATCGTGATAAATTTGAGGTGGAGTTTGCTTTGAGAGGTATTGATAAACCAGTGGGTGTTGCTGAATACCAACTAACGACAAAATTGCCAAAATCCCTGGCTGGTAAAATTCCAGATGCCAAAAAGTTAGAACAGGAAATTAGAAGGGAATTAAAAGAATGATTCGTAGTGATTTCAATGTTTATGATCTGGAAACGTATTGAAATGCCTTTCTATGACTATCATTTTATCAGTCATTGGCGCATCACAGGTCCCATTCAAGTTGTATATGATATTCTGAAAGATGGGGCTCATTATAGTCGATGGTGGAAGCCTGCCTATGTCAGCTCGCAAGCGATGGATGATTGTGTGGAGTCGTTAGTGCGTGCGAAGCTTCCCTATACTCTCACTTTTATCACTCAACTCATTCAAGAAAATCCTCCGTATGAATTGATGGTTCAATCCACCGGTGAGCTTGTGGGAACTGGATTGTGGAAACTAAAAGCCGTCGGAGATGAAACCCATATAGAATTTTATTGGGATGTGCAGGCGATCAAGCCTCTTGTGCGGTGGCTTTCTTTATTTCTCAAGCCAGTCTTCAAATGGAATCATTCGTGGGTGATGAAGCAGGGTGAAATGTGTCTTCAAAAAGAAGTGGATAGGTTATTTCCCAGAGACTGAAAGATTGTCGATGAGTAGAGATCGACCGCCCATAGATCCCAAAAGATGAGGTGAAAACCATCTTAAGTCATCACCAACAGCTTGGATTTTTTTCAAGAGTTCGAAGAAATTTCCAGCGATGGTAAAGTCAGCGATCGGGTATTGAATCACACCATCCTCAACCCAATAACCCAAAGCCCCATAGGAAAAATCACCGGAGATCGCTGAGGCAGAAGCTCCAGCCATTTCTCGTATAAGAATGGCTTGTTTGGGTAATTTTTGAATTTGAGGAGTGAGTTGCGAAGATTCCCAACTAAGATTCATCGTAGAAATACTCGGAGGATCTTCAAGTCCACCGCCGGCATTTCCTGTCGTTGTTGTCCCAACTTTTTTGGATGTATAACGATTGTGTAAAAACGTTTTAAAAATTCCATTGTCGATGATTTTTTTAGAAACAGCCAAGCTCCCTTCGGCATCAAACGTATGAGGAATAAGCCCGTTGCTGGCTGAGTCCGATAAGCTGATGATCGAAGAAGCAATGGCTTCTCCTAACTTTCCTTCCAAACGAGTTAGATGACGATAGAGCGCATCCCCACTGAAGATGCTGGTAAAAGTTCCCAAAAGATGAACGGCCGATCGAGGATCAAAAATTACAGGCCACGATCCTGTAGCCACAGGGTGTGGATTAATGCGCGATGTGACTTCCTGAAGGACTTCATCCACCAAATGCTGAACATTAAAATCCCCACGACGTGTCCAACAATCCATTTCATGGACGTTGACCATGCGGCCATCAGATCCCTGAGCCATGACCGAAATGCCGGCCTTAAGCATGGAGGCTTCTTCCGACACACATAGGCCGTTGGAGTTGGCAATCACTCTGAGAAATACATCATAGCCCGCACCCACATCTGGAATATTCTTAATCAAAGGTGAAAATTTTTGAGCTTTGCTTTCCATGTCTCGCGAGGCTTGCTCCAATTCTCCCATGGAGATTTTTGAAATTTCAGGATCGGCTGTGTGTGTAGATTGTGTTTGTGTGGGTTCAGCCAAAGAATAATCAGGATCGGCGTCATTGTAGGTTGAAGCCAGCTTCGCTTGAAGCACAGCTTTTTTAAGAGCGTCAGGATTGAGAGATTCCAGCACAGAAGTACCCCAACGATTTTGAAATCCTGCCCACACACCAATTTTTATTTCATCGGCAATTTCAACAGAATCAACTTCAGCCTTAAAAATATTCACTCCTCTTTTTTGCCGAACCAAAGCTGAAAGAAAAAGATGATCGACTCCCAAAGTATTTTTTTGAGAGAGAATATCTTGAAAGAGTGAGATGATTTTTTGTTTCATGAAGTCTCTTTAAAGTTTTGCAAATGCTTTAATAATTTTCAGACCTTCTTTTTGTGATTTTTCCGGATGAAATTGGCAGGCAAAAATATTGTCTTGTTGCACCATCGCAACGAAATCTTTTCCGTAATTGGCGGTCGCAACCACAGGTCGAGAGTCCCGCGGAACAACATGATAGGAGTGTACAAAATAAAATGCCGCACCTTCTTGGACATCGAGCAAAAGAGGGCAGGCTTTTTTCTTGGTAATACGATTCCATCCCATGTGGGGAATTTTATATTTTTTGGCGAGCTTGAAGCGGATGACTTTTCCTTTGAGAAGTCCCAAACCCTTGTGTGTGCCAAACTCTTCGCTTTCTTCCATGAGGACCTGCATTCCCATACAAATTCCTAAGAAAGGTTTTTTCTCTTCAATGACTGCTCGAATGGGCTCGATGAGATTGGCTTTTGTTAAATTGTCCATACAGGCAGAAAAAGCACCTACACCCGGCAGTACAATTTTTTTTGCTTTTGCAATTGTTTCAGGGTCTCCAGAAATGACAGCCTTAGCCCCCACTTTTTCAAAAGCTTTTTGAACGCTCCGAAGGTTTCCCATGCCATAGTCTACGATCACGACAGGGCCTCCCAAAAAACTGGGGCGAACGATATCAAACGTTTTTTTAAAAGCTTGGTTCACTCCCTTCATACCGAAGGGCATTTTGAAAGCATTCGCTAATGACATATTACAACTTCCCTTTTGTGGACATGAGTCCTGTATTTCGTGGATCTATCTGTGTGGCCATGTCCGTCGCTTTAGCCCACGCCTTAAAACAAGATTCTGCAATGTGATGTTTATTTTTTCCGTATTGAACATTGATGTGAAGATTCACTTGAGCTGACATTGTGAAGGCTTCGAAAAAATGTTCGATCAACTGCACATCAAAATTTTTAATCAATCCAGATTTAAGAGGTGTGTTGTAAACAAAAGCCGGACGTCCGGAAAAATCAATCGCCACATGGGTGAGCGTCTCGTCCATCGGCAGCATAAAAAATCCATAACGACGCATGCCTTTTTTATCAGCCAAAGCTTTTTGAAATGCTTGCCCCAAGACAATTCCTACGTCCTCTACGAGATGATGATCATCCACATCCACATCCCCTGAGGCTTTGAGCTTGATGTCAAAAAAGCCATGCTTGGTAAAAAGCTCCAGCATGTGATTAAAAAACGGAAGTGGTGTCTTGATCTGATACTTCCCAGTCCCGTCAATATTAAGCGAGAGATCAATGTTGGTTTCTTTTGTTTTGCGAGCAATGTGTGCGGTTCGTTTCATAAGAGAGTTGGTTTTAGACTGTTTTAGTGCGGACTTCAATAGAACTTCCGTGAGCGGTTAAGCCTTCCATCGTGGCTAATTTCACAATATCAGGTCCCAAACGTTTGAGAGCTTTTGCGTCAAAAGAAGCGATGCTGGTGCGTTTGACAAAATCCAAAACTCCTAAGGGAGATGAGAATCGGGCTGTGCCAGAAGTGGGGAGTGTGTGATTGGGTCCTGAGAGATAATCTCCGACAGCCACGGGTGTATGATTTCCTAAAAAGATAGCGCCAGCATTGAGGCCTTTGAGATATTTTTCCGGATTTTTGATTTGGAGTTCTAAATGTTCGGCCGCAAATTCGTTGGCCAAACGGATCGATTCAACGACATTTTTGGTTTGAATCACATAGCCTCCATTCCCAAGGGCAGAAACTAAAATGTTTTGACGATCCAGTTTTTCCATCTGAGCTTTGAGGGCTTGTTGTGTTTTTTCTAAAAGTTTGGCAGAGTGGCTGATGACAATCGCCACGGCTTGAGGGTCATGTTCGGCCTGACTCAAGAGATCCGCAGCGATAAAATCAGGTTGAGCCGTATCATCCGCGACAATGACGACTTCAGTAGGGCCAGCCACCATATCGATTCCCACTTTACCAAAAACAAGACGCTTGGCGGTGGCGACATAAATATTTCCGGGTCCGGTGATCTTGTCGACGTTAGGAATGGATTCGGTTCCGTAAGCCAAAGCCGCAATCGCCTGAGCTCCACCGACTTTAAATACATGATCGACCCCGGCCAGTTTGGCAGCAGCCAAAGTGTAGCGATTGGGCTTCCCTTGAGGCCACGGTGTGGTCATGATCATTTCTTTCACCCCCGCCATACGGGCTGGAATGGCATCCATCAAAACAGCCGATGGGTAACCGGCAAGTCCGCCAGGGACATAAATACCAACACGCTCAATGGGTGTGATCATCTCTCCTAAGACAATCCCATTTTTCTTTTCTTTCCAATTCTTGGTAATTTTTGAAAATTGTTTTTGATGAAACTGGCGAATGCGTTGAGCTGCGACATTGAGAGATTTGAGTTCGTCTTTTTTAAGTGATCTTAGAGCTTGAGACATTTCTTTTTGAGAGACTTCTAGGGTTTCGGGAGAATGACCATCAAACTTCTCACAAAATTCTTTAAGCGCCAAATCTCCAGCTTGACGAACATCGGCAATAACATCTTTGACCGTAAATTCGACATTTTGCTGTGTTTCCGCACGACTTAAAAGTGTATCCCATTGAACCGGGAAAAAACTGTCTTTGGTATTGAGTTGTTTCATCATGATCATAGCTCCAGATTACTTTTTTTCTCTTCACGAATGGCTTCAAGTTCCATTGCCGTGATTAAGTCTCGGTCTCTTTCCAGAGCTTGTCTGCTTTTAATGAGATTGTTGATTTAAACAAGCTTGGGAGGTTTTACATCGTTTTTGATTATGCTCTTATGAAGATGATCGATAAAATTAAGTGTGTCTTGATGTTGAGAAACCCGTTCTTTAAAAGAAAGTTTTAAGTTTTCACGGATCATCCAAATATCAACTCCGGCTTCAATCCATTTTTCGTCTTCTAGGTTTTTTGGGGGAGAATACATCTATGCATGATCGGCAAGGAAATAGAAGTCAGTCAATAATATTATGGATAAAAATTGGAACTACAAAAGTCTGGAAACTTCACTATTTCACAGGCACTTGTTTGATATGGGTACCGAGCTTAAGTTTAACGACCCGCATTAGCAACTTTTCATCACACATGCCGATACTCTGTCTGCTGTTTTTATGTTTTTAAAAGGAGTTCTATGTCCGTGAGTT
This sequence comes from Deltaproteobacteria bacterium, assembly GCA_016699445.1. Taxonomy (GTDB): domain Bacteria; phylum UBA10199; class UBA10199; order JACPAL01. The sequence continues at coordinate 1,547,503 of CP064976.1, forward strand.
TTTATAAATTGGGAGAATCAGTTGGGTTGTCACTATTGCCCATGGTTCGTATTCGAGATGAGGAGCATCAAGGCTCATTTGCGATGGGTGGTCCCGATTTGACATTTGGAAATCCGACTCCTCATTGGGTGCGCCTCCCGAAAGGCTTTGATCTCTCGGTAAGTCATGTGACGGAAGATCAATTTAGAAGCGTCATGAATTCAAGCGAATCTGGGAGAAAACTTCTTCATGATATTGCTAAAACTTATCAAAATCAATGGGAGAGACCTTTTGGAGGTATGTCGAATGAACATCCAATAGATTTTAGTCATCACCCCATGACCTGTGTCAGCTGGCAGGATCAGAAGGTCTTTTTTGAGATCGTCAATAAGATGGCTGGTATTAAGGAAAACAAAATCAGGAGACCTACAGAAGCCGAGATGGAATATGCCATGCGCGGTGGCTGGGTGAATGTGCGAGAACAAGCCGAGGTTGAGAAACAATCTTTAAAAACCTGGGAAGACTTTTTGGCATTTACCCAAGGACGGTATGAGAATTTTGTTCAAGCCATCGATATTTCCGTTTTGATCTTGAATGGTGACGATCGAGTGTTGAAGGATTTGTTAAAAAACGGTCATGACGTATGGGCGATGAGGGTCTATGGGACTGCTAGTGGAAGGTTGGATGAGAGTGTTTGGTGGGATCAGTTAGGAAAAGGAAAGTCGCATCAGACACGCGAGGTGAGGACGTTGTTTGATGACCTGGAAGGTTTCGATCCTGATGTTTTTATGGATGAGTTTAAGAGTCAGGTGGAAGAAGGTCGTATTCATCCCTATGGGCTGACGGATGCCAATGGGAATGTGTATAGCTGGTGTGAGGATGATTGGGATGAGAGTGCGTATGCAAAGCAAAAGTCTGGAGTGGAAAATCCTATGGTGAAGTTTAAAGTTTCAGACATTAAAGTCGTTCGTGGTGGGTCCTGGGGCTATGATGGTCCAGACGGCCTTCGCACGGCGGATCGCGACCTCAACCGCTCCGGTGGTCGTAGCAAGGATATCGGCTTCCGGTGTGCGCGTGGTCCCCAGGACTTAAAGTAGTTTTACCCTTTGTTTTTTTACCATTTTACCCTTGGGAAAATTATGGAAGAACCATTGATCATCACGAAAGCCTATGACTTGATACTCTATCTAGTGCCTCAAATTGCAAAGTTTCCAAAGCAGTATAGATACTCACTTGGAGAAAAATTAGAAATGATGTCTCTCGATTTTCTGATGACTTTGATCGAAGCCAGATATTCCAAAGAGAAAATCATTGTGCTCAAAAAAGCCAATTTATCCTTGGAAAAACTTCGCTATTGCATACGGCTCTGCAAAGATTTGAAATTGATGAGTCATCATCCCTATGAAATCATGACCAAAAGGGTGCATGAGATTGGACTTCAATTGGGGGGATGGATCAAACAGAGTCGAGTATGAGACGACATAAAAATCTTTTTGAAAAAATCATCTCTTTTCAAAATCTGTTGTCGGCTTCTATGCGAGCCCAGAAGGGAAAACGCTTTAAGAAAGCGACACTCAAGTTTAACTTCCAGCTTGAGAATGAGCTTTGGACTCTTCATCGAGAGTTGATCAATGATACTTACCAGCCAGGCCAATATAGGAATTTTACAATTTACGAACCCAAGAAAAGGCTAATCAGTGCCGCTCCTTATCGCGACCGGGTCGTGCATCATGCGATCCATAATATTTTAGAACCAGTCTTCGAACCGACATTTATCCACGATTCTTATGCAACTCGAAAAGGCAAAGGAACCCATGCAGCTATCAATCGATTTCAGAATTTTTCATACAAGAATAAATACGTTTTGAAATGCGACATTCGTCAGTATTTCCCAAGCATTCGAAGAGAAATTCTACTTGCCCTCATAGAAAGGAAAGTATCGTGTTCAAAAACCATGAACCTGATTCAAAAAATTGTGAACGCCCCCATGGCTAATAATTTGCACAGCCAGCCAGCCAGCAGTAGGAATCCCTATAGGTAATCTGACATCCCAGTTTTTTGCCAATATATATCTTGATGGCTTGGACCACTTCGTTAAAGAAACGCTGAAATGTCGCTATTATCTTCGTTATATGGATGACTTCGTCATCTTTCATAATGACAAACAGTTTTTATGGTTCGTGAAAAAACAAATCATCCATTTCATTAAAAGGTTAAAACTCGAACTTCATGAAGGGAAATGCCGAATCTATGAAACGGAAAAAGGCTGTCCATTTTTAGGGATGGTTATTTCTAAAACAAGACGACGTATCAAAAGAGAAAATTACATTCGTTATCGGAGACGCTTGAAGAAGAGAAAGATTTTATATGGTCAGAAAAAAATGAATTTTCAGGATATTCACCGATCAGTTCAAGCTTGGATCGGTCATGTGAAACATGCCCAGACAGTGCAACTAAGAAAGCTGTTGTTGGGAGACATCGTCTTATGACGAAAAAGGGAAAGGAATCGCAAGTCGTTCGTGGTGGGTCCTGGAACAATAATGATCCAGACAACCTTCGCACGGCGGATCGCAACAACAACCACTCCGATAATCGTAACAAGAATATCGGCTTCCGGTGTGCGCGTGGTCCCCAGTACTCCTATAGGAGAAAAAATCTTCAGATCAGAGTCCTAATTTTCAAGGAAATTGGGAGTGTATGGTGAAGGAGTCCAGATTTCTTTCCCTGGTCGTTTGCTGCGTAGAAGCGGCATGACCGAAGAACGCAAGGCCCCACCCGTCTCTCGTAATTCAGAAATAAAAAGAATGAGCGAGATGGGTGGATTTTTTATGATCTGGTCTTATTAATACTTCACTTGAGCCCGTTTAATCCGAGCGCCTAATTTTCTAAATTTTTTCTCAATTTCTTCATAACCACGATCCAAATGGTAAATGCGATGGACTTCAGTGAGACCATCGGCCACCAATCCTGCGAGAATGAGGGCTGCTGATGCTCGGAGGTCAGAGGCCATCACAGGAGCTCCGGAGAGTTTTTTGACGCCTTTCACAATGGCCGTCTTGCCTTCGATTTTAATATCAGCTCCCATGCGAACAAGCTCTTGGGCATGCATGAAACGGTTTTCGAAAATGGTTTCCACAATGACACTGCTTCCATGAGCGATCGTCATCATCGCCATAAACTGTGCCTGGAAGTCGGTCGCGAATCCCGGAAAGGGGGCGGTGGTTAAATCCGTGGCTTGAACATGCTTGGGTCCTTCTACTCTCAAACCTTTTTCTTCTATTTTAATTTTGGCTCCGACTTCCTCGAGTTTGACGCGCAAGGCTTCAAGAAGGGAGAGCTCTCCATTCCGAATCAAAATCGACCCACCGGTCATCGCCGCAGCGATCATGAACGTACCCATTTCGATACGATCGGGAATGACCGTGTGGGTCGCTCCATTTAAAGATTCAACTCCTTGAATCGTCAACGTATCGGTCCCAGCTCCGACAATATGAGCCCCCATCTTATTTAAGAGATTGGCCAGATCGATCACTTCGGGTTCGCGAGCGGCATTTTCCAAAATAGTTTCACCTTTAGCGAGGACAGCGGCCATCATCACATTTTCGGTGCCAGTCACGGTGACCGTATCAAAATGAACGCGTGCTCCATGGAGTTTTTTGGCTTCAGCTTCGACATAACCACCTTCGATGTGAATCTTGGCTCCCATTTGTTCAAACGCTTTGAGATGAAGATTGATGGGGCGAGCCCCGATAGCACAACCACCTGGAAGAGACACGCGGGCCTTCCCGTATTTGGCCAAAAGTGGTCCCATGACAAGCACGGAGGCGCGCATGGTTTTGACGAGATCATAAGGGGCTTCGAGATGTTTTAATCGTTGAGCTTCGATTGTGTAAGGCTGATTTTTTTTGGTGGGACGTTCAACGGTAGCACCCAAACTTTCAAGTAAAGCAAGGGTGGTGTTGATATCTCTGAGTTTGGGAATGTTGTGAAAATGACACGCTGTTTCTCCCAACAAAGCTCCAAACAAAAGTGGCAATGCCGAGTTTTTAGCCCCACTGATAGTCACCTCACCACTGAGTGGATGACCGCCTTCCATCACGATTTTTTGCATGCGACGCCCCTTAGTGGGATTTTGTGATTGAAGGCAAGAAAGTTACAAACTAAGCCGTCTGAAATTGGAGTTCGTGTAGGTTAATATTGGGTGTTCTTGTAGAGAGTTTTAGGATTTCGACACCGACTACCTGATTTTTGTTATTATAATCCAAAATGACTCCAGGAGATACTTCTTCAGATTCAACAACATCAGAATCATCCAGCCTTAAGTAAAGAGCGTCTGCTTTTTCATCCACTTTAAGTTTCATAATTTACCCTTCATTTTTCTATCAAAGTAAGCCGTGATGACCTCAATGGGAGAGGTCTCTTTTTTGATTATGACACGTAAGACTCGATTTTCAAAGTCTGAAATCTTTCCCAAGTGATGAAGGAGCTCAGGATCTTCTCGATCATTCTCTATGCTCAATGGATTTTCAATGACCTGAATCAACCAATCTTCCTTGATTTTTCTTTCATCCAATACAGTCGTAGCATGGTGTGATAGTTTAAATTTCATACAGTAAAAATATAGAAGCTTATTTTGTCATCGGTCTAGAGATAGTTTTTAGAAAATTATAAATATACACTTTGCCCTTACGCGTCATGTCTTTTTCAACAACAAACATCCAAGCAACGCGATAACAGATTAAAAGGAGGTCATATGCTTCGATTGAATACTGTCTCTGAGTGCATTGCTTCTGCAGCTGCCGTTTTGGCTTTAACCATTCCAAGAGATGCCAATGCTCAAGTATTTCCTCAAAATAATCTTAGTGTAGATACTCACTTTGAATCGTCACCTTATGCTTTTTTGAGTCACTCCGGTGATGAAAGAAATTTCAGGCCAGGTGCGCTTTTAGTGGGCTCTGTGGGAGGTTCTTATAGGCTTGGGCGTTTTCGTAACGATAGTGAAGGAGGCCCATCACTTTCAGGTTGGAGTCGATTTCGTTATCTGCAGAGGTGGCAATTAGGCTTGGATAGTTTTCCAATGGAGCTCGCCTCTTATATTTTTGATGCTGGGGCTGAATTTGCTTTTCATCTACCGACACTCACCGAAACACGTCACACGGCTCGTCTTCGATTAGGGATTCAGCATCATAGTAATGGTGCAGGACAACATTGTACACTGGGTGCAGATACCTGGGCTTTGCTGGGAAGAGAAAGTTGTAGCGTTTCTGGAGATCCCTCGATCTTTCTCAATCGAGAGCTAGGTGATTACACATCCAATCGTTATGGAGCTTCATTTCTCTGGCAAATCGACCGGCGTGAAAATAGTCCTTGGAGTTTGATTGTGGGCGCTTCTGCAGAATTTCAATGTGTAGGTTCTGAATGCCTGGGTTTCGAAAATCTGACGGAAGGGCAAGCAGCTCTTTTTGGAGCAGCAAGATTTCAACTTTTTGCCCAAGGTCAAATTGTGTGGGGACCACGTGTTCTTCGTGGCGAAATTGGTGGGGAGTATCATACAGGTACCGATGGTCGCGTGCCCACTGGTCGTTTTTGGTTAGAAACCATGCTCCAGTGGCCTCATGTGTATGGGGCAGGTATTGTTGTCCGAGTGAATGGTGGTCGAGACTTTATGCACATGTTTGCTGTGGATGATGTTTGGTCAGCGTCTTTGGGAATTATGATGGATACGTCTTTGTTTTCCCAATGGATGAGTGCGATTCGTTAACTTAATTTATTTTTCTCCTCACGAATGGCAAATATCAATATCGCGTGTGCTTTGATTGCATCCGTGCAAAACGGCGGCAAAGCCGCCCACAAGAACAAAGTCGATTGGACTATGAACCAGTATTCTGAGGAGGGACTGAAGGTCTTGCATGATTCTTCACTTTTATTTTTTGTAGATGGTCAATAAAGTTGAGTGTGTCTTGGTGTTGCGCCACGCGCTCAGTAAAAGAGAGCTTTAGGTTTTCGCGAATCATCCAGATGTCGACACCTTTTCTAATCCATTCTTCGTCGCGATTCTCATCCATTATCCTGTCCTCACATGACTGGTACTGTATATAATTTTGTCATCAGATCAAAATTTTTTCTGAAATACGACAATTCTCTCAATCCCTTGATAGTCTTTGATGCTTTCTAAGTAGGTTAGGGTTGGATGACTATTGTATTTTTCTTTTAAAGTTTTTGCCTGTCCTTCGCCAATTTCCATCATCAAGAAAGCTTGAGGTTTGAGGAAGGGGATGGAGTGTTCGTGGATTTTCTCAACGATGTCTAATCCAGAGTCTCCTCCCGACAGAGCGAGATGAGGTTCGTGTTGAGAAACTTCGGGTTGTAGTGTGGGGATTTCAGCAGCGGGAATGTAGGGAGGGTTGGAGACGATCAGGTCAAATTGCAGATCATTTTTTCAAAATCATCCCAAGGAGCCAGGTCGGATTCGAGTAGGGTAATCTGTGTGTCCAATGCATGGTTTTGAATATTTTGACGAGCGACATTGAGGGCTTTGGGAGAAATGTCAGTTGCGATTATTTTAGCTTCAGGAATGTTTTTGGCGAGGGCAATGGAAATGCAGCCAGACCCGGTGCCGATTTCTAAAATATTCAGAGCTCGTCGCTCGCCGCTCGCGGTTGCTTGTGTCTCATCTGCGACCGTACGGTCGCCAGCCAACGGCGAGCCTTGAGCCTTGAGCCTTTCCACTATTTTTTCAACAAGAAGCTCAGTTTCCGGTCTAGGAATAAGTACATCCGGAGTGACTTGGATTTTTAATCCCCAAAATTCTGTTTCGCCTATGATGTATTGAAGTGGCTCGCGGGTGGCGCGGCGTTCGATTAAAGTTTTGTAATGAGCACGATCTTGTTCTGAAATGATTTTTTCAAACTGCATGTAGAGATCAATGCGTTTGCACTTGAGGACATGAGACAGAAGAAGCTCGGCATCAAGACGGGGGTTGGGGATTCCTTTTTTTTCAAAAAAGCCCGCTGTCCATTGGATGAGGCTTAAGGGAGTCCAGTCAGACATCTTCAGATTGTTGTTTGAGAAGTTCTGTTTGGTAATGCGTGCGCAAGGCTGTGATCACTTCGCCAATTTTTCCTTCCATCACTTGGTCCAGCTGATGGAGCGTCAGACCAATGCGATGATCCGTCATGCGGTTTTGAGGATAGTTGTAGGTACGAATTTTTTCACTGCGATCGCCAGATCCTACCATGGCTTTGCGTAAACCACGCTGTTCGGCATCTTGTTTTTCCTGCTCAGCTTCTAAGATGCGCGATTTCAAAATCTTCATCGCCTTGGCTTTATTTTTAATCTGACTGCGCTCATCGCGACAGACAACGACCACTCCGGTAGGTTTATGAGTCAAGCGTACAGCCGAATCCGTTGTGTTGACCCCTTGTCCTCCAGGTCCTGAAGCTCGAAACACATCCGTCTGGATGTCACTTTCGTTGACATGAATATCAACGTCTTCAGCTTCCGGGATCACAACGACAGTGACAGCTGATGTATGCACCCGCCCTTGTTGTTCGGTTTTTGGAACACGCTGCACTCGATGAATGCCGGCCTCGTACTTCAAGTCGCTATAGACTTTTTGTCCTGAGATCAGGACGATGATTTCTTTTAAACCACCAATGCCCGTGGGATTGGTGTCCATCACTTCGACGCGCCAGCCGCGCGTGTCCGCATAGCGGGAATACATGCGGTAGAGGTCGGAGACGAAAAGTGCCGCTTCATCGCCGCCGGTACCCGCGCGGATTTCTAAAATAATATTTTTATCGTCGTTGGGGTCTTTGGGAAGGAGGAGGATCTTGAGCTCCGCTTCGATTGTTTCTTTTTCAGGCTCGAGCCGAATCAATTCTTCCTTGGCCATCTTGCGCATGTCTTCGTCGGACTCTTCCAGAAGGCCTTTGTTGTCTTCAATCTCGCTTAAGATTTTTTTGTAATGTTGATAGGTCTGAACAAGAGATTCAAGATTGGCTCGTTCCTTGGCCATTTTTGAAACTGTGAGGCATTTCCAATGACGGAAGGATCAGCAATTCTGTCACTGAGTTCGTTGAATTTGCGTTCGAGATCGTCGAGTTTATGAAACATGATTGTAGGGACTCAATTTATTGAGCCCGGGCGTAATAAATTACGCCCCTACGGCGGCGGTCTTTTTGGCGTATTTTTGATTAAATTTCTGAACACGACCGGCTGTATCCACCAACTTTTGCTTTCCTGTATAGAAAGGATGGCATTTGGAACAGACGACCACAGTCAATTTCTCTCGTGTGGAGATTGTTTCTGTGGTGTGGCCACAAGCGCCGGTTACTTTAACGTCAAAAACTTTGGGATGTATCTTTTCTTTCATAAGAGCGGGGCTGCTAACATTGTGAAAAATAATTGCAAGAACTAATTAGGTGATTTTTTAAGCTCTTCGAATAGCAGGGCGCCCTACAGGAGCTTGAGTTCGGGCACTAGGAGCGGGGCTGCCAATCACTTCTTTATTCATCCATGCCAGCATCTGAGCGTCAAGATGGCTGGAGGGTCTGGAAACAGTCCCTCGAGAAGTGAGGGAGTTAAGATCCTTTTGAACCGAAACCTGGTAGTTAGTTTTCTGCATTTGAAAACCATCCATTCGATTCGTCGCATTTTGTTTTTGAACTACCTGAGGTCCATTGAGGATTTCTCCAACCGCTTTGCCAATTCGGCTTAAAAGCCCTGGTTGTTTGGCTCGAGCTGTAGAGGCGCTAGCTACAGAAGGTCTTGTGGTTGCGGGGTAAGCTCGATTCGGTTGTTGTACATTCATCGCCATATCGAGGGCTATAAGAGCAAGAGAGATGCCAAAATAAATAGGCTAAAAACTAAGGAGTTTTAAGGGTTTAATGGAAAGATGGATGTCTTGAGACCTCAGTGGGTGGTTTATTGTCCTCAGTTTGAGGGAGAGATGGGGAGTTCTTTCAGCCCCAGTTTATTAAACAGAACCTGATCAGCGTTCCATTCAGGATTGGGGGTTGTGAGAAGCTTATCTCCAGCAAAAATGGAATTGGCTCCTGCCATAAAGGCTAAGGCTTGAGCTTCATCTGAGAGCTCGGTGCGCCCTGCACTAAGGCGGACGAATGATTGAGGCATTAAGATGCGGGCAGTAGCGATGGTTCGGATAAATTCAAGAATTTCTATTTCTTTTTGATCACTTAAAGGAGTGCCTGGCACTGCGACAAGTTTGTTGATGGGGACACTTTCAGGATGAGGATTTTGATTGGCCAACATCTGAAGGAGGCGGAAGCGATCTTGTTTGGATTCTCCGAGACCAACGATTCCCCCGCAACACAATTGCACGCCTGCTTCTCGAAGATTGGAGATAGTATTGAGTCGGTCCTCATACGTACGCGTTGTAATAATATCTCCATAATATTCCGGAGAGGTATCAAGATTGTGATTGTAAGCTGTCAGCCCTGCTTCTTTGAGTCGCTTGGCTTGAGTCGTGTTGATCATGCCCAGAGTACAGCAGACTTCCATTCCCATTTTTGAAACACCATTAACCATTTCCACAACGCGATCAAAATCGGGTCCATCTTTCACCTCACGCCAGGCTGCCCCCATACAGAAGCGTGAAGAACCACTTTCTTTGGCTTCATGAGCTTTTTCCAAAACAGTTTGGAGATCCAAAAGAGGTTCGCGTTCGACGGCTGTTTTATAGCGAGCGGATTGAGGACAGTAGCCACAATCCTCCGAACAAGCTCCTGTCTTTATAGAAAGTAATGTTGATTTTTGGATTTCTCCTGCCTTGAAATGCTGACGATGTACCGTCTGGGCTTCATAGATTAAATCCAGAAAAGGTTGATCATAGAGAGCTGCGATCTCATCGACAGTCCAGTTGTGGCGAGGTGAAGTCATAGAGGGGAGTTAAAAAGAGAGTGAGAACGGAGCAAGTTTATTTTGTGCTAGAATTTTCATCTGATTTTATTTCTTCAGTTACCAGGCCTAAAAGTTCTGATGCAAAAGTGACCATCTGTTCTCTTGAATAGCCTGCTTTTTTTAATTCATTTAAAATATTGCTGGCTACTACTCTTAAAGCGCGCTGAGTCGTTGTCGCATCTCGATTATTCAAATCATCACCCGAAGATACATAACAAGAGCGGCCGTAGGTAGCCGATGCTGTATTGGGAGTTGGCGTCGCTATTATATTTCCGCTCAGAGCTGTATCTAGAGTATATGATGTGAATGGTACGGCTGAAAGGCCACGTTGATTAAAAATATTCATAATATCTCCTAACCATAGACATCGGCTCTAGTTTTGAAAAGTTGCTTGATTTTAGAAGAGCAGCTAGTTTTTTAAAATGAATTTCAAAAAACAATTATTACAGCTTCAAAATCAAGGGGCTTATCGCTCTCTCAAAATACTACCTCAAGGAACGTTTAATTTCTGTTCTAATGATTATTTAGCTCTCTCTCATCACTCCAAAGTCATTGAGGGTGCTTTGCAAGCGACAAAGAAATATGGGGCGGGCAGTGGGGCGGCGCGGTTGATTTCTGGAAATAATGATTTGATGGAAAGGCTGGAGTATGAAGTGTCTCAGTGGAAACAAGTAGAATCTTCGCTTCTTTTTAATTCGGGCTACCATGCCAATATCGGTGTGATCCCTGCTTTAGCTGATGAGAATACGATCATTTTTTCCGATGAGTTCAATCATGCTTCCATCATTGATGGGTGTCGATTGTCGAAAGCGAAGACGGTTATTTATCGGCATAATGATATGGGACATTTGGAGGAATTATTGAAAAATCCCCCCCACCCCCCCTTTGTTAAAGGGGGGGATTCGCATTTCGTTCCCCCTTTGAAAAAGGGGGTTAGGGGGATTTTAATCATCACCGAATCTGTCTTCAGTATGGAAGGTGATCTGGCCCCTTTGGAAGATCTGAAAGAATTAGCCGAAAAATATGACGCTCTTCTCTATGTGGATGAAGCCCATGCCGTAGGTATGTTTGGTGAAAATGGTGTGGGGCGTTTAGGGAAAAACCCTTCTGAAAATATTCTTACGATGGGGACTTTTGGAAAAGCTTTTGGTTCCTACGGGGCTTTTGTTTGCGGTAGTGATGTCTTGAAAAAATATCTGATTAATAAAGCTCGCTCGTTTATTTTTTCAACTTCCCTGCCTCCTTCAGCCATGGGTGCAAGTAGGGCCGCTCTTAAGATTATTCAAGGTCGAGAAGGTGAAAATTTGAGAGAAGAGTTGTGGAGCAATGTCAGTGTGGTGAATAAAGAATTGGGATTGGATCAAGGAGAATCACCCATATTCTCAATCAAGATAGGTGATGCCAAAAAAACGATGGCTCTTTCGGAAAGGCTTTTGAAAGATAAAATCTATATTCAAGGAATTCGACCTCCCACAGTCCCAGAAGGAAGTTCACGACTTCGGTTGACAGTGAGTGCCCGGCACACAGTAAAAGAACTTTTTTGTTTGATAAAAAATCTGGAAAAAATTTTATGAATGAAAATTATAAAAACTGGGATCATCAGCATGTCTGGCATCCCTTTACTCAGATGAAGGAATATCTGGCCGAAGACTCTCTTGTGATTGAGAGAGCTGAAGGCAACTACGTGATCGATACAGAAGGTCATCGCTATCTCGATGCTATTTCTTCTTTGTGGGTGAATGTTCATGGCCATGCCAAAAAAGAAATCAACGATGCTATCAAAGCTCAGTTGGATAAAATTGCTCATTCGACATTATTAGGATCGGCCAATATTCCGGCGACAGAGTTGGCCAAAAAGCTGGTCGATTTGGTTCATGAGAAGTTAAAAACCGAAAAAATAAATCATGTTTTTTATTCCGATAATGGCTCCACAGCTGTTGAAGTCGCATTGAAAATTGCCTTTGAATATTGGCAATTGAAGACTCCAAAAAAAGAATATTCCCAAAAACAAAAGTTTGTTTCATTTCGTGATGCCTACCATGGTGACACAATTGGAGCTGTGAGTGTGGGGCATATTGAAATGTTTCACGAGATTTATCGGCCTCTCTTATTCCCGACGATTCAAGCACCATCGCCCAAAGATCCGGAATGTCTCGATTGGGTCAAGAATCGTTTTAAAAAAGACGCTCAGAAGATTGCGGCTGTTGTCATTGAGCCATTAGTTCAGGGAGCTGGAGGTATGATTGTCCAGCCGGATGGCTTTTTGAAAAAATTGAAATCTTTATGTGAACAATATGAAGTTCTTTTTATTGCCGATGAAGTGGCCACAGGATTTGGTCGTACCGGAACGATGTTTGCGTGTGAACAAGAAGGAGTTGTGCCGGACTTGATGTGTTTAGCAAAAGGACTGACGGGGGGGTATCTGCCTCTGGCGGCGACGTTGGCGACTTCAGAAATTTATGAAGCGTTTTTAGGGAATTATTCTGAATATAAAACTTTTTTTCATGGTCATTCGTATACAGGCAATCAGCTAGGCTGTGCGGCTGCCTTGGCTAATCTGGATATTTTTGAAAAAGAAAAAGTACTGGAATCTCTGCCGTCTAAAATCCAGACGCTGACAGAATCTCTGCAGCGATTAAAATCGTTAAGCTCCGTGATTGAAATTCGACAAAAAGGTTTGATGGTGGGAATTGAAATTGGTCCTTACCCTTTAGAGTCTCGTGTCGCTCACAAACTCTGTTTGGCAGCACGCAAAAAACACATTCTGATACGTCCTTTGGGAAACACCATTGTCTTGATGCCTCCTTTGTCGATTACAGAAGATGAGATTAATCTCCTGTGTGCCGTAGTTTATGATTTGATCAGTGCTCTATGATTACTTCAGGTGTTGTTCGATGAAGATCGTTCCTGAAGCAATGGCACTGTAGGCTAATAGTGCGCTTGCTGCCAGCTGCAGTTTTGGTGGAATCCCCTTGTCCCCTAACATTTTTGATTCAGGTGGGATCCATTTTTCAAAATTTTTATTTACTGCATGCACAAACCATAAAGATAAAAATAGGACAGAGGCCGATAATCCCATTTCTAAAAAAATGTGGGGAATAACATAAATCAACTTTTCTTTAGGGAAAGGTTCGCTCGTTAGCGTACCATGAAAAAAACCTATTACGACTGGCATTGTCAGTATGCCGCAAGAGAATCGAATCATTGATTCGGTTTTTGTGAGACGGGTTAATTTCAGAGCTTCTTCAACAATTTTGATGGGATTTTCAGGTGGTAAGTGCCCAGCCGCAGAAGTCGCTGCCCCTATGCAACTAGCTGTGCTGATTAAAGCATATGTATGGCCGAATGTTTCAATGGTATTCATATCCTCTATTATCGGCTATTTCTGAACAAAGTTGCTTGAATTAATTATCACATTCGTGGTCCATATTTTTTATGTCGAAACCAAAAGGTCTTTTTATCGCAGGGACAGATACGGGTGTGGGCAAAACTTATGTGGCTGGAGGCTTGGCGAAAGCTTTTCGTAAAAGTGGTGTGAATGTGGGCGTTTTTAAGCCTTTTGAGTCGGGTCTTAAAGACGGTCATGCAGATTTTCGGTATTTGAAAGAGATGGCTGGTGTGAATGATTCGGATAGCGAAATTTGTCCTAATCAATTTGATGAATCCCTCGCTCCAGGAGTAGCAGCAGAAAGAGCGGGAAAAGAGGTCAGCTGGTGTGACACTACGGATTGTTTTGAGTCTCTGGCGACTAAACATTCGTTTCTCATCGTAGAAGGCGCTGGGGGCCTCTATGTCCCATTGGCTGACAAAAAGACCAATTTTGATTTGATCCGTGAGTGTGAGTTTCCAGTGCTCCTTGTCGCACGACTTGGTCTTGGAACGATCAATCACACGCTGCTTTCTCTGGAAGCTTTAGCGAGCCGAAAAATCCCCTGTGCCGGTGTGGTTCTGAATCAAACAACACCCGAAAAGACTCTGGCCGATGAAAACAATCCGGAAGTTTTGAAAAAAATGATGTCGGTGCCACTTTTGGGAATTGTGCCTTTTAAAAAAGATGACAATTCTGCTGATTTTATGTTTTTGGCACTTTCTCAAAAAATAAGAGAATTGTAAGGTTGGAAAAATGAAGATCAGATCTGCATTTCATGGTGAGGCAGAAAACATTGGACGAAATCAACGAAGACCTAGAAGGCCAAGTAGACCTGTCACCGAAACAAGTCCTTTATCAACTTTGATTCATATCACGCAGGTAGGTGGTCCTCCCCGGGTTGAAAACGGCGTTTATTTTGTAAGGTTTTCAGTTTCAAGTACAGCAGTCCTTCCCCATTCTATTAGCATGATGTCACCCCGTGTTTATTGTCGCGCACTAAATCCTCGTTATACAGGAATGCCACCCCAAGATGTTATTTCGGCGACAATGCTAAACCCTTCTGTATCTATAGCTCCAGGCGGGATGACTACATTTGAAGTCGCTTTTTATAATTTTCATCCTCAACACTGCCTCTCCTACGGAGCTTCAATGAGCTTCCTTGTTGATGGTATCTCCAATCCTGCTGATTCCCTGCCTGATGTGCGCATTCAAATACCAACAAGATCCTGAAAAAAATTAGCAACCCTCCAGAAAAACCAACGATAAACACATCTCTTAAGGAGAGATGTTATGAGACAGGTTGGTTTAATGCCGTTGATTCAGCTGCCCTATTTAAATGCCAGACCGGGTGAGATGACCACAGACGCAGTAGCGACCACGTCTTCTTTGCATGTGGAAGACATATTTCGTTTGGAAATTCGAGAAAGTGCCGAGGGCCGAAAAAGGCCAGCCGTACAGGCTTCTTGTGAAGTCACTGTACTCGATAACATGGGCTTTTTTTCTTGGAGAGGAGTTGAGTGGGGATTGAGAGTTTATGATTTTGAAAAAAATCCTATTTTTCATTTTTTCCCAAAAGGGAAGAGTGCTCTCGAAGAAGGGGTGAAAGTTTTTAATCCTGAGGGGAGTGAAGTTGAATACAGTGTTATTGGAAGAGACGGTATGACAAAGGCCAAAAGGGAAAAGAGTGGTCGTGGATATGGAGCTCCTATGCAGGGAGCTTCTTTATATTCTTATGCTCTTCCGGCAGGGCGATCTACGATACATATAGAAGGGCAAGTTTATGTGCTGAATATTGAAAAAGGTCAGTCTCAAAAAGCAATCGCATTGACGACTGCGAGCAGCCCTCAAACTCAAGAAGAAAAATTAGCTCACTTTTTGTTTAATCGATGGCTAGCAACTCAAGAAGGTAATGAACTGAGAAGGTCTTATCTAGAAAAAGGTAAAACTAAGTGGGTTGATCTGAAAAGAACTCCTTTTATGGACCTTCCAAGACCATTTAAAAAGCTCTATTTGGAGAGAGCTCAGATTTCTCTAGGAATATTTAAAGAAAAATTTGACGACAGCGCAGCTCAAGAAAGAAAGTTGGCCGCAGCACTTTATGGACATTTTGAAAAACAAACTGCATCAACAGCAAAGATTAATCCTCATTGGTTTGCTATGGCCAAGAGCATCATTAGTTTTTTAGAAAAAAAATAACTTCCTAAAAAATGTATGACGAGAACTTCTCTTTCTGGCAGGGCCTCATTCATGAATAAAAAAGTCGCTCTTATTTTTGCCACGGGTTTTGGTTCGGGCTTTGCTCCTTTTGCTTCGGGAACATGGGGAAGTCTTGTGGGTCTTGTTTTCTATGTTTTGTTCAAAGACTTTTCATCATCACTTTACGCGGTGACTCTCTTGGGAGTTTTTGCAATTTCAGTTTGGTCTGCTGAAATCGCCGAAGAGCATTTTGGAAAAAAAGATCCTGGTGAGATCGTCGTCGACGAAATTATTGGCCAGCTTGTGTCGTTAGCCTTCCTCCCGTTTTCGTGGAAGATGACGATCGCAGGTTTTCTCTTGTTTCGTCTGTTTGATATTCTCAAACCCTTCCCAGCTCGATGGTTTCAAGATCATCTCAAAGGTGGTTGGGGTGTGGTGATGGATGATGTGATGGCCGGGATTTATGCGAATCTTGTCCTTCAAATTCTGATTCGAATTTTCCCTAACTATCTCTTATCAATCGGCACATAGTGCGTGAGCGTATTGCCTGTATAAATCTGACGAGGACGTTCGATTTTGGCGTTAGCATCGGCGCGGAGTTCTTTATAATGAGCAATCCAGCCAGGCAGACGGCCAATCGCAAACATCACGGTGAACATATTGGTCGGGACTCCCATGGCTCGATAGAGGATGCCGGAATAGAAATCGACATTGGGATAAAGTTTTCTTTCTACAAAATAAGAGTCCTTCAAAGCGGCTTCTTCGAGCTCTTTAGCAATATCTAAAAGCGGATCGTGAATGCCCATTTTTGACAAGATTTTGTCACAGCTGGCTTTCAAAATCTTAGCGCGAGGATCGAAATTTTTATAAACACGATGACCAAATCCCATCAGCCGGAAGGTGCTATTTTTGTCCTTGGCATCTGCTACCACTTTGGAAACCGGGATTTTTTCATCGTGGATTTTTTGCAGCATTTCGATGACTTCCTGGTTGGCTCCTCCATGGAGAGGACCCCAAAGAGCGCAAATACCTGCGGAGACTGATGCATACACATTAGCTCTTGAAGAGCCTACAATGCGTACCGTCGAGGTTGAACAGTTTTGTTCATGATCGGCATGAACAATCAAAAGAAGATTCAACGCTTTAACGACATCTTCGTCGACAACATAGGGTTCTGCGGGAACGGCAAACATCATATGGAGAAAGTTGGCGCAGTAGGAAAGGTCATTGCGTGGATACAAGATGGGCTGTCCGATTGATTTTTTATAGGAAGCAGCAGCTATCGTACGTACTTTGGAAAGAAGTCGGACATAGTTTTCATCCATCTCTTCAGCTGTAACATCAGCACTGGTGACGTTAGGATAATATGCTGACAGAGCTCCCACCATGGCCGATAAAATCGCCATAGGATGTGCACTGCTAGGGTAGCCGTTAAAAAAATTCTTCATGTCTTCATGAATAATCGAATGACGTGTGAGGCCTGTGCTGAACTTTTGTCTTTCTTGTTTTGTGGGAAGGTGCCCGTAAATAAGCAAAAAAGCTGTTTCGACAAAATTGGAATGTTCTGCGAGTTCTTCAATGGGAACTCCTCGGTAGCGAAGGATTCCTTTTTCGCCATCGATAAAAGCAATAGAGGAATAACAAGATCCTGAGTTCATAAAAGCGGGATCTATAGTGATATGACCAGTGACTTGTCTTAACTTTCCAATATCAATCGCCTTTTCTCCTTCACTGCCAGTGATGACAGGCAATTCATATTCTTTTCCATCGATAATCAGTTTTGCCACTTCAGCCATAATTCCTCCTTAATTATTTAAAGATCATTGAATCGGATTTTGAAAAACGATTTAATATATCTTTTGTTGAAAAGCTGCTCGCATACACACTACAGCATTTCAATGAAAATTGAAGTTTTAACTGTGGGTGATGAGATTTTATCGGGAAATATCGTCGATACTAATTTTGCTTGGATTGGGGATTATCTATGGAGTCATGGCTATGAACTCCATGTTCATAGCTCGGTAGGCGATGATCCGGAGCCCATCACTAAAGCAATAAATCTTGCGGCTTCAAGGTCTCAGGTCGTCATTGTCACGGGAGGCTTAGGGCCAACGATTGATGATATTACTATTGAAACAGCTTCAAAAGCTTTTGGTATGCCTCAAGTTTTATTTCCTGAAGCGTTGGAAAAAATTAAAGCACGCTTTGAAAAGCTGAATCGTCCGATGGCGGCTAATAACGAAAAGCAGGCTCGTCTTCCTGAGGGATCGACGGTGATTCCTAATGACAATGGGACAGCTCCAGGCTGT
This sequence comes from Deltaproteobacteria bacterium, assembly GCA_016699445.1. GTDB lineage: Bacteria > UBA10199 > UBA10199 > JACPAL01. Next base: position 1,565,278 of record CP064976.1, read on the forward strand.
CATATCGCTTTTCAAAATACGCACTTTTTCTTTTTGCCCGGAGTGCCGCGCGAAATGAAGAAGATGTGCGAAGATTATGTTTTTCCCAAAATTAAAGAACTCTCACCGGTCAAGACAGAGTTTTGTCAAAAAGTGCTGCGATGCTTTGGCATGACCGAGTCTGCTATGGATCGGGAATTAGCGAGTGTGGATTTGACGGATGTGGACTTGGCTTTTCGTATTTTCTTTCCTGAAATACTTTTGAAAATTTCAGCTCGTGGGTCGGATCTTAATAAAGTGCAAAAGCGTGTCCATGAGGTTGAAGCTTTTGTGAGAGATCGTTTGGGAGATGTGATTTATGGTGAAGGAGAGGAAATGCTTCCACAGTGGGTGGGTCGTGTTTTGACGGAAAGAGGCGAGAGCCTGTCTGTGGCTGAGTCGTGTACGGGAGGTTTATTGGCAAGTTTGATCACGGATGTTCCGGGAAGCTCGAAATATTTTAAAGAAGGTGTCGTGACTTATAGTAATGAGTCCAAACAAGACTTGTTGGCAGTCCCCTCCGAGGTTTTGAAAAATCACGGCGCTGTGAGTGCTGAAACGGCGATTGCGATGGCTGAGGGTTTAAGAAAAAGAGCTGGGACAACATACGCGCTTTCAATGACAGGTATTGCTGGCCCTGATGGCGGTAGCCCTGATAAGCCGGTAGGTACCGTGCACATAGCCTTATCTTCTCCATCCGGCACTCAAGAGAGAAAACTCTTTTTCCCTGCCTCTCGAGAGTGGTTTAAGCGCCTCGTAGCCTTCTCCTCTTTGGATATTTTGAGAAAACATCTCATTCATTGACACATCTTAAAAAAGTGTAGGAAGGGAACAGGGTTTTTTAACGTTTCACTTTAGAATCTGTTTAACTTTAAGGAGAGATTTATGGAAAATATTTCATTAGCCAATAGAGACAAAGCACTGACAGCTGCCCTGGGAACCATCGAAAAGCAATATGGCAAAGGTGCCATCATGAAGCTCGGTGAAGATCGGGTGATTGAAGCGATCGAAGGTATTTCGACAGGTTCTTTGGGTTTGGATATCGCGCTGGGTATTGGTGGTCTTCCTAAAGGTCGTATCATTGAAATCTATGGACCTGAATCTTCCGGAAAAACCACGCTAGCTCTGCAAACGATCGCAGCAGCTCAAGCCAAAGGCGGCGTGTGCGCTTTCATCGATGCTGAACATGCGATGGATTCTCAGTATGCAAAAAAATTGGGTGTTCGTACGGAAGATCTTTTGATCTCTCAGCCCGACAACGGTGAACAGGCTCTTGAGATTGCGGATATGTTAGTCAAGAGTGGTGCTTTGGATGTTATTGTTATCGATTCCGTCGCAGCCCTTGTCCCAAAAGCCGAAATCGAAGGTGATATGGGCGATCCTCAAATGGGTCTTCAAGCACGTTTGATGAGTCAAGCTCTGCGAAAACTCACAGGAAGTGCCGCTCGCAGCAAGACGATGATTATCTTCATCAATCAGATCCGCATGAAGATCGGCGTGATGTTTGGAAATCCCGAAACCACCACCGGTGGCAATGCCTTAAAATTTTATGCTTCTGTCCGTTTGGACATCCGCCGTATTGGCGCTTTGAAAAATGGCGACAATGTTGTGGGTAACCGTACGAAGGTGAAAGTCGTCAAAAACAAAGTCGCTCCTCCGTTTAAAGAAGTGGAGTTTGACGTGATCTATGGTGAAGGCATTTCACGTGAAGGTGAAATTTTGGATTTAGCCGAGACCCATCAAGTCATCGAAAAGAGTGGTACTTGGTATTCTTATAAAGGTGAACGTATCGGCCAAGGTCGGGACAATACGCGTCAGTTTTTGAAGGATAATAAAGAGATGACCAAAAAAATCGAACAAGAAGTGCTTACCAAAGCCGGTATCATCACCCCTCAAACTCCTGAGAAAGTGGAAAAAGAAAAAGTAGAAAAAAAGAAGTAGTTTTCACTTGTTTTTTTGGCGTTTGAAATACTTCAATTTAGACACTTGCCCTCACAAGCCAGCTTAGGTAAGGCCGGCCGTCTATGGTTCAGGTACAAAATAAAATCACCTCGCGAGAGATTCGGGAACGTTTTTTGAAATTTTTTGAAGCATTGAGACACAAGCGTGTGCCTTCGGCTTCATTGATTCCTATCGATGACCCGACATTATATTTCACCAATGCTGGTATGGTCCCGTTTAAGAATTTTTTTACGGGGGAATCCAAAGCCCCTTATGCGCGTGCGACGTCTTCTCAAAAATGTATGCGTGTGTCGGGTAAACATAATGATTTAGAAAATGTTGGCCGTACCGCACGTCATCATACGTTTTTCGAAATGTTGGGTAATTTTTCGTTCGGAGATTATTTCAAAAAAGAAGCGATTCGCTATGCTTGGGATTTTTTGACTGTCGAGATGTTGATCCCTAAAGATCGTTTGTGGATTTCGGTTTTTGAAAAAGATGATGAAGCCGAACAACTTTGGATGAAAGAAGTCGGAATCCCCAAAGAACGCATTGTGCGTTTGGGTGAAAAAGATAATTTTTGGTCGATGGGGGAGACAGGGCCTTGTGGACCGTGTTCGGAAATTCATTTTGATCATGGACCTGAGTATGGGTGTCGGAAAGCCACGTGTGCTTTGGGTTGTGATTGTGATCGCTTTATGGAGATCTGGAATTTGGTCTTCATGCAGTATGAAAAAAGTTATGACAGTGATGGAAAAATTTTAACGAAGCCCTTGCCTAAACCATCTATTGATACGGGAATGGGTTTGGAACGTCTTTCCGCTGTGGCTCAAGGAGTGCATTCCAATTATGACAGCGATCTTTTTACACCACTCATTCGGCATGTCGAAACGCTGACGGGGAAAAAATATACACAGTCTGATTCTGAAGATGATGTTTCAATAAGAGTGCTCTGCGATCATGTGCGTTCGTCGACGTTTCTCATTGCTGATGGTGTGCAGCCTTCCAATGAAGGTCGAGGCTATGTGCTCCGACGTATTTTGCGTCGAGCGATTCGTCATGGAAAACTTTTTGGGAAAAACCGAGCCCTTCTTCTATCAACTGATTGATACGCTCGTATCTGAAATGGGTGATGTGTATCATGAGATTAAAAAAGAAAAAGAACTGATACAAAAAGTCATCCGTGCCGAAGAAGAAAAGTTTTTAGAAACTTTAGATAAGGGGCTCGCGATGATTCGTGAAGCCGTTGAAGCTTCTAAGCAGAAAAAGAAAAAATCCTTTCTGGAGAAGTGATCTTTCGTTTGTATGATACGTTTGGCTTCCCTATTGATCTGACGGAGTTGATTGCTCGTGAAAATAAGCTCGATATTGATATGGCAGGTTTTGAAGAATTGATGGAAGAGCAAAAAGGTCGTGGTCGTCGGGCCTGGAAAGGGAGTGGAAAAAAAGCCAATTCCTATCAAGAAATTTTAAGTAAAAATATTACATCAACTTTCGTTGGTTATGATCACTTGTCTGAAAAATCTCCTGCGGCTGTTCTTTTTGATCCTCAATCTGAGAAAATAATTTCTAAAGCTGGCCGTGGTGATGAAGTTGAAATCCTTACTCCCAAAACGCCTTTTTATCCTGAAGGCGGTGGTCAAGCAGGAGATCAGGGATTCATCGAATCTAAAAATTTAAAAGCTCAAGTTTTAGATACACACAAATCAGGTGATCTCATTTTGCATCGTGTGAAAATTTTGGAAGGTAATCTCAGCGAAGGTGATGAAGTGACTTTAAACGTGGATCCTATTTTCCGCGAAGGTACGATGACGCATCATTCAGCGACTCATTTGTTGCATGCGGCTTTGAGACACGTGTTAGGCACTCATGTACGTCAGGCAGGGTCACTGGTGACCAACGAAAAATTGCGTTTTGACTTTGCTCATTTTGAGCCTGTGTCTCGTGAAAATCTGGACCAGATTGAAGATATTGTGAATCGTGAAATCCGTCATAATCTTGCCGTGAGTTGTACGGTGATGGCTTATGATGCGGCCATCAAGGCTGGGGCTTTGGCTTTTTTTGGTGATAAGTATGGCGATCAGGTGCGTGTGGCCAAGATGGGAGATTTTTCAACTGAGCTTTGTGGTGGTGTGCATGTGAGTGCGACGGGACAGATTGGTTTATTGAAACTGGTGAATGAATCTTCAGTCGCGGCCGGAGTGAGACGTGTGGAAGCTGTGGTGGGAAATCCTGGCCTGCATTATTTACGCAAAATGGAAGAAAGTTTGTTGAAGGCTTCAACATTACTCAAGTCGACACCGGCTGAGCTGATTGATCGTGTGGAAAAAATGCTCGACCAGATGAAGAAGCTTGAGAAGGAAGTACAAAAATACAAACTGGGTTCGGCTTCTGGATCTGCGGATCAAGAAGAAAACTTCGAAGTGAATGGCGTGAAGGTTTCAATTTTGAAATCGGCAACGGATGACGCCAAAGTGTTGCGAGAGCTTTCCGATCAAAAAATCCAAAAGCTGGGATCAGGTATTGCGCTACTAGCCGGTATTGCTGGTGATAAGATCAGTCTGATTCTCCGTGTTTCAAAAGATTTGTCTTCCAAATACCAAGCTGGTGCTTTGATGAAAGAACTGGCTCCGATTTTAGGCGGTACCGGAGGCGGTCGTCCGGACATGGCTCAGGGGGGTGGGAGTGATGTTTCTAAGTGGAATGAGGCCATTCAAAAGCTTAAGTCTTTTCTCTAAAAAATTATCACTCTGATAATAGAGTCGTTTCTGTTTTGATAAGGAGCATCAAGGTATTTATAATTGTATAGTAAATACAAGTGGTTATGATTATGGTTTGATGCTGGTTTTGGCATGAAAACTGCTTTGATAGAACCTTAACATAAAGGAAAGGTTCTCTATCATGTTTAAAGTAAGTGAACAAATCAGAATCATCTTAACATTAGCCCTATTGTTTTCCGTTCATGAAGCTTACTCATGGACATCTCCAACAAATGTGGCAGTCTCTTCAGCCGTCATTGATGATCATTCTGGGACGATTACAGATTTAAAATATGATGCGAGCTCGGACGTTTTGTGGGTGGTTTATTCCAATCCAACAGAGTTAACAAAGTCTGGACTTCATCAAGTGACTGGAGCTTCTACAGCCAGTAGAGTTGTTAATCCTTACAATACGACGTCGAATGCGACGCTGTTGACTGATGTGCAAAACATAAAAAAAATAGTCTTGGCGGATGCGAATACAATTTATGGCGTAACGTCCACAGGTAAAGTTGTGAAAGCCGTGTTGTCTAGAAGCGCCATGACTTGGAATGATCAGCAAGACTTTTCAAAGGAGACAACGGATGTCTCTAGTTTCATAAAAGACGGAAATAATCTTTATGCAGCAACATCTTATGGTGTTGCTAAAGGTGTTATTGCTTCGAGCGATATTACCTGGTCTTGGATTAGTGGTGATGGTGCAGGATCAGCATCACTTCTTTCAGCTACTTCTCTGGCTGTGTCAGGTGGTTTTCTGTATGCAGGTGGCCCTGATGGTGTCATGAAAATGGCAACGACAGCCTCTAGTCCAAGTTGGACTCCAATACCAAGTATTCGCAATATTAAGAATTTGGCTGTAGTAAATAATATTTTATATGCCTCGACTACAGACGCTGCATTTTATTCGTTACCGATATCAGCAGCAACATGGACTACTATCAAATTAGCTTCTGGAGGGCTTGAGCCCGTCATTCATTCTCTGGTTCCTTTAAGCCATGGCTTGAATATGTTGGGAATGACAAGTAGTGCTTCTTCATCAAGCACGGATGATGGAAATATAGGTTTGCTCAATTCAACCTCAGGTCTATCAGATAATTACTATTTTGATTTTATCAGAACGAATGACTGTTCAAATGCCTATCCCAGCTCAGAATATTTAGATATCACTCAAGTCATTTCAAACGGTGATGCCAAAGCTTTTGGGCGCTTTCAAATGGGTGGGTATGCCGAGCGGATCTCTCAAGTTTCTTTGCCTCTACCTATGGTGGGTCTGGCGGTTCAGGGGGTGGTTCAGGTTCTGGTGGCGCAGGAGGCAGTGGTGGAAATACGGAAACATCGATTCGTATTATTATTGCTTCAGCTACGCCAACTGCGATGACAACGGATGATCCTTCAAACTACACTCTCTATGTATCTACAGACATTAATTCCCAATGTAGCTATCAAATCAATGGGGCGGGATCGTATATCGATATAGGTACGACATCCACTATGGATCACACGATTAATTTTAGTAGCACAGGTGTGACGAGTTTAGTTGTGCGTTGTAGAGCCTCTGGACACACCGATGCTTTTAGCTCTCCTATTAGCTTTTCAAGTAATCGTATAGGCGGCAGTGGTGGTGCTAGCGGATCTGGAGGCTCCAGTGGAAGTGGGGGTAGTTCTGGAACCGGTGGCACCTCAGGAAGTGGTGGTAACAACACTGTGCAGTATAATTTTGAAGATCCTACCGCAAACAATGGCGGTGGATGCAGCTGCCATTTAGCTACTCAGTTTGAAAATGGAATCCGGTAAAATCTACGACTTGCCTGACATTTGAACAAACATCTGGACGACCAGATTGTTGGGATTTTTCTTCAACACATTTTTCCAGGAAGTGACGGCCTTAGTTTTTTGGCCAGCCATAAATTGATTAATTCCCATTTCAATTTGAGCTTGTAAATATTTTGGACTGTCTTTTGAGGTACTTTCCAAAGTGCGTTGAGAGAGCTCTTTTTGATTATTATCGCGAAGACAGATTCCTAGTTTTGTGCGGATATCGGCATAGGTGGGAGAAATTTTAAGAGCTTTTTGATATTCAATGATAGCTTCATTAAACATCCCAACTGCTTTATAAATATCACCCAAAGCTGCATGAAGATTGGTTACTTTTCCTTTTAAGACAGGATCCAGTTTAGCAGATGACTTTTTCTTGATATGCGTAAAAAGAGCTTTGGATTCTTTATAACGTCCTAAATCATTTAAGAGAACAGCCAGGTTGAGATTAGCTTCCGTATAGTCTGGATTGATTTTTAGAGCTTCCTTAAAAAAAGAAATAGCATCATTAAATTTTCCATCACGATGCTGGATCACGCCCATCATGTTTAGAATGTCAGGATAATGACGACCAGATTTCAAAATTTTGAGAAAGATGGATTGAGCTCGTGTATAATTTTTCCCCTCAAAATGCTTTTTACCCATTTCAATCAAATCTCGAATTGGATCAGCCATGCGACCCTCCCTCAGGTTTACAGACGTTGCTTAAGCTTTGATGCCTATTTGTTTTGAAAGTTTCTTGCGATACTTACTTGCCGGAAAATGCTGCTCAAAGACAGACAATATTTCCAAAGCCTTCTCTTTTTCTTTTAAATTAACAAAAGAACTCCCCAAGTAATAAAGTGCTTTTTCATCCAGACCCAATCCCGTATAGCTTGTCACTATTTCTTCAAAACGGGGGATGGCGGAAATGTATTCGCCCGTACGGTAGTAAAAACGCCCAATATAAAAATGGCGTTTCGCAATGCGTGTCTTGGCTTCGATCAATTTTTCTTTCGCCACATCACGCGTGTCTCCACCCATGTTTACAGCGGTTTCTAAATATTGAATGGCAGAATCCAAATAGGTTTGGTTTCGATCAATGGCTTTGGGAGATTCTCTCAAATAGCTTAAACCGGTTCTAAAATAAGCATAAGCAACTTTTTCATGTGTAGGATGGAGTTTGGTAAATCCCAAATAGGTCTCGGCAGCCAGGAGGTAGTCTTTTTTTCTAAAATAACTGTCTCCAATATCCAGATCGGCATCATAGGCTGCTTGCGAACCTGAAAAACGAGTTTTTAATAGTTCAAAACATTGAATGGCTTTTTCTCTTTCCTCTAATTGTCGGGCCCGTTCCCTGGATATTTTATAATGATCCCCTATTTCTTGAGGGGTCATGGGTTCGTCAGCCATGAGTCGGTTTTCGACAATGAATCTTTCCTTTTCATTCAAATCTTTCAAGGCATTTTGTATTTCATGAGCAATATATTTTTGTCTCTCATGTCTTTCGAAGGCGGCTTCCTGATTTTCGGAGGACTCAAGCATGTCGAGTCCTGTGGTCGCATTGTCGTCTGAAAAAGGCTGATTAAGAGAGGTGTCTCGCCCACTCATGCGAGCTTCCATTTCTCTGACATCTTTTTCTCTGACATCCAGTTTGTGAGCGACCTTTTCAGTTTCTGAAGTGTGATCGTCAGATTTGTCACCTGTGAGAAAATTGCTGAGAGCTCGTTTGGTTTGGCTGAGTTTATAAAAAAGTTTTCGTTGGGCTTGAGTGGTGCCAATTTTAACCAAGCTCCAACTTCGCAAAATATAGCCCTGAATCATCGCGCGAATCCACCACACGGCATAGGAAATCAGTCGATAACCTTTATTAGGATCAAATTTTTTGACAGCCATCACCAGGCCGATATTTCCTTCCTGGATGAGGTCGGACATTTTTAACCCATAAGCACTGTACTCATAAGCTACTTTCACAACAAAACGCAGATTAGAGACAACGAGCTTGTGTGCGGCATCCATGTCGCCCGTTTCCTGAAAAAGAACGGCGAGTCTTTTTTCTTCAGCAGGAGAGAGAAGGGGGATTTTATTAATTTCAGCCAGGTAAGAAGAAATGGGTCCTTGAGGAACGGGCAAGTTTCGGTTGAGTTCTTTTTTTGTAGTTTCTTCCAAAACTTCTGGAGTCTCTAGGGATTGTTGAATGGCTGAATCTGTAATCTCCAAATCATCAAGATCTTCTTCTACAATTTTAGGCTCAAGAGGTGTCGGTTTTTTATCAGCCATGAGTTGGGTATATGTGTTGCCGATTAAACTCTGTCAACCACCGCCGTAACCTTGACACTTTCTGATACGATGGTTAATTTCGCTCTCGTTGTCAAAAAGGAGAGGGGTACAAACCCCTAAATACAATATGAAGAAAACTTCATTGGTTATCACATTAAGTGGTGTTGCTGTTGCCGGTCTCATGACCGGTATTTTTTTGACTGCGAAGTTTGATCTTAACACGCCGGCTCGGGCAGTGGAGGTGATTAAAGAAGGTCAGCCTCTGGCAGTTCCTAGTACCCTTCCTCCGGCTCAAGTGCAGCCGGCAGCTTTTTTTGGAACACCCTCCTTTGTCGATTTGGCAAAAAAAGTAGGCCCTGCGGTGGTGAATATCAGTACAACTAAAAATCCTCCCAAACGTCCTCAAATGCCCAATCGTCGGCAGTTTGGCCCTCAAGGTCCTGGAGGCCAAGGGCAAGATCCTTTTGATGATTTTTTGAACATTTTTTCAAGGCCCTGGCTTTAATATGCCTCAACAAAGACCTCAGAAGAGTTTAGGTTCTGGGTTTATTATTAATAATGATGGTTATATTTTGACCAATAATCATGTGGTCGAAGGTGCTGATGAAGTGCAGGTTTTGGTGGATGATAAGAAAAAGTATGATGCTAAAATTATTGGAACAGATCCCAAGACCGATGTGGCGGTGATTAAAATAGAAGCAAAAGGTCTGCCGTTTGTGTCTTTGGGTGATTCCGATCAGCTTCAAGTGGGTGAGTGGGTGATGGCCGTAGGGAATCCTTTTGGTCTCGATCATACGGTAACGGCGGGTATTGTTTCAGCCAAAGGCCGCGTGATTGGTGCAGGTCCTTATGATGATTTTATTCAGACGGATGCGTCGATTAATCCGGGTAATTCAGGTGGTCCTCTTTTTAATACCAAAGGTGAAGTGATTGGTGTGAATACAGCCATCGTGGCGTCTGGTCAGGGGATTGGTTTTGCGATTCCGATCAACATGGCAAAAAATCTAATACCTCAATTGATCTCCTCTGGAAAAGTGACACGTGCGTGGTTGGGTGTGGGGATTCAGGATATTACTCCTGAATTAGCCAAATCGTTTAATCTTTCGGATGAAAATGGGGCTTTAATTTCCAACATCTTTCCAGGAAGCCCTGCTGAAAAAGGTGGGATTAAAACAGGTGACATCATTCGTAAATTTAATGGGAAGGATATCAAGCAATCTCATGACTTGCCTTCAATGGTTGCGCTCTTGCCTGTGGGTCAAGAAGTGGAGATGGAACTTTTGCGTGATGGCAAGGATATGACACTCAAGGTGAAATTGGGAGAAATGGAAAAGGGAGAAAAAGCGGCGGAAGAATCCACGAAGACAAGTTCCGATGAATTAGGTTTATCGGTACGTGATCTGACTCCCGAAGAGATTGTGGAAAATCAACTCCCCAAAACCGACCATGGTGTGGTGATTGTCAATGTGGAACCTGATAGCGAAGCCACCAATGTCGGCGTGCAGCGTGGAGATTTGCTGCTCTCCATCAACAATCAAAAAGTAAATTCGAGCAAAGAGTTTTCAGAAGCCGCCAAAAAAGTCAAAACCGGAGACATCGTCCGCCTCTTCATCAAGCGCGAAGATTCGACCATCTATTTGGCGTTTAAGAAATAATTATAAATCAGAAAGGGCGGGTTAAAACCCGCCCTACTTTTTTCTCCAATATATCTGATGTTTTTTTAACCCTTGCGCATCGAGTGAAAGATGCTTATTTTTCATAAATGCGACTCGATCAATTTACCATCAAAGCCCAAGAAGCTGTGCTTGAAGCTCAGCGCTTGGCGGAATCCAACAGCAATCAACAAGTTGAGCCGGAGCATCTACTTTTGGCTCTTCTTGATCAGAAAGAGGGTTTGGTAAAACCCCTTCTTCAAAAGCTCGAAATTGACATCAATCTTATTCATCAACGGCTCGAAACCGAAATGAAAAAAATCCCCAAAGTGACACCACTTCAGGGGAATGTGTATGTATCGTTTCGGTTGAAGCAAGCTACAGATCAGTCACGTGCGGAAGCGGAAGTGTTGAAAGATGATTATGTCAGTACTGAACATTTGTTGTTAGGGATTATTCACGTCAAAGATGCGGCAGCGTCGCAGCTTCTGCGTGAGTTTGGAGTTAATAAAGAAAGTATTCTCAAAGCTCTGGCTCAAGTGCGTGGGACTCATCGTGTCACCGATCAAAATCCCGAAAGCCGTTATCAAGCCCTGGCACGTTTTGGCCGTGATCTCACCGAACAGGCTCGTCGCGGAAAAGTGGATCCCGTCATTGGCCGTGATGAAGAAGTGCGTCGCGTGATGCAGGTACTTTCACGTCGTACTAAAAAAAATCCAGTGCTCATTGGTGAGCCTGGCGTGGGAAAGACAGCGATTGTGGAAGGCTTGGCTCAGCGTATTGCTCGTGGGGATGTGCCTGAAAGTTTAAAAGATAAAAGATTAGTCGCTCTCGATATTGGATCGATGATTGCGGGGGCGAAATACCGTGGTGAGTTTGAAGATCGTCTTAAAGCTGTTTTGAAAGAAGTGACCGAGTCCAATGGAGAGATCATTCTCTTTATCGATGAAATGCATACTCTCGTTGGGGCTGGTGCTGGAGAGGGTGCCGTCGACGCGGCTAATATGCTCAAGCCCGCTCTCGCACGTGGTGAGCTTCGTTGCGTGGGTGCAACGACGTTGGATGAATATCGAAAATATGTTGAAAAAGATCCTGCTCTCGAAAGACGTTTTCAGCCGGTTCAAGTGGGTGAGCCTAGCGTCGAAGATGTCATCGGAATTTTACGTGGCTTAAAAGAAAAATACGAAGTGCATCATGGGGTCAAAATTCAAGATGCTGCTGTGGTGGCGGCCGCGACATTGTCGCACCGTTATATTACCGATCGATTTTTGCCTGATAAAGCGATCGATTTGGTCGATGAAGCCGCATCGAAGCTGCGTATTGAGATTGATAGTTTGCCCACAGAAATTGACCAAGTCGAAAGACGTATTTTGCAATTAGAAGTCGAAAAGCAGGCTCTCAAAAAAGAAACTGATAAAGTTTCAAAAGAAAGACTCGAAAAAGTTGAAAAAGAATTGGTGTCTCTCAAAGAAGAAAATTCCAAGCTGAAAGCTCATTGGCAAAATGAGAAGACTGCTATTTCTAAAATTCGAGCAGTGAAAGAAAAGATCGAAAACTCCAAGCTTGAGGCTGAAAGTGCAGAACGTCATGGAGATTTGGGGCGTGCGGCTGAATTGAAATATGGAAAGCTTTTAGAGTTTCAAAAGGAATTAGAAACCGAAAATAAGAATCTGGAAGTTTTGCAAAAAGATTTCAAGATGTTGAAAGAAGAAGTGGAAGCGGAAGACATCGCCGAAGTGGTGGCCAAGTGGACAGGAATCCCTGTGTCGAAAATGCTGGAAGGCGAAGTGCAAAAACTCGTGCATATGGAAGAACGTCTCCAGCAGCGCGTGATTGGTCAGGATGAGGTTTTGAAAAAAGTCGGGAATGCGATCCGTCGTTCACGTGCGGGATTGGCAGATCCCAATAAGCCGATTGGGTCTTTTATTTTTATGGGACCGACCGGTGTGGGTAAAACCCGAAACAGCCAAAGCTTTGGCAGAATTTCTTTTTGATGATGAGCAGTCGATGGTGCGCATCGACATGTCAGAATATATGGAGAAACATTCTGTCTCCCGTTTGATTGGAGCGCCTCCAGGATATGTGGGTTATGATGAAGGCGGGCAGCTCACCGAAGCGGTGCGTCGCAAGCCGTATTCCGTCATTCTTTTTGATGAAATCGAAAAAGCCCATCAGGATGTTTTTAATGTCCTCTTGCAAGTCTTGGATGATGGTCGGTTGACCGATGGTCAGGGTCGACAAGTCGATTTCAAAAATACCGTCATCATCATGACGAGCAATATCGGCAGTCAGTTTATCACGGAATTAGGTGGCAAGGACGAAGTCGAAATGGAAAAACGCGTGATGGATGCGCTTCGCGGACATTTCCGCCCCGAGTTTCTCAATCGCGTCGATGATATTCTTATTTTCCATGGCTTGAACGAAAAAGGTATCGAGCGCATCGTTGATATTCAGGTTAAATATTTGGAAAAACTTTTAGCCGAAAAGAAAATCATTTTGACTCTTTCTGCAAAAGCCAAACAGTTTTTAGCTAAAGAAGGCTACGATCCGGTCTATGGGGCCCGCCCTCTCAAGAGAGCGATCCAAAAATATCTTCAAGACCCTCTTTCGATGCAGATCCTCGAGGGGAATTTTTTTGAAGGGGATAAGATAACCGCTGACGTTGATAAAGAATCGATTCATTTCAAAAAATGAAAAAACTACCCACACGTATCTTTGGAAAGACAGGCAAGTCCGTTAGTGTCCTAGGCTTAGGGGCTATGCCTATGTCTGTGGATGGGCGGCCTTCAGAAGAAGATTGTCTTCAAGTATTGAAATGCGCTTTTGAACTGGGCGTCACATTCATCGATACTGCAGATGCCTACTGTCTCAATGAACATGAAAAACATCACAACGAACGTCTCATTGAAATAGCGATTGAGCGTTATGGAAATCCTAAAACTGTCTTTGTTGCGACCAAGGGCGGCTTGATGCGCCCTGAGGGACGCTGGGAAACCAACGGTGATCCTAAACATTTGGAAAAAACAATTGGTGAGAGTTATCAGGCCTTGGGTGGGCAGAGGCCGATCTTTCTTTGGCAGTTTCATTCACCCGATCCAAAATTTCCAATCAAAGAATCTCTTAAAGCCGCGCGCGATGCCGTTGAAAAAGGCTTAGTACTCTACGTAGGTGTTTCAAATTTTTCGGTGAAACAAATCGAAGAAGCTCGTGAGGTAGTCGATATTGTCTCTGTTCAAAATCAATACAGTCCCTTTCACCGTCAGCCTGAAAATGATGGTGTGTTAGATTATTGTGAAAAAGAAAATTTGGTTTTCCTTCCCTGGAGTCCTTACGGAGGTTGGTATCGTTATGAAAAATTACGCCAGCTTTCCACTCTCGACCGGATTGCTTCCAAGCATGATCGGTCTGTCTATCAAGCCGTCTTAGCTTGGCTTCGTCAAAAGTCTCCGTGTGTGCTTCCCATCCCAGGTGCCAGTCAGCTTGAGACTTTGGAAAATTCAATGGCGGGTTTTGATTTTGTTTTAAGTGATGAAGAATGTGAAAAATTGGATCAAGAGTTTTCTGTACTGTGAACTGGAAATAATTTTTAAGCCGCTATTTTTGGAGATGATTTTTGTGCCACTTTTGATTTCTTTTTTCTCTTAATTCTCTCACGCATAAATTTTTCTATTCTAAGATTAATGAGATCTGGTTGCTCCACCAATCCTGCATGGGTGGCATTTTTCATGATGAAAATTTCGGAGTCGCGAATCAGACGATTCATTTTTTTAGAAAGCCACATCGGTGTGAATTGATCGAGTTCACCTGTGATGATGAGAGTGGGAACTTTAACTTTTTTAAGCACATCTTCAGCTGAATGTTCCTGTGCGCTTTTTAAAAGACTTGTAAAGAAGATGGGATCGACGTTTAAAATATGCTTGATGTACTTTTCATTATCTTCTTTTTTAATCATACCCGTGTGTTGCATTTTGAGTAAGCCACCCATCCAAAAAGAAAGTGGATTGTCTAAAAGCATTTGGCTGAAAAAATTACTTTGGGTGGGAAAAGTCGATGCGATTTTATAAATCACCTGAAAGAGATGTCGAGACCAGCCGATATTATAAAATGTATCTAGAGGGCGCGCGTAAGTACCAAAACATAAAACCATCCCTGCAAAAAGTTCAGGCCAACGACGATAAAGTTCTAAGCTGACTTGAACTCCTAAACTATGTCCTACAAAAATAGCTTTTTTAATTCCTAAAGCTTGGATGACAGCTTTTCCATCTTTGACGATTGCTTCCAAAGAATAATTTTTTTTATCGTTTTTAAGAGAGGATTTCCCGTGACCTCGATAATCCCAAGTCACCACTTGATAGTTTGTACGAAAATGTTTCTCTAAATAATTCCAAAAAAAAGTACCTACGCCCAAGCCGTTGCAGCACACAATAGTAGGGTCGCTACCTCGGCTTTTTCCAAAAGAGCGATAAGCGATTGTGGTCCCATCAAAACTTTTGGTGGTGCCTTCACGCAGCTTCGCGAGTGTGACGAGTTTGCCTCGACTTTTTTCCGTCACTTTGACTTTTTCTTTTGGCTCGGCCATAGGGCCGGAAACTATGATGTCTGAACCTTCTAAAATCAAGTTTTCTGTAAGCGCTCCCGCTAAAATCAATCTGACGCTGCGAGTCACTGGTCGTCGCGCGAATGGCTATCATGATTTGGATATGGTGATGGTGAAATTAGATCTTTGTGATGAGATAGAAATAGAGGCTCGCAGCTCGCAGCTCGCAGCTCAAGGCAAAAACATTGAGATTTTTTCTGAGAGTCCTGTGGTTCCGAAAGATTCATCCAATAGTATGTGGAAGGCTGTGGAGCTTTTACAAAAAGAAACAGGGAAAAATTTTGCCGTCAAAATAACGATCCAAAAAAATATTCCGGTAGCCGCAGGCTTGGGTGGTGGGACGAGTGATGCGGCCAGTGTATTAAAAAGTTTGAATGAAAAATTAGATTTGGGAGTGTCTTCTCAAAGATTAAAAGAATTGGCTGTGAAGATTGGAGCCGATGTGCCGTTTTTTTTATGTGACGGACCTCAGCGGGTGACAGGGATTGGGGATATTCTCGAACCCACTCAAGTAAAGCCTCTTTATGTGATTTTAATGAATCCGGGTTTTCCTGTATCGACGAAAGATGTGTATGGATGGTGGGATGAACTGGAGTCACCTTCGGAGTTGACAGCCTTAAAAACCGATGCTACTCGCCCGGACCTTGAAAACGACCTCGAAAAGGTCGTGATTCCTCGCTATCCGGTCCTGGCTCAGATGAAAGAAGCATTACTGAATGCCGGGGCCCTCGGGGCGCTCATGAGCGGAAGCGGTGGTACCGTTTTTGGCTTATATGATTCCAAAGCGTCTTGTGACCAGGGGTTTGAAGTTCTCAAACGCAGTAAAAAACCTGAGTGGTGGATTTGTAAGTCTGAAAGTAGTGGATGTTAGAGACCTCTATTTTCTGCATGCTAATGCTATTTTTTAATTTTCGGCATTGCTGAAAATCGCATTGGAGAATAGAGGGAAAAATTTTCTGACGAAAATTTTTCGGGGATCGTCTAACGGCAGGACAAAGGTTTTTGAAGCCTTGAATCGTGGTTCGATTCCACGTCCCCGAGATTAACTTTTAAGGTAGTAAGAATTTTTATGATACAAGCAGATCAACTTAAATTGTTTGGAGGTAGTGCCAATCCAGAGCTTGCTAAAAAATAGCCGAGCAGGTGGGTGTGCCTTTGATCAAATCGCAGACACGACGCTTTTCAGACGGAGAGCTGTTTGTGGAAGTGGATGAAAACGTGCGTGGAGTGGATGTATTTGTCATTCAACCAACGTGCAGTCCTGTTGATGATAATATTATGGAGCTGCTCATTGTTATCGATACCTTGAAGAGAGCGTCGGCCAACCGTATCACTGTGGTGATTCCTTATTATGGTTATGCTCGGCAGGACCGAAAAGTTCTTCCAAGGACTCCCATTACCTCAAAGCTTGTAGCTGATTTGTTAACGGCTGCTGGAGCGCAAAGGATCTTGGGAATGGATTTGCATGCAGGTCAGATTCAAGGATTTTTCAACATTCCTTTTGATCATCTGTATGCAGCGCCCATTTTTGTCGAATATCTTCAGCAAGAAAAGAAGATGACGGATGTGATTATTGTCTCTCCCGATGCGGGTGGTACTGAAAGGGCTCGTGCTTATGCCAAACGGTTGGGTGTTGATTTGGCTGTTGTGGATAAGAGACGAACAGGTCCAAATAAATCAGAAGTCATGAATTTGATCGGTGATGTGACGGGGAAGAATGCTATTTTGGTAGATGATATTGTGGATACAGCAGGTACTTTGACACAAGCGGCAAAAGCTTTGATGGAAAAGGGTGCTGCATCTGTCATGGCTGTGTGTACGCATCCTGTTTTGTCTGGTGAAGCGATTAAGCGTATTAATGAATCACCGATCGTTGAGATGATTGTTTCCGATACGATTCCTCTGGGCGACAAGGCTAAGCAATGTCCAAAGATTAAGGTTAGGTCAGTTTCAAAGATTTTGGCAGAAGCGATTAAAAGAATTCACACAGGTGAATCTGTTTCTTCGTTATTTATTTAACAATAGAATCAAGAATAGGAGTTTTTATGGAGCGTCCAAATATTAATGCAGAAGCAAGAGAAGTGGGTAGCAAGGGTATCAATCGTCGTCTTCGACTAGAAGGAAAGATTCCTGCTGTGCTTTATGGTCATGGTGAGGTTGGTCAAGGTTTGACTGTTAATGCTAAAGAAATAGGTCTCAAAATAAGATCTCAAGGTGCCAATGCCTTATATGATCTGGTTGTTTCAGGACAGTCAGATCCTGTAGTTGTTATGGTGAAGGATTTTCAAATTAATCCTCTTTCCAGAAAGCTGACCCATGTTGATCTTTTGAAAATCAATCTTGCAGAGAAAGTTATTGTTAAAATTGCTGTTAAACTTGTTGGAAAAGCTCTTGGTCAAACCAAAGGCGGTATTGTCGATCAGGCAAAACGTGAATTGTCCGTACGTTGTTTGCCGGCAAAGATTCCTCAAGTAATCGAAATCGATATCACAAATCTGGATATGGGTAGTGCCATTCATATGAAAGATCTTAAGCTTCCTGAAGGTGTTGAGATTTCGCAGCAAGAAGCTAATGAGACAGTCGTCTCTGTAGTGACTGTCAAAGAAGAGAAGCCGGCAGAAGTAGCAGTAGCACCAGAGGCTGCAGCAGTTCCCGCAGCAGGCGCGGCTCCTGCGAAAGGTGCCGCACCAGCAGCAAAGGCGGACAAGAAGTAGTTCATGTCAAAATCTCAGAAGCCAGTTCTGATTGTGGGATTGGGAAATCCTGGGACTGAATATGAAGAAACACGGCATAATATAGGTTTTAAAGCCGTACATAGTTTTGCAGAAAAGTATGGAAGTGAGATTCGAAAGAAGGGCTTTTCGTCTTACTGGGCGAAACTACATATAGAAGAGCGTGACGTCTATGTGCAGCTTCCTCAGACGTACATGAACCTTTCAGGCCAAGCTGTGAGAGAGATTTTGGATTATTATCGTGTTTCTCCAGCACAGTTGGTTTTAGTGCACGATGAACTCGATTTGCCTCTGGGTAAATTGAAAAAAGGTTTTTCTTCAGGGGCTGCTGGTCACCGAGGTGTGAGTTCAGTGATCGAGCATCTGGGTACGAAAGATTTTTGGCGCATACGTATGGGGGTTGGGAGACCTGAAGGTCCGGGGCATAAAGGTCAGATTTCTGATTTTGTGCTTCACCGCTTCACCCAGGATGAGGAAAAGATTGTTGATGTGATGATTAAAGAGTCTGAGAGTTTGTTAAATAAAATTATTTTGGAGGTATGATAATGAGTAACGAAATGGAATATGAAACGGTCTATATCTTTCGTCCTGATTTAACGGATGAAATGACAAAAAAGGCCAACGATAAAATTGCCGAAATCGTACAGCGATATGGTGGCCGTCTTCAGCCTTTGAAAGATATGGGTAAAAGAGCTTTGGCTTATCCCATTGCGAAGATGAGTCGAGGCCATTATTTTCAATTGAATTTCTTTGGAACAGGGAAAACAGTTGAAGAACTCGAAAGACATTTAAAGATGTCTGAAGATGCAATTCGTTATTTGACGGTACAAGCGGTTCATTTTGAACCGTATCAAGAACCAGCCCATACAGAACATTCTGGTCACCATGGACATGGCCACGGCCGTAGTCATGGTCGCCATCAGCAAGAGCAAGAGGTGAACTCATGAGTGGATATTCAAATCAAGGACAAGGTGGATTTGGTCGTCGTGATCGCGATCATGATCGTGATCGTGGAGATCGTGATGATAAAACAGCCTTCTTAAATCGAAAAAGCACCAAGAAGAGAGTTTGTCGTTTTTGTGCAGATCCCAAATTTCCTTTGGACTATAAGGAGCCAAAAATCTTGATTCCTTTTATTACAGATCGTGGAAAGATTATTCCACGTCGTGTGACGGGAAATTGTGCCATGCATCAGAGACGTATGCAGACGGCAGTGAAGAGAGCTCGTGTTTTAGCATTGATCTCCTTTACATCGTCACATCCACCACAACATTAAAAAAGGCAAAATCCCCATGTGGGCAGCGTTATTGATGAATGGTTTGATAACAGTAGTTCTGACGTTGCTGCTCTATACGAGCGGGTTTTTTGTGATTTTTACGCCATTACCCTTGGCTTACTTGTTTGTGAAAAGAGGGAAAGTGGTTGCCGGTGTCGTAGCTGTTCTCACTTTTTTGGCTCTTGTCTTATTGTATCAAGTGCCATTCAAGCTGACGATGATGCCGATGACGGCGTTTGAGCCTGCTCTAGAAGCCAAGCAGGTAACAGTACTGGGATCGATTTACTTATTTTACTTTTTGTGGATTGGTTTTAACTTAGGTGTGACAAGTCGACAGAAGTGGGATGTTGAGAAAACATTCCTCTATCTTGTAGCTGCAGCGATATTAGTTCCTGGTTTGGTGATGATCTTAGCGTTTCAGAATGCTGGTTGGTCATTTTTAGAAGAAATGAGACTCTCTTTTAGCACAGTTGTTGATCGTATGGTCAGTGTGCAAAAAGATGCAGGTATGAGTGGTGAAGAAGTTTATTTTTTACAAAAGTACAAAGATGACATTGTGAAGGATGCAATAAATTTGATGCCTTCTTTGTGGGTTGGTTTTTTAATTGTAGCTCTCTCAGTAAATATTTCTTTTTTGAGAAGGCTGTGTCTTCAGGAGAGGTTATTAGGCTTAATCTTTCCTGCATGGGTGGAGTTCCCTTTCTGGCGTTTAAAGGAAGGTCTGGTTTGGGCTCCTATTGCGGTTGCAGCGCTTTATTTTGGTAATATTTATTTATTTCAAAAGGATATTATCGAAGTCGTTTGTTTGAATGCTTTGATAGTTTTTGCTGTGATTTATTTTTTGCAAGGATTGGCGATTACGAGCTTCTTTTTGAGAGTGAAGTTAGGTCCCAATTCGATGCTCAGGTTGGCTTTATATTTTTTAATTTTTTTATTTATCCAGTTTTTTGGAGTGATTATTTTGGCTTTAGGTATTTTTGACTTTTGGTTTGATTTTAGAAAATTAAAGAAACAGAAACAGTAAATTGGAGGTATTTATGGAAGTTATTTTACGCGAAGATGTGCCCAAGCTTGGAAAAGTGGGAGATGTGAAAAAAGTTTCAGATGGTTTTGCTAGAAACTATTTGATCCCTCAAAAAAAAGCGATGGTAGCAGATAAAGGTAGCTTGAAACGTCTTGAGCAAGAGCAAAAAGTTATTGAAGCACGTCGTGCAAAAGCGAAACAAGAAGCTGAAGCTTTAGGCCAAAAAATTTCTTCCATTACCTTAACCGTAGAAAAACAAGCGGGTGAAGAAGATAAGATTTTTGGAACAGTTTCTTCACGAGAAGTAGCAGATCTTTTGGATAAGCAGGGAATTAAAGTCGATAAGAGAACTATTTTGATCAAAGATGCCATCCGTAAATTGGGTGAGTATTCTGTAGAAATTCATTTGCACTCAGAAGTGGTTGCATCGCTTAAGTTAGTCCTCATCAAGAAATAATAATCGTGGAGAATTTCCATGTCTGAAACCGCTCCTCGTGCGTCGCGTGAAGCTCAAGGTTTACACTCTTCCCACGCTTCCAATGTGGCGTCGCTTGTTAACAAGTTGCCGCCTCAAAATATTGAAGCGGAGCAAGCGGTTTTAGGCTCTGTCATGATTGAGAATGAGGCGATCAATCGTGTTGTGGAATTTGCCGAACCAGAAGACTTTTACCGAGAATCTCACCGAAAAATTTTCAAAGCAATGTTGGAGCTCTCTGAGAAGAGTGAGCCCATTGATTTAGTCACTCTGACCGCTCAACTTAAAAACAAAGGTGAGTTGGATGCTGCTGGCGGGACAACGTATTTGTCTTTGTTGGTGGATTCCATTCCTACAGCCGCCAATGTTGCACATTATTCCAAAATAGTTCGTCAAAAATCAATTCTACGTCGTTTGATACAAGGGGCCACAGAAATTGTCTCCATGGGTTATCAAGATCAAGTCGATGTCGAAAATTTTCTCGATCAGAGTGAAAAGATTATTTTTGATATTGCCCAAAAAAGAATCAAACAGTCATTTTTCGCCATGAAAGATATCGTGAAGGAAAGCTTTCGACAGATTGAAATGCTTTCCGAGCGGAAGGAATTAGTCACGGGCGTGACGACAGGTTTTTCAGATTTAGACCGTATGACAGCTGGTTTGCAGCCTTCAGATCTCATCATTGTAGCAGGCCGACCAAGTATGGGTAAGACAGCTTTTGCTCTTTCTCTGGCGGCTAATGCGACACTTAAGGGGAAAGTGCCCTGTGCAATTTTTTCTTTGGAAATGTCTAAAGAACAATTGGTTCAACGTCTTTTGTGTATGGAAGCTCGGATTGATTCTTCAAAATTAAGAGGTGGTTTTCTGACGGATAGTGATTGGCCTCGATTGACACGAGCGGCTGGAGAGCTTTCAGAGTCAGCGATTTATGTGGATGATACACCAGCGATTAATATTTTAGAAATGCGTGCGAAGGCGCGTCGTCTTCAAAAAGAACATGGTTTGGGTTTGATCATTGTCGACTATCTTCAGCTTATGCGAGGTTTGAGTAGTGGTGGTGATAGTCGTGAGCGCGAAATTTCGGAAATTTCTCGTTCTCTAAAAGCTTTAGCTAAAGAACTTCGTGTTCCGATCATTGCTCTTTCACAGTTGAATCGTGCGGTAGAAAATCGAAAACCACCGATTCCAATCATGGCAGATTTGAGAGAATCGGGTGCTATTGAGCAGGATGCTGACGTCATTATTTTTCTCTATCGTGAAGAAGTGTATGACAAAGAAACTCTTAATAAAGGTATTGCTGAAGTCATTATTGGAAAACAACGTAATGGCCCGATTGGAACTGTGCGTTTGGCCTTCCTGAATAACATTACACGTTTTGAAAATCTGGCTCATGAACCCGCGCACGCTCCTAGTAGCGACTACTAATTCCGGAAAACTTTTGGAGATGAGTCACTATCTCCAAGGGATTCAACTCAAGTCATTAAAAGATTTTTCACAATCTTCTAATATTCCAACTGTCGAAGAAACAGGAAAAACATTTTTGGAAAATGCTTTAATCAAAGCACACGCTTATGCAGCATTTTCAGGGCTTACAACTTTGGCTGATGATAGTGGTTTGGTTGTTGAGTCTTTGGGTGGAGCTCCTGGGATTTATTCCGCACGATATGCGGGTGAAGACACTAATGATGCCGATAATCGAAAAAAACTTCTGTTTGAAATGAAAGATATTCCTCAAAAAAAGAGACAAGCTTCTTTTGTGTGTGCTTTGGCTCTCTATGATCCTGACACTCAAAAGAGTGAGTGTTTTGAAGGTCGTGTTGAGGGTGAGATACTTTTTGAAGAAAGAGGAGAGAATGGTTTTGGTTATGATTCGCTTTTTTTTGTTCCTTCTTTAGGAAAGACAACAGCGCAACTTTCTTTGGAAGAAAAAAACAGAATCAGCCATCGTGGCCAGGCGCTTCAAAAACTTAAACAATATTTCAATGTGAATGAGTTTTAAGGTAATCTAAAGCCGCATTTTTCTGAAAATCGGTTTTTGAATTTTTTGCATCTTCAGATTTTTTTGTGTCTTCGTTTTGAGAGTTGGTATCAGACTTTTCGTCTTTTTCTCCATCCCCTTTGAGGTGACCTTTTAAGTCGGCTTCTCGCATGTAGACATCTTTGTTATATTTTTTTCCACTTTGACCTTTAGCATTTACAATGACGTCAGGAGTGATTCCTGTGGCTTGAATGGAGCGTCCGTTGGGAGTGAAGTAACGAGCAATCGTGAGTTTGAGAGCATAACCATCTCCCATATCGATGACATTTTGGACGGAACCTTTGCCAAAAGTTTGGGTTCCTAAAATAGTCGCTCGCTTTTGATCTTGGAGAGCTCCAGAGACAATTTCAGCTGCTGAAGCCGTGCCCCCATTGACGAGTACGACAATTGGAAATTTAGGCTCTTCTCCATTGTCTGCAGCTTCCCGTTTGTCGATAATTTGATCCCGACTCCGTGTGGAGACAATCGTGCCTGAAGTTAAGAAGAGATCTGAAAGAGAAACAGCTTCATCCAAAAGGCCACCGGGATTATTACGGAGATCGATGATGAGTCCTTTGAGTTTTGATTTGGCTTCAATTTTACTTAAAGCTTTTTGAAATTCGGAAGTTGTTCTATCCTGAAAAGATGCGACACGGATCAACCCATACCCATCTTCCAAAACTTCCCACTTCACACTCTTGATACGGATGATATCGCGCACGATCGTGACATCGACGGGATCTTTGGCTCCTTCATGAAGAATTGTCAGTTTGACTTTAGTACCACGAGGACCGCGGAGTTTTTTGACGGACTCGGAAAAGCCAAGCTCTTGAGTAGAAGTCCCTTCAATTTTTAAAATCTTATCTTTTTCACGCAGTCCCGCTTTTTTAGCAGGACTATCTTCCATCGGTGTCACCGCTGTGAGGACATCATTGCGAAAGGTGACTTCTAAGCCAATACCTCCAAACTTTCCTTCGGTATCAGCTTTGAGTTCTTTGTATTGTTCCGGAGTCATGAAAACACTGTGAGGATCCAATGTAGAGAGCATGCCTCGAATAGCCCCTAGTACCATCTCTTTATTGTCTACTTCTTCAACGTACGCATCGTCTGTTAAACTCAAAGTTTTGCTAAAAAGTTCGAGCTCTTTGTAGGGAATTTCTTTTGAAGAATTTCCTTTAGCCAAAAGGGGCTGCGTGGAGAGGATCGAGAGAGTGAAAATAGCAATGAAAGTATGTTTTTTCATAAGAATCGGCTTCTTGGCATGACTGATATAAAAAATAAAGTGGGCTTTTGTTTTTTAATCTCCTGATGAAGATCATACCGTTTAATAAGGCTTGTTTTAATGATTTTTTAAAATAGGAGTTTTTATGTACCGAAGAATTGGTTTGTTATTAGCTTTATGTTTTCTGATGGTCTCGGTCTCCCAAAAAAGTTGGTGTGCGACTATCATTGTCAATACCTCTTCTGCTAACAATTCAGGAGAAGATGCTGGCTCCGGAGATGCGACTCACTGTGCTTTTGCCGAAGCTTTTAAATCCATTCAAAATGCGTCTTTCGAATCCGGCTGTGTCAATTCTGTAGCGGCGGAACCTTTTGGAAATAACGACGAGGTCCTATTTTCTGTCACAGAGGCTACGCTCGACGAATATTTGGAAAATACGACAGATCCCAAAACGGTGCTGATTTCAAAAGAAGCTGTTGATAGCAGTGTTTTATATTATCCGGTTTTCAGTTCTCCCGTCACCCTTCATTTTACGGGTAATGCCGGCATCCATTGGAATCGTCCTGTAGGCCCGGATCAACCTGTGCTAGGACTTGTTAATATCCGGATCACAGGCACTACGACTCATGATGATTTTATTTATGTACAAGGGGCTTCATTAATTGTGGCGGGCAGTCAGTTTACCGGGCTTACGCGGCGAGTACTTCATGTGCAGAATGGTGAAAGAGTTCAGGTTGTTGGAAGTCATTTTCAAGGGAACACGTGGCGCTCTCTGACCCTTGATGGAGTCGGCGAATCAAGCATTGGAACCAATAGTTTCGTGAATAATAATACGATTGATGGAGACGGCTCAGCAATTTCAACATCCGGTGCAGCAGGTACGCATACTTTTATTATTCATAATACATTCTCAGGGAATCGCTCCACAGCCAATGGAGGGGCCATTTATTCAGCGGGAAGTGATCATATTGTCCTGATTTCTAACAATACGATTTATAATAATACTTCTTCTATAGAGGGTGGTGGTATTTATCTTAACTCACAATATTATATGACAGGAAATATTATTGCTCATAATCGGGCTGCAGTTACGGGCGGCTTAGATAGCGATGACTGTTATCTCTCAGGCTCGCCTTCGTCCCCGGATTATATTTCATACAATATTTTTAGCGTCGCTACATCCACAACCGGTTGTCGTGCCAGCATGGGTCTTTCTAATAATCAGGTCCAATACACCTATGCCCTCCCAGCCTTAGTTGCCGCTTCTCCATTTTATACCTATCTCCATCCCCTAGAAGTTGGAAGTACGGCTATCAATCAGATTCCTGAAGGACCACTTTGTGGCTCTAGCACTATAGCCGCCATAGATCAGAGATTTATACCAGCCCCTAGTGGAGATGGGTGTGATATAGGCGCCTATGAAATGTATACTCCTTCTGTTTTTACTTTTTCATCACCTACAGCGACCGTGAGAGAGGGAGAGACAGTGATTCTAACAGTTCATCGTGCGGCGAGTACGGATGGTCAGGCTCAGCTTAATTACCAAGCCACAGGGGCTTTGATGGGGGGCGTAGAGACTCTTCATTGGAATAACAAAGAGAGCGCTGATAAGACGATTACGATTCCTGTTCCTTCAGATACGATTGCTCAGGGCGACCGTACTTTCACTGTGTCTTTGACAGCCGATTTTCCAAGGCTTTCAGGTTTGGTGGGCTCACCTGCTTCAGTAACCGTAACGATCCAGGATGTGCCTGTCGCTGCTGGAAGTGGAGGAGCCTCCGGGACAGGTGGAGATTCAGGATCCGGCGGGTCTTCAGGTTTGGGTGGAGATTCAGGTGCTGGTGGTTCTTCTGGGACTGGTGGTGATACTGGGACACCCGAGGGAGTGCCTGCTTCACTGACAGCGGGTGGTGGGTGTGACTTGATTCCATAAGCTTTTTTAGTTCTTTTTCATGGTTTTCTTGCAATTTGAACCGGAGCTTTCTAGAGGCCTGACCGCAATCATTCAAACTTAAGGATATCTCATGACAACATCATCTGAACTCACACAATTGGCAAAGCTTGTTCGCTACCATATTTTGACTTCCACTACAGCTGCAGGATCCGGACATCCCACATCGTCCATGTCAGCGGCTGATGTGATGACCACACTATTTTTTAAATATTTGAAATTCGATACTCAAAATCCTCAAAACCCTAACAATGACCGTGTCATTTTTTCAAAAGGTCATGCAGCTCCTTTGCTCTATTCTCTTTATACTGCTGCCGGAACAATCAGTCCTGAAGAAAACCTGACCTTGAGAAAAATGGGAAGTCCACTGCAAGGTCATCCCATGCCGACATTTAAATTTTCAGAAGCGGCTACGGGAAGTTTAGGGCAAGGCTTGTCGATTGGTGTGGGGATGGCTTTGAATGCAAAATATTTGGATAAACTCAACTCCCGAGTCTTCACCCTTTTGGGTGATGGGGAGATGGCCGAAGGTTCTGTGTGGGAAGCCATTGAAATCGCCGCTCACTATAAGCTCAACAATTTGATCGGAATCATCGATGTGAATCGATTAGGACAAAGTCAGCAGACGATGTTTGGCCATGATGTCGAAGCCTTTGTGTGGCGCGTGTCAGCTTTTGGTTGGAAGACAGTATTGATTGATGGTCATTCTCAAGAAGAGATCGAAAAAGCTTTCGATGCGATTCTTAAAGATGATGGTGATACGCGTCCGCGCATGATTGTGGCGAAGACCAACAAAGGCCACGGCATTTCGTTTTTATCGGATAAAGAAGGCTGGCATGGAAAAGCTTTATCAAAATCGGACTTGGAAAAAGCGTTAGCGGAATTGGGTCCCGTGGATGTTAAGAAAACAGGAACCATTGCCAAACCTGAAAATCTTTCTCCTCAAAAAGATAGTGTGAAGGAAATCTCTCCACCAGCTTATAAACTGGGAGAGTCTGTGGCGACACGTAAAGCTTACGGCAATGCCCTGGCGCGTTTAGCGGATAAATATCCGGATTTAGTTGCTGTTGATGGTGATACCAAAAACTCCACATTCACAGAAATTTTAGCCCAGAAAAAACCAGAGCGTTTTTTCGAAATGTTTATTGCCGAACAAAATATGATTGGTGTGGCTGCTGGTTTGGGTCTGCGTGGCAAAATTCCTTTTGCCGCGACTTTTGCCGCTTTTCTCACACGTACGTATGATCAACTGCGTATGGCGGCTGTGTCTCAGGCTAATTTTAAAGTGGCTGGATCTCACGTGGGAGTGTCAATTGGTGAAGATGGTGCTTCTCAAATGGGGCTTGAAGATATTGCGATGTTTCGGGCCTTGCATGGCAGCACAGTTTTTTATCCTTCAGATGCCATGAGCACGGAATATCTCGTGGAAGAATCGATTAAAACAAAGGGTATTGTGTATTTAAGAACCAGCCGTCCTGCGACACCTGTTTTATATGATGCGAATGAAAAATTTCCTGCAGGGGGTTCTAAAGTTTTGAAATCCTCAGCTCAAGATCGTGTGACATTAGTCGGTGCGGGTGTCACTCTGCACGAATCTCTGAAAGCCTATGAACTTTTACAAAAAGGAGGTATTTCGGTACGCGTGATTGATCTGTATTCGGTCAAACCGATTGATGAAAAGACATTGAAACAAGCAGCTCAAGAACCAAAAGCTTTGATCGTTGTAGAAGATCATTGGTTTGAAGGCGGTTTAGGTGATGCTGTCTTGAACGTCTTTGCTTCCGGCCATTCCACACCCATTGTCAAAATGGCTGTCACTCAAATGCCTAGCTCAGCGTCTCCTGAAGAGCTCATCGAATGGGCCGGGATTTCAGCCAAAGCCATCGTGGCCAAAGTAAAATCACTTTTGAATTAATTGTAAAATTTCAGGTGTGGTTCCACAGCAGCCACCAATCCATTGGCAGCCTAGGTCGATAATTTTTCGTGAATATTCTGCAAATTCTTTGGGAGAGAGTTGTTTGCTGGGCAGCCCCAATGATGGTCGTACACAATGAGGCCCATCGTCACAGGCTTTTAATTTTTTAAAAAGAGCGAGAGTTTCTTTTGGATCCACACAGTTGATACCCAAGACATGAGCTCCTGCTGCACGAAGGGTTTTGGCTGTCAGTTTAATAACTTTATCCGAAATATTTTTGGGTTTGTTAGGAAAAGTGACAAGAGCAAAAACAGCCTTTTTCGAAAGAGATCGAATCGCATGAAGTGCCGCTTCACATTCTCTGGAAGAGACCATGGTCTCGACAAGAAAGCCATCTGGAGAAGCTTCCAAAATAGCCTTTGCCTGCTCTTCAAAATTTCTCTTCATATCAAGAACGGTCATTTTTTGAGCAATCGATCCCAAAGGCCCAATGGAGGCTAAGACATAGGCTTTGCCATCAGCGGCTTTACGAGCGATGCGTACACCCGCAACATTAATACGTTTGAGAAATCCTTCTTTTCCACGTTCACTGAGGCGAGGTCGATTGGCTCCGAAAGTGTTGGTGACAATGACTTTAGCTCCGACATCAATGTAGCTTTTATGAATGGTGTAAACCAAATCTGGTCGTGTGAGATTGAGTTCTTCCAGACAAGAATGAGCGGGAATGCCATGTGCTAGAAGTGTGGTGCCCATGGCGCCATCCATCAAGACAGGTTTGACAAGATCAAGTAGTTCCAATCGAGACATGTTCTACCTCTGAAATATGTTGTTTGAGAAAAAGCTCACCGACATTTTTAAACTTTTCAGCAGAGTCTGTGACATAAAAAGAAACTTTTCCGTTTTCTAAAACTGTATTCAATAAGTTTTTTTCTTTCAGAATTTTTTCTGTATAAAAGGCTGTAGCTTCCGCAGAATCAATCAATACCACTTCTGGTCCTACAACTTTTTGTATAGTCGATTTTAAAAGAGGGTAATGAGTGCAACCCAAGATCAACGTATCGATGGTGTGGATGGCTTGCTTCAGTTTTTCGAAGTATGTGGCCGCAATTTTTTCTGGAACTTCTCCTGTGATCCATCCTTCTTCAGCCAAGGGCACAAAGAGAGGGCAGGCGGTTGCGGAAATCTGCAAATCGGATCGGAGTTTTGATAACGTATTTTGATAAGCTTGGCTGCGGATAGTACCTTCTGTGCCGATGACTCCAATATGTCCTGATTTAGTTTTTTGAATAGCGACTTCAGAGCCGGGTTCAATCACGCCCAAAATCGGAAGAGAGTATTTTTTCTGAAGAGAAGGAAGCGCAAAAGCTGAGGCTGTATTGCATGCTACAACAATCATCTTCACATTTTTTTGAAGAAGAAAGTTAACATTATGCATGGAATAAAGTGTAACTGTCTCAGCAGATTTAGTTCCATAAGGAACTCGAGCTGTATCCCCTAGATAGACGATATTTTCTTTAGGTAATTTCTTTTGGATTTCTCGAAGGACAGTGAGTCCTCCAATTCCTGAATCAAAAATGCCAATGGCTGCGGAAGACACCCGAACTATGCTTGAGTTTTTACGCGGCGAGAAGGCTTTGTTTTTACAGCACCTGTTTGCAAGCTGGTCTTCATGACACGACGGCCAATATCAGCAATTTGCTTTTCCAAATGCATCACGCGCTTTTCGTAAGCATGAAGCTGAGATTTAGAAGGGATGCTCATCAGTTTGAGGGCGTCTTGAACACTCTTCTGAATGGTGCGAGAGATTTCATCTTTGGTCTGAATCACGCGGGCGACAGTTTGTGTGAATCGTCGGTTGTTGATCAACTCGCTAAAAGTTGAAGATTTTAGAATCTGACCAACGATATCTTTTTTTAACTTTTCGCCTCTGGACAAGGCATCATCGATTACTTCTCTTAACATAAAAACCCCCTTTTAAGGATTTTAGCGGTTTAAGATACATTCTGAAATAGTGTCAACGGAATAGTACTATTTGTCGCATAGGACTATTGATTGACGAAAGTCATAAATGAACTATTTCAAAGTCAGGTTTTGCGTCATGAATGAAAAATTAAAAACTCTCGAGTTGATTTTAAAAAGCTACGAAAAGGCCCTTATAGCTTATTCGGGAGGCATTGATTCACTTTTTCTTTTGAAGGTAGCTCATAAAATTTTAGGAAAGCGCGTCATAGCTCTTACAGCCGTATCCCCTTCTTATCCTTCTTATGAGTTAGAGTCAGCGCAAGAAGCTGTAAAGGCAATAGGCGTAGAACACATCATTGTCTCTAGTCATGAATTGGAAAAAAATGAGTACCGAGAAAATCGAGGAGATCGTTGTTATTTTTGTAAAACCGAACTTTACGATCTCTGTCTTAAAGAAGCTCACAAGCGAGATATTCCTTTAGTGTTGAATGGAACCAATCTCGATGATCTTGGTGATTATCGTCCTGGTTTAAAAGCCGCTGAAGAAAAATTTATTAAGAGTCCTTTGGTAGAAGCCGGCTTTACCAAATCTGATATCCGTCAATCCGCCAAAGAATTGGGAATGAAGGAATGGAATAAACCGGCTCTAGCCTGTTTGTCTTCACGATTTCCACCAGGTACGGAAGTGACTCCTGAACGATTGGCACGGATTGATCGTATTGAATCAGGTTTGATGAATCTTGGTTTTAAACAATTTCGCGTACGCTTTCATGAGCCCATTGCACGTATTGAAGTGCATCCAGATGAAATGTCTCAAATCCTTAATCCCGAAACGCGGACCAAAGTCTCACGTCTCTGTCAGGAGAATGGCTTCCTTTACACTGCTTTGGATTTAGAGGGTTATAAAATGGGAAGTGTGAATCAGGTTCTCTTTCAAATAAAATAATGATACGATTCTAAGATGACTCTTTCATCGATCGGCATTCCTAAAGAAATTAAAATCTTTGAAAACCGTGTTGGCATGACGCCTAAAGGTGTGCGTCAGATGGTGCAATCAGGGCTTCGTGTTTTGGTGGAAAAAGGCGCGGGTGTTGGATCTGGATTTTTAGACAAAGACTATCGTGATGCCGGTGCTGTGATTTTGAGTTCTAAAAAAGAGGTGTATCGAAAATCAGATTTGATCATGAAGGTGAAAGAACCACAGCCTTCGGAATACGCCTTCTTTCGACCTGGCTTGGTGATTTTTGCTTACTTTCATTTAGCCGCGGAACCTCAACTTTTAAAAGCGCTTGTGAAAAAGAAAGTTACTGCTTTGGCTTTTGAGACTATCGAAGTTGAGGGGCGTCTGCCTCTTTTGGCGCCGATGAGTCAGATTGCAGGATCGTTGGCGGCTTTGATTGGGGCTAATTATTTGCGTAAAGATTTGGGAGGCAAAGGTTTATTGCTGAATGCGATTGGGAGTGGACGTTCGGGAAGAGTTTTTGTTTTGGGTGCGGGTAATGTGGGGATGAAGTCGATTCAGCTTAGTCATGGCCTCGGAGCTCATGTGGCCGTCTTGGATCAAAATGAAGACCGCTTGAGTACTTTAAAAATTCAATACCCTGAACGTTTGGAAACATACACGGATAGTCAGCTCATTCCCGGTTTAGTGGGTGAGAGCGATTTAGTGATTGGGGCTGTCCTGATCCCTGGCCAACGAGCTCCGCATTTGGTTACAAAAAAAATGGTTTCTCAAATGTCTCCGGGTTCAGTTGTTGTGGATGTCGCGGTTGATCAAGGGGGCTGTATTGAGACGATTCATCCGACCACTCTTAAAAATCCCGTTTATCGAAAATATGAGGTGATTCATTACGGTGTGACTAATATTCCTGCTTTGGTCCCACACACAGCAACAGAAGCATTAGCCGAAGCGACCCTACCATTTGCCCTCAAAATTGCCCAATCAGGAATTGAAAAGGTGAGACAGGATACAATCCTTAAAACGAGTGTGAATACGTTTAGTGGAGACATTATTCACCCCGCTCTATCGGTGCCAGGCACCAAGTTAAGGTCATAAAAAATAACAACTATTTTAATTAAAGGCCTGTGGATAACCCTAGGGCCTGGGCGAATGAACTGCTTCCAATAAATTTAGATTGGCTAAAATATTCTCGCTCCTCCCGATCATTTGATAAGTTTTGTGAAACATAAGATCGAAACGAAGACTGTCTTATTTTTGGATTAGTGCTGAGTCCTAAGTAAGTGGGGTGAGCTTCTAAAAGATCATTAGGTTCTCCAAAGGCATAAAAACGATAACCACTCCATTTCCACTTTCCAACTTCTGTGACGATTCCAGCTCGGAGAGCATTGCGATTGATATAACGCATGAGATCTAATGCGTGTTTATCGGATTCGACCGGAATGCTCTTATATCGATCAAGCCACAGATGCCCTTTTCTCTTGTTCTTTAAATTATACTCGCGAGCATAAGTGCCATTGATGAAGTGCATTGTTTTTTCGAGAGAGAAAGCTTCCGAAGGTTGAAGAAAGAGATGAACATGGGAATGCATCAACTCGTAATTGAATAGTTTGAAATGATGTTTTTGAGACAGGAGTGCACGACTCGAACGTAATGTTCAAAGTCCTGATCTGACTTGAAACGAAAAGCTTCATTATTGCAACGGACAATGATGTGATAACCAATTTCATTTGCTTGTATTCTTGCTGGACGACCCATGCCCACTAAGCAAAATAAATGCCTGATAAACTATAGTAAAAAAGGCTCTAGAAGTTTGATTTTTGGACCAAAGAGTTTCGTTTTCGGTCTTAACTTATCCACAAGTTAAAAATGCTAGAAGTGATTAATTTTCAAAGCGTTAAGTAAGTGCCTGGCACCGGTTTTATTAAAAAAGAACTTGGTCACCTAACTATGAAAATCTAAATATCTGTTGTGGTCCTGGATGCCTTGATAAGCGGTAAAGAATATCTATAATTTCTCTCTTAAAATCTTCAGGCAAAGCCAATTTTTCCCCAAATAGTCCAAAACCTAAGCTCTGATATAGTATACAAAACTCATAGGTATAGGTGTCACCCTCAATATGATATGTTACTTCCGGTTTTTGACCTTGAATTGGAAGAGCTGCGATCCACTCAAGAAATAGTACAGACTTGGCCTCACCGGCTTGCATATGATGAAACACAGCCTCCACAACACTTCGTACTTCTTGGCTAAAGCGATCCACATAACGATGAGAAAAAGTGCCATTGTAAAAAGGGTCTATAAAAGACCCTTTGCTTAACTCGTCGATGAAAGTTTGAAACCAACTTAAAAAAGCATTTTTATTTTCAGCTGTGAAAAGTTGATAGACTTCATCTCTAGGAGTTCTTTGACGACCTTTACGTAAAGCCTCGTTGAGGGCTAAACACTTCTCAACATCAAGTCCTAAATAAGTGGCTAATGAACGGCATGCATCTGTTGATATTGGACATCCCGCCAAAAGGCCAGACACGGACTTTCGTTCTACCCTTGCCTCACGAGCTATAGCTAATTGAGTAAGCTTAGCCTCCTCTCCTCGACCTTCATTAAGACGATGAATAGCCGCTCGAACTAAACCACTCAGGTCTACGCTTTGAGCCGAAGGCGTCGTCAGATCGCGCGTTACTCCCTCTGTCTGCCTATTGAGAAAACCTCCATAAGTAGAAGCTGTTGCTGTAGCTAAAACGTTAAATCTCATAGATACCTCGTGCCTCATCTTCGGGAGAGTTATGCAAAAGTTGCTAAAAACTTCTCTTATTTTTTGTGACGAAAATTTAAGGCCTTCGGGTTTCCATAAGCCCTAATAGCGTCAATTGAGGATTGTGGAGCGATTTTGTGATAGAGGGCGCAAATAATGATGCGGGGCCGCCGGTTAATATCACTTTTAGTTTTGCCCCAAACTCTTTTTGAATTTTCTCAATCATTCCTTCCAGCAAGCTTAAGTAGCCGTAGTAGACGCCTGAGTGGATCGCGCTTTTAGTTTCCTGACCGATGACTTTTGGAGGTCTCTTTAAGGGAAGATAAGGCAGTTGGACGCATTTTTCAAAAAGGGCCCAATTGATGGTTTGTGGGCCTGGAGTGATGACGCCACCTAAAAATTCTCCTTGGCTAGTCACAATATCAAAGGTTGTCGCGGTACCGATGTCAATAATGAGTAGGTCACCTTTATAGAGTGTGTGTGCCGCGATAGCATTGACCAAACGATCAACACCGACACGGGAGGGGTGTTTTACTTTGAGTTTGAGGGCTGTGAAATCTTGATAGGTGAGGAGATGAGTAGGAGCATTTAATTTTTTAAATTCTTTTTTCAAGCTTGCATGGATTGTGGGAACGACGCTCGAGACGATGATTCTCTCGATAGCTTGTGATTTTGAAAAAGAATGAACCCATTTTTTAATTGCGGAAACA
Source organism: Deltaproteobacteria bacterium (assembly GCA_016699445.1). Classification (GTDB taxonomy): domain Bacteria; phylum UBA10199; class UBA10199; order JACPAL01. The sequence continues at coordinate 1,599,316 of CP064976.1, forward strand.
TTTGTTGGGATGCGCCAGGTTTTTTGGATTTTGTTTTTTGTGCAGAGACCTAAGACAATATTGGAATTGCCAATATCAACAACGAGTGAGTGTTTCAGAAGAGATTTCATAAGATAGATTGATGGATGTGATTTTGTGAAAATGTCGCCCGGACAATCGATGTGAGCTTGGCATTGATGCGATGAAAATTGGAAAGAAGATCCAGATGAATAGAACTCGTTTTTAAAGTTTCTTTTAAACCTTGATGTAAACGGTGCAGGTGAGATTCCCGATATTTATCTTCCATAAAAGTCATATGTTTTTCATGGCGTAGCATTTGTTGAGCCAGCCCCTTATCTTCGGTAGTAAAAATCGAAATGGCTAGCTGAAAGTTTTCCAATACTTTGGCATGCATTTCGACAATTTCTTTCCAACCTTCGGCAGAAAAATGCCGTGCCTTACTTATTTTTTTTGCTGCGAGTTCTAGGATGTTTTTGTTGATGACGTCGCAAATTTCCTCGAGGTCACATGTGATACTGACGAGGTTTAGCTGCATGCGTGCCTGTTCTTGACTTAAATTTTCCTGCGAAATTTTAGCGAGATAAAATTTAATCTCACGATCCAGAATATCAATTTTATCATCTTTGACTTCTACGTTGACGATCAAGTCAGCATCGTTTTTTTCAAAAACGGTAATGGTTTCTTGAAACATATTGAGAGCAATTTCGGCCATTCGTAAAATTTCCCTTTTGGCATTGGCGAAAGCCAGGGCTGGAGTAGAGAGAGAGTTTTCATTGAGATAGATAGAGCTAAAGGGACGATCTGTTTTATTGAGGGATTCTGGGAGTATTTTTTGAATGAGCCAGCCACCTTGATGAATAAAGGGAAGAAACGTAACAGAAAGGCCCATGTTAAAAATAACATGCATAAAGGCGATGCCTGTTGAGGGATTGTTGAGCAGTTGGGGAAATTGTAATTCCATCCAGTCCAGCTGTGAGAGAAAGAAGGGATAGAAAAGCATGACAATGACAGCACCTGTTACTTTAAAAAATAAATGAGCCAGAGCCACCCGACGAGCTTCGATACCTCCTCCGATACTGTTAAGAACGGAGCTAAAGCATGTCCCCACATTGGCCCCTAAAACAATGGGTAGGGCTGAATGAAGGTTGAGAAGTCCTGAAAATGCCAGAGCAATCGAGAGTCCCAAAGTGGTGGCACTATTTTGAACAGCCGCTGTAAAGAGAAGAGCCAGAAAAAATGATGTGGCAGGTGTGCTGATGAACGCTGAAAAAATTTCCAGTATGAGATGACTATCTTTTAAAACCATTGTGGAATGAATCATCAGTTTCATTCCAAAAAAAACAAAACCAAATCCTAAAAAAATCATTCCTAAATACGTCGCTTTTTTACTTCGGAAAAAATCCAAAATGATGCCGGCCACAAGCAAGAGTAGGGCGTATTCCGAAATCTCTTTGATAGAAAAGAGGATAACGACAAAGGTGGTCCCGATATCCGCACCCAGAATCACCCCCATGGCTTGAGTGAGCGTGATGACACCAGAACGTGCAAAGCCCACCAACATGACCGTTGTGGCTGTTGAGCTTTGAAGAATCAGTGTGGTGACCATGCCTGTGATGAGGGCTGTGATACGATTTTGAGTGATCGTAGAGATAAGATCTTTGAGCCGATTACCGACCAAAAGCTGAACACCCACACGTGAAAGTTTGATGCCGTAGAGGAATATCGCCATCGCCCCTAAAAAAGCGATGATTGAAAAATGAGTGCCGGTTTCCATGAAGGCAATAGGGTAGCACGGAGTTTCAGAAAGGTGAATGGGGAATTTTAACTGGCCATTTTTAAGCCGTCAGAAAGTTTGACGGAGACAAGTTGGGAACAGCCGGGTTCTTGCATGGTGACGCCATAAAGCTGGTCGCAGCGCTCCATCGTGGTACGGTTATGCGTGATGAGAATAAACTGCGTGCGCGATACCATTTCGGTCAAGAGGTGATGATAACGTTCTGCATTGGCATCATCCAGAGGCGCATCCACTTCGTCTAAGATACAGAAGGGTGAGGGCTTGACCAGAAAGATAGAGAAAACAAATGCCATGGCTGACAGAGCTTTTTCACCACCGGAAAGAAGTCCCACGTGAGAGAGTTTTTTGCCGCGAGGTTGGACCAAAAGCTCAACTCCGGAGTTGAGGAGATCATTTTCGTCGGTCAGTCTCATTTCAGCACGCCCACCTTGGAAAAGTCGGGGAAAGAGTGTTTGGAAGCGTTCATTCACCAAATGGAAGGTTTCTTCAAAGCGTTTGCGTGTGGTGAGGTTGATCTTTTGAATGGCTTTTTTCAAAGTATCCAAAGAGGTTTCGAGGTCTTGAATTTGTTGTGACAAAAAGACTTCGCGTTTTTTGAGTTCTTCATATTCTTCGATAGAACCCAAGTTGACTTCACCCATGCGAGAAATCTTTTCTTTGAGTTCTGTGCTTTTGGCATCTTCTTCAGCCACATCAATAGCTTGTAAAGTGGCCGCATCGCAGGTGGGAGCGTATTCGGCCAAAACGACAGTGTAACGCTCAAACATCTGCTGATTTAAATATTCAAACTCAGTTTCAAGTTTTGAAAGAGAGACTCTGAGGTCACTCGCTTTGGTTTTGCACAAATCATTGATACGACGAGCTTCTTTTAAGGCTTCATCTTTTTCTTTTAAAGAAATAGTCAGGTTTTCACAAACCAATCGAGCTTCTTCTTGATTGACTGAAACATCCTGAGCCGCATTTTTCAAAACATCTTTCTCAGATCCGGCTGTTTGAATGTTTTGGTGAAGAGTGGCTATTTTTTGATTCGCTGTCGTGATCACATCAGTGCGCTCTTGCAAACGTCGTTGCGTCTCGATTTCTGTTTTTTCTAAACGGTCCAACTCCTGACCGGCGATATTTTTACGTTCAGAAACAGCCGCAGCTTCAATGCGCAAGCTCGTCAAACGATCATAAATTTGACGTGTGGCCATCACCAAATTTTTCAAGTCTGTTTCCAAAAGATGAACAGCTTGTTCTCTCTCTTGAGCCGCTTCGATTAAAGATGTTCTCTTGATTTCATAATCACTAAAGAAAGGATTGGTTTTTTCAAAATCTTGATCAAGCTGGTCGAGTTGGGATTGGTATTTTTGAAGTTCACGTTCCAAGCGTTCGAGCTCAGAAAGAGCGTGTACCACTTCTTTATCCAAAGTCATGCAACGCATTTCTTCTTCACGGGCTTCTTTGGATGTTTGCTCTAACGTCATGACAACTTCGGAAAGACTTCCTTCCAATTGAGAGACAGAATCTTCTTTCAATCCAATATCATTTTCCATTTCACCGACGACTTCTAAAATTTCACGAATTTCACGCTTCTTTTCCAGAAGCATTTTACCCTGAATGCCAGCTGTCCCACCGCTGACCACACCCGCAGGATCAACCACTTCTCCGTCGAGAGTGACTAAAGTTTTGTCTGGATGAGAAGAATGCCAGATGTCTAAAGCTCGACTTAAAGAATCTACCAAAACAGTATCACCCAAAAGAAATTGAGCGAGCTTTTGATAACCATCTTTAATTTTGATTTTTTCAATAAGAGATCCCAACACACCTTCACTATCATTATAGAAATGGCTCACAGCAGAATCACGCACAGTCATTGGAAGTGACGTTGGGATAAAAGATCCACGGCCTGTCCCTTGAGCTTTAAGATAATTGATCGCTTCAATTCCCTTTTCATGACTATCGATAATGACGTATTGAAGTTTTTCACCAAGCACAGCACCAAGAGCCGCTTCATATTGAGGGCCCGTTTCAAGCATTTGAGCCACGACACCAAACACTCCGCTGCCTTGGCCCTTTTCTTTACTGGCTTTTAAAATAGAACGGACACCTTCTTCATAACCTTCAAAATTTCTTTCCAAATCCTGCAACGACTTTAAACGTGAACGTTTATGAACCAACTCTTCTTTATGAATGCTCAATTCCTGATTTAAAATATCGCGCTTTTCTTGAAATTCAAATCGTCGGGTTTGGAGATTACTTTGTTCAGTTTTGAGACATTGGTATTTGAGAGATGATTCCTGCGAAATTTGTTTTTCTGTTCGATGGACAAACGTTGTTCAATGATGCGTTTTTCCAAATCTTCTTTTCAACATTGATCTTTGCTGACTGACTCTTAAGTGAAACACGACGATCTTCATAAAGACGTTTTTCAGCATCTAAACGAATGGTTTCACCCTGATTTTGTTGGATTTCATACTTATGCTTGTCGACTTGAGTCGAAAGTTCTTCTCTCTGGCGTTCCAAAGTCTGCCATTCTTTTTCTGTTGATTCCAAAAGTGTGGCGGAGTTTCCAAAATCCATTTCGAGAGTGAGCTGCTTCTGATGCTGATTTTCTCTCTCTTGATGAATAGCAGCCAACCGGCCTTTGATTTCTTCAATCTCTCGTGTGGCGGCATCGATTTGTTGTTGGAGAGACTGAATTTCTTTATGCCAAAAACCATCTTGCTGATCGAGTAGTTGGAGTCGGCTGGTGATTTCAAAATTCTTTTCCTGAAGAGCATTGAGATGACGTTCTTTTTCAGTGAGTTCGATCCGGCCAATTTCGAGCTCTGTTTCTAATGTGCTCACAAGAGCGGTGCTGTCAGTTTCTTGAGAAGAAAAAGATTCGAGTTGTGTATGGAGCTCTCCGATAGCCACAGAAGAATCGTTATACTTACGTGCCGAGAGTCTGAGCTCAATTTCTCTCAACTCGTTTTTTAAAATTTTGTACTTTTCGGCTTTTTTTACCTGACGATCGAGAGAGGCAATTTGTCGTGTCACTTCATTAAAAATATCGCGCAAACGAACGAGGTTTTGTTCAGTGCCTTCCATCTTACGAAGGGCGGCTTCTTTGCGGGATTTAAATTTAGAAATACCAGCAGCTTCTTCGAGGAGAAGGCGACGATCTTCGGGTTTGGAGCTGATAACAAAGTCGATCTTACCCTGTTCGATAATGGAGTAAGCTTTATGGCCGACACCGGTTCCTAAAAAAAGATCAATGATGTCATGCAATCTCGAAGGTACTTTATTGATGAGATATTCACTGTCGCCGGAACGAAAAAGCCGACGCGTGATCGAGATTTCGGTAAATCCAGCATACTGAGGAGGAATGATTCCATCTTCAGTGGAAAAAGTCAGTGTGACCTCAGCCATTCCTAAGGGAGGCCGTTTTTCTGAACCATTGAAAATAATATCTTCCATCGAACGACCACGGAGACTCTTGGGACTCATTTCTCCCATGACCCAACGGATAGCATCGATGACATTGGATTTCCCACAACCATTGGGTCCGACCACACCCGTAATAGGTGCGTCAAAATCCACTGTGGTAGGGTTGACAAAAGATTTAAAACCGACGATTTCGAGACGTTTAATTTTCAAAGTGCCGAGTTCTAAAACATAGCCATACAAGTGTGTAAAGTTTTTAATAGGACCTATAGGTCCCATGGGTTTTAATAGGTCTTATGAGTCCTATAAGACTTATGGGACCTATAGAGTTTTTCTGTAAAACCACCTTCTCGCAAAAATTTCTGATCCAGCTCGCTCAAGAGACGATCGAGGAGAAAGTTGGCTTGGTGGATAAGGCAAATAACTGCGTTGGCCGCGGATTCCGCGGCTCCCTCAAAATAGCTCTTATAGGTCGCATAGGACCTATGGGACCTATAGCACAGCTGTCTCACTTCGTGAGATCTAAGGTCGCTTTTTTCCCAAAGCTCGAGTTTGTGCTGTCTTAAAAAGTCTTGGTAGTCCAAGAGCAGCTCCTCCAGGCTTGCTCTGGCCACGCCGATGAGTTTTAATTCAGTTTTTTTTGAGGTGCCAGAGGCCATGCTGCCTTCGGCGATGTTTTGTTTTCCACTTCTTGCTGCCTGAACCATCTGATCTTTAGTGCGCGAGTAACGATCGATGAATCGATCGCAAAAGACGACAGTGGCGTCGTAGATAATCTCAGTAGTCTGGTAAGATTTGAGGTTATGATAACCTCCATGGGGATCGATAAGTTTTTTCATGTAAAGAAGACATTGCAAAATCGAGGCCTTCGTTAGAGGCGGTTTTTTGCGCGGCCGAGTTCGATTTCCGAACTCGGCAAAGTGAAAATAGGTCTCATAACTCTCATAGGTCCTATAGGACCCATAAGACCCATAGGACCTATGAAAACCCATAGGACCTATATGACTCATAAGACCCATGAAGTTCTCAACCAAACTCCTCCTTTAGAGGACATTAATCTCTTCGAAGCCGACCCTCTTTTAGGTGAACTTGTAAGAAAAGCTGGGGGTGGGTGGGGTCTTGAGAGTTTGCAAAAATTTGGGGCTCGGTGTGGGAGTCGTGAGGTGCTTCAATGGGGGATTCAGGCGAATCAATATCTTCCTGTTCTTAAGACTCATGATCGTTTTGGGAATAGAATCGATGAGGTGGATTTTCATCCGGCTTGGCATCACTTGATGTCACTCTCTGTCAAAAATGGAATTCATAGTTTGCCTTGGACCGATACACGAGAGGGGCGCATGGCTGTGCGCGCGGCGCACTATCTTTTGATTGGTCAGATCGAACAAGGTCATTGCTGTCCGATTACGATGACCTTTGCGGCCATTCCTGCGTTGAAAACAGACGAGTCTCTTTATCAAGCGTGGGCTCCAAAAATTTTGTCACTGGAATATGACAGTCGCTTCCTACCTATTGCGCAGAAAACAGGGGCTGTAATTGGTATGGCGATGACGGAAAAACAAGGCGGGTCGGATGTTCGTGCCAATACGACCAAGGCGGAGAAGATAGGTGAGGATTATTTTCTCACAGGTCATAAATGGTTTTGTTCGGATCCGATGTGTGATGCTTTCTTGGTATTAGCGCAAGCTCCCGGAGGGTTGACATGTTTCTTAGTGCCTCGTTGGAAGCCCGATGGAACGCGCAATGTGTTTATGATTCAGCGTCTCAAAGACAAGTTGGGAAATCGCTCCAATGCTTCCAGTGAAATCGAATTTTCCAATACGTGGGCGCAGCGTGTGGGAGAGGAAGGTCGTGGAGTGCCGACGATTATCAAGATGGTTAATTCCACACGCTATGATTGTATCATTGGATCGACAGCCATTATGCGACAGGCTCTTTCGCAAGCCATTCATCATTCTAAGCATCGGAAGGCGTTTGGAAAAAAACTCATCGATCAACCTCTCATGAAAAATGTTTTGGCCGATTTATCTCTTGAAGTGGAAGGCGCTCTTCAGTTGGTCATGAGGCTTGCGACCGCTTACGACAATGAAAAAAGTGAAGAAGCCAATCTCTTTCGTCGATTAGCCACTGCGATTGGAAAATATTGGACCTGCAAACGTGCGCCGAGTCATGTGTACGAGGCGATGGAATGTCTGGGTCGTAATGGCTATGCGGAAGAAAGCATCCTGCCACGTCTCTATCGAGAAGCTCCGGTTAATTCGATTTGGGAAGGCTCGGGTAATGTGAATGCTTTGGATGTATTGCGGGCGATGTCGAGTGAACCACGGACGGCTGAAATTCTCCTTCAAGAAATTGAAAAGGGAGCTCAGGAAAGTCGTGTGATCAAGAATAGTTTAGATTCCATCAAAGCTCGCTTGATGAGAAAAGAAGAGATCGAACAACAATCACGAGCTCTAATTGAAGATATGGTTTTAGCCCTTCAAGCCACACTCTTAGTCCAGAATGCTCCAACAGAAGTCAGTGAAGCTTTTTGTGCTTCGCGATTGTCTGGTGAATGGGGACGGTGTTTTGGAACATTACCAAGCTTTGTGAATTTTGATGCGATTATTCAAAGGTCGGCATTGAAAGTAGACTGATTTGTTCTTTGATCGATTGTAAAAATTCTTCCCAATAGCGACGTTGTTCATAATAAGGAAACGCTTTTTGAAAAGCAGGCTCGGTATATCGCTGCCCAATCCAGGCCGCATGTCGGATCATGCGCAGAGTGCGCAAGGGCTCCAATAAGGCCAATTCTGTACGGTTAAACGGACGAAATGTCTCATACCCTTCAAAAAAGTTTTTTTGCTGCTCTCTTTTTTCTTCGTCTTCTCCATAAAAAAGTAGCCAAATATCTTGCATGGCCGGAGCTAGGACCATGTCATCAAAATCCAAAAGGTGCGGGCCTTCCCGATCCCACAAGATATTGCCTAAATGACAATCTCCATGAGTGGTCAAGTTTTTGACATTTTGAAAAAACGGACGTGTCAGATCGATAGCTTGTTTCAAGCAGATCTCCACACTCATTTTTAAATCATGAGGCAAAAATTCCTGAGTGAGAATCCACGACAGACTTTCATCCCCATAAGTTTTTGGATTGAGTGTGAGACGATGTTGACAGGTAAATGATTCACCTAAGTTATGCAGGCGAGCGAGTAATCGTCCAAGCCATTTACGATCGTCATTATTGAGTTCTGATTTTTGAGCGCCACGAAATTTGGGATAAATGGTATAAAAAATAGAATTCTCAAGAGCGAGTGTGGGAATTTTGGGTAACGATTTTTGAAGTCGCAGCGGTGAGACAATGGGAAGTTCATTGTCTTTAAGCTTTTCTAAAAAACGGTGTTCGTCTTCTAAGGCCTTTTGATCCCAACGCCCGGGTCGATAATATTTAATAATGAGAGGGGTGCCATCTTCGACACCCACTTCATAGACCCGATTTTCATAGCTATTGAGAGGGTACAAAACTCCCGTGGGTTGAAAGCCTTGGTCACTGATGGATTTAAAAATAGTTTCGGGAAGTAGATGATCGAAGTGCATGTCGCTTAAGGAGCAAAAGTAGCGACGGAAGTTGTGGGTGTTGTAGGGCCTGTAATATCCACAATCGAGATCGAGTTTGAGAAGAGATTGGTGACGTAGAGGTAGCTGCTAGTACCTGCTGTAAAGGCTGTGAGACCAAAAGGTTTATCACCTACTGAGATGTTTGTTGTGGGAATAGGTGTCGCAGCGATGTCTGCTAAATTAAAAACGGTAACTGTGTCGTCGTCTTGATTGCTGATATAGACCTTGTTATCAAAAATTAAAATTTGATTGGGATTTTTTCCTACGTTGACAGTGTTGTTTTGAATACTTGTTGAGGCCAGCAAGTCAATTTCAGTGCGTGCAGGTGAATCAGGAGTGATCGGGGTAAGTGTAGAAGGGTTGATAATGCGAACAATCCCTGGTGATACAGATCCATCTACGACAAATAAATGAGTGCCATCTGTAGCAATGCCGCGAGCATCGCCGGCATTGAGAATTAAGTAATCGATTGGATTTTTAGTTGGATCCGTAACTTCATCCGTATTGATTACATAAATGCGACCTGCTCGGTTGGTGACAAACGCTTGTGAGCCTAAAAGAACCACTTCTTCCGAATTGGCTCCTGAATAAGAGGCTCCGGATTGAAGAGCCCCTGAGAGAGCGATGGAAAAAGATAAAGGTGTCGTTGGTGTTGAAAAATCATAGACTCCAAGGGTCCCTCCAACATTAACGGTATATAAACGACCTGAAGCATCACAACAGCTAAGGCCAAAGGGATTATCTCCTGCAACAAAGGAATCAACAGCTCCAAATAAATCCGAAGATTCATCAAGATTGATTCGTAAAAGGGAGTCAATATTATCACTATTATTATCGGATAAACGATTAGGGATATAGGCTTGTTGTGTTGTCGTGTTTAAGTAAATATTAGATGAAAAGTTGGGAATCGAAATGGGATTTTGAGTGTTGGATAGTAGCGTGGGAGCAGAGGGCGTTGTGATGTCCAGAATCGAAAGAGACGCATTCGTATAAGCGTAATTATTATTGGAATTGACCACGTAAGCGCGATTTCGAGTCGTATCCACTGAAACCGCGATAGGGGCTGAAAAATGATTTTCGATAGGCGTAAAAAGTGTTTTGGTATTGCAACTTGTTAAAGTGAGAAAAGACAGAAGAACGACTGCGTAAGAAAATTTCATAGGTCGACTATGCTCACCATGTCTTTTTTTTGACAAGCTATTACGCATTTTGTTTGAGTGTCGCTTGTGCTGCAGCCAAACGAGCGATGGGCACTCGGTAAGGAGAGCAGCTCACATAATCAAGTCCTGTTTTGTGACAAAACTCAATCGAAGCCGGATCACCGCCGTGTTCACCGCAAATGCCTACTTTTAATTTTTCTTTTACAGAACGGCCTTTTTCAAAACCCATTTTGACTAAAGCGCCAACGCCATCTTGATCCAATGAGGTAAAAGGATCGCAAGGAAGAATGCCTTTATCGACGTAGAATGGAAGAAATTTTCCAGCATCATCACGTGAAAAACCAAAAGTGGTTTGAGTCAGATCGTTGGTTCCAAAGCTAAAGAAATCAGCCTGCTTACCAATTTGATCCGCTGTCAGTGCTGCACGTGGAAGCTCGATCATGGTTCCAATTAAATATTCGATGGAACATTTCTTTTCTTCAATCACTTGTTTGCAGACTTGTTCCGTATCATCTCTCATGCGTTTTAATTCATTCACATGTCCCACCAGAGGGATCATAATTTCGGGAATGATTTTGAAATCTTCATCTTTGGCTAATTCACAAGCGGCTTCCATAATGGCGCGAACTTGCATCTGATAAATTTCAGGAAAGGTAATCCCTAAACGACAGCCACGATGTCCCAACATCGGATTCATTTCATGAAGACTGTCTGTTTTGGCTTTGAGCTTTTCATGAGAAACGCCAATTTTTTTGGCGAGCTCTTTAATCTCTTCGTCCGTATGAGGGAGAAACTCATGAAGGGGTGGATCCAAAAGACGGATGGTGACAGGGAATCCCTTCATTTCTCTAAAAATGCTTTTGAAATCTCCTTTTTGCATGGGGAGAATTTTGGTCAGAGCTTTTTCGCGTTCACTGCGGTTATTCGCCAAAATCATTTCGCGTACGGCATCGATACGATCAGGTTCGAAAAACATGTGTTCGGTACGGCAGAGACCAATACCTTCGGCTCCAAATTGTCGGGCAATTTTGGAATCATGAGGTGTATCGGCATTCGTACGGACTTTGAGTCGACGGTATTGATCCACCCATTTCATAAACTCACCAAAATCACCGGTGAGCTCCGGTTGAACTGTCGGTACCTTCCCATCCAGAACTTCACCTAAAGTGCCGTCGAGAGTCAGCCATTCACCTTTTTTAATGGTGTGTTCTCCCACACGAAATAATTCTTTTTCATGATCAATCAGGATATCGCCACAACCAGAGACGCAACATTTTCCCATGCCGCGAGCGACGACAGCCGCATGGCTGGTCATTCCACCACGAGCTGTAAGAACACCTTCCGCCGCATGCATACCATGAATATCTTCGGGAGATGTTTCTTGTCGTACAAGAATTACTTTTTCTCCACGCTCGGCCCATTCCTGAGCTTCGTCGGCAGAAAATACAACACGACCTACAGCGGCCCCAGGAGAGGCTGGAAGTCCTTTGGCCAAAACTTCTTTTTTAGCTTTAGGATCGAGAGTCGGGTGGAGAATTTGATCCAGATGAGATGGAGAGACTCTCATCACAGCTTCTTTTTGAGTGAGAATTCCTTCTTTTACCATTTCAACAGCTATACGCACAGCAGCTGTGCCCGTTCTTTTTCCTGAACGCGTTTGCAACATCCAGACTTTATTATTCTGAATCGTAAACTCAATATCCTGCATGTCTTTATAATGTCTCTCGAGGAGATCCTGAATTTCGAGAAGTGTTTTGTAGGCAGGCGGCATTATTTTTTCCAAAGACTCACTGCCATCACTCATGGGAAGAGGGGTACGGATACCAGCCACAACATCTTCTCCTTGAGCATTCACTAAATATTCACCAAAAAATTTCTTTTCACCGGTACTGGGATCACGTGTGAAGGCCACGCCCGTAGCGCAGTCATTGCCCATGTTTCCAAAAACCATGGCTTGAACATTGACGGCTGTTCCCCAATTATCAGGGATCTGGTTAATCTTACGATAATCGACAGCTCGACGTGTATTCCAGGAACGAAATACGGCTGTGATGGATTCCCAAAGTTGGTGTTTGGGATCAGAAGGGAAATCTTTGCCAAGAGCTTTTTTTACAGCCTCTTTATATTGAACGACGATATCTTTTAAATCATCAGAAGTGAGATCTGTATCAAGGTGGATATTTTTAGATGCTTTTTTGTTTTCCAAAATCTTTTCAAAATGAGCATGATCAACATCTAAAACAACATCCGAAAACATTTGAATGAAGCGGCGATAACTATCGTAGGCAAATCGTGGATTACCTGTTTTTTTTGCTAAACCTTCTACCGTTTCGTCATTAAGTCCTAAGTTTAAAACAGTATCCATCATTCCAGGCATACTGACGCGAGCTCCGGAACGAACGGACAATAGAAGCGGATTGGACGCATCACCAAATTTCGTGCCCATGGCTTCTTCCAAAAGTTTTAAAACTTTAGAGACTTCATCTTCAAGGGTCGTAGGATATGTATTTTTATTCTCATTAAAATAAGTGCAAACTTCAGTAGTGATGGTGAACCCAGCGGGCACAGGGATTCCAAGGCTGGTCATTTCGGCTAATCCGGCCCCTTTGCCACCCAATAATTCCTTCATTTTGCCAGTGCCTTCAGTTTTATTGGCACCAAAGAAATAAACAAATTTTGTCATACCTAACCCTTTAAATTGTCACTAGTGACATTATCGCTTACGTACCGGAGTAATTGATCGATAGCGACACGCTCTTGTTTCATCGTGTCTCGGTGGCGGACAGTTACTTTTTGATCCTTTTCAGAATCAAAATCATAAGTCACTCCAAATGGTGTGCCGATTTCATCATGACGACGGTAGCGTTTACCAATGCTACCACTTTCATCAAAATCAGTCGAAAAATGTTTGCGGAGTGAATGCTCTAACTTGTGCACTGGTTCAGAGAGTTTTTTAGAAAGAGGAAAGAGAGCCACCATAATAGGAGCTACTTCAGGGCTCAAACGTAGGACCACACGCTTTTCATTCTCGCCTTCTTCTGTCGTGGGCGCTTCATCTTCATGATATGCATCACAGAGTAGTGTCAGAAACGTACGATCCACACCCACAGAGGTTTCAACAACAGCAGGGACAAACTTCTCTTTTGTCTCTTCGCTAAAATAACTTAAATCTTTTCCAGAGTGAGTCAGGTGTTGAGTGAGATCGTAATTTCCTCTGTTGGCAATACCTTCCAATTCAGCAAAACCCCAGGGAAATTTAAATTCTACATCCGTGCAGCCTTTAGCGTAATGAGCGAGCTCATCGGCGCGATGAGGACGAAGACGCAGATTTTCTTTTTTAACTCCTAAACTTTGAAACCACTGAAAGCGTTCTTGAATCCAAAACTCATACCATTTGTCGCTCTCATTGGGATGAACAAAAAATTCCATTTCCATTTGCTCAAACTCACGCGAACGAAAAATAAAATTGCGCGGAGTGATTTCATTTCGAAAACTTTTTCCTATTTGAGCAATACCAAAAGGAATTTTTTGACGACTGGTGATTTGGACATTTTTAAACTGGGTGAAAATCGACTGACATGTTTCAGGGCGGAGGTAGGCCACCGCACTGGCATCTTCCATGGGACCGACAAAAGTTTTAAACATGAGATTGAAAAGTCTGGGAGCAGTCAGTTCTCCATCGCCGCAGTTGGGGCATTTCATGGCGGCAATTTTTTCAGCTCGAATCTTGGGATCTTCTTCATCCTTAACAAGCTCGTCGTCACGGAAGCGACGTTTACATTTTTTGCAATCAACCATGGGGTCGGAAAAATTACTGACATGGCCAGAAGCTATCCATGTTTGAGGATGGGCAACAATAGACGTGTCGAGACCGACGACGTTATCTCTCATCTGGACAACACTCTTCCACCAAGAGTCTTTAAGCTTCTTTTTCATCTCAACGCCTAAAGGACCGTAGTCCCAAAAGCCATTGATGCCGCCATAAATTTCGCTGGATTGAAAAATAAACCCACGACGTTTAGCCAACGACACAATTTTTTCCATTAAATCTGCCATAGATAAGGTCCTGCCCCCATAATTTTTTTGCCTGAGGTAGGCTGGGGAGCCCTTCAAGTCAAGGTGAAACGAAAAAGCCACATCCAGCCTGGGGCTGATCTGTGGCTCTTTCATCCTTTCTTTAAAAAGGGGGGAGGGGAACCTATTTTGCTACTTCGCCAGCAGGTTTTGCTGCAGGCTTGGCTTCTGCCTTTTTGGCGCGTTCTGCTTTGACACATTCAGCGCGTTCTTTTCCTTTGAGACCTTTGCATGGATGCGCTTTAGCTTCACCTGCGAAAGCGGCAGCTGATGAGACGAGAGCGATTGCCATAACGATTGCGGATAGTTTTTTCATATTTTGTTTCTCCTTTGAACTGCACTATGAACCTTGATGATGAGAAGAATATGATGCTAAAATTAAAAAAAATTAATTTTCAATATCGTGATTGAAGTACTCTCTTTTTGTATGAGAATAACAAGATGATGAGAGTCTTGATAGTCGAAGATGAACCTAAAGTATTAAGTTTTATTTCACAGGCCTTGGAGTCGTCGGGGATGACAGTCGACAAGGTGAGCGCTGTATCTGAAGTCAAACTGATAACCAAGACTCTTTCCTTTGACGTGATTGTCTTGGACCGGTTGCTTCATGGTGAAGACTCTCTTGAGGCTCTATCAGAAATAAGACGCAATAACCCATTGGCAAAAATTTTAGTGTTAAGTGCACTTTCGGAAGTGGATGAAAAGGTAAGGGGGTTGACGGAAGGTGCGGATGATTACTTGGGAAAACCTTTTCATGTTGCTGAACTTGTGGCACGAATACGTGTGTTAGCCAAAAGGTCTGATTCGCCCGCCAAAACCTCACAGCTGTCTTATGCGGATCTTTTGATGGATTTAAACTCACAGAAGGTGATGCGAGGAAATTGTAAAATAGATTTAACAGCCAAAGAATTTCGTCTCCTTTCTTTATTATTACGTAATCCAGGACGTGTGTATTCTCGTTCTGATCTTTTGGATCAGGTGTGGGATTTGAATCATTTCCCTGAGAGTAATGTTGTAGAAGTGACTGTCGCAAGTTTACGTTCTAAGGTTGATAAGGGGTTTACGCCTCTTATTCAAAGTCGGCGTGGTGCAGGATATTGGTTGGGAGAACCATGAAAAACTCCCTTCAAACGCGTATCGCTTTTAGCATGTGGGTATTGGCTATTGCGGGTATTTTTGTCTCGGCATTTTTGACGGGAAGCTTGTTGCTCCGTAGTCATCATGATTCTGTCAGAAGACAATTAGAAACCTCAGCAGCGAGTCTATTAGCCATGCAAATTTCTGACTTTTCCGAACTAGACGATTTGGATCAGTTTAACCTTTTTATTGAAGATGCCCTTGAGATGGAAAAGGTTGAGACTATCGTTCGCGTGTTTGATCATAAAAGGAAGCTTCTTTTTTCAACATTAAAATCCAATCCTGTTTATTTCCCCGAAACCATACAAAAAATAGACAAGCCTACGTTTTATACTTTTGATGGGGAAGATAGAGATTATGAGGCCCTGGTTATTCCTTATGAAGTAAATAAAAAGGAAGGGGAATTTTTTTTGGAGGTTATGCAGCCCTTGCCTCGATATTCTCAGATTTTGCAAAACCTCTGGTGGGAGAGCTTGTTGTTTATGATAGTGTTGGCGGCTCTTTCTTATTTGATGTCGCGAAATCTGACCCGACGATTACTGGCTCCTGTGACTCAAATTGCTCATCATTTGGAAAAAATGGATCCAAATCATATAGAGACCTGGCAAAAAATGGAGGTGGGTAAGCGGGGCCTCTATTTGACCTCTATTGTTAACGGTATCAATTCTCTGGCTGAAAAAACAAAATCATCGGTCTTTGAACTGAGAAAAATGAGTCGTTATGTGGCTCACGAACTCAGGACTCCTTTAACGATTCTGCAAGGGGAGGCTGAGACTGTTCTATCTTCGCCACAATCTTCCAAGAGTGATTACGAAAGAGTTCTTAAAAGCTCCTTGGATGAAATTCAAAACATGTCCGAAATTGTGACAACTGTGCTCCAAATAGGAGAGTGGGAAAGAGCTGTGGCCCTCTATAAACCTATTTCTCTGGATCTGGTCTCTTGGATTTTAGAGAATAAGCCACGTTGGGAAAAAACATTGGGTTGGAAATTAGAAACTCCTGAAAAGAGAACTGATGTTATTGTTTCTGCAGATCCCAAGTTGCTCTTTTACTTGGTTGATAATTTGATCCGTAATATCCGCACGCATACACCCGCTCAAACCCCCTGCTCTATTGAGGTTAGAAAGTTAGAAAACTCGGTAGTATTGTCTATATCGGATCAAGGGAGTGGTCTTTCAGAAAAATTGTTACAGGCTTTAGCTAATCAAAATGATGGAGCCTCTCTTTCGGGAGTGGGTCTTAATCTTTGTCAAAAAATTGCTTCTATTAGTGAATTGTCGCTTCTTTTTAAGAATAAATCGACCGGAGGTCTTTTGGTCGAAGTCGTTTTTGGTCAAATCTTAAAATAAGATTAAATCAGGATTAAATTTTTTTAATAAAGAGGATTAGTCTTGTTTTGATCAGTATCCATGCCTATTTTTAGACAATCAAAGAAATCTGTTATGAAATATATAAAAAGTTACATTTTGATTTTCCCTGTTTTAATTTTATGTCCGCGATTTGTTTTTTCTTCGGGTCCAGCCTCTGACTTGTCGAGTGTCATAAAAAAAACCTGGAAAAACTCTCCTGAAATTCGTGCTGAAGAAAATTTAGTATCTGTCAGTCGTGCTGAAAAGTTGAGGCGCTTTATTCCCAATGAACCTCTGTTGACCTATTCAAATACTGATAACAATACGGCTCAATCTTATGGTGCCAGTGTGACGATGGCTTTTCCCGGAAAGTCTATTGCAATGACAACTCTAGATATAGCTCAGGAAAAAGCCCAGAGGGCTGAGCTGAAAGCCAAAAAATATGAAATCGCTGGACGTGTGATCCAAAACTTTTTGGATTGTAGTACCACGCAAATGACCCTCAAGCTTTCTAAGGAAAATCTTTCTGATTTAGAATCTTTAGCGAAAACACTTTCAGCTCGTTATGAAGCTGGCAGCTCGACTCAATCTGAACTGATGAGTGTTCAGCTTCAGATCAGTCAGCAGAATATGGAGATCGCACAGCTGGAGGATCATGCTGTGGTGTTTTGCGATAAGCTCAATCAAATGGTTCATGAAAGTGTTTCACCTTCCTTATCATTACCTGATGATTTAGATCCTGAGATTATTAAGTCATTGGGTTTTGAAACAGCTGATGAAGCTCAATCAAAAGCTGCCCTTAAAGTAGCTCAAGCTCGCTATAAAACAGCTATTTGGAATTTAGCCCCTGATTTGACTTTTGGAGTTAGCCGTAACCATTACTCTTATCTTCCTGGAAGTCCTAATGGTCAGGAGACAACAACTAATTATGTTGGTGCTATTTCGTTTCCAATTTTTGGTCTTTTTCATGAGCGTCTCGATATCAAGAGAGCTAAGAATCAAGCGATCATCGATGAAAGAACTGCCCAGATTCAAAATATCGAAGCTTTAAGTGAAAAAGAACAAGCTCGAAAAGATCTTAAGATTAATATCGAACGTTTGCACCAAATCCGAAATCATGACCTGCCTCTGGCACTAGGTTTGGTGGAAAGTACTTTAGCTTCTTATCAGTCTGGGAAATTAGGATTTGCTGAAGTGTTGTTGGCTCGAAAAACTTTATTAGAAATTCGCAGCCAAGATATTCAGCTCAGAGGAATGATTATTAATTCTCGGTTTAAAAGTTTGTCTCAAGAAGGTTTTGAGACTCAATTAAGGAAAATATGAAACGTTTAGTTCTCAGCTTAATCTCTGTCGTTTTTTTTATTTCAGTGGTGCATGCTGAAAATCAGGAAAATAATTATGAATGGAGTCTGGTGACCACCAGCGATCAAGTAGCAACACTAAAACTGACTGGCCGTGTTATTCCCAAAGAAGAAGCATTAAGCGTTGAATCTGCACGTATTCAAGGTCGTATCGTTTCCATTCTTAAGCGAGAAGGTGATTTGGTAAAAGAGGGAGAAGCTTTGTTTATTATCAATAGTCCGGAATGTATTTCTTTAATGATGGATAAACAAATTGCGTCGCAAAAAGGTTTAGAAGATCTTTTAAAAAGTGCTTTTCGAAGAGAAAAGCAATTAGGCTTAAGTGTATCAGATAGCTGTCGTATTCTTTCCAGTATCACAGGAACATTGATCAAAAAACAGATTGAGTTGGGATCTTCTTTTAATGTGGGGACCCTTTGGCTACTATCGTTAATACAAAAAAAATGACTATAGAGCTAGATGTGTCCGAACGAGATTTAAACCAGCTTCATGTAGGAGATTCTTCAATCATCTCTTTGGCATCAAATCCAAAAGAAACATTTTCCGGAAAAGTAGAAAGAATTGTGCCGGCGATTGATCCCATGACGCGAACAGGAAAAGTCCGATTGTCTGAATTGAAAATGCCTGAAACAGCACAAGTTGATAGTTTGGCGTTTGCGGAATTTGCCATTCAGGGTGAAAGTCATTTTCTCAACGTACCAACCTCTGCTCTCGTATTTGATAAGAACAAACAATTTGTTATCAAGAATGAAAGTGACAAGCCACGGGCTATCGAAATTCAAGTCATTCATGAAACTGATAATCAAAGTACCATTCGACCGGTTGATCCTTCTTCTCTCAAGGTAGGTGATCAAGTTGCTACTAAGGGTGCGCTTTTTATTTTTAACAAAATGAATATGGAAGCTTCATAATATGCAAAGACTTTTGAGATACTGGCTTCTGTTTCAACAAAGACAAAAGCTTCTTTTTATTTCTACCATTGTTGGTCTCATTGCCTATTGTGCTTTTGTTGCTTACCAAAGCGAAATTCAGGCTTTCCCAGAATTTACAAACGTTCAAGTCCAAGTCATTACATCATTTCCAGGAAAAGCTTCGGAAGAAGTTGAACGGTTAGTAACCATTCCTCTCGAAGTCGCCACGACAGGGTTGCCAGGCTTGTTGAATCAACGTTCGATTTCCATTTTTTGATTGAGTGTTATTACTTTAACCTTTGATGACAATACACCGGCTAAACAGGCGAGGCTGAGTGTTTCACAAAGATTATCAGATGTAGATCTTCCCGAAAGTGCCAAGCCGGATTTATCACCGGATACGACTCCTGTAGGAGAAATTTATCGCTACTCTTTATCGGGAGAGCTTCCTTTAGATGAACAACGTCTTATTCAGGATTGGAAATTAGAAAGAACTTTCAAAAGTATTCCGGGTGTTGCTGATGTCGTTAGTTTTGGTGGACCACGTCGCACTATTGAAGTGGAACTGAACTTAGCTCAGATTAAGGCTTTGGGTTTGAGTATTGATACGGTTGCGCAAGCCCTAGGTCAAAATAGCGCTAATGCTGGTGGTGGTATTGTCACACACGGAGAAGAAGCTTACTTGGTACGATCTTTGGGTTTATACGAAAAGCCTGAAAATCTGGAATCAGCTGTTGTGACGACCGTAAATCAAATTCCTATCCGTGTACGCGATATTGGAAAAGTGAAAATAGGAAACTATCTTCGTCTCGGACAAGTGGGTCGTAATGAAAAAAATGATGTGGTTGAGGGGATTATTCTTCTGCGTCAGGGTGCTGATACCTTGGGCACGTGCGCAGAGGTACGAAAGACTGTGGCACGACTTAATCAATCAGGTTTGCCCGCAGGTGTGCAGATCGTCCCTTTTTATGATCGCACCAATTTAATTAAAAAATGTAGTCATACAGTCTTTCATAATATTTTCTTTGGAATCTTCTTGGTCTGTCTCATTCTTGTTTTGGGTTTAGGGACTCAATATTGGGCTCTCATTTTGGGTGTTGCTCTCATTATCCCTTTTGCACTTTTAATTTCATTTGTTGGAGTTAAGTCGGCCGGCTACATCCCCAATTTGATTTCTTTGGGAGCCGTAGATTTCGGTATTATTGTTGAAACAGCTATCTTTGCTGCGGAAGCTGTCATTGCGATGTTGATTACAAAAAAAACAAAAACAATCTTTACTCTTTCTGAGACACTTTCTGAAGTGTTGTCACCAGCCTTGTTATGCGCCTTTTTGCTCTTGATTGCTTTTGTTCCCATCCTGAGATTGCAGAGAGTCGAAGGTCGTATTTTCAGACCTTTGGGAATTACGTTGGTTTCAGCTGTGATTGGAGGACAATTAGGAGCTTTGATTTTTATTCCCACTTTCTCTCAATTGAGCCCGATTTCTGAACACCCTCATAAAGTATTTTTGGATCGTTTTTTTGATTGGGTGATACAGAAATGTGAAAAAATAGTTAAAAGCTTATCTGAGGTTAAACATCTTCTTTTATATTCAGGAATCTGTTTTGGAATTGCTGTGATAGTTTTAATGATGAGTGTTGGTAGAGAGTTTTTACCACAGCTCAATGAAGGCGCTTTGTATATTCGAGCGACAGCTCCATCGACCATTTCTCGAGAAAGCGCTTCTGAGTTGGCTGAAAAAGTCAGAAGTCGTTTGAAAACAATTCCTGAAGTAAAAGATGTTATTTCTCAAATTGGCCGACCTGATGATGGTACGGATGTGAATGGTTACAATAACGTCGAAAGTTTTGTGGTGCTTGACGATCCTGATCATTGGAAGTCTGCTCATGATATCGATGGTTTTGTGAAGCTGGGACAAAAAGCATTATCGGATTTGGAAGGGGTGCAGTTTAATTTTTCTCAACCGATTAAAGACAATGTTGATGAAGCGATTAGTGGTGTGAAAGGGGAATTGGTTGTTAAAATATTTGGGCCCAATCTGGAAGTGTTGCAAAAATTGGCGGATCAAATTCAAACATTGGTGAATAAAATACCAGGAGCTCAAGATGTGGCTGCTGAAGAGGTGTTTGGTCAGCCTGAGCTTCCATTCAAGATGAATCACGACATGCTGGCTCGTTATGGTTTGCGTGTCAGTGATGCGGAAGAAGTTTTAGAATCTGCTTTGCGGGGTAAGGTTGCCACTCGTATGATTGATGAGCAAGGTCGATCCATTGATGTACTCGTCAAACCTCAAATTCCCGACCCGCCAGACCGAGATACCTTGGCCGCTCTTCCTGTGATTACCCCAGATGGAGCCAAGATTCCTTTGGGAGATGTTTCGTCACCTCCGATCTCTCCAGTTGAAGGGGTGAGCCGTGTCTATCGTGAAAAGGGAGATCGTCGAATAGCGGTCAAATCATCTGTGCGTGGTCGTCCAGTGGTTGAGTTTGTCAATGAAGCCAATCAGAAGATTCTCAATGAAGTCAAACTGCCTCCTAACTATCGTTTGGAATGGTCAGGATCTTTTGAAAATGCCAAACGAGCTAGTCAACAATTGATGATCTTGGTGCCTATCTGCTTACTTGTGATGATCATTATTTTGTATTCGTGGTTTAAAAACTGGAAATATGTTGGGTATCTTTTGTGGGAAATTCCATTTTCTGCAATTGGTGGGATCTTAGGTTTGAAGCTGACAGGACTTAATTTGAGTATATCAGCAGCTGCAGGAGCTGTGGTACTGATTGGGGTTTCATTTTTGACGGGTATGATGTTTTTGGAAGATTGGATTCTCCATCATGATGTTTGGCAAACTCTCCGTGACAAGAGTCGAAGTATTTTAATTTCAAGTCTGGTAGCAATTGTTGGATTAGTTCCTGCAGCATTTTCTCATGGAATAGGTGCGGAAACTGCAAGGCCTTTTGCTGTGATGATATTATCAGGTTTGACTACATCCCTGATTTTTAGTCTCACACTTTTGCCAGCTTTTGTGGCAAGGTCTCATAGTAACGTTGCCATTTCTTTAAAAAATCATTAACTTAACCAATTACATGCTCTTAAAAAATGGCCAAAATTTCAAAATTTCTGGTGTGTTTTAATTTCAGCCTCCTTTATTTTTGTTATTGGTTGCAGTCGGGATAAAAAAATCAGGATAAGTCTGATAAAAAAGATAAGAGCAGCTTTTTTTCAAAAACCTCCAAAAAAGAAAAAACAGTTTCTGTCATCACGCCCACAGTCCGTGAAATCCCTATTGTAATCAAGACATCAGGTAAGACTGATGTTTCGGAGCGATATGAGGCTAAAGCTCCGGCAGAGATGAAAGTGCTTAAAGTTTTTGTCGAAGAAGGTGGTAAGGTTCAAGCGGGAGATCCGTTGGTGCAATTTGACGATGAGACCATCAAGCTTAAACTAAATCTGGTACGTTCTGAGATTAAAGAAGCCGAAGCCGCTTTAGCGAATATTAATTATCTAATTCAAAACAAAGAACAGCTAATAAAGGAAGAAAAAGTATCTGAGACGGAAGCTGAAGGTTTTGATTTGAGGCTTAACTGGTACCAAAGTACAGCAGACCGTGCAAAAGCCGAAGTCGACCTTTATGAGCATACGGGTGATATGTCTCAGATCAACAGCCCTATTGGAGGTATTGTAACCTTCAAAAGTGTGGATGAAGGGGTATCGGTCACACAAGATCAAAAATTGATTGAAGTGGCTCGAATGGATCCCATTCATTTTGTTTTTTCTGTTTCTAGTGATGAAGCCACAGCACTATCAAAAGTCCAATCAATCTCAGTGAAATTTCCCTTAATTCCCAATCAGGATTTTACAGCCGAAGTAGCCAGTGTAGGCGCAGAAGCTAAAGCGGAGTTAGGTGGTGTTCCAGTGAGACTTAAAATTAACAATCCTGACTTTAATCTTAAAGGTGATATGGCAGGGGATGTTTTGATCCGTACCCAAGCTAACAAAAAAGCTTTTATGGTTCCTGAATTTGTTTTGAAAAAAACTGATAAATCTTATTTTGTTTTTAAAGTCGAAGATGGAAAAGCGAAAAAAGTATTTGTCGATTTGGCAGAGACTCCTAGTAATGGTACGGCATTGGTGGTGAAGGGTCTTGTTGAAAAAGATGTGTTAGTCTCAGATTCTGACGAAGATGTAAAAGATGGAGACAGTGTTCAGTTAAAATTGAGGAAAAGAAAAATGAAGAAGTGTTGTTTAGCATTTTTCCTTTTATTGAGTTCTGTGGTTTTTGCCGAAAATCCTATTGAGTATTTCAGTACCACTTCTCCGAAGATTCATTATTTTAAAATTCAACCGTCTCAAGCACATTTGGATATCTTATTGAGTGCTGGAGGGTTGACGGCCTCCGAGTTTCGCAAACGTAATAAATCCAATCTTGTGATCAATGGTGGTTTTTTTGATCTCGAAGGAAAATCTCTCGGTCTGATTATCAGGCATGGGCAAGAAGTGAATACTTTGCGAAAAAATTCATGGCCGATTTTTTTATTGGGTGGAAAAAAATCACAGGAAGCATTCATTGTGTCTCGTGAAGAATGGGAAAGAAATCAGAAACAGTATGGAGACGTGCAATTAGCCTTACAGGTGGGCCCCCGTTTAGTGGTCGATAGACGGGTACAAACTTTTAAAGAAAGTACTGTAGATCGTCGCTCTGCCATTGGAGTTACTCCAGATGGAGCTGTCATGATTGCCATGTCTGAACAACCTCTGTGGCTTAAAGAATGGGCTACGGTACTGGCCAAATATTGCACTCAAGCCCTCAACCTTGATGGTGGAGGCTCTTCGCAAATTTCATTTCATGATAAAGGTGTGAGTTTTGATATCGACGGCGATACGCCAGTCCCCAATGCTGTTTCAGTGGCTTACTGATTCATTGAGTCCATAAATTCTTTATTATTCTTCGTTCCCTGCATTTTATCTGTGAGGAATTCCATTGAATCCACGACATTGAGAGGGGCGAGAATTTTTCGAAGAATCCAGACACGATTGAGAACATCAGCAGGCAAAAGTAATTCTTCTTTTCGAGTTCCAGATTTGTTCACATCCATACATGGGAAGATACGTTTTTCCATGAGCTTGCGATCCAAATGAATTTCAGCATTACCCGTTCCTTTGAATTCTTCAAAGATAACTTCATCCATACGGCTTCCCGTATCGATCAATGCTGTAGCGATGATGGTTAAACTACCACCTTCTTCAATGTTTCGAGCCGCTCCAAAGAAACGTTTAGGTTTATGAAGAGCATTGGAGTCCACACCACCAGAAAGTATTTTTCCAGAAGGAGGCACAACGGAGTTATAAGCACGAGCCAGACGTGTGATAGAATCCAAAAGAATGACAACGTCCTTTTTGTGTTCAACCAAGCGTTTAGCTTTTTCGATGACCATTTCAGCCACTTGCACGTGACGTGTTGCGGGTTCGTCAAATGTGGATGAAACCACTTCACCTTTAACAGAACGCTGCATGTCGGTCACTTCTTCAGGTCGTTCGTCAATCAAGAGAACAATTAAAACAATGTCAGGATGATTGGACGTGATCGCATTCGCAATATTTTGCAGCATCATCGTCTTACCCGTACGAGGAGGCGCCACAATCAAGGCGCGTTGTCCTTTTCCAATCGGTGTCAGGAGATTAATGATACGCGATGTGGCATTTTTAGGATCGTATTCAAGATTGATCTGTTCATTAGGATAAAGAGGTGTGAGGTTATCAAATAAGATCTTATCACGCGCGACTTCAGGATCTTCAAAATTGATGGATTCAACTTTGAGCAAAGCAAAATAACGTTCAGAATCTTTTGGAGAACGGATCTGTCCGGAAACCGTATCACCGGTACGCAGATTAAACTTACGAATTTGCGAGGGAGATACATAAATATCATCAGGACCAGGAAGATAGTTGTAATCAGGAGCACGAAGAAATCCAAAGCCATCAGGCAAAATTTCCAGAATACCTTCACCAAAGATCATGCCGTTTTTGTCTGTCTGTGCATTTAAAACCGCAAAGATCAGATCTTGTCGACGCATACCAGCGGCATTTTCGACGCCGAAGTCTTTTGCTTTTTCGATCAAGTCTGCAATCTTCATCTCTTTAAGATCACGAAGATTCATGACATTGGCAGCCTCTTCACCGGTAGGTCGTGTGACGAGATCGGTATTCGGATCGATCGTATAAGCTTCAGACCGAGGGTGGTCTTTGCGAGGACGTGGTGGAGGCATATTGTTTCTTTTTTGTTTGTGTTGGTTGTTTGGATTTGAGTTCAAGATGATTAGGGGTTAACTGCGGTTTGAAACTGATTTATGGTTTATATTTTATCTATTTTTTATTTTTTTTGGTTTTATTCTTTTTTTGGTTTTATTCTAAATTCTTTTGGATTTTAAAAGATTCCTTCCGGAAAAAATCAAAAAACTGAATGACTGCTCAGTAATTTCACAGAATCAGCCAACCCTGTCAATGAGAAATTTCGTTTTTTATATGTTTGACCCTGATTTGGTCTACATGAAGGAAGTCTCCATCAGTAGTCGCTAAGGTGCCCCCTATAAAGGAGGTGCAGGCGGCAATCCATATATCGTTTGTAGGAATAGGCCTTCCTTTTCGTTTCAGTGATGAGGCGATATCTCCAAATAATAGAGCGATATCAAAGTCGATGGGAACGATTTCGACATGGAAAGTTTTGATAAACAGCTTCAACCTTTTGATATTTTCCTCATAGCGTTTCCCGTGTCTGTACCCATGGCAGAGCTCGCCGACCACAATGGAGGGGAGGTAATACTTTTGAGCTTCTGTCATGATATCGATAGCGATTTCGTTGCCGACATCGAAAAGTGAATAGAAGTTTGTATCTATGACGAGCTTCATCGTTGTTATTTCCAGAGAGAGGGGTCAATGGTTTCAAAATCTTCGACAGCCTTTTGGAGAGATTCAAAATCTTCTTGAGAAAGTTTCCCAGAAAAAGCCCGTAGGCGCTTCTTTTTCTGGGCTTTGGAATGAAGTCCAAACTTTTCAGCTAACGCTTCGATGACAATCTGTGACTTGCTCTTGCCACATTGTTTGGCCTCAGCCTTCAGGGCTCGTTCAATGTCTTGAGGAAGTGATCGGATACTTAAATAACTCATACGTACTACGATATGATATATTTGTAGTGCAGACAATATTAAAAATAATGTATATTTTTTCTTACTTCTCTTATTTTTAGCAACTCATATATGAACATGGCGACTAGGGCCTAGAGGATAATATTATGAATACAGATATGTATAGTAACTGGTTTCAGGTCACTGGTCTGAGTGTTGCGACGTCCGATATTACTCAACAGGCTTTTAAACTGCCAGTGTATGCACCCTATATACAAGATAACTATCATGATATTCCGAGCTATACGGCTACAGAAAGAGCTCTGGCTTTGGCCGTACGTTTACAAGAATTGTTGGGAACTCCGAAACTTACCGCTTCTAATAATGGGTTTTTGTGTCAATACCGTTTAATGGGATCTTTGAGTTCTTTAGAGATAGCTTTTGAGGGGAGTGGAAACAAATGGCAGATTAATAGTGGCCATACTATTTTCGTAGGAATGACTCTAGCCGTGAGTCCAGATTTATCGACTCACACTAAAGCCTCCTTAGATGCGATGATGATTTCAGCCAAAGTGCTCTATCAATTGTTATGTGATCATCATTTGATCGTGAGTGATAGGGATCAGTTCAAACTCAAAGATCCTCAGCTTAAGGAAACTATCCAGTCTGAAGCCTGGACACGATTTCTCACAGGTTTAGGTTATGTTGCCCCAACAATAAAGAGTGTTGATAGTTATCCCAGGGATGGGAAGTGGGCTGATTTTTATGACTCCATGTTCACTCTTGCGAATGAGCTATATTCCAATCGTTGGAAAGATATAAAGCCATTTATGGACGCGGCAGCTCAAAACCCTCAGCAATTACACGCTCTCTTTTCAATCATGAATTCTGAATATGGTGGAAATCGTGACGTCCAAGTACTTAAAAATAAGTTGATAAGAGCTGGCTTGATAAGTTTCGAATAATATTCTTGAGCTGAACCAGATGGTAGTCCATTTCTTGACAAGGACAGTGCGCGTCATTACGAGGCCGCATGGCTCAAAAAAATAAATCTCAAAAATGGTCTGGACGTTTTGCTCAAGGGTTGGATCCCTTAGCCCTCGATTTTACTCAATCTATTTCCTTTGATCAGAAGCTTTATTATTATGATGTGAAGGGGAGTTTGGCCCATGCCAAGATGTTGCAGAAGGTCGGGATTCTCACCAAAAAAGACTATGATGATATTCGTCGTGGGCTGACCTCGATTGTGGATGATCTTCAGCAGGGGAAATTCGAATTTAAAGAAGAATTAGAAGACGTACATCGCAATATTGAAACAGAATTGATCAAACGCATTGGGGCTGCTGGTGGCAAACTGCATACAGCCCGTAGTCGCAATGATCAAGTGGCTTTGGATTTTAGGCTCTACTGTCGTGATCGAGTGATGGAGCTGCATGATTCGATCCTAGAGCTCGAAGAAGCTTTTGTTGTGAAAGCGGAAGAGTTTCCTGAAGTCGTCATGCCTGGATATACTCATCTTCAAAGGGCTCAACCGGTACTCTTTGCACATCATCTTTTAGCTTACGTAGAAATGTTGGAAAGAGATCGTGAGCGTTTGCAGGATCTTTATAAGCGCGTCGATACCTTGCCTTTAGGTTCTGGGGCGATCGCGGGAACGACATTTCCAATCGATCGAGAATTTGTTGCTAAAGAATTAGGGTTTGGTCGTGTCTCACATAATAGTATGGATGCTGTTTCGGATCGGGATTTTGCGATTGAGATTGCGTCGGCGGGATCGATTCTCATGATGCATTTGTCTCGTTTGAGTGAAGAAATGATTTTGTGGTCGTCGTCTGAGTTTGATTTTATCAAATTGCCCGAATCCTTTTGCACAGGTTCTTCGATGATGCCCCAGAAAATGAATCCCGATGTTCCTGAGTTAATTCGTGGAAAAACAGGTCGTGTGTATGGGTCTTTGGTGTCTCTTTTAACGACAATGAAGAGTTTGCCTCTGGCCTACAATAAAGACATGCAGGAAGATAAAGAACCGATTTTTGATGTGTTTGAGACGGCTATTAATTGTGTTGATGTATTGGTGCCGGTAGTTTTGGGGATGAGACCCAAAGAAGACAAGATGAATATTGCGGTCTCAGATGGTGGTTTGTTGGCAACCGAAATTGCGGATTGGTTGGTGACGCAAGGAGTGGATTTTAGATCGTCGCATGAAGTGACAGCGCAAGTCGTGCGGTATTCTTTAGAAACTAAAAAAGATATTACCGAAATGTCGCTGCAAGAATTTCAAAAGTTTTCAGGAAAATTTAACGAGAAAATTTTTGATGTATTGACGGTGAAAGCAGCAGTAGATCGAAGACGTTCTTTGGGTGGAACGTCGGGTGTGAATGTTAAAAAAGAAATTAAACGAATAAAGAAAGTTATCGAATCATGAACCACTTTAATTACAAAAAAAACGAACTGTATTGCGAGGATGTTTCTTTAGCACGCATTGCTCAAGAAGTAGGGACTCCAGCTTATGTCTATAGCTATGCAACACTGACACGTCACTTTGATGTGTTTGATAAAGCTTTTGGAAAGCTGCCACATCTGGTGTGCTTTGCGATGAAGGCTAATTCCAATATTGCTATTCTTAGAGCTCTTATCAATCGGGGAGCGGGGATTGATATTGTTTCTGAGGGGAACTTTTCCGTGCACGAACAGCAGGAGCTCCAGCAAATAAAATTGTTTATTCAGGTGTTGGAAAAACACGCGAAGAAATGGCCTATGCTCTTAAAGAAGGTATTTTACAGTTTAATATCGAATCTGAAGAAGAGGTCTTTGTTTTAAATGAGGTGGCGACAAGTTTGGGTCTCAAAGCTCCTGTGTCGTTTCGGGTGAATCCGAATATTAATCCCAAAACACATCCATATATTTCGACGGGATTGAAGAAGAGTAAGTTTGGTGTGCCTTTTGAACGGGCGATTGAGATTTATGAAAAAGCACGCAAGCTTCCTGGAATTTCTGTCCAAGGCGTGAGCTGTCATATTGGATCGCAGATTACAATTCTGACGCCGTTTCGGGATGCTTTAGCTAAAGTCAGTGTCTTGGTGGCTGAGCTGCGCAAGCGGGGTTTTGATATTCGTCGTGTAGATTTGGGTGGAGGTTTGGGGATTCCTTATAAAAATGACAAAGTACCCAGCCCCAAACAGTACGCAGATATTTTGAAAAAAGGGATTAAAGAATTAGGCTGTACGGTCATGTTTGAACCGGGTCGTGTGATTGTTGGAAATGCGGGGATCTTGCTGACGAAAGTGATGTATAAAAAAACGAGTGGGAAAAAGACGTTTGTGATTATTGATGGAGCCATGAATGATTTGATTCGGCCCGCTTTGTATGGATCTCATCATGAAATTTTGCCAGTACAAAGAAGAAAGGCCACAATGAAAGCTGATATTGTGGGCCCTGTATGTGAGTCGGGAGATTTTTTTGCGGAAAATAGATCGTTCCCTGCTTTAAATTCAGATGATCTTTTAGCTGTGATGAGTGCTGGTGCTTATGGGTCTGTGATGTCGTCTAATTATAATTCACGGCCTTTAGTGGCAGAAGTGATGGTAAATGGAAATGAATTTCACGTTGTTCGGCAAAGACAGGAATATAAAGATTTATTACGTGGTTAACATGTTCCGAAATTTTTAATATGAAACTAAAATTCACAAAAATGCATGGCCTGGGAAATGATTTTATCGTTGTTAATGGGGTTAATGGGGTAGCCGGCCGCAAAGGCACATTACCCAATTTTAAAAAAACCGGGAAAATTTTAGGCGATCGACGCTTTGGCGTGGGTTGTGATCAGATTCTTGTTCTGAAAAATTCCAAAAAGGCCGACTTCAAGATGGAAATCTACAACTCCGATGGCAGTCAGGTGGAGATGTGCGGCAATGGGATTCGTTGTCTGGGACACTATGTGCGCACGCATAAGCTCTCGCGGAAATCAGAGCTGAGTGTTGAGACATTGGCCGGCATTCAGATTATCAAATTTTTGCCTAAGGGCTTGATTCAGGTGGATATGGGTGCGCCGGTTTTGGAAGGCTTAAAAATCCCCACGACTATTCATGGAAATATTGTGAATCACGATGTGAGTTTTGATGGTCATCCTTTTCAGATCACGTGCGTGTCGATGGGAAATCCGCATTGTGTGATTTATGTGAAAAATGTGGATGAGTATCCCGTGCATGAGATTGGGCGCATGATTGAAACGTCCTCTATTTTTCCCAAGCGGACGAATGTGGAATTTGTGGAATTGATTTCCTCCAAAGAAGTTAAAATGCGCGTGTGGGAACGTGGAGCGGGCGAGACGTTGGCGTGTGGAAGCGGTGCTTGTGCTGTGGGTGTCGCAGGGGTTTTGAATGAAGTTCATGATCGAAAAGTGAAAGTGAATTTGCCTGGTGGGCCTTTGGTGATTGAGTGGAATCAGAAAACCAATCATGTGTTGATGACGGGACCTGCCGAGGAAGTGTTTGAAGGAGTGATACAGGTTTAGTTGTCATGGCGAGCGAAGCGTGGCCATCTCCCGGCAATACGGGATATTCAAGAGATCGCCACGCCCTTCGGGCTCGCAATGACAGTCGAACGTAGGCATTTAGGAGAATTTATGTTTCAAGGAATGTTTCAAGGGTCAGCCGTAGCACTTGTCACTCCGTTTAAAAATGGAGAAATTGACGAAAAAACTCTTCGAGATTTGGTGGAGTGGCATATTGCTGAAGGAACGGATGTTATTGTTCCGTGTGGAACCACCGGTGAATCGGCGACCATCAATTATGAAGAGCATGATCGCGTGATTAAAATAGTGGTCGATCAAGTTAAAAAAAGAATTCCGGTTCTCGCAGGTACAGGCTCGAATGCGACTTCTGAAGCTATTGAAATGACCAAGCATGCCAAGGCTATTGGCGCTGATGGTTCGCTACAAGTCACACCTTATTACAATAAACCAACACAAGAAGGCCTCTACCGACATTTTAAAACGATTGCAGAGGCGGTTGATCTGCCGATGATGTTGTACAATGTGCCGGGTCGCACGAGTGTCAATATGTTGCCCGAAACTTCGGCGCGTTTGGCGTCCATCAAGAACATTATTGGAATCAAAGAAGCCTCCGGAAATTTGGACCAAGTGAAGAAAGTGATCGAGCTGTGCAAAAACGTCCGGCCTGATTTTCAAATCCTCTCGGGTGAAGACGCTCAGAATTTAGAAATTATCGAATTGGGCGGCGTCGGCATGATATCGGTCACAGCCAATGTGGTGCCGGGAAAACTCGCTCAAATGTGGGATCTCTATCGTGCGGGTAAAAAAGTTGAGGCGCAAAAAATTCACCAAGAACTTCAACCTCTCCATGCCGCGATGTTTTTTGAAACCAATCCCATTCCAGCCAAAACAGCTCTGTCTATGATGGGAAAAATTGGCCCCGAGATGCGCTTGCCATTATGTGAGATGGGGAAAGAAAATTCAGAGAGACTTAAAAAAGTATTACAGGAGTTTAAACTCGTATGACTAAAATTATTGTCACAGGTGCAGCAGGACGGATGGGACAGAGAATCATTGCGAATATCTGTGCCGATAAAAATTTAAAATTAGTGGGTGCTGTGGAGCATGCAGGTCATGCGGCTTTAGGCAAAGATGCTGGGAGTCTTGCGGGTTGTGGAGACTGTGGTGTTCTTATCACGTCTGATTTAAGTGCTGCAGTGGCGTTAGGTGATGTCGTGATTGATTTTACAGCACCTTCAACCACAGTGCCTCATTTGGAGATTGTTGAAAAATTTAAAAAAGCCATTGTGATTGGTTCTACGGGTCATAATGAGGAACAAAAAAAGACGATTACTGACTATTCAAAAAAAATCCCTATTGTGATGGCCTCTAATATGAGTGTGGGCGTGAATGTGATGTGGAAGATCATCGCCGATGCGGCCAAGCTTTTAGGCAATGCTTTTGATATCGAAGTGCTCGAAGCTCATCATAAGCTTAAAAAAGATGCCCCCAGTGGAACCGCGATGACCACCGCTGAAGTTTTGGCTCAAGCCACAGGTCGTGATTTGGCCAAAGATGCTGTCTATCATCGTGAAGGTTTGATTTGTGAGCGTAAGCCTAACGAAATTGGCATCCAAACGATTCGCGGTGGAGATGTTGTGGGTGATCATACGGTATTTTTCTTAGGAAATGGAGAACGATTAGAAGTCACTCACCGCGCGACATCACGAGATACATTTGCCATGGGCTCCATCCGAGCAGCGAAATGGTTGGTGGGAAAGGCTCCTGAGCTTTATCACATGAAAGATGTATTGGGACTTTAAAAATGAAAATCTCAAAAAGTGTTTTTCTTGTCTTTTTTTGTATCTTTTTTTCAGCTTGCTCTAGTGTTTCGGTATCACCCGGGAGTGGTGGCTCTGGAGGAAGTGCTGGTACTGGAGGCACCTCTGGGACAGGTGGTTCTTCGGAAAATGTTGGAACTGTTGATATCAATCAAGACCGTTATGATATAGGTTCTCCTACTCTCTTTAATGTTTATTTTAGTCCTACTGGTAGTAGTGATAATGATGGGCTGACCCCAAGCACCCCACTTCGCTATTTAAATTCTATCAAAAATTTTATTCGTACACGTGAAGGTGTCACCGATCGGGATGCAGTGCTGACTCTTTCTCGTACAGGTTATCAGATTAATTTAGCTCCAGGGACTTACTCTGATGAAGATACAGGGCATGTGATGGATAATATCCAAGGCACAGCTGAGTTTCCCATTATTATTAAATCCAGTTCAACAGCTCAAGGTGGTGATGCCATTGTTCAAACTGATTTAGAGTTTGATCATGTTAAGTATCTTTATCTGATGAATTTCACCATTTCTCGCCATGGTGATGCCCTTCATATCTCTCATTCAGACCATGTACTTGTCAGCAACATGATTCTCAATGGAGGTACTTATGATGGTCATGGTGCAGATTCTATTTCATCGGTAGCTCATGACATGTTTAAGGTGAACCAGGCTCAATATATTTTCTTTGAAGATAGTCTTGCTAGTGGTGCTGATGACAATGTGATGGATTGGGTTGCTGTTCAGGTGGGACATGTCGTGGGGAATACTATTCACAATTCCCATGACTGGTGTGGTTATGTCAAAGGCGGCTCTTCTTATATCGTCGTTGAAAACAATTTGATCTATGATTGTTATAATGGCGGTTTTACTGCAGGCCAGGGAACTGGATTTGAATACATGGTAGCTCCGTGGCTCTTTTATGAAACCATGGATGTGAAAATTATTAATAATGTGATTCATGATACTCATGGTGCTGGTTTAGGAGTGGCAGGTGGCTATAACACTCTATTAGCTTATAACACTCTTTATAAAGTTGGTGATGATCTTCATGAATATGGTCGAGCTCAGGCTTTTGATATTGTTCATGGAGGTCGAGAATGTGATCACGACGGAGATTTGCTAGGTTATTGCAATACTAATCTCAGTCAAGGGGGCTGGGGCCAGCCTTTCTCAAGTTCAAGTGAAGTTCATATACCGAGTAAAAATATTTTTATTTATAACAATATTGTCTACAACCCTGATACTTATAATACCATCGATGCAGTTTTTAATGTGGATGCTCCTGTAACGACCAATGCTGATGATTCTAATATCCCATCACCATCTATTGTTGATTCCAATTTGGTAATTAAAGGTAATTTTATTTATGCCAATCCTTGGCCGGGACATGAATCAAGTCTCTTTTCCCATGCTGAAGGGTGTGCTACTTCCAATACGACATGTAATGCCACACTGGTGAATGCTAACAATAGTATCAATGCGGCTGTGCCACAATTTCAATCGCTAGATCCCGATAATACACATTTTCTCAAGCCCACAGCTTCTGGAAATATTTTTTCAGTAACAACCTATTCCCCGCCTGATTTTGCTTGGTTGGATGTCCCCAGTCTTAATGAGACAGCTACAACACGGACGCCTTCTGCTGGAAATCTCTCTAATACTATTTTGGTAGATAAGAGTGGAAATGCTAGAACAGGTTCAAGTATCCCCGGAGCTTATTCAGAACCTTAAAGGGAAAATTTTTATGGCAAAAATACTTCAGGTCGAGCCGACCCCTAATCCCATGTCTTACAAAGCCACAGTGGATCAAACCCTCGCTACAGGCAATGGTCGTCATTATGCCAAAAAAGAAGATGCTTGGGATAATCCGGTGGCTACAAAGATATTTGATATTCATGGAGTGCAGTCCGTATTTTTTATGGAAAATTTTGTGACAGTCACCAAGACACCTGCCGGGATTCGGGATTTTATTTTTTTCCGTTTACAAGAAATTCTCATGGAAGCTCGTGACATTGTTCCGGTGAAAGGTGATGGGGATGAGTCTAAACCTTTGGCAGAGATCAAA
Organism: Deltaproteobacteria bacterium; assembly: GCA_016699445.1. Lineage (GTDB taxonomy): Bacteria > UBA10199 > UBA10199 > JACPAL01. The sequence goes on from CP064976.1 coordinate 1,633,626, forward strand.
CCTTCGGATTACCAACAGATGTCGCATGAGGAAAAATTGAAGACGATTAATCAAGTGATCGATGCGACGATTCGTCCAGGTCTTGCGCGCGATGGGGGAGGGTTGGAAATTATTGAGCTGGTCGAAAATGTTTTGCGCGTGAAATACCAAGGTGCTTGTGGAAGCTGTCCGAGCTCTACTTCTGCGACTCTTCACTACATCTCCAGCATGCTTCAAAACCGTGTAAGCCCTGATTTGATGGTGCAGATTGGATAATCTATGAATGCACTTCCCATTGTCATTGGAAGTCTTTGTTTTTTTATAATCGCCTATCGCTATTATTCGGGATTTATCGCCGCCAAAGTTTTGGCTCTCGATGACTCTCGCAAAACTCCTGCTCATACAGAATATGACGGGCAAAATTATTATCCGACTAACAAGTGGGTGCTCTTTGGTCATCATTTTGCGGCGATCACAGGAGCGGGTCCACTCATTGGGCCTGTGTTGGCCACACAGTTTGGATTTTTGCCGGGGCTTCTGTGGCTTTTAATAGGTGTTGTTGTGGGTGGAGCGGTTCATGATTTTATTATTTTAACGGCTTCGATTCGTCATCGAGGTCGTTCGCTAGCTCAATTAGCAAAAGAATATTTAGGACCTGTGGCGGGCATTGTGTGTTCGATTGCTGTTTTGTTTATTATTGTCATCGCACTTTCAGGTTTAGGCTTGGCGGTTGTGAATGCTCTTCATGACAGCCCTTGGGGGACGTTTACGATTGCCGCATCGATTCCTTTGGCTTTTGCCATGGGGATTTACACGTATAAAATCCGTAAAGGAAAAATTACTGAAGCCACGGTTGTGGGTGTTGCTGGGCTTTTGGCCGCGGTGATTTTTGGAAAATATGTTCCTGAAACCTCGTGGGGTCTTTATTTTAATTTATCCAAAAATGGCATTACGGCTGCTATTGCCATTTATGGTTTTGTCGCCAGCATTCTTCCCGTGTGGTTGCTCTTGTGTCCGCGGGATTATTTATCGTCTTATATGAAGCTCGGGACGATCGCGTTTTTGGCGATCGCCGTTGTCGTTGTTCATCCAGATTTAAAAATGGCACCCGTCACTGAGTTTATTCACGGGGGTGGCCCCATTGTGCCCGGCAAGCTCTATCCGTTTATGTTCATCACCATTGCGTGTGGTGCTATTTCTGGATTTCACTCTCTCGTGGCTTCGGGAACCACTCCCAAGATGTTGGCTCTTGAGAGCCATGCGAGGCCGATTGGCTATGGGGCGATGTTGATTGAGAGTTTTGTGGGGATCATGGCGTTGATTGCTGCATCGTCACTTTTTCCAGGAGATTATTTTGCGATCAATGTGAGTATAGAAAAGTTTGCACATTTAGGGATGGAAGCGGTGAATCTGACGGACCTGTCTTTGCAGGTGGGTGAGACGATTGTGGCACGGCCGGGAGGAGCTGTGTCATTGGCTGTCGGAATGGCTCAGATTTTTTCGTCGATACCAGGCATGAGGCATTTGATGTCGTACTGGTACCATTTTGCCATTATGTTTGAGGCTCTTTTTATTTTGACGACAATCGATACGGGGACTCGTGTGGGTCGTTTTGTGATGCAGGAATTCTTATCGCATTTCGACAAACGTTTTGAAAAAACAGATTGGCTTCCGGGAGCTTTGATTTCGTCGTTTCTGATTGTGGGTGGTTGGAGTTATTTTATTTACACGGGAAGCATTCAAACCATCTGGCCCATGTTTGGGATTTCCAATCAACTTTTAGCCGCCATCGCCTTATGTATTGGGACGACGTTCTTGTTAGAAAATGGAAAGAAAAAATATATTTGGGTGACGATGATCCCTTTGGTTTTTGTGGCTGTGACGACTTTGTTTGCGGGCTTTGAAAGTGTGAGAGATAATTTTTACCCTCTCACAGTATCATCAGAACCCGGAAAAGCCATGCAGGGTTGGGTGGATATCGTCCTGACAGTGATGATCATGATCATGGCCTTGATCATGATCGGGGCGTCGTTGAGGAAGTGGAAAAAGTTGTTATAACTTTTTGACTTTGCCGGGTTGGCATTATTGGTTTGCTCAGTTATCATAGCTTTATGCCGTACTACCGACTCTCACGTTATTCTTCTCAAACCGATGTTTCATCGTCTCGGCCGGTGGAACCTATCGAGAAAGTATCTTCAGCTCTGCCGCATGAAATTCCTCAGATTACTTATGCAAAATCCCCTGTTGTGAGAATGACAACTCCAGACAGTTTGGTGCAAAAAGATACGTTTACTTTTGAGCCCAGCACCACACCCGCATTTTTGGAGCCTTACGAGCAGTTGCGCACTCAGTGGAGTCCTTATGAGAAACAAATGCTCTCTTCTTCACCATTGAAAATTTTGATTGGGTACGAAGGTGTTTTTTCAGAACGCTCTTTGGCTTTAGGTTTTGCTTGGGCGCGACGTTATCATGCTCAGGTGTTGGTGGTGAATGTTCTCGAAGGAGCGAAGCTTTCCAGTGCCAAAGAAATTGAAATGTTGGAATCCATTCAGAGTGTGTTGGAAAAGCAGACGGAAAATTCTTATTTTAAAACGTATCCACCTAAAGTTTTATTAAAGACCTCACCAAAAATTTCTGAAGGTCTTGTTCAAGTAGCACAAGATCAGCATGCATCGATGATTGTGCTAGCCACTCATGGCAAAACAGAAGAAGAAAAATTGCGCCATGGGAGTGTGGCTGAAGAGGTTTTGAAAAATGCTCCATGTCCTGTTTTGATTGGTCATGAAGGGATGAATGTCTTTCATCCTCAAGTGATTGTGGCTCCGATTGATTTTTCACCTTTTACGTACCGAGCCATTGCTCACAGTATTATTTTATCAAAAGATTTTGGATCGCATTTATATCTCTTCCATACAAGTCAGGATAAGGCTCAACACCAACAAGACAAGCTAGGTTTGGAAAATTTGATGGTTCAAATGAATTGGCAGCACATTGATCATGAGCTGGTTGTTGAGAGTGGAAATGTGGTGAACGGGATGATTGATTTTTGTGCCACACACAAAGCCGATCTGATTGTCGTTGGCACTCATCGAGTGGATTACGATAAGCATACGTACGCCAATAGCCTCGTTTCACAATTGATCGAACGCGCTCCTTGTCCGGTGCTGGTGGTGCATCCGGAAGTGTGAGAGTGAGTTAGGCACTTCGACGGCGAAGGACGGCTTTTAATCCCAATCGTACGAGATATGAAAATCCTAGTGTAAGCCCATCATACCATCGAAATCGAGTGGGTGTATTGGCCCATGGCAAACGTGTTGTTGAAAGCATGTGCGCTTTTGTCGCTTCGTCATCTCTTCTCACTGATCCATCAGGATTAATGCGCATTCTCATCGCGTTTTCATGAGGATCAGGTGTTATAAGAGGTGTCGGAACAACAGGTTGTTTCGGTATGGCAGGGAGAGCCGGCATGGCATTAGTGAGTGGAGCAAGTCCTACTGGTGGCATTGTGGGTTGTCTTGGAGGCATGGGATTAAAATCGGCTGCGCGTCGTGCTGCCCGGAGGGGTGCTGTGCCTACTTTTGCAGCTCTTGCTGCAGCTAAAGCCTGATCTGCACTTAGAGGTGACACCGTCGGCACGCGTGATGTGTCTCCTTCATCAATATAAGTATCAGCTCCCCCTCTGGCTAAATCTCCAAATTGAATAGTAGTTTCTCCTTCTCGAGTATTTCTGTATTCTTCAAGCTGATAGGTACCGGTATGGGGATCAACTTTTAAAATATAACGTCTAGCATTTTTGGGGTCGCCATCAGGGCAGACGATGAGGAGATCCTCATTAAAAATATTATGATAGCCACTTGTTAAAGGAGATCCCTCGGGGCTTGTTGTATGGTTTTGAATGGAAATCGTAGCAGGGTCATCGGGAGTAAGCATTACCAAAACTTGGAGTGTGTTGTGATTTGTTGGTTGTATTTGTAGGTAAGGGACTTGATGGATATCAATGGTGGTGCCATGGCGAGTGATTTCAACATCACGACCATTTGTCTGGTCCCACTCATGCACGAGACCATTCGTACGGGTTTTTATCAGTGTTCTTCCAGCACGTATTTCACTGGCAACACTTTTTTCACTATTACCCATTTGGACTACTCTACCATTATTAGCTATTAGAGGTTGAAAGTATCCATTATTGCTCACCCAGCTTTGATTAGGGCCTGCCATATCTCTTACCCAGATATTCTGACCATTCCTATCAATAACATTTAAGAAAGCGAGGTGAGCTGCTTTAACTCCATGAACATGAGCTCCTACGATGATGTGACTTCCGGAAGTTCCTAAGTAAGTAGGTTTTGCACGATCTACTGAAACAGATTCTAAAGCGAGGACGGGAGTATTTTTACCCTCCAGTCGTCTAGTATCTGCGGTTTGGATAATATGGTTGAATTCTGCGTCTCCCAGAAGCTTTAAACCGCGGACTCGATCGCCTGTTTCAGCGTTATGATAAGTGACTGCGTAGCGGAAAAATTCTGTGTCTCTAATTACCAGTAGAATAACATCGTGTTGGTGAATGACTTCAGTGTCACCTAAATTGAGGGTCGGCGTGTTTGGGTCATCATGTCTGTATAGCATTTGCTCGTCAGAATCATACAGGACAGTATGTTTTATTATTAAATCTTTGCCAGCTTGGTTCAATGGATTTGTTTTAACTTGAACTCGGTCATGAGGGGCTGGTGCGATTGTAAATAACGGTGTGCCTCCAAAAAGAAGTATTGTCTCATCGCTACTAATAGTAAAAAGTCCACCTGACGTTTTTGTTGTTGAGCCCGCTGAGGATGTTACCAAAACGGTTTCGTCGACTAGTGTTGAAGCTCCTTCATCGGGTTGGCCAACCCGCCCCGCCGCCGCAGGAACTCTCACTGTGCTATCTTCCGGATTTCTACCAAAACCTCCAGGTCCTTTATCGTAAGGCCCTAAAAAAGCTCCTGGTAAACCACCACTCATCACATTAAATCTCAACATACGTTCTCCTTACGCTTTTAAAATAAGCGCAGACTTATTATCGTCATTTTGGCAAAAAAGTTGCCCCCTTCTTCAAAAAAAACACATACTCCCTCCATGAAAAATGGATCTGCAGCCTACAAGCCTCAAACAATCCAAAGTATCCTGACTCTCTTCCGCCCGCGGGATCATCTCTCCATCCCCCTGGCGACGGGTCAACCCATGGCTCTGATGAACGCTCTCTCCGATCGTACTGATTGGGAGCGCTTAGAAATTTTTACTGGTTTGTTGAGTTTTCCGTATCCGATTTTGATGAATCCCAATGTCTATGTGACCAGTGGTTATTATGGGCCGATTGAGCGGTACTTGAACGCTCAGGGATTCCACATGAATTACTTCCCGTCGGATTTTACTGGGTTTGAGATTTATTCTTTGAAGAAACCTTCACGCGTTGTGGCCACGACTCTGTCGCCTCCGGATGCTGACGGCTATCTTACGTTTGGGACTCATGCGGCTGCGATTGTGAAACCTTTTTTAGCGGCGTGTCGTAATCCCGATCAGATTGCCATTGCTGAAATCAATACACGCATGCCGATTGTGTATGGAGATCAAAATCAAGACGACAACAAAGTGCATATTTCAGAATTGAAATATTATTTTGAAACAGACCAGACACCATCAGAATTGCCAAAATCAGAACCTAGTGAAGCTGAATCCAAAATAGCTGATTTTGTGCAGAGTTTGATTCATTCTGGAGAGACGTTGCAGTTTGGGATTGGAGCGATTGCCGATCAAGTTGCTTCTCATTTAGCTCAAGGGTCGATGGGAGATTTTGGAATTCATTCTGAATTGATTTCCGATGGATTTATAAAAATGCTGGAAGCGGGAAAGATTTCCAATCGTCACAAAAAGAATTTTCAAAACCAGTCTGTCTTCACTTTTGCTTTTGGCAGTCAGGATCTTTATGATTTTTTAGATGAGCGCAAAGGGAAGAACAAACGCCAAGCCATTGCCCTTCCGGTGAGTATCGTCAACGATCCTCATATCATTTCTCAAAATCCAAATATGACGAGTGTTAACTCCGGTCTGATGATCGATTTTTCCGGACAGGTCTGCTCGGAAGCCATTGGCTTGCGCCAATATAGCGGCGTCGGTGGCCAGCTCTCTTTTGTGCAAGGAGCGTATGCGTCTCCGGGAGGTAAAAGCATTATCTGTATTAAATCGACAGCTCTAGTAGACGGACAAAAGATTTCAAACATCCTTGCCACTCTTCCCATAGGCAGCATGGTGAGTACACCACGTCATTACACGCAATATGTAGTGACTGAATACGGCATTGCTGATCTTTATGGAGTCAGTGACGAAGAGCGTGCCGAAAAACTCATCGCTGTAGCTCATCCGGATTTTCGCAATGAGTTGGGGATCAAATTTGAAGAAATGAAACGGGATTTTTTTAAAAAATAAATCCGTGATTCTTTGTAATCATTACTTAAGAATGTTTTTTAATGGAGGAAAAGGATAAAAAAAATCGTGATTACTCACTATCCATTTTGCAATATCATCTTTTAATTGTGAAATGGGTTTATTCCCATTCATGATAATTCCTATAAGATCTTTCCACATCCATTGGCAGCTTTCATCGGCATTATTTAAAAGAATAATATGTACCATCTGACTGACTTTTGATCGTGTTTTGCAAATATCACGTATTCTATTGATGAGTGTTCCATACCAGCCCTGAGCGGCTGGAGTGAGGTCTGAAACTTTCATCAGGTGTATTTTTTGATGAGGCTTCGGGCATGGAATGGCTTCTCCTGCAACTATATCCCATACATGAGGCCAAGCTGAAGCTTCGTTTGTTTCCATAAATTGAGCTATAGATCTCAGAGAATCCTCTGAAGGTAAAATAAGTCGGGCATGACCATCGATTTCAACAATATGAGCCTGGTTTAAAATATCTAGATCAAGGTTGGGTCCCGCAGAATTTTTAAGTAAGTTTTGAATTAATTCATGGCCTTGGTTTCTTTGGAGTTGTGAGGTTTTCCGTTCATACCCAAAAAAAGCGAGGGCTTCTTTAGCTTCTTTTAATAAACTTTTTTCCAATAGAAAGAAGACGATTTCCATAAAATGTAAAATAGTATTGAAGTAATCTTTTTGCTCTTGGGTTGAAAAATTTTCAGGGATTGAGTCATCCTCTACATTTTTATGTTTTTTCAATTCTTTCCACCAATAAGAGCCCCATTGAACAAATGATACGGGACAACCTTCTAGGGAAAATCGATAGCCTTCAGCTTCTCTTTCGGAGAGTCTTCTTTGGTAAGCTTCAAAAAGGGTCTCTTCTTGGATAATGTTTTGTATGGCTTCGATTCTTATTTGATAGAATGATTGAGCGGGTTCTCCTGGATTTAAAGACTTATGTGCTTTTTGCAGATCAACTCCAACAGCTTGTAAGCTATAGAGAATGCGCGAAGCTATTTGACTGGCTTCACAGCTTGCTACGAAGTCAGGTGTGCATTCTTTCCAAAAAGTAGATTCCGGAATGAAGGCAAGCTCAGGATAGAGTGAAAGCATAAATACAGCATGGGAGGTGCGAGTCATTTCAACCCACCGGGCTATTTTAGGATCAGTCCCCTTAGGGATACTAGGAGCGGCTAAGAAACCTGTTTCAGGTACTGGTGGTTTCTCTGTAAATGTATAAGCAGGGCCAGCTTCTCTTAAAGTTTTTAACTGAGTTTCTAGCTGACGTCTGGAATTTATTACTATTTCTAAAACGAGTTCTGTATCACTTTCGATGGTAGGCGCAAAACCTCTTAGTGCAGAATTTTTTGACACATCGGTTTTGATCACTTTAATTTTTTTTGTAAGGTCTTCGAATAAAGTTCTGAGTTTTGAAATGTCAGATTGGAGTTCTTCAATCATTTTATCTTGTTCAGATTTTTTTACGATATTCTGAGGAATAGGTTTTGAGAGGGTAGGTGGAATATCCGAGACGAGTTGACTAATTTTCGCATAAATTCCCTCTAATAGAGAGACCGTTTCTTTTTTACCAGCCCCCAATGCGGCGGGTCTCTCACAGCAGATCAGTTGTATTTTTGCGCTGGGTGTTTCCAGTCTCTCAAGTCTTTTTTTATAAGATGTTCTTAAAGAAGCGATGGCATTATTGATACTGTGATCAGGATCTTGAAGGTGTTTGCCTTGAATATGTGTGAGTAAAGCACCTATTTCACCGAGCTCTCGCAAGGTTTTTTCGTAATGTGCTTTTTCTTCAAAAAGAGTCATGGAACCTACGGTAAGGGCAGATTCTGCTGTCTGAACGGCTCCATTTAAGTATTGCTGCGCAGTGCTTGCAACAGCCGGCGGAACATCCTCTTTAAGTGCAGAGACAATAACTTCTAAAGCCCCTGAAGGAACTCTTTTCTGCATGCAAAGATTAATAAAATCAGGCCATGAAAAGGGATGTGATAATTTTTGAGAAATACTGCCAGCTAAAGAACGTGCTGCTAGTGCAGCGTTTAGTGAAACAGGTCTTTGAGAAGGATCTTGAAAGTAGGAGTGGGCATGATTTGCTTGTTGATCAGCTCTTAGGAGCATAGCCGCTAAGTTATCAAATGCGAAAGAAACGTTCCCTACAACGACTGAAAGAGGTTTTGATGTTATTGTATCCATGTCTTGCATTGTCGTTCATGAATAAAAAAAGTTTCGTTTAATCTTAATTTAGCTGACTTTATGATTTTTTATCAGTTTGACTCTTAAATACGGACCCTCTAAAACGATTAGTCTTTATGCCTAGTTATCTATCGAATATTAATGCAGCTTACATTGAGGAGCTGGAACAGAAATATCATGAAAATCCAGGTGGGATTGATCCTAGTTGGCGGTATTTTTTTGATGGTTTGAGTGTGCAGCAAAACTTGAATGATCCTCAAGCTCAAGCGGGCTCAACCATTTCCAGATCGGCTCTCGAATTTGAAATTAAAGTCATGCAGTTGATTCAAGGATATCGAGAAATGGGCTATCTCATTGCTGATATCAACCCCTTGGATCGTGGGGTGAAAACCCATCGTTTGCTCAAGCTTGAGAATTTTGGCCTGACTGAAAATGAGCTTAATAGTGTTTGTCAGATTGGTCATGTTTTGGGTCTAGGAGCGATTCCTCTTTCGGAAATTATTAAAAACTTAAAATCCTATTATTGTTCGGCTGCGACAGTGGAGTACGAGCATATTGATGATCCTCAAACGCGTGAATGGATTCGACGTCATGCAGAGTCAGGGATTTTGAGTCAGCCGGTGGATAAAGAAACCAAGCTTCAAGCCCTTCAAAAACTATGTGAGGCTGAAGTTTTTGAAAGTTTTCTTCATCGCAGATTTGTGGGACAAAAACGTTTTTCTGGAGAAGGTGTTGATGCGATTATCCCATTTTTGGATTACGTCATAGAGCAAGCGGCTGAGGTGGGAGCTGATGAGATTTTGTTGGGTATGGCTCATCGGGGGCGTTTGTGTGTTTTAGCTAATATATTTAAAAAAGATTTGAATGTGATGTTCGCTGAATTTTCCGGAAATCTATCGGCCAATGTGGGTGATGGTGATGTGAAGTATCACATGGGTTTTTCCAAAAATATCAAAACCAAGAATGGAAAAACTGTTCATCTCTCGCTTCTTCCTAACCCCAGTCATCTTGAAGCTGTGAATGCTGTTGTTGTCGGGACTGCCCGTGCCAAGCAGGGCTTGAAACAAGACGCTGAACAAACCAAAGTGATTCCGATCCTCTTGCATGGAGATGCTTCTTTTGCAGGCCAGGGCAGTGTTTACGAACTTCTCAATATGTCTGAATTGGAAGGTTATCACGTAGGTGGGACCATCCATGTGATTTTAAACAATCAAGTGGGTTTTACCACCAACCCTCGTGATGCTCGATCGACACCACATTCGACGGACGTGGCTAAGATGCTGGAAGTGCCTATTTTTCGTGTGAATGGAGATGAAGTGGAAGCGGTGATTCAAGTGGCCGCATTGGCTCTGAAATTTCGTCAGGAATTTAAGAGAGATGTGGTTATCGATTTGATGGGTTATCGTCGCTATGGTCACAATGAAGGTGATGAGCCCACTTTTACTCAGCCTTTGATGTATCAGCTGATCAATAATCACCCTCGAGTCTTCGATATTTTTGCGCGTCGTTTGGTTCAAAATAAAGTTGTCGAGCAATCTCATGTGGATGGAATTGTGAATGAGTTTACCTCCACACTTGAAGATGCTTTGGTGGTTTCAAAAGAATTCAAAATATCATCCCAGATGCATTCGTTTGGTGATCGCTGGAAATCTTTTCATAAAGGTACTGAAGTGGAAGTTTTTAAATCGGTAAAAACAGAAGTATCACTGGAGAGTTTGAAATCTGTGGGAGAGAAAATACTGGCTTCTCCCATGGGATTTAATGTTCATCCAAAAATCAAAAAACTCATCGAAGATAGAAAAGAGATGGTGGAAGGTCGCAAGCCTATAGACTGGAGTGTGGGTGAGGCCTTTGCATTCGGTACTTTGATACAAGATGGATATAAAGTGCGGCTCTCGGGGCAGGATTGCGAAAGGGGCACTTTTTCTCATCGCCATGCTGTTTTTAATGATGTGGTAACCGGTGCGAAATATGTGTCTTTGGATCCAAAGAGATCTTTTGATCCTGATTTTGAAGTCGTGAATAGTTTGTTGTCAGAGTATGCCGTTTTGGGTTTTGAATTTGGACAAAGTATTTCAAACCCCAGAAAACTCACCTTGTGGGAAGCTCAGTTTGGTGATTTTGCCAATGGTGCTCAAATCATTATCGATCAATTTATCACAACGTCAGCAGCCAAGTGGCAGCGTTATAGTGGACTCGTGATGCTGCTACCACATGGTTATGAAGGTCAGGGCCCTGAGCATTCTTCGGGTCGTTTGGAACGCTTTTTACAAGCGTGTTCCCAGAATAATATTCAAGTATGTAATCTGACTACGCCAGCTCAATATTTTCATGTATTGCGTCGACAGATGTTGAGGGACTTTCGATTGCCCTTGATCGTCATGTCTCCTAAGAGTCTTTTAAGAAGCCCTGCAGCGGTATCATCTCTTGAAGATTTTCAAAAAGGACATTTTCAGGAAGTGATTGATGATGTTCAGATAGAAAATAAAAAGAAAGCGAAGAGAATCGTTTTTGTAGTGGTAAGATTTACTACGAACTTTTGGACACCCGTCAGAAGAGTAAAGACGAATCAGTCAAAAATATCCCTATTATTCGCGTGGAGCAGTTTTACCCTTTCCCTCAAGCTCGTTGGGAAGAAATTTTGTCTCAATATCCCAACGCCAAGGAAATTGTCTGGTGTCAGGAAGGCCCTCAAAATATGGAAGGTTGGAGTTTTATTTTTCAGAGAGTGATGCCTCTTTTGCAAAGAAATCAGGAATTGATTTATGCAGGACGCAATCCTCAAGCTAGCCCTGCAGATGGTTTTATGCACTTGCATTTGCAGGAGCAAAAACGGATCTGTCAGGAAGCGTTAGGCGAAAAACAAAAAGGTTAATTTATGAAACATGAAGTGATCGTTCCCTCTGCGGGAGAGTCAGTGAGTGAAGTTTTTATTGCGGGTTGGAGAAAGAAAAGCGGGGATCTTGTCAAAAAAGATGAAATTCTCGTGGATCTAGAAACCCAAAAAGCTTCCTTTGAGCTTCAATCTGAATTTGGTGGTCGCTTGGAAGTTTTGTTTCCCAACAATGATACCAAAGTAAAGCCAGGAGATGTGATTGCTTATGTGGATGATGGCCCTGGTGCTCAGGATACAGCTTCTGTTTCTTCAGAACCAGTAGCGAAAACTTCAAGCTCTTTTGAAGTGGAACAAGCTGTGAGCCCTGCAGCGCGCAAAATGGCTGCTGAAAAAAATGTTAATTTAGCTTCCGTGCAAGGTACCGGTAAAAGTGGTGTGATCTTAAAAGAAGATATTCAAAGAGCTGCCGAAGCTCCTCAAAAGTGGCGGCTCAACCTGCTCCAACGCCATCAGCCACTTCCCAGTCGACAGTTCTCAATTATCAAATCGACGAATCTCGTGGAGAGAGACGGGTGCCGGCCTCGCGCATTCGTAAGCAGATTGCGATGAATTTGGTGGCAGCCCAACATACAGCGGCCATTCTGACGACGTTTAATGAAGTGGATATGACGCAGGTTTTGGAATTCAGGAAAAAATACAAAGATCAGTTTAAAGAAAAATATGGAGTGAACTTGGGGATGGTGAGTCCTTTTGCTCTAGCAACCGTTCGTGCGATCAAGATGTATCCTCAGGTGAATAATATTTTTACAGGAGAAGATATTATTCAAAGAGACTTTGTGGATCTTTCGATTGCTGTCAGTACGGATAATGGTTTGGTGGTTCCTGTGCTTCGCAATGTGGATAAAATGAATGTAGCTTCATTTGAAAAAGGTCTTTCGGAGTTAGCGGAAAAAGCTCGTTCCCGAAAACTTTCCATTCCTGAAATGACGGGTGGAACATTTACCATTACCAATGGTGGTGTGTTTGGATCGTTGATTTCAACACCTATTCTCAACATGCCTCAGGCGGCGATTTTGGGACTTCACAAAACACAAGAGCGTCCTGTGGTGGTGGATAAGCAGATTGTTATTCGCCCTATGATGTATATGGCCCTTTCTTATGATCATCGGATTATCGACGGTCGTGAAGCTGTTGGATTTTTAGTGGCTATCAAGGAAGGTATTGAGAATTTGAGTTTGATTATTAATGAAAAGGAGCTTTTCTAATATGGCTGACTCTCAAAATTTTGATTTGGTTGTGATCGGAGCGGGTCCTGGTGGTTATGTAGCCGCGATTCGTGCGGCACAATTAGGTATGAATGTCGCCTGTGTTGAAAAAGAATCCACACTGGGTGGTACCTGTCTCAATGTCGGTTGCATTCCCAGTAAAGCTCTTTTGGAATCTTCCGAACTCTATGCTCAAGCCAAAGAAAAATTTCAGGATCATGGGATTGGTCTTAAAGATCTTTCGATCGACATGAAAAAGTTTATCGATCGGAAAGATAAAGTCGTCAAACAGCTCACCGGCGGCATTGCGGGGCTTTTTAAGAAAAATAAAATCACTTCCATTTTTGGTACGGCTCAAGTGGGTCGTGATCGTTCAGTTTCTGTCACCACCAAAGACGGTGTTGTGCAGCTTTTGGCCAAACATGTGATTATTGCGACCGGAAGTCAGCCGATTGCGATTCCCGGTGTGGAGATGGATGGGAAGACTATTATTGATTCCACAGGTGCTCTCAATCTTTCAGAAGTGCCCGGCACAATGGTGGTCATTGGTGGTGGTGTGATTGGGTTGGAGTTGGGTTCTGTTTATGCGCGGTTGGGAAGTAAGATTATTGTGCTGGAAGCTTTAGACCGTATTGCTCCGTCGCTTGATGTGGAAGTGGGAAAAACTTTTCAGCGTATTCTTTCTAAACAAGGGATGGAATTTCATCTTTCTACAAAAGTGAAAAAAGCTGTTTCTAAGGGAAATCAAGTGGAAGTGACCGTTGAAGCTGAAGGTAAAGAATCGGTGATTGTGTGCGATAAAGTTCTCGTGGCTGTAGGTCGTAAACCTTATGTCACAGGTCTGGGTTTAGCAGAAGCGGGTATTAAGCTGGATGAACGTGGCCGTATTGATGTGAACGATCATTTTGAGACATCTCTGAAAGGTGTTTATGCGATTGGTGATGTGATCAAAGGAGCGATGTTGGCACACAAAGCTTCAGAAGAAGGTGTGGCTTTGGTTGAGCAATTAGCCGGTCAGGCAGGTCATGTGAATTACCATACGATTCCCAGTGTGGTGTACACCTGGCCCGAAGTGGCTTCTGTGGGTTTTACAGAAGAGGAGGCTAAGGCTAAGGGTGTGGATTATAAAGTGTCGAAATTTCCCTTTTTAGCCAGCGGTCGTGCGATTGCGATGAATGAGAAAGATGGTTTTGTAAAACTCATTGCCGATAAAAAGACGGATCGTCTTTTGGGCGCTCACATTCTGGGCCCTCGAGCCTCCGATATGATAGCAGAGCTGGTGATTGCGATGGAATTTGGTTCCAGTGCCGAGGACATTGCGAGGACTTGCCATGCTCATCCGACCTTGGCCGAATCTGTGAAAGAAGCTGCCTTGGCTCTTGGAACCGGCGCAATTCATATATAATTTTAAAAATTTCTCAGAAAAAACATCTCTCGAAAAAAACATAGCAACTTTTTTGCCTTTTTTGACGATGTGCGTCATGAGAGGTTTCTATGTTTCTAAATCGTTTAGCTCCCGGATGTTTTCATGCCGCTTGTGATGTCGGTGGTGGATTTCGTGAAATGAATCCTAAACATACTGTTTTAGTTGTTGATGATGACGCTGTTCAGAGAGCTCTCTTGGCGAGGATACTGGATATTAGCGGATATCATGTTTTAACAGCAGCTAATGGTCGTGAAGCTCTGACTATTTTGAAACAGAAGTCTGTAGAAGTTATTGTGACTGATGTAGATATGCCTGAAATGTCGGGGATTGAATTGGTCAGAGAAGTGAAGGAGCATCCCGTTTTAGGAGCGCCACTGTTGGGTGTCGTTATCCTGTCAGGTTTAGAAATTCATCGTGATGAGGCTCTCGGATTAGGAGTTTCGAATCTAATTTTTGGGGTTAAACCGATTGATGTTGAATCGCTTTTAGAGAAATTTTCCAAATTTTTTCGATAATTTTATCCGCTCCATCTTATTAAAATCTCTGATACTTTCTGAGAATGTCATTTTAGTCAGACGTTGTGATGATCCAGTCGGAGCAACTTTTATCCAGCTTTGACGAAAAATCTAATCAAGGAGTTTCTATGATTAGTTTTTCTCGTGCGATGAATTATGGTTTTGTTGTGCTGTCACCAGGCGAAGTTCCTGCTGGTGGTCCTGCAGTTGCTCCTCAAAGGATCGTATTAGTTGTAGAGGATGAAGGTCCAATTAGAAGTATTCTCTCCAGAGGGTTACAAAAAGGTAATTATACAGTTCTTACCGCTGAAAATGGCCAGGTTGCACTGGGAATACTTAAAGAGAGAGGAAACCAGATTGGTGCGCTGCTGACTGATATGGATATGCCAGTTATGAATGGAATAGCTTTAATAACAGCCATTCGTGCAGGACAGACACCAGAATTTACAGGGGGAATATTGGCTATGAGTGGCAGGATGGGTGATCATCAGCCGACTTTGGAAAGTCTTGGAATTCTTCCTCAGAATATGCTTCTAAAACCATTTACATTAAGCGTCATTTTAGCCGCCGTTGAATCTGTATTTCAAAATCCTTAATACAACAATCCACACCTAAGTCCCCGATCACTCACGATCACTTCTGATACAGCCAGTTTTTTCATGATACATTGAAGAATCAGTGTGCCTGCTAAGATGGTGTCTTCACGACCTTTGACCATTCCCACAATCGTTCTTCGTTCTTCGTTTTTTGTTTTTCGGAATAATTCTACAAAACCATCGATGTCTTGGATTGTTAATAAAGAGCCCTGTACCTTGCTGCCATCCCATTCTTTTAAACTTTGTTTGATCGCGGAGAGGGTGGTCACAGAACCGGCGAGGCCGATGAGTGTGGGATTTTCGTAGGGGCGTGATTGATCACGCCCGGGCGCAATGAATTGCGCCCCTACGATTTTTTCAATTTTATTTTTCATTTCCAAAAACTCCTCTTCAGTCACTGGGTCATGCTTCACAAGCGATTCCGTTAAGATCACCGCTCCCACATCAAAACTCACACCACCTTCTTTGGAAATGATTTCAGTCGATCCACCGCCAATATCTAAAACATATAAATCTGGATGCTGCGCTCCAAAATCATGTTCGGCTGAGAGGTAAGAGAGACGCGCTTCTTCATCACCTGAAATAATTCTGACTTCGATGTCTGTTTTATTTTTAATATCGTCGACAAACCCTTGTGCATTCTGTGCTTTACGAAAAGCGGCGGTGCCGACAGCCAGAATTTTCTCGACACCCAACTCATCACATTTTTTCCTGTAATCCAGCAAAGCACTCAAGACACGTTCGCGCGCCTCGGGAATAAATTTTTTGGTCTCGTGAAGTTTTTCCCCCAGTCGCGTGATCCGTGCTTCATCATGTAAAACGTGTAGGGGCAAGCCTCCGTGCTTGCCCTGCGTGCCATGAATACCCGAAACATCAGCAATCAACAGCAATGCTGTATTAGTTCCTAAATCAATCGATGCAATTTTCATAATCCCTCATGTTTCTTTGGACGCCATTTGAAAAATGAATTAAATACTTCGAACTTTTTACAAACAAAAGGAGTTTTATGGATATCATCTCAAGTATTTTCGATCTTCTCACGGGGCAAGGCGTTTTCTTTTTGTTTTTGGCGGTACTCATTCTTTTTATTATCTATAATTCGATTGCGATTGTGGGAGGTTCTGAAACGGCCATTCTGGAAAGACGCTGGATTGGAAAACAAATGCCCGAAGGTCGTGTCGTGGCGATGGGAAATGAGGTCGGTGTACAAGCGCGGCTTTTGGGACCTGGACTTCATTTTTTGTTTCCATTCATTTACCGTGTTCAAAAATTTCCCATGGTGGATGTGAGAGAAGATGAGATTGGTTTAGTGGAATCCATCGATGGTGTGCCAGTGGAGACGTCACGTATTTTTGCTAAAGTTGTAGAAGGTCATAATCTTTTTCAAGATGGTGAATTGTTTTTGAAAAATGGTGGTGAAAAAGGTCCTCAAATTCAACTTCTCCCTCCAGGGCGTTATCGCGTGAATCCATATTTGTTTCGTGTCGAAAAAGTCCCTGCGATTGCGATTCCCAAAGGAAAAATTGGTTTGGTTTCTTCAACTGACGGGCGTCAAATCGATGCCGGACGTCTTTTGGGTAAAAGTATTCCGGATCATGATAATTTTCAAAATGGTCAGTCGTTTTTAGAGCATGGAGGACAAAAAGGTCCTCAGCTCGATATTTTATTAGCCGGTACCTATCGTATTAATACTAAACTTTTTCAGATCGAAATCCGTGAAGCGACGATTATTCCCACGAAAAAAATTGGGTTGGTCACAGCTCGTGACGGTGAGCCTCTTCCATCGAGTGAGTATGTGGCATGTTCTGTACAAGGTCATCGAGAATTTCAGGATGCCTCAACATTTTTGAAAAATAATGGCCAACGTGGTCCTCAACTCGATTTCCTCAAACCAGGTATTTATTACATTAATCCTCTGATGTTTGATGTGACTTTGGATGAAGTGCTTAATGTACAACGCGGTGAAGTGGCTGTGGTCGTGTCCAACGTTGGAAAAGATCCTACAGAGCTCATTAAACAAGCGGACGGAAAGCCTGTGACATCTGATGAGCGTTTGAAATCAGGTGTGGAACGCTATGTGGTGGATGCAGGGTATCGCGGTATTCAGAGAGAAGTGCTAGGGCCTGGAACCTATTATTTAAACAAATTGGCCTACACGTCCCATATTATTCCAACGACCAATATTACGATCGATTGGGCAGATGAAAAATCAGACGTCAAAGCACGCGTTTTTAATCCTCTTTTGATTGTATCCAAAGATGGTTTTGAAATGACGATTTCAGTCAAGGTCATCATCCGCGTGCTCCCTCAACAAGCTCCTCACATGCTAGCGCGTATTGGAACGATCGAGAACTTGATCGAACATGTGATTCATCCTTTGATTGATAGTTCTTTTAGAAACCAGGCTTCCTCCTCAGAAGCGATGAAATTCATGCAGGATCGTCACGAAGAGCAGCGAAAAGCTGAAGAGCATATCGCCGATGAGTTGACGAAATATCATGTAGAATGCGTGAGTGTCTTGATCTGCCAGATCGTGTTGCCAGAACGTTTGATGGAAACTCTCACGAGCAAAGTTGTCGCGAGTCAGCAGAAGTCGATGTACGACTCTCAACAAGAAGCCGAAGAGCGTCGTCGTGAAATGGAAAAAACAAAAGCTCAGGCCAACCTTCAGCCGGATCTGGTGAAGGCTGAGATCAGTGTGCAGATTGCTAATCAGCAAAAACAACAGGCAATTGTACTGGCCGAAGGTAAAGGTCAGTCGACCAAGCTTGAACAAGAAGGTGCTGCCGCCGGTATTGAAGCGGTGGGTCGTGCTGAAGGTGAAAAGATTCGTGCGATTGGTCAGGCCACCGCAGAAGCGTATACGCGCCAATCTCAGGCCGTAGGACAGATGCCGTTGGCGTTGATTGAAATCATGAAGCAAATCTCCAGTGGCAATATCAAGATCACTCCAGATGTGATGGTCCAATCCGAAAAAGGCGACGGCAATGCGAGCTCAAACGTCTTGTCCGCTTTTCTAGCAAGCTTGATGGCGAGTGGGATGAAGCTTGTGCCAGCCTCCGAACCAGTGAAGCCTACGACAAAAGCTTAAGGGCCCGTCGAGCCCCTCAGGTTGACATAAAGTATATTTTATGTTTTTATGTTTTTATGAATACGCGTATTACCATCGATCTGCAAGAACAGGCCCTGCTTATGGGTTTAAAGTGGCAGGCAGCTCAAGAGCATAAGGCTTTGAGAGAAATTGTCGTTGAGGCTTTGCAGAGCTATCTTTCTTATAAAAAGGAAAACCAGGCTCTCATGAAAATAGCGGAAGCTTCGTTTGAGGAATGGGACAATCCCAAGGACGCAGAATATGATCGCCTACCATGAAGGAGACCTTTGTCTCGTCCCTTTTCCCTTTACTGACCTGACGACCTCCAAGAAAAGACCCGCGTTGATCTTGGCGTGCACGAGACCCAAGAAGCTGCCACCTCTTTACGTAGTGGCTATGGTAACGAGTCAAGTGGAGTCAGAAAATATTGATGGTGATTGTCTATTGACGTCTTCCAAGGAATGCGGACTTTTACATCCCTCGAAGGTGCGATTGACCAAATTAGTGACTCTTGAAGAAAAGATGATTTTTAGTAAATTGGGAAGCCTTGTTAAGAAAGACAAACAAGGCATCTCTAAGGAGTTGAGTCGAGTCTTCAAAGAGTGGCTTTAAGTCACCCGGCAGAAAAATAAGATAATCCAGTTTACTTCACCCACGGTCCCCAAGAAGGTTGGAGAGAGCCTGCAGGGCCAACTTCGGTTTGATTGGCGCCATCTTCACGCATGATGTTCACTGCCGTTTTGCCAGAGCGGGTTGAGGTGAAAGCAATGAAGCGGGCGTTCGGAGCCCAAGTAGGGCTTTCGTTGTTGCCGCTGCCCGACGTCAGTCTTTGGAGCATGGACCCGTCGGTGTTCATGATGAAAAGATCCCAATTTCCTTCTAAGCTTTGAAAGACGATTTTGTCGCCTTTAGGTGACCAAGCGGGATTGTCGTTTTGGACACCGACATAGGTGAGTCGTTCGACATGGTTGCCACTGGCATCAGCTTTAAACAGATGCAGGCGACCAGCGCGCTCGGAAGCAAACACAAACTGTGATCCATCCGGAGACCAAGAGGGATTGACATCAATACCAAAGCTTGAGGTGAGCTTGCGGACAATGTTTCCAGCCATGTTGAGCAAGACGAGATTCGTGTCACCTTCCTGAGCTTGAGCGACGGTGAGTAATCCATTGGGAGACCAAGTAGGAGAGACATTGACGGTCCCACTGGAGGTGATTTTTTTCGATCCACCCCCGTGACTTCCGGTGACATAGATTTCGGCATTTCCTGTTTTGCTAAAACTCGTATAAGCAATGGATTGTCCGTCAGGAGAAAAAGCCGGTGAGAGATTGATCGATTTGTCTTTCGTAATGACGCCGGCATTTTCACCATTCATATCCATGATGCCGATCTCTTTTCCTTTTTTAGCTGCTTGAATGTAGGCAATCTCCGTTGAAAAAACACCACGCTCACCGGTGAGTTCACGCATGATTTCATCAGAAAAATGATTGGCGACAATCGAAATCTCGTTGATGTTGGTCGTGTAGGTTTTACTCACCAAGCGTGTTGCGGTGACAGGATCAAACAAAGCCATGTCCACTTGAACTCCTGATTTGCCACCGGAATAAGTACCAATCACCAAAGCTTGAGCTCCAATCAAAGTCCAGGGAGCAAATTGGATAGCACCCAGATTGGGAGAAATTCCAGGACCGTCTGTGGGGTGTTGGTTGTTTGGAATCAAATCAAACATGCCTGTGAGAGCCAGATTTTTACTGATGATATCGGGAATATCTTCACCAATGGAAGAAGATTTCCCTTGAGGAATTAAGTCTGCCACAGCGATTGGAAATTTTTTGTCAGAGGCTTGATCGATTTGAATAAAGATACGTGCGTGAAGCGTAGATGAGAGTAACGTTAGGAATCCAAGAACCATGACAGCAAAAAAATGACGTCTGTCATGGCGAGCGAAGCGTGGCCATCTCCCGGCGATGATCGTGAGATCGCCACGCCCTTCGGGCTCGCGATGACAAAATATATTTGATTTCATAAGTTTTCCTTTAATTTCATTAATGAGTCGCATTTTGAGGTTTAAACTCAACCACAAAACCTTCGTTTAAGACTTCATACTTTAAACGTTCTGGTGGAATATCTAACGGAGATGATTTTTCAACAGCTCGTAAGGCCGATTGATCAAACGAAGGATTGCCTGATTGTGTTTCCCATTCGGTTTTTACCACTTCACCACGCTCATTGATGTGAACATTGATGCGACACAAAAGTCCCATTTCTTGTTCTGTAAATTTCATTGGGATAATCCATTCGTTCATGATTCTCTGTCGGATTTTAGCTTGGTAGATCACATATTCTGGGTCGTTGGGCATGACATAAGGGCCTGTGGTATTTCCAAAAGTAAAACCACCAGGTTGTCCATCAGGTACTTGAGCGGCTTCAGGGACTGCAGGTTGTTTCGTCGCTAATCGTTTCATGCGGCTTAAAGCATCTTCCACTTTTGAATCCGGAAGGCCCGGACGATTCGGCGGCTGAGGAGTATTTTTCTTAACCGTCTTTTTTCTGCTGAAAAGTCATGTCTGGAGTTTTGTGTCCAGAAGGAGCTGATTCGAGAGTTTGTTTTTGTTGTTGGATCGTAGACTTTGGCAGGCCTTCTGATTTTTTCATCGGAGTGCCAAAATCGTTGGTGGTGCCTTTAGGAAGATTGATCCAGACAATATCTTCCTGTTTTAAAGGTCGGTGACCAAAAAAAGAGGGAAAGGGGCCAACGACAAAAAGTAAAAAGATCGCTGCATGAAGGCCTAGCGAGTAGTAGATCGATTTTTTAAATGGTGTAGGAAGTGAGTCCAACACACTATTTCTTCCCTTGTTTTTTACGGGGTTTTTCTTCTTCAGCAGGCTCTTGCTGTGTCATGAGCCCAACGCGAATCACCCCTGATTTTTTTGCTAAGGCAATAGCTTTGGCCACATACCCATAATTAGCTTCCTGATCCGCTCGAATCAAAAGATCTTTCTTTTCACGTCTTTCAAAAATGGCCGTCAGCTTACTCTCTAAATCATCCATGGTGTAAGCCTTTTGGTCATTTTGCAAAAAAATACGGCCATTTTTATCGATCGTCATCGTGAGATCTTGTTCTGCATGCTCCATTGCGGGAGCTTCAGCTTCGGGCAGATGAATATCAATCCCTTGTGAGAGAAGTGGGGCTGTGACCATAAAAACTATCAGTAGCACCAGCATGACGTCGACCAAGGGTGTTATATTAATTTCCGAAAGGGTATGGTTATGTGAGGATCCGAGTTTCATTTTTTAAGAGAAATAATCCTGTTGAATTCTTTGTGAAAGATCTTCGGCAAACCCATTAACATCTTTTAAAAATGAACGGGTCTGATTGACAAAAATATTATAAAAAATAACCGCAGGAATCGCAGCAGCCAAACCGACGGCTGTGGCAATCAAAGCTTCGGCAATGAAAGGTCCCACAACGGCTAAACTTGAAGATCCTGCTTTACCAATTTTCCAAAAAGCAGCGAGAATTCCCCACACCGTTCCAAACAAACCAATAAAGGGCGCCACGCTACCGGTTGTTGCTAAAAAAGGAATGTACCGTTCGATGCGATCTTCTTCCATGGAGATGGCATTTTCGATGCGTCGTTGTACCAGAGAGAGTGTGACTTTGCGTCCCTCGCCTTTGTTTTTTCTCATAATGTCGCTGATGCCGGTTCGGAAAATATTAAAGAGGGGATTTTCCTGCCCGGCACTTTTGGCCAAAAGCTCTTCCAGGCTTGGAGTTCTCCAAAAAGCTTCAAAAAAACGGGCTGCAGAAATTTTCCATTTTTTGAGTTCTTTATATTTGTAAACCACAATAGCCCAGGATCCGACAGAAAATCCCAAAAGGATAAGAAGTGTTAATTTAACAACTGGATCGGAATCCCAAAGGATTTGGAAAATATGATTTTGTTCCATAGGTGGCGAAGGGATAATGGGAAGGATTTTAAAAGTCAATTTTGTGAGAGTGGTACTTCTTGTCTTTTCTTCTGAGAGTGAGAACACGCGAAGGCTTAAAGGATTTTTTTAGTTATTATGACAAATAGTCCCCAAATTGTGGCTTTAAACCTCCAGAGTTATCTTGAACATGCTCAGGCTTTGTATCCTTTTGTAGGAAGAGATGCCTCTCCATTGCCCATTGATATTGGAAAGGCTTCTCAATTTATCAATGGAGCTCAATGGTTTTTGCGTGAATTTGGATGTTTGATACCGGAAGCTCGTAAAGCTCAGATGAGTATCCTCTTGGATCAAATAAAAAAAGGTGGAGCAGAAGATTTTAAGACACAAGCAAGCAGGATAGCTCAAGCTCTGGTTGATGATGCCCTGATACCCATAGATTCGAATGCTTTGTCTGATTATGGGTCTTTTTTGATAGAAGGTCTTGGTCGTTCTGATTCAACTATTTCTTTGGCTTTACTGTATTCAGGGGCGGTGACATGTTTGAATGCCTCTACAGCCAATGACAATGCTGTGAATCAAGGGATTGCGTCCTTACGGAAGGCTTTAAGTCCTGTGGTGGGAGACGATAGAATTCAGTTAATTGTCGATCAAGTTGGTGTTGGAGAAGGTGGATCTCAATCTCTGCTACGTTCTTTATCCTTTTTGGGTTTAGCTCCTGAACATCCTGAAACCTTAAGTCCTGCGGAATTAGCTCTCTTTTATAGTGCTATCCGTACGACAAAATCTTCAGCGGGTTCTTCTGTGTCGGGGGAAACGTAAATGATTTCTACACATAAGGGAATGTGTCTTGTTTATCACCCTCGTATCAATCAAGGCAGTATGGCTCGTGTATATCGTGGGCGTTGGGAAATGGTGTGGAGACGCAAGATGTTGCCATAAAAATGGTCAATGTAGATCGTGAAAAAAATCCAGATCTTTATGCTCTTGTTGTTCAGAGGTTTGAACGGGAAGCTAAAGTTTTAGAATTGTTGTCGGGTGTTCCTTACATGATGAGGCTTGTGGATCATGGGTCGGATTCCTTGCTTGTGTGTTCTTTGGTGGAAGGGGAGAGTTTAATGAACTTTTCCAGAGAAAAAATGATGGTGAAAGATCAGGCCCAATTGGCTTTGAAAATTGTGGATGCTTTGATGGGAGCTCATCAACGGGGCATTGTGCATGGAGATGTCAATTCCACCAATCTCATGGTGGCCGACAATTCACCTGTCTTCATCGATTTTAACCTGGCTCAAAATTATCCACCGACAGCTCAAGGCTTTGGCGGCAAGTTTTCCCGAAAAGCTTTTGAAGGAGCCCCTGGATATTTAGCGCCTGAAATGTTTTTGGGGAAAAGTGTGGGCCAATCTGTTGATTTAACATGGGAAAACGCTGTGCAGGTGGATGTCTATGGTTTGGGGGCTGTGTTGTATCATTTGTTTACAGGCTATATCCCCTACATGGGGTTAGATTTTGTTCGTGATCTGCTCAGTCAAGAAGCCTTTCAAGAAGCCGTTAATGAAGAGGACCGTCGGCGCAAATTATTTAAACATGTGGCTGAGTTGATGAATGCCTGGGGTACGGTAACCAATCCTGCCGACGTAAATTATGAATTGCCTATCGAAATTGGGAATATAATTTTAGAATTACTTAATAAAAATCCTTCCAACAGGCCGTCTCTTTTGCAGGTGAAAAAAGTTTTAAGTCATTGGGTTAAAACTTCAGACTCTTTCGAAGCCGTAGCCTAAAATTTAGCAACATTTCCACACTTTCACCGATAACTCTTAAGCCTATTGATAATTGAAGGAGGCTTTGGTGAATTCGTTTTCTGTAAAACAATATAATCAAGAAGTAACACAGCTCTTTGGTTTTGTCGCAAGAACTGCAGTTTTAGCACAGCCATCTCAAGGGCTTACGAGCACAATAACAGCTCCTCAAGTCTCTCTTCCGTCTCAAACGGAAACGCTCATTCGGGCTTCCCAAAAGTCACTTCAAACTATCGTTGGTCAAATGGGGGATTTCTCTCAAAAACTTCCGGCTGATTGGCAAGCCTATGTCAATTCGGCTGTTCATCCTGTGGTGACTGAAGGTGCGACGCCTACGGTAAATCAAGTCAATCTGGCTATCGAAGTCCTAAAAGCTGTGGGCTATTTACCGGTCAATAGAAGTGATGTCATGGCTTATGGAGCTTTTCTTGAAACTACATTTAAAAATGAAAGATTTAATCCTTGTCAGGTGATGTTTGTGGGGGCTCTTCAATCATTGAAAGCTAATACTTTGCTTCCAGATTTTTTTTCGCGACCGATAGCTTTGATAGGATCAGCTCTTGCGATCACGACAAGTGTCTATGTCTTGTATGATAATTTGGGTGAAGAATTGCGTGTTAACCTCTTGGGTCTTGCGGACGAGATGACCCGTTTAGTGCCTCAAGCCATTGCAAAAGAAAGTGCTCAAGGGATGAGTCGTGAAGAAGCAGCCAAAGTATTTAGAACTTTAGCCAGTCGGGGAATGTTGGGGTCTTTGGCCGCTTCGGCAGCTCCGGTAGTCCCAGAAGTCTCGGAAGAAGAAAAGAGTCTTTCGGTGCCAATTTCCTCGAGACCTTCTTTATTAAATGATTTTTCGAACCCCTTAAAAATATTTTAGGTATTGAATCATTAGCCGATTTGACAATTGATCGCTGCTCTCAAATTTACAATGGGCTTGCTGTGGCGCTTAAAGGGCTTCAAGTAATCAGATCCAGTGAGGTCAATATTCATTTCCCTCTTCCGAGGGTGACAGGTGCCGCCCTTGATTATCAGGAGTGTCTTGATTCGTTGAGAGTTTTATTGAGATCGGATCACTATCGAGAGACATCTTTATTTAAAGAAATATCAAAAGACGTGGATTTCGACACAGATCCTTCGAGATTTGGTCAAAATATTATTGAACGTGTTTCAACACGTCTCGAAGCTCTTGTTAAAAGTTATGGTTTTGAAATTGATCCTAAACATTTAAATGAGTTTTTTAAAGCGCAGATGGTTATCTCCACTGAAGGCAATTTTAAAAATCTTTCTTCTGATAAGAAATGGAGCAAGCTGCACAGTGATCTGGAAATCATTTTCAATCAAGTGATTAGCGCGAAAGGGTATTTTGCTAAAATGGGACTAGATCCTGTGACATTAAGAGCTCTTCCTGTGGGTTATCTTGCATTGGCTAAAGAATTGGCAAAAAAAGAAGCCCCTGCTGAGTTGCCGGAATTACCCCCTGAACTTTTAGAGAGTGATTCGGGTGATGATTCAAAAGATGGTTCTCAAGGTGACAGGGAAACTCCAGAAGAAGAGGCTGCGCGTCTTGAGCGTGCGGAAGAGGAAACAAAATAAATTTCAACGGTTAGAATCTATTTGGAGTGCCTGAAAGGCTTGTTTCACTTGGTTGATATCGGGATAGCGCCCTGACGGAGTTTCTGAGAGATCTGTCGTGAGACATCTCGGGAGAAACGGTTTTAATTTTTCGGGAATATTGGAGAATTTTCGGTCCTGTGGATTTCTAAGAAAAAGATCCATGTGTTTTTGCAGCTGGGAGCCTGTGGCTTGATCAAATCCTCGAAAATAAAGTTTCTCAAACAGTGTGACACCTAAGCTGTAAACATCCCCTTGGGGAGACCAAAGAAATTTTTTGTTTTTAAATTCAGGATTTCCTGAATTAATGATTTCACACTCTGCTTCCGGAGGGATATAGCCGATGGTTCCGATACGATGGTGTTGGGGTTCTTGAATCTGAAGATCACGTTCATAGACGGAAAGAGCAAAGTCACAGAGTTTGAAATTTTGGTTTGGAAAGATGAGAATATTTCCGGGCTTGATGTCTCGTAATATTAGGTGGGTGCGCGGGCTTAGTTCTCCTTCGTGGGCGGCGGCGTAGAGAGAAAGAATGGATCCTAAAGTGGCCCAATCTTCACTTTCTGTTCCCATCATAAATTTATCAAAACTTTGAAGGGCGCTCTCCATACAAATATCAAATAAAAATGTATCGTTTGCGGAACTTTCTGTGCATCCTCCAAAATCAAGAGCTTTCACCACATGTGGACTTTCTGTCCCTAACGTCATCGCTAGTTCCATCCAAAAGCCATAGGCTGGAATCACCTTGAGGTTGAGATCAGATCTTTTGAAACGTTTAATGGCTATTTCCCGATCAGAGTTTTCCCAAAGAGAGACTTCCGAAGAGCTATGAGGCCCTTCATGAATTGTTTTTGTTTTTGAAAAATCCTTCTTAATAAAAGGAGAATCCTGGGTCCCTTCTAAAATAGCCTTAAGACGTGATAGTACTTCATCAGAATTTTCTCCTATCAAGCCACAATGTTTGAAGGCAGCTCGGTTTCCTCTTAAGACAGCTTCAGGAGATACGTTATCATCCGGAGTGAATTGATGGGCACGATTTAAGACTTTCAATCTGTGTTGAAGATCTTTTAAAAACTGAGCTCCTTGTTCACACGAAGCATCCAGATATTGAGCTGTAGAGACTGCTTGCTGGTAATAAGTATTGAGCAAACCATCATAATCAATGGCGCCAATATTTCGAGGCGCAGGGGAAGAATCCGTCATCCACGGAAATTGTTTTTGGAGGGCGACAAATTGTTGAGTTAGGACCGAAGTATCCATTCATGAAATTCGTCGAAGCTTTAAAAGAAAAGTTTCGAATTATTGACGGCAAAGAATAAAATATTGTCCGATCGATTTTCCTTTTTTGGTCGCTTCGCCAATAAAGACGTTTTTGGACACACGTCGCAGGTAGTCCTTCATATACCCATAAACCAACTTTGTGAGTCCGGTTTCGTTGGATTTAATTTCCGGCCAGCCAGCGACATTTTCTTTGGGAAGTCGGGTGTAGTCCACCATGATTTCCCCTGGGCGATCAGTAGCCTCATCAATCACAAAACATCCAGGACCTGTGATTTTTTGGAATGTCTGAAAATTATACCCCCACACTTTAGATCCATCCCCCGATCCAGAAAGAGCCATTCTTTTTTGAAAAGTTGAAAAAAGAGGAAGTGAATTTTTCCCGTAAAAAATGACTTCCTGCAAAGGTTTAGCATCGGAGGGCATCAAGTCTGAAAATTTCAAATCAGGAGTCGCGATTTGAAAAAGACAAGATTGAAACTTCCCTCCGACACTATTGATTTCCTTTAATCGATCTTCGTGACTCAACCCATCCAAAAAAGCCCCAATACTTTTTTGTGATTTCCCTGCCTTAATCATCTCAAGAAGCGACGACATAGTACCCCCTTTATGTTGTCTGTTTTGTGAGAGTGGAGTGTGGAGTTATTTTTTCATCGACTCAATTAAAATCTTTGCCACTTCAGGTCGGGAAAATTCCACAGGAGGCAATGTACCTTGAGTTAAGAGCTCGCGGACCTTGGTGCCTGAAAGTGTGACGCGGTCTTCTGCAGCGTGAGGACAGGTTTTGTTAGAAGCCATGCCTTCGCATTTTTTGCAGAAGAAAGTGTGGTCAAAGAAAAGAGGTGTGATGCCGATTTCTTCCGGTGTGAATTCATTAAAAATGAAGTGAGCATCGAAAGTGCCATAGTAATTACCCACACCGGCATGATCACGACCAACGATAAAATGTGTGCAGCCATAATTTTTGCGGATCAAGGCATGGAAGATCGCTTCACGAGGTCCAGCATAGCGCATGGACGCAGGATTGACCGCCAAAACTGTACGATCCATAGGGTAATAATCTTTAAGCAAAACTTCATAACATTTCATACGCACGTCTGCAGGAATATCATCACCTTTGGTATCTCCCACGAGCGGGTGGATCAAAAGACCATCACAGATTTCCAAAGCGACTTTGGTCAAATATTCATGAGCACGGTGGATTGGATTGCGCGTTTGAAAAGCGACAATACGCTTCCATTTTTTTTCTACAAAAAGAGCACGCAGAGCTGAGGGATCTAATCTTTGAGGAAGAAAATCAGAATAGCTCACACGATTGAGAACTTCGACTTTTCCACCCAAGTAGACGTCGCCTTGTTTTTTGACGACGGCCACGCCGGGATGAGCCTCTTCAGTGGTTTTGTAAACTTTTTGGCATTCGAGCTCTTTTTGAGCCAAATATTTTTCTTCCAAAAGAAGAACAGCCAATTCTTTGCCGGTTTCGTCTGTGAGTAAAATGGGTTTCCCAATGGCAAATTTTTCAGCCTCTTCTTTGCTCACAGCCAGAGTAATGGGAATCGTCCAAGGAGCCCCGTTGGCTAAGTGCATATTATTAACAACACCCAAATAATCTTTTTCCCCCATAAATCCTTCAAGAGGTGAGAGGGCGCCGCAAGCGATCATATCCAGATCACTTTTTTCACGAGAACCGAGAACGATCTTCGGAAGACTGGCTGCTTGTGAAAGCCATTGAGAACGTTTTTGGGAATCAACCACGCGGTTGATCAGAGTGCCACCATGAGCTTCGATAGGCGCTCCACCCGCAATCGCTGGCACGATGGATAATTCATCGCCTGCTTTGACGGGTGTGGCTTCGCCATTGAGGAAACGGATATCTTCGTTGTTCACATAAAAATTAATGAAGCGGCGTAATCCACCTTTTTCATCATAGAGACGCTCTTTGATGCCGGGGTATTGTTTCTCTAAATCCGCCAAGAGGTCTTTGACGCTCGCGCCAGCAGCGGAGACTTCGCCTAAGTTGGCGGTGATTTTTTGTAGGGGTGTGGGGATGCGGACTTTGATCGACATATATTTCTCCTTAAATTATTTTTTTTTGGTTGTAACCTTTCAGGGATTCGTCCCAGAAAAATTCGTTAATTTCTTTTAACTCTCTGTTGTAAATCGATACCACTAAATACGAAATGCCGGGATAGCTGGGCTCTCCCCACGGAGCGGCGACTAGGCGATCTTCTTCTGAAAAATAAGCGTCGTGCTCGCAATGTGAATGGTAAATACATTTCACTTCTTGTCTGTTTTTTTCAGCTTCATCAAAAATACGCTGCTGTTCTTTTGGATCAATCAAGTAGGCAGTTTTAGCAGTGCGTGGGTATTGATCCGGATATTTTTCATGCATGTCGTTATAAATATTTTTGATCGGAATAAATTCCGCCACAGACTCTTGACCTTTGTCTCCAATTAACAATCCACAGGATTCGTCAGGCCAATGTTTTTTGGCGTAAGCGACAATCGTCTCAATTGTTTTATCGCAAATAATCGTCATACTTCAAAATACCTCTCTCCATGATCACAAAAAATGGTGACGATGGTGCCTTCCTGAATTTTTTCAGCCACGCGTAGCGCCGCGGCCATATTGCCTCCTGAAGAATGACCCACAATCAAGCCTTCTTCATGAGCGAGGCGTTCTGACATATCGTAAGCAGGCTCGGTTTCCATCGAAATCTTTTGATCTAACTCATTTTCTTTATAAATCCCAGGCACGATCGATGACGCCATATGCTTCATACCTTCAAGCCCATGCATGGCATTGTCGGGCTCCACAGCAATGACTTGAATGTTTTTGTTATAATCTTTTAACCGTCGACCCGTTCCCATCACCGTGCCACCTGTACCAATACCTGCTATGAAGTGGGTGACTTGATGATCTGTTTGTTCCCAAATTTCAACGCCTGTACTGTCATAATGAGCGCGTGGGTTGAATTCGTTGTTATATTGATCCGGCATAAAATAACGATCGGGATTTTCTTTTAGAAGTTTTCGTGCGAGCAAAATCGCTCCATCAGAACCTTCCATCGGCGAGGAATAAATAATATTCGATCCAAAAGTTGTCACAATAAGCTTGCGCTGAGGACTGACGTTTTCGGGCATGACGAGATCGATCTTGATCCCCATGGCCGCTCCGATCATCGCGTAGGCCACACCCGTATTCCCAGAAGTGGAATCCAACACCGTCTTCTCTTTTGTCAATTTTCCTGATTTCAAACCTTCTTGAATCATGCGTAAAGCCGGACGATCTTTGATTGAACCACCGGGATTAAAATACTCAAGCTTGGCATAGATCTTCACTTTGCCCGATTGGATTTGAGGCAATTCTTTCCCAACCTCGCGAATGCGTACGAGTGGAGTGTTTCCAATTTTTTCTAGAATGGAATGGATCAGCATAACATCACGTGAGAGAAGATTAAGACTCCATCACACTAATCTCAATGGGCTCGACCTTCACACCACGTTTGCGAAAATAGGCAAAAGCTTTGTCGAGAACACTGACGGGCGCTTCGAGCTCAAGTGCGATCAGCCCGAGATTGTCACTGACAGAAGCTGAGCGAATGTTGAAACGCACTTTATAGAGATCATACATATCGCAGATAATAGCTTCTTTGGTTTGGCGTTCTGGAAAGGTCACATAGACTTTGCGGCGGACCACAGGGTCTTTGTTTGTACTTGTTGTTTTTTTTGAAGCCATAATGTCTCCAGTTTGATGGTTCGACAAGCTCACCATGTCCTTGATGAGTGACACCCTGAGGCTGTCGAAGGGTTTAGTTTACTTTTTCAATGCAGCATCCACCTCATCAATTCGGGGTTGATGATCGTTGGTTTGCCGACATGTCCTGTCATGGCTTCCTGGGTTTTGAGGCCATTGCCAGTGATACAGATGACGACCGATTCATCTTTTTTAATTTTACCCAGCTTGATTAATTTCTTAGCCACACCCGTGGTGACGCCACCAGCTGTCTCAGTAAAGATACCTTCGGTTTCACCCAAAAGTTTAATCGCTTCGACAATTTCTTCATCGGACACATCTTCACTCCAGCCCCCTGTTTCTTTCATCGACTGCATGGCGTAAAAACCATCGGCTGGATTTCCAATCGCTAGCGACTTGGCGATGGTGTTGGGTTTGACCGGTTTGAAAAGTTCCCAATCATTTTTTAAGGCTGTTGCAATGGGCGAACATCCCGTGGCTTGAGCCCCGTGGACTTTGCATTTTGGGTCGGTATTGTCAGTAAGGAGGCCGATCTTATGAAACTCCTTCATCGCTTTATGGACTTTGGTTAAAAGAGATCCACTGGCCATCGGCACGACGACGTGATTAGGCACTTTCCATCCCAACTGCTCCATCATTTCATAAGCCAATGTTTTGGATCCTTCAGCGTAGTAAGGGCGGATGTTGATATTGACGAAAGCCCATTTATACTTGGCTCCGATTTCACTGCAGAGACGATTGACTTCATCGTAGGTGCCGCGAATGCCAATCACGTTAGCCCCATAGACAAGGGTGCCCAAGACTTTACCTGCTTCCAAATCATAAGGAATAAAGACGTAACATTCGAGTCCCGCTGAGGCAGCATTGGCCGCGACAGAGTTGGCGAGATTTCCCGTCGACGCGCACGAGACGGTTTTAAAACCAAACTCTTTGGCTTTTGAAAGTGCGACAGAAACCACACGATCTTTAAATGAAAGAGTGGGGTAGCAAACAGCATCGTTTTTAACCCAAACTTCTTTGACGCCTAAAGCTTTCGCCAAATTTTTAGCAGGAACCAATGGTGTGTATCCTGCGAGAACTCCCACGGTAGGATCTTTTTCGATAGGAAGAAGCTCTCGGTAACGCCACATGGTTTGAGGACGCTTTTCAATTTTTTCTCGTGTGAGAGATTTGGCAATCTGGTCGTAATTGTAATCCACTTCCAGAGGACCAAAACAAAATTCACAGACATGAGTGGGTGCGATCGGAAAATGATGACCACACTCGCGACACTTAAGACCTTTTATGTATGACATATATTTGCTCCTAATGAATAAATTTCTTCTGCAAACTAAAATATCTTTCTCCGCCATCGGGAAAGACAGTGACGACAGTTTTATTTTTATCTATTTGCTGAGCGATCTGACGACTCGCCACAAAAGCGGCTCCGCACGAGATGCCCACCAGCAAACCTTCTTTTTGAGCGACTTCACGAGCGCCTAAAAAAGCTTCTTCATCGGTGATCGTGATGATCTCATCCACCAAAGAACGATCCAAGATCGTGGGAACAAATCCCGGGCCGATTCCTTGAATCTTATGATGCCCCACTTTCCCTTGGCTGAGAGTCGGTGACGCAGCGGGTTCTACCGCAATGATTTTGGTTCCGTTCTTCTTTAAAATTTGAGCCGCTCCCATCAGCGTCCCGCTCGTTCCGATACCGGCGACGAAAAAATCGATCGGTTTCCCGAGATCCTTTTGAATCTCCTGAATTGTCTGATGATGCGCTTTGGGCGTTTCTTCATTTTCAAACTGATCAAAAAAATACGCGTCTGTTTTTTGGCATAATTCTTTGGCCCGATCGAGAGCGCCTTTATCCCAATATAAGCCAATCCAATCCCCGAATTTCCCGTCGTCGCGGCCACAATAGTGCCGCGAGCCGCGAGCCGCGAGCTCTTCTCCGCTTTCTCTAGAAGGTGTATGACAACTCGATCTTTAACCGAACCACCTGGATTATACTTCTCCAGCTTGGCATACACGGACGCACACCCCTCTGGCAGGCTTTTACTCAGCCTTAAAAGGGGGGTATTTCCAATGGCTTCAAGCAACGATTCCATAATAAGATCCACAAATAAAAAAACCTCTTCCAGATAAGAAGAGGTGTGATTGAAGGTCTCTTCTCATCTGTCCCCATCTGCATTTAACTGCAGGGTTGGAGTTAGCACCATTTCTCCTTTTTTTTAGGAGACGGTTGCTGTGACGTCTTAGGGCCTTTCCCTCGGTCACTCTTGATAAGGTGCCG
Source organism: Deltaproteobacteria bacterium (assembly GCA_016699445.1). Taxonomy (GTDB): domain Bacteria; phylum UBA10199; class UBA10199; order JACPAL01. The sequence goes on from CP064976.1 coordinate 1,666,652, forward strand.
CAAAGTAGGGGAAATGGGAGGTTGTTGTCAATACGAATGGCAAAGAATAAGTGTTTTCTTGATCTATACTACTTAGTCGTATAGCATTACCTGATGAGAAGATTGTTTGTTGAAGCTGAGGGGTTTCGTAAGAGAATAGATCAATTAAAACAACCTCTACTGTTACGTTTAATTCAGAATGAAATTTTAAAAGATCCTCATCGAGGGACTGTGATTCCTGGTTTGGGAGGGTTAAGAAAAATAAGAATTGGAGATGTAGAAAAAGGAAAAGGTAAACGGGGTGGATATAGAGTTGTTTAGCTAGATTTGATGAAGAAAGAAAAAACATATCTGATTTGGATTTATTCTAAGAACGAATCTGAGGATATGACCCCAGACGAAAAGAAAACCATTCGCCATTTGGTGGATGTATTAAAGAAGGAGAATCAATCGTATGAAAACTAAAATGGGCCAAGCCTTAATTGAAGGGTTAAATGATATTGTTGAATATGAAAAAGGGAAAAAGAAGTTGAGATCTTCTTTTATGGATATTCCACCACCAGCGCCTGTGTGGAGTCAGAAGAAAATATCTAAATTGCGTAAGGAGGTTTTTAAAGTGAGTCAGACCGTTTTTGCTGCGATGTTGAGTGTGAAGCCTGCAACAATTCGTGCCTGGGAGCAGGGACTGAAATCTCCTTCTGGAGCTGCAAACCGTTTGATTCAAATTATTTCTATTTCTCCCGATATTTTTAAAAAATTAGCTCTCATCTCCATCAGAGGTTGAGCTGCTTTTTGCTTACACAAGGTATCTATTAAAGATAGTCAGTCTTTCCAGAATTCGATAAAGTCTTTCATTCATGAAAAAACTTAAACTTGTTTTCATGCTGCTGGCTTTTCTTTTTTCACAGAAACTCTCTGCAGCCACTTACGATCCCAAGCTCGTCTGGCGCACGGTGACGACCGATCATTTTCATATCCATTATTATCAAGGAGAAGAAATGGTCCTGAAAAAGATCGTTCCGATGGTGGAAGAGGTTTATCAGGAGCTCACCAAACGTTGGGATTGCTATCCTTGGGGGCGGACGGAAGTTGTGGTCACGGATAATTATGATCAGGCCAACGGACTCACCGAAATTGTTCCTTACAATCTCATCGTGCTGCGCCTGGTGCCTCCGACGGCGGATTCGTCGTTGGCGGATGTCGATGATTGGATGCGCGGGCTTTTTACTCATGAGTTTACCCATGTCCTTCATCTGACGGATACGCGCTATCCAGCGCGGTTGTTGAAATTTCTTTTTGGAAGCATGGTCGCTCCCAATGCCTTGACGCCTGGTTGGGTGATTGAGGGTTTGCCGACCTATTTTGAAACCAAAGAAGGGCATGGAGGGCGTGGCCATTCGGCGTATGCCGACATGCTTCTGCGTACGGATATTCTGAAAAATCAATTTCTGAAAATAGACGAGATGCCGGGGAGTCAATACGACTGGCCTGCGTGGCAAGCCCAATATCTCTATGGTGTGGGTTTTTGGAATGAGCTTTCTGCAAAATATGGCGAAGAGTCCGTTATGAAATTTAGCCATAAATACGGCGCGTCTTTATGGTTTTTTTCTCTCAACAATAAATCCAAAAGGTCTTTTAAGGATCAAAACGGAAAAGGAAAAAGTTTTTATTCCCTCTGGAAAGATTGGAAAGGGAATTTGGATTTAAAATATGGGGCTCTTAAAAAAGAATTAGAAGCGGAAGGTCTTAAAGAAGGTGAGGCTTATCTGACGCCTCAAAAAGGCGAGAGTTTTACCCAGCCTGTTTTTTCTCCTGATCGACAGGCTCTTGTTTATATCGCCAATTCTGTCGATCATCCTATCCAATTGCGCTTGCGAGATTTGAAAAGTGGGAAAGAGAAAATTCTCCTGACCAAAAAAGAAATTCAGCAGATGAGTTTTTCTCCAGACGGAAAAAAACTGATTTATTCGGCTTATGGAAATTTTAAAAGATATTACAATGTCGCCGATCTTTATGAGCTGGATCTAGAAACTTTAAAATCAACACAGCTCACCCAAGGCAAACGCGCTCGTGATCCGGATGTCTCTCCCGATGGGAAAAAGATTATAGCGGTCGTTCAAGATACGGGGGGAGCGACGCTGGCTATTTTTGATCGTGAAACAAAAGAGTGGAAAACTGTTTTGAATGTTGAACAAGCCAACTTCCCTCGTTGGGTGAACGATCAGGATGTGGTCGTCATGCTTCATCAAAAGTCAGATCTTCAAGATCGAAAAAGTTGGAATCTTTTTTTAGTGCGCACAGACACAGGGGCTCTCCAAGCATTGACTCAGGATGGTATCGTTCAAAGCCGACCAGTCGTGGATCGTGATCAGGAGAGGGTTTACTTTTCTGCAGACAGAAAAGGGATTTTTAATGTGTATGCGTTTGATTTGAAAACGGGTGAGGAAGAAAAGATTACCAATGTCACCAGCGGAGCTTTTGCTCCTGCGTTGCCTCAGGATGGTAAGATTGTTTTTCAGTATTATGATGGAAAAGGGTATGAGTTAAGATCCGTAGGGGCGCCATTGATGGCGCCCAGCAATCATGACGTTTTGCATCCGGTTGTTGTGGAAAATGGGGAGGTTTCTGGGCGTGATGAATCACACCCCTACGATTCTCGTCATTATAGTCCTTGGAAAAAGCTTCTAGTGCCACGTACTCTTTTCCCAAACTTGGCTGTCATCGACGGATCATTTTTTCTTTCCGGAACCCTCATCAACAACGATCCCCTCAATCGCCATCTTTGGTTTGCGGATGTGAACTATCGCAGCGACAATAAGTTTTTGGGTTATGGTGCAGGGTATACGTATAATCGTTATCGCACTCCTGTGAGTCTTGGTTTTGTTGATTACTCGGTGAATTATGGAAATATTTACGGAGCGGGTTTTGATTATTTTGAAGAGCGTCGGAGAGGGTTTGTCGGCATTGGATATCCTTGGAAATCAAACCGATTGTCTCTCAACTATTTTTTCGAAAATAGGACGACCCAATCAGGGCTTCCTTCAGGAGCGGCGGCGCCCACACTAGGTCGCTATGCGGGTTTTGTCGCTCAATACACCTATCGCAAAACATCGTCGACATTAGCGTCTATCAGCACAGAGACAGGGAGTCGTGTGACGGTCAACTTTGAAGGGACGGACCATCATTTAGGTTCTTCTCACGATTTGGAGCAGTATGTCGCTTGGGGCGATGCACGTACGTATGTGGAAATGCCTTATGCGAAACATCATGTGATCGCCTGGAGAGCTGCGGGTGGCGCGGCGTTTGGTGATCAACTCTTTCAGGGGAATTTTGGTTTGGGGGGAGCGTTGGGTGAGAGTCCTTTTACGGGAACGACCACAAGACTCTTCACGCTGAGAGGTTTGCCGCTTTCGACATTTTCCCGAGATCGGGTGTGGGTGACTTCTTTAGAATATCGACTTCCTTTAGTGAGTATTCAACGCGGTTTGGGCACACTTCCTTTTGCGATCAATCAAGCGCATTTCGCTTTTTTTGCCGATATGGGGGATGCGATGCGACGCAGCAATACACAGTTTAAGCCTCTCTTGGGCGTGGGCGCCGAGCTGCGCGCGGACTTCATTTTAAGCTGGCACCCGCCTGTCACGGGCAGATTAGGATACGGTGTCATCGTGACCAACCGCGATCGTATCACGGGCGCCAAAGACGATCTGACGGGCGCGGATGCGAGAAATGGTGTGGTCGTGATGGAATTGGGAACGTCGTTTTAATGTATAATATCATTCAATTTGAGAAATTTCTTGGTTGTTTTGTAAAAACTAGATAGAATTTCATAGTTTACAAATTAATCTCATGAGTCCGGGGGGAACTGTGAGTGACTGGAAAGTTTTACTCGTTGATGACGAAAAAGATTTTTGGGAAGATCTCTATGATCGTCTATCCGTTGTCTTCGGAAAGATGAATGTTCTGATTGCTTCTTCCGGTGAAGAGGCTCTTCAAATTCTCAAAAATCAACCTATTGGTGTGATCCTTTCGGATCAACGCATGCCAGGTGTTTCGGGTCATGAATTATTAGAAGAAGTCTCACGACGTTGGCCTGATGTTGTGCGAATACTTCTGACAGCATTTCCTGATATCAGATCTGCCAAAGACTCTGTGAATAAAGGTGAAATTTATCAGTATGTTTCAAAAAGCACATCTTTGTCGGAAATTGAATCTTTAGTGAAAAGTGGTTTGCAGAAGTTTGAGTCGGATGAAAAGACGTCAGCTTTTGAAGGAAAAACAGGAGTTTTTGAAAAAGCTTTATATTGAAGAGCATCTTCTTCCAGAATCGACTCCCAAAATACCCGGCCTCTATTTCGATTCTTACTATCAATCGGCTCAGGAAGTCGGAGGCGATTATTTTGATTTTATCGAAATTGATGAACGTTATTTAGGTATTGTGGTGGCAGATGTTTCGGGAAAAGGGTTGGAGAGTTCGATGTTGATGTCGATTGTCTGTCATGCCTTGAGGTCTCAGGCAGGATTGAGTTTGTCTCCTCGAGAGGTCATTGATGAGACTGAAGGTCTTCTTCTTCCCAAGCTTGGACAAAATCACTTTGTCACACTTTTTTATGCAATTTTGGATCGCAAGAAGATGACACTCAAGTGTTCTAATGCTGGTCATCCTCCATTGCTCGTTGGAAACCGTATAACAGGAAAAACTCATTGGGTTCGGCCCAAGGGTGTGGCTTTGGGGCTTAGTCGTTTTCAAAGAATTACTGTCAGGGAAGAGTGTGAGGTTTCACTAAATCCAGGAGATTTTCTTTTTTTCTATACAGATGGTGTGACGGAAGCTCGTAATAGCGATGATGATTGTTTTGGTCGTAAACGTTTGGAAACATTTTTCTCCGAAACTTCCCGAGAGAAAATTCAAATCATTCATGAGTTAAAAACAGAATTAGAAAATTTTGCAGAAGGTGCCCCACAGCAAGATGACGTGACGGCGGTCTATCTAGAAAGGTGTGCGTAGTATGTCTCATTTTGATGTCGAAGTTTTGTTTTCCGAAAATCAACCAAGTAAAGCTGTCTTGCGATTGGTTGGGAGTCTAGATGCATTTGCTCTTTCTCAGATTGAAAAGCGTATCCAAACATTGATCCGTGATGAACAAAAAATAAAACTCGTCGTGGATTGCGGAAAACTCAAATTTATTTCTAGCCCCGGCTTAGGGCTTTTTTTGGGAACTTTGAATGAGTTGGAAAAACGTGGTGGAAAATTAATTTTTTCCCAAGTCATCCACCCTGATGTGAATGATGCAATGAGCTGTCTGGGTTTTTTTGATATTTTTCAGGCTTATAACTCTGAAGAGGAAGCGTATCGACATTTGGATGATTAAATGATGAATACCGAACAAAATTACCCTGAAGAAATGAAGATTTTTTGCGACACAGAGTGTCTCGAAAAAGTACGAGATTTTGTTCGCTCTCAGGCGATAGCTGCGGGTCTTCCTCAAAAAGAAATTGGAAAACTAGTTTTAGCGGCGGATGAAGCTTCCTCCAACATTGTCAAACATGCCTACCGCTTTCAATCAGGACATAATATTTATGTCAGTTGGAAAGAAAATAACAATCAGGCTGTGATTGAGATACGAGATGAGAGCGATCAGCCGTATTTACCTGAAGGTTCTGATTTTGATCTGGATACTAAGCTTAAGTACCGACATGTGAGTGGTTATGGGCATTATATGCTCGATCAACTGGTAGATGATGTTCATTATGAAACAACTCCTGGCTCGCATAATAAGATCAGTCTGATTAAGTTTTTAAATCCTGATGCGGCACCTAAGGAAAAACCCAAAAAGAAAGATGCTAAAAAGCAGCTGGCTTTTTCTCTCAATGGAGTTTTGTCTTTAGCCAATCATTTGGCACAAGAAAGGCATCCGGATATTTTGGTTAAAATGTATTTGTATGGATTGATGGGATTGTTTTCGTCTTATCCCATTTCTATTTTAATTCCCAAAGGGAAGTCGGAGCCTTTTTATATGGCAGGGCAAGTGGGGCTTTCGAGTAAGATTTTGCCCAGTGAGATTCATATCCCACGTTATGGATGGCTTCCGGAGCGGTTGAGAATTGGTAAAGGGCCTTTGCTGGCGCACAGTCTCAAAAGCCAAGGCATTCAAGAAGAAGAAATGTCTGTCATCGATAAGATTCGAGCAGCCTTGGTAGTGCCTGTTTTTTTAAGAGATCATCTAACTGCGATTGTGTGCTTGGGCCCCAAAAAGAATAAAGAATGTTTCTCCGAAACTGATGTCAACATCACTCAAATGATTACCGTCCATACTCTTCTCTTGTGGGAGAGAGCTTTGGAAAAACAGGTGAAGAAAAATCCCTAATTACTTTGTTGTTTGAAGAGAGTTGAGAAAAGCTTTTATGCCTTCTGATTCTTCCGGTGTCAGGACGGGCTGGTTGTCATAGCTTGTGACATAGTAGCCTGAAATAAAAAGATGATTGGGTGATACAACGGGTAAATCAAAAGGATTGTTTGGATCTTTTTTGGGAGCTGTTTTGATGGCTTTTAATTTATGATCAAACGTGAGGACTGTCAGAGAGCTTTTGCCATCAACCATTTTGCCCGAAATTTCTAGGCCGTTCCCTTTGATTTGTCCCACAGATGATACTTTTTTTTCATGAGTTGTCTTTTCATCCAATGTTCCCATGACATCGACCTTAGACATTTCTCTTAAATCATCATCCGAGACCGTTTCTGTTGTGACAAGAGCGTTAAGGGTAAACTCGATTGCATTTCCAGCATCTGAAGAGTTTGGAATCTTCTTTCTAAAAGAAAGGGCGCAAGAGTTGGTCTCAGAATCATTTTTTAAAATCCATGATGCCGGGTACTGAAAAGAGACAAAATCATTTTTAAAGCTTTTCATTTTTTTGGTTCCTGTGTGGGCTCCTGTGTCGGCTCCTATGAGTTGGAATGAGAAGGCTGTCATGAGGGTTAAAAATAAGAAAAATTTTTTCATGAGAGTGATTATTTCGTTTATGTGAAGTGAGTGTCAATGAGCATCAGAGAAGATTGACAATATTTACTAACCTCCATTACATCCGCCCGCCTATGAATATTACATTAGCCGAGCGCATAAAAAATCTTCCTCCTTATCTTTTTGCCGAAATTGATCGGTTGAAAGCGGAACAAATTAAAAAAGGTGTCGATGTCATTGATCTTGGAGTGGGTGATCCGGATGTCGCAACCCCTAAGCATATTATTCAGGCTTTGCAAAAAGCAGCTGAAGATGCGGCCAATCATCAATATCCTAGCTACACCGGAATGAATAGTTTTCGTGAAGCGGCTGCAACGTGGATGAAAAATCGTTTTGGTGTGAGCTTAGATCCTGTGAGCGAAGTGGTGTCGTTGATTGGGTCTAAAGAAGGGATTGCTAATTTTCCTTTAGCTTTTGTGAATCCTGGTGATGTGGTTTTGGTGCCTTCTCCGGGTTATCCTCCTTACCATAGTGGAGCCTTGTTTGCCGGTGGTGTGCCGTATCATATGCATTTGAAACGTGAGCTGGGATTTTTGCCGGATCTTGAAGCGATTCCTGCTGACATTGTGGCTCGTGCCAAAGTCATGCATGTGAATTATCCCAACAATCCTACAGGAGCGATTGCCGGAAAAGATTTTTATGAGCGCGTGATCGCATTTGCCAAAAAACATAACATCATCGTGTGTGCAGATGCGGCTTATGTGGAACAGTATGATCAGGTAAAACCCATTTCCTTTTTGGAAGTCCCTGGAGCGCGTGACGTGGGGATTGAGTTTCATTCTCTTTCAAAGACCTACAATATGACCGGCTGGCGCATTGGTTTTGCGTGTGGCAACAAAGACATCATTGCTGGTCTTGGAAAAGTGAAGACCAATATTGATTCCGGTATTTTTCAAGCGGTGCAACATGCGGGCATTGCCGCTCTCACCAGCGATCAAGGATGTGTTGATGAGATGCGACAAATTTATCGTCGTCGTCGTCAACTCTTAGTGTCTGGTCTGAAAAAATTAGGCTGGGATGTGGCTTCCGCCGCTGCTGCTTTTTATGTGTGGGTGGCGGTTCCTAAAGGCAGTGATTCCAAAACATTTGCCAAAAAAGTTTTAGAAGAAGCGGGTATCGTCATCACTCCAGGAGTGGGCTTTGGTGAAGGTGGAGAAGGGTATGTGCGTTTCGCGCTTACTCGGGATGAAAACCGTCTTCAAGAAGCTCTTCAACGACTTGAGAAAATTAAGTTTTGAGTATCTTGAGTTACATGGCTGTTGGTTCTAATCTAGGTGACCGACTTCAGAATATTCAAACTGTTCAACAAAAACTGAATACTTCCGAGATAAAGGTTCTTCGTACGTCTCCATTTTATGAAACTCAGGCTCTGTGTCGTCCAGATCAGGATTTTATGCCAGATTTTCTCAATGGTGTTTTTGAAGTTAAAACTTCTTTGAGTCCTGAAGCTCTTCTAAATGCTATCGAAAAAATTGAAAGAGACATGGGCCGTACTTCAAAAAGTGATTGGTCGCCACGTGTGATTGATCTCGATATTCTTTTTTATGGAGATCAAATCATTGATACAGCACATCTTCAGATTCCCCACCCTGAAATTCAAAATCGTTGGTTTGTATTAAAACCCTTGTCAGATTTGATTCCGGACTTTAAGCACCCACTACTTTTAAAAACCGTTCAACAATTATTGAGTGAACTAACCTAAGGAGTTTTTATGGAATTTTTTCTAGATACCGCTGACACAAAAGAAATCAAAGAATGTTGGGACATGGGAGTGATTGATGGCGTGACCACCAATCCTTCTCTCGCAGCTAAAACAGGGCGTAATTATGACGAGACCATTAAGGAAATTGCGACAATTGTCGATGGCCCAATCAGTGCAGAAACGGTGAGTTTAGATTATGAAGGCATGCTCAAAGAAGCCTATCACTTTGCAAAAATGCACAAGAATATCGTGATCAAAGTCCCTATGACATTGACGGCGATGAAGGTGGTTAAAAAACTTGCTAGCGAAGGTATTAAAACAAACGTCACCTTACTTTTTAGTCCTAACCAAGCTCTTCTGGCCGCAAAAGCTGGAGCGACTTATGTGAGCCCTTTCGTCGTACGTTTCGATGATATTTCGGAAGAAGGAATGCTGTTAATCGAACACATCCGCCAGATTTATGACAATTACGAATTCAAAACAAAAATCCTGGTCGCATCGATTCGCAATCCTATCCACGTCCGTGACTCCGCTTTGATTGGTGCCGATGTTGCGACGATTCCCTACAGTGTTATCAAACAATTGGCCAACCATCCTTTGACTGACATTGGTATTGAGAAGTTTTTGAAGGATTGGGAAAAGGTGCCGAAGTAAACTTTACAAAATCCGGTCTTACCCCAATTCCGCACCTCTTTTTGAAAGAGGTTGTTTTAATTGGTGTAAAATAATTTTGTCATGGCGAGCGAAGCGTGGCCATCTCCCGCGATAAAACGTGAGATCGCCACGCCCTTCGGGCTCGCGATGACACTCAGGAAAAATCAACTGCGGAATTTTGGTCTTATTTGAAAATCGATCTCATCTCAGCATCGACATTCAGTAATCTTGTTGAATTTAATTCAGGATGAGGGTGTCGACTTAATCTCAAAGTATTATTACTTTCTAAGTAAGGTGCTAATCCGGCAATTTCATGAAACGCTGAGTATAATTGCTGAAAAACGAATGTTATAAATGAGACGCTTCCACCTCCATCTTCGCTAATCTGATTGGATGGCATCTCCCCAAAAAGTTGAAATGTTAGGCTTTCAGACTGAGGGGTATTTAAAGAAGGCGCCAGATCAAAAAAAACTCGGACTCCACACTCAAGATTTGGATAAGAAGCTAAATCCATTGTGATGCGAGGTCCTTGTGATGTTTCTTCAACTTTTGGATTCTCAAATTTTTTTGAAGGGTAGAAGCCTTGAAATTCCTTTCTTACAGTCAGTAAGACTTTTAGGACTTCAGTGCATCTTCGACTTAAATCTTCAGTTGTTGTGACACCTTCTGTGATACCTTCTATGATATCAAGCTTCACACACCCCGATGCAGGTTCATGCACGGGGTGCGGATCGAGATTTCGAAAAGCCAGACTTTCAAACTGACTGTACTCCAGAGGTCTTGGTATCATTAGGGTGTTGTGGGACATGTATCTGCCAATGAAGGACGGTAACCTGCTTGGCAAGTATTAAAAGTGGCGGTGGTGTTTTGTCTGACAAAGCAGGTTGGGCAACCTAGCTCGAGGTAATTAATAGGCGTACCATCACGCATCATGCGAGCTTGAGCTGTGGACAAGGCTGTAGCGTAGCTTTGCCCTGCTTGAGTGCTGTCTGTAGGCACAATGGTTCCATCACGTCTAGCCGCCCGCATGGTGAGCGAATACATCTGACCAATCATAGGGCTGGCCGTAGGATTGGCTGTGAACTGAAGTGAAGGGAAAGAAAAATATCCAGCTGTTTTTTGAGTATCGAGATAAGAACTTGAAAGCCGAGAGCTTGAAGGAAAAAGCTGAGTGCTGGTAGTACCGCCCATAAATCGGGCACCAGTAGCTGTGCCACCAAAACTGGTCGGATCAAAAACAACAACAGGTTTAAGCACAGGATAGAGCATGCGAGTAGGTGCTCCTGTGTCAATAGTATCAGGAGTGGACGCTCCAACACGGACTCCTCCAGTTTCACCCGTCAAATAGAAGACAGGTTGAGGCCCGATTCCATCAGCATAACGAGGGATTAAGCTCATATTGGAAGGCGGGTATTCAGAAGCCGGGAGAAATGTTTCGGTCCCATTGATGGTGCGCGCAGTTCTGGGAGAAGAGGTCATGTTTTGATTGAGACGAACATGATTAGGTCTACCGCGCATGTAGATGGTATTTTCTTTTTCTAATTTTAGATAGCCTCGACCATATTTGTAGCTGGTTCTGACTTCCCCATAGCGAGGATTATTAGGATCTTCGGAATATCGAGCATAAATGGATTGGAGACCGACACTTCTTTCAGCCAGTCTTATGAGGGCTGCTTTGAGTTCGGAAGGGTTTCGTCTGAATTGGGGATAACGATCGAGAAGTAAAGCTGTCATTCCAGAAGTGACTGCAGCGGCTCCTGAAGTACCGGAAGCAATACCAGGACTTTCTCTCAAAGAAGGAGAAGGTGCTATAAAGTCGGGCTTAACCGAATCAGAATTTAAATCACTGTGTGATTGAAGTGTGAGGAAGTTTCGATTTAATTCATTAGGCTGCATTCCAAAAGTAAGAGCAGGGCCGCGGCTACTGTTTGTTGAAGGTCCTTGAACTCCACAACCTGAATCTAATGGAGCAATGCATAAAGCCGCAGCGACAGTTACAGATTCTGGAAATGTGTTTGATTCCGACAAAGATACCGAAGTGTTATATATTTTTAATGTATTATATATTGTAAACAGATTGATGTATGTGGGGTCATGGCTAGTTGAGGCGGATCGACTTTTTTCAATAACAATTCCGTAGCGAGCTAGGCCTGCAGGACAATTTGATGATGGAATATCTGTCTGGATCAAATCTCCAGAAACAGTTTCTGTGTTCGAATTATCATATAAAATGAATCTTTTGGAATAATAGATACCCATTCCATTATCTGAGACCAAAGCTCTCCATCCTCTCTCGCCAGGGAGATATTTTACCAATGTCAATGTATAGTCGATAGAATCTTGCGGAGAGAGACCGGCATCTATTCTGATGGGGTAATCTGATGACGCTGTAGGCTCCAGGCAACCCAGATCATTGACGATTACTTCCCCTGACACATTGCTAGTTTCCGCAAGGTCAATATTTGTAGGTGTGACAGCATCAGAAATAAAAGTTGTAGCTGTCTGTGTATTCCAATTGAGTAATTGAGGGTATCGGGTTGAGGGGGTAAATAGGCCTGACCAATGCATTCCAGGAGCAGCATAATTTCCAGCGCTAGCAATGATAAGAGTATTTTGATCTATGGCTTTTTGATGTTGGGCTTGGGCTGGGCCCGGAAAGGCATTGCGGCCTACACGACGATCGATCAAATTTGCGAGAGACGTATTAATAATATCAGGGTTTAATGTAAGTGCTGTGTTGATACCTTGAATCAGCGCTTGAGAAGAATCACTTGCATGAATTAATAAAAAATGAGCCTCGGGAGCTATTTCATAGATCAACTGAAGCATTTTATTTCCATGATCGTTATAGGATTCGGGAGTTGGAGGAGTTAGATTTCTTGTGATAGTTGTTCCTGGAGGAATTAATCCTCTTGAGATGAGATCAGGAAACTGGCGCTCATCAAATTTGTCGACAATAGCAATCGTGACAGGATTTCCGTCTCCGCCGCGGCCACTCCCTGTCACACGTCCGGTCAGCTGCCACCAATTATCATTGGTTCCTATCCAACCAGCAGTTTTGGCTGTGGTATCCGTATAACCTGTGATTTCAAGTCCTGCGACGTATTGGGAGAGTTCTCTAAGATGAGAAATTGGGAGTTCAATTTCAACAGCCCTTGGATCAAAGTTAGGAGTGACTTTGGCTCCATGTTCAGTCAAGAGAGAAGGAAAATCTCTTTTTTGACCTGAATAATCATAATCAAAAGCAGTGAGGATCAGTCTATCTTCAATGACACGATCGTGAGAGATGTGACCAGCTTTAGCCCAATTGGCATCTCCATTTTCATAAGCTGTGAGAGCTGTCAGAAGTTGATCTCCAAGAATGCCCCACAACATTGTCTCTTCATCGGACTTTTCTTTTAAGCCAATAGATTTTGCGGAAGCTTTGAGAGCTTCAAGCTGTTCTTTCTTTTGATTGGCAATAGAATCTGGAAGCGGATCCTTGAGAGTCTCTTGGAAAACATTTTGAGAAATATCTTTAATGTCTTCAACAACAGGCTTTGTGTGAGCTGACTGCGTGAATGAAAGCAGTGTTAAACAAGAGAGAAGAGCGATTTTATTTTTTAGAATCATAAGAGAGTCCTTAAATTATTAAATATTTAGGGTGTTGTGGGACATGTATCAGCCAAAGAAGGACGGTAAGCAGCCTGACAAGTATTAAAAGTGGCGGTTGTGTTTTGTCTGACAAAGCAGGTTGAGCAACCTAGCTCGAGATAATTAATAGGGGTGCCATCACGCATAGAGCGAGCTTGAGCTGCGGACAAGGCTGTATTGTAGTCTGAAGTAGCTTGAGTGCTGCCCGTAGGGACCAGTGAGCCATCACGTCTAGCGGCTCGCATGGTGAGCGAATACATCTGACCAATCATAGGGCTGGCCGTAGGATTGGCTGTGAACTGAAGTGAAGGGAAAGAAAAATATCCAGCTGTTTTTTGAGTATCGAGATAAGAACTTGAAAGCCGAGAGCTTGAAGGAAAAAGCTGAGTGCTGGTAGTACCGCCCATAAATCGGGCACCAGTAGCTGTGCCACCAAAACTGGTCGGATCAAAAACAACAACAGGTTTAAGCACAGGATAGAGCATGCGAGTAGGTGCTCCTGTGTCAATAGTATCAGGAGTGGACGCTCCAACACGGACTCCTCCAGTTTCACCCGTCAAATAGAAGACAGGTTGAGGCCCGATTCCATCAGCATAACGAGGGATTAAGCTCATATTGGAAGGCGGGTATTCAGAAGCCGGGAGAAATGTTTCGGTCCCATTGATGGTGCGCGCAGTTCTGGGAGAAGAGGTCATGTTTTGATTGAGACGAACATGATTAGGTCTACCGCGCATGTAGATGGTATTTTCTTTTTCTAATTTTAGATAGCCTCGACCATATTTGTAGCTGGTTCTGACTTCCCCATAGCGAGGATTATTAGGATCTTCGGAATAACGAGCATAAATGGATTGAAGCCCGACGCTTCTTTCAGCCAATCTCATGAGAGCGGCTTTCAGTTCTGAGGGATTTCGTCTGAATTGAGGGTAACGATCGAGAAGTAAAGCTGCCATTCCAGAAGTGACTGCAGCGGCTCCTGAGGTGGATGGATCGCTTGAATCAAAGGGTAGATAAGCAGTTGGGGTGACAAAATCAGGTTTCACAGCATCGACATCTGAATCTTTGCGGGATTGAAGTGTGAGGAAGTTGCGATTTAAATCATTAGGCTGCCTTCCAGCAATGACAGCAGGCCCTCGGCCTGAATAGCTGCGCGGACCTTGAACTGGACAAGGTGAATTAGAAGCTGCGAAGCAAGTGGCGGCTCCTACTGTGACAGTCTGTGGCCATGTACTGCTCTCCACTAACGAGGATGCTGTAGTAAAAACCCTCATGGGTTGGTGTGTGGTGAAAACGCTTATGAATGCTGGATTTGCCCCAGATGAAATAGGGATATCACTTGAGATGACTATGCCATATCGATCTTGGTTAGTTGCGCAGTTTGAGCTGGGGATGTTTGCTTGAATCAAATTTCCAGAAGTAGCATCATTAGTATGATTTAAAAAACCGATAAATCTTATGGTAATTTCCATTCCTCCACTGCCATCATAGGCCACAGTTCTCCAACCCCTTTGAGACGGAATATATTTAACAAGAAATAATTGGTAAGAACTTGGATGATCATTAGAAAATCCAGCTTCGATGAGGATGGGGAGGTCACTGGAATCTGAGTCTGCTAAACATCCTAGATCATTAACAACAACTTCTCCAGAGACATTACTTGTTTCGGCTAAATCAACCAATGGCCCTGGAGGTGAATCTAAAATTGGAATGCTGGCTGTTTGAGTATTCCAATTAAGAAGTTTAGGGTACATCGTTGAGCGCGTAAAAAGCCCCGCCCAATGCATTCCAGGGTCAGCTTGATTTCCTGCTGAAGCTACAGTGAGTATTCCACTGTTAAAAGCTTCTTCATGGGATGCTTGAGTCGGTCCTGGAAAGGGTGCATGCCCTAGTTTTCGATCAAAAAAAGATCCTATTGATGTATTAATAATATCCGGATTCATTGAAATTGCTGCACGTATTCCCTGCGCACCGGAATCGACCGTATTACCAACATTTATCAAAATATAACGAGCTTCGGGTGCTTGCTCATAGGCTAAGGCAAGCATGAGATTTCCATGATCACTCACATTGGAGGGGTCAAGATTTCGAGCGATGACCGATCCTGCCGGGATAAGGCCTCTGGAAATCAGATTGGGGAATTGGCTTTCATCAAACATATCTACAATGGCAATGGTCACAGGATTACCATCACCACCACGGCCACTGCCTGTCACACGTCCAGTCAGCTGCCACCAGTCGGCGTTTGTTCCTCCCCAAGAAGAGCTTTTTGCTGTTGTATAAAGATATCGGGCAATCGCAAGCCTTGCGACATGATTGGATAGCTCTCTGAGCTCTGAGATGGGGACTTCGATTCCAAAAGCTCTAGGATCTTCATCGGTAAGAATCTTAGCTCCATGTTGAGTCAACACTTCATGAAAATCTCTTTTTTGACCTGAATAATCATAATCAAAAGCAGTGAGGATCAGTCTATCTTCAATGACACGATCGTGAGGGATGTGAGCCGCTTTGGCCCAATCAGAATCTCCATTTTCATAAGCTGTGAGAGCTGTCAGAAGTTGATCTCCAAGAATGCCCCACAACATTGTCTCTTCATCGGACTTTTCTTTTAAGCCAATAGATTTTGCGGAAGCTTTGAGAGCTTCAAGCTGTTCTTTCTTTTGATTGGCAATAGAATCTGGAAGCGGATCCTTGAGAGTCTCTTGGAAAACATTTTGAGAAATATCTTTAATGTCTTCAACAACAGGCTTTGTGTGAGCTGACTGCGTGAATGAAAGCAGTGTTAAACAAGAGAGAAGAGCGATTTTATTTTTTAGAATCATAAGAGAGTCCTTAAATTATTAAATATTTAGGGTGTGGTGGGACAGGTATCAGCCAAAGAAGGACGGTAACCTGCTTGACAAGTATTAAAAGTGGCAGTGGTGTTTTGTGGCACGTAGCACGTTGGGCAACCTAGCTCGAGATAATTAATAGGAGTGCCATCACTCATCATGCGAGTAAGAGCGGCTTGATAAGCATCCATAAAATTTTGGTTGGCTTGAGTACTGCCCGTAGGGACCAGTGAGCCATCACGTCTAGCGGCTCGCATGGTGAGCGAATACATCTGACCAATCATAGGGCTGGCCGTAGGGTTAGCTGTGAACTGAAGCGAGGGGAATGAGAAGTAGCCTGCAGTTTTCAGTGTATCGAGATAAGAGCTTGAAAAACGTGAATCTGAAGGAAAAAGCTGAGTGCTGGTGTTTCCACCCATAAATCGGGCGCCAGTAGCTCTGCCGCCAAAGCTGGCCGGATCAAAAACAACAACAGGTTTAAGAACAGGGTAGAGCATGCGCGTAGGACCTCCAGTATCCATAGTATAAGGGTTGGAAGCTCCGACACGGACTCCTCCAGCATTACCAGTCAAATAAAAGGCAGGCTGAGGCCCGATGCCATCAGCATAACGAGGGATTAAACTCATGTTGGCAGGAGGATCTTCAGAAGCTGGGAGAAAAGTTTCGGTGCCATTGATGGTTCGAGCTGTAATGGGAGAAGAGGTCATGTTTTGATTCAGACGAACATGATTAGGTCTGCCACGCATGTTGATGCTAATTTCTTTTTCTAATTTCAAATAACCGCGACCATATTTATAGCTGGCTCTGGTTTCATTATAATGAGGATTGCTGGAGTCATCAGAATAACGAGCATAAATGGATTGGAGACCGACACTTCTTTCAGCCAGTCTTATGAGGGCCGCTTTCAGTTCTGAGGGGTTTCTGTGAAATTGAGGGTAGCGATCCAGAAGTAGGGCTGTCATTCCTGAGGCTATTGCGGCAGCTCCTGAAGTTCCTAATACAACACTGGGTGCGAAGGGAAGTGTGGGTGTTGGAACGACAAAATCAGGTTTAACCGCATCAGAATTTAAGTCGCTGCGAGATTGAAGTGTGAGAAAATTTCGATTCAAATCATTAGGTTTTCTTCCAAAAGTGATGGTGGGGCCTCGACTTGAGTAGCTGGTTGGACCTTGAACCGAGCAGGCAGTACCAGCAGGTGCAATACAATCGGCAGCTCCAACGGTTACGGTTTCAGGCCATGAATTCCCTTCGGCTATTGAGGACGCAGAATTATAAACTTTCATGCTATTATTTACCGCAAAGACATTAAGATAAGCGGGCTCTGAGCTTGTTGATGTCGCAGTATCACTTTTTGAGATAACAATTCCATAGCGACCTAGGTTGATTCCACAGGCTGAGGTGGGAATGTCTGCTTGAATTAAATTACCAAATGCGACGTCAGTTGTGTGATTTGAAAAAGAAATTAATCTTTTTGAATAATTGATTCCACCGCCATTATCATAGGCGACAGTTCTCCATCCTCTCTCTGAAGGATTATATTTAACTAGTAATAAATCATAATCCATTGAGTGGTCAGGAGATATCCCAACAGAAATAAGGATAGGTACGTCCCTGGAATCTGAGTCGGCTAAGCATCCTAGATCATTAACAACCACTTCTCCTGAGACATGACTTGTTTCGGCTAAATCAACCAATGGCCCTGGAGGTGAATCCAAAATTGCAGTGCTTGCTGTTTGAGTATTCCAATTAAGAAGTTTTCGGTATTGTCTTGAGCCTATAAAATCTCCAGACCAATGCATTCCAGTAGAGGCATAGTTTCCTGCAGAAGCCACAGTGAGGATGCCATATTCTGAGGCCCATTCATGTAAGCTTTGAGTAGGTCCTGGAAAGGCTGCAGGTCCTACTTTTCTATCAATGAGACTGGTTAAAGAAGTATTAATAATATCTGGATTCATTAAAATTGCAGCTCGTATTCCTTGAGCTAAAGATCCTGCAATATTTCCAATATTTATCAGAATGTAACGAGCTTCTGGTGCTTGTTCATAAGCTAAGGCAAGCATGAGATTGCCATGGTCATTATAAATTGATGGGTTGAAATTTTGCGCGATCCTTGTTCCTTGTGGAATCAGTCTTCTGGAAATCAGATCTGGAAACTGACGTTCGTCAAAATTATCTACAATGGCAATAGTGACAGGTCTTCCTTCTCCGCCACGACCACTGCCTGTAATACGTCCAGTCAGCTGCCACCAGTCCGCGTTGGTCCCTGCCCAAGCAGCACTGAATAAGGTTGTGTGTTCATAGTCAGCAATCGCAAGCCTCTCGACATGATTAGAGAGTTCTCTGAGCTCTGAGATGGGGACTTCGATTCCAAAAGCTCTAGGATCTTCATCGGTAAGAATCTTAGCTCCATGTTGAGTCAACACTTCATGAAAATCTCTTTTTTGACCTGAATAATCATAATCAAAAGCAGTGAGGATCAGTCTATCTTCAATGACACGATCGTGAGGGATGTGAGCCGCTTTGGCCCAATCAGAATCTCCATTTTCATAAGCTGTGAGAGCTGTCAGAAGTTGGTCTCCAAGAATACCCCACAACATTGTCTCTTCATCGGACTTTTCTTTTAAGCCAATAGATTTTGCGGAAGCTTTGAGAGCTTCAAGCTGTTCTTTCTTTTGATTGGCAATAGAATCTGGAAGCGGATCTTTAAGAGTCTCTTGGAAAACATCTTGGGAAATACTTGGGGAAATATTTTGAGAAATATCTTTAATGTCTTCAACAACAGGCTTTGTGTGAGCTGACTGCGTGAATGAAAGCAGTGTTAAACAAGAGAGAAGAGCGATTTTATTTTTTAGAATCATAAGAGAGTCCTTAAATTATTATTAAATATTTAGGGTGTTGTGGGACAAGTATCAGCCAAAGAAGGACGATAACCCATCTGACAAGTATTAAAAGTGGCAGTGGTGTTTTGTCTCACGAAGCAATTAGTACAACCCAAAGAAAGATAGTCGATAGGAGTGCCATCACGCATCATGCGAGCTTGAGCTGCGGACAAGGCTGCATTGTAGTCTGATGTTGCTTGAGTACTGTCAGTAGGTACGAGTGTTCCATCACGTCTAGCCGCCCGCATGGTGAGCGAAAACATCTGGCCAATCATGGGGCTAGCCGTAGGATTGGCTGTGAACTGAAGTGAGGGGAATGAAAAATATCCGGCTGTTTTTTGAGCATCGAGATAAGAACTTGAAAACCGAAGGTTTGAAGGAAAAAGCTGTGTGCTGTTTGTGCCACCCATAAACATAGCTCCACGAGCCCCAGCCGCACCACCAAAGCTGGTCGGATCAAAAACAACAACAGGTTTAAGCACAGGATAGAGCATACGAGTAGGTACTCCTGTGTCAATAGTATCAGGAGTGGAAGCTCCAACACGGACTCCTCCAGTTTCACCTGTCAAATAGAAGACAGGTTGAGGGCCGATTCCATCAGCAAAACGATATATCAAACTCATGCTAGGAGGAGATTCGGAAGCAGGAAGAAATGTTTCGGTCCCATTGACCGTGCGCGCAGTTCTGGGAGAAGAGGTCATGTTTTGATTGAGACGAACATGATTAGGCCTACCACGCATGTAGACGGTATTTTCTTTTTCTAATTTTAGATAGCCTCGACCATATTTGTAGCTGGTTCTCACTTCTCCATAGCGAGGATCATTGGGATTTTCAGAGAATCGTACATAAGTGGATTGAAGCCCGACACTTCTTTCAGCAAGCCTCAAGAGGGCCGCTTTAAGTTCAGGAGGGTTTCTTCTAAATTGATAAGGATATCGATCCAAAAGTAAGGCGGCCATTCCTGAGGTCAAGGCTGTAGCGCCTGAAGTGCCTGAATCAAGGCTGCTGCTGCCTCTCAGAGGAGGTGCTGGTGCGACAAAATCGGGTTTGACGGATTCAGCTGTTTCATCGGTTCTTGATTCAAGTGTGAGAAAGGTTCGCTCTAACTCATGAGGTTGTAATCCTCTTTCCACTGCAGGTCCTCGAGCACTAAATGGAAGAGGCCCTTGAACTGGGCACCCAGATCCTACGGGAGCAGTACAGCCAGCAGCTCCAACAGTGACAGATTTACGGTATGTATTGCTCTCCGACAACGAAGCCGCTGTGTTGTAAATTCTTAAAGTGTTATAGTAGGTGAAAAGATTGAGGTATGTTGCCTCTTCGCGGTCTGATAATTCAGCAGTTTTTTCTAAAACAATACCATAGCGATCAGAGTTTGTTGGACAGTTAGTTGAGGGGATATCTGATTGAATCAACTCTCCAGATATAGTTTCAGATGGAACATTTAAATATGAAAAAAATCTTTTAGACTCATATAAAACTCCATATCCAGTGTTCGGGAGAACTGTTCTCCAGCCTCTTTCACTTGGAATGTATTTTACGAGTGATACGACGTAATCTTTCGAGGTTTCTGGTGACAATCCCGCATCAATGCGGATGGGGATATCTGACGAATCAGAACTCAATATACATCCCATATCATTAACGACGACTTCTCCTGTGACATGACTTGTTTCAGGCAGGTCAACGTTAACAAATTCGCTTGGATTAGGAAGTGTTGCTGCTTGAACATTCCAGTTTGAGAGTAGCGGGTATCTAGTTGAGGGGACAAAAAAACCTGACCAATGATATCCAGGAGCCCCCGTATTTCCTGCAGCGGCTATGACCAGAATTCCACTATCATAAGCTTTTGCGTGCATCTCCTCTACCGGCCCTGGGTAAGATTTGAACTGACCCAATTTACGATCTAAATTATTAACTACTGATGTGCTAATGATATCTGGATTTAGATGGATGGCTGCAGAGATCCCCCTCCCTAATGAACCAAATCTATTGTCCATATTAATTAAGACAAAGCGTGCTTGAGGAGCAATTTCATATAATAATTGCAGCATCTGATTTCCATGATCGCTTCCGTAAACACCTGCACGTGCCAGATCATCTGTGATTGTCGTTCCTGGAGGAATCAATCCTCTTGAGATGAGATCGGGAAAAAGGCGACTGTCAAACTCATCAACAATCGCAATAGTGACAGGGCGTCCATCTCCTCCCTGACCATTTCCTGTCACATGCCCTGTGAGATGCCACCAACTAGCATTGGTTCCTGCCCAGCCAGCACTTTTTTCTGCGGTATAGGTATATCCTGTGATTTCGAGTCCCGCGACGTATTGGGATAATTCTCTGAGATGAGAAATTGGGAGTTCAATTTCAATAGCTCTTGGATCAAGGCCAGGGGTGACTTTGGCGCCGTGTTCAGTCAAGAGAGCAGGAAAATCTCTTTTTTGACCTTCATAATCATAATCAAAAGCAGTGAGGATCAGTCTATCTTCAATGACACGATCGTGAGGAATGTGACCAGCTTTAGCCCAATTGGCATCTCCATTTTCATAAGCTGTGAGAGCTGCAAGTAGTTGATCTCCAAGAGTGCCCCACAACATCGTCTCTTCATCAGACTTTTCTTTTAAGCCAATAGCTTTTGCGGAAGCTTTGAGAGCTTCAAGCTGTTCTTTCTTTTGATTGGCAATAGAGTCTGGAAGTGAATCTTTGAGAGTCTCTGGAAAACATTTTGAGAAACATCTTTAATGCCTTCAGCAACAGGCTTGGTGTGAGCTGACTGTGTTAATGAAAGCATTACTAAAAAAGAGAGAAGAGCAATTTTGTTTCTTAAAAGCATGGGGATTCCTTAATTTAAATTTTATTCTGAGATTGCTTCTTCAATAACGACTCCTGGAGGTACGCACATTCCTTCGGTTGCCGCATTGGTGTACAAAGGACTTCCGATGAGTCTCAGAGTTAGTGGGGGAAAAGGGTTGCTATTCACAGATAAAGCGCATCCCGTGATGTTGTAGAAATGAGCTGATTCTAAAGTAGCTGCTGGTGAAACAATATGACTAATATAGAGTCCTGTCGCGGCATCTGAGATTGTGACTCCTAAAAAATGAGAGCCCAATAATCTTTCTGTAGAAATTCCTGTGCCGCTGGTTCCGCTCACGTCAATAAATGAAAAATCTCCATCATGAACTTCTTCCATCTGTAAAAGAGCTGTGCCTCCTGGAGGGGGTGGCATTGGGGTGGGTGTTTGATTTCCACGAATGATGAGATTGGTGAGTGTGGGGGCTCCTAAACGTACCAATGTCAGGGCTGTGTCAGATGTTGTGTCGATGGCAATATCTTCGAGTCTTACCCCTGTGCCCAATGCTGCATCGGGCCCAGCGATCATTATAGATCCTACTGCATGCAAACTTCTTATTCTGTTTCCGATATGACCTATTGACCTTATTGTTGTTGGAGTGGCTTCAGACCCTACTGTAAAACTACCTACAGTGTTTCCGTGGGCATCTCGCTCAATTCCATCCAGAGTAATCCCATCGGCTTCAAATGAAAATCCAGCTCTTGGAGCGTCTCCGCAAAGATTTTGATTGCGTAAAAGGGGTGTCAGATCCGGAAGAATATTGAAGGCAGCAACCGTCAGATCAATAGGATAGGTTACGATATTTCCATCATTATCTTGCGCATCTATATAAAGAATTTGCGCTCCAGGTGAGAGAGCGCAGGGCACACGCCATGTGAAATTTCCTTCGGTATCAATCGATACAGATCCATGTGCGGATCCAATTCTGTAGCTTACCGAAGGAGTCCCATCTTCCATATCGCTGGCGACCACATGCATATCCACCTGTGAGCCTGCATAGATGGGAAGGGTGGGTTGTCTAATTTCTGCAGTTAAAGTGGGCGCATTTCCAATCACAGGACGATCAAAAACATCTTTCACTTGAACAACATCTTCTGCCGGACTCGCATCAATAGCAGCATCTGCAGCAGCATCTGCTTTGAACGCGGCGTCATCTGGAGGCGGTAGATAACTGTCAGGTCCACCGACAGTGGCGTCTGTTGAATTGAGGGGCTTTAAATTAGATCCTTCAAAGCAACCCATAACAAGTGCACTGGTGAGTGCGAATGGTCTAAAGTTCATCCACCGTCTTCGCTTTATTAGATGGAAGGTTGTGAGCTAATTTTAAAAGCAGGAAAAAAACGTTTTCAGAAGAGAAAACAAAGAGAGCTTATAAGGTTGGAATCATTCTATTTCCAGAGTTTCGGCAGATGTTTGAGAGGGCCGGTGTATTTTCTCTGCAGGCTGTTGTGATAACGGTTTGATGGGCTGGGTTTTCGGGATGATCAAAAATCTCTCGTGACACCCTCAATGCCAATAAAGGATTTTTCATGACAGCGGCAAAAGCAAAAGTAGGATTTTGCCACAGAATCGAACTCTCATCAGGCCAAAGATTTGTATCTCCTGATTGAGGGAGGTCGGTCATATGTCCAAAAAATTGAAACCCGTGATGAAACAAAAACGTTTGGAGAGGATTAAAAACAGAAGCTTGTCTTGCCCATGACGCATGACTGGCGCTGAAATCGCCCATGTCGAGAGTGCCATTATGATTCCCACTGGCATCAAAATAAGTAATGAGTTGTTGTTTTGAAATTTCAACAACAGCATTAGGTCCACGTCCATGAACTATAGGCCGAGGAACCCGTCCTCTGCCGATTCTCAATAAACGTTGCGCTTCATGAAAATCCTCACGGCTAACGGTAGATCCTGAAATTTTATAGGTGGGCATATGAATGTATTACCGTCCCACACAAGGAATCTGAGGTGTGTGACAGTTTCTTTCGCGTTCTTCAAACATGCTGACTTCTTCTGGAGTGAGGACATCACCTGCTCGATCGCGGAGGAAGAGCCGGTTGCTGATAAAGGTATTGAATTCATCGATGCGAAAATCTCCACCGATTGAGAAAAATGGTGGGTCTGTGACGATGGTAGATTCCCCTCCCACCCCTGAATAGGTGTAGTAAGCACGGCAG
Source organism: Deltaproteobacteria bacterium (assembly GCA_016699445.1). Classification (GTDB taxonomy): domain Bacteria; phylum UBA10199; class UBA10199; order JACPAL01. Next base: position 1,690,365 of record CP064976.1, read on the forward strand.
GTTGTTTCAGGAAAAGTGTATCCATTTCTGTAATGCGAAGGGATAATCCATGTGTATTCATTAATCCCAACGCTGGATTCAATGACACAATTGCTATTCACCCAACGCAGCATCAATGCGGCTTCTGCGCAAGCATACATGGGTAAGTTGGCGTTTCGGCGCCAAATTTGATGTCTCATTGCTAGCTTGGCATCTGTTTGGGCTCGATCATCAATAATCTGTGCTATGTCGCAAGCGACTCTGGCCAGACAAGCTCTCTCAGTGGCAACATCTAAGGCTAATCCATTAGTGCAGCTGGAGTAAAAGCATAACGATTAGAAGCGCGCATTAACAAAGTATTTTCTCTAGCTGATTCGGCACACCTGAGCTGACGTGCTCTCCCTGTTGTTATGGTAGCATCCTCAAGCATTGTATTTTCGCTAGGATTGTCCCTAGTTTGAAGTAGAGCCATAGCATCCGAAATTTCCCGACAGGTATGCGAAGGGCTAAAGAGCATGTCGGGAGTGATGAGCGGAGTCCCAAAAGCGGAAGAGACAATAGGATCTCGGGTCAGATCATCAATGGAAGGAGTGCTTGTTCCACCAAAGGCTAGAAGCAGGGAAGGAATGAGTGTGAAGAGTAGTGAGAGTGTGTATTTAAATTTTTGTTTCATAAAGTTCTCCTTAAAAATGGATTCATATTACCGTCCCACACAAGGAATCTGAGGTGTGTGACAGTTTCTTTCCTGTTCTTCAAACATGCTGACTTCTTCGGGGGTGAGGGCGCCGCCAGCTTCATCGCGGAGAAGCAGTCGATTACTAATGAAAGGGTTAAACTCATCAATCCGGAAGTCGGCTGCGATGGAGAAAAAAGGTGGATCGGTTTCGATCATGGATTCTCCTTCCACACCTGAATAGGTGTAGTAAGCACGACAAGAAGTTTCAGGATAGGTGATTCCTTTTTCATAGGTGGATGGGATAATCCATGTATATTCATTAATCCCAACGCTGGATTCAATGACACAATTGCTATTAACCCAACGCAGCATTAAAGCAGCTTCTGCACAGGCAATTATATGTCGAGCAGCAGATCGGCGCCATCCATCGTGTCTCATGGCTAGTTCTGCATTCATTTGGACACGATCATCAATGCGTGATGCTATGTCGCAAGAGACTCGCGCTAAGCAGGCTCTTTGTGTGGCAACATCCAAAGCTAGACCATTGGTGCAGCTGGAGTAGAAAAAATAACGATTAAAGGCTCTTATCAGTAAAGCATCTTCTCGAGAAGATTCGACACATCGGCGTTGTCGCATATTATGTGTCGTCCGAGTTATAGGTTCGGACCCCCCAGAAGGATCATCCATATAAGACAAGTAATCCATCGCATCAGAAATTTCCTTGCAAGTATGAGGTGGGCTAAAAAGCCTTCCTGGAGTGATGACGGGAGTCCCAAAAGCTGAAGTGACAATAGGATCTCGAGTTAGATCATCAATGGAAGGAGTGCTTGTTCCACCAAAGGCTAGAAGCAGGGAAGGAATAAGTGTGAAGAATAGTGAGAGTGTGTATTTAAATTTTTGTTTCATAAAGTTCTCCTTAAAAATGGATTCATATTACCGTCCCACACAAGGAATCTGAGGTGTGTGGCAGTTTCTTTCCCGTTCTTCATACATGCGGGCTTCTTCTGGAGTGAGGACACCACCTGCTCGATCGCGGAGGAAGAGCCGGTTGCTGATAAAAATATTAAACTCATCAATGCGAAAATCTCCACCGATTGAGAAAAATGGAGGGTCTGTAACGATTGTGGATTCGCCGCCGACGCCGGAATAGGTGTAATAAGCACGACAGGATGTTTCAGGGTAAGTGATGCCTCTGGAGTATTCAGCAGGGACAATCCAAGTATATTCATTAATCCCAACGCTGGATTCAATAACACATCCGCTATTGAACCATCGAAGTTGAAGAGCTGCCTGCGCGCAGGCAACCATATTTCGACCTTGAGATACTCTCCACAGAGTATGCCGTTGAGCAAGTTTTGAATCGCTGTGTACCCTATCGTCAATAACTTGTGCTATCTCACAAGAAATATTGGCCAAACAGGCTCTTTCCGTCGCTATATCCAGGGCTAGGCCATTGGTACAGCTGGAGTAAAAAAAATAACGATTAAAGGCGCGCATGAGTAAAGCATCTTCTCGGGAGGATTCTGCACATCTGGCTTGACGAGTTCTTGCTGTCGTATCTGTAATGATTTCATCCTGGACTTCAGGTCGGTCAATTCTGTTAATAGCATCCATCGCATCAGAAATTTCCTGACAAGTATGCGAAGGACTAAAGAGCATACTCGGAGTAATCAGAGGAATTCCTGTGGCTGAAGTGACAATAGGATCTCGAGTTAGATCATCAATGGAAGGAGTGCTTGTTCCACCAAAGGCTAGAAGCAGGGAAGGAATGAGTGTGAAGAGTAGTGAGAGTGTGTGTTTTAATTTTTGCATAATATTTCCCTTTTTATCGAATTCTTGTCACAGCAGAGGCATCGCCACAGACCTGGCTAGTGGTTTCTACATAGGATGTTCTGGTGGTGACGACCGATCCAAATTGACAGTCTCTGACAACGATAGCGCAAGGTGTGGATCTAAATTCAGTGTCGTTTATGGTGATAGGAGCTCCACCGATACCTCCAACAATAACTAGTGGGTTATTTGAAAATGGGTATTTGCCAGAGTCATATTTCTGGATGAGAAAACCCAAGTCCTCCGTTTAATAAAGGAGATCCAAAAATTGTTAGACGTGTTATTGAGCCGCCTTGAGTATTATGGAGTGAAATGAGAGCTTCGGGAGTGGTTGGAGGTGTGGTATTTCTGGTTCCATAGGCATAAATGTCACTAAGATTTACCTGAAAGAGTGTGATATGACGAGGGCTGGCTCTGTTGCTCTCGGTCTGAAACTCCCTCCTGAAATAGTAAGCCTTCCGACATTTTGAGCTGTGATCAGTCCTTGGACAACTCCAAGTCCTGTCAATGTGGTGTCGTAGATTGTGCCTGTGGGGTTACCAATACTGATTGTTGTATTTGGATAAAAAGACGTCTCATGAGCATCAAACCGGATATCATTTGCTGAGATGTGAAAGCTTGTGCTGACCTGGTCGCCACTTTCGGTACACAGTGTGATTGGGCGCGAGATTTCATTTGTTCCATTACTATCTAAAGCTCTCACATCAATCTCAATTGACGCTTCAGAATGAAAACCATCTGCATCGACAGCTGTAAAAGTAAATTGTTGGCGTCCGGGAGTCGTGTTGCAAGGAATCCTGAATCTCCAGATTCCGCTCATATTTCCTTGGTCAGTCCTAGATGAGGTCGTGAGTTCTGAGAGCTCTGTAGAGGGTTCAAATTGGTGGACGGCGGAGCCATGCCCCGTAGCCGTTCCTGTCAGATGAACCCACGTACCAGGAAATGCGGTGCCGGAATGTTGATCTTGAAGTGTTATCGAAGGAGGCTCGTGTAGGGGCGTGAGAACATCGGGTGTGTTTGTCGCTTTATCAGGAGTGATTGAAGCATCCGGTACATCTGTGAATTGTGTTGTCGCATCAGGTTGTGTTGACGGAGGTTCAACAGCACAGCCTATAGCTAAAGCGCTTGTGAAAGCGAATGATCTGAAATTTATCATAGTTTACTTACCTTCCTACACAGGGGATCTGTGGTGTGCGGCAGTTTCTTTCGCGCTCTTCAAACATGCTGACTTCTGCGGGCGTGAGGACGCCGCCAGCTTCATCGCGGAGAAGCAGTCGATTGCTAATAAAGGGGTTAAACTCATCAATCCGGAAGTCGGCTGCGATGGAGAAAAAAGGTGGATAGGTTTCGATCATGGATTCTCCACCGACACCTGAATAGGTGTAATAGGCGCGACAGGTAGTTGATGGAAAGCTAGTCCCAGATATATATTGAGCGGGAATGATCCATGTGTATTCGTTAATCCCCACGCTGGATTCAATAACGCATCCACTATTAAACCATCGAAGCTGAAGGGCCGCTTGGACACAAGCTAATAGATCTCTGGCGCGACGAAGGCGCCATACCATGTGGCGCTGAGCCAGCTTCGCATCTCTCTGTACTCGATCGTCAATCACTTGAGCTACATCACAGGCTACTTTGGCCAGACAGGCTCTTTCGGTGGCGACGTCCAAAGCAAGTCCGTTGGTACAGCTTGAGTATGAAGCGTAGCGGTTAGATGCACGTAGCAGAAGCGCATCCTCTCTAGAAGATTCAGTACATCTGGCTTGACGTGCATTAGATGTTGTCATGATGACATCTGCATACGGGTTGTCAGGTTGATCAAAAGAATTAGCAGAATCCATGGCATCAGAAATTTCCTTACAAGTATGTGAAGGGCTAAAGAGCATGGAGGGAGTGATCAGAGGAATTCCTGTGGCTGAAGAGACAATGGGGTCACGGCTTAGGCTTTCAATAGAGGGAGTGCTAGCTCCAAAGGCCAAGAGTGTCAGAGGGGAAAAAAAAAGCAAAATGCCCTTTAGAGATATTTTGATAAAATTTTTCATGTGGTTACTTCGCCAGAAAGAAGCAGAATGTTTCTGGTTAATTTTATAAAAGAGAAGAAATTGTTTTCTGATGAGAAAACAAAAGGTTATTTTTTTACATCCAACAAGATTTGTTTGGCTACTGCTTGGAAAGAAGCCATGATATTCTCACCTTGGGTGGCGATGGTTTCAAATTCGGGAGATTGGTTTTTGTTAAAAAGTTCGTGGAGATTTTCGGTGGGGACAATGTGCTTTAAATCTCGTTTGTTATATTGAAATGCGACGGGAAGAGTATTCCAAGAATTTTCGGGCTCGACTTGTTTTTTGATGGTTTCAAAATAATCAAAGCTCTCTTGCACTTTATCAACCTGTGAATCGACCACAAACACAACTCCATCCACGCCTTTTAAGATCATTTTGCAGGTGGTATCGTAATTTTTCTGAGGTGGTAGGGTGTAGAGGTGAAAATGAACATCAACTTTATCAATTTTTCCAAGACTCAACGGGATAAAATCAAAAAAAAGTGTTTCGTCTGAGAGGGTGAGAGATTTTTTACCTTTTCCTCCCATTTTATCATAGAGATATTTGAGTGAGGTGGATTTCCCTGAAAAAGGAGCTCCGGCATACACGATTTTAAAAACCACTTCTTTTTTCTTTGGATTAATGAATGACATGGAGGCGGATGGTAGCGGGAAGTTTTTAATGAAAGCAAGGGCTTATTTAAAAATCTCTTCTATAGCCTAAAGATCGCGCCAGAGTTTTCGGGTCTGCATATTCCAGAGTGCCTCCTACAGGGATTCCAGATGCAATACGTGAAATTTTAATAGCTGTATTGGAAGCACTGAGAAGTTTTTTGAGATAGAGTGCTGTCGTTTCACCTTCAGGATTTGGATTTGTGGCCAAGATCACTTCCTGAATGTCTTCGTTTGAAACACGTTCTATCAAAGCTCTGACCCTCAAATCTTCTGGGCCAATTCCATCTAGCGGTGAGATGGCTCCATGGAGTACATGGTAAAGACCTTTATATTCAGATGTTTTTTCAATCATCATGAGATCAACGGGTTCTTGAACAACGCAGAGAAGATGCGTGTTGCGACTTGTGTCAGAGCAAATATCGCAAATGTCCTGCTCAGAAATGTTTTGGCACTTTTGGCAAAAAACAACTTTTTCTGTGATGTGAACCAGTGATTTGATTAGATCTTGTGCTAAGCCTGTTGTGTCACGAAATATCTGTATGGCCAGTCGGGTCGCAGATTTTTCTCCAATGCCCGGAAGTCGGCTTAAAGATTTGATCAATGGATCTAAGGGTATCATGAGGCCTTTTGAGGGATTTTGGTAGTTTCGGGACCAAAGATATCAATCGCATCATCGATGATTGAGTTTGAAATAGACGCCTGAGTTGTCTTGTTAGCTACAGGCGTGGTGTCACGAGCTTTGGTTTCAAAAACTAAAGACATTGGTTTTTGAAAATAATCTTTTAAGAAATTTTTTAAGGCCATTTCACGGTCTGGATCTTTTAACATCGAGAGATTTAAGGAGCTGGGCGCAAAATGTAGAACCACTTCAGACGGTGTGAGGCTGACGAGTTTTCCTTCAGAAATCATCGCATGAAACTGAGGTTTTTTAGACCTGAGAAAACCTAGAAACGCTGGCCACGACATTTCTGGAGCCGCTTGTAGAGGTGTATTGGTTTTGGGTGGTGTTGTAATAGTGCTTGTTGGCTGCGATGACAACGTACGTGTGGGTGATGATGTTTGAGAGCTTTGAAATGTTTCCAAAGGTTTGAGGTCTGACACATGACACGCTCGAACAACGAGAACATCCAGCAAAAGATGAGGGTGTGAAGAGCGTAGTAGTTCGATGATTCCTTTTTGCAAAATAATAAAAAGATAATCGATCTCACTGGAAGAAAGCTTTTCAGAGAGGGTTTTTAAATGAGCGACTTCTTCGGAGGTCAGATCAAACAGGATCGGGTCTTGGCTCGTTTTGACCACCAAAAGATGACGGGCATATTCTAAGAGTTCGTTGGCAATACGTTTGGGTTCGATGCCAGCTGCTAGAGCTTCCTGAGTCTTGAGGAGAGCTTGAGCTGGGTTTGCTGTAAGAATGTTTTCCAAAATTTGCAGGACAAATTTAAGACTGGAAGCCCCTAACATTTCTTCAACAGTGGCATCATCGATGGATTTTCCACCCCCTCCACCTCCAAATGATACGACTTGATCCAATAAACTTAAAGCATCCCTCATCCCGCCCGAAGCTTCGCGGGCCAGATACAGAAGGGCGCTGTCAGAAATTAAAACATTTTCTTGCTGAGCAATTTTTTTAAGCTGTGAGACGATGGTCGTGCGCGAGAGAGGTTTCAGATCCAGACGAATCAGACGCGAGAGAACAGTTGCGGGTAGTTTGTGAATCTCAGTTGTGGCAAAAATAAAAACAGCATGAGGGGGAGGTTCTTCGAGAGTTTTCAGGAGAGCATTAAAAGCGGCTGTTGAGAGCATGTGCACTTCGTCGATGATATAGATTTTGTAACGTCCTCCTGGAGGCAGGTAGCGGATTTTGTCTCGAATATCACGCACGTCATCCACGGATGTATTAGACGCCCCATCGATTTCTTGTACGCACATCGAGCTGCCCTTGGTGATTTCCAGACATTGTTGGCAGGTATCGCATGGAGTGGGTGTTGGTCCTTTTTCGCAATTCATCGCCTTGGCCAGAATGCGTGCGAGAGTTGTTTTTCCGGTTCCACGAGGACCGGCAAAAAGATAGGCATGATGAAACCGTTTTTCTTCCAGCGCATTTTTCAAAATACGCACAGCGGTTTCTTGTCCCTGCACCTCTTCAAAATTTTGAGGGCGGTATTTTCGTGCAAAAACTTGTGAAGACATAGGGGCAGCCCATCTCTCCATTTTTTAGATGGATCAAGAAAGATTTTAATGCCATGGCCCGCGATCTCAATATGGGAAAATCATTTAAAGCATTGAGTTTGATTTTGGGTGTGGGTCTTCTGGTGTGGATGGTGAGGAAGATTGGTTTGCATGAAGTCTTGGCCAGTTTTCAGGCGATTGGTTGGAAAATGATGTGGCCGATTCTTTTGATGGCTCCCACATATCTTTTTTATGCGTATTCATGGGATTTGTTTTTAGATCGGTTTGAACATGTCCCGTCTTCTTTATGGAATCTTCTTAAAATCAAAATTGCAGGAGAAGGTGCTAACACGCTGACACCGCTTAATTTTGTGGGTGGAGATCCTGTCCGAATTTGGCTTTTGTCAAAAAGTGTTCCGGTAGAAATTGGTGGCGCTTCGGTGGCGGTGGATCGGACGCTACACTCGCTCGCGACTGTGGCTGTGATTTTTGTCGGTATTGTGGCAGCCGTTTTTAAAATGGATCTTCCTCATTATGCCTCATTTTTGCTGGAATGTACGGCTGCAGGCATTTTGTTTTTTGATTCTCTTTTTTCTTTTTTTTCAGACTCGAGGGCTTTTCGACAAGATTGTGCGACTTCTTCAGAAATTAAAAATTAAAAACTTTTCAGATGAAGCACGAAAAAAAATTCAGGATGTCGATCGCTATGTGGGAGATTTTTATCGGAAGGATAAGCTTCTTTTTTTAGGCTGTTTCCTCCTTCATTTTTTGGGGCGTTTAGTGGGTGTGGTGGAAGTGTATATGATTGCCCAATTTTTGGGAGTCCCCATGGGCCCTTGGGAAGCTCTCTTTTTTTCGGCGGTTATTCCAGCAACAAATATGGTGGGTAGCATTGTTCCAGGAACGATTGGTGTTTTAGAAGGAGTTGTGAGCACACTTTTCTTGGCTCTTCATTGGTCAGCAGCAGATGCCTTAGTTTTACAAATGGTAAGGCGTATACGGGCGTTTTTCTGGATTGGTGTAGGGATGATCGTTATGTGGTCTTATAAGGTCAAACCGACTACGCTCGAAACAAACTAAACAAGTTCATGACCACATTACCTTCTTCTTCTGGAATATCTTCACCGGCAAAGGCTGCGAGAATTTTTTCATCGATAAATATTCCATGGCAGTCGGTGCATTTGACGATGGGCATTCCTTTATATTTGGCTTCATGAAGAGTGAGTCCACAGTTGGGACAATGCATCCAATGAGCTTCCTTAAGTTGGAGGCGTTCGGAATCTTCCATCTCCTTCTTAACTTTTTGAGCTAAATGAGTTTTCTTTTGAAGCTCAGCTCCTGCAATAAACTGGGCTTCAGCTGGTAGTACCCGATGCATATATGAATTGCGCATACCTACCCCCTCCTTAAAATTAGGCCAAAATTCCTCTATAGGAACTAAACGGAGCCCAAACGGGAATCTTGAGTACAATTTCTCCTGAATTTTACTTTTTTGACCTCACAGGAGGGGAATGACGCATGGCGTCTTTAGGGGTGGTTATCTTCTTTGGAAGTTCATGTTTTTTCATCCAATCAAGAATGATGGGGAAATGGTCATGTATGGCTTCAGGGCTGGTCATGATATCCACATGGCCATAATTTTTTTTGTTTCCAGCTTGTTGACTGAGAACTTTATAATCAAAGGTCTTGATTCCCGTTTCCTCCATAAATCTTTTCACATCGTGAGGATGACCTAAGAAAGCGTCTGAGGCTCCCACCAAATGCAATGTGGGAGGAAGAGTGGTTTTGATAATTTCTTGTCCATAATTGAATCCATCTTCCAGATCGATCCAGGGATATTGGGGGTTGACCCATTTCATAATGCCCAAGTGGGACTTTTCGGATTCGTTATCTGCTGATTTTTGAATCCAATTAATGGGTAAGAATCCAAAGAGTTTAATGAATATCCTGGCTCCATATTTCCAGAAAAAATCCATGACTAAGGTCTTTTGAAAACTTTTTACGTGAATTTGCCGCTTTGAAGCTAAAAAAATCATGGAATGAACATGGTTATGAAACTCTGAAAAACGTGCCCAATAGGAGGCTAGCAAGACGCCTCCCCACGAATGAGCAACCCAATGTTGCTTGGCAGAACCTCTCTGGCTGCGAATAAAATTAAGAAGTGTTGGGATGTCTTGGGTAATTTGTTCCGTTTGTCCGTAGCGGGCATGACGGTCAATTTTAGGAATACTTTGTCCTCGCCCTCGAAGATCCGCCACATAGACATCATACCCTTTATGCGCCAAATAAGGGGCGAGTCCTTTTCCGGATTCTGAATAAAAAATACGTCCGTCTTCTATGGCTCCATGAAGCATAAAAACAGGAGGTCCTTCTTGGTGTGTGTAAATATGCTTGATGTGAAGTTTTTCAGAAGTGCCTGAAATAGGAATCAAATAAGAGTCTTGAAAGACGTAGAATTTATTTTTCAAGAGGCTTGAGATATGATTGTTTTGATTGAAAATCAATGAGGATCACATAAAGGGTTTTTATGTCGTCAAAAATTATATTAAAGGTGTGTCGCTCTTGTATTCGAGATAATCCTCAATCAGATCCTTGCTTTCTCAACGAAGCCACATTGAAAGCGACATATCAAAAGAAAATCAAAAAGCCGATCTTAGGTGAGCCGATTTGTGAGTTGAGACTTGTTGATTGTTTGACCAATTGCCAGAATCCAAATTCTGTTCAGATAGAGCGTGATGATGGTGATATGCTTTTAGGAAGTATTAATTCCCAAAAAAATATCGATCAGGTCATTGAGCTTGTGAAGACTGTAGGGGAATGCTTGTCATGCTTTGGGTCCTTCCGAAGAGTTGGAGGAGAACCTGATTTTTGTGCGTCCTAAACAGGAGTGGCGTGAAGGCTTGGATGCAACTCCTGCTGATCGACGTAAGCTGGAAAAAAAGTAGTTTTAGTTAGAATGTGATTCAAAATTCTCAGAGACCATTCCAAATTTTTCCATACGGTATCTTAAAGTATGACGTGTCATTCCTAAAAGGCGAGCTGCTTGGCATTGATTGCCACGGCTTTTTCTTAAAGCTTCTCGAATATAGCATCGTTCCATTTCTTCAATGGTTACTCCACCTGACGGTATCGAAAATGGGGCAGTAGATTCGTACTCGCTCATAACGATTTCTTCCGGAAGGTGAGCGGGTTCTATCAGTGTTTGATTTTCCAAAATAGCAATACGTTCAATGACATTTTTAAGCTCTCGAACATTTCCTGGCCAATTGTAACGTCGCATCAAGTCTTCGGCTTCACGGCGAATCCCTGAAATCTGCTTTTTGTAGGACTCGTTAAATTTATGGATAAAATAATTAACTAGAAGAGGAATATCCTCAATGCGTTCTCGAAGTGGAGGCACCAGGAGAGTAATTAGTTGGAGTCGATAATAGAGATCTTCTCGAAATTTTTTTTCCTGAACGGCTTTTTTTAAATCAACGCTGGTTGCTGTGATGAGTCGTACGTTGGTTTTAAGATTTTCGGTGCCGCCGACACGACGAAAGATTTTTCCTTCGATAGCTTGCAAGAGTTTGGCTTGTGTTGCCAAAGTCATCTCGGCAATTTCATCCAAAAAGAGTGTGCCTCCCTCAGCCATTTCGAAAAGTCCTTTTTTCATTTGTTTTGCATCGGTAAAAGCTCCGCGCTCATGGCCGAAAAGTTCGCTTTCGATTAATGTTTCCGGAAGAGAAGCGCAGTTAATTTCCATAAATGGATGTGATGCGCGCTGACTTTTTTGATGAATAATACGTGCAATAGAATTCTTGCCTGTTCCCGATTCACCTTGAAGAAGTACTGTAGGGGCATGGCTGTGAGCCACTTTTTCAACATTATCTAAAAGTTCCTTCATGAGTGTGGTATTTCCTACAACGATTTCTTCGCACGATTTTGTGATTTGTTGAACGATATCCTGAGACTTAGATACGACATTTAATGTATCTTCTGCCGCAGAGGACTTATAATTTAAGCTGGATACATTCATAAATTCCACCTCACCCTAAACATCTGAACGGAACCTGATTTTTAATCTTGAGTAAAATTTTACGAAAAAAAGTGTGTTATCCCGCACTTTGTTTAAAGGGTTGAATTTGTTTTATCTTTCAATAAGGTGATCTGATGAAAAAAATGAATAAAAAGAATTTCCATCTTAAAAACTACCGTTTCCCGGATAAGTTTGGTGAATGGTTGGGTTATAAGGCGACACACTTTGATCGCAAAACTGGGACGGCAAAGCTGGAGCTGACTTTACGAGAGGATCATTTGTCTCCTGCTGGGCGCGTGCATGGAGGTGTGATCTCAAGCTTTTTTGACTTTGCTTGCGGGGCTGCTGTTTTTTCAACAATGAAGCCTGAGGATTTTTGTTCCACAGTTGAGTTGAAGGTAAACTATTTTCTGCCTTTGGATAAAGGCGACACATTGAAGTGCGATTCGAAGGTAATGTTTCGCGGAAGAAAGCTCTGTGTCGTCCACGCAATCTTGTATCGAAACAAGGAAAAGAAACCAGTTGCCATGGCAACTGCAACATTCAATATCGTCTCGAAGAAGTAACTCCCGAGTGAGCGAGCATCAGCAAAATCGACTTTACGTCGTTTTACTGAGCGGAGCGAACGATCCGGCATTTGCTATCAGATGGGGATTTTTAAGGGGAGAGCAGTATCTCCCCTTAATTCCAAAAGGAGAGGTGGGTGAGTGGTTGAAACTACCTGACTCGAAATCAGGCATACCCGCAAGGGTATCGAGGGTTCGAATCCCTCCCTCTCCGCAGTTTTTTAATTATTTTTTTCAAGTCCGAGTTCGATGATTTTCTGAATCAGATCTTCATAAGATATTCCAAATTTTTTAGCTGATAGAGCAAAATCCTCATCGCGGGCTAGATGAGGGTTGGGATTGGCTTCGAGAAAGAAAATTTTCTCATCAGGAGTGAGTCGAAGATCCAGTCGAGCATAACCTTCCAAAGAGAGAGCTCGATAGGCGCGTAAACTTTCGTCCTGAATTTTTTCCTGAAGTCTGGGAGAGAGTTTGGGAAAGATGTTTTGAATACCCCATTTTTTGCGGTAGTCTTCGTTCCACTTGGCTTGAAACGTCGCGATTTTGTGATCTTCCGAAATACTATTTTTAAAAATCATTTCTCGAGGAGGGAAGCAGGTGATCGTTTCATTGCCTAAAAGGCCCGAGTAAATCTCTCGGCCGATGATATATTCTTCCACGAGGGCATCGTCTTTCATAATATTAAAAATATAACGAACGCGTTTTTCTAAAGAGATATTATCATAAACAAGTGAGTGTTGAGAAATACCATACGAAGCATCTTCTTGGCGTGGTTTGACGATGAGAGGAAATCTTAACGTGTGATCAATGTTGAGCTGTTTTGTTTTAGGAATCACCAAAAAATGAGGTGTGTTGATTTTGTGATGTGCGAGTATTTTTTTGGCGACGTCTTTATTTTTGCTTAAAATAATTCCGGAAACATTGGTGCCTGTGTAGGGAATTCCCATCATTTCTAAAAAGCCGACAAAATTTCTTTCTTGAAATGCTTGGCCATTGAATTGTTCGACTTGGTTAAAAACAATGGCAGGCTCTTGAGTGGTTATTTCTCTCCAAAGATAACCAACATTGTCCATGACCGGCAGAAGGCAGGGTTGATGTCCCAATTTTTAAGCGCCTGAAAAATGTTGAGCTCTGTTTTGCGAGAGGGATGCTTTAAAAATGCTTCGGGATTTTCGCGAGCCTCGAGAGTGCGCGTATCATCGAAGGCGATCATGACTTTGAGGGATGTGGTCATAAGTGTTCTCTAAACAGTTGGTTTGAATTTTCCTGTATATATGTAGTTTGAAATCATTGATGAGAGATAGGTGGTGACTTCTAGAAGGGTTTCTTCTTCGGGCTTGTTGAGTGAGAGTTGGAGTTTTTCACAGCGATCGGTAAGTTTTTTAAAAAGATTATTCACGATAAACTTTTTTTCTCCTGTCCAGCGAGCGATGTGATCGGACATGGTTTTTCGATAGCGTTTCATAAAAGAAAAGGCGTTTTTGCTTTCATTTCCACCAAAAATCTTTTTGAGATCTTGATCATAAAAATCAGGATAATCCTGAGCGTAATATTTTTGTTTGCGGCTGTAATAAGTTTTGAGTGTGAGTCTCATTTGAGAAACAGGCCCCGTTTTAGTGCGTGAAAGATTGGGAGGAGTCTTGTCGGCAATTTCTTTCATGAGAGTATCAATCAAGAGTAATTTTTGAAAAGCGGGCCAACCTTTATATTGGGTTTTCCAATTGGAATCAGGCGTGAGCCAGACGGCAAAGGTTTCGGCAAAATCCTCGTCGGGTTCGGCTTGAGCATACCAATTGTCCAGATGTCGGACGTAGCTTCGGCTATAGGGTTTGGGTCGGTAAGTTTCGGGAATCTCTTTTGGTGAAGGTCCGAAAAGTTTTCGAACGTCTCGCTTCTTATTCAAATGGTAGGCATAAAAAATAGCATGTCCGGTTTCATGTCGGAGAAGTTTGAGGCACCAGTCACGTGTGCCGCCTTCCACCTCCAGCATCATTTTTTCTTCCAACTTTTTGAGTTGTGGATGTGCGAGATAGAAGGGGATGCCGATTGTGGTGTCGCCTTCTATCACAAACCATTCGTCTGAGAGATAGCATTCGGGGCGAAAGAGGATCTGATGAGAATTAAGCTCGTGATAGAGTTGTTGGATAGGTTCTTCCAATTCACTTCCGGGAATGGAGAGGTGAAGGTCGCAGACTTTTTTATTCAAAAGTTCTTCATCAGAGAGTGAGGTCCAATCAGCCTTGTGAGCAGGGTCTAAAGACATGAGGCGAAGTATAGCGATGTCTTGAAAGGAGAGGAAGGAAAAATAATCTCTTGAATAATGTACATAAATCAAGATAGGCTGAGGCCATTATGAAAAAACATGGCGGAGCTAGGGAGAATGCGGGTCGGCCTCGAGGGGTGGGGCCTCACGGGGAAGCAACAAAGCCCGTTCGGATTCCATTAAGTTTGGTGGAAAGTTTGGGGTCTATTCTTAAAAGTCATAAAATCCCTTTGTATAGCGGTCGTGTATCTGCCGGCCGGCCTTTGGAGTCGGATAATCACGTTCAAGAATATGTGAATCTTTATAAAAAGCTCGTTCCCGAGCCTGAGTCGATTTTTTGTGTGAAAGCTCAAGGTGATTCGATGGTGGGGGCTGGGATTTATGATGGGGATTTGTTGATTGTCGATCGTCATGAAGAGGCTGGACATAAGAAAATCGTGATCGCTTCTGTGAATGGTGAGCAGACAGTCAAAACCCTTCTTCGTGTCAAAGGTCAGCTCGTGCTCATGCCTCAAAATGAAAAATACCCACCACTGCCCATTACACCCGATATGGAATTTAGCATTCAAGGTGTGGTGAAGCATTGCGTAAGATCGTTTTCATGATTTTAGCGCAAACTTATCAAGGGCCACTGCGATGGCTCTATATCGATTTTAATAGTTACTTTGCGAGTGTGGAGCAGGAGCTTCGACCGGCTTTGCGGGGGAAGCCTGTGATTGTGGTGCCTGTGAAGACGGAAAGTACGTGTGCGATTGCGGCCAGTTATGAAGCGAAAGCTTATGGGGTGAAGACAGGGACTCCGGTTTATGAAGCACGGCAAAAGTGTCCGGGGTTGATTTGTGTTTTGGCGGATCATCGTCGCTATGTCGACTTTCATCAGCGTATTTTAAAAGAAGTGGATCATCATATCCCTGTCTCAGCTGTGTGTTCGATTGATGAAGTGGCTTGTTACCTGATGAATAACGAAACATCTCCGGAACGTGCAACCGACATTGCTTTATCAATCAAGCGAGGTTTGGCTCGCCATGTTGGTGAGTTTGTGAAGTGTTCGGTCGGAATTGCGACCAATCGTTATATGGCCAAGGTGGCGACAGATCTTATGAAGCCTGATGGTTTGACGATTTTTTATCCCGGAGATTTTGACAAGCTCCTCTCCTTAAAACTCAGAGATTTGCCAGGCATTGGGCATCGGATGGAGATTCGATTGAGGCAGTCGGGAATTATTGAAATGAAAGATCTTCTGAGTTTGTCCCCACAACATATGCGTGCGATTTGGGGAAGTGTTTTAGGAGAACGTTTTTGGTATTTGCTGCGAGGTTGGGATTTGCCCGAAGAGGAGACAAAAAAGACAACGGTGGGTCATAGTCATGTTTTAGCTCCCGAGATGCGTCCTCCAGAACAAGCCTATCAAATAGCCAGTCGCTTGATTTTAAAGGCGGCGAGCCGTCTGCGTCGTATGGAGTATTTTGCCAAAATGGTGGTTTTGGGTCTGCGTTTTGAGGAGGGAGAAAAAGTATGGGTGGAGTCCCGCTGTCCCGCTTTTCAGGATTCGTTTCATTTTTTAAAAATTCTGGAAAATCTGTGGGGAAAAATTTTTGAAAAAAAGAAAAAAGCGCGTGTCAAAAAAATCAGTATTAGTTTCTACCATCTAGTCCCTCAATCAGAAACGCAGCAAACAGGACTGTTTGATTCGTTGGAAAATCAAAAAGCTCTTAAAAAATATGAAAAGCTTTCTCATGTGATGGATGTCATTAATCAGCAGTATGGACGTGATGCGATTTTGTTGGGTTTGACGCCAAAGCAGGGAAAGCAATTTTCGGGTACTAAAATCGCTTTTACCCGTATTCCAGAAGTTCAGGAATTTGAGGAGTAATTTAAATTTTATCTCGAACCGCTAAAGTACAGCGGGAGATGCAGATGAGTTTTTGTTGTTCATCATGGATTTTAATTTCCCAGACTTGAGTCGAACGCCCTTGATGAATAGGCGTGCCTGTCGCTGTGACAATACCTGATCGGACAGAGCTTAAATGATTGGCATTAATTTCTAAGCCCACCACCCATTTCCCCTGATCCAAGACGGATATCATCCCGCCGACGCTGGCGACAGTCTCGGCCAGTGCCACTGAAGCTCCACCATGAAGGAGTCCATAAGGCTGGTGTGTACGGTGATCAACGGGCATGGTGCCCACGACTTTATCTTTGGTGAGCTCAATGATTTTGATCCCCAGAGTGCTTCCTAAAGTATTTTGCGAAGCTTGTTCCATTTGTTTAAGGAATGTATCGGCTATGGTTGTGTCTTTTGGTGTCATGAGCTCTTTTTGAAACAAGGTCTTAAAAGAATCCAATATAAAAGTGGGCTTGCTATATATAACTGAATGATTATATATAAATATATTCAAACCTAATGGAGGTAGTATGAAAATAATGACAGCCGATGAAGCTCGAAAAAAAGTACAGGCAGGGCAGGCAGTGATTGTAGACGTTCGTGATAAAGATGAGGTGTCTATTAAAGAAGTGTCTGGGGCTTTAAATATTCCACTTTCAAAGCTTTCAGAACATATCCATGAATTGCCAAAAGATAAGGAAATTCTATTTTTATGTCAGTCTGGAAGGCGGAGCAGTCAGGCTTGTGAGCAGGTTTTGGAGCATATTCCAGGCGCTCGCAGCATTGAAGGTGGATTGGCTGCTTGGGAAAAATCCGGTGGGACTGTGCTTCTCAAGTCACGAAATATTCCAATAATGCGTCAGGTCCAAATAGCCGCAGGATCTTTGATTTTGGTTGGATTTTTTATAAAACCCTTGTGGCTTTTGGTCCCGTTGGTTGGAGCTGGGTTAACCTTTGCAGGCTTGAGTGGTACGTGTGCCATGGCAACAATACTTTCAAAAATGCCCTGGAATAAAAACTTAAACGGGGGTGTGACATGTCAGAGCTGATCTTTAAACAATTTCGTCATGAGGGTTGTTTGGCGTATCTGATTGCCGATCAAGAGAGTGGGGAAGCTGCCATTATTGACCCTAAAAAAGAAGAAACAGCTAAATACGTGGAGGTTTTGAAGTCTGGAAGTTTTAAATTAAAATATGTCATTGATACACATACGCATGCGGATCACGTATCCTCTTCGTGTGAATTAGCTCAGGAATGCAATGCTCAAGTCGTCATGTCTGAAAAAACAACCAGTGAGAGATTGCAAGTATCGGTTCGTGCTGGATCTCAATTGTCGTTGGGTGCTTATGCCTTAAAATTTATCGAAGTGCCTGGTCACACTTCTGACAGCGTTGCTATAGAAGTAAAAAATTATCTTTTTACAGGAGATTCTCTGTTGTTTGATGATTGCGGAAGAACAGATTTCCCAGGTGGAAATTCACAGGAACAGTATGACTCCCTCTACCACATCATTGGCTCTTATCCCGATGATACGATTATTGCACCGGCTCATGATTATGAGGAACGCACACTGATGACTTTGGGGGAGATTAAAGAATCAAATGAATCTCTTAAATATAAATCCAAAGAAGAATTTGTCGCATATCTCCAAAGCTGGAATTTAAGTTTGCCCAAAAAATTGAAAGAATCACTGACTGCCAACAGACAGCATTGTTTTAAATTGGGTGGTGCATGAATCTTGCGTTTCTTATTGTAGGAGCCATTTTTTTAGGCCTAGTTTTGGGACTCTTTGGAAGTGGAGGGTCTTTATTATCCCTCCCTCTCATGATGCATTGGATGGGGTTAGAACCCAAAGTCGCCGTGGCGTCGAGCTTGTTACTGACAGGATTGATATCTGTGGCAGGTGTGTTGGTCCCTTTGAGAAGAAAAGAGCTTTGTTTCAAAAATGCGATGACTTTTTTATTCGCAAGTCTTCCGATGAGTTATTTAGGTGCTTTGTTGGGACGAAGAATAGATTCTAAAGTTCAGATCATTTCATTTTCGATTCTTATGTTTTTGGCTGGCATTAAGCTGTTGGTTCAGAAATCTGAAAAGGAGCAGGTCTCACATTGCAATCCACGATTTTTACCCCTCCTTTTGATAGGAGCCGTCATTGGTTCTTTGACAGGTTTGGTGGGCGTGGGTGGTGGTTTTATGATTGTGCCTGCCTTAGTTTTATTTGGGGGGATCAGCTTTCCCATGGCTACGGGAACTTCATTCCTGTTGGTGGCAGCTAACTCTCTCATTGGTTTTATGACTTACCAGAGCTCTCTTGAAATTCCTGTTGTCTCTATTTTAGGCCTGGCGTCCCTAGCTATTCCCTTTAGTTGGATGGCTAGTCATTTTGGCCGCCGCCTCTCTTCTAAAGGTATGCAGAGGTCTTTTGGGGTAGGATTGCTGGTTATATCTTTCTTAATGATATTTAAAGTGTTGGGGATTTTTATATGACCTTGGATGATATATCACCGCGAATGTTGGAAAGAATATCTGATATGTTAAAAATTATTTCAGACCCAACACGCTTAAAAATAATGCAGTTTCTTCACGATGGCGAATCGTGTGTGAGTGACATCGTCAAAAACATCGGCACTTCCCAAGCCAATGTTTCAAAACACCTGAGTTTATTAACGCGCGTGCACTTGGTAAAGAATGAAAAGAGGGGACAGCAAGTGTATTATTCTATAAGCGCTCCTGAAGTCGGAAGCTTGTGTGAATCAATTTGTAATCACTACGGACGTCTTTTGAAAAAATACGCTATTTAAGTTTAATGCGGAGAGGGTGGGATTCGAACCCACGATACCCTTGCGGGTATACTGCCTTTCCAGGGCAGCTCCTTCAACCACTCGGACACCTCTCCTTTTGGAAATAAGGGGAGATACCGCTCTCCCCTTATTTATCCCCATCTGATATCAAATAACTGATCGTTCGCTCCGCTCAGCAAAACGACATGAAGTCGATTTTGCTGATGCTCGCTCTCTATTATAGACCCTTCATAAAACGAGAGGTGCGGCACTTAGCCTTCCTCTTGGGTGTGTGGCTACAAAAAAATAGACCGGTTTAGAATAATTTGTTACCCACCTCAAAAAATAGGAGGAATGATGAAGAGATGTTTTTCGATAGTGGGTGTGTTGGCCGTTGTTTTAATAGGTTTTGCAGGGTGTTCAAAAAACTCAGCCAAAAAGGTGCTTGTGCCAGAAGACGTGGCCAAATCTCTTTCCTCAGTGCTCTGTGAAAAATATTTGGGCTGTCAGCCTAAAGATGGAGCTCAAGCCCTCAATAAAGATCAATGTCTGCAAAATATCACGACAGGGATTTCAGATCGCATCAAAGCCAAGGCCGAGCTTAAAGTAGAGCAGGGAATGGTTGATAATTGCGTAAAAGCCATCACCTCAGCAGCTTGTGAAGTGCTCTCCAGTGATACCCCACCAGCGGGCTGCGAATTTCTTCAATAAAACAGTCTAAAAAAAAGGATTGGGACGTTGCTACCGACTCTGCTAAACTTCTATGACTATGCAGCGTGTCAAATTTCCGTTTGAGAGTGATTACGTTAATACTATTTCGCTCGAGAACCAGCCCACTTACCCAGGCGATGAAGAACTAGAACGTAAAATTCGAAGCCTTCTCCGGTGGAATGCCATGGCCATGGTGGTGAAGGCCAATCTAAAAAATCATGGGATTGGTGGGCATCTTTCGTCATATGCCTCTTCGTCCAATATTCTGGAAGTAGCTTTTAATCATTTTTTAAGAGGTCATGATCTGGGTGGTCATGATCAGGTTTTCTTTCAAGGGCATTCAGCTCCTGGAATCTATGCTCGGGCTTTTTTAGAAGGACGTCTTTCAGAAACACATTTAAATAATTTTAGAGCTGAATTGGCTCCCGGTGGTGGTTTGTCGTCCTACCCCCATCCCTATTCGATGCCTCATTTTTGGGAGTTTCAACGGTGTCGATGGGTTTGGGTCCACTTCAAGCCATCTATCAAGCACGTCACAATCGATATCTCAAACATCGTGGGTTTAAAGATACAGATGCGAGTCGTGTCTGGGCTTTTTTAGGTGATGGGGAAATGGATGAACCAGAATCTATGGGTTCATTGACCATGCCTGTGCGCGAAGGTCTGAATAATCTCATTTTTGTCATCAATTGTAATTTGCAGCGCCTCGATGGTCCGGTGCGTGGAAATGGAAAAATTATTCAAGAACTTGAGTCGTTATTTCGGGGAGCAGGTTGGAATATTCTCAAAGTCATTTGGGGGCGAGATTGGGATCCTTTGTTAGCTCAAGATTCAAGCGGGATTTTGAAAGAACGCATGAGTGAAGCTGTGGATGGGGAATATCAAAAGTATGTAGTAGAGCCTGGCGCCTATACGCGCCAACATTTTTTTGGGAAATCACCTGAGCTTTTGAAGATGGTTGAACATCTCAGTGATGATCAGATTCGCAAGCTTGGCCGTGGCGGTCATGATTCTCAAAAAATTTATGCGGCTTTTCATGCGGCTGTGAATAATCAAAACCCAACACCCACAGTGATTTTAGCCAAGACGATTAAGGGTTATGGCTTAGGCGATGCCGCTGAAGGAAAAAATATTACGCATCAGCAAAAGAAGTTGAATGAAAAAGAATTGAAGAGTTTTCGGGATCGTTTTGAAATTCCGATTCCGGATAATCAGATCAAGGACATTCCTTTTTATCGTCCAGAAGAGACGTCTCGTGAAATTCAATATTTGAAAGATCGTCGACATGCTTTGGGAGGGTCGGTTCCTAAACGTCAAATGATCAAAAAGACCACAGCTCCTTTTGAATTAAAAGACATGAACGAATTTATGATTGGGACTCCAGAAGGTCGGGATGTGTCGATCACGATGGCGTTCTCAGCTTTTCTTTCAAAACTTTTGAGACATCCGGAGTTAGGGAAAATGATTGTGCCGATTGTACCCGATGAAGCGCGCACGTTTGGAATGGATCCTATTTTCAGACAGGTCGGGATTTATTCGTCGGCAGGTCAACTCTATGAACCTGTCGATTCGAAGATGGTGCTGTATTATCGCGAAAGTATTGATGGTCAGCTTTTGGAAGAAGGTATTACAGAAGCGGGTGCCATGTCGGCGTTTATTGCAGCAGGCACTTCTGAAATGTCGCATCAGATCCCACTCATTCCAATGTTTGTATTTTATTCGATGTTTGGTTTTCAACGTGTGGGCGATTTGATTTGGTCTTTGCAAGACTCTCGCTGTCGGGGGTTTTTGTTCGGTGCGACATATGGTCGGACGACTTTGATGGGCGAAGGTTTGCAGCATCAGGATGGTCATAGTCATTTGGTAGCCAGTGCCTATCCACGTATTGTTTCTTACGAGCCAGCTTTTGCTTATGAGTTGATTACTATTATTCAAGAGGGAATTCGACGGATGTATCAAGAAGGGGAGGAAGTGACTTATTACATCACTCTCCAAAATGAAAACTACCCCATGCGAGCCGCTCCGGAAAATTTTACTGAAGTTCAAGAAGGAATTTTGAAAGGGATGTATTTGGTGCAGCCTTCTCAAGCTCAAGTAAAATCCGAGAAAAAAATAGCTCTCTTGGGAAGCGGGTCTTTGTTGATAGAAGCTCTCAAAGCCCAAGCGGTTCTAGAAAAAAATCATGGTGTATCGGTGGATGTGTGGAATGTCACAAGCTATACCGAATTGCGCCGTGAAGCTTTGAGGATTGAAGCTCATAATCTCGATAATCCTCAACATCCGAAAACCCCATGGCTCGTGAAGACTTTGTTTAAAAATGGAGCTTACGACAAAGTGGTGGCCGTCAGCGACAATGTCACCCTGGTCCCCGACCAAATCGCGCGGTGGGTGCCAAACTTTCATTCCTTAGGCACCGATGGCCTAGGCCTCAGTGAAACCCGTGAAGCCCTGCGAAAGCATTTTAGAATTGATATGGAATCGATTGTAAAAACTTGTCGTTTTTAAAATTAGTTTGACGATTTTAATAAACGACATGTAAAATTATAATTTATCATGTACACAGAATCCCTCATTACAACGGTATCTGAGCGAGGTCAGGTTTCGATTCCTTCTGAAATCAGGCAGCATTATCATATCAAACCCAACTCGAAAATTGCTTGGTTAGAAACCCCCGAGGGCATTTTCATTATGCCTATTCCGGAAGATCCTATTGAGTCGTTCCGTGGGAAATCCAAAGGGCTCTTTAAAGTATTAATGGAAGATCGGGCTGAAGAAAGAAAAAGAAAGTAAATGGATGCGTTTGTTTTAGATACTTCCGCAATTGTGACCTTTCATGAAAATGAACCAGGTGCTGATCAGATAGCTCAAATTCTCAAAAAGGCAAAAGCGCGTCAGGCGAAGGTTTACATTCCTTTTATGAGTTTTATGGAGTTTTACTACGGGGTTTATCGTTTGGAGGGGAAAGGCCCTGCGATCAAAGCTTATATGGAGTTGAAGCTTCTTTCCTGTGAGCAGGTGCTCTTGAGTGAGTCTTTATTGTTGCTGGCAGGTGAGGTCAAAGCGACTCATCGGATGTCTTTAGGTGATAGCTGGGTAGCGGCTACAGCTATTCAACAAAAGGCTTGCTTGATTCATAAGGATCCTGAGTTTGAACCTCTTTCTTCAAAGGTTTCATTGATGACTCTCCCGTATAAAAGTCGGAAAATGTGAATGGATTCTTAAAGCTTGTCTCGTCTAAGATCTTTTCTTAGAGACTTTCGAAGTGAAAAAAAATAATTTTATACTTTTAGTCTTATCTATTCTCTTAATTTCTAAAAATTCACAGGCTTTTCGTTGTGGGAGTAATCTGGTTTCTGTGCAAGATGCCATGTCCAAGGTTCGCAAACTCTGTGGTGAACCCACTCTCATCGATACGCGGCAAAAAGAAACGATTCAAAAATTGAGTCCTACCGATGAGAAGAGGTCATACGTGACAGTGGATACGTGGGTCTATGATTTGGGATCTAATAATCTTCTCCAATATCTCCGATTTGAAAATCGCGTTTTGATGAGAGAATGGACAGGGGATTATGGTGGCCATCAAAAACCCGATCGTCAGCTGTGTGATGCTTCTTCTCATGATATTCCCATGGAGAAAGATCAGCTTGAAATCCAAATGAAGTGTGGGGCTCCGGATGAAAAGGAGCATGTAGAAGATCGTAGTTCGTCTTTGCTCCCGATAGGTGTTAGCGAGATGGTTTATCCAGCGAGTATGACGATGGTTTCAGTGGATGAATGGACCTACGAGTTTGGTCCTGAAAAACCCGAAACCGTTCTTCGTTTTGAAAATGGGATTTTGTTGAGGGTGAGGAAGATCGGAAAGTGATTCTGAAAATGAATGCCCATTCATTTTTTTGTTTGCATTCATAGGCGTTCTCAGACAGAGGACTGAATCACCATTCATTTTTGATAAAATAAGGAGATTTTATGGAATATAATGTCAACCGTCGCGACGTCGATTTCATTCTTAAAGAACAAATGCATTACGAGAAGCTTCTCGAATTGCCAGCGTTTAAGGATTATTCTCTCGAAATGTTTGATATGGTGTTGGACCAGGCTTTAAAGTTTGCCCAACAAGAAGTCGCTCCCATCAATGCTTCTAGTGATAAAGAAGGCTGTCAGTTTGATGGCAAAAACGTCAAAGCTCCCAAGGGTTTTAAAGAGCTTTATCAAAAGTTTGCCGAAAATGGTTTCATTGGTTCTGATGTTCCGACCACATATGGTGGACAGGGTTTGCCTTTTTCTGTCGTGATGCCCATGAGTGAGTTTTTTAGCGGTTCGTCCGTGGCTTTTATGATGTATCCTGGTTTGACTCGCGGTGCGGCTCACTTGATTGAAACTTTTGCTTCTGAAGAACTCAAAAATATTTACGTTCAAAAAATGTATAGTGGTCAGTGGGGTGGTACGATGGGATTGACCGAACCTCAAGCCGGAAGCTCCGTGGGTGATATTAAGACAATTGCTGAACCACAGGCCGATGGTAGCTACAAGATTAAAGGTGGAAAGATTTTTATTTCTTCCGGTGATCATGATTTGACTGAAAATATTATTCATTTGGTTTTGGCACGTATCCCTGGCGATCCAGAAGCTTCTACCAAAGGTATTTCACTTTTTGTCGTTCCGAAGATTCGTGTGAATAAAGACGGGACTTTAGGTGAACCCAATGACGTGCGTACCGTTAATATCGAACACAAAATGGGTATTAAAGGTTCTGCAACATGTACGTTAGCATTTGGTGATAATGACAATTGTATCGGTTATCTCGTGGGTAATCGCATGGCTGGAATGAAGCAGATGTTCCAGATGATGAACGAGGCTCGCTTGCTTTGCGGTATGCAAGGATTGTCGATTGCGGGTGCTGCTTATGAAAGTGCTTTGGCTTATGCGAAAGTGCGCGTTCAGGGCCAAGGAAAGACTATTGTCGAATGGCCTGATGTGCGTCGTATGTTGATGGTTCAAAAAGCCACGGTCGAAGGTTTACGAGCTCTTCTTTACATGACGGCATTTTATGAAGACATGGGCAAATACCATCCTGATGCTGAGAAGAGAGAGTATTATGAAGGATTTGCCGACCTCTTGACTCCTATGTGTAAGTCTTATGGTTCGGATCAAGGTTTTCGCGTTACCGAACTCGCCATGCAGACTTATGGTGGTTATGGTTATATTTCCGAATATCCCGTGGAACAATACATGCGCGATGTGAAGATTTCATCCCTCTATGAAGGAACCAATGGTATTCAAGCTTTGGATCTTTTGGGTCGTAAATTATCATTACGCGGTGGCCAAGTTGTTCAACAATTTTATCAGATGATTGATGAGTTTGTGACAGCTAATCAAAATACTCCTGTGCTGAAAAATGAATTGAGTGAGTTCAAGAAAGCTTTGGATTCAGTGGCTCAAACAGCCATGAGTTTTATGGAAATGACAGGTCGTGGAGATTTTAATTATCCCATGTTATCTGCGACTAACTTCTTGAATATGTTTTCTGGCGTGGTCATTGGTTACTTCTTGATGGAACAGGCTGTGATTGCTCAGAAAAATTAGAAGTTCTTCTTAAAGAAAAAGTCGATGAGCCTTCTCAACAAAAAACTTTCATCAAACAAAATGATGAAGCTCGTTATTTGGATGGTAAGATCAAGACAGCTCGATTCTATATTCACAATATTCTTCCTGAAGTGCGCTCTAAGGCTAAGATCATTCAATCAGGTGATCGTTCGGCGTTAGAGATTGAATTATAATATGACAAAAAAAGTCGCGATTGTGACAGGTGGTATTAAAGGGACTGGGCGAGCAATCCTTGAGCAGTTTGTGGATCAGGGTATCGATGTCGTAACCAACTTTCGCAAAGATCAAGCGACCGCTGATGCTTTTCTAAAAGAGTTTGAGAATAAAAAAGCCAAAGTTCATGTGTTGCACGCTGACCTCGGTGAGCAAGATCAGGTGAATAAGATCTTTGATTTTGTGAAAGAAAAATACGGCTACTTGGATTACTTTATAGCGAATGCAGCGGCGACGGCCTTTAAACCTCTTCTCGACATTAAGCCTCATCATGTTGAAAAAACTTTTGCGATTACCATCACAGCTTTTTTGATCGGGTGTCAGCGTTCTGCTGAGCTCATGCGAGGGCGCAATGGCAAAATAGTTGCGATTTCAGGTTATGATACGCACACGTATTTGCCACGCCATGGAGTTTTGGGTGCTGCTAAGTCAGCGTTGGAAACATTGGTCAAATATTTTGCTGTTGAGCTGGCTCCTTTGAAAATCAATGTGAATGCCGTCAATCCTGGTTTTCTTGCGACGACATCGACCAAAATTTACATGGGTGATTTGTATGAGTCGATTAAGCAAGCTAATGAACAAATCACGCCACGTGGTCGTGTCACTGAAGGAAAAGAAATCGCTGATGTTGTGACATTTCTTTGCTCCGACAAGGCCGACTGGATCTGCGGCCAAACGATCCGCGCCGACGGTGGTCTCTCCCACATCCAACCCATGGCCATGCCTGAAAAATAGTTGGACATGGTGATCCTGTCGCACCATGTATTTCGCCATGACATCTTCTCACTTACAACCTGATGCTTTTGAACCCGGACAAATTGTCCGTAAAAGTTTTGGTCTTAAAAAAGAAATTCAAAATGATTTAGTGCGTGATTATCACAGCGACATCATCGAAAAAATTATTGCTGCTGGAAATGTTTACACTGCCCAAGATGGATCTGACAGAACTGTGACCTTTCATTTAGCGAGTTCGTTTGGATTTTGTTATGGGGTCGATCGTGCGGTAGAAATGGCTTATGAAACGAAACAACGATTTCCCGACAAAAAAATCTACCTAACTGCTGAAATCATCCATAATCCCCGCGTGAACCACAATCTTCAGGAAATGGGCGTCCAGATCACGACAGAATTTTCAAAAGTACAAAAAGAAGACGTCGTGATTTTGCCGGCATTTGGTGCGACCTCTAGTCAGATTGAAGAGCTCCGCCAAAAAGGTTGTGTGATGGTGGATACTATTTGTGGTTCGGTACTCAATGTTTGGAAACGGGTTGAACAGTATGCCGAAGAAGGGATTACATCCGTTATTCATGGGAAATATTATCATGAAGAAACTCAAGCTACGAGTTCTCGTGTGTTGGGCTATCCCAAAGGAAAATATCTGGTTGTTCTGAATATGGAAGAAGTGAGTGTGGTCTGTGACTATATTCGAAAGGGTGGGAACAAAGCTGAGTTTTTGAAACAATTTGAGAAACAAGTCTCTCCCGGTTTTGATCCTGATACTGATTTAAAACGCATGGGTGTGGCTAATCAAACGACGATGCTCATGAGTGAGTCGTTGGCTATCGCTGCAGAATTACAAAAGGCTGTCTTGGATCGTTATGGGGATGTGTACACACAGGAAAATTTTAGAAATTTTGATACGATTTGCAGTGCGACCGAAGATCGTCAAAATGCAATTTTGGAATTTAAAAACAAAAAGCTCGATTTGATTTTGGTCGTAGGTGGTTACAACTCAAGTAACACCAACAACCTGGCTAAAATCGCTCTCTCATTTACAAAATCCTACCACATTGAAGACGCACGAGGATTGGTTTCAATACAAGAAATTCGTCACAAACCTGTGGGAAAATTTGATACGATTGTCACAAGCGACTGGCTTCCAAAAGGCCCTCTCCAAATCGGCCTGACTTCAGGAGCGTCCACGCCAAATCAAGTGTTGGGGGAAGTTGTGGAGAGGGTGATGTCATTTCGGAGCCGACAAGATTCGAGAGCTTAAGCTCTATCTTGACGATCGATCATCTATGTAGGAACAGACACCTGCTGCTAACCCATAACCTGCAACTACAACTGCTGATCCAACCACTGCTGATGTAACTAAGGCTTCCCCTATATTTGTTATTGCGTCTTCTTTTGTAGATGAAATCTGACTGCGCAATGCTTGAACGCGGGAACCGAAGACGTAAGAAGCTACTGTTTCAACAGTAGCACGTGCTAAAATAACTCCAACATATCCCTTAACAACAAAACTAACAGCGGTATCTTCTGCTACTGTTCTGGCTTTTCCTAGAGATGCTGCCCCATATCCAATTGAGCCGGATACAAAATTGATCGCAGCAGGCTTGATGATATTATTGATAAAACTCATATAACCCTCACTTTCAATTCTTGTTATCGTCAAACACTCAAAAAAGTTTCGGGTAGAAGTTGAGATTTTTAAATTTTTTTCAGTTCATCTAAAAAATCACTAATTATTTTCGCTTGTTGGCTCATGCCTTTTTCTGCGAAATTGGCGTGAATAAGCAGCAGAACGTCGTTTCGAATGTTTTCTAATCCTAATTTTCGACAAATAGCACGTGCGCGTCGGATATCTCCTTGGGCAAAATGAGCTAGTGCTAATTGTGTTTGAAAAGAGCTTCCTTGAAAAAAGGCATCATTGGGGAAGAGTCGGTCTCCCATCATCAAAAGCCGACGATCCCAACGTCCTTTGTTATGAACCATATGTGTGAGGGTTGTGCTGATCAATCGCCAACGAATGAGCCAATAAGCTGGCGTGGCTTCCTTAAACTCTTCGTCATCCAGCGATTTTTCTTTATATCCCTTCGCAGCGCGTAAGTTGAAATCAGCTGTCGTTTCGATCACCAAATCTCCAATAGCTGTATGAATAAAGGCATGCCCTGGATAAAATCCCCCATAAACTTGGAGTCCAATCACTGGAGCCAAGCTTGAGAAGAGAAATGAGAATGTTTCGCAAATACCTTGGTTGGTAGCGATGAGTTCTACAAAAGTGGAGATTTCAGTATTATAATTTACTTTATAAACAGTCTTGCCTTCGTTTTTTAAAAACAAGCTGAGTTGAGCTACTTGAAAAAGATAGTTTAGATAGTGAGAGTCTTTTTGCGCTTTTTTCCAAACTTTTCGAGCCACTTTAGGATCTCGATGAAACAGGCTGAGACGCGAAGTCTCATTGTCATTAGCTGCTGATAGAGGAGTCTGGATTCCAATATAGAGAGCTACGAGAAAAAGTTTTTCAGCTTGAGAAGATGTTTCTGGTTTATGATAATTTTTGAGAAGGCGAGCTTCCAGAGCATTCCATTCTTCATAAGAACCCTCAAATTTTGGGTTGTCATGAACCAAAAACTCTTCCTCAAAAATCAGTTCGAGCTCTGCTAAACGTCCTCGTGCGTAAATCCATTCCAGAAGCTGATGAGCTTCCTCTGTGGATAGACTAGGAAGTTGCTCCAGAGCTTTTCGGGGAGATTGTGACAATCTCTTTAAGGATTCATCAGCAGACGCTTTTCCAATTTTTCGTAGAGGTAATAGTTTGCGGCATTTTAATTCATGAGCCGTCCAATTATCGTAAGGGATTTTGCTAAATAAAATGCGGGCCAGATGGGCTACTTGTGGTGAGATGGCTTTTCCTGTTTCGACAATTTGATTTAATAAATTAGCCACATCAGCTCGTGTGTTGATTTGAGGGGCTAGTTGAAAAACCGTTACCCAATCTCCTTGAGAGGCTTTGAGGACCATTTGTTTTATGATGAACGAGGGTCGTCTGAAAAGAGCGATAATTGGAGGTTGTGTTGTTGCAGGCTGAACAAGCCTTGCTGAGCATGCATTAGTAGTATTGATGGGGTTGATAAGATTAGGTATCGTGCAGATCGCCTGAACGGGAGGACAAAGGCTGGTAGTTTGTGAGAGTAGGCTGATCATGATTATGCTACATCGGCAGGTGTTTTATAAAGTTGCTTGCAGAATCAACATCGCATCGCCATAAGAGAAAAGCCGATATTTTTCCAAAATAGCTTCTTGATAAGCCGACTGAATCAACTCACGTCCTGCAAAAGCCGATACCATCACTAAAACAGTTGATCGTGGTCTATGAAAGTTAGTCAGCATGGCATTGATGATTTTAAAATCGTAACCGGGGGTAATAAAAAGATGGGTATTCCCTTGTCTATCACCCGATTTTGCAAATGATTCCAAAACACGCACGGATGTCGTCCCCACGGCAATGACTCGACGATTTTCTTTCTTCGCTTTCAGCACTTTTTCTGCTGTGACTTCGGGAATTTCATAACGTTCCCCATGCATGGGGTGTTCGCGAATGTCGTCATTGCGAATGGGTTTATAGGTATCATAATCCACGTGCAGTGTGACGTGACCCATCTCCACACCGATAGAATCTATTTCCCTCAACAAGCTTTCGGTGAAGTGAAATCCCGCAGTCGGAGCGGCTTTAGATCCAGGAGTTTTGGCATAAACAGAACGATATCTATCAAAATCATTTTCGGTAAAATCTTCGACTTTTTTTCTTTTAATATAAGGAGGCAGGGGAGGGACCAACTTATCTCCAAAGGGTACAAGATCAGCCAAAGCATCATTTAAAATTAAAACATCTCCGGCACGTAAGTATTTTGGAAAATCTGTGATGGAGTGATGTTCCCAATTTTTTTGAGCCCCATTCTTTTGAGATCGATCGATGACCATCATGCGTGCTTGTGAGCGCTCCGGAAGCGGGTGTTGAGCAATTAATTCTTTGGGGAATGGGTAGTCGTAATCAGAAAGTGAAAAAGACATGATTACTTTTGGTCTGGAAGATTAGAAATGATGGCTTCCACGCCATTGTGTGGTTTCGATGTTTTCATCTCTTCTTTTTTTGTGTTTTCTTGTAGATTTTCGGGTTGTG
The DNA here is from genome assembly GCA_016699445.1 of Deltaproteobacteria bacterium. GTDB lineage: Bacteria > UBA10199 > UBA10199 > JACPAL01. The sequence continues at coordinate 1,720,684 of CP064976.1, forward strand.
TATTTTCAGGCTGTGATGGCTCAGGTTGAATTGCTGTATTGGAGGATTCTATTTTCTCCAGTTTTTCAATGTCGGTTTCTTTGATGATCAGCTTTTGATCCAAAGGCATTAAATCACTGCCTGGATAATAAAAATTCAAAATATCCCGATAGTTTTTGCCTTCTTCGGCTTGTCCTTTAGCTCCCCATTGACACAGCCCCACCCCATGGCCCGAACCTTTTCCGGTAAAGACGATGCCATTATCGTCTTCAGAAAGCTCAAAAAGAGTACTGTGTAAATTGCTGTAGCCGACCATCTCGCGAAGAGTGTTGGCGTTGAGTATTTGAACTGTCTTGTTTTTCTTTTTACCTTCGGCTGTTGATTCAATCGACAATGCTTGCACACGGCCAAGATCATCACGCTGATCAATGCCGATATTCCAATCTTTGGGGAGAAAATAATTCTTATCTTTAAGTATATTTTCTAAAGTTTCTTCTGAAACTGTATACGTCCAATCCCGATGCGGTGCTGCAGAGCAAAAAGGATCTTCATGGCTGGATTCCAAAGGAGGAGGATAATCTCCTGCCCATACATGACTGGCTTTTTCGCTGGCACCACCACAAGCACTATGAAAAAATGCTTCAAAAATATTTCCTTGATAGGTCAGAATTTCACCTTTTGTTTCCTGAATGGCTTGAATGAGAGCTGCGGGATACTGATGTTTTTTGTCAAAGACTTGATCTGCTGTGGTGGACGATACGTCAAATTTAGAATCACGTGGGTGTTCTTTCCGATACATCGCATAGGTGCGTGAAGCTACTGCTTGGGCTTTGAGAGCTTCCAGTGGCCAATCAGCCGGCACTTCTTTTGAGATCACACCCAAAAGGTATTTTTCCAAAGGAATTGAAATGATTTTTTTATTTTCGAGAGACACTCGGATCATGGGGTTGGATTTTTCAGGTTTTCCCATACCCATCATTTGTCTCATGCTTCCACATCCGGAAAAAAATAAGACAATACTTGTCAGGAGTGAAATTGACTTCACAACCTTGTTCCCATAGTTTGAAAAACTCATGTCTAATTTATTCATTGTCTTCACCATCATTAGTTCCTGCTTTATCACGGCCTTGTTGTTTCTAGGCTTTTTTTGGTGGTTTGTTGATCGTCCAACGCGCCACCTGATCCAAATTCTTGAGCTTGCCCCAACAAAAGATTTCCTTGTGCGTGCTCCGGAGTGGAAGGGTATTGTTATCGGGAAATTAGCCAAAAGTTTCAATCAACTTTTGGAACAAATTACCAAGCTAGATGCGTTTAAATTGGAGTCTGAAAGGCAACTGATAGCCGCTGAGCAACGTCTCCGTCATCAGGAAGAACTACAACGCAAAAATCAGGTCATTGAATCCACCAATCGCGAACTAGAAGCTCGTCTTAAAGAGCTGTCAATTCTTCATGATTTTTCACAAAAGACCGCCTCGATTGCTGCTTTGGAAGAGCTTTATCTTTTGTTAGAGCAATATTTAGCGGACAAATTGGGTTTTCAGGAATTTACATTTTTGATTTTTGAGGAAGCGTCGCAGAGCGTGTGCGTGAAAGCGGCCCGTGGATTTTTGGATAACCAGCGCGTGAAAGGGATGTGTTTCAAAGCGGGTGAGGGTGTGACTGGCCGTGTTTTGGAAACAGCACAGCCTATATATATTCCCGACACGCGTTTAGAGCCAGGGTATCGTCATTACAAAGGTGAAAAAGAAGAAGACGGATCTTTCTTTTCGATCCCACTCATTTTCCAAAACAAAATCGTTGGCGTTTTGAATATGTTTCGCAATGGAGTCGATCGTTTTTCCACTCAGGAAAGACAGTTTCTCGTAACCTTGGGCGCCGAAGTCTCTATTGCTTTGATGCTGGCAAAGGCTTTCCTAAAAACTCAATAACCTTCTGTAAATATTCCCAGCACGGTTTTTTCATGTTGGGGTTTCTCAATACAAAGGCCGGATGGTAAGTGGGCATCATCGGGATGCCTTCGAATTCTTGCATGGTGCCGTGCAAAACCGTAATTCCCACTTTTGTTTGCAGCAATCTTTGAGTCGCGAGATTTCCTAATGAAACAATAATTTTAGGTTTGATGACCGCGATTTGCTGTTTGAGAAAAGGGATGCATTGCTCTACTTCGTCGTCTTCGGGGTATCGATTATCGGGAGGCCTGCATTTTATGATGTTACATATGTACACATCGTTGCGAGAAAATCCCATAGCAGCGATCATCTTGGTCAGCAGCTGTCCTGCACGTCCTACGAAAGGCTCGGCTTTGAGATCTTCATCTGCCCCTGGAGCTTCACCGATAAACATGAGTTCGGCTTTGGGATTTCCGACGCCAAAAACGATATTGGTGCGTGTACTGTGGAGTTTGCATCGTGTACAATCGCCAATCTCATCTTGCACAGATTCCAAAGATGTATGTGTTTTGAGGCAGGCCGTTGTTGGCTTTATCTCAGTCGATTTTGTTTTTTTCTTGGCCATGTAAATATTTTCAACTCCCCATTCTTTGAAACGTTTGAGGTCTTGTTTGGTGATTGGTGATTCAGGCATGGCAGGGGGCTTAACGTCGCTTTTTAGAAAGTGCCATGAAAATTGTTTTTAGAATGATTTTTGAGACATTCTTTTTGGATGTGAGTGAGATTTTTTGAATATGTTTTTGTTGGTCAATTTTTTCTCTATCAATAATGACGACTTCATTTTGATCCGTTTCAAAACCTGTTTTGGAAGATTTTACATTGTTGACGACAATATAATCCAAATTTTTGCGTTTCATTTTATCCAAAGCGTTGGGAATTAAATTTTGTGTTTCTGCCGCAAAGCCCACCAGCACTTGCCCCTTCCTTTTTTTCTTGCCCAACGTTGCCAGGATATCTGGATTCGGGACGAATTCTAAAAGCATTTTGTCGCCCGTCTTTTTGACTTTATTCGGAAACATTTTGGCGGGTCGGTAATCGGATACGGCGGCCGTCATGATAATGACATCCATTGTCGGAGCGTGTTTCATCACTGCTTTATACATGTCGCGGGCGCTGACGGTTTTTTCGAATTTCTGGACCTGCGGGGGAGTCAGCTGCGTCGGGCCTGAAATCAATGTGACTTGATGCCCTAGTTTTTGAGCCGCTTCAGCGATGGCGTAACCCATCTTCCCCGTGGATGGGTTGGACAGAAATCGGACCGGATCGAAGAATTCTCTCGTGGGACCGGCCGTGATTAAGATCTTCAGAATTTTCAGCTTTTTCACTTCTTTTTGGAAGACACTATTTTAGGTTAAGCCTCAACAATTTCTTTTAATAAGTTTTCGTACGAAAGTGATTTTACGGAAGATGAAAGGTAGGGATGAATTTCTTTACCGATAGGACGATAGACCAGATATTGACTGACTTCTTGAGGGCTTTCTTTTTTTGATTCGATGGCTTGAGCCAGTCGTTTCATGGGTTGTACAAAAGAAGAGTTGAGCGTGCTGCCTGATTTGACTTCAATAAGCGCAAGCTTCTTCCCTTTTAATGGAGCTAAGAAATCAACTTCCAACCCCTGCTCGTCACGGAAGAAGTATAGTTCCCGAGGTTTTCCTGTGCCAACCTGATTTTTGACAATTTCAGAAGCCACAAAGCTTTCAAAAAGTGCGCCTAAAAAAGGTGATTTTTCAAGCTCTTGAATAGAATCAATGTTGAGAAGAAAACAGGCCAGACCTGTATCTACCCAATAAATTTTGGGCGATTTAATCAGTCGCTTTCCAAAATTTTCAAAATAGGGAGGGATCAGTAATATTTGTGAAGTCATTTCCAAAATATTGAGCCATTCGGTAATTGTGGGGACAGAAACTCCCAAAGGTGCTGCAAGATCACTTTTATTTAAAACCTGTCCAATCCGACTGGCTAGGAGAGAAAGAAATCGGCGAAATGTCGCTAAATCTTTCACTGCCGTAATCTGTCTTACATCCCGTTCGAGATAAGTCTGAAGATAAGAACGAAACCATAGGGTGCGAATGCTGGGTTTTAAGACAACTTCAGGATATCCTCCCAAAAAAGGAGATACTTTTGAAACTTCTGAGTGGCTAAAGGGATAAAGATGAAAAATCGCAGATCTTCCAGCCATGGATTCTGTCACCCCTCTCATCATGGAATGTTCCTGCGATCCGGTGAAAAGCCATTGGCCTTTCTTTTTTGGATTTCTATCAATGAGAGTGCGCACATAATTTAAAATTTCAGGAATGTTTTGAATTTCATCCAGAATGACGGGAGTTTTTAAAGTCGATAAAAAACCTTTTGGATCCATTTGAATACGACCAATAAGGTCGGGATCTTCTAAGAGGTAGTAAGCTGCTTTGGGGAAAAGTTTTTGCAGAAGAGTCGTTTTTCCCGAGCGCCTGGGCCCTGTAACAATCAGCGATGGAAAGTTTTTTGCAGCCTTCAGAATCTCAGATTCAATGAGTCGGTGACTAAATGGCATTTGAGAAATTTAAACCATAACTTTAAAAAACTCAATACTATAGTCGTGGACTATTTCTTTTTGGAAGACACTATTTTAGAAATCGCCTCAAGGATTTTCTCGGGATCGGGAAGTCGGCCTTTACCGGTGTAGCCGCAGGCGAGATCTCCGGTGGCGGGCTCTAGGAAATGATAACCATGTTTCTGTAATTTTTTGACGTTTTCCTGAGTGATGGGATTCTCCCACATGTGGACATTCATGGCTGGGGAAAAGAGTACTGGAGCTTGTGTTGCACAGAGGACGGTGGTGATAAGATCATCGCAAATTCCATGAGCTGTTTTTGCAATGATATCAGCAGTGGCAGGAGCTATTACAATAATATCCGCTCGATCCGCTAAAGAAATGTGACCAATCTCTTGTTCTTGAGTCAGATCAAAAAGTTCACTGTGCACAGGATGTCCGGAAAGTGTTTGAAGAGTGAGAGGCGTGATAAATTCTTTGGCCGCTCGTGTCATCATCACATGAATATCAGCTCCTTTTTGCACGCAACTTCTGATAATCTCAGCCGACTTATAAGCGGCGATTCCGCCGGTCACGCCTAAAACGATGGTTTTATTCTTGAGCATAGGTATAATTTATAGCAAAGGGGTCCGCGCATGACAATCCGAGAAAGACTTTTGAAGACAAAAGAATTTATGCTGATCATGACCTATTATTTGGTCGGCTACTTTATTATCGCTGAGCTGACTCGCTATCGCTCGGACATTCACACCTTGGCTCTGCCTTTTGAAAAGAATATTCCTCTCTATCCGGCTTTTGTTTTTGCTTATCTGATGAATTTTGGACTCTTGGCTTTTGCTTACATTTTCGTGGAAGATTTGGATCATTTTCGTCGTATGACACGAGCTTTTTTCTTTAGTACAACCATTCACTATATCGTTTTTCTTATTTATCCTGTTGAATACAAACTGCGTCCTGTCGTGGACCCAAATCAAGGCTGGGCGTACTTTTTAGTTTATTTTTATTATTGGATGGATCCCCCGTATAACTGCTTCCCCTCGATGCACGTCTCCAATTGCTTCTTGGTTTCCTTCCTCGTGCATCGCTACCACAAAGTCGCAGGTTATATGATGCTCCTTGTGGCTCTTTTTGTGGCTGTTTCGGTAGTCTTGGTCAAACAACACTATATTGCTGACGTGGTCACAGGATGTCTTGTGGCGTGGATTTCGTATATTTGGGAGTTCAAGGAAAAGCCGGCATTACTTCCTAAGTTTATTCTGACTCCTTCGAAGAAGAGGGTCTTTAGTTTCACTCTTTCATCTTAAAACTATTTTCTAACATCTTGATTTCTGTTTTTGAGACCCCAACGTTCTGAAAAGTTTTTTTCCAAGAGGTCGTCGTCTCTTGGATTTCCTGAATGATGTGTTTGGCTTGTGTCTTGGTGAGACGGAATCTTTCGCAAAGGGAGAGCGCGTTTTTGTAGGAAGCATGGCGACCTTCAGATCCTAATATCATAGCAAGTGTGTAAGTATTCGTGTGAATAACAGCAGGGGAAACATCGTAGAGTGGCGAGAGCTCCCACTCATTTCCAGCGCCCAGAAATCCAAAATTCCTGAGGTGGTCGTCGTTGTTGTAGACCGCAATGTTAAAGACAAGCCGCCGAAAAAGTTCTTTGAGGTCTTTTTCAGGATTTTTGCAGAAGCGAATGATTGCGTCGGAGAGTGAAAAATAGCTCCAACTTCCAAAATCGCTTTCGTGAATGCCTGTGATCGTAAGCCCGGAAATAAACGGGATCGGAGTCTCATCCTCTCTATCAAACCGTTGAATCAAGTAAACTGATCGACCTTCTATTTCTTCAAGATGGAGCGTGGGAACATTGAGTCCACATTTTTTAGCCAGAGTCATGGTTGCATATTCAATACGAGGTTCATTTTTAGCGTCTAAAGAGAGTGAAAATTTGGCCAGATAGAGCTTGTTCTTCCATACCACGGTGGATTTGGGACGTGCTCCTCCTAGCGAGGGCCCATACTCAAGGTAGTGCTTTAATTCTTCTGTTTCTTCGGACGCGACGACGTTATCGATCGCTCCGGAACATTGAAGGATGTTGAGTCTTTTTTTGGTTTGAGTCTGTTCAAGTTTCCCAGAAGGTTCGTATTGTTTAGGCCCTTCAACATCCAATGAATCCGTAAATGCCAAAGCACCGACGCGATCGTCGCTGGAAGCTGCGATATATTCGAGCTCGTTCAAGCTCCGCGAAAATTTCTTATCCAGAAGATAGCGGCCCCATTTGTCGGGTCCTGCATCGCGGATTCCGTTGAAAATTTGAAAACCTTCGGGTGTTTCAAAGCTGCGATCTTCTAAAGGCAGCTGAATGGGATCGATGGCGATGGCTTCTTTGCGTGCGAGGTATTTTTTCCCGTAACGAAAAACGCTGGAGGATCGTCTGCCGTCCTCCTGATATTCGAGTAAACCACAAGGGATCCATTGTTTGTTCAGGTGAATGAGAGCATACAGTCGCTTGAGCATTAGAAGTTCACCTCATCATCAGAAATTTTTTTGACCAGTTTTTGATGTTTGCGAATTTTACGAACGTGCATCGCCGCAGTTTCAATATCATTTTCAGGCTTTAAAAATTCTTCAATGCCTCTGCCCAAATTAAGAAGACTTAATATTTGAAAAAAGAGTCCGATCGAAACACCTGGGTTTCCTGCTTCCAATTGAGATAGCGTTCGGCGATCCACCCCGGCTCGACGGGAGAGCTCAAGAAGAGTCATATATCTTCTCTGACGAGCTTGTGAGATGAGTCTCCCCATTTCTTTCAGTGAGGCGACAGCCTCTGCCGTCAAAGTCTTATCCCAGGTTTTTGTTTTCATTGTACATTAAAATGATCATTAATATATTAAGTATACATTTTAATGTACTAATTAATGAAGGTGAGAGTAAAGTGAATTTATTTTGAGAAGTGAGATGGAATGACGCAGCGCCTATAGAAACCCTGAAGTACGTCCAGCCGATAACAATATTCTGAGGTGCAGAAATGCCTGTAAGTTTTAATCCCCTAGCTAGATCATTTTCCACCATACAAGGCCTTCAAACTACGGTGGGGTACTTGATGTTTCTGGTGGCGGGTTTCATCGCCGTGTCCGTGGTGTTGGTCAAACAGTCCTACATCGGCGACGTCGTGACGGGATATCTTGTGGCCTGGATTTCGTATGTGTGGGAATTTTGAGAGAAGCCATCATCAGTTTCTGAGATGGGTTTGGCTTCATCGAAAGAAGAGAGCTTTTAGGCTTCAATCCCCCCTTAGCAAAGGGGATTTACTTCCAAGCCTTTGCGCCCGCTTCGAGGACTTTGTTCAATTCTTTGATGTTTTGAACACCGCGATCTGAGAGCCAATCTTCCAAAGCTTTGGTGCCGGATTTAGCGTAGACGGGAATCGCGTCTTTCCAAGTGGCTCGTCCACACAGGACTCCGTTGTAGGACACTCCCGATTCCGTCGCGAGTTCCAAGCTCTCGCGGAATTCGTCTTCCGAGACTCCGGCGGACAGATAGATGAACGGTAATGTCGTCGCTGCGGCTGTCGCACGGTAAAGTTCTTTGGCCTTTTCTTTCGAGTAGGCTTCTTGTCCCTTGAAGGATTTCGTGCCGCTGACGAACTTCATGTTTACGGGAATTTCTACTTTGAGAACGTCGACTTTGTATTGAGGTTTGGAAAACTCTTCCATGCTCTTTTTACGATCTCGGGTTTTTGTTGGGCAAATTCCACACTCTTCTCATCCATATTTCCAACAGGGTAACCGACGAATTCCAAAAAGTAAGGGATGTCATAAGCGGCGCATTCAGCTCCGATGCGTTCCACCCAGGCGTGCTTGATGGTGTTCACTTTCGCATCTTCAAAAGGGGAATAATAAAGAAGGATTTTGATCGCATTGGCGCCTTGCTCGATCGACTGACGGACAGTCCATGTGGGGAGTAATAAAGGAATGCGACCGGGGCCTGATTGGTCGTAGCCTGTTGATTCGTAAGCGAGAAGGAGGCCGGCGTTACCGCGGGTTTTGGCGGCTTCGAGACCGAATTCGGGGTCGAGGAGAATGGCTGTCGCATGAGGGGTCAGGACTTTTGTCACGGCGGTTTTAAACTCGGCCATCATGTCATAGGTAATAGCAGAAGGATCGACACCTTTAGCTGCGGCAATCGACTTTTTAAGTGAACCACGTTGGTCCATGGCAGCGGCTGCGATAATGCCTTTAGCATTGGAAAGTTTTTTGAGATGAGCCAATTTCTTTTCAGATCGTTGTGTCATAAAATATTCTCCCCTTTATTTGAGCGGGTTTAGCTAGGATAAACCTTTACTCCAGGGCAAGTTGTTTTCTAGGTTCTCAGAGATGATTCAAACAATTGAAATAGCGCTTGTACCACAAGAGGCTAATGACCGTAGCTGTCAGCTTCGTAAGATTTTGGAAGTGATGGGTGTTGAGCGTATTGACGATTTTCGTATTGTGAAACGATCGATCGATGCGCGGCAAAAACCAATTGTCATGCGGATGAAAGTGGAAGTGGCGATTGGCGAAGAATCTCCTTCCAGTTGGAATGAACTTCCAATACCTCAATACGCACCGATTTCTTCAAAGAAAAAAGTGATCATCGTCGGTGCTGGTCCCTCAGGGATGTTTGCGGCGTTGAAGCTGATTGAAGGAGGTATACGTCCCATCCTCCTCGAGCGTGGCAAAGACGTGCGCGCGCGTCGTCGTGATCTTAAGGCCATTCAAGAAGGGACGGTTAATCCCGACAGTAATTATTGTTTTGGGGAAGGTGGGGCTGGGACGTATTCCGATGGGAAGTTATACACGCGCTCAAGTAAACGAGGCGATATTAGCGCTATCCTCAAAACATTTGTCGCTCATGGAGCGTCTCCCGATATTCTCATCGATGCTCACCCTCATATTGGCTCGAACAAATTGCCCGAAGTCGTGACGGCGATGCGTGAAAGTATTCTGAAAGCCGGGGGAGAGGTTTATTTTGAGCATCGTGTGACCGATTTTATTTTGAAAGATGGAGAGATGAAAGGTGTCATCGCTCAAGGAAAAGAGTTTTTGGGCGATGCGGTGATTTTAGCTACAGGACATTCAGCGCGAGATATTTTTGAGCTGCTTCAAAAGAAAGAAATTTTGATTGAAGCCAAACCTTTTGCTGTGGGCGTGCGTATTGAGCATCCACAACCTCTGATTGACCGTATTCAATACCGTCAAAAGACAGACACACGAGATCCTTATTTACCAGCGGCAAGCTACAGTCTTGTAACAAATATTCAAAACCGAGGTGTGTTTTCTTTTTGTATGTGCCCTGGCGGATTTATTGTACCTTCAGCAACCGCACCGGATGAAGTTGTGGTGAATGGTATGAGTTTGTCACGGCGTGATTCACCATTTGCGAATTCTGGAATGGTGGTATCGGTAGAGTTGGAAGATTTGCAGGTGAAAAAGTTTGGTGTGCTGGCGGGGATGATGTTCCAAAAAGAGATGGAAGTGGTTGCGGCTGAAGAAGGACAGGGAAAGCAAAAAGCTCCCGCACAAAGATTGATGGATTTTTTAAAAAACAAAAATTCAACGACACTTCCCTCATCGAGTTATCATCCTGGTTTAACCACAGCGGCTCTTCATGAATGTCTTCCTCCGATGATTTCCAAACGACTTCAGGAGGGTTTAAAACATTTTGGAAAAACCATGAAGGGTTATCTGAGTGAAGAGTCGGTCTTGATTGGTGTTGAGACACGGACAAGCTCTCCAGTGCGCATTCCACGTGATCTAACGACTTTACAACATAAGACTATCAAAGGTTTGTACCCATCTGGCGAAGGTGCAGGATATGCCGGGGGGATTGTCTCGGCCGCCATGGATGGTGTTCGTGTGGCTGAGAAAATTATCGCAAGACTTTAGCTTAAAGCTTTCAGTGCCTTCTCAATCCGTTCCAACCCTTTTTGAATTTTTTCCATCGATGTCGCATACGAAAGACGGATGAAGCCTTCAGCACCAAAGCCACTGCCAGCTACGACAGCGACAAGAGCTTTATCTAAAAGATAGTTGGAAAGATCGTCTGAGTTGTTGACTTCAGTTCCTCCAAATTTTTTACCGAAATACGAAGAGATATTGGGGAAGACGTAGAATGCACCTTGAGGTTTAAAGCAAGTGACCCCGGGAATTTTGTTAAAAGCCTCCACAATAAAATCACGACGCTTTTTAAATTCTCCAACCCATGTGTTCAGAAAATCTTGTGGACCATTTAAGGCTTCCACGCAGGCCCATTGAGTGGCTGAATTGATATTGGTAGTGACTTGTCCCTGAATCTTCGTCATCGCTTGAATGATGTCTTTAGGTCCTGCAGCATAGCCCATACGCCAACCTGTCATGGAATAAACCTTCGACGCGCCATTGACAGTAATGGTGAGTTTTTTAATTTCATCATTGAGTGAAGCAATGCTGGTAAATTGATAGCCGTCGTAGACAATCTTTTCATAAATCTCATCGGAAATGCAGAGAATCTGATGTTTGACCAAAACTTTGGCAATCGCTTCCAAGGCAGCACGGGGATATGCGCCACCTGTAGGATTAGACGGAGAATTCAGCACCAGAGCTTTTGTTTTAGGGGTAATAGCTTTTTCTAAAACTTCTGGGTTTAGGCAGAATCCATCTTTTTCATAAGTGGGGACAATCACTGGAGTCGCATCATTGAGCAATACTTGATCAGGATAACTCACCCAATAAGGTGAGGGGATGATGACTTCATCGCCGGCTTCAAACATCGCTTGAGCAATATTGTAGAGAGCATGTTTTCCACCTGATGATACCAAAATTTCATCTTGAGTGTAGGTGAGATTGTTGTCGCGTTTGAGTTTGGCAATGATGGCATTTTTAAGCTCAGGAATCCCACCCACAGGAGTGTATTTTGTCTTGCCAGCCTTAAGGGCTTTAATTGCACCTTCCTTAATATGATCGGGTGTATCGAAGTCAGGTTCACCTGCACCAAAACTGACAACGTCGATACCATCAGCAATCATTTTCTTCGCTTTGCTATCGATAGCGAGAGTAGGACTGGGTTTGATTTTTTGAACACGTTGAGCAAATTTATACATACATCACCTTGAATACCTTTTTATTTTTTAAATTTCTGATGAACAATTTTTTCGACTAGTGGTGGAACTAAATTTTTTCCAGATCCACCCAGAGATAATATTTCTTTTACCAAGCTCGAGCTTAAATGAGACAGGCCTGAGTCTGTCATCATAAAGACTGTTTCAATTTCGGGAGCGAGTTGTTTATTGGCCAAAGCCATTTGAAATTCATACTCATAATCCTGAACTGTACGTAGCCCCCTTAAGATTGCCGTCGCTTTTTTTTCACGTGCGTAATGAACCAATAATTTATTTTCAAAAAAATCGAGTCGGACATTGCGATGTTTTTTGAGTAAAACTTTCAATGTGTCCAAGCGTTCTTGAATAGTCAAAAGAGGTTTTTTAGAAGAATTGACCGCAATAGCCACAACCACTTCATCAAAAAGCTTGGCGCCTCGTTCGATAATATTGAGGTGCCCATCGGTTGGAGGATCAAAAGATCCTGGATATACCGCAATCTTTTTTGTTTTTTTGGCCATGAGTGAAGCCTGCTTAGGATGCGCCTTTGCTTTCGGGCAAGGTTTTTTTAAATTTTCAAAATACTAATCACTGTCTGTCCGTATTTTCGTTCATCAACTTTTATCAGCCCTTCAATATCGCAAATCACTTCGCGAGGTGAATGCTCGACGATGATCAAGCCATTTTCTTTAAGAGGTTTTTCGCGAGCTATTTTTTTCAAACTCGGGACGACCAAATTTTGATCGTAAGGAGGGTCGACAAAAATCAAATCAAAAGGTCCAAAATTTTTAAATACATCATCAATTTTGTCTGGGATTTTTCTTTTGAGAACTACAGATTGATTTTGAAAACGACAGAGTTCGATGTTTTTGTGTACAATATCCAAAGATTCTTTCCCATCATCAACGAAAACACATTGCTGAGCTCCGCGGGAAATGGCTTCAAGCCCTACTGACCCTGTGCCGGCAAAAAGATCGAGTACTTTCAAATCAGTGACATCATAGAGAATATTATAAACAGCTTGTTTGACCTTATCTAAGGCGGGTCTGATTTTATTTGTCTTAGGCCCAAAGAGAGTCCTGCCTTTGGCGCTGCCACTGATGATTCTCATGAACACGCCATAGGATTAATCCATTGACGGAAGCAACATGTTCATCTTACCTCGCGTGAACATTCTTAAAGGAGCTTCTATGAAAAAAATTATTTTAACTTTAGTGGCATCGTTAGTTTTTTCCGTCACGGCTCATGCAAATGATTATCTCTATAAAAGCCCTAACAAGATTGATTACGTCAAACTCAGCGACGCTTCCAAAGATGAAAAAGGCGAAAAGGAAGGTGGTTTGAAGCATCCAGCCACATTTACTCCAGAGCAAATGAGAGCCATTCTCAAATCTCTTCATTTTAATAAAAAAGTCATTCTCTCCAAAAAGATTTCAGATGGAGATCTTTTTAGAGAAGGTCATGTAGAATTCTTGCTTCCCTATCTGATTGAAGGTTTTCAAAAAGCCAAAGATGATCAGGTTGTCGTGCTTTCTTTTTTCACTAAGGATGCCACACTTGTGATTCAAGATGATCGTCTCACCATCATCCGTGCTTTTGTAAAAGAGGATGGTCTTCATTTTAAATTTAATAAGCTGTACGCCAAGATGTTGGGTGATCGAACAACGATGGGCGCTCAAAGAGCCGCTCAAGAGGCCAAAAGTTTGGGAGTCTCTTTAGAAATACAGCCAGGACAAAATCGTATTGCTTGGGAACCAGAAGAATTAGTTTTTGATTTGAATCATTTTACGGCTTCCGGTGAGCAAAAAACAGAACCTGTCGAAGCTAAAGGAAAAGATAAGAAGTCTTCAAAAGCAGCTGCTAAAGAAGCTGAAGCTCAAGAAACTGTGAAGAAAGAAGAAAAGAAAGTTGAAGCGGCAAAAATTGAAAGTTCAAAATCTATCAAAGACCGCCTCAAAGAACTTGAGCAGCTTAAAAAAGACGAGCTGATCACAGATAAAGAATATCAAGAGAAGCGAAAAGATCTTTTGAAGCAGTTATAAGATAAACTGTTTTGGGATTTTTACCAGATTTTCGCAGCCTGTCTGAGTCACATACACGTCGTCCTCGATACGTACTCCACCCAATTCCTCATAATAAAGTCCTGGCTCGACAGTGACGACCATGCCTTTTTCTAAAATGTTAGAAAGTCGTGAGACTCGTGGAGCTTCATGAATGTCTAAGCCCAATCCATGACCTGTGGAATGGATAAAGCCTTGAGGTTTTCCGTTTTTTGTAAACGTCTTGTACCCGTGTTGCTCCAAGACATCTGAGACTTTTTTGTGTACTACTGCCGCATCCACTCCGTGCCGAACGGATTTGACACCCACCGCTTGAGAGTCACGTACCGCTTCAAACATCTTCATGACAGCGTCTGAGGCATGTCCTTTTAAGATCGTGCGTGAAACATCGCCATAGTATCCTGTGCGAATTGATTTTGGAAAAACGTCGAGGACAATGGTTTGATGCGCGTAGAGTGGGCCTGTACCGCGACAATGAGGATCCGCTGCTTGTTTGCCACAAGCGACAATGGTGTGCTGGCCCAAGGCTCCATTCTCCAGCATTTTGATTTCAATGATGCGGCGGAGAGTTTCGCTTGTGAGTACTTTGTTTTGATAAACTATTTTTCCAGCTTTAATCTTGGATGTTTTGACTATGCGTATCGCTTCTAAAATGCCGGCTTCTGTAGCACGAATGGCTTCGATGATATTTTTTTTCTCTTCGAGAGTTTTGTATTGTCGCTCCGGATAAAAAGGGTCTGTCTGCACCGTTACTTTAAATCCAAAAGCTTTTAAATTTTCTGCAGAAGCTAAAGGAAAGTAAGAGGGGACGATGAGATGTTTGATTCCTTTTTCTTTCAAAATAAAAGCTGTGATATCGCCCGATTTTCTTTTAACGCCTTTTCTTTTTAGTTTTTCATCATAGGCTGAATACGAGAGTACATAATCAACATCGGCTTCCTTCTGAGCGCGTCCTACTTCGAGATCGGAAGCTATCATATACTTCTTTCCACGTGTTTCGAAAAAAACAATCGGATCCGGGACGTGAAAGCGTGTGGCCCAAAATAAATCAGCACAATTTTCTGAGGAGGCAATGATCAATCGAGCAGTATTTTGTTTTTTCATAAAAATATTAAAGCAAATGAAGTGCGGCCTGTCAAAGCATTTATGCTATATAAAATAATGAATAATATTAGTAAATTATGATGTTTATATAAAAATATTGCAAAAATGCAAAAGATAGTTATGATGAAAATATGTGCGCTGTATCGACCCTAGCGAATGCGTCTTCTGAAGACATTTCCGAGCTGCCTTTATTGGATATGAATGATCGGACGACTCAGGTTTTGGGGAAAGTCTTTTGGAATCTGATGAATCACTGGAATATTCATTCTAAAGATCAGGCGTTGCTTTTGGGTGTGAAATATCATGCGACGAAGCTGAAGGAGTGGGAGAAAAAAAATATTATTCCTCAAGATCCGGATAAGTTTCGACGTGTAGGAAATCTCGCCGGTATTCATAAAAATTTGCGCATTTTGTTTCCATACAATCGCCGTGCTGTTTATGATTTTATGACGACACCTCAAGAAATGCTGTTTGGCGGGAAGAGCCCGCTGCAAATTATTCAAGAGGGTGGCGAAATTAATTCATATGCGACAATTGCCGCCATTCGCAGACGATTAGACCAATTAAGAACGTAGGGGTTATGCAATTTAATCCCATTTCTTACCGCAAAAAAGTTTATCGCAATATTTTCACCTGCTCGCCTTCTCAATATTTATTAGACGATATCTGTGATGCTGAAGATTTTGATTTAGTAGATCAATTAATTCAGATGACATCCGAAATAGACCATCACCAATCCCAACCGCACCGACCGTTTCAATATGGAATTATCGAGTCTGACGAAGTGTTATCTGTTTTTAAAAAAGAAAAATGGGGTATTGGTCGTTTTGGGGATGGGTTAACTTACGGTGTTTGGTATGCGGCTGAAGATGAAATGACGAGTGTGTATGAGGCGGCGTGGACCGCTTATCGATTAGCGAGAGATAATGTTTTGTTAAATGGAGAAGTGTATACCAGTGATCGATCGATGTTTGAAGCCAAAGTCTCAAGCAAGAAAGCGATTGATCTTACTAAAGAAAAAGAGATTCAAACGTCTTTGATCGATAATGATTATGCATTTTGTCAAAAGATAGGACGGCAAGTGCATCAAGAAAGCTTTGATCTGCTACGCACTCCATCAGCTCGTCGAAAAGAAGGGGTATGTGTTCCGATTTTTTCCCAACTATGCATAGGGAAAATTTCTTATAAGTACGGCCTGAGTTTTCATATTTTACCCAGTGGCCAGATCCATGTGAGCTCTGGAAATCAAGAGATGAACTTCACTCAATCAGCCGATCAGCTTCATGTGAACTTGGTTTGACAGCCATACCCCTCTCCATTAGGCCCTCCCGCCTATGTCTAACGAAATGGATAAAGTGTATAGCTCCAAGCGCTTAGGCAAGCCATTATCTAAAACTACCGATTATGCTCAATTTTTGAACGGCATCAAATCCCGCATTCGCTCAGCAAGGATTGAAGTAGCACGTCAGGTTAATAGCGGTTTGATCAGTCTTTATTGGTCAATCGGTCAAGACATTGTTGCAAAACAAGAAAGTCTTGGCTGGGGTAAGTCAGTTGTTGAGAAGCTGTCCAAGGATTTGCAAAAGGCGTTTCCTCGTTCTGAGGGATTTTCAGCAGATAATTTATGGCGTATGCGCCAATTTTATATCGAATATTTTGACCCTTCAATTCTGGAACAGCTTGTTCCAGAATTGACTGGGAAAAAAATAAAAAAGCTTGAAACTCCAATTCTGGAACAGCTTGTTCCAGAATGGCGCAGCAAAATTAAATTTCGTAATAATAAAAAAATGTTCCGTTGGGAAAGAATGATTGGCCAGATTCTGGCAAGTGTTCCTTGGGGCCACCATGTGCTTATTCTTAAGAAAATTAAGTCGTTTCCAGAGAGACTCTATTATCTAAAAGCCTCAGCGTCATTGGGTTGGAGTCGGGATGTCCTGCTCAATCAGATCAAAGCTGATGCTTATCGCCACTTCATGAGAGGCAGTAAAACAAGCAATTTTAAATTGGCTTTGCCGGACTATCTGGTGGAGCAGGCGGAAGAAGCTCTCAAGAGTTCCTATAATCTGGAATTTTTAGGTATTAAAGAAGCCATTCATGAGCGTCATTTGGAAAGTCGACTGATCGAAAAACTTAAAAGTTTTATTCTCGAGCTGGGCTATGGTTTTTGCTTTGTTGGCAGTCAATATAGAATGACACTTGGTGAAAATGAATATTTCATTGATTTGTTGTTCTATCATCGTTTTCTAAAATCTTTGGTTGCTGTTGAATTAAAAACCGGGAAATTTAAACCAGAGTATGCTGGAAAAATGGATTTCTACTTGAATCTCCTCAACGAATCAGAAAAGTCCCATGATGATAATCCATCCATTGGGATCATTCTTTGTGCTGAAAGAGATAAGGTGGAAGTTGAGTTTTCATTGCGAACTAAAACTAATCCAATTGGTGTAGCGGAATATAAGCTTTATCAAAACCTGCCAAATAATTTTAAGGGTAAATTACCAACATTGAAACAACTTACAGAAGGATTGAAATTAAAATAAAACATATGACTCAAGAAATAGATAAAGTTTACGACCCGAAGCAGGTCGAAGAAAAATGGCTTAAAATTTGGCTGGATCAAAATTTGTTTCGAGCCAATCCTGAAGGCGAAGCGGCTCAAAATTTTTCAATGGTGATTCCTCCACCTAACGTCACGGGTGTTTTGCATATGGGTCACGCACTGAACAATACGCTGCAGGATATTTTGGTTCGTTACCAGCGCATGTTGGGAAAAAATGTTTTGTGGGTTCCTGGTACTGATCATGCGGGTATTGCGACTCAGAATGTCGTCGAACGCGAGCTGAAAAAAGAAGGCAAGAAACGCCAAGATCTCGGCCGTGAAAAATTTATCGAACGGGTGTGGCAATGGAAAGAGCAGAGTGGCAATCAAATCGTTCACCAGCTCAAACGTT
This sequence comes from Deltaproteobacteria bacterium, assembly GCA_016699445.1. Taxonomy (GTDB): domain Bacteria; phylum UBA10199; class UBA10199; order JACPAL01. Next base: position 1,738,365 of record CP064976.1, read on the forward strand.
TGGGCGCTTCCTGCGATTGGAGTCGTGAACGTTTCACCATGGACGAGGGTTTGTCAAAAGCGGTGCGTGAAGCTTTTGTGCGTCTTTATGAAAAGGGTCTGATCTATCGTGACAAATACCTCATCAATTGGTGCCCGCGTTGTTTGACAGCGCTTTCGGATATTGAAGTGGAACATCAAGAGCAAGATGGGTTTTTGTGGCATATTCGGTATGATGCCGTAGGGGCAGGCCCCCGTGCCTGCCCTGATCCGGGCGACCACGGTGGGTCGCCCCTACGGGAAATCGTCGTTGCTACCACCCGCCCAGAAACATTGTTAGGTGACACCGCTGTGGCTGTTCATCCTGATGACGCACGTTACAAACATCTTATTGGTAAGAAATTAATTCTTCCTTTGGTGAATCGGGAAATTCCCGTCATTGCCGATCATCGAGTTGATAAGGAATTTGGAACGGGTGCGGTGAAGGTCACTCCCGCTCATGATTTTAACGATTTTATTTTTGGCAATGACCATGAGCTTGAACGCATTAATGTCTTAACTCCCGATGCCAAGATGAATGAGAATGCTCTTCATTTTCAAGGGATGGATCGTTTTGAAGCGCGTAAACAAATCGTCGCAGAACTCGAAGAAAAAGGTTTTTTAGTCAAAATCGACAAACATAAATTGAGTGCGGGACAATGCTATCGTTGTAAGACCGTTGTGGAGCCTTATCTATCGCTTCAATGGTTTGTAAAAACAAAACCCTTGGCCGAGCGCGCACTGAAAGCCGTGCATGATGGTAAAACCAAATTTTATCCTGAAAATTGGACGAAGGTTTATGAGCAGTGGATGGAAGGGATTAAAGACTGGTGTATTTCACGCCAGATTTGGTGGGGACATCGGATTCCTGCATGGTTTTGCGAATGTAACGAAATCATCGTCTCACGCGAGCCCCCTACATCCTGTCCTCAATGTTCGTCGAAAAATTTACGACAAGAAGAAGACGTGCTGGATACGTGGTTTTCCTCAGGCCTCTGGCCATTTTCCACTTTAGGCTGGCCCGAACAAACGCCCGAGCTCAAAGCTTTTTATCCGACCTCTGTGTTGGTGACAGGTTTTGATATTATCTTTTTCTGGGTCGCGCGCATGATGATGTTTGGTTTGGAATTTATGGATGATGTGCCTTTTAAAGACGTCTACATCCACGCTCTTGTGCGCGATGCGCATGGGCAGAAAATGAGTAAATCGAAGGGGAATGTGGTTGATCCGTTGATGATCATGGAAAAGTTTGGGACGGACGCATTTCGGTTTACGCTTACAGCTTTGGCTGCTCAGGGTCGTGATATTAAACTCAGTGAAGAAACAATCGAAGGGTATCGGAATTTTTGTAACAAAATTTGGAACGCTTCGCGATTTGCGATGATGCAAATCGAAAACGTAGGGGCAGGCCCCCGTGCCTGCCCTGAATCGGATGCCCAAACCAACCAGGGTGGCCACGGTGGGCCACCCCTACGGGATTTGTCGATCCTCGATAAATGGATATTAACAATCTGGGACAAAACTATCGTTGATGTTAAAAACGCGATTGAAGCTTATCATTACGATGAAGTTGCAAAGCTTCTGTATCATTTCTTCTGGCGTCAGTTTTGTGATTGGTATCTTGAATTTTCAAAAGTGAAGCTCAATAAAAACGTGCTCTTTTATATCCTTGAATCCTCGATGCGCGCACTTCATCCTGTCGTGCCGTTTATTACTGAAGAGATTTGGAAAAAATTAAATCCAAATCCTCAAGCGACAATCGTGACGTCTTCTTTTCCTCAACCACAAGGCTACGTTTTCGAAAAAGAAAGCCAGGATGTGGAGACTTTGATCCAAGTGATCACAGCGATCCGGAATATTCGCGGAGAAAACCAGATCCCTATCAAGTCTCAAGTGTCTCCGATTTTTTATGGAGCTAGTGAGGAATTGAAAAATCTTTTGGATCAAAATTCCGAACTCCTCATGCGTTTTACCAATGCTCAAACAGCAACATGGTCTACTGAAAAAGTGACTCCCAAGAAAATGGCCCACGCGGCTTTAGTGGGTCTGGATATTTACATTCCTCTTGAAGGCTTAGTCGATTTTGAAAAAGAAGTGGCTCGTCTCGAGAAGGAAATTCAACGATTGAAAGAAGATACGGAGCGTCGTGAGAAACGGTTGGCAGATCAAAACTTTGTGGCGCGTGCCGATGCTGATGTCGTGGAAGAGGAACGCTCCCGAGTGAAAGACAATCTCACCAAGATTGTGCGTTTGGAAAACACGCTTCAAAATATTCGCTAATATGTCAGACTCTTCTCTACAGATACTGATCGATTTGGCTTTAAAAGAAGATGTGAAGTCAGGTGATGTGACCAGTCAGGCTTTGTTTGGAGATGGATTGATTTCCAAAGAAGCTTTTTTAGTAGCGAAAGAAGAAGGGGTATTGGCAGGACTATTTGTCGCTCAAAAAGTTTTTCAAGCGGTTGATCCTCAGATTATTTTTGAAGAATTGATTTCAGATGGCCAAGCTTTCAAAACAGGTCAAAAAATTGCTAAAATTTCTGGAAGCCTTCAGTCGATTCTGACAGCTGAACGTACAGCTCTAAATTTTCTCCAGCATCTTTCAGGCATTGCCTCCCTTACTCAAAAATTTGTAAAAGCTGTGTCGGGTACATCAGTTAAAATTTTAGATACGCGTAAAACCCTTCCAGCTTATCGAGATTTGGAAAAGTATGCGGTTAAAATGGGTGGTGGTGAAAATCATCGTCAGGGTCTTTATGACCAGTATCTGATCAAAGATAATCATCTCATGGGACGCTCAATCACCGAAGCCCTGCAGCTGGTGAAAAATCACAATCATGATGGAAAAAAAGTTGAGATTGAAGTGTATCGTTTGGATCAAATTGAGGAAGTTTTGAAATCAGGAGCTGATATTATTTTGCTCGATAATTTTTCTCCAACAGATTTGAAAAAAGCCATTGCTCTTGTCAATTGTCTAGCTAGCGGTCGCACCCAAACAGAAGCATCAGGTGGTATCAATCTACAAAACGTTTTGGAATATGCCCAAACAGGAGTCGACCGAATCTCCATCGGCGCTCTTACTCATTCAGCCAAGGCTTTGGATATTGGCTTGGAGATTTTTTAATTTGCCTTACGACGATCGCTTTCACTCGGTACAACAGCTAAATGAGACTTGAGTCGTTGCATCACTTCACTGGCCAGAGATTGGTAATTAAGAGATCCACTGGAAGAAGGGGCAAAGTCGAATACAGGGCGACCTTCGAGTTGAGCTTTGTTGATGGCTGTATTGATGGTGATGTGAGACTTGAAGATTTTGCCACTGAAAAATCTCTTCATGTTTTCTAAAATAAGATTGTTCATGGTCACGTTTCGGCCATCGACGCGAGTGAAGACAACTCCCAAGACATCGAGAGGAGGATTCAAACGTTCTTTGACTTCGCGCAAAGTATCCAAAAGATCTGTCACACCTTCAAAAGCCAACACGCTCATTTCGCAAGGAACCAACACACAGTCAGCAGCCACTAATCCATTTAAGGTAAGATTTCCCAAAGAAGGAGGGCAGTCGAGAATGATAAAATCATAGTGAGTTTTGGCAGTTTTTAAAGCATTGCTTAAAATGATTTCTTTTCCAATGCGAGATCCTAAGATGGATTCGGATTGCACAAGAGCTTTATCGCCTGGAGTGATGTCAAAACCCTCAATTTCTGTTTTGACCACAGCGTCCATGATATTGCCTTTTTTTGCTTCTAAGACTTGAGAAAGAGGCGTGTATTCAACTCCATCTTTGACGATAGCTCCCAGAGATTTTTCCACATGGCCTTGAGGGTCAAGATCAATCACCAAAACACGGCGTTGATGAAAATAGGCGAGAGAGGCAGAGAGATTAACGGTGCTAGTGGTTTTTCCCACGCCGCCTTTTTGAGAACAGACAGCAATCACTTGAGCTTTACGGTCTCCATCTTCGTATTGTGGACCGCTGATCATAAAATCTTTTAGTTTATCCGTGATTGACATGGCGCCCCCTTACTGAAATTGACAACCTTTGAAATATTGGGGCCCCCTAGTCGAGCGAGACCCGCGAAATCAAGTCTAATATGAGAAACTTTTCGATTTATATCCATATTCCTTTTTGTGAAGTGAAATGCGGGTATTGTGATTTTTTTTCAGTGGCTCGTGGCTATGAGGATTTTGATCTTCAGAAGCAGTATGTGGACGAATTAATCCGCGAAATCGAAACCCGTTCAGAACCTTACCAAGGCAAAAAAATCCACACTCTCTTTTTTGGAGGAGGGACGCCGTCGCTCTTGGAGTCCAAGCTTTTGGAGAAAATTATTCAGACTCTTTCGAAATATTTTATGTGGTCGTCGGAGACTGAATTTACGATGGAAGCCAATCCTAAAACAGTGTCTCTTGAAAAACTTAAAATTATCCGAAGTCTGGGCGTCAATCGTTTGTCTATGGGTGTCCAATCTTTTGAAGATCGGTTCTTAAAAGTCTTGGGTCGGATTCATTCGGGGGACGAAGCCAAAAAGACGATTGCGGACGCTTATCAAGCAGGTTTTGAAAAAGTGAATTTTGATATGATCATGGCCTTGCCGGGACAGACATTTGAGGATAGGAAAAAGGATCTTGAGACGGCCTTGAGTTTTCATCCACAGCATCTCTCCGCCTACCATCTGACGATCGAAGCCGGGACGGCTTTTGAGAAGATTTATGGAAAATCTGTAGGGGCAATTCATGAATTGCCCCTACCATCCGAAGATGTTGGCGTGCAGTGTCTCACTTGGACTCGTGATAGGTTGAGAGCCGCTGGATTGCCTCCATATGAGATTTCCAATTTCGCCAAACCGGGGTTTGAATGTCGTCATAATCAAAATTATTGGGAGTACGGCGAGTATCTGGGGTGTGGAGCTGGAGCTGCTTCTTTCCTAAAAATGAATCAATTGGATGCCTCTTCAAAAAAAACGTTTGCAGTCCGGCAAACGAATCATCGCGATCTTAAAAAATATATTTCAGGTGATTGGTTGGGATTTTCTGAAGAAATCACGCATAAAATGGGCATGGGAGAGTACTGCATGCTGGCCTTACGAACTCGGGAGGGCGTGAACACTCAAACCTTTGAAGCTCTTTTTGGACAAGAATTTTACCAAACCTATGAAAAATACTTGAAAAAGTATCAGGATCAGCATTTTTTAATCAAAAATGGCCACCATTTCACCCTTACAGAACAAGGGATTTTGTATGCGGACACTATAGTGTCTGATTTTATTTAATTTTTTAAGAAACTTTTTTGGTGGTTGGACGAAGATAACTTTAAGAAGGGGATTTGAGATTTATGTCGGCGCCTATAACAAAAACATTCTCAGTACCATTTTCAACAGCAATATCCAGAATAGCTATGGCTGTTACAAATCCTAATTATGATCTCGCAAGATTAAATGAGGGAGTAGAATCTTTATCAAGGGCTCTAGCAACTTTTGATTTAAAAGGAGCTTCAGAAAATCCTCGGTTAGCTAGGAAGAGTCCGGTAGCCGCTTATTTTGGAGGCCCTGTTACCTCTCAAGAAGGGGCAAATGATCTTTTAGGGAAAATAGGTTGGTTGTTGCCATTTCAGTGCGAGGATATCGCCCAGACGGCAAGACGCGTAAAGGATGGATGGCCTTTGTATCGATTTCAGATTGCCACGACTCTTATGACTGGTGCTCGGGTTATGAATTTCTCTGGGGATGTTGATTTGGATTCTTACATGATTCGTGCGGCAAAAGAAGTTTTGCCATTATTAAGTGATGATCAAGCTGTAGCGGATAGGGAATTGAGAGATGCTTTGAAAAAGACTGTTTTGGATATCAGATATCCCAGTATTTTTGAAGATTATGAGCCAGATGTTGATCCAGAAAAAGTTAAAAAAGCCGTCAACTCAAGTGTGGCTGAGTTGAGGGGTAGAAATATAGTACTTCCAGAAAATAGCCCGCGAAAATTAGAGTATACTTTAGCTTCTCTCCGAAGGGTTGTAAAAGCTTCTACAGCTACAAAGTCTCTGAAGACTCCTGTGAACGAGCCTTTTTCATTTGATGATTCAGCTCCGACATCTATTATTCCTCTTCATAAAAATTTGGGATGTGGAGCAAGGCATGTGGATGCTGAGGGATATTTATTACAAAAAGAAGCAAATGGATCTCTTCGTCGTACCCCTTATCGACTCGAAAAAATTATTGGGGAAGGTTCGTTTGGTGTTGTGTTTGAGGCTCAAGATACAGATCTTCGTCGCCGTGTGGTGATTAAGATCGCTAAAGCAGATCATGATAATGAAGGACATTTTGCAGATGAACAACGTATGGCTGCTCGTTTCCCAAAACAGGCCGCTACGGTATTTGTGAAAGGAATGACTCAAACAGGTGCGCCATTTGTAGTGATGCAAATTTTGGAAGGAGTCACGCTTCAAAAGCTGATAGATTCTAGGTGCACGCTGGAAAAAGCGTATAGTTTGAGTTTAAAGATTTTAGAGGCTTTTTCTGCGCTTCATAATGATCATGTGGTTCACCGGGATATCAAGCCTGAGAATATTTATGTCACTAAAGAAGGTGATGTTTATGTCCTAGATTTCGGCTTGGCTTACGATTTGATTTCTAAAGTGGGTATGCAATTTAAATCCGATCAGGTGCTTGGGACCCCAGCCTATCTCTCTCTTGAAGCTTGGAAAGGGGGTCAGTCGGATGATTTGAAGAGACGAGACCTCTTTGCTCTGGGCATTGTTCTCTTTGAGCTTTTGACAGGCCGACTTCCTCAAAATGAGAGCCAGCAGCCTGATGATTATCTGTATGCTCGTAATGAATTAGTCAGACTCTTTAAAGAATTTAGGCAGATTAGACCCACAATTTATAACCCAGATGTGGCTCCTTTAGTAGATTCTTTCGTTGCTAAATGTCTGGAGCAGGATCCATTAAAGCGATTTGCTGATATCCAAGTAGCTTTCTCACGATGGCCCCAAATATAGAGAAAAACGAATTTTTTTTAAAAGATTCATTTTATTTAAAGCTTTGAAGCAACTTTTCTGACTTTTGTGACGAGAATGAGTTTTAAGAAGATCAGATAATTTATTGGGGAGTTATGTCTTTTAAAACAGTGATAGCTACAGGTTTCCATGAGGCTTATTTTAACGCTTTGAATACATTGGCACGTATGCCTGTACAAGAAGGAGGTCCTTTAGATCTTAGTGAGTTTAATCGCGGAATGTCTGAATTGAAGGGTGCTTTGTTATTGAATTTAACTGATATACGAGGATCAAAAAATGCTTTAGATTTATTGTTTTCCCCGGTCAAAACTGAAGAGAGTGCCCATAATTTATTTACTAATATCGTCAGATTTATTCCTGCAGCAGGCGAAACTCCTCGAAATGCTGCCGATCGAATTGATGCTAATCCTGTTTATTATAACTTCTTGTTGGCCAAGGCTTTGATAAATAGTTCTGAAGAAACTCAATTACATAAATCAGATGAGTTGGCTCCCGTACGATCCTTTGTTTTAGGGGCCTTATACGCTTTAGGAGATTCCTTAAAACAAACACAACCTGAAGATACGGCAGAAAAAATAGAAAGTATTTTGTGGAATGCTCGTTATCCTGCTTTTGGTGATGATGATGAGGTCTTTTTAGCAACCAAAGCCTATTTTGATTCAATGACATGTTATGCAACCTCTCAGTTTGCTCCTCAGTGTACTGTTTCTGAAAATGGTCTGGAAGGGTTAAAAACTTTTTTTAGCTCAAGAGTCAGAAATGTTCCTTCTCGCACTTTTGCACGAGTTTCACTTCCAGTAAAGGCTACCGACTCTGCAGAGCCGGTAACGACTGTGGTGGAACTTAAAGGGAGGAGTAGCGACGGTAGTTTTAATGATGAAGGCTTTCTGATGCAAAAAGGTGAAAAAGGTGACCCTTCAAAAACTAAATATAAACGCTCTCGTGTTCTCGGAGAAGGGGCGACGGGTCAAGTCATAGAAGCCTTTGACACTGAAAACCATCGTGATGTTGCTATAAAAATTTCACTCTATTCTTCAATAGATACTAAATTACCACCAGGCAGTTTTGATTTTGAGAGACGAATTGCTGCAAGTTTCTCGGGAGAAATTGTTCCTGAAATACTTGATAATGGTGAGACGCCAGAGGGTTATCCCTTTACAGTGATGAAGATATTAATAGGGGAATCCTTGGATAAAAAAATTCTCAAAGGGAAGCTTAGCATTGAAGGCGCTTATGAAGTCATTGGTGAGGTTATCAGTTTATTTTCAAAAGTTCATGCTAGAGGAGTGGCACATCGAGATATTAAACCAGAAAATATTTTTTAACTAATCATGACGGAGTTAAAATTATCGATTTTGGTTTGGCTTATGATACTAATCACTTCTTGGGATTAATTTATGGCCCCAATAAAATTTATGGGACACCTCAATACATGGCTCCTGAATGCTGGAATGGTGCACAGGACCATGATTTGTTTAAGCAAGATGTTTATGCGCTCGGCATTGTTATGTATGAGTGTTTAGTAGGTAAACTTCCTTATCAACCCAAATCTCAAAATCCAGATCCACATGAATGGTTGAGCGCATTGCAAGAAAAACAACGAGACCCTGAATTACTGAGACCTTCTTTGCACAATGAAAGTGTTTCGAATGCTGTTGATGAAGTTATTTTGAAAGCTTTATCAAAAGATCCTGAAAACAGATATAGAGATGCTCGTGAACTTCTCACTGCTTGGCATAAAGCGATGAGCCAAGATTTTCATGCCAGAGAGCCCCAGGTTTCAGGTGTTTTTCAAAGAATGAAACTCTGGGGCTCCCAAGTAATCAATCAATTATTTAGACTGTTTCGCTCTGCAAAGCCCTAATAACTGCCTGCGCGTTGTACCCTAAATCTCAGCAAAAAGTGATGATGGTTATACATCATTGAGCCACAATATTAATCGATCCTGTATTTGTATGAAGTGACAAAGTCGCACCACCGCCATTGGCTTCAGTCGAGAATGTGAAGCCTGTGTTGTGTTCTGTGGGGGTAGGGAAAAAGCTGGGGACGGTAATATCGCCTGTATTTGTTGAGGCTGTTAGATTGAAGCCAAAGCCGTCGGCAAGATTGAGGATGATATTTCCTGTCTCTGTTTGGAGTTGGCTGACAGTTTGGAGTGATACACCTGCATTAGTCAGAGTAGAGATGATACTGCCGGTATTAGTGACTAAATTAACCCCACCTCGTGAATCTCCAGTAGCGATGATATCACCCGTGTTGGTTGTTGCTGTAATGAATCCAGGACCATTTTGGGCAATGATGGTATCGCCGGTGTTGTTATCTGTTGTTATTAATCCCGAATGATTCTCTGAGGTAATATCGCCCGTTTCATTTGTGAGATGAGCTTCCCAATCGGCTGGGCCTAAAACAACCAAACACACTTCGTAACGGATCGGGATAGAATTGTTGGGATGGTTAACAACCACTTGTGCTTCATTTGAAATGGTCTCAGAACGAATCGTGATATTCCCGAGTGCTGTGTTTGATTCAGGTTGAGTCCCAGCCAAAGCCCATTTACGTGCTCCCCAAACAACTTTTCCATCGGTTGATGGTTTGAAAACCAAACGACCGACTTTGTTGGCAGCCAAGAGGTGGGTGCCGCTGGCAATCTCATGACCTTCATCTTGTTCAGCCAAGGTTTCTGTATAGTGATAAGGTGTGCCATTCACAGTTGCATTGATCGTTTGAGGAGTCGGGCGTGAGTTACATTCTGACGATAATAATGCTGAAACACTGCTGGGCAATTCCGAGCTTTGAGATTCAGGTGGTGTTGTCTGTGAGCTGGGGGTGGTAGCTCCTCCACAAGCGGCCAGTAAGCTGAGTAGCGTGAGACATGAGAGACGTGTGAGGATTTTTGTTTTCATGATAGTTCCTTTTATTTTGAGCTCATGAAGAGCTGAGCTTTCTTTTTATGGTTTTGACCTTCAGCCATTGTTTTCTTTTTCTTTAAAAGAAGATTGCCGAGGGCCTCGTGACAAATCCCGCAAGTGGGATGGCTTTTTAAGACGTTTTGATAAGTTGAAATCGCTTCATCCCATTTCCCTTCAGATTCAAAAGTCTGACCTAGAACGTAAGAGGCGACAGGAGAGTTGGGGTGAGTTTTTAAAATCTCTTCAAGACGTTTTCTTTTTTCCAAAGTGTTTTGAATCTTTCCCACTTCAATCATGAGTGTGGGGAGATCTTCGTTTTTTTCGGAAGAATCGGAATGATCCAGAGAACACATGATTTTAGCCACTTGGTAATCTCTTTCATTAGAATCATGTGAGGCCTGTGAGAGAGAAAGATAGTCGTCAAAATGTTCGAGAGCTTGGTGAGGTTCGTTGAGTTTGAAAGCAAAAATCATCCCGAGATTGTAATGAGATTTGGCTGTGTGATCCGAAAGAGTCTTCTGATTATTTTTCCGAATATTTTTGATGATTGTTTCATAATCTTTTATGGCTGCGGGAAACTGTTCGAGATTTTGATAAGCCAGAGCTCTCAAAAATCGAGCTTCATCATTTTTTGGGGCCATTTCCAAAAACACAGACAGGTCGTCGGCAGCTTGTTTAAAATTTCCAGCTTCGATCAATTTGCGTGATTCCTGAATATCATCTTCAAAGGCATGAGAAAGAAATGAAGGACCGGAGCTCGCGCATCCTAGGCTCAGAGTCAGCAGGCTAAAAAATAAAATAAGCCGTCGCATATTAAACATCTCCTTGAGGGGGATTTGAGGGTGCAGCTGAAGGGATTGCTGAGATTTGCTGCAAGCTCTTCAAACCTTCCTGGGCTTTTTGATTATTGGGGTCGGAAGCAAGTACTTGTTGCCACAGTTGGGCCGCTTGCTGAAACTGACCGCTGGCAAAAGACGCTCGGGCTTGATCTTCTAATTCATCGGTCTTGATGAGATTTTTCAAAGAGCGATTGAGGCCTTGAGGTAAGAGCGGTAAAGCAGGCCGTTGAATTTTTTTTGTCACGATTGGCTGCTGAAAAACTTTTTTGGTTATTTGAATAGCATCGTGAGTAGGTTCTGCGGGGAGGACTTTGAATGTTGGTGTTTGAGGTGTTTCAGCTGATTTTGCTTCTTCAAAAAAATGTGTGGCTTGTGAAAATTTTATTTTAGGAAAAAACACCATTGCACTTCCCATAAAAACTAAAAAGACTGCAGAAAAAGCTAACGATTTGCTTGTGAGCCAAGAGTGTGAATTCGATTTTGGATAGACGTGATGGGTTGTTTCCCCTTCGCGTACGAGTTTTAAAACTAATGATCCGATCTGAATGATCTGACCAATTTTTAAAGTGATCAGGATATTTTTTTCTGCCCTGTGTGGAAATGCCATTTCTCGACAGGGTGTCATAGATGGTAATCTTGCCTTCTTCTTGATAGAGCAACATGCCGTGATTCTTAGAAACGGTGGGACAATCAAGAACAATATGATTTCCAGCATCGCGACCATAAGTTTGTCTACCTTCAATCAGTGGAAACTTTTTTCCCTTTTGAGGCCCACGCAGGCAGACGAGCTCAAGAGGGGTGAGAAGTTTTTCATGTCCTGTGTACACTAATGTATGATCCATATCTCCTCCGTTTTTTATAGTGATTGAATCACTCACTCCATCACCCGATATCCGGTCAGCGAGGCGGGCGTTTGAAAATCTGTGTGCTGAGTTTGATTTTCAAAACGTACCAGATCGCCGATTTTGGGATGATTATTTCCAATAATCTGAGCACGTGTGTACTTGGTTTGTACTTCAACGGCTTCGGCGATCGTGACGTCGTTTTCGACCAGGCCTAAAATTTCATTGGTCTCAGGAGCTGTCAGTACTTTGCGCACTGTACTGATGCGAAAACGATCTCCCTTTTGGATATTGGCCAATCGACCCGCATCGAGGTAGACATCGTTGCCTTCCACTTCAACCACCCGGGCCAGCCATGAAAACTCAGTGGTTCTTTTTTCAACGACGGTCAGAATAAATTGAAGAGCGTCATTGATAGCGCGACGCGTGGCCTGTCCAAGAGGGGTTTTGTGAAATGTATCCCCACCAAACTCGATAAATTTATAATCTACTTTTGTCGCAAGGGCTTTTTCCCACGAACGTCCTTGAGCTCGATGTGAATGCAGAATTTCCCCAGTACGAGTATCAATCACGCGAAGATCAATCCCCACTTGAGCCGCTGAAGCTTCACCGCTTATTTTGGGTCCAAAGCCTTTCATGACTGAAAGGCTTCCACCACCACCCATTTGACGTTCTTCAAATTCGGTCACTTCTCCGACGATTAAATAATCCACACCCAGAAGCTGACCAGCTGGTGTTTGTGTAAAAGAGGAAGAGAGTTTGGATTGGCCTAATTCTTGTTCGATCAACACTTTGGAAAGAATAGCTCGTTCCACCACAACAACACGTTGCGATTGAATCAATGCTGTCACCAATTGAGCGGCAAGCCCACCGCCGATATTCCAACCTCCATACACAGAAGCAAACTTGTCGGTAGTCCCAAACTGCGCTACCGCCACACGCGACTTGGGGCCCATTTGGGGTAGTGATGCCGCCTGTGCATTAAAATTAGTGAATAGAAAAAAGAGCATTAATAGAAAGATATGAAAGGATAATCTGTTGTCATCGCGAGCCCGAAGGGCGTGGCGATCTCTTTGTAAACTAAATGCTTGCATGAGATTGCCACGTCGTCCGCTCTGGCGGACTCCTCGCAATGACACGATTCCACAAAAAATCATTTTAGAAACATTTGCGATCATTGTTATTCACCACTTGAACATTAACACTGTTGTTAATCGTCCCTGAATTTCCATCGATCGTAACTTCGCCATGTCCGGCTTCGACATTTACATTTCCGATCGTATGTTTTTCAGAGCCCAAATCGCGAATCCGTTGCCGTGCTTGTTCCGAGAGTGTGCAGCCTTGTTCGACTCTTGTGACGATGGGTTGTTGAATGACGCGAACAGTAGATCCTTCTTCGCCTTCCTGACGTTGTCGCATATTGGTAATGGCTTGCAGCATCTGCGGGTCATGCAGATCCGGTTCGACAGCCAGGAGAGTCGATGAGAGGAGTATTAAGCTGATGAGAGAGAGAAGTGTTTTCATCTAATTCCTCGTGTCTCCTAAGTTGACCACCGATGTGATGGAGGCATCGATGAAAGCATTTTGTGAATGAACATCATGAATCTCCATATGCTCATGTCCATTTCGAATGTAGACATCTCCTACGATCGAATTTTTGACATTTCCCATATCATGACTGTGATCACGATTATTGCTGTCGGTATTGGTATTGCTGAGCTGAGAAGCTTGTTGGGTATATTGATTTCCAAAATGAGAAACATCACCACTAGAGGAGCTTTCGCAATCCACAAGACATGTCGCCTGTCCTTTAAGGGGCAGGAGTAAGAGCAGGACGAGAACAAACCCTGCTCTTACTGGATAGAAAGTAATCATTTTCATAAACTCTCCTGACCTAAACTTAAATCGCGTCATTATTTTCCCAAGACTGTTTTGATAGCATTGTCGCCATTGAAGTGAGTGTCTCCCATGGTGATGCTTCCTGCTTGAACAGAGTTCATGCCACTTCCGAAGTTGAGGTTTCCTTGATTGTTATTCCCCAAATTACTCAGAGATGATCTGTTGGATCCGAAAGCTGATTTGCTGCTTCCAAAACTGTTTCCACCAGAATAGTTGCTGGCATTGGCGTTGATAGTGCCAAAGTTGGCATTCTTAGCATCGCCTTTGATGTCATGAGAGCCATAACGATTATTGGAGTTTGTATTATTGCGAGAACCCACATCACGGCCTGCACTGGTGTTGTAGGTTTTGGATGCATTGACATCGACATTGGTTTTAAAAAACCAAGCATGACTGGTTTGTGAAATGCCCACCGTCAGTAAAGCAACAGCGGTGATTCCGAATAGTGTTTGTTTTGTTTTCATACGATCTCCTTGTTTGTGCATCTTCTTTTAAGTTTAGAAGAATGCGGTTAATTTTTTTTAGATAGGAGGAGATATACTCAAACCAGATGCCAGCGGGTTTTTAGAAGAAATAAAGGGAAATAGGAGTAGGGATGAATTAGAGGAGTTTTATTTTTGGATTCAGGAGTCCAAAATGATACAGAAGTTTATTTTATTATATCGAAGATTTCTTATGATTGCGACGCGCGGGGCGATCGAAAAAACAAGCCCATATCCCCAAAGCTAAAATAGCACCGAACAAAACTAAAAACTCAATAGACATTTTTTATCTCCTACTTCTTAAAATTATAATGGAAAAGAGAGTCGCTGCAAATGAAAAGGTAATTCCCACCCATTTTATCCATGATTGATGTTCGCCTGCGATATTCGGGAAAAATTGACCGACGACAATAGCTCCTGTGCTAATTTTTGAAAAATCGAACAAAATCTCCGAAATCTTTTTCCGTTGTTCCTGGTTCAAATTCATTGGATCGTCTCTCAGCAATAAAAGTGCCATGAGGTTAATGTCCCAATAGTCATATTCAAATTAGCTAATACTGATTCAATTTTGGATAAAAACTCATCCAAGCCGCATTATTATTAGCTAAAATCGATTTTTGTTTTGACTTAAAAGTGTCGTAGTCGCTATCAGCGCACACACTGAAGATCTGACCTTGAGGGAGGTAAGGATCTTTAAGAAGGGGTTTGAATTTTGGACGTCGCGGTCCAAAAATGAAACTCAAAAAAAGTATTTTACTGACACTCTTCCCGCACGTTTTCTCGCTGTCCTCGTTGTTCCCTTTATTTTTCTACATTTTTAAAAAAATTGAATGAGTATTTTTAATTGGCACTGAGCTTGTACTGACGAGGCGTTTACTTGTAACACATATGCGCCTCTTTAGTATAGTCGTCCGTAGGGAAAGCCCTCTCGGGCTGTCAATTAAACTATGGACTTGGTGATAAAGTGGGGTTTTATGCTTAAAAAATTATTTACTGTTCTAGGACTTGTCCTATCTCTTTCTGCCTGTGGCAAAAAAACAGAAGTCTCTTCTTTTACAGCCGAGATGTCATTGCCACCAGCTTTAGCGTCTCTCAATAACTATCAAACTCAACTGAGTCTGTATGATGCTGCAGGATCCGCCATCATGGTGGGCCCTGTCGCTTTGAAGCATGCACAATCAGGTTGGGAAGCCGATATGAGTGATGTGGCAGGAGGCGATTATCTAGCTGAAATCCAAATGATCATCCCAGCCAGTCCAACTTATTCACCCACACCAGCAGCCTTGTCTGTTTTAACAGAACCACTTCTCATTGCCCGAGCGCGCCGAGTCTTTAGTTTGCCTGGAGGCAATAGCGCCACGCATCTAGCTTTTCGTCCCATCGATTTTGAAACAAATTTTGATCAAGATCAGGACGGTCTCAGTAATCTATCGGAATATATCGGAGGTTTTGATCCTCTCTCATCAGATTCGGATCAGGATGGTATCAGTGATGGCCAAGATGCTTTCCCCTTGGATGTGACTGAGACACTGGATGAAGACCATGATGGTATTGGCAATGGAAGAGACAATTGTCCTTTTGTGGCTAATCCACTTCAGGACAATCTCGATCAGGACAGATTTGGCGATCTCTGCGATCCCGACCGTGACAATGATGGTTTGAGTGATGTGGATGAAGTGAGGTTGGGGAGTAACATCCGTGTGACTGATACCGATCAAGATCACATCATTGATGGAAGTGATAATTGCCCTATACTTTCAAATCCCGATCAAGCCGATCATGATCATGATGGCGTTGGTGATGTCTGTGATAGTGATGATGATAACGATACGGTTCCAGACAATAGCCATGGGATGGTGGATAATTGTCCTTGGGTTGCCAATCTTGACCAACGAGACAGTGACCACAATGGAGAAGGGGATGCCTGCACCAATGATGATGATGGAGATGGTTTAGAAGATGCTCGAGACAATTGCCCGCAGAATGCCAATGCCGATCAAGCCGATCTGGATCGTGATGGTCAAGGTGATGTGTGTGATGCCGATGATGATAATGATACTCTCACCGATGAAGATGAGTTGGGTTTAGGTAATGATCATGTCGTCACAAATTCCAGACTGCAAGATACCGATGGCGATGGCATTTTAGATGCTCATGATAATTGCCCGACGATTTCTAACGTGGATCAAGCCGATACTGATCGTGATGGAGATGGTGATGTGTGTGATTGTGACAACACTCGTCTTGATATCAATGCACGACAAGCAGTTTTTGTTTCCAGAAATTATGGCAATGATGATTTGAGTGGAGCCGTCAATGCTCCGGTGCGTACGCTCACGCGCGCGATCTCCATTGCTCAAAATGCACACGTTCAAAATATTTATGTTTCAGCCGGCACATTTGATGAAGCGATTTCCATTCCAGAAGGGATCAATCTCTTGGGTGGATTTGTGGATCGAGAATCAACAGCCCGATGTCAGTATCAGCCGCGGACAGAAGAGACGAGTATCACGAGTGGAGACTCTACGGTGGTACAAGTACATGTGGGGACAACGCCAACACTGATGTCTCATGTGACCGTCATTCATCAAGGCCATGAGGGGAATGCTCGTGTGCTCAGTGTACAAGGAAGTGATGCGAGTACGTTGTGGACACTCGACTCCTGCCACTTGCGCGGTCCTGAGACAGGACACAGTGATCGATCTTCACAAGCTCTAGTGACGAGCAACGTTCATTTAAGGGCAATCAACAATATCATCGAAGCAGGCTCTGAGCGATCGACGATTGGGATTGATCATGTAGGCGATGGGGATCTTGAGCTCATGAATAATACCATCAACGCCAGTGAATCTTTGCAAACAGCTATCGCTGTACGCATCGCTCCTGCTTCTGAAAATTTTCATGTTCAAATTATTAATAATAGTCTCACGACACATAAATTAGATTCTGAATATACGGATGACCAGACGATGATCTATGTACAGTCACATGATCTTCCACAAGGAGTCATTCGTCATAACTTCATCAAAGGATTTAGAAATACCGAAACTCCATTTTTATTTTTAAATTTTGATCACTACGCCACCAGCCTCACTGAGCTTCATGCTTTGGCAAATCCCACATTAGACATGAGAGAAAATGTCACGAGCGATCAGAGATTCAGTGAGATTTTTGCTGATGTGAGTGCTCATGATTTTCATCCCGTGTTGGGGAGTGTGTTGTTGGATGCGGGTATGAGTCCAAGTGGGTTTGATATTCTAACAGACTATGACGGTTACAGCCGTCCAGAGGGGAGAGCTTATGATATCGGTGCTTATGAATTGCATTAGAATGTTGTCATCGCGAGCGCAGGCCTTTAGGCCGCAGCGTCGCGATCTCACGAGAATCGCGGGAGATGGCCACGTCGTCCGCCGATGGCAGACTCCTCGCCATGACAGATTCTACTCCAGGTTCTATCCATTAGTGATCCTGATTTTATTTACAGCTTGTTCTGGCAGTCATGAAAATGCTCCCGGTGTTGCCGTGAGTGTCCACAATGCTTTCCGTCCAGCAGCTTTAGCTGCCAGTACACCACTTCCCGAAATTTTGCAGGTGGATCATTTTCGTGTGACGGTGAGTGGAGAAGGGTTTCAGGATATTATTCAAGAATTTCCAGCAGACTCCAGTGGGGGCAACATGACGGGCATCCCCGTTGGCGATCATCGGCAAGTTTTAGTGGAAGCTTTTAATCGCAATGGCATGGTGATTCGCCGACGTTTGATTACCGAGGTGACCATTCATGGAGACCAGATCACACCCGTGAGTGCATCGTTGCAATCAGTACCGGTCGTCACCAACATCCAAAACAATTCTCTCGTCAGGCAAAATCGAATCAACTTTGCCGGATTTGGAGAGCCAGCGTCAGGGATCGAAGTGCAAGAGATTTCACAATCGGATCATCCCGAAATTTTAACCGACGAAACCAGCTCTCAACAAAGCGTGGGTGTGAGTAGTAACGACGGTAACTTTGCTTTTCGCCCAGGAGGGCGTTTGTCTTTAGGCAGGCATACGTTCCGCATCCACGACACACAGACGGGTGAGGAGAGTGTGATGACGATCCAGGTGATCCCATCACAAAAATTCCAGGAACAGGTTTTAACACTTTCGGAAAAGTCTCACACACATCCTTTGAAACAGGCAGCAGCGCTCTGAGTGTCAAACCGGATGTGTTGGAAAATATGAGTCGATGAAACCGCTCGCGGCTCAAAGCTCGCAGCTTATTAAGGAAAAGATATGGCATTTAGTTTTGAACAATTAGTGGTTTGGAAGGACAGTTTGGATTTTGCAGATCAGGTGGTGAAATGTGCGCAAAATTTGAGAACGAATCTCAAACTTTTTCGCTTAATCGATCAAATTACATCGTCAGCAGTTTCTGTTCCTCAAAATATTGCTGAAGGCAAAGGTCGCTATAGTAAAAAAGAATTTGTTCAGTTCCTATTTATCGCAAGAGGTTCTCTTTTTGAAACCGTCACACTTCTTTATTTGTTTCAAAAAAATGATTGGATCGCACCCGAGATCATCGAGAGCTTATTGCAGCAGGCCAACCAAATTACCGGTCAATTAAACGCATTAATTCAATCAATTAAAAATCAATTATCCACAATGCCCGTGAGCCAAAGGCGAACCAGCCAACCGCAAGCCATGAGCTGCGAGCCAAAAATGAAGGAGTACATATGAAAAAACTAACTCTCTTAATGCTGATGACCTTAATAGCGAGCACAAGCTTTGCCGCTAACGAAGTGCCTCATACCATCAACTTTCAATCCGTCTTACGCGATGACGGAGGCAATCTGATTGCGGATGGACCGATTACTCTTAATTTTAAAATCCTCGATGTCGATGGCACACAGCTCTATCAAGAAACGCAATCCGGTGAAGTGGTGCGAGGCACGGTAAATGTGATGATTGGTGAAGGCGATATTCCAGGATCTGATGCAGCGACAGGCGGTATCCCTCTGAATGCTTTGGATCCTTCACACGGAGAAAAATTTGTTCAGTATCAGATTGGAACGAATCAACCTGTGGATCCTATTTCTATCGGAAGTATTCCTTATGCACTCTGGGCCGAGAAATCATTTGGTGTGGTGAATGAAGGCGTGACTACAGAATCTATCAAAAACGGCACAATCAAAGCTGAAGATCTGGAGGTAGGAACACTTCATTTCTCGGATATCAATGGTTTGATTGGTAATAACCAGTTGCAAGCGGATGTATTGCATTTAAGTGATTTGAATACCCACATCACCAATCACAATGCCCACATGGCATCCACCATTGGAGTAGTGGGACCTTTAGCAACAACACATTCCAATGTTTTGGAAGATGTCATTAAAGACATGGATCGCATTCTCAATGGACTCAACCAAAGCTCAATTGATCGGACAACGGTGACAAGCTCCATCAATATTGAAACCAATGCTCGTACAACGGCTGATACGGCATTGGGTGTACGCATTGATTCTTTAACAACAGCCCTTTCTTCAGAAGCATCCTCACGATCCACAGGTGACTCTACTCTCACCACCGCTATTGCTTCGAGAGTTAATAAAAGTGGGGATGTGATGAGTGGAAATTTGAGTTTTAATAATGGTGCATGTCCACCAGTAGATGGAGAACCAACATGTTTAGTAGATGGAGTGGATGTAAGTGCATTAGATAGACGTGTTACTGATTTGGGTGGACGAGTCACAAATTTAGATCAGCTTGAAGGCACAGTAAGTACTGATCAAGTCCCTCAATATATGAGGCCATTTGCTTTTGGGGCCATTGTTGGTGGATCTATTAATTCTGCCAGCTCTTATAATTTAGAACGGCTAACGGAAGAAGGAACTCAAGAACTAATAGGATGTACCCAAGGAGATCGAAGTTACCATGTCACCTTTTCTAATTCAGCTCCAAATGCCGCCTACAATGTTATATTCCTCCAATAGGTGGGGAGGCTGCAGCTGGATATAATGAAGTAACAATACCTACAATTACCTCTAAAGATCGTAACGGTTTCACTTTTGTTCTTTATGTTATTAAGGCGCCTTGTGTTAGTTCAAATCGGATGATCTTTAGGGGTGCTTCTGCTAATACGCTCTCATTTGTAGTATACCACAATTGATAAAAACTTCTTAAAAGATTAAAGAACAACTAGTAGCAGTATTTATATGAGAAATATTTGTACCCCCACTACCTGCAGTAGTACTTGTTGTTCCTCCGGTACCATCAGAGTGACCTGTTCCACTGGTATTAGATTCTGAAATACCAATTAAAGCGGCATAATCAACTGGTGGTGATATTGAGCATCGAGTACTTGGACTTGCCGTGAATGTGCTTAGAGGGGAATATTTAATTCTATCTGAAATAATAGCGCTGCGATTGAGAATAATATTGATATTCTCTTTAGTTTCTCCTGCTGCAAGGGAGAGGGTTGAGGATAACGTGTTTAACTCATCGGCTTCATCATCAGTATTCCAAAACTCGGCATCTCCATAAAGATCTTCATCCGATAGAAGTCCCGGAGCCAATGTTCGACCAAGATTGTCATTGGCCACTTCTTCGACTTCTATTGTATAAGTTTCTGAAGGAAGGGCCGATATCGTAAAGCCACCTGCTCCAGTAGAAGTGAATATGTAATGGTCGTTACAAGCTGCGAATGCGCAAGAAAGTCCACTCAAAAAAGAGTAAGCCTCACACAGCGGATCATTACTATTTCTAGCAATGATATTTACGTGCCTCATGGGTGTACCATCTGACTTTAAAATTGTTCCTTTAATCGTTCCCAGCATTGTTGATGCACTTGCAGTCGGATAAAGAGTCGTAATCCCTGCAATGTCATCAGGATTCAGAGTAGCTAAAGCGTGTTCTGTGCTGAGTTCGTTGTGAGGTGCAAAAGAGAAGAACATAGTTGGTATGTAACGCTGATAACCATTCAAATTTTCTATGTAAGCTTGTTCATTAATGGAGGTATGCGCAAGGCCAAGTGTATGTCCCAACTCATGAACTATGGTTCCCATGACAGAACTTATTTTAGTATCTGACAATCCCTGAGATCTTCCTAAAACTAACATGGAAGCTGTAATATTAATAGGAGCAGTACTTGTCCCTGAAAATACAGAAGCTTCTCCATAAGCAGAACAACCAGCACCTAATGAGCAAAGTTCATTATTAAGAATAGAATTGTCTTCATCAAAAATAATAACAGTTTTCTGATCTCTCTGAGCTTGAGAAGCACATAAAGAAAGATCACTGGTATAACATTTACTATCACTCACATAACTTGAGTAATTCGTCCCATCCACATCCTCCGGCAACAACCCCTCATAAACAAACCGAGGTGTATTCGCATACGGAGAAGCATTCTCCCAAATATCCATCGCAGCCCGAATCAACGTACGAGCCTGTTCATTAGTGAGTCTTCCTAAAGACCCCGGATCCACATAGTAATGAATCGTCGTCTCCGGCTCCCAGCCAATAGGCGCTCCGGTGGTGGGATTGATGTAGAGAAAATTATAGCTCAACGCTCGCGGCTCAAAGCCTAAAAGCGAAATGGAAAATATTGAAAGAATGAAAAGTTTTTTTAAAAACACAGGGAGAGCGCTTAGCATAGTGTTTTGAATAGGCCAGAGGATTTTCGTGCAGCATCCTGTTTATGATGGATAAGGAATTGTCCTTAGTAAACCATTGAAATATTGTCGGAAGATCAGAAAAAAGTTGAATTAAGAAGCAACAAGTTTAGGGAGTTGACGATAACTTGCTAATAATAATTTATGCAAAAAACTCGAACCATTAAAATAGCATTGATAGTTGTTATAGCTTCTACTTTAAGTGGGATTTCTTTTGCTCGAACCAATCGTAAAATTTCTCAAAAAGCGACGTTCTCTTCATTGATAGAAAAATCTTATAATTCATTTAAATTTAACACTCCTCCCCTCAAATCTAACTCTTCAACAAGTCGTAAAATGGGACCATCAGTACCAGACCATGTTGATGATTCTATTGCCTATCAACCAGCTGGTTATGACGATCCTGAAACAGTGTTAAACTTTTGTTTAAGTTCTCTTCAAAATGGAACAACTTTTGAAGGAAAAGTTTCGGGGTGTCCTCAAATTGCTCATCAAATTGTTTGGCAGCGGCCAGATGGTTCAAAAGTTGATTTTGAACATTGGACTACAGTTCAAAAAACAAGAATCAATCAGATCTTTGATCGTATTAATCGTAACGAAAGTGATTTAGGTATCCGATGTCCTCACCCGGAAGATGGTGTAAATGTTGAATTGAGACGAATCTATATTTCTGAAAATGAAGCTTTTGATATGTATGCAGCTCACATATCACAAGCTATTTATCTTGAATCTAACAGGTTAGTTCCGTGGTCTTTAAGGGATAATTCCAGAGAAGAAAATGCGTCTATTCTAGATTCATCCCAATATTTTTCTATTATCACGAGAGATGGCAGTGAAAGCCATCTTTCGATTGTAAGAAGTCATTATAGTCCAGGGACAGCTTATCGTACACCAGCTTGGCATTATTCTGACGATTTACTTTCTTGCGATCCAAGACTCCCCTATTTTTTTTTAAATGGTGCAAATTCAGCAACTCGGACAAATTTAATACAAAGCAATCAAGTTGATACAATTAAATCAATCTCATGGTGGTTTCATAAGAATGCTTATCATACGACTCACCCTGCCACTTATTATCCCTCTTTCGATGAATGGGTAAGTCATTACATCTTTCTACAAGATAGATTGAGCACAACTCCATTTATGATTGGTGGAGATACAATACAGGGTATTGTTATGAATAGTGGATGCCATTCTGTAGCTAATCTTTTTCTTGAATTAGCTCGAGGCATCAATATCCCTATCCGTATATTTTGGGTGTCAGAACAACCGTTTACTAGAGATATTTTTAATTATGCTGGGCTTCATATGGGAATTGCTTTTCATTGGACACAAGCAGATTACAAGATAGTCCTTCATGCTGATGATTTGTATGTTCAAAATAAATCTATTTTTCCCATAAATATGGGAACGCCTATGAATGAAGCGGAAGTGCAAACTGCTTTTATAAATCAAGTATGGATTACACCAGCACAAGCAGAAGCTTGGGGAGTTCGATTTTATAGAAATTTACCACTAATTTTACCTGGACAGGATGTAAATCAAACCATTCCACCAACGCCTTCATCTCAGCCCAATAATGGATACTTTGGCGGGTATGGCCAGATGAGAAATAGTATGACAGGTCTTTATTCTCTTTTTTCAAATAGACGTGTAGAGAATGGGTATCAACTCTGTGGTTGGAATGAGCTTATATTAACCTACTGTGATGATCCTACTCCTATGAAGCTTAATTTTTATGGTGAAATGTATACAAACGTGAATTTTAATTATAGATACACAATGCCTGCATTGCCAATTTCTCGAACCGTAGATGATTACTTAAACAGAGCTGAAGAATGTGTCATGGCTAATGGAGGCTGTGATGGGTTGAGGACCTCTATTAATAATGAAGCTCATTTATTTGGTTCCAATTATTATCGAAGATAAAACTTATTTGTTGGGGCAATAAGCCATCCATGAGAATTTTCTATCTTTAGAAGATGCTGCTTTAATATTCAGAATAAACCCAAGAGAAGAGACCTGACTAACCCAATATTGAGATTCAGGATCTGACAAAGGCGTGAGCTGTATGTCAGGGATTGATCCTTTAGTATCGAAGGTCACTTCAGCGAAAGTCGTATAGGGTTTGATGATGACTTTCCCTCGCTGATTCATACATTGTTCAGAGGTGTCTCCTGGAAACCAGCTTTGTTTTATGAACATCAAAATGGTTCCGCTATCATTGTAAAGAGGTTCCAGAGCAATTCCTAATACAGGACCTGATTGAGTAGCTTTCATCCCATAGCCTGGAATATTGGATGAGGTAATGTAATCACCTGTTTCAATAGATCCATTAATAGTAGAAACTTTCACAGGAACTCGACCAACAAGGGCTAAAGGAACTGGAGATTCATCAGGATCAAAAACGCCTTCTCCTAAGATTTCTCCAAATGGATTTGTAGAAATAACCCCAATAGCTTTTGGACTATACGCACGAGTAGATTTTTTTAAAAAAGCTTTACTTAAAAATCCTTTTTGAGCTCCTTGATATTGAAAACCATCGCCATCAAATATAACAATGTCACCAGCTTCTAAGTCTCCTTGAGACCCATAATATTCAGCAAGATCAGCCTGAGCACCATCACAGTCTCCTATAGAAACATAACCTGTATCTCCATCACTACCGATGAAACAAAGCCTCTGCGATCCTTGAAAATCACTAATGTTTAATACGAGCCCAGCTGCTGTAAATGAGAATAAAGACGCTCCAGCTCCGTTGGTACCATTCATCCCAAGACTATTTACAAAAAGTTGATTAAAACCCGCTGGAGTCTGATTCCTGACTGAAAAAGTGGCTGCATTGTTGAGATCGACAATTAGGTTGTTCCCATTAGTGCTGATCGTGGTTGCCGCATCAACACTTAATGAATCAGATAAATTATTAAAATCGATAACATCATTTCCAATATCAGCTGATTGAATGGTCCCATCAGCTATTGAGGTGCTTGTTACCGTACCACTTCCAATCGTTAGATTCGTCAACTGACTTCCATCCACCGCTGGAAGGCGTGCGCTGGTGTCGAGTTGGACGATCTTGCTGGCGGTCGTTCCTGTATCGACAGAAATGGTGTGAGAAGAACCTTCTCCTGTGGATCCTGTGAGACTAATTCCAGTTCCAGCGGTGAGAGATGAGACGTAGTTGCCAGAAGTGCCAGAACCTAAGGCGACATCACCTGAAACACTGAGCGCTGTAAAAGCAGTATCGGCAAAAGGAGTTGAAACCATTTCCACTCGTGGACTGAGAGTTTCTGTATTAATGACATATTCCATAAAAACAGCTGCATTCGAAGTGACAGCGTTACAATCAAAGGGAATGCTTAAAACACCATTACTGGGAGTGGCTGTTCCTGTGATAGCGGTTGTAAGTTCAGCGCCACCCGTCAGGCTAGGATAAAAATGAAGTTCATAATCGACAGAAGTAGTAATGGGATTTCCGGAAGTATCAGCTAAAGCCATTTGAGAAACACAATCAGTACGAGCGGCAAATGCTGAAGTGGCAGAAAGAAGAATCGTTAAAATTAAAATT
Source organism: Deltaproteobacteria bacterium (assembly GCA_016699445.1). GTDB lineage: Bacteria > UBA10199 > UBA10199 > JACPAL01. The sequence continues at coordinate 1,763,582 of CP064976.1, forward strand.
ATTTTTTTAAACATACAATAACTTTGAGTGTGATGATTTTTGAAGTCAAACCGAAAGAAGAAATTAGCTAATAAAAATAATATTCGGATGAATTATTATCCAAAAATAAACTGATATTAGCTGATTTATAAAATCAACTTTCAATTTGTCTTACGCGATGACGGAGGCAATCTGATTGCCGATGGCCCAATCACACTTAATTTCAAAATCCTCGATGCCGATGGCACACAGCTCTATCAAGAAACGCAATCCGGTGAAGTGGTGCGAGGCACGGTAAATGTGATGATTGGTGAAGGCGATATTCCAGGATCTGATGCAGCGACAGGCGGTATCCCTCTGAATGCTTTGGATCCTTCACACGGAGAAAAATTTGTTCAGTATCAGATTGGAACGAATCAACCTGTGGATCCTATTTCTATAGGCAGTATCCCGTACGCCATGTGGGCCGAGAAATCGTTTGGTGTGGTGAATGATGCCATCGGAAGTGATGAAATAAAAAATGGCACGATCAAAGCTGAAGATCTCGAAGCGGGCTCTGTGAAGTTTTCGGATATTGGTGGGTTGATTGGGAATACACAGCTTCCTGTGGATGTGGTTCATCTGAGTGAATTGGAGGCACATAAGAATGATCCACGTGCTCATCGATCAGAGCAGATTCAGTTTACTTACCTTCCGGGAACAACATACCTCCCACCTAGCTCAAGCAGTATTTTATCATTACAAGCCGTGATCTCATCCCTTTATGATTCTGTGAATTTTGTGCGGACACGATTGGTCTCCAGTATGAACGAGCACTCCGTTCAAGACATTGCCACGGCACATCCTAATGGAAATTTTCCAGCTGGGAGAATTTCTGGGCCTATTATCACCTCTCAAATTGCTGATCGGGCCATTACAGCTGAGAAGTTAGCAGCAGGAGTCGTTGGTGCTGATTCGATTGCTGATGGCACTATCGGTTCTTCAAAAATTACAGATGAGAGTATTACAAGTGCTGATATTCAGAATGGGACTATTCAGGTGGAAGATATTTTTAGAGATGAAACAGATTCGAGGTCGTTGGATAATCGGTTTCTAAATGAAGCTGGAGACTCAATGACATGTTCAATCCTCAATTCTGATGGATCGTGTTTGAATGTTGGTGGAAATATTTCAGTGAGTGGGACTGTTGACAATGTAGATGTTAGTGATTTGGATCAAGTTGTGAGATCATCTCCAAGTCCACGAATTAATCATGAAACTAGAATCACAAGAATTGAATCGAGATTCAATGCATCTGGACAAATTTCAGATGCTCAAATTCCACAATCCATGAAGCCTTTTGCCTTTGCAAGTTTCCATGGTATTGAAACTGAGGGAACCCGTGCAGGGCAGCCGCGATTACCCACTTCATTAAAAAATATTTCTACTATTGAACGTACTATTGAATTGGGAGGAACCTGTCCTCTCGAGGGAGGCATAAGAACGGGGCGTGAATACAGAATTTATTTTGCCACAGCCTCTCCAGATACCGACTATATTGTTATGATCACTGGGACCAACGGCAATTTAACTGATGTATCTGTTATAAATAAACAAACTGATTATTTTGATACTTGTGATGGGTCTGCAGTAGTAGGTGGAAACGGCTCTTTTGATGTATTGATCTATCATGTAGATTTCTAGGTATGAGAAATTAAAAAATGAAAAATCAAGGCAATAAGCTGCATCCACTTGATGACGTAGAAGTGTTTCCCGAGGCCCCTGCACTTCCTGCGCTTTCGGTAATGCCAACTAAAGCTGCGTAATCAATTGGAGGAGATATAGGGCATCGAGTTCCTGTCCCGACTGTAAACATACTTAAAGGGATGGATCTTATTCTATCTGAAGTGACAGCACTTCGATTCAGTATAATATTAATGCTGTCTCGAGCTCTTCCTACAGGCAGATTGATATTGGAAGAAAGTGTATTGGATTCATCGACAGAATCCCCATCATTCCAAAACTCTGCATCTCCTAAAATAAAGGGATCTATAAGTCCTAATGAGCCCGCTAGATTGTCATTAGAAACTTCTTCTACTTCTGTAGTGTATGCACCTGGTAGTAGCGAAGAGATGGTGTAATTTCCTGTTGGAGTGTATATGTCGCCATTATAACAAACTCCTTGAACTAACCCATTGATTGCCCTTAGCCCATGAGGGCATATTCGACCGCTTAAGAATGATACAGCTTCGCATAAAGAATCTTCTGTATTCCTAACAATAACATTCACATCTTTCATGGCAGAATTGTCAGATTGAAAGATATCACCTTGAATTGTCCCTGTATTCAATCTGGCAGAAGCTAATGGATAGATCGTGGTAATACCAGCAACATCGTCTGGATTAAGTGTCATTTGAGATTGAGGGAAATTAAGATTACTGGTTTTAACGGAGTAATAATACATTGTGGGAATATATCTATCATATCCTCTAATATCGCCTTCAATGATTTGTTGGTTTACACTAGTATGAGCCAAGCCTAGTAAGTGACCTAATTCATGAGTCATAAGGCTTACAATAGAGTAGACCCTAGTCGATGAACTGCTGGCATAAGCTCCACTTAGAACAACCATTCCTTGGGCAATTGATAGTGGACTGGTCAACGTTCCGTTGATAACCCCAGCTCGTGATTGTCCTAAACATCCAGTTGGGCAAAGATAACCCCTTAAAATAGAATCATCTTGATCAAAAATAATTACTGTCTTTAAATCTCTTTGAGCCGTACTTTCACAACTTGTTAAATCATTGGTATAACATTCACCTAAGTTTACGTAATTTCTAAAATTCGTCCCATCCACATCCTCCGGCAACAACCCCTCATAAACAAACCGAGGAGTATTCGCATACGGCGAAGCATTCTCCCAAATATCCATCGCAGCCCGAATCAAGGTACGAGCTTGTTCATTGGTGAGTCTTCCTAAAGACCCCGGATCCACATAGTAATGAATCGTCGTCCCGGGTTCCCAACCAATAGGAGCTCCGGTGGTGGGATTGATGTAGAGAAAATTATAACTCCAAGCCTTTTGCTCAAGGGCTAAAAGCGAAACGAAGAATATTGAAAGAATAAAAAGTTTTCTAAAAACCACCCGAGGCGCTTAGCATAGTGTTTTGAATAGGCCAGAGGATTTTCATGAAAATCCTAATGTCATTACTATTATGCGACTACAAAGAAAAATTGAGAAGCTGAGAAGGGTAAATTATTTTTTTACAGATAGCATTCTTACTCTATTTATTATCATTTAAAAATTTAAGTTCATGAAGTTATTAAAGTTCGGTCAACACATGCTTAAAGTAAAAAAGGGTTTGTTCCCATTATCAATTAACATCTTATATTATACACTTATACTAACCACTTTGTTTGTTTCTTTTTCTTCAATTTTTATAAAGTTACAAAAAGAGCATGGTTGGGATAGAAATATTTATTGTGCAGCTTCGCATCTCATAGAGCAAGGTAAGGATCCTTACGATATAAGCCAAACTGGACCTATGACAGGTAATGCTTTTTCGTTTACCTATCCCGTAGGAACTTATCCTATATTGAAATCAATTTGTTTACATTCAGACTTGGTGGATTTTAAGAATGATTGGTCTGACTTTTATATTTTCTTTTATTTAATACTAACTATCCTTTCTTTTTTTCTCCTCCGGTCTTTGACAAAAGATTCAGTTTTTTTATTAGTACTTTTATTCACAGGATTAAATTCATTAACGGCAAATTTGGTCGCTGGAAATGTAGGTATTGTAGAATTGTTTTTTGTAAGCTTAAGTTTATTCCTTCTAAACCGCAAACAACCTGTTTGGTCTGGGGTTGTAATAGGTTATATGGCTTCTTTTAAGATATTATCGTTTATATATTTACTCCTTATCATACTCATTTTTTTGATAGCTTATTAGGCCTTACAAACCAACATGCACCAATTAAGGAAGTAAGACCTTATGAAGAGAGCCCAGCGCTTATTCTGATTTTGAGGCAATTTTTTTATAACCACTATTATCCGTTAAGTTTGGTTGGGGTAATCTATGCCTTTATATTTATAGGTCTAATGATTTTACTCTATAAGTTATCTAAAAAAGAAAATAATTTTCTTATTTTTCTATCATTATCAGCTTTAATTTTAGGTCCCTTTTTCCCAAGAGCTAAACCATACGGGTTTGCACAATGGATTCCTTTTATTGCGGTATTAACTCACGAATGGAGCCGGAAGAGAAAAATTATTATCCTTTTTTTTGCGAGCCTACTTCCCTGTCTCCATTATATGTATCCTTTCCATCAAGCTGCACAAGGATTTACTAAAGTGATGCTCTCTTGCAGTCAGGGTTGGCTTTTTTTGATAACAGTTATTTTTATTTTATTTAGCAGATGAAAGAATAAAAAGTTTTCTAAAAAACACAGGAGGAGCGCTTAGCATAGTGTTTTGAATAGGCCAGAGGATTTTTTTAAAAAAAGAATGGGTGTGTTTTTTTGATAAACATTCGTCCAACCCTCATTAATATTAGCTAAAACTGCAATTCGCTTTGACTTGAAAAGGGGCTTTGTTTAGCAGCGGCGAAAGTATTTTTGAGGTTATTATGAAAAATAAAATATTAAAAATAATTTTGTGTATTTCATTTTTGGCTACGGTGTGCCCGGTGCAAGCGGGGGTTGATTCTTGGAGTGATATTGGGCCTGCTGGGAGTTGGGTGAAGACCTTGGTGTTTGATGAGGAAGTGCCCCACAAGCTTTATGCCGGAACTGCAAATGGAGTATTTTATACGACGGATAATGGTGTGACTTGGACCGCGACACCCACACAGCCTGAAAATACCGATGTGATGTCTTTAGTGAAGGTGCCTAGCGTGGCTGGTAAATTTTATGCGGGGACAAATCAGGGTGTGTTTATAACCACGGATGGAGGTACGACTTGGACCGCGACGCCTTCACAGCCTGCCGATTTGCATGTCTCTGCTTTAGCCATTGACCCAGAAACCACGACGACTCTTTATGCTGGGACTGCCGAGGGGCTTTTTGTCAGTGTTAATTCAGGTGAAACATGGGCATTAACGACGTCTCAACCTGTCGATCATTTGACGATTCGTGCTTTGTATTTTGATCCGGCAACACCCCACAAACTCTATGTTGGGACGTATGTCGGGATTTTTTATAGTACGGATTCAGGCGACACATGGACGGCCCTAGCCTCTCAGCCTACCCGATCCGATCCTCCAAACCCTCGTATTACAGCTATGACTTTTGATCCCAGAACTCCGGCTAAATTTTATGTGGGCACGTATTACGAAGGGATTTTTATGAGTATGGATGCGGGGGCAAGTTGGACACCGCTGTCTACTCAGCCTGTAGATCTGCATATTTCAGCACTTTTGATAGATACGCACGATGTGATTCCGATGCTATATGCAGGTATTTACAGAAGCTCGATTTTTACATTTCAAAACTCAGGTTGTGGCAATCACCAGGTGGAAACGTCCAGCCATGAAACCTGTGATGACGGAAATATCATTTCGGGAGATGGGTGCAGCGCCACTTGCGAAACAGAAGCAACCCCTTCCAAGACAAATTCAGCCTCAGTCGCAGGCTGTTCCTTGATTCCCCTTTAAACTTTTTTGCATCGGCCAAACTTTTAACCACAACTTTTAACGTCCTCTTGCGTCAAACCTCTTAAATTATTTGGAAAAAAATTGAAAAAAGGGGAAACAAAAACGATGGAGTGCCGATAATTATAGCTAAGGTTAATAATCATTATGATGCTTACAAAAAATTCTTTTTTTGCATTTGCACTTTCTGCCCTAGCTAATGCTTGCAGTCCAGCTGCTGGTAACCCAACTCAACAAAATCCTCAAGACAGCGGCGTTGATGTGTATATGTCTCCTCCCATTAGTGATGCAGCTCCCCTTGATTCTGAGATTGTAGAAGGTGGAACCCCTATCCACCAGACTCTTGTAGATCCATCAGTTCAGAATGTGCCAAGTCCGACATTGTGTCGTGAAGTTTTTCAAACAGAATCGAGTCTCAGTAGTATATTAGGACATCCATCTTGTCGAAAATTAGCTAACAATACTCTATGGCTATCAACTCATGGTGATTTAATTAACTACCCGAGATTTACAGATGAACAAAAAACAATACTGGATTCTTACTACAGCGCCATAAGAAATGGAGATAGAACCTTGACTCATCGAGGTATGCCTCTCCCATGTCATAATGCAGACGCAGCCAATCAAGACCCTATTAAAGATTTTTTTACAGGACCTCAGGCCTATGCTCTTTATGCGGCACGAGTTGCGCAAACATTTGGCTTAGAGACTGCTGTGCAGAGAGGAGAAGTTGGTCACTTGCCCTGGTCTATATTGGATTATACTCCAGAACAACTTCAGATCCTGCTCTCTGCTTCTTATATGTTTTCATATCAAAATTATTTAATCAGACACAGCGGTCATGAAGGTCAGTATCCTTATTCAACCATCCCGACTATATCAGCCCAAACAACTCTCTGTGATCCAAGGGATGGTTTTAACTTCATGTCAGGGAGAAATGGTCCACTTCTGATAGGAGGGACTCAGAGGGAGACTGTTGGAAATGTGGCTCAATGGTTAGCTGACTCAGCCCTCCACGATCTAACTATGTACCGTGATAGAAGAACAGATCTGCCGGGTCTTTTAAGAACAGTGCAATCACTAGTGACAACTATTGTCAGAGAGCCTAACGAATCAGGAGAAATCTTGGTAAGGAGGATAGAGCGAAATGAAGAGCATATTCCTATGAGGCTTGCCTGCAAAAGTGCGGCTGTGACCTTAGAGGCTCTTTTGCAAGGAGTTAATATACCCGCTTTGGCGGCGTTCAGTACATATTTGCATCCGGACGTTATAGCCATAAATGAGCCTATGCTCCATCCTGATAACCCAAGATTGTATAGCATAATCCAGATGGCGCATGGAGGTTTGGCAGTCAATTTGGGAGGAGAACTCTATATACTACCCCATACAGATTTTATTTATGCCAATAACTTAAGCAATCCTAGATATCTTCTTAATGCATCAGGAGATGCTATTGCGATCCCCTCTGAAAGCAGTGATTTATTCTTCAGAACGTTTTTTAAAACGCCAGCACAATTGATGGCAGCTGGTTTTGTCCCTCAAGTGCCTGTGCCTGTTATTCCTAATTCTGGGATGCCGACAACACTCCCTTCTGGGACTACAATACAACCTTATGACACCAACCCTGAAGATTCTACACGTTTACCTTACGCAAACTTTGGTCGTTATTTAGGTTATTGGGATCCAGCGCCTGGAGAGAGGAGATACACTGGTAGATCTGCCAATGTTTTCATTGAAGAATGGAGAGCACGTTTTGAGCTGGGTGCTTGGACGGGGTACATCCAATACCAATGTGATGATCCGATCGGAACCATACTGACGAATAATTTATTTAACTCTGTTTTTGCAGCTACCAGTCTTACGACAATACCTGGATTAACTTTAGAGGGCATGCGCGAGAGAGCAAGGTCTATTCAGGAAGTTTATGGATGTGAGACGATCAGAAATGGGGAGCTTAACTCTTACTTACCAGGGCATGTTGCAGGGTGGAGAGATTAACAGCTTGTGAGTTTGTAAGCTTTATTCTCGAAAGTTATTTCTACTTTGTATAACAGCACCTGTAAGGATGACTATTAAAGACATTATCAGTACCAAAACCAGGATTACACCCTCCATTTCCCATAGTGATAGCATTAGTCGCATCCGCCAGATCATCAACAAATTCCTGTCCGTCAATCATGTGAGTCAAACCACCCATTAAACAGGCTGCCATCCACTGAGCTGAAGAACAAAGCATAGAATTACTTGATTGGCATGTACGAGCAGCATTGCTCCAATCAGTTGCAGTTTGCTCATCTGTCTGAATACAAAACCGACCTGCGTTCGTATAACCAGCACTACAATCGGCTACATACCAAGTGGAATTGAGCAATGTCGTTACTCCATTTGAAAATGAAAACTGCGGGTTGGCAGCGCCACTGTTCATATTCCAAGTAAAAGGAGCTCCACTTCCCCAGGTACTTGTATTAATTTCAGTTGTATCAACAGCAAGTGGTACTCCGGCCCCACCCAAAAGCCCTGTTCCAGCAAGAGTGTTTGAAATATCATTGGCTACAATCGTTCCATCACTAATCTTGGTGGAAGTGACAGAGTCATTGGCGAGTTTTGCTGTGGTAATGCTTCCATCAGCTAAATCTACTGTTGCTATAGTCCCATTAGAAATTTCAGTCGTTGTTACTGATCCAGCAGTTAGAGAAGTGCCTGTGGCAGAAATGGTCAAAGCAGCTTGTTCTCCAGCTCCACCCGTAATACTAATTCCTGACCCTGCAGTGATCGACTCGACATAACTTCCTATTGTGTCTGTACCTAAAGTAATCGAATTACCTGCCACTGAAAACGCTGTTCCAGCAAAAGGCGCCGAGACCATTTCGACACGAGGGGAAAGAGTTTCGGAGTTGATAACATATTCCATAAAGACAGCAGAGTTTGAGGTGACAGTGGAGCAATCAAACTGAAGGCTTAAGATGCCGTTGGAGGGAGTGACAGTTCCTGAGGCAGCAGTAGTGAGCTCAGCACCTCCTGTAATCGTTGGGTAAAAATGGATTTCATAATCGACAGAAGTGGTGATGGGATTTCCCGAAATATCGGCTAAAGCCATTTGAGAAACACAATCGGTACGGGCCGCTTGGGCGGAGAGAGCGGGAAGAAAACTGATGAAAATAAAAAAGAGATTTTTAAAGTTCATATCAGTTTAAGAAAGCCTCAAGTAATGGATCAGCGATCTGATAGCTGGTCGATTCTATGGATGTTGTTAATACTGAATTGGAAGATGCCACCGAGGCTTGGTACGAAGCGGATGCAAGAGGTGTGGCGCTATCATAACTCGCCATGCCAATGCGTGCTCGATAGGAAAGGCTTCCGATTTCGCCAGGTCCTGCTGTGGATACAGTAGCATCAGGGACAATAATTCCTCCCGTGCATCCAGAGAGTATGAGTATAAAAATGACAGCAATGTAGAGCCGGCCTTTTTTCATAAAGTTTGCCAAAGATCAGTTTATCAATACCCCTATAAATAGGCGAGTACGTTTTTTTAGCGGTAAAATGAGAAAAACAGTAAAAAAGCTTGAAAAAATGCTCAACAGACTTCAAAGAGATTTTCTTTCTTAGCGCGAAGATTCGTCGGTCGGCTCTGTTCTTGCGGGACGTTCTCAATCAAGTCATATTTTTATGTGGGGAATTATGAAGAGAATATCCAAGGTTTGTCTTGTCATGCTTCCAATAATACTGCTCCCTGGAGCTTCTTTTGCCCGCCGTAATCCTCAACTTTCCCAAAAAACGAACATATCAGGCAGCTTGTCCTCAGGACCTTTTATAACGAATTTTGAAGTGGAGCCTTCTGAAAAATTGAAATCAACAACTCCAAAAAAGTTATGGGGTTGGGTTCGGCAGCCTATCCTGAACTCTCGACCTGTCGCTATTGAGAGTGGCATACGAATCACCAACCCAGTATCTCGAAGTGATGATGTTTCTGTCAGATTACCACCCCCAGATATTAATGAGTGGTTAGAACTCAATCCGCGAGTGTCTCATGCTATCACTTGGGTTGATCCTCGTGCTCGAACTACAGAGACCCTTTGGCCTTCATGGTCTTCTTGGAGCTCTGAAAGAAAAGAATCTCTCAGACATGAATTCGTCCGTATTTGGAATTGGTATCAGGATGGAAGAGCTGAAGCTCTGGATACTTTTCAAGACCCAATCCCTTTTCGTATGACTCCTAGTCAGGAAAGAAGTGTTGGAAGCCCTTTGATTTCACAGGAAGATGCATGGACTCTGTATATTACATGTGTGGCTCATAGCTTGGTTTTGGAGCTAAGGCATGAAGTGTCTTGGTCGATAACTGAATACTCAAATGATAGTCTCATGCATCTATTGGGAGCTCAAAAGATGTTTGAGTGGGCGTCGGGATATCAGCAGTTTTTTTTCGCCAATGCATCCACCCCAGCCCCACCTACTTGGGTGTTAGAACATTTTTTTCGAGCCAACAGTCTTCTTCGCAGTACAAAGAGAGATACTGTTGCAGCTTTGTTGGAATGGGCAAATGGACATCTGAGACATTACATGGATTATCCTACTTTTGATAACCGGGAAACTGTTTGGCAATACAGAGGACATCCTCCTGTTTCTAGAGTCATTTCAGGTACTGTCGATAGTCGGGTGTCGTCTGATGTTTTACATTATACAGAAGGTTGTATGGGGACTGTGGCTTTTTTTATCTCCGTGCTTAGATCTGTAAATATTCCAGCTGATGTTGAACGTACGGCAGAAGGCCACTGGGGGCTTTTTTTATCTAGTGAGGCCCTTCATCTTTTTCATGGAGATGATCCTCATGCGGCAACGATGTATTCTACGACATCGCCTATTCCCATGGAAGCATTGCTTGTGGATCAGGTTACTTATGACCGATGGACTCGTGAGATGAAAAATTCAGCAGCCAGGCTCAATGATGTGACAATCCGCTATCTCCCAGAATATATTTTAATGAGTTATTGTCAGGATCGCGCAGAACATCTTTCCAATAATTGTAGTCGCGTTGCTTTTTTTCTGAGTGGAACCTATACCCCCGAACAATTGGAGGGTAGCACTCCTTCTGAAAATTTATGGAATAGAATGAATGACAAAGTAGAAAGTATGGGAGGCTGTGATCATATCCCTGATCCATTCCCTCACCGCTATATTGACTATCGTGTGATGCCTGCGCCCACGACTTGTCTGCCTTAGCTTATTTGTTGGAGCAACATCTAAAAGCTGCTGTATCAAGTACATGTTGAAATCCCAGTGTATAGCAATCGCCATTACCCATAAGGACAAAAGTAGCGTATCCTATATTTGGCGGGACCGTATCATTTTGACCTGTATAATCATCCACCCATTCAATATTGTCTGACATTGCAGTCCCACTTCCAGCAAAACAAGCAGAAATCCATTGCCCTGCGCTGCATAATTGAGCGCCAATGCTGTGGCAGGTTGATAAAGCATTATAGAGAGTATCAGGTGATCTTTCGATGGTTTCGATGCAGTAGTTGCCAGAGTTTGTAAATCCCGCCGGACAGTTGGAAGTGATGGTGCCACCCACAGATAAATTGCCTCCTACAATATTGACGTTGTCTGTATTGTTGATGGTGATGGTTCTATTGCTAGCATCCACATTCAAGACAGTAGCCGCAGCAACGCCATTGGTGACTAATAATCGTCCTGTGTTGTTGAGATGAAAATTGAGGTCATGATTATTAAAGTTAATTGTGGTCGGGTTATCCAGTGTCATGGAGTCGGAAAAATTTGAAAAATCCAAAGTGTTGAATGCGATATCTGAGGTAGAAATAGTATGATCGACAATCGAAGAAGTGAAGACAGAGTTAAGGGGGATGGAAATATTGGTTAAAAGGCTCCCATTAACAGCTGGAAGTCGTGCGCTGTTATCAAGCTGAACAATATTCAATGGAGAGGTTCCTGTGTTGACAGAAATCGTATGAGAAGATCCGGCTCCACTGATACCAGAAAGATTAATTCCTGATCCGGCAGAGAGAGCTGCAACGTAGTTTCCTGTCGTTTTTGCCCCTAATGTGACGGCATGGTCGGTAATTTCGGATGTATCAATGCTTGTTCCTAAGACCGATGAGAGTGTCACGCTTCCACTGTTACCGCCTCCAATCAAGCCAGTGCCGGCAATGACACCTGTAATTCCTGATCCGGCAGGTGTACTTGAACTCACAGATCCTGTGACGATGAGGTTTCCATTAATGGTTACATCTCCTGGTGCTAAAGTTTCCGCTTCAGCAGATCGAGCTGAAAAAAGAGAATAGGGGACAGCCTGGATTTCAGGTGAAGCAATGAGGTTTCCATCCAGTTCAATTTGCATAAAAGATGTGTTGGGAAGATTGGCAATATCTGAAGCAGAACAGTCGAGAGTTGTGGAGACAGAACCACTATCGAGAGTATCTGTGGCGGTTGTGCAATAACAAGTACCTCCATTTTCACGATCACACAGTTTGAGGACTACGGTACCTGATTCACTTGTTTGCGCAGCATTGTTGTAGATGAAAAGATCAACTCCCAAGTTGGTATTGGAGGCAAAGACGGAGGGAGTGATGAGTGATGTCAGTGCGGTGAGGGTTAAGAGATATTTTTTCATATTAATGTCCCGTCATGTTTTGAGTCTGAGTGTGAAAGGTTTTAGAGGTTATGTTGTGTGCGGTAGAATTTGCTTTTGTTGTGTAAGGTGAAAACCGCAGAGCGATAGTGTGTCCTGAAGGTGTTGTTAGGATAGTATTGTTTCCCATCATGGTTGATTGATTGTGTATAGGTGTTGGAGTTCCTTCGGGGGCGCCTGTGTCTGATGGGGAGATGCCATTCATCCGAATACCTCCATCAAAACAAGCACTCAGCAGATGAGTCATTAGAATAAGACTCCCAAAAAGGATGGTTTTTTTGCGTAAAATCGACATGATAAATGCCTTATTGCAAAAATATGGCCAAAATCAATCTTATCTATCAATATGTAATTATTATTTATTTTTGCTTAACGGTTTAGTCGTTCGTAAAATGAGAATGATAAGGGTTTATCGATTTGATAATGATTTGGTTTTAAAATGATTCCGAGTTTTCCTTAATTTTCCCTAATTTTCCATTGACCCCTTCTGATCCCTTTCAGTAACTCCCGTCCCCCTATGGACCCCAAAAATACTGAAAAAACACAAAGTTCAAACACATCTTCTTCTGATTTTTCAGAGGATGAAATTACTCAATCATTAAATGAAGAGCAGTTGGCTCAGGAAGATCTGAAAGGAGATTCCGAAGACATATCACCAGAAGCCCAAAAGCTCAAAGAGGTGGAAGATAAGTATCTTCGTGTTTACGCAGAGTTTGATAATTATCGTAAACGTGTGGCCAAAGAAAAAGAAGATATAGCTTTTATTACCACTCAAAAGGTTTTTGAAAATATTTTGGAAATTCGTGATCACTTGGAAATGGCTTTGTCTCATACCCCTTCTGCCCAATCAGATGCAGCGGCTCAGACCTTGAAACAAGGGATCGAGTTGACATTGCGAAAAATGGATAAGTTTTTTGAGACATTTCAGGTCAAGTCTGTAGATCCTTCTGGTCAGGATTTTAACCCCAGTTTTCACGAAGCGATTCAACAAGAATCCAGCCTCGCCCATAAACCGGGACAAGTCGTGCGGGTATTCCAAAAAGGGTATGTTTTTAAAGATCGCCTCTTGCGTCCGGCTCGTGTATCTGTAGCTTCCTAATATGAAAAAAGGCTTTTTACTTGTCTTGTGTCTTGTCGTTTTAGGTTGGGCTGGTTGTAGTTCAATGGGACCTAAAACAACTCAATCTCGTTCATGGCCCAAAACACCCGAGATGATAAAGGCATTTGAATCAGCCGAAAAATCTTATTCTAATAGAAGTTTTCTGGAAGCTGAATCTCTCTACCGTTCATATCTGAAAGATTTTTCTTTTAATGCTTTGACCCCGAAGGCTTATTTCCGTTTGGGGGAGCTTCGTTTGCGCGATAAAGATTTTGCATCAGCTTTGGTGCTCTACCGAAAATCGACAGAAAATTATATTGATTCTGAATGGGGCTCTAACTCTTTGTATAAACAAGCGGTGTGTTCATCAAAGCTGGAACATTGGAGCCAGGTTTTTACTACTTTAGACCAAATTACTTGGCAGACATCTTCTCCGGCAGGAACGCCTAATCATGATATATTTGATGGGAAAATTGGTGTCAGAGTTGGCTCTTTGCGTGTGGCTGCAGGAAGAGCTCTGAATGATGTTTTGCAAGAGTATAAAGGCTATCTGGAGTTGATCGACTCTTATGATGTCATCGATCCTTCGGAAGCCAAAGTGGGTGAGTTAAATTGGATAGTGTCTCAAAACACAGCTCGTCAGGAATTAGATGATTGGATTAAAAAAGATTCTTTATCTCCCGAATCAGACGCGAAGACTTTGGAAAAGTGGTTGCCTCGTTTTGAGGGGAAAATTTCGGGTGGCTATGTTTACTGGAAGTTGGCCCGATTGGGTTTTCAACGAGGAGATTATACTGATTCAGCTCAAAAAACACGGCGTTATTTGAGTCTTTATCCAAGACATCTTTATCGGGAAGAGGCTCAAAATCTTTTGATCGACTTGGAAAAGCGTGGTGCTTTTGCTTCCAATACGCAAAATACAAATGAAGCCAATACTCTTGATGCTTCTTTGATGTCGGGTAGCTCTGCAAATACAATAGGTGTCTTGCTCCCTCTGTCAGGAAAATATGCTGTCTATGGAGAATCTGTTTTGCATGGTCTTGAATGTGCGGGAGGCATTTTTTCCCCCTGTCATGGTGAAGAGGGTGTGCAATTAATTATACGAGATACAAAAGGCGATCCTCAGTTGGCAGCAGCCTATATGGGTGAGTTTGCCAACAACTCAAATATTCGTGCTGTGATTGGTCCTCTGCCTCAGGTGGAAATAGAAGCCGCTGCTCAAGCTGCAGAACGTCATCAGATTCCGATGATTTCTCTTTCGCAAAAAGCAGGTGTTGCGGATTTGGGTGATTATGTTTTTCGTAATTTTTTGACGGCTGAAGATCAGGTGATGACACTGGTGGACTATGCCTGTCACACGGAGCATCTTAAGAAATTTGCCATTCTCTATCCTGAGGGCGCTGTAGGGGATGAGTATCAAAAGTGTTTAAAGAAGCTGTGGCTTCTTGTGGTGGAAAAGTAATGGCTTCTGAAAGTTATTCGGAAAATACACGAAATTTTACGGATAAAGTGAGAAGCTTAATTTCTGGAAGTGAGGGTTTGTCAGCAGAAGTGAGAGCTCCTTTTCAAGCGCTCTTCATTCCGGATGTTTACCGTCGTGTCCCGGGAGTGATTGATGCCTTGAATCTCCTCAATATCAAAGGGGTTAAACTTTTAGGTGGTGCTGGCTGGGATCATCCAGGATTATTATCTGGGAATCCATCAGCGTTGGAAGGGGCCATATTTGTCGATGGATTTGTCATCCCTAATGGGCAGAATGGTACTTTTGAAAATAAAGATTTTGTGAGTACATTCAAGAATGCCTATGGAGTTGATCCAACTATTTTAGAAGCCTATGCTTTTGATACTCTTAAAATGGTCAGTACTGTTTTGAGAGAACATCCCGGAGTTGATCGTACACAGATCAAACAGTTTTTGTTGGAGAAGAAAAATTTTCCTGGAGTAACGGGTAATATTTCATTTGATGATACGGGTGATGCTCGAAGACGTTTGTCTGTTTTGAAAATCGTTGATGGTGAAATCAAAGTGGTCGGCGAGTAACATTTTTGAAAAAATCCAAACACATTTTAGATGAATTTTCATTGATTGAAGCCTGTGTCTCCGAGTGGCCGGCAACACATCGGGATGTTATTTTGGGTCCTGGTGATGATGCTGCCTGGTTGGCACGTCCTAAAAATGATCTTTTTTTAACCACAGACATGTTGGTCGAAAACGTACATTTTCGACGTGATTGGATGAGTTCGGAAGAAATTGGTTTTAAAGCCATGCGTGTGAATATTTCGGATATTGCTGCTATGGGGGGGAAAGCCACGTTTTGCTCTTGTTTCATTAGGGCTGCCAAAAAATGCAAAAACAAAAGAAGTGACCCAACTCTATCGTGGTTTTGCTGACGCTTGTAGGGAATTAGAAATTGATATCATTGGGGGGGATACAAATCTCGCCAAAGAATGGATTATTAACATCACGTTGTTAGGTGAAAGAAGTGAGGGCAAAGTCCTGACACGTGCCGGGGCTCGTGTTGGAGATGATATTTATGTGACGGGGCATTTGGGAGATTCGGCTTTGGGTCTTTGGTTATTAAAAAATAAAAAAGAAGGCTCTCGTTTTATTCGTCAACATTTTGAACCCCCTTGTCGTATCTCGGTTGGTCAAAAGCTAGCCAGGACTTGGGGGGTGAGTAGTATGATGGATATTTCGGATGGTCTGCAGGGTGATTTGGAGCATATTCTCAAAGCTAGCCATGTCAGTGCGCAGATTATTCCGAATCAATTACCTCTGAATCCTCATTATATGTTGCGATGTCGTGAGGAAAAAATCGACCCGTTTACTCTCGCCATGACAGGGGGGGAAGATTATGAATTGCTTTTTACCGTGTCGCCTCGCGTCAAACTCCCTTATAAAATAGATGGCATTCCTTTAACAAAGATCGGTAAAATCATCCCATTCAATCCAAACCAAAAAAAATTAAAGTCTCACGGGTATCGGCATTTCTAAATTTATGGAAAATTTAGTTCTCATTTTTTTTCTTCTTATTTTTTCAGCCTCATTTTCCAGTTTTGAAACAGCTTTGTTTTCTTTGAGTGAATCTGAACGGGCCAAGATGAAAGATGCTGGTGGTGTTTCTGCTTATATTTTAAAAGTCGTGCAAAAACCGCGCTCACTTTTAACTACGGTATTGTTGGGCAATGAAGTGGTGAATGTTTCCATCTCCATTTTAGCAGGAGGCCTCTCATATATTTTTATGAAGGACTTTGATCCTCATTATGCGACTTTGATTACGGTTGGTGTGACGACAATGGTGATTCTTGTGTTTGGAGAAATTGTTCCTAAAAATATTGCCGTGCGTATGCCCATGATGGTGGCTCAAGTTTTGATCATTCCGTATTTAGCATTTTCTTGGGTGGTTACTCCTTTTCGATATATATTTAATCATGTTTCTGGATTTTTTGTTTCTTGGTTTGGAGGAGATCCCAAAGCTTCACGGCGATTGATTGTTGAGGAAGAGCTGCGTGATCTTTTGGAAATGGGAAAAAACGAAGGGACTCTTCCCTATCTCGAGAGGGGTCTGATTCAAAACACTATGGACTTTTATGATGTTAAAGTTCGTGATGCGATGACGCCACGAGATATGGTTTTGGGAACCAATATAGAATCGACGTATCGTGATGTTTTGAAAATTATAGAAAAACGACGTTTTTCAAGATTGCCCGTCTATGAAAAAGACTTGGATTTTGTGATTGGAATTCTTCATGTCAAAGAGCTTTTAGCTCATGATCCCGAAGATAAAATTGCTCGTGATCTACAAGAACATTTGAAGCCTTTTACAGTCGTCTCCCCAGATGAAATTTTAGATAATCTTCTTCAAGAATTTCAGAAGAAAAAAATACATATGGCTATTGTTAAAGAATCTTCGGGTCATATGATTGGAATTATCACGTTGGATGATATCGTGAAGAGGCTTTTTCATGCTTAGTCCTCAATTATCCAGCTGGGCCATGTTAATATTTTGGACGAGCCTGTGTCTGATTTTAGAGGCTTTCTTCTCAGGCTCTGAATTAGCGATGGTTTCTGTCGATAAGTTGAAACTAGCGCACCAAGCAGGACGTGGTCATCGAGGGGCCAAAATGGCCTTGTGGCTTGCGCGACATCCTGAGTGGCTTTTTAGTACAACACTTTTGGGACAAAATCTTTTTATTGTTGGTAATACTGTCTATCTGACATTTTTATCTACGAGCATTTTGGTCATGAGTATGAGTTTTTTGGAATTCTCTTGTCACCTCTGATTTTAATTTTTGGAGAAGCTGTCCCCAAAACTGTTTTTCAACAATATGCGAATCGATTAGTGCCGATTGTATCCCCTGTTGTTTATATTTTTTCTTACGTGGTTTCTCCGATTGTTTGGCCTTTATCCAAACTGACAATGTTGCTGATGGGAGGCGTTAAGGGGAGTCTTTTGACAGGACACAAGGTAACACGTGAATCTCTGGAAGTGATTTTGAGAGATGCGGATATCCACCGCGATTTGCCAATGCTTTTTAAGGATCGGCTTTTAAAAATATTAAAATTTACTCAGAAAAAAACTCGCGCCATCATGACACCTTTAATCGAAGTCTTCAGTTTGAGAGAGAGTACTTCGGTAGGTGAGGCTGCTTTACAATGTCGTGAGGAAGGGTACTCGATTTTTCCTGTTTTTTTCAGACGAGCTTACAATCTAGTGGGTTTGGTGAGCTTTTATGATCTTCTTCTGTGTGAAGATAAGACCAAGCCGTTGTCAGCGATTATGACAGATCCTTTATATGTGCCTGAATCCATGGGCCTTAAGGATCTTTTTTTCTTATTTAAAGAAAAGAAACAAAAATTTGCTGTGGTGGTAGATGAATATGGTGTGGCGGTAGGTGTGGTTACGCTTGAAGATGTACAGGAAGAGATTGTGGGAGAGATCCAAGATGAGTTCGATGATGAAAATAAACCTTGGCAGCGAGAAAGCTTGAATCGTTTTGTTGTGGAGGGTCGTGCCGAAATTGATCGTCTTAATGAACGTTTTCGATGGGAGCTTCCTAAGAAAAACTATGAAACTCTGGCTGGATTTTTAACGGATTATCTAGGGAAAATTCCTCAAAATGGAGATGTGATTTCTTATGGCGGATTAAAATTTACCGTAAGGAGATCAACGCCTAAGACGGTTGAAGAAGTGACAGTAGACTATGAGTAATTATAAAATTGATTCTGATCGGATGGCTCGAACAGGCGTGCCTGAAATTATTTTTGGAGAAACCAAAAGTATTGATCAGTTGGTGATGATTTTGAAGGAAATGATCCGTAAAAAAGTACCGGCGATAGCGTCACGAGTTTCCCCTGAAAAAGCGGAAAGATTAAAAGATTTTTTCCCAAAGTCAGAATATTTTAAAACAGCCAAAATTTTCATGGCTCAAAAAATAAAATTTTCAAAAACTAAAAAAGTGGCTGTAGTTGCTGCTGGGACTTCTGATGTGGATATTGCTGAGGAAGCACGCGTTTTATTGGAAGTCTTAGGTTGTGGTACTGAATCCTTTTATGATGTCGGTGTAGCGGGCATTCAAAGGTTGTTTAAAGTCTTGCCCAAAATTCGAAAAGCAAAAGTGGTGGTTGTCGTCGCTGGAATGGAAGGCGCTCTACCTTCTGTATTAGCCGGTCTTGTGAAAGCCCCTATCATTGCTGTGCCCACAGCTGTGGGCTATGGCACAGGTTTGGGAGGTTTTTCGTCTCTCCTCACCATGCTCAACACCTGCGCTCCCGGAGTGACGGTTGTGAATATCGATAACGGTGTCGGGGCTGCGATTTCAGCTTATAAGATATTAAATGTTTAAATTAAGTAGCTTCAATTCTTATCCCTAGTTAGTCATTAGAGAATATGTTCCAAAGAAAGGTTTTATGAAAAATAAAATGATAAGAGCTTTTTTTCTTCTGATAGTTTTTTTAATCCAATTCCCTGTCTATGCCGGGATTGATACGTGGACATCTGTTGGCCCTTCCGGGCAACGAGTTCTTTCACTCGCCATAGATCCAACAGATCCTAATAAATTATATGCAGGCACCAGTGGCGGTGGGGTTTTTTTTACAACCAATTCTGGTACCAACTGGACTCCTTCTACAACACAGCCGACAAACCTCGTCATTACATCTCTTGTTATAGATCCCTCATCCCCCAATAAATTATATGCAGCTACCAGTGGTGGCGGAATCTTTTTTTCAACAAATTCAGGGGTGAGCTGGAGTCCTTCTACAACACAACCTGCCAATCTTTATGTTTCTTGTCTGGCTATAGATCCGATCTCTCCCAATAAACTTTATGCAGGTACCAGTGGTGGTGGGATTTTTTTTACAACCAATGCTGCCGTCAATTGGAGCCCTTCCACAACACAACCTTCAAGCCTCATTATTACCGCTTTAATTATAGATCCAACAGCTCCAGATAAACTTTACGCAGCAACTATCAGTAGTGGAATCTTTTTTACAACTAATGCTGCTGTCAACTGGAGCCCTTCCACAACTCAACCCACAAGTCACAATGTCAACGCTCTAGCTTTGGATCCGACATCGAGTCATAAAATATATGCAGTAACAACAGATGGCGGAATTTTTTTTACAACCAACTCAGGAGTCAACTGGACTCCTTCCACTACACAACCAACAAGCTCATTGCTTAGCTCTCTTGTATTAGATCCTTCATCACCCAATAAATTATATGCAGGCGCAGGTGATGTAGGTATTTTTTTTACAACCAACTCTTCGGTTGATTGGAGCTCTTTAGCCATTCAGCCCGCCAGCTCTAGTATTTCTTTTCTTTTCCTTGATTCTCATTACTATTTGCCAACTCTCTATGCCTCTACTGCTGGAAACTTCCTTTATTCCTTCCAACCTTCAGGTTGTGGCAATCATGTGATTGAATCTACTCTCAATGAGACCTGCGATGACGGAAACATCACCTCGGGTGACGGCTGTAATGCCGCTTGTCATATCGAGTCTGGATTTGGCGGATCCGGTGGGACTTCAGGTACTGGTGGTAGTGGAGGCGCTGGATCTCCTTCTGAAATCCCCGTAGATTCAAGTAGTGGCTGTTCGTTGATGCCTTATGCCTTTTAAGAAACAGAAACTTTTACAGATAGAGACCAATCTCGATGACATGAATCCTCAATGGTACGAGCCTTTGATGGAGAAGTTGTTTGAGATGGGAGTGTTGGATGTGGTGTTGGTCCCAATCATCATGAAAAAGTCGCGTCCAGCCGTGATGCTTCAAATTTTAACGATTCCCGCTCTGAAGAAAAAAGTAATGGAATGTCTCTTTGAAGAGACGACAACTCTCGGTGTGCGGGTGAATGCCGTTGAGCGCTATGAACTTCCTCGTGAAATCAAGAAAGTGAAAACGTCTTATGGTGTGGTTGATGTAAAGATAGCTCGTGATATGAAAGGACAGGTTCGAAATGTTTGGCCTGAGTATGAATCGTGTCATGAGATTTCCCGAAAAACCAAAAAGCCTGTAAAAGTTATTTTTCAGGCAGCTCTTAAATCTTTTTCTTGATGTCTACTCCAACAAAAACAGTGACGATAGATCGATTGGCCTTTCGCGGGGAAGGTGTAGGACGTGTGGATCAAAAAGTAGTTTTTGTCCCTTATGCGGTGCCTGGAGATGTTCTTAAAATAAAAATTTTAGAAAAGCATAAAACTTTTGATCGTGGGGAGATTTGTGAAATTCTCACACCATCGGAATTTCGAGTGAAAGCTCGCTGTGAGTATTTTGAAAAATGTGGTGGGTGTCAGTGGCAAAATATTGCTTATGAAGAACAGACAAAGGCCAAAGAAGAAATCTTTCGGCAGACTCTGATTCGCGTGGCAAAAATTTCAGAACCCAAAATTTTACCGATGATTCCCGCAGCGAATCCTTGGAACTACCGTCAGCGTATCCAGCTTAAAGTAGATTTTTCATCAAAACCAAAAGTCGGTTTTTACGCTCCAGAATCCCACGAGATAGTTCCTATTGAAAAATGTGACATTGCCGATTCTAAGATTAATGAGACGCTTCAGGCTCTTCTGAAAAAAGGCCAAATCCCAACCCGAGCTTTTGAGATTTCTGTTTTTGAAGATGGAAATGTCCATGTGATGCCTATGGATCATGTGGATCGTTATTTTTCCCAAGCGCATCCAGAACAAAACCATCAGATGGTTCAAGCTGTTTTAAATTTTGTCTTTGGTCGTGCCGATCCTGTTTTTAAAATGCGTAAAAATATTTTGGAGCTTTATGCAGGTTCTGGAAATTTTACTTTTCCTCTGGCTGAACATGCAGGTCGTGTCATTGCTGTTGAGGAAAATGAAAAAGCCGTCAAAGTGGGTGAGCTTCTGACTGAGGAAAATCAAATTTCCAATATCGAATGGATTAGTGGCACTTCTGAATGGGGAACTAAAAAAGTTTTAAGAAAAAAAGTCCCTATTGATACCGTGGTTTTAGACCCTCCACGTGCTGGAGCTTCTGACGTTTTAGATCTCATAATGGTCTTAAAACCCAAAAATATTGTGTATGTCTCGTGTGATCCCAATACCTTGGCTCGTGATTTAAAAGAACTGACCAAACGCTTTTACCGTTTTGACTACGCCCAACCTATCGACATGTTTCCCCAAACCTATCACATCGAATCCGTAACGAAGTTGAGTTTGGCATAAAGTTGCTAATGTGTGATTATTTTCACATAAATCGTCAGTATTATGTGAAGATAATCACATAATTAAGACTTTTGTTGACTCTTGGATGCTTTTTAGCCTTAAATAGCCTCATGAAAAGGATGCTTTATGAGGATTTGGTAAGTTGGAAAAGGAGTCCAGACCGTAAGCCTTTGATATTACAAGGCGCCAGGCAAGTCGGGAAGACGTTTTTACTGAAGGAGTTTGGGCGAGAAGAATATACTCAAGTGGCGTACATTAATTTTGAGGAGAATGAAGACATCCACGATGTGTTCAAGGGGAATATAGATCCCGATCGTATTTTAAAATACCTTAGTGCCCATCTTAAACTAGTGATCGATCCCGCAAAAGCCTTGATTATTTTTGATGAGATCCAGAAATGTCCACGGGCTCTCAATTCCCTTAAATATTTTTGTGAAAAAAAGCCTGAATACCATCTCTGTGCCGCAGGATCTCTTTTGGGTGTTGCGATCAATCAGGAACTTTCGTTTCCTGTGGGTAAGGTTAATTTTCTGGAATTGTTTCCTGTGAATTTTTTGGAATTTATATCAGCTCTTGGTTTTACCCAATTAAGAGAGCTTGTTGAAAATAGGGAAGAACTTACAAATCTTCCAGAATCGTTTCATCACGAGCTGATTGAAAAACTAAAACAGTACTATTTTGTGGGGGGTATGCCCGAAGCGGTGATGAAATTTGTGGAGGCAGCAGATTGGGAACGTGTCAGGCGAGTTCAAAACGAGATTTTAGATGCTTACCTTCTGGATTTTGCCAAATACGCCGAGCCTGCGACGGTGGTCAAAATTCAAAAATTATGGTCTCAAATACCGACTCAACTAGCCAAAGAGAATCACCGTTTTTACATGTCCGGGATCAGCGGCAGTGCTCGCTTGAGAGACTACCAAGAAGCTTTGCAATGGTTGGTCAGTGCGGGTTTGGTCCATAAAGTAGAACGTATTTCACGGCCTGGTCTGCCTTTGTCGGGTTATGCTGAGGATACGATCTTTAAACTTTATTTTTTTGATACAGGATTGTTGAGTGCATTTTTTAGATTAAGTTCCGAGATTTTTCTGAAAGGGGACGAATTATTCACCCATTATTACGGGGCTTTGGTTGAAAATTTTGTCTCTCAAGAATTGAAGGCTTATTTGAAAGAGACGCTTTATTTTTGGAGTTCCAAAGGTGAGGCGGAAGTGGATTTTGTGTATCAAGATTCAAAAAGAGGGGTCGTGCCTGTGGAGGTCAAGGCAGGTTTGAAGACACGTTCTCATAGCCTGACAGAATACATTAAAAAATATTCCCCTGAGTTTTCACTCAGGACATCTCTACGCCCATTTGGAAAAAGAAATCATGCAGAGGAAATCCCTCTCTATGCCCTCAATATTTTGCGTCATAATCTATCGAATCCGTGACGAAGTTGATTTTGGTGTGATAAGCTTTTTTTATGGCTCGTAAACCCAATCCTTACGGACTTCACCGTGTTCTTCAACCTAAAGGAGTGTTCCCTCAAGCGGCTCTGAAAATTGATCCGACATTGCCTCTTGCTACAGATGAAATGCTGATTCAAGTAGACCGGCTCAATATTGATTCCGCGAGTTTTCATGAGATTTCTCAGTCTGAAAAAGGGGATTTAAAAAAAATCGAAAAGAAGATTTTATCGATCATTCAATCTCGTGGGAAGATGCACAATCCTGTGACAAATTCTGGCGGGATGTTGCTTGGAACAATTAAACAGATCGGGAAAAATTTTCCTCAAAAGAAATTTAAAGTCGGGGATCGTGTAGCGACTCTTGTGTCATTGAGTCTTACTCCCTTATCTATAGATAAAATTTTAGAAGTAATTTCTGAAAAGGAACAAGTGCTTGTGAAAGGTCATGCAATTCTTTTTGCTTCTGGGATTGCTCAAAAGATCCCAAACGATTTGCCAGAGACTCTCGTTCTCTCGGTGCTCGATGTTTGTGGAGCTCCCGCTTTAGTTTCTCAATATTGTAAGAAGTTGAAAAAATCTCGTGGGAAGAAAACCATCATTATCTTAGGGGCTGGCAAGGCAGGGATGCTTTCTGCGGCAGCGGCAAAAAAAATACTTAAAGACAAAGCGCGCGTGATTGTTTTGGAAAAAAACTTGGAGGCTGTCAAAAAAGGTCGATCATTATCTTTTGTCGACGATATTTTTCAAGCTGATCTCCTGGATGCCTCCAAAACAATGATGCAAATTGATAAAATGACTCACGGTCACATGGGAGATCTCGTTGTGAACTGCGTCAACGTGCCTGGTACTGAGATGAGCTCCATCTTATCGGCCAAAAAAAATGGGACTGTTTTGTTTTTTAATATGGCGACTAATTTTCAAAAAGCTGTCCTTGGTGCTGAAGGGGTAGGTCATGAAACCCAACTACTGATGGGTAATGGTTATTATCCTGGCCATGGGGATTTGGCCTTAAATCTTATCCGTTTAGATAAAAAACTAAGAAATTGGTTCGAATAACCTTTTGTTTGACACGGGTTAGCCCCATTTGTATCACCGCCCGATGTCAATTACATCTACCTCAAAAGAAATCTCTTCGGTTCAAAAACAAATTAACGTGGAAGTGCCGGCTTCAGAAGTCAAAAAGGCTTTAGACCGTGCTTACCAAAAAGTGGGGCAAAAAGTTCAGCTTAAAGGGTTTCGCCCAGAGAAAGCTCCCCGTGCCATGCTTGAAGAATACTATCGTCAAGATGCCGAATCTGAAGCTGTGGGGATTTTATTGGAAAGTTCTTATCCTGTTGCTCTCAAAGATTTGGATATTCATCCCATTGCCCAGCCCAAGATTACAGTTACTTCTTTTGGTATCGATAAAAATTTTACCTATGAAGCTCTTGTGGAGTTGAGGCCTGTGATTGATGTGAAGGATTACAAAGGCCAAAAGTTTGAGAAAGATTCCGTCGAAATTGCGGACAAAGAAATCGAAGATCAGATTAAAAATATTCAGGAAAGAATGGCCCAGTTGGCCCCATTGACAGAAGATCGTACCACGAAAGCCATGGATGTGGTGGTGATGGATTATCAGGGTTATTTGGAAGATGCCCCAGTGGCCAGTTTGTTGGCTAAAGATTCTGTCGCTGAAATTGGAAAGGGTTATTTATTCCCCGAGCTTGAAGAAGGCCTCTTGAATTTGAAGCGTGGAGATAAAAAAACGGTTGATGTTCAGTTCCCTGAAGGTTGGGCTGATAAAGCTATTGCAGGTAAAAAGGTGAAGATTGATGTAGAGCTTAAGGATATTAAAGAAAAAAGATGCCTGAAGTGAATGACGATTTTGCTAAGGATGTCGGTTTTGAGTCTTTGGCATCAATGAAAGAAAAGATTGTCGCTGATATGAAAGGTAATAAAGAACAGTGGGCAAAAAATCGCTTGCGCCGTCAGGTAATTGAGAAGTTTGTAGAGAAAAATACATTTGAAGTCCCATCCAGCATGACTGAATCTGAATTGCAGCATATGTTTAAGTTGTTTGAGAACAATCTTGCTAATCAGGGTGTCACTCTTGAAAAAGCAGGGGTCACTCAAGAAGAGTTTTTCACGCGTAATCGTGATGAAGCTGTTTTTCGAGTCAAAGGAGCTCTGATTTTTGATGAGATTGCCAAAAAAGAAAATATTTTGGTCACGATGCCTGATGTGGACCAAAGAATTTCCGAAATGGCGATCGCTGCCGGACAGGCTCCTGAAGCCTGGAAACAGTATTATCAGAAAAATAATATGCTCTCAGGGATCGCTGGAGCGATATTAGAAGAGAAAGTCCTTGATTTTGTTCTGTCTGAGTCTAAAATCACTACAAAAGAATCAAAATAATAATATTTTTCAAACTTGAGGTTGAAAATGAGCCTGATTCCAATGGTTATTGAACAGACGCATCGTGGCGAACGTGCGTACGATATCTATTCACGTCTTCTCAAAGACAGAATTATTTTCCTAGGAACAGCTATCAATGATGATGTGGCTAATGTCATTATTGCCCAGTTGCTCTTCCTAGAGTCCGAAGATCCCGACAAAGATATTTTTATTTATATCAATTCCCCAGGGGGAGTTGTGACAGCCGGTATGGGAATTTACGATACGATTCAATACATTAAGCCGGATGTCTCGACAATCTGTGTTGGACAAGCTGCGTCAATGGGTGCTGTTCTTCTGGCAGCGGGAACATCTGGCAAAAGATTTGCTCTACCTAATGCCAGGATTATGATTCATCAACCATTAGGAGGATTTCAAGGGCAAGCAACTGATATCGATATTCATGCCCGTGAAATTTTAAGAATGAGAGAAGTTTTGAATAATATTTTATCTAAACACACAAAACAGCCGTTAAAAAAGATACAGAACGATACAGAAAGAGATTTTTTTATGTCGGGTGTCGAGTCGAAGGAGTATGGTATAGTAGATGAGGTCGTGACGTACCGCGACAAGGTTAAGAAAGGCGAAACTGGAAAGGCAGGCAAATAATGAACCGCTTCGGTGATGATCCAGGAAATCTGTTTTGTTCTTTTTGCGGAAAGTCCCAAAAAGAAGTCCGTAAACTCATCGCCGGTCCGACTGTTTATATTTGTGATGAGTGTATTGATCTTTGTAATGATATTATTTCAGAAGAAAGTAGTCGTAGTGCTCAGCTAGCCAATCGATCGAGTGTTCCAAAGCCTGCGGATATCAAGCGTGTTTTGGATGATTATGTCGTTGGTCAAGAGAGAGCTAAAAAAGTGCTCTCAGTGGCCGTGCATAATCATTACAAACGAATCGAAAATAAAACTCTTTCGTCTGATGTCGAGCTTCAAAAAAGTAATATACTGCTGATTGGTCCTACAGGATCCGGTAAAACTCTTTTAGCTCAAACATTAGCCAAAATTCTCAATGTTCCTTTTACGATTGCTGATGCGACGACATTAACTGAAGCAGGTTATGTCGGTGAGGATGTGGAAAATATTATCCTGAATCTCTTACAAGCTTCTGATTATGACAAGGCTCGTGCTGAGAGAGGGATTGTTTATATCGATGAAATCGATAAAATTGCCCGAAAATCCGATAGTCCTTCGATCACACGTGATGTGTCTGGAGAAGGTGTTCAGCAAGCTCTTTTGAAAATTGTCGAAGGGACTGTTGCTAATGTACCTCCAAAAGGCGGTCGAAAACATCCTCAACAAGAATTCATTCCTATTGATACAACCAATATTCTTTTTATTTGTGGTGGTGCTTTTGTAGGGTTGGATGAAGTGATTGCTCGACGTATGGGGTCGAAGAGTTTGGGTTTTGGTGCGGACATTAAGAGCAAGAATGACAAGTCTATCAGTGAACTCTTCTTGGATGTCAAAAACGAAGATCTTTTGAAGTATGGTTTGATTCCTGAATTTGTTGGACGTTTGCCGATGATTGCGACGCTGACAGAGTTAGATGAAGCTGCTTTAGTCGATATTTTAACAAAGCCACGCAATGCTTTAGTGAAACAATATCAGCGTCTCTTTGAATTTGAGCGTGTTAAAGTCAAATTCACTCCTGGTGCTCTGACAGCCATTGCTAAAGAAGCTATCAAGCGAAAGTCTGGAGCTCGTGGATTGAGAGCTATTTTGGAAGATGTGATGCTAGACTTGATGTATGAGATTCCTTCTCAGACAAACATTAAAGAAGTCGTCATTAACGAAGAATGTATTCTCAAAAAACAAGAGCCGGTGATCGTTTACGAGAAAAAAGCGGAGTCAGCTTAGCTCTCACCTTGCGCTTGTTTGAAAGAGTCCCTATATTACGAAAACTATGTTTGGAAAAAACCCTTCAGATCAAAGTGAATCATCAAAAGATTATTTAGTTCCTCTGCTTCCCTTGAGAGACATTATTGTCTTTCCTCATATGGTGGTTCCTCTTTTTGTAGGAAGAGAAAAATCCATATCAGCCTTGGAAGATGCGATGAGTAAGGAGAAAGATATTCTTCTCGTCGCTCAAGTAAACGCCAAAACAAATGATCCTCGTGATGAGGATATTTATAAGGTGGGAACTTTAGGAACCATCATCCAATTGCTTCGTTTGCCAGATGGTACTGTTAAAGTATTGATCGAAGGAAAAAGAAGAGCTCGGATTAAGAGATTTGTTCCGAATCCATCTTTCTTTTTAGTCGAAGTGGAAGAAATTCAGGAAAATAGAGATTTGACTGTCGAAGTGGAAGCCTTGATGCGCAGTATTAAGGTGGCTTTTGAGAATTATGTTAAACTCAATAAACGTATTCCTCCAGAAATGTTGGCTTCTGTAGCCACCATTGATGATCCTTCTCGTTTAGCAGATACAATTGTAGCTCATCTTTCTTTAAAGCTTCCGGATAAACAGAAAATTCTCGAAGTCGAAAGTCCCGCTGAACGTCTTGAGAGACTTTATAGTCAAATTCAGACTGAGATTGAAATTCTTCAGGTGGAAAAGAAGATTCGTACACGCGTGAAGAAGCAGATGGAGAAGACTCAGAAGGAATATTACCTCAATGAGCAAATGCAGGCGATTCAGAAGGAGTTGGGTGAGAGGGACGAATTTAAGGGTGAGCTTCAAGAGCTTGAAGAAAAAATCAAGAATAAGAAGATGAGTGCGGAAGCCACCAAGAAGATCAAAAAAGAATTTAAAAAGCTTAAGATGATGAGCCCCATGTCGGCTGAAGCGACAGTGGTGAGAAATTATATTGATGTCGTTTTATCATTACCTTGGGAAGACTTTACTGAAGATAAGATTGATATCAAAGAAGCTGAAAAGATTTTGGATGAAGATCATTATGGTCTTAAAGATCCCAAAGAACGTATTGTCGAATACCTTGCAGTGCGCACTTTGGTTGATAAAATCAAAGGTCCGATTCTCTGTCTCGTAGGTCCTCCAGGTGTTGGTAAGACGTCATTGGCTCGTTCTGTGGCTCGTTCGATGGGTCGGAAGTTTGTGCGATGTTCGTTGGGTGGTGTGAGAGATGAAGCGGAAATTCGTGGTCATCGTCGTACCTATATTGGAGCTCTTCCGGGCAAAATTATCCAGAGCTTGAAAAAAGCTGGTTCGAGTAATCCTGTTTTTCTTCTCGATGAAATCGATAAGATGAGCATGGATTTTCGAGGAGACCCTTCGGCTGCTTTATTGGAAGTGTTGGATCCAGAACAAAATTCGACGTTCCAGGATCATTATTTGGATTTGGATTACGATTTGTCCAACATCATGTTTATTACAACTGCCAATAGCCTTCACACGATTCCAATTCCACTTCAGGATCGTATGGAGATCATTCGTATTGCGGGATACACTGAGCTTGAAAAGCTGAGTATCTGTGAAAAATACCTCCTTCCCAAAAAACGTGAAGAGCATGGTTTAACTTCAGATAATATTGATGTTCCTGAAGCGACGCTAAAGAGTGTCATTCGTCATTATACTAAAGAAGCGGGTGTTAGAAATCTTGAGCGTGAGATGGCAAAACTTTGCCGAAAAGTCGCTAAAGAAGTCGCTGAAAAAGGGAAAGAGTATAAGGCTAAGGTAACTCCAACTTCCTTGAAAAAGTATCTAGGTGTTCAGAAGTTCCGTTACGGAATGATGGAGGAGAGTGACAAGGTTGGTCTTACCACCGGACTAGCTTGGACAGAGTATGGTGGAGAACTTTTGGTTATTGAAGTTTCTGTGATGCCCGGAAAAGGTCAGCTTATGGTTACCGGTAAATTAGGTGATGTCATGCAGGAATCGGCCCGTGCAGCTATGAGTTATGTCAGAACAAGAGCTGCACAATTAGGTCTTCATAAGAATTTTTATCAGCGCTACGATATTCATATCCATGTTCCTGAGGGGGCTGTTCCAAAGGATGGCCCATCAGCGGGTATTACGATGGCTACAACATTGGTTTCTGCTTTGCTCAAAATTCCTGTAAAAAAAGACATTGCCATGACTGGAGAAGTTACTTTGAGAGGTCGGGTTTTGCCTATTGGTGGGCTCAAAGAAAAGGCGTTAGCGGCTCATCGAGGTGGTATTAAGACAATTATGATTCCTAAAGAAAATGAGAAGGATATCGAAGAAATTCCTGAAAAAATTCAGAAAGACCTCAATATTATTCTCGTTGACCATATGGATGAAGTCTTGAAACAAGCCTTAGTTTTGAAAGATCCTGAAAAACTTTTCAAAAAAGTTTCAGAGGAAGAAGATGTTCCTCTTTCAGATGAGGGTATTTTCCCAGCGCCTTCCGGAGCCTTGCCGGGAGCCAAAGACGAAAGCACACCTGTCCATTAATTTAGAGTTGATGTTTTAAAAAGCCCCTGTTAGCTGGCGTGAGCTTTTTTGAAACGTGGGGCGTGTAACTCAGCGGTAGAGTGCCACCCTTACAAGGTGGAGGCCGCAGGTTCGATCCCTGCCGCGCCCACTTCTTTTTTTAAATATGTGTTGTCAGTGGGGACGTAGTTCAGTTGGTTAGAACGCCGGTCGATCAAAAAAGAGGAGAAGGATCTCCTCTCAATGCACCGGCAAAGCCGGTTGCATTTCACTCCTCTCTGTCACGGCGGAGGAGCAAACGCTTTGGCGTTTTTTAGCAGTTTCCATAGGAAAGTGCGATATAAGCGTGCGGTAGGAAATTTTGTCGATTCAGCGGGGACGTAGTTCAGTTGGTTAGAACGCCGCCCTGTCACGGCGGAGGTCGCGGGTTCGAGTCCCGTCGTCCCCGCTGAATCGACAATGAGTTCGAGTCCCGTTGTCCCCGCTGATACACATAAACCCCTTCAATTTTTTATTTCAAAATCAATAAAACAAGTGTGGCAAGTGCAATGCGATACCAGCCGAAGCCGATTAAGGTATTTGAAGAAACTAGTTTAATTAAAGAGCGGATGGCAAGCCAGGCAGAAAAAAAGGCAATTAAAAAACCTACCGCAAAAATAGGAATGTCAGAACTTTGAAGTAGTGGAAGACTTTTATAAAGATCTAGAAGTACGGCTGCACACATGACAGGCACTGCGGCAAAAAATGAATATTCTGTAGCCGTCTTTCGATTAACCCCTAAAAACATAGCTCCTAAAATAGTTGCTGCCGCTCGTGAAACTCCTGGCCATAGGGCAAGACATTGAAAGCAGCCTATGAAGAAAGCTGTTTGGAGTGGAAGATTGTCCAATGAATCAATATGAAAAGATTTAAGCTTTTTCTCTAGAATAATAATAGCCACACCACCAAGAGCTAAGCCTATGACAACCGTTTCGGGTGTGAATAAATGAGCCTTTATCCAATGATGCAAAAGAGCTCCTAAGCCTAAAGCAGGGAGTGTTGTTAGAATGAGACGTTTAATGCCATTCAAACCTGAAAAAGAATCCGAGTTATGAAAGTTTAAGAGTCCTAAAAATCTTTTTGGGTAAGCGGCTACAACCGCTAAGATAGCTCCTAGTTGAATAAATACTTCAAAAGTTGCCGTTTTTTCATCTGCTAGTCCCATGAAATGACTGGTGAGAATCATATGTCCTGTCGAAGAGATGGGTAAAAACTCAGTAATACCTTCGACAAGGCCGATTAGTATCGATTGAATAAGTGTCATAGGAGTGTGTTGATTTTAGATTCAGCAATTGCCAAATCTTCAGGAGTATCGACTTCGAGCCATCGAATACCACTGGTATCGAAAAAAATGGTAATGTGCCTTTTTGAATAAGTGTCGCTAATACTTCTTCTACAACCCCTTTGCCGTCTGTTCTCTCAATAACTTCTTGAACAGTATTTTTATAAAGAGTCAGTGAATCCTTACTACAGTAGGTGATTCCAATATATCCGCCATCAAATGAAGAAAGTTTCTTGCTGATGCCTGTTATGTGATGTGTGGAATCGCAGGAAATTTTCATGTCATCATCCGCCAGCGGCCGATCAAAGTCACACATGCCGACGATACCACTTTTATTTTTTAGTAATTCAGAAACGATAGATTTTGGGTAAATATGATCCGCGTTAAAGAGAAAAAAATCAGTATCGAGATAAGGGAGGGCGCATTCTAGGGTTAAAATACTTCCCTTCAGATAATTTTCATTTTTAATGAGGTGAATTCTGGGATCTTTCCCTTGAAGATGCTTCTGTAATTTCTCAAAGGCAAAACCGCCTACGATAATGATTTCAGAGGCTGGAAATGAAAGAAGTGTATCTAAAACATAGTCTAAAATGGTTCTTTCATGAAGTTTTAAAAGAGATTTAGGAAGCTCTTGTGTATGTTTGCCGAGCCTTTGTCCAATTCCTGCGGCTAGAAGTACTATTTTCATTGGATAACTTTAATCAGCTCGTTCAAGTCTTGAATCACTGCTGCATTAGGAAAGTTTTCTAGGAAATCTTTTTTTGAAAATGTCCCTGCTTTAGCAACAAAGTCGATGGAACAATCTTTAGCCTTTTCACCGTCTTTTAGTGAGTCTCCAATAAACACAATATCTTGATTATTGAGAGATAGCTTCTTCTTCAAAAAGTCAAAATGTGGTTTCCCTTTAGCAAAGTCAGGTTCGTACCCCAAAACATAGTCACAAACGAGTCCACGTTTCTGCACAAACTGTCGTACTAACTTTTGGTAATTGTTGGAGGAAATGGCAATTTGAATTCCCTTATCTTTTAAACTTTTAAGAAGCTCATCTGCTCCCTCAATGAGAGGTTGATCAAAATAGCTTTGTTTTTTTTCTTCTTCAAAAGCTAAAGCACATTCTGAATTTCTGAAATCAGAAGGGAATAAAATTTCCAGTTGTTCAAAAAAAGGAACCCCGGAAGTGTCTAAATAGAGCTGGCGTGCTTTTAGAAAAGGTATGGAATAAAACTTTTCGATCTGGCGTCCGGCAATGTCTGCAAAAACAGACATTGAGTCGACCAGAGTGCCATCAAAATCAAAAACGCAGAGGGATTTCACAAAAACCTCTCCCCCTGAAGAGGCACTGATCCACACTCACGGTCAATCCATGTCATAATATGAATATAAGCCATGAAGACACAAGCAATGATTCCGCCATAAGCGCAAAGATAAAGTACCCATGATGGTTTTTGAAAAAGACAGGCTAAGAAAAAGATCAGAGAATAAAAATCCTTTTTAACTCCATATTTCAAAGCATGAATCGCACGGGAAGCAATGGGAAACTGATCAGGTTGTATAGTGCTTAAGAATTCTTTGTCATAGGTTACAAGACTTCCAGAGTTTGTTTCTTTTTTAAGAAAGATAAGCATTGTTCCTATCATGAAAGCTATGGCTCCAAAAGTTGTAATCGTCAGGGAAATGACAGGACCTTGAGGATCTATGCGATAGAGGCCAACAGAAATTCCAATCATAAAAGATGCTAGTGAACCATTATCGCTAATAGTATCTAGCCATTGCCCCCACTGAGAGCTGGTATTGGTAAGTTTAGCTACCTCACCATCCACTCCATCCATAATAGAGACAATTTGGAAAAGAAGACCTCCTATGAAAAGTGAAAAAAGAGTGCCTTTCGAAGCAACAAAGCCCGAGAGGAGTCCTAAAAAAATATTAAAATAGGTAATTTGGTTCGGTGTCCATCGCGTATGTGTGACAACCCAACGACTTATGGGCAGGGAAAATCTTTTGTTGATGTGTTTTGCGACGATCCCAGTTGTGGCGAGCCGTATCTGCTCGCATCTGGCTAAAAGCTCATTTTTATTCTGATAAGGTTTTTCCATAAATGATGGGGCGAGAAAGTATAGAACTCTATCCCCCCGTGCAAGGAAATATTACGGCTAAAACGTTGTAATTCTGGACATATTTTTTGAGTAAACATAGGAAATGATGATGCTTTTATCACTTCATGTGAAAAATTTTGCTCTAATTGAAAAACTTTCCATCGAATTAGGAACAGGTTTTCATATTCTTTCTGGGGAAACAGGTGCTGGAAAGTCGATTTTAGTACAGGCTTTTGAGGTTTTGTTGGGGGGAAGAGCCTATGTGGAATTTATTAGGGAAGGTGAGGATGAAGCTGAGGTTTCAGGTCTTTTTAAGCATCATGGGGAAGAAGTGTCGTTACGGCGTGTTTTAACTCGTTCAGGGAAAAGTCGAGCTTATTTAAATGAACGTCCTGTCACAGTACAAGTTTTAGAGGAAATGAGTCGGGAATTAGTAGATTTGGTGAGTCAGCATGAACATCAAGTGTTGCTACAACCAGAAGAACATCTTTCACTTTTGGACGAATACGCTCATTCAGAATCTCTGATCACCTCTTATAAACAAGAGTTGCACGGCTATCGAAGTCTCTTGAATGAAAAGAGTTTGCTTCAAAATAAAGAGAAAGAAGCCAGGGATAGAGAGGATTTTTTTCGATTTCAGCTGCGTGAGATCACGGAAGCTCATTTACAGACTGGAGAAGAAGAGGATCTTCAAAAAGAAAAAGAAATATTAAAACATGCTGTGAAAATAGCTGAAATTTCACAGAAGGGTGAGTTGGTTATTGAATCCAGCGAAGAGTCTTTGGTGAGTACTTTGGCTCGTTATCTTAAGGAATTAGGTGGAATGGTTGAGGTTGATCCTGTTTTAGAGAATGCTCATCAAAAACTTGAAGAGTGTTTGGCAGCGCTTCAAGATATGGGTAGGGTTTTGGGACGTCATGGAGAAAGTGTTACGGCAGATCCTCAACGTTTGGAAGAGATTGAATCTAGACTTCATTTAATCAGTCGCCTCAAAAAAAAGTATGTTTCTGAAGTTTCGGAAATATTGGAAAAGAAAAAGCAGATTGAGGAGAGTTTGAATCTTCTGGATTCTTTTGAGGCCGAAATCCAAAGAGTGGATCAAAAGATTTTGGAAAAAGCAAAAAAACTATTGTCAGAAGCTAAGAAGCTGCATCTTAAAAGAGAAGACTCTGCAAAATCATTGTCAAAAGCTTTGGCTCTAGAATTATCTAATCTTGGATTTAAATCCGCCAAAATTGAATTTCAGCTGATTCCTGCGAGGCAGGGTCATTTGATTGGAGAAAATTATTTTCATGAAAATGGAATGGACGAAGGAGAGTTTTTATTTGCTCCCAATACCGGTGAGGGTTTTAAACCTTTGGCCCGTATTGCTTCGGGAGGAGAGGTGTCGCGTATTTTTTTGGCCATTAAAAAAGTTTTGGGTGTTTATCGTACGACAGCAACTTACATTTTTGATGAAGTGGATACAGGTGTAGGGGGTGGTGTGGCTGAAGTGGTTGGGAAAAGCTTGTCATCGCTGGCTCATAATAAACAAGTCATTTGCGTTACACACTTACCCCAAATAGCTTGTTTTTCAGATCATCACTTTGTCATTTCAAAAACAGTTTCTAAAGGAAGAACATTTACAGAAGTAAGAGAGTTGTCTGCAGAAGAACAGGTAGAAGAGCTGGCTCGTATGTTAGCAGGTGTCAAAGTTACGGAAAAAGCTTTAGCCCACGCTCGCGAGATGATACAGTCTGCTCGGCATGAATAACGTGGATTCTGAAATTCAATTTTTGAAAAAATATCTTGAAAGTATTTCAACATCTTCTTCCAAGACTGCTTCTATAGATCATTATGAAATCTACTGGGAAGAAAGGCAGAAGCAATCTTTTCAATCTAAAGATTGTCAGATTGAACAAATAGAAGAGTCTTTAGAAAGAGGTTTGGCTCTGAGGCTTTTTAAGGGTCAAAGAAAAGCGTTTTCTTGTACAAGTGATCTTTCCGAAATGGGTTTGAAAAAAGCTGCTTCTTCGGCTCTCGAGTCTCTTGCTCTCTTGGGAGAAGAGACATCTTTTGATTTGCCAAAAAGTTCTTCCACTCAGAAATCATTTTTATCCCAAAATCCTTCTCGTGAAGAAAAAATAGAAATGGCTTTATCTTTGGAAAGAGCTGCAAGAGCCTTTGATCATCGGGTTTCAAAAGTAAGAGATGTCCGGTTTGAAGAAGAAAAGAAGAAGATTCTTTTGATCAACTCATGTGGGGCGGAAAATTTTTTTGAAGATGTTATTTATGAAATGTCTTTGATGGTTGTCTCTCAAGGAAATTCAGGCAGTCAAGAGATGGCCTGGGAAAGTGATTTTAGTCATCATTTTTCAATGTTAAATGCTGAAAGTCTTGCTCGATCTGCTGCTGAGAAATCAGTGATGTTGTTGGGAGCTCAGAGTATTCCAACACAGAAAACGCCTGCAGTCTTGGATCCTATTGTGACATCGGCATTTTTAAATGTTCTGGCTCAATCTTTTTGTGCAGATCAGATTTATAAAGGGAGGTCTTATTTGAAGAATCGCTTGGGGCAGCAAGTATATGCTCCATCCATCAATTTGATAGAAGATCCTCTTAACGAAAAAAGTTATGATCGCTCACCTTTTGATGCGGAAGGTGTTTCAAGTCAAAAAACAGTGTTGGTAGAAAAGGGATCTGTAAAAAATTTTATTACCGATCTTCAGATGGCTAAAACTTTAAACGTAATGCCAACAGGTCATGCAGTGAGATCTCAATATAAAGAATCACCTCATATTAGTCCTCGACGTTTTTCTCTATTGCCGGGTCGTTTTTCTACAGAGGATCTATTGGAGGAAATGGGAAAAGGTTTTTTTGTTCAAGATGTCATAGGGGCTCATACGATTGATCCTGTGAGTGGAGATTTCTCTTTAGGGGCCACAGGTCTTTGGATGGAAAAGGGAAAACGACGCAGTGCAGTGCGAGGTGTTACCATTTCGGGAAATCTTCATGACATTTTTCGAAAAGTTGATAAAGTTGGATCTCTTGTACGTGAATATCAATCTTTTGGGGCGGCTTCACTCTTGGTCAGTTCCATCGATGTAGCGGGTTAAGGGGGATTGTTTGAAAGTTGAGTACTTTGGTCTTACAGATGTTGGTCGTAAGCGTGAAAAAAACGAAGATAGCCTTTTTGTTAGCGGCGAACTTGGTCTTTTTATGGTGGCTGATGGAATGGGTGGTCATTTAGGTGGTGAGTTCGCCAGTCGTATTGCTGTAAAAACCATCAGTGAAACTATTGAACAACTCTTAAAAGATCCTGAAGCGACACTGTCGCTCAATCTAGGATTTGATCGTTCTGATTATGGTGAAATGCTTAAATATGCGATTCGAGTCGCTTCTTATCGAATTTTTGAAGAAGCTTCAAAAAATCCCAATTTGAGAGGGATGGGGACAACGACGGTTGCTTTGTTGATTCAAAATGGAAAAGGTTACATTGCCCATGTGGGGGATAGCCGGACTTATCTTGTTCATGAGAAATCTATCAAGCAATTGACCAACGATCATTCTTTAGTAGCGGAGCAGTTAAGGGCAGGTTTTATTACTCAGGATGAAGTGAAAAATCATAA
This sequence comes from Deltaproteobacteria bacterium, assembly GCA_016699445.1. Classification (GTDB taxonomy): domain Bacteria; phylum UBA10199; class UBA10199; order JACPAL01. The sequence continues at coordinate 1,800,885 of CP064976.1, forward strand.
ATTTCGCAATATTATTACACGTTCTGTAGGTTTTCAAAGTGAAGTGGAAATTGATCTTTTGGTTCGAGATATTGAGTCTGGAGATCGCTTTGTTTTGTGTTCTGATGGTTTGACCAATATGGTTGAAAATCAGGATATTGAAAAACTTACATCTAAGTCTGATCCTAAAACAGCCTGTCAGGAATTAATTTCTCTCGCCAATAAAAATGGTGGAGACGATAATATTTCCGTTGTCATTGTTAATATTGAAGAAAACTAAAAATACACAGTTTGGCTCTGACGCGTTGAGTCGTGCTTTACGCGCTGTGTTAGGGCTTTTGCCTTGACAAGGGAGCTCTTGGCCCGTACTTTTATAAAACTAGTCCCTCAAAAGAAGTTTCTAAAAAAAATAATTTAAAAAATTATGAAGAAAACCAAAAAGAAAATCCCATCTTTCCATCTCTTCTTTGTGCCCGAAGGTAGTAAGGACATGAAGCAGCTTAAGGTTACTCCCAAACTTTTGAATGGATTGATGTTAATCGCAATCAGTACTGTTTTTGTTCTAGGTGTGCAGGTTGTAGGTTTCTGGCATTACCGCTCGCTTTATCAATCTGTCAAAAATGATCACCAGAAAATTATCGATTACGAAGCTGAAAGAAAAGATCTTCTGACCAAAATGCAGTTTTTGGAAAAGAATATTGCTGAAACTGAGAAGATGACAGGTAAGTTAGCAGATTTGGTAGGTACTGAGAAGAATATGCTGAAGAAAGGCATTGGTCCTATCAATACTAAAGCTTTTGATATTCATGAGCAAACAGCAGGGGTAGAAGTTGAAAGTCTAAACCCTACAGTTGATTTGCTGGACGAAAGAACGCTCAGTATTCAGGATCGTATTCGAGATCTCTTGAAAGCCCAGGAAAATAAGATGGTTCTTTTGTCATCCACGCCTTCCATATGGCCTGTAAAGGGTTGGGTTACTAGCGATTTTGGCTACCGTCGATCACCTTTTACTTCGGCTCCTGATTTCCATGCTGGATTGGATATTGCCGCTCAGTGGGGGACTCCCATTAAGGCCGCTGCAGCAGGTATTGTGACTTTATCTGGATATAAAGGTGGGTATGGAAAGACAGTAATCATTGATCATGGTTTTGGTGTGACAACTGTTTACGGGCATGCCTCACAACTTCTTGTGCAGGAAGGACAAAAAGTGACTCGAGGTACTGAGCTTGCACTCGTTGGAAGTACAGGTCATGCAACAGGTCCCCATCTCCATTATGAAATTCATGTGGATGGTGTTGCTGTCGATCCTATGAAATATCTTTTGAAATAAATCCCTTTCAAAGCTTTGAAGACATTCTTTATTGATTTCCTTCCAGAAATCTCTAAATATCCCGCACCCTATGTTTGGAGCTCTCGCAAAAAAAATATTTGGAACTGGTAATGAAAGAGAACTGAAAAAAATCTATCCCATCGTCGCTCGTATTAATGAGCTCGAAACTTCTGTTCAAAACTTATCAGATGATCAACTCCGTCAAAAAACCACTGAATTCAAAGAACGTATTCAAAAAGGCGAAACTCCCGATCAGATTTTGCCGGAAGCGTTTGCTGTCGTTCGTGAAGCGTCAAAGCGTGTTTTGGGGATGAGGCACTTTGATGTTCAGATGATCGGTGGTTGTGTTTTACATCAGGGAAAAATTGCTGAAATGAGAACAGGGGAAGGAAAGACTCTTGTGGCAACGCTCCCAGCCTATCTCAATGCTTTAGAAGGCAAGGGCGTACATGTTGTCACCGTGAATGATTACCTGGCAAGTCGTGACTCTGAATGGATGGGAAGGCTTTATGGATTTTTAGGGCTTTCTGTGGGAGTGATTGTTCATGGGCTCAATGATCAGCAACGTCAGCAGTCCTATCATGCAGATATCACTTACGGAACCAATAACGAATTTGGTTTTGATTATCTGCGCGACAATATGAAGTATTCTTTGGAGAGTTTTGTTCAACGTCCTCTTCATTATGCGATTGTTGATGAAGTGGATTCTATCTTAATCGATGAAGCTCGTACGCCTTTGATTATTTCCGGACCTTCAGAAGAGTCGACAGATAAGTATTATGTGATTGATCAGATTATCCCTAAACTTGTTCAGGGTAAGGCTTATGAAGAAGATGGTGTGAAAAAAACAACAGGTGATTATGTTGTTGATGAGAAGAGTAAGTCTGTCATTTTGACTGAAGAAGGTGTGGGACATGTTGAACAGATTTTAAAAATCCCCAATCTCTACGAGCCTAAGTATATTGAGGTGGTTCATCATGTGCAGCAAGCTTTGCGTGCTCATAGTCTCTATAAACTCGATGTCGATTATGTGGTGAAAGAAGGGCAAGTTATTATTGTCGATGAGTTTACAGGACGTTTAATGCCAGGGCGTCGTTGGAGTGATGGTTTGCATCAAGCTGTAGAAGCCAAAGAAAAAGTGAAGATTGAGAATGAAAATCAAACTTTGGCAACAGTCACCTTTCAGAATTTTTTCCGTATGTACAAGAAGCTGTCCGGAATGACGGGAACAGCGGAAACAGAAGCAGCCGAATTTCATAAAATTTATAAGCTCGATGTCTTGGTTATTCCAACTAATCGACCGATGTCTCGAAAAGATGAAGTCGATGTTATTTATAAAACAGAAAAAGAAAAGTTTCATGCGGTCGCAGAAGAGATCAAAGAATTAAACGCCAAGGGCAGCCTGTCTTGGTGGGGACGATCTCCATTGAAAAATCTGAAAAGCTCTCAGCTCTTTTAAAACGAGAAGGTGTCACTCATCATGTGTTGAATGCCAAGCAACATGATCGTGAAGCTGAGATTGTTGCACAGGCGGGTCGTTTTAAAGCGGTGACGATTTCGACAAATATGGCAGGTCGTGGAACGGATATTTTGCTCGGTGGAAACCCTGAATTTTTGGCCCGACAAAAAATAGATGCTTCCTTAAGTCCTGAGCAATACCGAGAAGAGTATGAAAAAGTTTTGAGTGTGATGAAAGCTCAATGCGAAGAAGAAAAGAAAAAAGTAGTCGAGCAAGGTGGATTGCATATTTTGGGAACGGAACGTCACGAATCCCGACGTATCGACAATCAGCTTCGTGGTCGTGCCGGTCGTCAGGGAGATCCCGGATCGTCTCATTTCTTTTTATCTTTGGAAGATGATCTGTTGAGAATTTTTGGTTCTGAACGCATCAGTGCTATGATGGATCGTTTGGGTATTGAAGAAAATGAACCTATTATTCATCCCTGGATTAGCAAAGCCATTGAGAATGCGCAGAAACGAGTTGAAGGTCATAATTTTGATATTCGAAAACATCTTTTGGAATATGACGACGTGCTCAATCAACAGCGTCATTTAGTCTATGACATGCGTCGTGAAATTCTTTCGGGTGAAAAGATCAAAGATAGAATTTTGGATATGGTTGATCAGGAAATTTCCGAAATTGTGGATCAAAATATTCCAGAAAAAGTGACCGATGTGAAAGTGGATTTTGGTGGAATGGAAGATACTGTTAGAAATTTTTGATCAACGTATAGGTATTCAAAATTTGCCATTGATGGATGTGACTCGTGACAGTGTGGGGCGTGCGATCTATGAAATGATGGAAAAAGAATTGGAATCACGCAGTCAAAAGTATGGTGAACCAGTTTTTGCAGAAGTAGTCGTGTGATTTTAATTTCGACATTGGATGGGCTTTGGAAAGATCATCTCTTGTCGATGGATCATTGCGTGAAGGGATTGGTTTGCGTGGTTATGGTCAAAAAGATCCTTTGCTGGAATATAAGCGTGAAGGGTTTCAAATTTTTGAAAACATGCTGCGTGAATTTCGAGATGATGTGTTGACGAAGTTATTTCGCGTGCAGATTGAAGAAAATCCCAAGTGGAACAAATCGATCCGGCACGAGAACAGTCACGCCAACGAGTTGTGATGTCACGTGGAGGTCTTCCACAGACACCTATGACCAAAGCCTCTGTGCCTCCTCCCTCTAACGAAACAGTCACAAATGATGGTCCCAAAGTAGGTCGCAATGATCTCTGTCATTGTGGTTCTGGGAAAAAGTTCAAAAAGTGTCACGGGACTTAGTTTTCTAAAATAATCAGACACAACTTTACGGTTTTAAAAAAATCTTATACAAGATTTTCTTCCAATGAAATTAAGTCGAAAATTTTTATGTGAAAAAGTTGTCGTCTTGTTTTTCTTTTTGTTGATCTCTCAGCAAAATATTTACGCAGCTGCATGCACGGCCGGAAATTACAACGCCGACGATGGCAATGATCCTTGCACACCCTGTGCCTCAGGCACCTATAATCCGTATGCAGGGCAAACCTCTTGTATAGAGTGTGTTGCTGGAAAATATAATCCTTATACCGGAAGTATTTCAGATGCTGATTGTTTTGATTGTGGTGCAGGTACTTATAACGCCTATACAGGACGTTCTTCTTGTTCGGCTTGCTTCGCAGGTACATACAATCCTTACACAGGTAGTATTTCCAGTGCTGCTTGCACCGACTGTAGTTCAGGGACTTACAATCCCTATGTTGGAAGTACATCAGTGGCTGCCTGCTTGCCTTGTGAGGTTGGAAAATATGAAAATGCAACAGGATCAACTGTATGTGATTCGTGTGGAACGGGAACCTACAACCCTTATACGGGAAGTACATCAGTGGCTGCCTGTCTGGATTGTATTGCAGGTACTTACAATGGTTACACAGGGCAATCTTCTTGTACCGCTTGTGCCATAGGAAAATTTGAAGATGCGACAGGATCCTCCATCTGTGATGATTGCTTAGCTGGTACTTATAATCCCTATTTAGGCCAAACGTCCTGCACCGATTGTGAAACCGGAAAATATAATCCCTATACAGGAAGTACTTCGGTGGCCGCTTGTTTGTCCTGTGATGCAGGAAGTTACAATATGTATACGGGTCGTTCTTCGTGTACGGCTTGTGAAGTTGGAAAGTTTCAATCTTCTACAGGATCATCTACTTGTGCTCAGTGTGGCATGGGAACGTATAATTCTTATACAGGCCAAACGTCTTGCACCGATTGTGGAACCGGAAAATATAATCCTTATACAGGAAAACATCATCATCAGATTGTTTGGATTGTATTGCGGGTAGTTATAACTCTTATATCGGCCAGTCTAGCTGCACAAATTGTGATAGTGGAAAATACAATCCCTATACTGGAAGTACATCTTCGTCTGCATGTATCTCGTGTGCCACTGGAAGTTACAATCCTTACGTTGGTCGTTCTTCATGTACTCTTTGTGATGCAGGATCTTTTCAAGCATCACTTGGAGCTCTTTCCTGTGATCCTTGTATCGTAGGAACATACAATCCCTATACAGGCCAAGCAACCTGTCAAAATTGTGTTGCAGGAAAATATAACCCTTACTCAGGAAAAACATCTGAGACAGATTGTTTAGCATGCACCGCGGGCACCTATAATATCTATGAAGGCCAACCTTCTTGCACAGCGTGTGAAGTTGGAAAATATTCAAATTCAACAGGTTCGACAACCTGCTCTAGTTGTTCTTCAGGAACCTATAACTCTTATACAGGCCAAACAGCCTGTACGGATTGTGCGATTGGAAAGTACAATCCTTATATAGGGAGTACGAATGTTTCTGCCTGTCTGAATTGTACGTCAGGCACTTATAATCCTTATACCGGTCAATCGTCTTGTGCGGAGTGCTCTATTGGAAAATACAATCCCTATACTGGGAGTACGGCCTTATCGGCTTGTTTGGATTGTCTGACGGGAACATATAACGCTTATACAGGGCAGTCATCCTGCACTGAATGTTCTTCAGGAAAATACAACCCTTATACAGGAAAATCATCAGTTTCTGACTGTCTTGCCTGTGCAATAGGCACTTACAATGGATATACAGGCCAATCTTCTTGCACAGCTTGTGATACCGGAAAATATAATCCCTATACAGGAGGCAACTCTTCATCAGCATGTCTTGCCTGTAATGCTGGCACTTACAATGACTATACGGGTCAGTCAGAATGTCTTCCGTGTGCTGTCGGTAGGTATCAAGATCAGCTGGGGTCTAGTCTTTGTCCCTTATGTGATCCCGGTACCTACAATTTATACACCGGACAAACGATCTGTCAGAGTTGTTCGCCTGGAAAATACAATCCTTATGCTGGAGGCACGGCATCCTCTTCTTGTCTAGCCTGCCCAACAGGAACTTTTACGGACTCATTTGGAAACAATTCCTGTGTGCCTTGTTCTGCTGGACGTTATCAAAATCAGACAGGTTCCACCACATGTCAGGAGTGTTCATCAGGTCGTTTTAATCCCTATACTGGAAGTACATCGAACGCGGCTTGTTTGGCGTGTGGAACAGGTACTTCATAATCCTATACGGGTAAAACATCAGCGTCTGATTGTTTGGATTGTGTCGCGGGTAAATATAATGATCAACTGGCTCAGTCGAGTTGCGCAGCTTGCGCGGCTGGAAAATATCAAAACCTGACCGGTCAGACTGTTTGTAGGAAAATTGTCTTGCGGGCACTTATTCCGGTATTTTGGGAAGTGCTGCGTGCACACCTTGTGTTGCAGGAACAAAAGCTCCTTCTGATCAAGCCACCTCTTGCGTCGATTGTGATTCAGGCACGTATTCAGGCGGTGGGAGTGCTGAATGTCTTTTGTGTAATCCTGGAACATTTGCCACAGCCACTCGCTCAACCTCCTGTAGCGATTGTAGTCCAGGCACCTATGCCGCCTCTCCTGGAAGCAGTGCTTGTACAGCATGTGCTGCGGGGACCTACCAAAGTGAATCTGGAGAGACCGGCTGTGCTAGCTGCGCGGCAGGAAGATATTCTGGTGTTGGTCAAAACAATTGCTCCAATTGTGCTGTCGGAGAGTATTCAACTTTAGGGAGTAATATTTGTTCAGAATGTGTCGCAGGTACTTTTCAGTCTGAAATTGGTGGCGCTTCTTGTACCGTATGTCCTCCCGGCATGTATTCGGATCTCGGAGCGGGTGCTTGCACAGCCTGTATTCCTGGCACTTATGCTTCTGAGATTGGCCAATCGGAATGTGATCAGTGTTCGGAAAATACATTTGCGGCAACATCCGGTGCTGCTGAGTGTTTGCCGTGTCCTTCAGGCAGTGTGTCTGATGCTGGAGCCAGTGTCTGTACCTCAGTGACATGCGGTGATGGTCTTATACAAAGTTTGGAAAACTGTGATGACGCTAATCAAGCCGCCTTCGATGGTTGTAGCGCTGAATGCCATTATGAAGCCAATTCAGGTTTAGAGAGTGCCAATGCAGATATTGATTTTGCTAATCTGCATGTGGGGCAAACCATTTTAGTTTTGGATGCTGGATCGTCTGTTTCAGCCCTTATTAATTCCGTCGAACGCGATGATACCAATTGCACTTGTCTCTGGAGTCTGAACCCAGAAAGTTTGGGAAGTTTGACTGGAGAAACCAGTTGTCATCTTTCGCTGACGTTGCTGGAGACAGGGCCTGCTGATTTAGCACTTGAGGAATCTTGCGGGGGTGGAGCTGCGACAGTCTACCATCAGACATTGATTGTTGGTTCAGCAATTGTCCAAGCGGCGGATAATGGTGGAGGTGGCGGGTGTTCACTGATTCCAAGCCCTTAAAATTCATTTTTCTCTTTTGGTGGATCGCTCTTCAATGGGTTTATTCGAGTCAATTTCCAAGTCCCGAAGAAGATATGAAAGGCTTGCTCTTTTATGGAGGGGCTTGTGTTTTCTTTTTGATATTTTTTCAAAAAAAGAAGCCTGTCATATCGTCTCTAACAGTTTTGTTGATGGCTTATCTTTTGATGGCTTGTCTCTCTCTCAACAGTGGTATTGCCTGGTATGATGGTTGGATTGAAATAGGGCGTTTGATTCTATGGATGGTGGCCGCTGTTTTATTTGTGCAAATTTCTGAGGCATACATAGAAAGACTCCTCAACGTATCAATCATTTCATCAAGCCTCATCGCTTTGGGAACTCTCTTGGAAGCCTCTGGGATAGCGACATGGAAGCACTTGCCGATTGTTCTGACGAATATGACCCCGATTGGACATGTGAGTTATTACGGTCTTTTTATGGCAGGAAGTTTTTTGATCGCGTTGTCTGTTTATTTTAATTCGCAGAATTATCACCGTCAGATTTTAGGAGCGCTTGCATCAGCTCTTACTTTTGCAGCACTGTGGCATACGGGCACACGTTCAAATTTAGTCGGTCTTTTGATGGGCTTGCTGGTAGCTGGCGGATTGATTTTAAAATTTAAAAAGTTTTCGAAGACTCATTTTATAAAATTATTTTTAATTTTGGGTCTTGTCTTTTTGTCCGTTCAATTGTCTCCAACACCTTATCGTGGAGTGCGCACAACCGCGCGATTTCAAGCGATGACTCAAGTTTTGGAAAAGCAGGATGCGGTGACGCTCGATGGAGCGAGTTCACAGCGATGGAGGTTGGGTAAAAAAAGTTGGGAGATGATTCGTGAAAAACCTTTTTTAGGTTGGGGTGTTGATAGCTATCGTTTTGTCTATCCTGAATTTGCTCATGGCATGGATTACACGATCAACTCTTGGATCATGCACCCGCATAACGAGATCTTTCATCAGTGGGCGACGGTTGGCTTGTTTGGGTTGATCTTATTTGTCTTTTTTTGGTCCTATTTATGTTTCAATTCTTATCAAAAATTAAAAAAACTTAACTCTGCCACTCAAGATTTTTCAAAAATCATCTTAGGTCTTTCTGGAGTTGTTTTGATGTTGGGCAGTTGGCAATTTGATACGAATTATCAGCAGCCATTATCACGAGCTTTCATGGCTCTTTTGCGGGGCTTCTTTTAAGAAGTGATGACCCCAAAGGATCAATGGTTATCCAAGCTGTCAGGCTCTTGGATCAAAGGAGTGGTGGGTGTATCGGGTGTGTTGGTGATGACTTCGTTAGTGTCACTTTATTACGTCAAACAAAGTGAAATCTCCGAAAGACGAGGAGATCTTGAGCGAGCCTTTGAGAATGCTGATTTTGCCAAACTCTTATCGCCGCGCTTTTTTGATACCAACTATCGTTATTCCAATCTTCATTTCCGGCGTCAAAATCCTTCTGATTCTTCCAAAACCATCGTTCAATTAACCCACGACTATCCTTATACCGCAATGGTGCTAAAGTTGGCGGCCGATTTTGAATTTGCCCACAAAAACTATTTTGATTCCCAATACTACGCCCGCGAAGCTCTGCGCGTGGACCCAACACTGGAAAGTGCCAAGGAATTGCTGAAGAGTTTTGAGAAAACTCAAGAGCTCTCCAAGTGATGTTATTATTTGACATTATTATTCAAATATCTACACTACTTAAATGTCACATGATAGAAATCGACACGCTTTAGCTTTGGTTAAAAAACTCGGTTCTTTTTGGCCTGTGACTGGAATTCTTGGTTTGCGTCAGGTGGGAAAGACAACGCTTCTCAAAAAACTAGCCGGTATTGAAAATTTTGTTTCACTTGATGACGAAGAAGTGAGGGAAGAAGCTCTTCATTCTTCTAAGAATTTTTTATCCAAATTGAAAACTCCCATACTCATAGACGAAGTCCAAAAAGCCCCGGCGCTCTTTGATGCTCTCAAGTATCGTGTGGATCAGAAGAAGATTCCTGGAAGTTATTTTTTGACGGGTTCTTCGACCTTTAGTTCAAAGTTGGGAATTCGGGAGTCATTGACAGGGAGGATTGGACTTTTGCGTCTTTACCCTATGACGCTTTCTGAAATCTTTCAGAAAAAATTTGAACCCGAAAGAGCTTCTTTAGTGCACGCATTACCTCCAAGATTTTCTATGGACGAGGTGATGGGCCATTTGCCCGAAGGAGGGCTTCCAGTGCCTGTTTTTACCCGTGATTTGGTTCATCGTGATTTGTATTTTAAAAATTGGCTTGAAACAACAGTCGTTCGTGATGTCGCACGTGTCTATGGAAGAGGCTACGATCTTGATGTGAGTTGGTCGATTTTGAGGCAATTGGGTAAAATTTTGCAAAATGGTGAATGGCCAACGTTGCGTTCTTTTAAACAAGATTCACGAGTCCTCCGAAAGTATTTATCAGCTTTTGAAGATGTCTTTCTTGTTCGAAAAATTCCCTCTCATGAGGAAGCCAAAGGTGGGGATGCATGGATAGTGACGGATCCAGGAATTGCCAAATCAATCATCGGCACTGAGTTTGGCACAGGAGTCACGCTTTCTTTGGCCCGTATTTTTTTGATGAACGAAATCGCGGCAAATTTTGAATACGCAGGAAAACCATTTCATCCTATCTACTATAAGAGTGCTCGTGGAACACCTGTTGAGATTGTGGGTAATGATATAATCATTAAAATAACTACAGAAACCAAGGGTGCCTTGAGTTATGAAGAGCGATCTTTATCAGGCGCCATGAAGCAGCTGAAGCTTAAACGAGGTTTTTTAGTAGCCCCGATTGACCGCTTTGAAAAGCCTGGCCAGGGCATTTCTTTAGTGCCCTGGAGTTATTGGAGTTAGGTGTTTGGAAAATTGATTGCCTTTCATTTTTCCTTCCCGTTAATTGCGCGCTTATGCAAAATAACTATCTTGTAAAAGGTTTCAAATTTTCGGGAATCACCGCCGGTATCAAAGCCTCTCAGAAAAAAGACATGACGCTGATCTTCAGTGAAGTGCCTGCTGTTGTGGCGGGGACGTTTACGACGGGTAAGGTGGTGGCAGCTCCTGTGACCGTTTCTCAAAAAAATATCCGATCCGGATTGTGTCAGGCTGTGATTGTGAATAGCGGCAATGCCAATGCCTGTACAGGCAAGCAAGGTTTGAAAGATGCGGAAGCGATGGTAGCTGAGACAGCGCGTCTTTTAAAAATTTCCAAACAGCATGTCCTCGTATCGTCGACAGGAAAGATCGGCGTGCCTCTTCCGATGGCGAAAATTTCACGAGGGATTACGCTCGCGGTAGAAGCTCTGTCGGAAAATCAATTTCAAGAAGCTTCTGAAGGAATTTTGACAACGGATTTGTGGGCTAAGACGGCTGGAGTAGAAGGCAAAGTAGGGAAGACCTCTTATCAGATTGCAGGATTTGCCAAAGGGGCGGGGATGATTGAGCCTCACATGAAATTGCAAAGATCCGGTGGTGGGTTGCATGCGACCATGTTGGCTTACATCATGACGTATGCTGCGATCGAACGAAAAACTCTTGAGAAAATTTTTGAAAATGCTGTGAATCAAACCTTTAATCGCATCAGTGTTGATGGGGATATGTCCACCAACGATACCGCGTTGATCTTGGCCAACGGTGTGGCTCAAAATAAAGTGATTAAGTCGGGGACGAAAGAAGCCAAAGCTTTTGAAAAAAATCTGATCACGGTTTTGGATCAGCTCGCACGCTTGATGGTCAAAGATGGAGAAGGCGCCACCAAGTGTGTGCGCATTGAAGTCAAAGGGGCCAAAAACGATAATGAAGCCGAAAAGATGGCGTATACGATTGCTAATTCTTATCTCGTGAGAACTTCATTTTTTGGTCAGGATCCCAACTGGGGCCGGATTATGGGCGCGATTGGTCGAGCGGGTACAGCTCTCAAAGCTGAGAAAGTCTCCATCTTCTACGATAAAGTCTGCGTAGCTAAAAACGGCATGTCGACCGGTGATCAGGCTGACGCCGCAGCCAAACAAGTCATGCAAGCCCCAGCTTTTACAGTGACTGTGGACTGTCGCTTGGGCAAAGGCCAGTGCGCGGTCTATTCCAGCGATCTGACGTTGGATTATGTAAAGCTTAATTCATGCTATAGAACTTAGGACTTTCTGCTAGTCCTCTTCTTTAAAATCAGCTATTCTAGCCCCTTATGGCTTTCCCTAAGTTTTTGAGTATTAATGAATTGATCGCTAAATACAGTGACTTGGTATTGGCGATGATTGTCATTGCTGTTTTAGGCATGATCATCGTCCCACTCCCGACGTGGATGTTGGACATCCTTTTAACGGTGGATTTAGCTGTTGCGATTATTATTTTGCTCGTCGCTTTATATATTTCAGATGCTTTAAAAATCGCGTCTTTTCCAACGATTCTGCTGATTACCACTTTGTACCGACTCTCACTAAATATTGCCTCAACGCGTCTTATTTTGAGCTCGGGCAGTGCAGGGGAAGTGATTCATGCCTTTGGAAGTTTTGTTGTTGGGGGCAATTATGTCGTGGGTGGTGTACTCTTTGCTATCATCACCTTAATCAATTTTATCGTTATCGCCAAAGGTGCCGAGCGTGTGTCTGAAGTCGGTGCTCGTTTTACTTTGGATGCTATGCCTGGAAAGCAAATGTCCATTGATGCCGATCTTCGTGCAGGCATCATCAATATGGAACAAGCCCAGGAGCGTCGTTCCACGATCCAACGCGAATCTCAACTCTACGGCGCCATGGACGGTGCCATGAAATTCGTCAAAGGAGATGCGATCGCCGGTATTATTATTACCATTATTAATATTGTTGGAGGTTTTATTATTGGGGTGATGCAACGCGATTTGACGTTAGCAGAATCTGCAAAAATTTATTCTCTTCTCACGATAGGTGATGGTCTCATTGCGCAAATTCCTGCTTTGATTATCTCTGTGTCTTCCGGTGTTGTCGTGACTCGCGTGGCTTCTGAATCCAAGGATGCGAATCTCGGTCGCGATATCGTAGGCCAAATGACCGCTCATCCTAAAGCTCTTTTGATTACAGCAGGTTTGTTGACCATATTGGGTTTAGTTCCAGGCCTCCCAAAATCACCTTTTTTTGTGATGGCAGCAGCTTTAGGCACTTTGGCCCACTATTTATCGAAGGGAAAAGTCAAAGAAGCTCAGGAGATTGTCGAGACACCTAAAGAAGAAGTCGTCAAAAAAGCAGTGGCCAAGCAAGGTGATGTACTGCCGTTTATTATGCCGTCCCCCATTTCTCTAGAGGTGGGGTCGGATTTGATTCCTTTTGTCGATGATAATCAAGATGGTGGTCGTTTTATCAATGAGCTGATCCCACTGCTCAGACATGGATTGTATTACGAACTAGGCGTTAATTTCCCAGGCATTCAAGTGCGTGGACAGACGATCGACATGGATCCGGAAGGTTATGTCATCAATATTAACGAAATTCCCGTGGCGCGTGGTCGGATTGAGAAGGGTTGTATTTTAGTGGGCGAATCTTTGGAACAACTGACGCTTTTTAATATTACCGGAAAAGAGACGCTGCATCCGATTGATAATTCGGTCGTTACGTGGATTTCTTCTGAGTTTAAGAGTGTGGCACAGCAAGCGGGTTTTCGGATGTGGGATGTGTCGGAATATCTGATTCTTCATCTTTCATTCATTTTAAGAAAACATGCTCATGAGTTTTTAGGCGTACAAGAAGTTCAGACAACATTAAATGAACTCGAAAACACACCCGGCGATTGTGAAAGAAATTGTTCCAAAAATTATCACCATACTTCAACTCTCAGAAATTTTTCAGAGATTAGTTCAGGAAGATATTTCGATTCGAGACCTCAAAAATATTTTTTCGACATTGGCTCAATGGGGTGAAGTGGAGCGCGATACTGTAGCTCTTACAGAGCATGTACGTGCTGGGTTGAAACGCTATGTCACGCACAAATATGCAGGCCAAGCAGGGACATTGGCTGTGTATCTTTTGGATCCTGAAATTGAAGAAATGATCCGCGGAGCCATTCGTAAAACGGATAAAGGTAATTATTTGGCTCTGGAGCCAGAGATTACACAGGATATTGTTGAATCTGTCGGTAAGGAAATCGCTAGTCATCCTTTGCCTCCAGGAGCCAAACCTCCGGTGGTGCTGACCATTTCGGAAGTACGTCGTTATTTTAGAAAAATTATCGAGCTAGAGTTTCCTCAACTGGCCGTTCTTTCTTATCAGGAGCTGTCGGAAAATCTCCGTATCCAACCCATTGCTCGCATAGCTTTGCCTCAAGCTGCCGCCGCTTAAATAAAGCTTGGCCTGAATTCTACTGCCGATCGTTAATTTTGCTACATTTTCGACTTGTCTTCACAACAGGGCCGCGAGGCAGGTTTTCTCAGACTGTTTTCTAAGCTAGGACCTATTAGTAAACTTTGAAAATGTGAAAAGCTGTTTATTAGTTGATGTAAATAGACTATGAATAAAACCTAACTATTACCAGAAGGAGGTTTTTATGGCAGGTATTCATGTGCGGTTTGATATTACTCCTGAAGCCTTTGTGGCTGATTTGACAAAAGCTGTTTATGATGTGGCTCTAAAAAACGGAGTAAAAGGATCTTTTCTCAGTATTGAGCTTGATCTTCAGAAAGCTCTTTATGAGGTGGTGAAGAAGGAAATGCTCGGGTCTGAAAAGTGTGGTTCTCCTGATTGTCGCAAGGCTGAGCGATTTGAATTGGATTCTGAAAAGTCTAAAACCCTTTTTAAGGAAGATTAAGTTTAGGAGATTTATGAAAAAAATCATTTTTATTTTTTTAGGAACATTCTTCACCTTAAGTGTTCAAGCAGGTGTGGTCATGGTGTCGGATCAGATAATGTCTTTTCAAGGACAGCCGATGAAAAACCAAGCCAAGGTTTATATAGATCAAGATAAGTCTCGTGTGGATCTGTTGGGTGGGATGATGGGTGATCACATGATGATCTATAGAAAGGATAAAGGTGTGATGTGGATGATCGACGCCCAAAAAAATACTTATATAGAAACAACAAGTGCCGAACTGAATCAAGGTGCTTCTCAAATGGAAGAAAAAACCAAACAAATGAGAGAAAAATTGGCTGCACAAGGTATCAAGCTTCCGCCAGCACCTCCACCTCCATCAAAGCCAACATATAAAAAAATTGCTTCAGGGGAGAAGGTAGGTTCTTGGACATGTGATCATTTTGAAGGAACTACAGATGGAAAAAAGACGCAGGATATCTGGACGGCAGCCCCTTCTGATCTAGGGCTTACAGAAGCTGATTATCAGATGATGAAAAATCTCGGTGAATCAATGAAAAACTCCAAATCATCCTCTTCAATGCCATTTTTTGGGGAAGGTGGTTTGACGGGTATTCCTGTAAAATTTGTCTATTATTCTGCTAATGGTGGCAATGTTACCAATGAGGTTCGTCAAATTACCCATCAAGATACTCCTTCAAGTCTTTTTGAAATTCCAGCAGGTATGAAAAAAATGGAAGTCCCTAACTACCAAAATTTTAAACTACCAAATCACTAAAGATAATCTAAAAAATTTTCATCAATCCAAATAGTGCACCAATCAAGACCGCGGCACCTACAGCGAGCATTAAAATTTCCATAGAAGATAGCTTGGGGGCTTCGTTGACCTCGCTTTGAGGTAAAGGATCTGCAGGAGATAGGTTGAAGTTGGATTCAGCTTGAAGGGGCTGAGGAATGGGCTCTGGTGTTTTTGGTGCTGGAGGTGGTGGATCTTCAGGTCCACGACGTTTGGCTACTTTTGCTTCAGGGAGATCTATTTTAGGTTGAGAAGGTTCTTCTGGTAGCGACGCGTTGGGGTTGGTGTGTTGCGAATGTTCTTCTGTTGAAGAAATTTCTGGAGGGCTTAAATCCAGTCCCAACTCTTGAGGATTTCTAAAAATAATGGCGAGAGTTCCTAGATGAATCACATCTCCGTCTTGGAGACGTTTTTCGGTAATCTTTTGTCGATTCACAAATGTGCCATTTTTGCTATCGAGATCAAAAATGGTGACGGTATCAAAACGCTTTTCGAAGCGAGCATGTTTTCGTGAAATGACATTAGAATCAATATATAGCTCGCATCCTGGGTCTCGACCAACCACCACATCCTGGCTTTTGGCCTCAAACAAAAAGCGACGACCTTTTTCAGCTCCATCAATAATCTCAAGTGTTGGAGCGCTGTCCTTATCCATGGCTTTGAGGAGCTTTTTAACCATTTTGACTTCCAGAAGGTCAGAGTCTGTATTTTCCAACGCTTCTTTTTGATGAGAGTGCTGAGGAAGCTCAAAAAGAATATCAAAGTTTTCAATCTTGATCACATCGCCAGATTTGAGGAGGTTTTTTTCTTTGGTGGTAAGTTTTCTTTCTCCCAGTTTGGTGCCATTGTTGCTTTTGAGGTCGCGTACAAAAAACTGACCATGATCAAAAAGTATTTCTGTATGCCGGCGAGAGACTGTTTTGGAAGGTAGAACAACAAAGTTAGAGCTATCTCTCCCAATTACCAAAGAGGGTTGATCCATGCGGTAGAGAATTTTTTCTCCAGAGTCTTTATTCCTAACAGTGATTTCAGGCTTGATATTCATGCTTACTCTGGTTTGCCTTTGGGTCGTGTGTTGTCAAGGTTGTAACTCTCATCCTGAGCTTTATCCATGTCGTGTAAGTCCATAGGTTTGTTCAAACCTGGAGGAAGAGGTTTTGCTTGTATGATGGTATCATTTTTCGATGAGGCTTGGCATCCGCCCAAACTTGTGGCTTCTTTTTGAACTTCACTGAAACGCTCTTTGCTCTGATCGGATTCAGCTGTCATGAGAAAGTTACAATAAACAGTGCGTGCAGCGAGTCCATTCCCGGTTTGCTGATAGAGTTTTCCTAGTTGATATTTAGCTTCCGAATGATTGGGATAAAGTTTGAGAATATATTCAAATGTCCTGATGGCAGAAGGGTAATCTTTTATCGCGATGAATGCTAATCCCATATTAAAAGAAGCTGTCATAGAGTCGGGTTTGATGCTGAGTGCATTTTTATAGGCTTGAATCGCTTGTTCATGGAGCCCTTGGATCGAGAAAAGAAAGCCTGTATTGAAGTGAGCTTCAAAACTGCGAGGATTCATTTCCAAAGCTCTGTTATAAAGCTGAAAGGCATCAGAAAATTTTCCTTCTTTTACTCTTTGTTCTCCTTTTTCCAGAAGCTGCTTCTCCGTCATGGGTTCGAGAAGTTTTACTTTATTAAAACATTCTTGAGCTTTCTCTGTATCTCCTGTTTTCTGATACAGCTCTCCTAAGCGTTGCCACGTGTCAGGATCTTTAGGGTTTGTTTCGATGGCATAACGATAACGGATAATGGCTTTCTCTGTTTCTCCTTGTAAGACGTAGGTGTCTGCTAAATCCAAATGAGCATGATAGAGTCTTGTATCAATGGTAGTGGCTTTTTGAAACGCATCAACAGCATCAGCCCATTCATTGCGGGGATTTCCAGAGTGTTTGGCTTTCTCAAGATAGATGAGCCCCATATTGTAGTAGGCATCAGCAAACTTCTTGTCGAGTGAGACAGCTTTTTTTGTATAGCTGATGGCCTTATCATATTTTTCCATGGATAAATAAACTGTCGCTATATGATTGTAAGGTGTGGCCCATTTGGGTTTAAGCTTGATGGCAGTGTTAAACTCGTCGTTAGCTTTGTCAAAATAGCCTTTGTATTTATAAATCAGCCCAAGATTGTTATGAGCTTCTGGATACTTAGGGTCTAATTCTACAGCAGATTTAAATTCGACTTCAGCCAAGTCGAGGTTGTTTTGGCTTAAATAGGTGACGCCTTGATTATTATGGAGAACAGCTAAATCCAGAGGAAGATGTTTTTCTTTGGATTGAAGTGTCTGTGCTCCCAAAATAGCCAGGAGTACCAGGAGTAACGTTATTTTTTCAGCATAAATTAGGGGCAAAAGCTCCTCTCTCTAATCATTTTCGACAGATCGGGATTCAAGAGTTGTGCTTTTTGCCATTCTACTTCCGATTGTGCGTTCATTAATTCCTTCAAAACCTGACTCAGACCTACATAGGCAGGGATATAATTATAATCATTTTTGATGGCCGTCTCGAAAGCTTTTTGGGATTTTATCAGATCATGAGCCCAAAAAGATGTCATCCCTTCCGCATAGTAGGTGTAGGCTTCTGCCGATGAAGTCTGATTGAGAAAAGGGAGAATGCTTTTTTCTTTTAATTTTATATCCAGAGCCTGAGTTGCTTTTAAAACATAGTCGATGACAAGAGAATTCAGATTTTTAGGGTATTCAGAAGCTTCTAGTAAGCCTTCATAACGAAATATAACTTCACCCGAAAGTTTTCGATTTGGCTTTGAAATGCATAGTCTGTGCCTTTGGGTGTCAGGGTTCCTTTTAAAATAAGCGTAGGTTGCTTTTGATCTTCTTGAAAGCGAGCACTGATTTTAGAAGAGAGATTAAGATAATCCTTGATCAGAAGAGGTAGTATCAAGCTCCGGGGAGATGATTTTTTAGAAGTGAATGGTTTGATGAGGATGATGGTATCATTTAAAGTGCAGGCATTTTTAGCTTCCGAAATGGTGGGAGGCAAAAATGAGAAAAGAGCGAAAAAGGAAATTAAAAGAAATCGTTTCATAAGTAGTTATAAGCCTATATCATTGAAAAAATAATTTTTAAACTTTTAATCATATCTCTCATTATGATAATGTAAAGAGCCTATGCCCGTTGCTAAATCCACTTTGGATGATGAAAAAACAGAAATTCGTCTGGATGCTGCTCTTCCTCAAGCAGCTTTTACAGGATATCCATGTTTGGAGCTTGTAGGTTCTTCTTCAGGAGGAACACGTTTTCCTCTTGCTTCAGGGAAAAATAGTATTGGTCGCTCTAATGAAAACGATATTGTGTTGGATGATTCTAGTGTTTCGCGACGTCATGCCGTTATTGAGTTGACGGACCATGGGGCTCTGGTTTCCGATTTAGGAAGTCGCAACGGAACAAAGCTGGATTCCAATCGTATTACAAAATCTACACTGGTTCCACATGGTGCTCGTGTTAAGGTGGGCGTTTATGAGCTGAAGTTTTTAGCTCATGAAGGGCAGGCTTCTACAAACGTTATCCCTTTGGAAACAAATCAAGAACCAGAAGCGGCTCCTTTTGAAGAGTCTGAAGCTCAAACACCAGTCGATTCTCAAGCTGGAGCTGAAGAATCTGGCTATGATCAGGCAGGCTTTGCTCCCGTATCGGCTCCATCTCAAGTTCCTCAGGAATATTCTCAAGAAGCTCAAGTAACCGTAGTTAATCCAAGCCGCAAGAAATGGCTTTATTTGGGGCTCATTATTGTTTTGGCCGTCTCTTTTGCCTTTGGTGGTTTAAAAACATGGAAGACGTTTAATAAATTATTGTCAAAAAAGACTGCCAAAAAAACAGAGGTAGTGGTTAAGCCAGATCAAACATTTCCAACATTACCTCAGAAGCCGGTGGAACCAGCGCCCTCACCTCAACAAGCTCCTGTCCCACAGGATCTGCCAGTGTTTCTAGATGTTTCATCCAATCCTTTGCCTGCTAAAGTTTATTTCGGTGATCAATTAATTGGAACAACTCCGCTAAGGTTGTCGACTACATTAACGACAGGAAAATGGTACGAAGCGCGTGCCGTTTTTGATTTGCCTGAGTTTGGCGATTCGCGTGAAGAAAAGACCAAATTTTCTGTCCCCCTGGATAACCCTACTTCCATTTTGCCTGTTGTTTTCAATGCAAAAGTGGGAACTTTTAAGGTGAATGCCTTGCCTCGAGATGGACAGCTTTATTTGGAAGGTTTTGTGGATCAGGATCCAAATAAATCAAAATCTGTTAAGTTGAATCAGATTACGTTTGGTCAAAATATTTACTTACCTCAAGGTCGGTTTGCTGTTGAAGTCAAAAAAAATAAACAGTTGAGTGGATCGCAAACTTATTTAGATGAGGTCGTGTATCGACGTGAATTTGTTCTTGATCAGAATCAGACAAATTACACAGTCGAAGTTCGAGAAGAAGATCTTAAGACATTTCCAGCTGAAATTACATCTCAACCTACAGGCGCTAACGTTTTCTTGGATGATAAAGAAGTGGGTGTGACTCCCTTAAAGATGCCTTTTCCTACAGGTGATCATAATCTTGCTCTTAGAAAAGAAGGTTATTTTGATAGTGTTCAGCCTCTACGTGTTTCTGTGAATATTCCTTATGTAGCCGATATTGTTATGAAGACATCAGAGGCAGGAGAGTTGATTAACAAAGCTGATGTTTTGATCAAGGAAGAGCGTTTTGCGGAAGCGCTTCCGGTCTTGGTAGAAGCTTATTCCAAAAATCCAGGCCCGCGAGAAACAGCTCAGATTTCATATCTGGTTGGTATCTGTTATTTAAGGCAAAAATCCTATAAGGATGCTCGTGATTATTTTAATAAAGCCATGCTTCATGATGATTTTAAATTTCATGGGAAGCTAGGTATCGCGAGCGTTTCTTTTGAAGAGGGGGATAAAGATCGCGCCTTACAATTGATTGTCGAGATTTTGACCTCCTCAGAAGATCCTCGTGTGCGATCAGATGCTGGGGCTTTGTTTCAGCGTCTGTCGCCACTAAACTCAGTTATGTATGTGACCACAGAGCCTCCTGGTGCACGTATTTATGTCAATGGTATGGAAATTCAGCAGCAGACACCTTTGATTTTGCATGATTTGGGTGTGGGTAATTTTAGAATTCAAGCACGAAAAGATGGTTTTCAAGAGGGTGACGCTAAAATTTCTTTGGGAGTAAGTGAATTTAAACCAATCGTTATTAAATTAAGTCCAAATTGAGGCTTTATGAAAAAAGAAGTGAAAAAAACTTCTTCCGGTGTGGGAGAAGCTCAAGAAAGTTTTTTTCTGCAATTTCCCGAAATAGAAAAAATACTCAAAAAGCCTCAGGAGGATTTTCAGAAGCATTTTGGAAATCTCCATGAATCGCTTGAAAAGCTTTCACGCACAGCGTCAGGCATGAATAAGAAGAAAGAAACTCGCAAGGCTATGAAAGCTGTAGAACGTACGATGGACCTTTTTAGAGATCTTTTTCGCATGAAAAGCGATTTTGATAATAATGAAAAGGGTGGGGTTTCAAAGCCTCATGCACAAAAATAAAAAAAGAGGGGTTTTGTCCGCAACTGGATAAATGGGTGGGGACGATAATTCTTTAGTTGGAGAGAAATGTCGTGTAAGCTCTCCATTTGATAGTAAAGAAAGGTTTAGAGGAGGCGTCCCATGCCTGTTACACAGATAGATCCAAATTTAAGAGAATCTCAGTCGAGCCAACGAAAAAAAGGCAATGTAGCCCAAGATTTTGCTGATTTTATGGGTACAGTTGGAGCTTCAGCAGCACCGACAGCTGCTGAAGTGGGGAATCGAGGCTCTGGTGCGGTGACAAGTGCAGCGGTGAGCGGAGTCGTGGGGGCAACGAATGCTTATACCAATCCCATGGGCGGGTATGGTGGAAGTTCTCCTTATTACTCAAGTCCCACAGCGTCGATTGCTTCTACAGGGTCTCCGACATCAATGATGTCGACGGCAACCTATACTCCAGGTTCTGGTCAGTTTTCATTTTCTACTCCTGGAGGCAGTCCCACAGGCATTGGAGCAACCGTGACAGGAACCACAGGTGGTGTCACTCAAGATACTTTGTACCGAGAGCAGCTTTTAGAGAAATGAATGATGCCAACTGGGAGATGTTGGTTGCGCAGGTGACAGTGAATAATTTGAGCCGTGATTATCAGGCTCGTTCGAATATTTAAAAACTAAGTCCGATACCGAAGTCAGTATCGCGCGTAACTATAGAGGTTAATAGCCATGATTGAAGTGTCTCGTGAAGACCTCGTATTAATGATGGAATCCGGATTTATCTACCTACGCCTCGGCAAGTTTGCCGAGGCGTTGGACGTTTTTGAAGGGGTGTTGGCTCTATCCCCTGAAAGTGAAGTGCCTGTGGTTGCCATTGGTAGTGTTTATTTTGGTCAGATGAAGTATGATCAAGCGATTACTCACTATAAAAAAGCCTTAAAGAAGAAGTCTGATTCCGCTTTTGCGAGAGCCTATTTGGGAGAGTCTCTATTTTTTATAGGTAAAAAAGAAGAGGCTTTGTCTGAGCTTGAGAAAGCTTCTATGTTGGAACCTCAAGGTAAATCTGGTGATTTTGCTCGTGTGCTCATGGATGCTATTAAAAACGGCTACACTCCTCCGGGAATGATGGTGAGTGCCTAATGAGATTGAAAAAGATCACAGCCTGGTTTGTGTTGTTTCTTTGTTTATCGGTAACAGTGGCGTGCCGAAAAGTAGCTTTGCATCAAGGATTAGATGAAGTGGAAGTGGATGAGATTTTGGTTTTACTTCATGAAAACGGGATTGAAGCTGTTAAAGAGCCTGAAGAAAATACTCAAAGTCAGGTACAGACTTGGAAAATTACAGTCAGTCAAGAGCTGGCACCTCAAGCACGTCAAATTCTCATTGCGAATAATCTTCCCGTAAAAAGCTTTGGGTCTTTCGGGCGTCTATCAAGAAAAGGGTTTGATCCCAACACCCGATGAGCAAAAAGCTCGATTTTTACTGGCTCTTAAAGGTGAAATTATTAACTCTCTCCACAAGATCCCAGGTGTGGTGGATGTGGATGTTGTCTTGAATGTTCCAGATCAGGATGAGTTTTCAACAACCAATCTAGTTCAAAAACGACCGACAGCTTCTGTTATTATTCGCACAACCAACCTCGAAAGCGTGACTCAAACAGTGACAGAAGCTAAGATTCAAAAATTTGTCGCCAATACCATTCCCAATATGGACCCTAATGATGTGGCAGTGATTATCTCTCGTACAATGACTCAGTTTGGAGCTAAACCTATTGAGAATGCTCCTTCAGCAGTGATTCCTCCTTCAGAAAATCCTTCAATACAAAATGATCGCTCTGAGGCTATCGCTGACCCGGAAAATGTCGCAGTTGGTCAGAATGTCGTCACTATAGCTGGCATGAGTGTTAATGAAGACTCTGCAGGTCGCTTAAAAATGTATATTGCCGCATTTTTACTGGTGTTGGTCGCTCTTTCGGCTTTCCTTATTTTTAATGTGCTTCGCATGAATCGTATGCGCATGAAGGTTCAGCGGGGGAGTCGAGAAGTCGTTCCTTTAGCTCCAGGTCAGGGCCCTAATCTCTTGGGAGGCCAGGGTGGTGGTGATTTTGGGGCTTTAGGGGGAGCTAATACTGGGCAGTTTGACAATACGTTTAATCAAGGCAACCCCGGTGGGGGAGGGACTTTTTAATGCGGTGCTCCAAAAAAATCTTAACTTTGCCTAAGAAGCAACTGCTAGAACGTCGTGAGACGATATATAATACAAGAAGGTATTAATTATGCCC
This sequence comes from Deltaproteobacteria bacterium, assembly GCA_016699445.1. Taxonomy (GTDB): domain Bacteria; phylum UBA10199; class UBA10199; order JACPAL01. The sequence goes on from CP064976.1 coordinate 1,823,972, forward strand.
GAAGTTTATAGCGTCAACCAAGAACCCAAACTCCCTCAAAGCACCACGGCTTTGAACAAGTCGCGTGTGAAGTTTGAGATGGTGAACAATCTCCCTGATGCTCCCAAGGCGAAGGGTTCCTTTTTTGGAAAATTGTTTAAGGGCCTTGGTGCAGCTTCTCAGGTGGGATGGTTTTTAGGTCCTTTGGGCTGGATTGGTGCGGCTTCTGGGCAGGGATTAAGTGCTTTTGGTAATAATTTAAATCAAAAAGCAGCCGCACGACAGTTTCAGCCAGAAACAACACCTGTTTTTTCAACGCCGGGAATGGGTAGTACAGCTCAAGATCAGGGAATGGCCGTAGTGGCCTCTGCTAAATGGGGCGCCACGCAATCAGCTATGGGAAGGATGTAATTTATGGGATCAGGTATTAATAAAGTAGGTTCTAGAGTCAGTTCTCCTATTTCTGAAGTAACAGCATCTCCAGCCCATATAGATACAGGTGATGTAAGAGCGGCTCATGTCCCGACTGCGGGCGGTGGGGCTTCTGTTTATTCTTTAGTCGGTAGACGTCAATCATCTCCAACTTCTGCCACTTCTGCCACTTCTGCCACTTCTGCCACTTCTGCCACTTCTGCCATTGCTAGATTATTTGCTGAACCTGTGAGTCGTATGGATCCTGTGGGTATGGCGAAGGCCACAGCTGTAGGTGAAGCTTTCCTAGCTATGCTTTTCCCTCGTAATGGCCAGTCTGGACCCCAGGGCTCTGAAAACGTTTAAAAACTCCCACTTGTAAATCCTTAAAAAACATTGTCTTTTCGAGTTTAATCCATTTTAAAGCGTTGGCACGTCGACTGCAATTAAGCATCCCAGGGAGATTCAATTATGGGAATCAGAGAGCTAGTCAAAAAGGTAAAAGATAAAAGAGCCACCACTGCTGAAACGAAAGTTCCAACTCGTGAAGCTCAAAAACAACTCGAGATTCGAGACAAACTCATTGAAGAGAATCTTCAATATGCCGCTTCGATCGCTTCCAAAGTCATGCAAGGTCTTTCATCGTCTGTCGATTATGATGACGTGATGTGCAATGCCCGTCTGGGTCTTTTGGAAGCTGCTCGTAAATTTGATACCAAACTCAACGTCGATTTTAAAACATTTGCTTACTATCGTATTAAGGGTGCGATCTATGATGGTCTTCGCAAGACTGGATGGATTCCCCGTTCTTTATATGCCCGTATTAAATTTGAACAAGCGACAAACGAATACCTTCAATACATGTCTGAAAAGTCCAGCTACACAGCAAAAGTCGCTGGTGATGAAGCTTCCGAACTTTATGACACCGTTAATTCTCTTGCTTCAATTTACGTGATCTCTGTGGATGCTGCTGAAGAGGGTATGGATATTGAAGATAAAAAAGCTCGCCCCTTGGAAGAGTCTGCTGAATTTCAACAGATCAAACAGCACATGAAAGAAGCTATTGAGTGCCTCCCAGATAAAGAACGTAAATTGGTAAAGATGTATTATTTCCAAAACAAAACATTAGAAGAAGCGGGTGAAGCTTTGGGACTTTCAAAATCATGGGTGTCCCGCCTGCATGCACGTTCGTTAGAACTTTTGTTTAAGAAAATTAATATGAAGGTGAAGGGCGAAAAAGTGATCGATGATTCCAGTTTTGAAGGAATTGATTATTCCATGCCCGAAACATCAATGGCAGTAGCTAAATAAGGATTTATGGCAGAAATCGCTTCAAAAATTGCAAGTTCTGTAACTGACAAAATGGTTTCTGAAGTTGGAACCCAAGGTGGTCAGGCTGGCCAGGTTACAGGTCAAACTGAAAACTCACCTTTTGCTCAAGTCTTGGCGAGCAAAGTGGAAGCGACAGGTGCGTCTTCGCATGGTAAGCTGAATGGTCAGGTTTTAGAATCTTTTGGTCTCGTTCCTGAAAAGAAAATTGGTGCTATTTCAGCTCAAGGTTTGGATATTTCGCCCTCTGAAATTCGAGCAGGACAAGAGATACGTACCAATGGTAAGGTGATGGACGTGCTGACAGAAGTAAATCGCGGCGCTCATCAAATGGAAGATATGATTACATTAGCCACATCGGGTCAAAAATTTACTCCAGCGGAATTGCTCGCAATGCAAGCAGGTTTGAGTCAAAAAGTGTTTCAGCTCGAAATTACGAGTAAAGTTGTCGAGACCGGTGCTTCATCTACCAAGCAGGTTCTTCAACAAGGCGCCAGCGGCTAAACAGTTATGTCACTCCGACACGAAATGCTCTCAGCACTTTGTCTTCTGGATCACGAAAAGGGCCGTTCTCTCTTTCAATTTTATTCTGAAGAAGCTCTTCTTGATGAGGAAGCTCAAGCGACTGGCAATCAAAACTCAAAACTGAGCCGTCGACAGATCAAAGAAAAATTATTAAAAATAGCGCAGTCTTCAAAGGCCTCCCCTTTAATGAAATCCATCCGGAATGGATTTTGGAAAAGCTAGAAGGTGAGTCGCCGCGAGTGTTGAAATTGGTTAATGATAAGTGGTCTGGCAAAGATATTAAGATGTCTCCCGAAATTGCGGATCTTGTCTGGAAGTTGGTGGAGAAGAAAATTGATTTGCCTGAAAAAGTACCTGCTCACGGCAGTTTTAGCTTTGAAAATATTAGCTGGCTTCAAGAAGACGAACTGAAGACTCTTTTTCATGAGCTTGGGGCTTGTGAAATTGCTAAAGCGTTTCAGGGCGTCCCAAACAAAATTCTCAAACCTTTTTTTGCTCGGTTTTCTTTAAAAGAGGCAACGGATCTTCGTCATCGAATTGAGAAAAGTGGCTACAAATTTTCTGAGACTGAACGTTCCCAGGCTCAAAAAAATATTCTCAATCTTTCTATCGAAGAAAAAACACATGACGAAATTATGTATGATATTGGTGTGACTGTTTTTATGAAATCGACTTCTACGGAAGACGAAAAATGGATGGAGTGGATTTTTCAGAAATTCCCCCCTTCCACAGGGTATCAGCTGAAACGTGCTTATTTTGAAAATCGTTCTGAAGACTTGACGACTGTAAAGCGCTCTCGAGAGTCTATTTTGGGCATTGTTGTCAACTTAGCTGACCAAAATAAGATCCGTCGTTATTGGAAAGCCCGATAGCCACAAGGCTTAAAACTGTGTACAATTCTGCTTATGATTGTGAAAAGACTACAATTTGATTCTGAGTTTGAACCCTTACTGACTGGCTCTCCTGTTATTAAATTTAGGGCTATGAAAGCTTCGGAGCAAGCTTCTAGCATTATTCAAAACGCCAAAAAAGAAGCTGAAAACATTAAAGCGAAGGCTCAAGAAGTCTACGAGCAAGCAGAACAGCATTATGAAGATGAGCGTCAAAGAGGTTACGAAGAAGGTCGTGAGGAAGGCCGTGGTGAATGGTCTGAAAAATTGATGGAAGCCAGCATGGCCAAGGAAAAAATGCTGGAAGATGCTGAGCCTCAAGTGATTCGGATGGTGATGGATATCGCAGAAAAAGTCATTGGTCGGGCGGTCGAAAAAGGTGCTGTGATTGAAGTGATTAAGAAAACCATTGAAGAATCCTCCGGTAAGAAAATTACGGTCAGAGTCAATCCTCAAGATTGGGAAATGGTCAAATCGAGGGAGCAAGAATTGGTGAGCGGTTTGGATCAGAGACGTTCTATTTCTGTGAGAGAAGATGAGTCGGTGGGTGTGGGTGGGTGTATTGTTGAGACGGAATTGGGCACTGTCGATGCGCGATTAGAGCTCCAGCTTAAAGCCATTAGAAATGCGTTGGGGTTATAAATGTCTGTTATCAATTTTGAAAAATATCAGAAAAATATTAGTCAGACCTCAACCGTGCAAATCAAAGGTCGTGTCACGGAGCTTGTGGGGTTGGTCGCTAAAGCCGTTATTCCAGGTGTGAAGGTGGGTGACCTTTGTCTTATCGAACCTCTGGGTCATGTTCATCCCATTAAAGCGGAAGTGGTTGGTTTTAAAGATAACGAAGTCCTGCTCATGCCTTTGGGAAATCTGGAAGGTATCGCTCCCGGCAGTGAAGTTGTATCGACGGGGATTGTTTGAAAGTGCCTGTAGGAGAGCAGCTCTTGGGTCGTATTCTAGATGGGCTGGGAGAACCTATGGATACGGATACGAAGGGTCCTTTGGTGAGTCAGGAATATTACCCGGTTCATAATACGCCTCCAGATCCTTTGACTCGAAGACGTGTCACGAGTCCGATTTCAGTTGGTGTGAAAGCGATCGATTCTGTTTTGACTACAGGAGAAGGCCAACGTGTAGGACTTTTTGCCGCTGCGGGTGTGGGTAAAAGTACGACGATGGGAATGATCGCGCGCAATACCGATGCTGATATCAATGTCATTGGCCTGATCGGCGAACGTGGTCGCGAGCTACGTGATTTTTTGGAGCAGGATTTGGGGGAAGAAGGCTTACGACGTTCGGTGGTTGTTGTATCGACGTCCGACCAGCCATCATTGGTGCGTGCAAAAGCTGCCTATGTGGCAACTGCGATTGCTGAATATTTTAGAGATCATGGAAAAAAGGTTTTGTTGATGATGGATTCAGTCACACGTTTTGCGCGTGCTCTGCGTGAAATTGGTTTGGCCGTCGGTGAGCCCCCAGCACGTCAGGGTTTTACGCCGTCTGTGTTTTCAACATTGCCAAGACTTCTCGAACGTTCCGGAAATTCGGATAAAGGATCCATCACAGCTTTTTATACGGTTTTGGTTTCAGGCGATGATATGAACGAGCCTGTGGCTGACGAAGTCAGATCTATTTTGGATGGTCATATTGTTTTGTCGCGTGATCTGGCTAGTCGTGGTCATTACCCAGCGATTGATGTTTCAGAAAGCGTGAGCCGTGTCATGAGCGCTGTGGTGGATGAAGAACATTTGGAAGCGGCCCGAAAATTAAGAGAAGTGGTCTCGTCTTATGAAAAGGAGCGAGATCTTATTTTGATTGGCGCCTATGAGTCAGGAAGTGATCCTAAAGTGGATTACGCCATCGAAAAAATTGAAGAAGTGAATACTTTTTTAAAACAGAGAGTGGATGAGAAATTTGATTTTGAAGAGTCAGTCGCTCAACTCAAAGCCATGTTCTCATAAGTATGAAAAAATCACTGCTTAAATACCGTCTTCAGCCGCTTTTAATTATGAAGCAGCGAGCTAAGCAGCGGGCTGAGATTGCTCTCGCAAAAGCCTTCAAAGCTCTCGAAGATGCGAAAAAGAAGCTTAAGAAGCTTGAAGAAGAGAAGGAAGAAATTATTCGAAAAAGGAAAGAGTGTCGACAGGACATGCATCGGAAGTTGTTGGCTGGAGAGTCTCAAGCGCGTGAAGGTCATATTCGGATGAATTATCTTCGAAAACTCGAAGATGATGAAAAAGATAAAGATAAAGAGATCGAAGATCAAAAGAGACATATAGAAGATTGTGAATTGAGACTGAAGAGAGCCAAACGAGATTATATTGATGCTGTTAAAGAATTGCGTGTGATGGAAAAACATAAAGACCTTTGGAAAAAGAAAATTCAAAAACTCATTTCGAGGGAAGAAGAAAAAGAAATGGATGAATTGGGGAACGTGATTCACCAATTAAGAAATATGCAGAACGAAATGCAAAAGCGTCAGGACGAAAGGGCTGCCAATTATGACCGATAGAGTCGATGAAGCTCGAAGAGATTATAATCGAGAAGTGACTCGTTCTCGTAATGACGTGCGTAATACGTCGTCGGACAAAAACACTCAGCAGAAGTCAGCCTTTGATAAGGTGATGGAAGACCGCCAGTTTACTCTGAATAACAATCCTAGTTTGAATAAGAATAATACAACGGCCACACGAGAAGCTGTAAAGCCAGCCGCTTCTCAACAGGAAAAGTTTGGAAAAGAAAAAGAAGGTTTCCAGAAAAAATTGGAAGAGAAAGACAAGGATGGGGATGAGAAGAAGCTGACATCTTCTAGAAGTGATGGAGCTGCCCGCGCGCGACAAGCGGAGAAAAAAGTCGTCTCAAAAGAGCATTCAGAAGGTCGTGAGGAACAACAAAAAGGTCAGGGGAATTCAGAGCAAGGTGGAGGGGGCGGTGGTCAAGGCAGCCATGGAAGCCGAGATAGTCACGGGGGGGCCGAGAGTGGTATGAATCAGCAGTCTCGCCGGCAGAGAAATTTTCAAACGACCAAATCTCAAGCAAATACTCCTGAGGCCAAAACTCAGCGTTCTGATAAATCTACTTTTCATATCGATATGCCTCATACGACTACCGGAAATAGTGCGCCAGATGTCAAAAATGCCCAGCTTCCACGCACATTGAATAAAGCTGTTTTGGATCAAGTCGTACAATATGCACGTGTGATGACAAAAACAGATGGTGATAAAGAGATGGAGCTACAGCTTAAAGAAGATGTGTTTAAAGGGTTGAGGCTCCGTGTACGGATGAAAGACGGCAAAGTCATGGCGACGTTCATCACGCATTCAGAATCTGTCCGAAATCTTTTTCAATCGCAAAAAGCTGAAATTTCAAAGGCTTTGGAGGAGAAAGGCATTGTCGTCTCATCTCTCAATGTGATATTTTCTTAAACTTCATGAGCCAGGTTAAACCTTTTCCATTTGAACGATTGCCCCAGTATTCTCAAAAAGATGTGCGTTTGGCACAAGATGTGATGGCCTGCTTGCCTCGCTTGGGTTTTTCTCAAAAACTATCGACGCACATTTCACAACTTTTAACCAAGGAATTAAACGAAACGATTTTGATCAAGAGAGAAAAGCTGGATGTGTGCATCAAAGATGATTTGATCAAAAGGCTGCCTCCTCAAGGTGTTTTTGCTTCGGTGAGTCTCAACCCTTCTCCTGATAAACTTGTTGTTGAGTTGGACCCCATGCTGAGTTTTTGGGCCATTGATAAGTTGATGGGTGGCGTTGGTGACTTGCCTCATAGTTTGCGCAATCTCACTGAAATTGAAGAAGGGGTGTTGTCGTTTCTGGTTTTAAAAGTTTTGGCGACTCTATTTGAAAAGTCAGGTACAGCAGCTCGCTTTCATTTTCGTCTCGACGCCATTCATTCGACGCATCATGATGTGGTCGATCGTTTAGAAGGTCAGACGGCTCACTTTGTGTCTTTATATTTTCGAATTTCTTTTGGGAAAAAATCAGGTTTTGTAAAAGTATATATTCCCGATTCTATTTTGGAAGGGTCAGATCTTCAATCGATGGATGCTGATCAAGAATATCTCGAGGCAAGAATCCAAAATTATGAAGAAATTCTGACACAGATTTGGGCTGAAGTAGGGACTGCTGCATTGACAGCAGGGGATGTGAATCAGTTGGAGTCTGGGGATGTTATTTTGTTAGATTCTCATTCTGTTCAATTGAAGGGTCGTCAGGTTGTCGGGATGATCCCGCTGCGTGTGGGTTTGGGCAATGAAGGTAAAATTATCGGCCGCATTGTAAATGATTCTGAAAAAATTAAAATTCGTGTTGAAGGGATTCAACGTTCTGCCTGAAAGTTATATGAAAGTATTTGGAGAAACTTATGTCCGAAAAAGATCCGTATAGTCTTGATGATATTAACTTTGATGAGCCGGCAGATAATTTTGCAGATCCTAGTAGCAGTCCGGATCATTTCGATCCTTCCATTGCACCGGATCAAGATTTTCCTGATTCCAGTTTAGAAAAAACTCTGATGCATGAAATGCCTGCGCCTTCAGTCCCATTGCCTCTAGAAGATGCTACGGACGTTTCAGAGCCTTTTTATAATGCAGAGCTCGATCCTTTAGAAAATCCAGGAGAGTCATTGGCCGGTGATGTGTTGAATTTAGCGCCGGATGTCCCCGTACATCTCACAGCCATGATGGGGAGAAAGTCAGCGACGGTTAAAGATCTTTTGGATTTGAAGACAGGTGATGTGGTGGAGTTTGATCGTAAGCCCATGGACCCTTTGGATATTGTGGTGTCTGGAAAAGTGATCGCAAAGGCTGAGCTTGTGGTTGTCGATGGTCGATTGGGCGTGCGCATTTTAAAATTGTTTAAATAGTTATGGAAAACTCAACTCCCGATTTTACGTGGATGTTTATCAAGATGTTAGGTGGTCTTGGGATCGTCATCGCTTTGGCTTTTGTACTTTTAAAATATGTGCTTCCTAAAACACGATTACAAAAATTTCGAAAACATCCTTGGCTGGAAGTGATTGATCGTGTGCCACTCTCTGTAAAATCATCGGTATATTTGGTAAAATTGTCAGGGCGTTATTTGACTCTGGGTGTTTCGGAAAGTTCTGTAAATCTCATTACAGAAATCTCACAGGAAGAGGGGAGAGCCATTGAAAAAAGTTAAAGCGTTTGTTTTTTTCTTTTTTACATTTTTACCCGCTTTGAGTTTTGCTCAAGCGGCTGTTGTTCCGAGTGTGGTGGGTAATCAACCCGAACAAAGCCTCTCGCAGCCACTGATTCTTCTTTTTGTATTGGTAGCTTTAGGCATGCTTCCGATCATCGTGATGATGTCGACATCGTTTGTGAAAATCAGTGTTGTCTTAGGCTTGGTGCGCAATGGTCTAGGCACTCAACAAATCCCACCAAATACTGTCATTACCGGTTTGGCCTTGATTATGACGATCTATATTATGACGCCTGTCGGTCTAGAGATTTATAAGTCGACGAGTCAAACAATCCAACAAGGCACGAATCAACCAATGCTCTCTCAGGTGACGGTGAATCTTTTAGTGAAGGGGATTGGCGAGGCCAAAGAACCCATGAAAAATTTTCTATTGAAACACGCCCACCCTAAAGAAACCGAACTCTTTTTAAATCTCGCACGCAAAATGCGTTCTCCGGAAGATAAAGAGTCTGTGACGGATAAAGATTTCCAAATCTTGATTCCGTCTTTTGTCATTTCAGAATTATCGGAAGCTTTTCAGATTGGTTTTATTATTTTTCTGCCGTTTTTGGTTGTGGATATTGTTGTGACAAACATTTTGCTCTCACTGGGAATGTTTCAGGTCTCTCCGGTGACGATTGCTTTACCGTTTAAACTTCTTCTTTTCGTCATGGTAGACGGCTGGCACTTGATCGCTAAGGGACTTGTGATGGGGTATGTATAACGCCCCCTAACCCCCTCTTATACTAAGAGGGGGAATGATAATTGATTCTCCTCCCCTTAATATAAGGGGAGGTTGGGAGGGGTTACCAAGGAAAATTTATGGAATCATACATCATCTCAATTACAAAACAGGCTCTCTACCTGACGTTGATTCTCACAGCCCCCACAGTCATGGTCGCTATGATGGTTGGTCTTTTTGTGAGCTTGATTCAAGCCACCACACAGATTCAGGAACAGACATTAACCTTTGTGCCTAAGCTTGTAGCTGTTATTGTCATGCTCGCTATTACAGGTCCTTGGACGATGGTGCAGCTGGTGAATTTTACCAACTCCCTCATGGATTCTTTCGGGACCGTCATCAAATAGACATCATATGGTCGATACTTTTCAAAAAGCTTTTCAAGTGGCTGGAGTTCCTGATTGGAGTTTCTTAATTTCATTTAGCGGTTTGATCATGACTCGATTGATTGTCATGTCGAGTATCATTCCTTTTTTGGTTGGTAAGCCTGTGCCCAATATGGTCCGCATGGGTTTTGCCGTGACGATGACGGTTTTTCTCTATCCTTTTTAGCTCCAGAAAACAAAGCTTCAATCCCCACAGCTCCCGTGATGACGTTGATGATTTATATGAAGGAAATGTTTTACGGCTTGGCGATTGGTTTGGCAGCGTCGCTTATGTTTCATGCATTTGAGGCGGCTGGAGCTATGGTGGACAACCAGCGTGGTGCGGCTCAAGCGCGACTTTTGATTCCAGCGCTAGCGGCAGAAAGCTCGATCTTTGGTAATTTTAATTATCTTTTTGGGATTGCGATTTTTCTTTCGCTCGGCGGCCATGTTGTTTTTCTCAAAGCAGTGATTGACAGTTATGAGCTTTTGCCGATTTTGGAATTTCCCAAATCCCAGCCCAATGTCATGCTCATGATGGGTGAGATGATGAAGATGTCTGGTTACGTTTTGGTCTTGGCTCTTCAGCTCACCGCTCCGATCTTGATCACGATTTTCATCGCGGACGTCGTCATGGCCGTCATGAACAAAGCCGCTCCCTCCATCCATGTGTGGGAGTTAGGCTTCATCATGCGAGGCGTTTTAGGCGTCTTGATGTACTTTTTCGCTTCGGGATTGATCAGTGAACAAATGGGAAAATACTCTTTTCAAATGATCCAGCAGGTCAAGCAGGTGATTCGTCTCTTGGCTCAATAATCTATCATATAAGCGTTGCATTACTGCATTACTTCATTCTATCATTACTTTCATGTTAGCTAAAAAAACTTTTAAAAATCAGATCACCATTCCAAAAGAAATCGTACATCAAGCAGGGGATGTGGAGTATTACGATGTATTTTATCGTGATGGAGAGATTGTTCTAAAACCTGTGGAACTTCGTCTTCAAGGTGAACACCTGGAAAGAATCCGTTCTAAAATCAAAAGTTTGGGTCTTAAAGAAGATCATGTGAAGGATGCTGTGCGTTGGGCGAGGAATGCTTGAAGAATGTCCCTTATGTTATTTTGGATACGAATGTTGTGGTATCGGCTTTGTTATTTAAAGGGGAATGTTCTTTTATCACAGAGCTATGGAAAAATGCCCAAATTAAATTTCTTCTTACTCGTCCTATCCTGGATGAATATATCAGAGTTTTATCTTATCCAAAATTCTCGTTATCAGAAGCGGATATAGAATTTTTAATCGAAGAGGAAATCTTGCCTTATGTGTTGGTATTAACAGGTAAGAAAAAGCATCTTTTTAAAATCCCAAAAATTTCAGATCCTGACGATGCCAAATTTTTAGAGGCAGCCTTACTGGGTAAAGCTCATTTCTTGGTCACAGGAGATAAAGTGCTTCTTAATTTGAAACAAATCGGAGCCGCTCAAATCCTAACACCGGCTGATTTTAAAGACTCACTCTAGAGACTCTGCCCCCCACCTTTTAATCTTTCTCTAAAATAATTTAAAAATAATGAATAATTCCAGTCATTTATAGTTCTCATTTTTCTCTCCCACCTGGCTTCAATTTTGCTCAATAAGTCCCCGGATCATAGGAGAGTTTTATTTATGGAAATGTGGGGAAGTGAAAATAGGTCATTTTTAAAATTTGAAAGAGGCTATTTTCAAGTTTCTGTCGTGTCCTACAGCAGAGCATCATGTCCACCTTCGGCCACTTGCGTGCCCGTGCCAGTACCCCTGCCCAGCTCAGCAGCAACGCCATCATCCTCTCAACCCATTGTCTCATGCGTTGCCCCGGCAGTGGGTGTCGCCCCTCCAGCTACACCTCCACCACCACCTCCTCCCGTATCAGCTCCCCCTCGAGTTGAAGTAGCAGCAGCACGCAGGCCTCATGAAGCCCCACGCCATGTAGCTAGAGTGGCAAGGCTATCAGCCCCCCAACAGACTCTGATTGATCAAGTAAGAAATCGAGGTATTTTTGCTGCGTTTCGTGACATGCCAACCCCTGTCTGGACTCTCGGTGAACCTGTCGTGTCACCACCACCTCCTCCCGAAGCAGTTCCCTCACCTGTTGCAGTAGCAACGCCAGCACCGCCTGCTGTCGCACAAGATTTCCAATTGTCCCAGAGTGGCCTGCAAGTGCCAGGTAGGTCAGCCCCAAGATTATCCAGTGATAGTTTGTCGTTAGAAGGTGCTGAATCACCGCGTCAAAATGTCTCAGAAAGTGTTGTTTTAAACAGACCTTCTCTTCTTAATGAAACAGCTACTTCTCCGTTATTGCCAGATACCGTACCTGAAGGACCTTCAGCCCCTGCAAGAACAGAAGTGGCTTCAATTCCTGCTGTTCCTGAGGAAACGTCCCCTTCTGCAGCACCTGAAAATCAAAGTGAGAGCAATGGGGTGGCGGATGTTTTTGGAGCTTTGTTTGGAGGTATTGCGAGTGCAGTTACAGGAATCGCAACCACAGTGACCGCAGTTTACCTAGCCAATTTAAGAAATCAGGGCGTGTCGGATCAAATTTTGGGTTTGTTGAGTGGAAATACCTCAACTCAGAACCAAACATCGACAAACCCAGCATTAACAGTAGCCGCAATGAATCGTGAGTTGGGGGGCGCGACGTCTGCGACGCCCCCAAGAAGGACGACAGAGAGAGCTTAAAAAGGAGACTTTATGCAGTTATGGGGATTTGAAAAACAATTGATGTCATCTAAAATGATAGGTTCTCGATTTGGGTTTTTGGTAGGTGGCCCAGGGGCTGTGGCTCCTCCTGTAAGGGCTGTAGCATCACCTTCAGATTCTGGCGGGAGTGGTATTTCTCAAGCTGACTTAGATTTTTTACGCGCCACTTTTCCAACTTTAAATTTCCCCGATAATATAAGCAACGCAGCGGCTTTAACCACTGCAGCTCAAAGTGCCAGAGCGAATTTGACCGGTCTTCGTTCCGAGGTTAAGACAAGGGCTCAAAATTTATTGAATCGTATTCTTGGAGAAACAACCCCTTCAGTAGATGTTCCACCGTTGGCCACTACGGTCTCGACTCCTAATACAATCCCTACCACACAAGCTTATGATAATTACCAGCGTGCATTGACGACCGCTCAGGGTGAGTTAAGAGCCAGTCGCCACAATGATTATGCACTACTCACAAGAGCCTATGAGGCTACTGGTAGAACAGCACCTGTGATCTCTGACTTGAGTGATTCTGATGCTTATGGTGGCGCTATCGTAGGGATGACTCAAGATTTGGGCTCTAACATCACTCCTGAGCAACGAGGACAGTTGGAACGATTACAAACGAGTTTAGGGCGTAACGAGCTTCGTCGAGAGAGGCTGGCAACTGTCGTCTATAATGCAACGCATGGAGTACAGCCAAATGCGTCAGACAATCTTTTGGAAGAAAAAACGCGTGATTTAAACGGCACTCATGTTGAAAGTGATACTTCTCGCTCAGCAGCTGAATCAGGCGATGTTCCCGCCCCTCCACGTGCGGAAGGAGCCGACGCAGCCAGCCAAGCGAATAATGCAAACAACCGCCCCAATGGCGCTGCTCAAGTGATTGGTTCTATTATGGGCCCTGTGGCCAGTGTTGCAGGAGCTATTGGCCAAATTGCTATTTTAGCTGGTGCCTCAGCAGCTCAAGCGGCTCAACGAGCCAATCAAGCGGCTCAGCAATCAGTAGCGATGGTCGCCGCAGGTTATGCCCAAGCTTCCGTTCAGGCCAATCAGATGGGGCAGGCGATGATGTTAGAGCTTCAAAGAATGGGTCAGCAAAATATGGCAAATCAAATGGCTTTTGTTGTGGCTATGAGACCTCAACACCCTCGTGTCAGTCTGGGTGCCATGACTGAGGAAATTTTGCCAAACTCCCCCACGAGACCTTCGTCTTTGAGTGAGTCCAGCCGAGTTTAAGCTCCCACCTATCATGATGTGAAATGATTGACCTCCCTGGAAGGGTGGTTTTTGTCATTATTGTTTTCAATGAGTATAATATGGATTTTCTTTACACTGATTCATAAAAACATTACATTCCTGAATCATGATATGTAGAGAGTGTAAATTGCCAGAATATAAGTCCTTTTTTCTGTTTGGTCCACGTCAAGTGGGGAAAAGTAGTCTGATTCAGGGCTTATGGACAGACCGTGTTTGGAATGTGGATCTTCTAAAAAATGATCAGTTTCTCAAATATTCAAAAGAACCTTCTCTTTTTAGAAAAGAAGCTCAGCAAAAAATTAAAGAAGGAATCAAAACAATTGTTATCGATGAAGTTCAAAAGCTCCCGGCACTTTTGGATGAAGTCCACTCACTTATTGAATCCTCCAACACTCAGTTTATTTTAACCGGCTCCAGTGCCAGAAAGTTAAAAAGGGGAGGGGCCAATCTTCTCGCGGGACGAGCTGTCCAAAGATACCTGTTTCCATTTACTTTCAACGAGCTCAGAGAACATTTTGATCTGAATCATGTCCTGCGCTTGGGTTCTTTGCCAGCCATTCATGAGCTTACGGATACGGAGAGTATGGATGTTTTGAAAACGTATACGGAAACCTATTTGAAGGAAGAAATATTGTCAGATGGAGTGGCTAGAAATATCGGAAGTTTCTCGCGATTTTTGGACATTGCTGCCGCTCAATGTGGTGAGATCGTCAACTACACCAATATAGGGCGTGAAGCTCATGTGAATGCGAGGAGTGTTCAATCTTATTATCAAATTTTGGAAGATACGCTGCTTGGATATTTTTGCATCCTTGGATGAAAAGTGTGCGTAAGAGACTGACGGTACATCCCAAGTTTTATTTTTTTGATACGGGTGTTACCAATGCGATTAATCATCGTTTGAGTGCTCAACTCGACTCTGTCATTAAGGGTCGTTTGTTTGAACAATGGCTCATCCTAGAAACCCATCGAATGATTTCTTATAAAAATAGTGAAGCTAGGATGTTTTATTGGCGAACAAACAATGATGTTGAAGTGGATCTTTTGATCGAAAAACATGGAAAAATACGTGGAGCTTTTGAGTTTAAATCATCTCACAATATTAGTGGTAGAGACGCTGCGGGATTAAGGTCTTTTTCAGGAGAGAGAGAAAACAAGGCTGTCCCACTGTATATTGTGGGGGATATTGAAGACTCTTACTCAATGGATAGCGTGAATGTGATTTCCTGGAAGCTTTATCTGGAAAATGTATTGCCTGAGATCCTCAAATGAGGAGCCATCAAGCAGCTTGACGATCTTAAAAACTCCCACCCCCACGGCCTCCAAACCCCAATTTTGATAATCATATTAAAGTGATAAGTCGTTACAGCCCGCGTCATTTTCTATAAAATTAAATCATTTCAATAGGTTAAATATTTTAGTGGGATTTAGTACAGAATGGCCCCAGTTTTGCTCTTACTCTCAAGAGGACAAAAGTCCTTTGGATCGAGATATTTTCTCGGTACAATCTAAAGGTTAGACGTTTAAGGTAAGGAGCTTTTTATGATGAATTTATGGGGTTTTGAAAAACAGGCAACACTGTCAAAAATGGCGGATGGACGGGTTGGGTTGAGGCAGACGGCGACACCTACTCAAAGTGTAAATGCCACTGTAAATGTTTTTAAGCGTGCGACGGGTGGCGCCGCCACTCCTGTTACAGTGCCTGTTACCTTACATAGATATGATAGTGGAACAGGCGATTTACAGAATGCAGCTTTGGATTCCCAAGATATTGCGGCTGTGATTGATCAGTTGAGAGTTAATGGTCAAATACATCCAAATGAATTTGTAGAAATTCAAATACATCAAGTTGATGATGATCAGCCCGCTGGACCTCATATAGATAGGCAAATTGCAACAAATCGTATTAGAGTTACTCCAGAAATGTTGAGAGCTTCGGAACAAAGAGCCACAAGCAATACTGCGTCTTCAGGCAGTCCAACACCACCCCCTCCTCCAAACGTAACTCCTCCTCCAGCTGCTGGGGGACAACCAGCTCCTGCAAATGCTCCTGATCCAGAGATTGCCAGGCAAAATAATCAAGCGCGATTGGATAGGGAAGCTAGATTAGAGAGAGAAGCTCGTGAAGATACTTTGAGCAGACGCCAACAAGAACATGAAGAGACTATGGCAGCCCGTCAACTAGCTGCCCAGCAACAACAACTCCCCAGTGCCGGGGCTCAATTTGCTAGCGCTACTTTAAATCCCATTGCCGGAGCTTTTGGTGGTCTTGCCAATGCGGCAGCGATTGCCAGTTTAGGAATGAATAACAACGTCTCCGCTATCTCGACACCTTTTGGAAGTTCTTATCAA
The DNA here is from genome assembly GCA_016699445.1 of Deltaproteobacteria bacterium. Taxonomy (GTDB): domain Bacteria; phylum UBA10199; class UBA10199; order JACPAL01. The sequence continues at coordinate 1,839,768 of CP064976.1, forward strand.
GCTTCAGGTTTGGGTGCTGTGGGTGGAGGGTATGGTTTGGGTAATCCACTTTTGGCTTCATTAGGTGGTGTTGGAAATTATGGCGGTACAGCCCTGAGTAATTTTGGTGGTGGAATGGATATTCTCGGACTGGGAAATACTTTTTATGGTCAGGCTATGGACGAGAGAAGTCGGGCTCGTCAGCTTGATGCGGAAATCAATCGTCTTAAAATGATGATCATGTCGGGCAATATGGATGCGATCTTACAAGCTGTGACCTTGCTCACATTGCGCAGTAAATCCACTCTTCGAAATGCTGCTGCGACAATGATTACGTCTATGCAAAATAGTAATCGACAAATGGAAGTGCAAAACAACCGTCTCGAAGGTCTCTCGGGCAATAACACAAGAAGCAGTCAGGCTAATCAAAGTGAAATGATGAGCATCAATAATCAAATTCAAGGAATCAACATGGATCGCCAAACGGCGATGAATGCTGTGCGTGACATGATGTCGGCGCTTGAAGAGCAGACATCGACGGAACAGGGTATTCGAAGAGGCTTTGAACAATTACGACAAATCAGCAGCTGGAGAGCTTAAATAGAAACCTATCCATAAAACCCTCCACCATTTCGGGGGAGGGAGATCAGCCAAAGGCTGATGGGTGGGGGAGAAAAAAATATGGGAACCAACATTAATGCCATTAATAACGGAATGATCAGTGGCAATCAGCCGATTGAAACTCGTAATACCTTGGCCAAACGCGCTCAGGAAGCTGCCGCCCGAGAAGATCAGCAGAAGGATTCTGTCGATGTCTCCAAAGGACCTGTCAAATATGCACCTCCTGCAGAGCCAGCTCCTTTTAAAGAAGAATCCGATTCTTTTAGCCGCATGAAGAAGGCTGCTGAAAATTTGCAAGATAAGCTGAAAAATCAAGGCGTCGATCAAACTCAACTCAATCAGAATAGCTTGGAAGTTATTACCAAAAAGCAACTCGATGAAGTGATGAGCAAGATGAATCAGGCTCAACAAGAAGGTAAACAGCAAGAGATTAAAGATCTGGAAAGAAATTATGCCGAACTCAAATCTGCTTTGAGTGATTATCAAACATCATTTGAAACGCTCAATACCGAAGCCGCTTCCAAGTCTCAAAATACCATTAAATCTTCAGTCGCACTCGTCGATACCGCTGCTGAAGAACAAGCTCTATTAAAAGAGTTTCATGAAACCACAGGAGTCGAAATCAAAAGTGGTTATGATATTGAGGCTGTCCGTGGAGAGGCTTTTCAAAAGTTTAAGAGTCAATCTCTGGAGCTTACACAAAAGAAAAATGCTATCGAAAATGAAATTAAAGAATTAAAAAAGCCTTCGGAAACTATCGATAAAACCAAAGCGGCAAGTTTTATCAAAACCAAAGAAACAGAACTGTCTCAAATTAAAACTCAACTTCAGGATGTTCAGAATCGTGCTGTCAGATTTGATGCGATTGCTGACAAGATTGTCTTTCTCAAAGCAAAACAAGATTTGATGACAACCGATCGTGATGAAAGACTTACAGCTGCCTCTGAAAAAGCAACGGCTTTAAAAACATCTTCTGTTGAAAAAACAAGCTCTAGTCGTTCGCCATCTTCAAAATCCACTTCAGGTGGGCAGACGTTAAATGTGGCTTCAGCCAGCGGCGGTCGTCGCGGTGGTGATCGTTTGGAGCAAGTGGATTTGCGTGTTCAGGATACCGGTGAACGTGAAGAGTCTCTTGAAACACAAGATGACTCTGTTGAGTTGTCAGCACCCACTCAGGAAAATATTGCCACCATGTTAGGAGCTCAAAGTACTTTTTTGGCTGTGCAATCTACAACAACAACATTAAATCAACAAAGTCGTAAAACAGATAATGAAATTAAAAAATTAATCCGAGCGATTCAGTCAGGAAATTATGAGGCTCTTTCGACAGCGATGATCATGATTGATAAACGAGCGACTCAGTCGATTCTGAATATGGGGCTTCAGACTATTAAAGCGATGGATTATTACGATAAGCAGACGGCCCAGCTGTCGAAATCGGTGGGGACCATTACAGGAAACGACACGGGAAGTAGCGCTAGACTTCAGCAAGCGAACATCCGGATGAGCCAATACAGCAGCGGTCGCGCCAGCATCACTAGCTTCTTGCGTGATACAATGACAGCCAAAGAAGAAATTACAAGTGCGACCAGAGCGTTTCAACAGAAGAGAGATCAAATTTCGTCTATTGCGTCGAGATAAAGACTTTTCACAGCTTAAAAAGCTGTGTTACACTTGGAGGAATTAAAGGTGGGACTTGTGGTCGAAAAAACAGAAAATAAACCCTCACGCGTAGGAATAAAACCAGTCCAAGCAGACCCTGCGGCTGAAAAGGATCAGATTATGGAATTAGTCTCTAAACAGCTTGAAGAAGCCTTAAAAGGAGTGCCGAAAGAGAAGTTGGATGCGGCAAAGAAAGAAGCTGAAAAAATTCTCGAAGGGGATTTGTCCTGGGCGGATATGAGTCAGTACACGCCTGAAAAACTTTATGAGATAGCTGAGACAGGATATGAACGTTTCAAGATTGGTCAGTATGATTCTGCCGAAAAAATTTTTCGTGGGCTCACTGTTTTGGATGTGAATAATTATTATTATCATCAAATGCTTGGAGCAGTGTTTCAACGAAAAGAAAAATGGCCTGAAGCTTTGGTGGAATACTCGATCGCCATTGATATCAATCCCAAAGATCTGGTGTCTTTGACCAATCGAGGGGAAGTCTATTTGAAAATAGGTGTGTTGGATTTGGCCAATCAGGATCTGGAAAAAGCCATTGCTCTGGATACTAAAAATGAAGACCGTTGGGCCAATCGTGCACGCATGTTGAAGGAACAAATTAAAATCGCTCGTGAAAGACATGTCAAAAATCCAGGAGTGAAGAAATAAATGGGTATTCAAGTCCAAGATAGTCGTATTCAGACCAAGCAACCCTACATAGGGGATGCTAAAGAACAGATCGTCACCAATCTGGATCAATTGAAAATTCCGGACAATGTCGCTCTCCAACCTCAAAACGTCATTCCATTTTTGGCCAGTCAGTCTTCCCGTCTGAATGAAATTGTCGCACGTCCTGATTTTCGTTCGATGCAGGGGGATATTCCGGAATTTCATGATGGTATGATCAATACTGTCAGTAATGTGACTCGTGATGAAATGGCTGCGATTCAGTCGGTGTCGCAGCATATTCAATCCCAACTCAATCTGGAATCTCAGGATTTTAATCCCGATTCTTTATTAAATGAAATTGATCGTTTGTCAGGGAATCAAACGTTTCCAGATGTGAATCAAGGTGGACAAGGAAGTGCTGGAAGTGTTGATGGTCCGAATGTACTCGATCAAATGTTTGCTCAACAATATCGTGAATCTGCTGAAGAACGTCGTCGATGGCATGAGGCCTTGGCTTTGGCCAAAGGTAATCCTGCTTCCGTGAACGTGATTATGGGGTTAAGAAACGCAGGACATCTTCAAAGACAAATAGGAAAGATTGTTGAAGTCTACGCTCAACACTCAGCGGATCTTGATAAGATTCATCAAGAACTTACGCGAAATGCAAATTCGAGCACACCTCCTAATCAAGCTGAGATTTTAAGTGCCAGTAGTGATTTGAATAAAGCCAGTAGTGACATGAGTCTTATTTCTCAAATGCTCCAGAAGAGTTTGTCGGATATGGAGAGGATTACTGCCGATACCAAAAAAACAGACGATACAATTGTTCGAACAGCCGGCACTCTCATTCAAAACTTCAAACAATAACTTTGAAAATATTACCTAGAGTCAGTACATTCCTTTGTTATGCCACGAGAAGAGACGCGTCATCCCTTTGCTGATGAAGAAAAAGGAAAAGTATTAGATCCCAATCCAGAACGTCGTCGTTATCTGACTGAGCTTTTCCATAAATTTGTGACCCATAAAATATCCGCTGCCGACTTGATGGGCTTGCCTAAAAAACGTTTCGCTCGTTTAGCAGAAATTGGTTACGTCAAATACAAGTATGGTCGTTATGAAGAAGCCCATGATATTTTTAAAGCCTTGGCTCAGCTGGATAGTGTCAATGCCTACTATCATATGGCTTTGGGTGGCGTGTATCAGAAACTGGGAAAAAATGTCGAAGCCGTTGTCTCTTACACACGCGCAATTCGTGTGAATCCCAAAGATCTGTGTCCGTATGTGAATCGTGGTGAAATTTATCTCCGCCATAAAAATTACAAAAAAGCGGCAGAAGATTTTCGTACAGCAATTTTAGCCGACCCCGATGGAAAAAGTATGTGGGCCAACCGTGCGCGCTCCCTGGTCATTGCTCTCAAGCGTAATATGGATTTGCAAAAACACCGGCAACAACAAGCTTCATCTCGTCCCGCTCAAGCTCAAAGGCCCCAGCAAGGTTCCCAGAGAGATCCGAGAAGGCGTTGATCCCTAGAGAAATTCAGCATCTTGTATCTGCATAATGCGGATTTAAACCATAGCATTTATTGACATTAAATGTTTACAAATGTCATGGTTAAAAAATGCCTCATTCACGTAAAAGACATGTCTTAAATCTTTTGCTTAAAAAGCTTTCTTTTTCCCCTATTGTTTCAATTCAGGGCCCTCGACAGTCAGGGAAAAGTTTTTTAGTTAGGGAGCTTCTTCCAAAATCTTTATCAAAAAAATCGGAAAGTAAATATATGAGCTTTGATGCTCAGGCGATTAAAGACTTTGCAAGTACAAACCCAGATACATTTTTGGAACAACAAAACAGGTTTTCTCCTGTGATTTTAGACGAAGCTCAGAAAGTCTCTGGAATATTTGATGCTATCAAATTGAGAGTCGATAATGAGAGAAGGCCGGGGAGCTATATTCTGCTTGGCTCTACTGAATTTTCTCATTTAACGAAAGTCAGAGAGTCGCTCACAGGAAGAATGTCTCGCTTGCGCCTGTACCCTATGAATATGGCCGAAACCATGGAGCTGCCGCCAAATTCTTCTCGTGATCTTTGTTTGGTTCAGGAAAAGCCGCGTGTCAGCAGAAGTGATTATCTTCATTTTTTAGAGAGGGGTGGTTTCCCGGGTATTTTTGCTGTTCGCTCGCAGGGTGAGAGGGAGAGTCTGATTAAAGATTGGATAGATCTTATTGTGCAGAGAGATATTCATCAAATTCCAGGTATTAAACTGGATTCAGAGCTATGTGGTCGTATCTTGTATCAGATTGCCGTTTTAGAAACACCTTCTGCAGGTGATATTGCGAAAGCGCTTCGAAAAAATCCTCGTTCTATCAAAAAGCACCTCGAAGTTTTAGAAACACTCTTTGTGATTAAATCGTTGTCTCCTCACACTCTGGGATTCGGGAAAAAAATGTATTTTTTATGTGACCCATTTTTGGCTCATATCTTGGGATCTTCTTTTTTAAGAAAGCTGGAGACAGCCTTTTTGTTAGAACAGTGGAGCCAGCGTTCTTACCGTGATGATAGAGAGTCTCAACTTTTCTTTTATCAGACAAATCGTGGCAGTCGTATTCAGTTGCTCATAGAGACGCACAAACAATTAGCCGCGGTCAAAATTTATCCTGAGGAAAAAATTGATGAAAGAGAGCTTGAAGTACTGATTGCCTTACAAAAAAAGAGTTTGAAACCCATCCGATTGATGGGCCTGACATCTCTTCAAGACTCTCATCAGATCAAAGGCGTGCGTCTGTATCCTTGGGAATCAATTTGTTGACCCTTCCTGATCTATTCGTCGTCCGTAATATTATCATCTAGAATCCCGTATTTTTTGAGCAGATTGCGGATGTGTTTGCGATCCACACCTGCTTCGCGGGCGGTTTTGGAGATGTTGTAATGATTTCTTCGCAAGAGGCTGGAGAGATATTCTTTTTCGAATTGTTCCACGACTTTTTGCTTAGCTTCTTTGAAGGGAAGGGCCATATCGACCATCATTTTTTCGGTTGCGTCTTCATCTTCACGTTCCAGTTCTTGAAAGACATATCCAACTTGCTGACCTGTGATGGCATTGCCATCTACCATAGGAACAATACGTTCGAGAATATTGACGAGTTCGCGAACGTTTCCAGGCCATTGATAGCGAGCGAGCATTTTAAGTGCATCATCTTCTACGCGTGTGACTTTGAGGGTATTGTCTGGCTGAAGATTAAATTTTCCACGTGTTAGGAGATGCTCAATTAAAAATGAAATATCCTCAGGGCGTTCACGAAGTGGCGGAATATGAATTTTTACTACCGACAATCGATAATAGAGATCTTCGCGAAATCTTTTTTCTCCAACTTCTTTTTTAAGATTTCGATTGGTTGCGCAAATCACGCGGACATCGATGGGGATTGATTCATTAGATCCCACTTTCTTAATTTCCCTTTGTTCGAGAGCTCTTAAAAGTTTCGGTTGGAGCTCCAATGATAGTTCACCTATTTCGTCTAAAAATATGGTCCCTCCATTGGCTTCTTCAAAAGCTCCCTTACGCGTGGAGACAGCTCCTGTAAAAGAACCTTTCATGTGTCCAAAAAGTTCACTTTCGATGAGATTCTCAGCTACAGCTGAACAATCAAACACAATTAAGGGTTTATTTTTTCGAGTGCTATTTTCATGAATGGCACGAGCCACAACATCTTTTCCAGTTCCTGTTTCGCCTTCCACTAATACCGTGGCATTAGTAGGAGAGATTTTTTCCAGAACACTGAAAATCTGACGCATTTTTCGTGAGCGGCCCATCAGAGGACCAAACTGATTGTTGGGAGAGGGTTCGATGTGAACTTTTTCGTCAAAAGCGACAAACTCTGCGTTGATATTTCCCAAACGCACAATATCCCCTGGAGAGAGATAAGCTTCCTTGACTCGGATATCATTGATGAAGGTTCCGTTGGTGCTTTCCAGATCTTTTAAAAGATAGCGATCTTCAGATTGGATAATTTCCAGATGATTTCTCGAAACTGTTTTTTCATCGAGAACAAAATCATTGTCTTCCCGTTTGCCAATTCTCACAAGAGGCCGGTTTAGATCAATCTTGGATCCTTTTTTGATTCCGTCGAGAACGATAAGTTGACATTTGCGCTGAAAGACAACGTCTTTCTGTTCTTCGGTGCGCATGAGTTGTGTGTCGAATTCCTTAATTGCGTTTTCCATAATTTTCTCAGTCCTTTTCTAATTCGATTTCTAATTTTTTCACATCACTGTCCAAGCTGACATTGTTTTCCCAAGTCTTAAAGCCATCCAGTTGTACTTTAATGGGGTAAGATTTATCGCGAGGAAATCCTTTGAGGGTCACAGGAGTTTTTTCTCCTACATCTACACCATTCCATAAAACTGTAGCACGAGGAGGTGAGCTTGAAATTTTAAGCTCTCCATAGAGGGCGATTGTTCCCAGGTTTTTACTTTCACCTGCTCCCAATTTTACATTTTGAACAAAAGGCTGAAGACGACCTTTTCTGAAGACAAGCTTTACCGTTCCTGAAGGAAGGTTCGAAATTGTCAGCGGTGTTTCTCCTTTGAGTTCTGAGTTTGCATATACTTCCATTCCTGAAGGTTCGGTATTGACCGTAATGCTTCCAACGCCGCTAGTGGGCTCAGGTTCATGAGGTGGCGGTGCAGGAGTTGGCTCTTTAGGTGTTTCTTGAGGTTTCGGCGCTGGTGGTGGAGGTGTTGGTTCTGTCTTAATTTCTTTGAGTGATCCTGCAATATCCATTGAGCGATTTTCTGCAACGGTCACGCTCTTGCTCCAATCCTGATAACCATCTTTAGATAGTGTAATGGTGGTTTTTTGGTTTGCAGGGAGATCTTTTAGAGTGTCTGGCGTTGTTTTCCCTGTGTATTTTCCATTTAGAGTAATTTTGGCTCCGCTGGGCTTTGAGGTGACATTGATGGATCCCAACATGGGTGTGGGCAAGGGTTCTTGAGGTGTCGGAGTGGGGGCGGGAGGCGTTTGAGGTACAGGGATAAGTGTTGCTTGTAACGTGATAGGGTCAGCTGATTTAACATCCACGACAGAAGACCATTCGGCATAATTGGGAAGTTGAAGTTTGAATGAATATTTTCGTCCGACTTCCAACTCACGAATTTCAGCCGGCGTGGCTTGTGACATTTCATGCCCATCGACAAAAATTTTGGCTCCTGTCGGGAATGAGCTGATCTGAATGCTTCCTTTGGTAGGGATAGGAGGTTGTGGAGCCGTCGGTGTTTTTAGTGCCACAAGATTTGTTTCAAGTTTGAAGGGTGTTGTGCTTGTGAGAGGAATTATTTTTGTAAAATCCTCAAAGCCATCTTTAACCAAACGAATTTGATACTCGCGACCTGTTTCCAGCTTGTCCATCGTGGCAGGTGTTTCAAGGTTTGTGAGACTACCATTGAGATAAACCTTGGCTCCAGGAGGTGTTGTGGTGATCACTATGGAACTTATTTCAGCTTGAGGTGTCGGTTGTGGTGTGGGTTGGGGAGAAGGTTGAGGTGTTGGAGTTGGCTGATGTGGTTTGAAAAACTTATAACTAAAAAATCCGGTAAGTCCCAAGACGATTAAAATGCCAATAATTGCCAAAGCAGGTCCGCTTTTCGATTTTTTTGTCGATTTTCCAACAGTGATAGAGGGTGCTGTATTTTCAAATTTCTTGAGAAGTGTATCATCATGAATTTTAATTTCTGTAGAGGTGTGAGGTGTATGATGAGGAACTTGTAATCGATCGGTAGCTGGCTCTGCTTTTAGTTCAAGACCGCTTAATGATTTGGATGTGTTGGCATGAGCGAGGATGTCATCTTTTTCCGAAACCTGAATTTGCTTAATAATCGCTGAATTTGTTTTTTCATCGGAAATGACGGTAGCTTCTTTTTTCTTAATATCGCCTTGAAACATTTCATGCATCGTTGAAGCGAGATTTCGAGGAGAAAAATCAACGTAAGAAGAATAGAGAAATTTGGTTAGATCGAGCTGAAAATCTCCGGCATTTTGATAGCGATCTTTGGGATTGTAAGCTAACGATTTGGCAATAATTGCTTTAAGCGAGCCTGGAATAGTATCCGGCAGCATGAGTGTGTTAACGCGTGTGGTACGGATTTGATTCAAAACTTCAAATTGAGTTTCCCCTGTAAAGAGTTTTTCTCCTGTGAGCATTTCATAGAGAACTAGTCCTGCAGAAAAAATATCTGTCCTATGGTCGATGGGTTTTCCCAAAGCTTGTTCGGGAGACATGTAGGCCACTTTGCCTTTGAGGATGCCAGCCATGGTGTGTGAAACGTTCATGGCGGCTTTGGCGATACCAAAGTCCACGATTTTAACTTCACCTTCGTAGGAAATGAGCAAATTTTGAGGGCTGATATCACGATGGACGATATTGAGTGGACGTCCCTGATTGTCTGTTTTGCGATGGGCGTAGTCCAAGCCTTTGCACATTTCGCTGATGATATAGACGGTCATTTCATCGGGAATGCGTGTTTTCTTCTCCTGAAACCGGTTCATGAATTCGCGCAGATTGGTTCCGAAAATATACTCCATCGAAATGAAGTAATCGTCTCCCACTTTTCCCAAGTCATATACTTGGACGATATTGGCGTGTGACAAGAGAACCGTCAGCTTGGCTTCATCGACGAGCATGTTGATGAATTCACGATCGGCTGAGCAATGGGGTAGGATACGTTTGACGGCCAAGACTTTTTCAAAACCATCCACACCATAAGTTTTGGCTTTATAGATTTCAGCCATTCCACCTACGGCGAGCTTGTTTAATAAGACGTAACGTCCGAAAGGTTTAGGTTCAAAATTAGGTACATTCTCAGCCATGGCGACTTCGCTCCTCTGGTCTGCTCACCACTTGGTGACAGAATACCCCATATAAGCATGGTGTCTGGAAACCCGCAAGGTTTTTTTAATAAGATTCAAAAGTTTAGAAAAAGAGATTGAGGATTGGTGCTGTCTTAGCGCGCCATGAGGGAATGGGCTGCATCAAAAATCATTCCGACAAAAACTGTTTCTATCACTATCAAAAGGATAAAGACGACAATGGGGGTGACATCAAAAGGAGTGCGAAAGAAAGCTTTGGGAAGAAGTCGACGAACACGCGTGAAGACAGGTTGTGTGGCCTGATTTAAAAAACGCACAATCGGGTTGTAAGGATCAGGGTTTACCCATGTGATGATACAGGCAAAGGCCACGACGAAGGTGTAGAGGTTAATGAGCATGTCCAAGATACGGGCGATGGAAAGCAGGATTAGTCCTAAGAAATGCATCGGAGCTCCTTGGCGCGTAGACTCGCGGCCTTTATGGTTTGTTGAATCAAAGTCGGGAAATTCCCTTCATTTAATGTTTTAAGCCCGGCTTCTGTGGTCCCACCTTTAGAAGCGACTTTTGAATCAGATCAGAAAGACTTTCTCTTGAGAGAGTTGCCATCTCGGTAGCGCCTTTAAGCGTTTGCAAAACAAGTTGCCGACTTACAGAAGGTGTGAGGCCGTCTTGAATGCCTGCCTGAATAAGACTTTCAATAAACAAAAATACAAAGGCTGGTCCGCTGCCGGAGACTGCGGTCACGCTATCTAAAAGCTCTTCTCTAGGAACAAATAAAGCCTGTCCTCCTGCCGTAAAAATTTTGAGGGCTATTTTCTTATCCTGTGGTTTAGCCGTTATGCTGGCAAAAAGTCCTGAAGCTCCCATTCCAATCATGACACCCATGTTGGGCATGACACGGATCAAACGTGTTTTAGGCGGAAGATGTTGCGTGAAAAAAGCCGTATCAAGCCCTGCTGCAATCGATAAGATGAGATGCTGTTTTGTGAGATAGGGAGAAATTTCTTTCAAAACTTCCTTCATTTGCTGGGGTTTGACCGCCAATAAAATGATCTCAGAGGAAGATACGAGATTTTTATTGTCCGTAAACGTCGCGACTTTTAATTTTTTCTTTAATTGAGAGCGCTTCTTGGCATCAGCTTCGGAGATTCCGATTTGTTTGGCTGTAAATATTTTTTTTTGAATCAGGCTTTGAACAATCGCAGTTCCCATATTGCCACAGCCGATAAATCCGATTTTACCCTTTGACATGACGTTCTCCAAAAATTCCGGTTCCTATTCGAATCATGGTTGCCCCTTCTTGAAGGGCGATTTCAAAATCATGACTCATTCCCATCGAAAGCTCCGTGAGGGAGTGCTTATAAAGTTTTTTGAGATTTATTGCATCCCGAATTTCACGCAAGTGTCGAAAATAAGGCCGAGATTTTTCAGCATCATTTTCAGCGGGAGGAATGCACATGAGGCCTTCAAGCTTGATGTTGTCCAATGTGTTTAGTTTTGTAACAAGGGGTTCGATATCGTGTGGAGACATTCCTGTTTTGGATTCTTCATTACCCAAATTAATTTCAATCAAGATAGATTGTACTTTTCCTAATCCTTGAGCTCGTTTGTGAATTTCCAAAGCCAACTCTTCTGAATCAACAGAATGAATCAAATCAACCAGAGGTAGAATGGTTTTAACTTTGTTGCGTTGCAGATGTCCGATGAAGTGCCAGTGAAGAGCTCGCGGCTCAAGGCTCAAGGTTGATTGTGACGTCATGGATCCGTCTCCGGAGGACCAGTCTGCTGCGAGCAGAGAGCTTTGAGCTATAAGTTCCTGACTATAGTTGGCACCTAAGTATCTTTCTCCGCATTGTAGAGCCTGAGAGATTTTTTCGAGAGGTTGGCTTTTAGTCACACAAACCAACCGGGCTTTGGGGTAATGAGAAAGAGTTTTATGAATATTTTTTAAGTTTTCGGCAATCATCAACACCTTCCTTTACTATCGAGATTGAAAGAATCCAATAGTTAAGATACTCTTTTCACTCATGTCGAAAATTCTCTTTGTTCTACTTATTTCCAGCTTACTTTTTTCCTCCTGTTTTAGCGTCGATCGTCGTGGTGGTATTGTGGGAATTAAAGGTCGGACGTTTCAAAGTGGTTTAGGGTCATTTGAAGTGGGTCGTTTGCCTGAAGGTTGGAGCAACCCTCAAAATAAACTTAAACAAGTCGTCTACACTCATGACGGGATGCAAGCGACGATTGTTACGGATGCTCTTTGTGGAAAAAAATTTGAAGAAGCACCTTTGAGACGCTTGGCTCTAGACCTTCTAGAACCCATGGAAAAATCCAAAATCAAATCAGAGAAGGAATTTGTTTTGGATGGTCGAAAAGCTTATCAAATGGTGGGTGAAGGAGCTATTGATGGTATCTGCATGGAGATGGGTGTCAGAGTTCTGAAAAAAGATTTTTGCGTGTATGACTTTGTGTTGTTTGCGCCTAAAAAATATTTTTCCCAATCACAAAAGGACTTTGAAAATTATGTCTCAGGGTTCCGAACTCGGTAAGATCGAGAAAGAAGTCGAAGAAGCTCTTGGTGGGTTTTTCGAAAACATCGGGCAGAGTGCCATGGGTTTTTTGGAATCCTTAGGTGGTATGGCCCTGATGTCACTGCGAACGATCAGTTCTCTTTTTAAATATCATTTTCCCCTACAGCCTTTTTTATCGGCTTGCGAGTTTGTTGGTGTGCGTTCGCTTAATCTGATTAGTGTTGTGGCTTTATTTACCGGAATGGTTTTGGCCCTTCAATTTGCTGTGGGGCTAGAGCGTTTTGGGTTGAAAATCGATGTGGGGCAGGTGGTGGGTATTTCGATCATCCGAGAGTTGGGTCCTGTGTTAACCTCTTTGATGGTCGCTGCACGTGTGGGATCGGGGATTGCCTCTGAGTTGGGTTCGATGGTTGTGACTGAACAGGTCTTGGCCATTGAAGCTTTGGGAGCTAATCCTGTTCATAAGTTGGTATTGCCTCGCGTTTTGGCAACAACATGGATGACGCCTGTTTTGGTGGTGGCTGCAGATATCATCGGTGTTTTGGGTGGGATGTGGATTGCGTATATCGAAGCAGGGGTGACGCCTCGATATTATTTAGAGCAAATCCAACGTACAGTTTCGGTCGATGATTTCTTTTCAGGACTTTCCAAATCCATCTTCTTTGGTTTTTTTATTGGTATCATTTCTTGCTATCAAGGTTTGCAAACCAAAGGTGGTACGGTCGGTGTGGGAGAGTCGACAACGCATGCAGTAGTCTATTCGTCTCTCATTGTTTTTATTTCCGACTTTTTTCTGACGAAACTTTTTATACTTTTTTAAATATGGATTTTATCGCCTACAAAGATGTCTCAAAAGATTTGGAAACAAAAAGGTATTGGATTGCCTAAACCTATCTATTCAAAAGGGCGAAACCATGACTATTTTGGGTGGGAGTGGCTCAGGGAAAACCATTTTGCTCAAAGCGCTTTTGAGGCTTCTTGTCATTGATTCTGGAAAAATTCTTTTTGAAGGACGTGATATTATTCCCATGAATGAAGAAGATTTACTCGCTTTAAGGCGCCGCGTGGGGATGTTGTTTCAAGGAGCGGCTTTGTTTGATTCTCTTTCAGTGGCTGAAAACAGTGCTTACCCTCTCAGAGAACATTTTAAAAAATCAGAAGAGGAGATTTCTGCCATTGTGAAACAAAAGCTTGCGCTCGTGGGCCTCCCGGGCATTGAAGAAGCTTTGCCTAATGATCTTTCGGGCGGTATGAAAAAACGTGTGGCTTTAGCCAGGGCGATTGCGACAGATCCTGAAGTGCTCCTCTATGATGAACCCACAACGGGTTTGGATCCCATTAACACCACCCGCATCAACAATCTGATAAAATCCATACAGGAAAAAATGAAGGTGACTTCTATTGTGGTGACTCATGATATGGGTTCCGCTTTTAGTATTAGTGATCGACTCGCCTTTCTTTATAAGGGTAAGATTGAAACGGTGGGGACAAAAGATCAGATTCAACAATCAAATAATGCCTTGATTCAAAGTTTTATCACCGGAGAAATTCCGGATGAGCGAGCCAGGAGACCCTTTTGATGGATCATCGTAATACTCAAATGAAAGTCGGCGTCTTTATTTTTTTAGGCGTCATTTTTTTGGTGCTGGCCATTTTCTTTTTGGGCGGTCGCAACCAACTCTTTAAAAGAGAGTATCATTTAAAAACTCAATTTTCGGATATCAGCGGACTCAGAGTCGGAGCTCAGGTGCAGCTGGCAGGACTACCGATTGGGATGGTGGATCAGATTCGGTTTGCTGATGAGTTGCAGGAAAAAAGAGTTATTGTTTTTTTGAGTTTGGACAAAGCGTATCAGGATCGCATTCGCGAAAACTCTTTTGCGATGGTTAATACACAGGGTTTGTTAGGGGATAAGGTGGTCAGTATATCTCCAGGGAGTCCGGACAAAAATGAATTACAAGATGGCGATTGGCTGCAGACTACCGAGCAGCCCAGTTTATTATCGATGTTGGGTGAAGGTGGTGATGCTGTCAAAATCTTTCAAAAGCCTCAGCGATCTTGGTCGATATTTTGGGAGAGATTCAAAAAGGTGACGGTCTCATGCATGGATTGATCTACGACAAAAATAGGGACGGCCAAAAAAATACCATCAATGCCGATACGCAGCAGGCGATGAAAGAATTGCGGTTAGCGTCTTCAGAATTAAAAAGTATTTTATCAAAAGTAAATCATGGTGAAGGCACTATTGGTGCACTCTTAGCAGATCCCAGTGTGTATCAAGATCTCCGCCGTCTTTTTGGAAAGCTCGAGCGTAATGCTCTTTTGCGTCATGTGATCCGAAGCCGTATTCGTGATTTGGAGCTTGAAAAAGAGGCTCAAGAGCCACCCACAAAAAAAAATAACGTCCCCGCGCGTCAAAAATAATTTTGAAAAAAATGAAATCAGTTTGGACAATGTCCTGAAATTCTTGTTATAATTTTCTAGTTATCTCTAAAGTTGGTTGTTTGAAAAAAGTAGATCTCGTCGCAGGCTGATGTTTCGTTCTTTGTCAGCGCCAATCAAATCCAAAAAAAAACGAAGAGTTTTTTTAAATCGAAATTCATTCGATCTAATTATCTATGCCCATGGGGCAGAAGGGGGACATGTATGGAGGATATTAATGCGCTTATCCAAGAATTGCAGGATACGAAATCTTTCCAAGATCTCAGTTGGGAAGGTTCGCTTCAGGATTATCTTGCACTTGTGCAAAAAGATCCTTCCATCGCCCGAAATGCTTTCCAGAGAATTTATGACATGGTGATGTCTTTTGGTATTGAGGAGTATACCGAATACAAAAAGAAAATTAACCGGTATAAGTTTTTTGATGATCCTTTTGAAAATGGCCGTGATGCCGTTTTTGGACTCGACATCCCCTTGATGAAACTTGTGAATGTTTTGAAAGCCGCTGCTCATGGTTATGGCCCTGAAAAACGTGTCATCCTTCTACATGGTCCTGTGGGTAGCTCTAAAAGTACTATCGCCCGCCTTTTGAAAAAAGGTCTCGAAGCTTATTCCAAAACCCCTGAAGGATCTCTCTATACTTTTGTATGGCAGCGCAATGGTGTCGATCATCCAGCATTTGGGAATGCTAATGAGATTCCCTGTCCGATGCATGAAGAGCCGCTGAAGATGATTCCTGAATCCACACGTACAAAAATTTTAGCTTCTTTAAATGAAAATCTTCCGGAAGAAAAAACAATACATGTTGCTGGAGATTTGTGTCCTCCCTGTCGTTATCTTTTCAAAGAGATGATGATGCATTATAAGGGTGATTGGAACAAAGTAGCTAGTCACATCAAAGTTCGTCGCATGATCTTGTCTGAAAAAGATCGTATCGGTATTGGAACATTCCAACCCAAAGACGAAAAAAATCAGGATTCCACAGAACTCACAGGAGATATCAATTATCGAAAAATTGCCGAGTATGGATCTGATTCCGATCCACGAGCTTTTAATTTTGATGGTGAGTTTAATGTCGCCAATCGAGGTCTGATTGAATTCATCGAAGTGCTAAAATTGGATGTGGCCTTCCTGTATGATCTTTTGGGTGCTTCTCAAGAACACAAAATTAAACCCAAAAAATTTGCTCAAACAGATATTGATGAAGTGATCATTGGTCACACGAATGAAGCCGAGTATCGCAAACTGCAAAACAATGAATACATGGAAGCTTTGCGTGATCGTACGGTAAAAATTGATATTCCGTATATTACCAAGCTGACTCAAGAGAAGAAGATCTATGAACGTGATTTTAATTCAAAAAAAATCAAAGGGAAGCACATCGCTCCTCATACCATCGAGATTGCAGCTATGTGGGGTATTTTGACACGATTGGAAGAACCCAAAAAAGCCAATCTGACATTACTTCAAAAACTCAAGCTCTTTGATGGTAAAACTCTGACAGGATTTACCGAAGACAATGTGAAAGAGCTTCGCAAAGAAGCTGTACGTGAAGGCCTGGATGGTATTTCACCTCGTTATATTCAGGATAAAATTTCTAATTCGTTAGTCTCTGAACGTAACGAAGGCTGCGTGAATCCTTTTATGGTGATCAACGAAATGGAAAGTGGGTTGAAACATCATTCACTCATTCGAGGAGAAGATCAGCGAAAACGGTATCGAGAGCTTCTGACCGTTGTTAAAGATGAGTATGAAGATATTGTGAAGAATGAAGTTCAACGAGCTATTTCAGCGGATGAAGAAGGAATTAGTCGGTTGTGTTCTAACTATATCGACAATGTGAAGGCTTATACTCAAAAAGAAAAAGTTCGAAATAAATATACAGGACAATATGAAGAGCCGGATGAACGTTTAATGAGATCGATCGAAGAGAAGATCGATATTCCGGAAAGTCGAAAAGATGATTTTCGTCGAGAAATCATGAACTACATCGGTGCCCTGTCTCTGGAAGGAAAGAGTTTTAATTATAAAACCAATGAGCGTTTGCATAAGGCTCTAGAGTTGAAACTCTTTGAAGATCAAAAAGATTCAATCAAGCTCACCAGTCTTGTCACGAATGTCGTCGACAAGCAGACTCAAGAAAAAATCGATATTGTGAAAAGTCGTCTGATTAAAAATAATGGTTATTGTGAAATTTGTGCTACGGATGTGTTGACGTTTGTGGCCAGCATTTTTGCCAGAGGAGACATTAAAGGACAGTAAAGGAACCTCATGTTCGTAAAAATAGACCAAGACGAATCTCGATTTAAACAGATTGTGCGGGGTAAAATCCGCAAAGAGCTCAAAAAATTTATGAGCCAAGGTGAGCTCATTGGGCGTCAGGGAAAAGATCTGGTCAGTATTCCTCTTCCTCAAATTGATATCCCACATTTTGTGCGTGACCCTCGAAAAGGTAATGGTGTGGGCCAAGGGGAAGGGGATGTGGGGACTCCCATTGGTGGTGATGGAGATCAGGATGGTTCGGGCCAGGGTAAAGCAGGATCTGATCCTGGTGAGCATTATCTCGAAGTTGAAATGAATTATGAAGAGCTCGCCGAAATCATGGCTGAAGAGCTTGAGCTGCCAAAAATTCAACCTAAGGGAAATTCCAATCTAGAAAATGCCAAGCCTCGCTACACGGGTATAAATACAGCAGGTCCTGAATCCTTAAGACATTTTAAGCGAACGTACCGACAAGCTTTAAAGAGGCAAATTTCTTCTGGAACTTATGATTTTGAAAAACCATTCATCGTGCCCATTCGTGAAGACAAACGCTATCGTGTCAGTCATCCGGTCATCCAACCACAAACACGTGCTGTGATTATTTATATGATGGACGTGTCGGGCTCGATGGGTGCGGAGCAAAAAGAGATCGTTCGTCGCGAATCATTTTGGCTGGATACGTGGCTGCGTGCTCAGTACAAAGGCTTGGAAACTCGTTTCATCGTGCATGATGCGGTCGCTCGCGAAGTGGATCGTGAAACTTTTTACCGTATTCGTGAATCAGGCGGTACGATCATTTCTTCTGCTTACAAACTTTGCCTTCAAATGATTGAGGAAAAATACGATCCGGCTTCTTGGAATATTTATCCCTTTCATTTTTCCGATGGGGACAATTGGTCGGGAAGTGACACTCAAGAATGTTTGAAGCTGATTCAGGAAGATCTTCTTACCAAGTGCAATGCCTTCTTTTATGGTCAAGTAGAGAGCGAGTATGGGAGTGGTCAATTTTTAAGAGATCTGACAGATAAGTTTAGCGCTGATGATCGCGTGATCACTTCTAAAATTTCATCACGCGATGATATTTATAAATCGATCAAAGAATTCTTAGGAAAGGGAAAGTAAATGGGGACAGAACTTTCTCGGAACTGACTCAATGGCGTGATACGATTCGCCAACATGCTATCAATGCCGGCTTGGATTTTTTTGAAGTGATTTTTGAAGTTTTAGATTGGAATCAAATCAATGCCGTTGCGGCTTATGGGGGATTTCCCAATCGTTACCCGCACTGGCGTTTTGGGATGGAATATCAAGAAATCAGCAAGAGCTATGCGTATGGTCTTTCCAAAATTTATGAGATGGTTATCAATAACGATCCTTCGTACGCGTATTTACTGCATTCCAATATGGAAGTGGATCAAAAGCTCGTGATGGCACACGTGTATGGGCATTCTGATTTTTTCAAAAATAATGTCTATTTTGCCGGCACCAATCGCAAGATGATTGATCAGATGGGAAATCATCGCACACGTGTAGTGCGTCTTATCAATAAGCTTGGACTGGATATTGTTGAACCTTTTATCGATACCTGTCTGTCTTTGGAAAATCTGATTGATAGTCGCAAAGTAGGTTTTACTCCCAAGACCCCTCAGGAACGCGAAGATCTTGAAGAAAATAATGAAGATGAAAAGCTGGTAAAAAAACTTAAAAGTAAAGACTACATGGATAAGTTTGTAAACCCGAAAGCTTTCCTCGATCAGCAGCAAAAGAAAATCGATGATGATGAAAAACGTCATCGCAATTTTCCCGAACATCCTGAGCGTGACGTTCTTCTTTTTCTTCTCGAACATGCACCTTTAGAAAAATGGGAACACGATGTTTTGTCGATTATTCGGGATGAAGCTTATTATTTTGCCCCTCAAGCACAGACAAAAATCATGAATGAAGGTTGGGCGGCCTATCATCACTCACAGATGATGACGACCAAGATTTTGAAGGATTCGGAAATTATTGATTATGCGGATCATCATGCCGGTACAGTGGCGCCTCAACCAGGGCGCTTGAATCCTTATAAGCTAGGAATCGAACTTTTTCGGGATATTGAAGATCGTTGGAATAAAGGCAAGTTTGGTGCTGATTACGAAGCTTGTGACGATCTAAAAGAAAAGAAACATTGGGATAAAAAATTAGGCTTGGGTCGTGAAAAAATATTCGAAGTGAGAAAAATATACAACGACGTGACTTTTCTGGATGCGTTTCTCACAGAAGATTTTTGTCATGATCAAAAGATGTTTATGTATGGTTTTAATACGATGACCCGTCAGTATGAAATCGTGGATCGTGATTTTAGAAAAGTAAAATCAGCTCTTTTGTCTCGTATGACCAATCAAGGTCAGGCGATTATTGAAGTCGTGGATGGTAATAGCTCCAATCGAGGTGAGCTGACGTTGAAACACATGCATGATGGTGTGGATCTCAAGCTTGATTGGGCCGAAGAAACTTTGAAAAATCTCCAGCGCATTTGGAAACGTCCGGTGCATTTGGAAACCGTCATGGATGAAGGCAAGCGTCTGTTTTCTTATGATGGCAAAGAGTTTAAGAATCAGTCGATTTCTTAGAAAACAATTTCAACACCCCGATACTTAAAAGCTGCATCCCTAATCCTGTAGCTCCCAAAACCCATTCTCTGAGCCAAAACGTAATGATGAAGTTAAATATCAGAATGCCCCAATAAAACTGAACGCCTAGTTGAGGACGTCTCTGAGGGGGTGGTTTAGAAAAAATTTTTTGTTCAATAAAATGATACGAAGAAAAAATACAGAGAGCGACCAGTAGCCATCCAGCGAAGTTGGTGAGCGGGACTCCAAAGTAGAGGCCTCCAGTAGGGTAATAAAAGATCTCTCCTAAAAACCAACGACCCCCGCGCACAGCCAATGGATCGACAACAATATCAATCATAACCATGAGAAGTGACGAGAGAATAGGCAAATGCCAGCCAGATTTGTCCTGAGTCGGGTAAAAATATGATGCTGTTTCATAAGCAGCATAGGCTAAAAAAGAATAGGAAAGAGAATCCCATACAGGCACTCCTCCTACAATCCATTCACCTTTCATCGCTTCAGGAAGATAATGATACATTCCATAAGGAAAACCATTTCGAATAGAAGAGTATTCAGACAAGAAAGCAATGGTGGTTCCGAGAGTCAGAAATAAAAACGTCCGCAGGATTCCACGATTTAAAAAACCAATAATTAAAAAGGAAATGAGAAAGGCAAAAACATAAGGTCGATGAAGAAGGGTGGTGAGAAGAATTTCTTTAGACGGCATTGCGCATAATTTTCACAAATTCTGTCACAAGTCTAGGGTCCCATTGACCTGTTTCTTTTTCCCGATCGAGAATCTGCAATGCTTGTTCAAAAACCATTCCTTGTCGGTAAGGACGGTTGGTGGTCATGGCATCAAAGGCATCCGCAACGGAGGCGATGCGTGCCATGAGAGGAATGTGTTCACATTCTAGCTTATCGGGATGTCCACATCCATCGAAGCGTTCATGGTGATTTTTGATGACACACAAACAGGGCGCCAGAGATTTAAGAGGACTGCAGATATCGTAACCTTTGATGGGGTGTTGTCGGACATGTTCCATTTCTTCTTCATTGAGTGGTCCTGCTTTGTGAAGGATGGTTTCGACAATACCGATTTTCCCGATGTCATGCAGGAGAGCTCCACGCCATATGTGTTCTTGTTCATGTTCCGTGAGCGATAAACCTTTGGCAATCATTCGAGAGTAGCGTGCAACACGTTCTGAATGTCCTCGGGTATAAGGGTCTTTAGCTTCAATAGCTTTGGCCAATGAAAAGAGAATGTTTTCGCTGGTATCAAGATCATCATAAAGAGCTTTGAGTCGTAAGAGAGAGCGTATGCGTGTAGCGAGTTCGACCTTATTAAAAGGTTTAATCAAAAAATCATCAGCACCCATATCGATGGCTTTGAGTTTATCATCAATCTCTTGCAGGGCAGTAATGACAATAACCGGGATAAAGCGCATCTCCTTATCATTTTTGATTGTTTTACAGACTTCGTATCCCGAAATTCCAGGCATCATGAGATCCAAAAGAATCAGATCTGGTTTCCAGGAACGTACCTTCTCCAAAGCATCGATTCCATTATTGGCAGATTCAAAAGTATAATCAGCACTATGAAGCTGCATACGGATCAAATCGATATTGGTAGGAATATCATCAACAATTAAAACACGAGGTTTATGACTAAAGAGGTTGTTTACTGAAAGCATAAGAGCCGCATCCTACAGACAGAAAATCAACCTGTCCAAAGAAAACTCCTTGAAATTGAAGGCTGGACAGGGTGAAACAGGTTTTGAAATTTGAGGAGGTTGTTTATGTTTTGGCTTTTAAGAAAAATTTTTTCGTTGGGTGTTTTGGCTTTAGTGGTCTTTTTTCTGATGCATGTGGAGGTGAAAGGTCATTTGTTAAAAGACTATGTGATTGCCATTTATGATTCTCCCATGGTTCAGCAGGTAGTGACGTCTGCTAAAGAGTCTTTATTGGGAATGGTTGAAAACTTGGAGAAGAAAAAAGCGACAACTCATAGTGAAGATTCTCACTCAGAAGATTCTCAGGTTTCCCCCAAAGATGCCAAGCCTCTTGAAAATCTGAAAGATGATGAAGTGAAAGAGTTAGAAAAAGTTTTAAAAAAACAAAATCAAAAATGAATGCATTCTTAAGATATTTAGCGGCTGCTTTTATTTTGGTGGCAGGGTTGAGTGCTTTGAGTTTCCTCCAAAAAAAATTTGATGAGGGAGATTTGCGAAAAGGGTTAGGTGTCATTCAAGCAAAGGTTCCCGAGGCTCAAAATTGCCAAGCTGAAATGGAATCTCGTTGGAGAGGTATTGTTCGCGTGACGTGTCAGGATTCCCAATGGGAAGTGGATATCCTCAAAGGCGTTTATAAGAAGACAAACTGATTATTCCATTTTTTCAAAAGTTTTGTTGTCCACCTTTGCCTTTACCACCAGATAGATGGCCCCATAAGCAATGACAGCTACAACAGCTAAAACAATATACAGAATAATTTTAGGATTATCCCAGACCAGTTTGAGAGTTGCGAAAGAAAACGCAAAAATCAAAAATGAGATGACATGTGTCTTCCAGTTCATGAGCTCCCCTCAACAACTAGTATAGCCTTAAGGACGGATGACACTCAAGACTGAGTGTTGCGGTCGGAGGTATTTTTTAGCCACTCGAAGAATGTCTTGCTGCGTCACTTTTTCGATCTGTTCGATAAAACGATGCAGCTCGCCTTTGGGCATTTTATAGATTTCCTGCATCGCTAAAAGTGAAGCGACAGAGGAGTTTCTTTGAAGATCGAGGATATAATTCCCAATTATAAAGCGTTTGGATCGTTCGATCTCAGCCTCCGAAATGGGTGTTGTGCATACTTTATGAAGTTCTGTCTTAATACCAGCTAAGGCCGTATCCAGTTTGGAAGAATCGGTGCCCATATAGACGGAGAAATAGCCAGGCTCGACACCTTCCTGAGAATTAGCCGATACAGTATAGGCCAAAGCCTGCTTGTCACGTAGCTCTAGAAAGAGCCTGCCTCCTTGACCTGAAAGAACATAGTTCAAGACCTCTAAAGCATAGCGATCAGAACTTTGAACTGTCGTTCCTAAAAACCCATAAACGATGTGAGATTGAATCTTGTTTTTGTGAGTGACAATTTCAATAGGCTTAGCCACTTTTTTAATAGCTGGAGGGTTGGGCAAAGGCATTTTTTTCGCCTTCCAGTATTTCATTTTTTCTTCAAAACGTTCACGAATTTCCTCGGGGTTGACATCGCCCACAACGGATAAAACCAGATTGGAAGGTTGGACAATCTTTTCGTAAAACTTGATCAGATCATTGCGTTTAAACTGCTTTACATTTTTGGCAGGTCCTAAAATGGAAAGCCCATAAGGGTGATTGCCATATAGTCCTTGCAAAAACTTCTTCATAGCTAAATGACCCAATGAATCTTCTTCATTTTTGATAGCGGCCAAGGTGATACTTTTTTCTTTTTTAATTTCTTCTTCATCAAAACTTGGATTTAAAAGAATATCGAAAAAAAGTTCCACACCTTCAGAGAGTTTTTCTGAGAGAAATGTGGACTGCACTCCCAAGACATTGCGTCCCATGTAAGCATCGACATGACCTAAGAGATTTTCACTAGCTTCTGAGATTTCACGAGAGGTTCGATGTTTTGTGCCTTTGCTCAGCATCATCGAAATTAAATGTGTGATGCCATTATTTTTTGTATTCTCATGACGAATTCCTCCCAAAGATGCACTGCGAATAGCCACAAGAGGAAGGCTGCGATTTTCTTTCACAACAACACGGACACCATTGGAGAGCTTGAAGTAATGAATCTCAGGTTTTTTTGTCGCTTTTGGTGCTGGAGCCCCGTCTATATTTTTCAAAAGAGATTGGATCTGCTCATCTGAGTATGTTTCTTTTTTTGAATGACAGAGAGCCATTGTGATGCGTTGAGGTTGGAGATAGTTTTTAGCAACGCGTACAATATCCTCAGGGGTAACACGATCAATGGCCATATAGTAACGTTCTTCAAAATCTAAATCATTAACGGACCCAGCATAATAGCCCAATTTCCTTGCAAGTGCTTCCACTGTTTGTTTTTCATAAATGCGGGAGCTTCGAATGCTATGTTTGGCCCGTGATACTTCAAAGCTGGAGGGAGCTTCTTCGGATATTTTTTTAATTTCCTTCCAGATAGCCGCAGACGTTTCTTTGAGCTTCTTTTCTTTTAAGACAGCACCAATAATAAAAAGGCAGGGACTTTTAGGCGTATAGGCATAAGCTCCGATAGAAGTGACAAGGCCTAGTTTTTCCTTCACCGTCATTTCCAACCGGCTATTATCTCCACCTCCAAAAATATGTCCGAGAACATCCAGAGCAGGGACATCTGCATGATCCATGGCTGGAATAGGGAAGGCAAAATCCACATAACGCCCTTCTACTTCCATCGCTCGCGTAACCCAACGCGGAGATGTCTGTTCTGGTTCTTGAGGAATATTTTGAACAGGAGGGGTGCCTGCCGGTATTTTTGAAAAAAGAGTTTCAATTTTCTTAAGAGTGTCCTGAGCATTAAAATCTCCCACTCCAATAAAGAGAAGATTGGAGCCCACATACCATTTTCGGTAAAAGCTCATGAGGTATTCGCGAGAGACTCCACGGACTGTATGACGATCTCCTGCGATCGGTCTTCCATAAGGGTGGACTTGAAATGCTTTCCCAAAAAGATCCTGACCAACCATTTGGGAAGGATTGTCTTCTGAACGTGAAATTTCTTCGACAACGACTTCTTTTTCCTTAGCGAGTTCTTCAGGATCAAAGGTTGGGTCGATGGCGGCATCCGAGAGAATATCGAGTCCTACATCCTGATTTTTGGAAGACATATTGATGTAAAAAACAGTTTCATCAAAGCTGGTGTAGGCATTCATATCGCCGCCAGCGGCTTCAACTTCCCCAGCGATTTGGCCGACAGCTCGTCGTGAAGTTCCTTTAAAGAGCATGTGTTCAATTAAGTGGCAGAGGCCGGCTTCTTGATCATTTTCATTGGCACTCCCGACATTGGCCCAGAGATTCCAGGAAACGACAGGAGCATCGTGCTTTTCCAGTAAAATCACGCGTAACCCATTAGACAAAGTAGCAACAACCGGCTTCTGCATAGGACATCCTTTTTTTTGTAAACAGTTGTATTTGATGATTCTCTTGTACGGCTTTTTGCTGCAAAAGTTCTAAAGAAACTGAAAAAACTCTCAAAAGCGCTAAAAATAAGGCTAGTATAGCGTTTTTTATAAGAGTGACAAGCAGTTATATGAAAAAACCATTGATTTCATTTCAAAATCCGTTCATTGTAGCTCCCCCTATGCTAGAAATCATCCTTGTACGTCATGGTCAGACCGATTGGAACAGAGATCGTCGTGTGATGGGCGCTCGTCCCATTCCTTTGAATACTCAAGGGAAAAGAGAAATCACTCAAATGGCTCAACTCCTTTCTGATGTGGAGTTTGAAATTATTTATACAAGCCCATTGATGCGTGCTTTTCAAACGTCTCGTATTTTATCCCGAGGCCGCAGCGTTAAAGTTGAAAAAGTTCCTGAGATTCAGGAAATTGATTATGGTGAATGGGTGGGTCGTACTTTTGAGGATATTAGTAAGGAAAAGATGTTTAAGACTTATTACGCCTCTCCCAAAGAAGCGCAGGCTCCTGGTGGAGAAAAAATGACGGAAGTCATTAAGCGAGGAGTTTCTTTTATCGAAACTTTAAAAAAGAAGCATAAAGACGGCCGTGTAGTCGTTGTCAGTCATGCAGATGTGATTAAATCAATTTTGATTCATTACATGGACCTTGATTTGAATGATCTTCATAAGTTTCGCGTGGATAATGGCTCTGTTTCTCTTTTGTTTTTTGATGGTGAAAGTACTCGAGTGCTTTCCATTAATTGTCCTGTGACAGTTGGAAAAGTTTTTGAAGTGACGGATGAGAATCACAAGCATCTCAAAGCCAAGAAAAATAATTTTTTCACCCTTATCCAATGAAGAAAGATACTTTCGAAGGCTTAACCATAGCCCAGCTTGAAGAGGCTATTCGAAAACACAATCAACTCTACTTTGAATTTAACCAGCCTGAGATTTCAGATTACGATTTTGATCGTCTCGTAGAGCGTCTGAAACAGCTTAACCCCAAATCTAAAATTCTCTTGGAGCTTGGCTCCGATGTCAGTCTCCTTGGCAAAAAGGTAAAACATTTATCCGAAATGCTTTCATTGGATAAATGTTATCACGATGAGGATCTTGTCAGTTGGGCTTCAAAAATTGAGGGCGATTTTGTGGTTTCCCCTAAGATTGATGGGCTGGCCACAGAAATTCGTTATGATGCTCAGGGCAATGTGCGCTTGGCAGCCACACGTGGCGATGGGCAAGAAGGTGAAGATATTACGGAAAATATCCGGATGATTCAGGATATTCCGCAGAAAATCCCCCTCAATCCCCCTTTTTCAAAGGGGGAAGTTGAAATTCGCGGCGAAATCTACATGAAGCTTTCAGTATTTCAGAAATACAAGGATCAGTTTGCCAACCCTCGTAATCTTGCGGCGGGTGCAGTGAAACAAAAAGAAGCTCAAAAGACAAAAGAATATCAGCTGTCTTTTTTTGGTTATGATGTGTTGGG
This sequence comes from Deltaproteobacteria bacterium, assembly GCA_016699445.1. GTDB lineage: Bacteria > UBA10199 > UBA10199 > JACPAL01. The sequence goes on from CP064976.1 coordinate 1,866,028, forward strand.
AAAAGATTTTGAAACTGAGTGGGAGAAACGGGAGTTTCTTAAAAAAAATCATTTTCCAGTTGTAGAAAGTCAAAAAATTTCTCGGGAAGACCTTTTAAATCCCTATGCGTATTTTTTGAAGAAAAGATCAGAAGAGGATTTTGAGACGGATGGTGTGGTTTATCGAGCAAATCTTGTTTCAGAACAAAAACGTTTGGGCGTCACCGCTCATCATCCACGCTATGCCATTGCCTATAAATTTCAGGGGGATTCGGGTATTACGACTTTAAAAGATGTCGAATGGAATGTGGCACGTACAGGAGTGATTACACCTGTTGGTCTTGTTGAGCCTGTGGAATTGTCTGGAGCGATGGTCTCGCGTGTTTCGTTGCACAACTTGGGTTTGATGCAAAAGCTGGGACTTAGACATGGTTCAAAAGTTGTTATGATGAGACGAGGAGGTGTCATCCCAAACTTGGAATCTGTGTCTGAAGCTGGTCATGGAAAAGCCTTTGAGATACCTCAAGAGTGTCCCTCCTGTGGTTCGCCCACAGAAGTCCGGGATGATTTTCTTTATTGTACGAATAAGACTGGATGTCGAAAAACTAAAGTCCAAGAGCTTGAGCATTTCATCAAAGTCATCGAATGTGATGGTTTTGGGGAAAAGCTGATCGAAAAGCTCTATGATAATGGATTCGTCCTCGATCCGGCAGAATTTTATTCATTAACAAAAGAAAACTTATTGGAGCTTGAGAGAATGGGGGATGTGCTGGCGACGAAGCTGATTGGAAACATTCAGGCAAAAAGAAAACTTTCTTTGGACGTCTTTTTAAGAGCTTTGGGTATTCGTGAACTGGCCAAGCACACAGCGAAAATATTGGTTCAAAATTTTGAAACATTAGAGAGAATTCGCTCAGTCTCCGAGGAAGAATTATCAGCAATCCATACCGTCGGTCCGGTGATCGCTCGTGAAGTCGTGGAAGGGTTAAAGAGGAAAAAGGATTTAATTGAGAAATTATTGAAATGCATAACCGTTGGGGCGAATCTTGTATTCGTCCCAAAACATTTGGAAGAATCACAAGGCAAATTGCAGGGTAAAAAAATCGTCTTCACAGGAACCTTGGTTTCAATGGAACGCAGCAAAGCCCAAAAGCTGGTTGAAGAATTGGGAGCTGAATCCCAAGACACCGTGACTCAGGAAACAGATTATCTCGTGATCGGTGATGGAGGCGGTGCCGGAAGCAAATTAGAAAAAGCCAAAAAAATCCAAGCCAAGGGTGGAAAAATTCAGATTTTAACCGAAACAGAATGGGAAAAACTGATTAAGCAGCCTTTGTGACGAAACCGGAACGGATGCAGCGTGTGCAAGCATAGATGCGTTGGACAGAGCCCTTCACAAGTGCGCGGACGGTTTGAAGATTGGGAAGTGAAATCTTCTTTGTTTTGTTATTCGCGTGACTGACGTTATTTCCAACCAGTCTCTTTTTATTACAATAATGACAACTGCGAGCCATAATTCCTCCGATAAAGGCGGCATGGCTATAGGACACTTTCTGAAGAAGCAAGACTTTTCTCCTGATTCTCTTCATAAAAAGCTGGGAGTCGATGGAGAAGCTTTGGCGGCTCAATACCTCCAAACGAAGGGTTTTAAGGTTTTGGTGAGGAATTATCGCTCTCGAGTGGGGGAGATTGATCTGATTATTGAAAAGAGTGGTGTGATTCATTTTGTTGAAGTTAAAAGTCGGCGTCGAAGTGATGCTGTGTCTCCTCGGGAATTGATTCCTTATTCCAAACAAAAGAAAATTTCTAAAACGGCTCAAGAATATTTAGCCAAATTTAAAAAAGAGGGCTCAGCTGTATTTAGTGCTCTTCTGATTGATTGGGCCGAGTCGGAGACTCCTAAAATCGAGTGGATCGAAAATGCTTTTGAATTAGCTTATGGGTACTGAATATTTGTTTAAGGTTGATTCTTAAAAAAGCCTTCGCTATTTCGCCCCAGATGAAATCAAACAATTTAGCCCGGGATTTTTTTAAAAGTGTCGAGAAGTATCGCCATCGTGCCTGTTTTAAATACAAAAAGGAAAACGAGTGGAAATCTCTCTCCTGGCTTGAGGTAGGGGAAAAAGTTAAAGAAGTTGCTTTGGGCTTGAGTGTTTTAGGCGTCAAAAAGGGTGATGCCGTTGCTCTGTTTGCAAACACATGCATGGAATGGACCGTCGCTGATTTGGCTATTTTATCTCTAGGAGCTGTGTCGGTTCCAATTTATCAATCCAATACTCCTGATCAAGTCGCTTATATTCTAAATGATTCAGGAGCACGCTGGTCGTTTGTAGAAAATAATCATCTTCTTAAGAAAATTAAAGCTGAGCTTTCTAATCTTCCAAGCCTTCAAAAAGTGATTCTTTTTCACGGAAAAAAAGAATCTCATGAGATGCAAATGACATTAGAAGAGCTTCAAAAAGTGGGAACAGCCGAAGGTAATGAAGCTGACTGGAAAGAAGGGTTGGAAAACATCGACCCATCACAAACGGCAACATTGGTTTACACTTCAGGTACGACAGGTCCTCCAAAAGGAGCGATACTGACTCATGGAAATTTTCTCGCAGGGATTGACGCGTGTACGTCTCTTTTTACGATTTCTGAAAATGACACGAGTATTTTATTCTTACCTTTGGCTCATATCTTAGCTCGCGAAATGCAGTTTTATCATTTGAGAGTTGGTTTTACACAGGCTTTTGCCGAAAGTATTGATAAGCTGGTTGATAATTTGGCTGAAGTGAAGCCACATTTTTTTGTGGCAGTGCCACGCATATTTGAAAAAGTGTATGAAAAGATTTTGCAACAAGTAGAAGCTGGCTCTCCGACCAAAAAAGCGATTTTCAAATGGGGTGTTGAAGTTGGGAATGAAGTCAGTCGTCGTGCTCAGAAAAAAACAATCCCTATCCTTGACTTTATGGTTACAAAATAAGGTTGCTAGCAAATTGGTTTTTGAAAGCTGAGACAACGCTTAGGGGGGCGATTAATGTATGCTGTTTCTGGAGGAGCTCCTTTATCAAAAGAGATTGCCCAATTTTTTCACTCAGCCGGCATTTTGATTTTAGAAGGGTATGGCTTAACAGAAACAACTGCAGCGATTAATTGTAATAGCCCCTCCCACTATGCTTTTGGAACTGTTGGCTTGAAGGTTAAGGGGGTTCATGAAAAGCTGGCCGAAGATGGCGAGATTTTAGTTAAGGGCCCAATGGTATTTCAAGGTTACTATAAAAATCCCGAAGCCACGCGGGAAGTATTAAGCTCTGATGGATGGTTTAAGACAGGTGATATTGGAGAGTTTGATTCCAAAGGATATTTGAAAATTACGGATCGCAAAAAGGATTTGATCATAACAGCTGGTGGTAAAAATATTGCCCCTCAAAATATTGAAAACCAATTAAAGACAATTCCTGTGATTAGTCAGGCGGTGATTATTGGTGATCGTCGTAAATATTTATCAGCTCTGTTAACTTTGACCAAGGATGTATTAGAAGATTGGGCCCAAAAATCAGGTTTGCAAGTCACAGGATATGATGAATTAGTCAAACATCCCACAACACGCCATTGGCTCCATCAAATTTTGGAAGAAAAGAATAAAACACTGCCTTCTTATGAAAGTATTAAGCGTTTTGCTATTTTGCCCCAAGATTTTAGTCAGGAAACAGGGGAATTAACCCCAACACTTAAAGTCAAACGCAAATTTGTGAATGAAAAATACAAAGACATCATCGAGAATCTTTACCGAGACTAAAAAATGTGTACAATACTCTTTTGTTCAAACGTTTAAATGAAAGAGAGATAAGATTCTATGACAAGTCCTACCAAAGGAACGGGTTTAGCTCAAAATCTGGCGAATGCTTTGTGTTATATTGTGATGCCTGTTTCAAGCATCATCATGATGCTTCTTGAGGAAGATAATAAAGAAGTTCAATACCATGCCTGGCAAGGAACAGCTTTTGGGGTAGGTTGTATACTCCTTACAGCTCTTATTTATATTGTTTCTGCAATTTTTGGACAAATATGGACTTTTTTAGGGATCATCGTGAGTCTTCTTATTTTTCCTGTTTTCTTAGGCGCTTTTATTATCTGGTTTGTCAGTCTTATTAAAGCCTACCAAGGTGAGAGATGGCGAATTCCTTTTATTGCAGAATTTGCTGATAAAAAATCAGGTACCTCATCTGGTCCCGCTCTTTAATTAGAGGAATAATTATCATAAATAATCTTGCATTTGATAAGTCTGTCGGGCAATCGCCCCCGACACTATGTCAAGTCGTTTGAAACGTTGGCTTTTCGGAGCGCCTCGAGATATTCAAGATCCGAGTACTTATCATGCGATTTCATTAATAGCCCTTTTGGCTTGGGTAGGGTTGGGTGCCGATGGTTTGTCATCTTCGGCTTACGGTCCTGATGAAGCCTTTAGAGCCTTAGGTTCACACACGTATCTTGCCATTGTTTTAGCTCTGGCGACAGCCGTCACAGTTTTTATTATTTCATTTTCTTATAGCCACATTATCAAACACTTTCCTTATGGTGGGGGTGGTTATGTGGTTGCTTCAAAGTTATTGGGCCCCAGTTTTGGCGTTATTTCAGGATCTGCTTTAATCGTGGACTATATCCTGACAGTTTCAGTGTCGATTGCCAGTGGTGCTGATCAAGTGTTTAGTGTGCTTCCAGGTCATTGGGCTCAATATAAACTCGTTGTTGAAGCTCTCGTTATTATCGTTTTGGTTATCATGAATTTAAGGGGTGTGAAGGAATCGGTGACGATCTTAGCTCCGGTTTTTGCTCTATTTATTGTCTGTCATGCTATTGTGATTTTTGGAGGTATTTTTTCGCATCTCTTTGAAATTCCCCGAGTGGTTTCTGAAGTAAAGACAGGATTCAGTACAGGCTATCAAACTGTGGGTTTGTTGGGGATGCTGGCTATTTTTGCACGAGCTTACTCAATGGGTGGTGGTACCTATACAGGAATTGAGGCTGTCTCCAATGGATTGCAAATCATGAGAGAACCAAAAGTAGAGACAGGTCGTAAGACAATGACTTACATGTCTATCTCGTTGGCTCTCACTGCAGGTGGTATTTTACTTTGCTACCTTTTATTCTCTGTTTTTCCTCAAGAAGGAAAAACCATGAATGCTGTTTTGTTAGAGAACTTTAGTGGATCTTGGATGCCTTTTGGTATTCCGCTGGGGCATGGTTTTGTAGTGGTGACTCTAGCTACAGAAGCTGCGTTGCTTTTTGTGGCTGCTCAGGCCGGTTTCATTGATGGTCCCCGCGTTATGGCAAATATGGCCATTGATTCTTGGCTTCCTCATCGTTTTTCTCAACTCTCTGACCGTTTAACCACACAAGATGGTATTGTTTTGGTGGGTGGTGCTTCTATTGTTACACTGCTGTATACAGGTGGTAATATCACAGCTTTGGTAACCATGTATTCTATTAACGTGTTTGTGACATTTTCTTTGAGTCAATTGGCGATGTGTCGTTTTTGGATTTCCAAACGTCATCAATCTAAGAGTGAAGCTGAAGCTCAAGGTGAATGGAAAAAGAACCTGGCTATTTATGTTATCGCTTTTGCACTTTGTTTTACGATTCTAGCAATGGTGATTTATGAAAAATTTGCTGAAGGTGGTTGGATGACTTTAGCGATTACCAGCGGTTTTGTTTTGCTCTGTATTTTTATTCGACGTCATTATCATCGTGTTTATGCTAACTTAAAGCGTTTGGATGAAATCATGAATGCTTTGCCCGAGGAGCCCATTGGCGGGGAACCCTCTCCTGTAAATCCCAAAGAACAGACGGCAATCCTTATGGTTGGTGGTTACGGCGGATTGGGAATTCATGCGCTATTAACTGTTCAGAGGCTTTTCCCTGATTATTTTAGGAATTTTATTTTTGTTTCTGTTGGTGTCATCGACTCTGCTGCAATGAAAGGTCATGAAGAGGTAGAGCATATTCGGCAAAAAACAGAAGAATCCTTAAAGCATTATGTCGCGTTAGCACGTAGACTTGGTTTGTCAGCTGATTATCGCATGAGTGTTGGAACAGAAGCTGTGGATGAGGCTATTAAGATTTGTCAAAGTGTTGTGAAAGAGTTCCCCCAATCTATTTGCTTTGCCGGCAAACTTATTTTTGAACAGGAAAGATGGTATCAACGACTTCTTCATAATGAAACCGCCTTCCAGATTCAACGCAGACTCCAATTTGCAGGTCTTAATGGGATGGTACTCCCTGTGCGAGTTATGACAGGTGTTCCTTCCTAAATCTTAGGAGATGATATGCTTAAAGAATTTAAGAAATTTGCCCTCAAAGGAAACGTGATGGATATGGCCGTAGGTGTCATTATTGGCGGCGCTTTTGGGAAGATAGCGACATCGTTAGTCAATGATATTTTGATGCCACCATTAGGGCTTGTGTTGGGGCGACTTGATTTTTCAAATCTGTTTATAGATTTATCGAGAGGAAATTTTTCTTCGTTGACTCAAGCTAAGGCTGCAGGAGCTCCAACAATCAACTATGGCCTTTTTTTAAATACAGTAATTGATTTTCTGATAGTCGCTTTCGCTATTTTTTTGGTCATTAAGCAAATGAATCGTCTGATATCAAAGCAAGAAGAAGTCCCTCTAGTTAAAGATTGTCCTTATTGCCTCTCAAAGATACCTATGAAGGCCACTCGGTGCTCTTCTTGTACGTCTGAAGTGAAGTGATTAGCCTAGTTCGGGGAAGAAAAACTTAATTTCAATCTTTGCATTTTCAATGGAATCAGATCCGTGTACCGCATTAGCATCAATGGATTCAGCCCAATCATGACGAATGGTTCCAGCTGCAGCTTTTTTTGGATCTGTCGCACCCATGATCTCACGGTTTTTAATCACAGCATTATCACCTTCAAGTGCAGAGACAACCACAGTGCCTGATGTCATGTATTTGACGAGATCATTATAAAAGGGACGTTCTTTGTGGACGGCATAAAATTCACGAGCTTGCGCTTCTGAAAGGTTGAGCATTTTAAGCCCAACAATTTTCAAACGAGCTTTTTCAAAGCGGGCAAGAATATCTCCAATGGCATTTTTCGAAACTCCATCGGGTTTAATAATTGAGAGTGTGCGTTCTTTAGACATAAAAATTTCCTTTCAAAATTATGATTTGTAAACTTCTTTAAGACCTTGACCAATTTCAGCAATGCTTTTGACAACTTTCACTCCAGCAGAAGTGAGAGCTGCCATTTTATCTGAAGCAGTTCCTTTGCCTCCTGATATGATGGCTCCAGCATGTCCCATGCGTTTGCCTGGAGGTGCTGAAATTCCTGCAATAAATCCTACCATAGGTTTTTTGACGTTCTTTTTAATATATTCAGCAGCTTCTTCTTCAGCAGATCCACCAATTTCACCGATCATGACGATAGCTTCTGTTTGAGGATCGTTGTTAAAGAGCTCAAGGCAATCAATGAAATTAGTTCCATTGACTGGATCTCCACCAATTCCAATACAGGTTGACTGACCTAATCCCATACGTGTGACTTGATCAACAGCCTCATAGGTTAGTGTGCCAGAACGAGAAACAACCCCAACTTTCCCTGGTCGATGAATATGCCCCGGCATAATTCCTATCTTACATTCTCCTGGTGTGATGATTCCTGGACAGTTAGGCCCAATTAATCGCGTACGTTTCCCCTGCATATACCGTTTCACGGAAATCATGTCTGTGATAGGAATACCTTCTGTAATGCACACCACTAAGTCCAGATCCGCATCCACTGCTTCTTTAATAGCGGCTGCAGCAAATTTGGGAGGAACATAAATGACAGAAACGGTAGATCCTGTCTTTTCTTTGGCATCTTTAACAGAATTAAAAATGGGAATTCCTTCAAAATCCTGTCCTCCCTTGCCAGGGGTAACTCCTGCAGCCATCTTGGTGCCATAGGCTAAACACTGGCGTGTGTGGAATTGGCCGGTATTTCCAGTAATTCCTTGAGTCATGACCTTCGTATCTTTGTTGACGAGAACAGACATAAAATTTCCTTATTTTTTAGAGAGCTCAACAATCTTTGCTGCTGCTTTTGATAAGTCATCTTCTGAAATGAGTGGAAGATTAGATTCTTGTAAAATTTTCTTCCCGAGATCCACATTGGTACCTTGAAGTCGAACAACAACAGGAACTTTAATCTGTACTTCTCTGGCCGCTGTAACAACTCCTGTAGCAATCGTGTCACATTTCATGATGCCGCCGAAAATATTGATTAATATTCCTTTAACCTTTGGATCAGCTAAAATAATTTTAAAAGCTGCAGTAACTTTCTCTGCAGTAGCACCGCCGCCGACGTCTAAAAAGTTGGCAGGTTCACCACCACTGAGTTTGATAATATCCATGGTTGCCATGGCCAAACCAGCTCCATTGACCATGCATCCGATGGTCCCATCTAGGCTGATATAGGAGAGATCATATTTCTTTGCTTCAATTTCAGCCGCATCTTCTTCATCTAGATCACGCATTTCTTCATAGTCTGGATGACGAAAGAGTGCATTGTCATCGAAGTTGATTTTAGCATCGAGCGCTAAAAGATTTCCATCACCAGTGACTACAAGTGGGTTGATTTCAACGAGACTACAGTCTGCTTTGACATAAGCTTCATAGAGAGCTTTTACAAAAGTGACAAATTTATCAGCCAAGGGTCCTTTTAAATCTAATTTTTCCGCTACACATTTAGCCTCAACAACATTCACTCCCTCAATATCATCAACTGCTAGCTTGATGATCTTTTCAGGATTTTTTGCGGCGACTTCTTCAATTTCCATCCCACCTTCAGTGCTGGCCATAAAGGTTACTTTTGAAGTTGCACGATCTAAGATAGCCCCAGATATAACTCTCGAGCAATGTTACAGCCTTTTCAATCAGGATTTTTTGACAAGTTTTCCTTCAGGGCCTGTTTGATGGGTGATAAGTGTCATTCCTAAGATCGCTTTGGCATGAGCTTGAGCTTCCTCAGCATTTTTGCGAGTTTAACACCACCGCCTTTGCCGCGACCTCCAGCATGAATTTGAGCTTTAACAACAACTGGGAAAACCTAATTCTTCAGCTGCTTTCACAGCTTCATCAATAGAGAAAACAATGCGATTTTGAGGTGTAGGTACACCATATTTTTTTAAAACTTCTTTTCCTTGATATTCATGAATTTTCATAGGGGCAGGGCACTATCAGAGAATGTTTTTGATGAGCAAGACTTTTATAGGGTTTAGAGATACTGAGGGCTATACGAATTGTTAGCTGCCCAATAGTTTCTTAAACATATGCTTGGTCGACTGACGTTCCACTTCAGCAATCGAAATCGTGAGAGGAATTTCTTTAGGACAGACTTCCGCGCACATTTGAGCATTCCCACAATCGCCGACGCCACCCTTGCCTGTGATGGCATCAAGGCGCTCGTCTGCGTACATTTTTCCAGTTTCGTGCATATTGAAAAGACGAACTTGGGAAATGATTGCAGCTCCCATGAATTCAGAACGGTCGTTAACTTGAGGACAAGCTTCCAAACAGCATCCACAAGTCATGCATCGAGAGAGCTCATAAGCTATTTGCTGATCAGAAGGACTCATGCGAGGTCCAGGTCCTAGATTATGTGTTCCATCAATAGGTACCCATGCTTTAACATTCTTTAAGCTATCAAACATGAACTGACGATTGACTTTAAGATCCCTAATATTGGGAAATTTTGTCATAGGTTCAATGGTGATAGGTTGGGGGAGGTTATCAATAAGAGTTGAACATGCTTGGCGAACACGTCCATTAATAACCATTGTGCAAGCACCACAAACTTCTTCTAAACATGAAGACTCCCAAACAACAGGGGTTGTCGTTTTACCCTTAGCTGTTACGGGGTTTTTCTCAATTTCCATAAGGCATGAAATGATATTCATTGCAGGGCGATAAGGAATTTCAAATTCTTCCCAATAAGTATCTTTCTCAGGAGCTGAGCGACGTTTAATTTTTAGTAAAATTGTTTTCATAGTTCATCCTCAGTAACGCGGGAATATTACTTGCTGTCATACCTTCGTGGTCGAGGTTTAATATACTGCAAATCAATCTCTTCATAACTGAATTCAGGTTCATTACCATGACCAGTAAATTTGGCTTTGGTTGTTTTTTGCCAATTGGCGTCATCACGTTCTGGAAAATCTGGTTTGTAATGAGCCCCACGACTTTCGTTTCTTCTCCAAGCTCCAAGAGTAATTACACGAGCAAGTTCCAACATGTTTTTGAGCTGACGGGCAAAAAGGATTTCGTGGTTAGCCCAGTCTGTTGTGTCGGGCAGTGAAATATCTTTATATTTCTCAATGAGTTCTTGAAGCTTCTCATCTTTTTTTTGAGTCGATCGTTATAACGGATGACCGTTACATTCTCTGTCATTACATCACCCAGTTCATCATGGATAATATGAGGATTTGTTTTTCCTTTTAAGCTTAAAAGATTTTTGGTGATATCCTCTTCTTTTCTCAAAGCTTCAGAAAAAATTGTTTCATCAACAGCACTAGACTGGTCTTTACTATATTTAACGGCTGTTTGTCCTGCAACCATTCCTCCATAGATACAGGAGACAAGAGAGTTTGCACCTAGACGATTGGCTCCATGATACTGGTATTCACATTCGCCTGCAGCAAAGAGCCCTGGAATATTTGTCATCTGATTGAAGTCTACCCACAAGCCACCCATTGAATAGTGGACAGCTGGAAAGACTCTCATAGGAACTTTTTTGGGATCTTGTCCGACAAACTTTTCATAAATTTCCAAAACACCACCAAGTTTTTCTTGAAGACGCTTTGGGTCAATGTGTGAGACATCTAGGTAGACCTGAGGTTTTCCATCAATTCCTAACTTATGCTCATATACGACATTAAAAATAGCTCGTGTCGCAATATCTCGAGGCACTAGATTGCCATATTTAGGATACCAGTCTTCCAAAAAGTACCAAGGTTTTCCATCTTTATAAACCCAGACTCGTCCACCTTCACCACGAACGGACTCCGAAATAAGACGGTGCTTATCTTCACCAGGAACAGCTGTGGGATGCACTTGGATAAATTCACCATTCGCATAGTAAGCCCCTTGCTGATAGGCAGCGCTCACCGCACTTCCAGTGCAAATAACCGAATTGGTGCTGCGTCCATAAATCAAGCCAGGGCCGCCAGTTCCTAAAACAACTGCATCTGCCTTAAAAGCTACTGTTTCAAGGGTATTGATGTTGATGGCCACAATTCCACGGCAATTGACCTGATTATCAAGAACTAAAGAAACGCATTCCCAAGTCTCATATTTTTAACTTTGCCTTCGGCTTCTAATCGGCGAACCTGTTCATCCAAGGCATAAAGGAGCTGCTGTCCTGTTGTAGCGCCAGCAAATGCTGTACGATTAAATAATGTTCCACCAAAACGGCGAAAATCAATGAGGCCTTCTGGTGTGCGATTAAACATAACTCCCATGCGATCTAACAAGAATATGATTCCAGGAGCTACTTCGCACATGTTTTTAACAGGTGTTTGATTGGCTAAAAAGTCACCACCATAAATCGAATCATCGAAATGTTGCCAGGTAGAATCACCTTCACCTTTAGTGTTTACAGCAGCATTGATTCCGCCTTGAGCACACACAGAGTGAGATCGCCTAACAGGAACAACTGAGAAAAGATCTACAGTGGCCCCATTTTCACAGGCTTTGATAACTGTCATCAACCCTGCGAGACCACCACCGACAACAATAATTTTTGGAGCTGCCATATATTTCCCTATGAAAGAGGTAATGATGCAAATTTTATAAGAATGGCTACCGCCCAAAGAGCGAGGGCCACGAATAATCCCATGGATAATGCTGACGAGACTTGTTGAGCTTTCTTACCAACGGTGATTCCCCATGTGATAAGAAAACTCCAAATGCCGTTAGAAAAATGAAAGCAAGCACTCACAACTCCTACGACATAAAACCAAAACCAAATAGGATCTTGCAAAACACGAGTTACATGACTTGCCGTCATTTCCCAGCCTTGGAGATAGCTCGTAATACGCGTCGTATAACTATGAGTGGCAATAAAAATAAGAGCAATGACACCTGTTAGGCGCTGAAAGAAAAACATCCAGTTTCTAAAAAGGCTATAGCTAGTAAAATTGTTTTGACCCCTATAGACAATGGCGACTCCCAAGGCCGCATGAAGAGTGATGGGTATATAAATCGCTACCAACTCTATCAGCAGAACCATTGGAAGAGACGTTAGGTATTCAGCGTGTTCATTCCACGTCTCGGCTGAGACGAAAATGAAAGAATTGCCAAATAGATGTTGAAGAAGGAAGCCGCCGACTGGGATTAATCCTGTAATCGACATCAAGCGCTTCAGAAGAAATGATGAGTTATCTGACATAGTTATAATTTGATTTCGGCGACGAGTTTTTTCACGTGACTTAAGCTTTCGTCAAACAGTTTCTTCTCGCCTTCGTTAAGTTTGAGCTCTAAAACTTTTTCAATTCCATTTTTCCCAATGACGACAGGGACGCCCATATAATAACCCGAAACTCCATACTCACCATCGAGATAAGCAGCGCAAGGAAGGATGCGTTTTTTATCCTTCAAGAAGGATTCTGCCATAGCAATCGCTGAAGCTGCAGGAGAGAAGAAAGCGCTTCCTGTTTTGAGGAGATTAACGATTTCCCCTCCAGCAACACGAGTACGACTAATAATCGCTTCGATCTTATCTTGAGAAAGCAAATCTGTTAGAGGCACACCACCAACACTACAAAATCGTGTGAGAGGCACCATGTCATCGCCATGACCACCCAAAACAATTGCCGAAACATCTTCGACAGATACATTGAGCTCAAGGGCTACAAAAGTACGGAATCTTGCTGAGTCGAGAACTCCAGCCATTCCAATCACATGACTTGTTGGAAAGCCTGTGATTTTTTGCATGGTATAAACCATGGCATCCAAGGGATTCGAAATCACGATAACAAAAGCTCCAGCACAATATTTCTTCACATTGTTGGCAACGTCTTTCATGATATCGACATTTTTAACGAGAAGGTCATCACGGCTCATGCCTGGCTTGCGAGGCAATCCTGCTGTGACGATAACAACATCCGAACCTTGCAAATCTTCATATTTATTGGTTCCGATGAGTCTAGAATCAAAAAGATCCACAGGAGCGCTTTCTTGGATATCAAGAGCTTTTCCCTGGGGAATCCCTTCCATGATATCAAAGAGAACAACATCTCCAAGTTCACGTTGAGCCGCAAGTTGAGCGAGTACACCGCCAATTTGCCCGGCACCGATAAGAGCTATTTTGTTTCGTTTCATGAATTGCCTCCGAATGGAATCGCCTTAGACAGGAAAATGACGCAAAGCGCAACAGGAGTTTACAAAAAATTTAATATTTTTCTAAAGATGCCGTTAAGTAAAAGGGGAGATTTTTTATGAGCTCAAATGTCAATCTTAACACTAATATCCAACAGTCGTTATATAGTGTCCAAAAATCTCAGAAAAAATTGAATTCTACTTTTGAAAAATTATCGACAGGTAAAAAGATCAATAAATCTGCTGATGATGTTGTTGGGATGTCTAAGGCCGTCAGCCTTGAAACTGTTTCGCGAGGGATTGAGGCTGTCAGTCAATATGCCAGTTTTCGTAATAGTGAATTAGGAATTTCCCAAGGCTCTTTAGGCCAGAATCTTGAGGATTTGCAAAAAGCTCGTGAACTTTCCGTGAGAGGCGCTGGTGATGATTTATCTTCGGCAGAGAGAGATGTGCTATCAACTCAGTTGAGTGATTTAGGGGTTCACGGTGTGGATTTTTCTAGTTCTGCAAGCTCAGCCTCTTCTTTGACAGCATTAGATGCTTCGATTCAAAGTATGGGAATTCATCTTTCGCAATTAGGTAGTGAGTCCAATACAATTGATTTTCAAGAACAGGCTAATCAATCTCAGCAAGAGCAAATAGAGAGTGCACGTTCTCGTATTGAAGATGCCGATATAGCTCAAATAGTTTCTCGACAGGTTCAAGATCAATTGCGTTTAGGGGCTTCAATACAGGTATTGCATAAATCTCAACAAGTCTCTGCAATTCAGGCTCTTGGCCTTATTTCATAATGTCCTAGGAAAGCCAGGAGGTCCTGATGGCAATCCGAATTTCGATAGAGCATTTACAAAGTAAAATTGAAGCGAATAAGGAAACAAATCAAAATACTGAAGCTTCAGCTAAAGTAGATCCATCGCCCAGTCCAAAAGATTTGGTAGATTTGGGGCAAGCTTGGTCTGCTGCGACATCACCTATAATCCAAAATATGAATCAATATGTTCTCTCAGCGCATAAGATTTCAAATTTAGCACAAGACTTTCATCGTTTGCTAAAAGATGAATTTGAACAAGATGAGGCGCGAATTACACCTCCTCTCATTCAAGAAGAAAGTTCTGATACAAGCATTCCCTTTAATGATTTTTCAGGGGTCAATTTACAAACTCTTACAGGTAAAGGAAGCTCTGTTGATGAAGCTTTGAGGGGGTTTATAGAGAGATCAGAACAATTAAGAGAGGCTGAGGCTCATGATAAAATGGTCAATGGATTTTCAGAGAAGCGTTTGGCGGAAGAACAAGAAGATCGAACAAGAATTAAGCATATAAGAAGTGATAAAATTATTCTTGAAAAGAAGTTGGAGAGAATTACAAATCCTAAAGTGGATATAGTGATTGAAAAAGGTCACAACGAATATCTTGAAAAGAAAGCACAGCCAAAGCCCAAGCCAGATGTCTCTCGTGAAAAGAATGAATATATTATGAAACATCCAAAGCCTGATAAGGCAAGGCAAAAACTAGATGAAATGGAACATGAGCGTTATATGGAAAGTTTTTCTTCAACTACAGTCAAAGAATCAAAAAAGAAGAAGAAATCTACTTCTTAAATCTTTCTGCCATTTTCATCCAGTCTTCGGGAGACATTTCAGTGAGCATATTCATTTCCCCTGCTCCCGAAACCCATTCGCCACCATCAATCGTCACCACTTCACCATTAATGTAATCAGCAAAATCAGAGACTAAATATGAAGCGAGATTGGCCAATTCTTCATGACGACCCGAACGTCCCAAGGGAATACGTTTTTTCCATTTTTCTTCAAAACCATCGGGCACGAGATTTTCCCAGGCTTGTTCTGTAGGGAAAGGTCCGGGTGCAATCGCATTGAGGCGAATTTTGTATTTAGCCCATTCAACCGCTAATGAGCGTGTCATCGCTAAGACGCCAGCCTTGGCGCAGGCTGAAGGGACAACGTAAGCCGACCCCGTCCATGCATATGTGGTTACCATGCTTAAAACGCGACCACCACGTTGGTTGTTGATCCAACGACGTCCAACAGCTTGTGTCGCATGAAAAGATCCATTCAAAACAATGCCGACGATCGAATTAAAAGCATTGGGAGAGAGAAGCTCAGTGGGTGTGATAAAATTTCCCGCGGCATTATTGACGAGTACATCGATGCTTCCAAAATGTTGCCATGCTTGGTCAACGACAGAATCAATTTCATCATATTTACGGATATCAGAAGTCTGAACAAAAACCTTAGCCCCTTTTTTCTCAATCTCATGAGCTGCTGCTTCCAAGACGTCTTTTTTGCGACTGGTAATGACGATATTCGCCCCTAATTCCGCAAAACGCAGAGCCATCGATTTGCCTAATCCTGTGCCTCCACCAGTGATGAGAATGGTTTTACCTTTTAATGAGTCTTGTTGAAACATAGTGGCTCCTTTTTTTAACGTCTTTTTAAAGCTCTTTCGATCTCGCGTTTTTGATCCTTCTTCTTAATCGTTTCTCTCTTATCAATCGTTTTCTTTCCACGAGCCAAGGAGATTTCGCATTTGGCTTTTCCTTTTTTAAAATAAATTTTGGTGGGAATGATCGTGAGGCCACGTTCCTTCATCTTGCCTAGCAGGTGTTCAATTTGGTGATGGTGAAGCAGCAATTTTCGTGTGCGTGTAGGGTCATGGTTAAATTGATTGGCCGGTGGGTAATGCGAGATATGGGCTTTATAGAGAAAAAATTCACCGTTGTGATGGGTGATATAAGCATCTGTCAATTGAGCATGCCCATCACGTAGTGACTTGACTTCACTTCCCACCAACATCAGTCCCGCTTCGATTTTATCCAATAGCTCGTAACGAAATCCCGCTTGCCGATTGGCACAAACAATCTTTTCACCTTTTTCAGCCATTAGATTTTTACTTTCTTTCCTGCGACAAATACGGAGGTGATTTCACGGGGGGTGACATTATTAATGAGCCAAGAGGTTAAGTCGCTGGCCGCCATATCTTTAGGTGTATGAATGATTAAAAAATCAGCTTCTTTGCCTTTTTCTAAAGATCCAATTTTTTTGTCCAAGCCCAAGGCTTTAGCTCCATCAATCGTAGCCATTTCTAAAATATCTTTGGCTGTTGGTGCATCATTTTCAGGATAGCGATCCTTGATGTAACGCATTTCATCCCAGAGAGAGAGGGAATACAAAGAGGCTAAGGCATCTGTTCCTAAAGCCACCGGTATTCCTAACTCCCGCAATTTTTTAAGGGGAGGGTGGCCTAAATTAAGATGAGCATTGTATCGAGGTGAGTGAATAATTTTTGTTTTTGTTTTAGTAATGAGCTCCAGATCTGTATCTGAAAGCTGATTGCCGCCAACAAGCGCAGGTGCATTATCCAAAAATCCTATGGAATGGAGGTATTGTACGGGTGTTTTTCGATGAGGAGGAGGCAATGTCTCTCCCCATCCCATTTGAGGAAATAATTTATCAGCAATTTCTCCTGTCGATTCATAAAAAACTGCATTTCGGAAAATGTTTCAGCTGCATGGATTTTGACGGGTAGTTGAGCGGCTTGTTGAGAAACAATTTTCAAAAGATGTTTGGAAAGAGTGTAGCCTGCATAAGGGGCGATACCAGCAGTTACTTTGTATGAGTTTGACGCTTGGATTTCATCCACTTGAGAAAATGCTGCTTCATAAGCTTCCTGAATATTGCTGTCTCCACCAGTCAAAATTTCTGGAAATAAAACCATCCTCAAAGGTGCATTGACGGATTGTGGAATCAGGCCAAAAAACTGACCTGTATCACCAACAGTTGTGGTTCCAGAACGCGTGAGCTGATGGATTCCTTCGTCAATAGCTTGTCTGCGATCTGTCAGGGTCTGACTTTTTTGAAAGAGCCAGCTGGCAATCAAAGTCTCAAAAAAAGAAGTTTTGATTCCATCGACATTCCCGGCATTAAAAAACAAAAGATCCAAGTGAGTGTGTGCATTAACCAATCCCGGTATAATGACAGACTGCCCACAATCCTCGATTTCAAGTGAAGGGTAACGATGCTGAATTTCACTTTTGGTACCGATATCAATAATCTCTCGGTCATCCACCACCAAGACCGCATCTGTGAGCGGTTTTGAAGTGATAGGTAAGATAAAGTTGGCTGAATAAGCTTTAAAAGAAGTCATAAGAGGGCTTTCTAAAATAATTTATTTTAGAACACAATTATCAATTAACCTGACGCCTTCGACAAAAATAGCGAGAGCGACGAGCCACGGTTTGTTTTCAGTAGGGTTAAGTAGTGACTGGGCATCCACCACATCAATCGCATCAATTGTTAATTCCCAATCTTCCAAAATAAAATCTGTCAGATTTTGTTTGAGAAGATTGGGATCGCGCAAGCCTTTTTGAAAAGATCTTGAGCGAGTTTTAAGGTTTGGGGAAGTTTGAGCGCCTTTTGTAATCCAGATGAAGAAAGTCTCTCATTGCGCGAGCTTAACGCTAATCCTTCCGGTGAGCGTACCGTCGGACAGGGAAGAATCTGAATGGGGAATTTTTGTTGGACGGTCATCTCCTGAATAACTCGGACTTGTTGATAATCTTTGAGTCCAAAGAGCGCAACGTCAGGCTGAACGAGTTTGAAAAGTTTGGAAACAATCGTCACCACACCCTGAAAATGTCCAGGTCGTAAAGCACCTTCGAGAGGAAGAGCGACATCAGGCAGGGGAATCGGATCTTCTTTTTCAGCATACATGTCGTCTGTTGTTGGTGCTAAAACAATATCGACACCATTCTCTTCACATTTTTTTAAATCACTCGGAAGATTTTGAGGGTATTTTTTAAAATCTTCTGGATTGTTAAATTGTGTGGGATTGACAAAAATACTGACAACGACAATCGAGGCTTGTTTCTTGGCTTCTTTTACCAACTCCAGATGACCTGAATGCAGAGCTCCCATTGTGGGAACAAAGGCAATTTTCTCATGAATGGATTTTCTCCAGGCGGAAAAGTCAGAACGTGTTGAAAAAACAATCATGAACTTTTTTCTTAAGAGGTGTGACGAGAGCCAGGCGGTGAAACTGATGTTCATCGGCTGGAAACTGTTTCGTTTTTACTTCGTCGACATATGATTTCAGTGCATCTGTTACGACAGTGGCAAGATCGACATATTTTTTGACAAATTTGGGTTTGAAGCTGGGGTCAAGTCCTAACAAATCATAGAGCACCAAGACTTGCCCATCACATCCAGGCCCAGAGCCAATTCCAATCGTCGGGATCGTGACAGCTTGAGTGATTTTGTCTGCCACTTCACTCGGTACGCCTTCAATGACCAATGACCAACACCCAGCTTCTTCCAAAGCTTTGGCATCTTTAATAAGCTTTCTTTCTTCGGATAAGGCTTTGCCCCGTACTTTAAATCCTCCATACGAGTGTACTTTTTGAGGCTCCAGACCAATATGTCCCATGACCGGAATCCCGACACGAGACATGCGGTAGGCGAGCTCGGCCACTTCCATGCCCCCCTCTATTTTTACAGAGTGAGCATTTCCTTTTTTCATTAAAGTGCCAGCATTTTTAAGAGCGACTCCAAACTCTGCTTGATACGACATGAAGGGCATGTCGGCGATAATAACAGGATTGGACAGACCTCGAGACACAGCAGCTGTATGGTAGATCATGTCATTGAGTGTGACAGGAAGTGTATTCTTTTGACCTTGAATCACCATGCCTAAAGAGTCCCCTACAAGCACCAGATCAATACCAGCCGCATCGACAAGTTTGGCAAACGTAGCATCATAGCAGGTGACCATCGTGATCTTTTCACCCAAGACTTTTTTCTTTTGGACTTTTGGAATAGTTAGAACGTTTTTAGGCGCTGCATGAGAACTCATTTACCGATCCCCACAAATCTCGTCATACCACGCCCACGCTTGGAGGTGTTGAGGATCTCACGTACGAGATTGGCGTAGTCGTTGGGATTTTTTACAAAATCAATATCCGTAACATTGACAGTGAGTACGGGTGTGGCTGTGTAGGTGAAGAAAAAACGATTGTAAGCTTCCGATAATTCTTCCACGTAACCCATATCAATATGCTTTTCATAATCCAAACCACGCTTCTTGATATGTTTTTTTAAAACATCGAGAGACGCTTGAAGATAAACTACGAGATCGGGTTTTGGAAGCTGCGCATCGAGTAAAGAATAAATCTTTTCGTAAATAAACTGTTCGTCTTTGGAGAGGTTGAGAGAAGCAAAAATACGATCTTTGGCAAAAAGGTAATCACAAATAATCATTTGGGAAAACAAATCATGCTGAATAAGTTCTCGTTGTTGTTGATAACGACTAATCAGAAAGAGAATTTGTGTTTTAAGAGCGTGTTTGCGCCGATCCTGATAAAATTCGGCGAGAAAAGGATTATCATCGAGCTTCTCCAAAACAAGACGAGCTTGAAGATCTTCAGCAAGCTTGGCTGACAGGGAAGTTTTCCCAGCTCCAATAGGTCCTTCGATAGCAATGTAGCGCGGAAGTGACATTTTAGAATGTCTAAGCAAAAGAATCTGAGGCTGTCATCTAATTTAAAGGAGTTGATTAGCTAAGCGGCAAAAGACTCCAAGGAGACTTCTTCGGGTCTGACATCAGCCGAAATCCCAATTTGGTTAAAAACAGAGATAATTTCTTCGGCCGTTTTCCCTTTTAAAAGAGAACGAAGCGGGTTGATCATTTTTTTGCGACGCTGGGAAAATACGGTTTGTACCAGTTTTTTGAAGAAGGGAAAGTTTTGAAGCGGGTAGCGAGGTTCTGGTGAGACTTTAAAATGTACAATCGCTGAATCGACTTTGGGGGCTGGAAAAAAAGCTCCTGGAGGAAGTTTCATGACAATCTTGTTTTCGGAATAAATCTGACTGGTAAGGCTTAATACACTGTAGTCTTTTCTTTGAGCTGGTGTTGCCACAATCCGATCAGCCACTTCTTTTTGGACCATTAAATACATGTCTTGAATTTTGTCGCGATGATCAAGCAGTCGAAAAATAATTTCCGTAGCAATGTTATAGGGAAGATTTGCGACCACTTTATAACGTGGTGCTATTAATAGTTTGGAAAAATCTACTTTGAGAACATCCTCTTCAATAATTTCAACAGATTCCAAACCTTTATATCGTTCTCTCAGTTCATCGACAAAGCGCGAATCTTTTTCAATCGCCACCAGATGCTTGGCCTTTTCGACAAGTCTATTGGTTAAACCTCCAGGCCCAGGTCCAATTTCCAAAACCAAATCATCTCCAGATACTTTTGCCAAAGAAACAATCTTTTCCAATGTAGCTGGATGATGAAGAAAGTGCTGCCCGAGGGATTTTTTGGCGGGGAGGGTCATTTGAGCCCTGCCAATCCTAATGTCTCTAATGCTTCCTGCCATGGGCAGATAGTAATAGAATTGGAGATTCGTTTGCGAGGTTCTGAAGAAATACAAATATAGTCAAATTTAGGATAGTCTCTTTGAATAGATTTTAATCCGGACAAATCTCTTTCTTTTACATTGGTTGTGGATTTAAATTCGACCATTAAAGTCGATTTGCCAGGTCTTTCAATGACAAGATCAATCTCTAAGTCAGGTGTGCCAAAATAGGAAAATTTATAATCCTTCTCCAGATATTGGTTCTGGCGGAAAATCTCTGTGATCCAAAAATGTTCGAAGGCATTTCCGTACTCACTCGTACCTTGAGAAAGTGGCAAGGTAAGCTCATGAGCCAAAGCTCTTTTGACTCCTGTGTCAAAAAAGTAAAATTTTGGATGTGTTCTTTGTTGTTTCCTCAAAGATTTTTCATAAGCTGGTAATAAGAATCCAATGAGGGTATCTTCCAAGATTTTAAAATAAGAACGGATAGTTTTAGCATCAATTCCTATATCAGCAGCGAGGTTAGCCCAGGAAAGAAGATTGCCATTTTCAGAAGCTGCGACAGTTAGAAATTTCTGAAAAGCAGGAAGCTGTCGAACCAGTCCTTCCATAAAAATTTCTTCTTTTAGGTAAGTCTCCACATAACTACGAAGAGTTTTTTGCTTCGTTTCAATATCCGGCGAAGTGATAACTTCTGGAAGTGTGCCGTAAAGCAAGGCTTGTTTGAGATCAAAATCTTTTCCAAGTTCTTGTGTTGAAAAAGGAAAGAGATAATAGGTAAGCGCCCGTCCCCCAAGTAGATTGCCTGCTCCTTTTTTAATTTTCTAGCGCTTGATCCGTCAGAGCGAAACGTAAGTTTTGTTTTTAAAAATAGAGCGATGCACTTCATCAAGAAGAGAGGAAATTTTTTGTATTTCATCAATAATCACCCATTCAATATGAGCCGGAAGGGAGTGGAGAATTTCTGAAAATTCAGAGGGTTTGTGTGTTAGCCTTGAAGTTAGATCAAAATCTAAAAGGTCAAAAGTATAAGTGTTTTTAGCTGGAAATAGAGAATGCAATAGGGTGGATTTTCCAACCCCTCGAGGTCCGAAGAGAAAGAATGATTTAGTTTTTAATATTTTGAGCTGTCTTTGTATGTTAAGACTATACTCTGATTTATGGCCATAATCGGGAGTATGATCTTTTTAAAAGCAGAGTGTCAATTTGTTTGAGCCATATTTGTGAAGCTGACATTGGCGACGGCATTCAGTGTCAAAGGCGATGATTGTCCTTGAAGGAGATAACGCCCGCCTACATAGCCGATCATGGCAGCGTTATCGGTACAATAGACAGGTGGGGCAATGTAAGCCTTCTTTTTAGCTTTGATAGCTGCTTCTGTCATTTTGGTGCGTAGGCGCGAATTGCAAGCCACACCGCCGGTGAGGACAATAGAGGGACAACGATAAGCTTTGGCGGCTGCGATTGTTTTTTCGACCAAGATGTCGACGACGGACTCTTGAAATGATGCACAAATATTTTCTGTTGTTTGAGTGTTTTTTTCGATTAATTGTCGTGTGAATGTTTTGAGCCCGCTAAAACTAAACTCATACGAAGGCAGTTTTGGCTTTGGGAATTTGATGGATTTGACATCCCCTTCTTTAGCTCTCTTGTCCACAATGGGACCGCCTGGATAACCAAGATTCAAAAGCTTGGCGACCTTATCAAAAGCTTCTCCAGCAGCATCATCACGCGTGCCGCCTAAATAACGATACTCGCCAAATTTTTTTACCAAATAAAGAGCTGTATGCCCACCGGAAACAATCAAGCCTAAGTGAGGGTAGGGGATTTTATCGTGAGCCAAGAGAGGGGCGTTGAGATGACCTTCCAAATGATTCACACCAATGAAAGGAATACCCAATCCCATCGCATAAGATTTTGCAAATGAAAGACCGACTAAAAGAGCGCCCACAAGACCTGGAGAATTTGTCACGGCAATTCCCGCTAATTTTTCAGAAGAAACTTTTGCTTCCTTCAACGCATCTTCCACCATCGGTCGGATTACTTCGATGTGCCGCCGGCTCGCGAGCTCCGGAAAAATCCCGCCATAAGGTCCATGGATATCGTGTTGAGAAGCGATGAGGCTAGAGAGGATTTTTGTCTTTGGAAAGATCTTCTTTCCGTTTTCAATATCCAAAACGGCCACGGCTGTTTCATCGCACGATGTTTCGATGCCTAAGATGATCATAAGTATTTAGCGACCCAGTTTATTGCCCAGAGAAATGGTGGAAATTAAGTAGCGTTCTTTTCCATTCCAATCTTTGGCTATATCGACAAAGTAAAGCCGGTCCTGTTTTTGCCTGATATATGTCCCACCATTGATAAAGGATTTTCCCTGGGTTTTTTCAGTTACGTAATAATAAGTCGACGGATCGTATGTTTCGGCAAATTGAATGACGGCTGTTGATCTATCTACGTTGCCTTTTCGTAAGTCCAAGACAGCTTTTTCAATGGAATCTATTTCTTTAGGGGTTTCCGGTCCAATATTAATCAATGCTTGGGCGGTGGGATAATATATTTTTTCATGAAAATCCCGTGTATATCGGGTGCAGAATAGAAATAAATTGAGATAGGGAGAAGGTCTTTTCACCTCGGTCTTGCCGGGTCCTCCCCAAATGGCTGAAGGTCCGACCCAACGGCTTTCCTTGCGCTCATAGCTTTCTATTAATTTCGGATCAGGTGAAGAGGCTTTAGAAAAATCCTGGAGAGTCTGACATCCCATTTCAGCCACTGCATTTTTGGGTTTATCGCACTCAAATTTTGCTGCGATGGCCTGGAGCTGTGTTTCTGTAATGTCAGGATCAAGTTTTTCCTCAGCATACGTCACATTGCTGCTCGCCGCGATCCCTTCCTTAAAATCCGGCAATGTCGACGACCATGCGATGGATTGGCGCTCGCGTTCGAGTTGTGCGGGAAGCGTCGAGGTTAAGCTCTGATTTAAAATTTGCTTCACACGCGCCAAAGCTTTGCGAGTGGAGCGGGCGAGTTTTTCCGCGATATCTTGTGTCGTTGATTCTAAAGATTCCAGTGACACCACCCGATTGATCATGCCCATCTCGAGAGCTTTTTCAGCAGAGATAACTTCTCCCAAAAGAAAAATTTCGCTCGCTCTGGCCAATCCGACAAGTCGTGGCAAATGATAGGTAGCGCTTCCATTGGCCACAAGACCGATGCGAATGGTCGCGGCATTAAATTGAGCTTGAGTTGAGGCAATCCTTAAATCGACCCCTAAGGCTAATCCAAATGCAATCCCTCCCACATATCCTGGAATAGCGGCTAAAACAGGCTTTGGACTTTTGCGAATGGCCAAAACTGTGGCATTCACTAAACGAGAAATTTCGAGAAAAAATTTCTTATGATTTTTGGTCTCACTCATCAGATGTATATCCCCACCTGCAGAGAATGTTTCACAAGCACCTGTGAGAACAATCACAGAATGCTTTTTATCTTTAATCGCGTCTTGAGTGGCTTTGAGAAGTTCTTGTCCTAAAGTAAGGTTGAAGGCGTTTTTAACCTCAGGGCGATTGAGTGTGATCCACAGTGCTGGACCTTTGGATTCAATGAGTAGGTGTTGGTATTTTTTCATTTTTCCATTCTTTCAAATAGGCGTTCGAACTGAAATGATTGATGGGTAAAGGATCTTTATCTTTGAAGTAAAAATACACCAAGATGACATTCACGCTCAGGACAGCACTGGTCATAAGAAGGCCTAAGATCATGAATAGTGTTGAAGCATAAGGAATGTTCAAGAGACATGTCAGGTTTGTAATCGCTAGGATATAAGTGCAAGGCACAACCGCTTTTTGAAAATGAACACGGATGCCGGTCTGGCGATTTTTAGCCTGATGCCAAGGAATGATATCGCAGAGACGGATGAAGGCATAACCCGCAAAAAGAAAACTGAGAAAGAAAAGAGTCCAAGAAGGGGTCTGGTAGTGTTGCCAGACAAAAAACACGAAAGTCACGATTCCCAACACTTCCATGAGTCTCACGATGAGGCTTTCACGATTGAAGAAAAATTTAAGCATCGGAGTCAGGTAATGACGAAATAGTTTTGGGTCAATCTCCTTTACTTTTTTTAAGGGAAGTTTTACTGCCCAAAAAATAGGCATAAATGTATGACTAAAAAAAGCAGCAAAAAAGGTTCGATTTTGAAGCTTCGCTGGGAAGAGATTTTTAATTCTTTTGGTGAAGGGTTGATGATTTTAAATGAAGAACTTCATTTGGTGGGGATTAATCCCACGGCGGAGCAATTGATTGGTACTTCTGCAGATCAGCTCTTGGGGTATACCTTAGAGCAGGCTTTTCCCGAAAATGAAAAGACCATTCGTCTTTTGGAAAATTCCTTTGAAGAAGGTGGTGGGGCTAATTTGAGGGAAGTATCCTGGATGAATCGAAAACGCGAACATCTGACGATTGATCTTCTTTCCACCCCATTGATTAATGATGATGGTGTATGGATGGGTTGGATTGTGGCTATTCGTGATTTGACACCTTTGAAAAAACTTCAGGAAGAAATCAGGCGTGCAGATCGGTTGGCTACCATGGGGACGCTGGCTTCGGGGTTAGCCCATGAAATTAAGAATCCTCTTGGGGGTATTCGTGGTGCGGCTCAACTGCTTCAAAGAGATAAGCTTTCTGAAGAGTCTCAAGAATATTTGCAGATTATCATTAAAGAATCTGATCGGGTGAATCATCTCATTACAGAGCTTCTTACCTTTGCAAAACCTAAAAATTTGCAGATGGTACCTGTCAATTTGAATGAATTGCTCGATGCGACGATCTCGCTTGAAAGTTTGCGGACAGAGAAAAAAACGAAATTTATTCGTGAATATGATCCCAGCATTCCTCCTGTTTTAGCAGATCCCAATTCTTTAAAGCAGGTACTGATTAATATGATTAAAAATGCCAGTGAAGCATTGCCGGATAAAGGTGGGGAAATTAGAATCCGTTCCCGCATCGATAACAATTACAAAATTCGTGAATCTATGGGGGAGCGTTCATCACGCATGGTGGTCGCTGAGATAATGGATAATGGAGTTGGTATCCCGAAAGAAAACTTGGAAAAGATTTTTACGCCATTTTTTACCACCAAAGACCAAGGTCATGGTTTGGGTTTGGCGATGTCTCAGAGAATCATTAATGAGCATGGTGGTTTTTTACGGATGGAGAGCCAAGAAGGTAAAGGTACGACCGTGCAGATTATTTTAAGGAGTGCTTCATGAGTGAAATTGAAAATACAGAACCTAAACCACTCAAGACGATATTAGTGGTGGATGATGAAGAAAGTTTGCGTGTGATTATTCGTAATGCACTGAAGCGTCGCGGGTATCAGGTGGAAACCGCAGATCATGGAAAAAAAGCATCAACGCTTTTAACTGAAAAAAAATATGATGCGGTACTTTTGGATATCCGCATTCCAGGCATGGATGGGTTTTCGCTATTGGAACAAGTGCGGCGTCAGGAAAATCCTCCACCTGTTATTATGATTACAGCTGAAGATACGATGAAGAATGCTATTGAGGCGATGAAACGTGGGGCTTTTGATTATTTGGCCAAACCTTTTGACGTTGAAGAGCTGGAAGTGATTGTTGAAAAAGCACTTCGAGAAAGAGCTCTTGAAGTGGAAGTGGAAAAGCTGCGTGAAGAAGTGCGCGAAATTCGTGAAGAACAAGTAGCCCCCAACACTCTGGTGGGACACAGCAAGCCTATCCGAGAGCTTCATAAACTCATCGGTAAACTTGCAGCAATGGATGTTACGGTCTTGGTGCAAGGTGAATCAGGGACAGGAAAAGAACTCATTGCTCGCGCCATTCATCGAGAAAGTCCTCGTGCGATGCATCCATTTATGGCGGTTAATGTGGCCGCTATTCCCAAAGATCTTTTGGAAGGGGAATTGTTTGGTCATGTGCGTGGAGCATTTACAGGAGCCAACGAAGATCGTACCGGATATTTTGAAAAGGTAGGGAAGGGGACGCTTTTTTTGGATGAAATTGGTGATATGCCGCTCTCTCTTCAAGCCAAAATTTTACGTGTACTTCAAGAAAAAGAAGTGACGCGTTTAGGTAGCACATCTTCCAGAGCGATCCATTGTCGGGTGATCACAGCCACTCATCAAAATCTGGAAAAGATGGTGAAAGAAAAGAAATTTCGTGAAGATCTCTATTATCGTCTCAATGTTGTCCCTGTCGAAGTGGCGCCTTTAAGAATGCGGAAGGAAGACATCGCTCTTTTGGCCAATCATTTTCTGCAAAAGTTTTGTGTGGAATTGGGGACAGGGTCCAAGGTCTTTTCTAAGGAAACTCTTGTGTTGCTTAAAAAATATGCCTGGCCTGGGAATGTTCGTGAGCTTGAAAATATAGTGAAACGATCGATCGTGTTATCTCCAGGGACAACAATTAGTCAGGAAGTGGTCGAGCCCTTTCTTTCAGGACAATTGCCTCAAATGAATTTGGATGAAATTGCCATTGAAGATTTAGTGAGACAAAAACTCCAACTCTTTTTGTCAAAGTGGGATGGTTATGATGTGGATGATCTCTATGATGTGGTGATTCAGAGAGTGGAAAAACCTTTGATCGAACTTGTTTTGCAAAAAACAGAAGGTAATCAACTCAAAGCAGCCAAGATGTTGGGGATCAATCGCAATACACTCCACAAAAAACTAAAAACATTAAAAATAGCTCTTAACTAAAGGTGTTTATGCTTAATTCAGATTTTATATTGTATGTATTAATGATTATGGGTTCGGTTTTTGTAGGTGGGATTGTTCCTCTCTACATGGCGAAAACCAAACATCATTTGCATTTTATTCTCTCAGTATCGGCTGGTTTGATGTTGGGAGCGGCTTTGATTCATTTGCAGCCTTCTTCTTTTGAGTTGATTGGCAAACAGGCGTCATTGTGGGTATTGGCGGGTTTTTTATTTCTGTATCTTATTAAAAAGTTTTTTACGATTCATCTCTGTGAACTTCTGGAGTGTGAGGTTCATCCGATGGGCTTGGCGGCGACAGTGGGTATTGCTCTCCACTCACTGATTGATGGTATTGCTTTGGGATCGGGATTAGCTCTGGAAGGTTTGGGATTGATTGTTTTTTTAACCATCTTTTTTCACAAAATTCCTGAAGCTTTTGCGTTGTCCGCAGTGCTTATTAATGAAAATCGAAAAAAATCGACGATTATACTTTTTAATTTATTACTCGCTGTCATGGTGCCTCTTGGAGCGTTGTTAGCACGCTATGTGATTGGCGAAAGCCCTCATGTGACAGGCATTGCTCTGGCCTTTGCGGCTGGGACTTTTTTGCATATTTCCTTGTCGGATCTTTTGCCGCACGTGCATGAACATGCCGAAGAACAATCCAAAATCTACATCGCTTTTGTCTTGGGCTTGGCGGCTATGTGGGCTCTGCAACAGTGGGAAGTGATTGGGGGGCATACACACTAATGCTACAAGGTCTGTACGCCATTATCGACGAAGGTGTTTTGATAGGAGAAGATCTCGTGCGTGTCGCGCAAGATTATTTGGAAGGTGGTATTAAAATAATTCAATACCGTCACAAGCACCGCCACGAATCCACACAATCCTATCAAAAGTATTTACAGAGAGCGGAAGCCATTGGTGCACTGCGAAGCCAATATGCTTTTACCTACATCATCAATGATGATCTTGATGCCTTTCAAAAAGTGGGGGCGGATGGGATTCATGTGGGTAAGGATGATTTTTCCATTGAAGAGTGTCGCAAGCAGGTAGGATCCAAGATCATTGGATACTCTTCTCATTCATTAGCAGAAGCTCTGGAGGCTGAAAAAAGAGGACCTGATTATGTGGCTTTTGGCGCGATTTTTCCTACAACGACAAAGGGCCCTGGGCATCCGATTCAGAGCGTGGAAAAATTAAAGGTCGTTGTAGAGAGTTTGAAAGTTCCTGTGGTTGCGATTGGGGGCATTGGCCGGGATAATGTGCAGGACGTTGTCGAAACGGGAGTCGCGATGGTAGCGATGATCTCGGCTCTGGGTCGCCCTCAATCCAAAAATCGAGTGACGGAAGCCCGGTATTTCGTAGACATTATTAATAAACGATAGGTTTTTGTCCTTGCGTGGAGTTTCACATTCACCACTGAAGGCAAACTTGATGAGATCCGTATCGGGAAATATTTTATCCATGCTTTGGTTATCGTCTTTATGAAAAAAAAGTTGCGTCGAAAAACTACGAAAATTTTAACAATTGCTGGGGCAGATCCTTCAGGTGGGGCCGGGGTGCAGGCGGACTTGAGGACGTTTCACTATTTTGGCCTTTCAGCTTCTTCTGTTGTCACGGCGGTGACGGCACAGAATGAAAAAAAGTTCATCTCGGTGAATGCTGTGTCTGCAAAAGTTTTGAAAGATCAGCTGCACAGTGTGGGACCTTGTGACTTTGTTAAAATTGGGATGTTAGGGACTCGAGAAAATGTTCAGGAAGTTATTCGTTATCTAAAAAAAACAAAACCCAAATGTGTCGTGCTGGATCCTGTTTTATGCTCGAGCACAGGCACAAGGCTTTTAGAGAAATCAGCACTTCCTTTGCTGATCCAAAAGCTTTTTCCTCTATGCACTTTAGTAACACCCAATCTGTTGGAATCAGCTATTTTGACGGATTTGCCTGTGACGAATCTGGATCAAGTGAAAACAGCAGCCATCACTCTTCTTAAAAACTCTCCAGGCCTGAAATCTGTTTTGATTAAAGGAGGCCATCTCCAAGACTCTGCGACAGATCTTTTGCGTGATGGAAAAAACTTCCATCTTTTTTCAGGAAAGCGTTTCCCAAAATCTTTCCACGGGACAGGATGTGTATTGTCTTCAGCGATATTGGCTGAATTGTCTCAAAATCAATCCATGAAAGAATCGGTTTCCAAAGCTAAGAAGTATGTTTCAATGATGATGAGATGATTCACTATTTCTGATGCTGCGGAATAGTCATTTCCACCAAATGGCCTAAATTCTCAGCACTATAGCCATCTGTTGCACAAGGATATGTGGGTATTGCAGCCAAACAATAGGTGCCACTTGTAAGTAGTGGATTCATTATCACTTCACCATCTACTCCTAATTCTGAAGACGGAACATGCGCTCGGAGAGCAAAATAAATGGTTGAGGGGGTAGCTCTATACGAAGGCAGAGGACACGG
The DNA here is from genome assembly GCA_016699445.1 of Deltaproteobacteria bacterium. Classification (GTDB taxonomy): domain Bacteria; phylum UBA10199; class UBA10199; order JACPAL01. Next base: position 1,895,944 of record CP064976.1, read on the forward strand.
CCCTGGGGTAGCCAAGATATCGTAGCCTTGAGGATTAAATCGTCGCGCCGATGAAAGTAGGAGATGGTGGGTTACATTTGTTGTTACATCAAGACTGTATGTGCTTGCAGTAGGTGTGCTGCATGAGGCGGTCGTGTCAGGGATCGTCGTCGGTGTAAAGTTAAGAGGGTACCCAGTGTAGCGTAAGATAACTCCAGCATCATACTGACATCCTGCAGTCAATCCAGCAGCTGACAATAAAGCCGCCTGACTCAATCTCGATAAAGACCCATTCATAAATAATCCTTTCAACTTTAATGTTTACAGTTTTTTCGTCATCAATTTTAAAAAGTTTCGGATTATTTTAAAATGACTTTTTGAAAGTCGAACTGTTTGTAAGTATTTTCTAAATACATGGGTTAAAGCTGCATAAGATAATGATTTTGAACTTTTTGACTTACAGCTCCTGGAGTTTTTAAGTTTCTTTTCTCAATTTTTCGAATCGGCAAAATATCTTTGAGTGAGCTCGTGATAAAAATTTCATCGGCACCTAAAATATCTTTAGGTGTGAGACATTTTTCTTTGGTTTGAATCTTCAATTTTTGAGCGATTTCCAAAACAACTTTTCGTCGCGTCCCGGGCAATAATCCATCCGATAAAGGCGGTGTGAAGAGAATTCCATTTTTAACGATGAATATATTGCTGCTGGCTCCTTCAGTGACACAGCCTTTAGCATTGATCAGCAAGCCCTCCACAGCGCCGCGTTTCTTAGCTTCTTCGCGGGCTAACATTTTGGTGAGATAGCTTGTGGTCTTGATAGGGGAGAGTGTGGCGGTATCGGCCATGACAGTTTTGATAAAAACTAACTTTCCACCTTTGGTGTAATTTTCTTTTGGATAAGGTTCAAAAGGTTTGGGTGCGATCACAAGATGGGGTTTCCCTTCTTCGTCTTTTGACAAAGTCATACGAATAGTCGCTATAGGTAGAACGTTGTGGCGTAGAATCCGTGTGATTTCTTGAGAGAGGAGAGTCGGAGAGTAGGAGAGTTTTAAGCCTGCTTTTTTGGCATTATTAAAAAATCTTTTGAGGTGGAGAGGGAGAAAAAGAACGTTTCCATTCACCCCTTTCATTGTCTCAAACACACCGATACCATTGAGAAAAGATGAATTGTTGATTGAAATAAGAGCTTGTTTTGCGGGGATAATCTGACCGTTGATCCAAACATAATTCATTTTCATCACAACCTTTTGACATGGGTTGCCGATAACATCAACATGAAGACACTAGAACAAGCCCCGCGATCCTTTTGGCTCTCCATCATTTTGGCAGGTGAAGTGGTTGGATTGACCATTTTTAAACCGATTTGGATTTTTAATCTTTTCCTGGTGGGGCGACTGGTCTTGGATTTTGTGGTGCCAGGTTATTTTATGCCACTGAAAGACCAACGTTTTAATCCACAAAAACTCCCCACACGAGCTCCTGTTCATATGAGCTCTCATAAATCTGTAGGATTAGGCTAAAGCTTCCATCATCCCTTTGGCTTTGACGAGAGTTTCCTGATATTCAGCTTCAGGAACAGAATCCATCACAATTCCTCCTCCCGCATAATAATAAGCTTTTTGATTTTTTAGAATCATTGTCCTTATTGCAATATTGAACTGAGCTTTTTGCCCACGACTGACATAGCCAATGGAGCCACAATAAACATTGCGAGGGTGTGGTTCTAGAGCTTGGATGATCTCAATAGCCTTTTGCTTTGGAGCTCCTGTGATAGACCCTCCAGGAAAGAGGGCGCGAATGACATCGGCTATTTGAATTTCTTTTCGAAGAGATCCTCTGATTTCTGAAACCTGATGATGTTGGTGGGCATAGGACTCAATGGACGTCAGTTTCGAGACATGAATGCTCCCTGGTTGGCAGATTTTCCCCAAATCATTTCGCTCTAAATCTGTAATCATCAGGAGCTCGGCGTGATCCTTGGTGTTTGTTTGCAAGTCTTGCTTAAGGCTCTCATCTTCGGCTTTTGTTTGGCCTCGGGCGCGAGTTCCTTTGATAGGGCGTGTGACAATGTCTGAACCATTGAGGCTAAAAAACATTCTGGTGAAGAAGAGAGTATCTGAAGATCTCCCAGGTTGAGGTAGGCTGCATAAGGAGCTGGATTCGTCAGGCATAGTTTTCGATAGAGTTGGTAAGGATCTCCTTTGAAATCAGATTCAAAGCGTTGGGCTAAATTGACTTGATAACAATCGCCCATTTCCAGGTGATGTTTAATTTTGAAAAATGCTTTTTGGTAATCACTTTTTGTAAAATTGGGAGTACAGGCAAAGTGAGTCTCCGCTTTAGTTGGGTTAAATACGGGTATTGGGGAAGGGGATTGGTTAAGGTGGTCATAAATATCAAATTGATCGTAATAACCAAACCACCAGAGTGGTGTTAAATCAGGAGTGCGTTGAGGGCTTTTGCAAGGGTTTTTAAATGATGACAGAGTATGAGCTTCATAGCTGAAAAACCCAATCCATCCTCCATGAAAGGGTGATGTGGGTGCATCATTGGGTAAATCGGTTTCATAGGTTTTGTTCAGAGCTTCCCACAGATCACTTTCTGTATGTGTGGTAGAAGATATGATTTTAGAAGGGGCTGCGGCAGCGATCGTATGATGTGACTCTTGTGACACCAGGCTGGATTCTAGCAAAACCGAATTTTTTTCAGAAAAATTATTCAAAAACATCAAAAATAAATGATCCTATTACTATAACTATTTCAATAAGATAAAGAGGCCGCTCAAAAAATATAAAAATAATGGATAAGTTTTTAAAAAAAAGAAGAAACTTTTTAGCCTCTCTGACGATAATAAGTATGTCCCCAAAGACACTAACTAGCTAAATGTTGGTGGAGCGAGGGGAAAGGAGAAATGCTCCACTGCCCAATCCCCCATCTCCTTTCCCAAACTAAAGCCCTGTACCGAAAGGTACGGGGCTTTTTTATTTGTATCCCTTAGCTACCATATAAACTTCTGTGGAAGTGATGCGGGTGGATTCTGGGATGAAGTCTTTGACTTGAGTGAAGGAGTCTCGAAGCTGTTTGCGGAAAGTTTCCATTTCAGGACCAGGAAAAATTTTGGCGACAAAGGCCCCACCTTTTTTGAGAATCTTTTGAGCCATCACAAAAGCTTGGTAGGAAAGTTCATAAGAATCATTTTGATCCCGAAATTTTACACCTGAAATATGTGGCGCCATATCGGAGACGACAGTATCGGCAGAAGTGCCAAAATGATTTAAGATGTCTTGCTGAGTACTTTCTTCGAGAATATTTCCTTTGAGCAGCTGGATATTTTTTTGAGGAAACTGTGAAACGTCTTCGATATCTACCCCAATCACTTTTCCGGCAGTCCCTATAATATCCGAAATCACTTGAAGCCACGCTCCGGGAGCGCAACCAAGATCAACGACATTCATGCCGGGTTTAATGATTTGAAATCGTCTATTAATTTCCTGGATTTTATAAGCCGCCCGGGAACGAAAGCCTTCTTCTTTAGCTTTTTTATAAAATTTATCTTTTCGATTATAGTGCATGGGGGAATGAGAATAGAAGAATTAGAAAAGAGAAAAATTAGTAGGAGGTTCTGGATCTTTCCATTCCACAGCCACTTCTTTTTTTGTGGATCCATCTTTTGACCAGTAAAATACGCGACCATTCTGTTTGCCAAACTCATATACTTCCATGGTGAGGCGTACATCATCGAGACAATATTTTTTCAGCTTCTCCATTTGTCCTGTGCGGTAATATTCGATGGCATCAAGACCGCTGCCACTTTTGCCGACATTGAGTGTGGCTGAAGCGACACTCTGTAAGCTCACGCGATGACCCAAAAGTCTTTCGAGATCATCCATGATATCAAAGATGGCAATGTCTGCGAGCTTGATGTGTTTCATGTAGGGTTGGAGCACGACAAAATCAAAACGACGAATATTAAATCCAATGACGCGAGTGACCAGTGAGATTTGTTGCTCAAGCTCGGCTATCTGATTTTCTTCATAAATGACGTAGCGATTTCCTTCGTAAAAATAAGTGCCAATGACTGTGACTCCGAGTTCGGCAGCTCCGCGACCACCTACTTCTTGGAAAGTTTTTTTCGTTTCGAGATCTAGAACAATCTGATTGGCTGGCATGGGCGTGGGGATAGTGGAGAGATGTTTTGAGGTCAATCAGGAATTCTCGTTTGCTCATACTCGTAAATTATCTATAGCTATAGATAATTTTATTGTAAAAAGTCTGTACGTATGTATATTTTACGAGATGTCAATTCCTCGTTTATTACAGTCACAATTCCCTCATTTTTTAGGAAAATTAATTTTTATTTATGGTCCCAGGCAGGTGGGTAAGACGTTTATTATTACCGAATATTTTAAGCCGGACTGGCATTTAAATATGGATATAGCCGAAGATCGAAAGATTTTTAGAGAGTTTCCCAGTCGACTAAAAAATTGGATAGAGACACAGGTAGGTCTAAAAAAAACGATTTCATTTAAAGATAGAAAAGTCGTTTTTATTGATGAAGTTCATAAGGTAAAAGGCTGGAGAAATCTTTTGAAAGGGGCTTTTGATCAATCAGGGCATCTTGTTCAGTTGGTAGCTTCAGGGTCATCCGCTGTACAGCTTAGAAAGCAGGATCAAGGGGATAGTTTGGCTGGCCGTGCCGCATGGCTTGAGATGACACCGGTTACTTTTCGCGAATATGTTTTGAGTCGGATGGATATTAAATTGCCTCCTGTCTGGAATTTTCAAAAAGATCTTTTGAGTGATCATGTGCGTAAAGTGCTCCCTTTTCAAAAAGAGCTGAGACTTCATTGGGAAAATTTTAGCCGCTTCGGGAGTTTCCCTGATAATCTTGTCAGTCAATCTCAGGAATTTTATTCTCAATGGTTAAAAGATTATACGCAGGCCATGCTAGAAAGAGATTTGAAGGATCTTCATATGGCTCGAGATGTGGATCGGGTTCATCATGTTTTTGAATTGTTGCTTGAAGGTGTTGTGACTCCCTATGCGATACGAAGTATCGCTCAGGCTTTAGAAGTATCTCCAGATACAATTAAAAAAGATATTCGAGCGATTCAGACGGTTATGTGGGGCAGTGATGTTGAAACATCGCACCTGTCCCGATCTCGGCAAATAAGAAAAGAAAAAAAGTTTTACCCGTCTGATTGGTGTTTTTTGGATTATGTACTTCCTCAAGCGGAAGGTGCACGCTTTGAGTGTCAGGTGGTGAATCTTTTCCAAAGAACAACAGCCAAGCAATGCATGGGGTATTATAGGGATTATGAAAAAAGAGAAGTCGATGTGGTGATTCGTGATCGTAAGAACATTTATTTGGCAGCAGAAGTGAAAACAAAGCCTGCAAGCAATCACCTCTCTTATTTCGTCAGACAATTTTCACCACGTGAAGCTTTTCTAATTGTTGAAGCTCCTGGAATTTTTGAAAAGAGAGATGATTATTTCGTCGTGAGCGCTGAGCTCTTGGCTGTGCTTTAATCCATTACTGCCAAGCCCGTAGTTTAAACGACATCCCAAGAGGGATTTCCCTACGGACGACTGTACTAAAAGGGCGCATATGTAGACTGATTGGCGCCCTGTCAGTATAAAAAATGAAGTCATTCATGAGGTTCCCGTGGACACTCTGTCTCGAGATAGGTACCATATAGGTATTAATGATGGTTTCCAAAACCTACTACGTTGATACCACGAAAAGTATCGACATCTTATTGATCAGCCATGAAATCAGACGTCTTGTACAGGAAACTCGTCCCGAAATTGGGCAGGTGAGTGTTATTGTTCCATTTCCAGGGGCTGGATTGGCTGTTTTTGATAAAGATGTCTCTCGAGAAGTATTGGTTAAAGAATTAGCTCCTTATCTTAAGAATCAACTCATTCACGTCTTACTTCCTAAATCCATGACACTCTTGATTGAGAAAGGGAAGCTGGCGAATGATCCCTGGCAGGATATTTTTCTTATTGATTATGACACGTCGAGTCGCAGACGTGAGTTTCGTGTATTTTCAGAAACGGCGGCAGCAGCTGGCAAACCGGGTGCACCAGGCAACCCTATGCCACCGCCACAACCAGGAGGCCGTTAAATGAGTCAAAAGGCAAATGTCATGGATAAAGTTTTGGAAAAAGAAAAGTCCCATGTCACCCGATTGCGTTTTGATGATAACAACCTGGCTCGTGATCTCTTCGGTATTCAAGATCAGCATTTAAAGTCGATTGAAAAGAAGCTCGGTGTTCGTATTGATGTGCGCGGAACCGACGTCAGTATTCATGGTGAAAATCACCAAACCCAGCTGGTCGAAAAAATATTGCTGGAACTCTACAGCATGCTCAAAAAAGGACATCCAGTATTTTTGTCAGATTTGGAACGTGTCATTCGAATTTTTTCTTCCAATAAAGAAGCGACTCTACAAGATTTTTTAGCGGATTCTATTTACCTACCGAGCAAGCATAAAATGTTAGTCCCCAAGACTCCGAATCAAAGAGCCTACATGGATGCCATTAAGACTCACGATCTCGTATTTGGAATGGGTCCTGCGGGTACGGGTAAGTCTTATCTTGCCGTTGCCATGGCCGTGATGGCTTTGATGAAAAAAGAAGTCAGCCGCATTATTCTTGCGCGTCCAGCGGTTGAAGCTGGAGAGAAACTGGGTTTTTTACCTGGAGATATGATGGAGAAGGTCAGTCCTTACCTGCGTCCATTGTATGATGCTCTTTATGATATGCTCGATAATGAAAAAATAAAACATATGATGGAAACAGGGGTGATTGAGATAGCTCCGTTAGCTTATATGCGTGGACGTACTTTAAATGGGTCGTTTATTATTTTGGATGAAGCTCAAAACTGTACGAGTGAGCAGATGAAAATGTTTTTGACGCGCCTGGGATTAGACTCTAAGGCCGTCGTCACCGGAGACGTGACTCAGGTGGATTTGCCAGCGGGGAAGATGTCGGGTTTGGTGGATTCAGAAAGAATTTTAAAAGGCATACCAGGGATTTCGTTTCATTATTTTACAGGAGATGATGTGGTGAGACATCCTTTGGTGACTGAAATTGTGAAAGCTTATGAAAATACTCAAAATGCTAAGCAGCGTTCTCTCCAGTTTGTTCGCAGCAACGAATAAGAAAATAGTATGAAAGAAAAAATACTCGAATTTATTGAAAAAAATAAATTTTGGACACGTGTTGTTGGAATTCTTCTTTTCTCCTTTCTGACATCCTTTGCGATGAATGTGACCTGGTCCGAGATCCCGTCGGATTTGGAGGTGGGCAAGATTGCACGACAGGATTATCACGCAGATAAGGATTATGAGATTATTGATCATGAAGAAACCGACAAGCTTAAAGATCAAGCCGTCGAGGATGTGATTCCCGTTTTTGATTGGGATGAAGATCTGGAAGATCTGCTGGATGAAAAGATTGTGGAATCCAGAAGTGTTTTGGAGCCTTGGCAAAAAACAGGAATTTTGATTCGCAATATCCATGATTTAAATAAACCTAAAATTCTCATCAAAGATCTCGATTCGATTTTATCGCTGGAGGAAGCCCGAAAGATGAAGCGGATCAAGGTTGGAAACAATCAAGAGCTTCGAGCCAATCTTTTCTTTAACGAAGATGAGTATCAGGAGATGCAGGATAAAGCTGCTGATTCTGTCATGCCCATTATCATTAAGGTGCAAGCTGGTGAATCTATTATTCGAAATGGAGATCGCTTTGAGGCGCGGCATCTTAAAATCCTCAATGGTATTCGTGAGGAGAGAGAGTTGTTTTTTGGAAAGAGCCGCACCTTTGGTTCTTTTTTCTTTGTTTCGTTATTTATCGGCATCTTTCTTTTTGTTTTTGAAAAAACATCTTTCAAGATGCGTTTGAAAGATAAGGATTTGGCTTTTTTAGGAACCTTGCTCATTTTATTTATCGTGCTTGAAAGAAGTTCTATTATTATCAGTAATTCCACTCGAGGTTTTCTACCATTTTCGATGTCTCTTTCGGATTTTTATCCAGCCATTCCTATTGCAGCTGCAGCTATGATTGCGCGTTTGATGTTGCCGGTCCCTGTGGCTCTCTTTTTTGCTCCTATTTTAGCGGCTTTTGCGAGTTTGGTATTACAAAGTGATTTGTCGATGATGCTCTATTATCTTTCAGGCGGGATGATGGGGATTTGTTGGGTCAAAGGTGTCAAAACCCGAAGCCAAATTTTAAAAGTGGGTTTATGGCTTGGAGGTCTAAATGTTTTATCACTCTCAGCCATAGATTTCTTTTATATGAATTCTAGTTTGAGTTTGATGTCTCCTTTGGAGCTGGGCATGAAGTTGCTCTTTGCTTTTTTAGGAGGTCCGCTAGCGTCTATTTTTGTTTTAATTTTAAGCCCGATTTTTGAAAATCTTTTAATTACCTGACTCCAATTAAGCTGATTGAATATGGAAGTCTGAATCACCCTCTGCTGCGCGATATGATTGTACAGGCCCCAGGCACTTATCATCATAGTCATATGGTGGGAACGTTGGCAGAATCTGCCTGTGCAGCGATTGGGGCGGATTCTCTTTTCGCCCGCGTGGCTTGTTATTTTCATGATATAGGAAAGATGAAAAAATCGGGATATTTTATTGAAAATATGCCGATTGGTGAAGATCGACATGCGATTTTAAGTCCTTCGATGAGTGCCTTGATTATTGTTTCTCATGTGAAGGATGGAATTGAATTGGCCAAAGAACATAAACTCCCGCAGAAGATTATTGATATTATTCCTCAACATCAGGGTACAAAACTCATCAGTTATTTTTTCAATAAAGCAAAAGAAAATGAAAACAAGGATCTGCATGTCGCTGATGAGAGAGAGTTTCGATATCCAGGGCCAAAGCCGCAAACACGTGAAGCCGGAGTCATTCTTTTGGCTGATACGATTGAAGCGGCTACTCGTGCATTGAAAGATCGATCTCCAGCGCGGCTTGAAGAAGTTGTGCGCAACATGATTAATAAAAATTTTATTGATGGTCAGTTAGATGAATGTGAACTGACGCTCAAAGATCTTCATGTGATAGGAAAGAGTTTTGTACGCATTTTGATGGGGATCTATCACAAACGCATTGAATACCCACCCGATGCCCAAGAACTCCAGGCTCGTGCACAGGTACAGCGGGTTGAAGATGAAAATGGGGGATCGAATGCCGATAAATATAATCAACAAACACCCATCAGCTCGGAGTCACTCTCAGACTCTCTCAAAGGTGCGAAAAATTCTTCAAAACATCTCCGTCCAGTTGGCGGTGGAAAATCTGGAAATTAATTTTCTCTTTGTTTCTGATCGACTGATTCATCAATGGAATAAGAAATTTCTCAATCATGATTATGTAACAGATGTGCTGGCTTTTGAGATGAAAGAAGATGGTATTTTGGGAGATGTGATTGTTTCTTTGGATACGGCTAAACGCCAAGCAAAGGAATGCGGTCATTCCTATTTAAAAGAAGTGGTGATTTTGTGTGTGCATGGGCTTCTGCATATGTTGGGATACAAAGATAAGAAAAAAAAGGATTATGAAGCCATGTGGAAAAAAACTTTTGAAGTCATGGAGTCGGTGAAGATTTAAATGATTCTTTCGCTTCTTTCAGGTTTGATTTCTGCATTCAGTTTGCCCACTTCGTTTGGAAAACTATGGCCTGATCTTGGGTTTTTATCCTGGTTTTCGTTGGTTCCGCTTTACCTTTCTATTCGAAAAAAAAGAGCTCAAGGTAGTTTTTTAAAAGGGTTTGTGTTTGGTGTTTTTTATTTTGGAACGTCACTTTACTGGATCACGATTGCTCTTTTCCGATATGGAGATGTGCCGTTTTTGGGGAGTGTAGGCGCTTTGATGGTCTTGTCTTGTGTTCTGTCGATTTTTACGGGTTTGATCACATATTTTTCTGTGTGGGTGCATCGTCGCGGTGGGCCTATTTTTTGGGCTTTTCCATTGAGTTGGGTGAGTTTTGAATTTTTGCGAAACTATTTTCCTTTTCAAGGATTTCCTTGGGCCAATCTGGCTTATAGTCAAAGATCTTTTGGCGAGTTGATTCAGTCGCTCGATATTTTTGGGGTTTATGGAATTATTTTTATTATCGTCCTGATTAATGCCTCTTTGGGTGAGGTGATTTATTTTTTTATTCGAGAATGGATGGATAATGAAGAGGTTGTTGGCCACAAAAAATGGGGTTCTCCCTGGGTGGCAGTTGTTATTTCCATTTTGATGATGGTGATATTGTGTTTTTATGGAAATTTTCGTCAAAAAGAAGTGCGTGAACTCATTTCGAAAAATTCTTTTTTGCGCGTCGGTCTTGTGCAGGGCAATGTTTCCCAAGATGAAAAGTGGTTAGAAGATAATGTTGATTCGATTATTCAAAGACACATTTTTTTATCGGAAGAGGTGCAGAAGGAAAGTCCTCAATTAATCATCTGGCCCGAGTCGTCATTTCCAACGGTTATTCCACCGGAGAAAACAGAAATTGAACTTTTGAAAAATATCCAAGCTCCTTTGCTGATGGGAATGCTGACTTATGATGGTGTCATGCCGGATGACTGGCCGCCACCATCACCACAATCTTATGAAGGGGAGTCGTTTCAGATGCATAATGGGGCGGCGTTGATTGGAGCGGGAGGTCATGTTCAGGCTTGGTATTTTAAAAAACATTTAGTGCCGATGGGAGAGTATATTCCTTTTAAAAAGCTGTTTTTCTTTATGGATAAAATTGTGCCTGCTGCGAGTGATTTTGTGCCTGGAAAAGATTTTCATTTGTTAACTATCGAAAATCATTCGTTTGGTGTGACGATTTGTTATGAAGATCTTTTCCGGAAATCAGTCGTACATTCACAAAAAATGGAGCTGATTTTTTGGTTAATCTCACCAATGATGCTTGGTACGATCAATCATCGGCTCTCTATCAACATTTTGATTTTTCAAGATTTCGAGCGATTGAAAATCGCCGATCGATGGTACGAGTGACCAATACCGGCATTTCAGGCGTCTTTAGTCCAACAGGTGACGTTATTGATTCTCTCACACCGTTTCATGAAGAGACAAAAGTGATTGCCGTTCCGCTGGTAAAAATAGAAACTTTTTATCAAAAATACGGAGACCTCTTTGCTTGGGCTTGTGTTACATTTTTAGTTTTGTTACTTGGAATTTCTTTTTTACATAAGGATGAAACATGCAGAACGATGTCAAAAGAAAGCTTGAAGATTTAAAGAGAAATCAGCCCCTCTGCGGAGGAGGCTTTGACTTAGAGTCTAAAAAACTCCGACTCGACGAACTAGAACATCTCACCGCCTCTGATACTTTTTGGAATGATCCTCAAAAAGCCGCTGTGTCTCTTAAAGAACTTGATCAGCTAAAGGCTGATTTTGCGATTGATAAGAAGATGAGTGAAGGCTTGTCTGAAGTGGAATCTATTTTCGAACTACTGGAAGCTGGCGATGATGCCGAGCTTGAGGCGGAAGCTCAGGTGAAACTGCAAGATTTGGAGAAAACTATTAGCGATTTGGAATTTCGCCAAATTCTTTCCGGACCCAATGATAATTCGAATGCGATTTTTTCGATCAATGCAGGTGCGGGGGGAACGGAATCCTGTGATTGGGCCGAAATGCTTTTACGCATGTATCGTATGTGGGCAGATAAACATGGGTATAAAAATGAGATTATCGATTTTACCCCAGGAGATCAGGCGGGGTTTCGATCGGTGACGATGATTGTCGAAGGGCCTTATGCGTTTGGATATTTGAAGGCTGAGATTGGTGTGCATCGGTTGGTACGTATTTCTCCGTTTGATGCTAATAAGAGACGGCATACGTCGTTTGCATCGGTGTTTGTGCTTCCAGATATTGAGCAAGAAATTGATATTCAGGTGAATCCTGCGGATTTGCGTATTGATACTTTTAGATCTGGTGGTGCGGGTGGGCAAAAGGTTAATAAGACGGATTCTGCCGTACGATTGACTCACTTGCCGACGGGAATTGTTGTGGCTTGTCAAAATGAACGCTCTCAGCATCGCAATCGGGATATCGCGATGAAAATCCTCAAAGCGCGTCTTTATGACCTCGAGATGGAAAAGAAGAATAAGGAAAAAGAAGCCATTGAAGATAGTAAGAAAGAAATTAAATGGGGTTCTCAGATTCGTTCATATGTTTTGCAGCCCTATCGACTGATTAAGGATCATCGTACGGATTTTGAAGTGGGAGATCCTGATCGAGTTTTGAATGGGGATCTTGATGGTTTTATAAAGGCTTATCTCTTAAGCTTGGCTTCGTAGTGATGTTCTCAAAATGAGGAAAAGATTCCCCTTTCTCTGTAGTTATCCACAATTTCAAAAACTATAAATAATATATAATTCAAATAGTTAAGTCGGTGCCTGGCACCAGTGTTATTTGGCATATGTATTGCTTTGGATAAGGATCCTAGGGACAAAACTATGAAAAAATTATCATTTTATGCACTCCTTCTTACCCTTCACCTGACCCTCTTAGTGGGTTGTTCTGGAAGTGGGGCGCCTACCGGAGGCCAGCAAACGAATCTCACACCACCAGCGGGCTTAACGTGTACACCTTCTTCAGGAGCGAGAGGGGATAGAGTGACATGTCAAGGGCTGACGCAAACAGAAGGTTGCAATATATTATTTGATACACAGTTGGTCCCACGTTCGGTCATTACGTTTGCAGCTTCTGGTTCGAGTACAACATTGGGTGCGTCTTCAGTGGGTGGAAATAATTTTACCTTTCCCATTCCTCCCGCAGCGAATGGTCTTTATCATGTAAAAAAAGTTTGTGGCGATCAGATGACGACTTTGGCTCAAGTGTCGGTTGTCAATCGTGGGACTACTTCAGGTAGTGGTGGTAGCAGTGTTCCTCCATCTCAATATGCGGAATGTTCTGCTGGAAGCGATCAATGTGGCGTGAATCAAGTGTGTCGCGAAAATCACTGTGTTCCCTCGTGTAATACTGCTTATGATTGCGGCAGTGGTCAAATCTGCCAAAATTTTCAGTGTGTGGATAACACTCATATTGAGTGTGGTGACGCTGCCCATCCTGCAGCTTGTAGTAACGGGCTTGTTTGTTATCATGGACAGTGTAATCCCTGTCTGACTTCAGATCCGAGCCAATGTTCTCGGGACCAACCTGTGGCTTATCGGGGGAATATTTGTCGGACAACCTCTTCAACATCATCTCCTATTTTAGGATTGTGCGGTTCTTGTGATAACACTTCACAATGTGGAGCAGGGCTTGCGTGTGTCTCAGGAAGATGCGGTGCTTGTACTACTAATTCCCAGTGCAATGCAGGAAACTACTGCAGTGCTGGTACTTGTAGAGACTCAGGTGTTAATAATGCACGTGTTAATTTTTCTGTGACCCAAGCTCCAAGGTCGACAAGCCTTTTAAGGCTTTCTTGGACTATTGAAGGTATTCAAACAGCTTCTATTCAAGATGCCTATGTCTATGGCCCTTTTGGAGTGAGTGATTGTTCAAATGTATTAAAAACATCTGAAAATGCAGACTACATCAGTAGTGAATTGCCACTGGCAAATGGGACGCCTTGTGTAAGTACTACAGACTCAAATGGCCGTACGACATGTGTCTCCGATACAGTTGCTCATGTGTTGTCAATTTCTTCTCTGGATCCAGTAACAAGTCGTGACACACCGCCTGCAGCAGATTCCTCGCTTGCACATCCTACAGAGCCAGCAGGGATATTGCCTGGTCCAAGTCCAAGTATGACATGCCGTATTCCTTTAAGAGGTCAGCTTCAAAGCACTGTCTATACAAGAATGAAAGTGAGCCCTTCTGTTTTTCGTCTAGTTATTAAAACGCTGGATGGTCAGATTTTTATAGGGGAGAGTCGCTATACAGCTGATGGTGCTGATTTACATGTGGAAGATGTCAATATAGATTATACTAGACCTCAGTTTACAATTCGGGGTTCGTATACAAGATCTAGTGATGGAATACCTAGTTTTGATGGATGTCTTGGCGGAACGTACTCAGATAATTCAGATACAGCAGGTGTGGGAACGGTCATTTTCACTAAAACTTGTTTGTTTCCTACTAATGGCGATCTGCCAATAGTTTCTATTAATGTTCCTACAGCCATACCAGGTGTTATTTCTTCGGAAAAACAAATCGGATTTGATTGTTATTATGACTCTGAAGATACATTTTTTAACTTTCAAAATGTGTATGCATCAGGGGCAATATGTGCCAATCATGATCAAATTAGTTCTTTAGCTGGACAAACCTTACATCTCTGTCCTGACGGGAGTCTTCAGTTAACAACGCATATTCGGAGAGCTTGTAATATTAACGTGAACGGTGAGCCTCTCTTTGAGACTCCAAAAAATAATCCATGGTTTGTCAAATTTCTAGTATCTCAGTATTCAGCTGCAGGAGGTTGTTCCGAAACAACTGGCTTGATCAATGTAGATGGTAGTGTTCGGTCTGGTCTTCAAGTATTACCTTCTTCTGGTGAAATACAATTTGATAATCGTCAGACAAGGAATCTTAGTTGTAATTCTTACCAGATGGCTATTACAGATGGGCCATCCTTTGACATTGAAACACCATTCTTTACGGGAGATGCCTTAATTCAAGTGGTCAAAAATTTTAATGCTACAAATTGGTCTTATGATTACGTTTTATCTGATACTTATTGGGATGGAGGTACTGATTTACAGTATTGCGCTAGACCAGGAGGTCTTCTTGGTGAGTCTGGTGTATGGCTCTATCTTCGTGATCATGACCGCATTGAAAGACATTTAGATGTTCCTTTTGGAAATACTCCAGATGGTTTATATTGTAGTTTTGGTGGAGGAAATTACCATAGTAGCGACGATGGTGTAACTGGCTGTTCCAAGTATAATGGTCATTTAGTGGCTGATATTCAAACTAGAGGGGTTACCTCCTTTGATGTTAGTTGTTGTGCATATGGTGAATGGTCTCATGGTGGAGTGGAAAGGGATCCTCCTCTAGATGGAATTCAGGGACACTATGGGGAACAGGCAGGTTCTGTATGTGCTCCGGGTGGCAGATTGTTTCGATGGAGTTATAACTCTGTACCACCTATTAGTCCTTCAGGTGGAGCTGTATCAAATCCCTTTGATCATGTTATCTATGGAGAGGTTGTTCGATGTGGAATTATGGCTCCAGGTATTTTAGCTGGCCCTGGAACACGCACTAGTGTTGCCTTTGACTTTACAAGACCTATGAATGGTCGCTGTGATTATCCGGATAGAGATCACGTGGATCCTGATGACTCAGATCAAAGTGATTGGCCTCTACTATGGCATGGTTACCCCGTATTGCCTTTAGGGACGACCTACCCTTTAGGTATATATACTGCACCTCGATAGATCTTAAGAAGAGATATTTCTTTAAAAAAGCCGGAGGCTTCCCTCCGGCTTTTTTGTTTTCTGCCGACGACGCCTGACTTGAATATTGACTTGCAGCTTCATCTTGGACAAAACCACCCCCTTCTATGGAACCAACTACAACATCTAGCGAATACGAAAATCGGTTGAAACGTTTGGAAGAGCTCAAAGCTCAAGGGATCAATCCTTATCCAAATGGATTTCAAGTTACGCACACAACACACGAGATTAGTGAAAATTATGAAAAGCTTTCGGGTGAAGAGCTCGAAAAAATCGAAACGACTTTTAGTCTAGCGGGTCGTATCATGATGGTACGAGCTTTTGGAAAAGCTGCGTTTATTCGCATCAAAGATCGTAAAGGGTATTTGCAGCTTTTTATCGATCAAAAAGGTGTCGATGCTGAAACGTTTGCTCTCTACAAAAATCTCGATATCGGAGATTTTATTTTTGTTTCTGGAAAATTATTTCGCACCAAGACCAACGAGCTGACCTTGCGCATTGAAACTCTCAAGTTTGCTGGAAAAGCTTTACGACCCTTACCTGAAAAATGGCATGGGCTTCATGATGTCGAAATTCGTTACCGTCAGCGGTATCTGGATTTGGTCGCCAATGATGATGTGCAAAATGTTTTTCGTAAGCGTGCCAAAATCGTCCAGCAGATCCGAGAGTTTTTTATCGATCGGGATTATATCGAGGTGGAGACTCCTATGATGCATCCTTTGGCAGGAGGGGCTGCGGCCAAGCCTTTTGTCACGCATCATAATACTCTCAATATGGAACTGTATTTGCGCATTGCCCCTGAGCTTTATTTAAAACGCTTGGTTGTGGGTGGCTTCGAGCGCGTTTTTGAAATCAATCGTAATTTTCGTAATGAAGGCATTTCGACTCAACACAATCCAGAATTTACGATGATTGAGTTTTACCAATCGTATGCGACGTTTGAGGATTTGATCACGTTGACCGAAACTCTTTTTTCACAATTAGCTCAAAAAGTGTGTGGAAGTGATGTGGTTCCGTACCAAGGAAAGGAACTTTCTTTTAAAGCTCCTTTTGCGCGCATGACTCATGAAGAAATGATGAGAGTAGGAGAGAAGAATATTATTCAGCCTACTTTTGTGACGGATTTCCCTCTGAAAGATTCTCCTCTGGCTCGAAAGAATGAAAAGAATGGTGAGATCTGTGATCGGTTTGAGCTTTATGTAGCCGGCATGGAAGTGGCCAATGCATTTTCAGAGCTGAATGATCCCATAGATCAAAAAGAACGTTTTCTGGCTCAAGTGGAAGCCAAGAAAAAAGGTGATGATGAAGCCATGCCTTTTGATGAGGATTATATTCGTGCTTTGGAGCATGGGCTTCCTCCGACCGCTGGAGAAGGGATTGGGATTGATCGTCTTGTCATGCTTTTGACAGATCAACCTTCCATTCGTGACGTCATCTTGTTCCCTCTGATGAGGCCTGAACACAAGACAGAAAATAAACCAGAAGATAAGATGCCTCAAAGCTAATGTCCTTTGAAAAAATATTCTTAAAGAAATTTTTGATGAAGCAAAAATTGCGGTCAGGGACCGCAAAATGTTTGAGCTATATACCTGTAAATAAATATCTAGACATAGGATTTGTCATTGCGAGTCGCGTAAGCGACGTGGCAATCTCCTGAATTCTATGAATAAGGGTTACTCAGTTTATATCATGAGCAATCAAAATAATACGGTTCTCTATACAGGTGTAACCAACAATCTTGAGCGTCGCATTGGAGAACATAAAAATGGAGTGGGAGGATATTTTACATCAAAATATCAGGTTACCAAACTGGTTTACTATGAAACAACCAATCGGGTTGAAGAAGCTCTCGCCCGAGAGAAACAAATTAAAAAGGTTCTCGGAAAAGAAGATTGGCCTCATTGAATCTTCAAATCCAAAGTGGAAAGATTTGAGCTAATGATTATCATAAGATCGCCACGCTTCGCTCGCGATGACAACACAAAGCATGTTTGTTTAATTATGTGCAGTTATATTAATTCAAAACTTATGGAGCTGCCTAAAAAAAAGAAATGCAGCAGTTTTTAGAAAAAGAAATGTTGAGATTAAAACAGAGCTAATGTCCTTTGAAACTTTTATCGCCAAACGTTATTTTCAATTTTCGGGAAATCGTCCTCCGCTGTTGACGTTTTTGATTCGTATCTCACTTTTTTCCATCGCTATTTCTGTGTTTGCCCTCGTGTTTGTTTTGTCGATCATGGAGGGTTTTGAGAAGGATTTTCAAAAACGTATTTTGGGATTTCGTGCGCCGTTATTGGTGGTGGTCCAGGCTGATCAAGATATTTCGACTCTGGAAGAGGATTTGAAAAGATAAAATCAATTACCAGGGTTATTCCTTTTGTTGAAGGTGAAGCTATTATTCAGGCAGATAATGGAGTGACCTTAGGAATGCGTGTGCGAGGGATTGGTGAAAAGCCGGATGTGAGACGAGTCGGCGAGATTGAGAGTCAAAAAGATTTTATCTCCAATTCGCTCCTATTGGGAGATGAATTGGCTTCTACACTTCGGGTACATCCTGATTTTAACGAAAATATGAAATTGATTTTCCCTCTAGGAGATGTCGGGCCTACAGGGGATATGATTCCTCATGTCCGGGATGTGCATCTGACGGGTCTTTTTCATTCGGGGTATTATGATTTTGATCACAAATATGGGCTGATTTCCTATCAGGAGGCTCGCAAACTTTTTGGGGTAGAAGGGAAGCAAGGGTTTGAAGTCTGGTTTGAAAATATTCATGAGACGGAAAATATTAAGAAGCAGGTTCAATCGATTATAGCTCAAGGCTCGCCGCTCGCCGCTCAAAGTAATATTGAGACCTGGACGGATCAAAATCCAAAACTTTTTGCTGCTTTGAGACTAGAGAGAATAGGGATGGGGGCTTTGTTGGGTGTTTTGCTCTTGGTGGCTTCGTTTAATATCTTCAGCGTATTGTCTCTGACTGTCGTCGAAAAGAAAAAAGACATGGGATTGTTGAAAGCTTTAGGTTTGAGGCAAAAAGCGATCCGAAAAATTTTTCTTTCTTATGCACTGAGATTAGCTTTTTGGGGTGGAGGTGTGGGTGGGGTTTTGGGTTTGATCAGTGTTTTAATAGGGATTCGTTATCCTATAGATCTGCCTCCTACTTATTATATCGATAAACTTCCTCTTTCGTTTTCGCCTTCTTCACTTTTGTTTGTTTTGATTGTGCCTTTTATTGTTTTGGCAGCTGCCTACTACCCTGCAGCAAAAGCCTGTGAAGCTGATCCTATCACGGCATTGCAAAGAGAGGGGCTGGAATGAAGTTTTGGGATGTCATTTTAGCCTGGAGATTTTTTAGAGATTCAAGCCGTGGACGTTTTTTTTCTGTCTCGTTTCGAGTGGCTGTTTTGGGAATGAGTTTTGGTGTGATGGCTTTGCTTTTATCGCTGGCGATTACGGAAGGTTTTACAAAAGAATATGAACGTGCCGTATTGGGCTCTCATCCCCATATCGTGATCAATTCGGAAGATGATGTTAATAATCCTGATGCTATAGAAAAAATTATTCAAGCATCAGCTCAGAAGATTTCGATTCCAATTAAAAATATAGAACCTGTTATTTATCGGGAAGGGATGTTAATTGGAGGAAAAAGTATTAAGGGATTGGTTTTGAAGGGTGTTCCTCCTCACTACTTTGAAAAATCTGGAATCAAAATTATTTCACGTGCTGTAGAAAAAAATGAAAATCATCTTCCTGAAATATTTTTGGGAAAAGCCGTCGCTGAGGAGTCTGGTATTAAAACAGGGATAGTAAAACTTCTCTTCCCTAAAACCATTTCTCAAAAATCTTTGGGAAAAATGGAAATCAGTCCAAAAGATCTTAAAAGTTTTTTTCTCGCCGGCATTTTTGAGACTGGTGTGTATGAAATGGATTCCACTTTTGGAATTTTAGATTTGGAAACCGCTAAAAACTTTTTTCATTTGGGAGAGACTATTTCGGGATTTGAAACCTGGATAGAAAATCCACAAGAGGCCAGTCGATTGGTCGAAAAGATTAGAGAAGAGCTCTCTTTTCCCTACGAGGTTTTGAGCTGGCGCGAGATTAATGAAAATATTTTCAAAGCCATGGAAACTGAAAAGTGGATGTTTGGAGTGTTAATGTTGGTGTTGGTAGTTGTCGCCTCACTTAATGTATTAGGGACACTGATGATGCTGCTTCTCAAGAAAAGACGAGAGATCGCTATTTTACGAACATTAGGCTACAGCTGGTCTCGCTTGAGAAAAGTCTTTTTAATTGATGGGCTGTTGATAGGAATGACAGGAACAGGTTTGGGAATTTTTTTTGGGTTGCTTTGCGAATTTATCTTGAAGCACTGGCAGCCTTTTGCGTTGGATCCTGAGGTCTATTTTTTAAAAACTGTTCCTGTTACTTTTTGTTGGGATCATATTTTTTTAGTTTTTGGAGCGTCGTTGGGGATTGGAGTTTTGGGTTGTATGCTGACTCTGAAAAAAATTTCCCAAGTATCCACGCTGACTATTTTGGAGAAGTCATGAACCTTTTAGAATGTCGCGAAGTCAAAAAGTCATATGGACAGGGCGTGTCGCGCACAGAAGTGCTCAAAGGCATCTCTCTTCAGATTGAGAAGAAGGAGCGATCGGCTATTTTGGGAGCATCGGGCGCTGGAAAGAGTACGTTGCTGCATATTTTAAGTGCTTTGGAGAAGCCAGATGAAGGCGATGTGCTGTTTGAGGGAAAATCTCTAAAGTCTCTTAAAGATGATCAGCTTTCTGAATTTCGTAATCGTTCTATTGGTTTTGTTTTTCAGTTTCATCATCTGATGCCAGAATTTACTGCTTTAGAAAATGCCGCAATGCCGCTTTTGATGCGTGGAGATGCATTGGCTTATGATAAAGCGAGACATTATTTAAAAAAACTAGGAGTTGATCATCGCAGCGATCATCGTCCTTCAGAAATGTCGGGGGGTGAACAGCAGCGCGTCGCGGTGGCACGTGCTCTGATCACTGAACCTCAAATTCTTTTTGCTGATGAGCCCACGGGCAATTTGGATCACGAAAATAGCCAGAAATTGACGGACCTTTTGATGAAGATCAATGAAGAGTTTTCAGTGGCTCTCGTTGTCGTGACTCATAATGAAGAAGTGGCAAAATACTTTTCCAGAATAATTCGACTTGATGATGGGAGACTTCAGGGGTAGCGCCCTTCCTTCATCATGAAATTCATGAAACTACAATTGTGGAGTTCGCAGTCTCTTTTGAAGGCATTTCTTTTGGCGTTTCTCATTTTTGCCACTCCTCTTCATGCAGAATCTGTTGTTAAAGAGATTCAAGTAAATGGAAACACCCGTGTTGAAACACAGGCGATTATTGGTTCTTTGGAGACACGGATTGGTTCGGCTTATTCTGCTGAAAAAATTCAACGGGATTTGAAAACCCTTTATAAGATGGGTTCTTTTGCGGATGTGACTTTTGAAAAAGTGAATGTCGCAGGCGGGACTAAGCTGGTTGTGACAGTTGTAGAACGCTCCAGTATTACAAAAATCAGTTTTGAAGGAAATAAAAAGGTCAAAGAAGACAAGCTGCGAGAGTTGAGTGAGGTGAAAGCTTTTTCTCCGCTGGATTCTGTACGTCTGTCCAATACCATTCGTAAGATTCGGGAACATTATGCCAAAGAAGGGTATCATTTGGCGGAGATTTCACCGGAATTCAAAAAAGTTCCTACGACAGCAGATTCTCATATAGAAAATGAAGAATTGATTTTTCATATTCATGAACATGAACCTGTCAGAATTGCCCGTGTTAATTTTATTGGGAATAAGGTTTTTTCAGATGATGATCTAAGAAGTAAGATCAAAACAAAGTCTCGTAGTTATTTTTCGTGGCTGACCGGTGGTGGAAAATTTCAGGAAGAAATGGTCAAGCGAGACAGTGCTTTCCTCGTCTACTTTTATCAAAATAATGGTTACCTGAAGGTTAAGGTGGGATCTCCCAAGGTTTATCTTTCGCGTGATCGTAAGTCGATTACGGTGACTTATCATATTACAGAAGGAGAGAAGTATAAGGTTAAACAGGTGGAGGTGCAGGGAGATATTCTGACCACCAAGCAAGAGATGGATTCCAAGCTGGTTTTGAAAAGTGGCCAATTCTATTCGCGGCAGAAGGTGGAAGAAGATCTTCAGCTATTGTCGGCCCTTTACGGAGATCAGGGATATGCGTTTGCCAATATCAATCCTGTTATTATTCCCAATGATGAAGAACGTACGGCGGATGTGACTTATACAGTACAGCGCGGACCACGCGTATATATTGAAAAGATTAATATTTCGGGAAATGCGGTGACGCGAGATAAGGTTATTCGTCGTGAGCTGAAGATTAAAGAGAACACTCTTTATAATGAGTCCCGCCTACGAGAGTCTCAACAAAAAGTTCAGGCTTTAGGATATTTTGAAGAAGTTAATTTTGCGACACCTCGAGGCTCTTCTGATGACAGAATCCAAATTAATATTTCGGTAAAAGAAAGGCAGACAGGGCAATTTTCCATTGGAGCTGGTTTTTCTTCTGTTGAAAAATTTATCCTGACAGCTTCTTTGGCCAAGGAAAACTTTTTGGGTTATGGTGTTAGTGGTCAGTTTTCTGTGGAAGCTTCTTCTCGCCGTCAGCTCTTTGTTTTATCTTTGGAAGATCCCTACTTTTTAGATTCTCAATGGATTTTAGGAATCTCGGGATTTCGCACGATCAATGTCTATTCGGATTTTGATCGTAAATCTTTTGGGGGTAGTGCTACTTTAGGTCACCGTATTTTTGACAATTCGACTTTCCGTCTGACGTATCAGGCTGAAGATGTTAATATTAGTGATTTTTCGACAACAGTACCGGCTGTTTTTGCCAATAATCTTTCCGGATTGACTTCGAGTATTGGTGTTTCTTTGATTCGGGATACGCGGAATAATCGTCTCTTTCCTTCCTCTGGAATGTATCAAAGTATAAGCTCTGAATTTGCGGGAGTGGGCGGCGACAATGATTTTGTGAGAGTGACGGAAAATTTTAGATACTACCAGCCTCTCTGGAAAAAAATTGTTGGGAAGCTCAATTTTACAGCCGCTCAGATTGAAAGTACCAATTCAGATCCAGTCCCTTTGTTTGAGAGATATTTTATGGGAGGAGTAAATTCTCTGAGGGGATATTATTTGCGTGATGTGGGCCCGAGTGTGCGTGTTCCCATTTCCTCTATTGGAGGCGATCATCGTTTTGTTTTTGGCGGTAATAAAATGTTGCAGCTGAATTTGGAGCTTGAGCTCCCTCTTTATGATCCGGCCGGATTTAAAGCGGTGACATTCTTCGATACGGGAAATTCTTTTTCAGAAGAAGAGAATTTTTCTGTGAAGCATCTGAGAAGTGATTATGGTTTTGGACTGCGTTGGAACTCTCCGTTTGGACCTCTTCGTTTTGAATGGGGTCTCCCTATCAATCGCCAACCAGGCGAAAGTCCGGTTATTTTCAATTTTACTATTGGAAGCTTTTTCTAGGCGTCTAGAAGTAAAGTCTCAGAGCTTCGCGAATGCCTCGAATAGAGATTTGAGACATAGACAGCTGAGGATCTAAGGCTTTGCAAGCGACTAAAAGCTCTGACATTCCTTGAAGAACGGTGCATTCAGCAGCTGGTTGCGTGGGTTCTTCCCCATTGACTTGGTCAATATAGCTAGCCTGTGAGCTGTTTATTACAAATTGTCGACAGGTCGTTTGTGTGGCTCGAAGACCTTGATCGTTGGCAGCTTTCATAATTACACGATCAGCAGAAATCTTAATATAACCAGTAGCTACAGTTAAACGAGCATCGAGCATAAGGGCCATTTCGTTCAGTGCTTTTCTTGTAGGACCTTCTGGAAGTTGAGAGGCGAATAAGTCAATAACTTGAGGTTTTATGCTTATGGTAGGTATAGCTGTCATGTTTATCTCCTAAGTGAACAAGACTATCGACACCGTTCTGAAAAGGTTTCGCATTATTTTTACTAGGCTTGATTTGAAGAGTCTAAAAATTGAATTTCCCCTTGTCTTTCTTCTTCTTGCGTCACATAAGACCGAAAATTTTAATAAGGAGATTCCATGAAGAAAATAGTATTAGTCGTGTCATTAATGATGGTGATGGCTCTGAATGCGGCTCAAGCTGCGGAGCTTAAAGTAGGTGTGGTTAATTTTCAAAAAGCCTTGAATGAAGTCGAACAAGGTAAAAAAGCCAAAGCCGCTTTAAAGGCTGAATTTGATGCTAAGCAAAAGAAGCTTCAGATTCAGGAAGATGAATTAAAGAAAATGCAGGCTGAGTTTGAAAAGCAAAAAGCTGTTTTGTCTCAAGATGCTTTGATGGCCAAACAAAAGACATTTCAGGAAAAATATACTGATCTTCAGAAAAACTTCGCTGGTTATCGCGATGAGCTTGTCGGTCGTGAATCAAAAATGACCTCTCAAATACTTCAAAATCTTAAGACGGTAGTTGCGGCCCTTGGTCAAAAAGGTGGCTTTACTTTGGTGATGGAATCTTCTGCAGATACAGTGTTGTATGTTCAATCCAAAGAAGACCTGACCGATGAAGTGATTAAGGCCTACAATTCTAAATTTACAGGCCCATTGAAGGATGCTGGAAAAGAATAACCATGTCTTTAAATGATCTTTTTGAACTTTTAGCCTGCCCCAAATGCAAAAAATCACTGACATCGTCTGCTGATGAAAAAGGTGCTGTCTGTGAATCCTGTATGGTTGTTTATCCGATCAAGGAAGGAGTCCCTCATCTGATTGCAGAAGAAGCAACGGCTTTGCAAGTGGTTGCCAGAGATGCTTCGGGAGATATTTCCATCCCGGGGACGCGAGGTGAACAAGCTGTTTTTTTAGTCGTTGAGGGAAAGCAGAAAGGTGAAGAGATCCGTTTGGACCGAGGGACGTGTCGTGCTTTAGGTCGCTCGGTGGATGATATTGAGAAAACAAAAGTATTTAGTTTTGATCCTGCCATGACTTTGGATGAAGCTTCCAAAAAGCTTGTGATGCAATATCTCTCTACTCAGTTTAAAAGGTGACACTAAACCTGTTTCTGCAGGGCATGGGGTTGAGCCTTTGGGTGGTTTTGTTCGTGACCCTGATGTGCAGGTGCGTGATATTTCGATTTCACGACTTAATGCGATGATTTTTTATGATGAATCTGGGGCTATTGGTATTTTGGATCTCGTCAGTAAGAATGGAACTTTTGTTAATGGCGCTGAGGTTGAATCCAAGCTCCTCAAAGAAGGGGATTTGATCGCTCTGGGGAGTACAAAGCTCAGACTGCAATAAAGGAAATATTTATATGAGATCAATGACAGGTTTTGGAATCGCTCGAGGTAGTGCAGGACGCTCTCATGTTTTTATTGAAGCTCGTTCAGTAAATCATCGGTTTATAGAA
Organism: Deltaproteobacteria bacterium; assembly: GCA_016699445.1. Lineage (GTDB taxonomy): Bacteria > UBA10199 > UBA10199 > JACPAL01. The sequence goes on from CP064976.1 coordinate 1,920,787, forward strand.
GTCTCTCTTCGTTTCCCTGGTAAGTACTCTTCTTTGGAAGGGGATATCCAAAGAAAAATTCGGGAGCTTTTTTCCCGTGGTAAGTTTGATCTGTTTTTAAAAGAAGAAATTGCTTCGCGTGATAATGTCGAGTTGGATCAATCCAGAAAAGCTTTTCAGGTTTTAAAAAAAATCAAAAGTGAACTTAATCTCTCTGGGGATATTACCCTGAGCGATCTTCTGACTTACCGTACATTGACGGGAACGACTTCAGCTCGTGAAGATATTGAAACTTTGCGTGCTCCACTATTGACGCTGGCCAGTGAAGCTCTCCAACATTTAAAAAAAATGCGTGAAAGAGAAGGCTTGCGACTCAAAAAATGGCTTCAGAGTGAGCTCAAAAAGCTCAAAAGCCTTTTGAAATTTGTTCAATCTCACTCCAAACAGCATGGCCATGACCGACGTAAAAAAGTGGTGGAGCGTCTTCAACGTGCCAATATGCCTGAAGACCGTGCGATTCAGGAAGCGGCGATCGCTGTTGAGAAAGCAGATGTCACCGAAGAAATTGTCCGTCTCCAAAGTCATTTAAAAGAGTTTGAAAAATATCTTCAGGAAAAAAATCCTGTGGGTCGAAAATTTGACTTTTTAATCCAGGAAATGGGTCGTGAAATCAACACGATTGGCTCCAAAGCCTTTGGCGTTGAGATTTCTCATCGAGTGATCGAATTTAAGAGTGAGCTCGAAAAAGTCCGTGAACAAATTCAAAACGTCGAGTAGAATATCTCATGTCTTCGACATCCAAAATAGGTCGTTTTTTTGTGCTTTCAGCCCCTTCAGGCGCAGGTAAAACCACACTGGTCAATCGACTGTTAAAAGACATCCCTCATGTTGAATGTTCCATCTCCTGCACGACTCGTAAACCTCGTCAGGGAGAGGTCGATGGGGTAGATTATTATTTTATCAGCACAGAAAAATTTCAGACCATGATAGGGCTGGGAGAGTTTTTTGAGTATGAAGAAGTGCATGGGTATTTCTATGGTACTCCTAAAGGTCCATTGATGGAGAGGCGCCAGCAGGGTCAGGATACAATCCTTGATTTGGATACTCGAGGCGCATTGAGTGTTAAAAAATCATTTCCCGATAGTTTGACTATTTTTCTCATGCCTCCTTCATTAGAAGTTTTGGAAGAGCGTTTGAGAAAAAGGCAGACAGAAAATGAAGCCTCTTTGCAGAGACGTTTGAAGGATGCTCAGGATCAATTGTTGGAAAAGGAGAAGTTTGATCGTGTGGTGATTAATGACAAAATCGATCGAGCTTATGAAGAAGTTAAAAATATCATATTGAATAGTCTGCAGTAGCTCCGCATAATGGTCTTTCATGGCCGAACCTGTAAATCTCAACATTCGTTTTGAAGATATTCTCACTGAAGTGGAAAGTTATAACCCCAGTGCGGATTTAGATTTGATCCGCAAGGCTTATGTGTATTCTGCCAAGGTTCATCAAGGACAGACTCGTCGTTCGGGAGAGCCTTATCTCATTCATCCTATAGCTGTCGCTCATATACTGGCCAAAATGCATCTAGATGCACCCTCGATAGCGACGGGTTTTTTGCATGATACGGTGGAAGATACGCTGGCGACAGTTGAAGATATTAAGCAAATATTTGGTCCGCAAATTTCAAAATTGGTCGATGCGGTGACCAAACTTTCTAAAATAAATTTTAATACCAAAGAACAACGACAAGCCGAAAATTTTAGAAAAATGTTTATGGCGATGGCCGATGATATTCGGGTGATTTTAGTCAAGCTCGCGGATCGCCTGCATAACATGCAAACCATGCAACACATGCCCGAAGATAAACAGATTCTGATCTCGCAGGAGACCTTGGATATTTATGCGCCTATAGCAGGTCGTTTGGGTATGCAGGAGCTCAAACTGGATTTGGAAAATCTGGCCCTGAAGTATCTCAAACCTCAATTATGGGAAACTTTGAGTGAAAAAGCGGATGAACTTCAAAAAACTACGGGAAAATCAATTGAGGAGATGAAGCTCAAGCTCAACGAAAAACTTTTAGAATATGGAATCAAAGCCGATCTTCAAGCGCGTATTAAGCACGTGTATAGTATTTTCCGAAAGATGGAAGAACAGCATGTGGAGTTTGAACAGATCTATGATCTTTTAGCTTTGCGAGTGATCGTGAATACGATTCCTCAATGTTACGAGACTTTGGGTTTTGTTCATTCTCTTTGGAAGCCTGTGCCGGGCCGTTTTAAGGATTATATCGGCATGCCCAAAATGAATAATTACCAATCTCTTCATACAACAGTGATTGGTCCAAAAGGGTATCGGGTAGAATTTCAAATCAGGACCAAAGAAATGCATGAGATTGCGGATTGGGGTATTGCAGCTCATTGGAATTATAAAGAAGGCGGAGAAATAAATCTCAAGGACGAGATGAAGTTTCGTTGGATTCGCCAGTTTATGGAATGGCAAAAAGATCTTTCAGATCCTGCAGAATATCTCGATACTGTTAAACTCGATCTCTTTGCCAGTGATGTTTATGTGTTTACTCCGAAGGGTGACATCCGAGAATTTCCTGCAGGCTCGACACCTGTGGATTTTGCTTACTCGGTACATACGGAAGTGGGAAATAAATGTGTCGGCGCCCGTGTTAATGGAAAACTTGTCCCTCTTCGCTACCGGATGAAGAGCGGTGATACCATTGAGATTGTTACTCAAGAAGGTCATCATCCATCGCGCGATTGGTTGAAATACGCCCAAACTTCACGAGCCAAAGCTAAAATCAGGCAGTATTTGAGAGAAGAACAGTCCACACGTGCCAGTAAGCTGGGTCAGGATTTGTTGGAAAAAGAGTTGGATCGTTATGGCTTGAGTCCGAGTAAAACCTATAAAGGCGAAGCTTTTCTCGCATTTCTCAAAAGCCGTCATATTAGAGATGAACATCAACTTTTTGTTTTAGTGGGCTATGGAAAGCTTTCATCACACCAGGTGGTAGCGGCTTTGTTGCCCAAAGAACAATTGGAAGAGATGGCACAAAAGGAAACGGTTAAAGAGAGTACGATTAGCCGAATCTTTAAAAAAGCTTTTGAGCGCAGTCGTGGCCGTGTGCGTGTAGGTGGTTTTGATGATGTGATGATCTCGTTGGCTAAATGTTGCAACCCGATTCCTGGAGATTCGATAGTGGGTTTTATTACGCGTGGTCGCGGTGTGACGATTCACTCATCAGACTGTAGTAAAGTATTAGCTTCTGATAAAACACGACGTTTGGATGCGACATGGAATCTCAAAGGTGCTGACCCAACGAGTACAAAGATTCGGGTTATTTGTATCGATAAACCCGGACTGTTGGCGGACATCAGCCGTATCATTTCCGATCTGGATGTGAATATTAACCAAGCTTCATGCCGGTCTATTGGGGATCAAAAGATGGTCAACAATTTCGAAATTGGCATCCGAGACCTCAAACACCTCCAAAGCCTCATTAAAGCCCTTTCTAAAGTAAAAGGTGTGATCAGTGTGGATAGGACACGGGATTAACTATCCGTCATTTCAAACATCTTTTGAAGAGGTTTCAGAGCCGCGAGGCGTAAGGTTTCAGGCATAGTGATTTCAGGTTTGAGATCGCGTAGACAGAGGTAGAGTTTTTCCAAAGTGTTGCGCTTCATGTGAGGACATTCATTGCAAGCGCAGTTGGCATCTGGTGGTGCTGCGTAAAACTTCTTATGTGGAGCGGCTTTTTCCATCTGATGCAAAATGCCGGCTTCGGTCAGAACAATAAATTCTTGTGCAGGATCTTTTTGGGAAAATTCCAGCAAGCGCGATGTCGAGCCAATAAAGTCGGCGTATTTGAGGATATGTTCTTCGCATTCGGGATGCGCGATCACTTTGGCATTTGGGTAACGGACTTTCAGTTGCACTAATTTTTTTTCACTGAAAATTTCATGAACGATACACGAGCCATTCCATAAGACCATCTCCGACCAATAGTTTTGGCCAGATAGGCTCCGAGATTTTATCGGGAGCAAAAATAATTTTGATCTTTTGGAATCTGTCGGACAATTTTTTCGGCATTACTTGAGGTACAGATGATGTCACTCAAGGCTTTAATCTCGGCCGTGCAGTTGATGTATGAGATGACGATGTGGTCGGGATGTTGTTTCTTAAATTCTAAAAATTTATCAGCCAGACAACTATCAGCGAGCGAACAACCCGCTTCAAGATCCGGGATGACAACAGTTTTGGTGGGATTTAAAATCTTGGCTGTCTCAGCCATGAAATGAACACCGGCAAAAACAATCACATCGGCATTGGTCTTTTGAGCGCGTCGGGCTAGCCCCAGACTATCTTCCACATAATCTGCCAAATCCTGAATCTCCGACTCTTGATAAAAATGAGCGAGGATGACGGCATTACGTTCTTTTTTAAGCTTTATAATTTCCTGAATGTAATCCATAGGCCGACCCTATGCCGAGCTCAAAACCCTTGTCAAACCAGCATCCTCAGTATTTTCATAATCGCCATCATCAAGCAGCTTTTGAAAAAGTTCGTGAGTTGGCTAGCTCCATAACGCTGCAGCCTATCACTTCCGACCCGGTCTATTTTGTTCACCAATACACGAATCACCAAGATCAAGAAGTGGTCGGCCTTATTTCAGCCTTGATGGCCTTTGGGCAGGTGAAGTCAATTCATGCAGCTTTGAGAAGGATTTTTGAAGTGATGGGGACGTCTCCTGTGCGTTACTTGAAATCTTTTGATGAGGCGAAAGGCATTAAGTTAAAAACGATTCAGCATCGATGGGTGAGAGGGGATGATTTGATTTTGTTGATGAAGACTTTATCAAAAATACTGAAAGAGTATGGTTCACTCAAAAATTTATTTTTGGAAGGGTATCGAGAGATCGAGGATGTTTCGATTGCGATGGGTTTATTTTCAAAAAAGTTTTTAGAAATGAGCGGGCAAAAATCCTGGTCTCGAGGTTTTCGCCATTTTTTCCCATCTCCAGAAGGAGGGTCGCCTTGTAAGAGACTGTGTATGTATCTTCGTTGGATGGTACGCCCGAGAGATGGGGTGGATTTGGGTTTGTGGACAGAAATCAAGCCGGCGGCTTTGATTGTTCCTTTGGATACTCATATTTATCAATTTGCCAAAAAATACCGATTGAGCCGGCACAAAAATCCAAACTGGAAGGCTTCTTTAGAAATCACTCAATTTCTGAAAACCATCGATTCTGAAGATCCCGTGAGATACGATTATGCGATTTGTCATTATGGAATGGAGGTGGGGTGGTAGAGTGACGCGCTGCATAGCAACTTTTTAAAGGGGGAGTCGATAATAAGCCTTTAAAAGGAGATTTTATGAATGTACCTCTTCAATCACTTCAACAACCTACTTTTCAAGTGTTAGGATATTCTGGCGTTACTGAAGCAAAACCCACTACTGCTGTAGACTCAAATGCCATGATAAGGCTTCAAAACGAAACAGAGAAGCTTGTAATAGATGGTTTAAGAAATGAACCACTAATTGTCCGATTACTTGCCGGTTTTGCGACTTTAGGATGTAAACTTTTAGAGAGAAGATCTTCGTAACTAAGCAGCGATCTTAGCCACTAACTTAGACAAACGAGAAACATGACGAGACGTCGTATTTCTGTGAAGAATTCCTTTTTTACCAACACGATCTAAAAGAGAAGAAGCATTCTTGAGAGCTTCTTTTGCTTTTCCAGAATCCTTAGCGGCCACAGCTTGGCGCACTCTCTTAACAGCTGTACGCATAGCTGAAATTTCAGATTTATTCTGAGCTTGTTTTTTAGAACTCTGACGGTGACGTTTAATCGCTGAAGCGTGGCGACCTTTAACGAGTTTTTTCTTTTTAGGAGCTTCTTTAGTTTCTTCTGCCATAAGGTGGGCTGAGCTAGCATTCACTTCGAAAATATGTCAATCCCGAAAACCCAAAAACATACGAATATGGAAAAAAGTCAAATCTTGAAAAAAGCGGGTGGAGTGAGTTTTTTGACCCTCGTGAGTCGCGTGACGGGGATGTTGCGAGATATGGCTATTGCTCATGTTTTTGGAGCCGGAGCTTTGACAGATATGTTTTTTGTGGCCTTTCGTTTGCCTAATCTCTTCCGTCGCCTTTTTGCTGAGGGCGCTTTGACGGGAGCTTTTGTGCCGGTCTTTGTGGAGATCAAGGATTCCGATCAAGCCAAAATTATTTTTAATAAAGTGTTTTCGTGGATGACCACTATTTTGGGTGGCCTGCTTTTACTCCTGATTTTATTGGCTCCAGCGCTTGTCTATGTGCTCGCTCCAGGTTTGGTTCATTCAGCAAATTATGATCAGACAGTTACGATGGTGCGCTGGCTCTTACCGTATCTTTTACTCATCGGTTGGACCGCTTTAGGGATGGGTGTGGCTAATAGTTTGGGAATTTTTCGCCCTCTGCCACAGCTCCTGTTTTGCTCAATGCGGGAATGATTAGTGGCGCTTTGTTTTCGGAAATTTTTTGTCCAACCTATCTATGGTCTCGTCATGGGAGTGTTGGTGGGAGGAGTGGCTCAAGTGGTGATTCATCTGCCAATACTTAAAAAACATCACTTGAGCCCACGATTTGATTTTCAAAAGCATCCAGCTTTAGAAAAAATGAGCAAGCTCTTCTGGCCCTCGTGCTATGGAGCGGCGATCTATCAGTTTCATGTATTGCTCATCACGGCTCTGGCGACATTTCTGCCAGCAGGGAGTGTGTCGTGGCTTTGGTATGCGGATCGTCTGTTTCAATTTCCATTAGGACTGGTGACGATTGCAATGGCAACGGTGCTGTTGCCCACACTATCGATTCAAGCACAAAGTATTGCTACTCTTGAAGGTAGACAAAAACTCAAAGAGACGTTGTCATTTTCCATGAAAACGACCTTGGCTTTGATTATTCCAGCGACATTAGGCTTGATAGTATTGGCCAAGCCAATCGTGAAGTTATTATTTGAACATGGTCAATTTGGCCCGAATGACGTGATCGGTACACAAAAAGTATTGATTATGACAGCGATCGGACTGCCTTTTGTCTCGATTTCAAAACTTCTCTCCCAAGTCTTTTTATCGCTTCAACAACCAAAAATTTTACTCAAAGCTTCTAATCTTTCCGTGGCCCTTCACATTCTATTTTCAGTCATTCTCATCAAGCCCCTAGCATCGCAGGGTCTCGCTTTGGCTTTAAGTCTCTCAGCCATCGGCCACGCTGGGGAGTTGGGGTATCGGTTGAAAACGTCTTTCAAATCTATCTGAGAGATTATTTCGATAGTTTTATGAGAAGTAGGGTGAGGAAATTGGAGACGATAGGCATGTAAATAGAGACGATCTGCGCTGACTTTTCCATAAATTTTATCTCCCACAATGGGATGTCCAATCGTTGAAAGATGAGCACGGATTTGGTGGCGTCGGCCTGTTTTGATGCGTACAGATAACCATGTCGTAGGGGCAGGCCCCCGTGCCTGTCCTGATAATGTGGGAACATTCATTTCAGGGCAACCACGGAGGGTTGCTCCTACGGGTTCATAAAACGTCACCGCTTCTTGAGCTTTATGACGAATGGCTTCCTTCTTGTCTTTATACACTTTCACCCGCTTTGCACTCTTAGGATCAGGCCCGATGGGCCAGGTGATTTTTCCTGGTTTTGCAATGTGTCCCTGCACAAGAGCTCTGTATTCTTTTTCAACTTTGTTCGATGAAAAAGCTTTTCAAAAATAGTCATAAGTTTTCTGATCACGTGCAAAAATCACAAGTCCGGAGGTTTCGACATCCAACCGATGCACCGCTCCCCAGTCACTTCCTCCTATATTTTTTAATTCAGGAAATTTTTGTGAAAGAAGATGGGCCAGTGTTTTTTGTAGAGGCGGTTCATGAACCGCCTCTACGGGTAATGGCTGTGTTGGAATCCCTGGGGGCTTTTCAACCACAAGAAAATGATTATCTTCAATATGGATTGTAATATCCTGAACCTCTATCGACTTCATCGATACGATGCCCCAATCCAGGTGATGACGATATTGCTTAAGGCATGAAAGAGAATAGGGGCGACAAGGCCATTTGTTTTTTCTCGTAGCCATCCAAAGACTAAAGCGGGAAAGAAGATTGAGAAATGCCACCATTGAAAAGCAATCAAGCTATGTGAAGCGGCAAAGATAATGGCACTGAGAGGAATGCTGTAGGTCGCCTCTAGATGAAGTGGTTTGAGAAATGATATTTGGTCATCAAATCGAAACTTTAAAAAGCTTTGGAGATAGCCTCTAAAGAAAAGTTCTTCGGGAAATCCCACCAAAATAATTTGTGAAAAACAAAACGTCAGTGACAGGCCTGTTGAGTTGGGTTGGAATGTAAGATTTAAAAAATGAGTGAGGACAAGATGGCTGAGCCCTAAAAAGAGAGGGAAAATAATTGCCGATGTGAGTGTGAATAGTTTTAATGATGAAATGACTTCTTCTGATTTTTCAAAAAATCGGATCGGGATTTTTCTTTTTTCTACATACAAAAGAGCGGGATAAATGAGAATAACAGCCACAATCGTTGACAGATAATCATGCAGAATGGGCTGGTGACGAAAAGTGTAGAGAATTTTAATTGTGGCAATGACCGCCAGAAAAAAAAGTGTCGCTTCTCGATTTAGGTTATGAGGCTTTTTTGTATCGAGCATGGAGATATAAATAAAGAATGAATGCGGCCAGTGCGACGCTTAAGCCCGTGATTTGTCCTGTAGAAATCGTTCCTCCAAAGTACACACCACGATCGGCGTCTCCTCGGAAAAATTCAATAAAGGCTCTTGGCAAAGACCATCCCATCACCAGAGCACAGATGGTTTCTCCTGGATACTGTTTGTGATTTTTATAAAACCATCGAACAAAAAAGAAGAGTAGTGTGGCATGAATCATGGAATAAATCTGCGTGGGATGAAGGGGTAGATTAGGATAATAATAATAAGCTGTGGATGCTGGATCGGTAAACGTAATGGCCCATGGAAGATTGGTGGGTTTGCCATAACAACAGCCAGTCAAAAGGCATGCTAGGCGTACAAAAAATTTAATCAGTGGTGCTCCTGTTGCAAAAAAATCCATGTATGTCCAAATAGGAAGTTTGCGGACTTTGAAATAAATCGGAAGTGAAATCGCTAACCCAATAAAAGCTCCCCAAGAAACAAACCCGCCTCTCCAAAATTCAAATACGCGCATGGGCTTAGCCCAGTAGTAAGCAGGCGCTTCGACTAAAATGTGGAAGATACGAGAACCTAAAACGCCAACCACCATACCTAAAATACCCATATCCAACATGGCTTCTTGTTGAAGTCCTGCCTTTTTGGCATTGAAGAAAAGATAGAATGTACAGGCTAATGTCGCCACCATGATGAAAAAGAAAAAAGAAGGTACCTTGGTGCCTCCGATTGAAAATAAAAATGGCATCATGGAAGAAGAACCCCTTTTTTGTTTCTTTTGTCATCAGACAGCATGAAAAAAAGAAGAAGTGTGATAGCAAGGCAGATTGCAGAATCTGCAATATTAAAAGCTGGCCACTCAAGCCTAAAATAAAAATAGTGACCCAAGAGGGTAAAATCAGCCCATCGATCATAATAATGAAATGAGAGAAAATCGACGACTTCACCCAAGGTGATGCGGTCATAAATATTTCCTAAGGCCCCACCTAAAATCAGCCCCAAACTAATATGGACGCAATTATTTTCAGGGTATTCACGCGAAAAATAATACAGCATACCCACCAAAGCGACAATCGAGCTCACAAAGAAAAATGGCATGCGAATATTTTCAGGCATTTCAGCCATAAATCCAAAAGCAGCACCCTTATTGCGTGTGTGGATGATGTCGAAAAGTCCAGGGATGACAGACATAAAAATATCCCTTGGGACATTTTCTACAATCCAATGCTTGCTCCATTGATCCAATGCAAAAACAATAGAAGCGAGCCCTAAGATGAGAGGCCATTTTTTGAAAAAATTATTCATGATGTGATGGCCTCAATACAAGCTTTGCAGATGGTTGGATGTGTGGCATCAGCTCCGATATCTTCTCTCCATTTCCAACAACGTTCACATTTGACGCCATTAGCGCGTTGGATTTCAATAAAGAGAGAGGGGAAAAGAGAGCTGGGTTTGGCTTTCTCCGAAATATCTTCGCTCCATTCAATTTGGGAGACTTGAAGAAGATCTGAAAGCTGATTCCCAAAGCTTTCCAGCAAGTGAAGGGGCTCATCGGCTGCTGTAAAAATAATTTTAGCTTCCAGAGAATTACCAATCACTTTATTCTGCCTGGCTTCTTCGAGATTTTTTAAAATATCAGTTCGCAATTCTTTAAAATTTTCCCAACGACTGGACAAAGCCTCATTGATCGCAGCCTGATCCGCTTGAGGGAATCGTGATAAATGAATAGAAGATGTTTTATCGTTAAAATTGGGAAGGTGCTTCCAGATTTCCTCAGAAGTAAAAGCTAAAATAGGCGCCATGAGTTGGCTCATGACAGTGACAATTTCAAAAAGCACCTTCTGAGCTCCTCGACGTGCTGGATGACTTTTAGAAAAAGCATAAAGTCGATCTTTTAAAATATCGAGATAGAAAGCGGATAAATCAACCGTACAAAAACGATTGAGCTCATGAAAGATCATGTGAAAACTATAATCTTCATAGGATTTTTGAACTTTTAAAATCAGCTTTTGCAGTACGTGTCGTGCATAATGATCAATTTCGTACAACTCCACTTTGTCCCATGGAGTGCTTGTGTCAAAATCAGAAATATTTCCTAGAAGAAAGCGGGCTGTGTTGCGGATCTTGCGATAAGCTTCGGCTAAGCGCGTGAGGATTTCATTCGAAACACGGATGTCATTTCGATAATCTTCGGCTGCGACCCAGAGACGTAAGATTTCAGCGCCATTTTCTTTAATGACTTTTTCTGGCGGGACGTAATTGCCAGCAGACTTGGAATATTTTTTCCATGACTATCGACAACAAACCCATGAGTGAGAACAGTCTTGTAAGGTGCTTTTCCACGTGTGCCAACAGAGGCTAAAAGAGAGGCATGAAACCAACCACGATGTTGATCACTTCCTTCTAAATAAAGATCGGCTGGAAACGTCAGCCCTTCTCGTTTTTCCAAAACAGAGGCAAAGCTCACTCCGGAATCAAACCAAACATCCAAAATATCTTCTTCTTTAAGCCAGTCTGAAGCTTGGCATTGTGGGCACTTGGTACCCTGAGGGAGAAGATTTTCTGTGGGTTCGGAAAACCATACATCCGAACCTTCTTTTTCAAAACGATCAGCAATGGTGTTGATGATATTTTGATCCAGCAAGAGGTGCTGACATTCACGGCAACGAAAAGCCATGATGGGAACTCCCCAGCTTCGCTGACGCGAGAGACACCAGTCAGGACGATTTTCCACCATGCCGTAAATACGTTCGCGGCCCCAATGAGGGATCCAATTGACACGACGAATGGCATCAAGAGCCTTGCCTTTGATGTCATGCTTGGAGAGCGACAAAAACCATTGTTCGGTTGCGCGAAAAATCAAAGGCTTCTTACAGCGCCAACAATGCGGGTACATGTGCTCAATATTTTTTTCTTTCAGGAGAGCATTCTTTTCCTTGAGAAGAGCAATAACCGTGGGATTGGCTTCTAAGACTTTTAAGCCTTTCCATTCTTCGATGCCACATTCGCTCGTATAGCGACCTTCACCATCGACAGGTGTGAGTGTCGGAAGTTTGTATTTTTTGCCCACATCATAATCTTCTTCACCATGTCCTGGAGCAATATGAACGCATCCTGTTCCTGTATCGACTGTTACGTGATCGGACAGTACAACGTCCGATACTCTATTCAAAAATGGATGTTGAGCTTTAAGACCTTCAAGCTTTTCACCGGCAATACGGTAAGCAGGTTCGGATTCTGGTGTTTCCAAAGTTTCACAAACAGCCGAAGCGAGTTGTTTGGCAACAATCAAAAACTCGTTTCCCACAGGCATGGCGACATAGTCATAGCTCGTATGAACAGCCACTGCGAGATTAGCAGGTAGTGTCCAAGGTGTGGTTGTCCAGATGACGATCGAAACTTTTTTGCCTTCCAGCTTAGGGAAGAGAGTTTTGAAAGCATTGTCCTGCAGCATTTCAAATTTGACATAAACAGAAGGGGATGTGTGATTTTCGTGTTCGACTTCCGCATCGGCCAAGGCTGTACGGCAATAAGCACACCACAAGACGGGACGCAGTCCTTTATAAATATCTCCCTGAGCGGCAAATTTTCCAAACTCACGCGCGATCTGCGCTTCGTAAGGATAATTCATCGTGAGGTAAGGTTCATCCCAGTCTGCAGAGATTCCCAAACGTTTAAAATCTTGTCGTTGGAGATTCACAAACTTCATCGCATAGTCACGACAAGCTTTGCGAATATCTGTCTTCGACATCGTTTTCTTTTTAGGTCCAAGATCTTTATCTACTTGATGTTCAATGGGGAGACCATGGCAGTCCCAGCCAGGAATGTAGGGGCTATAATGACCCAACATGTTGTGATAACGAACAATGATATCTTTTAAGATTTTATTGAGAATGTGACCAAAGTGAATGTTGCCATTGGCATACGGTGGCCCATCATGAAGAATAAATTTCGGTCCGTTTTTATTGGTCTCTAAAATCTTTTGATAGAGCTGGTCTTTTTCCCATTTTTCCAACACGAGAGGTTCGCGTTTGGCCAAATCTGCTTTCATGGGAAATTCTGTTTGGGGGAGATGCAGGGTATCTCGATACTTCTTCGTCTCTTCAGTCATTTTTTTGCCTAATCTTTTTCGTCGACACCGACATTGGTAATTTCAAAATCATCTTTTCTTAAATAATCTGTCATTTTGGAGAGGAATTTTTTTTCTTCACTATAATCCGAATGCAAACGACCGGTAATGATTGAGCGTGCTGTGGTGAAAACATCCACGTGTGATTTTCCAGCTTTTTCTTCCAGCTTCACAGTCATGCGATAGTAAGCTCCAACCGTACCGTAGTCTTTTTTGCCAAACAGTTCCAAATAGTGAGAGGTGGCTTTGGTGCTGATCCAATTAGTTTGAATGAGCCCACTATCCTCATCGGCACGCACAATCTTAAATCCAGCATGTTCCAAAACTTTTTGTGCGGCAGTGAAAGTTTCTTTGGGAGTGGAAGAAAATGTTTTGGAAATGGGGGTAAACTCTTTGTCTTTGGAATGGACGATGACTTTATTGCAGGCAGTCAAAAACGTCAGCGTCATCACAAGACTCATGAGGCTTAAGGTGTACAGAATTTTTCTTTTCATAAAGACTCCAGTTTTTTGCCAATTTGCTTTTGGGAGAGGCGGTTATAAACCACAAGAGCTACGATGATCAAACAGAGACTGATAAATTGTGATGTTGAAAGCCAAGGATCAATCAAAAACCCTCGAATACTGTCTCCTCTAAAAATTTCCAAAATGCTTCGTAAAATACTATAAACGATGAGGTAGGTCAGAAAAATTTGACCATCAAAACGTTTGCGAGGCCAGAGATAGAGAAGCCCTCCGCCGATGATAAATAAAAAGAAGGATTCGACAAGTTGAGATGGGAAGAGGGTAATCCCACAGGCGCGAGTGTATAGGGTTGGCTTGGAAAGGTAATAGAAAATGGAAAGTCCGGCATGGGTTTTCCATAGCAACATCCGGAAGCCAGACACCCCAATCGACCGATGGCATGACCAAAAGCCAGTCCTGGCATAAAAAAATCAGCTGTTTTCAAAATCTTCATTTTATACCGTGGAGCTAGATAAAGTGCTGTGGCAATGGCTCCGATGAGACCTCCAAAAAAAACAAGACCCCCTTCCCAAATTTTAAAAATATCAAGAGGGTAGTCTGCAAAGCGTTGCCAGTCGGTAATGACATAGAGAGCTCGAGCTCCTAAGAGATTGCCAATGATGAGGTAAAAAGAAAGATCCATGACGCGATCGGGCGAATACCCATCTTTTTTCCCCAAACGCACACTGACATAAATCGAAGTCAGAGCCGCCAGAGCATACATGAGGCCATACGTATAAATTTTAATCCCTCCAAAGAGGGGGATATTAATAAGGACTGGATGCATTATTTAACCTTTTTCGCAAAATAAAGCATTTCGGGAAGATGGCAACCCAAATTCAGCTTTGATACTATCCTAGTAAAAATAGAACCCCCCCCCTTTCAATTTTTACAAGGATGCAAGGTTGACAAGATTTCCGTGCACAGAATAACTGCGGCCTATGACATATCCCAATCACCGTCCTCGTCGTTTGCGATCTTCAAAAACACTGCGCAGTATGGTGCGCGAAACGCGCTTGAGTCCTGAGCAGCTGATTCAGCCTCTTTTTGTCACAGAGACGACTCCGAAACCCATCAAGTCGATGCCTGGGATTGCTCAGCTCACTTTGAAAGAAGTTGTTAAAGAAGCTGCTGAAATTTACAAACGGGGAATTCCCGCAGTGATACTTTTTGGAATTCCAAAATCAAAAGATGAAAAAGCTACCGGTGCTTGGGCTCAAAATGGGATTGTGCAAAATGCTGTACGGGCCATTAAAGACAAAGTGCCCGAGCTTCTTGTGATCACGGATGTGTGTTTGTGTGAATATATGAGCCATGGACATTGTGGGGTTGTTTGTGAAGGTCGCATTGAAAACGATACATCTTTAGAAATTATCTCCGATGTGGCTGTCTCTCACGCAATGGCCGGAGCCGATATGGTGGCGCCATCGGATATGATGGATGGTCGTGTGCGAGCGATCCGTTCGGCGTTGGATGGGTCTGGATTCCCCGAAGTATCGCTGATGAGTTATGCGGTAAAATATGCCTCGGCTTTTTATGGACCGTTTCGTGAAGCGGCTGAGTCCACCCCCAAGTTTGGTGATCGCAAAACTTACCAAATGGATGCAGGCAATGTGCGCGAAGCTTTGCGTGAAGCTAAGCTCGATGCCAAAGAAGGTGCCGATATCATCATGGTAAAACCTGCGTTGTCGTATTTGGATGTGATTTCAAAAGTGAAAAATGTCGTCGATCTGCCGATTGCGGCTTATCAAGTGAGTGGAGAGTACTCGATGATCAAAGCCGCTGCAGAAAAAGGCTGGATCGATGAAAAATCCATCATTCTCGAAACTCTTCTCTCCATACATAGAGCTGGGGCGGATTTGATTGTCACGTATTTTGCTCAGGAAGCCGTAAAACTATTATAATTTCTCTACGGTATTACCCTGATAGAGTGTAACATCAATTCCCGCATTTCTGAAGTCTGAGGTATCAACAGATCTATTATTGATAACTCCTGCAAATAGTCGGGCCAGGGGTTCTGGATGAGAGGGAAGGGCGAGATGGCCCGGGCCTGGAATGCGTCCTGATTTTTTCAAAACAACGGCACGAGCCTTTGGGTAGTGAGCAAAATCTTCAGCGAGTCTTTCTGGGGAGCCAAGAAGTGGATCGCCATGCGCAAAGACATTAAATTTAGGCATTTTCCCCAAAGCTTTTTGATCTATTTGTAATCGTCGTAAAGCTTCTGGTGTAGAGGCAAAATCTGACATGCGCGCATGGGTGCTGAGAGCGTGTTCTTGTGCAGCGATTCTGGTTTTCCATGAGCTGAAACTTTCACCAGGTCTGCGCAGGAGATGTTCAAAAGTAGATTTGACGAGTTCAGCAACATCGCTATGTCCATGAGAGAGATTGGCAATGCTTAAACCCGAGTAAGCAATCGCAAATTTAGCAAGTACCGCAGGTGTGCTGGTGAAGTTGGCTTGTAGTTTGGAAGCCGACGTGAGTATTTCTAAGAAAAGAGTCAAAAGGAGGGGTCTAGTGTGTGTCTCTCCCAGACTATGAAAAGCAACACAGTTAAAAAGGCCCAAGAGTAAAGGATCTTTTGAAAAATGGTGGGCCAATCGTACGCTCGTGACACCACCTAAAGAATGACCCCCAATGGCAAATGACGTTTTGCCAGTTTTTTTTCTATCATGTCGTATAATATTTAGAGCTCCATCGAGAAATATTGAGAAGATGCGTTCTCGATCTTCTAAAGATTGTATTTCTCCAGCGGTGAGGGGTCCTCTATGTGTTTTCAACCAAGAAGATTGCCCGCATCCTGGATAGTCAATCGCAACTACGCGAATACCTTTTGCCGCTAGAGCATTGGCAAAATCTCTTTCTGCCGCTACACTGCTGCCTAAGCCATGACTCCAATAGAGCGTCGGTGCTTGGGGGGTATTGGGTGGTGCAAAGATACTGTAATGCCATTCTAAAGTCTGATCAGGTAGTGTGGAGTGACCGGTTAGATCTTGGGTGAAAGTGCATGGAGTTTCCTGGCTACCCAGGTTTGCCAAGTTTAAGCGAGGAGGCTGTCTCAATCCCAATAATCTAAATAAATCTGCCATAAAGTAATCTCTCAGAGAAGGTATCGGTATATCGGCGTGGTTGTTGCGAAAAAAATTGCTCCTTGAGAGTTTTTTAAGGAAGTGGCTCAGATTTTCTGAACTAAAAAACCCAGGTCCAAGGAAGGCAAAGAATTCCTGTCGAGCTGATGAATGGTTTGTGGGAATTCAGGAGTATTAAAGGTGTTGTGTTTTTGGAGTGTTTTCCAAACCATGAAAGACTTTTTAAGGCTTTGTTGGAGGGGAGGTTTTCTTCTTCGATCACGATCGCCAATCGTTCCCCGGATTTGGATTCGATTAGGAATGGGATATCGATTCCACCTCTTGTTTTATAAGGTTTCATTCCGACTTCATGTTTGAGTCCGTAGGAAACCTGAGCCCGTAATTCCAAGTAGCAGAGTTTCAACATTTCCCAGCGCGTAGTTTGATTCGCGATATCTTTTTGGGGAGCTAAAAAATGAGAGAGTCCGCTGTCTTCAAGAAACCATGTGTCTCCATAGGGGCGAATCAAAAAGACACCTTCCATTACATCTAAAGCTGACTTCACGGTTGGAATGGAAGTGCCCACAATGCGTGCAAGCTCGGAGAAATTGATTGGCAGACCTTGTCTCTTGGCAATCTCTGTAAGGAGACTGATCAATTTTGAAACGCTGAGTTGAATTTTACGGATCAATTGAATGTCTCGCCCCAAAAGCGTCTCTAGATGTGAAGAATAAAAATCGAAGCGGACGGATTCTTCTCTGCGAAAACAGATGCCCGGCAATCCGCCCGTTTTCTGATAATGATCTATTTTCTCTTCAGAAGCCCAACTTCTTTTCTTAAGGAGGTCGATGAGTTTCTCTTGAGGAGTTTTTTCGTGAAATAATTTTAAGAAGATTGAGAGTGGTTTATGATGACATTCCGCAAGAGTCATCGGGAAGAGTTCAAGTAAGACGATACGACCGGTCAGGGACTCGCGAATTTGTTGTCGGGATGAAAAGCGGACGGATCCGCTGAGGAGAAAACGTCCTGGTTTCTTAACGCGATCAACCGAGAGCTTGAGCTGATCAAAAATAGGAGGGTATTTTTGGACTTCGTCGAGTCCAAGCGGGTTCGGTGCCAAGGAGAGAATTTCAGATCCTTCCCGTTCGAATCGACTGATAAGACCTTCATTGTCGAACGAGTAGTATTCTTTCGAAAACATTTTGAGAAGGGTAGACTTCCCAGTTTGCCTCATGCCTAATAATCCAATGCAAGGTGCATAGGTTAGAGCCTTTTTAAGCCTTTGTTCGATGTGTCTGGACCGTAAATGAGCCACAACCTCATCTTGAGGATAAAAAACAATTATGTCAAAATTAAAACATACATTTAAATTTTACATAGTTGTTTGAAGCTTTTTTTATTGAATAATCGTTGCACGAGTTTTTACTTTTGGGGCATGTGTCATCGATGTCTCACAAACGCCTCTATTTGGTTGATGCTTCAGGATATATCTTTCGCGCGTATTATGCCATTCGGCCTTTGAGTAACTCCAAAGGTCTTCCCACCAATGCTTTGTTTGGTTTTACCAATATGATGGTGAAACTTTTAAAAGAGCATAAACCCGACTTGATTGGCGTTGTTTTTGACGTGGCTCGCAAGACGTTTCGGAATGAAAAATATCCTGAGTATAAGGCTAATCGCAGTGAGCCACCACCAGATCTTGTTCCGCAGTTTCCCTATTTTAGAAAAATTATTCAGGCGTTGAATCTTCCTGTTCTTGAGCTTCCTAATTATGAAGCGGATGACGTGATTGGGACGATCGCATCTCAATTTGAAAAGAAGGATTGGGAGACGGTTATTGTCACGGGCGACAAAGACATGATGCAGCTGGTGGACGATCATATTTTGATTTTTGATAGTATGAAAGAAAAGTGGATTCGTGAGCCGGAGGTTAAAGAGAAGTTTGGTGTTGGCCCAAAGCAAGTGACGGACATCTTGGCTCTCGCGGGAGATTCTTCCGACAATATTCCGGGAGTGCCTGGGATTGGTGATAAGACGGCGACAAAATTAATCCAAGAATATGGATCTCTTGAAAATCTTTTGGTGCATGCAGGCGAGGTCAAGGGGAAGATGGGGGAGCAGTTGGTGGCGCATGCGGACCAAGCCCGTTTGTGTAAAGAGTTGGCCACGATCGTGACCAATGCACCGCTTTCATATGACTTGAAAGATTTTGAAATCAACCCTCCGGATCCTGAAAAAATGCGTGAACTCTTTGAGGAGTTGGAGTTTAAGAAATTTTTGCTCGAATGGGTGCCTTCTACTGACGCAACACCAACGCCTACACAGAGTACGGTTGAACTGACCGAAGACGTAAAGCTCGGACTTTACCTTTTAGATCCGGATGGATTTCGAAATGTAGAGCTTGTTCGGGATCATTATCTTTCCAATGCTACTTTGGAAGAACAATTAAAAAAAGAAAATCTCTGGGACTTGTATCAAGATCTCGAGCTGCCGCTTGCGACAGTTTTAAGGCGCGTTGAAAATAATGGTGTGTTGATTGATAGCGAAAGGCTCACCCAGACTTCAGCTCTTTATGAGAAAAAAATGGCTGAGATGGAGTCTCGTGTTTTTCAATTAGCAGGTCAGGAATTTAATCTCAATTCTCCTAAACAACTTTCCGAAATTCTTTTTGAAAAATTAAAGCTACCCGTCATGCGAAAGACCAAGACGGGCTATTCCACCGATGTGGATGTGTTGACTGAGCTTTCCAAAAAACATGATCTGCCAAAAATTATTTTGGAATATCGCAGCTTGGCAAAGCTTAAATCGACGTATTTAGATGCGCTGCCCAAGCTGGTGGATTCTGAAGGGCGCATTCATACCTCTTTTAATCAAACAGTAGCGGCCACGGGACGCTTATCGTCTACAGATCCCAACCTTCAAAATATTCCCATCCGCACAGAAGAAGGTCGGAAGATTCGAGAAGCTTTTATTGCAGCTCCTGGATGTGTCTTGTTGTCAGCGGATTATTCCCAAATAGAGCTTCGTATCCTCGCTCATTTGTCCGATGAACCGGTGCTGATTCAGGCGTTTGCCGAAGATCGTGATATTCATCGGGCAACGGCAGCTCAAATTTTTGAAGTGATGGAGCCTTTGGTCACTTCTGAAATGAGAGCGGTGGGGAAGACGGTTAATTTTGCTGTCCTTTATGGTCAGGGAGCTTTTAGTTTATCGCAAGAATTGGGGATCAGTAATGCCGAAGCGAATAAATACATTAAAAACTATTTTGCTCAATATCCCAAAGTGACAGCGTTGAGGGATCAGATTTTGAAGCAGGTTCGTGAAGAAAAAATAGTGCATACACTGTTTGGCCGCTTGAGACGTTTCCCGGATATTTTAAATCCCAATGCCACTGTCCGAGCTATGGTGGAGCGCACAGCTTTTAATACAGTTTTTCAAGGGACAGCCGCTGATTTGATTAAAAAGGCGATGCTGACAATAGATGCTCGGTTAAAAGATTTTCCAGAAACTAAGATGTTGATCCAGGTTCATGATGAGCTTGTTTTTGAAGTCCCCGAGGCCTTGATTGAGCCTGTTTCTAAAATGGTTTGTCATGAAATGAGCTCTGTGGCTTCCTTGAAAGTGCCCCTAAAAGTTGAAGTCGGTCATGGCAAAAACTGGAATGAAGCTCATTAAAATCTGATAATTATTCGTCAAAAATCATAAAAGATTCATATTTTTAGCTATTTACGTCTCTTGGCGTCATACTATTAGATTGGCACTTTTGTCATATTTGTCATATCATTAAACGTAGGAGGTATTATGAAAGGTGTCATCTTCTCGATCTTTAATGAAATGATAGAAGAAAAGTTTGGTCTTGAGCTGTGGGATCGAATGATTGAGGAAACCAAGCCTGTTTCCAAAGGTATTTATACCTCAGCTCAAAGTTATCATGAGTCAGAGCTCTTTTCTTATGTAGGTCTTTTATCCAAAGAAACAGGAATCAGTGTGGAAGACCTCGTGCGTACTTTTGGACACTTTACTCTTATAAAATTATCCAAACTCTACCCGGATTTTTTAGTAAAAGATTTTAAGGAGTTTTTGAAAACAATCGATAGCGTCATTCATGCAGAAGTGAAAAAAATTTACCCGGATGCAGGCCTTCCATCATTTACTTATGAAGATCCAGCTCCTAATCAGTTGGTTATGATTTACAAATCTCCGCGGAAACTTTGTCACTTGGCTGAGGGTTTGATTGCGGGAGCTGCAGAACATTATCAGACCAAACATAAGCTGTCCCAAACCAAGTGTATGCATCTCAATGATCCTCATTGTCGTTTTGAATTAACGATAGGAGAATAATTGTGGAAGCTGAAGTCTTATCAAAAAATGAAGAACTACTGAAGCGGGCTCTATATCGAGAACGTCAGGCTCGATTTAAAGCTGAAGACATTCTCGAGAAGAAAACTAAAGAGCTTTATGTGGTTGTGGAGCATCTCAAGAAGCAAATTACCGATCGTATCGAAGCAGAAAAAGTCATTAAGCGAAATCAAGCGCAGATGATTCAGTCTGAAAAAATGGCTGGTCTTGGGCAATTGGCTGCAGGTGTGGCTCATGAAATTAACAATCCTGTCGGATTTGTGACCAGTAATCTTCAAACATTAAAAAAGTATTCTCTATCGATCAAAAAAATGATTTCAGAATACGACTCTCTTGTAAGCTCTGTACAAAGTAAGGATATTGAAAAATCTGTCTCGTTTTTGACTGAACTGGCAAAAACAAAAGAAAAAGAGGATATTGCTTATATCTTGGATGATTTGGACAATTTAGTGAAAGAGTCTATCGATGGAACCAATCGTGTAAAAGAAATTGTTAAAGGTCTTAAGAGTTTTGCGCGATTAGATGAAGCTGAGATGAAAGAAGCGGATATCAACGAAGGTATCGAAAGTACTCTCAAGATTGTTTGGAACGAAATTAAATATAAATGTGAAGTTATTAAAAAGCTCTCTCCTCTACCCATGATTGTTTGTTTCCCGGGTCAATTAAACCAGGTTTTTATGAATCTGATTGTGAATGCTGCACAGGCTATTCAAGAAAAAGGAACTCTGACGATCGAAAGTTTTGTTGAAAAAGAAGATATTGTGATTCGTTTTACGGATACCGGGTCTGGTATCAAACCAGAGAATTTGGAAAAACTATTTAATCCATTTTTTACGACCAAGGCTGTTGGAAAAGGCACGGGCTTGGGGTTGTCAGTATCTTATGGAATTATCAAAAAACATAAAGGTGACATTTTTGTGGAAAGCCAGGTGGGTGTCGGTACGACATTTACCATTAAGCTTCCAATGAAAGGAGCTGCTTTATGAGTTACAAAATGCTTTGTGTTGATGATGAACCTGGAGTCTTACAGTCTCTGAAGCGGCTTTTTCGAAGAGAAGGTTATGAAATGTTTTTTGCCGGCAATGCTCATGATGCTTTGGAAATTTTAAAAAAAGAAAACATTCATCTGATCATGACCGACTACCGCATGCCGGAAATGAATGGAGTCGAATTTCTAAAAAAATCAATCGAGATTCATCCAGAATCTCTCAGGCTGATTTTGTCTGGTTATGCTGATGCCAAAGTCGTGTGTGATGCAATTGACCAAGGACAAGTTTATCGTTTTTTAACTAAGCCCTGGAATGACGAGGAACTTCTGGAATCAATTCGACAATGTTTTGAGCACATCAAGATTGAGACTGAGAGGAATAGTTTGTTGCAGCAGGCAAAACAGGAAATAAAAGCCTAAGAGGTGTTTATGCAAACGCATCGTCTTTTGTTAGTGGACGATGAATTGAGTATTCTCAATGCTCTTAAACGTCTACTGCGTCCCGAAAAGTATTAAATTGATTCAACAACATCACCTCAAGAAGCCCTCGCGTGGTTGAAAGATAAAAAATATACCCTGATTATTTCAGATCAGCGCATGCCGGATATGGAAGGGACTGTCTTTTTAGAAAAAGCACGACAGATCGCTCCTGATACTGTGCGTATTTTGCTGACAGGCTATGCCGATATGCAGGCTGCTATTGATGCTATTAATCGTTGTGGCGTTTACCGCTTTTTGACCAAGCCCTGGAATGACGAAGAAATCAAAGTTACCTTGAAGCGAGCGATAGAATTTAGCGAGCTTGAAAAGGGTTTTGTGAGCACGGTGAGGCTTTTGTCTCAAATGGGTGAAATGCATAGCGCTCATATTGGGAACCATTCTAAACGTGTTGCCGACTTATCCCGAAAAATAGCTCAAGAGTTAAAACTATCAGAAGATATGTGCTTTCAGATCGAAATGGCAGCCATGCTTCATGATATTGGTAAGATTGCAGTGCCTTCGTCTATCTTGGAAAAAGAAGAGTCAAAGCTAAACGATGTGGAGCTATCACAGTTGAAGAAACATGTTCTGCAGGGTGAGCTGATTGCTTTGATGATTCCCAATTTATCAGAAGCAGCACACATGATTCGTCATCATCATGAAAAGTTTGATGGAACAGGCTATCCTGACAAGTTGAGAACAGATGCGATTCCTCTGGGAAGTCGTATCATCACTATCGCCGATTCTTTTGATAAGTTGGTAAATCACAAAAATCATCATGAAGCCTTAAGCCCTGCAAAGGCTGTGGATTTTTTGATGGGCTCCAGAAAAGAATATTTTGATCCAGAGATTTTGAAAGTATTGAAGGGATATTTAAGTACTAAGACCTCAGAAATTCCACAAACTCATGAGGTCACTCTAGCTTTTGACAAACTTGAGTTAGGGATGGTCCTTTCTAAGGATATAAAAACCATCAATGATCTTTTGATTTTACCTCAAGGCACTTTATTAAATGAAAAAACAATACTGCTGCTCAAAAAATATATCGAATCAGCACCTGTAGTAAAAGAGGTTTCGGTATTCAGGTCAGTCATCTAAAAGTTAAGCGACTTTAAACGAGATTTTTATGGAACCTATCGTGATTTCATCGCCTGGTTGAAGGGCGTATTCGGAGATTTTTTTGCCATTAACAAAAGTACCGTTGGAAGACTCCAAATCAATGATCATATATTTGGCTCCCACAATTTGAATTTCAGCATGGCGTCTTGAGACCTTGGCCTCTTTGATGACAATGTCGTTTGCGGGTGAGCGTCCGATAACAATAGTTTTATTGAGGTTTAGCTTTTGGATCTGATTTCCTTTTTCAAAAACAAGAAGCTCAGGAATATTGGCAGTAGGGGTTGTTTTTTGTGACTTGGAGACGGACGGCTCTTCAATAGCTGTATCAGTAGTTTGTTTATTGAGATCAATGCGATCTGTGTGAGGTGTCAGCTGGCTCTTTTTTTGTGAGAGAGAAGGTGGTTCTTCTGTATTCAAGTTTGGAACCGCTTTGAGTGTCGGTTTCTTTTCAGGAAGTGGAGTGGGTTCAGAGGTGACGTCTGGAGGGAGTACTTCCTGAAAATTGTTTTCGATGGTTTTGGGTGGTGATTTTTTAAGTGATTCGCCTGCAAAAATCTCTCGATGTCGATCGATAGCATCAGTCAAAAGATGTAAGGCTCTGTCTAATCGGGAAATCTCTTCTTCGTGTACGTGGTTGAGATCATCCATTTTTTCCTGGCTGATTTCTCCTAGTGTTGCTCGAAGTTGATTTTCTTCTTTAGATTCCTGGTGAAGTTTAATTTGTTTTTCAATCAGTGCTTTTTTTTCCGAAAGACTTTTTTCTTCCTTGTCGAGATCGCGCTTGAGAGCCATCAGTCTTTGGGTGGTCTGATCAAGTTGGGTTGAGTAGTCTGTGTAGACTTTCATGTAAACCGTAGGGCTCACAGAGCTCTTGGTTTGTTCCAATTTTTCTAATCGCTCTTTGAGAAGCTGACGCTCACTTTTAATTTGGGAAGCTTCTTTGAGGAGGTTTTCATTGTAGGAAAATTTGATTTGTTCCTCAGCTAATCGGATTTCTGTTTTATCTAATTTTTCGGCTTCCACGTTCTCTCCAACTTATTGATTCTTAAAAGTTAATTTTACTATCAAAGTCAATTTTTCACTTTGATCATGCAAGGATGCCAATTAATTAAATATAAGGCAAGAAAAATGGTGTGAAAAGTCCCCAGTGGGGAGTTTGGTCCCATCGCTCTTGATGGTCTTAAAATCCTGGGGGAAGAAGGAAAGTGGGGCCGAGACGAATGGAGAGAGTGTCTTGAAAATTACTCCCTGAGGGATTGGCAATTGATGTGAAATAGTTTCGGATTTCTACGCGTAAGGCAAACCAGTCGGCTTTTCTAAATCGGATTTTCATGCCGCCACCGATGTAGCCACCGCCTCGATTGGAGTCGTTGATGCGAATAATACCTCCACCAAGCGATGTGAAAAAATCAGCTTCCGTAAAACCTTTTCCACTGCGGTAAGCCGCGGGGACTGTAATGACAAAACCACCATCGATGAGATAGACATTTTTATCCTGAAACGAAGCTCCTAAGTCACTCGTTGGATCCACTATCGCCCGGCTGTAGCCAAAGTCGGTGGAGAGGGCGAGTTTTTCGGTGAGATTCAATTGAAGATTGCCCCCTGCAATAAAAGAATGACCTGTCTTATCCCCAAAATAATCCCCTCCATAAGGAGAGAGTTCAAATCGGTACATGCCGGATTGACGTCGGTCAAAATCCAGTGCATCGGGAAGGTCTTCTTGGGCCCATAATTTTGGAGTTGAGAGGAAAAGAAGTATCAAAATAAAAATATGTTTCATTACAAGTCATCCTTTTGATTGTTTTATAATTCCTGAAAAAAGTTTTTCCATGGAAGAAATTCAATATTCTTTTCACGATAAGCATGCGTGGACTGGCAAATACAAATAGCTCGAGTGACCTGATGATCGTTTAGAAAAGACCTTAGGCCTTTAATATCTCTCATTGATGGGGTTGAGCTTGATTTAATTTCTATTGCCCACGTTTCATTTCCTTTTTCTAAAATTAAATCCACCTCCGCTCCATCTGAGGTTCTAAAAAAACTCATCGCGTATTGACGTTCTCGATAAGAGAGTAGTCGTCGGGTTTCAAGAATAACCCAATGCTCAAAGGAGTCTCCATAAGAAGGTGAGGATGGGGTGGTATAGAATCTAAACGTCTTTGAAGAGTCGTGACGAGTCCTGTATCAAAAAATAAAATTTTGGATGTGAGACAATTTTTGTGCGCACGGATTTTGAATAAGGATCTAAATAAAACCCTAATAGGGTGTCTTGTAAAATTTGGAAGTATTCTTTAATAGTTGAAGCGTGAACTCCAACTTCGCGTGCGATATTGCTCCAGTTTAAGATGTGTCCATTTTCAAATCCAGCGAGTTCTAAAAATCGTGCAAAAGCTGGAATGTTACGCGTAGAGGCTTCTTGTTGAATTTCTTCTCTGAGGTACGTTTCAACATAACTTCTTAATAATCCCTTTTTTTGAGAATCTTTGGGTTCAAGAATGATAGAAGGCAATGATCCATAGTGAAGTATATTTTCTCGAGAAAATTTTTCCTGAAGTTCTTCATGGGTAAGAGGAAATAGATGATAGGTTAAGGCTCGTCCCCCTAAAAGATTGACTCCTTTTTGACGTAGCTTTCTGGCGCTGGAGCCCGTGAGTATAAATTGGACTTTACAGTCTTCAATGAGGGCATGAATTTCATTGAGCATCTCAGAGCATTTTTGAATTTCATCAATAAAGACAATTATATGTTTTGATTGAGGAAGGGCTTCAACTTCCTTTCTGAGTAGAGAGGGATCTTTAGTGTATTTGATAAACTCTGATGTTCGGAGAAGGTTTATTTGAAGATCAGGTTTAAATAATGACCTGACTAAGCTTGTTTTTCCAGTTTGTCTGGGGCCAAATAAAAAAAGTGATTTATTACAATTAGTTAAGTCTAAACTTCGCTTAATCATAGCCAGATTTTACCCGTAAAAATAAGGATGTAAACAGAAATTTACGGGATATTATTGGAATCTATTTCTAACTTTTAAGGGCATTTTTGGCCAACATCATACCTACTTCCCAAGCTCCACCGGGAAATTTATGGCACTCACTCACAACATCGCGCAATGCATTGGCAAAATAATCGACATCTTCTTGAGTGATCACCAATGGCGGGAGGAGTTTGACCAGGTCGATGTTATGTCCAGCTACTTGTGTGAGGACTCGATGCTTACTCATGAGAGGAACGACAATCATCTGACCAAAAAGACCTTTATTGGCCGCATGAATCATCTTCCACGCGGCTTTCAGGCTGAAAGATTTTGGTTCTTTAAATTCAATCCCAATGATCAAGCCTTTACCACGGACTTCTTTAAACATTTCAAACTCAGAACATTTTTCATGAATAGCCTGGCGGAGCGCATTGCCAAGTGTTTCGGCTTTTTGAACTAAATTTTCTTTTTCTAAAATTTCCAAGCTCGCTAGAGCCGCACCCATGGCGAGTGTGTTTTTTCCATAAGTATTGGAATGCACCACGCAGCGATCCATTTTTGAAAACACTTTTTTATAAATATCTCGTCTCATGACAATTGTTCCGACAGGTACAAGTCCTCCCGATAAAGCTTTGGCGAGGCAAATGATGTCAGGCTCGAGATTCCAGTGTTGAAAGCCAAACCATTTTCCGGTGCGTCCCAAACCTACTTGAACTTCATCTGAAATGAAAAGAGCTCCATACTTTTGACAAAGCTTTTGAGCTTCTGGAAGAAAATGATCTTCAGGGATGTGAACGCCTTTACCTTGAATGGGTTCAAAAATAAAAGCCGCTACATCATTTTTTTTGAGTTCATACTCCAGAGCGGCCAGATCATTCATAGGAATCTTGGTGCCTTCGAGCAGCTCACCAAAACCACCACGAAATTCTTCATTCCCATTAGCCGACAGAGATCCCAACGTCAGTCCGTGAAACGCATGATCCAGATAGAGAATGCGACTGCGCCCCGTAGCTCCACGAGCCATTTTGAGAGCGCCTTCGACGGCTTCGGTACCGGAATTAGTAAAGAAAACGGTGTCGAGATGCTTGGGTGTGAGAGAGGTGATTTTTTCAGCGACAAGTCCCGAGAGCAGGCTGCAATCCATCTGCACCATGCTGGAAAGATCCAGATCAAGGAGGTCGTGCAGGACTTGTTTTATTTGAGGATTGTTGCGGCCAACCGCAAAAACTCCATAGCCGGAGAGAAAGTCCAAATACCGCTGTCCATCAGCATCATAAAGGTATTGGCCCTCGGCGCGCTTATACACTTTATCAAATCCAATCGTGCGCAGGACTTTGACAAATTGCGGATTTACAAATTGATCATGGAGGTCATAATTTTGTCCCCAGCGTTCTTTGATGATTTTTTTTATATCAAAATTCATGGGCCTTGGGGTAACAACTCATTTTTATGAAGTCTATTATCATTATTTTACTTCTTTTTCTGGCTCTTTGAACGCTTTTGACCCTCGTTGCCCGGGCGCTGATGATCCTCCGCCAGCCATTGTTAAACCAGATATGCCTAAACTTATTTCTGCTTTGGAAAAATTGAGGGATACTGAGAATCGTATTGTTTGGGTGAAAAATGAAGATAATCTAGGTGAACTCAAAAAAATATTTGAGAGCACTCCTCAAAGAACCAAGCTCGAGCAGTTTTATCAAATGCTCTATCATCTTCAAAAACAGCTTCCAGACAATCAAAAGTCTTTTGTGATTCAGCCGCCATTGATTACGGAAGTGTTGGTCCAAGCAAAAGTATTTCCAGATCCAAAATTTCCTTCTCATATTACTCAAGTAGAGATGAATAAAGAGAGTGCCACCAACACACCTCGATACCAAGTCGACTTTGATCAAAAAGAAGTTCGCTTCCCGATTAATCAGGGAAAAGGTTTTTCGACGTGGGAGCAGGGGATGTGTCAGATTGCTAAGGCGTTGGTATTTTACCCAGGTTTTTCCTTTGTGGTGCGCAAGGCTCGCAATTCCAAAAATCTTGTGGCCGACAGTTTTGATAAAGTTGAAATTTATGGCCAGTTTGGGACGCGGAAGGTTTTCGATATTGATTTAAACTATGTCGATCTGGAAAAAGTCGAGTTTATCGATGGCACAGACCAAGGTCGCGTCAAATCACGCGTGGCCAAGCGAGAGTTTCGCGAGAATAAACACTCAGGCCTTTTCAAGTTTATCGGCACTTTGATCCCAAATACCTCGCAACAACGGATTGATTGGTAATCTACTTTTGAGAGCAAGTGTTAATTTTTAAAGGTGTGTAGAGAGGGCAGAAACCAATAGCAGCTGTAGCTAGAGGGATAATGCCAATAGCTCCCAGCCATGATTTGGTTGCTAAGCCAAAGCCGATCAGGCCAACACCGACGACGATTCTGATAATACGATCTGCTTTTCCGACATTACATCCCATAAAACCTCCTTGATTAAGACAATATTAGATTAATTGAAAAATCAGTAACTGATCTTTATCATGTTTATCATACAATCTTGACAAGAAGAGTCAGATCAGAAAAAAGTCCGCTTCCCTAAGGAGAAAAATTATGAGCGAAGTCGCCGCCCAGACTACAATGGAAGAATATGCCGTTAGTGAAGCCTGTATTGCTTGTGATGCTTGTTGTAATGATTTCCCCGATATTTTTATCATGAATCCTGAGCACACACGGGCCAAGGCAGTGGCACCGTCTCCTAAAGGAAAATTTAATCCTTGGGATATCATTTATGTGTGTCCTGTTGATGCGATTTCCTTAATCAAAGGCGAGCTTCCTCCAGCTCCAGAAAATAAAAAGAAAGCCAAAGTTGAAGACTTGCCACCTCCTGAAGATAATCGTCCCTGGGAAGTACGTTGGGCGGAAGCGAAAAAGAGAGGGCCTGAGTCAGAGTGGGATCGGATGAAGCGTTATGGATTAGCCTCTGAATTAGAAGAAGAGGTGACTAAGTATCAGATTCGTTTTGCTTTGCCTAATCGAGTGCCAGATCATCAGTTGAAGTATAAATGGAATCTTCCTGAAGTGATGCCTGATTACAAATTTGATATTAAGCTCAGCCAAAATGGAAAAACCCTTTTTGTAAAAGGTTGGTTGGAAGATGATCATGTGAAAAAACTTTGCGGTATAGCAAACTCTTTTCCAGATCGCTTCTATCGTGAGATCATTTTAGGCCAATCTGCCAAAGAAGTTTCTTTTAATTACAATTCAAAAGATAAAGTTTTAGACGTATTTGTAGAGAAAGCTGCGATTCATTAATCGATGTTCATCGATTCTCACGCTCATATATTTTTCGAAGATTTTAAGGACGAAGTTGGTGATATATTAAATCGTGCCAAAGAAGCTGGTGTGGGCTGCATGATCAATGTTGGTACTGACATTGAGAGCAGTCAGACGGTGATCAATCTGGCTGAAAAATATCCTCAGATCTTTGCTATCGTTGGGATTCATCCTCATGAAGTTCAGGAGATGACAGATCAAGATCTCGTGACGCTTAAAGAAATGGCTCAGCATGAGAAGGTCGTCGCCATTGGTGAAGTGGGTTTGGATTATTATTACGAGCATTCTCCCAAAGACATTCAACAAAAACGACTGAGAGATTTTATTAAACTGGCTCGAGAAGTAAAATTGCCATTGGTGATTCACTGTCGAGATGCCTTTGAGGATTGTTTCCGTATTTTTGATGAAGAAAATGCGTGGAAGTTGGGTGGTGTTTTTCATTGTTACACGGGAGATTTGGAAACCGCGAAAAAAATTATCAAAAAAGGTTTCTACGTTTCATTTTCAGGAATCATCACCTTTAAAAAAGCGACAGAACTTCATGAAGCTGTGAAGAATTTGCCGCGAGATCGTTATTTGATTGAAACAGATTGCCCATTTTTAGCGCCTGAACCCTTCCGCGGAAAGAGAAACGAGCCGGCATACGTCAAATATATCGCAGAAAAAATTGCAGAGTTAAAGTCACTCAATGTGAGTGATGTGGCACGCATTTCAGCGCGCAATACAAAAGATGTTTTTGGTTTGCCGATTGAGCTTCCAGATGATGTCGCTAAGATTGCTTACCGTATCCGAAATTCTCTTTATTTAAATATCACCAATCAATGCACACTCTCGTGTGTGTTTTGTCCGAAGTTTGATGATTGGATGGTGAAGGGTCATTATTTGAAAAATGATCATGAGCCGACAGAAGAAGAAATTCTGAAAGCCATTGATGATGTGGGCGATGTGAATCAGTTTCAGGAAATTGTCTTTTGTGGTTTTGGAGAGTCAACACTGCGCCTGGAGCTTTTGAAGAGTGTGGCGAAAAGGCTCAAAGCTCGCGGCTCGCGGCTGCGATTGGATACAGAAGGGTTGGGAAATTTAGTTCATCGACGCAATATTCTGCCAGAGCTTGCTGGTTTGATTGATTCTGTTTCTGTGTCGCTCAACGCTCCGGATGCCAAGACGTATGCGAAAGTATGTCCTTCTAAGTTTGGTGAAGAAGCTTTCCCTGCGGTGAAGGCTTTTATTCTCGAAGCTAAAAAACATATCCCGACAGTCGTCGCTTCAGCTGTGGGACTTCCTAATATGAACATCACCGCTATCCAAAAAATCGCCGAAGAAGAACTTGGTGTTCCTTTCCGACTACGTCCTTATGATGAGGTGGGGTAGTCTTGAAATTTCATACTTCCTGTTTGATATTTCATAAAAATATGATATCCTGTTGGAATGATTGATAGAATAAGTGAGAAAAATCGAATTCTTAAGGCTTTTAGGACCTTTCCTGCCGTGGCTTTATTGGGTCCTCGTCAGTGTGGAAAGACGACGCTAGCCAAACAAATTCCTTATGATCATTTCTTTGATTTGGAGAATGTTCGAGATTTAGTGCGCTTCGACCATCCTCAATTAGCTCTTGAAAACTTATCAGGGACGATTGTCATCGACGAGGTACAGCGCAAGCCCGATCTTTTTCCGATCATTCGCTATTTGGTCGATCATAATCCCCATCAAAAATATCTGATTTTGGGAAGTGCCTCGCGAGATCTCATCCGGCAAGGATCGGAAAGCTTAGCGGGTCGACTGGCATATCTGGAGCTCTCTGGCTTTTCACTGGAAGAGGTCTCTGTAGAGGAAAAAAACAAACTCTGGCTTAGGGGAAGTTACCCCAAATCTTTTTTAGCAGAAGACGAAGAAGCGAGTTTTTTATGGAGAGAAAATTATATCCGGAGTTTTCTAGAGCGCGATATCCCTCAACTAGGGATTCAACTGCCGGCTGAAACGCTGCGACGCTTTTGGATGATGCTCAGTCATTATCACGGTCAGATTCTGAATTATTCTGAACTCGCGAAGTCATTTGGAGTGTCTGATATGACGGTCCGCAAATATATCGAAATTCTCAAAGGTACTTTCATGGTTCGGTTGATGACTCCTTGGCATAACAATACAGGTAAAAGAATTGTGAAACATCCAAGACTTTATCTGAGAGATTCAGGTCTTTTTCACTCGCTCCAAAGCATTCGTTATTGGAATGATTTGCAGACACACCCTAAGCTAGGAGCTTCGTGGGAAAGTTTTGCTGTGGACACTTGCATAAAGAAGATTGGGCTAGGGGAAGAACATTTCTTTTTTTGGTCTGTCCATCAAGGGGCTGAAATGGATCTTTTTTGGAAAGATCGTGGTAAAAATTGGGGAATTGAAGTGAAGTATGCCGATGCTCCAAAGCTGACAACTTCAATGAAGACGGCGGTGAAAGAGTTAGAGCTAGATCACTTGTGGGTCGTATATCCAGGTCGTGAAACTTACCCTATAGATAAAAAAATAACTGTAGTGCCGATGGGTTCTCAGTTTGAATGAAGCAATATTGTATTTATTCCGCTAATTGATTAGGTTTGTAAGACAAGAGCCGGTCGAGATTGGTCATAAATGATCGTGAATCCATCTGTTTATTACGATCCAAAATCATTTTTACTTCTGTTCTCATGACATTTCCTGCTGATAAAAATCGGCCTTCAGTGATGGAAAATATTTTTTGATTCACCACATCAAAGTCATCACCCTTAATCAAAAAAGTTTCAGGATTATCACGAGGCTCTGTTTCAGTGACTAAATCATAAGGCCCTTTGAGTTGGTCATTCATAATGTGATGCATGGATCTCTCAAGATCGGGCCATAATACATTCGACGCATCTCTTATTTGAATAGCAAGGTTTTGGATGGAGCTAGGGGGTGAGGGTAATGTCGTTTTACCTTCCAGAGCTTTGAGAATGCGTTGTCGCAATTCCTGACTCGTAGAATCAGGTCTAGCCGTATAGCTTTCATAAAAACGGTGAGAATTAGAAACGAGATGCGCGGCTGTGCGGATGAATCCCCTAAAACTATCATCTTTTTGTCGACCCCATGCAAAATAAGCTTTGATCGCCTCTTCTGTCAGGGCTGGTGTAATCTGCGCTGCGTGGTAGGGTTGGTGTAGATCTCGGTGGTCGCCATAACTTTAAGAAAAAAACCTCCAGCCCCAATAGGGTTCATCAAAAGAAAATGCCAGGAGTGAAAGTTGGTAATAGATTTCTGCACGTTCGGTCGCTTCGCCCAATTTTCGAAAAGGAAAGCCAAAAGTAGAAACAGGATGTTTAAATGAAAAAGGAGGTTTTTCAAGATGGCGAAAAGCTTTGGAGTTGGCGCCTTGAAGTTCTCCAAACCAGATTTGATCGGGAAACATAGGTTTAGGATTTCCTTTTTCGTCACGGATAAAAAGATCTTCGTCACGACCTTCATCAGGATCGGTGGCATAGAATGATAAAATTTCAAAAGGAGTGAGGCTATTGCGGCCCCTGGCTTGAGGGTTGGTTGTTTCAAGATCTGTTTTAGTATTGATCTTAAGATAGTTTGAAAAAAACCAAGGATCTCGAAACTCTGGTCGCAGTGTTTGAAGCTTTTGTAAAAAAGATCGCAGTGGTGTGATGATGACAGGCTGATCCAACCCCCACTCAGATGAGACATCCTGTAAGGCGTGTCTCGTCATCGTGCGATGGTCGTCTCCATCCCAGGAATACAGAGAGGAGAGCATGAGCAAAGAAGAACAGGTGAGGGTAATAAAAAATATAAGTTTTTTGTATATTGTATCATAAGATTAACTATTTTTTTTTCATGTCGCTGTTTGGTTAGCTCATTCCATTCCCACAAAAGTCCTGGGCTCGTAAAGTTGATTTCGGTGAGATGCTCGTCGATGACATCAAGGCCAGCAAAAAAGATCCCATTTTTTTTGAGAAATTGACCAATTTCTCGGCACATTTTTTTCTCACGTAGAGAGAGGGTTGTTGAAGAAAGTCGTGCTCCTAAGTCAGGGTTCGCTAGAAAATTTTTCTTTGAGGGTATTTTGAGCAAGGCTCCATGGGCTTTTCCATCCACCATGAATATTCTCTTTTCACCTTTTGTTTTAATATGAGCTAAGTAGGCCTGAAGCATGACTGAGGTTTTTATATTTTTGATGTCTCTTGAGCTTGAAATCAGTCGAATCCCTTTACTGGCATAGCTATTCAATGGTTTGAGAACAACCTCCCCATACTTTTTTAAAAAAATAGACGCCTGACGAAAACTTTTAGTGATGATGGTTGGCGGTATCCATTGGGGGAAGTTGAGAATCATTGATTTTTCAGACCATTGCCGGATGACGGATGGATTATTGATGACAGGTGTCGTCTTGTGAAATGTTTCAAGTGTCCGACAAGCCTTGAGATATTTTTGATCCACCGGGGGATCTTTGCGCATTAAAATAAAATCGAAATCGGTAGGTTTGATTTTATTCAAATCTTCAAGGGAAGTCAGAAAAATTTCAAAATGTCTTTTTTGAAGTTCAGAAAGAAGAAGCAGAGTGGAATCTTTTTTGAGAGAATAGTGACGCTTCCAAAAAGCGTCCATAACGCATAAAACTTTACGAGCAATTTTTTTGCTCATTACATGACAGCTTTTTTCAATTCTTTTCCGGCCTTAAATTTTGGAAGGCTGCAGGCTTTGATATTGAGTTCGGCGCCTGTTTGAGGATTTCGACCTTTGCGGGCTTTACGTTTTGAAACACAAAAAGTACCAAATCCTGTGAGAGTGAGTTTGTCGCCTTTTTTCAAAGCTTTGGTAATATGGTTTGTGAATGAGTTGATCGCTTTTTCCGAAAGTGTTTTCGAAATTTTACACTCTTTGGCAATAGCAGCTATCAGTTCGGCTTTCGTCATATATAAACCCTTTGATTATTAATGGTTTGAAAAGCTCGAAGGCTCTAAGTCGTCCTTTAAAACGATGTCAAATATTTTTGCTAATTAATCGGGAGAGCAGCTTCGCTGACTTCCTTCCCAGGCCCTCTCGCCATAGTGTGATCGTGCGGCTTAAATCTATCACGATTACACAAAAATTGAGATTCAAAATGGTTAGAAATTGCCTTGATAAATAAGGTTGGAGCTGACAGAAGCCCGCCCACTTATGTCACCAATTTCTGCAGAAATTATTTCCGTTAATATCGAAGATGAAATGAAGAAAAGTTATCTGGATTACGCGATGAGTGTTATCATCGGCCGTGCGATTCCAGATGTGCGTGATGGGCTAAAGCCTGTTCATCGTCGTATTTTGTACGCGATGCTTCGAGAGGGTCTTCTTTCCAATAAACGTTTTTCAAAATGTGCCGGCGTGGTGGGTGAAGTTTTAAAAAAATATCACCCTCATGGAGACATGGCTGTGTATGATTCTTTGGTCCGTATGGCCCAGAGCTGGAATATGCGGTACCCGTTGATTGATGGGCAGGGAAATTTTGGATCTGTCGATGGAGATCCTCCGGCTGCTTATCGTTATACAGAATCGAAACTGACAAAAATTGCTGAAGAACTTCTTTCGGATATTGATAAAGAGACGGTTGATTTTGTTCCTAACTTTGATGAGTCCACAGAAGAACCCACGGTCTTGCCCACGCGTGTTCCTAATCTTTTGATCAATGGATCTGATGGTATCGCTGTCGGTATGGCGACCAAAATACCACCACACAATTTAATCGAAGTGTGTGATGCGGTTATGGCCTTGATTGCCAATCCAGATATGACCGTACAGGAGATTATGGGGATTATTCCGGGTCCTGATTTTCCAACGGGAGCTGCTATTCATGGACGCACAGGGATCAAGGAGGCTTACGAAACAGGCCGCGGTATTATTCAAATGCGAGCCATTGCAGAGATTGAGCCTGTAAAAGGAGATAGGGAGAACATCATTGTAACGGAAATTCCTTATCAGGTGAACAAGGCTCGTTTGATTGAGCGTATTGCCGAATTGGTGAGGGAAGGGAAGATTGAAGGTATTGGTGATATTCCTGATGAATCCGATAAAGATGGAATGCGTATTGTTATTGAACTCAAAAAAGGAATTGTTTCTGGGGTAGTTTTGAATCAGCTTTATAAGCATACAGCTATGCAGTCGAGTTTTGGTGTGATTATGCTGGCTATTGTCGGAAACCAGCCCAAGATTCTGAATATCAAATCTTTTCTTCAGCTCTTTATTGATCATCGCAAAGAAGTCGTTATTCGGCGTACAGTTTATGAACTGAGAAAAGCTCAGGAGAGAGCTCACATTCTGGAAGGCTTTAAGATTGCGCTGGATCACTTAGATGAAGTGATCGCTCTGATCCGTCGATCCAAAAATCCTCAAGAAGCTAAAGAAGGTTTGATTCAAAATTATCAGATGAGTGAGATTCAGGCTCAGGCGATTTTGGAAATGAGATTGCAGCGTCTGACGGCTTTAGAACGAGATAAAATTATTCAAGAGTATGAAGAAGTCATGGCTTTGATTGAGCATTTGAAGGGTATCTTAAATAGCGAAAAGAAGATTTTTGAAATCATTGTGAATGAGACGCGTGACATTCGAGATCGTTTTGGTGATGCGCGTCGCACTCAGATTCAGGTTCAAACTCAAGATCTGACTATAGAAGATTTAATTGCCGAAGAAGACATGGTGGTGACGATTTCTCATGGTGGTTATATTAAGAGAAACCCCATTAACCTGTACCAAGCTCAAAAGCGTGGCGGTCAGGGCAAGATGGGAATGACCACCAGCGATGAAGATTTTGTAGAAAATCTTTTTATCGCATCGACACATAGTTATCTTTTGATTTTTACCAATCATGGAAAAGTTCATTGGGTAAAAGTTTACGATATTCCTCTGGCAGGACGAGCGACCAAGGGTAAGTCGGTAGCGAATCTGATCCAAATGGCATCTACAGAAAAAATGGCAGCTGTATTGGCTGTGAAAGAATTTGAAGCCGGTAAGTTTGTGATTTTTGCGACGAAGAAGGGTGTTGTAAAGAAGACAGATTTGACCGCCTTTGATAATCGTCGAGTGGGTGGTATTATTGCTTTGGGTGTGGTTGTTGGGGACGAATTGATTGAAGTGGCTCTCACAGATGGACAGTCGAGCGTCTTGCTTTCTACCAAAGAAGGTCAGTCTATTCGTTTTAATGAATCTGAAGTACGTTCTATGGGTCGTCTGGCTCATGGAGTTACAGGTATTCGTTTGGATGAAAATGATCACGTCGTGAGCATGGAAGTTTTGAAAGAGAGAGCTACGCTACTGACTGTGACGGAAAATGGATTTGGTAAGAGAACTGATACCGATGAATACCGTGTTCAGGGACGTGGTGGTAGTGGAATTATCACTGTGAAGACAACGGATCGCAATGGATCCGTAGTGGGTGTTCGAAAAGTGACAGATGATGATGACATTATGATTATTTCAGATGGTGGAAAGATTATTCGTCTCAAGGTGAAAAGTATTTCGGTTATAGGCCGCAATACTCAAGGTGTTCGACTGATTCAATTGGGCAATAATGAAAAAGTTGTGGCATTTGCCAAGCTTGCTGAAAAGGAAGAGGGCGATGAGACTCAAAACACACCACCTGTGGAACCAGTGGCTTAAGATTTATTATAGTTTATTTTTAGCCAGTATTTTTATTTTAGGATGTTCTAACGACATGATTATCATTCGAAAATCCAGTGGAGAAGAGCTTCAAGTCAAAGTGGAATTTGCACGTACAGACGAGGAGCGTGCTAAGGGCCTTATGTTTCGTCAGAAGCTGCCTGAAGGCCAAGGCATGCTTTTTTTATTTCCTGCCGAAAGTGCCAATAACTTTTGGATGAAGAATACCCCGGTATCTCTAGATATTATTTTTGCTCATTATGGCAAGATTGTAGATATTGCGCCAAACGCCCAACCCTATTCAGAAAAATTGATTATCCCTCATTCTCTTTTTACTGAAGTGCTCGAAGTTCCAGCCGGTTTTTCTGCAAAGCATGGTATCCAAATCGGTGATCATATAGTGATGAATTAAAGAAAATAAAAAAGCCCAGCCTTTCGGCTGGGCTTTTGATTTTTTAGCACTCAATTTTTAATGAGCTGGTTCGGCTGTAGGCGCAGGATTTGTTGGAATTGGTTGCGCTTGAGGCGCTGCTGGAGCTGCGGGAGTAGGCTCAGAGGGTGAGACTGGAGTGTTCGCTGGAGCTTGAGGGGTCGCAGGTTTTGCTTCTTTGACAAATTCTACTTTATATTTCTTTTTCAAATCTTCAATGAGGCTTGTTTTAAGATCCGATTGTAATCGAAATTGAAGTCCAGTTTCCGCTTCTTCAAAAGGAATTGTCGATTTAGCTTCTGTCACTTTGATGAGGTGGATTCCGTCTTTTGTTTTAATAGGATCTGATACTTTGCCAGTTTCGAGTGAAAAAGCTTTTTCAGCCAAAGCAAGCCATCCCCATCTTTCCAAGCGCTTGTCGCGAATTGTGACATAGCTTAAGTCGCCTTGGTTATCTTTTGTTTTTTCATCTTCAGAATAGGTTTTTGCCAAAGCTCCAAAATCTTCACCTTTATTTAATTTATCTTGAATATCTTTTGCTAACTTCTCTGCTTCTGCTTCTGCATGTCCCTTACTGACTGGTTTTGGAGCTTCTTTTTTAGCATTTTTGTCTTTGGGAGATTTTATATCTTTGGAAGCTTTTGTGTCAGGCGTGTCAGAAGAAGCCAACTTGATCATGATGTGAGAAATTTTAACTCTCTCAAATTCATCTTTGTGGTTGTCATAATATTCCCGAACTTTTTTAGTGAGCTCTTTATCCATGAGAGACTGGGCCACAATAATTTTTTGATAGAGTGCAATTTTATCTTTAACATCATCAGTTTTATCCAAACCCTGTCGAACACTTTCCTGATATAAAAGTTCTTGTTCGACATAATTATCTAAAACTTTCTCTCGTCCTGCAGGTGTTGCTAATCGTGGTTTTAAGCGAGGGTTTACACGGGCCAAAGTATCCAGGTCGGATTGAGTAATGGTTTCATTGCCAATTTTGACTAATGGCTTTCCGCTTTTGCCATTACAACCTACTACAGCTAATGCCGTCACAGCGGTAAATGTAATCAATGTATTCTTAAGTATTGTATTATTAAGCTTCATGGCTCCCCTTGGATTTTTTTCTGTGAAAATTACTTTTTTAAACAGGAGCCGGATTATAGGTGTGGCTCCTTTCAAGTCAACATCTACTTAATTTCATATTGGTTTCCATCACTTTCGATCAAAATACGACCTCTTAAATCAGTGCGAAAAACTTCAGAGCCAATAGCTTCAATACGGTTTAGTGTTGTCTCTGCAGGATGGTGATAGTCATTATTGAGTCCTACGGAAATAATGACGGATTCAGGTTTGATTGTTTTTAGAAAAAAATCATTTGAGCTTGAGGCACTCCCATGATGACCAGCATGGAGAACATCAATATCTCCAATAATCTCTCCAACATGACTCTCCAAGTCCTTGGTTTCAAATCCTCCTGGAGATCCTCCACCAGGGAGATCTCCAGCTGTAAAATATTTAAAATGACCATATTGAATCAGAAGTCCGATGGAAGCCTCATTTTCTTCATTAGGATTTAAGTGAATATGGGAATCATCTGAATAGTGTCCATTGACTACAATCACCTGAGCTGTAGCTCCATCTCCTAAATCCATTACAGTGCCAGGTGCTATGGTGCGACGAACAGGGTCTGTGATCTGGGTATAGTTTTGATAAGTAAAAGTATTTTTATCGGTTTCTTCACCACGATCATAAAGTCCAAAAATGGGGTAGAGGTCATCGTAAGTGCCCAAGATTTCGTCATCTCCACTTAAAACTTCTCTAAGTCCTCCAATGTGATCAGCATCATAATGAGTCAAGACCATCCAATGAATAGTGTCGATATGGAGTGTATTTAAAAGAGGGATAATGGCACGATGTCCACTTTCAGCAGGTCCAGAATCTATTAAAAGAGTTCTTCCTAGAGGACCAACAATCAATGTTGCATCTCCTTGTCCAACATCGATCACATATATTTTTAAATCTTGAGCGATCTGTTCACTGATTTCCGAATTATTTTCGGGTGGTGTTGGATGTTCAATCGGTAGGATTGGTGAGCATCCGAAAAAAGACATCATAATCAATATTAAAAAATAGCGCATGGCAGTCATTGCAAACAGCGGTGCCAAAAAAAAGTGACTTATTTGAAATAAATCGTCTTCTTTTTGGACTCTCGAGTTTGAAAATAAAACTTTTATACGAGTTTTTGTATGGAAAATGCTGGCACCAGCATTGCTCTTAGTCTCGCAAGAAATTGGGAGAGATGTATGAAACAAAAATTCATTTTTATTTTTCTAGTGGTGTTATTTGCAAAAAATCTTTTTTCACCCAAAGATCTTTTTTCAAAAGAACCCACGATTCAACAAGTGCAAGCAGAAGCTATCCGTTATTTGGGAATGGATACTCAAGACATGGATAGTTGGAAAAGTCGCTCGCGATGGTCAGCGGCTTTGCCCAGGCTACAAGCGAGTTTTCAAAGAGATCTTAAAGATCTGATCTCTCTCTCGAGTCGAGATTCTGTTTCTGTCAGTGGTGGTGATGTCACTGTGGGGCCCACTCAAAATAATTTTGATCAAAATTTTAATCAGGGAACTGCCATCGATATTAAAGCTGTCTGGTATTTAAATGAGCTTGTTTTTAATAAAGATTCGTTGGCTGTGAGTAGTGAGAAACGCGACTGGATGCGAGAGCGCAATCGTGTGCTTCAAGATGTTTCGGAAGCTTTCTTTACCCACAAAAGACTAGTGAAAGAATTAAAATCAAAATCCGATCCTCTTGAAATTCGTGAAAAGAAAAAGTTTATGTTGGATCAGGTCAATGGCACTCTGGATGCGCTGACAGGTGGATGGTTTTCAAAGGAGAGTGCCTTGTGAAAAAGCTCTCCTTTATTATTCTGATTCTTTTATCAGCCTGCGTTCAAGTGCCTGTGCGTCCTGATCCTTTGGCTTCAAAAAAGCTCGAGATTGAAGCTGTTGTTCCACAATCTTCAGATGTGATTTCTCAAACATCACGGATGGCACTTTTGTTTTCACAGCCCATCGATCGTTCTACGGTAACCGATCAGTCCGTGCTGTTGATTCATGGAGAGGTGGCCACTCAAACCGATTATGATATTTCCACTCTGTATTCTTCGATTGCTCGCCAAAGACTAGAACAAATCCCCCTTCAATTTTCTTTTTCAAAAAATGGAAAGCTTCTTTTGATCCAGCCTTCCGATGCTTTAGCCGAAGGAGAGACGTATACTTTTTTGGTGACGTCACAAGTGCTCTCTCAAGAGAGATTACCTCTTGAGCAAGACATAGCCAGACTGCCGCTTAAAGTTTCTTATCAAGTCTCTTCGACGGGGAGATCTGTATCCACCAATTCTACTCCAGAACTAAATGAAGAAGTGATTCATCAACTGATTTCAACCAACGAAATTGATTCTCCTCCGCCTGTGGCGGATCCAACAGCCCCCACCACACCTGAAGTGTTGCCCGAAACTCCCGGAGACTCGTCTTCGGGAATTTCGCCCCCTCCACAACCGCAACCTTCAGGTGTGGATTCTTCCCCATCGCCATCATCTCCACCAGCTGAGGTTGTTATTAATGAGATATTCTATGACGCAGTTGGGAGTGATACGGATGGTGTTGTGTTTGTGGAACTCTTTGGAGACGCCAATACATCGCTGAATCATTTTAAAATCAATTTTGTGAATGGGAGTGATGGGAATGTTTATGATAGCATCACGCTTCCCGAGACGGCTCGTCTCAATGCTCAGGGCTTTTATGTCATCGCCGATGCTCGAACAGGCTCGCCCACATTGACTCAAGTCGCCCATGCGGATCTGGTGGATAGTTTCGATCCTCAAAATGGTCCCGATGCCATTCAACTTCTGGATGCAAGTGACCGTTTATTAGATGCCGTGGGCTATGGGGAAGGGATTGTCTCTCAAGCCGCCAATCACTTGCCGACATTTGAAAGTGTCGCAGCACCCGATGTTGTCAATGGCCATAGTCTCGAAAGAGTGTCTCCGGGTCAGGATACAGGAAATAATTCTTTAGATTTCATCGATCGACCTCAACCGACTCCGGGTGAATGATATATTATAAATATTGTTTTAATACTAAAAATATACTAATATGAATAAATATCAGTTTGATTGGGATCCTGAAAAGAATCTGGAAAATATCAAGAAGCATGGGATCTCTTTTGAGAGTTCCATAGATATTTGGAGAAATAATACTATTGAAATAGAGGGCGTAGCCTACTTTAAAGGCGAAGAACGAAAGGGTTGTGTAGGTCTTATTGAT
Source organism: Deltaproteobacteria bacterium (assembly GCA_016699445.1). Lineage (GTDB taxonomy): Bacteria > UBA10199 > UBA10199 > JACPAL01. The sequence goes on from CP064976.1 coordinate 1,962,789, forward strand.
GGAAAAGTTTATTTGGCCATTTGGACTTTTAGGGAAGGAAAAATCAGGATTATTTCAGTAAGGAGGGCTCGAAAAAATGAAGAAAAAAGGTATTATCAAAAAGAACTTCAAGAGTGTTCAGGAAATGGATGAGCATCTTGAAAATATGGATTGGTCGCAGCTAATCAAAAAACATGGGGTGCTCAAGTCAGCTAAATATAAGAAAATTAACTTAGATCTTCCTCCTCACATGATCGATCAGATTGATTTGCTGGCTGCCAAAATTGGTATTTCGAGACAGCCATTAATAAAAGTCTGGATTCATGAGCGTTTGAAGGAAGAGTTGTTAGACGAAAAAAGTGATTAAAGCGGAGAGTGCTGTCTTGACTTTTCACCTTAATCCTCACAAATCACAGCCTCAAAACGAGGAGATAATTATGGCATCAGTGAATAAAGTTATTTTGGTAGGAAATTTGGGACAAGATCCGGAAGTGCGTTATTTGCCGAGTGGACAGGCTGTGGCGAGTTTTAGTGTGGCTACGACTGAAAAATGGACAGGCAAAGATGGTGTTCCTGGTGAAAAAACAGAATGGCATCGTATTTCCGTGTGGGGTAAGCAGGGTGAAAACTGCAAAGAGTGTTTGAAAAAAGTCGTCAGGTCTATCTCGAAGGTCGTCTGCAAACTCGTGAATGGGATGATAAAGAAGGAAATAAACGCAAAACGACAGAAGTGGTCGCAGATAAAGTCGTCTTTTTGGGTGGCGGCGGAGCTGGTGCGGGTGGAGGTGGATTTTCTCGTGGTGGTTCACAAGGTGGCCAACAATCGAGTAGCGGCGATGCCTTCCCCGAAGAACCTTCGATCTTGGGAAGTAATGACGACGATATCCCGTTTTAGTTAAGCAGCTTCTCTTAATCTCTGAAAATGCATAAATGGAGTTGCAGGTCTTGTATCGGCATTAGCCTTGTTTGTATCCAAGAATTTTGAGATCTGGTCGAAACGCTTTTGTATGCCTCGTAACGTTGCAGTAAGTTCTTCTTGAGTATTTACAACAAACAATCGACGCGCATAGATAACGAGCTCTATTAATGCTTGGAGTGCATAGCCTCTTGCCTGAGGTGTGGGTGTTTGATCTAAGGCTTTCTTAACTTTTTTAATAATTACTTTTAAGTCAGCGAGAAAAGGTTTCAATTCATTAAAGGTATCCATATTTAAAATGATTGGTTCAGCTGTTTGTAGATACTTTTCCCAATCACTGAGTATATTTGTGAGATATCTATTTTGAATGACAGCGGTCGGTGAATGAAGTTTTTGACTCATTTCAAAGACAAGTTCTGTCATGGGTGGCATGATGATATTGGCAAGTAGGCTGCGGTCAGCAAGAGGAGCTGTTGCTGTAGAAATATCCTTAGGTGCTGGGGGAATAGAGCTTAACTTATCACTAATTTCCAAAGTTTGTCTGAGGACTGCGGATGGAGGTACGATGTCAATACGATTGGATAAGGCCATAATCTCAATTAATTCTTGCATGACATTAGCATAGTACTGATGATCAGCTTTTGCTGCTGACTTAATACGATCGCGTATTGAAAAGAGATTCTTTCTAAAACCATCGATAATCTGCGATCCTAGTCGTGCTCTTTCATAAAGAGGTGAACCTGCTACTCCGTGTAGATGATTGACTAAATGAGCTTCTGATTTATCGAGGGCGCCTGAAATACGTTCGATGAAATCTGTGACTATTTTCTGAGAGGATTCTATCGCTTTATCTTGCAAGCTTTCCACAGGGAGCAAGGCTCGAGCCATGTCCTTTGAAATATCCAAAAGTGTTGTCCGGGCATCATCTCCCAAGAAAGACTCATGATGAATTCGTTGTACAAAATTAGAGGCTTCTTTAATTCCATCGGGAAGATCTTTGAAACGCTTCTTATAGCGCTTACGCAAATTTTCAGCGATGGATACACCTTCTGCTGTCAGTTTGTCAGGAATGAGTGAAAAGAAAAAGAAACCTCCATTTTTTGGGAGGGTGATGGCTGCAATATTTGGGATAGTGCCTGCAGATTTTAATTGCTGACATAATTCTTCTGCACGGGTTTTTTTGATTGAAAAATTACGGCTTAGAGCCGCCTCATCGGCAGCCCAAGTAAAACCATATTGAATATTACGAACGGTAAACGCAGCACCCACATTAAACTTAAATTTAACAATTCCTTCTTCACGTTTTTCCTTCGTAAGTTCTGGTGAGAAGACATCGTGAGTGAGCTTGTAGACTCGATTAAAATCAGTAACAGACCAGCTACCATACATATCGTTTCTGACTTCATCCAATATTAGCTGTTTGGCATTTTTGATTCCAAGGTCAAGATTGATGGCTTGATAAATTTCTCTTTCAGCGATCTTTTCTATTTTTTTATAAAACTCCTCTAAATATCTTTTTCTTTCCTCTTCTTGAGCAGCTTGTTCAATAATACCTCGATTAATGAGCTGAGTACTGTACATGGGGTGACTGGCATCTTCCACACATCTTACTGTTTCGTTAAAAAGTTCACGTCCAAGTTTGAGTCCCATAAGGTTTTTATAGATAGAAGCCAGTTCGTTGGCTTTGATGGCTACAGGATCGGTTAATAGAACGATCCTCATAGGAGGAATCATCTTTTTATTTTCGACAACGGTATATTCCACTCCATTTCGTGTTTCAGTTATTACAGTTGCGTGATCATCAACCCCGACACGACACCATCTCTTGGCAAGTTTTAAAGACTCTTTATAATCAGGACAGGCTAAAACTAGATTCAGCGGGTCACCTCTCCACGCTCCTGATTTTTTATATTCTTGCATTTGCTGCATCAGAACAGCGACGGGAATGTATCCCAACACATCAATCACAGAGACTTTTTTAGCTCCGGGCTGATCTGGGACTGCCTGAAGTGTTTTTTCAATATATTCCAAGGCAGTCATACCGGAGGCATTGAGTCCTTTGACAGCGGATACCAAACGAGTTGTGTCTGTTGATGGAGAGGCTGATTTGATAGCGAGAGCCATTTCTATCGGTAAACAATTCTCCAAGCCTTGTGCGACAGGAGCCAGAATAACATCACCAGCATGTTGCGCAAAATGGTTACGATGCCGTGAGGGAATAGCTACTGGATGGTATCTATCATCATGAGGAAAATTTACATTAATCCCTTTCTCTTTTAACCCCGGGATTTTACCTGCCATTAAATCTTCTCTTCCTTGTGCAGTATCCCCAAATTCAGGATTTGAAAATGCGGCCGTAGATTGACCTACTTGATCTGGTGAAAAAGTGTCCTGATCGCCGTTTTGACAAAATAGATTGAGAGCCGCCCCCAACACTCCTGCAGGATAAAGTAAAGTACCACCTTTGGCCAAAGCCGCTTCAGCTTTATGTTGTCTTTTTGGATCTGTATAAAGTTGAGGGATTTGAAGCGCTGGAGAGGCTTCAACAGTCCGTGCCCAAACTGTATCAGTCATCAACTGGGCTCCATCTAAGAGGGTTGAAATTTGCATACCCAAATACATCTTGGCGTCTTGGTCTGAGAGGAGTTGTTCAGCTTGAATAATAGGAGAATTTTCCGCAAATCTTCTGGCATCTTCGGGTCGTAATGCAGACAGGCAGGAATTTAAAAAATATGTCGCTTGAAAGTAATCTGGTGAAGTTTCTTCTTTTAAAGTGGTTACTGTCCAGTTTAACGCCGTTGTGAGAAGAGAAAGTCGTGTGACATTAGTTCCAAAAACAGGTGCAGACATGAAAACTCCTTTTTTGGGTTATCTGATACAATTTAAAAAAAGTTGCGGGAAATAAGTAGCATCACTACAGAATTTTTTAAGGAGAAACTATGGAAAACATTATCATCATCGGCGGTGGACCTTCGGGGCTTACGGCAGCGATTTATACGTCACGGGCGGATTTGAAACCCCTCATGATTGAAGGGTATCAGGCGGGTGGGCAGCTGATGTTGACCACTGAAGTTGAGAATTTTCCCGGATATCCAGAAGGTGTGATGGGTCCTGATATGATGAATGATCTCCGCAAGCAGGCCGAGCGCTTCGGGACTCGATTTTTGACCAAAGATGTCACGAAAGTCGATTTTTCCAAAAGACCTTTTGTAGTGCAGGTAGGTGATGAGAACGGTGAAAGATTTGAGGCGAAGGCTGTGATTATTTCGACTGGAGCTTCGGCACGCTTGATTGGATTGCCTAATGAAAAAAGATTGATGGGAAAAGGTGTGACGACATGTGCCACGTGTGACGGTGCTTTTTTTCGCAACATGGAAGTCTCTCTTGTGGGTGGTGGTGATAGTGCTTTGGAAGAAGCTAATTTCCTCACACGTTTTTGTTCCAAAGTGACGATCATTCACCGTCGTGATCAATTGAGAGCTTCAAAAATTATGCAAGACCGCGCTTTGAAAAATCCAAAAATCAGTTTCATTTGGGATACCGTTGTTGAAGATGTGTTGGGTGAAAAAGAAGTACAGGCGTTGAAACTCAAAAACCTTAAGACAGGTGAGACTTCTGAATTTAAAACAGCGGGTTTGTTTGTCGCTATTGGTCACGAGCCTAATACACAACTCTTCAAAGGTGTGATTGATATGGATGAGAATGGCTATATCAAGACACGGGATGGAATGAAGACCAATATCGCGGGAGTTTTCGCCTGCGGCGATGTCCAAGATCATGTCTACCGCCAAGCGATCACAGCAGCAGGGAGTGGGTGTCAGGCGGCTATTGATGCAGAACGCTATTTAGAATCTGCAGGCCATTCTTAGATCAAAGGATCACAACATCAGAGATATCTCTGACGTGCTCTATGCCTAAAAAAGTTTCCAGAGATTGCCTAACGGCGTGCTGTTGGTGGGGAGAGCAGGTGATTTCAACACAACCCAAAGTAGGAAAAGGTGTTATATTCTTAGCACCCGGTATCCGATCTTTTAATATTTGAAATAATTTTTCTGCCATAGAGGCACAACTCACATCGCTATCAGATCCCATAGGTAAGCCAGCTTTGTATGTTGGTGGTAGCGAAACATTAAAGCGTACTTGGTTAGGGTTGATTTGAAAGCCTACAGACATTCCATCCATAAATATTCTCCTTGTTAATCCCTTGTATTTTGCAAGCAACGCGCCAATGCTTTAAAAAAAATAAATCTTTAATATTTAAAGAGTTTTTTAAATTATATTTTAAATAAACCTGCTTTGGAAATAAGCAGTGCTCTTTTTTTAAACATTTATAGACTTTCAAAATTGCTTTGAGGGTTTAAGCTTTTCTTCTTTGCCGTTGCCAATAGTCATAAGGACCTGCTTTTTCCAGGTTGAAAAGTGCATATTCCTCACCTGAAGGTCCGTCATAGACAATTCCCTCAAATCCTTCAGATCTCATAAATTCTGAAAATAAACCCACCCACAGAGGGCTTAAGCCATTATGACTACGTAAGATGTCTTGAAGAGAGGTTAATTCATACAATTTTATGTTTTTAAGATATTCTCTATAATGATTCACTGCTCTTGAGTGAAATGGTTGTTCTATAAGTTGAGATGAATGTTGGTTGAAAAAGATCTCCCATCGCTCAACGACGTCCAATGGCAGTCCTGGATTTTGATGATTTTTGAGCCTCAGGTCTAAAAGTCGCGACCTTGAAAGGCGGTAAGGTTCATGAGTTTTTTTCCCAGGAGGAGGTGTAGAGCGTAGGTAAAGACCTTCTCCCAAAAAACCTTCTACAATAGACTCTCCTTGCTTATCGAGTGTGTGAATGTCTGGTTGATAATTGATCTTTAGATTGACGTGTAGCCAAAGGGTTCCTGGAAGATTTTGAAAATCTTCTGCTGTTAGCGAAGAAGGATCTAAATCGCCCATTTCTATAGAATCATAATCGGGTGGTATTTTGGGCACAGCTCCTCTTGAAATCACTTCTTCTTGTCGTCTCATAAGGTATGGTTCTGTGGGATTTGTGGAGCTTTCATAAAAACCATACCGAGGGTCTTCTGGATCTTCAATGAAGCCAAGATATTGATTGCCTTTTATGAGTTCACAAAAAGTATCGAAATTATTATTTTTGATAGCCTCAATAAAGTTAGTACTAAAACAAGCGGTATGAGGGCTCTTTATGCCTCGAAGAATGGTAGATGTATATAAGATGTGTTTTTGGGGCGAAGAGGCATGTTCCAAGAGAATACGATCATAGAGAGCTTCGGTTAGGACAATGCCTTTTTGTTTTTCAAATACATCTTCATAACCTCTTGTCAGTGGATGATGTGTTTGGCGGAAAGGTTTGCAATAGAGTGTGGTCGGATCGCATTTTTGAAAAACTTTCTGCAATAATTCAAAAAGACATCTTAACTCGAGATCATTTCGACAAGAATTAAGAAAATCCATTAAAAGAAAGGTCAGCACCTCTGAGCTGTTTTTATAATCACTTAGACCAAGATTGCCATGCTCGATAATTTTGAAGTGAGCCTCCTGTGAATTTACGATGACATTATGGCCTCGAAAAAAAAGGGTATCCTCTAATATTAAATGACGCTCAGACAGATTCACGAGAAAATCAGCAACATGAGAAACATATTTTTGACGAAACTCAGAATTATTTAAAGACTCCTGAAGTGGCTTTAGCTCGAGACCTTTTACGAATTCATTGATAGTCCAGTTTTCTATAAAACCTAAAACTCCTGGAAAATATTCTCTGAGTTCAGGACAGGATTGGGTGATCCGACCCCACTTTACCGGACAGTGAATAAGAGGTAACGAAGACTGAGGAGGTCAGAATGTTAACCCGACGTCGATATACAAAAGAGTTCAAAACAGAAGCGAAAGGATTGGTATTAAAGCAAAAGATTCCAGTAGCGCAGGTGGCTAGTGATTTGGGGATTGGGAAAAGCACGTTGGATAAATGGGTCCGAGATGAGAGATTGCGTTTAGCCGATCCAAACGCCTTAAGTGAAACAGAATTAGAAGAGCTTTCCAGACTTCGAAAAGAGAATCGTATTCTCAAAATGGAAAGAGACCTTTTAAAAAAACGGCAGTTTACTTTGCCAAGGACACACAGACAGGTACCAATTCGTGAAAGACAATTCTAACAGTCATGCTGTCATGTTTTTATGTTCTTTAGCCCAAGTGAGTCGGTCAGGGTATTATGACTGGCTTGGTCGTTCTGAAAGCAACAGAAGCCGTGAGAATCGTTCTTTATTGGTCATGATTAAGTCATCCTATCATGAAAGTCGAGACTTACGGAGCGATACGCGTGCATCGTGACATTCACAACCAAGGGACTGAATGTGGCAAAACCGCGTGGCACGATTGATGAAAGTATCAGGCTTAAAGTCGATCCATAAGCTTAAATACAGACCTCAGACGACACAAAGCAAAGCCAATGACCTTGTGTCTCCCAATGTTATTTCTCAGGATTTTACAGCAAAACAGAGAATCAGAAATGGGGTTGTGACATCAGTTACATTGAGACAAAAGAAGGCTGGTTGTATTTGGCCATTGTGATGGATTTCTTTTCAAGGAAGATTGTTGGTTTTGATATAGGGTTTTCTTTGCAGGCTGATTTATGCTGTAGAGCACTGGAGAAAGCATTTTCTTTAAGATTACCTCCTAGAGAGCTCATTCATCATTCAGATCGTGGGACACAGTATGCTAGCTTCCCTTATAGGCAGCTTTTAAAAAGCATGCTGTGATCCAGAGTATGAGTCGTAAGGGTAATTGTTATGATAATGCGATGGTGGAAAGCTTTTTTCATACGTTGAAAGTAGAACTGGTTTATCGTCAGAAATATAGCACACGAGAAGAGGCTCGTAGAAGCATTGAACAATACATAATGTCTTTCTATAACAACAAACGTTTGCATTCCTCACTGGGCTATGAGCCCCGTGGAGTTTGAAAACTTACACAAGTCCGCTGCCTAATTTACTGTCCGGAAAATCGGGGTCAGATCAGGGTGATGTCATAAAATATTTTCGGATCTTTTAAGTTTCTTCGCATGACACAAGTTGAGGTGGCTCCATAGGAGTCTTCCAGATCGACTATAATGACCTGAGCAAACTTACCAGGTCGAGCGAGTGGATTATGGGTTTGATAACGATATCTGCCATAGGAGGCTGCGTAAGGTGTGATATCGTTATGAGGATTGTTCCTGTAACGAAAAATAATGTCTTCAAATAAACCTTTGAAAGAGCTGTTGGCTCCTGTGGGATCAAATCCTGATGGCCCAGCATCCGGTTTAAGACATGAAAAGTTCCGATGCACAGATAGAGCTCCAAAAGATGACACGGCTCCTCTCTCATGAAAGGTTGGGCCTATTGGAGTTTGAAAAGTACTGCTGCTTATCGATGATGGACGTGTCTGATCCGAAGCTTCAAATGGATAGCGAAAAGAGGTTAAAATCAGGGGGCGGTCTGGAAAAATACGCATGGAGTTGTTATCGGTGGGTTTGAGATTTTGTTGCGACTATTGATTGTGAGAAATTTCCTGAAGCGACTCACTAAATTTTTCGCGTTCGTAGGAGACAAGGCTTGCTTGCATTTCTTCAGGGCTCAGATTGATTTGATATGTAAAGTTGACGGCCACAGGTTCGTGATCGCTTAAAGATTCGCCTGACTTGTCTTTAAAATCGTTTTCAACATTCCAGGATTTTGCGGTTAAAAAGACTTTTGGATTGCTGCGATACAAGATGCGATCGAGCCGTTCTTCGGAGCAGTGCGTTGCATAACAGGCGTCCGTTAGGCCTGTTTCTTTCAAAAATTCGAGATAAGGTAGAAGGTCAGCGGAGTCTTTTTTCTCCAAATGGAAATTAAAGTCACCAGCTACTATGAGAGGGTAACCTTCAGAACGGGTCTTGATATAAGTAGCCAATTGACGCAGCTGACGTGACCGAACGATCTCATCTTCTGCGCTTTCTCCCGCATCAAGATGAAGATTATACACATGACCCAAGACGCCAGGGGCAAATTCCATTTTCGAAAATGAGAACCTCTTAGGCGTTAGACAGTCATTTTGATCACCAATGATTCCATGACAATCCTGCCACGCTTCATGATCTTCAGAAACTAAGGGTATTTGTGAAAATTGACCCAATCCATCCCCCACACTGCTTTTGACCACAGGGTTGTTTTTGTAAGTAAAATCAGCATGTTCTTGGAGCTCATGGCTGTACCAAAAGTCTTCTTGGACCAAGGCTAAAGCATATTGGCTAAGCTTTTTTCCGATAATGGGCATGTTGACTGAAGGTTTTGATTGAGAAATGAATTCTGGAAGGCCGGCAACATTGTAGGTCACGGTTTTAAATTCTCCTGTCAAATTTTTGAGCTGATTGGGTTCTGAAAAATGAGGGTTAAATCCTGAGTGCAGTCCTTTATAAATCACAACGCTTAAACCCATCCAAAAGAACAGTGTTATCATTTTGAAAGGGAGATTTTTCATAGTCGTGTCAGAAAGTTCATCCTTCCTCACAAGACTATAACGGCAAGTTCGGTGCCGAAGTTCAGCGTATTTTTATGACGTGATTCGTTAGACCCAGAGCCCTATTTTTTTCACAACTATTTTGATACTGGGACGATGATTGCTCACAATGATTCAGACAGGTTACATCACAGACGTCTCAGGCCTTTTTGTTGGTCATTATACAGATACGTTAGGCGGTACTGGTGTAACGGCTGTATTGACTCCACAAGGAGCGGTGCCAGGGATTTATATTGCTGGTTACGGTCCTGCTACGTGTGAAACCGACATAATTAATGAACGCTCAGCTATCAGTTGTGCACATGCGGTTGTTCTCTCTGGCGGGAGTGCCATGGGTCTCAGTGCCTCTCATGGTGTGAGAGAATGGCTCAGAGAAAATGGATATGGGCTTAAGATACAATCAGGTCAGCACAAAGTCGTCATTCCCATTGTTCCTCAAGCCAATATTTTTGATTTGTTTCCTATTGGAAGGCCTGATGTCTATCCTGAAAAAGAACAGGGATATGCAGCTGCTCAGGCTGCGGTTTCAGGAGCTTTTCTTGTGGGTAATGTGGGTGTAGGTACAGGATCTACGTCAGGTAAATTTCTTGGATCTGATTTTTCAACAAAGACAGGTTTGGGAACAGCCAGTGTGACCGATGGCAAGATTATCGTTGGAGCTCTCTGTGTGACGAATGCGATTGGAAATATTTTACATCCACTGACTCGAGAGATTTTAGCTGGAGCAAGGAATGAGAGCTGCGAGTACGTACGCTTTGAACGAGAACTTCATGACAAAGGAATTTTACCAGATCGTATCCACACGACTCTCACCGTTCTTGCAACGAATGCGACTCTAACCAAAGGTCAGGCGACGAGATTGGCGAGAGACGCGGGGGAAAAGGCTTATAGAAGTTGCATTGAACCCTGTATGACTAAAAAAGATGGTGATACTATTTTTGCCCTATCATTGGGATCAGAAGAAGTAGATGAAGCTAGTTTTGGAAAATTAATTTCTCTTGCGGCTGAGGCTATCGTTCAATCGATTTTGTGTTCTGTTTCTTCTGCGACTTCGGTTGGTCAAATCCCGTCAGCGTACGACGTCATTCCCACTATGAGGCAGAGCCCCATTTTTCAGCCGATGCAGGCCTCTTCAGCCTCTAATATTTCCGTGATGAGTGCAGGACAATGTTTCTCACCAATTTTTATCTAAGGTACCAACGACCCAAAGTATTAAGGCTTATTTTTTTCACAACTATTTTAATCATCAGGCGATAAACAAGGAATGCTTCGAGAGACTTACTACCAAGTCCGTAGTTTAACTGACAGCGCGAGAGCGCTTTACCTACGGACGACTGTACTAAAGAGGCGCCTATGTTATACAAATTAGTGCCTCGTCAGTATATTTCAACAGATGCTGTGAGACAAACTTTTGTGCCACCGTTTCAGGCATGGGTTGATCGTGCTCCACATCCTGGTGAAAGTCCTGCTTTAGCTTTAAGACATTTTGCCAAACTAGAATCCATGTTGAGGTTGGGTTGTCCTGGAAATTTAGCGGAAGCCCATGATGATATTCAGCGATTGTTGGTGGACGATCTTTCTCGGATACTTCCACAACTTGAGGCTGGAATATTTTCAAGGGAAGCACAAAAAGCCGCCGCTGCAAAATTCCGTCAATTTTTGACAAGACATAAAAGTTTTGAAGACCTTTTCAAGGCTTATGCGGAGTTTATTTCTGATTCGAGACGTTCTGATTTAGTTCCGCATATATTTTTTGGAAATATTTCAAGCTTTTATAGCCTTATTGCAAATCACCCAGAAATTTTAAGAGCCATTGCTGAAGATCCATCATGGGTTGCGTGTCTAGGTCTTTCAATAGCGGGTGATGTGCCTACAGCTATTCCTCAAGACTGGAAACAGCTTTGGACACAGAAGCAGATGGCCTCAGAGGGCCCTCAGGTTTTTGAACGCGATGTTTTATTAGGGATGGCAATATCTTGTATGCGCACGACTCAAGGGCGATGGGTTGATATTGGAACAGGAAATGGAGCGTCTTTATGTGCAATGGGAAGAACATTTCCCCACTTGGGATTTTTAGGTATTGATTGTTTTCAATCTGTCGGCCCTGTGAATTCAGTTATTGAAGGTAGGAATAAACATCTTAACAATAAACCTTCTAATGTACGGTATGCTCTCATGAAACCTCGTAGCGTGTCTGAAGATCTGTCTGGGATTGAATGTGTTGATTATGATTATAGAGGAGATTTAGGGCGGATTCCTTTAGGCGGTATAGATAGAACATTAAACGGGATTTTAGAAAAAAATCCCATCCATGGAGCTTCCATTCTCTATCCTTATGTTCCGAAAATACCGGACCAAAATATAGACCTCCAGATGGAAACTCTATTGAGACATTTGCCTCCGCAAGGAATGGGTCTAGTGATCACCGAAAAGCCAGCCTTTATGAATCGACTTTTGAGCATGGCTGCAGGTGCATTTTCTCGCTTTGCATCTTTTGGTTATTCAGAAAAACCTTTTTCCAGAAAGCAATTAGGCGCCTTGGGAATCACGCCATTCTCACCTGATAATAGAACTATAGGAAAAGAAGGTCCTGAAATTAACCCTCATGAAACGTTTGGGGTTTTTGATTGGGGTTATCCTCTTATGATCGTTAAAACTTAGATCCCCAAAAACCGAATATGGGGTGTTGAGGGTTTGGATTCGCTTAGTTCGAAAATAAGTTCATTGTCTAAGACATAGCCTAATGTATTGCGAATATGTTTTTCTATCGTTTTTGGATTTTGAAGCTCTTTGATTTCAATTTTTAAAGAGTTATTTTCTTCTTCGATTTTCTGATTTTTCTGCGAGAGATTTTTTTCAAAACGTTTCAGGTGATAATACTTAAAAAGACCATCATTGCTGAAGGCTGTTAAAACAAGAAGTAATAATATTCCGAATAAAACCTGTTTCATTAAAATTTTAAATCCTCTGTTTGAGAGTCGTTCTTTTTGAACGGCAGCCCCAAATGCTCATAAGCTAAATGTGTTGCGACACGTCCTCGAGGTGTTCTTTGTAAGAAACCACACTGCAATAAAAAAGGTTCATACACATCTTCGATCGTATCTTTTTCTTCGCTGATCGCCGATGATAGCGTCTCAATGCCTACAGGTCCACCCGAAAATTTTTCTATAATGATCAAAAGTAATTTTCGATCCATCATATCAAATCCCATTTCATCCACTTCTAAAAGTTTCAGCGCTTTTTTAGCTGTTTCTTCATCAATTTTTCCAGAGCCTCTCACTTCAGCAAAATCACGAGCTCGTCGGAGCAATCGATTCGTAATGCGGGGTGTGCCTCGAGAACGTCTAGCCATTTCAAAAGCCCCTTGGGAATCAATATCAATTTTTAAAATCTTCGCTGATCGCATGGCTATCTGGGAGAGGTTTTCGGGAGAATAAAAATCAAGTCGTGCTGTAATTCCAAAACGATCTCGAAGAGGGGATGCGAGAAGTCCTGAGCGGGTTGTGGCTCCAATCAAAGTAAAACGAGGAAGATCCAATTTGACAGTTTTAGCCGAAGGACCTTGCCCAATGATAATGTCGAGTTTGAAATCTTCCATGGCGGAATACAAAGTTTCTTCCACAATGCGATTCATGCGGTGGATTTCATCGATGAAGAGAATATCATTAGTTTCAAGATTTGTGAGAATGGCAGCAAGATCTCCTTGTCTCTCCAACACAGGGCCTGAAGTAGATTTGAGCTGCACACCCATTTCATAGGCAATGACATTGGCTAAAGATGTTTTTCCAAGTCCTGGAGGACCGGAAAACAGACAATGATCTAAAGGCTCCTGTCTTTTGCGTGCGGCTTCGATAAAGATAGACAGTTTTTCTTTGAGAGATTCTTGACCGATATATTCCGACAAATTTTTTGGACGCAGCGAAAAATCCATTTCTTCATCCAGAAGAGAGGAGAGCGGATTAATCGGGCTGTCGTTGCGTTCGGTCATTTTGAAATCGTCCTTAAAGCTTGTCGAATGATCGACTCAATCGATGTGTTTTCATTCATCGGAATTTGCAAAAGTACTTTCTCAGCGTGCGCGCGATAGTAACCTAAATTTTGGAGAGCCGAAAGGGCTTCTTCCATCAGCTTTTGATTTCCTGTTAAGATAGGCGCAGCCATCGTGCTGTGTGACGAAGGTGGAAGGTCAGCCATGAGTTCAATCATTTTATCTTTAAGATCCAAGACCATTCTCTCAGCTGTTTTTTTACCAATTCCCGAAATGCTGGTGAGTTGAGCTAAATCTCCTTTGAAGAGAGCTGTGGAAAGTTCACGTGGTGGCATTCCTGATAAAATAGTCAAAGCGAGCTTAGGACCGATACCATTGACCGTGATCAGTTTTTGAAACATCCGACGTTCATCATCATCGATAAAACCAAAAAGACTAATATCATCTTCCCGAACAGATGTGTGGATCCACAAAAAAACCGAAGATCCTTCCATGGGTAGTTTGTTAAATGAATATTGAGAAACTGCCACACGATAACCAATCGCGCTTTGATCAGAACCAATCTCTACAATAATGAGATCCGGCGCTCTTAAAATCAATTTTCCCCGTAATGATGAGATCATAAAGAGCGCATTTTATAGGTATTCGCATGGCAAATCGCAAGGGCTAAGGCATCCGACGCGTCGATTTGAGCGACTTCAGGAAGTTTTAAAAGTTTTTGAACCATTTTTTGAACTTGTTCTTTTTGAGCTTGTCCAAAACCTGTGAGAGCTTGCTTTACGACACGGGTCGAGTATTCAAAAATCTCCACACCTTCTTGAGCTGCTGCCAAAAGAGCGACTCCACGAGCTTCTCCTAATCGTAATGAGCTTGAAACGTTTTTAGCAAAAAATACTTCTTCAATCGCCATGCAGTCGGGCTTATATTTTTGAATAATCTCTCTCAGAGAAGCGTGAATAGAGTGAAGCCTTTGCGGAAGCTCCTGCGAACGTTTGGTGGTCAGACAGCCGTTGTCGATATGGATGAGCTGTGAGCCTTGTTTTTTAACCAAACCATAGCCCGTTATATTGGAGCCGGGATCGATGCCGAGGATTAATAAAGGAGTGTTAGAATTCACCAATTTTCACTCCAATGCCTAATGCCTGGGCGATTTTTAAGAAATTGACAGTCGGATATCTTTTCCCGATTTAAAATTGCTTAAAGAAACAAGTGAGAGGCCTGTTTGATGAGCGAGGCTCAATAAAGTGACATTTTTTTTACTGATTTGATCAAAAACGATTCTTTTTGCCTGCTCAAGGTTTGAAATATCAGGTTTTAATGTGAGTTTTTGTGAACCGAAAATCTTTTCAACATACTTCTTATATTCGGGATGAAGCTCTGCAATCTTGAGCATGTTATCTTTTTTAAGACGCGTGATGATCAAAAATTGAGTTAATTCTTCAAGATCAAGGGACCCAATTGGTATTTGATAAAGAAAGACCTGATGAGCCGCCTCTTTCCATTTTCCTTCAGAAATTTTCTCGAAGAATTGCCAGCGTTCGTCTTTGATAGGTTTTTGTCCCTGAAAACTTAGACTGAGGATTTCTGGGTTAGACAAAATGGTTCCAGTATTTGGAATAGGGGTATCTATAGAAAGCTGCAGCGCATTGTGAAATTCCGCTTGAGAAAATGAACTCATGATTTCCTCCGGTATAAATTAATAAGATCTGAAATGGTATGAGTCTTTTTAATTGAATCCATCCTGAAGTGAAGGGCTTTTTTCTCATCTTCATTTCTCAACACTATGAGCTGGTCGAGCTGCTTAGGTTTGATACTTTTAATTTTTTGAGAAAGCTTTGTATTCAGTTTCAGTGAAAGCAGTTGAGTATAGGCCCCCTCAAAAAATTCGAGATAATGCGGTAGGCTGGCCGAATGCTTTAAAAAACAATGGGCCGAATCAATAAGTATGATTTTTTGAGAAACATAATCATAAAGGTAGTTGGCATTATGCCGATCGATTTGGCCTGTGAGCCAATCAAATAAACCACATTCAAAGACATTTTGTGTATTAAGAAAAACCCTTTCCTGGGTGCTCGAGTATTGTTTGGCATCAGGGTAATCCAGCCACACTTGTACTGTAGTCATCTTATCAAGAAGCCAAAGACGAGGGACGTCGAGCCCAAGATGTTCAGCGAGTTGAAACGCCCAAAATTCCCTCTCAGCTAATGTCCCTGAATCGATGTCAATTTGACAATCAATGTGATTTTGTTTCGAGTTTCTCTTGAGAAAAAATTTCCCATATTTCGTCTGGTAGATCTCCTGCACGGCCGTTTGTCCGCGGGAAGGGTAGTTGATCGTCGTGAGTGGGTATCTTTCAGCTTTATCTAAAAGCTTTTTGATCGCTGTGCTGGTGAGTGTTTTTAAATTCACGGAATAAAGAATACTTTATAAAGTATTCTTTATCAAGAATACTTTATGATTATCCCATCGCTGCCGAAATCCGTTCCATTTCATCAGGGGGAATATCGAAGTTGGAATAGACGTTTTGGATGTCGTCATGCTCTTCGAGAGCTTCCATCATCTTGATCATTTTTTCAGCATCAGCGCCGGTGAGTTTGACGGTATTTTGAGGGACCATCGAGACTTCAGCGTGAGTAGATTTAAGGCCTTGAGCTTCCAGAGCTTTTTTAACAGCTTCAAAATGTGCTGGATCTGTGGTGACTTCCCAAACATCTTCAGCATCTTTAAAATCCTCAGCTCCAGCTTCTAAGGATTTTTCCATAATGACGTCTTCAGCAACATCAGCTTTATTGAAAGCGATCACACCTTTTTTATGAAAAACCCAAGCCACACAACCCGCTTCGCCCATATTCCCACCATTTTTACTTAAGAGATGGCGAATTTCAGAAACAGTTCTGTTTTTATTGTCTGTAAGAACCGCTAACATAATCGCTACACCACCGGGTCCATAACCTTCCAGAGTGGACTCTTCATAGTTCACACCTTCAAGTTCTCCCGTTCCTTTTTTGATGGCTCGGTTGACGTTATCTAAAGGCATGTTCACAGCCTTGGCTTTATCAAGTGCCGTACGCAGTCTGGGATTTCCGTTGGGATCTCCACCACCATTTTTAGCAGCAACGGTGATTTCGCGAATAACTTTAGTAAACATGGCTCCGCGTTTAGCGTCGGTAGCCCCTTTTTTGCGCTTAATGGTCGCCCATTTTGAATGTCCTGACATAATTCTCCTCCGGGTAAGTCTTAATGAAGCCGCACCGGGTAGCTGGTTTTATTCAGAAAGGCAAGCGATTGAGTATTTTAGAGCGTGCTCGGTCCCGCAGGACTGACGGTAAACTTCTTTTCTTGAGATGAAGAATTTCCCATAGAGTCCTTAGCGGTCAGCTTGATGGTATAGTCTCCTAAAAGAGCTTGAGGATGCAGTACAAATCGAAGGGGTTTTAATTGGATATTATCCATCTTAAGAATGCTGACATTGTTAGGGTCTAATACTTCCAAACTCGTAATATCAGGGGTCATGATAGGCCCTGAGCCTTGAGAAGCAAAATCAGGATGAACAAAAATAGTGTCTCCAGGTGCGAATGTATCGCTATTTTTCTCAGGATCTTCACTGAGTGAAAGGTCAATATCTTGAAGTGAAACATGGGCAAAAAAACGTGATTTGATGGTTTCAGGAATGGGATCAAATGAGATCTTGTAGTGACCAACTCCAATGGACAAAATATAATCCGTTTTCCAAAAATTATTTTTTTGAAAAAATCCCGCAGTCAATAAAAGTGCGGGGAAGAGGAGCATGAAAGGAATTGATAGCCATCCCCAAAAACCTTTTCGATCATTAACGATGATGGTCCCTGAAACACTATCCCCTAACTTTTGTTTGTAAGACGAAATCGTCATGGCTAAATAGTTAAAGGGGTTAATATCAAAACATTTGAACACATTGCGGATAAATATAGTTGAAAATCGGGCCGCACGACCATCTTCACGGACAACTTTCATGCCGCAGATCACTTTCCCAAAAGTGGTTTGGAAAAGTGTTTCGGAAAAGGTCAGATATAAAACCAGAAAAATGGGTAAACTGTTAAGAAGAATCAGGGAAAGAAGTGAGTGAGGCGCTGGAATTGCCAGCAAAATCCCATATCCTGTGGCGATCAACAAAATAAGGTCAAACACAAAAGCCCACCCACGACGAATAGCTCCTGAAAGTCGAATGGATGAAGGGTGCACCCGGCGATTGTCATCAGGAGGAAGGCAGGCGACGATTGTTCCTGCCAACCAGTCTCCTAACCTTTGTCTGCGGCTGGAAGACTCAACCATGCCTAAGCCGGTAATGAAGAAAAGCGGGTAGTCAATAAGTCGAAAAATATCTCTGACCAAAATAGCAAAGAGAGACGGTGTGCTTCCGTCTTTTTTCTGGATGCTGAGTCCGGTGAAGATTTTGCCAGGTGTTGCTGTAACGATGCCTTCAAAAAAGAAAAATAGAGAAAATGGGTAGCTAAAAGTGTGGTGCCAAAAACAAACCACCCATTTCCATGAAAACTCAGCGGATGGGAAACGTCTCCTTTAAGAAAGTACTGGAGTGCAATGGCAACCCCTAAAAAAATATAAGCATTGATCATCATGTCGACTAAAAAAGCTGCGACACGTTCTTGGAGGGTGGCAATGCGATAACTGGGTTTTTTGATCACTTGGGTGATGAGTTCGGAAACTTCCGTATGCTCTACCACGCCAGTGTTTTCAGATTCAGGCTCTTCCGATTTGTTTTGAGCATCTGGATTTTCACCATTTGGCAAAATATCTTTTGGGATCACAAGTCTCATAAGTTTTACCTTTTATTTAAAATTTTTTGGAGAAGGCGAGGTTGGTCTGTAATGATTCCATCCACCCCCGCTTCCAGGCAGCGGTTCATATCATCTTCATGATTGACAGTCCAAACGAAAAACTTTTTTCCTCGTGTATGAGTTTCTTCAACTTTATTTTTTGAGAGATCTGAGAGTGGTGCATGAAGTGAATAGCATTTGGGAATAGGAAGGATGAGTCGATGAATAAAAAATTTATTCTCAAAGAGATATCCTCGACGAATTTTGGGACATAAAACTTTTAAACGAATGAGTGTGAGTGGATTAAATGAGCTGAAAATAATCTGATCTTTATATTTATAATTTTTCAATTTTTTGGATACGGCCTCTTCAAGGCTTCCGTTGAAATAATGAGGTGATTTAAGTTCAAGATTGAGAAGAAGCTTATTCCCTGTCAGATCGAGGAGATCGTCTAAAGTTGGGATGTGTGCACCACCTAAGAGTTTTATTTTTTTGAGTTCTGAGTATTTTAGGTTTTCTATTTTGTCATTGCGTCCGGAAAGCCTTTTGAGATTTTCATCATGAAAAATGACGATAACTCCATCTTGAGTGAGTTGAAGATCAAGCTCAATCCCATCAACACCAATCTTGAGAGCGGATGCAAAAGCGGGGAGAGTATTTTCCAAATGCTTTTGAGTGTCTCCTCGATGAGCCAAAACTAAAGTCTTAGATACTTTTTTCATAAATTCCCCAATTCATATTGAATAAGACTTGCGGCAGTAATGGCGGCTGTTTCTGCGCGTAAGATGCGATGACCTAAGAAAATACGGACAAAGCCTTTTTCTTGAGCAAGAGCGGCTTCCTCTTTTGAAAAACCACCTTCAGGACCAATCAATGCCGTGATGTGTGTTGTAGGATAAATAGGTTTCTCTTTAAAAAATCTTTTAGAGAAATGCCGCCTTCTTCCCAAAAAATAATTTTAAGCTCCGATGAGTTTTCTAAAACCTTTTCAAAAGGGAGAGTTGTCTTGAGTATGGGGCGTGTGGGCGTTCCGCATTGTTTGACGGCAGCGTCCATGATTTTTTCCCAGCGCTGACGTTTATTGGGAGATTCTGATTCTACAATAGTGCGTTTGCTTGTGAAGGGTTGGATAAAGTCCACACCTAATTCTACACTTTTTTCCAATACCCACTCTATTCCATCCCCTTTGAGGAGAGCTTGGGCTAAAGTAATAGAGCCCTTTTTTTCAGGAGTTATCACTTCACTCATGAGTCGAATGATGACCTCATACTTTGTCAAAGTCATGATTTGGGCGAAAAAAGACTTTTTCCCATCAGTGACTTGGATAGTTTCGTTTGCCTTATGTCTTTGCACATCTCTTAAATGATGGGATTCTTCAGGCGTGAGTATCAAAGTGTCGCCAGATTTAGAGCCTTGAGAGATAAAAAATTGATTCACCACAACCATTTATAGCTCTTTGAGCTTTTATTCAGCCTCTTTTTTTAGGTCAGAGCTTGACCTGCCGCGTCAAGATTGGGAGAGGTGAAGGGTCATTTATAAAAATAGTGAAAAAAAACCAATTAATAGCAACTTTTTCAACGTGCTGACGATAATTGGTCAGGATTTTTTATGACTATTGGGCGCTTAAAAATTATTATTTTTCTGATCATCCTTGCTGGATGCACAAACCTAAGATCACGTCCAGAGTCTACAAGTGATGTAACCCCAGCGTGACTCCTCAGGTGGTTCTTCATACACAGCCTTGGATTCCTCTTCATGGAGGATGGGTTATCGAAAAGGGGGATCGAGCCTGCCTTGATTGCCATAAAATTTCTTCAGAAACTTCCGAAACAGCTCCCACGTGTTTTTCGTGTCATTCAGGTTATCCTCATGTGGAGGGTTGGGCCCAGAAAGAAAATCATGGAGCTTATGTATTGAGAGAGGGTAAAAATTCCTGTGCCCTATGTCATGGAGCTGATTTAAAGGGGGAACCTCCGGAATTTCGTGTAACCGTTGTCATGAAATTTTTCCGCATTCCGAACAGTGGAGAACAGCTGTCGAGCATGGTGAATCTGCTAAGGGAAGTGGAAAGAATCTCTGTAAAGGTTGTCATGGAAACGATCTTCTTGGTGGTGATAGTCGTGTGAGCTGTAAACAGTGTCACCAAGACTATCCTCATGATACGGATTGGCGAAACAAAGAAAATCACGGACAATGGGTTTTGACACATGGTTCATCCAACTGTGCTGGTGCTTGCCATGGAGCGGACTTGAGTGGTGGTCTTTCGGGTGTAGCCTGTCAATCTTGTCACAGTGGTATTTATCCTCATAATAATGATTGGGAACAAAATCATGGAGCCACAGTCAATCGATTAGGCAAGTCTCTTTGCCAAGGTTGTCATGGCAACGATTTTAGGCAAATCCTTGCTGGAAGAAATTGTTATTCTTGTCATGCAGATTACCCTCATCCTGAGAGAACTTCGTGGATTCCTTTTGCAGGAGGTCATGGGGAAAGAGTGCGAACTCTTGCTTCAACCAACGACTGTAAACTCTGTCATGGAGACAATCTGAGAGAGGTGAAGCAGGATAAAAATTGTTTTACATGTCACGCTTCTTATCCTCATCAGGAGCTTTCTCCCACATGGGGTACTTATGAAGGACATGGTCGTTATGTTTTAGAAACTCTTCATGGATCCAAAGAAGAATGTAAAATTTGTCATGGTAATGATTTAGGTGGTGGGGCACGTGGAAATCCGTCATGTGCTTCCTGTCACGCTTCCTATCCTCACCCAGAGGGTTGGAGAAGACCTGAAGGACAAGCTCAGGGTCATGCTGATTACTCACACTCTCATGGAACTATTTCCTGCGCTACATCTCACTGTCATGGGGTGGGACTTGTGCCTGTGGCTGGTGTGACTCAGGGCCCTAACTGTACAGGCTGTCATCAAAACTATCCTCATATTCCTGGTTGGGCTTTAGGTGAGAATCATGGACGACAAGCATTGATAGGGACAAATATTAATGGTTGTAAATCCTGTCATGGGGCTGGTTTGGATCAAAGAACGAGTGCGACATTAACCGGTCATGGCTCTTGTGTTGAATGTCATCCTAGTTATCTAAGACACCGTAGTGCTCAAATAGTACGTCCGGAAGATAATCATTGGGGTCCCACAGGAAATGAACACGCAGCTTATATTCTGGATTCTGCAGGAGATCGGGTGACCAGGCTCAATGATTGTAAAAAATGTCATGGCGCTGATTATAATGGAGGCATTTCCAACCAAAGTTGTAACTCTTGCCATCAAAATTATCCTCATCCAGAAGGATGGCGAGATGAGACTCATGGTCGTGCTGTACGAGAAAATGGGACAACATCTTGTGCTCAATCAGCCTGTCATGGAACAGGTCTTGTCCCTACTTCAGAGACGCGCGGTCCTTCGTGTGCCAGCTGTCATGCGAGCTATCCAAGTCAACACACATTGCCGGGCTGGAATACTTATAATGATAATGGAAATGGTCATGGAAAGCGTGTGTTGATTGACCTGAATGGTGATAAAACCAGCTGTAAACTCTGTCATGGTGAGGATCTTCGTGGAGGATCTTCGGGAAGAAGTTGTTTTGAGTGCCATGCAAATTATCCTCATGCTGCTACGGGATGGACATGGATTGGTCCGAGAGGAGAAAGGCCTGGGCATGGAGCTGCAGCTTTAGGAGGTCAAGAAGCCCGGGTTCGTAATTGTGGCTCAGGCAATTGTCACGGCCCTGCTCTGGCAGGTCGCTCTATTCCTCGCTCTGACGGTACTTCACTTGATATCCCTTCTTGTAATTTCTGCCATCGAGATTTCCCTCATACCAGCCCTACGTGGATGACGATGCGTCCTGTAAGAACAGCTGGCAATCATTCCTTAGCTTTTATTGCCGATTCCAGAAGTGGTATAGATTGCCGACGAGGCTGTCATCAGGATAGTGGCACTCAATCGTGTGTTAGAGTCTGTCATACAGATGGCGTTTCTCATCTGACTTATTGGTTTCCGACACCGCCCTCCATGAAGCATGGGTATTTCTTTTCCAATATCTACAATTCCAGATCGACAGAATCAAATTGCAAGGATTGCCATGGACATTCAGATATTGGGGTTGATTTCTTAACAACTGATCAGCGGACTTCGGGGACGCCACTTCTTTCTGATGGCTCTCGAACCAGCCTCCCTGATCGATCGGATTGTTACGGATGTCATTGGGCTTATCCTCATAGAAGCTTTACGACAGCTGGTGGTAGTCGGGAAGATTGGTCGATGTCTCCATTATTGAGATTGGGTCATGTCAACTTTGTAGCCTACAGTCCTCTCTTTGTTGATAACTCAGGTTCACATCCTGCGCTCTCAGATCCGAGGGATGTAGAAAGTATTGCGAGCGATCCAAGATTTGCCGAAGCCCGTCAAAATACATGTGCTCAAAATGGTGGGTGTCATACAAATCGTAAAACAACCACATCGGCCTATGGACTGCCTAGTGGTTGCACTCCTGCGTGTCATATCCCAAGATCTTAAATTTCATCCCCATTTTTTTATTGGAAAGTCTGTTAGCCCATGTATGGGAGCCTGACTTTTGTGACCAATAGCTCTCTTATTATTTCTGTCGATTTGGGAGGAACCAACCTCCGAGTGGGCGCTGTGACGCCTGATGGGAAGATTTTTGATTTTGAAAAAAGATCTTCCGACTCTAGGGCTCCGGTTGAAAAAACTCTTAAGAATATAGAAGATGCTATCCGTCTTGTAGCAGATCGTGTGACACGATGTGAAAAATCCATTGTTGGTTTGGTCTTGGGTTTTCCTGGAATTGTGGATTCCAAGAAAGGCATTGTCTATCAATCACCACATTTTCCCAGCTGGAAAAACCTAAATTTTCTCGAACATTTTCAAAAAATATTTCCTTGGACAGTTAAGGCAGACAATGATGCCAACCTAGCAGCTTTGGGAGAGACTTATTTTGGTGCTGGAAAATATTTGAATAATTTTGTGATGATTACTCTGGGTACGGGTGTAGGAGGCGGTTTGATTTTGAATCGAAAGATTCATCATGGAGATCGTGGTTTCGCCGGAGAGATTGGGCATTTTTGTATTGAGGGTAATTCAGATCGTCATTGTTCGTGCGGGAGTCGTGGGTGTTGGGAAATGTATGTATCAACGCAAGGCTTTCATCACAATCTCGACAACCCTGCCAATTCTGATGATGAAAGGTTGAGAGATATTTTTATCAAAAAATTGGGAAAAATCCGTCAGCCTTTGCCAGTCGCACGGTTCCCATTCAGTCTTTTTATGAGGCTGCCAAAGATGGAGATATGTTTGCGCATTCCTGTTTTAAAAAAATGTCTTATTATTTGGGAATCGGAATCGCTTCTCTTTCAAATATATTAGGCATCGAAAATTTTGTCATTGGTGGCGGGTTAAGCGAGTCTTGGGATTTATTTATCGATGCCGCCAAAAAAGAAATGAGTCAGCGTACCTACCGAGAGACCGCCTCTCTGATCAAAATCCACAAAGCCATCTTGGGCGATGAAGCCGGTTTGGTGGGTGGGGTGAAGTTGTTTTGATGTTTGCTCCGTATTTTTTTTAAAAAATCACAACTTTTTTGAAGGATGTACGAGAATGTTGCCGGAGATATTATGGCAACAGTACACGCTAGTTTTACAGATTTGTGGAATGGATGGTTAACCGCAGCTACTGCCTATACAAGTCAGGTGGCTCAATTCATGTGTCCTGATGGACCTGCTCGAGAAGGAGCGGTGCTTCTGCTTTCAAGTCCTTTAGGGTGTGATGCCACCGTAGCAGAATTAAGAGCTCTATGGCCGGTGCAATTAGCCGCAGAAAAAGCCCTCGATCATTATAGACAACATCCAGATCAAATTGGGGATACGACATTAGCTCAGATTACGGCTTTGACTTCTCAACAGCCACAACTTGGTCTTTTAGGTTTAAAACTTCATGACCTTCAACGTACGCATCTGCCTCGCTATTCCACTCGACTGCCTGAGGTTGTTACGACACGCATGCTTGAAGATGAAGAGAAGGAAATCACATCTTGTGGCTGGCCTGAGGATATTCTTGCCCCTGTTCTAAAAGCTTTAGGTGAGGCTCAATCCGATCATGATCGTGTGCCTCGTTTTGCGGATGCAGCGATTTTGGCTCAGGTGCAGCATTTTGCTCTGACGACACCAGGGGTGACTGCCACCACACGACCGTTTATGGAAATTTGTCAGTTTTGCGATGACGGTGACGATGGATGGGTTCAGACCTTGGGTGACTATACGCAAAGAGAGTGTTGGTATGGGATGAGTTCTCAAGGAGATCCTTATTTTTGGGCTCAAGTCTTGAGGTCTGGTGGCTATCAAAATGTTCATGAATATCCTCCTCTTATTGAGATGAGAATTGATTTGAATCAATTACCTGAAGCTCATCGTCTGATGGTTTTGAGCAGTTGGAAAGGTGCTGCTGCCAAGCGTATTCAAGGTGCTTTGAGTAATAAAGCGATCATGGCTTTTGAAAAAGCCGGAATCTTGATTTTGCGTGTGATAGTGCCGTCTGTTTTAGAGATGGCTTTAAGAAATATTCACGGAAATTCTTTTAATGGATTTACGTATGATGCAAGGTTTTCCACAAGAGAAGAGATGTGTGTCAATATTGAGTCCCAGCGGCATTGTGTGGCTCTATTATGGAAAGACACTCCTTTTCATGATTACCCGAGCCTGGATGGTAAACAATATCCTCGAGTGCCCCCAATCAACATTACGATCCATGATGAATACCACGGAGCTGATCATGTGTTAGTTTCACCATCAATCAAAAGCTCCGTTCCTTCTCTTGTGAGAGCTGTAAGCCAATTGAGTCGCACCCAGGATTATTTTTGGAGTGAAGCGGCTAGCAGGCTGCTGATCGATATGGAAACGAGTGCTCGGTATTCATTTGAAGAGTTCATTGAGGAAAAAATCATTGGTCCTTTATTTATGTACCACGTGCTTTATCCACAAATACAGGCTCGAAGCTTTGACGAAAAACAGAGACTCCATTTTATTTTCTTTTGGGATCAATTGAGAAGTTGGCGTGGTATATGGCGTAATGTCGTCATTGCTTGGAGAGAAAGCATCTTTTTAGATATTTCACTAAATAAAGATATGCCTGTGCCAACAAAGGATTCTATTCAAGGCTGTTTGGTATCTCTTCAAGCTTTAAAGCAGGTGCTTGAATCACTTTCGGATTCGAGTGTGATTCAGTCGACTCTTTTTGTCATCAATAAGTGGGAGGCTTTTTTCAGTCTGCTTAGTCATAAGCTTTAGAGACTAAAATTCTTTAAGTGATTCCAAGCTGTACTGAAGAATCCAGAGCCTACGGAATGTCCAGAGCCGTCATTACGGATTGTGATCCATAAGTTGGAGTTTTCCACAGAACCATGGCTGATTAATTGCTGTCTGAGAAAGCAACTATGATAGACAGAGACGGTATCATCGTTGTTTGCATGATTTAGGTAAGCCGGTATTGAAGGCCCTGAAAAGAAACTGGAGAAGGGTTCTGAGGTTGTTGAACATGTGTAATAAGCGCTTCCGGAAAATCCGCTGATATTAGATAAGATGGTGTCGCAGTTTGTTGAGGAGCTTGTGTATTGAGGGTCAGGTGCTTTTTTAAATCCTGAGCCTCGGTTGGTGAGACATCCTACCAATCCTCCGGCATTTTCTGCAAAACCAGCAATGCGATCCCCCAGCATCTGAGCTACATACTCGGCAAAAAAGGCTCCGCTAGAATGGCCTACAGTATACACACGTCTAGGATCGATTCCGTAGGCATGGCGAGCTTCTTGAATAATAGCACGCACATAAGCCAGATCAGGATTGGTATTGATGTTATCTAAAGAGGTATTCCAATAATCAGCGTCCCAAGGATGATCCCAATCACCATCAGGTTGATGTACATGAGGAACGACGGCAATAATCACTTCATCAGGGCTCAACGCATTAATCAGCCCTGTTGGATTGCCTCCAATTTCATCAATAAAACTGGCTGTGTCGCTTCCTGTTCCTGGAAATATCAGGATCATAGGTAAGTTTATCTGTCGGCTCGCAGGACGATAGATTCGCAAAGCATCTCCACTTACCAGTGATGATCGTGAGACTGACGTTAAGGTGAGTGATGGTGCCATCCAGCCTGTGCTATCAGCAAATGAACCTGAGTAAGTGATGCTATCATCAGGAGGTGTGGGTAAGCCTCTCGAAATATACCCTGAAACCCCTCCCGATCCCGTTATGCCGCCTGAAGCTGAGGTGCCTCCAGTTGCCGTTGATCCGCCACTGGCTGTGGTTCCACCACTGGCTGTGGTCCCACCACTGGCGGAAATTCCTCCAGAACCTGTGACTCCACCAGATGCTGTTGTTCCACCGCTGGCGTTGGTACCACCTGTGCTTGAAGGTACACCAGAAGGTGAACCTGAATCATGGCCCGAGACAGCTCCTGTGGAAGGAGTATCGTGATTTGTGGAGATGGTATGGATCCTGAGCAAGAAATAACTCCATTGCCTAAAGAGAGCTGCGAAAATAAAAGAAAAGAGTAGGCTGAGAAGATAACGAAAATAGAGTTTCATAAGTTTTTGATCTGAAGCCGTTGCCCGTGGTTTCCGGTTGTTTATTTAAAGAGGAAATTGTAGCCAAACGCGCCTAACAACAAAACTATTATTTTTATTTTATGCATACAAACACGACTCCTTTTGACACCGTACTCTCTCAAACAAAAAAGACCACAGGCTCAGGGCGGATTCCGATTGTTTATGACTGTGTGAATGATCTTGAAAGTTCTGTCTCTCTCTATCGCCGTTTTGAAAAAGAACCCTATTCGTTTCTTTTAGAAAGTGTGCAGGGTGGAGAGAAGTGGGGACGGTATAGTTTTATAGGACTTGATCCTTCGGTGATTTTTGAAAGTGCCGGCTATCGTGTGCATGTGACCGAGGGAAAAAAGAAAAAAACTCTTTCACTTCAAAAGCTGGGACACAAAGACGCTCTTGAGACTTTGAAAACTCTTTTGAATGCGTACACTCCAGTGGGTGATGATCAAGATTCTCGCTTTTTAGGTGGGGCTGTGGGTTTTGTATCGTATGACATGGTTCGTTTTTTTGAAAAGCTTCCATCAAAAGCCAAGGACGATCGTCATGTGCCGGATTTGGCTTTTATGATTCCTCAAATTTTGTTGGTGATGGATAATCTGAATCAGAGTTTGAAGATTATCTATGATATGAGATTTCACACGACGGATCCCAAGGTTTTAAAAAAACTCTATGATGATGGTGTGAAAAAAATAAAAGCGGTCGTCAAAAAACTTCAACAGCCTAAGGCTGATCGTTCAGCAAAAAAGAAAACTTCTCTTAAATGGAAAGAAAGTTTGGGGCAGACTGGGTATGAGAGGGCGGTTGAGACGATTAAAGAATACATTATGGCAGGGGATATTACACAGACAGTCCCGTCGAATCGCTTTGAAGCCAAAGTCGATGTTCATTCCCTGGATTTGTACCGAGCGGTGCGACGTGTGAATCCGTCACCTTATCTTTTTCATTATAAGTTTGGAAATATGACCTTGGTGGGCGCTTCGCCAGAAACCATGGTGCGCTTGGAAGATGGAGAGATGTCTGTGCGTCCTATTGCTGGGACACGGCCTCGCGGAAAAACCGAAGCTCAAGATGAAGCCTTAGCTCAAGAGCTTTTAAAAGATCCTAAAGAAATAGCTGAGCATGTGATGTTGGTGGATTTGGGACGCAATGATTTGGGACGCGTGGCGGGTAAGGGGAGTGTCAAAGTCGATGAGCTCATGACTGTAGAGCGCTATTCTCACGTCATGCATATTGTTTCCAATGTGAAGGCGAAACTCGCTCAAGGAAAAGACATGTTTGATGTCTTGCGTGCGACATTTCCTGCGGGCACTTTATCGGGCTCAGCTAAAGTGCGTGCGATGCAAATCATCGAAGAGCTTGAGCCTGTACGACGAGGTCCTTACGGTGGCTGTGTGGGTTATTTTGGTTTTAATGGAAACATGGACATGGCGATCACCATCCGTTCGGCTCTTTTGATGAAGGGAAAAATTTATATTCAAGCTGGGGCAGGAATCGTTGCTGATTCAAATCCTGCGGCTGAATACCAAGAAGTCTGTAACAAAGCCCGTGCCATGATACGAGCCGTAGAGCTGGCTATTTCTTAAAAAAATAATTCTTAGCAACTCCTTCTGCTATGTGCCGAAGAGGGATGTACTATGAGTTATATAAGTTATTATCGTCCGCCTTTTCTAAGAGAAATGATTGGCGAAGCCTTAGGTCAAATAAATGCGGCCAAGCCTTCTGATATCGAAAGAATTTCCTATGATATAACAGCTCTAAGCTCTTCTCTGAAAAGACCCTTTACTTTTAATGGTGACGCCGTAAATGTTTTGGAATCTCCATCACACTCTCTTTCTCAGGAAGAACAAAAAGAGCTGGCTCGTTATTTAGGAAAATATTCAAGTCAGAATTATCTTATTCCTGACATGCGTCCACGGTCACTGCCGGACTATCTTCTCTATCATGCTATTTTTGGAATGGCTCCGAAAGATATCGATAAGAGGCTACAACATAATCCTATCCGTATTTTGCAAAGAGGTCTTGCTCCTTATCATCCTCGTTGGGAAAATGTGAATGAGATTCAAGCGAGACAATCGCATGTGTTGGAAAGACTTTCCCCAAAAGATCATTCGTTCGTAGAGAAAATTTTTAAAGAAAGTGTTTGGGGTAGTGAAATTTTATTAAGAGGAGGTTTTCATTGGAAAAACTTGGATTATTTATTTGATGAAGATCTCTTGAAGAAAATGTCTCAAGATCCAAAAGTCTCTTCTAAAGATAAAAATTTAGTTAAAATGCCTTCCATTCAATCCCTTCAACAAACTGAGCGTATTTTTAGAAAATTGGGGCAAAGCTATTTAAAAGAGGGTGTGGTCATTGGCTCACTGCCAGCAGGAGGGCTCCGAGCAGCTCTTGGGCTGAATTATAGTCGAATCCGTGATGTTGACATCGTAGGTATTGATACTGATCAACAAGCTCTGGCTGGGATGGCTTTGTATGCACGCAGTAAAGATTTTCCTAAAGACTCTGTTCAATTTTCTCTTCGGGATGGATTGATGATTGGTGCGAGAAATTGTTTTGATCTTTTTTTCAGTCTAAACTTTAGCACTTCTTTAGATGATAAGAATCGTCGAAAGTTTTTTAAGCAATTGTTTTTAGCTTTAAAACCCGGAGGGATTGGGATCCTCAATTATCCTAACCAAAGGCCCGATGATGGGACCTCCTGTGAGTGGAATAAAGATGCTATTCAAAACATCAAGCTCTTAGAGTGGGAAAATCTAATTTTTAAAGAGATTATAAATCCCGAATGGAGTTTAAATCATCGAAATAGTAATTTAATTATAGCTCAGTTAAAAGCCGCAGGCTTTCAAATCGTTTATAGAGAATGGGATAGTGCTCAGATGTCACCAACCTTTATTGTGAAGAGACCAGCTTAGTAGCATGTAAATAAACCAGTTGCGTCTGTTTGAAATATTTCGTTTAGTTAGGTCATGCTTCTCATGATCGATAATTATGATTCATTTACCTACAATCTCGTTCAATATTTTCAAATCTTAGGTGAAGAGGTTGTGGTACATCGTAATGATGAAATTACCATTGCGGAAATTCAAAAATTAGCGCCCCAGAAAATTGTGATTTCCCCTGGTCCCTGCACGCCAACGGAAGCTGGCGTATCGGTAGACACGATCAAAACTTTTGCCGGAAAAATTCCTCTTTTGGGTGTCTGTCTTGGACATCAATCCATCGGGCAAGCTTTTGGTGGAAAAATTATTCGGGCTAAAAAAGTCATGCATGGAAAAACTTCAATGATTCATCATGATGGTAAAACGATTTTTAAAAATATCGACAATCCTTTTGAAGCGACACGCTATCATTCATTAGTTATCGAAAAAGAATCGATTCCTGATTGTCTGGAAATCACCGCCTGGACCGATGATGGCGAAATCATGGGCGTCCGCCACAAAAATCTCCTTGGGGAAGGGAGGCAATTCCATCCAGAGTCTATCCTCACAAAATCCGGTATGAAAATTTTGGAAAACTTTTTGAGGCTTTCTTTATGAAATCCAAATTCCACGTAAAAATTAAATTTAAAGTACCTTATTGCGACATCGACAAATTGGGGCATGTGAATAATGCGACGTATTTGAGTTATTTCGAATCGGCGCGTGTGGCTTATTTTCGCAATATTCCAGGGCTCAATTTGTCTGAGATGGACGAGAAGAGTGCAACGGGGATCATTATTTCCGAAATTGGTATCAAATATTTAGCTCCAGCCTATCTGGATCAAGTCATTGAAGTAGGACTACGTGTTTCCGAAGTGCGCACCAAGGGCTTTCGTATGGAATATGAAATCCGTGATCGCAAGACAAAAGCTCTGCTGACCATCGGTCATTCGGTTCAGGTGATGTATAATTATAAAAAACAGACGACTTATCCTATTGGGATGGAATTAAGAAAAATTTTTGAGAAAATTGAGAAAAGAACTTTTTAAATTTGTTCGCTTGTTTTTCCCATCCGACATTTTGGACAATAGCGTTTGCGTGTAATCCAGCGCGGAAGGCGAAATCTTTTCAAAGATAATGTGTAGTCACACTGATCACAGCGGATCACGCGTGTCGGAGCTTCCACCATAGAGAGCTTAGAAGTGCGTTCGGCATTACAGCCTATCGCGATCGCTTTTTGTTTCCATCGAGGTCCATGGCCAGTACGCGGGCCGACGAGGGCATGGGCGATTTCGTGCAAAAGGGTTTGCATCATTTCTTCTTCAGGAAGTTTGAAAAGATGAATCGAAAGAGAAATGGTTTTAGAATGATACTGACAGGATCCTAAGCGTCTTTTGGCTTTATCGAGTTTGAAATTCCAATCGGTGAGGCCGTGTTCCATCATCTTTTGACGGGCGATGATTTCGATGATTTCAATGAAGGGAAGCGAAGTTTGTTCCATAACTAGCGCGAGACAACATAGCGTCGGATGTCTGGAGGAGAGATTAAAAAATCTCCCATATGAGGCAGCGCCGATTGGATATGAGGTGCGGCCAAATGCCGATCGAGATCGGCGTGGCTTGACCATTCTTCAATAAAAGCCAGATCTGTAGGGTCGGAAGTATTTTGGTGAAGCACGTACTTTAAACAACCCATCTCTTTAAGAGTAGGCTCAATAAATTTTGATAAAAACTCTTTCAACGCACCGGCTTTTTCAGGCTTCGCTTTGAAGAGGGCAATGACGTGAATCGTTTGTGTGGACATCTGATCTGACCCCGATTTTCCGGACAGTAAATTAGGCAGCGGACTTGTGTAAGTTTTCAAACTCCACGGGGCTCCTATAGCCCAGTGAGGAATGCAAACGTTTGTTGTTATAGAAAGACATTATGTATTGTTCAATGCTTCTACGAGCCTCTTCTCGTGTGCTATATTTCTGACGATAAACCAGTTCTACTTTCAACGTATGAAAAAAGCTTTCCACCATCGCATTATCATAACAATTACCCTTACGACTCATGCTCTGGATCACAGCATGCTTTTTAAAAGCTGCCTATAAGGAAGCTAGCATACTGTGTCCCACGATCTGAATGATGAATGAGCTCTCTAGGAGGTAATCTTAAAGAAAATGCTTTCTCCAGTGCTCTACAGCATAAATCAGCCTGCAAAGAAAACCCTATATCAAAACCAACAATCTTCCTTGAAAAGAAATCCATCACAATGGCCAAATACAACCAGCCTTCTTTTGTCTCGATGTAACTGATGTCACAACCCCATTTCTGATTCTCTGTTTTTGCTGTAAAAATCCTTAGAAATAACATTTGGAGAGACAAGGTCATTGGCTTTGCTTTGTGTCGTCTGAGGTCTGTATTTAAGCTTATGGATCGACTTTAAGCCTGATACTTTCATCAATCGTGCCACGCGGTTTTTGCCACATTCAGTCCCTTGGTTGTGAATGTCACGATGCACGCGTATCGCTCCGTAAGTCTCACGACTTTCATGATAGGATGACTTAATCATGACCAATAAAGAACGATTCTCACGGCTTCTGTTGCTTTCCAGAACGACCAAGCCAGTCATAATACCCTGACCGACTCACTTGGGCTAAAGAACATAAAAACATGACAGCATGACTGTTAGAATTGTCTTTCACGAATTGGTACCTGTCTGTGTGTCCTTGGCAAAGTAAACTGCCGTTTTTTTTTAAAAGGTCTCTTTCCATTTTGAGAATACGATTCTCTTTTCGAAGTCTGGAAAGCTCTTCTAATTCTGTTTCACTTAAGGCGTTTGGATCGGCTAAACGCAATCCTCATCTCGGACCCATTTATCCAACGTGCTTTTCCCAATCCCCAAATCACTAGCCACCTGCGCTACTGGAATCTTTTGCTTTAATACCAATCCTTTCGCTTCTGTTTTGAACTCTTTTGTATATCGACGTCGGGTTAACATTCTGACCTCCTCAGTCTTCGTTACCTCTTATTCACTGTCCGGTAAAGTGGGGTCGGATCAATCCGTGAGAGGTAACGAGTGTTTTTGGAGAGTGCAAGAGGATTGCAATCCTTGCTAAGATCTTGACGAATCTTTTGAGGAAAGGCTACGAACGCTGCCCTTATGTCTAAACCCATTAAAAAAGTTCTGATAGCCAATCGAGGTGAAATTGCCACCCGCGTGATCCGTGCCTGTCGTGAAGTGGGGATCAAAACGGTTGTCGTTTACTCCGAGATTGATCGTGATTCACTGGCGGTGCGTTGGGCCGATGAAGCCTATTTGATTGGGCCTGCAGCAGCGAAAGAAAGTTATTTGGTGACTGAAAAGATTTTGGAAGTGGCCAAAAACAGGGGCTGATGCGATTCATCCAGGTTATGGTTTTCTTTCCGAGAATGCCGACTTTTCCGACGAATGCGCCAAACAGGGCATTCAATTTATCGGACCCCGCGGCGAATCCATGAGGATGTTGGGTGATAAGATCTCTGGTCGTCGAGTGGCGGAAAAAGTAGGTGTGCCGACGGTACCTGGAATCAAAGATCCTTTGAAAGATGCCGAAGAAGCGAAGGGGATTGCCGAAAAAATCGGATATCCCGTACTACTCAAAGCGCGTTCCGGAGGTGGTGGTAAGGGAATGCGTAAAGTCCATAAACCTGAAGAAATGGAAACAGCCTTTCGTCTGGCGTCTTCCGAAGCGGCATCATCTTTTAAAGATCCTGTTTTGTTCATGGAAAAATATGTCGAAGAGCCTCATCACATTGAAATTCAAATTTTGGGTGATCGTCATGGAAACGTTGTGGCTCTGGGGGAACGTGAATGTTCTGCCCAACGTCGTCATCAAAAAGTCATCGAAGAAAGCCCTTCGCCTTATGTGAAGGACTCCACGCGCCAAAAACTTCTCGAAGCTGCTGTAAAGCTCGGCAAAGAAGCCCGTTATGAAAATGCGGGCACGATGGAATTTTTGGTCGATAAGAATCAAGACTACTATTTCTTAGAAATGAATGCACGTCTTCAAGTGGAACATCCCGTCACGGAGGAAGTGACGAAGTTGGATCTATTGCGGGCTCAGCTGATGATTGCTTCGGGTGAAAAGTTGGAAAATATCATTGGTGATTTTGCCAAAACTCCAGTGCCTAAGCCCATTGGACATTCAATCGAATGTCGTATTTATGCGGAAGATCCTGATAATGATTTTATGCCTTCTCCCGGAAAAGTGATTTTTGTGCGCAACCCTGAAGGTCCTGGTGTGCGCGTCGATGGCGCTGTGTTTTCTGGAAGTACGATTTCGGTTTATTATGATCCCATGATTGCCAAATTGATTACGTGGGGTCTTGATCGTGAACAAGCCATTCTCCGTATGGAACGTGCTTTAAAAGAATACCAAATCGTCGGTGTCAAAACGAATATCGCCTTTTTAGAAGCGATTTTGGCTCATAAAGATTTTCGCCGTGGGCATTATGATACGGGAATGATTGAGCGAGACATCACAACACTTCGCCAAAAAAGCCACGAGGGTTATGATGAGCTGGCGGCTCTGGCTGCTGTGGTTCATCAATCTCAAAAGAAAAATATCCAGCTTGTTTCAAGTGCTACGGCAACGACAGTTTCCCCTTGGAGATTAGTGGGTCGTAAGGAAGGGATGAGATCATGAAATACGAAGCGATGATTGAAGGACGTTCTGTCATGATCGAGGAAGTCAGTCCGACAGTTTATAAGATTAATGGAGTCGAGAAGGCTGTTGATGTTTTAGTGTTGGGTCCTGGTTTGTATTCTTTGTTAGTCGATGGTCAATCCCATGAAGTGGCTGTCCGTGAAGACAAAAAAGGTAAAATTGTTGAGGTGGATGCTCATTTGATCCCGGTGAAACTCTTGGATCCTTGGGCCCCAAAAGCCGCTGCAGGAAAAGATGGTATCGAAGGTGAAGTAACGTTGACCTCCCCGATGCCGGGCCGTGTCGTTTCCATCAAAGCAGAAGCGGGCGCTGCCGTGGAAGAAGGTGCTGGCGTCATTGTGGTCGAAGCCATGAAAATGGAAAACGAACTTCAATCTCCCAAGACCGGAAAAATCAAAGCGGTTTTGGTCAAAGTGGGAGACACTGTCGAATCTGGACAGGATTTAGTGGTGATCGAGTAAAATTTTCCTGAGTTATCCACAGCCATCTTCTTATGAAAGCTGTTTATTTTTAATGACTTAGTCGGGTGCCTGGCACCTGACTATTTTCTCACATCACTCCATTTTTAAAGCGATATCTTTATATTCTTTGCGGTGTTCATTTCCGAAATCAACAGTTGTGCGCCAGCTTTCAAAACCTTCTTTTTTTACCACCAGATCCATCTTGGCATCTCGAGGCATTTTTTTGATGGTGAGAGGTGTTTTGCCAATGAGAGCGCCTCCTAAAATAACATCGGCCTGAGAGGGCTTTGAAAAGACAACAATTTCACCTGTGAGATCTTTGGAATTATGCATAGCTTTATCAAAGGTAGAGGTTTGTGATTTGGCCGAAGCGTCGTGAGATAGGGTTGTGGTGAGTATGCAGGCCAAACCAACCATCAGGCTGATTTTGTGAAGAGAGTTTTTTCGATGTTTCATAATGTATCCTTCCTTAAAACTTCTTTAAATGGAGCTGTGGGACGAAGAGCGATAAGGGATTGAGGAAGGTGATTGAGAATCACCATTTCAAGCTTCGTTTGGTTTTTTTTATAAGAGATTGCTAAAAAGAGTGTTCCCACTCCAACGCCGATAATCATGTATGGAAAAAAAACCGAATGAGGGTAAACCCTTGAGAAGAGATAGAGGATGTGATCGAAAATTCCAAAAAGTCCAAACACCATCAGGACAGCTCTCCCTAAAAATACAGACAAGGCAATTAAAGACATATGAATAACTAAGCTTAATATAGCTGTCCCATGGCTTTCAGTGAAAAGAAGCCCTAAAGAGCTGATGCTGAGCGATATAGTGTAGGCTCCAAAAAGATAAGCCCAAAAGGCTTCTGATTTATTACTTTTCCAATCAAGCCTGTAGGCCACATAAAGTGCGATAGCTCCGGTGATGATGCCGGCTTTCGCGAGCATGTCATAGGGAGGGCATGTCATGCATTGTGCTTGGAGAGGTGCCCATCCTTCATAACGAATAATGAATGATAGGACCTCCCTGAAGACATCATCAAAGAGATAAAGAATAGCGAATATTAGAAAAGGGAATGCGATCAAGCGCCTCATGATAAGAGCGATTCCTAAAGCGACCAAGGGAGGGAGTAAGGGGTTTCGCAGTAAAATAAGTTCGGTTTTTAAATGGCCGATTCCAGCGGGGAGTGGAGCTTCCCAACCAAGGAATGTCATTAAAAAAGTGACAAATCCGTAAGTCGCGATGAGTCCCAAGATGGATAAAATGCCTGCAATGATAGAGCTGTTCTTAATTTTTTGAAAATAATAGGCCGAAAAGGAGAAGAAAAACGAGAGCCCTCCGAATGAGAGGAGTAATACTAAGACTTGTTTCTTCATCCATTGATCGAAGAGTAGGTATCCTAAGGCTGCTAATATGGCCAAGCCTCCAAGAGCATAGAGGGCGTAGGTCGAATCCACAGCTCGTTGAGTTCTTTTCTCCATGAAATCCTGTAATTTTAAGGATTGATCTAAAGATAAGACCCCTTCCTTCACCGCCAGATCGAAATCTTTTGGAGAAACCCGCACCATAAGAACCCTTAACGGCATTTTTGAAAAAAACTTGAGGCATTTATATAAAAAATTTTTCTGTCTTGCCATGTATTGTTTATAGTTTATACTTAACTAATAACTATGAAGTCTGACTCAAAAGATAAGATAATTGATTTTATTAAGAAAAATGGAAAAGCAAGGCCGGCAGAGCTCATTCATTTATTGAATATTTCCCCTGTTGCCGTCCAAAAACATCTTCGAGAGCTTTCGGAGAAAGGACTTTTGAAGAAGGCAGGCAAGCCACCATTGGTTTACTATCTTTTGGCGGCGGT
The DNA here is from genome assembly GCA_016699445.1 of Deltaproteobacteria bacterium. Lineage (GTDB taxonomy): Bacteria > UBA10199 > UBA10199 > JACPAL01. The sequence continues at coordinate 1,999,591 of CP064976.1, forward strand.
CTCCGAACCCACCTTTAGGCCTCACTTATCAGAAGAAAGTACATGCTATCTTGATGCTCATTATTCCTATGTAACGTCAGACGGTACTTTTATTTCCGGAGTCGACGGTTTCTCTCTATGGCTTTCAAAAACCTCTCAGGTGAAATATGCGGAATCACTTGCTCGGGAATATAGTCAAATTCATCGGGAAGCAGAAACGTTTCGAATGCCTGAGGGCTGGATCGAAGGGATTCAAAAGTTTCAAACAACATTTCCCAAAAATTTTTTGGACCAAGTCTACTATCAGGATTTTTATAGTTTACCTAAGTTTGGCAGGACTCGTTTGGGTCATGAACTACTTTTAGCCAAGCAAGCACAAGACAAGCCCTTAATACAAACCATGGGAAAAAAAATCCTTCCCACTCTCGAAAAAATTATTCAGAAAAATAAAATCAATGCCATCGCTTGGACACCTCATTCCATTCCAAGAAAAATACCTTTTTTAAAAGAGCTGAGGCGTTCTCTAAACTTGGGATTAAGTGAAGTCTCTGTGGTCAAAGCATTCACGGGCGATCTTCCCGTTGCACAAAAATCGTTGTCTAAATTGGAAGATCGAATCGAAAACGCACGCAATAGTACTTTTATCCATTCGATCAATCCTACACAAACACGCATCTTGGTCATAGACGATGCCGTAGGCTCCGGGGCTACTTTAAATGAGATCGCTGCGAAGTTGCGAAATTATCCCTTTGTGAAATTCATCGCTGGGTTTGTTTTGGTTGGTTCATACAAAGGATTTGAAGTGATCAAAGAAGTGTAGTCTGTATAAAATATGCAACAACTCACATTCCGACTCAAAGGCGAATTTGTCGAACTCAACCAACTGCTCAAGCTCGTCGGCTTGTGCGAAAGCGGTGGGGCAGGAAAGGCCATAGTGGCCGAAGGCGCTGTTTCTGTCGATGGGCAACAAGAGCTGCGCAAGACCTGTAAAATCCGTGCGGGAGCTGTGGTGACATTGGAAGGTCTTCGGATTACAGTGACGGAATAATTTTATTAGTTGCTATTCGAAACGCCGCTTTTAGTTCCGAGCTTCGAGAGCATCTCATCAAAGTAAGGTCGATCTCTTAAATTCATGTACTCTTCCGGAAAGACGACGATTTCGATCGTGGCCATTTTGCGGTCAGGATCGGCGTTGCGCAAAACGAAAGAGAAGCGGCTGCCATCGACCAGCTTGGTGTTATTCATAAAAGGCGTGTCGAAGTAGGAAACTCCAAATTCAATCGTCTTAAAATTAAAATTTTCATCAGCCGAGCTCACGCGGACTCGAATGTCGGATTGAGATACAGACAGTATGCGCGCGGCAAAGGTGTAATCACGATCTTTTCCCTTCATGGAAAAGGTATTCATTTTTTTACAGTCGTCTGTTTCTTGAACACAAAACTGCATTTCCATGGGTTCGTTGTTGGGTTTTGTGAGCAGGTTGACCTGCTTATCGGCAGCATCGCGCGCGATCGCAATGAGTCGTTTGCGTTGTTCGGGATTGAGTCGGCGATCCAGATCCTCATAAAGAGGACGCGCGTCGAAAAATTCCTGAAAATTAAGAGTGAGAAGATGGAGATACATCATCTGTTTTTCGGGATCGCTCAAAATATCTTTTCCGAAATAAGAACCGATCAGAGAATTAAACATCTGAGAGCGCAGGGTGCTGTCGGATTGTTCGCGCTGGGTCATGATTTGCACATAGAGCTGCGTCTCACGATTTTTTTCCTGATTCACATTGATAACAATAGGAATAAACACGCCAGCGAGCAGGGCTCCTACGGCGGTTGTTGCGCGCAAAATAACTTCAAGGCGGCTGGAGGGTTCTGTGCTCATAAGAGTTCCTTAAGTTTCTCAATCAATTTTAAGATTTTTCTCAGTATCTTGAGGATAGACTTCTACTTTTTGAGATTTACTGCTGCCATCCGGGAGTTTGATTTCAAGTGTATAAGATCCGGGATTGAGATCGACAGAATAAAATCCAATATCATTAGTCTTAATCTTTTTATCCTGAACAGAAATTTCGGCGCCTTTCAGCGGCGTTCCTTTATAGGAAATTTTTCCATAAAGCTCGGAGGCCCATAAAGATGATGAGAGAGACGCCATACTTAATACTAAAAGAATGATGATTTTTTCATAAATCCTCCCTTTCAAACGGTGGAGCACAGGCTTAGTTTATTTTAAACCAGCAGTAAATAGTTGATTCACATAATGCTCTCTTATTATGAGCCATCCTCTTATGAACCAAAAGAACGCAAAGCCGAATTTCGATCCATTTCTGGATTGCCTGTCAAACGTCTTTACACAGCTCAAGATGCTGAGATCGATTATGATCGAGATCTGGGTGAGCCGGGGCAGTTTCCGTTTACACGGGGTGTGCAGCCCACCATGTATCGCGGACGTCTGTGGACGATGCGCCAATATGCAGGGTTTGGGACAGCCGAAGAATCTAATAAACGTTACAAGTATCTTCTAGGGGCTGGACAGACGGGACTTTCGGTTGCTTTTGATTTGCCCACGCAGATGGGTTTTGATTCTGACGATGCGATGGCTTGTGGAGAAGTGGGTCGTGTGGGTGTGGCGATTGATTCTTTGGAAGACATGGAGATTCTTCTCGATGGAATTCCTCTAGATAAAGTCTCGACGTCGATGACGATCAATTCGACAGCGTCGATCCTGTTGGCTCTTTATCTCTGTGTCGCTGATAAGCAGGGTGTATCGTGGGATAAGCTTCGAGGCACGGTTCAAAATGATATTCTTAAAGAATATATTGCGCGCGGCACGTACATCTATCCGGTGAAACCTTCGATGCGGATCATCACGGATCTTTTCCAATTTTGTAAAAACCAAGTTCCCAATTGGAATGCTATTAGCGTCTCCGGGTATCACATGCGTGAAGCCGGATGTACGGCGGTGCAAGAAGTTGCTTTTACGTTGATGGATGGCGTGGCTTATTTGGAAGCGGCTATCAAAGCAGGTTTGGATGTGGATGATATTGCTCCACAGATTTCGTTTTTCTTTGGTGTGCATAATGATTTCTTAGAAGAAATTTCCAAATTCCGCGCTGCTCGTCGTATGTGGGCGCGTATTGTGCGCGAACGTTTCAAAGCGAAAAAGGATGATTCGTGTAAACTCCGTTTTCATTCACAAACAGCGGGTTGTTCACTCACGGCTCAACAACCTCATAATAATATTGTCCGCGTGACGATGCAGGCTCTTTCGTCTGTATTGGGTGGTACTCAATCTCTTCATACCAATTCCTTTGATGAAGCTTTAGCTTTGCCCACGGAAGAATCCGCACGCATCGCTCTGCGCACGCAGCAAATCATTGGTTATGAATCGGGTGTGGCTAATACGGTCGATCCCTGTGCAGGTTCGTATGTGATTGAATCCTTCACCAACCGTATCGAAAAAGAAGCTTTAGCCTTGATGAAAAAAGTCGAAGATTTAGGCGGAATGCTTGCGGCCATTGATAAAGGATTTGTACAAAAAGAAATTCAAAATAGCGCCTTCCAATACCAACGCGATATTGAAGAGAAAAATGAAATTATCGTAGGCGTAAATGAGTTTCAAATGCAGGGAGAAAAAGCGCCTCCGATCCAAAGGATTGATCCACAACTCGAGATTAAGAAGAAGGAACAATTGAAGAAGTTTCGCTCCAGTCGTGATCAATCAAAGACTGATCAGACCATGAAGCACTTAGAAGAAGCGGCTAAAGGGACTCAAAATCTGATCCCATTCATCTATGAAGCTGTCAAAAACAAGGCGACTTTGGGCGAAATCTCCCATGCCCTGCGTCGGGTGTTTGGTTTGTATAAAGAGAATGTTGTCCTCTAGCTTTTAAAATTTTCCTAGAGAGCTCGTTGATATTTCTATAAACTGACCGGTCTATGAATAAATACTGGTCACGCAAAGTCTTTATCGTTGTTTCCCTTATCTTTATTTTATTAGCATCAGCTTGGACTCACTATTGGCCGCCGGCTCGGTGGTCTTTTTTGTTGGTGGCAGGGTTTATTTTTCAGGGGATCCGAGATTCACTTCAGAAAAAGCATGCATTGCTAAAAAACTATCCTGTCTTGGCCCATTTGAGATATTTTTTAGAATCGATTCGCACAGAAGTCCGACAATATTTTATCGAGTCTGATTCGGATGAATATCCTTTTAGTCGCGAAATGAGATCCTTGGTGTATCAACGAGCCAAAGGCGATCTGGATACTCTCGCTTTTGGAACGCGTCTCGATGTGAATAAAGTGGGTTATGAATGGATCAGTCATTCCTTAAATCCCACACATCCCAAAGAAGAAGTCTCCAGAGTTTGGATTGGAAAAGAACAGTGTCAGCAGCCCTATCATGCATCACTTTTTAATATTTCGGCGATGAGTTTTGGTTCGCTGAGTAACAGGGCTATTTTGGCTTTGAATCAAGGCGCCAAGATTGGAAATTTTTATCATAATACTGGTGAAGGGGGCTTGAGTCCTTATCATCTTAAGCCAGGTGGAGATATTTGTTGGCAAATTGGGACAGGGTATTTTGGGTGTCGTGATGAAAAAGGAAATTTTGATGAAAAGCTGTTTCAGGAAAAATCCACTCTTCCTCAGGTGAAGCTGATTGAGGTGAAATTATCTCAAGGGGCAAAACCTTCTCATGGAGGTATTCTTCCAGCAGCAAAGCTGACACCGGAAATAGCCGCTATTCGAAATGTGCCACTGGGTCAGGATGTACTGTCTCCTCCGGCGCACACAGCTTTTAATTCTCCCAGAGGGTTGCTCGAGTTTTTAGCAAAGCTGCGGGAGCTTTCTGGAGGTAAGCCTGTAGGATTCAAATTGTGTGTTGGAAGTAAATCAGAATTTTTTTCCATCTGCAAAGCTATGCTAGAAACCAAACTCTATCCTGATTTTATTACGATCGATGGAGCTGAAGGTGGGACCGGTGCGGCTCCTTTGGAGTTTTCAAATAATGTCGGTATGCCTTTAAATGATGGCCTTTCGTTTGTGCATAATGCTCTCATAGCCTGTGGTTTGAGAGACAGAATCAAACTCAATGTTGCGGGCAAAATTGTGACAGGTTTTCATGTCATTACCAAGCTCGCTCTCGGCGCTGATTTGGTGGATGCTGCTCGTGCGATGATGTTTGCTCTTGGTTGTATTCAAGCTTTGAAATGTAATACCAACAAATGTCCTACAGGTGTGGCAACTCAAGATCTGGTATTGGTTTCAGGACTGGATCCAGAGGACAAATCTCATCGTGTGGCAGGATTTCAAAAGCGAACGGTGGATAGTGTATTACATCTTCTGGGTGCTGCAGGGCTTAATTCTCCAGATGAGGTTCAACCTTATCATGTGTATCGACGGACAGCTCCTTCTGAAATAAAGCAGCTTATAGAAATATATCCACCTGCCGAACCTAATTGTCTGGTAGATGGTAGGATTCCTGAACGTTGGGCTCGAGGTTGGAAAGAAGCTAGCGTTGATAAGTTTTAAGATGTCATCGCGAGCGAAGCGTGGCGATCTATTTCATTCATGAGATCACCACGTCGGCCTTTGGCCTCCTCGTGATGACGCAGGAGTTAGGCATTTTTCCGTTTTTCTAAAAACCACACGGCAATAATGGAGAGTTCGTAGAGTCCTAATAGGGGAATTGCCAAAAGAAATTGTGACAAGACATCAGGTCCTGGTGTCAGAATGCCGGCAATTAAGAATATAGCGACCAGCACATAGCGTCTGGCTTTTGTCAGCATCTCTCTCTTGATCAATCCCACCTGAGCTGTTCCCACAATCAATAATGGCAGTTCAAAAATTAAACCAAATGTCAGGAGCATTTTGGAGATAAATCCTAAATAATCTTCCATTTGTGGTAGAAACTGGATCCCTGTGCCTTCCAAGACGGTGACAAAAAATTTAAACCCAACAGGAAAAATGAAAAAATAACCAAATAAAGCACCCCCCACAAAAAAGAGTGAGGCAAAAAAAACAAAAATCATGGCCATCTTTTTTTCATGAACCAAAAGTCCTGGAGCTACAAACAGCCAAATTTGATACATGAGATAGGGGCAAGCCAAGAAGACTCCGGCCAAAAGAGATACTTGAAGGTAAGTGATCAAAGCTTCCAGAGGAGAGGTTGAAATAAAAGAAGATCCTGCTGGCATGACATCCAAAAGTGGTTTTTGTAGAAGGACAAAAATATTTTTGGAAAAAAACAGGCAGATACCCATGCTGACGGTGAGTCCAATGAGTGAACGAATCAAGCATGCACGTAGTTCTGTCAGATGTTGAACTAAGGTTTTTTTAGAGTCTGATGGTGGAATGGAAGGAGTGATGGGTTCAGGAAGCATGGAGATTAATCTTTAAGGTCTGTTTTGATTTCATCGACAGCATTTTTAAGCTGACGCACAAATTTGCCAATGGTGGTCGCAAAGCCTGGAAGCTTTTCAGGCCCAATAAAAATCAGGGCTATGATGGCCACCACAAGTAGTTCTCCGGATCCAAGTCCAAACATGGGCTCGGCCTAGCATGCCCCCTTCAAATGGCAAAGGAAAGTTGCAAGGAATGACTCCTGGGAATATTTAAGACCCATGAAATCCACAGCCATACTTTTTGACGAACGCTATCTTTTGCATGATCCAGGCCTTTGGCATCCCGAATGTCCTGATCGCCTGCGAGCTGTCAAAAAATCGATCGATTCTGTGAGAGAAAGTCAGCCCAAAACACTGATCGATCTCAAACCTCGTTTGGCTACCGATGAAGAAATGAGTCTTATTCACGATAGTGAACATGTTTATAAAGTAAAACAGACGGCAGGTCATTATGTGGATCTAGATCCTGATACTCATGCCTCACCGCAGACGTGGGAAGCTGCATCTCTTGCTGTTGGGGGACTTTTGGAATGCGTTGATCATGTGATGTCCCAAAAAGTAAAAAATGCTTTCGCCTTTGTGCGTCCTCCTGGACATCATGCAGAACGCGAGCGTGCGATGGGTTTTTGTTTTTTTAATAATGTTGCGATCGCCGCCGAGTATGCGCTCCGCCAACACAATGCCAAACGTATCGTCATCATGGATTATGATGTGCATCACGGTAATGGAACCCAACATTCTTTTTATAATCGTGCAGACGTGTTTTATATTTCGACACACCGTTACCCTTTCTATCCTGGGACAGGGGCTCGTCGCGAAGAGGGGAGTGGCATTGGAAAAGGCTATACTCTCAATGTGACGTTTGATGGTGGAGAAGGTGACGAAGAGTATTTAAAATCTTTTGATCAGGAAATTATCCCAGCAATTAATGCGTATAAACCCGACTTGATATTAGTTTCTGCAGGCTACGACGCCCACCACGACGATCCTTTGGGTGGGATGGAAGTGACCGCCACCGGTTTCGGAATGATGCATCAAAAACTTCTAGACGCCGCTCAAAGACATTGTGGGGGCAAGCTTGTGAGTGTGTTGGAAGGTGGGTATAGTTTGGAAGGTCTTGAGGAGTCAGTTACAACATGCTTGAGGAATATGATTGATACAGAGATTACGCCCCCCATCTCAATGTGCGATGAGAGACGACGCAATCTCTTAAGTAAAGATTGATCAGTTGTTGATAAGGAACCCCCATGGAGCGAGCCATTGATTTAAAATAATCAATAATGTCATTTCCCAGTCGTATGGTTACCTGTTTCTTTAATTTTTGAGCATAAGGATTTTTACGCCCTTTCATTTTTGAAAAATCGTATTCTGTTCTCATTTTTACTCCCTATAATTATTTTCTTCACTTCGAGTTGCTTTTCTTGCTGAAATAATCCTGATTGTATTGGCCTCTCTTACGCAGTGGCACACAACTAAAACACGTAGTTTTACGCTCATGCCCAATAACAAAAATCGATCTTCTTGCTCTGAATGATCAGGATCAAAATATTCAATGGCTTTTTCGTCGTAAAAAACAGAACTTGCCTCCTCAAAGGAAACCCCATGTTTTTTCTTGTTAGTTTTATCCTTCTCTTCATCCCACGCAAACTTAATTTGGTTCATAATTATAATGTAAATATAAGTATTGAGCTAAGTAAATCAAATAAAATGACTCATGATCATCGATCCATTTCAAAACTCCACTGCGTAAAACCCCACACGCTCTGTGTGTTATTGCGCACATGACGCACATTTTCATTATGATAGTTTAACAAATTCAAAGCCTTGACGCGTTTTTTGGGTGGCATTCCCATTGCCCTATAGAGGGCTATGCGAAATGCCCGACGCATAATTGGCTGTATAACCATCCTAGCTGCACTCTCCTATAGTAGTGGGGCTCGAGGAGCTTTTTCAGTTCCTAATGATCCTTACTATTCCTACCAAACCATCCTCACGGCAGCAGTACCTGTCGAAGCGTCTATCTCACGGGCATGGGATATCACCACAGATGCTTCTCAGGCGATCGTTGCCGTCATCGACACTGGAGTTGATCTGGAGCATCCAGATCTCAAGGATAATCTCTGGATCAACTCTGGTGAGGTGGAAGGTGATGGTATCGACAATGATGGAAATGGTTATGTGGATGATATTCATGGATATGATGTTAGAAATCGTGATGGGGACCCCGAAGATCAATGGGGACATGGGACGTTGATTTCAGGAATTATTGGAGCCGAAGGCAATAATGGCATCGGAAGTGTCGGTGTGGCTTGGCATAGTCAGCTGATGATTTTAAAAGTATTTGGAGCTAGCGGTGGAGCTCGCTTGGATGATTATGTGGCCGCAATTCGTTATGCGGTGGCCAATGGAGCTAATATTATTAACGCTTCTTGGATTATCCCTCCACAACCCGGTGATCCTGAAATAGAAAGCTTAAAAACAGCTATTCGAGAAGCTCAAGATGCTGGAGTGATTGTCGTTGCTGCGGCGGGCAACAATGCTCGAGATTTAGATCAAGAGCCTTTGTATCCAGCGGCCTATTCCGAAGAGATTGAAAATGTGATTTCAGTAGCAGGTCTTAATGATATTGGAGGTTTTCTTTCTGAATCCAATTATGGTTTACATACAGTGACTCTTGCTGCCCCTGCCGAAAATATTGTCGGAACTTATTTGGATGGAACTTATGCCACTTTGACTGGGACATCGGCTGCTACAGCGATAGTTTCGGGAGTGGTTGCTTTAATTCTTTCCCAACATCCAGAGCTTCAGATGCCTGATATTATCACCGACCTTATTACGCACGGAAGTCGGGTAAGTGAGTTTGAAGATAGAATGGTCAGTGGTTCTGTGTTGAATGCTCAAGCTGCTTTGGCCAGTCTTCAATCCGCCGAAGAAGGAACCGACTCCTCAGGCGGAGGCCGTGTCACAGGTACTGTAGAAATCGCTTCTGCCGGCACAGCATCATCAGCTTCTTCAGCAGGCTGTAGTTTGATTATTCAAGATGAATAATCCTTGTTTGCATATTTTTTAAATTATGAAACAAGGTTTGTTCGCATGCGATCCCAAAATATAAATGGAATTATTTTTTTGTGTCTTGAGCCTTCTTTTTTAAAACAGCTTTAGCAATTGCTGAAGCCAAGTCTCAGTCTAATTCTGTATTTAATCCATGGATCATTGAAGATTTTCAGGATAAAAAAGAAGGAGAATTTCCCAAAGAGTTTTTGGCTTATCCATTTCAGCGACAAAAAGTTTTCAAAATATATAAGGTGCAAGGCGAAGGTCAGAATCTATTTCTTCATGCTCAGGATGTGCCTGGTTTGACCAATCAGGTTTTTAAAAAATTTGATTGGGATTCCAAAAATGAAGCGATTCTTTCATGGAAATGGCGACCTCAATCACTTCCTAAAAATGGAGCTGAAAATAATTCCGCTACAAACGACAGTGCTTGCGCTGTCTATATAGCCTATGGAGGTTGGGGTGGTAAGGCGCTCAAGTATGTTTGGAGTACCACATTAAAGCCTGGCACTGTGATCGAAGTCACACCTAATAAATATTATATGGTAGTGGTAGAAAGCGGTTCTCAATATTTAGGTCAGTGGAAAACCGAATTTGTCGATATGAAAAAAGAGTATCAAAAGTATTTTCGAGGCGATTTTCAAACGCCTAAAGGTTTTGGTTTACTTACGGACGGTGACCAAACCCAATCTCTGTCTGCTTGCGATTACGATGATTTTGTGGCTTTGCCCGAAGGAATGGATACGATAAAAAAATGAAACTAGTTTCCCAGATTCAAATTACGGTTAATGAAATTCTCGAGTATGCAGAACCATCTCGGGCTTTGATTGTGTATGATGATCAGTCAGCTCTGACAGGTATGATTTCAAAAGCGTATCATGAAGTTTTGCCCAATGCTTTATCTATCAATTTTGATCAGACGCCCGCTGAAAAAATTTTAGAAATTTTTAAAACATTATCACCAAAAGATTTGGTGGTTTTAATCCAATCTTCCAGTTTTCGTCTCGATGCTTTTCGGATTCGTGTTCAACTTTTTCAGCAAGGAATAAAAGTCATTGAATATCCTCATTTGGGGCGTGTGCTTGAAAGTGAATATGAAACTTATCTGGATTCTCTCATATATGACTCAAAATATTATCGAACCCTTGGTCCTGCTTTGAAAGAAAAACTTGATCAGTCTCATGAAGTTAAACTTTTGAGTGGAGATCACTCTTTGGTTTTTGGTGGACCCATGGAGTCAGCCAAGTTGAACATTGGAGATTATCGAGGAATGAGAAACGTCGGTGGTCAGTTTCCAATCGGAGAAGTTTTTACGGAACTGAAAAAGTTAGAAGATCTTAATGGGAATGTCGCCCTTTTTGCATTTGGAGACCGTGATTTTGCCGTCAATCATGGTGAGAAGGATATTGTGCTTAAAGTTGAAAAGGGTCGTGTGGTGGAGGCTCTCTCGTCCACACCAGAGTTTGATGCTGTTTTGGAAGATATTCGAAGTTATGAAGGTGAAGTTTGGGTTAGAGAATTGGGCTTTGGCCTCAATAGGGCTTTTACTTATGAAAAACGTGTTCAAAAAGATGTTGGTATTTATGAACGTATGTGTGGGGTTCATTTATCTTTGGGAGGTAAACACGCGATTTATCCCAAAGAAGGATTCCATAAGAAAAAAGTGAAGTATCACGTCGATGTTTTTGCGCGTACTTCTTCAGTCACTATAGATGGTGATGTGATTTATAAAGATGGTTCTTATATTATACCACTTTCTCCGCCCGTACTTTCCGACCTTTAATTTTTCCATTGTTGATGCGTTGTAGAGCTTCTGAAAAAACATTTTTAGAAATGGCCACGTATGAGAAGCGGTCGAAAATTTCGATTTTACCAATATCAGTACCTTGAAGATTTCCAAGCTCTCCGGTGAGGGCTCCCAAAATATCTCCGGGACGAATCTTATCTTTGCGACCGCAGGAGAGATAGAGGGTTTCCATTTTGGACTCTTCAAAATGAGGAAGTGATTTTCTGAACTGTGAGGTCCAAGTTTTTCTTTCGATTTTCATTCCGATAAAAGTTTCGATTTTATCGATTTTGATCGAGTCATAATCGCATAAAAGAGAGACGGCGATTCCTTTTTCTCCAGCACGCCCCGTGCGTCCAGTACGATGCACGTACACTTCTGAGCTTTGAGGAAGATCAAAATTAAAAACCATATCGAGTTTTTCAATATCGATACCGCGAACGGCTACATCGATGGCTACTAAGATGCGAATACTTTGATTTCGAAATTTAACCATCACACGATTACGATCATTTTGTTCGAGATCTCCATGAAACAAAGCAGCGCTGACCCCTGATTTTTGAAGACTCAGGATGAGCTCGTTGACAGTGTTTTTGAGATTGCAAAAAATAAGAGCGGAAGAGGGATTGCACTCATGCAGGAGATCCAGCATTCGTTGATGTTTTTCTTTGTGAGATGTTTCGTAAGCAAGATGTTGAATTTTATTTTCAACTTTTTCTTCGTTGATCGTTACTCGTACAGGGTTTCTTTGATAATCTTGGCTTAGCGCTTCAATTGAGGACGGGTAGGTGGCTGAGAAGAAGACTGTTTGTCGAGAAGAAGGTGTGGATTTTAAAATCACTTCCATATCTTTTTGAAATCCCATGTCGAGCATGCGATCGGCTTCGTCTAGCACCACACAAAAAATATGGCTCAAATCAAAGTCAGGTTTTTTGAGATGATCCAAAAGTCGACCGGGTGTGCCAACGACGATATGAACTCCTCGGTTTAAAGCCTCCACTTGAGGTTTGATAGGCTCTCCTCCTGAGAGAATAATCACTTTAAGGCCTGCATGTCGCCTCCCAAACTTTCGAATCTCACGGGTTACTTGCAGGCTAAGCTCACGGGTTGGACACAGAATGAGGGCTTGGATCTTTTTGAGCTTTAGGTCGATTTTTTGAAGAATAGGAAGGGTAAACGCGGCTGTTTTGCCACTGCCAGTCTTTGACTGGCCAATTAGGTCTTTTCCTTCTAAAAGTGCGGGGATGCTTTGGCTTTGTATCGGGGTCATTGCTGAAAAGCCTAATTCCGAAACGACTTGAATGAGCTCCTCAGTGAGGGGGAGGTTATTGAATGATAGACTCATGTGACTTTCTTTCTTATTTTAAAAGTGATAAAGGCTCTATTTTTGTTTGTAATCATTAGTTATTTTAATTAGTATTCAAAAAAATATATCATTCTGATCAAAAAGCGAAACTTAGACTGCAATTAGGTCGAAAATAGAGAGACATTATGAAACTTTATTTGATTAAGATAGCAGTTATTTTTGGTTTATTAAGTTTCGTTGCCTGTGGTTCGTCCTCGGTTGAGCTTGGTGAGCTCACAGGAACTCCTGGAGGTGCTTCGGGTAGTTCAGGAGGTTCTGGAGGAGATACAGGGACCCCTTCGGGAGTTTTAGGTGCTTCACTGCCTAGTATTATACAAAACAACGCAGGCAGCCGATTTTCCAACTCATCTCAATTTAAAAACTTTGGGGCTCTTTCATCTCAGGGTTCTGTTTCGCGGGGAAGCGTTTATACATCTCATTCAACCATGATGCCTTTATCTGTTGCGCGCACCAAAAATGGAGGAAGTCAGCCATGAAGAAAATTTTCTTAGCGCTTGTCAGCTCGTTGATACTCATTTTGATAAATACACGTTCTGAAGCAGGAACAAGAGATCATCTATTTTATCAAGGGTATTTGTTGGATGCTCAAAACAATCCTGTATCTGCAGATTTACCAGTAGTTTTTCGACTTTACACAACAGCTTCAGGAGGCGGTCCGGTTTGGGAAGAATCTCAAAGTGTGACATTTGTGAATGGAGTTTACACCGCTGAGTTGGGATCAATCACATCTTTCCCCGATATTTTTGGAAATGAAGATTTGTATCTTGGGATTGAAATTTCGGGTGATGCCGAACTCTCTCCACGCACAACGCTTTCGAGTGTGCCTTTTGCTCAACAAGCGGAAGTGGCCATTACGGCAAAGTCATTGGCCGATAATAGTGTCACGGCACAAAATATTGTTCCAGGTTCTATCGGCTCATCGAGTATTGCGGCGAATGCCATCGGCGCTCCTGAACTTTCGTCAACCTCTGTAACTCCCGGGACTTATACATTGGCCACGATCACGGTTGATGCGGATGGTCGTATCACGGCAGCGTCGACGGGTTCGGTGGGAGTGGGCGTACACACGCATGATGCTGCGGAGATTGTTTCTGGAACATTGGGGGATGCTAGACTGTCATCGAATGTTTCGTTGTTAGGCTCATCAATTGATTCTTCGGAAATTGCGACGGAAACAATTGCGAATACAAACATCAGTCCTTTAGCCAATATTGATTGGAGTAAAATTAATAAGACTGGTGCCTTAGCCAGTGACGTGGGTGCTGCTGCAGCAGTGCATACACATGATGCGACACAAATCACCGGAAGTCTGACAGATGCACAAGTGTCGGATACGCTGACCGCTTCTATTTTAAACGCGAATACTCAGAGTGCGATAACATTAAACGCATACGGAACGGCTCCGGGAAATACAGGTGAAATTCGTTTTGGAGAACTCGCTGCCAATGGGGCTAACTTTGTCGGTTTAAAATCTCCTGATGAATTAGCTGCCGATTTTGTTTTGACCCTGCCTAATGCTGATGGAGTGAGTGGTCAGTTTTTAACCACGGACGGTGCTGGAAATCTGACGTGGTCTAATGGTGCGGTAGGGGATATCACGAGTGTCGTTGCTGGTACTGGATTATTAGGAGGAGCCACGAGTGGTGTGGCCACATTGACGGTTGATGGTCCCAATGTGACCAACCTCAATGCGTCACATATCACCAGTGGTGAGTTGAGCGATGCTTTTGTGCGTGATGATATTACTATTAATCATGCGGCCACAGCGACTGCTGCCGATAGTGCAACAACAGCAATTACCGCAAACACGGCACTCACAGCCATGAGTGCATTAACAGCAACGACGGCAACAACCGCTACTAGTGCAACCAGTGCGACAACTGCAACAACGGCCACACAAGCTCTGAGTTTATCCTCTAACGGGACAGATTGCCCTGCCGGACAATATGCTAGCGGTGTGGATTCTTCGGGAAACGCCGAAGGTTGTACTCCCACCTTAAATAATACCACCTCTTGGGCTGGAGATTTGACAGGTGTCGGTGCTTCTCCTGTGCTCACGACCACGGGTGTGAGTGCGGGGACTTATGGGAGTGTAACGCAGATCCCTCAAATTGTTGTGGATGCTAAAGGTCGTGTGACAAGTGCTTCTAATATTACATTGCCGTCACCAGCTATCTCAGCTTCTCATGAGGTTTTTGGGCGTCGTACTGGTTTTGCTCATCCCTTAACAACAGCGGCCAATACATTCACAGCTATCGGGATGACAGCTCCAACAGTAGTAGGCACAGCTACAGCCCAGCCAGCTCTGGGCACTCATATGTATGTTCAGTATGCTAGTGCTGCAACGATCAACTCTGTTGCAGGATTTAGAGGCCCCTATACGCAGACGCGTTCGGCATTTCGCCCTAGATATTCTTCCGTTATTAGAACCGACAGTCTTATCAGTAGCCGTAGAATTTGGGTGGGTTTGACAGAATCTAGTTTGGAATCTCTGCCTTCCAACACATCGGCTGTTGGCGCATCTTCCATTGATTTTGTGGGTCTTGCTTACGACACTTCGGGAGTGGGAAATGTGACAGATTGGCTGTGTTGTTCAGGTGATGGTACCAATTATAGCTGTGCCAGCACAGGTGTAGCTGTGAGTGCTTCTGCTGAGTATACTCTATCTGTTGATTGGACCACTGCAGGAAATCTTATCTGCACGGTGAATGGAAGTAGCGTATCGAAAAGTACAAACCTGAGTACCGCCGCTGTCAACTTAGGTGTTTATAATGCTCTGACTTCTCTGACAGCTACTGCACGTAATCATCAGATTGCTAAACATGCTTTAGAGCAGAATTAAGAGAATTTTTTAAAGACCATTCAGGTCTTTATAGAGAAAATCCACTCCACGACTTCCAGGAGATGAGCCGTCTTCTGAGCCACCCTCGGGTGCCGGTTTGGCTGATACAGGAGCAGATCCTCCAGTAAAATCATCCAAGTCTTTTCCTTCAGGAAGTTTAGGAAAGGCAAAATCCAGAACGGGCTGATCTTTGAGATATTCTTGCATGTAGTAGAGCCAAATAGGAGCGGAGACGACACCGCCTGTCATTTTGGGGCCAATAGGTTTGCGGCTATCATATCCCAGCCATACACCTGTAACGAGATTGGGAATGTAGGCCATAAACCATGCATCTGATTCGTTATTGGTTGTTCCTGTTTTTCCGGCTGCGGGGCGTTTAAGTTCTTTGGCTTTATAACCAGTTCCATTTTCGACAACATTTTTCATCATGCTCACCATCAACATCGCAGTTCGTGCTGTGATGACATGGCCTGTAGGAATTTCACTTCCATACAAGACCTTCATTTCTTCTTTGCTGATTTTGAGTTTATCGTTCTTGATCGACTTTTCACCTTCAATTTTGAGGTCTGTATTAAAATCATCAGACTTTTTTTGTTCATCTAAAGCTCCATCAAATACATGGGCAACATCTAGAGTTGTTGGAGGGTTTTCTTCCAAAACAGCTCCTGTTTTGTCGGTGATTTTTCGAATAAAGTGAAGCTCAGGTCTGACACCTCCATTAGGAAATGTCCCATAAGCCCGTGCGAGCTCTTGAAGATTAACATCTGAAGCTCCCAGTGCAGAAGACAGATAATGAGCGATGGGAGTTGTCAGGCCAAATTTTCGTGCATAAGCTGTGACATAATCAATCCCAATATCGTGAAAAATTTTAACAGCGACAATATTGACGGAGTTTGTCAGCGCACTACGAAGCGTCATGGGACCATTGTATTTATTCCCATAATTTTTAGGACTCCAAATTTCCCGACCCACTTGATAGCTCACAGGCCCGTCCACTATGACACTTTTAGGAGAATACCCTTTATCCAATGCTGCTGAATAGATGAGTGGTTTAAAAGAAGAACCTGGTTGTCTTAACGCCTGTGTGGCTCGATTAAATTCGCTGCGACGAAAACTAAATCCACCGACGATTGCTTTAACATCACCTGTTTGCGGTTCATAAGAAAAGAGAGCCGATTCTAGTTTGGGTTCCTGTTCGATAAGAAAAAATTCATTTGAATCAGGATCTTTTTTACGTACCCAATAAATATCTCCTACCTTAGGAGTGCGTCCTGTCCAGGCCCGATCGGCAGCTGTTATATTCCCAACATTATGTCCTACCAAGACCTGAGCATTTCCTTTGGCATCCACTTCAGCAATAACTCCTTTGTAGATGAGACCATATTTTAAAGGAGTCTCGGTAGATTGTTTTTGGGCTGCATCTAGAGCAGGATCTGCAGGGAAGGGGATTGGCTCGTCAAACTCAACCAGTTCACGATGAATGGCATCTGCATAGGTTTTGATTTTTTCAGAAGTGAGTGTGGCTACAGGTCCCGAAAAACCTTTACGCTTTTCTACTTCAAATAAACCACGCTTTACCGCCCTATCGGCAGCTTGATTGGCTAGTACGTTGGCTGTGGTTTCAATGCGCAAGCCCCTATTGTAGAGAGCATCAGTGCCGTATTTTTCTTCAATAACGCGGCGGATGTGTTCGACGAAAAAAGGTGCGTAGCGATAATTATAATCTTTATCCAATCCCCAACGATAGACAGGGACACGTTCATTGATAGCTTGTTCATATTCGGCTTTGGTGATGTAGCGATTGACGAGCATTCTTTCCAAAACACGTACCTGTCGTTGACGGGCCATTTCCCGATTATGAATGGGAGAGTAGGTGGATGGAGCTGAAGGCAATCCTGCGATCAATGTCATTTCGGCTAGGGTAAGGTCTTTGAGGTCTTTGTGAAAATAGTTTCGAGCTGCTGCCTTAACTCCATAAGCCCGATTTCCTAGATAGATTTGGTTGAGATAGATGTAGATAATTTCTTCTTTGGAAAATCTTTGTTCAATCTGGGTTGCCAAGATGGCTTCTTTTACTTTTCGATCCATACTTTTTCACGCGTGAGAACAAGCGCTCGAGCTACTTGTTGCGTAATTGTGGATCCGCCTTGGACAACGTGTCCCGCCCTCAAATTTTCAAAAAAAGCGCGGGCAATACTTTTGAGATCGACCCCTTCATGATCCCAAAAACGCTCATCTTCGCTGGCGACAAAGGCGTTGACGAGTTTTTTAGGGATTTCCTCATAAGGAACGACAAAGCGACATTCCTGCCAATATTCGCCAATTTTTGTCCCATCATCAGAAAAAACTTCGCTGACGACAGGTGGTTGATATTCAGAAAGTCGCCCAATCTTGGGAAGATCGCGTGCAAAATGATAGTAAATAGCCCCTCCGGCGATAGCGACGAGAAGAACTAATATCGCCAGCATACCGAAAACGACTTTTAAGAGACGACCAACCCCATCCAAGAGTGTAGACATAGTTTTTTGTAGTGATGAATCTTACGACAGATTTCTGAATTAATTAAACTTTTTCGATTATGAAAGAAATTTTTTTTGTTTAGAGAACTTTTGCTTGCACGTAAGAAGTGTTTTGACCACAATGTTTCAATGTCTTTAAATTTTGATATAGATTTGATTCCAGAAGAAGATGGTAAAGGGTATTACGTTATTGTGCCTGCTTTACCTGGTTGTTTTTCACAAGGCGCTACGGTCGAAGAAGCTCTCAAAAATGTCAAAGAAGCTATTTCACTTCATGTGAAATCTTTAAAACGTGATGGGCAAAAATATCCTAAAATGGATAGAGCCTTTCATACTGTTGTGGAGATTGCGATTTGAGTCCACGACTCCCAAGGATAACAGCAAAAGATCTTATTCGGTTTTTAAAGCAAAATGGTTTCGAAAATTTTGCATCGAAAGGATCTCATCAACATTTCATTAATCCTCTCAATCAAAGAAAAGTGACTGTCCCAGTCCATTCTGGAAAAATTATCGGCCCAGGCCTCCTAAAAGCTATCCTCAATCAAGCTGGACTTACCTGGGATTTTTAAACCAAAAGGTGTTAGTCCTTTTTGGTTTATTCAATAATTTCCTGATTTGTCCAAAAGTTGGATAAAAATTTGCCATAAAAAATAAATTTACCATCATCATTTTCCGCAACACGGGCTTGGGTGAAACGATAATTGGGTTGAAAGAAATTTTTATTAACAAAAGCCCGAATGCGCTGGCCTTCTCACAAGAGCCAGGTCTAGTGCGGCAAAACAAATTTAGGAGGATTTATGAATACTCAAGTGTTATCAATATTTCGTTCATCAGTTTTGGCTTTTGCATTAACAAATTGTACTGAAAAGACAGGGGCGCCTGGTTCATCTGGGAGTAGTTGTACAATCAATGATGGTTATTTGAGATGTCCTGATGGAACATCGTTTAACCTAAATAATTTAAGAGGAGATAGAGGTGAGAATGGTAGAAACGGAATAAACGGCACAGATGGAAGGAATGGTACTTCCTGCACTGTAAGACCCGATTATCGACTCGCTTGTACTGATGGAACCTCAGTTGACGTGACTCCAAGGCAAGGTGAAAGGGGCCTTCCAGGTAGTAATGGTATCAATGGAAGTTCCTGCAGTACTGGTGTGGATGGATATGTGAGATGTACTGACGGAACTTCAATGTATGCTGTGGGGCCTAGAGGTTTACAAGGAGACAGGGGGTCGATGGGTCTTCCGGGCTCTCGTGGCCCAGGTATTGATACTACTCGATGTAGAACATTAAGAGGGGAAGTTAGGCATGAGACTGGAGATCCTGTTGATGCTATGTTGATACTAAATTGTAATCCTGGAGAAGTTGTTTGGCATGCTGGATTTGATGCGACCTATTTTCAAGCCGGTAGTCAATACTCCTCTCGTGTGGTAAGCAGGCCATGTATTAACGATAGATCTAATAGTTCCGCTTTGCCCTGTAATGGAATCTCCCCTTCCGAAAGCTTTATGCGAAGTTGGACCTTTTATTATATGGCAAGATTTTACGATAGTGGTTTTACTGGACCTGCTGGAACAGTAGGTAGCCTTTATGGAATGATTATTTGTTGCCCGACTAGTTAACCTAAACTTCGTAGTAGAAAAATATAGAAATACTCCTTGCGAGAGGTTTTATAAGAATTAGATTTTGTAGGCAGATGACATCTCGTGTCATCTGCCTTTTCATTTTTTATCGAAATCTCAAAAAAATACCGAAACGTTTCGTGACTATCCGCCGATAACAGATCATCGGGGAGGATTGTATGATGTTCGCGCATCGCGTTATTAAAAATGCTTCTATCAAAATAATCTTGGCCATTCTCGCGTGCACCGCGTCATTTTTAGCTTGTCGTCCAAATGAGCAGATTGGGGGGATGTATATTCTTGAAGATTTTAGCACGACCCCTGTTTGTCATTATCAAGAAAAGTATATTGGAATTACTAATAATTCTTCTCAAGAAACTGTCATCTTAGGCGCCAATTTTTCAAAGGGTACAAATCGATATGGGAGTTTTCAAGTTGTCGCTGTGGTTGTTAATAATGAAGAAACTGTATTGCAGAATAAACGAGTCGAGCGTTTGGTGATTCCAGCTCACGCTAACTATGCGTTCAAAATAAGATATGAGCCTTTATTAGAAAATAAAACAGATGACATAGCATATTTTGATATTGCCTATCAAAGCCCTCGTCAGGGAGTTTATCAGGTTCGTGTAAGCGGTAGCTCTACAACTAGAGACACTCAGTGTGTTACTGTTGAAACACCTTCAGGGCCTGTCGAAGGTCTCGATGGGGATTTGATTTTTAGAATAACAAAGCTTGAAGCTGCGACAAGTCCTCTGGATGCGACGATGAGTTCTGATCAAGGCACTGTTCCTTTTGGAATAGATGCCAGTCATCGATATATAGATATCCCTATTCG
The DNA here is from genome assembly GCA_016699445.1 of Deltaproteobacteria bacterium. Lineage (GTDB taxonomy): Bacteria > UBA10199 > UBA10199 > JACPAL01. The sequence continues at coordinate 2,019,985 of CP064976.1, forward strand.
TATATCGCATGCTGGTCATTCAGTGACATTGCCCTCTATTACCCGTGACAGAAGTCTTGCTTTGCCACCTCCCGCAGCGAGTGGTCCTAATAAAGCTCCCGATGATATTGTTAATACAGGAATTACAATACCCACAGTTATTACAACCGGAAGGGATATTTCGGGCGTTTTTAACCCTGATAATGGAGAAATTACGTTGCCCAGTGTTCCTATTATCATGGATGGAGATTTTCACACTGAGTTTAGTTTAGATCTTACAACAGAATCTCGTTCTCAAAGATCTGTTCGTATTCCTATCAATATAACAGCTTTGCGTAGCCTTGGGTCATTATGGAATGAATCAACGCAAGAGCTTCATGGGCAAAGGATCAATACAAGTGATCAAGGTTCCGTGATTTTAATCGGATTTGTTCAAATTGGTTCAGTAACCGTCAGAAATCCTAATCCTTCGCTAGAAGAATTGGGTGGCAAGTCTATGGCCGTCATTATTTATGGAAATATTATTCAAAATACCAATTAAGAGACACTTTATGAAAAAAAATTTTCAAAGCTTATTCGGTTCTTGCACTCATCAGCATGTTTTTTATGTCAGCTTGCTCTGGTGGAGACGATGTTAACTTTACATTCGCACCAAGGCCTTCTGAAAATCCAGGAGCGGTAGGCAGTGGAGGAAGTAGTGGGGCAGGTTCTCCAGCCGGAGGGGCTTCAGGCATATCGGGCTCCGGAGGTCGTTCGGCAGGAACAGGTGGTTCTTCAGTTGGGACAGGTGGAAGTTCTCCTAGTGGTACTGGTGGTAGCAGTTCAGGGGCTGGCGGTTCAGCGCCAGCTGCAGGTTCGTGTGAAGTTGATTTTGATACCACTCTTATCTTGAAAATTGATGATGCTCCTTCGGATGAAAAGTATGGTCATTATGACAGCCCCCCACGATGCTGCGAATACACAGGGTCTAGCTTGTCTAACTCCAATTGCTCTGCTTCTACCAATGTGCCTACGGGGTTATTGGCCTCGCCTTCAAGAGGTACTGATTTATACTGCTGCGGAGCCCCTGGTACCAGTGATCGAGATGTCAGTCCTGATGTTTTAGGGAGTGGTTTTTCGACTGAGTTTGTAGATCCTGCGAAACCTCTTGTCTGTTATTCATCTGCTAATAATCGTCACAATGGAGATCCTGAATTAGCAGCGGCGCGTTGGCGTCCTGTGGGTGGTCAAAAGGCTCGATTTCGATTTTTAATCTCACCAGACAATCAAACTTGTCGGGTGTTTCTCGTTCGTGATGCCTTCCCTCAATTTAAAATTGAAAACTCAGCCTTATCAGCTTCCATTCTTATAGATATGGGAAGAGGGTATGGAACAAGTGCGGTATCTGGTTCGATTCGACCAGAATTAAATCCCGCAGAGATTGTAGGCGATTGTCAGGCGACTCCAAATGCAGATGGCGGGTATAATGTCAGAATCACTCGGCTCCCAATTAATTTTCTTGTTACTTTATACCAGAATAGAACCCAGTGTTTAAAAGTTGGTCGTACTGATTGTGATACTTTTGCAGGGGCTACTTCTTTTTCTCGATATAGGTTTACGACCAATGGGGACAATGCGGGAAGCTATCAAGTGATTCCTGGTTTTTCAAACCCTCCTCTTCAGTTATTAACAGAAAATCATCCGCAACCAGCTACTGATTCCATGCATCAAGTCCCAATGAATTTTGTAGGTATGCCTTTGCATTTTGATTCAGCTCAATCACGTTCTGTTATGAGGATTGGGACTTCTTTCTCTATGCCAGCTGGGGAATCAATTCGAGATGACAATGCAGGTAGAGGAAAGCTTCTTATTCAGCTCGATAATGCTCTCTCTTGTCGGCAGAGCTTGAAGGTGTTGTCACTAAAGCGGGAACAACAACGCCCATACGCACTCTTGATGATTTAAAAAATTGTTCTGTATCTTCAGGGACAGGCGGATCATCTGCTGCGGGTACTGGTGGCTCTTCAAGCAATACCGGTGGAGCTTCAGGATCACCAGCAGCAACTGGTGGAACTACAGGATCAGGGACAGGTGGTGACAGTGGGGGGGCGGGGAGTTTGATTGTGGGTGGGCTCAAAATTGATCGAATTGACCCTGTGACGGAAGCTATTATTCCTCCGGCAATCAATACTAGTATTGTTTTTCCAGAAGTTCCAGCTCGGGGTGTCCCTGATTCACGCTTGTATCGCTTATCCAATGTTGGCACATCTCCAGTGACTTTAACGAACCTCACTGTTGTTGATACAAATTCCAATTTTCGTCTTTTTGGACCTATGCAAGGTGCTACTTTTGCGACGCGTGTATTTCCTGAAAATCCTGATAGTCTTACAGTGCCAGTGAGTGGTGGAGTAGGTGCCAATGATATTTTCTTTTTCTTAAGCTATGGACCTCAAGGATCTTTTTCAGCCAGTACACGTAATGACACAGGAATCTTGAGCTATCGTGCAGGAAGTGTCTCGGCTGTTGTGTCTTTAACAGGAACAGCTAGCAATGAAACTCGTGGTCAATTAGCTCTGTACGTGCGCGATGAAAATCGTTTTGTCGTAACACATCAGGCTGATTTGGTATTGGGTACAGGAGCTGCAGAAGCTCATTATTATCTGCCGAAGTCACAGGTCTTTAGTTATCGTCAAGATGGAAGTACGGACCGTGAAGTCTATCTTTATAACAATGCAGCTGTAGGCTCAGACCCTGTGGTTGTGCAGGGAATCAGTTTAGGTAGTCATGAAAAGTTTCGATTTGATCGTACAGGTGGCGACCTTCCGGAAGGTTGTTATTTGGCTCCAGTGACTGTGATGGGGATAAGTACTCCCGACAGTACTGGTTTGGGTATGCGTACGACTGCTTGTGCGATGAACGCAACTCTCAACCCAGGGCAGGGAGTCAAACTTGGTAAAATTATTTTCACCCCTGGAAGTTCTACAACCTATCAAATTTCTTCAATTACAATGGCTGTCAAAGCGCCTACAAATATTTCAGCCTCTTTAATGGAGGGTAGAAGACCTCGTATTGCTGGTGGTGATGCAGGATTGGGTACTGGTACTGTCGTAAACTTTGGCCTCAAAGGTGTAACAGGAGCCCCCAGTGGTGAGAAAGGGTTAAGAATCAACCGTCTCATAGCCGGATTTAAAGATTTTGCAAATCCGGAATATCAATCAAGTCGTAATATTAGTTCAATGAGCCGTGGTACAATGAGTCGTTATGTAGCTGCAAGCCCTACAGCCATGACGAGAAGCATTGATGATTGGAAAGATGTTTATACAATTGAATCCTCAGCTACAAGAGGAGCTGTTTCTCTTGATCCTGTAAGAGGAACCATTCGTCTAACACGTATAGTATCTCCATTAGATCGAAATGCCAGTGGAGATTTAGATATGAATAATCCGACTCCGCCCAGTCGTTATCGTGGTCTGAGGCTCTACAACTCGATTGGTTCATTAACTCCAGCCACCAATATTTATTACCCTATGTGTAAAGATGGTCGAGATCCTCGAGGCGTTCCTTATTCATGTGGTTTTTTCTATCTCTTTATAGGTGATCGTGCAGGGTCTACAACTCCTCTGACACGTGCAGGAGTGCCTGCAGCTTGTATGGGTAAAAAAGGAGCTTCAGCAAAGTATTTAACTCCTAATCCAGATGCACAAGTTTTAAATCCACTCAGACAGGCAGAGTATGACTGTATTAAAGACTATAATCTTCAGGATGCTATTGGTCTTTACGATCCGGTCACAGGTGAAATTACTCTGAGAGATTTAATTGTGCGCCTCAATGCTCCTAATAATCCTCGTATTGACGTTCCCATTGATACAACCATGAATTTATCTTTGAGCACGTCATGTGTTTCATCAGACTTGGTGCCTGACGAAGAAGCTAGGTCCTCAGGAATCAATGTTCCTCAAGATGTACTCAATGATGTAGGTGTAGATCCTTTTATTGCTCGTAGCTCCACATGGCCTACTCCCGTGCCCATTTCGACATATGTTGGAAATACTCATAACTCAGGCTGTTCTAATGGAATGCTCCATGGTCGTCCATTATTCATGACTGCTGATCCAACGGATACTTTAGATAATGCCGGTGATCCTATGCCTGCTGTGATTCCAAACACCTTTGATCTCGCGGGTGTTGGTCATTTGACAGGGAATAATGACAACCTGACATCTACAAATCTCTACATTGTGATCAAAGCGGAAATTGGAGAAACCTGTCCCACAAGCCATAGGTTTGTTCCAAATTTATCAATGTGTGGTATGGGGGAATAATTTATGATGATATCCAGAGGAGTATTTTCACTTTCTACTGGTTTGTTTTGTGCAGGAATAAGTTGTTCCTCGTCTGATACATCTAGTTTCAGTGATGCGTCGTTGGATACCTTAGATGCATCTATAGATGTTGGTAATCGTGATTCATTAACAATAATTGATAGAGCTACTCCAACGCCTCTAATGCCAAGAATAGAACGGGCCAATATTGGGGTGGATGGTATGATTCAGAGAAATGCATGTAGGTGGCCTTCACTGAGCTATGATGCACGTTTTATTTCATATTGGTCTTTTGCATCAGGATTAGTTTCAGGTGATACCAACAATATTGGAGATATTTTTGTTAGGGATCGTATAGCTGGACGAATAGAGAGAATTAATGTTGGTCCGATGGGTATAGAAGCTAATGGTGATTCAGATATGCCTCTTATCAGCTCTGATGGTAGATTTGTTGTTTTTGATTCAGCAGCTTCAAATTTAGTTTCTGGAGATACAAACGGTGTCCGAGATGTTTTTGTTAGAGATAGAACCTTGGGAATTACTGAAAGAATAAGCATTAGCTCATCAGGTGAACAAGGAAATGGCCCTAGTAGAGGTGGGTATTATTCAAATATTACATATCAGATAGGGATTTCTGGTGATGGGCGTTTTGTAACATTTGTATCAGGAGCTAATAATTTAGTTAATGATGATGGAAATAGGATAGATGATATTTTTGTTAGGGACAGATTATTGGGTCGCACAGAAAGAGTGAGTGTGGGAAGAGATGGTGGTGATAGCTTTTGGCGATGCGGAGACATTTTTGGTGGCCCTGGTGTTAACTTTTCCCCATCTATCAGCGATGACGGAAGATATGTTGTGTTTTCTTCTCGAGCTGCGAATCTAATCGCCGAAGATGTAGACGGTTGTTATGTAGGTTCCACTTATCTTAGAGATCGTCTATTAGGTTCAACAAGAAGAATATCTTTTTCCTTTTCTGGTAGTAACCCCATTTTAGGATTAGATTATGCTCGCATAAGTGGAAATGGAAATATTCTAACATATTCAGCCAATGTTTCTCTAATTGCGCCTAGGGGGACTTCAGATGTTTTTTCTTATCAGCTCGATATTGGAAGAGCATTTCTAACTAGTGTTAGTTTGGCTGGAGGCGTAGCCAACGGAGAAAGCTTTTCTCCGTATTCGAGTGTTGATGGTCAGTTTATTATTTTTGGTTCTGAGGCTAATAATTTAGATCATGCCTCTGCAACTGTACATTATCCCCATTTATTTGTCAGAAATTTACCGTCTGGAGTGACAAGATTGATTGATTTTGTCCCAACGCCCACAGGTTTGGTTCTATCTAGTCGACATTCTGGATTTAATATTAGTCCAGATGGTAAATATGCGGTTTTTATTGCTGCTGATAGAGATGATAGTCGTGAAAATGTCTTTGTTGTGAGTTTAGATTATTTTTTTAGCAGATAGTGGCTATTTCTCCACAACTAATATTGTGAATCAGCCGATAACAAAAGTGAGGGAGAGTTTATGAGTGATCGTATTCAATCGATTTCTGGTACAGAGCGTCATGTTTGTAGAAATGGTTCTGCTGATGATGAAAATCATGGTCAGGTAACTATTGATTTTAGCACTGACTCTGGTGTCCGTAGTGAAGAAGCTATGTATGATTTTGATCACTCGGATGGTACGCCACAAGATCGATTAGTACGCTTGCGCGGTGAAAAGAGTTTTGATCTGACACCAGCCCAAGTAGTTCAGATTCGTGCTTTAACTCGCTCATCAACTCCCGCATCTTCTTTGTTGTGTTCAGCTCTACGTCCTCGTCCTGAGGTTGCTCCAGCTCCTACTGCAATAACTCCTCTTGTCACTACAGCATCGTCTTCAACTTCTCCTGCGCCCACTAGTGCGACATTGTTAGCCTTGTCTCTAGCGGGCCAAGTATTAGCAGCGCCGTTGGTAGGGCTGAATCGTCCGTTGGAAAGAACTCCGGGTTTGAGAGGAAGTTTGCCTGATGTAGGCACACTAGTGCTTGGTTTGGCAGGGCAGGCAGCTGGCTCTTCGGCTCATATCCTTTATGCTCCACGTGTCAGTAGTACGGCTTTTGGGATTAGCTCTGGTATTCAAGGGGCTCTAGCGACAGCCGGTATTGTCTATGGAGTGGTCCGTGATGATCCGACAACGGTATTAACTATTGGTGTTCCCGCCCTTCAAGCTCTTGTGGTGGGTGGCGTGCGTCGTGCTCATCCCATGGCTGGAAATATCACACAATTAGTCTTGAGCAGTGCAGTCTTAGGTTTGGGTATTTATGGATTTGTCACACAGCCTTCTTCTGGCACTCCCGGTGAGCGAGGGTCTATCTATCGGGATCCTTCCACCGTGACATCACATTATGAAGGTACAACGACACCGACTTCTTGGAATAGAGCCGGTCTTAATGGGATGATTTTGGGTGGTATTGGTTTAGGCGCTGGTGTTTTAGGGTTTATTTTGGATCCAGCCTCACCATCTTCTCCTTCAAGTGCTCGACATATCAGTATGTCACCCTACGCTACAGCCGACGGTGTTGGGGCTGTCGTTCACGGAACTTTTTAAGGATACCTATGAAAAAAATATTCTTTTTTTTAATGTTAGTTTTTACCGCTGGTTTTACCCAGCTTGCGGAAGCTCGTCTTTCGTGCATGCCGCCGGCTCGATCCGGATTGAGTACCGATTCGTGTACAGATCGTGATTATCAAAACAATCTTTGTATTGTAGAACCTTTAGCCACTCAGGAAGTTTCTGGAGCGTCTTTGTGTGTTTTGGGTAAATTTCGTATGCCTGCTCATTTGCGTAATCTGGTCGATATGGTTGTTACCTATCAATTAGATGGAACTCCAAGTGTTTCAGGGACTTTGCCTGTTAGTTTTTCTACAGCCGAAATGGCAGAAGCTCGTCGTACGGGCGAGTTTATGACGAATCTCACACTGCCACGTGTAGGTCATTATACGGTTATGGTTCGTGCTCGCATGCTCAATGACATGGGTACCTTTGTGGATCTTATTTTTCCAAGTCCATCCGGAAGTCGTGTGGCTCGAGTAGAGCCCCCTGAAACATCTGTCGCTGTAAATAATATTCGTTATCGTTTTGGAAACAGTACAGCTTCTAATTGTTCGATGATGACAGATCCTGGCTGTTTTCAAGTCATGCGCAGAGCTGGCACCGATGGTATGATGACCAATCGTTTTGGTGTGACCGCTCCTTCAGCAACACCTCCCGTGACAGATGCAACAACAAATCCTCCTACGAGAGCTTCAAATGTTTCTTCTGTGGATATCTGTGTCGGATCCGCTCCAGGATCTGTTGCAGGTAGTTTTAGTGATGTAAGAGCTACTAATACCATTACAGATCGCTCTCAAACCCCTTCTCGTGTTGTGACAGTAGCTAAAAACTGTGATCAGGAGGGTGCAATGTGTCGTGCATCTGCCAGTGATTTTTGTCCTGGAGGCTCGACTGTTGCAGTTCCGGTGGGTCATGATGCACGTCAAATTACTCATGCGATCAGCACTCGTGCTGGGATGGCTACTTTGCAGGTAGAACCTTTTACCATCGATTTAAAAGGTCCCGATCTTTGTGTTCGTTATTATGATGTGCGAAATCCAGAAAGACCTCGATTGTTGGAAAATGTTGATGGTCGAGTCCTCTTGGCTTCTGAAACAGATAGTATCAAGGTGGATGTCTCCTTAAAATCCTGTGCTGCTAGTGGAGCTCCTGAGAGTGTTTCTGTCGCTCATGCACCCAAAGCTTGTGATTCCGCTAATCCTCCAACTGCGACAAACTTGTCAGCATGTTTATCGATGAGTCCTATTTGTATGCAGCGTAATAATGAAAAAGAAGAAACAGGGGCTGATCGCTATGTAGCCTTATGTCCCGCTAATTCTGGGAAACAACAAAGTTATCAGGCGATTTTTGTGACGCCTTCTTTTCCGATGAATACGGTATCTCTCAAATCTAGAGATGATTTATTCAATATCAATACTGAAACACATTATTTTGCCTACGGTGATGTGCGTCCTCTCTATGATACACGCACAGGTCACGAGGGAGAGTTTTCTGATGCTCAGCTTCAGCGTGCCATGGTGACCAAAGGTTTTGGCTCTTTTTTACCAGCTTCGTTTTTAAGAGGAGAGGTCAAAGACGCTTTGTTGGAAGTATTAAATTCTCCTAAATTTAAAGAAGACTTTTTCCCAAAACTCTTAGAGCCACATAAACCTATTCCTCAAGAAGTGGAATGTTTGCGCAATATTCAAGAACCCTTGAATTGTGAATTGAATCATCTGATGGGTGGAGATCGCAATCGAGTCGTCGCTATTAAACCCTTTAACAATGACTGGACTTCAGCACGTGCGACGAGAACAAGCAATGATCCTACAGGCTTTCAAGTGGGTAGTATTGAAATCCCCACTATGACGTTTTTTGAGAATAATCTCTTGCGACTTCAAGTCAGAATCAATGGCATGCATGGTCGTGCAGAAATGTACACCATCGAGCCACAGAACACAGATCGTAATCAAGGCGATGGCTTAGTGGATTTTGAAGATGATGATGCGGATAACGATGGAATCTGTGACAGCAATTCCAAAATCCTCCTTGTCTGTGATGACGATGACCATAACTTTATTTGTGATGAAGAGATGGGTCTAACGGGCAGTCAGGGTAAAGGTTTGGCTGGTAATCCAGGTCATTGCCGACTCGATACTTCAATTCCACGCAATCGATGTCCTGATATGAGAAATGTGGATTCGACTATTCCTTATCCTGGTTGTTCTGATCAGGATGATGATAACGACGGCTTTGTAGATGACCAAGATACAAAGGGTCGTCTAGTTGATGATCCTGATTTTGGCGATCATAAAGCAGGTACTCCCACGATTATTCCTGTGATGTTTACAACTAATACTGTCATGCTTAATCTGGATTTACGTATTCGTTATGAAAATGGTTTGATGAAGTTTGATGTCCTACCCATTAATGTAAAAGGTATGGATATGGTGGGTATTGCTCCGGATAAGGGAACTGATTGGCCCATTAATTTTGATTGTTCCAAAACAGTTTCTGGGAAATTTATCAGGGAGGCTTAAGAGGTGATCCTGGAAATGGTCAGTATGTGGATTTGATCAATAGTGGAAGTCAGGATGTTTGTTTGGGATTACAAGATCTGAATGAAGTGGCTGCCTATGTTGGGTTCACCAACGAGCAAATGTACCATCGTAAAGATCAAAATACGATGAAGCAGCTTGATTGTACTTTTAATGCGATCTTGCGCTGTAGCGTTCCTCGTCAATTAGAAGATACTCTTAACAGCTATGAATCCAGAGAAATACTAACGTTGTCTCCCAAGCTTTTGGGTAAAAAGTTTAACATGAGCTTTTATTCACCCCTAGCTCGTACTCAGGTGACATTAGATCAAAGAGGTGTTGGCGTAACAGGTAATGCTTTGTTGCTGCCTGCTGGAGTGACCGATGAACATCAAAATGCTCCTGGTGATGGTAAGGATTTTATGAGACGCTTGATGGAAGATCATGGAGATCTTTTCCCTAGAGGCTCTTTGACGAAGTTTGGACCTGTCTCACGTCCTCCACAAATCCGCCTGATCGGTCGTGATGCCCGAGATCCTATTGGGGCTGCACGTTCGATGAATGATGAAGTGAATCTCTCGTTAAGTGAAGAAACAATTAACTCATTACTCCACAGTGTGGGTCTTGAAATGTGGGATTTCTCTCAAACAGAAGCCGGACGTCGTTTTCTGGATCTTTCCACTCAAAAAATCCGGGAAGATTTTAATCTCTCAATTCCTGACATGAATAGTGCTGCTTGCTTGGATGAATATGATCATGAAGTTTCAGAAAGTAGTTGGGAATGTTTTAATTTTGCTCTGAATGTTAGTAATCTTTTCTCCGATAAGCTGAGCTATATCGACTTTTTTGGTGAAGGAAATCAGGTTTTGAATGGTAAGCAACCACTGATTTTAGGAAATACTTTGAGTCCTCTTTTGGCACCAACGGTTAAGCTTGTGGATCTTGTACCTCTTGAAATGACCAATGCGGATGGAACACCAGCGCCTGTAGAAATCTATAATGCTGAACTGGAAATCGGTGTCGGCGGTGCTCAAATGGATGTTTATGAAGAAGCTGTCACCAGAGACAAAATGGGGCGTCGCTCAGGTACTAACACAATACGAAGCTGGTGTGAACGTTTTCCAGCTTCCAATCCAGAAAGATGTGATCGCCATGAAATTGTTCCTATGATTTCGTATAAGGTTGCAGGAAAAGTATCGGTCTCCATGCTTCTTCATGTGGGAGCGCAGGGACTGTTGTATGCAGAAGGTGGTATCTCATCGAAACAAGAATGCGGTGAAGGTATTGCTCCTCCTTGTTTAGATAAATCCAAAACACGGTTGGATTTTACGGTGGTTGAAAACAACACGATTGTTCCTGACTATGATATGTCAGAAAAAATGCGTGCGCAGGTAGAGACTATTTTGGGTAAATATCTCTATGCGACTGAAAGGGCGATTAACTTTAATGTTCCGCTTCAAATGCCTTTGAAAGATTTTTGTGCGATTCCAAGACGAGCTGAACATACACCTAAGATTTGTAATTGTTTGAGTGAGCATCCAGACCCCACAAACTCAAGCTGTGATATGGTCGATACCATTCAGAATGCCTGGAAAGGCTTACAAATTGAAGACTACGGAATTGAAGGTTTGGAAATTGATCCTCCATCCTTTGGTTTATCTTCAGACATTGTAGGGTCACCTTATTTAACGATTGGTGCTGGGGTAAACTTTCATTTGTCAGGAAGATAATAAAGGCAACTTTTGTACGAAAGTGCCGATAACAGATAAGAGGTTATTATGATCAATACAAATACACGATTAGCACTTGCTTTCACAGGAGCTTCTGCAATGTCTGGCTGCTATACAGGCCCCTCCCCAGAGTCTTTAAATGTTCTTCCAGCTCAGGATGCCGGAGTTTTTGATGCTCGAACACCTGAAGAGAGAGCCTCTGTTTGTTTGGGTAGCGGTGATCCGAGTCGGACAAGTTTAAATCGTGATGTTCGTCTTCGTTTTAATGTAACACAAGCACGGGGCACTGAATCTGGCTGTGTTAACTTTGACCTCGTTCGTGATCGCTTCACCATCGTACCTGCAGAAGTCAGTGATGGAGGTTCTTCCAGACAAATCCAATGGACAGGTATTTTACGCCCTGCTTTTGTGCAGGCAGGCACAGGGCCTGGAGTTCCTTTAGATGGAGGGACTATAGGGGGTGCTGTTGTTCAACTATTAAATTTACAAAATAGGTATACGTTTCCTGTTTCAGGTTTATTAACTTATACTGGAGGCAATTGTTCATGGACTATGACTGTGTCATTGCCAACAACTGGTCTTCCTGTAGTTGTTGGAAGTGATAATTGTACAGCAACAAGTACTGCTCAGATTGTTTCTATTCCTTCCCCAAGCACAGTTTCATTTCTACACAATCCTCCTCAGGGTAATGCATCTGTATCATCACATGCTGATGTTTGTTCTCCTTCCTCAGCGAGTACTTGCCAAGGAAATGCTGAACGAACGATTACGGCAACATTGACGATGGCTCCTATTAACAGTGATTCTGGAGTTGGTGGTGATGCTTCAACAGATGTCCCAACTTCTGGCTAATTCAGCTTGAGTTTTTTAGGGGTGTTCGTTACGTCTCGCCGTCATTTTCATGACGATATCATTCCGGAAATTGATTCAGGTCTTTTTTGTTATTATTTTAACCAGCATAGCTCCATTTAAAAATCTCTTATCAGCCGAGCATCTTAATCTGAAACAATGTCTAAGCCTTGCCTTGATTCGTAATCCTGAAATGGAAATTGCGGATTATTCTATTGAAGGAGCGACTGAAAAAAAGGGGGAGGCGGATAAGATTGGCTATCCCATTTTTGATTATGAGTACAATCTGGCGCCGGCGCCTAAAGATACGACACAAGCTTTGCAGAGTTTTGGTCATGGAGACATCACTCCTTTTAACCGGATCAAAATTGGAATGGGTGTCCCTCTGAATACTTTTGGAAAAGTTAAAACAGGAAAAGCTTTAGCCGATGTTGGTGTTGAAGCTGAAAAAAGAAAAAAAGATCAGAAAAAAGCTGAAATCGTTTTGAAAGTGAAACAACTCTACTACGGGGTTTTGTTAGCGCGTGAAGTTAGTCATTTGCTGGATTCAGCGCACAACGGTCTTGATGGTGAGGTGAAGAAAAGAGAAGAAAAGGGTGGGACAGATCCAGGGGAATTATTAAAGCTCAAACTTTTCAGGGCTGAAATTGAGAAGCGTATGGCTGAGACAGAGCGTAAGGCTATTCTTGCCAAAGAAGCTTTAGCAATTCAAATGGGTTATTCCAATCCTTCTCAGTTTGAGATTATTGATGAGCAGTTTCAGCCCATTAGTACAAAGCTGAAATCGTATGAAGATTATCGAAGAATGGCTTTGGATCAAAGACCTGATTTGAAACTATTGGATCTAGGCCGTGATGCTAAAGCCAAACAAGTGACTCTTGAGAAGAGACTGATGACTCCAAACGTGGGTGTGGGTAGTTTTTTTGAACTGGGACGTGCCAGCGGTGTTTCTGGGGTGGCCACTACAGATGATTTTAACAATCCCTTTAATTATACGCGTGCGGGAGTTGGTTTACAGCTCAAGGGCACTTTGGATGTGCACAATTCACGAGTTAAAATAAAGCAGGCAAATACGGAGCTTAAAAGATTGATGTTCAGAAAAACTTTGCACGTGAAGGTGTCGAGCTCGAAGTTAAAGATGCTTTTTGGAAGTGAAAAACACCAAGCAGGATATGGACCGAGCTGAAGAGGCTGGTCGTTGGTCGCGCCAGCTTTTATTTATGACTCAAAGTAATATGGATATTGGAATTGGTGAGTCAAAGGATCTCGTTGACGCTTTGACTGCTTTCTTGCAAACACGCGGACAGTATTTTGAAGCCGTTTATAATTATAATGTGGCCATTGCGAAGTTGGATCAAAAAACAGGTGTCGTACCTTAAAAATAAAAAAGGAATAATATGAAACGGAATCATCTCTATCTTGTTGCTGTCGTTTTTTCCGGTTTGGCTTTGGTTTCTTGTGGAAAGAAAACGGAAACAACTCAGAATCCTCAAGCCAAGTCAGATTCTGTAAAACCTGCTTTCAAGTTTGAGGATGAGGCTTACGATCCCAATTTTAAAATCCCAACACCCCCCAAGAAAGCGATCAAGTATGCCTCTGAAGGTTCTCCGACACGTGCCATACAGGATTTGGATGACATGTTGGATTCCTACATTACAGATCCCAAAACCCCTGAAGATAGAAAGTATAATGCTCAATTAAAAGCTTCAGTGATTCATGGGACCTTTGATATTCGTGAACTGTGCAAAAATGCACTCGATAAAAACTGGGATCCACGTACGCCTGAGGAACAGGAATATTTTGTCAAACTCATGACACGTCTTTTGGAAAAGAAAGCTGTTTTTTCAAAAGAGCAAGGTCAGAAAAAGGGTGGTGATTCTTCTAAGTCGGGAGCTGTTTATAAGGTGACATACGAAGGAGATCAGTTTTTAGATCCTGAAAAAACAAAGGCTGAAGTCAAAACCAGTGTTCATATTCCTAGTCAAAACATGCGTATCGAATTGAATTATAAATTGAAAAAGGCGAGAAAGCTTGGGAAGCTTATGATGTGATTGTGGATGGAGCCAGCCTTTTGGATAATTATAAATATCAGTTCGACAAAATCATTTCCAAGGATGGCTATGCAGAGCTTGTTCATCGTATGGAAACAAAACTTCAAGCCATAGAATCCAATCAAAATAGTTAAGGCTAAGATTTTTCGGCAAGATGAAAAAATATAAAAAATGTATCATGATCTTGGCCGATGGTGCCCGTCCAGATGTCTTATGGGATTTGGCCCAAAAGGGAGAACTCACATCGATTGCGGATCATTTGATTGCCGATGGTTCTTTTCGTCATGCCAATAGTACTTTCCCTTCAACCACAGGTCCTGCTTATTTGCCTTATTTGACAGGTTGCTATCCTGGTACGTGCAATCTTCCTGGGATTCGCTGGTTTGATAAGGACACATTCACCGATCGTCCTTTTTCAAAAGATCGGATGAGGAGCTATGTTGGTGCTGAATCATTTTATATGAATAGTGATTTAGATCCCAAAATACCGACATTGTTTGATCTGATTCCCAGGTCCTCAAATATTTTTAGTTCTATTAATCGTGGGGTGAGTTCGGCCGGCAATATCACAAAATACTCACGTGCGTGGTATTGGTATTATGCTCATTTGACGGATCATTGGGGATTAGTTGATGAAGCCGCTTCTAAAAAAACATTACAAACTCTTAAGCAGAATCCTGAATTTGTCTTTGTTGTTTTTCCCGGTATTGATGAGTTTTCGCATTTAGCGAGTCCTTTTCATCCACGTACCATCGAAGCTTATCGTGTTTTGGATCGTTCTGTCGGGAAAATGGTTCAAGCTCTGAAGAAAGAAGGTCGTTGGGAAGAGACGTGTATTATGATTGTGAGCGATCATGGTTTGTCTGAGACCAAGGAACATTTTCCCGTAAATCAGTTTTTGGAGTTTAATGATATTCGTGTTCTGTACTACCCCAAAATTTATAAATTGGGATTTCAAGCCGTCAATATGGTGTCGGGAAATGCGATGACCCATCTTTATTTCAAAGGTGAAAAGGGCTGGAAGGGGAGGCTTTCGTGGGAGCAGCTGAGTTCGCGTAAGGACAAGATTGTCGAAAAACTGTTAGAGAAAAGTGCTGTCGATATTATAGCTGGAATGAGTGAAAGTGGAGATGTGGTGATCAAGAGCCGGCGAGGGGAGGCCCGTGTGAGTTCCCCGCGATCTGCGAGCCTTGAGTCGACAATCCGTTATAAAGTTATATCATCCGACCCTTTTGGGTATAAAAACATTCCTGAGACACTGACTGATCGTCAGTCTTTAGAGTTAACCGATAAAACCGACTATCCCGATGCTATTATGCAATTACTTCAAATTTTCAGGTCAGCGCGTACAGGTGATTTGGTGATTTCAGCTTCTTTGGGAAGTGACTTGCGTATTCGTCATGAGATCCACGAGCATAAATCCTCCCATGGAGGTCTTCATTGGGAGCAAATGAAAGTTCCTTTTGTAACCAATGCGAAGCTGCCTGAAGGCCCTGTGCGTTCTGTAGATATTTTTCCGACGGCTTTAACCTTGCTAGGCCGCTCAATCCCTCAGGAAATTGATGGCGTAAGTTGCTTTTCTGAATTCTATCATTCCTTATAAAAAACATCATTACGCTAAAGTTTGGATCAAATAGGACCGTTAAAGTGAGTAATAAGGGGGAGTCTTATGAAACCTGTCTTACTCATGGCATTTCTATTGTTTCCTGTCTCACTTATGGCTCAGACCGTTAATTTTACGGTGGCAAGTATACCACCTGAAAGAGGAAGGGTATATTTTTCAGAAGATCGAAAACATGTTTTTTGCGTCAAAGATATTTCCAGTGGGCATGCATCTTTTAACCCTACTCCATCAGCGACTCCCTCCAAGACATCGACATCCCCTACGACCATTTCCACCGTTATTGGTAATTATTCTCCTGAACCTCTCACATCCGTTAATTGTGAAACGGGAACGACCATCAGTAAAAAGGTGATTGGAAATTACAGTGGCCATGACTATGAATGTACGGACTTTTCCTATGTATACGTTACAACGACATCTGGAGGAACTGTACTGCCTCTCCCTGATTCTATAGGTTCTTTGATCGACACTAGTTTAGGTGGTAGGTCACCCGGTTTGATAAGCCTCCCTTCAGGAGGAAGCTATCTGGTGGGTTGGAGTGCTGACTCCACTGGCCGCTATATAACTTATGGTACTCCTTATAGAATGACCTCCTCTGTGATCCGACCCCACTTTACCGGACAGTGAATAAGAGGTAACGAAGACTGAGGAGGTCAGAATGTTAACCCGACGTCGATATACAAAAGAGTTCAAAACAGAAGCGAAAGGATTGGTATTAAAGCAAAGATTCCAGTAGCGCAGGTGGCTAGTGATTTGGGGATTGGGAAAAGCACGTTGGATAAATGGGTCCGAGATGAGAGATTGCGTTTAGCCGATCCAAACGCCTTAAGTGAAACAGAATTAGAAGAGCTTTCCAGACTTCGAAAAGAGAATCGTATTCTCAAAATGGAAAGAGACCTTTTAAAAAAACGGCAGTTTACTTTGCCAAGGACACACAGACAGGTACCAATTCGTGAAAGACAATTCTAACAGTCATGCTGTCATGTTTTTATGTTCTTTAGCCCAAGTGAGTCGGTCAGGGTATTATGACTGGCTTGGTCGTTCTGAAAGCAACAGAAGCCGTGAGAATCGTTCTTTATTGGTCATGATTAAGTCATCCTATCATGAAAGTCGTGAGACTTACGGGCGATACGCGTGCATCGTGACATTCACAACCAAGGGACTGAATGTGGCAAAAACCGCGTGGCACGATTGATGAAAGTATCAGGCTTAAAGTCGATCCATAAGCTTAAATACAGACCTCAGACGACACAAGCAAAGCCAATGACCTTGTGTCTCCCAATGTTATTTCTCAGGATTTTACAGCAAAAACAGAGAATCAGAAATGGGGTTGTGACATCAGTTACATCGAGACAAAAGAAGGCTGGTTGTATTTGGCCATTGTGATGGATTTCTTTTCAAGGAAGATTGTTGGTTTTGATAAGGGTTTTCTTTGCAGGCTGATTTATGCTGTAGAGCACTGGAGAAAGCATTTTCTTTAAGATTACCTCCTAGAGAGCTCATTCATCATTCAGATCGTGGGACACAGTATGCTAGCTTCCCTTATAGGCAGCTTTTAAAAAGCATGCTGTGATCCAGAGCATGAGTCGTAAGGGTAATTGTTATGATAATGCGATGGTGGAAGCTTTTTCATACGTTGAAAGTAGAACTGGTTTATCGTCAGAAATATAGCACACGAGAAGAGGCTCGTAGAAGCATTGAACAATACAAATGTCTTTCTATAACAACAAACGTTTGCATTCCTCACTGGGCTATAGGAGCCCCGTGGAGTTTGAAAACTTACACAAGTCCGCTGCCTAATTTACTGTCCGGAAAATCGGGGTCAGATCACTGGAGGAGAGTCCATGATTCGAGAAGAAGCCTTATGTTATACGAGCGAGGCAGCGTATAAAGGTTGGGGGGAAGAGATCAGTGAAGTTGGCGACCAAAAATAGAAGCAAGGACATATTCATTGTTTGTGACATTTTGGCAATTTCCGCTTGCCCTCCCAAAAAACATCCTATAGGGGTGGCCGCCTTATGAATATTCTTGAAAAGATTCAGCGTGAGCAAGTGCGTAAACAGGGTAAGGATTTTCCAGAATTTCGCCCTGGTGATACGGTACGTGTCCATACCAAAATTAAAGAAGGCGATAAGGAAAGAATCCAGGTTTACGAAGGCGTTGTGATTCGTAAAAAGGGGTTGGGTGTTCAATCGTCTTTTACTGTCCGTAAAGTTTCTTACGGTGTTGGTGTTGAAAGGATTTTTCCTTAAGCTCTCCTATGATTGATCGAGTTGAATTGGTCACACGTGGTCGAGTTCGACGTTCACGTCTTTACTATTTGAGGAATTTATCGGGTCGAAAAGCTCGTATTGAAGGACAAGAGGATTCTACGGTGAAGACTCAAAAGAAAAAACAAGTAAAGTCAGTCAAAGTAGTCAAGTCGCTCAAGCCCAAGCCTAGTAAAGTTCTTCCTCCAGAGCTCAGCGCACGAAAAAGCCGGCAAAAAGATTTGCTCCTGCATGAAAAAGCACTTCTTTCAAAAGGAGTGAGAGTTATAGGTGGGGTAGATGAGGCGGGTCGTGGTTGTTTAGCCGGACCAGTATTTGCTGGAGCTGTAGTTTACCCGCCAGATGTAGTTATTCCTGAAGTAGATGATTCGAAGCTGCTTTCAGCTAAAATTCGAGATCAACTTTTTGATGTTATTTGTAAGTCAGCTATTGATTGGTCTGTAGCTATGGTGAGTGCTGAGGAAATTGATAAGATCAATATTCATCGAGCTTCTATGAAGGCTATGCAGATTGCTGTATCACAACTGAAAAAATCACCTGAATTTCTCTTAGTCGATGGTCGTTATCCTATACCTCAAAAAGTTCCTCAAAAGGCTATCGTGAAGGGGGATCGTTTGAGTCATACCATTGCGGCAGCGTCCATTTTAGCCAAAGTTAGCCGTGATCGATGGATGGAAGAAGAGTCTAAAAAGTATCCAGGTTTTAGTTTTAAAAAACATAAAGGCTATGGAACCACTGAGCATTTTGACGAAATCAAAAAAAATGGCCTGACTCCATTGCATCGAAAGTCGTTTACCACAGCTATTACTTAATTATTTCTTTTGAAATAAACGAGCTTTTCCATCTTTATTGGTGAGCTTCTGTTCTGATTCCCAAATTAATTCCACAACACGTGTGGCTGTTAAGATTTTCCCATCCATTCCAAGCCAATCCAAAATATTGGGTCCTGCGACAAACATGTTTTTATAAGGTGAAGAGACTGTTGGGAAAAAAATCGAAGATGGGTAGACCCATTGAATTTCTTCCGGTGTCTCGTCAGTCTTTTGAGGGAAAAGTTCGGGATCAGACTCAGTGCTAGGAGGGGCCGGGAAAATACGTTTGATGTGCCCTTTAATGAAAGGAAATAGTTTCTCAAGTTTGGAATCAATCACTTCTAAGGTTTCAGTCGATAGCGGTGGTGGTGGAGCTTCTTCGTTATATTCTGAAAGAGTTTGAAAGAGGCTGACAGTCAATAACGTATCAAAATTATCTTCAGCTTTAAGATCTTTATTGAGTGGGGTTTGATTCATTTCCAGATAATTTACACCTTCCAGAGGTTTTTGCAGATCTGAAACGTAGACTGAGTTTTCTTTGAGAGGCTCAGGTAAAAATTCTTTTTCTGTATGATATTGAATCACACGACGAATCCCTCGAGGGCTCAGCTCAGCTACCTTTTTCTTTGTCCGATTGAGCATGGAAAGAAGAGGGGTTGGGAGGTCTTTATAGAGAGATTTGATCGATAAGTTTCCAATGACATAGCGACAACGCGTGGGGAAGCTGAAGCGCCCCAGCTGGATGCCTCTTAACTCTTGTCCTTTATGAAGGAATTCAATCGTATCATTTCTAAGTGGGTGAATCATGCCACCAAAATAGTCGAGACGCTCAAAAAAGACTTTTTTAAGCTCTCTTTCTCCGCCACCATTTTTGATGGAGTAAGTTGATCCAACTTCAGGAGGAAGAAAATAAAGTAGCTGTAGTACAGGAGGATTCATTTCCATCAGCGGAACAGCCGTCAGAAAGAAGATTCTTGATTCAATAAAAAATTTAATTTCGTGAGGGAGTCGATTCCAAATATCTCTGAGCTTTTCATCCGGAAACTCTTTAAACCATTTGATGAAAGCATTTTTCTCTTTGTCATGCAGGCCCCCGACAAAGGGCAGGTAGCTGCTGATTTCATCTAGATGAGCTTCTCTAAGCCGATCTACTTCCTGAAAAAGTTCTTCGATGAGTGTTCGATGTTCTGGAAATTCACGATTCATCTCTTTCATCAACAAAGGACGGTGTGTGGAGATATCGACACGATTTTTTGGAAGAAGAATTTGATAGCTGGTTTCATTTTCCTGAATGGCTTGGAGCTTGGATTCAGGAATCATGAGCTTGCTGAGGAGGCTTTTAAAAGCTCGCGAACCCAAGCCTGTAAGGAGGTTGGGCGTGCGGATATATTCAGCCTCATCATCTAAAACAAGAACGTTGAGTCCTCGTTTGGCGAGAAGAGTTCCGGCAATAATCCCTGAAAGATCACTGCCCCAGATCAACACATCACAAAAGTTTAATGACATTTTTTATAACTCGTATGTTTCGCCAAATCCCATGACTTTTACGCGACATAGGTCGCCGACTTTATCCACAAAATCTTCTGGATCAGCCTTTATTTCGGGAAAGGTATTGTAATGCATCGGTACGGCAACTTTGGGTTTCAAAAATTCGACAGCTGTAGCCGCATCTGCAGGTCCCATGGTGTAGTTGTCGCCGATGGGTAGAAAAGCCACGTCAATATTGTGAAGTTCTGCAATGAGCTTCATTTCCATCGACAAGCCTGTATCTCCCGCATGGTAAATAGTACGATTGTCCATCTTGATAATGTAACCACAAGGAGACCCGCCATAAGAACCATCAGAAAATCCAGAACTGTGAGCTGCTGACACCATCGTGACTTCACCAAAATCAAATCGGAAACTTCCTCCGATATTCATTCCATGCCCTGTAGCTCCTTGTTGAATGGCTTTTTGAACCAATTCATAAACACCTACCACAGGAGCTTTATTCTTTTGAGAAATTTCGATGCTGTCCCCAAAGTGATCGGCATGAGCATGAGTCACGAGAATATGGGATACCAAGATTTCAGAAGGCGTCACTTTCACATGGGGATTACCCTTGAAGAAGGGGTCAATCACGATTTTGCCTTTAGAACCTTCAATCACAAAGCAAGAATGTCCGAAATACGTAAATTTAATCATACTCTCTCCTTTAAAAATGAAATGCGACATTCCCCATTAGTGAGAACGGAAATAAAGCCGTGCTCGAGCTGGGTGTGCCGAAATCGGTAATCAGGCCTATAGAACGAAAAATTCCTGAGAAGCCTAACGAAAATTGATCGGATAAATAATAATCAAAACCAAGACCCATTTGAGCGCCTAATCCCAGTCCACCTGTTGCATTGCCAACGCTTCCTTCAGTCACCCAATAGCTTCCAATTCCCAGTACGGCGTAAGGATCCCAGGCAGGATCATCTTTTAGAAAATAATATTTAAGATCCAAGGTAGGCATTCCCAGAAGAAGAATTCCATTATCTCCCTTCGAAATATTAGTGCCGTTTTGAGAAGAAATTAAAAACGTTGTTTCAAAAGCAACTTGTTCAGCAAAGCGATAATTAAAAAAAACATGACCACCGACTCCAGGCTCCAAGATCGGAGTTGTGTCGATGAGGAAGATATTGCCCACAGGGCCGACTCCGACAGCAAAGCCTTGGCGAGCTTCTGCACGGCTAAAAATGAAACAGGATAAAAGAAAAATAGCGCAAAAAATTTTTTTCATATCAGTTAAGATCTCCCCAGAAAAATTTTGCGGCCAACATGACGGATTTTTTTCTTTGAGACAAGCTCAATTGCTTTGGGAAAGAGCCGATGTTCAATTTTGTGAATCGATTCTTCCAGTTTTTTCAGACTTGTACCTTCTTTGATAGCAAGAGCTTCCTGTAAAATAATGGGTCCTGTATCGGTACCTTCATCGACAAAATGAACTGTGACGCCTGTGATTTTAGCTCCATAATCAAATGCTTGTTGAATCGCATGCGTACCCGGAAATGAAGGCAGAAGAGCTGGGTGAATGTTGAGGATTTTATTTTTCCATTTTTTGATAAAAAAAGGAGAGAGGATTCTCATAAATCCAGCCAGTATCACATAATCGACTTTTTGTTCTTTCAACGTGTCGTGCAAAACTTTTTCAAAGCTTTCACGTGTCTCGAAATCTTTGTGAGAAATAATAATCGAAAGTCTTTTTGCTTTTTGAGCGCGAATTAGACCGTAGGCTTCAGGATTATTGCTGATCACTACAGCCACTTCGGCAGGATATGAAGATTTTTTACAGGCATTCAGAATGGCTTGAAGGTTGGTTCCAGAACCAGAAACGAGGACTCCGAGTTTCACCTTCTTCATGAGCTAAAAACCTCGATGTTGGATTCTGAAGATTTTCTTTTAACAACTTCTCCAATCACCCAGGCTTTTTCTTTCATGGCTTTAAGTGATTTTAAAATCGCTGGAGCTTGAGATGTGGGCACTACGAGCATCAATCCAATCCCGCAGTTGAAAACACGTTGCATTTCCGTCTCTTCAATTTCTCCCCATTCCTGAATTTTTTGAAAAATTTCAGGACGAGGCCATGAGCCTGTATCAATGATGGCTTTACAGTTAGCAGGAAGAATGCGGGGAATATTTTCTAATAAGCCACCACCGGTGATGTGAGCAATGCCGCGAATATCAAACTTGTCTTTGAGCTTAAGTACTTGCTGCACATACAGTTTGGTCGGCGCCATGATTTTCTTGTGCAGTTCAGGATCATGAGCGGTTTCTATTTTTTTGCGATCCAAAACTTTACGCACTAAAGAAAAACCATTGGAATGAAATCCTGAAGAGGCGAGTCCGATAATGCTGTCTCCGGGTTTGATAGCGCGACCTTCAATGACTTTATTTTTTTCAACAACACCCACAATAAATCCGGCGAGGTCAAAATCTTTTCCTGTGTAAACTCCAGGCATTTCGGCTGTCTCACCACCTAAGAGAGTGCAGTTGATGGCTTTGCACGCTTTGGTGATGCCGCGGATGACAGGAATTGCTTGTTCCAGTGTGAGTTTTCCCGTGGCAAAATAATCGAGGAAGAAAAGTGGTTCGGCTCCCAAGCAGAGTAGGTCATTAGCAGACATGGCGACGAGATCTTGTCCCAGACCTTCGACCATATTCCATTCAATCCCCAATTTGAGCTTGGTCCCAACACCATCGGTTGAAGAGACAAGGAGAGGTTGTTTGTATTTTTTGAGATCCAGCTGAAACAACCCTGCAAATCCCCCAATAGGAGAGAGGACTTCAGGACGTTTGGTTGCTTTAACCAAAGGTTTGATTTTTTAACGAATAGATTTCCAACGTCGATATCTACTCCGGATTGTCGATAAGTAAGTTGTGCCATGAAGAGGTGGGCTCTTTCTATTCTTCAGGCAAAAAGTCAATACGAGGTCATAAAAAAAGCGGACTAGTTTCCCAGTCCGCTTTTTGTTTTTTTTAAGAATGTGATTTATTTGCCTGAACCACCAGCTCCACCAATACCACCAACAGCACCCGCGCTACCTGAAGTGGTAGGTTTGCCTTTGCAAAGTGATGCAATATATAAGTGAGTGCAATAGTTTGAATATTTATTAAGAACACATTTATCCACAGTGCAGGGGTCATGATCATCACAATCACTTTCTGTGGAGCATGTTGGTTCTGGTCTTGCCGTTACAGGTTTTGATTCTGGTTTTGTTGGTTTTGGGGGCACTTCTGTAGATCCACCTGTTCCATCTGTAGTGCCACCCATCCCAGAAGAGGTTGTTGCTGTATTGATATGTCTCACGCAATTAAACTCAGCATTTGTACCATGAATGTAAGAGCCTTGAGCTCCGCAAGTGGCGCAAACAGGATCTTGAGTTGTGGTAGCGGGTGCATTGCTGAAAACGCAGGAGTAGGAGCTGTATTCTTGATTGTATTGAGTAAAGCCTTCAGCACAACCATGACCATCAAGAAGAGAAGGGGCTGATGGGCATGAGGAAAGACATGTAGCAAGAGTGCCTACATCATGATCGTTGTTATAAGTGTTTCGACAAGATTCTCGACAATCACTGGAGCAAGAGTATCCAGCTGTTGTCCAGCTCAAAACCCATCCTGGAGCACAAGTGGCGCTGTTGGTAATTGAAGGATCGATAGCGCATGTATAACATTCGTAGTCACTGTCGTAAGTATAAGGTCCTGATGTAGGGCATCCTGTTCTTTGAAGGACAAAATTGGGTCTGCATGCTGGTCTTGAATGAGAGCATCCTAGCAAAGAGATTTCTTGCTGGGCTTCTGGCACTACCGCAGGAAGATCTGTTGTTGATGGTATTTTAATTGTTTTTGGACGTGAAAAAGCTGCTGGGATTGGTGGTTTATTTCCGGCCATGGCTATCTGCGAAATGAGCATTAAAAATCCGGTGACCACTGTTATTGTTTTTTGAAGCTTCATTCTTCCTCCTTAAAAAGTTAATAAGTCTTTGAATATTTTGTGATATAAGCAAGAAGTTTGCCAAAGGGGTATTATTCAGTCTTTATTGATTTAAGTTGTTGATAAGTAATGATTAATTTCGTTTGGATGTTGTTAATTCTTATTTTTTACTCATTTTGAAAAGATGTGAATTATCATTTTGATTAATTTCTCTCGTATTGATCAAAAGATTGTGATAATTCAGCCATCTCATGTTGATTGGTCATAGTCCAAAAATGAAAGAAGTCGAAGGATTGATCACGCGTGTGGCTTCCAGTCACTCGAGTGTTTTGTTGTGTGGGGAGAGCGGAACGGGGAAGGAGCTTGCGGCAAAATCCATTCATGATCAAAGTCCACGTCATGACAAACCCTTTATTGTTATTAACTGTGCGGCAATTCCCGAAAATCTTTTAGAAAGTGAACTTTTTGGACATGAAAAAGGTTCTTTTACAGGCGCCTACACAACGCGACGAGGTCTTTTTGAAGAAGCTCATACAGGGACTCTTTTTTTAGATGAGATTGGGGATATTTCTTTAGTGGTTCAAGCGAAGCTTTTGAGGGTTTTGCAAAATAGTGAAATTCGTCGTGTAGGTGGAAGTGAAAATATTAAAGTCGATGTGCGTATCATTTCAGCTACGCATCGTGATCTGTCTTCTCAGATTCAAAAAAAACTCTTTCGCGAAGATCTTTTTTATCGTTTGAATGTCATTACAATTCTTATGCCTCCTTTAAGAGAGCGAAAAGAAGACATCTCCCTTTTAGCTTATTATTTTATGAAAAAATTTTCAGAACGAATGAAGAAAAATATTCGTGAAATTGATTCGGAAGTTTTAAATGTATTGAAAAACTACGAATGGCCTGGAAACGTTCGGGAGCTTGAGAACGCCATTGAACGCGCCCTAGTTTTAAGTCGTAGTGATAGTCTCAAGCTAGAGGATTTGCCTCCTTGGCTTTTGGAAAACTTGTCTTCAAATATGAATGAAATGGAAACTTCTGGAGAATTTTCAGAACTTTCCTGTCTTCCTTATCACGAGGCCAAGCAAAAGGCCTTGAATCTTTTTAATCGCAACTATATTTCCAAACTCCTTCAGCAAACAGCCGGCAATGTTTCCAATGCGGCTCAGCTAGCTGGGATGGATCGCAGCAATTTTAAAAAAATTATCCGCAAATGTGATGTGGATAGAAAATTATTTCGTAATACAGCTTAATGCAGAAAGAGGAACACCGTCATGACTCACCGAATGCTTACCATCTCATTTAAAGAACCCTTAGATCGTTCTATTCAACAAATTGCTTCTCGTGAAGGAATTCAGATTCAGGAAATTTCTTCTGAAGAATTGAAAAACCAGCCGTTGCCTCCTGCAGAATTTGTTTTGCTCAATGCTGGAAGTGCTTCTTTAGAAAATGTTCAGGGTTTACTTTTGCAAATTAAAAGTCGTGATGAAGCTTTGCCTGTTTTGGTCATGTCTCATCAGGTCGATGTCGCTCCGTTGGTTGAAATTATGAAAAGTGGAGCGATGGATTATCTTCAGGATTCTGCCGATTCAGATAAGATCAAAATGACTCTGCGTCGTGCTCTTCAAGCCGTTGATATGTCTAAACGGATCAAGCTTTTGGAAAGTCAGGTGGGTTTTGAAGGAAGATTAGATGATATTGTCGGTGCCTCTCCTCAAATGCACGAAATTTTTCAGATGATTCAAACTGTAGCCAAGAGTCATGCCACGGTTTTGATTATGGGAGAAAGTGGAACTGGAAAAGAGTTGGTGGCCAAAGCTATTCATAAACATTCCGAAAGAGTTCAGAATAAGTTTATTGACCTTAACTGTGGCGCGATACCGAAAGATCTTTTAGAAAATGAATTGTTTGGTCATGAGAGAGGTTCTTTTACGGGAGCTGATCGTCAGTATATTGGTAGTTGTGAGAGAGCTCATGGCGGAACTCTTTTCTTAGATGAAATTGGAGAAATGGATATTTCCCTTCAGGTAAAACTTCTGAGAGTTTTGCAAGAAAGAGCTATCACACGCATTGGTGGAAGTGAAAAAATTCACATCGATATTCGCGTGATCGCTGCAACAAATAAAGATCTTCGCTCTTTGGTGGAAAAGGGGACATTTCGAGAGGATCTTTATTATCGTTTAAATGTTGTTCCAATTGCTTTGCCTCCAATCCGTGCGCGTCGTGATGATATTCCTCTCTTGGCTCACTACTTTTTGGAAAAATATTCTGAAGAAAACCAGAAAAAATTCAAAGGTTTTGAGCCTGCAGCTATTGATGCTCTAGTCAATTATGACTGGCCTGGAAACGTTCGTGAAATTGAAAATAATATCGAACGTATTGTGGTTTTAAATGACGATACACGTGTGCGCTTGAAGTACTTGCCTCGTTTCATTGTGAATCTTGAAAGAAAAGTCGCCACCGAGACCGAAACTTGGGATCCCAATGCTCAAAAAATTGTTCCACTCAAACAAGTGGAGCGCTACGCCATCGAAAACGCTCTCCGTCGTTGTATGGGAGATGTGATTACAGCGGCAAAAAAATTGGGAATAGGTCAGGCTACTTTGTATCGAAAAGTTAAAAAATACGGCATTAAAGTTTAATGAACTATTTAGATTTTGTAAAAAACTTAGCTGATCGTGAGTATTTTGGTCAGAAGCTGGGTTTGGAACGTGTTCAATTGTTTCTTCAGCATCTAGGGAATCCTCATCAATCTTATCCCAGTATTCATATCGCAGGGACCAATGGTAAAGGATCAACAGCTGCGATGCTAGCTTCTGTTCTGAAAGAAGCTGGTTATCGAGTGGGATTGTATACGTCGCCACATTTGGAGGATTTTTGTGAGCGCATCCAAATCTCTGGAGAGATGATTTCTCAAAACTCACTCATGCAGTTGGTTGAAAAATTTCAGGTGATTGAAAAGAAAATAGGGATAGAACTTACATTTTTTGAATTCACCACCGCTTTAGCCTTTCAATATTTTGCTGATCAAAAAATTGATATTGCTGTGATTGAAGTTGGGCTGGGAGGACGTCTCGATGCAACCAATGTGATGACGCCACTGGTTTCTGTGATCACGAGCATTGGCTTAGATCATCAGAAGTTTTTGGGTGATACTTTGGAGAAAATAGCCTTTGAGAAAGCTGGAATTATTAAACCTGGAGTGCCTGTTGTGATAGGGGAGATTCCTAGAGAAGGAGAGCAGGTGATCAGGAGAGTGGCTGAAGAGAAAAAATCTTGGGTGGTACACGGACATGGTGAGCAAAGTCGAACCATGAATGTGGCTCAATTTGATGGTTCGACAAGCTCACCATGTCCATCTTCTGAAATGAATAAGTCACATGCAAAATTAGGATTGATAGGTGAACACCAGAAAATAAATGCTTCAATGGTCTTGGATGTTGTTCGACTTTTAAATCAATCAGGAAAATTTAAAATTTGTTTTCCGGACATTGAAAAAGGATTGGCTTCAGTCAACTGGCCCGGACGCTTGGAAACCATTTCCAAAAAACCTTGGATCCTCTTGGATGGAGCTCATAATGTGGAAGCGATGCAGAAGGTTGTGGATTATGTGAGTGTTGAAAAAAAAGGTCGAAAACTCTTTTGTCTTTTTGGGATGATGAAAGACAAAAGAGTGAAGATGTTTTGAAAATTTTATCTCCGAGTGTGGATGAGTTTGTTTTTTCTCAAATAGAAGGCTCACGTGCTTTTTCTGCTCAAGAATTGGAAGCTTCTTTAAAAAGAATCTCTTCTTCCCCTCGAGATGTTTCCTGTGATACACATCTGTCTCTTGCTCTCGAAAAATTAGTGAAACGTTTAAAGGCTGAAGATGTCCTGCTCATTACAGGTTCTTTTTATATTATTGGAGAAGCTCGCACATGGTTAAAAAATATTATTCTCACTAGTTTTTATTTTCATGTTTCAATCCCTCTCTAAAGCAGGACCTGCTTTAGATGGCAAAGCCATCATCACAAAAATGATCGAAAGAATGCGGAGTCATGTGAATGTCTCTGAGTACGAGATGACCGTGCAGCGTCCTCAATGGACACGGTCTTTTAAAATGAAGGTATGGGATCATCGTCTAAACAAAAAAGTTTTTGTGCGCATTCTCGAGCCAGCTAAAGACAAAGATATTTCGTTTTTAAGAATTGATTATAATCTCTGGAACTATCTTCCCTCTGTCGAAAAAGTCATGAAGATCCCTCCATCCATGATGCTACAGCCTTGGATGGGAAGTGATTTTTCCAATGATGATCTCGTGAAAGAGTCGAGCTATATTGACGACTATGATCATACAGTTGTGGGAAATGAAGTGGTGGATGGTTTAAAAGTCATCAAGATTGATCTTGTGCCTCATGCCAATGCCCCAGTGGTGTGGGGAAAAGTGGTCTACTGGGTTCGTGAAAAAGATAATCTTCCGGTGAGACAACAATTCATCGATGAAGGCGGCACTCTGATCAAAGATCTTGTCTATTCAGATTTTAAAGTCCTGGATGGAGCCCTCCTGCCCACACGCTGGGAAATGACTCCAGTTCAAAAACAGGGTCAAAAAACAACTCTGATACTCAACTCAATCGATTTTGATCCGAGGCCGCCATTGGCGGATTCTATTTTTACGGAGAAGAATCTAAGGCCTTAAGTCTTAATCCATCTTGATCTTGCGTTTGATATGGAAAACCCTGTTTTTACCAAAAACAACTCTGCTTTTGAATAAAAAGATCAGGAATCCCAAGCATGTGGTTGACCAGATGATGGAAAAAACCATTTCGTCCATGTTCCCGAGCTCGCTTTGCATAATACGCTCCAAAGGACTAGGACGGCAGGTCTTGAAAAAAGTTTAGAGTTTTTTTTACAGGATGGCGTTAATTTTAGTGGCTAAAATGAAATTCGACGCGTCTGTTAAGCTCACGTCCTTCATTGGTATGATTGTCTCCAAGAGGGTGTTCGGAAGAAACTCCTAAAGGAATCAGTTCTAAATCATCAGGTATCCCGCGAAGTTCTAGATGTCTTGCGACCACTTCGGCTCTTCGAATGGAGAGATCTTCATTTTTTTCAGGTGATCCAACAAGGTCTGCGTACCCAATAATTTCTAATTCTTTGATCTCAGGGTGTTTTAGTAAAAGGTCAGATAATGTATTAAGAAGTGCTTTGGCTTCTCGGGATAAACTTACAGATCCTGATTTGAAATGAATGGGTTTTAATGTTTCGATTTGTCCCCGGATCATTGATTCGTCAGTATGAATCATGCTTTCGAAAGGGTCCCCATCGGGTTTTTGAGGTTTGATTTTCTTCTCTCGCGGTGCACGGTAAGGGCGGGGTGATGAGTAGGAAATTCCAGCCATAAAACGAAAGAGAGGTGTGTCATATCCACGAATAATAGACAATCCTCCCGTAGCCCCTATTTTTATCCCATGAAAACCTGTTTCAATGTCTGTCCCAAATAAGGCTTCAGTGGGGGATCTGAGTTTGTCCTGAAAAGGATGCTCAAGATCTGTTTTAGAAGCGACTTCAGCCTTGAGGGCCCATGTAGAGGTGGGCTTTATCGAAAAACCTCCTCCTACAAGCAGCCGATGTCGTGTATCGAGATCGTAGAGGTTAATGCGTTCCCCTGTTTCAGCCCCAGTGTTGATAACCATGGCCAAATGTTTTCCAAAATTGCGATCTATGGAGATTACAAGTCCCCCTGAAGGGTATTTGTCTGCCACATAATAGGATTCTTGCCCGGTAGGAATTGTGACATAGGGGTTCAAGGAAAGTCCGACAGGGTAGTCGGTACGCCTTAAAATAGTAAATCGTTGACGCAGGAAGATATCCCCAAAAGTAAATTTGCTGGTAGCGTCATGGGCTATGGGGATAGTTGGGTCTCGGTATTCAACTTTATAAACGAGTGGGAAGTCCATTTCGAGATTCCACCAATCTGCAGGTGCCCAAGCTCCTCCAATATGTTGTACAAAAAGACGATCAACAATTCCTCCCACAGTGACGCCGCCTCGTGTGAGCTCGAGAGGGTGGTGGAGATAGTCAAATTCAGCCCAAAATTGCCATTGGTTTTTGAGAAGATTGTCTGATCCCAAATTGGTAATGAGATCTCCTGGTTGAAAAGGTGATTGTTGCGATAAGACTGAAAAGCGATCCGTTGTAGAATATGCAGGAATGGTATGAAGAAGCGTCAATAGACTTAAAATGAGTATCTGTTTTATTTTTTTCATTTCAATCTCATTGAATTATCATTTATAATTTCTAAACACTAAAAGATTACAGGAAGTTACGCAGAGAGGAAAGTTTATTATGAAGATTTATCTGGATCATGCTGCCACCACTCCCGTGGATCCTCGAGTTTTTGAAGAAATGAAGCCTTATTTTGTGAGAAATTTGGAAATGCTGCGTCAATGACTCATGCATGGGGTTGGGAAGCTGAAGAAGCTGTAACGATAGCTCGTGAAAAAGTAGCGAATGCCATTGGAGCTGTCTCCCGTGAAATCATCTGGACTAGTGGGGCTTCAGAATCCATCAATACAGCGCTCAAGGGTGTCTTTAATTCTTATTCAAGTCGTGGGAAGCATATTGTTTCCTGTGTGAATGAGCATCAAGCTGTTTTGGTGACGCTTCGTTATTTGGAATCCCAAGGGGCTCAGGTGACCTATCTTCCTGTCAATCAAATGGGTGAGATTGATTTGGAAGATTTGAAAAGAGCTATGACGCGAGACACTATTTTGATTTCATTGATGGCAGCTCATAATGAAATTGGTGTGATTCATCCTTTGGAAGCGATTGGAAAAATTGCCAAAGAAGCTGGTGTCTTTTTTCATGTGGATGCCGCTCAAGCGTGTGGAAAAATTCCAATCGATGTTGAGAAGATGGGTATTGATCTGCTTTCTGCATCAGCCCATAAATTTTATGGCCCTAAAGGATGTGGTTTTTTATACGTTCGCAAACGCAATCCTTATGTGAATTTAACTCCATTGATCCATGGGAGCTCGACACACGAGTCTGGTTTGAGAGCAGGTACTCTGGCTGTACCGTTGATTGTAGGTCTTGCTAAAGCTCTTGATATTGCGGTGAAGGAAATGCCCCAAGAGTCTCAACGTCTGATCTCTTTGAGGAAGCGTTTATGGAAAGGCCTTCACGAAAAATTAGCGATCAGTTTGAATGGCCATTCCGCTCATCGTTTGCCTGGAAATTTGAATATCAGTTTTGAAGGTGTGATGGCCTCCGATATTATTATACAGATGAAAGGTGTGGCTTTATCGGCTGGGTCTGCCTGCTCTTCAGGATCCAATCAATCCTCTCATGCCCTCAGCACTTTGGGTATGAGTGAGGCTCAAGCCTTATCATCCATTCGTTTTGTTTTAGGACGTTTTAATACAGAAGAAGAAATTGATTATGTGATTGGAAGATTGATTGAAGTGGTTACAAAGTTGAAGCACTAAATAATAGTTTCTAACAAAAACAGAGCCTTCTTTTTCAAAAGATCTCGTTTTGTTTTAATGCCTCCAATGCCCGAATAGCCTCCTAATTTTCCATCGGAACGAATCACTCGATGACATGGCACTTCCGGTGCGAAGGGGTTTTTGCCCACAGCGCTTCCCACGGCACGTACAGCTTTAGGGTGGCCGATTTTTTTGGCAATCCAAGAGTATGTTTTAACTTTACCTCGTGGAATTTCCAAAAGAGCTTTCCAGACTTTTTTTTGAAAGGGTGTGGCTTTTGTTTGTTCTATTTTAAGTTTTAGATTTTTCATAAAATGATATTTTAATTTCGTTTTTCTCATTTTTGAAATTTCAAATTGAGAATTATGATTCCTTTT
The DNA here is from genome assembly GCA_016699445.1 of Deltaproteobacteria bacterium. Classification (GTDB taxonomy): domain Bacteria; phylum UBA10199; class UBA10199; order JACPAL01. Next base: position 2,052,004 of record CP064976.1, read on the forward strand.
GTGTCTCATTTGTCAGGACGCGTCTAGTCAAAACCTTTTATTATCAATAGGTTATTAAAATATCAGGAAAGTCATAAGCTTGGCATACGATCTGCATTCAAGTCTCTTACAGTATGGTAGAAAATAGACACATTGAGAATGGCGAAGAGGAAAGACTCAGTGACGGCACGCTAGAACGTGATAATTCTGAAACGCCATCTCAAGAGGGGGCTTGGGTTTCTTTAAATAAATCATCGCCTTCTTCAGAATCTTTGCAAGATAGCCAATGGGTGACTTTTGGAAGTCGTGTGACATTCACTTTTGCTTTTGGTGATGATGTGGGTTCTGTTCATTTTGACCGCTCTCGAGGTGAGATTTTCTTTAAAGGCCATAATATTCGAAATCTTGAGCTCGAAGAGTGGCAGTGGCAAATTCTTGAAAAAATGAGAAATGTTCTCACTTCTCACCCCAAACTCCGCAACTTCATCAACCCTTATAGCCGATTACTAGAGAAGATAGTTTTGGAGAAATCCAAGAAAAGTAAGCGTTAGTCCTGAAAGGCTCATTATGTCTGACAATTCTCATATGAAAGCTCCTATTCATGAATATCTCCATGCGAAGATCTTTCGTGGTGATAATCCTCAAATCTGTGATCAAAGAGATGTACGACCCCAATTTCTCGATGGTGATTTTACGCTACGCGTTGATGGGGAAATGTGGCAGTTTCAAGAAGGACAAGTGAAGCTGAAGGGTTATTTGCTGACGGATATCCTCAAAATTGAAAATTTGGAAATTGGTCAATGGCTGGCTTTGGCAGGTGGTCTTTATGAATACCGCAAGCAAGTCGGTCGTATTGCGCGTGAATCTCAACAATATCTTTGGTTTGAAAAAGTTGTCGAAAATCTCCTTCATCAAATTTTAAAGCAACTCAAGAAGGCTTATGATCAGAAAATGTTAGGGATGGAGTGGTCGTTAGAGACAGGTCGGCAGTTGATTTTGAATGGAATCAATGTCCGATCATTTTTGGCTCTCTATAAAGTGCGCAAGACAGAAAAGGCTAAAAAATATCTTCGAGGCTTGCGTGCACGACTGGAAGTGTTGTTGATGAGTCGCGGGGATAGTCCCGATTCGGAAAATATGAGGGAATTGCTTGAAGAGCTTCATTTGGAAATGCTGGAAATTTTGGAACGAGAAGGTGAGAGTGCGTCCGCTTGTCCCACTCGCTTGCTTCTATCTGCTCCTGCTGCTGTTTGCTGATTATTTTTCTTTTTTCCCGTTTGCCTCTTCAAAAATCTCATCTGAGTTTTTGACAAAAGACAAAGTCGATTCTCGATTGGTATTACGAGAATCTCCTGAAAAAAATAATTTGGAGTATAAAGTCCTGGCGACTTTGGAAACCTCCGAATCTGGGGTATTACCAGTTCTTCTTAAATTTCCCTCAGAAGTTTATGAAGCCTTGGGTGGTTTCAATCAGGGTGATGTTCTGAAATGTTTTGTGAAGTGGAAAGAACCTTTTCGTTATAAAAATCCTGGAACTCCAGATTATCGCAAAATCCTCTTACGGCAGAAAGTTTTTCTCACTGCGAGCATCTATCATGAGTATGATTGTGTTGTAGAAGAACGACATACCTTAAAAGGTCTGGATGCGTGGATTAACTCATTGAGACAGAAAAGTGTGCAAGAGATTCAGAAAAATTTGAGCCCTTTATCAGCCATTTTTATCCAAGCACTGACTTTAGGGGATCGAAGTGGTTTTCAAAAAGAAGATTGGGATCTTTTTCAAAAAACAGGAACGACTCACTTGATTGCTGTGTCAGGACTTCATCTGACCTTGATTGGGGGCATTTTCTATTTTCTGATTTTATTTTTTCTTAAAAGATCAGAAGCCTTTATGCTTCTTCATTCAACAAAAGCTTGGGCGATGATTCTTTCGCTCTTGCCTATGGCTGTTTTTGTTTTAGTGACGGGTAGTAGTGTTTCTGCTTGGCGCGCTTGGATGATGTTGGCTGTCTTGGCCACATCACTGTTATTGAGTCGTGATCGTGATCATTGGTCAACTTTGGCTTTTGCTTTTTTAATTTTAACTATTTTAAATCCAGCTTCTTTATTTTCGATTTCATTCCAACTTTCATTTTTGGCCATTGTCGGGTTGATTGTGAGTGAAAAGTTTATTGAAGGAAAATCTTTTTGGAAAAAAACAATTATCGCGAGTGTGAGTATTTTTCTCACGACCGCTGCGTGCGTGATCCTGCATTTTAACAAAATTTCTTTGAGTGGGATTGTTCATAATCTTTGGGCCATTCCTTATACGAACGCTCTTTTGCTACTTTCATTTATTCTGATAAGTTTGGAATCATTCTCTCTTCCGTATCTGACTTTAGGGTGGAAACTTTTGGATATTTTAAGTCAGTGGTTTTTAAAAATCCTGAAAGTGGTAAGTGCGTTCTCACTTCAGTTTTCTTTTTATCCTGATTCTTTTGAATCAGTATTACTCATGGTCGTTACGATTTTGATTTTTGTATGGATTGTGTTGCCACTCAATCGTCGTCAGGTTGTGATAGGATTTTCTCTTGTGATCTTAAGTTTTCTTTTTTAAAAAACACGATCAATATGAAGTTTGCTTTATTGATGTGGGGCAGGGTGATGCAGCTTTGATTCGTTCTCCTCATGGTCGATCTGTTTTGATTGATAGTGGTGGGTTTTGATTCCTTCAGCTGTCAGGAATCCTCAAAATTCTTTTGATATTGGAGAGGCTGTTTTGGTGCCTTATCTTAAAACCAAAGGGGTGGACTCTTTGGATCGTCTCATTCTTTCACACCCGCATCCGGATCATTTTGGTGGAGCCAAAAGTATTTTGGAAAATATTCCGGTTTCAACACTCTGTGGAAATAGTCAGATTTTTCCGGATGAAAGTTATGATCATCTTTTAGAAATGCAAAAACAAAAGAACGTTGCTGAATGCGTTTTGAAAAAAGGCGATTCTTGGGATTGGGAGGGGCTTCATTGGGACGTGATTTATCCAGATCATGTGAATCCGGCACTCAATATGAATGACAATTCTTTAGTGCTTCGTATGTCCGATAAAAGTCATTCGTTTTTATTCACCGGAGATATTGAAAAAGTGGGAGAGGAAATTTTGTCAGATCAGCCAGGTTTTGAAAGCGAGGTGATGAAGATTCCTCATCATGGAAGCAAGACTTCTAGCTCTGTAGCCTTTATAGATACGGTAAAGCCAAAATACGCTGTCGCGAGTTTAGGCGAAAACAATTTTTTTGGATTTCCACATTCAGATATTTTGGAGCGTTATCAAAGACGTGAGGCTCAAGTTTTTCGAACGGATCAAAATGGTGAGACATGCTTTTCTTGGGGAATTAGCGGGTCCCCAAGTTTTCCCAATTCAACACTTTCCATCCAAACGTTTTCTTCAGGCAAGTGAGGCGAACCCAATGAACGGTGCCGTTGTCGAGGTAGACATAGGCTTCGACGGAAGCCATGTTTTTTTGCATTTCTTTAATATCCCCAATTTCGACTTTAGAAACTTTTGCTTTTCCAAAATCAGTGTCTTTATATTTTTTTCCATATTTTCCAAAATGTTTGGCGGTTAAGGCGTGAGATCTTTTGGCTGAAGGAAGTCGGCCGCCACAAGCGCTGAAAAATACGATCAGAAGACATAGAGTGATAATCCGAAATGATTTGGACATGAGGGGCTGATGACTTGCTTTTGAGCAAGCGTCAATTCGATTTTACTTGTTGGGGTGCAAAGCTCAAAACTGAGCAAGGCGAATATCGAACCACTTGTTCAGCCACACTACCTAAAAGAAGATGCTTTGTTCCCTTATATCCGTGCGTATGAATTAAGATTAAATCTGAGCGTAGTTCTTTTGCTTTTTCGCAAATACCCTCAGCGACAGCACCAATTCCGACATGAGTATTTACTTTTAATGAAGGGTGTTTATCTGCGTGAAATTTAATCTGCACTTCCGCATTTCCCTTAATGAGATCATAATCAATTGCAGCCAAGTTTGGTGCTCCTTCTGAAAGCAATCTCATTGTATTAATATAAGGAATCATATGCACAAGATCAAAGGTGACATTTAAGATTTTTGAGATTTCAAAAAGATGTAGGAAAAGTTCTTCTGTGAAATCATTGAAATCAATAGGTGCTAAAATGCTCTGTGGAAGGTGGTGAAAATCTTCACGAATGACCAGAACAGGAATGGGAGAGTATCTTATTGTTTTTTCCGCAACAGATCCCAAAAGCAGACGTGACATTCCAGAATAACCATGTGTTCCCATGATGATCAAATCAAGAGGTTCGGCTTTGAGAGTTTCAAGAATGATATTTGTGGTATGTCCAAAAAGAATCAGAATCTCTGGTTTCTCAGTACTGATTTCCTGAAAATCTTTTTCAATCTGGCGTGTCAGGGCATGAGTTGCATCATTGGAAACAGAATCTTTTGAAATGATTTCGAGAAGGTCAGAATCAGGAACCACGTGAATAATTTTTAGCGAGCTGGAAAAGGCTTTTGCCCAATGAGAGGCTGCTTTGAGAGCTTTTTTGCTGGTTTCTGAAAAGTCGTACAAGACGCCAATTTTATAAAACATAAATCCTCCACTATTTTAGAGATACACTGTTCGAGTTTTGTGTGTATATGATAGCATAACAGTTTCGTCATCGATAATAGCTTATACCAAAGAAAAAAATGAAGAAGAATGTTTATCTTTTAGGTCTACTGAGTCTTTTTAATGATATATCTGCAGATATGGTAGCGCCTTTATTGCCAGCCTACTTACTGTCATTAGGGGCGGGTGCTCCACTATTGGGAGTCATGGAAGGTTTGGCCAATACCTTATCTCATGTGACGGTATTATTTTCTGGATACTATTCTGATCGTCATCTCAAGACAAAAAAAATCACAGTATTGGGGTATCGATTATGTTCGGTTGTGCGTGTTTTGATAGCCTTCCCGCTACTTCCCGTTATCGTTTCAGCTCGATTGTTGGATCGTATTGGGAAGGGTATTCGAACTGCTCCGAGAGATCGCTTATTGATATCTTCTGTCCCCGAAAAAGAATGGGGAAAAGCTTTTGGTATTCAGAGAGCGTTGGATCATACGGGTTCTCTGCTGGCACCTTTGATTTCCAGTTTCTTAATTTCAATTTTTGCTTTGAGCTACACAAAGCTTTTTTTTAATAGCGGCCATTCCTTCTTTGATAGCTGTTCTGATTATTCCTCGCTTGATTCAAGAGGTGAAAGAGCCTTTATCATCAAAGATAATTCCAGAAGCGACTCCTCGTTTGACTTGGAAACATCTCCATCCATCTCTAAAAAAATATGTTGGCATTATCTTTCTTTCTTCACTGAGTACACCTTCGGAATTGTTTTTGATTTTTAAGATGCAAAAGCTGGGAGTAACGCTTGGTGAAGTGCCTATGGTGTGGTTTGTATTAACCCTGTTTACATTGATGGCTTCCTATTTTGGGGGACTAACGGCAGGATGGTTTGGTAAGAGATGGACGATTATTTTAGGGTGGTCGATTTTTGCTTTGGTGTATGTCGGATTTGCTTATTCTTATACACTTTCTATTTGTTGGGTGTTGGTCGCTGTTTATGGTGTTCATCTGGGTCTCATTGAATCTTCAGAACGTGTCATTGCGGCGTCTTTAGTAAACTCTCATCAGCGTGCTTCAGCTATGGGTTGGTATTATTTTGCCTATGGAATTGGTGCTTTGCCAGCATCCTTGTTATTTGGTTTTTTTTGGAATCATGTCAGTGACAAGTTTGCTTTTTTATGGAATGCGGGTTTGACGTGTGTGGCCATAGTTCTTTTTTTAATATGGCTTAATCCCAGGAAAGGCTTGCATGACCTTAGTGCGTAAGATTCACATTGGTGATTCCGGATTTAGGGAGATTTTTGGAGATGGTTTTACGTTGGAGAAGCTCAATGCGATTATGTTGGCGCTGGCAGAGCTTAAGCCTAGACAAAAAGTCGTTGTTGGTTACGATAATCGTTTTTTATCTGAAGAAATTGCCCATCATATTGCCAAAATATTAACAGCACAAAATTGGAATGTCCGAGTGATTTCTGGAACTTTTCCCACACCAGGAGTCGCTACTCTGGTCAAAGAGTGGCAGCAGGATTTTGGTTTGATGGTCACAGCCAGCCACAATCCTTATTACTATAATGGTGTGAAAATTTTTAATGAAAGTGCGGCGCTTATTTCCAGACCATTTATTCGTAGTCTAGAGACTTTAGCTGAAGAAAAACTTAACAGCTCTGCGGAAATACCTTTTGAGGTGGGATGGAGAAACTCTGATAGTGTTTCATCTTTAGATGCTCGACGGGTTTATTTTGATTCTCTTTTGAAGAATGTTCAAGTGCCTCTGATCCAAAAAAAGAAGTTGCGGGTGGCTTGGGATGCTTTTGGAGGAACAGATCAGGTATTGTTTCCACTTCTTTTAAAGAAGCTTCAGACTCGTCAATTTGGATTGTGGATGGAACCTGAGCCAACATTTCATTTGAGACGTTTGGAACCAGACAAAACATCTCTTAAAAAATTGGGATCTTTGGTCCGTGAGAAAAAAACCATTGTGGGTTTAGCCACTGATGTCGATGGAGATCGTTTTTCTATTTTAAAAGAAAATGGGTTTTATATTTTGAATAATCAACTCATGAGTCTTTTGACATGGTATCTTTTGGATGTTCGAAAAGAAAAAGGAAATTTTATCAGACTGTCAGTTGTTCTGAAATGACTCGGGTTGTGGCGCGAGACTTTGGGCAAGTCCTCAAGATTTTTCCAGTGGGATTTCAGTTGATGGGAGAATCGATGCAAAAGATAAAACGGCTCTTCTAGCCATGGAAGAGACAGGCGGCTTGGCCTATGGCCCTCATTTGCCGTTTAAAGATGGATTTATGGCTCATTTGCTTGTTTTGGAAATGTTGGCTCAAACAGGAAAAACTTTGAGTGTATTGTATCAAGACCTTTCCAAAAAGTATGGAAAGTATTATTACGATCGGGTTGATTTTCGTTGTGATTCAGAAGAAGAAATCAAACAATGGCTTTCCGTTTCTCTTTGGGAAAAATGCTTGTCTGAGAAAGTGGTTTCTCATGACGAGTTAGACGGTGAAAAATGGTATTTTGAATCGGGAAGTTGGGTGCTGATTCGACGATCAAAAACAGAACCTCTTCTTAGAATTTATTTTGAAAGTAGGAATTTGAAATTTGTTAAAAAAATTAAAGAACTATTAAACTCATAAGGAGTGACCATGAAGTGGAAAAGTTTATTTTTGAGCCTGATGTTTTTAATGACAATGCTTCCTCTCAGAGTAAAAGCCCAGGATCTTAAGCCTGCTATGCATCGAAATTATCAGGCCCTGATTGAGTTACAGCCTTATGTCGCAGATCCTGCACGATTTAAAGCTCGGGAAAATTATTCTGAAATCAGTACATTAATTGCTCAGTTGGCGGGGATTGCGGATGTTTTGCCTCAAATGATGGAAGATAAGCCAGGAATGATGATTATTGGTAAAGTGTATGCTGACTATCTCAATGACATTCAAAGAGGATTTAAGAATGGCCCAACTCCTTATGTGAGAAATAAAATCAGGACAGCTACCAGTTTTTGTTTTGAATGTCATAGTACACTTGCCACTACAAAAAATTACAAAAGTGCTGAAAAGAAAGTTCAAAACTGGAATTTAACACCTCACCAGTTAGCCGATTTTTATGCGGCAACAAGACAGTTTGATAAAGCAATGAAGTCTTATGAGTTTGTTTTAATGGCCTCATCATCTGAGAATCTTGAAGGAGAAGATGTTTCCGATGTGGCCCGTGCTCTTAAAAATGCTTTAAGTTTGGCTATTCGTGTAAAGAGAGATCCTGATCAGGCCTTGAAACTTCTTTCTCTGGTTTCTTCTCGAGAGGATCTTCCAGCTTTTTTTGCGGCACAGATAAAACAATGGAAAAAAGATGTACTTGAATTGAAAAAAGAAAAAAAACTTTCAGAGACTGCCGATGCTAAAGTTTGGCTGGATCGAGCTTTATATTTGATTGCTCGTGGTAAAAAGATGCAGACCTATGAGGCTGATCACGTGGCGGATATTACATATCTTCATGCTATCAATTATATACATGAAGCCTTGAAGCGCGAAAATAATAGTGAGTTGCGCTCTCAGGCCTATGCCATGTTGGGAACAGCGTATGCTGTTTTGGAAGATCCTTTGTTGTGGACATTGGATACTGTCTATTTTGAGGCTTGTGTCAGAGAAGTCCCTCATACAGCTCTCGCAAGACAGTGCTTTGATCATTATGCTCAAGAAATGTATTTTGGATTTTCTGGGAGTGCTGGTCTCGAGTTGCCCCCAGAAGATGCTGCTAAACTTAAAGAACTGCAAAATCTGGCTGAGTCAGAAAGAATGAATATTTCAAAAAAGAAAGGACAGAAGAATGAAAAATAAAAACTTTTTACTGGTTATCTTCACTCTAACAATTTGTTTGGCTTTAAATGCTCAAGCAAAAAAGAAAAGTGTTTTGCCACCACATCCCATAGCTCCTGATAATAACGGTGTGATTTTGCTTAAGGATGAAATGCAGGTGATGAAGAAGAACTATCAGGATATTGAGAAAAGTCTTGAGTCTGCAAATCCTGATTATGAGGTGATGTTGCAATCACTCAATCGTCTTGAAGGGGCATCCCAATTGATTTTAAAAATAAACACAGATCCTCAGTTTGCAAAAACATTTCAAAGATTTCAAAAAGATCTTTCTCGTTTGCATCGAAATGCTTTGGAGAAAAATCGTTCAGGAGTTGAGGATGGTTTAAATGATCTTTTTCAAAATTGTTTTAGTTGTCATCTGACTCACGTGACTGTTCAGGGTAAAATGAAGGAGGGTTTGTGAAAAAATATTTAGTTTTGTTTTTATTGGTGACAAGTCCTCTAATGGCTTATTCAGCTAAAAAGGAAATGAAAATAAATAGAGATCCCAATCTCATAAAAATTCGCCAACAAATGAGTCGAATGGAAAGTAATTATTTTAATCTCGAAATTTTAGCGAATTCAAAAGTTCTTAATTTTGATGAGGTGAATCGCACCTTGGAAGATATGGAAGATATGGCTCGCAAAATGAGAGCCTCCTCAGCCCGCAAAGAGTTGGACCAATCCCTTAAAGATCTTTCGAAGCAAATTGGTGATTTGAAAAAAGAGGTAAAACAGGAAGATCCTATTCATTTAAGAAAGGGTATTGATGAGATTTATCAGTCCTGTTTTCGATGTCACTCCCTCCACGCTTCAGGAAAATAAGTCTAAGGCCTCTTTATGGAGATTCAATTTATAGGCGCGACAGGGACTGTGACTGGATCCAAATATCTTCTGACACATCAGCATAGAAAATATTTGGTGGACTGTGGTCTCTTTCAAGGTTTGAAAGTTTTGCGTCTTCGAAATTGGAATCCTTTACCTTTTAATTCCAAAGAGATTGCTCATGTGATTCTTACACATGCACACATCGACCATAGTGGCTTTTTGCCATTACTGGTGAAAGAGGGGTTTTCTGGTCGTATTTTTTCTACTGAAGAAACCAATCGTCTCTGTCAGATATTATTGCCTGATGCTGGGCATTTGCAGGAAGAAGATGCTCTCTTTGCCAATCGTCATAAATTTTCTAAACATCATCCCGCACTCCCTCTTTATACAGAAGAGGATGCCCGTGAATCGCTAAAATTTTTTAAATCTATTGAGTGGAATCGTCTGATGGCTTTGGAAAAGGATGTTTCGTTTCAATTTCTTCGAGCAGGTCATATCTTAGGAGCTTCGATGATAGAACTCCATATTCAGGGACAAAAAATACTGTTTTCTGGAGATCTGGGCCGTTTGCACAACTTGATGATGCCACCTCCTGTGACTCCAGAAGCCGTTGATTATCTTATTTTAGAATCAACCTACGGTGATCGAACCCATCCCAAAGAAGATCCTTTGTCTACTATGAAAGAGATGATTCTGAGAGTATTTGGTCGGGGTGGTACAATGTTGATTCCGGCTTTTGCTGTGGGAAGAGCTCAGGAAATTCTGTATCTCATCAGTCGTCTTAAAAAAGAAAAGTCAATTCCGGATATCCCTGTTTATCTCAATAGTCCTATGGCTATTGAGGCAACGAGAGTGACAGAAGAGTTTGCTCATGAATACTCGATTACCTTGGAAGAAATTCAACAGATGAAAAGTGTTGCTCGTTTTGTCACCAGCGTTGAAGAATCAAAACGACTTAATGAACTCTCAAGTCCTTCTATCATTATTTCAGCTTCAGGCATGATGACTGGAGGACGTGTCTTGCATCATTTAAAGTCTTTGGCTCCTGATCCTAAAAATATGATTCTCTTTGTGGGTTTTCAATCAGCAGGTACTCGTGGAGAAGCCCTTATTAAGGGGGCAGACCATGTGAAGGTCCATGGTATCCAGATTCCTGTACGTGCTGAAATTCAAACAATGGAAACTTTGTCAGCTCATGCCGATGCTGACGAAATTATGGCTTGGCTGGGAAAGTTTTCAAAAGCTCCAAAAAAAGTTTTTATCACTCACGGTGAGCCTTTGGCTAGTGAAGCTCTGAGAAAAAGGATTCAGGAGGAATTGCGCTGGAATTGTCATATTCCGGATTATTTAGAAAAATTTACACTGTGAAAAAACACTTTTCAAATTCAAACATTAATCTGCACCTGCCGTCTCCACCTTCGATGGATTTTGTGAGAAAAAAATTGGAAGGAAAAGTTTTTTCAGCCCAGGAAATTTTTCAGATAGTGACTGATATTGCAGATCATCGCTATTCGGATATTGAATTAACTACTTTTGTGGTGGCTTGTTTCGGCCGCAATCTCTGTGAAAAAGAAATTCTTTTTTTAACCCAAGCCATGATCAAGACTGGAGTGACGCTTAATTGGAAGCTTCCGATTGTTTTGGATAAACATTCCATAGGAGGGGTTCCTGGCAATCGCACAACTATGATCGTGGTGCCTATTGTGGCTTCTTATGGATTACCTATTCCAAAAACATCATCACGGGCGATCACCTCTCCTTCGGGTACAGCAGATACGATGGAGTCTGTGACTAATGTTTTGCTCTCAATGAATGAGATGAAACGTATTGTAGCAAAAGAGAATGGCTGTTTGGCTTGGGGTGGTGCTTTGAGTCTGGCGCCGGTGGATGATATAATTATTTCTGTCGAAAAGCCTTTGTCACTCGATTCAGAAGGGCAGATGGTGGCGTCGATTCTTTCCAAGAAAAAAGCGGCAGGTGCAACACATGTATTGATTGATATGCCTTTTGGGCCTCAGGCCAAAGTCAAAAGTCGAAAAGAAGCTCTACATTTGAAGGGTCTCTTTGAACGTATCGGGAAAAAAATTGGTCTGCATGTTTTTGTCGAAATATCTTATGGTCGTCAGCCGATAGGTTATGGCATTGGTCCTGTTTTAGAAGCTCAAGATGTATTAAAAGTTTTGAAATGCCAAGTAGATGCTCCAAAGGATTTGAGAGATAAATCGCTCTTTTTAGCAGGTCAATTAATTGAGATTGGGAGCGGCTTAAAAAAAGGGCATGGTATTAAAATAGCTCGTGAGATTTTGGATTCTGGAGCCGCATATCAAAAGTTTATCAAAATTGCTAAAATGCAGGGTCATCTTAAAAAGCTCAGACGAGGTTCTTATCGCTACCAAGTGATAGCTAGACAGGATGGTTGTGTACGTTCCATTCATAATCAAAAAATTGCCCGCTTGGCCCGTCTTGCGGGTGCCCCTGCAGATCAAGGTGCTGGTGTGCTCTTACATTTAAAGCTTGGGCAACGTTTTCATGAAGGTGATATCTTGTTTGAGATATTTTCTGAGAATAAAAAGCATCTATCTGATGCGAAAAAATATGCTGATGAAAATTTTGATATTTTGACGGGCTAATAGAAAGAATGAGTATGACGGAAAGTTATTTTTGAAGAAGAGAGAGATCTTTTTCCATCTGCTGAACTCTCTGGATTTGATCGCGGTATTTCTGCTTCAATTTTGCAGGAATTTTAAAGCCTGATAACAACAAGAAAACAGCAGCAGGAAGATGGAACATCATCATAAACTCAGGGTGATTCCAGATACGTTTGACAGCAATTCCTGCAAATACGAGAAAGAAAAAAAGGAAGAAGTAAAACCATCCAAGCTTTTGTTCGGTAGTGAATTTTACGCGCGTTTTTTCTTGTACCATAAAATAAGTCCTCCTGCGGCTATGGCTAAGGTCAGCATGAAAAAGCCAAATTCGATCGAAAAGTTTAAAAATTTTTGTTCAGCTACATGAAAGGGGAGTCTGATTTGCTCACTTCCAGATTTAATTTGAGCTTCATAATTTCCAGGATGTTCAATCCAGAAAGTGCCTCTTAAATGTGAATCCAGCGGTGCCGTTTCGACAAAAAAAGGCTGAAGTGGTGATTGGGGTTCTGTAGGGACTATTTGAATTTTTGCTGAAGTTGTTCCTGTAATATCTATATAGATGGGAAGAAGTGATCTGATGTTGTTTGGAGAAAGTGTTGCTTGCATAGTTTATGATTTCTTTTTTTTCTTGGTATACCAAACAACAACACCGATGCCGATAACAACGCTAAGTTCCATTATATGAATCATCCATTCAAAAATTGTATTGTCTTCAAGCATAAGTTTCTCCGAAACCAAAAAAAAAATTTAAAATATGATAAAGATCATGTGACAAAAAAACTTTTTTACTGTACAGCGCCGCCCACTATGAAAAAGTCAAATATCCTAATGACGATTTTGCTAGCTACTTTGGGGGCTGCAACAGCCTTTGCTCAGAGTCGCTTTGTAGAATCAATTAAAAAACAAGAAATGATCCAGATGGGTAAAAAAGGTTATGAGACCCGTTGTAGTGGGTGTCATGGTCTGGAGGGGAATGGTAATGGTCCTGGTGCCAAAATGCTATTTCCTAAACCTCGTGATTTTACCCGAGGGGTTTTTAAGTTTAAGACCGTGCCTTTGGGAATGATGCCTGCTAATGATGACCTCTTGAAGACTCTTAATCAGGGAGTTGTCGGGACAAGTATGCCATCATTTGCCTTGGTGAGTGATGTGGAGAAGCGGGCTATTATTGAATATGTTAAAACCTTCGCTCCTGAAGCTTGGAAAGCTCAAGATCTGACTCAAGCTGTGTCTCCATTGCCTGTGCCTCAAGGGTTTTTTGATAATAAAGAAAATTTTCTGACACATGCCCGCAATGGTCGTGTTTGGTTTCAGGAATTAGGTTGTATTGTTTGTCATGGAACTTCAGCGAGAGGCGATGGTCCTTCTGCTGAGGGTTTGATGGATAGCTGGGACCAGAAGATAACTCCTGCAAATCTTCATAAGCGTTATGTGAAGAGAGGATATACTGTTCAAGATGTTGCTTATTCAATTTATCAGGGCGTCGATGGAACTCCAATGCCTGCGTATGGAAGTGTGATGGATGCAGCTGGTGAAAAATATCCTGAGATTAAAGAGAAGAAATATATTTGGGAATTAGCTGCCTATATCCTTTATTTAAGAGCTGAAGAAGCAGGGCTTTATAATGGGGAGATTCCAGCGATTCCTGAAGGGAAAATCTCTCCTGAAGAAGTTCAAAAAACAGTTGGTAAATATTTTGAAGCCAATAATTGAGGAATAATATGACAAACTCTGTAAAAACATCTGAAAATAACTTAGTTTCCTACGGATTGGCGCAGGCTCATCTTCTGATAGCTGTACTCTATGTCTTTATAGCAGTGCTGGCTGGGTTGACCTTCTCCCTTCAGTTTATCGATCTGTATCCATTTAAAGATATAGCCCTTTTGAGTCCTGGGCGTATACGTATGGTTCATACGCAGGCTGTTGCATATGCATGGTTGGCTAATGCATTCTTTGGAGTTCTTCATTACATGATTCCAAAGCTTACCAATCATAAGATCTATTCTGAAAAGTTGGGTTGGTTTGTTTTTTATGCGTATAACTTTTTAATTTTAGCGACAGTGGCTTTAATCTTAGGTGGTCACGCTCAAGGATTAGAGTGGGCTGAAACTCCTAGAATTCTAGATCCTTTCATCGCAGTTGTGGTTGTGTTGTTTGTGTTCAATATGGTGACACCTATCTATAAGGCTCGCGCAAATCCTTACTATGTGAGTGTTTGGTATGTCCTGGCTGCTCTGATTTGGACACCGATTGTTTATTTGATGGGTAACTTTCTGCCTCAGTATGTTTTTCCTGGTACAAGTGGTGCGGCGATTTCCTCTATGTATATTCATGACCTTGTTGGTCTTTTTGTGACGCCAATTGGAACGGCAATGGCGTATTACTTGTTGCCTGTTATATTAAAGAGGCCTTTGTATAGTCATGCGCTTTCGTTGATTGGCTTTTGGGGGCTGGCATTTTTCTATCCTATGAACAGTACTCATCACTATCTTTATAGCCCAATTCCAATGTGGTCTCAGTATGCAGGAATTGTTGCTTCGGTAGGTGTTCATATCGTTGTGTATACAGTTGTCTTTAACGTGATCGCGACCATGTCTCAGGATTGGAAGACGGTCATGAGTAATATACCTCTACGCTTTTTGTTTGTTGGTATTATCTGTTACTTGATCACATGTATTCAGTGCGCTGTTCAGGTAACTCTTTCTGTACAGAAAATTATTCACTTTACAGATTGGGTCGTTGGTCACAGTCATTTCGTTCTTTTTGGTGTGTTTAGTTTCTGGAGTTTTGCATGGATTTATTATTTACTTCCCAGACTTTTAAAAACACCTATGTATAGTGCTTCCATGATGTCATGGCACTTCTGGTTATCAACCGGTGGAATTTTTCTGATGCAGTTTGACCTTTTGTCTGCAGGCTTGGTTCAAGGAAATCTTTGGGCTGACTTGGCTCCTTTCATTGATTCTGTAATTGCTTCTGTTCCATTCTGGTGGGTGAGAACGTTTAGTGGAATGATGATATTTGTGGGAGAGGCGCTCTTTATTATTAACGTGTATATGACTTGGAAACAGTCCCGGGAACAAACGAGTGTACCTTCCGGATCTTCAGTCCAAATGGCGAAAGCTTAAGGAGATGACTCATGGCTTCTAAAAACTTTGAAAAATTCAGTAGTGTCTTTCTTCTAGCAGGATTGACGAGTCTTATTATCGCCTTTCTGATCTTGGGTTTGGCTCCAGCTACGATGGTAAACGGTATGGCACCAGATGAGGGATTGCCAGCCAAAATTCCTTCTGATTTTCAGAAGTATTATTCTTCTGTAGATCAGTATAGATCTGCATTAAAACATGGTCGTGATGTTTATGTAAGTGAAGCTTGCTGGCACTGTCATAGTCAATATGTCCGACCTGTTTCTAATGAGAGCTTGCGTTATGGACCAGTTTCTCAACCTGGAGAATACCATAACGTGCTTAATTTGCCTCAGCTCTTTGGAACGCGCCGTGTTGGACCTGACCTCTCTCGTGAATCAGGTAAAAGACCTAATGATTGGCAGTTCGCGCATTTATATAATCCAAAATCAGTCGAACCTCGTTCGGTAATGCCTAGCTACGGATATTATTTTGAAGTTCGCAAGAAAGATGGTTCTCCTTTAAAAGGTGAAGACTTTAATTCGCCAGAAGTTGAAATTGTTCCTAAACAAGAAGCTATAGATTTGGTAGCCTATCTTCAATGGTTAGGAAACCAAGTATCTGAGCGTTCCAACTCAACATTCGATCCTAGTGCGATCGTTATGCCTCCAACAGAGTAAAGGATAAAATGAAATCAACTCTTATAGGTTTTTCAGCATTTTTCTCCTTGGCTGTGATCGTTTTTTGGATTGTGTCGGTTTCCGGACGCAGCCATGTGGTAGCTTTTATGGGAGCAGGTTATGGTCTGCTCTGTTTTGGATTTTTGGTTGCCCAGATTATTGCTTTTGTAAAGTCTCACATGGATTACGACGAAGTGATTGAACAACCTAAGTACGACATTATTTTAAAAGAGGCTAAAGAATGGGAAAATTTATCCGTAAATATTACCCAGCAGGTTCATTAGGATGTTTTTATTGTGGTGTTGATTCCAAGCCGCTTCTATACTTTTTTATTGGAATGATTGGTAGTTTAGCTTTGGCAACCATCTGTACTGGTATAGGTTGGTATTTAAGAGGTGGTTTTAAAGATACTGAAGATCTGAAAAATGAAGTCTTTAAAGCAGAACAACGCGTTTAAATACATTTAAGGAGTTTTTATGAATGGACCAACAATTAATAAAAATGAATCTGATAACGAACCTGAAGGAGAAATCCTTTATCAGGGAAATGCAGTTCCGAAAGTTTTAAGAGTCGCTTACGGTGTTTTTATTGTTTTTTTAACTGTTTACGTAAGTAAGTTTTTGATCCCTGATCTTGTTGGTTGGTTGAAGAAGTAGAGGCAAGTTTTTATGCCTTCTGTTTTCGAAGAGATTCCACTACCCTCACGAGCTCAATTAAATCAAGAACAGCAGTATCAGAGACTTCATCATTTTTCAGTAAATATTAACTGGTTGGCTTTAGGCTATATACTTCTTCATAAGCTAATACTGCCTTATTTAATCAATTATTTTACAGTATCACAATCATTTCACTATCTAGATTGGTGGTGGCTCTATCATGTTTTATTAGCCATTCTTTTGATGAGAAAGAGCTGGGATGATGCAGCTCTTTATTTTTCTCTCATTTTTGGTCTTGGAGGCTGTTTAGCTCAAATTATTGCAAGTTTTAGTGAGTATAATTGGCACATCGTAAGTCTTTGGGTAACTGCAGCAGCAACGCTGGGTGTTGTTTTCCAAGTGCTTACAGTGAGTCGTTACAAACCATCATTTAACTCCAGGATGATTTTTTTCGTACTGGCTGTTCCTTTAGGCCTTTTTGCCCAATATGCATTGTTTGGTTTTACGTTTACGGTAGAAAAGAAAGTACTGGAAAAGAGAGCGGCCTCTAAACCTTTACCTGTTTCGCCAACTTTAATATCAGCGGATCAATGTGGAACTTTCTCTGCAACACTTAAGATAGAAAATAATAAAGTAACTCTCCCAAAACTGTCGGTAGCTGATAGTATTGAAGTAGAAGGTTGTGGGTTTTTTAAAACAATTTCCTTATTACCTCAAAATCATTCTTTAAAAATTAAAAATTCAGATAATCATTATTTAAATGTTAAAGCTTATTATCTTTCAGGGGATCAGGTTAAAGATCGAGGAAAGGTTTTGGCTAATTTCCCTTTAAGGCCTGATAATGTTAATGAAATTTCTGTCGAAAAATTATCTGATAAAGATATTGTTTTATTAACTTCTGACTCTGATCCCAGCAAAGGTTTTATGTTACTTCTAAAAGATCAGCAATCTTTGGATCGTTGGTATCAAAAAACAGCTTTATTAACACATGAAAAAATAAGCTCTATGATTTTGTTAGAACGTACGAGTCTTGAATTACGCTGAGTATTTTTTAGCAAGATAATCTGAAAGCCTCAATGAGAGTGCCATAATTGTAATCATGGGATTAACTCCAGGTGAATCTGGAAAAACAGATGCATCGCAGACTGAAATTTTATTACATCCAATGATTGTCAAATCAGAATCAACCACACGACCCATAGCAGCTGTTCCTTGAGGATGAAATCCTGATACAATCAGGTGTTGTCTTTTGAAGTCTTGATCGGTCAATTTATCAAGCATTTCTGGAGATGAAATTTCCTGAAGAGGGTGAATCAGAGGCATTAATACTTTCTGCGCTCCAGCGGCAAAAAAGGCTTGAGCAATGATTTTCAGCCCTCGACCCAAATCAATGGCATCTTGAGCGTCCATTTTATAGCTTAAATAAATTTTATCACCGACATTTTTGACAGAACCTGCTTGTCGATCCCGAACAAAAAGTCCAAAGCTAGCAAGGTGATCATGGTTTTTGAGCCACCAAAAAGTTTGAGTGCCGATCATACCAATTGTGTGGGGTAAAAGCCCCTGAGTCATGTGGACACCTTCAAACCCTATGCGTGGAAGCTCGTCTGTTTTATAACCAGTTCCTTGAGGAACACCTTTTTCAACCTGAGAAATTTCGGGGAAATATCCATACACTTTTGATGCTGGATGTATTTTGAGCCCTCGACCTGCCTGTCTCCATCTTGTGCCTAAACGATTTTTGTGAATCAATTGTGGGGTTAAAAGAGCCCCACCGGATATAATGAGATGTTTTGCTTTTAATTTTATTTTTTTTGAATTTTTAGAGTCTAAAGCATCAATCAAAACATGATCTGACTTTTCCCGAATGCGTTTTGCTTCTACGCCTGCAAAAAGTGAAGCACCGTTTTTGATAGCTTGTGGTATAAATGAAACATCCGTACTTTGCTTGGCTTGTGTGGGGCAAACCACAAAACATCTTCCAGATCCTTCACATCCTGGGGCATTGCGAGGAAGATTATAGGTTTCTGGCCGGTTAATTTTTTCCATCCCTTTTTCAATAAGTATTGATGAGATACTTAATACTTCACGATTCGAAGGGGCTACATGGAGATGTTGTTTGATGCGCGAAAGCCAAGGCTCAAGCTCTCCTTGGGCAAAGTGAGTTTGAAGAAGAGCGTCCCATTCAGCAAGGCAAGAAGTCAGAGGATCAGGGCAGGTACCTGAATTAATTGCTGTCGTTCCTCCTACGCATGAGCCTGCCATGACGAGAGCGAGAGAGTGATCGAGCGCTCCTAAAATACCTTGTTGAATATAGTGCTTTTCAACGACTTGTGTGGATTCTTCAGGAAAAGCTAGATGACCTTTTTCTAATATCGCCACACGATAGCCTTTTAGTGAAAGGTCATAGGCTAAAGGTGCACCGCCAGCTCCAGAGCCTATGATGACAAAATCGTATTCATAAGAATCCTGATAGATTTTATTTTGATCCACATAATCCTGAAGTGGGTGTTTTTTTCGTAGTGGGATTTTCTCCTCAAATAAAACCTCAAAATAAGGATGTAAAACAAGGATAGTAATCATCCTGATCCAGTAAGAGCGGGATTTTTGTAAAGCTTCAAGTAAGAGGAGAAAATCTATTTGAGACAGAGCTCCTGCACGCGTCATTTTTTTGATCATGAAAAGCGGTGCTAAATACTCAAAGAAAAAAGACGTTACTTTTTGAAGCCGGTATAGAAGTTTGGGATATCTATCTCGCCGTTTTTCCATCAACATGGATTTAGTTTTGAAATGAAGACGATCTTCCAGAGCCAAAGAGACCCATCGATCAGCAAATCGAATTTTTTTCATAAATCACAACGCCTCTTAGGTTTTTCACGTGAGACCATTTCAAAAGCGGCACTTTGGGTAGCTTTAAACTCCTGATCAATTTTACGTTTTGGATCCTGCAGGCGAATGTTTAAAGACGAAAGTTTGCTATTAGTACACCAAAGTTTTGAACCATCGGTATCTGTATATTCTACTAAAGCATTTTGACGAGAGAGAAAGGCTACTCCTGTCAATGTGCCGCCATTTTGCTTTGCTTCAAAATGCCATTCTTGGCCATCCCAGCGAGAGAAGTGGAAAAAAAACTTTTGTGGATCGAAATTCATATTTTGTTTCCCCATCAAAAAAATAAAATGATGAGAATGTAGGTGTTTTTTACTAACAACTGAGAGAATCCCAGAAAGACCTTCGAAGACAGCATGAGGTGCTTTTTCAAAGACATTACAATGTACCCAAGCCCATGAATCAGCTTGTTTAGTTCCATAGATATGACCAATCATTCCAGAAGCCTGATGAAAAGGAAGTGTCTGTGGGCGTCCATGTGAAGGATAGTTAACAGATCCTGAAAACTTCAAATCCATCATGCAAACATCATAGCGGCTCTTTGCAAATTTCAGCGAATGAATCCATTCAGGCCCATGAGTAAAGCGGTGTCCTGAGTTTGTCCAGCGCAGATCCCAGTACATGTCACCGGCTGTTCCCAAAGCATTATGGGTATCGAGATGATTTTCGCCTAAATGAAAAACCTGAGGATGCTGGTGGTAGCGCATCATATCACGCGCAGGTGGTAGAATAATGGATTGAGCAGGAGGTAAATCTTCAAGAGGATAGTTGTTTTTACCTGTCCAGATTTTATCTCCATTAAAAAGAATAGCCCAAGTAGAAGCTTCTTTTTCTTTGCCGTCTAAAATTGTGTAGCGAAACCAAAAAGCATGTTCTGGTGAAATCCAAACTTTTTCCAAACCAAATTTCATAAAAAGGAGATTGCCCCGAATATCGTCTCCAAAAATCAAAAAAAAGCAGGTCTTAGATCTAGAGGGTAGTGAGCTAAAAAGAGAGTGAGAGCGACAAAGCCATCAGCAAGCCCAGGCAAGATCCAGCTGGAACCATGAGAGATCGCTAAAACGAAAAAAAAGATAGTGCTGGTAATTTTTGAAATAAGGAGACCTTGATAGAGATTGAGTCGTTCAGGATAGCGCGCGCTTTGAAATGTAATAAAAACAAGTAAGGCCATCAACGAGAGCCCGAGAACATATCCCACGTTATCTCGGGGCATATGAATATCACCCGAGAGATAAAGAAACTTTCCAAGACCTGTCAGTGATTGAGCTACAAGATCAGGGAAAAAAACAAAGAGAAGGCCTGCACACAGAAATACAAAAGTCCAAAAATAGGCGAGTCGGGAATAAATTATTTTAGATCCAGTTTTAAGCACTGAGCAGTACTATAGTGAAAAAAATAGAAATATAAAATCAGAAATTGGTGTTTATGTATAAATTATTCAGGAAGTTTCGGTGGTGTGATTTTGGGATAAGGATTGCCATCCAGGGCTTTCATAAAGTTCACTAAATCTGATTTTTCTTGGGGTGAGAGGTTGAGGGGTTCCATTCGGGGATCCAGATGAGTATTTTTATTTCCGCCACGATCATAAAGCTCAACAACAGCTTCCAAAGTCGCTTCAGATCCATCATGCATATAGGGTGCTGTTTTGGTGATGTCTCGGATGGTAGGTGTTTTGAAAGCTCCGATGTCTTGCTCTTGTTTTGAGACCACAAAGCGTCCCTGATCAGGAGTAGGCTTGTCCATTCCAATACCCAAATTATGATACATACTATCACTAAAATTAGGGCCTGCATGACAACGGGTACAATTAGCTTTGCCAAAGAAAAGGTTCATACCATTAACTTCGGAAGTATTCATCGCTGAGGTTTCACCGGCTGTGTAGCGATCATAGCGAGAATTTCCACTCAATACCGTTCTCTCAAATGAGGCAATGGCTTTACCGATATTTTGCTTAGTCACACCTTCATGAAAAGCTTTTTGGAAATAAGGCACATAGCTGGGGATCGCTTGTACTCTCTGCGTGACTGTTTCGTGATTGGGATTTCCCATCTCGATAGGATTGACCAAGGGCCCTAAGGCCTGGTCTTCCAAAGTGGCTGCACGACCATCCCAAAATTGCTCTACCATGAGTGTTGAATTAATCACAGTTGGTGCACTGCGGCCGCCTTTTTGAGCACGAATACCAGACGAGACGGGCAGTTGATCCGTCCAACCTTTTTCCGGATTATGACAAGTGGCACATGAGACCGATCCATCTGCAGATAATCGGGTATCAAAATAGAGCATTTTACCAAGCTCCACTTTTTCTGGAGTGAGTGGGTTATTGGTTGGGATATTAAGATTTTCAGGATCGAGGCCCAAAGGTACTTTTACAAACGGAGCTTCTATAGACATTTTGAATGAAGGAAGCGTGGCTACAGGTGTTTTTAGATCCGCTATTTTATATTTAGGAGTAGCACTCCAGTTTGTGGGTTGAGGTGCTGAAGTTTGGCAAGCGGATAAAGCAATTAGTGAAGAGACAAAAAGTGCTCGTTTCATATTTTCCCCATTAGAATGTAGATTTGTGGGCGCGACAGGGATCGAACCTGTGGCTTCCACCGTGTGAAGGTGGCACTCTACCGCTGAGTTACGCGCCCATTGAAATTGGGGGATGTGCTTCGCCCAATCCCCCAAACCCCCGTTGCCTTTCGAACTGGCTTAGCCAGATTCTCAAGGCGGGATTTAAATCAGTTTAGGAAAGCCGGACCATATTTCTTTTTGAATTTCGTGCAAGATTTTTGTGAAAAATTTTGAAACTACTTTTTAAGATCTTCTGTTTTAATCCACTCAGTATTTTCAATCATATTAATAAAACAGTGAGGTTGAGAGCTTAACGATCGTAGGATGAGCTTTAAGTAGCCGACTAAGCCTTTCATGCGGATGAGTGTGATAGGATTTAATAGAATGTCTTTTGTTTGTATAACTCCAACAATCATGTAGCCTCCGTGTCACCCATGGTCTGTAGAGCAAGGGTAATGCCATTATTTTTTGTTCTTATGTGATCGGAAAGATCTTTGAAATGTTGCTAGATATTTAGGTTTTTTTAAAATGGTAGGAATTCACACAGAGGGAAAAAAGTGTTTGAGGGGGGTGTCGACTTCCCAAACTGAGGTGTTGAAGCGCTTTATTTTTGAGGCATGTTATTAGTGTCAATCCACTGGGTGTTTTGAGTCATGGAAATAAAACGATAACGTTTGGGGCTTAAGGCCCTTAGAAAAAGTTTTAAGTAACCCCGAACTCCTCTCATAGAAATAATAGTGAGTGGGTGAAGCAGGACATCTTTCGTTTTGATGACACCAACAAACATAAAACCCCCTTTTTAAACCGCTAAGGCTGCTTAGCGTTAGAACCCTTTTTCCCTTTTAGACTAAATATATGATATAGCAAAGATAATGCCATGCGCTATGAGATGATTAACACGCTTATTTATAATAGGTTTTTTCAGATGAACTACAAGAAGGTGGGTTGTGAATTACCCCTATTGAGAGGGTTATTATCAAAGTGACGAAAAATTATTTCTCTCTTTTTACCAAGCTATTGGTTGGAGGAATCTGAATAACCAGTCCATCCCGGAGGGAGGGGCCTAAGTTATTGATATGTTCAAGATCTTGATGTGAGACCCCATAAGATTGAGCGATCGATTCGTAGGTCTCTCCTGAATCAACAATGTGTAGATCCGGAGCTTCAGGACTAGCTTTGAAGTCTAAAAAGCGTGCGGCAAAAATATTTAAAGAGCCTTGAGGAACCCGGACTTGGGATCCTGGAGGTAGTGAATAGGCTCCACGAATGACATTGGGGTTAAATGCTGGATTGAGAGACTTTAATTCATTGAGGGATGTCTGTGAGAGATAAGCAATTTCGGGAAAGCTCATGGTAGTTGGGAGTTCAGCCATATCAAAAGTCATCAAAGGATCTAGAGTGATATTGCCAAAATATTTCTTCCGGTTTTCATATACATGGATCGCCGCTAAAAAAGAGGGGTAAAAATTTCGCGAGGCGAAAGCATAACTACCACCACGATAACCATTAATAATTTTAGCAATATCTTTGGTTCCAAGTGCGTTCATGGCTTTCATGAGGTTGCCGGGCCCTGAGTTGTAAGCATTGATAGCCAAAGGCCATGTGCCTAATAAATCATAATTATGCTTTAAAAGCTTAGCGGCTCCATGACAGGCAATCAAAGGATCATAGCGCTCGTCTACCAATGAATTGACGGTCATGAACTTTTTGGCAGAATCGGCCATAAACTGCCAAAGCCCTCCTGCAGCTACTTTTGAAAAAGCTTTCTCATTAAAAAGAGATTCTACAAAAGGTAGCCTGGAAATTTCCGGAGGCATTCCATGCAAAATCATAATTTTTTCAAAAATAGGAATGTACCTCCCCGAATGTCTGACACCTTCTTCAAAACGATTTTTCATCCCTGTTTGTGAACGCAAACGATTCGCCAGTACAGGGTCTAGCCCTGATTTAATTTCTGACATGGCTTGATTGACAGTGGATTCTCGAATAGATTTTTTCTCAGCATCTGAAATATCTTTTTTGTTCAAGTCAGAAAAATCGAGTACTTTATAAACAATCGATAAATCTTCCATGTCATGAATAACAACCTGATCAGAGCTGTAAACCCCATAAATACGCGCCCAAAATTCTACAGGAGCTGCTAAGGAAGGTGTGATGATGAAAGGGGTATTGCCATGATAGCGGTCCACTAAAGAAACAGGAAGTTCTGGGAGAATGCTGGATGAAACCATTTTTCGAACAGTCTTATTTTTGGGTTCTATCAAAGACTTTGATTTCTTCTCATTAGGTTGAAGTGGTGGAAGCTCAGGTTCTGGAGGTAAGGCTCAGGTTCATTTTGTTTCGCTAATTCTGAAAATGTCTCCACAGGTTTTAATTCTGTCTCCCAGGGAAGCGGCGGGACTTCCACATTAGGTGTGGCTTCTTTTTCCAAATGTGGAAATTTTTGAGGTAGAGCTGTTGATAAGCTTCTAAAACCGAAGTGAATCCCGGCTCCAATAAAAGCAACAAGGGCCATTCTGATGATTTGATCCTGTTTCATAAAACCTATTCAAACTCTCTAGCGATCGATCTTAAAATTTCCTGTTTGGCGATCACCAGTCTGTCGTGTGGAATGGTAACATCATTTAACAAAAGAGAGAAAGCGATTCGTTTCCGATTTAAAAAAAGATATCCAGAAAGTGAGCTCACTTCATTGAGTGTACCTGTTTTTGCAAATACTTTACCCATCAATTCGGGCACCTTAAGTCGTCGTTTAAGTGTGCCGTCGGTACCAGCAATACTCAAGCTATCAATAAATTCATCTCGATAAGGGGATCGGTAAACAGCTTTCAATATTTCAATAAATTGAGAGGGGGAGAGTCGATTGTAAAGTGAGAGCCCAGACCCATTATCTAAAGCAAACTCGTGAGAATCGATGCCCAAAGATGTCAAATATTCCCTTGCAGCTTCGAGCCCTTTATCTAGGGAAGCAGGTTCTCCATATTTTTCACCGCCGATGACACGCAAGACTTGTTCAGCAATAAAATTATTACTAAATTTTCCCATTCCTTTGAGTACTTCGCTTAATTCTGGTGAGTGGTGCGTGAGTACTTTGGTGCTTCCTTGAGGTGCAATTCCTTCGATCACTTTTCCTTTAATATCAATTCCATTGGACTCCATTGCTTGAATAAAAGCGGTGCCAAAAGCGAGTGCTGGGTTTTGAGCGGCATTGATGGTTCTTTTTTTGATGATAGCTTTTCGACGAGATCTGTTTTTGCGGGAAGATTTTTTGCGAAAGTTAATTGTTGTTTGTTCAGCTTCTTCTTCGGAGCTTTGAGAGAGTTTAATCTGTCCTCGATTAAAGTTGTAGGAGAGTGCTCCGAGTACAATGGTATAATCTTTTCCACCACTTCGGGAGGAATAATGAATGTTATGATCGTTTCCAAAATAGGAATCATCAATATACACATTTCCCGATATTTCTTTGAGTCCCGCATCCACAAAAGCATCGACAACAGCTTCCATTTCTTCGGTTGTGAAGACAGGATCTCCATACCCACGAATCCATATGTTGTGAAGTTTTCCATCGGGATCAATGGAGGCTTCTGAGAGGAAATCTGTTTTGAATGTATAGTGGGGTCCTAAAAGATCAAGTGAGGCAGCTTCCGTGACGATTTTTGTATTTGAGGCTGGATTCATCGGTTGATCAGGATTTTTTTCAAAAAGAATTTTTCCTGATCCCAGTTCAACAGCTTTCAACCCTACAAGGCAGGCGTTAAGACCTGTTTCTCTCAAAATATAATCCATTTGTTCAGAAAGGGTCCCTTCAGGATTCAGCGCCAACGAACCTCTTCGGTATGGAGTGTTTTTATGACTGGTCTTTGGAGGTTTTGAAAGGGATGATTTTCTGACAGCCGCATGATTTTTTTTGGAACTTGCTTGAAGAGAAATAGATAGTGTTGAAAAAATAAGCAGAAAAATAATTAAAGAGTGACAGACTTTTAAAAGTTTCATAATTTTTCAAAAATTTGTGGTTAACCTAAATATAACTTTTTCAGCTTTCAATCGTTTCAAAAGTAAAATCCTTTTATTACTTTTAATGATAGCAGTTTCTTGCGGGAGTCCAAACCGATTTCCTCCACTCAATAAAACACCTAGCGATACTCTGGTGGTGGGGGTTGAAAGTGCTTCATCGTTTTCAAAAATTTCGCGTCTCATCCATCGAGGGCTTTTTAGAGTCAACGAAAGGTTCGAGCTGGTGCCTGATTTAATTGATTCTTTTGAACAACCAGATCTTCAACATTATATTTTTCATCTAAAATCAGGGGTTTTGTTTCATGATGGCCAAAATCTGACTCTAGATGATGTTGTGTATACTTTGGAAAAAAATCGTACAGAACAAAGCCCGTGGAAAAAAGTTTTAGACAAGATAGACGAAATAAAAATTATTGACCCTCAAACTTTTCAAATTTCTCTCAAAGAACCTTACATGCCTTTTCTGGCTTCATTAACAGTTGGGATTGTTCCTAAAGGACGATCTCCTCAGATAGGGACCGGAAATTTTGCTGTGGAAAAAGTTGAAGCGGATAAAGTGAGACTGCGACGTGTGGCGCGTTCTGAATCAGAAAATCATCCGCCCGTTTCTTTTTTGGAGTTTCAGGTGATTCCGGATGATGATCTACGACTGTTAGCTTTGAAGAATGGACGGGTGGATGTTTTGCAAAATCATATTCCTCCAAAACTTATTAATACACTCAGAGTAGAACCTTTTAAAATACAAACGACAGATGGCTCTTTAGTCACATACTTGTCACTTAATCTTGAAGAGATTCATCTCTCCAAACCTGATGTGCGCAAAGCTATTGCCTATGCGTTGGATATTCCTGCAATTATCGATGAACATTTGGGCGGCTTGGCTGTACCTGCTCAGAGTCTTTTGCCGGTCGCTCATTGGGCATTTCAAAGTGATGTTTCGACATATCCTCATACAGATCAAAATCTGACAGCTTCTAAAGTCTTACTCAATCGACTTGGATATTTTGATGCTGATGGGGATGGGCCACGGCCGCGTTTTTCATTAAGTTTGAAGACTCTTGCAGAAAAAAACTCAATGGGCCTGGCGCGTTTGATAGCTAAGCAATTGAGGGTTGTGGGTATTGATCTTAAAATGGTGGCTTTGGAAAAAGAATTGTTTTTGAAAGATGTCTTGTCGGGGAATTTTGATTTGGTTTTGATGGAAGGTCCTGAAGAAGGCGCTGATTTAAGTGAGCCTGATTTTTCAAAAATATTTATCATATTAATGGGAAGGGTAAGAATGACGAGAGTGATGCGTCGATAAATCAGCTGACAGAGTCCATGAACAAGACTCTCAATCGTGAAGAGAGAAAAGATATTTATGGTTGGATGCAAAAATTATTTTCTCAAGATCTGCCCGTTATCCCTTTATGGTATCAAAAAAATATCGTGATTTATTCGAATCGTATTCAGAATGTGCGCTTGAGACCTGATGGGTCATTTGAGTGGATGATGGATGTGACAAAAGATCAGATTAAAAACTAGGAGATGATGATGACATTTAAAGAATTTAGTCAGTTGTTTATGTGGGGATTTGAAGGTCTATCCGTATCAGCTGAAACCAAAAAACTTTTGAAACAAGCCCCTTCATCGGGTGTAATTTTATTTAAACGGAATATTGAATCACTTTCTCAGGTTAAAAAACTCAATCAGTCTTTGAATCAAATCAATCCCGGGATGTTGATTGCTGTGGATCAAGAGGGTGGGCGTGTGGCGCGTTTGACAGCGCCATTTCCTATTTATCCTCCTGCCGTGACGTGGGGATTTTTATTTCAAAAAGGAAAGAATCGAAAACTCGTTGTCGAAGCAGGCTTTCTTTTAGGCAGAGAACTACGTGCTTTAGGATTTAATCTCGATTTTGCTCCCGTGCTTGATGTGATTCCAATCCTCAAAATCCGATCATTGGTGATCGTGCTTTTCGGATGATCCTAAAATCGCGGCGGCTGCGGCGTTGGCTTTTGCGGAAGGTTTACAAAAGGCAGGAATTGTCACGTGTGGAAAACATTTTCCAGGACATGGAGATACGCATCAGGATTCTCATCTGACTTTGCCTACGGTGAAGCGAAGCAAAAGTGTTTTGGAAAAAGTAGAGTTGTTTCCGTTTCGCCAAGCGATTCAAAAGAAGATTCCGATGTTGATGACAGCTCATGTGGTTTTTCCAGCTTTAGATCCCAAAAATCCCGCGACGCTTTCGAAAAAAATCCTGACGGATCTTTTGAGAAAAAAATGGAAATATAATGGCGTGATCATTTCGGATGATTTTGAGATGAAGGCCATTTCGGAAAAGTACTCCCATGCCGAAGCGTGTGTCTTGTCTTTGGAGGCGGGTGTCGACATGCTTTTGATTTGTAGAGGGGGAGAGCAGGGCTTGGAAACGGTTGAAAAGGTCTACGCCGAAGTCCAAAAATCCCCATTTTTGAAGTCACAAGCCTTCCAAAGTCATGCTCGGATTCTGAGGCTTTTACACCGCAAATAATCAGGCTTTGATGCCTTGAGTCACCATTCAGACCTTAGTCCTCTAATTTATCCACAGGTTCAATATTCATAAATCCATTTTATTTCAATGTCTTAGCTAGGTGCCTGGCACCGTTGTTTTTGGGGCTAGGGTGGCATCTGGCTTGCTAAAATAGAGGTCTAGAGGAGAAGTGTATTAATTATGGGTGTTGAGTCATTAAATAGCGGTGCTCGATTTACAGGATCCGATCGGTTGGAGGCGGCTCGTGATGCGCGTCGTACTGCCAATCGAGAGGGCGAGGCTCAACTTGCTAAAACCCATACGACTTCACAGCGTACTTCTGTTGCTCAACGAGATTCATTTCAAAAAGCAAGGACACTAGCCCAACAGGCTCAGCTTTTGAATGAGGGACGTCAACATGTAGCCGATAGTAGAGCCGAGCAAACTTCGAAAGCCGCTGAAACGCCTCATCCGGAACACGCTCAGTCGCAACCGACTTCAGAAACTACTCCACCTCCCCAAGCGGCTCATAATGACCAACCTGTTCACGAGCAGCCCACCACCCCGACGACTCCGCCCCAAGAAGCAGCAGCTCCTGAGCAACAAGCTCCCGTCGACAATTATCCTCAACCTGATATGGCCGGTCAACCTGTTGCTGCTCACGACGCTCCCGCAGTTCCAAATCAAGTATCGCAAGCTCCAGGTACGGAACACTCCCAAAATAATCCTCAAGGTGAAGGCCAAGCCGGGACTCAGGCGCAACCAAGGACGACTGGTTCCACTCCGGAAAGTGAATCCACGACGCCTCCCCGAACATCCGCTGCTCCTGAAGCTCATTTAACACCGGAACAGATTCTACAACGCCGTTTAATTCAGCTGCAAGGCGGTGAGCCGGTACAACCGAGAGCCCAGGCCACGACACCGCAAACACCCGAGCCCCTTGTCGCTCAAGGTACCATGACGCCTACAGCGCCAGCTCCGCAAACAAATGCAGAACATAGTCTCCCTCAAGGAGCCATGAAGGTCTTTGAGAATGGAGACATTCCTGCTGATCATGCGGATAGTTATGCTGCAGGTTTGAAGGCCGCCATTGTTTTACGTCAGACTGAAGCTTCCAGGCCGGAAGGCGCTGGATCCGCTCCTATGTTAAATGCCGCCGCAAGCTTGTTATCGGCTAATCCTCCAATGACTCGTGAGCAAATGTTGGCTCGATTGAATCGTGATAATAGTCGTGGACGTGACGGTGAAGAAGGTAGTGTTAATGGTCTGCAGAGACGCTCAGCAGGTTTGACAAGGGATTATATGATTGGCTCCCGTAGGGAAAGGCAGTGGGGTTAAACCTTCCCCTCCCGATCCAACTGCGTGAGCTCCTGAAATCCACCAATCAATTGCTCATCACAAAAAATCTGAGGCACCGTTTTCATCCCTGTTTTTTTGACGAGGGCATCGAATTCGTCGTCTGCGCTGACGTCGACTTCCTCGAAGGCGAGATTTTTTCGTTTCAGTAAATTTTTCGCGGCGACACAGTAGGGACAGTCATCAGTGGTATAAATTTTAATTTTCATAGGGCTTAAATAACCTTTCTTCATTTAATTGAAAACGGACATGGTGAGCGGAGTCGAACCATCATTTTCGTTTCATGGTTCGACAGGCTCACCATGTCCATCTTGTTAAGTTGTATCTACTTACGTTTCAAAAAGTCTCAATATCAAGCTTGATTTGATCTCAAGATGCTTTATCTTCCGCCCTTATGACCACAAACACACTTTTACTTTTTGCCATCGTTATTTTGATGGGTCTGGTTGGATTTCTGATTTTTTTAATGACTCGAAAAAAAGAAAATATTTCTGAACAGCTTCTTAAGCTTCAAGTGGAAAATCTTCAAAACAATCTCGATGCGTCGTCAAAACTTGTACATCAACAAATGACTTCATTGATGGAAGTGATGGACAAGCGTCTTCATGAAAGTAGTCAGCTGATGGAGGAGTCTAATAAAAATGTTGGCCAACGTCTGGACAACGCTGCACGCGTAGTGGGGGAGGTGCAGAAGAGTTTGGGCCGCATGGAAGAGTCGACGAAACAAATTTTTGATGTGGGTAAAGATATCGCGAGCCTTCAAGATATTCTCAAAGCTCCAAAACTGCGCGGAAATTTAGGGGAATTGTTCTTAGGGGATTTGCTTTCTCAAGTATTGCCTCCCGATCGTTACAAGCTTCAGCATGAATTTAGTTCACGTGAAAAAGTCGATGCGGTGATCCATTCAGCTCAAGGGATGATTCCTGTAGATTCTAAATTTCCTCTCGAAAACTTTCTGCGCATTATTCAACAATCTAATAACGAAGACGAAAAGCGTGCGGCTCGAAAAGTGTTTTTGAATGATGTTAAAAAACACATCGATAAGATCGCACAAAAATACATTCTTCCTCACGAAGGGACTCTCGATATTGCTCTCATGTATATTCCGGCTGAAAATGTTTATTATGAAATTTTGATTCGTCAGGAAGAAGGGGAAAAAGATTTGATTCGTTACGCGCAAGAAAAACGCGTTTATCCTGTATCTCCCAATAGTTTTTATGCCTATCTTCAAACGATCGCGATGGGATTTAAGGGAATGAAAATTGAAGAACGTGCTCATGAGATCATGAAGGATTTGGCGTCACTTAAGAAAGATTTTGGAGATTTTGGAGATCGGTTTCAGTTGGTCGGCAAACATTTGTCGAACGCCAAAGGATCGTTTGAAGAAGCAGACAAGAAGCTTCAAAAATTTGGCGATAAGATGCAAAACCTCGTGGTGGGTGAGGGTCCTGATTTGAGGCTCGTGGAAGGAAAATCTTTATGATCGTCTATGCTGTTTCCGATGCCACTGGAGAGTTGGCTTTGAGTGTGACCAACGCTGCTGTGCGACAATTTAAAAAAGAAGGTGTGCCGATTCTTCAACGCACACGGGTGCGATCAGCGGAAAGAACAATCGGTGTTGTGCAAGAAGCTCACGATACGAAGGGTTGTATTATTTTCACTTTTGTTTCCAAAAATTTGAGACAGCTCTTGCTTAAAACGGCTCAAGACATGGGTGTGTTGGCTATTGATGTGATGGGACCTGTGTTGGATTCGCTGGAAAGTTTTCTTCATGTGAAACCTTCCGATGAGCCTGGATTGAGACATGATTTTTCGAGTTCTTATTTGAAGCGCAATGAAGCTATCGAGTTTTCCGTGAAGCATGATGATGGTTTGGGAATGGATACGGTGCGCAATGCGGATATTATTTTAATTGGCATTTCGCGCACATCCAAAACTCCGTTGTCGATTTATTTGTCGTATCGCGGTTACAAGACAGCCAATGTTCCTTTGGTGCGTGGAGTGCCGATTCCGTCGGTATTACACTTGGTGGATCCTGCCAAATTGGTTGGGTTGACGATCTCTCCAGAAAAATTAGCTGATTTGCGGACATCGCGATTAGCCAAGCTGGGTGTGGGGCATATGGAAAATTATGCCAATATTGAAAGCATCACTCAGGAAATAAAATACGCCAACCGCGTCTTCCAAACTCTCAAAGTCAAAGCCATCATCGACGTCACTTTCAAGGCCATTGAAGAAGTGGCCTCCGACGTACTGTCGTCGTTTGGGTGGGTGTAAGTGTTGAAATGTGAAGATTGTCCTAAAAGTCAGTCTTAATATTTAATTTTTTTTGATTTGGAAAAGATTTTTCCACAACTTTTTTTGTCCAACGGCGAGAATAAAATATGCAAATATCAAGTCCTACATCCATGTATTATTCTCCAGTTACTGGAGCCCTCAGAAATCCCGAAACAATAGATCAAAGAGTCAGAGCGTCTATTGATACTTTTGTCAGCTGGGATGATTCTCGTAGAGATGATTTGGCTGCCTTACTATACAGGGGTTGTCATGCAAATGAGTTACCTGCCAATGTAAAAGTCCTGCCAAGTGTTTTTGATTCACGTGTAGTGAAATTATTGAGCGGGGAAACTGTTGGATTCCTCATTCATGGTGTAAATACTGTTATATCTACTTCTCCTTTTGATATTCAAAAGACTATGCGAGAAGAATTCTTGATACTATAAATAAGGATCAACATTTGGGTAAACCTGATAGTCATCGAGCCGCCTAGAATTAGACTACCAAATAGCCATAATTGGATTTTGAGATGCTTGAATCACCACGCGTGAGCCGCGTAGGATTTTGTAAGAGATGTGGGGGCCATCGACATAGAGTCTGGCATTATCCATCGTCGACATGATTTCGATATGGGATCCGGGTGTGAGGATTCCATTTTTTAATTTATACTTTCCTCGAGGTTCGTAAGGTTCGCGAACAAAATACTGAAATTTTGTGGAAGCAATCGGCAATACTTTGCCACCAGCAGAGTGAATCGCAGCTGTTGATCCCGCTGCAGGAGCAATCCAGACCCCGGAAGATTTTTGTTCTTCAGTCGTATGACCCACTTTGAGAAGATAGCGTGTCGTGCCGGCAGGATTTTTGTTGGCGAACAAAATATCGTTTAAAGCTAAAAACCCTGTCACTTTTTCTTTATCAAGACCTTGAATAGTAAAATTTAAGCGGTGAAGTGGCTGGATGCGAGCTTTCCCTTCGATAAACTGAAACAGCTTTTCCAAAAAAGTCTCTGCTGTTGCTTTACAATAATAGCCAATGCTTTCATCCGGCACAGAATTAATCCCCATAAGATAGCCTTCATTGAGATAATGAGAGGTTTCAAGGAAGGTCCCATCGCCACCGATAGTGATGACCAGATCGTAGCCTTTGATAGTGCTCAAGTTGTAACGAAGTCGGATATCAAAGGGGATTTTCAGTTTGTGGAGAGACGCCTTTACAGATTCAATAGTCTCCAAATGAATTTCATGACTCGTCTTTGAACGGCGAATGACAATATTCTTTTCTTTCAAAAGCTTCAGATAGCGGGAATTTTTTTTGCTGAGTGCATGTACCTGATAGGAGCTTTTTTTGTAAACAATGAGGATTCGATTGATTTTATTCTTTGGCATAATGGTTTTAATGATTTCCGATGAAGTTGATGGGATCAAGTACAGGAAGTTTGCTTTTTGAAAAACCTTTTTCGTCTCGAGTAATGATGGCTTTTGATTTTGAAATGAGTGCACACTGATGTTGAATCCCATCCTCAAAATCTTCAAAGCGAGTTTGGAGTGCATTTGTAATCACTTTGGAATCAATCTGAATAATGTTAAAAATTTTGGCTAAATCTTCAATGACAGAGTAAGCCTGATCATTCGTTTTTAATTTTTTGATAATGTAGAAGCAGTTAAGGATCGATATGGATGAGATGGAAGCTTTGATTTTTCTCTGAAGAGCCAAGGTCCATATTTGTTGAGCCCATGAGACGAATGGTTCGCGATTGAGAAGGACATCAAGTAAAACATTGGTATCGAGAAATACAGACTTCATCATTTTAATAATCTCTCTTCACGAAGATCTTCCAATATTTCTTTATCATTGAGCTTTTTATATTTTGATGGAAGCTCGGCAACTCCTGTCATTTTGGCAACGAGAGGGTGTATGTTTTGAGAAGTGTTTTTGGCAAAAGGGACAGATGTGAGCAACGATAAATAATCTGCCACCATACGGGAAATAGACTTTTTGTGTTTTTTTGAAAAAAACTTGGCAGCCTTAAGTATTTCTTCTGGGATGGTGAGCGTTAGTTTGACGGTTGATGTAGACATACGTATATAAAATAGAAATTAACACGTATTGTCAAATTTAAATATATGATTAAAAAATCACTTAACATCGCTCTCTTCGGCGGTTCTTTTAATCCTCCTCATGAAGGTCATTTGGAAATCGCGCGACGTGTGGCTAAGCGGAAAACCATCGATGAAGTTTGGATCTTGCCCGTCTATCGGCATGCTTTTGGAAAAAAGATGAAGCCGTTTTCTGTGCGTTTGACTCAATGCCAAAGCGTGTTTTCCTCTCTCAAACCCAAAGTAAAAGTAAAAGATTGGGAAAAGAAAAGGGGCGGGGTGAGTTTTACTCTCGATTTGATTTTGTTTCTCAAAAAGAAATTTCCCAAACATCAGTTTTATTGGGTGATGGGAAGTGATGATTATGCCGAGAGAGAAAAATGGAAAAGTTTTTCAGAGATTGAAAAGTTGGTGAAAATGATAGTTTTCCCACGAGGGGCTGATTCGCCTATTCCCAATATTTCCAGTACAGAAATTCGAAATAAAAAGTTTTAAGGAATTAAAGCACAACCACCACTATTGACAGGAACAAAGCCAGGTTGTTCGCCAGCAGGTTTTCCCTGAGGTTGTTCTGGTACTGTTACAGGGACTTCGGGTTGTTGTGGTTGATCTTGAGGGGCCACGATGGGGGTGGTGGGAGGATCGGGTGTTGTAGGCTGTGGTTCGGTAACAACTGGAGGTGTTGTTTCCGGCGGTACCACAACTACAGGTGCTATAGATTGTAAGATGGTTTCAACATGATTGTTTGACTCTACCAGATCTGTCACATGATCCGAAACATTAGCTGTATGTATCATGCTTCCGACCCCTGTGACATGTACGGTCAATCGGAGCTGAATCTCTTGACCTGAAGGGATTGATCCCAAAGTACAACTCATTGATAGAGACGATAGTCCGGAGCAGGTTCCTTGTGTGAGGGAGCTGCCTACAAAACTCACAGGTCCCGAGACGTTTTGAGTCAAAATACTTTTTACGGAATCGTCAGGGCCATGGTTAGTGACTGTCACGACATACTCCACATCGCTTCCAACAAGAGGCGCGGTAGCAGAGGGAGTAGTGATCACTTCAAGATCAGAGACGTTTCCTAAAACACGAAGGATGAGATCATCACTGGGAAGGCCTGGAAGGATGGAGTTGGCCAGTGTGAGGAGATTCCCTCCAAAAACAATTTTTCCATCGGATTGGAGAGCGAGAGCTGTCATCCACTCATGACCGACGCCGGGAGTATAGATTTCATAACCATTATGTCCAAAACTCAAATCAGGCTGACCTTGATCAATTCTCATCAACGCAGCATCATAACTGAGTCCATTGTATGAAATGCCTCCGACTACAATTTTGCCATCTTCTTGTTCGGCAATATCATAAACATAATCCTCCCCATGTTGAAGATCCTGAGTCAAAATTCCATCGGTGCCAAATGTAGGATCAGGTGATCCATCCGTATTAAAACGCATGATGATGAAATTGCGAGGTGAAGGTCCACCCGTACCTGCTGCTAGAATTTTCCCATCCGATTCAAAAGCTATTTGGTAAAAAGCATCAGCTCCGCCCATATTGGTTAAGACCATTCCGCTGGATCCAAAAGTGGAATCAAGCACTCCATCTGAGTTCAGTCTTAAAATTAAAGTATCCAGTGAAGAGCCGAGTCGGCCTGTACCTCCTACAATAACCTTACCATCTTCTTGAATGAGAAGGGATGAAGCCCAATCTGTTCCCACGCCTAAATCCAAAGTATAAAGTCCTGCATTGCCAAAAGACTCATCTAAATTTCCATCCGCATCATAACGAGTGACAAAAATATCGGTGGTTGTACGTCGGGTATTTCCGGCCAGATAAATTTTTCCATCAGCATCTACTTTGATTCCATGAAACCCTACTTCATCACGATAAGGTCCTATAGCTGTAGTGACAAAGCCTTGATCTCCAAAGCTGATATCCAACTCACCATCAGGATTTAATCGAATAATTCCCACTTCCCAATTATCTAATGGATAAACCGTTGATGCTCTGGGGGCTATGTTAGAGACATTTCCAGAGACTAAAATTTTTCCATCGGGAAGAACAGCAAGGTCTTTGCCCATAGCATAGGCTTTATCAGGAAAAGAGATGGTGAGGGTGCCTCCGTGCCCAAAAGTGCGGTCGAGGCTTCCATCAGAATTCAATCGAGCCAATGAAAATCCAAAGCCAGGTGTACTTGATGAGGAGGGCAATGCTGAAGAATAATCAATGGCTGAATATCCTGAAACAAGGATTTTACCATTCGGTAAGAGAGTTAAACCATTAATAGAGTCGTCAGCAGGTAGGGTTAAACTTGTACTGATAGGAAATTGAACAATTCCTTCTAGCCCAAAATCAGTATCCAGATCGCCTGGTCTGGCCTCAAGAGTTTGGGTCGATAAAGTCACCAAAATGATAAAAATAAAAGTCGAAATTTTCATTTTGATAATAAGCCCTCCAAAATGGCTCCTAAAATGACTAAAAATGCCTCTAAAAACCGTATAGTAGGGTAATAGCAAAGAAGGGGCCAAGAGTGCTTGGCCCCTTCTAAGACTGAATGGTGTTTTTTTCTAATGAACAGGTGCTGGAATCAAAAGCGGGTGGTGTGTAAAAAGGATTTTTTCACCATCGCTGCTGATTGTTACATCGCCCCCGTTTTGAAGAGTTCCAAATAAGATTTCTTTCGACAAAGGTTTGGAAATTTCAGCTTCAATGAGACGACGGATAGGCCGGGCACCCATTTGAGGGTCAAAGCCTTTTTTCGCAAGATAGGTCCTCGCTCCAGATTCCAAAGTAATTGAAACATTCTTCGATTTGAGGCGCGCTTCCAATTGAGCCACCATCTTGTCGACGATCTGCTCAACGATACTTTGTTCCAAAGCGCTAAAGTTGACAACGCCTGTGAGGCGGTTGCGAAATTCTGGACTAAAAGATCTCTCGATGGCTTTTTGACTGCGATCTTCAAATTCGGCTTTTTCAAATCCAATTGTACGGATGGAGTTGTCACGAGCGCCTGTGTTGGTTGTCATGATCAAAACAATTTGGCGAAAGTCAGACTTGCGGCCATTGTTGTCAGTGAGAGTGGCGTAATCCATCACTTGCAAAAGAATATTATAAAGATCTTCATGAGCTTTTTCGATTTCATCCAAAAGAAGCACCGCATGAGGATGACGATGAATGGCATCGGTTAACTGTCCTCCTTGATCAAATCCGACATAGCCTGGAGGAGCGCCAATCAAACGGGCGACAGAATGTTTTTCCGAATATTCACTCATGTCAAAACGGAGAAATTCAATTCCAAGAGACTTGGCCATTTGTTTGGCGAGCTCTGTTTTTCCAACACCTGTAGGTCCTGCAAATAAAAAAGATCCGATCGGTTTGTCGGGCTCGCTCAATCCCGATCGTGAAAGACGGATGGAATCTACGATTTGTTCCACAGCGGCATCCTGTCCATAAATTAAAAGTTTTAAATCGCGATCGAGAGTTTCCAGTTTCTTTTTATCATCCGTATGCACAGACTGAGCGGGTACGCGAGCCACACGTGAGACGACCGCTTCTACATCAGCCACGGTGACTTCTGTTGCAGCTTTCTTGAGGCGGACTTGAGCTCCAGCTTCATCGATCACATCGATTGCTTTATCAGGAAGAAAACGATCGGGTATATGTTTGGCCGAAAGTTCGACAGCCGCTTTGAGAGTTTCTTCCGAATACGTCACCTGATGAAATTCTTCATAGCGCGTTTTGAGACCACGCAAAATTTGCAAGGCTTCGTCTTGAGTGGGTTCGGGAATTTCAACTTTTTGAAAACGGCGGGAAAGAGCGTGATCTTTTTCAAAAAGATTGCGGTATTCTTTATACGTGGTGGTGCAGATGCATTTGATTTCGCCGCTAGCGAGAACAGGTTTGATCAAGTTGGAAGCATCTAAAGACCCTCCTGAAACCGCACCCGCACCGATGATCGTATGGATCTCATCAATAAAAAGAATGGCATTGGGTTTTTGTGCTACAGCTTTCAAAACCGCTTTAAGACGTTCTTCAAATTCTCCGCGAAATTTGGTGCCGGCTAAAAGCGTGCCCATATCGAGTGAAAAAATAACCGCATCTCTTAAATGATCGGGGACATTTCCTTCGACAATGCTGAGCGCCAGCCCTTCGACAATTGCTGTTTTACCCACGCCGGCGTCTCCCACATAGATGGGATTGTTTTTTCGACGTCGGGCAAGAATATGAATGCTGCGTTCAATTTCTTTTTCGCGACCAATCAAGGGATCAATCTGACCCTTCTTAGCTTTTTCATTTAGATTTACACAAAATTGCACAAGAATATCTTTGGAGGTTTCGCCCGCTTCTGATTTTTCTTTGGATTTACTTTCTGTTTCGGGATTGCTGACAGCCGTTGGGATGTCGACATCCACTTTAGCAATCTTGTGAGAAATATAACGAACCACATCAAAACGTGTGACTTTTTGTTTTAATAAAAAATAAACCGCATGAGATTCTTTTTCATTATAGAGCGCTACCAGTAGGTCAGCTCCATCCATTTTTTGTTTTCCAGACGACTGCACCTGAGCAGCGGCCAATTGCATGATTAAACGAAATCCCACGGAATATTGAGGTTGGGCATTTGCCGCAGCAGACTTGGGTAATTTTTCTTGGAAAAATTTTTGAAGATTCACTTGAAGCTCGGGAAGGTTGGCTCCGCTTTTCAGGAGGATTTCAGAAGCCCAGGCATCTTCTGAGAGAGCGTAGAGGAGATGTTCGGGCGTGACGAACTCATGTCCCATGGCAATGGTCATTTCATAGGCACGCTTGATGATTTTTTCGGCTTCTTCAGTGATCATGCAGTTCTCCTATTTTCGAAATTTTTTTTGGAGCTGCCGGAATGGTCAGGTTCCATAATACATTCGAGAGGATGACCTTCTTTACGAGCGACTTCCTGGGTTTGATACACTTTGGTGCGAGCGACATCATAAGGAAAAACGCCACAGAGACCCTGTCCACGTTGATGGACTTCCAGCATAATACGCACACTTGCGGCGGATGGATGGTGATAAATATTTTCCAATACCCACACGACAAAATCCATGGGCGTAAAATCATCATTCACAAGATAGACTTTATAGAGAGGAGGTTCCTGAACCGCTGTTTTTTCTTCGGTGACAACCTGAGTCAAAGGAGTTTCTTGAAACTGAGGATTCCGGTGTGACTCTTGTGACATACTTTCATTATGTCTTTATTGTCCTTACGTGACAAAGAATTTTTCAGGTTTTTTATTTCATTTTTTCATTCATCAAGAAACCGGAGTGGGGGTGGTGGGCGATAATATAAGGCACAAAGAAGGAGAAAAATTTATGTCGATATCATCAATAGTAGGGAGTGTTGTGGATTGGGTGGGCTCTAGGCCTGATCCGGATAGAGATGCCGCAAATCATCCAAGCGCAAGATATGTAGGTTATGTTGCTTGCCCTCATGTTGCACTTGCTCAAGGCGTTGAATCAGCTGCAAGCGCATTAACAGGATCATTAGGAGAGAGAGTGGGAGATGCTATTTATAGTTGGATGAATAGAGAGGATCATTCTCGAGATACCCCTACGAGATTTGTCCCCGTCAATGATCCTATTGCTGCATTGAGAAGCTTAACTAATGGAGGAAATTCTACAGCTGCTTCAATCGCTTCAACACAAACTAATGTTCGACATCTAGAAGCTAAGAGTTAATTGAGATAGTCGAATCGTATAGTAGGTTTAGGCAGATTTTCTTTTATATCAAAAGGTTGTATATGAAGTTGCTAGCCCTGGCTTGGAGTTGCTTGACTCAAAGTCAGGGCTTTTTGTTGACAACATAATGATATATAAGTCATTATATATATCATATGTACCGGTTGCAGATCAAAGAGTCAGCTTTGAAAGAGTTAAAGAAGATTCCTTATAGAATCCGATGTCAGATAGATGAAAAGTTGCAGCGGTTGGTTCAAAATCCAGAAAGACGATATTTGGATATTAAAAAAATGAAAGGGCATGATCTTTACCGGATGAGAAGTGGAGATTATCGGATTATTTATCAAAAACAGGATGCTCAATTGATTGTTTTGATAGTGACAGTTGGACATCGGAAA
The DNA here is from genome assembly GCA_016699445.1 of Deltaproteobacteria bacterium. Classification (GTDB taxonomy): domain Bacteria; phylum UBA10199; class UBA10199; order JACPAL01. The sequence continues at coordinate 2,092,197 of CP064976.1, forward strand.
GAGGTTTATCGATAATGGAAACTATTTTTTTAGAAGAAAACCACCACAAAAAATTCGCGGTTATCCCGTATAAAGAATATCTTTATCTGAAAGAATTAGCGGAAGAAGACGCAGCCTATCAAAAAGCCCTTTTGGTTTTAAAAAACAAAAAAGATCGTATATTAGATTATTCTCAAGAAGAAGTATTGGAAAATCCCATTGCCAAAAAGCGCCAAGAGCTGGGGTTGTCGCAGAGTGAATTGGCCAAAAAATTAAAAGTGGATCCTTCTTATATCAGTCGGCTGGAAGGGAGAGATGCAAATCCCTCTAAAAAATCTCTTCAAAAAATGGCCGCTGCATTAGATTGTGATATCGAAGAACTTCTTTAAGCAATCGGGTTGGTTTCTAGAAGGGCTCGGATCTTTTCCAACAAATCCTTAATTTCAAATGGCTTGGCCACAAAGTCATTGGCTCCAGCGTCCAGCATTTCTTGTTCAAGGCCTGGTTTTTTCATGGCGGTCATGACGATGACCGGAATGTTTTTGGTCTTAGGCGCGGATTTAAGATTTTGAAGGACGGACTGGCCAGTGCCGACGGGCATGAGGAGATCCAAGAGGACCAAGTCTGGGTTCTGCTTATTGGCCATCTCAGTGGCCCGAATACCCTCATGAGCCACAAGGGTCTCAAACCCTTCAAATTGCAGGCGCTCTTTGATCATATTCACAAGCTGTACTTCATCATCCGCAATCAAAATTTTAGCCATAAAATCCCCCAACTAGTTATGATGCCTTTTTAGCGAACAACCCGCAACTTTTTCTCCCTCACGTCGAAAACTATTCTATGAAACTAATTACCTTTGATTCGAGTATTCCTTTAGGCGTTAAAAACACTTCGCCTTTGTATCCATTAGGGGCTACAGCAGTTAGTCTTAATGAGGCTTTGGATAGCTTCAGTATAGCCGCAGGCAAATTTAATTTTCCATTAATTGAGCAACGATCAGGGCAATGGACAACTTCTTCAGCTCCTTTGCTTCGCGAACGTGATTTGGATCATATTACTGATTCAGTTCGTCGTGTGGCAGAAGCGGGAGATATGATTGCTGGACATTACAATCGTTATCCCGACCGGTTAAGAACGGAAATTAGCTCTTTAGAAACATCAAGGTTTGCGCAAAAATTAAGAGCTTCATTTCACATGGGTAATAACTCCCCTTGGTATGTGGGTGGAGAATTTTCTCGAGGAATAGAAGAGGGTATCACTTTTTTTAATCTCGATGGGCGTATTATTTCTCTGCATGGATTTGATGAGAGACATTTTATTGTTGGTTTTGGGTTGATGGGTGCGGCGATGTGTTATGTGCAAGTCAATGAGACGCCTATGGCAGGAAACGAGTTGGCTTTATTTGGAATTAGATCGGTAGCCCCTGAGACGATATCAGCCGACAGCCTTGTATCATTAACACAGCCAATTAAAGATTATTACGTTCATGATTCAGGAGTAAGTCAGGTGGGTGGTTTTGGATTTTTTAATGGAGATGGCCGCCCAGTCTCCGAAATTTTTTCAGATGAGCGTTTTGATATGGCATCAATGGGGAGTGTTGCTGAATTCTCTTCCTGCCCTCCATGGAATAGAGATCAAGAGGCCAGAGAGATCCCCATGGCACGAATCTCTTATCACCCGGGTGAAGGAAAGGAGGGGCAGGCTTTGCTCCTAACTTCTGTGTATGCCTCTCGAAATAGTCCACCGTTTGCCAATTTCTTTCGTGGAATTTTCAAACCACTTTCAGAAGCTTTTTCCCCTCGTTAATAGTGAGTCATTCATTTGATATTTCCGAGATTGACTCAATCAAAGCCTCTTGGCAGAACGCCCCCTCATTTTAATGACCTAATAATTTGAGGAGAATGGTATGTCACTTCAGGAAAAACTTCAGGAACTCGAAAAACGTAATCAAGAAGCCCTTGTGGCTGGTGGTGAAGATCGTATTGCTAAACACCATGCAGCAGGCAAGCTGACGGCTCGTGAGCGCATTGAGTTGCTTTTGGATCCCGGGACTTTTGTTGAAGTGGACCGTTTCATGACTCATCGTTGTTATGAGTTTGGGATCGATAAACAAAAATTTCCTGGAGATGGTGTTATCACGGGTTATGGTAAAATCGATGGTCGTCAGATGTTTGTTTTTGCTCAGGATTTTACGGTGTTTGGTGGGTCTTTAGGTGAAGTGTTTGCTAAGAAAATTTGTAAGATTATGGATCTTGCTATGAAGGTAGGGGCTCCTGTGATCGGTCTCAATGACTCCGGTGGAGCTCGTATTCAAGAAGGTGTGATGAGCCTCGCTGGCTATGCCGATATTTTTACACGCAATGTACTGTCCTCAGGTGTGATTCCTCAAATTTCTGCGATTCAAGGTCCATGTGCTGGTGGCGCTGTGTATTCACCTGTCATGACGGATTTTATTTTCATGGTGAAGAAGACCAGTCACATGTTCATCACCGGTCCCGATGTGATTAAGACTGTGACTCATGAAGAGGTGAGTAAAGAAGACCTCGGTGGGGCGATGACTCACAATGAAAAATCAGGCGTGGCGCATTTTGCCGCTGAAGATGATCGAGATTGTTTGGGAAGAATTCGTAAACTCATGAGTTATCTTCCAGCCAATAATACCGAAGATCCTCCGTTTGTACCGACCGATGATAGAGCGGATCGCAAAGAAGCTAAGCTCGACGAGCTGATTCCCGACAATGCCAACAAGCCTTACGATATGAAACAGCTCATCACGATGGTGGTGGACAAAGAATCTTTCTTCGAAGTGCAGCAGCATTGGGCTAAAAATATCATCATTGGATTTGCCCGCATGGGAGGACGTTCGGTGGGAGTGGTGGCTAATCAGCCTTCAGTTTTGGCTGGATGTTTGGATATTGATGCTTCGATTAAAGCCGCGCGATTTGTGCGTTTTTGTGATGCGTTTAATATCCCTCTCGTGACGTTTGTTGACGTGCCGGGATTTTTACCAGGAACGACCCAGGAATTTGGCGGTATTATCCGTCATGGAGCTAAACTTCTCTATGCGTATTGCGAAGCCACTGTGCCCAAGATCACGGTCATTACACGTAAAGCCTATGGTGGAGCTTATGACGTGATGAGCTCGAAACATGTGCGCGCCGATGTCAATTTTGCTTACCCAACTTCCGAAATCGCCGTCATGGGTCCCGATGGTGCGGTTAATATTATTTTCAAAATCAACTCGCTGCTTCCAAAGATCCCAATGCCGAACGTGCGAAGCTGGTGGCTGATTACCGCAAAGCTTTTGCCAACCCTTACAAAGCTGCGGAATTAGGCTATATCGACGAAGTTATTTTCCCACGCGATACACGCTTCAAGATCATCCAATCTTTGGAAATGCTCAAAGACAAGCGTGAAAAAAATCCTCCTAAGAAGCATGGGAATATTCCTTTATAAAGGATTTTTTGAAAACCGATCTTCATCTCCACGGACTTTTATCGGCGCCGCTTTCGATTTATGAAGAAATAGCGGGATGGTCTTTGCCCAAATTGCCAGCGAAGTTTGAGAGTTTTGAGTCTTTTAACGACTATCTTTTTCAAAACCTGATTTTAATTATTCAATCTCCAGAGCATGTTCGGAAAATCATTCGAGGGGCTTTTCAGCGTTTGATTGATGATGACGTGGTGTATGCGGAAGAGAGTTTTGATGTGATGATTCCGGATTTGATCCAGGTGAGTTCCGAAGCTTTTTTTGAAATTTTGACAGATGAAAAAAAACGAGTGTCGTCACAAATTGAGATCGGCCTTGAAGTTGGGATGAGTCGCAAAACTCCTCCAGCACTCTTGTTTCAAAAAGTCCGTGAATGGGTATCTTCAAAAATATTTTCAAGTGTAGATCTCTATGATGACGAAAGAGTGGGGCTCGCTGAAGATTTTGTGGAGAGTTATCGTTTTTGTGAATCTTCCGGATTGAAACTGAAAGCTCATGTGGGAGAATTTGGTTCTGCCCATTCAGTAAAAGAATATGTCGAAACACTTCATCTGAATGCTGTTCAACACGGGATCCGCTCTGTCGATGATCCTTCGGTGATGGATTATCTCGCCAAGAAGGGGACGATTTTAAATATCTGCCCGACTAGCAATGTGGCTCTAGGAGCCTGTCCTTCTTATCAAACACATCCTGCCAAAAAACTTTTTGATGCGGGTGTGAAAATTACCATCAATACAGACGACTACGCACTCTTTGGTGCAAGTCTTGAGGATGAACTGAAACATTTAAGCGAGATGGGTTTTTCGGAAAACGATATTGCTCAGATTTTACAAAATGGATTGAATCAACGTAGTTTGTTTCCCTAATTCTTTTGATAAATAAGTGTCGGGAGTACTTCTTCAATAAATTCTGCAGGACTCACAATCAAAATAGGTTTGGCCATCTCTTTGGGAAATCCTTTTTTATCTCCTGTGATCAGATAATTCGCTTTTCCATTTTTTGCTGACACTAATACAGGAGTATCTTTGGGTGACATTTTTTTAGCCATAGAAGAAACGGATCTAGCAGAAGGGAGCGGGATAATTTCGAGTTTTATTTTTTCAAAATAATGCTGATAAATAGGAAGAATTTTGGGGAAACGTGATTTGAGATTTCTTTCAATTTCTTCAAGATTGTATTTTCCCGTCAGTCCTTTCAATAAAGGTACTTCAAGACTTAAAAGATCTAAGATAATTCGAGGGTAGCTTTTGTCCGAGAGCAAGCCTGATAAAATAACGTTGGAATCGAGGAATATTTTAACGTTTTTTGCGGCCATAATGATGTTCGTAGGTTTCTTGTCGCGCGAGATCGAGCCCTTTTAAAATATCTTCAGGAGAGGCTTTGGTTTGTTTGAGAATTTTTTGGATCGCCTGACGAGCTTCTTTGAGTTCAAGCTGCTTATGAGTCATTAAGACAGCATCCTTCCCTAAGGGAATAAATTCGACAGTCTGTCCTGGCTCTAAATGATAAGTCTCTCGGATTTTTTTAGGGACGGTCAGTTCTCCTCGATCCCTGATTTCCGCTGTTTCCATAAAACCTCCTGGTAAAGCTTAAAAATACGGTATTCCGTATTTATGCTTTCGTCAAATCCATATTGCTCATTGAAATCAAAACGGAATAAGCCAACGTTCATGAATTTTTCTTCGCTTATTCAAAAACTTTTAGAAAAAGAATCTCTTCATTTAGAAGAGATGGCTTTTGCGATGAAGTCTCTTATGGCAGGGCAGGTAGCAGAAGAAGAGATTGTTTCGTTTCTCACAGCCTTGCGAGACAAGGGTGAATCTCGTGATGAGATTGTCGCAGCGGCTCAAGTGATGCGTGAGTTTTCGGTGAAAGTGAGTGTGCATCCGGATAATCTCGTCGATACCTGCGGTACTGGCGGTGATAATTCTGGCACGTTTAATCTTTCAACAGCTGCGGCTTTTGTCGTGGCAGGTGCTGGTGTCCGTGTGGCCAAGCATGGAAATCGTGCGGTGAGTTCGCAAGCGGGAAGCGCGGATGTCTTGGAAGCGTTGGGGGTAAAGATTGATTTGGAACCTGTACAGGTCAGGAAATGTTTAGTGGAATCGGGCTTTGGATTTTTCTTTGCTCCACGATTTCATCCGGCGATGAAAAATGTAGCAGCTGCTCGTAAAAAAATCGGGACACGCACAATCTTTAATCTTCTAGGTCCTTTGACCAATCCCACCACGCCTCTTGCGCAAGTGATAGGTGTTTATGATCGCAAGAAAATGCTTCTATTGGCTGAAGTGTTAAAAGATTTGGGTTCGCGCCATGTGCTTTTAGTCAATGGTGATGATGGTTTGGATGAAGTGACCCTTACAGGAAAAACTTATATCGTAGAGCTTGTAGAGGGAAAAATTTTGGAAACAGAAATAGACCCGAAAACATTTGGGTTTGAAGTAGTGACACCTGAAAAATTAAAAGGAAAAGATGCTGCGCATAATGCCTTTCTTTTAAAAGGAATTTTAGAAGGTTTTGAAGGGTCTTTGCGTTTGGCTGTACTACTCAATGCTGCAGCGGCTTTTGTCGCTGTGGGTCGAGCTCTTTCTTTTGAAGAGGGGATTACTGTTGCTGAACATTCTCTGGATCAAGGTCATGCGTATCAAGTGCTGAAGGATGTGATTCGCATTTCAAACGAATGATTAGGAAGCTTTTGCCAACCTGTCTGATGTCTTCAAAACTTTTTTAAGATAGTATCCTGTATGAGATTTTGGATTATTAGCGATTTCTTCAGGGGATCCTGTGGCCACCACTTGACCACCACCATCACCACCTTCAGGCCCTAGATCAATCACATAGTCGGCTGTTTTGATGACATCGAGATTGTGTTCAATCACCAGAACCGTATTTCCTGTTTCAACAAATTTTTGTAAAACCTCCAATAAACGATGAATATCCGCAAAGTGAAGACCTGTGGTAGGTTCATCCAAAATATAAAACGTACGACCCGTAGAGCGTTTAGATAATTCTTTAGCAAGCTTGATGCGCTGTGCTTCTCCACCTGAGAGAGTTGTGGCCGATTGCCCCAGCTCAATATAATCCAAGCCTACATCCTGAAGTGTTTTGAGTTTTGTTTTGATCGTATGAATATTGTCAAAAAATGTGAGGGCTTGTTCGACCGTCATGGAAAGCACATCAGCAATCGACTTGCCTTTGTAGAGAATTTCTAAAGTTTCCCGATTGAATCGCTTGCCCCGACATACTTCGCATTCGACATAAACATCCGGCAAAAAATGCATTTCGATACGAATGATTCCATCACCTTCGCAGGCTTCACAGCGACCACCTTTTACGTTAAAAGAAAAACGGCCAGGTTTATAGCCTCGAGATTTAGATTCTGGAATTTCGGCAAAAAGATCGCGAATTTCTGTAAAAACTCCGGTGTATGTCGCAGGATTAGAACGTGGTGTCCTGCCAATAGGAGATTGATCGATGTTAATAATTTTATCGATGTGTTCCAAACCTTGGATGGCTTCACACTTGGCCGCAACATCTCTAGATCCGTAAATCGTATGTGCCAGACCTTTATAAAGAGTGTCGTTAATGAGAGTGCTCTTTCCAGATCCTGACACTCCGGTAACAGCGATAAATAAACCCAAAGGAAAATCGACACTGATTTTTTTAAGATTGTTTCCTTGAGCTTTGATGATTGAAATTTTTTTAGAATCCTTATCAAACACGCGACGCTTTTGAGGTGTGGGTATGGTCATTTTTCCAGACAGATATTGACCTGTTAGGCTTTTGGGGTTTTTCATGACTTCTTGAGGTGTGCCCATGGCGACCACTTCACCTCCATGAATTCCCGCACCAGGTCCAATATCAATCAAGTAATCAGCATCGAACATGATGTTTTCGTCGTGTTCGACAACAATCACGGTATTCCCCAGATCGCGCAGACGTTCGAGAGTGCTGATGAGCTTTTCGTTGTCTCTTTGGTGAAGTCCGATGGAGGGCTCATCGAGCACATACATGACTCCCACCAGAGACGCACCGATTTGAGTCGCCAAGCGAATGCGTTGTCCTTCACCACCGGAGAGTGTTCCTGCTGAACGATCGAGAGTGAGATAATCCAAGCCAACGTTGACTAAAAAACCAAGACGTTCTGTAATTTCTTTTAAAATCCTTTTAGCAATTTCAGATTCCTTCTTGGTCCATGTGAGTTTTTGAAACCAATCCAGAGCCGTCTTGATCGACATTTGAGTGACTTGATAAATGGATATATCACCAATTTTAATCGCGAGACTTTCTTTTTGAGTCGGGCTCCATTGCATTCAGGACAGGGTTGAATGTTCATGAAACGTTCCAGATCTTCACGCATCCAGTCAGAATTTGTTTCACGGTAGCGACGATTAAGATTTGGGATCACACCTTCAAAATGCGAATTGAAAAATTCAGTTTTGTTCTCTGCTTCGGAAAACATTCCTGTGTATGAAAATTCAATCTTCTGATCTCCCGAACCTTGCAAAAGAAGCTGTTGAACCGGTTTGGAAAGCTTTTCAAAAGGGGTATCGAGGTTAAACTTAAATTTTTTGGCCAAAGATTCGAGCATGCTCCAATAAAAATCCGAAGCCCGCTTTTCCCAAGGTGCAATAGCTCCATCTCGAATCGAAAGTTTTTTGTTGGGAACAACAAGGTCTGCATCAAAAAACATTTTATTTCCAAGGCCATTACACTCGGTGCAAGCACCTGAAGGCGCATTAAAAGAAAAAAGATTAGGGGCGATATCCGGATATGAAATCCCACAATCGATACAGGCAAATTTTTCGGAAAAGAGAAGTGTGTCGCCGCCTAATATTTCTACTTTGGCCAGGCCTTCTGCATGATGAAGAGCTGTGCCAAGTGAATCTGCCAGGCGTTGTTCTAATTTTTCTTTGATGATCAAGCGATCGACAACAAGATCGATGTCGTGCTTTTTATTTTTGTCCAACTTGATATCAAAATCCAGATCGAGCATCTCGCCATCGACTTTGACTCGCACAAATCCCTTCTTCTTAAAGTCATTGAGCTCTTTAGTATATTCGCCCTTACGACCTCGGACAATCGGCGAAAGAATATGAATCTTCGCTCCTTCGCGAATCTTCATGATCTGATCGACCATTTGAGAAATAGTCTGACTGACAATAGGTTTTCCACATTGGTAGCAATGAGGTCGTCCTGCACGAGCAAAAAGCAATCGAAGATAATCGTAAATTTCGGTAACGGTGCCGACGGTGGATCGCGGATTGTGCGACGTGGTCTTTTGTTCAATAGAGATAGCGGGGGAGAGCCCTTCGATCAAGTCGACATCAGGTTTTCCCATTTGCTCTAAAAACTGCCGCGCATAGGCCGAGAGAGATTCCACATAGCGCCGCTGTCCTTCGGCATAAATCGTATCAAATGCGAGTGATGATTTCCCAGAGCCTGACAATCCTGTAATCACCACAAGCTTGTAGCGTGGAATTTCCACATCGATATTTTTAAGATTGTGCTGTCGTGCACCTTTGACGGTGATTTTTGTGGGTTCCATAGGAGGGGGCTATTATGGAGATTTGATCAGTGATTCAAGGGGGAAAGAAGGGGAGGTATATTTTATAAGCAATTCCAGGGAATGGCCCAAATATGTGTGTCCAATTTCCTGATTTCAGGCACACGGCAGACAATATAACCACGCTGAGCTTTTTTTTCATGCTCCATAAACGTACGTAAATGACGTCCATCCTGAAGATTGGGTTTGTCCGTCCATTTGACTTCAATGGGAATAACTTCTTTGGGAGTTTTTAAGACAAAATCAACTTCAGCTCCGCTCTTTGTTTTCCAAAAATAGGTTTGGTATTCTGGACCTAATAATTTTGTGCGATGAATCAGTTCTAGACCTACCCAATGCTCAATAAGATGTCCTCCATGCAGTGTGATGAGATCTTCATTTAATGGAAGTTTAGCAGCAGCATTGCGCACGCCTAAATCAAACATATAAAATCTGGGTGTGGTTAATAGTCGTTTGCGATCTTGTGTAATATAGGAATCTATCCAGTAGCCCATGAAAGTATCAATGAGCACCTGATAGTAATGTCGAATAGTTGTGATGGCGATACCACTTTCATTAGAGAGCTTGGTTAAATTCATTATATTTCCAGACTCAAGTGCTGCGAGCTCTAAAAATCGGTGAAAAGGGCCGATGTCTTTGATGACACCTTCTCTGCGAATTTCTTCCTCCAGATAAAGCTCCACATAACCTCTGAGACTTAATTTCTGACTTTCAGGTTTTTCGAGGTAAATGCCCGGAAGGCTTCCAAAAAGAAGTTTTTGTGTGATGCCTGATTTTGGAAACTTTTTATGTCGTGTTTGAACTGGAGTGGTGAGGATTGTAGATGTGGCGTTCTCTTCTGTTTCCCAAAGCGTCAAAGGTGATAGATGAAAAACATGCGATCGTCCTGGGAGAAGATTAGCTGAATGCGAGCGCAGCTTGCGAGCAGAACTTCCTGTAAGATAAAAATCATACTCCTTAGGTGATTGATCAAAAAGATATTGCACTTCATCAAGTAATGCAGGGACTTTTTGAATTTCGTCCACGATGACAGTCTGTTGAGCTTTTTTCTTTTTTTCATAACCTTGTAACTGCTCAGAAAATACATGTGGGCGTGCTTCGTATTGGGTTCTGACGGATCCTTCTTGTAGGTTGATCCATTTGCCTGATGGAGGGAGAAGGTGTTTAAGAAGGGTTGATTTTCCTGTTTGTCGTGGACCTAACACCACTTTAATCTTGTTTTTTGACGCTTGTGATTGGAGCAGCGACTCTATCAATCTAAAGTAATACATGCGGTTAGAGTAAAAGAACCCTCGCTAATGTCAATGTAAATAAGCCTTACTAATTTACAATTAGTTGTAAATTAGTAAGTTATTTTTTATTATAATTTTGTGGGGTTCCATGGGCCGGTGGCTATTGTGGAGATTGTATCAGTGATGCCAGGAGGAAGGTCGAGAGAGATTGTTTTCATTCCGGCAAACGATAATTTCTGAAAGTCAGGGTTTTTTCTTAGATAATGATCAGAAATTTGCTGAAATCATTTAAGAAATTACGGTGATAGTCCGTAGGGTATTGTAATAGAAAAATTTAGGGGAAACTTTGTATGAAATTTATAAAAATATCGATTGTTGGAAGTGTCTTATGTGTTCTTGTTCTGAGTCATTCTTTACAGGCTGATACAGTTTTTTCTGTCAAAAATACGAATGATTCAGGAGATTATTCTCTTCGTGCGGCCATTACAGCTTCGAATGTTGCGCCAGGCAATAATACAATAAGTTTTTCAAGTGATGTGAGTGGAATGATTAATTTAACGTCTTCACTTCCTACTATTACTCAGCCTGTTCATATTATTGGTGTTAACGATGCGGCAAATAAGCCCAAAGTGGAGATTAATGCTTCAGCGATTCCGGGTAGTCATCGTGTTTTAGAGTTTGCTGCAGGGCTAGGGGGGAATTCTAGTATTTCGAATCTTAAGTTAACCGGTGGAAACCTTATTGGTTTAGAAGGTGGTGCGATTAAAGTTGGTAATTGCAGTGGTGAATTAGTTTTTGAGGTCATGCTTGATAATGTAGAAGTTTATAACAACACCGCAAGTTATGGTGGAGCTATTTCAACTGTGAGATGTGATGTGACCATTAGGCATTCATCTTTTCATAATAATACCGCCTCTGGAGGATTTAATGTAGGCGGTGGCGTTTATACCAATCAATCCGCCCTAACTGTTACTCAATCCGTATTTTATGATAATTCTGCACAAAAAGGATCGGCTATTTATCAAGTGAGTCACTCAGGGGATACGAGGTTAGGCTCTGTTATTGTGGCCAACTCAACGATCGCAGGGAATAATTCTCTAGAGGGAGGGGCTATTTATAACCTCCAAATGACTAGTAGCCCCGGGGGTGTTATTAATGTCCGAGAATCCACTCTATTCAATAACGATGGAGATTCAGACCGGACAGGAGCTGTTGGTGCTGGTGCGATCATAAATGAAGGAGGTCCGGATACAGTAAATATTGGAGGCTCCATTATTAGCGGGAATGGTAAAAGACGCACGGCTCCTGGAGTGTTTCTAACGTCTGCTAACTGTTCAGGTGCAGGCACCTTTACTGCAGGAGATAGAAATATATTTGATGTTCCTGGAGAATGTGGTCTTTCAGGTGACGATCTCTTTGCAAATCCTCTCCTGGATATAAATCTCACGACGATTGATAACGGTTTTATAGGATCTTTTGTCCATAAAATAGCGCAGGGTAGTCCTGCCTTAGATAGAAACTCAACAATCTGTGGAGAAGATGGTGTTGAGGATCAGTTGGGATCTCCTCGAGAAAATGGAAAATGTGATGCTGGAGCCTACGAGTTTCCTCAAAAGTTAAGTTTGGCGACGACCGATATTCCAGTAACTGAGACAGATGCGGATCAAACAATTCCGATCACGGTAACTCGTGAAGGTGGTACGACAGGTTCGGCAAGTGCTCGCATTATTATAGTGCCAGGTACTGCAACAACAGAGGATTATTCCACACCTTCTCCTGTAAGTGTAAGTTTTGGTCCTGGTGAAAGTAGTAAATCTGTCAATGTGACAATTGTAGGTGATAATACTCCGGAAACAACTGAATCATTCAGTTTGAGATTAGAATCTCTTACGACAGGTATCTCAGTAGTAGCTTCGGCAGAAGTAGCTACTGTCACTATCAGTGATGATGATTCTCCTATAGGTACGGGTGGTGCTGGAAGTGGTGGATCGTCAGGTTCAGGAGGAGCTTCAGGTAGTGGTGGTAGTTCAGGCTCTGGAGGTTCTTCGGGAACAGGTGGTGCTTCAGGCAGCGGTACGGGTGGTGATATCGGTCATATAGGCGGTGGTGGAGTTTCGGGAATCACAGGCACAGGTGGCTCATCGGGTGCCGCAGGATCAGATGTTGATCCAAGTCAAACCACTGAGTCTTCGAGCTCTGGAGGTTGCAACTTATCTCATAGCTGAATCTAAATCCCTAAAAACTCCCGACCATTTTGAATCATCGCTCGGCTTTGTTGGAGCGTGGAAGCTTCGGCATAAATGCGGAGCAAAGGCTCGGTGCCAGAGAGGCGCATGAGAAGCCAGCTATTGTCATCGAGATAAATTTTAATTCCATCCATACGATTGACGCGTGCCACTTTTTGACTAGCCAGAGTAGCTGGTTGGAGTGTGGTAATCTTTTCTTTAACACGAAGTAATTCACTTTCAGCAAAATGCACGTCATCGCGAATGAAATGAAAAGGGCCTATTTCGTTTGTGAGATCTTTTAAAATATCTCCCAAACGCTTCTTTTTGACCGACATCATTTCGACCAGCAAAAGTCCTGAGAGGAGGCCATCACGCTCGAACACGTGGCTGGGGATTCCGATACCACCAGACTCTTCTCCACCAATGAGAGGGTTTGTTTCCAAAAACTTTCCGCAGATGTGCTTAAATCCAATCGGAAGTTCGTGTACGGGGAGATTGTATTTTTTAGCCAGTATATCGACCATGTGAGTGGTAGAGACTGTTTTGACCACATCACCGCGTAAACCTTTTTCTGCCAAATGTTTCAGAAGAAGAGCAAAGATTTGTTGAGGAGAAATAAAATTTCCTTCTTCATCGACAGCGCCAATGCGGTCGGCATCACCATCGGTAGCCAAGCCTACATCAAAGCTCTGAGTCTTCACGAGGGTCATAAAATCGCGCAGGTTTTTTTCAATAGGTTCGGGATTGAGGCCTCCAAAGCTGGGATTGGTTTCGCCATGCAGCTCTGTAATGGGTTGTTCCAAAATTTTGGTTAAATAGCCGGATCCCGCTCCAAAGAGTGGATCATGAGCAATTTTCCATTGGGACTGTTGAATCAGTTTGAGATCGATCTGAGAACGAAGCTGGCCAATATATTTTTCCGTACTGAATTCTGAATAAAGAGGGGATTTGGAAATCTCATCGATCGATATTTTTTGAGGTTTTTTCCCCGCACGATCATTCTCGTCAATTTTGTCTTCGACAATTTTTGTAAAAGCAGGAGCTGCCGATCCTCCATAGCTTTCTTTAAATTTTACTCCATTCCACTGAAAAGGATTATGGCTGGCTGTGATCATCACGCCGCCAGGAGCTTTGGTTTCTTTAGCAATCCACGAGATGCACGGAGTAGGGCAGTAGTGACTGCTCAAAGACATTTTGAAGCCATTAGCCATCATGACAGAAGCGAAGGCTTTCGCAAAATCAGGAGATAAAAAACGTCGATCGTATCCTATGGGGATGGGCTGTAGGGGCAGGCCTCCGTGCCTGCCCTGATCAGAATTCAATTCAGGGCGGCCACGGGGGGCCGCCCCTACGGATTTCATAACATCAGCATAGGCCTGAGCCATGCGTTCGACATTCTCAAAAGTAAATTCTTTGGCGATTTCGGCACGCCAACCATCCGTTCCAAATTTAAGTGTCATAATTTCCCCATACTTAGTTTAATCGAAAGTTCAATAGCCGCTATCATACTCGAAGGCGTAGCAATTCCTTTCCCGGCAATATCAAAGGCTGTTCCATGATCAGGGCTTGTGCGTACAAAAGGCAGTCCCAATGTCACATTCACTCCGTCATCAAAGTGCAAAAGTTTAAGAGGGATGAGGCCTTGATCATGATACATGACGACTACGGCATCGTAATCTCCCCGAACTGCTTGGTTGAAAACCGTATCTGCGGCTAAAGGACCTGTCACATGAATCTTATTTTTTTGAGCTTTGCGAATAGCAGGAAGGATGATTTTTGTTTCTTCATCTCCAAAAAGTCCTGCTTCTCCGGCATGTGGATTCAAGCCTGCAACGGCAATTTTTGGTTTTGAAATACCAAACCAATTTTGAAGAGCTTCCTGAGTGAGTTGGATAGTGGTGAAAATCTTTTCTGATGTCAGAAGTGTTGGAACATTTTTGAGAGCTTCGTGTATCGTCACCAATACGACTTTTAAAGAAGGCCCGGCCATCATCATACGAAATTTTTTTGTTTTAGAAAGCTGAGCAAAAAATTCTGTATGTCCTGGATAAGGATAGCCGGCTTGATGAAGATGTTCTTTGGAAATCGGGGCTGTCACAATAGCGTCAATATCCCCAGCGAGTGCTGCTTGAGTGGCTTGTTCGATATAAAAACCCGAAAGTTCTCCACATTCTTTTGGAGTGAGATTTTTGGCATTTTGAAAATCAAAATAGCAGGCATCTCCAAAGACCATATACTCGGCTTTATTTTTAATTTCAGGAGAGCCCAGGGCTTTTTCAATAATCTCAGGGCCGATCCCTCGAGGATCTCCCATAGTGATTCCGATGAGAGGTTTGCGTTTCATGAAAAGTTATTTGATCTCGACTAATGTTTTAGCGCGTACTTCGTTTATGTATTTTTCTAATTCTTCAGGAGAACGCTCTTCCAAAATTTTAACACGTGCTTGAAAACGGGCTTCATCCGTGCTGTTAGCAGCTTTTTTTGCAAGCTCACCTTCACTGATCTTAATACGTGGGTAAATCACTTGACCCATAAACTTCATGTGTTTGATCTGGTCGGTAAGTTCTAACTTATACTTTTCAAAAGAAGTGCCTTTTTTGGACAATTCAGCCTTGAGCTCATCGAGGCTGGCTTTATTCCTGTGCAAAACTTCCTGAATAGCAGAGCTAGTGTCTTCAGGAGATGCTGTGATTTGAAGTCGTTCAATCTCTTGATCAACCAGTTTTTGCTCAATTAATGCCTGAAGGACATCCGTTGTGTTTGTAGAATAGCTAGTCCCAATAGAGAAATTCTTTTTAAGCTGAGAGTTTTTTTGAGATTTAAACTTATTCACATCAGATAGTGTGATGATATCGCTACCCACGACAGCTACTACCTTATCAACGACTTCCGCTGAGAGAATATTTCCATAAAAGCAAAGTGCTACGATGAGCAATGCGATTTGTTTTTTTGTCATGGAACTAATACAACGTCTTTCAAGGCTCTGTCGTCAATAGAGATTTTAGCTTCTTGATTGAGAGTGTCGAGCCAAGCTTCCATTTCTTCGGACCCTTTTTCATGGCGTAAGATATCTTCTATGATGGATTTTGCTGAAGCAAAAGATTGTTGAAAGCCAGGTTTTTTCTCCACAACTTTAAAGATATGGTACCCATATTCTGAGGAAATAATGCCACTTGTTTGGCCCACTGCTAAAGTGAAACATGCTTCTTCAATGACTTTTGGGTATTGTCCTCGAGCAATCCATCCCAAATCCCCACCTTTATTTTTTTCAAGCCCTTCGCTATGTTGTTGGGCTACTTCCTGAAAGTTGGAGCCATTTTGAAGAAGGGAGTAGATGGTGCTCGCTTTCTCTTTTTTATCTACGATGATTTGTCGGCAATGAACTTCGTCAGGTACTGAAAATTCTTTTTTATTCTTCTTATAATAATTTTCGACTTCATTGCTGCCGATGGCAATTTTTTGAAAAACCTCCTGGTCGATAAGTTTTTCAACAAGCTTTTTCACGCTGTTTTTCTACCCATTCCTCTTTGGTAATTTTTTAAGCTGCAACTGTCTTAAAATTCCCCATCCGTAAAACCAAAAGCTGTAGCATCTTGAAGGGCATTTTCTTCTTCTGGGGTGAGAGTAATTTTCTTTTCATTCACCTTTTGAATCAAAAGATGTTCTTGGGTGAGGTCATTGATGATTCTTTTTTTGATTGCATAAATACCGTCGGGATCCTTGAGAAGAGCCGTATCAAAATGATCTTTTTCTTCTTTAAAAGTTTGTATCAGCTCTTTGGCCCGGATTTTTTCATCATTTACTTTGGCAACAACCAACTGATCAGGCGTCTGAGAGCAGGCCAGAAAGTTTAAGAGGCTCGCAAAAGTCAGTAATGTGATAATAGTTCGGGTTGTCATTTGGGCTTGCGCATGTAGTGGGCAGCTATCTTAATTGCAACTTTAAGTTTTGAGGATTTTAAAGGCTGAATGCGCCTAATAAGCACCTATATTCCGCACCTCTTTTTGAAAGAGGTTGTTTTAATTGGTGTAAAATAATTTTGTCATGGCGAGCGAAGCGTGGCCATCTCCCGCGATAAAACGTGAGATCGCCACGCCCTTCGGGCTCGCGATGACACTCAGGAAAAATCAACTGCGGAATTTTGGAATGCACCTAATAAGCAACTTTTAGTAAAATAAACCGATAAAGAAATATGACTTTTTCATTGTCCCAGCTTGGCTCTCGTTCTTTCCCTCCTTTAAGGGAGAGTCAATCAGCCATAGAGTTCCCAGCGCCCACTCCACAATTGCCATTGGTGGCATTGCCATCAAGAGCACCTTCATTGTCAGTTGAAAGATCACTTCCATTATTTGATCCACGGTACCGTGCTTCTGTACCTGTCCCTTTTGTGTGTATGGGGCTTTCATTAGAGGATAATTCCACAATTGCCATCGGTGTCTCGCTGGCTGTTGCCGCTGGAATAGGAATCGCAGCCAAAAGATTTGGACCTTATTTGAAAGAAGAAGTTCGATATTTGAGAAATAGTTGGTCAATGCGTGTGGCAGATAATCAAATGAAAAAAATAGCAGCTTGTTTTACTGTTGATAATATTTATGATGGTTTGACGGATTCAAATCCAGATATTCGTCGTGGCACAGTGAAATATGTATATCTTGAAAAATTAGATTCTGATTTATTGAAAAATATCCTGGAATATTCAGATAGAGATACTTCTTTAAGGCGACAGTGTCTTTTGGTGTCTACTCTGATAAATTATGGAAATCATCCTCTCCGAGATAGTGATATTATCCGACTTGCTCGTGGCTTAGCTCTCGATTGGCATTCAAACGACTACAAAAACTGTTTGTTTTATATGGCTTGGGGAAAAATAAAAGCTGATCATAAGATTTCAAATGAGTGTTTGGATGTTTTAAGAGACATTTTTCTTGAGAGCTCTTTAAAAGATGGAAGCGCAAATCAAATAGCAGAGGAAATGGTTTCGGTAGTTTTTTATAGAGGAAAAGGTGCTATTGAATCGTTTTGGCGTCAAGAGCACTTACCCCCTCTTTATAAAAGAGTCATGGCAGATGAGATTGTACATTTTGCTAAAACACATGCATTTGATTCCAATGGTTTTATTCAAGAGACGACCCTTCAGGAATGTCGAGACTGTCTTAAAACGCCTATTCGTGAAGGTTGGTTTTTGCGATGGTTTGGATGGGGAGATGCGGATCCGAAAATTCCAGGAGTGGAAATCAAGAAGCCCAAAGATTCTAAGTAAAGATCTTAGAAATCTTATAGCTTCAATTGATTCAGTTTTTCTGTGTTGAGCGCTGTTAATTTTTTAAACCCTTTTGAGATTTCAGGATCTGTTTGTACTTTTGTCCAAAAATCAAGAACGGCCGCAAGGGCTCGCTCCCAAACAGGGAGCTCGGAAACTTTTGGATGGACAGGATCAAAGGGCCTCTCAACAAGTTGATTTTGTTGTGGAGCGTACATCATCGGGAGCATGTCATATATAGGAGCCATCCCGGTGATTTTTTCTCCCTCGCAGAAAAAAGAAATATTGCCGTGATGTCGATCTGTATTGCCAATCAATTTCCCAAAAACTTCAAGCCAGACGATATCGTGATAAGTCTTTTGATCGATAACTTTTTGTCGGCATAAGGATTCAGCTGTTTCCGTCCATGTCTTTAATTGACCTACAAACTCCAGATCCAAAGCTCGTAATGAGATGATGCCTCGTCGGCCACCATGGGTGTTTCGATCAAAACGTTCTGATTCTAGAAAGAGCCGATCTTGGCTCCATAAAAGAGACGAGGCAGGTGCTTGATGCTTATGTTGTTTCAAAACTTCATGAGCAAGATGTTCGCAAACCAATAGGTCAGCAATACGCTGGCTGATAGTGTCGATGACGGGCGGTGAAAATTTGACGAGGACATGGCGATGTCCTTTTTTTGTTTCAACAATGGAGAGGAATTTCGGCTGTTCCCCTCCAGCCGAAGAACCAGGAATTCCCTTCGAAAGTACGAGGGTGGCTACGTGAGGATATTGTTTCTTACGATTATTTTTAGGTGTGACATCTAAGCGGCTAATGCGGTTTTTGAGGTATGTTTCATAAGAATTTTCACCGATGAGAAAGTTTCCAATAAGATCGTAGCCGTAGCGCGTGAGGTAAAAAAGGTTGTGATCATCCGTCCATGTTTGAATATCCTGAGGAAGGTCCAGCTCCGGATATAATCGAGGAACGAGTCTTCCTAAAAATCCTGAAGGTCGAAGGTCTTCAAAAAAATAAGGTAGAGCTTCATAAATGCGACTCGAGAGATTTTCAATTTTTGACTCGAGATAAAAACCTTTAGGGGCAAGGGGATAAAGTGTCGCCGCTTGAGAAAGGGTCCCTTTTTCATTAATGGAAAAAACAGGAATATCAGGCTTTCCCCAAGCTCCGTTTCTGGCCACGGCATAAAGTGTTTTAGGTCCTTGTCCTATCCTAAGAAGGATGTGAGTATTTTGAGTGATAAGCCGTGAAAAAGTGGGTTGGCTAATGTCAATGCGAGCACAAATCTCCTGAGTTGTCGTTGGGCCTGATTGAGACAGCAGGAGTAAAATCTTTTTCAAAAGGTCTTGTTGATCGACAATAGGCTTTTTTGGCATTCTTTTAGAATAGATTACTAGTATAAAATATCAATATATATTATATGCTTGTATGTATTTAATAGTTTATTAGAATAAATATAGAATAGACTGTCTGCTTCAGAGGGTTACCCCCATCTCCCTCAAAAACTTTTTCGCTTCTTCTAAAGCTAACGTCGGGCTGGCGATGGGCTTCATGACGACGAAGCGCATGTCGGGAGTGAGTTTGTAGAGCCTGGGTGAACGCGTCACGCGTTCGGTGAGAAAATCTGGGTTGAGTGGGGTGGATGGATCGAAGGCGTAGGAAAAATATTTTCCGTCGAAGCGGATTTGTTTCAAGCGTAGTTTTTTGGCGTGTACTTTGATGAGTGAGAGTTGGAGTAAGTTTTCCACTTCGGGAGGGAGATCGCCAAAGCGGTCTTTGAGTTCGTGTTCAATGATCTCTGTTTCATCTTCAGAATTCATCGAAGCGAGTCTTCGGTAAAACTCCAAACGCAAGGCTGGGTCGTCGATATAGTCTGTCGGAAGATAAGAAGGAATGGGGAAGTGAAGTTCGGGATCGATTTCATCCAAAATATGTTCACCTTTAAGCTCACGGATCGCTTTATTTAAAATATCCGTATAGAGTTCATAACCGATAGCTTCCATTTGGCCTGATTGTTTAGTGCCCAAAAGATTTCCCGCACCGCGAATTTCCAAATCATAAGTCGCAATCTTATGGCCTGAGCCTAAATCAGAAAATCGCTGGAGTACATCGAGGCGAAGTTGAGATTCTTTAGTCAGCGGTTTTCCAGGAGGTACCAGAAGATAGGCATAAGCACGGTGATTGCCGCGCCCCACGCGGCCTCGGAGTTGGTAAATTTGCGAAAGGCCAAAATGATCAGCATTATTAATGATCAATGTATTTGCTGTCGGCACGTCGATACCAGATTCAATAATCGTCGTGCAGAGAAGCACATTAAAATCCTGATGAAAAAAACGAACCATGACTTCTTCAAGTCCATCAGCATCCATCTGACCATGAGCGATTTCAATTTTAGCTTCTGGAATAATTTCCTGAAGTTGAGCTTTCATGCGACCAATAGTTTGAACTTCGTTGTGAACAAAAAATACTTGTCCACCACGCTTGAGCTCACGTGATATGGCATCGTGAATTTTATCCGGATCAAAGGGTGTGACAAACGTGCGGATGGCCAAACGATCCACCGGAGGTGTTTCAATCACGCTGATATTTCGAATGCCCACAATCGACATGTAAAACGTTCGTGGAATCGGTGTGGCTGAAAGCGCCAAGACATCGACACTTTTTTTCAAGCGTTTGACTTTTTCTTTATGTTCAACGCCAAATCGATGTTCTTCATCTATCACTAAAAGTCCCAGATCTTTAAAGGAGACATCCGATTGCAATAGGCGATGTGTGCCAACGACGATATCAATTTTACCTTGAGCTAAATCCAAAAGAGTTTTTTTATTTTCGGCAGGAGAGCGAAAGCGTGACATCATGGCGACTTTAACCGGATAGTCTCGAAAGCGTTCCTGCAAACGTTCAAAATGCTGAAAAGCAAGCAGTGTGGTCGGCACCAGAATCGCAACTTGTTTCCCATCTAAAACCGCTTTAAAAGCCGCCCGCATCGCGACTTCTGTTTTTCCATAACCGACATCTCCCAAGACCAAACGATCCATCGGCTTTTCATTCATCATATCGCCCAAAACATCAGAAATGGCTTTTTCCTGATCGATAGTTTCTTCGTAAGGAAAGCTGGCTTCAAAAGCTTCAAACATTTCATTGGGAGGTGAAAAAGCAAAACCCTTTCCAGCCGTGCGCGCGGCATAGAGGTTGAGAAGTTCGCCTGCGAGTTCTTTAATGACTTTTTCTGCTTTGGTGCGAATCTTGGCCCAAGACGCTCCACCCATTTTGTCGAGTGTGGGAAGCTGATCTTCAGCGCCTTTGTAGCGCTGAACCAAATTCATACGGTAAACAGGAAGATAGAGTTTGTCGCCGTCTTTGTATTCAATGACGAGGAAATCATTCTTCACGCCATTGACATCCATCTGCAGCAGACCTTGATAGAGGCCAATTCCATGATCTTTGTGAACCAAAGGGCTACCGGGTTTGAGTTCAGCAAACGAAGACAATCCATCTTTTTGTTTTCCGTCTTTTCGTTTTGTCTTCTGTCCAAAAATTTCTTCTTCAGTGAGAAGTGTGAAATGATTTTGTAAATCCCTAAATCCCCGGTGAGGTGTTTGTGTCAGAAGAGTAATAGCACCGACTTTTTTTTCGGTTTCTAAAAAACTTTTTTCCGAAAAAATCAGATTTTGAAAATGAGGTGAGAGGAGATCCAGCAAACGATCCGCATGCGTTTTAGTACTAGAGGCAATAAAGACAGCGTCTGTATCGGTCCATTCTCTCAAGTGTTTAACTAAAGGTGCTAAGGGTTCGATGCTTTTTCGGCTTTGATCAATTTCACGACGGATGTTTTCGTGCGTGGTAAAACTTGGCTGTGCCGTTTCAATTGTTTCCAAAAAAGGAATGACAGTTAAAACATTGGAATTCTGTAAATGATTTTGGATTTCAGAGGGGCTCAATAGAAGTTCTTCGGGAGAGATTAATTTTTTATCTTTGGTGAAATGTTCAAAATCGTGATTGAGATCGTCGACAAGAGTTTCAAGATTCATTTCTTCAAGAAGAAATAAAGTCGAAGGTGGTAGCCAATCCCATAACGTTCCCGATTCATAAAAAAGAGGCAGAAGATTTTCGATGCCGGGAAAATGAATGCCTTCTTTGATTTTTTCCACGGGCTCGGACCAAAAAGAGCGGGTGAGATCCCGAGATTCTGCAAGGGCTCTAGCTTGAGAAGAAAATCGTTGGACGGTTTCAGGTGTCAAAATCACTTCGCGTACGGGAAGAATTGTGGCTTGTTCATTTTCGGAAAAAGTTCGAATTGTTTTTTGCGAAAGAAGGTCAAACTCGCGTATTGATTCGATCTCATCGCCAAACCATTCAATGCGCAGAGGGTTTTCGTGGGCGGGAGAGAAGACATCGATTAAAAAACCTCGGATGGCAAAATTCCCTCTATCTGAAACCAAAGGACTGTTTTGATAACCCCATTCTCCAAGCATTTTTAAAAGTTCGGACCTTTCGACCAAGTTTCCCTTTTGAAGAGTGTAGGCTTGGAAAAATCCAGGCTTGGGTATTCGGCGTCGCAGAGCGGAAAGAGTGGTGATGAGAATTTGCGGAAGCTGATTTTGACTTAACTTAAAAAGAGTCGTGAGTCGTTCACAGGAAATATCGGCATGAGGCGAGAGGCCTGAAAAAGGCAGAACATCATAAGCAGGAAAAGAATTCATTGAAATAGAAAAAAAACGAAGCTGCTCTTCGAAGAAAATAGCAGTTTTGGTATCTGGCGCCACATAGACAATGAGGTTATTCTCTTCCTGAATTTTTTTGGAAATCAAATAGGCCAAGGCCGAAGAACGGGTGATGGGTGGAATTCCGTGAAGAAGAGACATAGGGAGTGGGGGATATAGAAAAATCACTAACTAAACCAACATTTTTCTGTTAATTATAAAGACTTATGGGAACCGAAGACAGTTCACGCATTGGCCAACGACCTTTAGTATCGCAACCCTCTCACGAGGTGCATGATCATCAGGAAGTTGAAACCCATGATTTTTCCCAGCCTGTTCAGCAAACCATTGAACAAAATCACGATCGCTATGGTTCGCAATTGGTCAATCGTGTCATGAGGGGCTTGAGTGCGTTGATGCTGCATCGAGGTGGAAGAGCTGCAGATGTGGCTTCAAGGTCATCGCCGTCATCTCATGCGGACTCTCTTGATTCCATGATTTTAAAAGATGGAAAGTTAGTGAGTACAAAAGGCTCTAAATCTGATTCTCCTACGATACGTCACTCGAAAGATATTTCAAAACAAGAACTCAGTGCTTTTGAAAAAGTATTTTTAGCTCATTTTGAAAGTGGCGCAGCTATTGGCGAAAAACTGCCTCCGGGCATTCAGAAGTTTTTGAAAAAAGGTACACAAGAGTGGGTGGGATTTTTTAATCATCTAGCTCCTTTTGCGATGAAAAAGAGCGTCAAGGCCGGCGATATTCAGAGTGTGATTTTTCGTGGTGTGTTGGAAGAAGTTGTGGATGGGAAAAAACAAATTTTTTTAATTTCTGATGTAACATTGCCCGCTCAACCAGGTCGTCTTCAAAAGACTGTGGAAAAGTTTGTGCGCATCGCTTTACCAGAACAACAAGATATTTTGCTCCAGCTTTTAAACGAACTCAGTCAAAAAAACTCTGGAGATGCGTTGCCGACTGAATTCACGAATCTTTTAGCAAAGCTTGGGAGTGAAGGATTATTCTCCTACGAAGCTCTTTCACATCGGATTATGGATGCTAGCGCAGTGACCAATGAAAATAAGTTTTTGGCTGAAACGTACCAATCTCCGGATCAAGTCCGCCTTTCAAGTATGCGAGAAGGGACGAGACAGTCCACGCAAGGCATTGCTCTGGACGCACGCACAGAGGCTTTGATGGTTTCTCAACATTTGCCAGGCTCTTTATCCATGAGCCCGAAGACTTTAGGGCCTATGAAAAAGAAAAACGGGGGAGACGAAGAGAGATTTTTAGAAAATCCTCTCATTCAAATCCCACCTTATTTATTAAACCTCCCCAAATCCCGCCTCCCGTCTTTTAAAGGCAAGCCAAAGTGGTACATTGCTTTTATTTATAGTATTGTTTCGACACTAGTTCTCATAGGTGTCTCTTACATCCTGCGACATCTTCTTTGATGATTGCTTCTTCTAGGAGGTGGCTGGGTCAGATACAAAAGCTCTAAGACGGCTTAGGGCATTTTGATAACGTTCGTACATCCCGGAATATAAAGGGTGGCTAGAGTCCATTGAGGCAATTACTTCATCTAAAAAGGCATCACTCTCGATGCATTCGAGATCTTGAATAGCTTGAGCTCGGATATCTGCATCAGTAGAATCTTCTGGTCTTGAAGGTAATGTCTCAAAAATACAGGCCAAAAATCTCATGTGTGAAGGTCTTCCATTCAGATGTTCTTGGGAGAGACTGGCTATATCCTGCATAGAATAGATATTGGAAGAAGCACGGATCAGTTGGAGGTATCGGTTTAACTGAATACTGACAGGATCCAGGCTATTATAAGTGAAAGGATCTTCTGTATAAGGCAATTCAGAAGCGTTTAAGTAATGAAAGCAATCATATTGAGTGATGATTTCAGAAAAGAGGGATTCACATAATTCATCACTCAAACTCGTTAACATGCTGCTGACAGCCGAGTTTAAGTGGGCAGGGTCGAGTTGTACGTATTGAAAAGTCAAAAGAAGATAGGTTGCAAGAGCCTGCTGACGAGCGTCTTCATCTTCTATTGAAGCTTGAGAGAGCTTATCAAATACTAATGATAATTTATCGCAAATAGCATCACTTTGAAGATAGGTCTCTACTGCCTCATCGTTAATACCTTCAACGAGAAATGCTTCTTCATCCTCCTCAACATCCGCCATATCTAAAATTTCATTACTGTCAGCAACGGTTTCGTTAATAAAATATTGAAAAGCCTCATCTATAAACTCACTTTTAATTCCTCTTACCAAAACATTTGCAAGAGAAGCTTCTCTGCCAGGGGCCTCTTGTTCACGTTCTCTTTCTAACTCTCCTAAACAATAGAAAGTTCGATTCAGCACTTGAGGCATCATTTCTGCCTTTAGTGCATCTGAAACATCTTTTCTTAAGAGGATATTAACAAGAGTCTCTAAAGAATCTGCATAGTCATAGGGCCTTTCGATCCATCCTGAAAATGTGTTCTGAAATTGTTTATCTTGCAGTAGGGTATTCCACGTAGATCCGTGAAGATTTTGAATATCCGAATCTTCTAAAAAATTAAAACCTTCATCATTATTTATTCTCTCAGCAAAATAAGATGCCAACAAGGCTTGTTCCCGAGGATTTAATGACGGTAAAATCTCTATAACCTGTGTACCGTTTTCATGAGACTCTTCAGTATCAGCCTCTGATAAGTCTAAAACAGCCTCTATAACCTTTTGGCGAAAATAAGTAGTGAGAGGTGCATTTTCTTGTCCTCGATACTGGAGTAAATGTTTCGCTAACTCTGTCGATGCACCAGTTTCTCGGGATAGCTTGTCGTTATCCAAAATAGCAATCATGCGATCGGCCAGGTCTTTATTATAAAAAAAACAGGAAACCATTGTAGGGTTTTCTTGGATGGCTTCTAGAAGGGAATCATGAGCTTCAGCCAAAGAATTTTTATTTTTGCCTCTTTCAAATTTACGCATAAGGAGGTCTATGGTTTTGCTGTGTTTGGCGATATGAGCAGGAGCTGCATAGCGTACTGCAGGGGATTGAGAATACGGAAGAGATGAGATTAAATTTGTTGATGGTAGGCTTGGCGGTGGCACGGGAAGATTTGCCGAGTTGGAAGCCTGTGTTTGACGATTTGTAGCACAGAAGTTGGTTAGTAAAGAGGGAGTTTTAAGACACAAATTTTGTATGCTCATAAATATTCCTTTAAAATGTTATCGTCATGAAGTGATCCGACCCCACTTTACCGGACAGTGAATAAGAGGTAACGAAGACTGAGGAGGTCAGAATGTTAACCCGACGTCGATATACAAAAGAGTTCAAAACAGAAGCGAAAGGATTGGTATTAAAGCAAAAGATTCCAGTAGCGCAGGTGGCTAGTGATTTGGGGATTGGGAAAAGCACGTTGGATAAATGGGTCCGAGATGAGAGATTGCGTTTAGCCGATCCAAACGCCTTAAGTGAAACAGAATTAGAAGAGCTTTCCAGACTTCGAAAAGAGAATCGTATTCTCAAAATGGAAAGAGACCTTTAAAAAAACGGCAGTTTACTTTGCCAAGGACACACAGACAGGTACCAATTCGTGAAAGACAATTCTAACAGTCATGCTGTCATGTTTTTATGTTCTTTAGCCCAAGTGAGTCGGTCAGGGTATTATGACTGGCTTGGTCGTTCTGAAAGCAACAGAAGCCGTGAGAATCGTTCTTTATTGGTCATGATTAAGTCATCCTATCATGAAAGTCGGAGACTTACGGAGCGATACGCGTGCATCGTGACATTCACAACCAAGGGACTGAATGTGGCAAAAACCGCGTGGCACGATTGATGAAAGTATCAGGCTTAAAGTCGATCCATAAGCTTAAATACAGACCTCAGACGACACAAAGCAAAGCCAATGACCTTGTGTCTCCCAATGTTATTTCTCAGGATTTTACAGCAAAAACAGAGAATCAGAAATGGGGTTGTGACATCAGTTACATCGAGACAAAAGAAGGCTGGTTGTATTTGGCCATTGTGATGGATTTCTTTTCAAGGAAGATTGTTGGTTTTGATATAGGGTTTTCTTTGCAGGCTGATTTATGCTGTAGAGCACTGGAGAAAGCATTTTCTTTAAGATTACCTCCTAGAGAGCTCATTCATCATTCAGATCGTGGGACACAGTATGCTAGCTTCCCTTATAGGCAGCTTTTAAAAAGCATGCTGTGATCCAGAGCATGAGTCGTAAGGGTAATTGTTATGATAATGCGATGGTGGAAAGCTTTTTTCATACGTTGAAAGTAGAACTGGTTTATCGTCAGAAATATAGCACACGAGAAGAGGCTCGTAGAAGCATTGAACAATACATAATGTCTTTCTATAACAACAAACGTTTGCATTCCTCACTGGGCTATAGGAGCCCCGTGGAGTTTGAAAACTTACACAAGTCCGCTGCCTAATTTACTGTCCGGAAAATCGGGGTCAGATCAAAGCGGGATTTGTTGTGCTTTTATTCAAAAGACGCTGTTTTAATCCGTTTTATAATTGATTAATTGCGCCAACGATAAAATTTCACCTCGACTTGCTAAACTCCCAGATTTCATTTGTTTTGTAATTTCTAAAAGAGCTTTTCCGATAAATCTGCGATCAAGATCTGTACGGCTTGAAAGTAGAGATCGGATTTCTTTTTCAGAAACTAAAAGGCTTTCTCGAGATGCTTTTTAGCTTTTCTTTAGAAAGAATGGGTGCCGCAAGCCTTGCCATTTCTTTTGAGAAATCTCCTTCTTGAGCCACGATCATGTCACGAGCTTCTAGGTAAAACGAAGTTTTTGATGAAACAAAATTGAAAAGAGGATCTAATATTTTAGAAAGAGCTCCGGGGGGGAGATCGTTCTCGCGTGAAAATTGCTGCAATTTTTCTTTAATGAAGTCTTTGATCACAACAGGGTTGAGAGGGTTTCTCGTTTTGAGAGGGATTTCATCTGGAGAAAAAGTGACTAATCCTTCTCTCTCTAAAAATTGATTTACAGCCTTGAAAACATCTTGAAATTCAGGCTGTGACCTCGCTGAGGCTTCTCCGACAGTTTGGGCCACATTTCCTAAGATTTGTCCTAATTGGGCTTTGACCCTTTCTCTTAAACTTTTTTTTCCCACCAAGAGGCATGACAGTTCTCACACGCCACTCGGTTGATGATAATTGGTCGACTAAAACAGTCCCAAATTTTTTATTGAGTATTCTTCCAAAAATAAAAGCTCGGCCAGCTGTACCTGTAGGGATCATGACAAAGTCTGAAGTCAGAACACCGATGCCGACATCATCAGATACCTGACTCAATTTCGCATGAGGGTCGTCAGTCTGTCTTAGTTCGCTGCCTATATCTGCGCCCCTTTGGACAATACTATGGGTCCAGCCTTCGCCCGTATGATCGACACTGCCTTGAAATCCACGACGCATGGTGATTTTAAGATGAGGCTGATCAGAAGATTTTCTTTCTACAGTGACATAAGGAAATGTCGCTCCAGCACCATGACCTACAAGATCTATACAAACAGAAGGCTTCTCAGCTTCTGCTATCCATAAATCTAGATCTGTCAGATTTACGAATCCTTTTGTGGTCATGGCTTCAATAATTTTTTCGATGCTTAAAGATTCTGCTGCGAGGGCACGTGCGAGGTTGGGATATCGACCACTACTGACTTGGGCTTTCATGACTTCTGGATCATGATGACTAAAATGATCAGAACGAGGATTTATTTTATAGTGGGTGACTATAGAAGTAATCCCTTGTGGGGATGTTATTTCACGGCTGTTAATAGCCGTGAGTCTTATGGAGGAAGTATGTGGCCTGATGCTCGACAAAAGTTCCTCTCTTCTATCATCTGACAGGGGTGTCAGCTCAGGAAACATGAGTATGAGATAGTCTTCTGCTGCGGATAACGCTTGTACAATGGTGGTCACTTGACCTTCTTGACACAGATTAAGCACATGATCCTTGACGCTAGGAAAGACGCGCTGCATGGCAGCTTTGCCTACCTTTTCTTGCAGAAATCCAGATAGAGCTTTGCGAATCTCTCTGACAAAAGGCGATTGTTTCTCATAAATATCGCGAGTCACTTCAACTTCTACAGCAGGTATTTTTCTTTCCATTTCGTCAAAAAACTTTTCAAGGATGGCTCTAAACTGAGCTTTCTCATCTGTATGTCTTGGATCCGTTCCATACTGATGGATCATGACCGTATGCTCTAAAAGTTTTATGAGCGTTTCTGCTGCTATTCCCAATTTTAAAATGTCTGCCTTTTCATAGCAAAACTCTCTTAAGAATTTTTGAACTGTTTTGGATGAAAAGTTTTTCTGGGCTCCTTGGATAGAAGCGATGGGGAGAAAATGATTTTCTATCAAATAACTAACTAAGGTGATCTCTTCTTTGTTTAGAGGTCCTTCTCCATTAAGCTGATGCATGAGATGTTCAAAACAAGAAAAACGAGAGTGATAACCTGTGAATCCGATTTTGCCATTCGGCAGTGTACGTCGTGCACCTTCTTGAACAGCGATATTGTGCCCATCATCGTCAACTTCTTGGCCATCGTGTTTGCCATAGCATAAAAATAAAAGAGCAAATCTTAATACCTTCCCAAACTTTTCGAAAAAAACAGGATCCGTCTCACGCATCATTTCTGTATAGTCTTCAGATTTTCTGAGTAAGTGGAACATCTCGTGTTGGACTGTGCGATCTTTATGATGCTCGGGATCTTGAGTGACATAGCGATGTTTGAGTTCAGGCCAATAGACTTCGAGAAGATTGCGCGCTTCACCTACGCCTTTTGCATAATATAAATTTTCCATGATACTTGATAAGTGTGGATGTCTTAATAAAGGTGCGAGATAGGCTCTTCTGTCTTGTTTCCCACTGATAACAAGAGGAGCTGCTTCTTCTAATAATTCATGTGCGTCATTTGTAGAATCAGGAAGTGAAATAGGGTTGAAATGTGAAGAAACAATGCGACCTGCCAAGTAAGGTCGTGCAGGACCTACCGCAGCTCTAAATGCTGTTCGGGATATTGGAGGGAAAAACTCTCTAGGCTGCAAGATGTTACTTAGTACGAGCGACGGATTGTTCCCTAACGGGGCTCTAGGCATTTGTTGAAAACCATAGCTTAGGCCCGAAAACCCTTCTGGATGCGCCATGTCAATTGTGATGGCAGGTATGTGAGCAAGGCGAATTCCCATATTATAGAGTTATCGACTGGATGCTGTAGGATTGTTGCTAAAGCTTATCGTAAAAAACTGAATAATAAAAATAATCCACAACACTTTATATGCAGATGACGATAAATATGATTCATACAAGTGAAAGGAATATTCATGAGAACTGTTCAGCCAACGATGAATCTTGTCTTAAGTGCGGGTATGCCTCTAATAGACGTAGCGGGAATGCAAAGTACTGTACGGGTACCCGCCGGAGCGATTTTTATTACTAATGAGACCCTAGGGGCTGTTGGAGAAGGGGGGTCAGGAGTTTCTCCAATTTTACGTGCTACAAATCAGTTTTCACCAGCATTGACTTGGCCAATAAAGGCTATGGGGTTCTATGGGCCTGAAATTAGTTCAGAAGTTATCGCAGTCCTTTTACATTCTGTGCCATCTAGTGCAGTTATAAGAGAAACAAATCATTCAGGGCATATTACATTGATTGATACGAAAGATGCCGACGCTCTCGTTGCTCGAGCGGCAACAGATGTGACATTGAAATCAGCTATTCAAGCAGGCTTAGATGCTAAAGCGACTAGCAAACCTGTTTCAAAAGGCCAGGTATGGAGTTATGTGGCTAGGATAGCTCTTGAAAGGCAAGAGACTCTTTCTTCTCCCGTGGTGACAGGAATAGGGTCTGCAACAGCAAATGAAAATACTGTCTATTATGCAGTTGTCTCGTGGCCTGCGGCACAAGCTTTGAGAGCAGAGTTGGGATTAGGCTCTAAGGATTTTCATATGACTCTAGCGTCAACGCAGGACAATTCGACAAATCCAGGAAAAATTCAGGACGTGCATGGTGTGAGTAAGGCTCAAGCAAATGTTGTTCAGTTTTCTGAAAAGTAGAACCTGTTGTTAGTAGGGATCGTCAAATATGAGATTTTGAGATAGATGCTCACAATACTAGCATATGGCGTCTATAACTTATCGATCTCACTACTAAAAATTACACGAAACAAATTTTGATTTTTACGATAACCCTTAAGACATTTATTAAATATGTCGTTAAGGGGTCTAGATGAGGAATCTCTCTAAAAAGCTTTATTTTATTCTATCTGGTTTGTCGGTCCTGTTTTTAGGCCAACATCTCCTGAGGAATATCAATTTTACCCAACAAACAGCTCAAGCAGATGCGGTGGGCACGCTGAGTATTGCTGCGACGTGTCAGGCGGCGCCGGTTCAAGTGTGGACCACGAATATGCATTATGATGTCAGTTGGAGTGAGGCAACGGCAGGGGAAGCGAGTGTTCCAGAAGTGAAGTTGTCACTGGAGACTCCTGTGTATGGAGATACAGGACAAGTTTTGGCACAAAATATTTTGAATCAACAGGGTCGTGCAGGTCATCTTTTGATGACATCCCGGACACCCACTTATAAAATGACTGGTCTTTTATGTCGTCCTTATTCACAAGCTCATGTGAATACTTATTCAGGTTCTCTTGATAATCATCTCGATATTGCCTTTGACGATGAAAATTCAAATCCACGCGATTTTGATGAGCATCACCTCATTAATTTTTTAAATGCTCAAAATAGTCTGACTTTGATTGGTGTTTTGGGTGTTACAAAAAATGACAGTGTGGCCGACGGTGCTGATATCGGCTCAGATCGGCCTGATGGGCAAATTATTGTTGGTGGTCCTGATGCTGGAATTATCAAAACGATTCTCAATCTGAGAGAGCCTTCTCAAAATATTTCTCAACCCGTTGTTCTCTCAATGCAAGCCTTTTAAAAATCTGCCAGCTTTCTGGTAGTTGATTCGTTGACTGCTAAATTTCCGTCAGAATTTTTTTTTGTCTTTTATGACTTTCAAAATTTATTCGGCAAAAAACACTTAAAAAATCATAAAAAATTATTTTCCAAACTTAGGCACAGTCTTTGCTCTAGCACTGGTCACAGCCAATTTAAAAAAACCTAAGGGAGGGTTATCATGAGGCAAAAAACTAGAAAGACAGTATTACCCGTAGCAGCAGCACTATTAGCGTTGTCTGCATACGGTATCACAAAGAATGTTGATTTTGGTATGGGCGAAGCCCGTGCTGATGCAACGGGAACCATGAACGTATCTGTATCCTGTTCTCAAAAAGCTCAGGAAGCGTGGGTCTCCGGAGTTGTCTTCACCATGTCATTGGGATCCGCTTCAGCAGGAACATCCAATACAGTAACAGCTATAGAAACTCTTTCGAATGCTATCGAAGGTGATAGTGCAGATCCTGTGACAGCAACACTCAATGCTGTCGGAGCTTCAACAGGATATGTTGCTCTCGCAACCGATATGCCGACATATAAAATTACAGGTGTAGGTTGCCAGCAAGCAGCCACCTTGGATGTGTCCGCTTATGGTGATGGTAGTGATGAAGCTAATTTTGATGTGGCGATTGATTCTAGTACAGCTGACAGAAATACATTTAGTGCTGCACGTAAAGTCGATGCTTTGACGACCGCATTACCTCTTAAGCTTGTCGGAGCAACCGGTATCACATCATTGCCCATTACAGATGGAGCCGACAATAGTGCTGTTCCAGATGGTCAAATCGTGGTTAAGGGTGCCAGTGCGGGTACTTTAATGGCTCAAGTTGATGTGAGCAGTGCGGGTGGTTCTGGAAATGAAGACGTGAAGTTGTTGATGCATCCATATTAAACAATAATTTTTGTGTCCCCCCACAAAGTCAATTTAGCGAGGGTCCGGTGTGTGTCACTGGACCCTTTGCTTTTTCATTTGGATTGTTCGGAGACACTATGTTTATAACAAACCTATGAAATACATAATTACAGGAACACTCCTCTTGGTACTTTCACTTTTTTTAGTGAGAAATATTCAACAGGCTGAGTCTGCAACGGATAGTATGGATTTTGAAATATCGGCTAGCTGTTTTCCTCATTCAGAAATCAACCTGCCTCCCTTCCTTCAACTTCAGTATGGAGTTGTGGGAAAAGTGCAGGGAAGTGCTGTGGAATCGACACTCAAAGCCGGTGTTGAAAGTTATGAACAGACAGATTTTAAATTTGGGATTCCTGAAAAAGGTTGGGTATCCGTTATTTTTCCAGGACCGATAGTTCAGGCAAAACTTTATTGTCAGAATATTTCTGATACTCAGCCTTTTTATTTTAGTGCGGATCGGTTTTCAAAAATGAAAATCTTTTTGAGTCGTGATGGTGCTTTTTCAGAGGAGGAATTGGCTTCCCCCCAATCTGTTCAAAAAAATGAACTGCGTACTGTCGGTACAGGTCGTTATAAAAATGAATTTCTTTTTGGAAAAAATACGATCAATCCTTACTGGCTTCAGTTTGGATTGCCATTTTCAGAGCCATTTTCTTTTGATGGGCATATTAATTTTGAAATTCATTAACGCGTTTCCAAAGTTCTATCGCTGCTGAAGGTTCTAGAATAAGGGCGTAGTAAGAATTTCCCAATTGGATGCAGAGATAATATTTTTCTCCAAAAAATGAAAAGCGATAGGTTGTTTGACTGCCATCAGGTCGTGTCCATTCAATGGTAAAATCAGGTAGGCTCATTCCATAATCCAAAGTTTTTTCTTGGGTCAGAGGACCTTGATAATTGTTAAAAAGTTGAGCTCGCAGGGCAGAGATAATCTCGTCCTGAGATTTTGTATTTTCTTTGGTAGTCAAATGGATATCAGCTTGTCCTTCTCGGTGAATAACCAGTGTGCCACCATCTTTTAATCGATCAAAAAGATGTCTTTCCATCAGGTCGGGGATGCGAACCATCAGATGTGGAAGTAATGAATTGGTTACTAAAAAGACATTTTCGGGATTTTGCAGAGTATTGACGTAAAATTCAGTCGTGCTGGGAGTGTCACTGCCAATGTGTAATGTTGTATTTGTCGAGTCGTTAAGCTCAATGGTTCTTCTGGGGGAAGTAAGTCCAAAATCTTTGAGTTGTTCAGGTGTGGATTTTTCAAAATTTTCCACAAAATTAAGATGACATAAAAGTGATCTTAGTTTTTCAACGACTTCTGTATCGGCAAACAATCGTGAATTTTCTGAACGTAACAGCCATGTTTGGCTTTTAGGTGAGTAGGGTTCGAGGATGATTTCATCGGTGTCATTAAGAGTCTCTTTAAAAACGATTTTATTAATATCCTGAGACTGACAATTCAAAACTGATTTTTGAGCGGGTGTAATTTTGATGTTTAAAAAAGTAAAAATTAGCCCAAAAATAGCTAAAAACAATATGAGGGTTTTAATATTTTTCATTTTAGGAAATTTTCCATCGTTTGATCCAAACTAAAAAGCAAATGGCTGTAAAAAAGATAGGAAGGATGTAGAAACAAAAATTCTTAACCCAAAACACTTCTGTGGAAGAAAGTATGAGTTGTTTTTCTGATTCTTCAAAACTTTTTGAGAGATTGACCATGGGTTCTTTGAGAAGCATTTTGGCTAAATTAAAAAACAATTTTTGATTTTCTGCATATCCAATAGAGGATGTCAGGAAGCTGCGGCCTGTGCCCATGACCACTTTATCGTTTTTACTTAAAACTCCCAAAACAAAGGGTGGTTTCTCATTTTTTTGTTCTAAGACTTGAATCTCCTCAGCAGTCGAAGGAGTTGTGAGAAAAGGTGACCATGCCAGAGGGTTTTTCTCTTCGTGAATAAATAAGGCTCTGGATTGAGGGAGATAAAGTCCTGCTGAGAGATTTTCAAAAAGAGGATTTGTATTGAGCTGAGTGATCAAAAGATCCGTGAGTGGTTTTCTTAAACTCAGATTTTTGACGTTAATCAATGGATCTGAAGAGATTGTGAGTCCTACGTTTTGTAGTTCTTCCCGAATGTTTGTTGAAAAGGTATTTTCCAAAGTGATCAAGATGGGAAGAGGAGATGTTATGAGTTGTTTAAAAATATCAATTTCTTGTGGGAGAAAATTAACTTTAGGATTGATAATGGTGAGGAGACCGCATTGCTTTTGAATTTGTTCCAGTGAGTGTGTTGTCAGCGAAATGGACATCAAGCGGTAGCCTGTTCCCGATAAAAAATTCTTTAATGTTCCCAATCCTTCGCCGGTATCATCTTCTAGATCAGCTTCTCCATGGCCTGTTAAGAAACAGATTGAAGACGATGTTTTGCTGACTAATCGTGAAACACCTTGAATAAGATCTTTTTCCTGAAAGCTGGGGATTTTCACCCATTGAGTTCCTGAAACAAGAACGACTTCGCCCGTTTGTTTGACGTCATATTTTTGAGAGAGGGAAACTTCCTGATTGATGTTTTTAATAACAATCTTAACCTTATCTGATGTCTGATTGATCTGTTCTTGAAGCCATTCAGCATAAGCGACTGTTTTATCGTCACGACGCAGAAAAATAAGAATCTCAGTCGGGTCTTCAATTTTTTTAATCCATTCAAGCGTCTCAGGTCTCAATGCATAAATCTTACTTTTGGAGAGATCAAAAACGTGATCATATTTTTTGGCTACGATATTGATAGCTGATAAAATAAAAAGGGAGAGAATTAAAAACGACTTTCGTTGAAACCATTTTTGAAGTTTTTCAGGTTTTGGAATCTCTCGGGTGAGGGTTGTGAGAAATAAAGCCGCGCTGATGGCAAAAACAATCAACTGAATCCAGACAGGTTGAACATTCGTCCAGATGACAGCCATCGATGCGACAATTGAAATAAGTGTGAGCCAGATCATTTAGGATGCCTTATAGTGTTGTCTCAATTTCCAATAACCACCAATAACAATAGCCATGGTTACACAGAGATAGGCAGCGACATCACCTGTAAAAAATCAGGCCCTGCCTAAAACTCTCGAGATGAGAAATGAAAAGAAAGTTTGAAAAAACTGATCCCACGGGGCTCCAGAAACATAAGCCAGCCACTGGAAAAGAATGGTTGAAAAAAAGACTCCATAGCCAATCAAGGCAGCGACAATTTGATTTTCAGTTAAAAGTGAGGCGAAGACACCAACAGCATTGTAAAAAAGTATAAATAAAAAAAGACCCAAGTAGGCTGAGGCTACTTGAGGAATAAAAACATCACCTTTGAGAATCGTAAATCCGACAAAAATAAAACTCATGAGTAGTAGTCCCAGAGAGAGTGTGAGAGTACCAAAAAATTTTCCCAGAAATATTTCCAAAGGATGGATAGGATAGCTAATCAATAAATCATAGCTCCCCAATTTTTTCTCTTCTGAAAAAGAACGCATCGTAATGATGGGTGTGATGAAAATAAAAATATTCAAAAGATTTTGCAGAAACGGAATAATGAGATGTGTGGTGATGTTGACGGTCGAAACAGCTTTAAGTGTTTGATTAGGGTCTGTGAGGTTTAAATAACGATCCAGAGACGAGTAGTAATAAGTGCCACAAAGTACGAGAAAAAGTGGAACAATAACGAGAGCAAACGGTGTGTAAAAAAATAATTTCCACTCCTTGGTCATCAGAACAAAAATCTTCTTCATAAAATTCCTTTTTCAAAGAGAGCTTCCAGTTGAGTTTGAGAAAGTCCTAAAGCATCGGCTTTGGGATCGCTTAGAAAAACGACGCGTCCATCTCGAATGAAGACAATGCGATCACAAATCTGGGCGATTTCAGAAAGTATATGAGACGACATCAAAACTGTCTTTTGACCGGCGATTCCTTTGATGAAATTTCTGATGTCCATGACCTGAGCAGGATCAAGAGCTGATGTGGGCTCATCGAGCAAAATGACTTCCGGCGATCCAATCAAGGCTTGAGCAAGTGCGACACGCTGTCTATTTCCTTTTGAAAGTCCCCCGATTAATTTTTTGAGAATTTTTTCAAGACCACAGCAATCTATGAGGTAGGGCCGTTCTTTTTGAGTTTCTTCCTGAGATAAGCCTTTGAGTGTTGAAACAAAATCCAAATACTCTTCTACACGAAGCTCTCGATACAGAGCCGGCGTTTCTGGCATGTAGCCCACTTTTTTTCGTGCTTCGAGAGGTCGTTTTTGAACAGGAATGCCTGCAACCGTGACGATACCCTGACTAGGAACCAAAAAACCTGCCAATATTTTCATGAGAGTCGATTTTCCAGCTCCATTGGGGCCAATAAGACCTGTAATAGAACCTTTCGGAATATCGATATTGATATCGTGAAGAGAGTGAAAGTGGCCGTAGAAGTGATTGAGTTGTTGGAGTTGAATCATGAGGGGCGTGATTGAAACAAAGAAACAAGATTGAATCCACAAAAATTTTCAGCTAGCCTCAATTGATTATGAAAGAAAAAATAAAATACACGGGCTTATCGCTCTTATTTATCATCAATCTTTTACTCTTCTCCTCCCAATTTCAAAACATTTCGGGGCAGACGGCTTTTGATACTGGAGCCACTGTGGTTTCGAGTGTTCAGATTGGTTTGTCTGAAGGGATGAATCAGTTTGGTCGAAAAACCATTTTTCAGGGCGGTTTTATTGATTTCGGTTCGGTGACGTTTACGCATCCAGAGCAGGTGGCTAGCGGGGATGCTTATCGTGACGAAGGAAATCTCAAGCTGGAAGCTGTCATGAATGTGGATATTATTTTTGGTGGCGCGTCTTCTGTGAGTTTAGAACTGATGAAACTGAGGACTTCAGCCAATCCTTTTAATGATACGTATTATTCCTTATCGACAATTCGTTCTGATGTGGCTCAACAGATTTATGAAGAGCCTCGCAGCAATCGCATTCAGACATTA
The DNA here is from genome assembly GCA_016699445.1 of Deltaproteobacteria bacterium. Lineage (GTDB taxonomy): Bacteria > UBA10199 > UBA10199 > JACPAL01. The sequence goes on from CP064976.1 coordinate 2,129,534, forward strand.
ACATCAAGCACGACATTTCCTCTGAGATTGATTTTGGAAATTCGCCCCAATCAAACAGGAAGATTATCCGATCGTTTCAGACTTCAAGCGACCACATTATAATTTAAGGAGAGTGTATGCGATTTTGGATTATTGTCTTATTTGTCACGATAGTTCCTTCGTTATCCTTCGCTAAAAAGGACGCAAAAAAAGAAGCTCAGGAAGCTGTTTCTGAAAAGGAAATGGGACAGACTCGTACCAATACTGTTTTTGGAATTTCGCCTCCTGTTGTTGATCTTGTATGTGTGCCTGGTCAACGTGTTTCCACAGTGGTGAAAATCGAAAATCCAGCATCAGTAGCCAGTCGTTTTATGATGGAGCCTTTGGGACTCGTTGTTGATGATCGTTCCGGTTTTACTTATCGGCCCATCGCTTCTTTGCCTGCAGATCATTTGTCTCGGCATATTATTTTGGAAGCTCCTGAAGTAAAAATTCCGGCGAATAGTTCAAAAAACGTGAATATTTTTATAGATGTTCCTAATACTCTGACAGGAACGCAATATACCGGAATTAATATTTCCAATGCTTCTCCAGGAATGTCTGAGGATGATAAAAAGAAGGAAGAGTATAAAGTGAATGTTGGCTTCGGCCTCCAACCGGCAATTGCGATGACCATTAAATGTCATATCTCGGGAACAGAGAAACAAGCTTATTCATTGAAAAAAATTGAAATTATTAGACCAACAGGTAATCAGCCTCCAAGCGCAACAGCGGATATACGCAATACAGGTAATTCCGAAATTAAACTCAATGCGCTGCTTATCCTTCTAGATTCCGAAAAGAAGGTAGTGACGAGAATGAAGATGGCTCGGACCGAGTATTTGTTGCCGGGTGCAACGATGAAAGTTGTATTTCAGCCATCGTTTAAGGATGTTCCGAATGGTTCTTATAAAGCGATTATTTCTTCTGTGGATTCCGATACAAAGCTTCCGCCGTTGGAACAAGCAGTTGTCGTTGGCAAATAAAAGCCTCGTCTTTCTTTTTGTTTTTCTTCTTTTGTGTTCTCAGGTTCATGCACAATTAAGTAATCAGCTCGAAATATTTTTAGGAGAGCGGAAAACGCTTACATTGGAAGGTGTCGATCCTTTTGTTGCTGATGAAGATATTTTGCATGTGGAAAACTCTTCGGGAAATAAAATTACCGTCACAGCAATGCGTGGGGGAAAAACTCAAATCCTTTTTTGGAAAGAGGGCTCTCTTCAATTTATGGATGTTGCTGTTAAAGTCCCACCATCTCTAGGCTCTGCCGTTATTGGTCCACGTTTTCAGGGCACAAAACCTTATTTTACTTACGAAGTTCAAAACACCTCCCACTTTTCAAAAAGTTCTTTTTTTACCGATCCGGGCACTGTTCATAGTTTGCAAATGGAAGACCCGGTGAGTGAGTGGTCGGTTGCGTTCTAATTTTGGTATTCGCCACGATGGTTTGGAAACTCCGGAATGGGTAAGTGCTCTGGTGAGCTATCAAGATCCCACACATTATTTCACTTTTGGTCAAACAGCGACAGGTCTGGGTCGTGTAGGGAATGAAGCTATTGCAGGGACTTCCTTTTTAGGTTCTAATTTAAGCTTCAGAAGTCGGTTGATTTCACATTCGAGATTTCAAAAAGAACTTAATTTTTTTGGTGGTGTGAGACCAACCGTGAGTCTTTTGGATTCCAGTACGGATAATCAAATATTTGGATCAAGTGCCTCCGTGATTCGTTATATTCCTGGCAGGCAAAAACCGGATTTAGCCAGTGTGAGTGGTTTTGCCTATCAGCCTTTAGGGCAGGATTCTTACAAGCCTTCTGTGCTGGGTGAAGGTCAGTATCATTTTACAAAAAATATCTCCGTGGGGGCGAGTGCTTTAAAAGCTGATGGTGGTGTTTCCGGGATGCTTAATCCTTTTATTGAATCGGATCGTTCTACATCTTCGTTAAAATATAGTTTTATTCAGCATGGACTTAAAATCCCTCTGGCAGCACCGACACGCAACGATCTCCACCGCTATGCTTTTTTTCATCAATATCTTTTAGGTGATCGATCTTCCACAGTCGGCGGTACTGTGTCTCAGGACTTTTCTTTGCAAAAAGACGATCCATTGTTTCCTTCAAGTAATAATTTGCGAGGTAGTCTTTATTATCGAAAACAACAGGCTTTCCAGCGTGGGTATGGCATTCAATATGGGGTGAGTCGCAGTGCTTATTTAAATACTAAAATCTTACTCAATAGTGTTACGGCTAATTATACTTTTCCGGTGAAGCCTGGAAATTATTTTCAACATAACTTGGGTTATTCCAGAGGCGATATGTCTCTTAATCTCAATCAAGTCACAGCCTCTTCCAGCTTTACTCATGAAGGCCCTGCATTGAGATCCACCACTTCTTTGGGAATGCTTTTAAATCGCGGTGATTCAAGGATTGATAGTATTATTTTTCAGGAAAACTTTTTGTGGAATTTCAAACATGGTTTTATCAAATGGGATTTGGCTATTTAAAAGCAGATGCTCGTGATGGAAACCATCAGTTTCAATTTTCTCCTTCCTGGAATTACTATCTTGCCAGCACTCATCTCATCAGTATCGGTACAAATTTTGTTATTTTAGCGGGTGACCCGCGAGAAACCATTGGAGCTTTAAATCTCCGATATCGTTATTTCTTTGGCCCAGGTGTGGAAAAGGATTCTCTTTTTAGAAATGTTTTTAGAGGAGGGATGAATCAACCTGTTCAAGGAAACCTTTTTATCGATCGCAATTATAGCGCTTATTATGACGAAGGCGATACGCCTTTGGCAGGTGTTCCGGTAAGGTTGGGAGATCAGTTTGTGTCAACCGATCCTTCCGGTCATTTTGAATTTCCCAATGTGAAGTCAGGAAATTATTTATTGTCTTTGGATCCAAATTCTTTGGGTATTCAACAGCCTCTCGACGTTGCTTCTCAGCAAAATATTCAGGTGGGTGGTCGACAGTCTGTGGATGTGCCTATTGCTGTTGCTCTTAAAAAGGCTGAGATTCACGTGAAAGTTTACATGGATGTGAATGGTAACAACGATATTGATTCGGAAGATCCCATTTATTTATGGCCTAAGGTTTTAGTGTCTCTTCCAAAGGGTGATCGTCGTAAAGTTTCGATGAATTCAGGAGAGGCTATTGTCAAAGGTGTTGATCCTGGTCTGGTGACGATTGCTTTAGATTCTTCAGATATTCCTGATACGATTGAGCCTAATGGCCCTATTGAAAAAACTCTCACAGTAAGCAGTGTTGAAAGCTTGGATGTAAACTTTTTAGTCACGCCGATACGGACTGTACGAGGAAAGCTGACCTTTCCACCACAATACAAATCAGCAAAAAAAGTATATGTTGTGATAGGGGATAGTCGCTCAGAAGTTGATAGTCAGGGCTATTTTTGGGTGAAGAATATTCGATCTGGAAATCATCTTCCTTATCTGGAAGGTGCTAAAAAACTCTGCCTGGAAAAGCCTCAGTCTTTGTCAGTGCCAGCAGGTCCTTATACGGAAACAATCAATTACACAGTGACTAATGAATGTTCAGCTTCTCCTTCTCCTTAGAGAAACCGTATTTTTGCATGCGATATTGAAGTGTCGCGCGTTTAATGCCGAGCTTGCGAGCTGTTTTGGATTGATTCCAGTTGTTTTCTTTTAAAGTTTTTAAAAGCATTTCTTTTTCGAGTCGAATCAGATTTTCTTGATTCAGAGGTGTGTGAGGCTCTGTGTAAGAATAGGGCTTATCTTCTTTGATTTCTTCTCCTGTGACCTTGCTGGGAAGATCATCTAAAGTAATAGTAGAGTTTTCAGCCAGCACCGCAGCACGTTCAAGGGCATTTTCAAGTTGTCGAATGTTTCCAGGCCAATTGTAATTCATGACAGCTTGGGATGCTTCATCAGAGAGTGTCAGAGGAGTGTCCTGTTGGGAAAATGCTCAACAAGAAGTGGATATCTTCTTTTCGTTCACGGAGTGGAGGTGTGTGAATTTCAAAACATTCAAGCGATAAAAGATCTTCGCGAAACCTTTTTTCTTTTACTTCTTGAGCGAGGTTTCTATTGGTAGCAGCAATGAGTCGTACATTGACGCTAATAGTTTCTGTTCCTCCCACGCGTTGAAATTCTTGTTCCTGGAGAAATCGTAAAAGTTTTACCTGAAGTGATGTTGGGATTTCTGCAATCTCATCTAAAAAGAGAGTGCCTCCGTCGGCAGCTTCCAAGAGACCTTTTTTCTGAGTGTAAGCTCCTGTGAACGCTCCTTTTTGATGCCCAAAAAGTTCTGATTCCAAAACGCCTTCTGAAAGAGCCGCGCAATTGATAGCGATGAAAGGTTTGTGTGTGCGTGTTGATTGACGGTGAATTTCTTTAGCAACAACCTTTACCAGTGCCGGATTCTCCCAAAATCAAGACCGGAGTAGATGTAGGGGCTACTTTTTTGATCAGTTGTTGAACTCTTCGAAGGCTTTCTGAATGGCCGATGAAATCATTTTTTTTGAGAATTGAAGGGAGTGTTTCTGTCTTCTGCAGCTGGTAACGTCTTAAAAGATCTTCTACGTGTTGTTCCAGGTCAGATAATGAAAAAGGTTTTAAAAGATAATCTGCTGCTTCTAATCTTAAGGCCTGGATAGCGCTTTCTACAGAGCCAAAAGCTGTCATGAGTACCACTTGTGTGCGAGGATTGAGAGATTTGATTTCTTGAAGAATTTCAATCCCGGTTTTCTTAGGCATTTTGAGGTCTACAAGAGCTACGGTAAAATTGTTATTTCTCACAGCCTGAAGAGCAGCCTCTCCATCTGCAGCAGAAAAGCAGGAAAGGCTCTTTTTTTGCAAAGCTTCGGCAATTGAAACTCTTAAATCTTCATTATCATCTGCGATTAATATATCGTAATTCATGGTTACATCCTTTACTTTCTATGACTGCCAAGGCGCCGATCATGAGGTAGGAGAATTTGAAAATGAGTACCTGCATTGGTTTTGAGAAGCTCTATAGTGCCCCCATGATGGTGTATAATTTTTTCTACTGTTGTAAGTCCAAGGCCCATTCCAGTTCCGTCTTCTTTAGTGCTAAAAAAAGGATTAAATATTTCTGATCGATTTTTAGAAGGTATACCAATCCCATCATCGATGACGTCGATGAGAATTCCGTTTTCAGCGTCTTTGGTTCTGATTGTGATGGTGGATCCTTGGCCCCATCTTTTGAATGATTCCTGAGCGTTTTGAATAAGATTCAGAAATATTTGTTCAATCTGATTTTTGTTCCCGTAAAACTCTGGATGTGAGGCTTCTAAGTGTAACATCGTAGTTCCTACAGATTCTTTAGAAAAACGACTGTAAATATTTGTAATTTCAGCCAAAATCAAATTTATATTGATCTTATTATACTTTTCGTCAGGAACTGCTGAGAAGTTGCGTATTTGGTCAGTAATATTAATAATTTTTTGTATATTCTTTTCAATAAGTTGAATGTGAGGCTGAACTTTCAGCTGTGCTTCTTCGTTACATTCCTGGAGGGAAGCTGTCAGCATATCCAGTTTGAGGCGAATAACAGCTAACGGATTTTTGAGCTCATGTGTCAAGCCCGCGGTCATTTGACCTAATAGAGAAAGTCGAGAGTTTTTGATAATACGATCCATGAAAGCAGGAGATGGTAAATTATCCTGAGGAAAATCTGCAGTAGAGTCCTGTTTTTTCATGGGCGCTGAACTCTATGAAGAGAGTAGAGGCGTGTCAATTTTCAGATACCAAATGTCATGAAAGGCAAAAAAAATACGTTTTCTAGTCAGAAAACAGGCTTGGTGTTTGTGAGGCAATTGTCATCCTGGAGGCCAAGAAAGAGGGCGCCCTGAAAGAATATGCAGATGAAGATGCCAGACGGTCTGGCCAGCTTCAGAGCCATTATTAATTACCAAACGGTAATCCTGAATGTTTTCCTGCTTAATTATATCCAAAACAGCTTGATGAATGAGGGTGAGGCTTGCAGGATCTTGAATGTTTGAATGTCGATCCACGTGCACTTTAGGAATGACTAAAATATGTGTGGGAGCTTGTGGTGCAATGTCTCGAAAGGCCAGGCAATGATCATTTTCATACACGATATTGGCTGGGATCTCTTTGTTTACAATTTTGCAAAATAAGCACGACATATTACTTTTTATAGGCCTGTTTGGGATCAAACATTCTTTCGGCAATCACTTTGTCGCCAAAACTTCCAGTGGAACCTTCAATTTTTCTAAAAAAGCAGCTGCGATAGCCTTCATGACAGGCTGCGACCTTTTGATCCACTTTGATTAAAAGAGCATCACCATCACAATCATAAAACACTTCTTTCACTTCTTGCGTATGGCCTGACTCTTCACCCTTTACCCAATACTTCTGGCGAGAGCGCGACCAAAATGTCACGTAAGGCCCCTTGAGTGTGCGTTCCACCGCTTCTTTGTTCATGAATGCAAACATGAGTACTTCATTGGTTTTGTAATCTTGAATAATGGCACCGAGCAGTCCATGCTCATCATACTTTAATTGATCTGCGCTAAACATTATTTGGCCTCAACAATTTCGACTTTCGTTATTTTATCTCCGACAGAAATCTTTCTTACGACATCCATGCCTTCAACAGTTTTTCCAAAAACCGTGTATTGGTTGTCGAGAAAAGGAGTGGGGGAGAGTGTGATGTAAAACTGACTGCCGCTGGAGCGACGTTCAGGATTGACGTTGTCGCCGGTACGCGCCCAAGCGAGAGCACCTTCTACATGTTTGTGAGGGTTTCCTTGGAGCTCAGCTTTGACTGTATATCCAGGTCCACCGGTTCCATTGCCTACAGGATCGCCACCTTGAATGACAAAACCTGGTTCTACACGGTGAAAGGTTAATCCATCATAAAATCCACCTTTGGCTAATTGAGCAAAATTGGTGACAGAAAGAGGGGCTTCTTTTGGGTAGAGTTCAACGGTGATATCCCCTTTGGCTGTATGAAAAATGGCTTTCGTCATCTTTTCAACATTAGCAGCTGGTGTTTTGGGTTCTGTGAATTTTTTATCTGCAGACATAAGAGACCTTTCTGAAATTATAAAAAGCGTGAATATAATTGTTAATAAAATGTAGGGGCGTAATTTATTACGCCCGGGCTCGATGAATCGTGCCCCTACCGAACCGGTATATCGTGTTGCCATAAACACTCCTTTACTTCAGCAATTGAAACTTCTTTAAAATGAAAGAGAGATGCTGCAAGTGCTGCATCAGCTCCACCTTTAGTAACGGCTAAATACATATGTTCTGCTTTCCTGCACCACCCGAGGCAATGACAGGGATTCCCACAGCTTCCGAAACTGCTTTGGTCAAATCTAAATCATAACCATCTTTCATACCATCGCGATCCATGCTGGTCAGAAGAATTTCTCCAGCCCCCATCTTTTCCATCTTTTTGGCCCAAGTGACCACATCCAGTCCAGTGTCTTTGCGTCCACCGTGCGTAAAAACTTTCCACTTTTTCTGAAGAGCTCCACGGCGTAGAGGGACTTGTTTGGCATCTATAGCGACAACAATGCACTGGCTTCCAAATTTTTCAGCAGCCTTTTTAACAAAGAGGGGATTGGCAACAGCTGCTGTATTGATAGACACTTTGTCTGCGCCGGCATTGAGAAGCTCTCGAATATCTTCCAGTTTTTTAACACCACCACCCACTGTGAGAGGCATGAAAACTTCGTTGGCGGTGCGTTCAACTACATCCAGGATAATTTTACGTTTTTCATGAGAGGCTGTGATATCAAGAAAAACCAATTCATCAGCACCTTCTCGGTCGTATTCTTTAGCCACTTCTACAGGATCGCCCGCATCGCGGAGATTGAGAAACTTGGTGCCTTTGACAACGCGGCCATTAGCCACATCGAGGCAAGGTATGATTCGTTTAGCAAGCATGAAGGCGCTACTTTAGGTATTTTTTCTTTTGTGACAAGAAAGTTTTATGAAGAAACTTTTTCTAAAGCTTCTTTAAGGTCGATTTTGCCTTCATAAATCGATTTTCCTAAAATGGCTCCTGAAGCTCCGAGTTCTTTAAGTTTGATGAGATCTTCGATAGTGGAAATTCCTCCGGAAGCAATCACTGGGACCATCGTTGCATCAATCATCTTTTTCATCCCATCAAAATTAGGACCGGTCATCATACCATCACGTGAGATGTCGGTGTAGATTAAGTGTTGTAGCCCTAAACTTTCAAACTCATGAGCTACAGCGATAGCTTCTTTTTCCAACGTATCTTCCCATCCATGCACAGCGACTTTTCCATCTTTGGCGTCCAGGCCCAAGGCCACACGACCTTCAAACTTAGCACACAAAATTTGCATGAGATCAGGATCCTCAAAAGCAGCACTGCCAATGACCACACGACCGGCTCCCATGGTGAGATAAATTTCGGCAATGTCTTGTGAGCGAATCCCTCCGCCAATTTGGACGGGGACATTAAGAGATGTCATGATTTCTTCGATGACTTTGATATTCGCAGGTTTGCCTTCTCGCGCTCCGTTGAGATCAACGACATGAAGCCACTTGGCTCCCTGATCTACCCATTTCTTAGCCGCATCCACAGGGTTTTTGTAATAGATGGTTGCATCGTCAAATTTGCCTTGTTTGAGTCGGACGCATTGTCCGTTAAAAATATCGATAGCAGGGTAGAGAATCATGTGGTTCCTTTTATATTATTATAACTCTATCAGTGTTTTTACGCGGTACATTGCATAAGCGATACCGGCCAAGGTGATACCCACACCACCATAAATTTGTAAAAGAAGAAATTTGGAAATGGAATCAAGATAATCTTTTTCCGATTTTGTGGAAATAATATACGGTGTCGATGGATCTTTGTGAATGAGCCATTCTCCCGTAGCGGGATTTTTTTCAGCCATTCCCAAAACAAAAAGAGGTGCATGGTCTTCAATGGCTTGCTCGGTGAGTTTTACTTCGAGATTGGTTTCTTTTAAATCTTCTAACACCAAATTAAGTTTGGGGAGAAAGGGTAAAATATTTTGCGAAACAGAATGCCAACGGGTTTGGGTTTGATACGTTTCAGGAATATCCATTTGGGCGCCAGCAATATCCAGATCGATAGATCTTATTCCATCCGATACTGAGAATGACTGGGCTTCTTGTCCAGAACGCAAAAGCACCCAGTTTGTCTTGCCTCCCGTTCCTAAATGATGAAGCTCTTCGATTTTGTAGGTGTAATACACACACTTTTTTTGTGAAAAAGGACTGGTGAGAATTTCTTTTTTTTGAGCCGTCCCGCTGATTTTTACAAGCCCAGGAGCTATGGATGTAAGGTTTGTTGGGGGTATTTTTTTAATCGCTCTTTGCACCTGCCAATGATTAAAACCCTGATAAACACAGTAAGGTCCGAGGATTAAAAAAATGAGAAAAATAAAATCTAAAAAGTCCATTTTGAGTTTTTATAATTTTTTTTCAACGGAAGCCAGGATTTAGATGTGTCCATGAGTCAAGATATGTTGAGCCAATCTATCCTCAAGAGAGGTGCGATTTTAATGACCCTATTATTATAAAATTATCTTCCGAAAGATCCTCCTGATTTTCCAAAATTCCGCAGTTGATTTTTCCTGAGTGTCATCGCGAGCCCGAAGGGCGTGGCGATCTCACGTTTTATCGCGGGAGATGGCCACGCTTCGCTCGCCATGACAAAATTATTTTACACCAATTAAAACAACCTCTTTCAAAAAGAGGTGCGGAATTGGGGTGCACTGCATCGAAAAAAAGAGATGTCTAAGGTAAAATGTCGTTGACAGGCATCCAAGTGTGTTCTTAACTGCCCCTTCGAATTTTTAGGTAAATTTTTTAAGGAGAATTAAGTGCAAACAAAAATAAGACTCGCGAGATTTGGTGCCAAGAAAAGACCTTTTTATCGTATCGTAGTATCCAGTGTTGAATCTCCTCGAAATGGTCGATCCCTCGAAGTCGTGGGAACTTACGATCCATCTCTTGGAATTCAAAAAGCGACAATCAAGCAAGATAGATTGTCTCATTGGCTCAAAGTTGGTGCTCAGCCTACAGAGATCGTTAGAAAAATCGTCAAAAGTGCTGAAAAGGCTGCTGCTTAAGTTTTACCCGCTGTACCTAATGTAGAGGGAGGTAGTTATGTCATCATCATTGAAAGAACTCGTAGAAGTAATGTCCAAGGCCCTGGTCGATCACCCCGAACAAGTCGAAGTGAGCGAAGTCGATGGCGAACAAACAACAGTCATCGAGCTTAAAGTTGCCAAAGAAGACTTGGGTAAAGTCATTGGTAAACAAGGCCGCATGGCTCAAGCCATGAGAACTATTTTGGGAGCTGTTTCTACAAAGCTTCGCAAACGTTCAGTTCTTGAGATTATTGAATAAGAGTTGTTGAATATTAAAAATATTAAAAAAGTTAATCACGAAACAAGCCCTGAGAGTCTTCAAGCTCCTAGGGCTTTTCGTTTTGATATCCTGACGTTATTCCCTCATATTTTCGATTCTGTTTTTTCCGATACGATTTTATTACGAGCTTTGGAAAAAGAGCTTTTTTCTGTCCACTATCATCAGATTCGGGATTTTACGCTACCTCAAGACAAGCATCGCAAGGTCGATGATGTTCCTTATGGAGGAGGGGCGGGAATGGTGATGAAGCCAGAACCGATCGTCGCCGCGATGGAAAAGGCTTTAGAAGATGGCGCTGGAAAAGATTTAAAAAAAGTGCGTCGCATTTATCTTTCACCTCAGGGAAGGCCGCTTCAGCAAAAACATCTCAAAGCCTATCTTCAGTATGATCAAATAATTCTTTTGTGCGGACGTTATGAAGGTGTTGATGAACGTGCTTTGGAATTGGTGATTGATGAAGAAGTTTCGATTGGCGACTATGTGCTGACGGGCGGTGAGTTTGCCGCGATGGTTTTTATGGATGCTGTGGTGAGGTTGATTCCTGGTGTGGTGGGTTCGGAAGCGTCGTTAGGGGATGAATCTTTTTCTCAAAATCTTCTGGAATATCCTCAATACACACGCCCACCTGAATTTCGTGATAAAAAAGTGCCTGAAATTTTGCTCTCAGGGGATCACAAAAAGATTGAAAATTGGCGTCGAGCTCAATCTTTGTCGCGTACGACAAAAAAACGACCTGATCTGTTGAAATAAAAGATGTGAAATAAATAATCTGAAATAAAAAAATGAATCAGCATTCAAAATTTCTTTACAAGCTGCGTCATTGTGTGGGCATAGTTTTGTCCACATGGGAATCACAATTATCCAAAAGAGTGATCTGTCCAAAAAGAAGCAAAATCCTAAAACAGCTTTGGTATTAGCCGGTGGGGCCATTACAGGTGGTGTTTTTGCCGTAGGTGGTTTGAAAGCCTTGAATGACTTCCTGGTAACTCGCAAAGTGAATGATTTCGACATGCATGTCGGAATTTCAGCTGGGGCCTTTGTCGCTTCGCATATTGCGAATGGCATTACTCCAGAAGAGATTTTGAAAACTTTGGATGGATCGTCACAACAATTCTCCCAACTTTCGCCTTTTGATGTTTATTGGCCAAATATTCGGGAATATTATGAGAAGCCTTTAAGTTATCTCTACCGGCGCATGACGTATATGCCGGGGATTATTTATGACTCAATCTTGTCTCTTCCGCGCTTGTGGCAGCCTTTGAGAGATGGGTTTGTTAATTTCTTGTCAGAGCCGTCCTATCACAATGCAGAAAAGATGTTGAGCCCATTGGCTAAAATTATCTATTCAACACGATCGTTGCCTTCTATTTCAGAAGCGGTTCCTTCCGGGTTGTTTGATAATCGTTCTATTGAGAAATATATCCGAAAAAATTTAGAGAAAAATAATTATTGTAATGATTTTCGAGCTCTCAAAAAACAAAAGGGAAAATCTCTTTATATCGTTTCCACTGATTTGGATACTGCAGATCGAGTGGTTTTTGGTCCTGATGAACGACATGATGTGAAAATTTCAGAAGCTGTACAAGCATCTGCAGCTCTGCCTTTTGTGTATAAGCCTGCTCGGCTCAGAGGGGTTGATTATGTGGATGGTGCTGTAAAGCGAACCACCAACATGGACTTAGCTGTGAAGAAGGGTGCTGATTTGGTTGTCTGCTATAATCCTTTCCGCCCCTATTCTAACCGTCTCATGATGGAATATATCAAAGAAGAAGATCATTATTTTACGCGTAGCCGTCGTATCTCGGATGGTGGTCTCTTGATGATTTTTAATCAGGTGTTCAGAACTCTCATTCATACGCGTATTCGTTATTTTATTGATCAGATGATCATCGATAAAAACTTCAAGGGTGATATTATTTTGATTGAGCCCAAAGAAGACGACTCGACATTTTTTGAGATGAATCCATTCTCTTTTGGAATCGTGCTAGAGCGGCTCGTCATGGATTTACATCCGTGCGTGAGACTATTGAAGGCCGTTTTGATGAAGTGTCTCGTATTTTGGCTGCTTATGGAATCGAAATGAGTCGTGAAATTGTGGATAAGGATTTTAGTAAAATTTCACGTCCCACGTCGGATGATTCTACCATCATGAATGTTTTGGAAAAAGAATCTTCTCAAAGTTCTGGCAAAAAACGACTTCGTCTGGTCGCTTAAATTCAGTGAAAGTTTTTTCTGTTTCAGAACTCAATCGCCAAATAAAAAATTGTTTGGAAGAGCAGTTTTCCGACTTATGGATTGAGGGTGAGATTTCTAATCTCAAACCTGCTTCTTCAGGACATCTTTATTTTAGTCTTAAAGACAGTCAATCTCAGGTGAGTACTGTGATGTTTCGTGGTGCTACGATGAAGATGCGTTTTCAGCCTGAAAACGGTCTTTCAGTTTTAGCTTACGGTCGCCTGACGGTTTACGAACCCCGTGGAAATTACCAAATCATCGTGGAGCATATGGAGCCCAAAGGGGTAGGGGCTTTGCAGCTGGCTTTTGAGCAATTGAAGAAAAAATTATCGGCAGAAGGACTCTTTGATGAATCCAGAAAAAAGCCACTTCCATTTTTACCCAAAAAAATCGGTATTGTGACTTCTCCGACAGGTGCTGTGATTCGCGATATGATTCACGTGCTGACGAGACGTTTTCCCAATATTCAAATTTTATTGAGGCCTGTTTTAGTTCAAGGTCCGGGAGCGGCTCAGGAGATTGCTGAAGCTGTTCATGAGATGAATGAGCGTCATGATATTGATGTTTTGATAGTTGGCCGTGGTGGTGGTTCGGTGGAAGATCTTTGGGCTTTTAATGAAGAAGTGGTGGCTCGAGCGATTGCTCAATCAAAAATTCCTGTCATTTCAGCTGTGGGCCATGAAACAGATTTTACGATTGCTGATTTTGTAGCCGATGTGAGGGCGCCAACACCGTCAGCAGCTGCGGAATTGGCGGTGCCTGTGCGAGAAGAATTGTTTTATACGCTGGAAAAACAGAGACGTTCTCTTTATCAAAATATTTCGAGCAAAATTGAAAACTACGAATTGATTTTAAAAAGATGGGAAGCTTATTTTCGTGATCCAGGCCGTCGTTTGACAGAGTCGTTACTTAAAATTGATCATATTCGGGAACAGATGATTTCCTGTATGGAACATCGTTTTTCTTTTTTACAACAGACATTGAATCATCGAAAAGAACATCTCACAGCTTTAAACCCAACAGCCATTTTGGCTCGAGGTTATGCTGTGGCAAAACGAATTTCAGATCAGCAAATCATCCGGGATGCCGCATTGCTGAAAGACGGGGATGCTGTTGAAGTGCAAGTTTATGAAGGGCGTTTCAAGTCACGTGTATTAAAGAATGAAAGTGTCGATTGACGGTTTTTGAATCCAAAGCTACGGCATGTTTTTATGGCAAAATCAGAAAAAAGTGAAAAGTTTGAAGTCTCTTTGCAAAAGTTGGAAGACCTTGTTCAAAAGTTGGAAAGCGGGGATCTTTCTTTGGAGGATTCCATGAAAGCTTTTGAAGAGGGGATGGCTTTAGTGAAAAGTTGTGAAGTTCGTCTCACCGAGGCTCAAAAACGTGTGGAAATTTTGATGAAAGATAAGTCTGGAAATCAAACAATTCAAAACTTCGAGGATGTTGAGTGAACCTAAAAGAATTTATCGAAAAGACGAGAACTCAAGTGGATTTTTTTTTGAAAAATCATTTTGCTGACTCTGTGAGTCGGGAAAAGGATTTTGGGCGTTTATTTGAGGCGATGAATTATAGTTTGGAAGCGGGTGGAAAAAGGATTCGACCAGCATTGACGTTTGCGGCTTTTGAAGCGTGTGTACACAATCCATCTGCAGTTCAAAAAGAAGCTTGTTTAAAAGTCGCAGCCGCTTTGGAGATGATTCATACGTATTCGTTGATTCACGATGATTTGCCCGCGATGGATAATGATGATCTGAGACGCGGTCGCCTTACGAATCATAAAGTTTTTGGAGATGCGACGGCCATCTTGGCAGGTGATGGACTTTTGACGGAAGCTTTTTCCGTGTTGTCTTCTATTCAAGGTATGCGTTCGGAAATTATTTTGGGTGTGATTCGTGATATTGCCGAAGCCTCAGGTCCTCGAGGGATGGTTGGTGGTCAATCGATTGATTTGGATTCAGAAGGTAAGAAAATTTCAGCTCAAGAGTTGGAGCGATTGCATCGTCACAAAACAGGATGTCTCTTATCTGTAGCCGCTGTGGTGGGGGCTAAAATAGCTGAGACATCTTCTGAGAAAATTCAGGCCATTAAAAAGTATGGAGATGCGATTGGTTTAGCGTTTCAAATTGCGGATGATATTTTGGACTTGGAAGGGTCAACCGAAGATTTAGGCAAACCTTCTGGAAGTGATTTGAAAAAAGATAAATCCACTTACCCGTCAATTATCGGAATGGAAAAATCCAAAGAGCTGGCTAAGTATCATGCCAACCAATCTCAACAAGCTCTTGCGATCTTTGGAAGTGAAGCTGATGCCTTGAGAGCTTTGGCTGATTACATTATTTTTAGAAAAAATTAGGGAATGATTTCGTATTTAAGAGGTGTTTCAGGAACATCTTTTTGAAAAACCTCATTAATCTTCACAAGTGGTTTTGAATCCTGGATCAAGGGATCAATTTTAATTTTGCCTTCAGCAATGAGATGGAGAGCTTTTCAAAATACTGAGGCGTGTGATGAAAAATTCCTGTTAGTGTGAGCTCTTCGTAATGAAGTTTGTGTGTATCTAAAGTGATTTTGGTACCTAATTTACAACCCCCATAAAATGACACTCTGCCACCGGCTCGGACTAGATTAAAGGCCATCTCCCAGGTTTCAGGCTGACCCGCGGCATCAATCACAATATCAGGTCCATAACCAGGTTGGGTTATTTCATGAACCTGTGTTTTGAGTGCCTCAATGTTTTTAATGGATAATGTGTGATCAGCGCCTAGAGTTTTAGCCATTGCCAACTTTTGTTGATTGCGAGCCAGACAAACGACTTTGGCTCCGTAATGTTTAGCGACCTGAACCCACAATAATCCTGTTGGTCCTGAACCTATAATGGCGACGTGTTCCCCAGGCTGAATGTTGATTTGTTCAGCACAGCGAGCCACCGAGGCCAGAGGCTCGGTCGAAGCGGCGTTTCGAAAAGAAAGATTTTTGGGTTTTAGATAAAGATTTTTTTCAACAATACGTTTGGGGATCAAAATATATTCGGCAAAAGCTCCGTTTAAAAACTCGAGATGTTCGCAGAGGTTGTGCTGGTTTTTTTTACAGAAAAAGCAATGTCCGCAGGGAGCTGAATTAGCGGCCACCACGTCATCGCCTTCTTTAAATTGTGACACACCTTTGCCAATGGATGTGATAGTGCCAGACATTTCATGCCCAAAAAGAGATGGAACTGTCTTGCCCAAGAGAGCGTGGCCACGTCTGAAAAATTTAAAATCAGTCCCACAGGTGAGCGCTGATTGGATTTTGACCAGGACTTCGCCTTCACCCGGTGTTGGGATATCAATGGTATCTACTCGCAAATCTTCGGGCCCATACCAGCGGGCAGCGTTCATTGTTTTCAAAGTTTTCATGGAACGATAATCGCTTTCAAAATTTTTCTCTGAAGAGTGCCTTCAATGGCTTGAGGGATTTCTGAGAGAGGAAGTGTATGCGTTATCAAAGGTTTTACATCAATAGATCCATTGGCTAAGAGATCTAAAGATTCCTTTAATTCTTGAGGGGCTGAAGAGTAGGTTGAGAAAAGTTCTAACTCCCGATGATAAATTTGATTCAGATCAAGAGTGGCTTTTTCACCATCGGCAATACTTGAAAAAAGATGAATTTTGCCTCCATCACGTACCCACGCAAGCGATTGAGTGAGGAGAGCATTGTTGCCAGCTGTGAATAAAAGCATATCGACTGCTTTTGAAGAGTTTTGGAGTTTGTCTGGATTAAATTTTTGCCCCCCAAATTTTTCCGCCAAAGCTATGCGCTCTTCGACTAAGTCCATGACGTACGTATTCACGCCAAAGTGTTTTAGGAGTTGAACCAGAAGGAGACCAATAGATCCCAAACCAATCACAAGACACGAATCATTCTTTTTTAACCGACTTCGTTTAACCGCGCGCAGACAGCAGGCGATGGGTTCCATGAAGCTTGCTTCGGCAAAACTCAAATGATCCGGAATTTTAAAAGCTGTGTGGTGGCAATGTTCCTGAGGGATTTTTAAAAATTGAGCGAAGCCACCTGGATCGAGATTAGTTTTTTTAAACTGAGCACACATCGAAAAATTTTCAT
This sequence comes from Deltaproteobacteria bacterium, assembly GCA_016699445.1. GTDB lineage: Bacteria > UBA10199 > UBA10199 > JACPAL01. The sequence goes on from CP064976.1 coordinate 2,146,292, forward strand.
GCAGACAAAAATGGCACTCAAAGCAGGGGACATGATGCGCTACAACCACACGACCCCCTAAGGCGAATTTTTCATTTTTAGATTCAACGATCACACCCGACACTTCATGACCTAAAACCGTACCTGTCTTGGAAGATTTTTTTTGAATTTTTAAAATGTCTGTCCCGCAAAGCCCGCAAGCTGCAACTTGGAGAAGCGCTTCACCTGGATTCAGAATCGGTTTGTCTCGTTCTTCTAGTTTAAGAGAGTGATCATTTTGAACTGCGGAAACAATCATAGTCTACTCGACAGTCACCTTCGCATTTTCAACCATGATACTGTATTTGTATCCGCTTCCAAAGTCCTGATCGATGGCGATAGTGCCTTTGACAAGAATAGTTTTTCCAACAGCAGCCTTATCTTTTGTAGTCACCGTCAGATCGTTGGAGCCTGCTTTGCCGGAACCATCCTGAATGTGAATCCAGTTACGACCCATGATGTTTTCATTATACTTAACCACTTCACCTCTTACGATGATAGGTTTGCCAACAAGACTGGGTTTGGCTTTATAAATTTCCGCAATCGTTTTGCCGCCGGGAGCTTTTTTCATCCCTTTGATGGTAATGGTCTCTGCTGTGGGCGTCCCCGTATGTTCTGTTTGTGTAAAATCAGAAGCCGTGAGGGTTGAAGCTTGATGGGGGGCTGCTTGCTGTATGGCTCCTTGTTGAGGTGCTCCTGTTTGGAAAGAAGGTATGAAATAGACGGTATCAAAAGTGCGATTGAGAGTTTTACTGCGAAAATTGGTCATGGGCATTCCGCCTGAAAAGCTGACAACGCTGCCCACAGAGAGTGTTGTCTCTGGAGCGGCCACCCAAACTTTTTCATTTCCTAAATCTACATTGGCGTAAGTATAACCACCGGAATTCATGGTTTCTGTCACTTTTCCAGATCCTGATTTGCCGCTCTTATTTTCCGAAGCCCATCCTTGGGATGCGACGACAGCTAAATGAATCATGATAATCACAGTCCAAACGATAATTTTTTTCATAAGGTCTCCATTTTATTTTGTGCGGATCTATATTCAAGTCCTTGATCCGTCAATTAAGGAAAAAGCTAGAAAGCAAATCTTGCACATTTGTTCTAGGAATAGAAATATCATCTCATGAAACTTCGTGCTGATCTTCTTTTGGTTCAACAAAATCTCGTTCCGTCGCGGGCTCGAGCTCAAGCCTTAATCATGGCAGGCAAGGTCTCTACATCTAAAGGGCGTGTGGAAAAAGCAGGGGAGTTGATTGATGAAAATGAAACTCTCATTCTTGAAGAAGATTTAAAATATGTCAGTCGAGGTGGTTTGAAGCTTGAGGGTGCTTTGCAATCCCTTCACATTAATCCTCAAGGTAAAATATGTTTGGATGTTGGTGCCTCGACAGGTGGTTTTACCGACTGTCTTCTGCAAGGTGGAGCTGTTAAGGTGTATGCTGTAGATGTGGGGTATGGGCAGCTTCATTATAAGCTCCGTGAAGATTCTCGTGTGGTGATGATGGAAAAAGTAAATTTTCGGCATTTTGATGTGAACACTCTTGAAAAAATGGATCTTGTCGTCTCAGATGTGTCATTTATTTCCCTGACAAAAGTTTTGGAAAATATTCATGCGAGTCTTAAAGAAGATGGAGAAGCGTTGGTCATGGTGAAGCCTCAATTTGAGCTGGGACCTCAAGAAGTGAAAAAAGGAGTTGTGCGATCGGAAAGTTTAAGGGAAAAAGCCGTCACTCTTGTGGCTGACTTCGCTCAAAAAATAGGTTTTACCCTTTTAGGAAAATCTCCTTCGCCTGTATTGGGTCCCAAGGGAAATCAGGAAATTTTTTTGCATCTTAAAAAACTGAAAGCTTTGGCTCTTTTGATTGTCATGCTCATGAGTGCCTGTACTTCCACTTATAAAACTTCACGACATTCTCCACGTTCCAAAGTGCCTTCAGGTCAAGCTGCGGCTGATTATTTTATTCTTTCAGAAATTGATTATCGTCATAACCGCTTTAAGCAATCGATGACGAATCTCAATAGTGCGATAGAAAAAGCTGAAGTTGAACATGATACGTCTGATTATCTTCGTTTTAAGAGAGCTTATTTGTCGGCTTCTTTGAATGATTTGAAAAGTGCTGAACAAGATGCACGCAAGGCACTGCAAGAATCCCCACAAAATGTGAATTACTTAGTGCTCATGGGAAAAATTTCTCATGGTCAGCAGAGGTGGCCCGAAGCCTTAAACTACTATGAATCAGCCTTGAAATTGAACTCTCAATCTTCAGAAGCTCATTCGTTGCTCATTGAAGTTTTGTTGGCGCAAAAAAATTACACAAAAGCCTTGGAGTCCTCCAGGCTTTGGCAGAAACAAGATCCAGATGATGTAACACCTTATTTTTATGAAGCATCTCTTTTGCAAAATTTTTTGAATCGTCCTCAGGAAGCCGTAAAGATTTATCAGCATATTTTGCAGGATGATCCGGACAGTATGAAAGCTCTTTCAGCACTGGCGGATTTGTATGTGGACCTGAAAGATCAAAAAAAACTTCTCGAGACTTTTCATGAGATGGAAGAGTTAGCTCCTGCCGATCCGGGTATAAAAATCAAATTAGCTCTGATTTATTATGAGAATAAGGATTATGAGAAAGCGATTCAAAAGTTTGAAGAATTAAAAAAACTTTCTCCTGATGATGATCGGGTGATCTATTACTTGGCGGTGATGAAAGAAAATACAGGCCAAGGTGATGACGCGTATCCTTTGTTTGAACAAATTTCTCCAAAATCTACTTTTTATCGGGATGCCAGGCTTCACATGGCTTTTATTAAAAAAGAAAAAGGTGATGCTGTTTCAGCAATAGCAATTTTGGAAAAAGCCCGAAAAGAAAAAAAGATGGAGCCTGTAGTGACTCAGTATTTGGCTGAAATTTATCGGGATCAGGGAAAGTATGACAAATCTTTGTCCATTCTTGATGAGAGTTTGGAGCAAAATGACAAACAACGGAGTGTAGAGGATAAAACTCTTCTGCTCTATACCCGAGGTATTACTCTGGATAAGGCGGGTCGTTATGATGATGCTATTGTGACGATGCTTAAGATTCTCCAATTAGATCCCAAAAATGTGAGTGCCTTGAATTACGTGGGATATACCTATGCGGAGCAAAATAAAAATTTGGATCAAGCTTTAGATTTTGTCGCAATGGCTTATGCCCAAAAACCGGATGATGGTTATATCATGGATAGCTTGGGATGGGTTTATTTCAAAAAGGGGAGTCTCGAAAAAGCTCTAAATTTGATTTTGAAAGCGCAAAAATGTTCCTACAGAGCCGACGATCTTGGAGCATTTGGGAGATATTTATTTAAAACGCAATGACAAGAGGCAAGCAGAGTCGTATTATCGACAGTCTTTAAATCTTTTGGAAAATGCTAAGAAAAAGAAGGTTAATTCTGTTGAACAGCTAGGGGAGGATAAGGATCGTGAAAGAATCAGACAAAAAATTGAAAATATTTCGCGTTAGTTTTGTTTTTCTTTTGTTACTGTTGGCTTCAGGATGTTCCAAAGATCCTCTGGTCAAGCTTCAAACCACTAATCTTGATTTGTCTCAAAAGAAAATAATGTATGAAGAAGTGCGTTCCCGAAATTTAAATCTCAGAAGTTTTCGAAGTTTAGCACAAGTGCGACTGGGTTCAGGTGTTTTGAGTAATAAAGGACAAATGTCGATAGCTTATATTCGTCCTAGTTGGATGCGTTTAGATGGTGTCAGTGATTTTGGTCTTCAAGATCCCCAAATTTTGATTAAATTAGGCGAAGTTTGGATTTATTGGCCGAGCTCAAACAAATATTACCATGGTTTAGCCACAGATGCTGTGATGGCTAAGTATTTTCACTTCTCGCTCCACCCTGAACAAGTCGGTGATATTCTATCAGGTATGATCCCTCTGGATGATGTCGAAGCTTATAAGGCGTCAACTATTATGGGTATTGATAATCATTACCTCTTTAGAAGTGATACGAAGGAAATGATTTTAACAAAAAAAGGCGAACATTTTTTTCCTGTTCGTTTTGTCGAAAAATCTCTGGATGGATTAAAACGTTACCAAATTGATTATTCAGATATGAGAGATACAGGGCGAGGCTGGGTTCCTGCTCATATCAAGGTGCGATTTTGGGATCCTGATTTAAATGCTGAAGTTTGGTATTCAGGTCCTGAAATTAATCTAGCTCACGACAAGCTTGATAAAAAGATTTTGAAATCAATATCCCTTCCGATGCGGTCCTGGTTGAAGATTAAATTATTTATTACTTTTTTGCTGCTCCCCCTTTTCTTTTGGGGGTGTCACGCTGACATTCCTAAAGAGTCTGATACTCTCGTGTGGCATTTAGGGGCTGAGCCTGACACTCTCAATCCGATTGTGGCGACCGATGCGTATGCTTCCCGCATTGATAGTCTCATCTATGATACGTTGATCGAACGTGACAACGACACGCTTGAGTGGAAACCCAAAATGGCTGAGCGTTGGGAAATTTCTTCTGACAAGAAGCAATTTACGTTTCATATCCGCAAAAATATTTTTTGGCAGGATGGTGTTCCATTTTCCGTCGATGATATCGTCTATTCCTATGACAAAATCATGGATCCCAAAGTCGATGCACCTCACTTGAGAGTGTATTATCAGGATATTGAAAAGGTTGAAAAAGTGGATGCGTCTACGGTGCGGTTTACCTACCGACGACCTTATTTTATGGCGTTAGAATTTTGCGGCACACTTCCTCTGATTCCCAAACATCTTTTTAATAATGGTCATGATTTTAACAGTCATGAGCAAAACCGGATGCCTGTGGGTTTAGGTCCTTACAAGCTTGTGTCTTGGGAGACGGGGAAGCAGATTGTGTTGGAGCGCAATGAAGACTACTGGGCTAAAGGGACAGAAAAGTTTCCTGATATTAAAAAAATCCGATTTCAAATAGTTGCTGAAGATACGGTCGCTCTCCAACTTCTAAAAAAAGGCGAGTTGGATTTTGCGGGTTTGCGTCCGATTCAATGGGTGCGACAAACGGATACGGAAAAATTTAAAAAGCAGTTTGAGCGTTATCAATTTTATTCTCCGGGCTATACTTTTATTGGTTGGAATATGAAACGCGACTTCTTCAAAGATGCGCGTGTGCGACGAGCGATGACGCTTTTGGTAAATCGTGAAGCTATTTTGCAAAAACTTAATTTTGGTCTGGGCAAAATTGTCACTGGACCTTTTTATGATCAGGCACCGGCTTATAATAAAGAGGTGGTGCCTTTGCCTTATGATCCGGAGCACGCAAAAGCTCTTTTAAAAGAAGCGGGTTGGGAAGATCATGATGGGGATGGGGTTTTGGATAAAGACGGAAAGGCTTTTCGCTTTGAGTTTTTGATTCCCTCCGGTCGAAAATTTGCGGAGCGTTTGGGAACTATTCTCAAAGAAGATTTGAGAAAGATGGGCATTGAGATGGAAATTGTTCAGATCGAGTGGGCTCTTTTTATTAAAAATATCGATGATCGAAAATTCGACGCCGTGACGCTGGGATGGGTTTTCGGCGTGGAGCAAGATCCTTATCAGGTTTGGCATAGTTCACAGGCCACTCAGGGCTCTAACTTTGTGGGTTTTGAAAATAAAGAAGCGGATCGTTTGATTGAAGAGGGTCGTCAAGAATTTGATCCTCAAAAAAGAGCGGCTCTGTATCGTGAACTCCATCGGATTATTGATGACGTACAGCCTTACACATTTCTCTATACGAGTCCTAATTTGATTGCTCTGGATCGACGTTTCACCAACATCAAAATCCATCCTTCAGGAATGGATGTGTTGGAATGGAAAGTTTCTAAAACACTTCCTTAATAAAAGAAGAAACTTTTTACAAACAGTGCCGATATCTCTTACTCAGGAGAAAAATTATGGGAGATGTTCGCGTACATTGTGAAATAAGGCGTCATGGAAATCCTCATGAGGTGAATTTTGAAGATCTTTCGGTGCGACGATCTGACGGAGACGAATCCAGTGCAGTTTTTGGGGAAATCAGAGATTTGTTTAGCCGTTATCCAGACTCTGATGTGGTGTGTAATGGTGTCCAGGCAACGACGACAGGGCGTTTGGATTTGAATGCTGTTTCCGAAATGGCTCATGCTCTTGTCCGGCCGGATCCTGAGACTCGGGATCAAAGAACTGTTTCTGTTTATGCTGGTGGTACATTTTTCTCTACACCTTCTACAGGTCGTGTCCCTACCTACAGGACCTTTGCTGTGACTGCTGGAGCTCGCGGTCCTGTCCAAGTTTTTCCGCATGGTATTGTGCTGACCATGGGGATGCGATTGACTGCAGGGCACAATCAAGCTCTCTCTCCTTATGATGACTTGGCTCGAGTGACTGCAGATTATGAACCAGGTCATTTTGCTCGTGGCGTTGGGGAGCAGGGAGGGATGTTTTTAATTGCAGGAGAGGTTGGGATTCAATTGCCCTCAGTCTCTGTGTTTGGTTTTTCTTTAAATATTTTTCCTTATGTGGGCTATCAAAGTGGGCCTACGATTTCTGTTTATGATCAGCCCCCCGCTCCGGGAGGTCCGATTGGGCCTGCCGTGGATTTGGTACCAGCAGGTATCAGCTATGGTGTCGATGCGGCAATTTCTGTTTGTATCCCGACACACAGTTTGCTTTCAGGCTGTGTAGAAGCAGGCGGTGGCGTGGGCAATTTTGGACCTCATCTACTGACATCTGCAAATGCTACACTTCGTTTTGAGTAATGATGAAAAAGCACACAACATTTTTTGAGTATGGGCGAAAAGGGTTTCATTAGGAGATTTTTATGCCAGAACCAACAGTACAATCCGGATTACCTATAACACTTCCTCAAGCTCAAGGGGCTTTAGCCGCAGCCTTGATGACATTAGCGGGCAGGGCTCAAGTGCCAACAGTCCCTTCTGGTGGTGCAGCTTATTCAACATCTATCACAGCGTTTCCAAGGGTTGGTGTTAATGTTAATCCTGCCAGGGATTCTCAACCCCTAGAGCAAGCCATTCAAGCAGCTCAACTTTTGACGCTTTTAGGTGCTGGAGATCAGGAGGTAGTCGCTTCAACGACTGCTCTTCTAATGTCTGGAAATCTGCCGGAACCTCTCGCACGTGTCATGCGAGGTATTGGAGTGAATCCCGCAATGCGAATGACGGTTGAAGCTCTAGGGAATGATCAAGAACCAATGGGAGTCCGTATTACAGGTCCTCTGCATGCTTATGGAGTGAGTGTCTCCCAAGCTGAACGTCCTGCACCGCTTGTATTGAGAGAAAATCTTCTAGGGAAAGGTGCTCTTCTTTTAGTGGGTGTGGATCCTCAACAAGGTCCTGTGACGTTGACTATGGGGCATGAAGGGCCTTTGGCTGGGGCTTTGGCTTTGACGGCGACTCATCGTCATCCTCTGAGTGATTTAACCTTTGAAGGGATCTTAGCTACGTATGATTCCTCAAAGCTTGATCCTGTCAGTGAGATTGTGAGGTATCCAGCTTCTGCAGTTGAGATTCGAGAGGTTAATATTGGGTCTGCGAATGCTACGACTCGTGTCAGTGGTATTCTTCCAGTGCAGCTTGGTCAAAAAGGACCTGTAGGAACTGCAATTCATGTAAGGCGCTTTTCATGATACCGGTGCGACTCTTTGGGCAGATCCAGCAGCTCAAAGCATGGCGGCGGTATTGATAGCCGCAGGGCAGTCCTATGGATTTGAAGCTTTACTAAAAAGATAAGTTATGTGAGCGAGAACATAAGAGATGAATTTTTAGACATAGCTCCTTTATGCTGGCATCTTTTAAAGATGCGGCAGGTGGTGCGCTGGAAGCTTTGGGTGCTGCTCAAGCAGCTCGTGCCGGCGTTTCGATTGTGTTTGTGGATCAAGGCAGATTATCTGAAGTGGTGAGAAGCTTTACGTCTACAAATGTTTTAGATTTTGGCATTAATACTTTTGCTGGTTTGACACATACAACCGATACGCTTGGTGATCCTGTACAAGGTTTAAGAAAATACTTTGGTATAGAAGGATTCCCAGGCGGTTTAAATTCGATATTACCGCCTTCTAAAGGTTACCCATTTGCAGAATTAGGTTTTTCAAAATTCATTTAAAAGACACTTTTGGTATCAATCTCATGCTTCAAAATAAACCAATAGCTGCAAATATTGAGCGTGATGGTTTTCTGACAGGTGTTGAGAGTGATATTTTTGGAGATGGGGCAGGTCAAGAAGGTAGAGGTCGTCAACAGGCTGCTCAGGTTGAGTTAAGTGATGAGGATGTAGAGATTTTGTTAGCTACTCCTCCAGGAAATTTAACTGAGGATCAAGTTAGGTTGATTGTGGAGAATAGTGATCTTTTGAGACGCTATCTAGAACGACAAATGGTTGATTCAGTAAATCATTTAAATCTTATAAAATATAAATAAAATCCATTCAGCTCTCATGTATAAGCATTTTGCATATGCATGCAAAATACTGTTGAGTAAATTGTATATTTGTATAATTTACTCATATGAAACAAAGATATCTCTCTGAATCTATAGCCGCAGACCTAAAGTCTAAAATGGTCTTCTTAGGTGGTCCCAGGCAGGTAGGTAAAACCACGATCGCTAAAGATATCATCGGTTCAGGACAAAAAAGTCAGTATTATACATGGGATAAGATTGATCAAAGACGCCGTGCGCTCAAAGGTGAGTGGGATCCTGAGAGCCCCCTTGTCCTTTTGGATGAGTTTCATAAATACACCAAATGGAAAACCTGGATTAAAGGTGAGTATGATACCCATAAGGGTCGGCATCAGTTTTTGCTCACGGGAAGCGCTCGATTGAATGTTTTTAGGAGAGGTGGAGATTCTCTTCAAGGAAGATATCATTACTACCGACTTCATCCTTTTTCGTTAGCCGAAGTTCTAAAGAAAAAAAATAAAATTTCCCCTGGGAAAGAATTAGTTTTTCAGAACTATCATGCTGAAGATGCCTCTGCAGTTGAGACTTTATTGCGTTTTGGAGGATTTCCTGAGCCATTTTTGGCCCAGGATGAAAGATCCTGGAGACGTTGGATCAATGAACGTCATGAGCGATTTTTAAAAGAAGATGTGCGTGATCTGACTCGTATTCAGGATATCGGAAATTTTTCTTTGCTGACAGAGCTCTTGCCACAAAGAGTAGGTTCTATACTTTCGATCAATTCTTTGAGTCAGGATTTGCAGGTTAATTTTAGGACAGCGAGCCTTTGGCTCGATGTGCTGGAAAATTTTTATTATTCTTACCGTTTATCTCCTTATGCCTCAAAAAAGATTGCGGCTGTTAAAAAAGAAAAAAAACTATTTTTATGGGATTGGTCAGAAATTGAAAATGAAGCTGCTCGTTTTGAAAATATGATTGGGTCGCATTTATTGAAATTGTGTCATTACCTCCAGGACACTGAAGGGTGGAAAACAGAGCTCTATTATTTAAGGGATCATCACGGCCGAGAAGTGGATTTTATGATCTGTCAAAATCAAAAGCCTTGGTTTGCAGTTGAAGTCAAATTGAATGACGAGTCGATTTCTCCTCATCTGACTTATTTTAGAGAAAAATTGAGTATTCCATATGTTTATCAAATTGTGAAAAAAGGTAATGTGAATGTTTTCAAAAATTCTGTGCACCTCATGTCAGCTGATCGATTTCTCAATGCTTTGGTTTGATGACTTCATTCTTGAGTCCTTCTTAAATTTCATTTAAGTCCAGCGGCCTGTGATTTCCTATCTTATCAAGCGACTTCTTTTGATCATTCCCACGTTTTTGGGAATTACCCTTATTACTTTTTTTATCATACAACTAGCGCCTGGCAATCCGGTGTCGATTAAGATCCAGCAGCTAGGAGGCGAGGGGATTCGGTCGGAGACGATTTCTCGAGAGGTGATTGAGCAGACCAAGAAGATGTATGGTCTCGATAAGCCTTTTCACGTTCAATACGCTCTATGGCTCAAGCGTGTGGTGACGTTTGATTTTGGGGATTCGTATAAAGATCATCGGCCTGTGCTGACAAAGATTAAAGAAGCTCTGCCGGTGACTCTTTTGCTCAATGTGATTTCGATTTTGTTGGTGTATCTCATCGCCATCCCGCTGGGAGTTTATTCGGCTGTGTCTCCACATAGTTTGTGGGATAAGACGGTGACTCTGATTTTATTTATTTTGTATTCGCTCCCATCTTTTTGGGTAGCCATGATGTTGATCATTTTTTTATCGGGAGGAGAATATCTTAATATTTTTCCCGTGATTGGGATTGTCTCGATTGGTTTTGAACAGCTTTCTTTTTGGGGCAAGATCGGAAATATTTTATGGCACTTGGTATTGCCCGTGATCGTGCTGACTTATGGGGGATTGGCTTTTGTGTCTCGATTTTCACGAGCTCAGGTCTTGGAAGTGATTCAGCAGGATTATGTGCGCACGGCACGAGCCAAAGGCTTGTCTGAGAGAGCCGTGATTTTTAAACACACACTTCGCAATGCTTTGATTCCGATGATTACCTTGATGGGGACTCTGCTTCCAGGTTTGATTGGTGGGAGTATGATCATCGAACAGATTTTTTCGATTCCAGGAATGGGAAAGCTGGGATTTGAAGCGGTCTTGTCGCGTGATTATCCTACAGTGATGGCGATTGCTGCAATTGAAGCCTTTTTGACACTCATCAGTATTTTGATCAGTGACATTCTCTATGTAGTCGTCGATCCACGAATTAGTTTTGAAAAATCCTGATATCAAATTTTCAAAAAAACATATTACATTTTTTTCTATGGAAAAAATGGAACTGTAAAATTGGGAAATGACAGTCTCCCTAATCTTTTCATGGCTGCTGCTAAATTTTTTCCAAGCGATGTCCGTTTGTAAGAGATCTTATATTTTTTGCAAATAGACTCTATTTTAGGCGAAATTTCTCGGAGACGATTGGGCGGGAGTCTTGGAAATAGATGATGTTCTATTTGAAAATCAAGGGCTCCGCACAGAAGGCTCATAAAGCCTGGAATTGTATAGTTGTGAGCGGACTCTATTTGAGATTTGTACCACTCGCCACGGCTATGTGTTTTGAAGTTTTTATCATAATATTGAAGATCTTCACCAAAATGTCCTGCGTAGATAATCGCACTTGAGTAGATGTTGCGTAAAACATCAGCACCCAAATTTCCGCCCAAAATTTTCCACCAAAAAGGTCCGGCTAATATTGGCCAAAAAACAAACTCATAGAGAGAGTAGGGGAGCATTTTTTTTATTGTCTGATAAAACGAATTAAAAAATGTTTTCAGCCTTTGATCTTGAAGGACAGGCGCATAGGAATCATCATTTTTTGGATGTAAGAGATCTGTTAATCCAGAAGCATGTGAAGCGATCATCCAAATAAAGAATGGTGCCGACCAAAAAAACTGAGCTGTTTGAACCAGATGATAAGGCATCCATTTGGTATGTTCCGTGACTCTCAAAATTCCAAAGCTTAAGTCAGGGTCACGTCCGGCAATATTGGTATAGCGATGATGGAGGAGATTGTGTTCGGTTTTCCAAGCCTCTTCATTGACGGGTGTGTTCCAATGAAAATTTTTTGAATCAAAATATTCGGCACCTTTGAGTCCATCCCAAGCACCATGCAAAGCTGCATGACCTATTTCAGAAGTCTCTAGCTGGTGATGAATTCCCAGAAGAGCTACTCCCAAAGACCATGTGAGGGGATCTAAGCTGATGTAGATCAATCCTCTTCCAAGTATTTCAGAAACACGTGACAGTGATTTGATATTTTTTATATGAATAACGTCTTCATCCCCTAGGTTTCCACGAGCTTCTTCTCCTACAGAGGCAATCTCTCTCTCAAAATGATCAAGATAAGATGATTTTACTTTTCTCTTTTTCATTAAACACTCCCCGTTTGTTGGGTATGAAAAAACAAATAACTCCACAATCAGGGTAAACAGGATTTTGGTGTGGGGGATTCCCCTAAATTTTAGACAGCGGTTGATTGCTTCATTGACGATACGTTCTTGGATATGTTTTCCTTGCGGCATTCATGTTCAAGCACGGTCTCGAAAGTAAGTTTTATTACAAAACATTTTTTCATTCCTTTCTCCTGTCGTTTTTAGCGGGCAATGTGAATGTGGGTGGTTTTATGTCTTGTGGTCGTTTTGTCACTCATGTGACGGGATTTGCGACGTTGTTTGGAATCGATGTGGCTCATGGTTCCTGGAGATTTGCTGTTGGTATTCTTTCAGTCCCTTTTTATTTCCTGATAGGCGCTATGATTTCAGCATATCTGGTGGATCGACGGCTCCATCAGGGTCGTGAAGCTGGTTATTCTATTGTTATGGGTCTGATTTCGTTTTGTCTTCTGATGGCCTCCTTAGGAGGCCATTGGGGATGGTTTGGGGTTTTTGGAGGGGAGATTAACTTGGGGCAAGATTATCTTTTGTTGGCCCTTCTCTGTGGTGCGAGTGGGCTTCAAAATGCGGCAATTACGACATCCACAGGTGCTGTTGTCAGAACAACTCATCTCACAGGTATTACGACAGATCTTGGTATAGGAGTGATGAGGTTGTTTTTGCCACATCAAGATCAAGCGCGTCGTACACGTGAAATACGGATTAATATTTTAAGGGTCATTACTATTATGGCTTTTATGTTAGGCTCATGCGTTGGGGCTTTTCTTTTTTTGGAATATCAATATTTGGCTTTTTTATTACCAGCTTCTATTGCATGCTATGCAATGGTCGTCACGATCAAGAGACAAAATAATCATTAATCTTATGGTAAAGTTTACGAGCTATTGGGGACATATTGGAAATCAGTTTTTGAAAAATAAACTCGCTGTTGTAGGTTTGTCGATTACAGTGATTTTTTTTCTGATGGCTCTCTTGGCGCCTTATCTGACCCATTATTCACCTACAGCTTATGATCTGGATTCTGTTTTAAAGCCCCCATCGTCTGCGCATTTTTTGGGGACTGATGAAGAGGGTCGGGATGTATTATCGCGTATGATTTTTGGAACACGTATTTCGCTCACGGTAGGATTTATCGCTGTGGCGATATATATTGTGATTGGTATTATTTTGGGTGCTCTGGCGGGATATTTTGGAGGGTGGGTGGATATTTTGATTTCACGATTGATCGAAGTGATGATTTGCTTTCCAACATTTTTTCTTATCCTCGCAGTCTTAGCTTTTATTGGCCGCTCTCTCACGAACATCATGGTGGTGATTGGATTAACAAGTTGGCCTGGAATCGCTCGTTTGGTGCGTGGAGAGTTTTTGCGAATTCGAAATCAAGATTTTGTTTTAGCCAGTAAACTCAGCGGCGCATCTTCTCTGAGAATTATTTTCAAACACATACTTCCTAATAGTCTGGCTCCTGTTTTGGTGTCGGCAACATTTGGTGTCGCTTCGGCGATCTTAATTGAATCAAGTTTGTCTTTCATAGGTTTTGGTGTCCAGCCACCGACGCCGACGTGGGGAGAAATTTTATCTCAGTCCCGCGATTTCATGGACATCGCTTGGTGGTTAGCCGTCTTTCCGGGACTGGCGATTTTCTTGAGTATTACCGCTTATAATTTGGTAGGAGAAGGTTTACAGCAGGCTTTGGACCCTAAGCAAAAAGCCTAACTTATTGGGTTTCACCTTGTTTTATCTCCAGTCGACCCATAAAATAACCGTTTATCTTAAAAGGGGAGTTATTATGAAAATGAATGCAGTGCGTAAAAATTATATCTGGGTATGGCCATTAATCATATTCTCCTTTTATACAGCTGGAGGTTGTTCTGGCTCAAATGGGAGTGGGCCAACTCCTTCACTTAGTACTTTTTACTTAGATTCCGATGGAGATGGTTATGGAGACAGTGCTCACAGCCTGGAGGTATCATCGGTCGCGGTACCTTCGGGATATGTGGTTAGCGGAACCGATTGCGATGATCATGATCGCAAGGTTCATCCAGGAGCTAGAAACTCGTCTCGAGATGCAACGAAAGATTTTGATTGTGATGGTGTCTACCTTCAAATGCCTTCTCATCAGATTGCTTTTCGCAGTGGAACAAGGACATTAACAGTTACAAGCTGGGATGCCTCTTTGCGAAAATATTCTACCATAAGTTACGTGGGTGATTCTACAGCAACGTCAGTGAGTCAATCAGCAGAACATATTTTCAACGCTCAAGGGAATCAATTAACTTCCAAATCACATGCTGGCGACCTGACAACCCTGGTAACTCGATCAGAGGAATACACTTATGATTCTCAAGGGAATCAATTAACTTCCAAATCACATGCTGGCGATCTAACAGTCTCAGTAACTTATTCAGCAGAATACACGTATGATTCTCAGGGGAATCGATTAACTTCCAAATTACATACTGGCGACCTAACAGGCTCAGTAAGTAGTTCAGCAGAATACACGTATGATTCTCAGGGGAATCGATTAACTTCCAAATTACATACTGGCGACCTAACAGGCTCAGTAAGTAGTTCAGAAGAAGATACGTATGATTCTCAGGGGAATCGATTAACTTCCGAAGTACATATTGGCGACCTAACAGGCTCAGTAGCTTATTCAGCAGAAAACACGTACGATTCTCAAGGGAATCAATTAACCTACAAATCACATGTTGGTGACCTAACAGGCTCAGTAACTTATTCAGCAGAATACACTTATGATTCTCAGGGGAATCAATTAACTTCCAAATCACATGTTGGTGACCTAGCAGGCTCAGTAACTAGTTCAGAAGAATACACGTATGATTCTCAGGGAATCAATTAACCTACAAAGTACATAGTGGTGACCTAACGACGCCATTGACTTACTCGATAGAATCGAGCGATTTTGCCCCCATCCGTCAGCCTATAAATTTTAATTAAAAAAGATAAGAAAGAAGTTATGGACCCTAAAACAGATATTCAAATTTTTGTATCAGATGAAGTGGCCAAGGGTTTTTACGCGACCACCAGTGCAGTCTATCATTCGCAGAATGAATTCTTGATTGAGTTTATCAGCAATTTCCCACCCAAGGCGATTATGGGTTCGCGTAGCATATTGTCTCCCACACATGCCAAAAACTTGTTGGCGATTCTTCAGCATAATGTGGAATTATATGAGAAGAATAACGGTCCGATTCCAACACCACACAATCCCAAGCAAGAGATGAACTAAGATGTCTTCGGGAAGCGCTTTTTTAATAATAGCAAAATATAACATAAATTGACAATCTTGGCTATTGCTATACCATTAACTCAGGAGGTCTGATTATGAATGTATCTTTAACGCCAGCTTTGGAAGAAATGATCCAAAATAAGGTGAAAACTGGTCTTTATACATCAACAAGTGAAGTGGTTCGTGAGGCTTTAAGACTTCTAGAGGAAAAAGATAGGATAAACCTTATAAAATTGGAAGCTCTTCGAAAGGATATTCAGGTGGGCATTGATCAGATAAATAGAGGAGAGGTTCTTGATGGAAAAGAAGTTTTTAGAAGAATTCGTGAAAAAAGTAAAAAACCCTCTCGTAGATCATGAAGTCTTATTTATTATCCCCACAAGCTAGTCTTGATCTTGAAGAACTTTACGAATTTATCTCCAAAGATAATGAAGAAGCAGCTTTAAAAATTATAAATTTTCTTGAAGAGCGATTAGACTTCATTGCTCAATTCCCAGACATCGGAAGAAAGCGGGAAGAATTAGCTCCTGATATTAAAAGTTTTCCTGTAGAAAAATATGTAATTTTTTATCGAAAAATAGAACAAGGTATTCATGTTATGCGTGTCTTGCATGGAGCGCGTGACGTGGAAATAGCTTTTCAATAAAATGTCATCATTACTTCAGATTAAAAATCTCAAAACCCATTTTGAAACCTCACAAGGCCCTGTGAAAGCTGTGGATGATGTAAGCTTTTCTATCCAACGTGATGGGCGATTGGGAATTGTGGGGGAGTCGGGTTCTGGAAAATCCATCACGGCTCTTTCAATTTTGAGATTGATAGCTTCTCCCGGGAAAATCGTCGGTGGGGAGATTTTGTTTCATTCTCAAGACACTGTTGTGGATCTCTTGAAAATTTCAGAGCCCGACATGCGCAAGATTCGTGGAAAGAAAATTGCGATGGTGTTTCAGGAAGCCATGACATCGTTCAATCCTGTATTCACGATAGGTGATCAGATTTTAGAAGTTGTGGAATTGCATCAAGGATTAAAAGGCCAGGCGGCTTGGAAAAAAGTCATCGAGAGTCTAACTTTGGTCAAGATTTCAGATCCCGAACGTGTGGCTCGTGGTTATCCTCATGAGCTTTCTGGAGGGATGCGGCAGCGGGCGATGATTGCCATGGCTCTATCGTGTCAGCCTGATCTGTTGATTGCGGATGAGCCCACAACGGCTTTGGATGTGACCATTCAGGCTCAGGTGTTGGATCTCTTGAAAGAGCTTCAACAAAAAATGGGCATGGCGTTAATTTTGATTACGCATGATTTGGGGATTATTGCAGAAACTGTAGATGAAGTGCTCGTGATGAAGTCTGGAAAAATTGTAGAGAGCGGATCGGTTTTAGATATTTTTCAAAAACCTAAACACCCTTATACACAGTCTTTATTAAAATCTCTTCCAGTGTGGACTGTATGAAAATATTAGAAACCAAAAATTTAAAAAAAAGTTTCCCCGTAAAATCAGGTTTTTTTTCGCGTGTGAAAGGGTTTGTAAAATCGGTACAGGATGTAAGCTTTGATATAGCTCCTGGAGAAACTTTGGGATTGGTGGGAGAGTCGGGTTGCGGCAAGACTACTGTAGCGAGGCTTGTTTTGCGTCTTCATGAGTTGGATTCTGGAAATATTTTTTTTGAAGGTCAAGAGGTCGGGAATCTTCGTGGACAGGATTTAAAACCTTTTCGAAAAAAGACTCAGATGGTTTTTCAAGATCCTTATGCCTCTCTCAATCCCCGCATGCGTGTGAGCTCTATTATCGCTGAGCCCATGGATATTCACGAGCCGGTTTCTTCTCGTGAAAGGCAGGAGAGGGTAGAATCTCTTTTGGAACAAGTGGGTTTAGACAAAAGTTTTGCCAATCGATATCCTCATGAATTTTCAGGAGGGCAACGTCAGCGTATTGGTATTGCTCGTGCGATTTCTCTCAACCCAAAATTGATTGTCGCTGATGAGCCTGTGTCTGCCTTAGATGTCTCTGTCTCGGCTCAAATCGTAAAACTTTTTCAAAAGTTGCAGGAAGAAAAAGGCATCAGTTATCTTTTTATCTCGCATGATTTAAAAGTTGTGCGGCATGTGAGTCATCGTGTGGCAGTGATGTATTTGGGGAAAATTGTAGAGATTGCTCCTAAAGAAAACTGGGCTAAACCGCTCCATCCTTATAGTAAGGCTTTGATTGCGGCGATTCCAATTCCAGACCCCACACGAAAAGTAACTCGTGTGGTTTTGCCGGGAGAGATTCCTTCTCCTATGAATCCGCCGTCGGGCTGTTCTTTTCATCCTCGATGTCCTTTTGCAGAAAAAAGATGCTCTGAAGAAGAACCTGAGTTAAAGGAATGGGCACCCAAACAGTGGGCAGCGTGTCATCTCATAGGTCGTATAGGTCCTATGAGTTTATAGGTCCCATAGGTCCTAGAGGACCTATAAGACCTATGAAAAAAATCACACTTTTGCTGGTAGTGCTCGCTCTCCAAATTTCTTGCGTTGCTGTAAATCCTAAAGCTGCACCTCCAAAGAAGATTCATGGAAAAGCGGGAAGGCCTCTTCCTTATTTTAGTCTCACTATTGACTCTAATTATGAGCCTCAGCTGGATCACGTCGTAAAAGGATATAAGCTATTACCTGTCGTGATGAAGAATTTTGCTCTCAAAGCAGTTCCTATGGATCTTAAGAATGATCGTTGGGTGGTAGTTGGTGAAAAAGGGCAGACATACAAAGCTCTCAATAGTCTAAAGCTCAAAGATCCTGTCGCTTGGAGAAAACTTCCAGAAGATGTGAAAAATTTGATCGATTATCCCGAAATTTTGCCGATCGAATATAGCGTAACCTTTGATATCCTTTTGCCTTCAAATGCTAAACTCGACTATTTTAGAGAGTTACGTTTCTACAGCTCAGCTCTGGGTCGGGAATTTGTGATTGAGAAAGAGTATTAAACATTAAACCTGAAAAACAACACATCCCCATCTTTAACAGAGTACTCTTTGCCTTCAAGACGCCATTTTCCGGCTTCTTTGATTTTGGGCTCTGATCCGTATTTCATCAAATCATCAAAGTGATAGCATTCAGCACGGATGAAACCTTTTTCAAAGTCGGAGTGAATGACGCCGGCCGCTTGTGGTGCTTTGGCGTCGTTGTGAATGGTCCATGCACGAACTTCTTGTTCTCCAGCGGTGAAATAGGTGGAGAGGCCTAGAAGTTTATACGCATTGCGAGCCAGTTGGTGAAGACCGGATTCTTTTAATCCCAATTCTTCGAGAAATGAGAGACGTTCAGGCGGTGTGAGTTCGGAAATTTCAGATTCGATTTTTCCGCTAATGACAACCACTTCAGAGCCTTGATCAGTCGCGAATTCTTTTAATTTTTTAACCGAGTCCGGATGATTCACCACATCTTGCTCGTTGACATTGGCCACATAAAAAATGGGTTTGAGTGTGAGGAGAAAAAGACTCTGGGCCAAGGATTTTTCGTCTTCGGTTAAACCTAAAGTACGAGCGGATTTGCCTTCGTTTAATCCTTTGAGAATTTTTTGATAAACAGGAGCTTGGGCTTGAGCTTCTTTGTCGCCGATTTTAGCTTTCTTTTCGACTTTATCGATAGCTTTGGTGACAGACTCGAGGTCGGCCAACATGAGTTCTGTTTCAATCACTTCAATGTCGCTCAAAGGATCTACATGTCCATGTACATGCACAACATCGGGATCTTCAAAACAACGAACAATATGAGCAATGGCATCCACACTGCGGATATGGCCTAAAAACTGATTTCCCAAACCTTCGCCTTTGGAGGCGCCTTTGACAAGTCCTGCGATGTCGACAAACTCGATGATCGCAGGAAGGATTTTCTTAGGTTTGAAGATTTCAGCAATTTTATCCAAGCGTTCGTCAGGAACAGAGACCACACCGATATTGGGTTCGATGGTACAAAATGGATAATTAGCCGCGGCTGCACCTGCTGCCGTCATGGCGTTAAAGATGGTTGATTTGCCGACATTGGGCAGTCCGACGATTCCGCATTTAAGTGACATAGAAAAAACTCCTGTTTTGACTTATTGATTGTCTGAAAAGCCCGATTGCCCTAAAGTAGGGGATTCTAAAAGACTATGAAAAAAATAATTTTATTTTGTGCCTTACTTTTCTCAACTCAAGCCCATTCCTTCATGATGCTTCAGCTTAATCTTCAGCAGCTGACGGATTTGTCAGAAAAGATTTTTGTGGGCCAATGTGTGTCAATTCATCCTCAAACAGATGCGAATGGTCGCCATATTTTGGAAGTTACCTATCAAGTCTCTGAGATGTTGAAAGGATCTCCCGAAACTCAGGTGACTTTTTATCAAATGTCTCCCGATTATGCTCAAGAGGCTCTTGAGAGAAGAGGTGTGCGATATTCGTCTCTGGATATACCCCTTCCTTCCTATGAAGTAGGGCGGAAAATATGATTTTTTTAGGGGAAGAAGGATCTGCGGGGCTTACGTCTCCAATCGGAATGGGACAAGGGAAGTTTGTTATTAAAAGAAGTCCTGCTGGGGAAAAAACAGTCGTTAATGAAATGCAAAATAATCATCTGTTTAAGGATTTGAAAAAGAGCCCAACGATGAAATCCTTGTCTTTGACAGGAAAAGAAAAACTCTTGCTCATGAGATCTTCGGGGGAAGTTTCTCTCGATGAGATCTCAGGATTAGTGAGAAAAATAGTCTCAAAAAAATAATATGACTTCAAAAAAAACAATTTTCCTAATGACTCTCATGACGGCTCTTATGTCAATAAAGGCTCAAGCGATAGGTCCTCGAGATGTCGCTTCGGATGGATCTCCAGTAAAATGGGCCAATGGAGCTGTGTACGTGGATGTGGAGCAAGATGTTTTGGTGGGTAGTAAGAATGTTTCTGCACTTATTGATGATGGCTTGTCTCAGTGGGATGATCTTTCCGAAGCTGATTTGACCATTACAAGAAGAGAGATCAGTGCTGATATTGATGGGACTAATGTTTGTGAATATCTTTATGCAGCACCCACTTGCACAACGGCTGAACAAAACAACGGCATCAACCCTCTTATCATAGATGAAGATGGCAGTATTATGTGCCAATTTTTTTGTGATGTTTCAGGTTCTCGTGCTCGTTATATCTATTTGGGCTTCGCTTCCATTGCACTTTCTAATGCGACTACTGGAGTTGCAATTAAAGGTGGCGCTGTTTTTAATGCGGCATGTTTAGAAGGTGAGCTGCAAAGTGGGTGTTCAGCTGCTGGAATTACGGGGTTTTCGGATGATGATTTCACGTCATTTATGGTTCACGAAATGGGCCATTTCTTAGGATTGGATCATTCTCAGGTGAATAAAACTGAAGCTGAAAATGATGATGATACTGATAACAATCTGATTAATACAATGTTTCCCACGTTTATTTTGGGAAATGGGAGTTATTTTAAAATACCTCATGCTGATGATAAAGCTGCGATCGCTCAACTTTATCCCTCCACGACGTTTACCAGTAGCACATGGACACTCACAGGGAATCTGTACAACACAGATGGTAGTACACAGATCCAATGTGGCAATATTGTTGCCCGCAATGTGAGCAATCCAAGAGGTGATGCTATTTCAGCATTGTCAGGTGATTTTGCTAGTGCAGGGAGTGCTGATGGTACCTTTCAGATAGTGGGATTGACAGCAGGGGCCTCTTATACCCTGGATGTTGAATCAATAGGATCAAGCTATCGAGGAGCTTCGGGCTATACGCCATGCCGAGGAAGTAATGGTGAAGCGGCACCTCCATCGGCAACTCTTTTGCCGGCATTTACATCTTCACTTTCATTTACAGCTGCTGCCGGAGAAAGATTGAATGTCGCATGCACACGGACCTCTACCGGAGGTGATTGTGTAGAGGCTGCAGTTTCTGATGGAACAGGTGGGAGTGGGGGATCTTCAGAATCAGCAGGAGGGGCCGGCTGTTCATTGATAAAGAACGGCGAAAACAACTAATATTTGTGTCCGCAATTTTTCAACTATACTTCTATGACTTTCTGAATTGACAAGCACCAGGCAGGCTGATTGTATCGCCCGCCTATGTCACTGCCACAACGTACATCACGCACAATTCAAATTGGCCGCCTTAAAATGGGGGGCTCGAATCCTATTACTGTCCAGAGTATGGCTGCCACACGAACTCAAGATCTGGAAGGGACTTTGCGCCAAATCCGCATATTGGAAAAAGCAGGGGCTGATTTGATTCGTATCGCCATTGATAGTGATAAAGATGTCGAAGCCCTTCGTATTTTAAGAGCCCAGACAGACGCAATCTTGGTTGTGGATTTACAAGAGAGTTATCGTCTGGCCGAAGTGTTGGCGCCTTTGGTACAAAAAATTCGATACAATCCCGGACATCTTCACCATCATGAAAAACAAAAATCCAAGCGTGATAAAGTTGCATGGATTGTGGAACAAGCGGTGAAGCATAATTGTGCTCTGCGCGTGGGTGTCAATTGTGGATCTGTGGATCCCGAATGGCTGGAAAAATTTCCCGATAGTGATGAAGAAGCGATTATTCATTCTGCCGCGGAACATTGTGAAATTTTAGACAGCCTGGGCTTTAAAAATTATCTCGTTTCGCTCAAAGATTCGGATCCCAAACAAGTCATCGATATCAATCGTCGCTTTCACGCTATGCGTCCCGATGTGCCGCTCCATTTGGGAGTGACGGAAGCGGGGCTGCCTCCAGAAGGTATTATCAAAACACGTGTGGCTTTTGAACAGCTCATTAGCCGCGGTATAGGGGATACGTTGCGTGTGTCGTTGACGGTTCCTTTTGATGATAAGGGTGAAGAGATTCGTGTGGGTCGTGCCATTATCAAGGATATTGAAGAAGGTCGTTTTCGATCAGTGCCTGATTTTGGTGAAAAGAAACTCAATATTATTTCCTGTCCTTCATGCTCTCGTGTGGAAAATGAAAAATTTGTCGAGCTCGCTATGGCAGTGAAAGATATGGCTCAGTACGCAAAAGAGCATGCCATCACAATTGCTGTTATGGGCTGTCGTGTGAATGGACCGGGTGAAACAGACGATGCGGATCTAGGTTTGTGGTGCGCTCCGACATTTGTGAATCTCAAAAAGAAAGAAGAAGAGCTCGGCAAATATTCTTACGAAGAAATTCTTCCAAGACTCAAAAATGAACTCGATCAGTTGATTGCTCAGAAGCAAGCTTAGTTACTCAGGTTAATCCTAGGAGGATAAGGTGAGCGTAATCAAACCACGAACCATCCTCATACTTTGTTTCGTTTTGCTTTTAGCTGCGTGTACGCGGCCTCAAATCATTGCCCCTCGACCTATTTCTTCTAGCCCTCAAGAACCTACTATTTCCTACCACGCTCAAGGTTTAGCTTCCTGGTATGGAGGAAAATTTCATGGGAGAAAAACAGCCAGTGGAGAAAAATTTGATAAGAATGATTTTACCTGCGCGCATCGTACGCTTCCTTTTGGGACGCTATTAAAGGTGACCAATCTTGCTAATGAAAAATCTGTGACTGTCCGTGTGAGTGATCGAGGCCCTGCGATTAAGAGTCGATTGATC
The DNA here is from genome assembly GCA_016699445.1 of Deltaproteobacteria bacterium. Classification (GTDB taxonomy): domain Bacteria; phylum UBA10199; class UBA10199; order JACPAL01. The sequence continues at coordinate 2,169,055 of CP064976.1, forward strand.
GATGTCTCTCAAGCTGCCGCCCGAGATTTGGAAATGCTCGGTACGGGTACCGCTGAAGTTTTTGTAGAGAGCCTTGATCATGAGGTTCCCCAAAAAGAGGAAATTGATTACGAGTAAGTTTATTTGCTGAAAAATTCCTCAATCTCCGCCTGTTTCTTTTTGGCATCATTAAATCCCAAGTCTACAAGTCGCGTGAGATAATCTGCTTCGAAGGCCAGATAGCTTAAGAGATCACCGCTTACAGCAGGTTGAATATCTAGAGCACGCATCAGGAATTTTTCTAGAAGGTTTAAATGAGATTTTCTTTTTTTGTCGAAATACCAATCATCAAATATTTGTGAAATAGGAACACTAGGTTGGATAAGAAGTGAATCAATTGTTTTTAAATGACTTTGATATTCCAGCTTTTTGTTCATCTTGGGACAAAAATCCTTTCCGAAAAGAGATTCGGAAGCTTCGATGACTCGATTGACTTGTTGAAGATGGATAATGTCATTTTTTAAATTGTCCAAAAGAAAACTATGAAAGAGTTTTCCCAGATGTTCTCCTAAAGTGGGTGGCATATTGGGTGTATCGATTTCTTTAGGCCAATTGTTTTCAGCATGAAGTCCAATAATGAAAAGCTTTTCAGCTCCTAAATGAATAGCGGGGGAGAGTGGGGTATTCATACGTACACCCCCATCAACAAAATATTGTTCATTAATTTTAATGCTGGGAAAAACGAGTGGGATTGCCGCTGAAGCCATCGCATGAACGGGAGCTAGTTGAGTGGGGCAAAGATCAAAACGATCACTTTTAAAGTAACGAGATCCTGTTTGAAGAAAAATCGTGGACCGTCCTGATCGGTGCTGCGTAGCAATCAATGCTACCGATTCCACTTTTTTCTTTAAAACATTTTCCTTAATCTTATTCCATCGGACATTTTTTTTGAGAAATTTTTCTAAAGGTTTGGTGTCCAGGAGTGCTTGAAAATGATTATTTCTGTTAATGGACTCAGAAAAATTAAACTGGGTCAAATTTCCCATCAGGCTGGAAACTGAATGTCCCAACATCGATATGAGAGAGCTGGGTGTTCTTTGATAAACCTGCTCTGATGTGAGATTTTGCCATAGGGAGATAAGATGTTTTGTCTGCTCCAAAGGTTCATGCATGGTGGAGGCTAGAAAAGAAGTATTGATAGCCCCTACGCTGCACCCACAAATAATATCTAGCTTGGAAGATCTGAGTTTTGGAGAGAGTTGTGTGCGTATAAAATGCAATACACCTGCTTCATAAGCCCCACGTGCACCACCACCTGATAAAACTAATCCAATTTTATTTTTTTTCATTTTCACCCCTGAATAAGCACTTCTTATCTGTGGAATAAAATTAAACAATTGTTTTCATTAGCAACTATTTCTTCGTTTGATCGATGATGAGATATGGTTTTTTTTGATGTGAATGCAGTGACGTGTCATGCAGTGAGTTTTTTGCCGAAGGACATGGATGTCACTTTGAATCGAGTGAAAGGCTTTGTGGGAATTCCCTCCCATCGAGTATTTTCAATCCACTGATTTATTCATATGCGCGAATGCCTCCGATCGTGTTCGACTTTTAGATTTTTGGAGAGAATTGAATTCTGCCCGAGCTTATGGTCATATCGATAGTGCCGCATCATGCTCTGGTTTGCTTTCTCGTCCTTCTCTCTTAGAGGGCGTGAGATGTTTTTTAGAAGGTGGATCTTCGATCATCAAGTTTAACCAAACGCATTTGATGGTTGTTTCAGATAAAAGGGCTGCGAGAGGATGTTTATATAAGACCATTTCTCTAGATGACATAGCAATCCACTTCTCTCATCCGACATTTGATGTCATTGCCCGTATTGTTGCTCTTGAAGTTTATCGAAACTATTACGAAATCCCCCGAGCTCGCATCGGAAGTACTCGAATCAATCTTGCAAGAAGGGTACATCCTTTTCTTACAGATGAAGAAAAAAAAGAATTACAAAGAGTTTACAAAAATTATTGCGCTGCAACTAAAGATCAAAGCACGCTGGATAAAATAAGAGATTTTGTAAAAATCAGGCTTTCAGATTCAAAGGCTTTCCATCGCTTTTGCTGCTATTTAGATGAAATGAGAAATTTAAATCCTGAGTCGATTAGTTTCATGGAAGAAAAAATGGCTGAGATTTTTTCTCCACAAGACCCTCTTTTGGGAAGATTAATCGATTCTTTAAGCTGTGCAAGAGACCGATTGATTCGTTGGCCTGTCGAAGTAGCCCTCTCAGGGCCTTTGATGGCGCTTTATTTCTCAGGGATTTCTCACCGAAAGTTGAGAGCAAAGTTAACCTGTATTCTCAATCAAGGTGTGACTGTAAATCATGTGTATATTGATCCGATCACTGCACGGCCATTATATTTGGAAAAGCATCATATTCTTTATCAGAAATTTTTAGGTCAAAATAAAAAGATGCTCCCAATATCATGGGATCTAGTAAGATTTGAGAATCTTTTGAGACCTTTAAAGCCTGGGTGGGCTCGAAAAGATTATGAAAAATTAGCTTCAAGATTTTGCTCTTTAGCTGCTGAGCCTTCAAAAGCGGCTCGATTATTTGAATTTATAAAAAAGACCAACTCAAAGGATCGATTAAGTTTAGAGGATTGGAAGAGGTTGCAATTCTTTTTGAGCAATCTTGAGGACGGGACAAGAGAGATTACGAACTTCCTCCCACAACCAGCTCAGGAATGCGAATCGTCGGTTGTGCATCGCTGACAGGGACTCCTTGGTTGTTTTTGCCGCACGTACCGATGCTGAATCCATGATCATTTCCAACACGATCAATGATATCTAATACTTTAGGACCATTGCCCATGAGCATCGCGCCACGCACAGGAGCGCCTACTTTTCCTTTTTCGATAAGATAAGCTTCGTTTACTTCAAAGACGAAATCTCCGTTGACGGTATTCACCTGCCCACCACCCATCTTCGTGACAAAGAGACCTGTGTCAGTTGTCCGAATAATTTCTTCAGGGTCATCGGTGCCTGGCATGATCATCGTGTTTGTCATGCGGCAGATTGGTGGAAATCGGTAGGACTCGCGACGACCATTACCTGTGGATTGAGTCTTATCTTTCATAGCAAGACGACGATCATACATGTAATTTTTCAAAATTCCTTTTTCGACCAAAACAGTTTTTTCAGAAGGCGTGCCTTCATCATCAAAAACAAAAGAGCCACGCTTGCCCGTTAATGTTTTGTCATCAACGATAGTAATTTTTTCGTTAGCAATCCTCTGTCCAATCTTTTGTGATAAACCGAGAGTCCTAAACTGGCGAGATCGGCTTCGAGCCCATGACCCACAGCTTCATGTACCATCGTGCCCCCAGCTGAAGAGGAAATGACTACAGGCATTGTCCCTGCAGGAGCTTTACGAGCTTGAAGCATGCGTATGGCTTGTTCTGCAGATTTTTTTGCGATCATTTCAGGAGGGGTTGTGTCGAGCATTTCCAAGCCACACACGCCACCGACAGGATAATAACCTGTTTGCATCATGTCTTTTTCCTGAGCGACGGTTTGCACATAAAAGAGACTGTAGACACGTTCTTCCTCAGCCCATTCTCCCAAAGAATTGGCGATACCTATTTTTTTTGAAATATCTGCATACAGTGTTTTGACTTGAATGATACGCTTATCAAAAGCCCAAGCCGCTTTTTCAGCTTCGTCGATCAATGCCTTTTTGTTTTGAATTTTAAGATCTAAAGGCGATTTGAGAATGGGCAATTTAAGATGAGAGGGACGCTTTGTGAGATCCAAAATCTTGGAAGGTGCGGATCCTTTGATATTTTCAGAAACCGATTGAGCCAATGTCATCAGTCCTGATTCAGTAACGTCATTGGTAAATCCATACGCGGTAAGATCTTTCAAAATAATTCGAATCCCCACCCCATGATCAAATGTGGGGTTTATTTTTTCGACAATTTTATTTTCCGAAATAATTTGGAGAGATGAAATTTCTTCAGAATAAATATCAGCAAAATCTCCACCGTTTCTCAGTGCAGTCTTCAAGATTTTTTTAAGATCAAAATTTTCAATCATAGAGATGGATTGTGTATCATAGTTTTCAAAGTGTAGGCTAGGTTGACTTTTGTCTTATCTGTCGTTATGGCAGTCCCTCTTTTAAATAACCTATTAACCTATTATGGAGGCATTATGAAAAGCGTTAAAATCCTAGCTGTTGTTGCTTTATGTGTGATGGCGTCTGCTTTGGCTCATGCAGTTACAGAACTTCCCCAAATTGAAAATCCTACGTTCAAAGGTCGTTGGTATGGAGCCAATAGAGCTATGAATGTCATCAAGCCTTGCTGTCAGAAGAAATGTAAAAAAGTTTGCACAAAAGCTGATGCTCCTAAAAAAGAAAAAGTGATTGTTTTGAAAGGTGTCAATTTTGCCTCAGGAAGTGCGAAGCTTTCACCTGAAGCCACTAAGGTTTTGGATGAAAATGTCAAAGCTTTGAAATCTGCTAAGAAAAATATTGTGATCGAAGGTCATACAGATTCCAAAGGAAATGACAAAGCTAATCAAAAATTGTCCGCAGCCCGCGCCAAAGCCGTTCATGATTATTTCGTGAAACAGGGCGTAACCGACAGCAAGATTTCAGCTGTGGGCAAAGGTGAATCTGAACCCGCCGCTTCCAACGATACAGAAGCAGGCCGTGCTAAGAATCGCCGCATTGAAATTCATATCGAAAAATAATTTCTGATTTTAGTTTGAAATAAAAGCCCGATGGGAAAACCCGTCGGGCTTTTTTGTTTTCTGAGCGGGTACGTTTTTTTTCCTTCATTTCCTAATTCATTGTCTTTGTTGGCACATGTTGTGCAATACCCTAAAAAATATCATTCAGATTAAAAACATGCGGCAATTTTTGCCGATAGGAGATTTATGAAAAGAAGCGTATCATGCATTCATTCATTCATTCATTCATGGCTTTTGTCTTTTTGGGACTGTTTGCAGTTTCAGCTCATGCTGCAACAATAGTTGTAAATACAGGAGATGCTGATGGCTCTGGAGTAGATGCAGCAGATGATAGCCATCATTGTACATTAAGTGAAGCTCTTCATGGATTAGCCGATGGAGGTGATGCTCATGGATGTGCAAACAGCTCTTCTGATACATATGGAACTAATGATACGATTCATTTTGATACGAGTGTGTCGACAGTTCAAGTAAGTGAGGATATTTCTATTGTTCCTCCACATAATATAACTATCGATGGAGTTAGTAGAGATGTTGGAATGTTTTTCAGTGGTTCTGGCCGTTTTGTTTTTGATCGTTCACCAACCCCCGTTGCTATTACACTAAAAAATATCACATTTTCAGGAACATCTTCCGCCAGTATTTTAAATTCATATCATAACCTAGCTATTAATCATTGTCAGTTTTCAGGTTTAAATACATCTAGTTACATTATTTATGTGTATTCAGCTGCAGTGAGTATTAGTGACAGTTATTTTACAAATAATACTTCTATCGGGTCTGTAACAGTTGAAGAAGAATCTGTAGGTCAGACTACGAATGTCTTAAGAACAACTTTCTATAATAATACAAATAATGCTTTAACTGGACCTACTGGCGGTGCGATCTTTGTTATTAATGGAGCGTTAAATCTCATTAATTCTACATTCTGGGGAAATTCTTCTTTTGGTATAGGAGGAGCTGTACGTATTGTAGGAACTTCTACAATACACAATACATTAACTATTAATAACTCAACAATTTATGCCAACAAAGCGGATATAGGCACAGGATCTTCTTCCACTATCGATATTTCAGCAATGCCTGAAGGAGGCGGTATTGAAGTAGGAACAGGATCACAATTAATTGTTAGCAATAGCATCATTTATGGAAATACTCGCGGTGCTCCTGATAATCTCTATTACGATGATTGTTTGGTAGAATCAGATGCCACAGCAGATGCTACCAGAAGTACAAATAATATTCTGTTTACGATATCAGGATGCAGAATTAATGAAAGCTCAAACCATATAAGCTCTTCATTTGGACTCACATCTTATAATTCAATTGATCATGTTGCTTACTTGAATCCAGCTACAACTCCTCTTGCTATTGATGCAGGAAACGACAGTACATGTGCAACAGAAGATCAGGTACATACTCATCGGCCTTCTGGTGCTCATTGTGATATTGGTGCTATTGAATATGTTTACCCCGCAGGCACAGGTGGTTCTGGCGGAGGAGCTTCCGGTACAGGAGGTGGCGCTTCTGGAACGGGTGGTGCTACTCCAACCGGTGGCTCAGGTGGCGGTTCTGCAGGGAGTGGGGGAGCTACGCCGACAGGAGGTAGTGGAGGCGGTAGTGCGGGTTCAGGGGGGAGTGGAACGGGCGGGGCTGGTACTGGCGGTGGACCTTCAGGAAGTGGAGGCGATACCGGTGATCCTGCAGGGGATCATTCGACGGATGGTGGCGGTGGTGGTGGATGTAGTTTGATCCGATAAATAAAGAATGAAATCGAAAAAAGCCCGATGGGAAAACCCGTCGGGCTTTTTTATGGAAAGGATAAAGTTTTATTTCCAAAAGATATCATTTTTGATATCTTACGGAAATGAAATATGAAAACTTGTTAGTGACAGCCAGTGCATATCCTACATTTGGTGAAGATATGTTAGGCTCTCTGGGTGAATCTAAGGGGTATCGAAAGTTACAAATGATTCGTTGGGCAGAAAGTGGGAAAGTGATTCGTCTCAAAAGAGGTCTTTACACTTTGCCCGAAGATAAAAGGAAAACACATTTTTCGCTGCGATGGCTGGCCAATACTCTCTGCTCACCTTCCTATCTTTCTCTTGAATATATGCTCTCTTGGTATGACATGATTCCAGAAAAAGTTTCAGTCTTAACTTCGGTCAGTACCCTCAAGACAACTCCTTTTAAAAACCTGCTAGGCTTTTTTCAATATCGACATATCAAAAGAGAACTTTTTTGGGGATTTGTAGAAGAAAGGGATGAGTTTCAATTTCCACTTCTCGTTGCAACGCCAGAAAAAGCTCTTCTGGATTACATTTACCTTTATCCTCACTGGGAGCCGAGCAGAAAGTTTATGGAGGAAAATATTCGGCTACAGCAGCTTGGGCAATTGCAAAAAAAACGACTTAAAGAGTTTTCAAAAAAATTTTCCTCAAAAAAAATTTCTTTGGCAACAGAAGGTATCCTAGGACTTCTATGAAAAATTTAAAAGAGAGTGTGTTGGAGGAAGCAAGAAAAGGAAAGGGTTTGGGAATGAAGCTGAATTTGCTTCGAGAAGCATTGCATCATCTTCTTCTTCAGGAATTAGACCGTAAGGGTGGTTTTCAGCAGATTTGTTTTTTAGGTGGTACGGCGTTGAGAGTTGTTTATGGTTTAGATCGTTTTTCGGAAGAACTGGATTTTTCCAAATCATTAAATATGGATAAAAACTTTGATTTACCCTCTTTAGTCAATCCAGTTCAGCGTTCATTGTATGATTTTGGTTTTGAGTGCTCGATTGAAAAAATGAATATCGAAACCAATGTTAAAAAATGCTTTTTTGTTTTCACGGGACTTCTTTATGAGCTTGATCGTTCATTTAGAAAAAATCAAAAGCTCGCAATCAAATTTGATGTGGATAGTAAGCCTCCAGCTGGAGCTCAGGAGATGCTTTCACCCATTACAGGATCTAGAGTTTACAAAGTTCGGCACTATAATTTACCATCATTATTTGCAGGTAAGTTACACGCGATCCTTTTTCGTTATTATACAAAGGGCCGGGATCTTTATGATTTTCTCTGGTATATGGGGAAGAAAGTTCCTGTAAATTTAACTCTTCTTGAAAATGCTATTTCTCAAACAACAGGAAACCCAACAAAGCTTGATATTGAAGGGTTAAAACACCGTCTTCAAGAGAGGTTTGAGAAAGTGGATTTCGAAAAAGCCAAAAAAGATGTTGAAGTCTTTTTGACGGATCCATCCTCTTTGTCTCTTTTTGAAAAAAATCTTTTTCTCCAATCGGTGGATTCAATTCAGATTAGCTAATCTTTTTTGTGAGAAACTGTCACTTTTCTCCAGTTTTTTGCAAAAATTGGCTTATGAAGCGTTTTTGGGGAGAGGGTTTGGGTCGGGTAGAAGATCTGTGAGTTGTCCTGCTTTGATCAATTTCTTAAGAGCTTTTTGATCTCTCACTTCTTGATAAATTTTTTGAGAAACAGGTTTGATATGGGTAATGATTTTAAACCACGAAAGTACTTTGAGTGCGTAGTAGGTAAAATCGTATTCCCACCAATAAAATCCCTGACGTGTGGCTGATTGGTAGCGGTGATGGTTGTTATGCCAGCCTTCTCCCAAAGTGATGATGGCGAGTAAGGGGTTGTTGCGACTTTCGTCGGTGATTTTAAAACGTTTCCATCCAAAAAGATGAGAGAGAGAATTAATCGTCGCTGTCCCATGAAAGAGAGCCGTGGTGCTGATAAAAAATCCCCAGATCAACATTTGAGGACCATTGGTTCCTAAATGAGGTGCATAGATCTGCAAGAGTTTGCCAAAATAATAAGTCCCAAAAGCCAAAACCACAGGAACTACAATGTCAAAACGATTGAGAAACATGAGCTCGGGATATTTTGTGAGATCCGGGATGAGTTTAAAATTTGTCGGAAAATGACGACGTGTCATAAACCAACCCATGTGGGACTTCCAAAAACCATAAAGAACAGGCGAGTGTGGATCTCCAGGCAGATCGGAAAGTTTATGATGTGTGCGGTGATGTGCTGCCCACCAAAGAGGACCTCGTTGTACCGAAGAGGCACCAACCAATCCAAAAATAAATTGGACCGGACGTGATGTACGAAAAGTTTTGTGAGAAAAATAACGATGATAAAAACCTGTGATGGCAAACATACGGATCACATAGAGTGCCACTGCTGTAGCTAAAGCAATCCAACTAAAACCTACCCAAAAAACACCCAAACACATGAGCTGCATGGCAATAAAGGGAACAGCCCGAAACCAATCGATTTTATCGAGCTCTTTGGGGGAGAGAGATTTTAATTTTTCCAGTCCGGCATGGGCGTCGAACCAGGAAACGATGGATTGAAAAATCTTTTTCATAACTCATTTTTGTGAGCTTTTACTAGGACAGTCAACTCATTCGTTCACAAAAATGTGATATTTGGTGATTTGGACAAAGACTTTTTTATTGAGATGAAAGTCACTTTTTTCAGCCACACCGATAGGAATGTGTGCGGTTAGTTTTCCACCCTCACTCATTTCAATTTCAAGCTCTTGAAATGCCCCAAAAAAATGAATGGAGGTGATGACGGCAGGGACAGAGTCTTCTTCGGGATTGCTCGTGACATAAACATCGTGGGGTCTGAAGAGGAGTTTGATGGGTTCGTTGTCCGGAAAGAATGGCGCTGAAAATTTAAGACCATTCCAGCGAATCAAACCCCGTTTGACTTCTGTGAGGATTTGATTGGTTTCACCCACGAAACTTGCCACAAATTCACTGGCGGGTTCATTGAAGATTTTTTGAGGGAGATTGTTTTGTTCAATTTTTCCATGATTCACGACCAGAATGCGATCGGATAATTCAAAAGCTTCTTCCTGATCATGAGTCACCATCACTGATGTCAGTTTGATCTTGTCATGAAGCTTTCTGAGCCAAACGCGCAGACCTTTTCGTAGGCGTGTATCGAGAGCGGATAGCGGTTCGTCGAGTAATAAAAGAGAAGGCTCGGGAGCTAAAGCACGTGCGAGAGCGACACGTTGACGCTGACCCCCTGAGAGCTGATTTGGAAGACGTTTTTCAAAACCGGATAAGCCAACAAGATCCAAAAGTTCGCGAGCTTTTTCGGCGCGTTCTTTTTTGCCAATACCCCGGACGCTGAGACCAAATTCAACATTTTCCTGAATATCCATGTGACGAAAAGAGCGTAATGTTGAAACACAAAACCCACTTTTCGTTTTTGAGCCGGGATGTGTGTGACAAGATTGCCGTCAATTTCAATCGTCCCATCGGTTGGGAGCTCCAATCCTGCGATACAACGCAGAATAGTGGATTTTCCAGATCCGGAAGGTCCTAGAAGTGTGACAAATTCACCATCGGCTACAGAAAAAGTGACATCATCGACGGCAAGATGGTTGTCGTAACGCTTTCTGAGTTTCTGAACGCGAATACTCATAAATCAGTCTCCTTGTGCTCCAAGAATGTTTTTAACACCATCGTAATAATTGCCAGAAACGCCAACAGTGAAGCTACGGCGAAAGCTCCAACGAAGTTGTATTCGTTATAGAGAATTTCCACTTGGAGAGGGATCGTATTGGTGAGTCCGCGAATATGACCTGACACAACCGAGACAGCTCCAAATTCACCCATGGCTCGTGCATTGAGTAAAATCACTCCGTACAAAAGTCCCCAGCGAATATTCGGAATGGTGATTCTCCAAAATGTTTGAAATCCATTGGCTCCTAGGGTGAGCGCCGCTTGTTCCTCTTCGCTGCCCTGAGTTTCCATTAGAGGAATCAATTCTCGAGCGACATAAGGGAAGCTGACAAAAAGAGTGGCGAGGACAATTCCGGGAACGGCAAAGACGACTTTGATATCGTGTTCCATCAACCAAGGTCCCAACCATCCTTGAGCTCCAAAAATCAAAACGAAAACAAGTCCTGAAATAACGGGTGAAACAGTAAACGGCAGATCAATGAGTGTCAGAAGAAATTTTTTCCCAAAAAAATCAAACTTGGTCAGAGCCCACGCGGCACAGATTCCAAAGAGGAGATTAAAGGGGATACACAAGAGTGCTGTGATTAAAGTGAGCCGGATAGCTGAACGTGTTTCAGAATCTGCCAAAGCCGAAAAGTAGGTTGAAAAACCGTTTTGTAAAGCCTTCCTAAAAATTTCAATCAAAGGAAGAAATAGAAATAAGCCCACAAAAAACAAAGAGACCAAAATAAGAGTGATTTTGAGTCCTGTCGAACGTTGAATTTTAATTCCCGGAGAGTCCGTCATTTTTTCAACCTAACTTTCATCGCGTTTGTTTTGATGCCACCATTGCAACATGTTGATCGCCAATAAAAGAATGAATGAACAGACCAGCATCATCGCCGCGATAACGGTGGCTCCAACGTAATCATATTGTTCGAGCTTCGAGACGATTAAGAGAGGCGCAATTTCTGTTTTCCCGGCATGTTCCCAGAAATAAAAACAACGGATCCATACTCCCCAACAGCACGCGCAAAAGCCAACGTAAAGCCCGTTAAGAGTGCCGGAAAGAGAACTGGAAAAATAACTTTAAAAAAGTCTGTCGAGAGTTGGCTCCCAAGCACAGAGCTGCTTCTTCAAGAGCTGGATCCAGATCCTTGATGACAGGTTGAAGCGTTCTCACCACAAATGGAAATCCAATAAAGATCAAAGCGACGACAATCCCAAAAGGACTGAAGGCTCCCTTGATTCCTATTTTTTCCAGCCAACTACCGAGCCAACCATTTTGAGAATAGAGAGAGGTCAGTGCGATACCAGCGACAGCAGTTGGCAGGGCAAAGGGAAGATCAATCATGAGATCTATGAGAGTTTTCCCAGGGAAATTATAGCGCACTAAAGACCACGCAACGATAAGCCCAAAAAAAGCATTAATGTAGCAGCGATGAAAGCTGATCCAAAGCTGAGTTTAAAAGCTGCCACTGTGCGTGGTGACAAAGCGAGATCGACAATGGCACTCCATTCCATTTGGGAGGCTCTTAAGAAAAGAGCTCCCAAAGGAATGAGTACCAAGATCGATAAGTAAAAACGGTGATCTAAAAAGTTGGTCAAAACCTGGAATGACGGAATTCTTTTTCAATGAAAACATGAAGGCCTTGTTCCTTTTACTTCAAGTAAATCTGATCAAAAATACCACCGTCGGAGAAATGAGCCGCTTGGGCCTTCTTCCAGCCTCCGAATACTTCGTCAATGGTGAAAAGAGTGACTTTTGGGAATTGAGCAGCATATTTTTTGGCAATCACTTCATTGCGAGGACGGAAGTAATGTTTTGCCGCAATTTCCTGTCCTTGCTCGGTATAGAGATAGTCCAAGTAAGCCTTGGCGACTTCTTCTGTTTTATTCTTTTTTGCATTCTTATCGACAACAGAAACAGGGGGTTCTGCCAAGATGCTGTAGCTAGGGACTACAAGCTCAAACTTGTCTTTTCCCAATTCATTCAAAGCCAGCAAAGCTTCGTTTTCCCAAGCGATCAAGACATCACCGATGCCACGCTCAACAAATGTCGTTGTGGATCCACGTGCCCCTGAATCCAACACAGGAACATTTTTGAAAAGAGCTGAGACAAATTCTTTGGCCTTATTTTCGTCATTGGGATTTTGTTTCAAGGAGTATCCCCAAGCGGCGAGATAATTCCATCGAGCTCCACCGGATGTTTTGGGATTGGGTGTGATAACGCTGACACCGGGCTTGGTGAGATCGTTCCAGTCTTTGATCTGTTTGGGATTTCCCTTACGCACCAAAAAAACAATCGTGGATGTGTAGGGTGAGCTGTTATTGGGAAGACGCTTTTGCCAAGCGCTTGGCAGCAAGCCCGCTTTTTCCGCGATGGCGTCAATATCATAAGCCAGAGCCAAGGTGACGACATCAGCCGAGAGTCCATCAATCACGGCGCGAGCTTGTTTTCCCGAACCTCCATGCGATTGTTGAAACTCCACATCCTGTCCTGTCTTTGTTTTCCAAAAAGTCTGAAAGCTTTTGTTAAAGTCAGCATAAAATTCACGAGTCGGATCATAAGAGACATTGAGGAGTGTGATTTTATCTGCTGCCTGAATCGTCATTGTAATCGATAAAATCGATCCAATGGCAAGAAGCAGGTTTTGAACCCAATTTTATTTTAAATTTTTTCATATAATTTCCTTTTTATAATTTCGTTTTAGAATGCAAGTTGAAGTCTTGATTCAACCACATGTTCGAAGGACGATTACCGGAAGTAGCACCACCTAAGAATGTCGTATTTTCATAATCGGTCACCCATTTGACGTTGTCGTTGAAGTGCCAATTAATACCACCAGCAAAGGCACGTGCGCGCTGAGCCCAAGCTGTCGCCGAAGCGAATCCGGAAAAGGCTGCTTGATCAACGCGTAGTTCATTATAGCGAGCGACCAATTCTACGGCGCCCCATTTTCCATCACTAGGTTTAAGAGGATTTTTAACTTTGATTCCTTTGTAAGACGCTTTTTCACCAGTCAGGAAGTAGCTCGTGTTAACTTGCCAGGCTTGGTTGTTGAGGGTTGCTTCTGATGTTCCATTCAATACATTTTGGCGTGATTGAACATATTCGCCCAAGAGTCCGAAAGGCCCGTAGTAGTAATAAGCTTGAGGTGAGAACCTGACGATTTTTCCGTTAGCAGTGGTAGGAGTCGCTCCCGATGTATATTGAAAAAATGCCTTTTGGCCAGATGAACGGAAAGAAGGAAGAGGAGACGCTGCTTTTTGTTTGCCATACGAAGCACCGATACCCACACCGAGTCCCTTTAAACTATCAATATCGGTTTTGAGGAACGGCTGAGCAAATAAACGTCCGGCAATATCTTTTGCGTCGGATACATCTGTATCTCCACTGCTACCATCGGCGACTCCATTAAAAGCACCGACGGCATAGCTCAAGACTCCATCTTGGATATCACCAAAAACCTGAGCACCGACGTCACGGTTTGGGACAAGGCTGGTAGGAAAGGCAAACTCAACGGAGTTTAGATAGTTGATTGTTTGCAATCGTTCCAAACCGACGGGTACTTTGAATTTACCAACGCGTAATTTAAAGTAGGGGGTGACTTTCGCATCCGCATAAGCGTCTTGAATTGCTGTTGTTCCATTCCCAAAATCAGGAACAAAACGAAAGTCGAAGTTTTTGTAAATGGTTCCTTCTAAGATAGGTCGTACGCGTCGAGCGACAAACGTATGATTACCATTACTTTCAGGTACTTTAACAAAGAAACGTCCATCGGCATGCAAGAGACCTTTGAGTTTCAATTGAAAGCTCTTGTCGCCTGACTGGATGGCAAACCCGTCTTTTCCAGCCACTGCAATGGCCGAGTCCTTCAGGCGTTCTTGTTCCAACTCCCATTTGCGTTGGATGATTTTTTGTTGTTGGTCGAGGTCATTGACTTTTGATTCGAGTGATTCAGCTCCTGCCTTGAAGGAAGACCCTAAGACCAGAAGTGAAAGTGCTGAAGCCAGAAGATACTTATTTTGTTTTTTCTTTTTCATAATAATTCCTTTTTTGGTTAATTGGTTAAAATATTAAAAATGCTCGGTGGGCTAATCCGAAAATAAAAAGGCCCTTTAAGGGCCGATGCGCGGTAGGTTGTGATTGGGTCTTACTAGGAAACTTTCAATCAAAACAGCTCGCCATCGGCTGGATACACATCTGCCGACAGCAACAACAGTTTTGATTTTGAAAGTTAATCGATGACATAAAGTCCAACTATGAAGCCAGAGCTTCAAAATTTTGTCAAACCTAAAAACATAAAATTTGAATAATTTATATTTTCGTTTCAATTATATACCCGGAGTTTTTTTGAAAAACATGACTGAAAATCAAAACATAGAGTGGAAAGAGTCTTGGAGAGATGAGTATCTTAAGTGGATTTGTGGTTTTGCAAATTCTTCTGGGGGAAAGCTGATTATTGGCAAAAATGATCAGGGTAGGGTGGTTGGAATTGAAAATGCGAAAGCCCTTTTAGAAGTCTTGCCGAATAAGGTTCGTGATTTATTAGGGGTGATGGTTGATATTTATTCCAGAAAGTCAGGCGGTAGGAATTTTTTAGAGATTGTTGTTAAAGCCTATCCAAATCCCATTAGCTATAAAGGTGAATACTACTATCGAAGCGGCAGTACAAATCAGGCTCTTAGAGGATCATCGCTGGATGCTCTTCTTTTGCGTAAACAAGGAAATCGCTGGGATAGCGTGCCTCTTCCTGGTCTGGCTTTAAAAGATATTAGCTCTTCGGGGATAAAACTCTTTAAAGTTAAATCTGAAAAAAGCGGCAGAATAAATAAGCAGTTATTACAGGACACAAATTCTGTATTATTGGAAAAATTGCAGTTGAAAGAAGGTCGTTATTTCAAAAGGGCAGCGGCTTTATTGTTTTGTGATAATCCAGAAAAATTTATTGGTGGTTCATATATTAAAATTGGTTTTTTTATTACCGATGATGATTTGCGTTATCAGGATGAGGTGCATGGAAATCTCTTTGAACAAGTGGAAAAAACTTTAGAACTTCTATTTTCTAAATATTTAAAAGCCTATATTGGTTATGAAGGTGTTCAGAGAATTGAAAGTTTCTTGTTTCCTTATGAGGCGCTCCGAGAAGCCTTGCTCAACGCTGTTGTTCATAAAGACTACAGTAGTGGGGTGCCGATCCAAATCAGTGTTTATGAAAATAAACTAGTGATTTGGAATCCGGGCCATTTGCCGGAAAATTGGACCCTTGATAAACTTTTGGGCAAACATCCTTCAAATCCCTACAATCCTCTTATTGCCAGTGTTTTTTTCAGGGCGGGTTATATTGAATCTTGGGGCCGTGGTATCGAAAAAATAAATCGTGAATGTAAGGCTTATTCCATGACCCTCCTGTTTATGACTATGAGATGTCAGGCCTCATGCTTTCTTTTCAAGCGAGTCAAAAGCAGTTAGAAAAAAAATCAGGAAAAACGCCGGTAAAAACGCCGGTAAAAACGCCGGTGAAAATTCTTCAGCTATTAAAAGAAAACCCAGGCATGACACTGCATGATATCGCAATAAGTATTGGTAAATCATTGAGTGCTATTGAACGAGCAAGTGCGAAACTGGTGAAAGCCAAGCTTTTAAGATATGTGGGCCCTAAAAAAGGTGGGCATTGGGAGGTCTTGGAATGATCTGTATAATACTCATGTTTCTGGCTCTTGTTATACTTTTGGTTGCTGAATATCGACATTTGAAAACTCTGATTTGGCTCAGCAAACCTGCCGCATCGACTCTCTTTTTATTCTACGCCGTTTCACAGGGGTCACTTCACCATACTTATGGAAAATGGATTTTGGTGGCTCTTGTGTTGTCTTGGATAGGGGATGTCTTGTTGATTAAATCAGACTCCAAAGTTTTTTTTCAATCAGGGCTTGTGAGTTTTCTTTTGGCGCATGTGGCTTATATCCTAGCCTTCTTTCATGCAGGTCTCAGTGATGTGCATCAATTAATCGCCAGTGGAAGCTATTTGCTCGTGGGCGGTGTTGGCTTTTTGATTTCACGATGGTTGATGCCGTACGTGAAGGCTAAGGATTCCAAGATGATTCTTCCGGTGTGGGCTTATATGATTGTTATTAGTTTTATGGTTTTGTGTGCTATTGAAGTGACGCTGCAATCGGGCCATCGAATGGTTTTAGTAGGAGCCATTGTGTTTTATTTGTCGGATATTGCTGTAGCTCGAGAGCAGTTTGTTCAGAAAAGTTTTATTAATAAGCTTTGGGGATTGCCTTTTTATTATGCGGCTCAGATGATGATGGCATCCACAATCACAAGTTTAGTGAGGTAACTATGATTCTCCCCCAAAAAGACAAAGTCGCTTATAGTGTTCGCGCTTTGAGTTTTCTTTTATTCCCTCATCATTTGAGTTTTGCCGATGTGTCTAAATCTTCCAATACGGCAGCGATTAAAAAGGTGGAAGCTCAGGTTAGAAAAGTTTTGTCGGAACAAATTAGCCGGTCCTTTGAGAGTCAAAAGAAAGAAAAAGTTCAAAAAAAAATGATTCAGAGTTGGGTGGCTGATTTCTTCAAATCACTTCCTGAAATTCGTCAAAAACTTCTCAAAGATGCTCAATCAGCGGCGGATCGTGATCCGGCCGTGGAGAGTCTGGACGAAGTGATTATGTGCTATCCAGGTTTTCAGGCACTGATGATTTATCGATTGGCTCATGAGCTTGCGATGAAAAATATTCCTTTTTTGCCACGCATGATGAGTGAAATGGCCCATACACAGACAGGGTGTGATATTCATCCAGGTGCGAAAATAGGGGAGGGATTGTTCATTGATCATGCGACCGGTGTGGTGATTGGTCAGACAGCCGTCATTGGAAATCGTGTGACAATTTTTCAAGGAGTGACATTAGGCGCGATTGCGATTCAGGAAAAATCATCACCTAAAAAAAGACATCCCACGATTGAAGATGATGTGATTCTCTATTCTCATGCCACTATTTTGGGTGGAGATACGGTCATAGGAAAAGGCGCAATCATCGGCGGATCTTGTTGGATAACGTTTTCCGTTCCACCTCATTCTAAGGTGATTTTAGCCAATCCTCGATCACTTTTAAGCCAAAGTCAGAAGCAAATTGAGCAAGTGCCTAATTGGGATATTTAAACCTTATGAAGCTGCTTTGAGCTTCATCTTCATAATCGCCGATACTACAGAGCTTGAGCTGGAACCAAATTCACTATTAGAGCCTAAAGCTGTTTCTTCTGTAGTACTTTGTCCACTATCTGCTTTTCTGACAACAGCCGCAGCGGCTTTGTGAAATTTGGCATGTTCTGCTTTTAATGTTGTATATTCGGGAAGTGCAGCATGTTTGTGACCTTCCCCATAAATCCATTGTCCCAAAGGACATTTATTATCGACTTCGATATCGGAAGCTTTCAGGCTTTTGTCCGGTTTTTTAAGATAACCCTGTAATTTTATTTTCCATTCTGAGTGAGCTCTAATGGCTTGATCAAAATCCATAAATACCTCCTTAATGATATCATCAGTAACGGATGTCTCTGACATAACTTTAGGAGATTATGGTCGTTTTGTTGGAATTAAGTCCAAGATGTTGAGCAAAATAAAGTCTTGTAGCAACTTTCTTTTGACCGTTGTCGATAAAGACCTTACGATAACCAAATATTATGAGTCTTTTTAATTTCAAAAATTTGTCTGTTTTTTCCTCTGAAGCTTCCGCTTCAAGCATGTGCTGCTGTTGCCGCTGTAAATAGCCGGCGACTGCAGGGTATTTTCATAAAAAAGTAAAATCCTCTTCAGACCCGCCGGCTTAACGTCGATCGTGTTTGAATTAGTCACAACCAAAAGAGGATTTTATGAGCCAAACTAAACGAAAATATAAAGAAGAACGCCTTCCTGTCGTGATTACCGATGAACCTTGGGATGAAATCGATGGGGAGCTACCTATTGATAATGTCATCGTCCTTTCGTCAGCGCCTAAAAAAACAAGAGGCCATCAGATCGTTAAAAATGAAAGTAATCAGCACCAGGCGGACGTCATTGACTTCGTCTCTGTCCGATATGCCCGAAAAAGATTGGTGCAAAAAATTGTGAACAGCGAGCTTGCCGCACGCTGGGCTTTCTTTTTTATGCCTATGTTTCTGAGTTATCGACGGAGGTTTGTATGAGCCCTGTCAAAAAAACTGAAAAAATCTCGGATGAAGATCTGACCCCCATTGTGGGGAAAAATTTGCGGCGATTGAGGACTAAAAAAGGTTTGTCTTTGGAAAGATTGGCCAAGGCCTCAGGTGTGAGTCGGGCGATGTTGAGTCATATCGAACTGAGTCAGAGTACGCCGACCATCAATACCTTAAGTAAAATCGCTCGATCGCTGAATGTGTCATTTTCAGCTTTGCTTCAAGTGGATCAACCGAAACCCGCGATCTTCTTGCCGCTCAAAGAAAGTGAAGTGTTTTTCCATGCCGATGGAAAAGTGAAAGAGAGAGTGTTATTTCCTCAAAGCGTCCTGAAAAGCGAATCCGTGAAATTTTTTGAGCTTAAGCTCGATGGGAAGTCTCGAAAAAGTTCTGAATCCCATCCTCAAGGAACCACGGTCAATCTTGTGTTAATCCGTGGTTCCTTAGAGGTGAAAGTAGGGTCACAGGTCCAAAAGTTGAATGCAGGAGATTCCATCTTTTTTCGATCGGATATCTCTCATTCATTTTTAAATCCAGAAACCTACGAAGCCGTGGCTTATAAAGTCGTTCATTATTCAGACACGTCTTACGAGTAAGATGCTTACTTTATGAAAATTTCTCTGCACATTCTTTGTTGTCCCCTCTGTATCATGCCGGCTCTCCAGTAGGAGATTCCATCGCCGCCGGCCCGCCAAGAGCTTTGGTATTTTAAATAAAATCTTACACGTTTCAAAAAGGAGTTTTGTATGAGTCAGCCTGTTATTACTGTTGTTGGTGGCGGAGCCACCGCTGGATTATTAACCTATAACTTAGCCAATCTTGCAGCAGCCCCAGTGGTTGTTGCCGTAGTCAATCCAAGTCAGCCAGATAATTTTTTTCGAGGTGTTGCTTATCAGAGTGTTGGAGATTTGAATGTGCCAGCGGCTAATATGTCCTGGTCGCCAGAGGCTCCGAAAGCTTTGGTGGAAAGTGAAGCCGCGCAGAGACCTGGTCCTAAAGACTTTGTGGATCGTCTCGTCTGGGGAAGTGCTTTGCAAGAGGCTGTCCGTGATGCTGTGCAAAATGCTGTAGAAGGTTTTGATCTGCAACGCGTGAGTGGTACCGCCACGGATTATCGTCGTGAAGACCGATCGCATGTTGTGAGCATTCAAGGTCTGGATGGACATTCTCATGAGCTCCGATCAGCCCATGTGGTACTAGCCACGGGAAATCCTCTGCCAGCCACTTTGCCTGGCACGGAAGCGCTGGGAGATCTGTATTTTTCAAATCCTTGGTTTGGTGTTCAGGATTATTTTGCTTCGATTACACAGCCCACAAATATTGGGGTTGTGGGTATTGGTCTTTCATTTGAAGATTTGGTAAAAGTCGCTGCGTCAAATCCTAATATTCATCTGGTCGGTTTTTCACGTGATGGACGTCGTCCGACATCGCATCTTTTGCCAGGAGATGATCCTCAGGAGACAGCGTATCAAGCGTCTTCTGATTTTAAAAAATTTTTGGATCGCTTGTCTGTATGGGAACCTACTCAAAAAGCTCCCGAGTTGATGGAAGTCTTTTTATTGATCCGCCAAGAAGTGAAGCGTGCTGAAAAATCAGGATCCAACTGGCGCCGCGTGATCGATGCTTTGAGGCCGATCAGTCCGGCATACTTCTTTTCGTTATCAGTAGAGGATAAGAATCGCTGGTACTCTCTCTTCGATGCTCTCTGGAAAGTGCACCGTCATCGCTCTCCGAATGCCTCTATTTTAGAAAGCGTCGGCGAGAGAGTTCAGACTCATAAAACGGAAGGTTTAAGTTTTGAACGTGACGGAGATCAAGTCCTCGTAAGATGGCGTGAGCAGAATCAGTCTCAGGAACTTCATGTGGATCGTCTGATCAACGCCACAGGCCCTGATCTGCGTTTAGACCGTACTCAAAACAAAATATTACAAGTTTTGCGTCAACAAGGCGTGATTGCTCCAGGGCCTTTAGGGATTGGGGTCAATGTTGATTATGATCGACGCTTGTTAGGCGCTGATGGTCGGCCTCAAGAGGGATGGAGTGTTTTGGGGCCTTTTATTGGTGGCGCTTTTTATGAGACGAATGCCATTCCCGATATCCGTTGGCAGGCTTTGTCAGCGGCGTTTGAAATCCTTCATTCGCTCAATGTTCCAACACAACTGACACCTCAGCAGGCTTATGAAATCTTAAGACTTCAAGGCATCACTCCTCACCCAACTTGGTTGCGTCGTTTGAAGAGGAGGGCTTTATGAAAAGTCGTCAGCTGATTGCTCTGATTATTTCCGCTGGATTTTTTTACAATAATCTCTTGAACGCTGCACCGCGTGCGACACTGCCTGGAGATGGTACTTCTGATTATGCCTGTGCGGTCACCACCGAACGTGATGTGGATGCGATGGGAAAAGCGGTCAGTGGAAGCCTCAGGAATCGGATCGAGCTCTACAATCGTGCGGTCAATCCTCTTTGCCAATTCGATATTTATTTCACGTTTCAAAATCGGACGATTTCTATTTCCACTCCTTTAACGATTGCTGGCGCTTTGCATCGCGGGTTGACGATGCTTAGGGGCACCTACATTGAAGGGTATGGCGAGGGGGGCGATGTCGATCATCCTGAACTCTTGCGACTGACAATCGATGCGACGCGACTGAGGGATTCTCATGCGTGCGCGATTGTGATTCGTGGTGGTTTTGCAGCGAAAAATCAAATCAATGGGATCAGTCTTTTAGTGCGTGATGCCCGTAAAGCCATTTGCGATGAAAATGGAGTGGATCTTTTGGATGCTGAGTCTCCAAACTGCGTCGTCGGAGGCGTTCGTCAAAGAGGCCGTGACTGCGATTTTGAGGACGTGCCTGTTTTGGTTCAACTGCCGGATCCAGCAGCATCTCAACCTGTGACACCCATTAACTCCCGTCCTTATATTGGAGATTATTATATCGATCCTTCCGCAGCTATTTATCACACCCATGCATCTGGTGGGATCACGGCTAGTGGAGGCACTTCTGCCGGAGGTTCGGGTGGTGATGCCATGAGTGGTACTGGTGGAAGAAGTTTTTCTGGTTCTGGCGGTGGCACTGGTGGATTAAGCGGCAGTGGTGGTTCATCTTCTGGAGGTACTTCTGGAAGTGGGGCAGTAGGAGGTTCTGGTGGAGCTTCTGGTAGCGGTGGTGCCAGCGGAACCGCAGGCGGTCCTGCTAGTGGATCGGGTGGAGAATCAAGTGGTGGAAATTCCGGGTCTTCTGGTGCTGGTGGTCGAGTTCCAACGCCTTCAGGAAATAATCAACCTCCAGTCTTTATCGGATGTTCTCTCATAAAAGAAAAAAATGAGGAGAGTGCTTTATGACTTCCCTCAGCCGACTTTCTCAGTCGTTGGTATTAGCTGCCGCCGCTACGGCTTTGCCTGCGGAGGCGTTAGGCCAAAATAATAATGAACCTCCTCACGCCGTAGGAGCGTATTATCGATTTCAACATATCGATTTCCCTCAAACAGCCACATCGTATGATGCTCATGGTGCGATGGCCAATCTCAGTTTAGGTATTTTTAGAAGAGATCCATGGAGAGTAACGGTAATGTTCGAAGGCTTTTGGACTTCTGGTTTTACGGACGTGACTTCGGTGCGAGAAAGGCATGTTTCGTATCTTTTTCAGGAAGTGAATAATCTCACGCTATCGTTTCACCCATGGCGTTGGCTTTCTATGGGAGTGCGCTTGGCTCTGAGTTTTGATGGATCGAGTGAATCAACACAGACTTCTTCATCCACAAGGTCGACGCTACCTCATGATCGTTTTGGGGGGATCCCCACACGCGTTGTGAGAGCAACACGGGATACTTCGCGTGTGAATCTTGGTCTTCGTGCTGAGTGGAGGACAGATTTTAGAATTGCGCAATGGCTTCAAGTGGGAGGCTCTGTTACTTTTAATGATGTGAGTTGGCTGGACGGTTCAACCACTCCGAGCTCAAATCTCGATACCTCTTCCTTGCAGTTTCAAGGTCGTGTTGTTGTGACTATTCCTATCGAAAGTTTTGCCCTCGTAGGTGAAGCTCGAGATACTTATAGTTTGGGAAGAGACCCAGCTACAGGGAACTACAGCATTCCCAACAACCAGTTGGAGTTGCGTCTGGGTGCTCAATACCGCTTTTAAATTCAAAAAATAATGAAAGGTATTTTATGAACACGAATCACTTTTTTAAAATCACAGGATTATCTGCAGTACTCTCTGGTTGCTATGGTCAGCCACCTACAGCCTATGATCGGGAAGCTATTACTTATGAAACACAATGCGCACCCGCCGTTCAAAGACTCATTGAGACCCCAGGCTGTGGTGTCGCTGCAAACAGAGTTCGTTATGACAGGAATGGCGATCTTGTGAGAGAGGGTATTTCAGGAACTTCAGACGCCTATTTGAGTGTGCCCGAAGATTTAACTTCTTTAAGAGGATTGATCAGTGGTGGGCGCTGTCAGGCTCGCTGCGATTGGGTAGCTCCTGATACTCAATCTGAAAACGGCGTGCGCTGTCAGGTAGAAGTCACCCTTTCAACCAGTGGCGTTCCTGTCAGCGTTGTTCCTTCTACTCAGCTCTCTGCAACTTCTTCAAGCTGCCGCACTTCATTAGAATGACAATAAAATAAAATTCATTTAAAAACAAATAATGGCACAATTACTCAGTTTGATTGGTAATACTCCGATTTTGGAACTGACGAAATTTGATACAGGCAGTTGTCGTCTCTTTATCAAATTAGAAAGTCAAAATCCGGGTGGTTCGATTAAAGATCGTATTGCGTTGTCGATGATTGCATCGGCTGAAAAACAAGGCCTACTTAAACCCGGTGGTTTGATTGTCGAAGCGACGGCGGGGAATACGGGCATTGGTTTGGCTCTTGTGGCCAAGCTTAAGGGTTACCGCATGGCTCTGGTCATTCCCGACAAAATGAGTCGTGAAAAAATCGAATATCTGAAAGCTCTCGGTGCAGAAATTATCATCACGCGCTCGGACGTGCCCAAAGGACATCCGGAATATTACCAAGATCTGGCTGAAAAAATCGCTAACGAGAGAAATGGTTATTACGTGAACCAATTTGGAAATCCCGCAAATCCTCTCGCTCACGAAACGTCAACAGGCCCTGAAATTTGGGAACAGATGAATCACGATATCGATGCCATCGTTGTTGGTGTCGGTTCTTCTGGGACTATGACGGGGCTGACCAAATATTTTCAAAAAGTCGCTCCTCATGTGGAGATTATTTTGGCCGATCCCAAAGGGTCGATTTTGGCTGAGTATGTGAAGACGGGAGTTGTGTCTTCGGATGTGGGAAGTTGGCTCGTGGAAGGGATTGGGGAAGATTTTATTCCATCGATTGCTGATTTTTCGATGACGAAAAAAGCGTACACAGTGAGTGATCGTGAAAGTTTTGAAAAAGCCCGCGAGCTTCTCACTCTCGAAGGCGTTTTCGCAGGGTCTTCTTCGGGGACATTGCTGGCTGCGGCTTTAAAATATTGTCAGGAGCAAACCAGCCCCAAAAAAGTGCTGACGTTCGCCTGCGATACGGGAAGTCGTTATTTATCAAAAATGTTTAACAATATCTGGATGCAGGATTTGGGATTTTTGGGGAAAGCAGGGCATCATGATTTGCGCGATTTAATTTCCCGCAAACACGAAGAGGGGAGTACTGTTTTTGTCTCTCCAGAAGACACGCTGCACACCGCGTATGCTCGCATGAAACTCAACGATGTCTCACAGCTGCCTGTCTTAAGTCAGGATGCTGTGGTGGGTCTCATCGACGAGTCCGATATTCTTTATAAAGTTTATGAAAAGACAGCGCGCTTTGAATCTCAGGTGAAAGAGGTGATGAATACACAGCTTGTCAAACTCTCGCCTCGATCTAGCGTGGAAGAATTGATGAAAATATTTAAACAGGGTTTTGTCGCGATCATTGAATCGGAAACCGATCACAAGTTTTTAGGCATTATTACTCAAATCGATTTGCTCAACGCCTTAAGAAAAAGTGGGAGTGGGGTATGAAAAATAAAAGTTCCGGTTTTGCGACACGACAAATTCATGCGGGACAATCTCCCGATCCCACGACGGGAGCCGTGACGATTCCAATTTACCAGACGTCGACGTATGTTCAGGAAAGTCCAGGTCGGCATAAAGGTTTTGAATATTCACGTTCTCAAAATCCCACACGCTTTGCCTATGAGGATTGTGTCAAAGATTTGGAAAATGGAAATGCGGGGTTTGCCTTCGCATCAGGATTGGCGGCGATGAGTACGGTCTTGGATTTGCTGGATTCCGGCGATTATGTGATTGCCACCGATGATCTTTATGGCGGTTCGTATCGATTGTTTCAAAACGTGCGTCGTCGTTCGGCGGGCTTGAATTTTACTTTTATGGATTTTGGAAATTTAGATCGTGTGGAAAAAACGATCACACCCAAAACAAAAATGATCTGGGTCGAAACGCCTTCCAATCCACTTTTAAAAATTGTCGACCTTGAAAAAGTAGGAAAGCTCGCCAAGAAACATGGATTGATTGCGGTGTGTGATAATACTTTTGCCAGTCCTTATTTACAAAATCCTCTTTCTTTGGGATTTGATATTTCTCTGCATTCAGCGACCAAATATTTAGGAGGGCATTCGGATCTCGTGGGTGGTGTGGCTGTGGTGGGTGACAATGATGCCTTGGCGGCACAGCTTAAATATTTGCAAAATGCTGTGGGTGCGATTGCAGGGCCTTTCGATTCTTTTTTGGCGTTGCGCGGCCTCAAGACGTTGTCTCTTAGAATGGAAGCTCACTCTGCTAATGCGATGGAAATTGCCCTTTGGCTTTCGAAACATCCCAAAGTGAATCGCGTCTACTACCCCGGTCTCAAAACACATCCGGGTCATGCGATTGCTAAAAAACAAATGAAGCTATTTGGTGGTATCATCTCGGTTGATCTAAAAGGTGGTTTGAAATTTTCTCGAAAATTTTTGGAGCGCTGTGAACTTTTTTCTTTGGCCGAAAGTTTAGGCGGTGTTGAAAGTTTGATTGAGCATCCTGCTATCATGACCCATGCGTCGATTCCACGCGCGATGCGTGAAAAAGTGCGTATCTCGGATGGTCTGGTGCGCTTAAGTGTGGGGATTGAAGATGTTTCTGATTTGATCCGTGATCTTGAAAAAGCTCTTAGCATCTAGCTTCTCAGACAAGAGTCAACATCTTGGATGAAAGTGCTCTTGAAAGCTCTATTTAATAGCCTTTTAAGCAACAATCTTGTTTTTCTAGCGATAAGAAAATTAAATGAATGACTCATTTTACATTGTGAATGTCTTGATTTCTCCCCTCTGTATCTAGCCGGTATCTTCGAGATACCGGCTGTTTTTCGTCCTGAATACTCAGGAAATCTCATCTTAAAAAAAGGAAATATTATGACTGCTATTACGGCTGTTTCTACAGTCCCCGAACAAATTGTTTTTACTTTTCAAGAAACCTTTCGTCCTCAAATTGCACAACGTGAGACTCAAGGGAGTTCAGCGTATACATTAAATGCAGTAAACAAAGCGCTGCAAGGTGTCGCAGCAGCCCCACTATCGTCCCTTCAGCAATTTATAGAACCTGATGTCTTGGTGCGATTTATTTTATCTCCAAATTCTTTTGAAGCTGTGAGAGGTGTTTTGGCTCCTATTCCTGCTTTGGCAGGTGTGTTAGCTCTTTTCGATAATTACACTGATTTTAAAACACATGTTGGGAAACAAGCTTTTTTGAATGCTCTGCGAGGCCTTCCCAATGATGAGGTTTTAGAACAATTACGTCCCTATGAAGCGTCTCCAGGAAGGCGGGATCAAATAGAAGGTTATACTCGTGGGACATTTTTATGGCGTGAATCTCAAGTAGTAGCGATCTATTTGGCTCTTCAGGAGGGCGGAAAAACAAAAATTCATAATCATGGGAAATCATCTCCATTTTATCGTGCCTTGGGACCAGTTCGAGAGAGACTTTTTCGTGATGAAAAAAATGGTGCTGTCAGCTTAGCTGTTGATCGATTGCTTACTGCTGGAGGATTTTCTCATTTAGGTCCTCGTGGTATTCATCAATTACTTTACGGTGGTCCAGGATCAGCTTCTGTTAATTTTTATGTCCCTCAAATGAAGCCTGAAGACATGACGACTTTTACAGAGGTGGTGACGTGAAGTTGGTTGGAAGTTTTTCACAATCATTAGCACTTTCTCTAGCTATTGGCGCGACTTCAGGTGCGATGCTCGCAGTTTATGAGCATAAACAAAAAATGCATGAGGATTTTCAGGGATTCGCACTAGGTTCAGGTGTTTTAAGTCTTCTTTTATTGGGAAGAAGTTTGAATAGGCATCATTCCAATATTTGGCACAGTTATCGAAAAACACTTCCACCATTAAATAAAATGGGAATCGCAATCGGGATGGCTACTTGTGCAGGTGTGGCTTCTTCTCAGCTGATTCCGTGGGTTTTTGGAGATACGACGGATTCTGTGGAAAAGTTGGAGCGAAGAGCGTGGTTGGGATTAGCGATTAATTTGGTCACAAATTTTGTTGTTGTTCCGGTGTACGGAATGTTGGCGTCAGCAGCTCTGGCGTTAACAGATTCTGAGGAACAAGCATATCAACTAGAACGAGCGAAAAATATTTCTCGCGCTATGGAAATGGGTAATACCGCTTTCTTTTCTTTCTTGGCTCTAAAGTTGGGGGGCAGAGAGTTGGGGTTGGGTAGTATTTTTGAGTCCTTGGCCATGGCATTTTCGATCGCATTTCCGATGCAGAGGACTAGTGAGTTTTTTGCACGTCAGGGTGATGTTATTCGTGGGCAAGCTTTACGAACTTTTGGTGTCCGTTTTCCGGGTTTGTTGACAACACAAGCATTGACCTATCTTGCACCACATTCTTCTTTTGCTTTAGTGGCCCATCTTTTAGGGATAGCGGTTGTTAATGGTCTATCTTATGCGGCTGTCCCTTATGGAGCTCGATTTTTGAAAAAAATATCTTTCACTAAATGATAACTTATGAACACAAGAATAAAAAAATAAAGGAGATACTATGAAGCTATTTGAAGACAACTCATTATCGATAGGCCGAACACCACTCATTAAAATTAATCGGATCAATAAAACCAAAGCAACAATTCTGGCTAAAATTGAAGGCCGTAACCCTGCCTATTAGGCGCCAAAGGTATGCCGGGCGCGATTGCGAAAGCTAAAGAAATTTATGAAAGTGATCCTGAAAAATATGTTTTGATGGGTCAGTTTGAAAATCCAGCCAATCCAAAAATCCACGAAGAGACGACAGGACCTGAAATTTGGGAAGATACGGATGGGACAATTGACATTTTAATTTCAGGAGTAGGAACGGGTGGAACTATCACCGGCATTAGTCGGTTTATAAAAAATCAAAAAGGTAAAAAGATTTTGTCAGTGGCTGTGGAGCCAGAAGAGAGTCCGGTCATTACACAGACAAGAAGTGGTGAACCTGTGAAACCTGGACCACACAAAATCCAAGGTATTGGCGCGGGTTTTGTTCCCAAAAATCTCGATTTGTCTATCGTGGATCAAGTGGAACGCGTGAACAGTGCTGAGTCTATGGCGATGGCAAAACGTTTAGCGCAAGAGGAAGGTATTCTGTGCGGCATCTCTTGCGGAGCGGCGATGGTCGCGGCTTTAAGACAAGCCGAACAAAATCCTGATAAAACTATCGTCGTGATTCTTCCTGATTCGGGAGAGCGCTATCTCTCGAGTGCTTTGTATGAAGGTGTAATTTAATCTTGCAAAAATTTTCTACGCTCGACAGCTTTAATTTTTAAAAAGGAGAAATCATGACAGCGCAACCCGCAGTGAAAGCAGGACAGGATTATAAAGTCGCCGATATTAGTCAGGCAGAGTTTGGTCGTAAGGAGATTGAAATTGCAGAAACCGAAATGCCAGGGTTGATGGCGTTGAGGGAAGAGTTTGGAAAGTCACAGCCTCTTAAAGGCGCGAAGATCGCTGGTTGTCTTCATATGACCATTCAAACGGCGGTGTTGATTGAAACGTTGAAGCATTTAGGTGCTGATATTCGTTGGTCATCCTGCAATATTTTTTCTACTCAAGATCACGCCGCTGCAGCGATTGCTGCTGCCGGAATTCCTGTGTACGCCTGGAAAGGTGAGACAGAAGAAGAGTATGACTGGTGTGTGGAGAAAACTATTTTTTGGCCCGATGGTTCTGGACCGAATATGATCTTGGATGATGGTGGGGATTTGACAGTTATGGTTCATAATAAATTTCCCAACCTTTTGAAAGATATTCGTGGAATTTCGGAAGAAACCACTACAGGAGTGCATCGTCTTTATCGTATGCAAAATGATGGTAAGCTCGGAGCTCCTGCGATTAACGTCAATGATTCCGTGACCAAGTCGAAATTTGACAATCTCTATGGCTGCCGTGAGTCTTTGCTCGATGGTATCAAGCGCGCCACTGACGTGATGATTGCTGGAAAGATTGCTGTGGTCTGTGGTTATGGCGATGTGGGTAAGGGTTGTGCTCAGTCTTTAAGAGGTCAGGGTGCTCGTGTATTGATTACCGAAATCGATCCGATCTGTGCTTTGCAAGCGGCGATGGAAGGTTATCAAGTCGTGACGATTGAAGAAGCGGCTCCGATTGCTGATCTTTTTATTACAGCAACGGGTTGTTGTGATGTCATCACACGTAAACATATCGATGTGATGAAAGATCAGGCCATTGTGTGTAATATTGGTCATTTTGACAGTGAGATCGATGTGAACAGCGTTTTTAATGATCCTGCGGTCAAAGTCGTAAATATTAAACCTCAAGTCGATCAGGCGATTTTGCCCAGTGGCAAGAAGATCACTATTTTAGCTCGTGGTCGTTTAGTAAATTTGGGTTGTGCGACAGGTCATCCTAGCTTCGTGATGAGCAACTCATTCACCAATCAAGTCATGGCTCAGATTGAGCTTTTCAATAATTTTAAAAATTATGAGAAAAAAGTGTATGTCTTGCCTAAGACTTTGGATGAAAAAGTAGCGCGTCTTCATTTAGGAAAGATTGGAGTGAAACTCACAAAACTCAGTCAGAAACAGGCAGAATATTTAGGCGTCCCAGAAACAGGACCCTTCAAGCCTGATCATTATCGGTATTAGTTACTTTTCAAAAGCCGGAATGACTTCGGTTTCGTTTTTAGCACCCGTTATCCACTCTTGGATAGCGGGTGTTTTTTTGACAGTGTCGACATAGAGACAAGAAGTTTCTGTCAGGGAAATATTATAAATGGAAAACCTTAAGGCCACAGGGGCAAACATCGCGTCAGCAATGGTGAAATGTCCAAAGAGCCAAGGCCCTTGGGATTTCTGAAGACAATCATTCCAGATTTGTTGAATGCGATCGATGTCTTCTTGAGCTTCTGTGGAAACCGAAAAATCTTGAAAAGATTTGCGACAATTCATCGGCAGGGCATGTCTCATCCCTAAAAAGCCGGAATGCATTTCAGAGGCAATCGATCGCGCTCGCGCTCTCTGAGTAGATTCTTGAGGCCAGGCTTTGGCTTCGGGAAATTTTTCAGCCAGGTATTCGCAGATAGCCAATGAATCCCACACTTCGAGATCTCCATCCAAGAGCACAGGGACTTTTCCGCTGGGAGAGTATTTGGAAATTTCCTGATCAAATTTTGGATCGTAGAGAGGAATGCGGATTTCTTCAAAATCAATCCCTGTGTGTTTCATAAAAATCCAGGGACGCAGTGACCAAGAAGAGTAGTTTTTGTTTCCAATGACCAGAGTCAGTTTTGATTTCATGAAATTATAAGCTCCTGTCTCTTAAGTGAGACCATGCTGTTCTTAAAAAACCGGATCCTATGGAATGTCCTGTGCCGTCATTGCGGATAGTGGTCCAAAGATTGGTGCCTTCAACAGAACCACGGCTGAGCATTTGCTGTCTTAAAAAACATGAGTGATAGACGGAAACGGCATCGTCGTTATTGGCATGATTTAAATAGGCTGGAATCGGATCTCCGGGATAAAAACTGGGGAAAGGCTCCCAGCTTGAGGTGCATGTGTAATAGTTTCTATTTCCAAAAGAGTTAATGCCATTCAGAATCGTATCACAACTTGTAGAAGTGCTTTGATATTGAGGGTTGGGAGCTTTTTTTCCGTTTGTTAAACATCCAACAAGACCCGCTGAATTTTCAGCAAATCCCGCAATACGATCACCTAACATTTCGGCGACAAATTCAGAAAAGAATCCACCACTGGAATGTCCAAAAGTATACACCCGTGTTGGGTCGATTCCATAAGTGCGACGAGCTTCCTGAATGACCGCGCGTGTGTAAGCGATATCGGGATTGGTATTGATGTTGTCGATGGCCGTATTCCAATAGCCGGCGTCCCAAGGATGATCCCAATCACCATCAGGTTGATACGCGTGAGGTAGGACGGCAATCACGACTTCGTCAGGACTGAAGGCGTTGACGAGGCCTGTTGGATTGGCGCCAATTTCGTCGATAAAGTTGGCCGTATCACTTCCAGTGCCTGGAAAAATAAGAATGAGTGGAAGATTGGTACGACGGCTAGCTGGTCGATAGATTCTTAAATGATCTCCACTCGAGAGGGCCGGTCGTGAAACACCTGTAACCGTAATCGTAGGAGTCATCCAACCCGTGGTGTCTGCAAATGTGCCATTATAAGAAATAGTATCGTTTGTGGGTGTTGGTAATCCTCGTGAAATAGAACCACTCGATGTCACACCTCCAGACCCACTAGAGCCTGAAACCCCTCCGGAACCTGAGCTACCACCGCTGCCACTACCTCCCGAGCCTGTGAGTCCACCTGTGCCGATACTGCCACCTGATCCTGTGTCTCCACCGGAACCCAGAATTCCACCCGTTCCCACGATACCACCCGAACCCGTGACCCCACCTGTTCCTAGAATGCCTCCACTACCAACAACACCTCCGGTTCCTGAGACAACCCCCGGCGTAAGGCTAACCTCAATCAATTGATTAGCGATGACAGTGCCCGCCTGACCTCTGAGAAGAAACGTCGTATAAGAAGGCGCCGGAGAAGACGGTGTTACCGTATAAGTAATATGAATCCTTGAAGTGGAGCCTGAAGCAGGTCTTGTCGCAGGATTAGGTGAAACGACAAAAGAAATTCCACTACCAGCAGGGATATTGGGAGACGAAAAATAAATCGGAGCATTATTCGCATACCATTCAATATCGATAGGTGTCGTCCACGAATCTCCTGTCCGCTGATAAAAATCTCTTCGCTCCGGATAAAATTCAAAATACGCTCCACGAGTGCCCGACAGATCTGGCGTGGGAAGCCAAGGGTTTGTATCAACAGAATCTGTATGAGCGTCACAGTCTCCCAAAGTGAGAGCTGAGCCAGCAGCACAGCCCCACCAATTGTTTTCAGCATTGAGAGGGACATTCGCCCAAACACCATAAGGAGTGTTGTTTGTAATATCATTATGAAGTGCTGTGATGGCAGGTTGAGTCGCGGTCGGTGTATCATCTCGAACAAACAAACCATATTGTGTGTGATGAATTCTATTTTGTTGAATGGTTCCCATCGTCGGAATCGTGCCATCCGGATCAAAAATGGCCAGACCTAAAAGCCCGCCATCAATCATATTGTCATGTAGGTTTAATCTCAATTGTGTCGCTGTGGTAAAATACGAGTAGGAGAGGGCGCAGAGATTACATTGATTATTTTCCAAAGTATTGTGGCTGATATCAAGTTCCGCTGAGCCCGGAGAAAAAATCAAAATACCGGCAGCCGTATCGGCATCTTGAGATGTAGCAGGATCGAGTGTGCAGTAGCCTGCTTCACTGATGCAGTCGTTATTGCGAACTGTATTATTTTCAATGATGCCATTAGCTCCATAGCTCAGTTGAATTCCGTTTTGAGCCAAAGCTGTGGTGCGGCCAGATCCTGTGACCGTATTGTTCCGAATGGTGGCTGTGAGATGACTGCCGACGATCGCCATACCATTTTTCTGATAATCATGAATGTTGGATCGTGTGATTGTAATCGCACGTTCAGCTGTTGTGAGATTTCGAACATAAATACCAATCCCATGTTGGTTGCCGCTGAGAGGGGTCTCTTCAATATGACCAATGTCTACCTGATCAATTAATCCACCTGCATTGAAGTAGGCGATTCCCATAAATCGATAATTCTCATTTCCTTTTCCAAGCCCATCAATAGCCAGATTTTGAATGCGAACATCATTGGTATCATGCACCCAAATAATCGGCTTGTTGAGAACTCCTGTATTAAAGGAGAGTAGGAGATTGTCAGGGGATTGAATGATCGTGGTATTCCCCGATCTGATTAAGTTCAGATTGTGAGAGATTTCGATTTGTTCTGCATAAGTTCCTTCAGAAAGGTGAACAACACCTCCGTCGTCAACAGCATTTATTGCTGCAGTAATTGAACTAAAGGCATCAACTCCTGTTTGAGTAGCAGGCCCTGATCCATCAGGATCGTCTCCTGCATTAATAGCAAACCATGATGGGTTAACATAAACATCATGGGGTAGTGAAGTTGTTTGAGCTGTGACTGGAGAGGTGAAAACTGAAAAAAATAAAATGCTAAAAGCTAAAATTTGATTTTTCATGGGCGCGTATTAAAAGCAGAAAAATACCTTCTTAACAATCAATTTTAACTTTAACCTTGCCATTTTGGGAAATGACCCGTAGGGTCACCATTCAATAAATGCGTAGTCTGAAAGCGAAGGTATTAACCCGAGGCATTCCGCCTCAACCCTATCGTAAAAGTGTACTACAGCAGATTTTAAGGAGGACATCATGTCCAAAAAAAGAGGAACCGTTAAATGGTTCAACGACAGTAAGGGATTCGGATTCATCACACCTGAAGAAGGTGGTAAGGATCTCTTTGTTCATCACACAAACATCGTCAGTGAAGGCTTTCGTAGTCTTTCTGAAGGCCAACAGGTCGAATTTGAAGTCGGCCAAGGCCCCAAAGGT
The DNA here is from genome assembly GCA_016699445.1 of Deltaproteobacteria bacterium. Taxonomy (GTDB): domain Bacteria; phylum UBA10199; class UBA10199; order JACPAL01. The sequence goes on from CP064976.1 coordinate 2,202,451, forward strand.
GAACACGCCACTCAAGTTACAGCTGTTTAGTACTTATTGGTATGAACAAAAAAGCCATCTGCCCAAAGCAGGTGGCTTTTTTTATTTTTGTTTTAGTAGCGTAGGGAGTTAGAATGTTTGAGATCGTTTATGAGAATAAAAAATTTAAATTGTTAGCCAAAGAAAATCTTTCACAAGCCCAACAGGTTTATTTAGAAAAATATCTTCAAAAAGCTTCATCTTATAAACGTATCGGTGTCTATCAAAGCTCTCCTGTTTTTTCTTTGTATCAACCTCCCTTGGCCACGCGTGTTGGTGCTCGATCTTTGGATCAACGTCTGAAGCGTCGTTTCGAATCTCTAAGAGTGCCAGCCAGTGCGACGATTGCTATTAACAAAGCTTGTCAGTGTGAATGCGAACATTGTTCTGCTGTATTTTACAATCATAGTTCCAAAGCCAATCTTGATACGGAACAATTACGCCAAGCACTTTTGGAAAGTGTCGATTTGGGTGTGACCAATTTGATTTTGTTGGGAGGGGAGCCTCTACTCCGAAAAGATTTATGTTTTCAGATCCAACAGGTGAATCCGGATAAGTCGGTGGTGACTCTCTTTACTAATGGGGAATATTTACATCCTGAAAATTGCCAAAAATTATCTGAAGCTGGCCTCATGGGTGCCTTTATTTCTCTCGATGACATGGATGAAGGGGTTCACGATCGTTTACGCAAAAGACCGGGACTGTTTCAAAAAGCTCTTCGAGGAATTGAAAATCTTCAAAAAAATAAAGTGCTCACAGCTATTTCAACATACCTGACTCCCGATCGTGTCCATGACGGGGTTTTGGATAAGATGATGGAATTTGGGAAAAAGATAGGGGTGAATGAAGTTACTTTTTTTGATGCTATTCCCAGTGGTCGGTGGATTCATAAGGATGAAACTCTATTACAAGAAGACGATCGGCAACAAATCGCTGAGCGGGTAAATCATTATCGTAAAAGTGCCAATTACCCTGGCATATCAGCACAATCCACGCTGACCAGTCATCAGGGGTCGGCTTTTTGTTTTGCAGCGAATACTCAATTTTATCTCAGTGCTCATGGTGAAATGTGTCCTTGTGATTTTACCCCATTAACCATTGGCAAATTTCCGGAAGAAAGTTTGGAGACGTTGTGGAATAAAATGATTCATACACCTCCTTATGACTGTCGTTCCAAGGTCTGTCGCATGCAAGATCCTGTTTTTAGAAAAAAATATATCGACCCTCTGGACCTTCAAAAAAGTTTTCCTCAATATCTAGAAAGTTTTTAAAAAATAGGAGAAGTAGCTGGACTCTCTATAATGTTGTGATACCCATATAAAACAGATGACATCAAATTCTCTGTTAGCTTCAGACACACTTTCCCGCCTCAGTGAGGAATTGTCTGAACGTCTTGATTTAATCGAAAATCAAATTCAGGTTCTTCTCAAAACTCCTTCTTATATTCAGTTTAAAGAAAATATTGGGGAAAAGATTGTTGAGTGGCAGAAGAGTCTTAGTCGACTTCAAACCCAATTTTCACGTGTTCCTGAAGAATTTTTTCGCAGTGAGGTTGTGATCAATCTCAAAAAAAGATTGGAAGATGCAGAGTCTGTCTTAGCAGGCTTTAGAAAATCTATCGAATCCAAGGGGAATGCACTCTTATCGAGTCGCTCGAGTCTTCAATGGGGCCGAAAAATTTTTCATACGGCGAGTGGTCTTTTTGGGTTATGGCTTTATGCTTTTTCATCTCTTTCAACCACGACAGTCATATTTATTTTGGCGACACTTTTTTCAGGATCTGTAGCGACTGAAATCGTGCGCAGAGTTTGGCCTCAAACCAATGACAAACTTTGTAACACTTTTTCTTTTATCATGCGTGAGAGAGAGCGAAAATCCATCAGCTCAGCGACGTGGTATATGGGGTCGATGTTGGTTGTTTTTCTTATTTTCCCCAAAGATGTTTCTATTTTAACATTACTCTTTGTGGCTTTGGGAGATACGGCGGCAGGTATTGTAGGTGTTAAATGGGGGCGCCACCGACTCTCGTCTCATGTTTCTTTGGAAGGTTCTTTAGCAGCTTATGTAGTCTGCTTTATTTCTACATTTATTTTTACAAAATATGTCTTTGTCCATTTTCACCTCAGCACAGCTAATCTTTGGTTGTTTTCTTTTTTAGGAGGATGGGTAGGTGCCATCTCAGAATCCACGTTTAAAAAATTTGACGACAACCTTGTCATCCCAATGGTCTCAGCACCTTCCTTATGGCTTCTGATGAAATTATTTCGTGCTTAGTATTGTTTGTCTGAAGTGAACACTTAAAACAATTAATGTAAAAAAAGTGCCGGGGCCGGAATCTAACTAAGAAAGTAAGCTATTATTATTTAATGATTAATTTCTCTGCTTGGTAAGTACATGCCCCCATAGTTGCCCCCAAGCTTCGCTTACTACACCCCATTATCCAATCTGTGCCAGTCAGTTACCGTTTTACAACCAGGACAAACAAAGTCTCTATTTTTGAGCGGATCCTGCACCACATGAATCAGTTCATTTTTTGATTCATAACAATAGGAACAGAAGGGGTCTCCCATTTTTATCCCATTATCATCGAGAAAATAATAAACATAACGATAACGTTCAAGTTTTCCTTTTAGCTTTAAACTGTCCTTTAATTTAATTATTTCCTTATCTTTTGCTTGAATTAATTCCTGCGCATCGATCATTGCAAGTTTTGCGTCGGCTAACGAGTTCATCATTTCAGCTAATTTGTATTTCAATTCTGCTTTTTCTAAGAAGTGATCCGAATCCTTCAAAGCTTTGGCTATATCTATTGCTGCTTTTATCCCACTTAGCGCTGTTGTGATTGTTGAAATATCAGTCATGCTAGTTTTCTCCCTACTTAACTTAGGGGGTGAGGGACAGCTCTTTTAAAACCTCACCCTGTCGATAGGGATCCATATGCCCATAACTTGTGAAAGTTGTCACTGGACTTTCATGACCTAAGTTCAAGCTCCATGCCTGAATATCTTCAATGTCTTTGCAGTAAATGCGCATCAAATGACCCAGCGTATGCCGAAACGAATGAGGGTGGTAATAAGGTAGCCCAGCCGCTTCAAAAGCATCGCGGAATATACATCGAATCGGGCTTGAGGTTGTCCAATGTTCCGGTACCAGTCCCGCCGCCTGAAATGACAGGTTCACATCGTGTTTAAGACATGTTCTAGGGAAGAGAGGAGCATCATAGCCGTAGAGTTTCTCTTTTTGCAGGTAATGAAACCAATCAATACAGATTTTCTGAATATCCCCCCCAACAGGGAAGAAGTAGGTGTTTATCTGCTTGCTGAATTTGGTTTTCACCTCGCGAGGGTCTTGGCTTACCAGCGACCGCTCTAAATCGACGTGTTTAATTTTAAGGGATGTCATCGCCTGCACCCGGATGCCCGTTGTAATCGTGAAGGCGATCAATGCTCGGTTCCGTTTGGCTACTTCGTCCGTGTCCGGCATAGCACGAATCACTTGTTGGATTTGCTCTAAGGTTGGGAATTTTTTAAGCGGAGTTGCCTTAGCTGCCCGGTTTTCTTTATCTGTCAGACTGAAATAGTTGATGTCAGGTAGATGAATTTTGGATTTATAGCCCGGTTGCTGGGCAACCCATTTAAAAAATGCCTTCAGGTGGTTTAGGGTCGGAAAGATAGTGGCCAGACTTAAAGGCTTACCCGACCGCTCGGCTTTGGTTTCCGTTAGATACTTTTTAAACCCAATGGCCTGTTCCCGGTTGAAGGTCGAAAAATCCTTAAGTCGGTTGTATTCCTCGAACCGCAAAAGGGCCTTCCTGATTCCGTCAATGGTCGCCGCGCTCCTTCCGTCGGCCTCGGCCAGAAATCGGAAGTATTCATGCTTAAGCCGCTCGTTTTTGGGGTTGTATTTTATCATCGCTGGCTCTCGTTCTCTAAGTAACAGTTCAGACTAGGGGACAAAGACTCTCTTATGTCTTCCTGTTGCTGTCTTGGGATGTCGAAGGTTTGAAAAATTACTGGTAAGGCTTTGGCTGATTGAACCTTCCGCAACGGTGCCTCACAAGCTTCACAAAGGCCGGTGAGCATGACGGTTTTTTTGGTGCGAGGTTCAATATCGGCAAGATTCCCCATCGTCCTTCGGGGCATCCGGCAACGGAAGCAATAAAACTGGTCAGACGCACATTTCTTCCGTCTGGATTGTTGGCGTTCATTCAGAAAATCTTTCAAGATCTCCCCATGAACCAGGCAAGGCCGTTGGGCATCCGTCTTCTTCAACCCTTTCCGAAACCAATCCCTCACTGTATTTTTATGAATACCAAACAAGCGGCAGATTTCTGGTACGGTATAACTATAGTTTCGTCGGATGTGGGATGTATTGAAACGCCCCCTCATTCAAAGCCTTCCCGTCGGGATCTTTCCAGTTTTGTAATGAGTTGGCGGATTTCCTCGTTGGTTTTACCTGCTATACGGGCGGTATTAATAGCCATGACCTCTAAAGCTGGCCAGCCGACAGATCGACCCCCTAAGCTGACTGGTTTTGGCCATAAGCCCTGGGAAATGCGAAGGTAGATTGTTGATCGGGATAAACCACAAGACAGTTTAACGTCTGGAAGTCTTAAGATATTTTGGGCCATAGTGGCACCTCCTTGGACAGGAGGTGTGACACAAGGCTATGAGTTAATGGCCGAATTCGGTATTCGGTAACCGAATTCGGTTAGTCGTCTTCTTCAGGTAAGGTAAGGGAATGTACTTCAGAGGCTTCTTTTAACCATTTTCGAACAGTATCTTCGTCTAAAGGAATCTCAAACCTCACTAGGTCTTCGGCTATTTCACTTATCGCATTATTGCGAATGCTTTTGGGGTCATAACCATAACCACCGGCAGCCATTCCAAGTATTAGTTTAAATAATGTGCTCTTTTCTTTCGTGGAGAGTTCTTTTTCAGCCTTTTTAGGTGATTTTTCTGGCAAAGACAGTTCAGGAACATCCTTTTCGAAAGAGTGTGTTATTTTGCTATAAAAATAACCCTTAAATTTTTTATGGAGTTTATCAGCATAGCCTTGAAAGTTGGGAAGCAAACAAACCTCAAAAGATTCCTCAATTTCTGCCAGCCCATAGGTGTATGGCATCGCTTCATTTACCCATGCTGGAGTTCTTAATATTGTTATCAATTTTTCGTCGGATAATTTCTCAAGAATTTGGACTAGTTCGTGATCTGAAATGCCCTTGAGAAAAGTGTCATCATAATGAAGATACAAAGGTTTATCTGCTGAACGTAATTGGGAAGCTTCTTCGAGAGCTAAAATGACAGAATAGATTTTTTGTTGAGCGTTCATAAAAATTATTTTTAAGGTTTTTTATTATGATACTTGATGTTGGAACAGGATTTTTGATCCATAAAAGAAACTGGTAAAGCATTGAGCTCATTTTTAAAAAATCTCCACTTCAACATATGCTTATCCATTATCTTGATAAATTGATCATTATGTTTGGCTTCGATTAAATGACTCAGTTCATGAAGAATGATGTAATCGAGAAATTCTTTTGGCTTCTTGGCCAATTCGGTATTGAGTCGTATATTTTTTGACCTAGGATTACAGCTGCCCCATTTGGTTTTCATCTTTTGGATAAAAACTTGTTTTACTTTTAAACCAAGACGATTTTCCCATTTCCCGATCAGGTATTCAGCCTCGGCTTTCAAAATCTTACGATACCATTCTTCCAAGTATTCTTTTCGTCTTTGAGTTGTCGCCGCTTCATGAGCTCTCATAACAAGTTGGCTATGTTTTAAAATGATCTCTGGAGCAGCTGATTTTTCTAGCTTCAATAAATAACGTCTTCCCCAAACATAGTGACTCTCGCGATCAATATACTCTTTCTGCGTCTCACGCTCTTGATTGATAAATTTCATTTGCTGCTTTTTGATCCAATCCAACTTGGAAACAGCGTAGATTCTTACTCGCTCAATCTTCATCCGATTGGGCGCAGATATACGAACATGACCTTTCGGTGGACAAACACTCAAATGAAGGTTTTTGATATCCTTAAACTGTATATCAACTGGAATGTTTCCAAGATTAAATTGATTAGCCATCAATATTCCTTTTGCGTCTTGATAATTTGGAAAACTCGTTCCACGTCGTCGGCATTACCGAGCTTTGAGTAAAGCACTCCTTTAAGCGCACGTTCTTTTGGTCCATCATTGTCGCGCCAACTATCGGAGCGATTTGTAAGGATGGCTTCATGAATTTCCAAAGCCAATTTCAAATTCTGATGGAGATTGTTGTACAAAGCACGTTTTGCTGGTGTGTTGAGTTCAGGCGGAGTATTATCCGCCTGACCTTGTTCGACCTTTTTACAAGATCAGCGATTTTCTTTAAATATTCTTCGTAGGCTAAGGCTTTGGATTTTCTGGCCACAATAATTTCATTTAAGAGTATAGACATTTTTTCATAAAATACTGGATCATTCAGGTGCTCTTTAATAATTTTGCGTCGGACATTATTTTCAATTGTTTCTGCCACAGCATCCTTATTGTCTTTTATCTTTCCCAAATTTTGGGCGATGGCATCGGCAATGCCTGTTTTTATAATCAATTCCAGCAAGGTATGTTATCAAAGGGTGAAATTTTTCTCGGTTCCTTGGCTTCGATGTAGGTATCAATCAGGTGCCGCATATCTGCTTCGTAAGCCTTTAAATCTAAAACTTCTCCGCTGGCCTGGCGAATGATATCGCGCAAATTAATGTACTTGGTTAGTTGCGTTTTTATGTTTGAAATATCCTCAGAAGTATATCCTGCTTTCTCAAGCTCATCTGCAATATTGGCATAAGATCGCATTAATTTAGCCACGCCTTTATAAAGGGCTTCCCGTTGCGGTTCATGTTCTTTGAGATCATCAGCAATTTCTGTATTTCCGCAAAAATAGTGAATATGTTCAAGTTCACCTTGCGGCATACTTACGGGTTCACACAGTAGATGAAGCTGCTCCAATATAGTATCGAGTCGTTCTTTGCCTTTCTTTAGACGATCTTGAATCATCACTTCTGGATCATGGCCAGGTGCACTTTTATCAAGTTCAGAACTGTAGACGGCGATGGCATTTTCAACCTTTTTGAACAAATCTTTGTAATCAACTATGTAGCCAAAATCTTTATCTTCGCTATCCAGTCGATTTGTTCTGCAAATGGCTTGGAACAAACCGTGATCTTGCATCTGCTTGTCGATATACAAATATGTGCATGGTGGCGCATCAAATCCTATCAGAAGCTTATCAACCACAACCAGCAACTTCATGTTAGCAGGCTGTTTGATGAAAAGACTTTTTGCAGACTCTTCATAAGTTTCTGTTTTGGTTTTGCCATTCTGTGCAACTATGTCTCTCAAGAGCTCTGAGTACGTGTTAAAAATAAATTGTTTGTCTGTTTCAGAGTTGGCGCCTGTTTCCTCAAGTGTCATATCTTTGGTCAATGGATTGTAAGATGTTATAATTGCACACTTCCCTTTGAACGGTGTTTTTTTGAAGCAAGGCAAAATACTTGCAAGCTTCATAAATGCTGGAAGTTACCAATATGGCGTTACCACGTTCACTCGAAAGCCGTGGCTTTACACTAAAATCAAAAAGAATATCACTGACCACGCGATCCATGCGTGCACGTGAACTCAGTACCCTTTGCATGGTACCCCATTGTTTTTTGAGTTCTTCTTTTTGCCAATCGTTCAAGCCTTTAGTTTTGGCTTCAAACCAGGCATCAATCTTTTCTTGTGATCCCAGTTCTTGATCAATGTCGCGGGCTTCGTAAACTAAATCGAGGACAATCTCATCTTCAACAGCTTCGCTAAATTTGTAAGTGTGAATGTATTTTCCAAATACTTCAAGGCTTGTGGCCTTGTCTTTTTTAAGAAGGGGGGTGCCGGTAAAGCCAATGAATGTGGCGTTGGGCAGCATTGCCTTCATGACTTTGTGCAGTTTGCCACTTTGAGTGCGATGACATTCATCGATAAATACAAAAATATCACCCACAGTTTTGCTGGGCTGGTTCCCCAAGTCTTTCAGGAAGGCATCAAAGTCATCGACATCACGACGCCCAAACTTCTGAACAAGCGAGCATAATAGACGTGGTGTAGTTTGAGAGAGTTGGGTGATCAAATCATGTCCGCTGCTGGTGCGATAAATGTCTTTTTCGCCTGCTTCGTGAAAGACTCGTTCAATTTGCGAATCCAATTCATCACGATCAGTGATAATGGCAATGCGAGCTGCTGAATTGTTTTCTAAAATCCATTTTGCCAAAAGCACCATGACAATGCTTTTGCCACTGCCTTGTGTATGCCAAATGATCCCGCTCTTATGTTCTTTGACGTATTCTTGGGCGGCTTTGATGCCAAAGTACTGGTGGACCCGAGGTAACTTTTTGATACCGCCATCAAAAAGAACAAAATCGTGAATCAGTTCCAAAAAACGATTTTTCTCACAAATTCTGAGGAGGTACTTATCGAGTTTAAAACGTGTATTATCGGATTCGTCTTCTTTCCATTTTAAAAAGAATTTTTCAGGTGTTCCAATCGTACCATGTTGCAGACCTTCAGAATCATTACCCGCAAAGACAAACTGTATGGTGGTAAAAAACCACTGATTGAATTCAGGTTGTTGATTCGACAGATTTTGCCGAATGCCATCCCCAATTGAAACACGACTATTCTTGAGCTCAAGCACCCCAAGCGCAATGCCGTTCACATACAAAATTACATCGGGTCTGCGTTCATGGTTGCCCCTGAGGGTAACTTCTTCTGCGATGGCAAAATCATTTTTCAGGGCTTCATTCCACTTGATGAGATGAACCGACTCAGTGACTTTACCTGCTTCGATTTTTACGGGCACACCATAGCGGAGTAAATTGTAAACAGCCTTGTTGTTTTCATAAAGGCTTCTGCTGTGGTTATTGGCTTCGATTTGTAAGGTGTGAATGGCTTTGCTGATTTGCGCTTCGCTATAACCTTGCTTTTTGAGCCAAGCGTTTAGAAGATTCTCTTCGATGTTGCTGTTGCCAGCGCGATCTATCCATTCGCCAAGATATTGATAATCAAGCTGATCACGAAAAAGTTGGATGATGCGGTTTTGTGTGGCCCTCTCGGATTTTCCAATATTGTTCATACTAAACGAATCCTTCCTGTAAGTAGCGCTTGCATCATGCCTTGTTTAATAAGTCTGGCTTTATAGAGTTTTTCTTCGTGGGTAGTGATGTCGGTGTCGATGTCACAAAGAATATCAGCAATTTCAGTTTGAATTTTAACGTCAGGCACCTCAAACTTAATTGATCCCAAAGATCCACGGGCAATGCGTTTATGAGTAGTGCCACCGCTTCTGTCACTTACTAAACGTAACCACATATCGGTTGTAAAATATTGCGCCAAAAAGCGGCGGTCAGCATTATGGGATAAAGGACGACAAATTGTTACATCTACAGAAGTAATAATTCTATCTTCGCCAATATTAGGCAATATACACCCTCGCCCTGCTGGTTCTGCAAGTCTACAAATTAGCAGATCACCTACTTGAAGTGACTTACAGTTCAGCAAGTCATAAGATTTTTCATATATATATTTTTTATCTGTTTTTTCCAGATATCTGCCAAGGCCAATGTTCCCTGTTTGTATTAATCGAATGCCTTTTTCAGTAATGTGTTCAGATTCAATCCAATCACCATCATCAAAGAGATCTTTTCGCCCATCACACAACGCAAGAAGAGTCGTATGGTGCCAATTTGAATTCGGTTTTAATAACTCCTGTATCACCCCTTTTTTGAGGTCGCGTTTTTTGGTGATGAGTCTTTCGAGAGATTCGATGTAAGCGTCAGCATCGCTGAGAGCGGTGGCAATAGATTGTTGTTCGGGGAGAGATGGAATCGGAATTGGAAATTCACGCACAATCTCAACATTTAAATTCTGAACGCCTCCACCTGCAAATTGACCTCCCTTAGCCATTAATCTGCATCTGTCGCTATTTAGCAAATGAGACAGAAATGAAGAGTTAAGCTTGTTTTTTCTTACTTTGATTAAGGTTAGGCTAACGTAGATTGCAAATTCTAAATCGGATTCAATTATTCCTGCTTCACCAATCGCAGCACCTACTCTCGTATAGAGAATATCACCCCGTGATGGTTTGTTATGTTTTGTTAATTGAATAAAGAGTTCTTTGTCGATGAATCTAAAATTCTCAAATACTACTCGACCATTTTGGACGTTCTGAGCAGAAAGAAACGGACGACCTGTGGATTCATTTGCATATTTAGGTGTGGCGGCCACTCCACAGGTAATTAGATTTGTTACGTCTTTAAATTTTTCTAAAGACCAATCAGAAGGAATTGCTCCTAAATATGTTTGTTTAAAATCCAAGTTTATTGCCACATAAACCCCATTCTCTCCAAATGCTGTTTTACCTTGGCCTCACCCTCCGAAACATTAGCCACAAGTTGCGGCAACATCGACTCATACCGCTCCGCAAGCTCCTTCACTCGGGTAGTCAATGTTTGACTCACACGATTCATTTCGGAGTGGAGTACTTCTTCAATGGCTTTGAGCCACTTGCCCTCAACAACAAGAGCTTTTACATCGGCTTCAGCAAGTTTAGGGTAATGCTTGTAAGCAGCCATATCGAGACCAGCTTCCAAATCTTTAAGCTGCTTTTTAAGTTCACTTTCAGACTCACAAAGCGAAATGTATTTTTGTAAAAGCTCGACTTCCTCAATGGCGTCGGCATCATTTTTGATTTCTTTGAGTCGTGCAGCGGCATTGGCTTTGTTAATTTTATCAAGTTCCGAAAAAGAGCCTTCATCACCTCCGTGTTCTTCTTCTATTTCGGCAATTTGCGCGGTGACACCTTCAAGCTCAGAGGTGAGTTGTAAAATCTCGCTCTGTTCTTTGGCAAAATACTGCGCCACCACCAACTCTTTGGGCACCAAATCACAAGCCCAGCCTTTATCCACCTGCTTGCCGGGTTTGCCATCTTTACCTTTTTTGGTTTCGATCACGCGGTAAGTTTGTGCCTTCCATCCATCTGCCGAAATCAAATAACAATCATCCTGCATAGTGTGGGCCCAGTAATCCATGAGGTGCTGGTACACATCGTAAGCATCAATGAGCGGCTTTTTTGTGTAGTGCAAAAGAAGGTCTTCGGAGAGTTTGGCAATGACATCTTTGGGATGATGCGCAGGTTTTAAATCTTTCAAAGACGATACAGTTTTATTCTTCCACAATTCAAAGTGCGACGCCATCGAAGCCATGAATGCCTTGAATTCAGCATGTTCAAAAATGGTGCTTCGGATTTTTGATTTATCAACGGCTAGCTCGACATAACCAGCTCGTAAATTTTTAAAGAGTGTCCCACGTAGCTCTGGGCATATATTCCAATACCCTTGCAGGGCATCGACATCGCGAGTGGGTATTCCACCATACAAGTGGCCCGCAATATCTTGCAGATCTTCTTCTTTTTGATTGTCGATGTAGCGTGGTAAGTTGAGATTGAATTCATTTTTTTCAATTTCAACAAAAGGCACCAATCGGGAATACTTAGGCACTTCGGTAAATTTATTGAACACATCAACAATCTTGTGAATGTCTTGTGCACGCAAACGGTTTTTTGGGCCGTCTTTCATATAGCCCTGACTGGCATCGACCATGAAAATTCCCTCGCGAGTGGAGGTGTTTGCTTTATCGATGACTATGATGCAGGCAGGAATGCCTGTGCCATAAAACAAGTTCGCAGGAAGTCCGATAATGCCCTTGATGTAACGCTTTTGAATTAAATTCTTCCTGATTTCAGCCTCAGCGTTGCCACGAAACAAAACACCGTGAGGTAAAATACATGCTCCTTTGCCCGTGCTTTTAAGCGAGCGTACGATGTGCAAAAGATATGCGTAATCTCCTTGTTTGGCAGGTGGCACGCCGAAAGATTTGAAACGATCATAAGGATCATTTGTGGGATCAAGACCGTTACTCCATCGTTTATCACTGAAAGGTGGATTAGCCACAATGTAATCAAAAGTTTTGAGGGAATCATCATCAGTAAATTTAGGATTGGCCAAAGTGTTTTCTCGCACAATCACTGCTTCAGGGTTGTCATGTAGAATCATGTTCATTCTGGCTAAACCGCTTGTGGCAGAATCTTTTTCCTGACCATAAAGAGAGAGTTTAGTTTTAGCTTCATCAGCCACCTTGAGAAGCAATGAGCCTGAACCACAGGTGGGATCATAAACTGTTGTGTCGGGACTGGTCTTAGCCTCACGAATACCCAAAACTTGTGCAATGATGCGACTTACTTCGGCAGGTGTGTAAAACTGACCTTTGCTTTTACCGCTCTCAGTCGCAAAGTGCCGCATGAGATATTCATAGGCATCGCCTAAAATGTCATCGCCATCCGCACGGTTTTTGGAAAAATCGAGTTCGGGTTTTTCAAAGATGGCAATGAGATTGGTGAGTCTATCCACCATATCCTTGCCACTGCCGAGTTTATTGACGTCATTAAAATCTGGAAAATCAGAAAGTTTGTTTGCATTGGCCAGTGGACCAATGATCTTTTTATTGATCTGATCGCCAATGTCACTTTTGCCTTTTAGGGCAGCCATATCTTTGAAGCTGGCACCTTGAGGAATTTCAATAGGTGAGAATGCTTGTCCCGCGTATTTATCGCTTACATACTTGATGAAGAGCAGCACCAACACATAATCCTTGTATTGGCTGGCATCCATGCCGCCACGGAGCTCATCGCAGCTTTGCCAAAGGGAAGAGTATAGTTCAGATTTTTTAATCGCCATTTTAGTTTTTTATTTTTTTTGAAGTTTTAATTTTTTGTTTGATCACGCCACTTGTCCATTAATGGGAATAACTTTGCCCCTGACTTTAATTTGATCCAAATAATCCGCCCACTGATTCATCATCTTCCTGCGTTCAGGTAAATGCGTCGTTCTATTATAAGCCCGTCCTAACGGATCACGTACGGCGTGAGCCAATTGGTGCTCGATAATATCCGGTCTAAATCCCAAAACTTGATCAAGAATGGTCCGCGCCATAGCTCTAAAGCCATGAGCTGTCATTTCATCTTTCGCATAACCCATGGCTCTCAATGCGCTTAACATTGCCATGTTGCTCATAGGCCTTGTGTTAGTTCTTAAATTCGGAAAAACATATTTGCCGTCTTCCGTATAAGATTGAAGTTCTTTTAAAATGGAGACTGCTTGCGGAGATAACGGGACTAAATGGGGTTCGTTCATTTTCATTCTTGATGCAGGAATATTCCATTCTGATTTTTCAAAATCAAACTCGGTCCATTCCGCTTGTCTTAGCTCTCCAGGACGAACAAAGAATAGGGGAGCCAGACGTAAAGCGCACTTTGTGACGAAATATCCTTCATAACCATCAATAGAGCGTAATAATTCACCTACATCTTTAGGTTCTGTCAGTGCGGCCATATGTCTCTTTTTTAACTGGAGATAATGAGCCTCTCAAATCAGGTATGGGGTTGTATGTGGCCCGACCTGTAGCGATGGCATATCGGAATATCTGACCGCATGTTTGCAGGATGCGGTGAGCAGTTTCTAGTTTGCCTTGCTTCTCTAGAGGGTTGGCCATCGCCAGTAATTGAGGGGCTTTGAGTTCATCAATAGGATAGGTGCCAATAGATGGAAAAACATGAATCTCCAGTCGTCGAATGAGTCTAAGGCTATGATCTGCTTTTTTGGAAATGGAAGGTTTGTGGCAAAATTCTCTAGCAATGGCCTCAAAATTATTTGCTAACTTCTGGGCTCTGGTAGCTTTAGCAGATTTACGGCTTTGACCTGGGTCGACTCCTTGAGCATGGAGCTTTTTAGCTTCGTCTCTTTTTTGCCCTAGCTTCCTTTAAGCTGACAGCAGGGTAGACTCCAAAAGATAATCGTTTTTCTTTGTGATCGAATCGATATTTAAAACGCCACCATTTGCCCCCAGAAGGCGACACTTCTAAATAGAGGCCACCACCATCAAATAGTCGCAAAGGTTTGTCTTGAGGTCGTGCAGTTCGTATTTTTGTATCCGTTAAGGGCATGGGGGCAACTCGTCTAATGGTTTTAAAAATGCCCCCACAGTTGCCCCCAGTTGGATTAGGATGTCAATGAATCAAATAGGATGAATTGGAACAAATAATAAAGAAAAAGCCAGCAGTTACGCTGGCCTTTTGGATCTGTTAGGATTTCTGTGAACTAAAAAAATATGCCCGGGGCCGGAATCGAACCGGCACGACTCGTTAAAGTCACAGGATTTTACAACGATCCAACGGTTTCCCGATGGGTTGGACTATCTCTTCTCGCCAGAGGCGAGCTGGGCGCTAAATGAGAGGTTATTGTCGAGCACTCACTCTCTAGTCTCTACACCTTCTGCAGTACCAATGGCTCCCTGCAGCTCGGCTCGGGATTGTCATATTTCTTAAAGAAACTTAGAGTTCCCCGAATTCACCCAGTGCTTGTTTTCGTGTTGCCACGAAACAGACCCTGTTCTTGAGTCCTGTGTGTCTACCAATTCCACCACCCGGGCTCTTACAAAATAACGGTGCAGCTCTTACCCCAACCTTTTCTTGATGCAATGCATTTTTTCGCTAAGATAAATTTCCTATTGAGATGGATAGAGAGAGGATCTTTAAAATAGGTTTCTAAACAAATACAACTAGCGGCAATTTTACCGAATTTAAGTACATAGAAAGTATATTTTGAATGATTCTTGTCGTGAATCTTTCCGCGTGCTTTCATCTGCTGAACAATGCGTTCAGATAACCAAACTAAAAATAATTTTGATCCTGAAGTGATTCGTAGTGACCATTGTTCATTTCCATTCGTTGGGTGTTTCCAGTTTCTTAAACCACCATCCCCATCAATCACACCCCTCAAAAAATCGTGAAAATAAGCTTCTGGGATTTTTAGTGCGCTAATTGTTTTAGATTTATTTGGAGTCAAGCCGATTGAAATAAGAAAATTGTAGAAACCGACAGATCCAATTTGAATATGGTGCGCAACACTTCCTTTACTGTTCTTTTTAGGAGATATCTTTTGTGGGAGGCCAGTCTTCTTTTTTACTAACTTCAAGAAAGAAAAATCTTTAGATGTAATATCAATGTGACGACGGTCTTTGCTGAGAGATCCGTCACTGGTGATTAATCCAACTAAATACCAAAGCTTATCAGGATTTAGATTTTGCCACTGGAACTTAGGCATAGAAAAAATGAGGCACGGGCGGGAATCGAACCCGCGGATAGAAGTTTTGCAGACTTCCGCCTTACCACTTGGCCACCGTGCCATTCCTTAAAAGGAATCTGCCACTATTATTTCTTTAGAACTTGAGTCAACCTTCGTTTTGTACAAGAGGCCCAAAACTGGAAAAAAACTATGAGATACTTAGGCCTCGATGTTGGGACGAAAACAATTGGAATTGCTGTCAGTGACGGGATGGGCTGGACAGCTCAAGGCGTCACGACTCTTCTGAGAAAAAATTATCAAGCCGACTCTGCAGATCTGGAAAAACTGATTGTGGAGTACGAAGTTCAAGCCTTGGTGGTTGGTCTTCCTTTGAGTATGAATGGGGAAGAGGGGCCTCAGGCTCAGTTTGTCAAAAAGACCATGGATGAGCTTTTAAAGCTGATGAAGCCGATTCCGATTCATTATTGGGATGAACGTTTGTCGACAGCTGCAGCTGAAAGATCACTATTGGAGGCAGATCTTTCTCGTGAGAAACGAAAAAAGTGATAAATAAGATGGCTGCTGTGTTTATTTTGCAGGGTTTTTTGGATTCTCAATCCACAAGCGGGTCATTTTAGGAGGTTGTTTTGAAGAAAATTTTGAGATGGTTTGGGGTGATGGTGGTTATTGTCAGTATTTTTGCGGGCGTTTTGATTGTGAATCTTTTTTTCTTTTTGGAAACTCCTTCAGGAGAGAGCAATGTAAGTCTTCGATTTGAAAAAGGAACATCTGTTAACGAAATTGTCAGTAAGCTTGAGAAGAGTCAGGTGATTTCCAATATTCCTTTTTTTAAAGCCTATGTCTGGTTTACGGGAACAGGGAGCAGCTTAAGAGCCGGTGAATATATTTTTCCTCCACATCAGACTCCTAGAGATGTGTTGTCGCGTTTGCTCAAAGGTGATTTTGCCACACATAAAGTGACCATTCCTGAAGGCTGGACGGCACGTCAGATCGCTATTCATCTGGCAGGTTTGGACCTTGTGGACCCTAGGGCTTTTTTACTCAAATGCATTGATCAAAATTTTATCAAGTCTTTGGGTCTTCATGTACCAACCTTAGAAGGCTATCTCTATCCAGATACGTATGAAATTTATAAGCCCAAAGATGAAGAAGAAGTAATCCGCAAAATGGTGGAGCGTTTTAAAGAAGTGTATATCAAAAATTTTGCCGGACAAGAGTCACATATTGGTTTGCCGATAGAAAGTGTCATTACATTGGCTTCGATTGTTGAAAAAGAAACAGGAAATGCTTCTGAGAGACCTATTATCGCTTCTGTTTTTCTCAATCGTCTGAAGAAAAATATGCCTTTGGCCAGTGACCCGACTATTATTTATAGTATCGCTGACTTTAATGGAAACCTTACGCGGGCAGATCTCGAACGTCCTGGCCCTTATAATTCTTATTTGAATGTCGGTCTCCCCCCAACCCCTATTTGCAGTCCGGGCAAAGAAGCCATTCAAGCTGTCTTAAATCCTCTTCAGACAAACTATCTTTTCTTTGTCTCTCGCAATGATGGGACCCATCAGTTTTCTGAGACAGAAGATCAGCATTTTGCTGCGGTTAGAAAATACCAGCAGTCGAAAAACTAGCCTGCATTTTTTTCGAAACTTTACCCCATGTCCATTTCTCAGATGGAATAAATCATGATCGTTTTTACGGGCATTTTTGACAAATTATTTCATGAAAAGGTATCCTCGCACATCTTGTCTTTCATGAAGGAAGCTATTTGCCTCCTGTGGATCCATCACAAACAAAGCTGTCGCTAGTGGACTGGCAATAAATGAGTGATTGGCGATCACAGTTGTGCTCCACCATGAGTATGGTGTTTTTCTTTTTCCGATTCGAGGATCAACGATGTGTGCGCCTCTCTCATAGAGTCCTGAGGTAGAGATGGCCTGATTGTGAAGAGTGATGGGGTTTGCGCAAGGCCCTGGATGGGCGTCAGGGCATTTGATAAAAACTTTCCACGTGCCGGCCGCATAAATATCGCCGGCATTAATGAGGAAATTTCGAAAGCCTTGTTTTCTTAAAATCAACACCATCCGATCGATAATGTAGCCTTTGGCGATACTGGAAACACCAATCATCATTTTCTTTTGACTCAATCGCGCTAATCCTAGTTCTGGAATCAGCTCAACATCCTGATAAGAAATTTTTTGATTTTTCGAAGCCCAGGTCACATCAAAAGCACCATGAGTCATCTCTGAAATCTCATGAGCTTTTAGAAGAATCGTCATGAGGTCTTTTCCGATGGGGACCCAGACAAGGGGATGCTGATTGAGTCGTGTGGCATCACTTTTAGGCTGCCATTCACTGACAGTTTTATTGAGTCGATTCACTTCCTGAAAAGCGCTTTCCATCGCGTGGTAAGCTTTTTGTTTTTGAGATGTTTTTAGGGTGATGGAAACAGGAACATCACCCATCAAAACTTGTGTGCGTTGAAAAGTAGAAGAGAAAGCAAGCGAGGGGATAAAAAAGAAAAGTAGAAAACTAATTTCTGGAAAAAATTGTTTTAGAATTTTCATGATCTGTATTGTCCCATTCAGCTTCTGAGGGTGAAAGATCGACAGGTTGGTGGCGATTGTCAGGGGTTTGGATAAGTCCTCTGTAGGTTTGTGTCAAAAGACTTCTCAGGGTATCGATCCAGCGTTGTTGAGGTTGGTAAAGATTTTTCAATAGACCAAAATTCATTTTCTCAGGATCTGAAGTTTCTGTAGATTGATCTCTGTCGTAAAGTCTTAAATGGTTTCCCAATGCCTCACAGAGCTTAACAAGATCATTTTCATTACTGATCTTTAACTCATCTTCGTCTGTTGATGTTGGGTTATCGAAATCTATATCGGGGAAAAGTGATGCTAAAATGGATTGAGCTGCGTTGAGCCAATCTTCAACTTCTGTTGTTTCATGAATAATCTCATTCATGCGAATGGCCATGGAGAAAATTTCAAAAGGATTGTCTATTAGAAACCATTCTTGGCACGCTGCCAGAGCGGCAAATTGTGCTGTGATGACTTCATGAGGTGTGTCACTTAAGATGTCTCCATCAGAGAGCATGTTGTTTAAGAAGATACTGTCTTTCTGGATAGCCTTAATGGCTTCTGGGGGTAATAGAACAAAGAGTTCTTCTGGTGAGAGATACGTTTTGAGAACTGTCATAAGATCGCAAAGAACAAAAAGTTGTGTGATGTGTTGATCTCTGACTTTTTCGGAAATCTCTCCAACTTTTTGAATGATCGCCTTAAAGAGATCATCGAAGATTCTTCCAGTTATAGGTCCCAAGTCAGTACCCACTCCTTGAGAGATAATTTGGATATAGCGAAGCACATTAGGCTTAATCTCAAGGAGATTTTGAGATAATGCAGTTTGAAAGTATTTACTATGAACGACATGTAGCTTTTCTAAAAGACGAAAATTGTTTTTCAAGACAGGTTTGCACCCTCTTCGGAAATTAAAAAGAAAGAGGAGAGCTGATAGGTCTGGATTATCGATACTAATGGAGGCGGCTGCTGCTAAGCGTGCTGATACATCCTCGATGAATCGATCTATCGTGGATGCTTGATCAGAATTTAAAACCAGAAGGTTAAGTTCCTCCAGACGACTATAGAGAATAGAGTGAACATCTTCCAGGTCAGTTGTTGCTAACCCGACCAAGACTTCATTGAGGGTTTCGGGATGATGAGTGGGTAGTGAGTCAATAATATCCAGATAGTTACTGATTAATTGTTCTCTTTGTCGATAATTCCAGGTTGGACTGGTAAAGAGTCTCCGACAAGCTGCTGCTACACTAAAGCGAGCTTCTTCAGAAGGAGGCTCAGGGCTTTTGGATTTTTTGGCAAAGTCGCTGACTTGATTCAGTAAGAGAAGTTTTTTTTGAGGATTTGATAGAAAGGCTTCTATTGTCTTGAGCAAGGGCTCTGGAGCTTGCCGTATAGACGTCTGAAAAGCATCACCGCAAGAATGTGGTAATTTTTCAGGTGGTATAGGGAGAACAGATATTGTGCTTGTTGTTACAACAGTTAATCTTGATGATATGTCTAAAGGTCTTGTCATAGAAATCAGTCTGGTATCGTCTTATGTACAGAAAAGTTGTCAGTTATTCATAGTTTTTTATGGAGTGTAAAAATGATGTTTTGGATCATGCTTTGAGAGGTTGACAGGCCCCTTAGGCCCTCGTTAGGTGCTCCCGCACCCTTAAGGAGGGACTATGTCTTTTAATTTTTTATTAACGGAAACAACCGATGGCATTGCCAAGGTAACGATTAACCGCGAAAAGGCCATGAATGCCTTAAATCCTGATGTTTTGAAGGAAATTCGCGACTGCTTCACGGCTCTTTCAGCAGATGCCAGTGTCCGTGTGGTTATTGTGACGGGAGCTGGTGAAAAGGCTTTTGTGGCAGGAGCTGATATTGCGGCCATGAGTAGCATGACACCTCAAGATGCTTTGGAGTTTGGTAAGTTGGGTCATTCCGCTATGGATGCCGTCGATCAATGTTCAAAACCTGTTATCGCTGCGGTGAATGGTTTTTGCCTCGGTGGTGGTATGGAGCTCGCTCTCTCCTGTGACTTTATGTACGTTTCGGAAAAAGCCAAATTAGGATTACCTGAAGTAAATTTAGGACTTTTCCCAGGTTGGGGTGGGACTCAACGTTTAGCGCGTCTTGTTGGTAAAGGCCGCGCTAAAGAAATGATTTTTTCAGCAAAAATTATTTCAGCACAAGAAGCTTTTGAAGCCGGTATCGCCAACAAAATCTGTAAGCCTGAAGATCTTTTAAATGATGTTCAAGCAGTGGCTGTAGAAATCACTAAGAAAGCTCCCGTCGCCGTATCTTTGGCTAAGAAAACGTTGCATCAAGGTTTTGATATGCCTTTAGCTCAAGGTTTGGATTTAGAAAAGAACACGTTTGCAAAATGTTTTGAAACACAAGACTTAAAAGAAGGCCTCGCGGCCTTTTTGGAAAAACGCGCTGCTAATTTTAAAGGAAACTAACCCCCACCACCGCCTTCGGCGGAGCCTCCCCCATAAATGAGGGAGGCCACTAAGGACCCTCCCTTTTTAGGGGAGGGAATTTGAGATAAACGAAGGTATATGAGGGTGGGGTAGGAGATAAACATGGACTTCAAATTATCCGACGAACAGAAAATGATTCAAAACATGGCTCGTGACTTCGCTCAAAAAGAAGTTGCGCCTAAAGCCATGGAGCTCGATCACAAAAGTGAATTTCCAGCGATTCATCTCAAAAAGATGGCGGAGCTGGGATTGATGGGGATGATGGTTCCGACCGAGTTTGGAGGATCCGGACTCGATGCGGTTTCGTATGTATTGGCTTTGGAAGAAATTTCTGCGGCCTGTGCATCGACAGCGGTAACGATGTCTGTGAATAATTCACTCTACTGTGGACCGATTGTTAAATTTGGAACTCAAGCCCAAAAAGAAAAGTATGTGACACCTTTTGCCAGCGGACAAAAGCTGGGTGCTTATGCTTTATCAGAGCCTGGAACAGGTTCGGATGCAGCCAATCAAAAAACAACCGCTAAAAAAGTGGGTAATAAATGGATTTTGAATGGTCGTAAAAACTTCATCACCAACGGACCTAATGCAGATGCGATGGTGGTGTATGCGATGAACGATCCTGAAAAGAAGCACAAAGGGATTTCGTGCTTTATTGTTGAAAAAAACTTCCCTGGATTTTCAGTTGGAAAAGTTGAAAAAAAATTAGGCATCTGTGCCTCAAGTACTTCTGAAATTGTTTTGGATAACTGTGAAGTGCCAGAGGAAAACGTGTTGGGTGAGATTGGTAAGGGTTTTACGATTGCCATGGATACACTCGATAATGGACGTATCGGCATTGCCACTCAAGCAGTTGGTATTGCTCGCGCGGCTTTAGAGCAGGCGACGAGCTATTCTAAAGTGCGAGAAGCTTTTGGTCAGGCTATTTCTGAATTTCAAGCCATCCAACATTTTATTGCCGACATGGCCACACAAACAGACGCGGCCCGCATGCTCGTTTGGCGCGCAGCTTGGATGAAAGATGCAGGACTCAACATCAACCGTGAAGCTGCGATGGCAAAACTTTTTGCCTCAGAAGTTTGTGGTTTTGTGACGAATAAAGCTGTCCAAATTCACGGGGGTTATGGTTACATTAAGGAATATCCTGTGGAACGTTTGTTCCGTGATGCGAAGATTACAGAAATTTATGAAGGTACGAGCGAAATTCAGAGACTTGTGATCGCTCGGAGTGTTTTGAAGGGTTAAGTTTCAACGTATTAAAAAGGAGTCTTTATGAAAAACAAAATAAAAAGTCTTGGGCTCGTTTCAGCTACTTTGCTGAGCGTCGCCTTTTATCAACAACAGGCCCCGCTGGGTGCGGTGGGGGTGGTGGCGCTTCAACTATTGATACATCCGCTTCAGCGAGTGTAGAGCAAAGGCAACAAGTCGCTCTTCAAATTATATCTAACTTGGGTAGTAGTTCTTCAACAAACCCTGCGGGTTTATTATTAGGTTCTGATGCTCCTGCTTTAACTTTGGATACAACAGTTGCTGTACCTTGTGATTCAGGCTCAGCGACAATTGTTGTGAATCCAGGAACTCCAACAGCTATTACTTATGATCACTGCCGTTTTGGAGATTATACTATTGATGGTTTGGCCACGATCACAACGACGAGTTTACATCATACCACCATTACTTATACTAATGTGACTTATTCGACCACCAGTTGTGGAGCTTATGGTTTGAATGGCACAATTGGCATTGATTCTTCAGCAGCTTCAACAACTACGTTTTTACCTGTGACTGTGACTTATGGTTTAAGCACACAACGTGGTGGAAGTGTTGGAACCATTACAGGAACAGTGACACATAATACCGGTGATACTTTGTCAGGTAACATGAATGTGACCAATCCTAATTTTACCTGCAACTACAGCAACACAGCTCTTACATGTCCTGCTTTGACTTCAGCCTGCAGCTTGTCTTCAGCTAGCTTGTGTAATGGAAATGATTTTCGAACGGATATTTGCTCTCTCTAAAAATGGAAAAACAATTTAAAGAACGCCTTCCCGAATTTACGACCCTCTCATCCAAAAAGATCGAGAGGGTCTATAATTCTGACTCGATTGCTCATCTTAATCCTGAAAAGGATTTAGGCGAGCCTGGAGAGTATCCTTTTACGCGTGGCGCTTACCCGACCATGTATCGCGGTCGTCATTGGACCATGCGGCAGTTTGCAGGTTTTGGAACAGCAGCAGACACCAATGAACGCTTTCATTATCTTTTGAATCAAGGGCAGACAGGTCTTTCGACAGCTTTTCATTTTCCCACATTGATGGGTGTAGATTCCGATAGTCCGCGTGCGCGCGGTGAGGTGGGTGTGTGTGGTGTAGCGATTGATACGCTGCATGACATGGAAGTCCTCTTTAAAGGAATCAATCTCGAAAATGTGAGTACGTCGATGACGATTAATACGCCTGCGCCGATCTTACTCGCGATGTATTTGGAAGTGGCGGCTAAACAAAATTTTCAGCAGAAAAAATTATCTGGAACGGTGCAGAATGACGTCTTGAAGGATTTTATTGCTCAAAAAACTTGGATCTATCCACCCGCTCCCGCCATGCGTTTGTGTACGGATCTTTTTGATTATTGCCAAACAGAAGTGCCTCGTTGGCATCCCGTTTCAATTTCGGGATATCACATTCGTGAAGCCGGTTCGACGGCAGCTCAAGAGTTGGCTTTTACCCTTCGAGACGGAATTGAGTATGTGGATTATTGTGTGAAGCGTGGAATGAAAGTTGACGAGTTTGGTCCCAAACTTTCTTTTTTCTTTAATGCTCAGAGTGATTTTTTTGAAGAGATTGCCAAGTACCGTGCGGCTCGTCGTATTTGGGCACGCACCATGAAAGAACGTTTCGGTGCGACTAATCCCGAAGCGATGCGTGTGAAGTTTCATACACAGACGGCTGGATGTAGTTTGACGGCTCAACAGCCCATGAACAATGTTGTGAGGACGACACTGCAAGCTCTCTCAGGTGTGTTGGGTGGGACTCAGTCATTGCACACCAATTCGCTTGATGAAACTTTAGCGTTACCCACAGAAGCTTCTGTGCGCATTGCTTTGCGTACACAACAAATTATTGCCTACGAAAGTGGTGTGACCAATACCGTTGATCCTTTTGCAGGATCTTACTTTGTTGAAAAACTGACTGACGACATTGAACGAGAAGCTTTGGCCTATTTTAAAAAAATCGACGACATGGGTGGGATGGTGCGTGCGATTGAACTTGGTTACCCTCAAAAAGAAATTATTGAAGCGGCTTACCGTTATCAAAAGCAGTTGGAGACTAAAGAAAAAATCATGGTGGGTGTACAAGACTTTGTGATTGAAAATGAGCCTCCGATTGACGTACTCCGCATCGACCCTCAAGTGGAACAAAGACAGATTGAAAGTACACGGCAGGTAAAAGCCAAACGCAATAACGCTGCGGTGAAAGCGGCTTTAAGTGATTTGAAAAAAACAGCCGAAGGTTCGGCTAATCTCATCCCCAATATCCGCAATGCTGTTCGTGAGTATGCGACATTGGGAGAGATGATTGATACGATGAAGGAAGTGTTCGGGGCTTATAAGGATCCGGGGCATTATTAGGGCCCCCACCACCCCTTCGGGGAGCCTCCCCCATAAATGAGGGAGGTCACAAAGGACCCTCCCTTTTTAGGGGAGGGAAATTGAGAGAATCGAAAGTAGTGATGGGTGGGGTAGGAGAAAATTATGGAAAGAAAACTTAGAATACTAGTCGCTAAACCCGGTCTTGATGGACATGACCGTGGAGCTAAAATTATCGCACGTGCTTTACGTGATGCTGGTTTTGAAGTGATTTATACAGGTCTACACCAAACCCCTGAAATGATCGCTGATGCCGCTTTGCAAGAAGACGTCGATTTAGTGTCTCTCTCTATTTTATCCGGAGCTCACAATCACTTAATGCCCGAAGTGATTCGTCTTTTGAAAGAAAAGGGAATGGGGGATGTGTCCATCATTGGTGGTGGTATCATTCCTCAAGAAGATATTGTGACGTTGAAACAACAAGGCGTGAAAGAAATTTTTACTCCAGGAACCGACACGCGTGATGTTGTGAAGTGGATCGAAACCAATATCCAACCACGAAGTTTATAATCCCCCACCACCCCTTCGGGGAGCCTCCCCCATAAATGAGGGAGGCCAAAAAACAAAAAATCGCAAAATAAATGACCCTCCCTTTTTAGGGGAGGGAAGTTCCTATCATGAAATTATTGAGGGTGGGGTAGAGAAATCCACACGCCTACAAAAAACAAGATCGAAATAATCCCGTTTACATTAAAGAAGGCCGCGTTGACCTTCGAAAGATCTTTGTCTGACACTAACGAATGTTCATATAAAAACAATCCAGCAATTACGCTGAGAGTGATGAAATAAGTCCAGCCAAAGTGGTTTAAGATTCCGAAAGCTAAGAGCAGGAGTAAGGTGATCAGGTGAAAGAGGCGTGCGAGCAGTAGAGCTTTGCTAATACCCAGAGCCACCACCATTGAATGCAATCCTGATTGTTTATCAAAGTCATAATCTTGAGTAGCATAAATCAAATCAAAACCCGCGACCCATAAAGTGACCGCAATACCTAAAAGGACAGGGATGAAAGCCACTTCTCCACGCATGGCGACCCAAGCGCCAATGGGAGACATGCCTAAAACACAGCCTAAGATAATATGAGAAAGAGATGTGAATCGTTTTGCCAACGAATAACCATAAGCGGCGCTCAGCGCGATGGGTGAGAGTTGAAATGCCAGAGTATTAATTTGTGTGCATAAAATGACAAAGAGGATTCCACAAAAAATAGAGGTGATCAGGACTGATTGTTTCGAGAGAATATTTTGAGGAATGTGACGCACCGCTGTTCGTGGATTTTTGGCATCGATGTCGGCATCAACCCAACGATTAAAAGCCATGGCTCCAGTGCGCAAAGCGACCATGGCTAAAACCATCAAAAATAAAATCCGAAAAGGCGGATGTCCTTGAGAGGCAATCATGAGAGAGGCGAGAGCAAAGGGAAGGGCGAAAATCGAATGCGAGAACTTCACCATTTCGCCAAATTGTCTGATTTTCTTAATTTCCATACCGAGGCCTCAAGTCATTCCCAACCCCCAAATGATCCAAGACGCGAGCAATCACGGTATCTACCGCTTCTTCAATCGTTTTGGGTTTTGAATAAAACGACGGAATCGCGGGAATGATCTCAGCTCCGGCCAAAGCCAAAAGGCGCATATTCTCAATATGAACCAGGTTGAAAGGCGTCTCGCGAGGGACGAGAATCAACGTCTTCTTCTCTTTCAGAAACACATCGGCAGCCCGTGTCAGCAAGCTATCGGAATAGCCATGAGCGATCCGCCCCAAAGTGCCCATGCTGCACGGGATGATGACCATAGCGTCATAATGAGCTGTCACGGCGGAACCACTCGCAAAGGGTGCAGAAAAATCTTTTTGCCCAAAAAATGGAACGTCGAGAGATGTATAATCCGTGCTCATCTCATCAAGGCCGATTTGCAAAGCATTAGGACTCGCCGTGAGTTCGAGAGAATGCCCAGCCTCTTTGAGGCAGTGAATAGTGCGCGTGGCATAAATAGCTCCGCTAGAGCCGCTGATTCCGAGGACAATTTTCATAGGATGATTTTCATGCTTTCTCCTCAGGTGGTAAATGCCAAGGCTGTATGTTCATTCCAAGAAAGGGATAAGGATTTTCAAGAGGGACCATGAGGTAAAACTGGTTTGCTTTCTTCCCTAATTCTTTTTTGGCTTTCTCGAGTTGTTTCAACGTATCTTGAGTGATGGTGCGTGTACTTTTGATTTCATAAACGTCCCAGAGTGTTTGATTTTGGACCATCAGATCAATTTCCAACGACGGCGTCTTGAGATAATAGTGTGGAGGCATTTCCCCTTGGCTCGTCCAATGTTTGATCAGATTAGTCACGACCAAGGTTTCAAAAAGAGGCCCAAACTGTGGAGAGCCTGCGATGAGTGAGGGATCCCGAAACCCCATTAAATAACAGGCAAGACCGACATCCATAAAATACATCTTGGGTGACTTCCGGATCCGTGACGAAATATTTTCATAAAAGGGTTCCACAAGATGGACTTGATAGGTTTGCACGAGAAGATTCAGCCAGCGCTGAGCGGTAGAAGGAGAGATGTTGGCGTCTCTGGCAAGATCACTGACGTTAAGGATTTGCCCAGTGCGGATAGCACACAATCTCACAAAACGTTCAAAGGAAAGAAGGTCAGCTACTTGTGCCAAAGAACGGATATCTCTCTCGAGATATGTATTCAAATAACTTCGATGCCAATCCGTAGGAAGGATATTTTGATCCCTCCATAATTCCGGAAAAAAACCTCGAAATAAAATTTGGGATAACGTGTCTTCCTGATGCCATTCTAAATCAATGGATGCGGAAATTTCTTTAACCGTAAGGGGATAAAGTGTGATCAACCCAACACGTCCAGCCAAAGACTGAGTTACTTGTTCCATCATTAAAAAATTCTGGGAACCCGTCAGGATATACTGACCCTTTTCATCACGTTTTGCGTCGATACGACTTTGGAGATAGCTGGTCAGGTCAGGAACATTTTGGAATTCGTCAAAAATTACCGGAGGAGGGTAGCGATCCAAAAAGCTTTTGGGATCTTGCAGTACTTGCGCTCTCAGATCCAGGTCTTCAAGAAGGACATAATGATGAGTCTTGCAGTGCTCTTTGATAAAAGAGGTCTTTCCGACTTGTCGAGCCCCTGTCAGGATAATAGCGGGAAAAGACTTGAGAAAACGATCAAAAACACCCTCAAATTGCCTCGTAAACATTTGAAAAATAATAATATATGCAAATTGATTATTCAATAATTAATTTGCATGAATTATTTATCCGCCACGATTAAATGCGAAATACCACCCGTTTGTGCGGTAATTTTGATGTTCTTAAAGCCTGTTTGTTCTAATAATTTTCGGTACTCTTCCGTCGTGTAAAATTTCCGCACGGAATCGCGCAAATGTTCATAAGCCGACTTATTCTTAGACACTAAGGATCCTAATACTGGAATGACAACTTCCGCGTAGGTGATGTTGAAAAGCTTCGGGAGAAGCTCCGTGGGCTTGAAGAATTCTAAGACCACGAGACGTCCGCCGGGTTTTAGCCATTCGTAAATATTCTGGAGTGCGAGGGGATTGTCTCCCACATTGCGCATTCCATAAGCCACCATCGCACCATCATAAGAAGAGCGGGGGATATCCAAGGCCAGTATATCCCCAATCTGAATTTGAATCTGCTTGCGTTCTTCTGGCGTCAAAAGGGCTTCACCTTTTTTGAGCATGTTTTCAGAAAAATCCACAGCGGTGATCTGAGTCATGGGATTGGTTTCCAAAAGTGTTTTGGAGAGAGCCAAAGTCCCGGCACAGAGATCCAGGATTTTCTGAAATTTTTTCGAATCAGAAAATTCTTTCATCCCTTGCCGCCGCCACCGACGGTCGACTTGAAAAGAAAGCAGCGAATTCAACAAATCATATTGAGGCGCGATGGAGTCAAAAAGTTTCTGGATGTGTTCGGACATGGGTCCGCCCTAACGAGGACGCCCTCACTTGTCTATCTTCCATTAGGTCTTGGAAATGGTCCGGCATCTGCCGCAAAACCTATACGTGTCGTTTCAGCTCTGAGTAATGCTACTCTCATTTGTCTGGCACGAAAAGCGTCTGGATGCTTGGCTTCTGCTAAATCATCAGGTTTGAAATGTTTTACGAGTGCGGCAAAAGCTGGACGGACTCCCAATGGTGAATAGCCAAACATATTATGAGGAGATCGAAATCCTGTAAGATCACGAGGTATATCGGGTGAAGGCACAGCACCCACATGGAAATTATTAGCCATCATGATGCGTTCAGCATCAGGAATCTTATCATCTCTGACATGCATGCCAGCGATATTACGCCGTGGAATGTATTCATTGGGCACGAAAAGCGCTCCCTTCCGACGAAGAGGCGCATAAGGTGAAGGGAAAGGAAATGAAGAGATTCGTGTGCCTGAATCAAATAAGGCATTACTTCTTCCTCGTTTGATATTAGTTTTCATTATTTCATAAATCGCTGAAGGATCTTTGCGACTTAAAAATCCTCCTGTTGTATTCAATAAATGCCCTCTCATCACAGGAACAAAATTAAATATTTTTTCGGCGATGATAGAGTCTGGTTCAAGACCGAAAAGATATAAAGAACCAATGATGCCACAATAATCAAAAGCTCCTGTGTGATCCCAGGCTGAAATATTCCCTTGGGAAGGTTGTCGTTGTTGATCATGTCCTGAAAAAAGAAGATCAGCTCCTAGGATATTTTCGATTCCTTCGGGAACTCGATGCCTAAACATAAAATCTTTATCTGATTCACTTCCAATGATTCGGATTCCTGAGTAAGCATTGACAAGCATGGGTAGCGCCCATCGATTCGCTATCTGATGGTCATACTCTTGCTGAGTCAGTTTGCCATTTCTCAAATCGCTAATAAGATGTCGAGGGTGAGATGTGAGCTCATATAATAACTCCAGTGACTGCATTCCCGTAGGCCCTTGATCGATGCGGTACGCTTGAGTTCTGGAAAGAAAAGTTGTGATGGGAATTTGAATATCCCATTTTTTAAGTATTTTTTGAGCGGCTTCATGTAAGTTCCAAAGTGCATTAAAACTTTTTTCTTCTCGTTTTTTTCGTTCATTTTCACGAGCGTTTTTATCTCCACCAATCATGGTTTGATTATAGGCTATGTAGTTTTCAGTGAGAGATTTGTAAGCATTTCGAGCTACTGTAAACTCATCACATTCTTGAGACGTAGCTCTGTCTTTAAATTTGAGAAAAACATTGTCGTAAACAGTCAGCTGCCATTCGAGCTCAATATTTTCTATTTTGAGATGAAGCGGAAGTGCTTCTTGCCAAAGCTTATACTCTCTTTCAAATGAGTTTTCTTGAGTACTAGATGGTGAAGCAAAAAATAATTCACGATAATCTTCATTAGCTTCCAACGCTTGAGCGTATAAGCCCGAGAGTTTGTCTTGTATCTCTTGTGGTAAAACTGCCATGACGCGATCGTAAGCTGCTTCACTCCATTCAAGATCCGCTGCATGAAAACGTTCATAAGACGCCCGTCTTTCAGCTGTTTCAATGTGTGAAGGAATCGCTTCATAAACAACTTTTTCTTCAACAAGTTTTCTAACGGCTGCAGGATCGGTGACCAGATGGGCAGGAGGGGGTGGGGATTTAGGAAATTCGCGAATCAAGCGAGCTCCTAAATACCCTAAAACTGTAGAACTTTTTCTTCCCAAGGTATCAATCGCTTCAACTCCTGGAGCTTCACTCACAGAAACATTCAAAGCTTCTGCAATATTTTTATTAAAAATAGGAGCCAAAGAAGGGTGATAACTATGAGGTTGAAGCGTCGTAAAAAAGTCTCGTGCTTCAGGGATGGTTTGAGGAGGCGTTGATGACAATCCCACTAGATTTTGATCCAAAGATTTTAGCTCTTGATGTAAGTACTGAGCGATAGCCATTATTGGCGCTTCGCTCAGTCTATCTGTTTTCTGTTGGGCTAAAAAATCACGAAAATTAAGTGTGGATAAAAAATGGCTCGTGGCAAAAGTCAGGGCTTGGTTTGTTGAAGGGGAAATCATAAAATCCTCATTTTTATAGTTTTAGTTTTTATGCGGCTACTTGAAGAGGTATCGACTTATCGTATTCATACTTTTTCACAAGTTTAGAGACTTCAAATAGAAGTTGTTGGATAGCCGCTTCATCTTTTTGTGAAGAGGTCAGATGTCTTTTCATTATTGATAGCAATCGTCGTTTCATTTCTTCTCGATCATCTTTTGCTTTTTGAGGAGGGATAGCTCGGATGCGAGCAATGATAGTGAAATAACGTTCTTCTTCTGAAGTAAGTTTGGTTATTTCATCTTCACTTATTTCTGTATTGAGAGCCGATGACCATTGAGTGGCGAGATTTGCAAGATACTGATCTGCAGGGCTGTAAGCACGTATAAGTGCATGGACTTTATCTATGATTTCTTGATCGGGAGTGTCTGCTGTTACATAAAAACCACCCGTCTGACGAAAATCAATAGTTCCTCCCGTAATGATAGGCTGAATGAATGGAAAAGTGTCTGTGAATTTTGGATCAATCGTAGTGCCTCCTAAAATATCAATGACAGAAATAAATACAGCTTTATTCATTTTTGCAGAAGTAGCTTTTGCAAGTTTAATTAAGCCAAAAATATTATCATAACGTTCAGGATGTTCTAATTTTACCACATTGTCATACATCGTGGGTATATCTAGAGTACCATTGTCTCGATAAACACGTGGAGCTCGTCCTCCTTGAACAAAAACGGCTGGCTCAATACCGAGTTTTTCAACGTTGTTTACAGTTTCATTAAAAGCTTCGGTTTGTGAGTCTTTGTTAGTGTTATCACCATTCTGTTTAATCGCTGGTGGGAGAGCTAATACATCCATTAACCAAGAAAATAGAATCATTTTAGCTGCACGATTATTTCTAAAATTACTAATATTTGCCATGAATCGTATTAAAGGACGAAGCGCAAATAAAGTGTAATTCGTCCACATCGTATGTCCATAAAGAGCATGAAAGATAGGTGTTCCTTTTGAAACGTTTATTAAATTATCGAAACCCTGAGATGTCATACTCATCTTGTAGATTCGTGCTTGTCTTTGAGCCCAATAACCTAAAGCGTACCCAATGGCTTGTGTAAACTCAGGTGTGGCTTTTGCTTTACCTCCCATGAAAACTGTAGCGATATTGACAACAGTTTGAACAAATCCTTCCGCATGGACAGACGTGCGTCTAGCAAGTCCGAAAATTGTAGAAGCAGTATTAAGAAGTCCTGCATAGAAAGCTTTTTCAGAAGGAATTCTTTCTACACCCTCTCCATAGCGAGGCATGTTATTTTCTAACAAGTCTTGATGTTCAAACTCTTTAGGAACATCAGCCCCCAAAACTCCCAGGGCATTATGCTCAAACCTTTCCCAAGCATCCATTGTCAGCATCGCTCCTGCCGCCATTTGATTTTTGATGATAGCGTTTTCAACTCTATTGCTGTGATCTAAGGCTGCTAATGTAGAACCTAAAACGGCAGCAGCTGCCATTTGAGCTGGGTGAGAACCATAAGCATAAGCTATAAAAGGCATTAGCAAAGCTCTCCAGGGACTTAATTTCGAGTCCATTCTTCCAAATCGTTCGTTCCAATAAGCGAGTGCAGAACTTCTTTCTGGATTCATTTGCTTTCTTAAATCATCGGGCAGGATGGGACGAAATCCTCTGGCTAAGAGTCTGAGAACGGGTACCGTATAAGTAAGAGTCATAAGAGCATCAAGTGCGTAATTCGTTCCTGTCAAAACAGGTGCTGCTTGAGCTAAAGCTTCAAGGGGTTGAGTGTAGGCCGCTATTCCAACAGCACCAGGAAGTACGCGAGCTGTAATAGAGTTTGGAGATGTCATGATAAAATTCCCTTTCTATTAAGATTCTTCGTAATTCTTTTAAAGAAGTTGTGTTTTGTGTGAGAAAAAAATGAGATAATAAAAATTTTGTAAATATTATAGAGGGTTAGGATGAAAATTTTGTTTAAAAAATAAAAGTAAGCCTACGAAAAGAAAAAAAGATGGTGAGTTGAAGCTGGGACTGTTTGTTCTGAAAAAAACGATTAGTAAAACCGAGTATTATTATTAGCCGCCTGAATTTTTCCTAATGTCATCGCTTGCATGCGGATGGCAGCAATTTCTAAATTGCGGGCTGTTTCTGCCGCTGTGTCGCCTTGATAGTCACTTACTTTCAAAATCCCGCAAGGTGCTATCATGACCGTTTGGTTTTGTTTAACCCCTTGACGTAAGACTTGTTTGATATTGGTTGGTAAAATTTGGCCTGTACCGCAGATAGCATAGACGACAACATAAGTATCATTTGAATATTTTTCATTTGTATGTGCTGCAAAATTAAAAGCTCCGGACCGAAAACGTAGAGCTCCAGTTTCTTCATTTCTATCGGGAGTCTCTTTTCGTTTGCCTTCAGGCATAACCCATACAGTAGCACTTTGATCTCCAGAATTATCCACCCATTGAGACGCTGTTTTTTCTAATTCTAAATAAGCAGCATTTCCACCTTCTCTATCCAGATAAAAATGAGGAAATGTTCTTATCGTGCTGTCGGCACTCCAAAGATCTCGATTTGCAGGGTGTAAAAAAGGGTTTTTGCCTAAAACAAGAGATGTCTCCAGTTCTTTTTTAGAAGCAAAAGCCCCAGGCTGAACTCCAAATAATAAAATGGGATCCAGATGAGCTAAGTGATTACTAATGGCGATAATTTTAGATCCTTTAGCGATCAATTGTTGAATTACTTCCATCAGGTTTAAATTGAGAAAAATAGGGCGCCAATTTTGATGTTGAAGTAAACTTAAAGACCCAACGCCTAAAAGTTTTTTATAATCGTGACGAGAGGGCGTATTTAGTGTGCTCGATGCCGCTAAAGCGGCAATATGCATAAAATCAGCAATAAGCGTTGTTAGAGCCCAATGACTATAATAATGTTTGCCTCCAGCCCCACAACTATCTCTAAAAGCCTCAAAAAAAGCATCCGCATCTGTCATCGTATCTCTATGAGCAGAGTCTCGAGGAGGTAACTCTCCAAAATAATCGTCAAAGTCTCTTGTACTAATAGGTCCTTGGCTGACATGTTTTAAAAACCGTTTTACATGAGGGTGGTCTTGAAAAGCTTCGATGCCTCCACGAGCTAATATTTCTTCAGCTACTTTGGGATCTTTAGAGAGTAGTAAATGTGCAAGTTCAAAAGGTGTGTTTAAAGTGGGGTTTGCTTTTGCTAATTTTAAACTTTGAACGACACTTCTCCACAATCCATGATTAAATGTATGGGGGCTGGTTTGTGTGGGTAATTCCGATAACCATTTTTCAGCTTCTGCTTGAATCCCACTAATATCAATAAGACTATCTCGAGAGTATTCAAAAAGCGCTCTTCTAACTTCTTCTTTCTGGCTTAAAGCTTTGCAAACACCCGCATGATCGGCAATTTCTCTAAGAGCCGACGCGGATTGATGAATATCAGAAGACGTAATAAGCTGACGATGTCGAAGTTTATTATTTAAGCGTTGTTTTTCAGGAAGATCGGGATGTTTTCTTAGGGTCCGTGTATCGATCGCAGAAACATATTCATTGGTTATTCCTAAAATAGACGACATTGTATTGGTATAAGGATGTTTTGTCCCAGGAGTTAGGCGAAACAAATGATCGATCAAATGACTAAGTGCACGTTGGACATCAAGTCCGCTTTGGACACCATCCGCTAAAGCGGGAGAAAGAAAAACTCGGGTTGGTGCTACTGTTGATATCATTTAGAAAGCTCTTTTCCAGAAAACTTTTTATTAGTATTACATTGATGTCTTAAAAGTACGTTTAATCATTATCGACATTATAAATAAAAAAGTTGCCTAATATTTTTTTAAAAACTTTTATCCTTTTTAGATATT
The DNA here is from genome assembly GCA_016699445.1 of Deltaproteobacteria bacterium. Lineage (GTDB taxonomy): Bacteria > UBA10199 > UBA10199 > JACPAL01. Next base: position 2,236,302 of record CP064976.1, read on the forward strand.
TCTCCTCATTTATTTCCTAAATAATAAGCCAATACGGGGGCTAATGAGTGGTAAATCATTTGAAAAGCTACCAGTTGAGAGGCTCGTGTGAATGCCATAGTTGGTTGGCTTCGCAAAACTCTTCCGGTAATACCTGATCCTCGTGCATAAGCAATTTCTTGTAGAGCCGCTAGAATGACATAAGGAAGAGCTGCTGCCAAAGCGAAGGTCGCGATAAGAGCAGTAGGATTATTGAGCGGTTGTAAGAAGATTTCAGTTGCCACAAGGGGTGCTGTGATTCCCAGCGCGGAACGTGAGTCTTGGTACGTTTCTTTTTGTGGAGATAGAGACATAAGAAGAGAGGTCAAAATTCCTGCGGCTGCAGCCCTTAAAGTTTCATGAGTATTATGAGTCGGTGCTCCTGGGATATGTTGCTGTAAAAAGGATCCAGCAAAGGCTCCAGATGTCAAACCAACAGCTTCAGAAATTAAGCTTGCAGCTTTTTGGGGTATCGTTGGTAGTATAAGCGGATTTTCTATTTGCTCACGAGTGATGAGAAAATGCCCTGGATGTCTTGGGTCGGATCTTTTAATGGTTCGATAACCGGCCAGTTCATGTACAATGCTTCCGTTATGTTCTTGGACCCACTTAAGAAGTTGAGGCTTGGAAGCATTGACAGCAAAGGTAATTCCATTTTTTCTTTCGGGATTAGCATGGTCTAAGGCAAATTGAAGCATGTCCATATCTGACGGGGAGTCGGTATACGCAGCAACTGTTTCCAGTTTTAATCCACGTTCTTTAAATAAATCTGAAAGTCTTGTGAGTGCCCGAGCTTTTTCAACATCATGAAGGTAAACCATTTCTCCTGATAGTTTTTGAGTTTGAGGATCTACGGTAAAACTAGTCCCCATGACATTTTCAGGCGGCAAGCCTAAATCGCGAGCATGATCTTCAATAAGAGGTTTAGGGGAGGCGGAAACAAGAAGGACAAGATGGCCCGCTTCATAATGCCGCACAATTTCATCACAGAGAAATTCACTAATACCTTCTCGTCCATGAAGCCGATGCCAATGAGAGAGACTGGCTCCAATTTTGAGAGGGTCCATATCTTTGATCGTTTCAGCAATGAACTTTTGTACTTCTTCACGATTGATATGTCCTTCTCTTACTTCTTTTATCCGGGCTTTAAGTGAGGGGATAAGGATCTTTAAAATCTCTTTCTCCGCACCGGTTTGTTCTTCTAATGTAGTTTTTTTAAATAAGACTTTGAAGGCAATACGCCCAATCCAATCCATCCATCCTTGTCCTGCTCGAGTCGTTCCATCAACGTCAATCAAAACAACTTTTGGTGAGTTATCTTTGTATTTTTCAGGGTGAGTCAGGACATCTCCCAATGAAATAGGGGTCCGATAAGAGGAAGCATTGATGTCGACAATTCCTCGGATTTTGGCCCTTGCAACAGCGGTTTTCAATAAAATGCCTAGGGTGGTATCATAGGGAATTTTAGTGATAGTTTCTCCAAGTAAAATTTGGAGAGTGTGTTCTGGTCTCGTTAGTGGTGTTAAAAATTGAGAAGTTGTGTCTGTATTTGGTAAAAAAGTTTTCAGGGCATTAGGGATATATTCTGCAGGAACCCCTTGAGCCCCAAGTGCTTTAACGGCTGCGGTAATATCATTTTGAGCAAAAGCATCATTAATAATCGGTGTTAAGTTCTCTCTAATATTCGGAGGAAGATGAGGCATGTAAGCTCTAAAATCAAATATAGAACCTGCTGTGAGAGTGGGTCCTGTAATAGTATTCATAATTATCCTTTCATGAGTTTCTGTAGTCGCAGGTGATTTGTAAAAGTTTCGAATATTTTTTTATTTTTTGTTTAGTAGTGAAAAAAGCTGATGATTTCCAGCTGCTTGAACAGCTCCGAGGCTAGCAGCATGTGCTCTCATTATAGCTCTATGGAGATTATCTGCAGCCTCACGAGGGTTAGCCCCCTCATCAATATGTTCTTGAAGAGGGATGAGCCCATCAAAGCTCACAACAACAGGTTGTTTCCTCTGAACGCCTTCTTTCAATAATTGATTTATTTTTGAGGGTAGAGCTTCGGATGTGCCATAGAGAGACACAACAACTACATATGTATTTCCCTTTTCTCTTTGAACGCGTGCAGCAAAATTAGCAGCTCCATGATGAAAGAAAGATTCACCTACTTCTTGGCCACGTATATCAGAGGTTCGTGACCCTCCCGGAAACCAGCAAATGGTTTTTCCTTTTTCGATTTGTTTTAAAGCAGCTTGCTCTACTTCTTGATAAGCTTCAGATTTTTTGCTTCGATCTACGGGAATATGATTTCCTATGCCTAGAAGAGAATCTTCATGCCATCGAGAAGGGTCTAAGGGGTGATTGAAAGGATTATTTCCAAGTATTGGAGCCTTCCAAAGCTCTCTTTTAGCTATAAAAACCCCTTTGAAAAGGGCATAGAGTATCAATGCATCGAAGTGACTTCGATGGTTAGAAATGGCAATAATATTGGCCCCATCTTTTTTTAGCTTTTCTATTTCTAGTAAAACTTCGTGGTTTAAAATAAAAGGCTGCCATTGTAGGTGTTGCATAAGGCTAACAGTCCCCATGCTTAAGAGCCTTTTATATGAAGTGCCGGATGGATCAATCAAATGACTTCGTGTGGTGAGAGCTCCTACTTGTAAAAAATTAAATACAACTTCGGCTATGCCAAGCCGACTCAACGTTGGTACGCCTTCAGGTCCACGACTTCTTTTTATTGCCTCGATAATTTGCTCGGCCTCACTTTTTTCTGGAAAGAAGGGGTTGGCTTCTGGGGGTTCTAAGGCAAGATAATGAGCGATATCAAAAGGCCCAATAGGACTTTGTTTAGTTTTATGTAAAAGCTTTTCAGCATTGGAAAGACGTAAAATGATCTCTGATATTGAGAGTCCTAAAGCACCTGCATAAAGGCTAAGTGTCGAAAGATTTAATTGATTATTAAAAAGCTGATATAAAAGTATGGAAGGCAATCCAATGGCATGAAGTGCTGATCCCATCTCTCCCCAATAAGCAGCTTGTTTCCATAGGCTGTTAGAAATAGGGGTTGGGATATAAGTCTGACAAAGGCTTTTCCAATACTCCACTTCGCGACAGACTTGTGTTACGTTGGTTTTTGTATCTTCTAGGCTATCTTCAAGTGATTTAAGAAGTTCTTTTGAATTGTGTAAGAATACAACTAAGCTTGGGTAGTTTCCGATTTCTCTTAAGGCATGGGCAACATCTTCAGGTCGAGTCGATCTAAGCATGGCTCTGTGATGAAGATTTTTTTCTGAAGAAGGGTATTTCTTCACATATTCTTCCACAGCTTTTGCAATCATAGTTGTAAGCGTTGGAAAAGGATTGTTTTTATTGAGTTCACTGGCTTCAAAAATATGATTGCTAAGCTGAAATAAGGCCGCTCTTGTATCATCTGTGCATTTGATGCCTTCTTTAAGTGAAGGTGTAAGGGGTAGTCGCGTTTGAGTAGGTGCAACAATCATAAGTTTTTATTATTTCCTAATTATTTACAGTCTTTTATTAAGCATCGTATTGTCTTTTCAAAAGTTGCTAAGTAATTTTGAAAAAAATAAATAAAATCATGGATTAGATTATTATCTTCTCATGACGTCTAGCATGATTTGCCCGCTGCCCACCCGGACGACCAGGCCCATTGGAAGTTGTAGCCGCCGAGTTCTCCTGTGACGTCCAAGACTTCTCCAACAAAAAAAAGTCCTGATATGGATTTTGATTCTAGGGTTTTGGATGAGAAATGGTCAGTGTCGACCCCACCTCGGGTCACTTCAGCGCGTGCGTAGCCCACTGTTTTTTCGGGAGTCCATGTCCAATGATGAATTTTTTCCACGAGCTCTAGAATTGTTTGATTCGAAATTTCGACAAGCGGTTTGGAAGGAAATTCAAACACAGTGGCTAAATGCTCTGCCAAGCGGGATGGCCAAAAAATTCCCATGAGAGTTTTAAACGTTTTTTTTTCGCCCTGATTTTTTTTCTCCAAAAACCATTCTGACAGTTTTTGATTTTGACACCAATCAATCTCAATAGATTCTTTTTGCTTCCAATAGAGTGACGCTTGAAGAGCTGCTGGACCGCTTAAACCTTGATGAGTGATGAGTAGGTCGTCTTCAAAATTTTTTGTTTTGGTTCGAATACACACAGGGGTTGAAAGACCTGAAAGCGTTTTCCATAAATCCTGAAATTCAGGATTTCCACGAAAACCATCGAGGGCAGGGGATGTGGGGATGATGTTCATGTGAAACTGTTTAGCAATTTCATAGCCAAATCCCGTGGCTCCAATTTGTGGTAGCGACAGTCCACCCGTCGCGATGACGAGAGTCTCTGAAGAAAAATTTCCCTGTGAGGTTTCTGTTAAAAAATTTTCCGGATCTTTTTGAATCGAGAGGACTTTTGTCTCCAGAAGTATTTTGACCCCAGCCTGTTCGCATTCATGAAGGAGCATGTTTAAAATATCTTTAGCGGAGTTTTGACAAAAAAGTTGTCCGGGTTTTTTCTCCACGTAAGCAATCTTGTGTTTTTGAATCAATTCCAAAAAATGATGAGGGGTATAACGAGAGAGGGCGGATTTGCAAAAATGAGGATTTTGAGAAACAAAATTTTCAGGAGTCGTGTTGAGATTGGTGAAATTGCACCGACCACCACCTGAAACCAAAATCTTCGCTCCCGCTTTGGTATTGTGATCGATGACGACAACTTTTCGTCCTCTTTTGGCCGCTTCAATCGCGCAAAAAAGTCCCGCAGCTCCAGCACCGATAATGAGTGTGTCGTAATTTTTCTTAATATTCACCGTGCGGGTTTACAGCATGATCATGTAAATCATTCAAGAATGGAAGAAGGCCGGTTTCCACAGAGAGGTTGGGCATGATTGGTTGGCCACTAGAATTTTGACAAGTGATGGTGATGACTCCCGAAGTAAGACCACCATCCTGACTTAAAAAAGAAGCTTCAAATACTGCTTTGCCTAGAGGACCTCTTTGATTCTGTTCAAATCCTGAAAAAATTAGTGCAGAAAGTGTGATGGTTGCTGGGGTTAAATCTCCAGCTGGGATGAGACCGGATCGTTGAGCTAATTGATAGACGAGTGTTGGTATTTGCGCACTATGAGTCTCATTTCCAAAAAAAGCTTGTGCGATAGCCATCAAGTCGGGGTTAAATTTGATTCTAATACTGAGTTGTCCAGGAGAATCTGGACCAGGGCTGCTGGCGATTTCCGTTGTCACTCTGTATGAAATGGAAGCGCCTACACCTAAAATCAGTGTATCCGTGAATGAAAAAAGCGTTCCAGCATTTGCTTGATTTGGATCTAAACTCTTCCTGATCAATGAGATCTGTTTGTCACTGTCTTGATGGAGATAATTTATTTTTGAGATTCCACCAGCGGTAGATGTGTTCTCTGACCAACCTGCGGGCACTGGAGGTCTTGGTTCTTCGTGAGAGCGGGCGAGTTGATGGTAAATAAATGGAAGGAGCACATGTAAAGGATATTCTGTTTCCATTTTTTTATACATACTTGCAACGATGCCATCTGTATGTGCCGATAACGGAGGAAGGTTTAATCCTGTTGTAGGTTCGTAAGAAGCAGTGTTTAAAAAGCTTGTGACATATGGGGTTATTGTTGCCATTATTTTCTCCTTAAACCTTATCGCACTGACATTGAAAAAGTTTCGTCTTTATTTATTTCATCTTTATATATTTCTTCTTGCCGAACTCTTGATTCAAGGGAATGAGTAGCCACTCATTATGAAGAGAATTGATTCTAAACAGGCTCTAAATATTTGGGAAAGTGATTGGACGTCACTTCGATCTCAATCTCATGAAGCGCGTTGTGAACATTATCCTGATGGGCAGGCGAGCTATGTTGTCATGCGGATTGTGAGCTATACCAATGTTTGTGTGGCGGATTGTTCTTATTGCGCCTTCTACCGTCGACCCAATGACGATGGGGCTTATGTCCTTTCGAAGGAAGATATTTTTTCTAAAATTGACGGACTTCTAGCTGTTGGTGGGTCGGTGGTGGCTATGGAAGGGGGATTTAATCCCAAGCTTAAGATTGAACATTACGAAGATCTTTTTGCGTCCGTGCGTAAGCGCTATGGAGATAAGATTGAGATTTATGGGTCTACGATTGTCGAAGTGATTTTCATTGCGAAGAGTTCGCGTATTTCACTGGAAGAAGCTCTCATCCGTCTCAAAGAAGCTGGATTGCGTTGGATTCCGGGTGGTGGTGCTGAAATTTTAACCGATGCCTGGCGCGCAAAGCTTTCTCCTAAAAAATATTCGGTGAAAGATTATATTGAAGGCATGCGAGTGGCACAAAAACTTGGACTCGGTACCACAGCGACGATGGTGATTGGTTTTGGTGAAACAGTTGCCGACCGTATTGAGCATCTCGAACATATCCGTCGTCTTCAAGATGAGACAGGTGGTTTTGCGAGTTTTCTTTTGTGGACCTACCAACCCCTCAACACTCCCATGGGAGGCTCTCTCACCAGCAATGACGACTATCTTCGCTCAGTCGCCTTAAGCCGTTTGTATTTGGATAACATCCCTGTGATTCGTGCGTCTTTTCTCACTCAATACGACAAAGGCCCCGAAGCTCTCACTGCCGGTGCTCATGATTTTGATATCCCTCTAGAAGACCAAGTCACCCAACTGGCCGGCGCCAAGATTGAAGAAAATGTCGATCGTGTGTTGGAGTGGGTAAAGAAGTCTGGGATAACCCCTCAGAAAAGGCTCCCATTTTCTTTGAAATGATAAATTCCTATTGGAATAAAATATTCTAATAGGAATATTTTATTGTAGATTGGCTGTCATCGCGAGCGAAGCGTGGCGATCTCCCGATATTAAGTGTGAGATCGCCACGCCCTTCAGGCTCGCGATGACAGGCAATGTTTCCCTATATAAATATGAATCTTCATTGTTTAAAAATTAAAAGCCAAACCGCCCCTCATAAAACCTTCTTTTTCCTCCACGGTATTATGGGACGTGGGAGAAATTGGCAGCGCTTTGCGACAGAGCTAGTTCAGCGAAAACCAGATATCGAAGCGGTATTGGTCGATTTGCGTTTGCATGGCGAGTCTCAAGGTTTTGATCCACCGCATACAGTACGAGCTTGTGGTGAAGATGTGGTAGGGGCAATTCATGAATTGCCCTTACAAAATGAAAAAAGTGATCGTTGGACATTCGTTCGGAGGGAAGGTGGCTCTGGAAGTTGCGCGACTCGCTCCTGATTTACTTTCAGCAATTTGGCTCATTGATTCATTTCCAGGTTTGTCTGCAAGGCATGGTGATGCTTGGAAAATGATTGAATGGCTTCAAAAAAATGAAGGTCCTTTTACAACACGGACAGAAGTGCTTAAAAAATTAAAAGAAGCGCAATTTCCCGAAGCCATCGCTGCGTGGATGGCGACCAATCTAGAACCCGAAGGAAAACTTTTAAAATGGATTTTCCCCGTGAAGGGCATCGCGAGTCTATTAGATGATTACGCCAAAACAGATTTGACCGACACACTCCTCAATCCACCATGTCCTATACATGTCGTGAAGGGGACAAAGTCGCCTTTGATTACGGATGATTTAATCCAGAAAATCCAACATTCAAAAACCAGATTTCCAATTTCCCTTCACTTCGTCGAAGCCGGACATTGGGTGCATTCTGAAAATCCGAAAGAATTGCTAAGAATAATGATGTCATCTTTTAAAGGATAACATTTCTTCAAAATTACGAGGAGATGAGAGAATTTTTCCCTCGGGTGAGAAATATAAGTGAATGGATTTAAAAGCACGATCGGGGCCAATAAATAACAGTCCTCGGTTATGTGTGGCAAAGTCTTTAGTAAGTCCTTAAGGAATTAACTTGAAATATACTCTATTTATCCTACTATTAGGAGTATGAAAGTTAAGACATCTATCACCCTTTCGGAAGATCTGTTAAGATCTATTGATGAACTGACGAAAGATTTCAAAAATCGATCCGATGTTATAGAGCAAGCTTTGAAGGAGTTTGTTCATAAAAAACTGAAAGAGATTAGAGACGAGAAGGATCGGCAAATTCTTAATAAAAAAGCACGTCAGCTCAATGAAGAAGCTTCCGATGTTTTAGGGTATCAGGCGGATTGGTAAGATGAAACGCGGCGAATTGTATCGAGTCTACAAACCTAACAAGAGAGATCCAAAAGAGTTTCGTGTTTTTGCTATTGTCAGTCGTCAGGCTCTGATTGATTCTCAGTTTTCAACGGTCATTTGTGCCCCCTATTTATTCTCGCTATGATGGTCTTTCAACCCAAATAGAAGTCGGCCCAGCCGAAGGGCTGAAGCATGAGAGTGCTGTGCATTGTGATGAGCTTGTTAGCCTTCCTAAAAGTCAGCTGACACATTTTGTAGGGATGCTTTCTTTGCAAAAAATAAGACAGTTAGGCCATTCCCTTAAGATAGCGATCGATGTCGAAGCCCCTCATTAAGTTCATCAAAACTTCTTTTTGGTGAACTTTTACACTTTTTCTGTTTCTTTAAAAGGAATCCAAAAAAGTAATATCATCGATGGAATGCCAGCAAAAAAGCTTAAGATGAAAAGATTGGTGTAGCCGATTTTTTCAACGATGATGCCACTGAAGCCGCCGAAGAGAGTGGAGCCTAGGCTCATGATGGCGGTGCCGATTGCAAAATGGGCGGCTTTATAGCGTGTGTCACACAATCTCATGAGATAGACAGTTAAGGCTGCCGCGCCTAATCCGGCAGCGATGTTTTCGTAAGCATGAGTGAGGGCAATGTAGGTCATGCCTTGCAAGGTGTTGGGATCGGGATGGTAAATGGAGAGTAAAATATAAGCTGCGATGTTGATGTTCATGAGAATGGTCAGTGGCCAGATAGCTTTTTTTAAACCTTGTTTATGAATCCACCAGCCACCGAGCATGGTGCCAGCAATGGTTGAGAAGGCTCCAACAAAGCCACCTAACCAAGCGATTTGTGGTTTGCTCACACCCAGCTCTCTCATCAAAAATGGCGTATTCATGGCGAAGAGAATTTCGTCTCCTAATTTATAGGTGATGATGAATATAAGAATGAGAACGATTTTGTGCTGCGCCAAATAAACACGAAAAGAATCAATAAAATCTTGTTTGATAGCCTCAAAGTTTTTTTGTCGAGGGTGCTCGTTTTTCTTCAAAATGGGGAGAAGTTTGGTGTGAAGTAAAAAGAAAAGACCCATCGTCACAGCTCCAACAGAAAATCCCCAAAACCAATTGGCTACACCGGCAATAGCCACCAAGATAGTGCGTGTGTAAATCACTGCTCCACGATAGGCTAAAGTGCGTAAGCCTGAGTAGGCCGCTTGTTCGGATTTGTCTGGTAATCCTTCCAAATAAAAAGCATCGATGGCGATGTCGTTGGTCGCTGCCAGAAAAGCCATTCCTATAAAAAGAAACGCGATGATTTGAAGTAAATGAGGTGAAGAATTTTTATCCGCAAATCCTGCTAAAAAAGAAATACTAAGAATAATCAGCGTAATAAAAAGCTGCATGCGCAACAGCCATTGGCGTTTCGTAGAAAAAATATCCAAGAAAGGTGCCCAGAAAAATTTAAGATTCCAAGGAATCCCTAAAAAATTCAGGAAGCCGAGGAAGGATTCACGCACGCCCATATCGGTAAAAAACACAGACGAAAGCACGCGTGTGATCATGTAAGGAAGACCTTCAGTAAAATAGGTAGAGGCAATCCAGAGCGACGTTCGCGATTTTTTGGTCATTTTTTAGATAATTACTATTTTACAGCGTATCTGGCTAGTGATGAATGATTGTTATGAAACAAAAGTTTGACTCATCATATGAGTCATTTATACTCATCATATGAGTCAACGATTACAAGTATTGCTTCCAGCTCAGGAATATAAGCAGTTTCGGAAAGTCTCTAAAGAACAAGGGTTAAGTTTGGGGGAATGGGTGAGAGTGACCTTAAGACAGGCTGTATCTCGTTTATCTTCCCAACCTGCTGATAAAAAACTAGAAGCTATCCGCAAGGCCAGTCGATTTTCTTATCCTTCCGGAGATATTGATCAAATGTTATCAGAAATTGAAAAAGGTTATCTCTCTTGATTTTCATCGATTCGAATATCCCCATGTATCTTGTAGGTCAGGACCACCCCCATAAAACAGAGTGTATCGTTTTGCTCGAAAAAATGATTGTTGAAAAAGCACGATTTGTGACCAGTACGGAAGTCCTTCAGGAAATATTGCATCGTTATACAGCCATTCATCGGAAAGAAGCTATTTCAGCAGCATTTGATTCTCTTTATGGGATCGTGGATGAAGTTTTTGAGGTGACAGAAGCTGATGTGTTGGAAGCCAAGGATTTATTGCTGACAAACGAATAGATCTCCGCTCGCGATGCCTTGCATGGAAGTCTTATGAAGCGCCTCAAAATAAAGAAAATTTTCTCGTTTGATAAGGGTTTTGATGCTCTGCCATTTATCAAAAGAATTTCTTCTATAAAATGTTCATAAACGCACTTGAAAGTGTTTTGCTGGAAAATTTTTTATTTAGGGCCAATGATTTTAGCATCTGTCTTTTTGAAATCACTGTCTAAGGTAAGAATCGGGCAACGCTCTTCCATGGCTAAGGCATAGGCAAAACAGTCACCTAAATTGATGGGGTAAGTCAGGCGGGCTTTAGCTGCTGTAACTGATTGATTTGTTGAAGGGGGTATAAATTGGATACCTGATGAAAGGATTTCGTCTTTAATTTTGGAGAAGAGTTTGGGCTGCTTGTCCTGAAGAAGAATGAGGGTTTCAGTGAGGTTGACGGTGCTCATCAGAAGCTCATGTCGATGAGCTTCTAGCTGATCTTCAACCCAGACGGCATGAGTTTCATTTAAAAAAAGAGCTAAGAGAGCTGAAGTATCAATGACCATATTATTTCCAAAGGTCATCTTGAGACTTAAATTTTGTTTTTAGATTGAGATGCTGTTGTAAGGCCAAACCTCTCCAAGTTCTGAAATCAGTATGCCTTGAGCGATTGATCATTTCTACGGCATCATGAATAGCTTTCCGAACAGCTTCTGACTTTTGAGTGACTCCACATTTTTTCATGTAAGTTTTGAGATCTTTTTCAAACTCGGGAGTCATGTTAATGTTTAGTTGTTGCATATAGCCTTAAATATAGGCCAGATATAGGTTGTTTTCAACAATAAAACTGCCTGATCTATTACAACACATCCATAAACGCACTCACCGAAAAGACGGCCTTGCCTAATCCTGCTTCTCCATAACCGGGTGGGATGGGGAGTTTGTATTTGTAAAAAGTCTCTCGATACACTTGGAGGAGGCGTAAGTAATAATCCAGAGGTGGCGGGCCTTCGTTGGTTTTGGCCAATGTGGTGTTCGGTTCGACACACCACACGGTGAAGCGGGGGCAGATGGATTGTGACATGAAAAAATCTAAACCCTCTTGCGTAGATCGAATCGCAGCTTCGATATCCGTGAAGCCAAAAGGTTTGGCCATCTCGATGCCGGCAACAAAATTAGGAATGACTTTTTCAGGGCCGAAAATTTTGGCTCCAGCCAGAATGCGGCGGATCCATTCTTTTGACCGACATAGCGTGTTTTACCAGGACAGACGTGGTTAAAAATCTTTTCATCCCAGACTTCATAATTCGGGTGATAAATTTGATAGCCGGAATCTTTTAAAATTTTAATTTCGTCATCAGGCAATCCTTGCACCACAGCCTTGCCAATCCAACGCCCGGGAAATTTTGCCTCGATGGCTTGAGCATATTGAGCGTAAAACTGTGCCTCGTTCATGCCACCCAGTTGTGAAGTGATACTGCCTCCGGTGACGGTATAAGCATGGCTCAGTTTTTGAGGATCATGTTTTTCAATAATCTGCAGGGCTTCGATGACTTCATCTAAAGATTTGATTCCTGTATAAGAACGACCTTCGGCCTTTTGTTGGCGGTAGTTGTGGTTGATGTCGCAAAACGCACATTCTTCTTCGGCTCCAAAATACTGACAGAGACGGAAGGCGGTAATGTAAATCAAATATCCCCACTCAATCGTGGGTGTGATATCGCTGACAGGTTTTCCATTAGCGAGGGGTTGTGCGTAATAATCCGGAAATGATGGGAGAAGAATGTCGCAGATTTTTTCGTCGTGAAAAAATAATTGTAGGGGCAATTCATGAATTGCCCCTACGGTGATTCGATACGGCGATTCCGGATTCACACGTACAGAAACTATCGTACGTTTAAAATCAAAAGGTCCTCCAATGAGGGCAATTTCTTCAGGTGCTGATTTTTTTTCTAGTTGTGAAAGATCTTTTTGAGCGGTGCGATCAAAGGAAAAAATAAAATAGGATTTTGGTTTGGCAGCTTTGCAGGCTTCCAAGGCTTCATTTGAAAATGAAATACCTAAACGTAGTAGATCTGTTTTGATGATCGCTTCAAATGGAATATCGCAGTATGTCTCCTTCAATATTAAAAAATCTTCAGGCTTCATGATTTCAAAAGCTCCGCCTTAAAAATATAGTCTTTAAAAAGTGCGATCGCTTTTGTTTCTTCAGTTCCCAAAAAATAATTCAGATTTTCAAGGTAGCTTTTGATTACTTCAAACGGAAGTGATGTTTTATGCGGAATCACAGAAGCAATATTTTTTACTCCTTGATCACGAGCTTGTTGAAGTTCTTGAATAGCTTTATCACTGACTTCAGGATGTCGGCTCATCCACGCGGCAAAGACAAAAGGAAGACCTGTCCACGAAGTCCATTCTTCTCCTAAATCTAAAGCAGGATTGGTTGGCAATTCCAGCATAGCCTTGTCGCCGATCAAAAGTTTTCCTTCGACATGGCGTGGGGGAAGGGGATGGAAAAACTGAATATCATTAAGATCACGACCATATTTAAACTTTAACAAAACCTTAAGAAGAAGAGCTGATGTTTTCGACTCCATGTCGAGATAGATGGTTTTAACATTATGAACAGTCACTTCAGGAGATGTGAAAAAAAGTTTTACACTTTTAACAGCACCTCGAGAGCCAATACAAACACCGGGAATCAAAGTATAATGAGGATTTTCAAAAAGAGTGACGATCGGAGCTGTAGCAATATCGATTTCCCCAATTTTTAAAAGTCGAGCCAGAGCCGCGGGCACTTCGAGACGAGGCTTTTCATCAAGAGGAAGATAATGAATCAGCGGCAATGAATTCCAATAAGGCACAGCGCCAAGGTGATAGAGCATGAGGACCCGTAAAAAAGAGTCGTTCTTGTGTCAACGCTTCAAAATTAAAAAAGTTGAATTTAAATTTAGACTCCGATTAATGGCGCCGCCATGAAAAATAGAACACGTTATAGGGTCGTCGCCGGATTATTTTGTGCGATATTGTTAACCGTGCCTCAATCACTTAAAGCTCAGGCCAACGAAGAAATTAAGAAGAGTACAGGCCAAAATCTGAAAACAACAGTGGGGGAAGAAGAAAAGTTTCAAGATTCTGAGTTTAAAAATGAGACTAGAGCCGGAATGATTTTGGCTACAGGAAATACCGAATCTTTTTCCTTTTCAGCCTCTGATTTGACCAAGTATCGGTATAAGCGTTTTGAAAATACATGGAGACTGGGTTCGTATTATAGTCATGTGAGCACGGGTCCTGCTACGGGCACTTTGGCAAAATATATCTATGGTACATACCGTCTTGATTATTACTTTTTACCCATGACAACAGTATTTGTCGGTGGTGGTGGTTACACGGATGAAATCAAAGGAATCAATGTTGCAGGTTCTGGTTTTGGTGGTTTGACACATTATTTGTTTAAACAGAAAAATCGCGATTTAAGTCTTTCCCTTGGTTATGATTTTACGCGTGAAGATCGCATAGCACCCGCTTTAGATGAGTCTATTCATTCAGCAACGCAGGGACTTTTTTATCGGGAAGAGATTAATAGTTATGTGAATTTTATCGAAACCTTAACAGCTTTTGAAAATATGAAACATGGAAGCGATATGAGGCTTTTGAGTGAGTCATCCTTAAAGGTAAAGCTAACGCAACATTTAAGTTTTGTGACATCTTATGTTTTACGATTTGATAATGAGCCTGTTCCTGGATTGAAGAAGTTGGATACTCTTTTGGACGTTGCTCTGGCTTTAACATTTTAAATTTTGGAAATAAAAAGCCCTGTGTCGCCAGCACTGGCGACACAGGGCTTTAATTTATATGACCGTATTTAAGGGGCTTAATCCTTTGCTTCTGTAAACTCCGCATCGACAGCATCATCATTCTTCTTATCGGCAGCAGGTTCTTCAGCTTTGGGTTGTCCGTTCTCACCTTGTGAGCCTTGGGGCGCTGTCTTGTAAAGTTCTTCAGCCATCTTATGAGAGGTGGCCACCAAAGCTTCTGTGGTCTTTTTGATTTTTTCCACATCGTTTTCTTTGAGAGCGGCTTTGCAATCTTCCAAAGCTTTTTCTAAATCATTAACGACTTTGAGAGGAAGTTTTTCTTTGTTTTCCTTCAATGTTTTTTCTGTGGAATACACCAACCCATCAGCGGCATTGCGAGCTTCAATTTCTTCACGTTTCTTCTTGTCTTCAGATTCGTGAGCTTGAGCATCTTTCACCAACTTGTCGATTTCCTCTTTAGACAGACCGCTCGAGGCTGTGATGGTGATGTTTTGTTTTTTGCCTGAAGCCATGTCTTTTGCGGAAACATTCAAAATACCATTGGCATCCAGATCAAAAGTCACTTCGACTTGAGGCAATCCACGAGGAGCTGCTGGAAGTCCGTCTAATACAAAGCGTCCCAAGGTGCGATTGGCTCCAGCCATTTCACGCTCTCCTTGCAAGACATGAATTTCAACAGAAGTTTGATTATCAGCGGCCGTGGAGAAAATCTGACTCTTCTTAGTGGGAATCGTTGTGTTTCTCTCAATGAGTTTTGTCATGACACCACCAAGAGTTTCAATACCCAAGGTTAACGGTGTGACATCCAAAAGAAGCACATCTTTGACATCCCCTACGAGAACACCAGCTTGAACGGCAGCTCCGAGAGCCACAACTTCATCAGGATTCACACCTTTGTGAGGATCTTTTCCAAAGAACTTTTTCACTTCTTCTTGAATCTTCGGCACGCGGATCGATCCACCGACTAAGACCACCTCATCAATATCAGAAGGCGAAAGTTTGGCATCGGCCAAAGCTTTACGAACAGGTTCAAAAGATTTGACGATAAGATCATCAATCAACGCTTCAAACTTGGAGCGTGAAAGTTTGATGTTCATGTGTTTGGGGCCTGAAGCATCAGCGGTTAAGAAGGGGAGATTGATTTCAGTTTCCAAAACTCCGGAAAGTTCGATCTTCGCTTTTTCAGCGGCTTCTTTCAAACGTTGCAAGACCATCTTGTCTTTGGAGACATCGAGACCTTGGTCTTTTTTAAACTCAGCAATGAGGTAATCAATGATGCGTTGGTCAAAATTATCACCACCTAAATGTGTATCACCATTTGTGGAGACAACTTCGACAACTTTGTCGCCCACTTCGAGAACAGACACGTCAAAAGTACCACCACCAAAATCGTAAACCACGATAGTCTCATCTGTCTTCTTATCCAAGCCATAAGCCAAAGCAGCAGCAGTGGGTTCGTTGATGATACGTTTCACATCCAGACCAGCAATCTTACCAGCATCTTTGGTGGCCTGACGTTGGCTGTCGTTAAAGTAGGCAGGGACCGTAATAACCGCTTCAGTGACAGCTTCACCCAAATGAGATTCAGCTGCTTTTTTAAGCTTCATCAAAATTTTAGCCGAAATTTCAGGTGGGCTGTAAGATTTGTTGGTATTTGGAATATTAACTTGAGCATCTCCATTGGAAGAGGATTCCACTTTATAAGGAACCATCTTTTGCTCGTCATTGACTTCACTGCTCTTGCGACCCATGAAACGTTTGATCGAGTAAATGGTATTTTCAGGATTAGTGACGGACTGGCGCTTGGCCACTTGACCCACGAGAACTTCGCCATCTTTTGTAAAAGCTACAACAGAAGGAGTTGTGCGTGCGCCTTCTTCATTCACGATCACCTTAGGCTCGCCACCTTCCATAATAGCCACAACAGAGTTCGTCGTTCCCAGGTCGATTCCAATCATTTTTCCCATAAAATTCTCCTTAAAAGTGTGATTATTAAACTTCTTGGCCCAAAATAAGCACAAAGAGCTCGATGTCAACCCATGCAATGAATTTATTTGAGGAAAATTGACATATAAAATCATTTCGTTATGGTCGCCAACCCACTCAATAAAATGCGAAATAGAATGAATGCTGAGGAATTATGGCTCGTGATTATTATGAAATATTAGGTGTTGAACGCAATGCTTCTGGTGATGAGCTCAAAAAGCTTATCGAAAGGCCGCGCTCAAGTTTCACCCCGATCACAATCAGGAAGATCCTGATGCTGAAGAAAAATTTAAAGAAGCCTCCACGGCCTATGAAGTCTTGTCGGATCCCGATAAGCGCGCCCGCTATGATCGCTTTGGCCCTGAAGGTGTGCAGGGTGGAGGTTTTTCCAGTACAGAAGATATTTTTTCGTCCTTTGGAGACATCTTTGAAGACTTTTTTGGCATTGGTGGTTTTGGCCCTTCGCGTCGGGGTGGAAAACGATCGCGTCGTGGACGAGATCTTTCTTTAGAACTTCAAATTGATTTTAAACAAGCCTGCTTTGGCGTGGAAGAGTCTGTTGAAATTCAACGCTTGGAAGGTTGTGAAGTTTGTCATGGACAAGGAATGGCTGAAGGGAGTGATCGAAAATCTTGCCCTACGTGTCGCGGGAGTGGGCAGGTGGCTCGAGGTAATGGTTTTTTTACAATCGCGACAACGTGCTCGCAATGTCAGGGAGCCGGTTCTATTATCACAGATCCATGTAAATCTTGTCGTGGTGAAGGTCGCAAAGCGGTAAAGAAAAAGCTTCAAGTCAAAATCCCTGCCGGCGTGGATGATGGAAATCGTTTAGTCCTGCAAGGCGAAGGTGAAGGGGGCTTGGATAGTGGGGGACGCGGTGATCTGTATATTCTCATTCACGTTAAGCCTAGTGAGCATTTTCAGCGTGAAGGTCAGACCCTGCATTCTCAAGAAGAGATTCCGATGGTGATGGCAGCTTTAGGTGGTGAATTGGAAGTGGAGACTATTGAGGGTTCTACCAAGATAAAAGTCCCAGCCGGGACGGAGACAGGTGATACAGTCGTCATAGAAGATATGGGTGTCCCTCACATGAAATCAAAATCTCGTGGGGATCAAGTGGTTCATTTTTTAGTGAAGACGCCAAAACATCTGACCAAAAAGCAGGAAGAACTTTTGAGAGAGTTTGCCGAAATTTCGGGAGAACATGTCCCTAAAAAGAAGAAAGGATTCTTTTCATGACAAAAAAGAAAACAACTCCACTGGCTGTCTCTCATGAAACAGGTCACTTTAATTCACATGAAGGCACGCCACTTTATTTTCAGTCTTGGACTCCGGAAGTTAATAAAAATAATTTAAAGAAGACGGTATTGATTTTCATTCATGGAATGGCAGAACACTCTGGCCGCTACCAATATCCGGTCGAATATTTTACTTCAAAAGGATACATCGTTTACGCCATGGATTTGCGTGGACATGGAAAATCTCATGGACGTCGCGCTTATGCAGAATCGATGGAAGAGCTGGTTGAGGATGCGCGTACTTTTGTTAATCATGTGAAATCCTGTGAAGGAAATAAAAAGTTCTTTCTCGTTGGGCATAGTTTTGGTGGTCAGATTGTTTTAAATTATACCAGTCATTATCCTGATGATGTCGATGGTGTATTAGTGTCTTCTCCCAACTTACGATTAAAATTGCCGGTTCATTTTTTAAAAAGAGTGATGGCGCCTGTTTTATCCAGAGTTTTTCCGCGGTTGGCTTTGGGGAATGATTTAGATCCTTCTTTGGTATCTCATGACCCTCATGTTGTAAAAAATTACGACAAAGATCCCCATGTCTTAAGGAAAATCACTGCAAAGTTGGGTGATATTGTTTTGGAAAATTATTTAACGGTAATGGATTTAGCAAAAAAATATAAAGCACCGATCTTTATGATGCATGCCGGTGATGATTTGATTTGTTGTCCAACAGGGACTCAGGATTTTTTTGATAAAATTCCCCACAAGAAGAAGAGTCTTAAGATCTATAAAGGTTTGTATCATGAGATTTTTAACGAACTAGATCGAGAAACTGTTTTTCGCGACATGGAGGCTTGGATTGAAAAACAGTAAATATTTTATTTTAATTTTTATAATCCTGTTTTCTTTTTCACTTCAGGCTAAATCTTACAACTCTGTGTTGAAAAAAAATACCAAACACAAAACTGTTTTTGTGTGGGACAATATGGAAGCGCGCTTGATTTGGCATGCGACTTATTTCTCACCAGAGTTTCAGGAAAGTCTTGAACAAAAATTAGAAGAGATGAGCGCTGAAACATCAGCCTCTCAAACCCGCTGGTGGGCTCAGCATGAGTTGGACAAGAACGATGTTTTTTTTGTGAGTGTTTATTCCGGCTCTGCTAAGTGGTCAGAAATAGGTAAAGATGATGCCGCATGGAGATTTCAGTTGGTAAATGAAGAAGGGGCCATTATCGAAGCCCGACGTATTGAAAATGTCCCCATCACCCAAACCGAACGAGCTCTCTTTCCCTATCTGGACAAATGGTCCAAAGCTTATCTGATCAAATTCCCCAAAAACTCAGCTAGTCAAAAAATGCAGCTCAAACTTCTGAGCCCTTCTGCGAATTCTGTTTTGAAGTTTAAATGATCAAAGTCCAAATAACTCCCACCAATCCTGCCCTTTACTGGTAATATGTAGGAGGCACACGACATTCTCTGTAATTGTATAGAAAAACACAAATCCTTTATGGGTGATGAAGCGAATGGGTTGAGAGAGTTTGGGGAGTTTGACGCGACTGCCTCGATCTGGAAAGTTTTCTAAACTCAAAAGTTTCTTTTTCACTTCGCCTACAAGCTTCACAGCTTTTTTTGGTGAGTCCTTGCAGATAAAATCATAGATTTCATCTAACTCATCAATCGCCTCTTTCTGAATTGTAATTTTATATTTTTTCAAGATTTGAGGCCGTGTTTTTATCTAATTTTGAAAAGACAGATTCTAGAGGTTCGCTGGCCTCTTGATGATCCAAGCGGTATTGGAGTTTTTCTTGAAGCTCTTTTACCTGCATAGCGATTTCTAAAGTGTCTAAATCACAAATCCCAAAATCAGGACGGCCATTGTTGGTGATCACAATAGGGCTCTTTTTAAGCTTCTTTTTGATGTCATCCAGCTTGGTTCTCAAGTCAGACATTGGAATAATCGAATCCGTAAGTGAAAGTGCCATAAGCTATTCTCCTGATCTAAATGTACTTTAAATGTCTTTTAAATGACAATTAAAATCCTGAAATGCCAAGAGTGAAATCGACAAACTTTTGATTCGATTGGTACGTCATAGGCTTCAACGGCCCATGTTTCTTCTCCCGGAATGCTCATAAAGATATCATATAAATTCTTCACATTGACTCAATGCCCTATATATGGCGGAATAAGGCTTATGTATAAGACGACTCTCTATTTGAATGAATCAGAAATTAGCCGACTCAAGGGTTTTGTTGAGAAAGGTTATGGGAAATCGATTACGGATCTTGTCAGGCTTGCGATTCGTTCTTTCTTGAAGAAAAGCGATTCCTACGAATCGTTTTCATTTTTGAGATCAAATTTAAAGAAAGGAAAATCTAAGAAGAGCTCTTTTGGAGATGCCGTCGCATTTCAAAGAAAAGTCCGTTCTGAGTGGTGATATGTTAACCTACCTCTTGGATACCAATATCCTTATTGATTTGGCGACGCAGAAAAATTCAGCTTCTTTTTTTGAAAAAATCATTCAGTCGAAAGCAACGACATTGGTCACCAGTATCATTTGTGTCGCTGAGTTTTTGACAAAATCTTCTCGTGAAGAAGAAAAGTTTCTAAAAAAATTTATAGAATCTGGAGAATTGGAAGTTATTGGGTTTCAATTTATGCAAGAAGCCTTAAAGGCTGGCGAATTGAGAAAGAAATTAGGACTCCGACTTCCGGATGCCATTGTCTTGATGACCTGTGAAAACCGTTCGACGACTTTGTTGACGCACGATAAAGAATTTTTTCAAAAAGCAAAATCTGTGGTGAAATCTATCGACCCATTTTCTTAGGTTTAAGCCGCTTGATAAGCAGGTTTGATAGCGTCGTTAGCAGCTTGAGAGTTGGTGAGTATCGAGGTTGGTGTTGGAAGCGGCTGTTGTTGCGTGGCCATATTTTGAATATCCTGAATCATGATTTGCATGACTTGGCCTGAGGAGAGTTGGCTGCATTGATTGTAAAATTCCTGACTGGTTGCTGCTCTAAAAATATAGGCGTTTACAGGACCTGCCTGGGAATTGAGTAAACCCTGAAGATCGTAGATTTTATCTAAAAAGTGGAGACTTCCTGAAATTCTAAAAAAGTATTTTAAAACTGCAATGCCTTCTTTTTCTGTCAGAGTTCGGAGCCTTCTATCAGGACCCATAAATTGTTCGAGGCTTTGTCCATTCTGATAAGGATTGCGCTGTCCTTGGCCAGATTGGTCTCCATCTCTGGAATCCCCGAACGCTCTATTTTGAGAAGGATCTTCCTGGGCTTTAACCGCATCATCATTTTCCGCTTGAGCTCTCTGAGCGACCTGAAGCGGTGTGGTGTACGGATCGTTGTGTAGTTGCTGCATGTTGGCAGCGGCTTGAGTCAAGTGAGGTGCTAAAGGATTACCATAAAAAGCAGGGTTTTGAGCTTGAGGTAATGGTGTTTGAGCATTGGGCATTCCGGTCATCAAAGTGTGTTGAGAATTCTGTGCAGTGCCTGGTGTTGTGGCGTAAGGAGTTGTAGGTATCTGATAGCCCGTTGTCGCTGGGGAGTAGGCTTGAGGGTAGTTTTGAGTTGGGATCTTTTGTCCAAACAGTCGTGGTCCGGCAGCTAAAAGATTGGCTCTACTTGTGGGCCCAAAAGTTTGCTTATAAAGAGCCACTTTTTCATTGGTAATAAAACCGTCTTTGCCTCTTGCCGCCAGCTGAGCCTTAGGCTGAATGATTTCTCGAGCAACTCGTAACAATATATCGGTGACACGTGTGTTGGGTGAAATATCTTTGGGAATAAGAGTATCGTTGCGTAACTGTGTGACGAGCTTTTGGATAGCTTCTGCAATGACTTTGGGAGCTGGAGGTTGAAAACCTTGTTGTTTTAATTGGTCAGCAATTTCTCGTGGAGCTCGCTGTGAAAGTTCCTGATGAAATTCTCCCGCAAGATTTTTTCCAGAATTTTTAACATCTTCATTCTTAGGTCTTAAGAGAAGTTGAAAGCTTTGTTCTAAGGATAATTCTTTTCGGACAGTGACTTGAGACGCCTGAGGTTGTTGAGTCTGAGGGTGATTGGTATTGGCTGCAGGAGTATTCGGATTAAAAGTATTGTGAGGGGTAGAAAGTTGAGTTTGCGTGGCATGAGCAGGGGCTTGATGAGTTGTTTGAGGTGTATGAGGAGATGTTTGTTGAGCTGTCGACGCATCTGCATGATTTGTATTAGCAGGTAAAGATCGTGTGAAAAGAGTTTCTAATCCTGAAGTGAGATTAGTTGAAGGAATGACCTCTCCCAAAGCCGCCGCTTGAAGTAGGGTAAGTTGAGGGGGTTCAGCTTGTGCCTGTGAAGGATTGGCTTGAAGAGGTGCTTGTCTTCCTAAAACACTGTTGCCGACTTGACCTTGCGGTTGAGCCAAAAGAGGCGAAGAAATAGTAACGGTAAACCCACTGCCATTGAGTGAAATAGTGATGGGGGCTGCTGGCGTTTGAGGAAGAGGTTGAGCGGTCGGTGTTATCCCAGGAACTAACGACGTCGTCGGAATCTTGACAGAGGCAATCTGAAACAACCCAAACCGGCTCGACAGCTCCTGTCTGCTTGTTTCAAATCCCCAACTATGTCCGACGAGTTTAGACACACTTTCTCCTTAAGAATAGTTATCGGCCTAAATCGACAGGTGAGTTGCTTTGAGTTGTGTGTTTTTTTTAATTTTTTTTAGAAATTAACGCAGTGCGAGATTTTATGAGTGGGGCAATAGGCCACAACTGCCATTAGCCGCGGAATCATTGAGGGTTTCTGGAGTTCCATCGGACCCGCTGGCACCTGTGATAGTGCCAACTTCTCCTGAACTGCCGCCTGTTTCTGCTGCGGGAGGTTCCGTTCCTCCAGAGCCTCCTCCGCCTGTTCCCGAAACTCCTCCTGATGAGGTTTCTATCCCACTTCCAGAAACACCACCGGAAGCGTCTGAAGTGACACCCCCTGAACCCGAACTTCCTCCCGATCCGGCTCCCAAATCACCGCCTGAACCCGCTGCGGATTCACCTCCAGAACCATCTCCAGAAGCACCACCCGACCCACCTCCGGAACCACCGGAGGCTGTGACAAAGCTGGCATAGACTTGACCAAAAATTTCAAAATCATCATCTGCACGATCATGCCCAGACCAAATAACTAAGGCTTGATGGGAAAGTTGGCTGTAATCAATGGCCGAAAAAACCGCATCAAAAGCAGGATCTCGATCAGGTCCCATATCACTGATACGAAAAGATGTTTCAATATTAAGACCTGTAACGGCATCTACTTGTTGAGTATAAATTTCATTTTCGTCATCAACAACAAAGTCTGTAGCCTCGTCTCCAGTCCAGGTGACAATATAAGAATGAGACAAATTATCGTAGGTCACAGCAGGGTTTGTGGCATCAAAAGCAATAAGTCCATCTCCACCCATTTGGGAAATTTTTATATTCTCACCGCTTAAAGATCCGGTGTCTGCATTGATGATTTGCCCATAAATTTCATATTCAGTCGCGACCGCACGATCGCCAAACCAGACAACAAAAAACTGATCCGTATCTTCATTGTAAATGACCATAGGATCAAGCGCGTCTTTGTTGGTAGCCAATCCTGAAGATGTCATGTCGCTGATTTTAAATTGAGAGCCTAAAGGTGCTGCCGAAGGTGAGAGTCTCTGCCCAAAAATTTCAAAAGCATTATCCAAAAGCTCATCTCCTTGCCAGACAAGTAGGTATTGGTGGTTGATGTGGTCGTAAGCAACGGATGGAAGGAGGGCTTGGATCAGAGTATTCCCATCCGCTCCCATATGGAGTCAGTCGAATGGGTGAACCGACAGTTGTTCCGCTATTGGAAATGATTTGTCCGTAAATTTCAAACTCCGCACCGATATCATTTCCCTGCCAGGTAACAAGATATTGATTCAGAGTGCTGTCATAAGCCACGCTTGGATTGGTGGCGTCATGAGTGGGATCTCCGTCCGTACCCATATGGCTGATACGTAGAGGGCTTCCGATCAAAATACCTGTGGAGGCGTTAAGGCGTTGAGCAAATATTTCATATTCGTGATCGGTAGCGGTAGCGACAGGAGTATCTCCATACCAAATAACCAAATACTCATTGTCATGACTATTGTAAGCAACTGATGGATTGAGTGCATCTATATTGGCATTTCCATCTACATCCATTTGGCTAATCCGAATCCGGCTTCCCAATAAACTGCCAGAGGCATTCATTTGTTGGACGTAAATTTCAAACTCATCGTTGACCAAGCTTCCGGTATTATCGTCTCCATACCAAACAGCTAAATAACGATTATCAATAGAATTGTAAGCAATGCTCGGTCGAAAAGCTCCAAAGCTGGTAGATCCTAAATCTCCAGGAAGAGGTCCCATCGCACTGATGGGAAAATCATTGTGCCGACCTCAGGTAATACAGGATCCGCGTGGAGTCGTTGAAGGGCAAAAAAGTAAAATAGGAATAATAAGAAGTATTTTTCATGTTCAACCTTTGATTATGACGAATTAAGAGATGAGTCACAAGTAAGTCCTTAAAAATCATTAATTAATGTATCCTTTTTGAAATTTTCCGAAGTGTTTGGCAAATCCAAATTGTAATGAAGTCCACGACTTTCCTGACGAGAAAGAGCACAGCGAATGATTAAATCGGCAACTGTCGCAATATTACGGAGTTCGAGTAGATCGGCTGAAACTTTAAAATTCCAATAATAATCATTAATCTCCTTCATCAAAAGATCCAGTCGACTTCGTGCCCGGAGAAGGCGTTTGTTGGTGCGTACGATGCCTACATAGTTCCACATGGTACGACGAATCTCGTCCCAGTTTTGAGTGATCACAACATTTTCATCACTGTCGACAGCTTGGCCTGAATTCCAATCAGGAATATTTTCAGAAAATGAGATATTTTTTATTTCTTTCGAAGTTTCTAAATAAGCTTGATGAGAAAACACAACGGCTTCGAGAAGGGAATTGGATGCTAAGCGATTGGCTCCATGCAAACCTGTGCAGGCCACTTCTACCGCCGCATAAAGCCCCGGAATATTGGTTTGCGCTTTGAGATTGGTGACCACACCTCCACAAAAGTAATGAGCAGCAGGAACCACCGGAATAGGTTGGGTGGCGATGTCAATACCGTAGGACAAACAGTTTTGATAAATCGCCGGAAATCGTTCGCGGATAACAGCTGCTTTTTTATGAGTGAGATCGAGAAAAACACAATCCTGACCTGTGCGTTTCAGCTCCTGATCGATCGCGCGTGCGACCACATCACGAGGGGCTAGATCGCGCATGGGATGATAGGATTCCATAAAGGCTTCACCGGTTTGAAGTCGGAGAATACCCCCTTCACCACGCATTGCTTCTGTGATTAAAAATGATTTTGCCTGGGGATGGTAAAGACAGGTGGGGTGAAATTGGACAAACTCCAGATTGGCCATCGTGGCTCCTGCACGAAAAGCCATAGCCATCCCATCACCTGTGGCGATGTCGGGATTGGATGTGTATAAATAAACTTTTCCAGCACCACCGGTAGCCAAAAACGTGATTTTTGAGTGGAGTGTTTTAATAGCTCCCTGTTTTTCATCTAAAACGTAAGCACCCAAGCAGCGATTGTTTGCAGAATTTTTATCCAACTTTTTAGTCGTTATGAGATCGATGACAAAATGATGTTCCAGCATCTGAATGTTGGATGAGCGTCGGATGGCTTCCAGAAGGGCTCGTTCAATTTCAGCACCTGTTGTATCTCGACTATGAAGGACGCGGCTTTCACTATGACCACCTTCACGGGTCAGATCAAAGGTGTTGGTTTGGTTTTTGGAAAACTCCACGCCCCACTGAATCAAGCTTTGGATGGCTTGAGGCCCTTCATTGACCACAAGTTTAACGACATCTTCGTGACAGAGTCCATAACCAGCACTCAGAGTGTCTTGAATATGGGAATCTACGGAGTCTTTTGAATTTACTGAAGACATCACGGCTGCGATGCCACCTTGAGCGTAGTTGGTGTTGGATTCTGCTTTTGATTTTTTGGTGACAATGGTCACAGATCCTTTTTGTGCGGCTTGAAGGGCAAAAGTAAGTCCTGCGATCCCAGAACCAATAACTAAATAGTCGGTAGAAATAGTCATAGATGTCTCTTTCAGAAAAAAGCTTGGGCTTTTCAATGAAAACATGCATAAAAAAAATATGTCATCCGATAATTCCAACTTGGGGGGTATCCCTCAGGGACTTCCTCCGGTCGTCGGGGGGAGAAGTTCTCCCCCTGATTCTAAGTCGAGATCCGGCTTAGCCGGGCTCGACGAAGAAATCGACGAAGTGAGCGAAGTTTCAGCTCACATGGTACGCCGTCGACGCCGTAAACCTCTGACCAAAGATCAGCTTTTAGGCATCGCCAACTATTTGACTTATGGGCGTATTGCGATGGTGCCTTTTGTCGTCGCTGTGATGATGATGATTAATGATTCCAGTCCCAAACTAGCTTTAATGAAAAGTCTGAGTTGGTTGGCCATGGGGCTTTTTTCCGTAGCTCAATTTTCAGATATTATTGATGGGTATTATGCACGCAAATATGGTGTCGTTAGTTCATTTGGAAAATTTATCGATCCTTTGGCTGATAAACTCATGTCGATGTCGATCATGATCATGTTGATTCCTATGGATCGTATGGCTGCATGGATGGTCGCTCTATTGATAGCCAGGGAAGTTTCTATTACAGCTCTTCGAGGTGTGGCGGCATCAGAAGGTGTGGAGATTGCGGCTTCTGATTGGGGTAAGAAAAAGACTTTTATTCAGTCTTTCGCTATGGGAGCCTTGTTGATTCATTATCCTTTTTTAGGGGTGGATCCTCATCGAATCGGTGAGGTTTTGATGTGGATGACATTGGCTATTTCTTTAGGTTCTGGATTGCACTATATCCTCACTTTTTTTGCCGAAGTTTTGAGAAAGAACAAATAATCCTTCAGAAAATTTCAAACAGATCCGTAAAGGGTTTTGGATAAGAAAATACGTTATTTTTTCAAAACACTTGGGGGATTTATGAGAAGTTTGAAAGTTATCACATCAATTTGTTTATTAGGGATGTCTCAAATGGCTCTTGCGGCAACACTCGCTCCAGATAGGGGCACTGCAGGAGCACGCTCTTCGGGATATCAAAAACCCACAGATCTTTCGATTCAGAAAACAGCCGACAAGCCTCTCGTGAATCGTGGAGAGGGTATCACTTTTAGTATTAAGGTGAAAAATGAAGGCCGAGAGAACGAAGCGCGAGATGTTGTGATCAACGACACTCTGACCCCAGATTTTACAAAAACAGCCGTTCATTGTCCTGATGGATCTGTCGATAACTCCAGTGGTAGTTTGGTGAGTTGCTTTATTCGTTCATTACCTCCTCAGGAAACTGTGATTTTAACTATAGAAGCCAGAGCTGTGACCTGTACTGAAAAAACATGGAATACCGCCTCTGTCTGGAATCCCTATGATGATAACCCCTCAAATAACAGTTCAACCGTCAATCTTGCGACTTATTGCCCTCCTGAGACTCCACCAGAAAAAGATGCCCCAGTAAAAGAAGATGTAGAAGGAACGACTTCTTCAACAAAAGGCACTACTTTCTCAACAGAAGGAACTTCTTCAAAAGGTTCTGCGTCTGAAGAACCACCTCTTCCAGCCTGCTATGTGATTCATCCACCTTTGATCTCTGATAAAATGGATGTGAATACTGTTCATCGTAGGGATTGTTGCGAATCGCGATTTACGGTTTCTCCCGCTGATACGGGTGAGACTTATAATGCTGTAGAATGTTGCATGGAAGGTTATGAATCTCCCGAGGCTTTGACATGTTGTACGGAAACTTCTCGTGCTGTCTCTACAAGTACAAGTTATGTGAATCCTTTGGCTCATTGCTCTCGTTAGTTTTTTTAAACTGGCAAAAAAGGTGGAGAATGGTTCTCCACCTTTTTTTGTTTTTATTTTCACTAGCATGAAGCAAAAGACTAGCTTAGGAGTTTCAAAACCAAACAAGGAGTCTTTATGGCCGTAGCCCGTGTGACAGAAATTATTTCATCATCTAAAGAAAGTTGGGAAGATGCTGCTCGTCAAGGATTGAGCCGGGCTGCAAAGACTCTGAGAGGTATCACTGGCCTTGAGATCATCCGTCAGAATGCCAAAGTGGTGAATGGGCGTATTCAGGAGTATCGTGTTGAACTCCGCATCACTTTTGTCTTGGAAGATAATCAAAATTAAAAATATTTAATTTCCACTTCAGAAAATCCAAAATCCCTCCGTTATCTCCTTCATAACGCATTAAACAAACTTAAGAAGGGGATGGTATGAAAAAACAACTATTTCGTTATAGTGGACTCTTGGCGACGAGCCTGGTTTCTGTGTTTATTTTAGGCACTGGTTTGGGAGCCGGTGGGTGTGGAGGCTCTTCGACAGGTAATGCTGGTGGTGGAGATACGGGTGGGACAACAATCACCTTGAGTGGACAAGCCGCCGTTCGTGCTCAGGATGTTTCTGGACTTCGTCTCAGTGCGCTGACTCTTAAAAATAGTATCCTTGGATTCAGACCAAAATTTGCAACGATCGGAGACACCGCTTTGGCTTCTGCCGATGTGACCCTGGTGAAAATTAATGCGGATGGTACCGAAGAAACAGTTTCTGGTGTGACGGCAACAACAGATAGTGATGGAAATTATACCTTGTCTGATGTTCCTGTGACCGAGACAGGGAGTGGGGCCACGACAGATTTTTATTACGAAGTGAGAATTGATAATGGAGATGGTTATATTGCCGCTCCAGTGGCTGCAGAAGCCGATGCCACCGTCAATGTTTCTCCGGAAACTAATCTTGCCGCTACGATGCTTATGGATGTCGCTCAAGCAGATGCTACAGGAGCCACCCATGTGGTTCCTTCGGAAAGCATAATTAATGATCTCCGTGAAGCCGCTTTAGATGAAGTGTCTGGAACCTTAGATGGCAAAGTCACTATTCCAGATGCAACAGATGCTGAGCAAACGGGGGAGATATTGAAAAAGCTGTGGAAGCCGTGGAAGCGGAAAAAAATTATTTAGCGCTTGAAAGCTCTACTGATGAAGCTGAAGTGGCTTCTTATTTGTCGAGTACAACTAAAGCAGCTTGTGATTATAGCTCCAATCTCATTTTGCCTCAGTCAGCAATGGAGACGATTGCGGGTCTTTTTGCTTCCGATACGACTGTGACAATGGCGGATTTAGTCGCAGCTTTTAATGCCAGCAATGGTTCTGATCCAGATGTGACCTCTGAGGCAGCGACCACGTCGTTGGATACGATGCTGGACAATCTTGATACCGCGCTTGTGGGTGATGCTCCTGTGGCAGATGCTGATAGTATTGCAGCTTTTGTCAAAAGAGATCTGACTTCTTCGACATTTGATAGTACCACCCCTTTAGAAATGGATCAGGCTTTGGCTTTTGTTCAGACCTTATTTCCGACTGATTGTAATAATAGTCATTTTCGATTTTATTACGTTTGCCAATGAGTTGGGTGGTAGTGAAGTGACAGCCAGTTCTGAAGTCATCGATGCTCAAATTTATCACAACTCGATGGGATCTTGTCCAGGACAAGGACATCTTCAGGCCAATGTACGTGTTTATGCGGCTACTGGATTAACAACATCGGGTGTCGTTCTATCTGGTGGGACTTCTCCAGTGACATTATCAGCGGGTCCTGTGGTGGGGGATATTTCAACATGGACGATTACAGGAGATTCCTGCGTGACCTTACCTAGTGATGTCGATTACACCGTGACGGCGACTATGAGTAATGCCTCGACTGTGACGCTGAGTAAGACAGTGCCTCATCGCAGTGTCGATGAAGCCGCAATTAGTCTCGTAGCTGCGGATGGTACTGAGACGCCATTTTCGAGCAGCAGTCCTGTGTACAAAGTACCTGTGGCTCGTCCCACCTTTAAGTGGACTCCAGCACCAGGAACACCCACAAGCGATTCTGTGAATGGAGATGTTCCAGAAAACACCAAGGTTAAGTTTATCTTTGAACTCGCTTACACCTTCAGTAGTGATTTTTTAGCGGGCCACAGTGGCGCATCAGTTAGTCCTATTAATTACTGTGGTACAGGAGGCAGTGGTAATAAGTTGATGGATAAAAACTACTTCGTCTCTGATACGGATTGCGATATTGCAGCCTGTTTGGCCAGCATTCAAGAACATGCGACTGTATCTTTGAATACAGGAGATGTAAGCACCTCCGGCATTGAAACAACTGATATCGTCTGCCGCACGAACATCCAAACTTTCTTAGTGGATGATCTGGATAATATCATCGGTCAAGCTGCTGGAAATTTTCGTAACTACTGCGTGGATGCGGATGGAGATGAAGAATGTGATTAATTATTGATGACACATGAATTTAAAAGGGCCGGCAATTGCCGGCCCTTTTATTTAAAACTCCCGGGCTCACCACAGGGCCCAGGAGTTTTGCGGTTTAACCGCTTTTAGGAGGGGGGGCTAATTAGTGGAATGATCGTGATCGGCTTCATTGAAAGCGTAGTAGGATCCATAAACATCCTGAAGCTCAGCCACGAGGTCTGTATCCAGAGTGTGAACGACTGTATTCATGCCATAATTAGGATTCATGATCGATCCAGCGATTGTCGTATGTTCTAAACCAAAGAAATGTCCCATTTCATGAAGGAGATTCGTTTTGATATCATAGCGACCTTCGCGAACACGACAGTTAGACTCGCCAGCGGGGCAATTTAAAACGGCATAAGTTGCAGGATCTCTGAAAATTTCTATGTCGGATTCGATAATGGTGTTGCCGCTAAATTTGCGATAAGTCATTCCAAGGTGACCTTGAGTATCGCCTTCACGATTCCAGGAAATAACATTCTTTCCATCCCATTCTTTTTCAGCATCCGTACGACCACGGTATTCCACTAAGCTACGACCCACAGCTTCTTCCCAATCCTGAAAAGCTTCTTGGATCACAGGAACAAATTCATCGGGGACATTATTACTAATATAGTAAGGAACAGCTTCTTGCCCAACCCAGCTTTTTTGGAGCACAGCTTGTGTGTTGTTTTGTACATGAATTTCAACCGCATGATTTTCAATAGAGGATTGACCGCATCCGACCAAACTTCCCAAAACAACTGCTGTCATGATGATTTTTGAAAAACTATTTTTCATCTCGTTCTCCCTAGGGCCTATAAGAGCAAGCAAGAGGCCAAAGAAAAAAGATGGTTAAGTTGATGAAATGATAGGGATTGATGCAGTGCGGCCAAGGTTAAAGCTGGGGTGAGAAATCCTCATAAAGAGTTGTGTTATGGCGAGCGAAGCGTGGCCATCTCCCGACCTTTATGAGATCACCACGTCGGCCTTCGGCCTCCTCGTGATGACAGAACACTACTCAGCTCTTTCGACGTATTCGTTTGAGGATGTGTCGACTTTGACCTTATCTCCCACTTGGATAAATTGAGGTACTTTTACTGTTAAGCCATTGTCCAGCACAGCTGGTTTGGCACTTCCAGAAGCGGTGGCACCCTTCATTGGAGGATCGGTGTCTTTGACTGTTAAAACCATCGTTCCAGGGAGCTCCACTCCGATCGGACGTTCTTCATAAAATTCGATCGATACTTTTGTATTGGGTTGAAGATAGTGAACGGCATTTCCCAGATCTTCTTTGTTCATATGAATCTGTTCGTAGGTGGTAGAATCCATAAACACAAACTGCTCACCATCTTGATAAAGATATTCCATTTCCTTTTCAACAAAAGTGGCTTTTTCCACACTATCTTCTGCACGAAATCGATGTTCATTTTTTAGACCTGTGCGCATGCTGCGAAGCTGGGTCATGACTTTAGCGCGAAGATTTCCAGGAGTCAGATGGTCTACTTTAAGAACACGATAAAGCTCTCCATCAAGAACAAGAGCCATTCCGACACGAATTTTTGTTGCTGGTAACATAATATCTCCCTGTGAATAAAATTGATTGCGCGCCTCTATCCATGATTATCCGAATTCATGTCAAGATTTGTCATCCATATGACGCTGCTATTAGCCACTTTGTGTGTGACATTGGTGTCTATCTGTGCAGGATTTGTCATCCCTCTATCACAGCTTAGATTCATCAACCCTAATCGTACGATGATGATGATTTCTAATGGTGATTTTTTCCCTGAAAAGAAATGGGTGTCGCTTTCGCATATTTCCAAAAGCTTACAGCAAACTGTCATCGCAGCAGAAGATGGACGTTTTTATGAGCATGAGGGTGTGGATTGGGAAGAGATGAGAAAGTCTTTTGAAAAAGACATGAAAAAGAAAAAGTTTTTGCGTGGTTCATCGACGATCACCATGCAATTGATGAAGAATCTCTATCTCCCAAAACGAAAACTTTTACTGCGCAAAGCATTGGAAGTGGGGTTGGCTTTAAGTGTGGAAAAGATAGTCTCGAAAGAAAGACTTTTGGAAGTCTATCTGAATGTGATCGAATGGGGCCCTGGTATTTATGGTGCCGAAGCGGCAGCTCAACATTATTTTAAAAAGTCAGCCGATCACATCAGTCACGACGAAGCTTTGTTTTTGGCAGCAATTATTCCCAATCCTGACAAATGGGGTGTGTGGCCGCCGTCTCGCTATGTGAAAAAAAGGGAATCTCTTATTGGGATGCGTTTGGGTCTTGTGGCTTCGAAAAAAACTCAGAACGTTGTGAAGACGAAGGAAGTTCACCCCCAGCCATTACCCGATTCGCCAGTGTCTGTTTCTCCAGCCCCAATACCATCAGCTGGTCCTGTTGACGCTGATACGGACGAAGAGTCAGACTCGTTACCACCAGAACAATCAGAAGCCACAACGGGTACAGCCACAGACTCTCAGCCACCAGTGACCAATCCAGAAATAAAAGAGAACTCGTCACAATAGTCGGCAATCCAATCGAAAACGTTATCAATCGACCTGTTTGAACAAAGCTCAATGGGCTTTGGAGAATTTTGAAAATAATCCACAAAGGCAGCGCCAAAAATGGAATGAGAGGAAAAAGCGAAAACCAAAATGATGGGAAGATGACTAAGACGCTCAAAGCAAAAAGCTTGAGAAGAAAGCCTTCTTTATCCGTCTTCAGATAGTTAACAAGTTGGTCCGCCGATAGGTGAAATTTTGGAAAGAGAAAGTAGGGAAGGGGTTGAGCTGGTTTGCTTTCATCATATTTCACAAAAGCAGCATTTTTAGACAAGAGAAGCCCCAGAGAAGATCCCGTCAGTTTTGTCTGTTCACTTGTATCAACGATGACGGGAAAACCTGTAAGATCAAAATGAATGGGTTGAGGAATGTCTTTGAGTTCGAGTGTTTTCTTATCGAGCGAAATATCAAAGTGAGGCGCCACTCGTTCGATCATAGACAAGGTATTATCATAGTGAGTCCAGACAATGACTAAAGCGATCAAGCTGACAATAAACCCTTGCAGAAAGGTAAAATAGAGAAAAAACTTAAAAGACGTGGGTTTAGGGTCATGAGCGACCTCCCTGAAATAGAGGGGGTCAAAGGATGTGTTAAAGACCAAATTTAGAAAAGAAAACACGAGAGGTAGTGTATAGAAGCAATCGAGATTTGACAAAACAAAATCTTATGCTATTGGCGGCAGACTTTTTTAGACTTACGCGGGAGTAGCTCAGTGGTAGAGCGCCACCTTGCCAAGGTGGATGTCGCGGGTTCAAATCCCGTCTCCCGCTTTTTCTTTTTGCCTCACCGTCCGATTTTTGGACACTTTTCATTCTCAAAAAATCTTAAAATACTGAAATTACCTAGTTTCTCTCTTGGCTTGTCTCTTGCTCAAGTCCTCACCCATGTTTTCTTTCAAAATAAAGAAATTGACGATAGTAACTTATAAGTTACACTAGGAGGTGAGCGTGATATTTGAGCTTAAATGTTATCAAGAAGGCGGTCAGATTCCTTTTTCAGAATGGTTGGATGAATTGGATGCTAGGACAGCAGGTCGTATTAGAGCTTATACTGAAAGAATGAGGAGTGAAAATTTTGGCGATACGAAAAATGTTGGACGTGGAGTTCTAGAGCTGAAGCTTAATTTTGGTCCAGGATATCGAGTATACTATCTGCGTGACGGTGTGTCGGTTGTATTGCTTTTGTGTGGTGGTGATAAAGGTTCGCAAGAGAAAGACATTCAACAAGCTCATAACTTTGCTCAAAATTATTGGAGGCAACGTGAAAAAAAATAATCTACCATATGTTTCTTATGAAGAAGAGCAGATTCGTGAATTTCGTGAAGATCCTGAACGAGCGATGGAATATCTAAATGCTTGTGTTGAGGTGGCGTTTGAAGAAAACGAGCCTGAGTTAGTTTTGAATGCCTTAGCTGTTATTGCAAAAGCCTATGGTATTACAAAGTTGGCGAAAAAGACCCATATTCAAAGAGAAAGTATTCATCGCATGTTTTCCAAAGGGGGTAACCCAGAATGGAAAAGTATTTTTAAAATGTTTAGGGCTTTAAAAATAAGAATGAAGCTTGAGTTTTTAAACCCATTAGTTGTTTGAAAAAATCTAAAACCTTGCACTCTTCAAATCACTGACTAAATTGCACCTATGACTAAAGACTATTATAAAATTCTTGAAGTAGAGCGTAGTGCTTCTCAGGACGATATTAAAAAAAGTTTTCGCAAACTCGCCAAAAAATACCATCCTGACGTCAACAAAGGGAATAAAAAGGCTGAAGAAAAGTTTAAGGAAGTTACCGAAGCTCATGAAGTTTTGGGAGATGCCGATAAGCGGAAAAAATATGATCAGTTTGGTTCGGCTGATTTTTCTGGTTTTGGAGGGGGAGGCGGGACCGGACCAGGTTATGCCCATCGAGCTTATTCATGGAATAATCAGCAAGGTGCTCAGAATGGGGCTGATTTTAATATTGGGGATATTTTTGGAGATTTGTTTGGTGGAGCCGGTGGAGGCTTTAGTACAGGCCGCACGTCTCGATCACGAAAGGGAACTCCATTTTCAGACTACATGCAAGAAGCTCAAGAAGATGTAGAGACGTCCATTGAAATTGCTTTTGAAGAATCCATCAAGGGTGGCACGCGTCGTTTGACTTTGCAGCGTGGGGGTCGTGAAGAGAAGATTGATGTGAAAATTCCGGCGGGTATTCGTGATGGTGGTAAAATCAGAATTCCTGGAAAAGGAAATGGTGGAGATCTTTACATTAAAGTACGTGTGGCCCCACATCAGCTTTTTACCCGAGAGGACGACGATTTATTTGAAGAAGTGCCGATCACATTTACTCAAGCGATTTTAGGCGACACGATGAAAGTCCCGACACTTGATGGAGCGATTAATCTAAAAATCCCTCCGCATACCTCTTCTGGAAAGAAGTTTCGCATTCCCGAAAAAGGAGCTCCTCATTTAGGGCAAGCAGGTCGTGGAGATCTGTTTGTGATTGCTCACGTCTACATCCCTGAAAAATTAGATGAAGAAGATATTGAAGCTATTCGAAAAATTCATAAGAAAATTTCGTAAACTAAAGCCCAAGAGTTTTGAAAAAATCATTCCCCTTATCATCAATTAAGATAAAGGCGGGGAAATTTTTCACGTCGATTTTCCAGACCGCTTCCATGCCGAGCTCAGGAAAATCGAGACATTCGACTTTATTAATATTTTCTTCTGCAAGGACCGCTGCAGGGCCTCCGATCGATCCTAAGTAAAATCCGCCATATTTCTTGCAGGCATCAGTAACTTGTTGGCTGCGATTGCCTTTGGCAATCATGACCATGCTGGCACCTTTGCTCTGTAAAAGATCCACATAAGAATCCATGCGACCTGCCGTTGTGGGTCCAAACGAACCTGAAGCTTTACCTTTGGGTGTTTTAGCAGGACCTGCATAGTAGATGGGGTATTTTAAAAGATAATCAGGAAGAGGTTTGCCGGCATCGATAATCTCTTTAAATTTCGCATGGGCAATATCACGACCTACGACAATGGTTCCTGTGAGAAGGAGGGCTGTGGAGACGGGGTATTGTGAAAGTTGAGCCAGGATTTCCTTCATGGGACGATTGAGATCAATTTTAACACCGATTTCATTTTTGGTGCGGTATGAAGGAGGAATCAAGCGGCCTGGATTGCGATCCAATTCCTCAACGAAAAGTCCGTCACGAGTGATTTTAGCTTTGATATTTCGATCGGCAGAGCAAGATACTGCCATCCCAATGGGGCAGGAAGCTCCATGCCGTGGCAGACGGATTACACGCACATCATGAGCAAAATATTTTCCGCCAAATTGAGCTCCGATACCGATATGAAAAGCTTCATTTAATAATTTTTTTCAAGCTCGACATCACGAAAGGCTTGGCCATGTTCGTTGCCTTGAGTGGGCAGTTCATCCAGATAATGAGTGCTGGCCAATTTGACTGTTTTTAAGCACGCATCAGCGCTCGTGCCGCCGATGACAAAAGCCATATGATAAGGTGGACATGCTGCAGTGCCCAAGGTTTTCATTTTTTCGACCAAAAATTTTACGAGTTTTTCAGGAGTCAAAAGCGCTTTGGTTTCCTGAAAGAGATAGGTTTTGTTGGCAGAACCGCCACCCTTGGCTAAAAAGAGAAATTTGTAGCTATCCCCATCGACGGCTTGAATATCAATTTGAGCGGGAAGGTTGGTTCCTGTGTTGATCTCATCATACATATTGAGCGCAACAGTTTGTGAGTATCGTAAGTTTTCTTCCGTATACGTTTTGTAAATTCCCAATGAGAGAGCTTCTTCGTCTTTTCCACCCGTCCAGATATTTTGACCTTTTTTGGCGATCACATGGGCTGTGCCTGTATCTTGACAGGTAGGGAGGCTAAAGTTGGCAGAAATTTCGGCATTGCGCAAAAAAGCCAAAGCGACACCTTTGTCGTTTTCCGAAGCTTCGGGATCATTCAGAATTTTGGCGACTGATTCATTGTGCTCAGCGCGAAGCAGAAAAGAAACATCGCGCATCGCTTCATGGGCAAGTTGTGTGAGTGCTTCAGGCTGGATGCAAACGACTTCTTTTCCATTAAAACTTTGAACACTCACTAAGTTTTCAGAGTCTTCAATTTTTCGATAACGTGTCGAGTCGTTTTGAAGTGGATACGGATTTTGATAAACAAAAGGTTTAGTCGTCATAGAATAGTCTCCTGAGATTTAAGAGTTTGCTGAATAAGAAGCCCGGATTACTGCGTCAAGTGACAACGTCATTGAGGCTGATTAATTGATAACAGTGGTGACATCCCGATTAAAGCTCTCGCTGTTGTAAAAATAACTTCAATAACAGCTTCTGCTGAAGGTGGAGTGCTATTTTTCGACAAGTTGGAAAAAAAACTATAACCAGCTCTCAGTGAAAAATGAGAGTTATGTGTTCTCAAAAGGACGTCCAATAATAGTGGATCTAGAAAGAGCGTTTCAGGGAATTGCCCTGGGTGCTCAATATACCTAATGTTTTGTTTTCCAAGCCAATCATATACTTTGTCGAGGCGATCTCTCTGTATGGGGCCTATGCTTTGGATCAAGGTTTGAAGCTCTTTTTTAAGAACCTCCAACCTTTCGGAATCCCCTCTTAAAAGTGATTGAACAAATTGGTCTCTTAAATTTTTGAGTTTAATGATGATATTCAGAAGCTCTTGGTCTTCTTTAGTAAGTTTTGGATGCGGCGTTACTTCATCAGGAAGTGGATCTTGTGGAGTTTGATAAAGTGGAGATAGTCGATTCCAGTTTGATTCATGGAGCTGTGCTTTAGCCTGTTGTTTCCAAGCTAGGACAGCAGGTAGGTTCGCCCAAGGTGACCATGAAAGATGCGCTCCAAGTAAAGTGAGCAACGGAGAACCTTTCTTCAAGAAGGGTCTTTTGCTTAAAAGTGCAATCAAGAGTGCCGGGTGTTGATCTTTTTCAATGATTTTTGAAATTATAGAAGCCGCGTAAGCTGCTTGATCTGTAAAAGAGGGTGGGGGTAAGCCCAATGCTTCTGCTACTTTTTCCCATTGGGAGGTTTCTTGAGATAACTCCATCATGGACAGTATTAATTCTATGCAAATCAGACTTCTTTTTTCTTCTAAAACTTCTTCAAACCTATGCAGAAGAATAGAATGATAAATGTTCGTAATCCGTTCCCGTAGTCGTTTGATTTTATTACCTATGAAATGTTCAGAGCCATCCCTGCTTTTTTTTGTAAGTTGGGCCACTCTCAAAGAGTCCTTCTGATAATGACTGATAACTTCGCGGGTCCAAATAGCATAATCATTAGCTGTGGTAGATGCAGGTCTTGTAGCAGGATCTATAGTTATTAAGGGATCTTGATATCCATAAACATAAGGCCTTTCACTCCAGTTTGAATAGGAAGGTTGGAGATGCGTAAAGGGTAGAGGCGGGTTTGTAGCCTTCACTTCATCCGCATGAGGATAAGGATCGATAAAGCCAAAAAGAAGATAGAGAAATTTCGAATTGCTGTAGAGCTTATCTTTTAAAATATTAGGAATAGCTGTCCAAGCTTCTTGTAGGCGTCGACATAAATAATCAATAAGTGGGAAATTTTTTTCGGAGGCTTGCATGAGAATCTCTAGTATCTCTAAAAGAGTTTCTAAACTTTTGTAAGAACAAGTATCCGGAGAAAGCAGATTTTCGATCCAAGTAATTGTTGCTGTAAAAGGGAGACTTTCTGATCTTGGAGGTTTCGATTCTTCATATTCTCCACACCATTGATTAGAGAATGTTCGCATTTCTTCTAAAACTTCTGGCAGAGAAAACCCTCGGGTGTACCAATCTCTCAACAAGGCATAAGGTTCCATTTCAATGACTTCAGGATTTCCAGTGAGCTGAGTCGGCCACAAAGGATCTTGTTGAGCCAAAAAGTTTATTCCTGATGTACGAATTTGCTCAGCAGTGAGACTATTTGAGACCCAAATCTCAAATGAATCCGGTAATCTTTCATCTGAAGGTTTTAGACGGGGTGCTAATAACGCACCAGCTCCTCCTAAAACAACTACAGCCACCAAACTAAGAAGAGGTGGTACTTGAGAAGTCGATAAAACGTCCTCCCCCTGTGAAGCTGGCTGTAAGTGAGCATCAGCTGCAGGTGCAGAAGGAAAAACAGTTGCAGTCGGAGAACCTGTGATAACAAAAGGCGGTGGCATATAGAGACTTATTCGGAAGATGAAAAAGTAAGTTGCGATTTTTCATCAGTCTTTATTTTGCTTTCATAAAAATCCGCAACTTTTGATGCTTGTTTGCCGATGACTAAGAATCATTAAAAAGATTTATTTGCCGTAACGCGTCAATTTCTATGAGTTTTTGTCATGACTCTCGGGTTGACATAATCAGAGGGCGCAGGGTAACACCGCGCAAATTTTTTGTGAAAATAAACAAACTCAAAATCGTTTCTCTCTTATTGGTCCAGATTTTTCTGGCCTCATCTTGTAGTCTCTCCAAAATCGCATCGGACATGACTTCTGATATTTTTAAGGGTGGTGTTCCATCCTTTGAAATGGAAGGAGATGTCGAAGTGGCTGAAAATGCCGGCTTGGCGATGATCAAGACTTTGGAAATTTTTAATTACCAAAATCCTTCCAACAAAACCTATCTGGCTCTTCTCTCTCGTTCTTATGCTACGTATGCTTTTGGATTTTTGGAAAACCGCATGTTGCAGTATCAATATAAAGATCAGGAAAAATATAATCTCTATTTTAACCGAGCCAAACGTTTTTACACTATTGGTAAAAAATACGGGATGGATCTCTTGCAACGTTCTGACAAAAAGTTGGTCAAAGCTTTGGGGCAGGGTGTGGATGCCACGCGGGCTCGTATGAAGTCTTATGATCATCAAGAAGTGGAGCCGGTGTTTTGGACAGCTTTTAACTGGGGAAGTCTCATTAATCTTTCTAAAGATGATATCTCCGTTGTGGCTGATTTGGCTCTGGTGGAAGTGATGATGGCGCGCATTTTGGAAGTGCACCCCACATTTTATTTTGCCGGCCCACATCTTTTTTATGGTGTTTATTATGCGAGCCGTCCCGCAATGCTTGGGGGAAGTCCTGAAAAAGCTAAAAACCATTTTGAAGAAGCCGCTCGCTTAAACGGTGATAGGTCGTTGATTGTGTATGCTTTGGAAGCTCAGTTTTTAGCGGTACAGACAATGGATAAGACTTTGTTTGACGAATTGCTGGAAAAAATTAATGCAGGATCGATCGATGCTTTGCCAGAACAGAGACTCGCAAACTCACTGGCGAAAGATCGAGCGAAGTATTTGAAGGAAAATTCGAATCAGTATTTTTAAATACAAAAGGGAGGTTGTATGAATAAAGGTTTTTCTAAGATCGTCGCGGGTCTTGTGATGAGTCTCGCTGTTCTAGCAGGTTCAGCCGTTCAAGCTCAGCAGGCTTCTAATATCAAAGAATTGAAGTTTGCCACTTTAGCTCCCAGCGGATCGTCATGGGATAAGCTTTTTGTCGCGTGGAAAGATGAAGTGATTCAACGCACGAATGGTCAAGTGGTTCCTAAGATTTATGCTGGTGGTGTTCAAGGTGATGAGAAAGCTGTTGTTCAAAAAATCCGCAGTGGTCAATTGGTCGGTGGTGGTTTGACGGGTTTTGGTTTAGGAATGATTGCTCCTTCCGTTAGAGCTTTAGAGCTCCCTTTTTTATTTAAAGATGGTGCTGAAGTCGATACCGCTATTCAAAAAGTAGATACTTCCATGCGCGCGGCTTTTAATAATGGCAATCCTCAAGTGGAATTGTTGGGTTGGGCTGAAGCTGGTTTTGTTTACATCATGTCCAATAAGCCAATTGCTAAGCTTGATGACATGAAGGGTGTGAAGATGTGGATGTGGGAAGGGGATCCTGTAGCCGAAGCCCTGTACTCTTCACTCAATGTGACTCCTGTTCAGCTTTCTATCGCTGACGTTTTAACGTCACTTCAAACCAGCATGATTGAAGCTGTGTATGCGCCTCCCATGGGTGCTGTGGCTCTTCAATGGGCGTCTAAAGTCAAATATGTGACAGATCTTCCTTTGGCTAATTCCATTGGTGGTTTGGTGATGAGTAAAGCTGAATTTTCTAAGCTGACTCCGGAACAACAGAAAATCTTAAAAGAAGTTTCGCAAAAATATTGTCGTCAAATTGTGGAACAAACACGAAAAGATAATGCAGCAGCTTTTGACTCCCTTGTGAAGTTGGGTGTTCAAAAGGTTTCTGTAGCTGATGCAGATAAACAAGCTTTGGTTAATTTGACTGTAGGTGTGGGTGATAAGCTTGTGGGTAAACTTTATGATCAAGCCACTCTATCGAGTGTGCGCGGGAAATAATCATGAAGCAACAATTGAATAACTTGAATGAACTGATTGGCAAGATCGAGACGTTTTTTGTCTCGATCTTGCTGTCTGTGATGATCGTTTTAGCATTTCTCCAAGTAGTGATGCGCAATGTTTTTAATGAAGGCATTCCTTGGGCTGATAGTGTGGTGCGTTTGATGGTGCTGTGGGTGGGATTGTTTGGTGGTTGTTTGGCAACCAAACTGGAACAAAATATCACAATAGAAGTGATGACCAAATACATGCCAGAGCGTGGTAAACATTTGGTAGGTGTTTTGGTGAAGAGCTTTGCTGTGATTGTTTGTTTGTATCTTTTTAAAGCCTCTTTAACCTTTATTCAGAATGAAAGTAGTTCTGGAAGTGAGTTTTTACATCTCTTCCCTGATTGGTGGACTGTCACTATTATCCCTATCGCTTTTATTCTGATCCCTTTTCACTTGTCCTTTAGTATTGTGAAAGATGCTCAGTATTTTCTGAAAGGAAAGAAATCGTGACAACTCTCTTGGTGGTTTTGATTGTTTTAGCGGCAGCTTTTGGGGCTCCGCTTTTTTCCATTTTTGGGGCAGGTTCTTTAGTGGGTTTTATCAATGCAGACATCAATCCGTCGGCGATTATTATTCAAATGACACAATTGGTTTCAGCGCCAGCGCTAGTGGCTATTCCTCTTTTTACTTTTGCCGGCTACATGATGGCAGAAAGTAAAATGCCAGAGCGTTTGGTGAATGTTTCTCAAACTCTCTTAGGTTGGATGCCGGGTGGTTTGGCATTTGTCACTCTCTTTGCTTGCTCTTTTTTTACAGCGTTTACTGGTGCTTCAGGTGTGACAATTATTGCTTTGGGAGGACTTCTCTATCCTATCCTTGTTAAACGAGGTTATCCTGAACACTTTTCATTAGGAATGATGACCTGTTGTGGAAGTTTGGGGCTGCTGTTTCCACCGAGCTTGCCTATCATTCTTTATGGGATGGTGGCAGGAGTGGATGTTGATAAGCTCTTTATGGCAGGTCTTGTTCCAGGGATTTTGTTGATTGTCATGATTGCAGCTTACTCACTTTATATTGGGCGTGGTCATGCCATGAGAGTGCCTTTCAAGTTGAATGCTACACTCAAAGCTTTGAAAGCTGCAGGTTGGGAAATTCCTTTGCCATTTTTAGTTTTGATTGGCGTCTATGGTGGATATACGACCGCTTCAGAAGCGGCAGCAGTCTGTGCAGCCTATGTTTTTATTGTCGAAGTTTTCATTTATAAAGATCTAAGTCTGACTAAAGATGTTCCCCGTGTGATGAAGGATAGTATGGTTTTGGTGGGGGGGATTTTGGTGATTGTGGCTGTGGCCTTGGGTTTTACCAATTATGTGATCGATCAAGAAGTGCCGATGAAGCTTTTTGCTCTTACGAAGAAGTATATCTCAAGTCCCTACATGTTCATGACGATTTTAGATCTCTTCCTTTTAATTGTGGGTTGTTTGATCGATATTTTTTTCAGCTATTTTGGTTATTGTTTCAATTATTGTTCCGGTGGCGATGGGGTATCATATTGACCCTGTTCATTTAGGAATTGTCTTTTTGGCCAATATGGAAATCGGTTATTTGACGCCTCCTTTTGGTCTAAACCTTTTCTTGGCTGGGTATCGTTTTAAAAAGCCTGTGGCGAAAGTGTTTGTGGATTCTTTGCCTTTTATTATTATTTTGCTGACAGGGCTGGCCTTACTCACTTATTTCCCCATTATCAGTACCTATTTAGTAAATAAGATTTATCATTAACCTCAAAAAATCAGGAGCGAAGATTATGACAGAAACAGTCATCGTGAGTGCTACACGTACAGCCATTGGTTCTTTTCAAGGAGCTTTGGCCGAAGTGGGAGCGACAAAGTTGGGAAGTATTGCCATTGCCGAAGCTTTAAAAAGAGCTGGTTTAAGTGGTGAAGATGTCAATGAAGTGATTATGGGCAATGTATTGACCTCAGGAATTGGTCAAGCTCCAGCCCGCCAAGCAACTCTCTATGCAGGATTGCCTCAGGGAACTCCCGCGCTGACGATTGGAAAAGTTTGCGGATCTGGATTGAAGGCTGTGATGTTGGCCGATCAAATCATTCGTTCAGGAGATTCTGAAGTGATCATCGCGGGTGGTATGGAGAATATGTCTCAATCTCCGTATTTGCTGCCTAAAGCGCGTAATGGCTATCGCATGGGCCACGGCGAGATTATTGATAGTATGATCAAGGATGGTTTGTGGGACGTGTACAATAATTTCCACATGGGTACGGCGACGGAGATGTGTGCGAAGAAGTATGAAATCAGCCGTGAAGATCAGGATAAGTTTGCCGCTTTAAGTTATACACGCGCTCAAAAATCAGTCACCGATGGTGTTTTCCAAAAAGAAATTGTTCCTGTTTCAATTGAATCCAAAAAGGGCACGGTGATTTTTGATAAGGACGAAGAGCCTTTCAAGGGTAATATTGAAAAGCTCGCCACCTTGCGTCCTGCTTTTGATAAAGCGGGTACTGTGACGGCTGGAAATGCTTCGGGTATCAATGATGGTGCAGCAGCTTTTGTTTTGATGAGTGCCGAAGCCGCGAAGAAGAAGGGGTTGAAACCTTTGGCTCGTATTATCGGACAAGCTCAAGCGTCTTTGGATCCAGCTTGGTTCAGTATGGGTCCTGCTGAAGCTATTAAGAAAAATTTGGCGAAGTTGAATTTAA
The DNA here is from genome assembly GCA_016699445.1 of Deltaproteobacteria bacterium. Classification (GTDB taxonomy): domain Bacteria; phylum UBA10199; class UBA10199; order JACPAL01. The sequence goes on from CP064976.1 coordinate 2,279,760, forward strand.
AAACTTCTGATATCGATTTGTGGGAAATCAATGAAGCTTTTGCAGCTGTCGCGATTGCTAATAACAAAGTCTTGGGTCTTTCAGAAGATCGCGTGAATATCCGCGGTGGTGCTGTGGCTTTGGGTCATCCAATCGGAGCCTCAGGCGCTCGCGTATTAGTGACTTTGGTTCATGCGCTTTTAGAAACTAACGCCAAGAGAGGTTTGGCTTCTCTGTGTATTGGTGGTGGTGAAGGTGTATCGTTGGTGATCGAAAGATTATAGAAATTGTAGGGGCGCCATTCATGGCGCCCCTTTATTTACTGCGATAAATTAGGGCGTGATGAACACGCCCCTACCGTGGGGGTAGGGTATGAAAGATGCTCTTTTAGCTATTATTGTTGGGCTTTATTGGGAGTCATGGTTTGCTTTGGTGCGTTGCAGTTGAGAAGCGACAAAGACAAAACCACTTCTCTTATTCCTGTTTCAAAAAACTCTTCAGAGACAACAAAAACAATTTCAGCTTCTGCTAGTAGTTTTGTGATGGCAAAGCCAGACGTAGCTATTTTAAGTATGGGTATTGAAAGTCGAGGCCCAAAGTTGGAAGCTCTACTAGCTGAAGTAAACCAAAAAAACTCACTTCTGATGCAAAAAATAAAAGAGAGTGGTGTTGCAGAAAGAGATATTCAATCTAATCTATCGACATATCCTCAGTACAGTAATGGTGGTAAAGGTATTCCTCCTAAAATCATCGGTTATGAAGTGAGAAATAAGATTGTTCTTAAAATAAGAAGTCTTTCAAAAGTAGGTGAGACTCTTGATCTTGTCATTTCTGGGGGTATTAATTCTTTAGATAATATTCAGTGGGTGATTGAAGATGATGAAAAATATAAATCTCAAGCACGGTCAGCTGCTGTACGTTTAGTTATGAATAAAATTAAAGGAATGTCGGATGCCGCTGATGTTAAAATTGGAGATATCGTTTCCCTTCATGAAGATTTTAGCTCTCAAGAAGATCCAAGTGACAACATCACTCTTAATAAAATGTCTGCATCATCTGGATTAGCGCAGGGTGCTGTTTCTGAAAGTGGAATGATTAAAGTGTCTGCGCAAGTTTCAGTGAATGTCGAGATTCAGTAGTTATTTTAAACAACACTTCTTGTATTTTTTCCCACTGCCGCAAGGACAAGGATCATTACGGCCCGTCTGATTTTCGTTGATAATAGGCTGAGGTGCTGTGGGAAGGACAGGGGCTTTTTTGAAATATTCTTTCATGTCATCTTTGGACATGGCGATGACTCTGTCTTTTTCTGATTCAGAAATGGATTGTTGCCACCAGTTGATTCCGGGTCTCATGATTTCCGCAAGGCCTTCCATGTTTTTGGGAATCTTTTTGCCGGTTTCTTCTTTGTAACGTTCCAAAATAATTTTAGCTAAAATCTCCTGAGCTTTATTGGTTTTCTCATGCTTGTCTTTAGCTTCTTTGGTGGAAATTTTACGACGCTCCGCAATATCTTTGATGGTGCAATCATAACACATAATGATCGCAACTGGATTTTGTTGAGTGGGTGTCGTGGTTGAACCAAACTTGCCTTTGTTGTTACAGACTCCGCAAATACAGCGGCCCCATTTGAGAATTTCACCTTTGATTGATGCTTGTTGCTGGACGATTTTTTGTTGTTGCATGCGGGCGTAACAAACAGGAATTTTTATAAGGGTCAAGAGTTTCGTTTCAAAACAAGGTTGGCGTCTTGGTAACCTTGAAGAATTGAGGCCTTAATTTTTTTGAGATTGGTTGTCATGCGTGAAGCGATGGGTTTTTCTTGAGGTTGAATGACTCTTAAGCGTGCGGGAAAGTCATTGGTTTCAATCTTTTCAACAATGGTATTGTAGCGTTGGTGTCGAAGGCGAATTTCTTCTGCTAACAATGGAAAAGATTTTTTGTAATAAGCCGGCATCAAATCAATTAATGGAGATTTTTTTCGATAGCCTTTTGGGCGAGTGAGAAGGACAAAAATTTCTTCACAACCCTCTTCAATTGCCTTTTGGATGGGAATGGCGTCGGACAAACCTCCGTCGATATAAGAATCATTTTCGATGATCACGGGTTGACGATAAGCTATAGGGAGTGCTGCAGAGGCTTTGAGTGCGGGGAGTATCGGATCAGTATGCCCTTCAAAATATTTTGGCTTTCCGGTCTTACAATGAGTTGCGACGATATAAAATTGCGTTGAGCTTTCTTGAATGGCTTGAGTGTTGAGAGGCGCTGTATTAGCAAAAACCTGATCGATTAAGTAATCTAAATCCATCAGAGAAGAAGATCGCCGGGTGAGATTTCGATAGTTGATAAATCGAGTCCCATGAAGGTGTTCTGTCCAAATTTTGGGCAACATATCAAACTGCCGACTTACCAAAAAAGCAGACGTACAAGCCCCTGCCGAAGTCGCCGCAACAACCTCAAACTCCCAAAACCCATTTTCAACCAGAGCCATCAAAGCCCCGCAGCTATGAGATCCACGCATCCCACCACCTTCGACAATCAGGGCTCTTTTGGGTTGTTGTTTCATATCACCTGCACAATCCAGCATTGTAAATAATGAGATTCTGGAAAATTCATTAAGACTGGATGGTCCGAAGCGGCGCCGCGCACTTCGAGGATTTGAATTTCACGTCTGGCATCGCGAGCGGCTTCATGGAGAGTGGCTGCAAAAAGTGCGGGCGTAAAATTTTGAGAACAGGAAGCCGTGATTAAGACTCCATCAGGTTTAAGAAGCTTCATGGCTCTGAGATTAATTTCTTTATAACCTGCCGGAGCGGATTCTTTTACTTTTTTACTTTTCATGAAAGGCGGAGGGTCCAGAACAATCGTATCAAACTTTTCTCCACGATCGGAGAGCTCTCTTAAATAATCAAATCCATTAGCTTCCACAGGAATAATTTTTCTCTGATTGCGTTGAGCATTGCTCAGCATTTTTTTGAGCGCTGGTGCTGAAGAGTCAACAGCTGTGACTTCATCGGCTGATTGTGAAAGGGGAAGGGCAAAGCCCCCCTGATAAGTAAAAATATCTAAAGCACGCCCCGAAGCATAACGACGAGCTATTACATGATTTTCAGACTGATCTAAAAAGAGACCTGTCTTTTGTCCTTCGAGAGGGTCCACAGAGAAAAAATTATCTCCTTCCCGAACCTCAAGATCTTGAGGGATCTCTCCTGAGACAATTCCTTTTTGTTTCAACAAACCTTCCAGTTCCCTGACAGAAACATCATTTCTTTCTACAAGAGTTGTGAGATTGGTTTCTTCTTGGATAATTTTCAAAATCAATTCTCTCTTCAAATCGATTCCTGCACAGAGAGTTTGGAAAACCAGGACGTCACGATAACGATCTACGATCAGGCCTGGAAGAAAATCTGATTCTCCATAGATGAGCCGAATGCCTTGATCCTCAGAATAGTTTAAGGCTTTGCGACGATGTATCGATCGTCTAATTTTTTCTCTCAAAAACTGGATATCTATAGAACTGTCTTTGTTGGTTAAAAATCGAAGTGAAATTTGAGAGAGGGGATTAAAAAAAGCTTGGCCTAAAAATTGTCCTTTTTTATTTTGAACCGAAATAACAGCCCCTGGTTGATGATCTGTTGGGGCATCGACAATGTCGGAACGAAAAACCCAAGGGTGACGATGCAGAACCCTCTGTGTGCCTTTTTCATTGATTATCACATGTTTCATAATAGATTTACTAAGTGAGGTTATTCTTTTACTCAATGAAGAAGTGTGTTAGGGAGCCGCAACTTATATGACTCAAAAAACAATTATTATCGGGACTCGTGGAAGCCCTCTGGCACTTTGGCAGGCTAATTTCGTAAAAAATTTACTGTTGGAAGAATATGCAGACCTGTCTATTGAGCTCAAAATTATCAAGACGACAGGGGATAAGATTGATCAGATCCCTTTGGCTGAAATTGGTGGGAAAGCTCTCTTTTTAAAAGAAATCGAAGAACAGCTTTTAGATGGGAATGTTCATTTGGCTGTTCACAGTATGAAAGATGTGCCGACAGTTTTTCCCAAAGGCCTTAGGCTTGCGGCTGTATTGAAACGAGAAGATCCACGAGATGTGATGATTTCGCATAAATATGCGTCGTTGGCAGCACTTCCCAAAAAGGCTGTGGTGGGAACGAGTTCTTTGAGAAGAAAAGCACAGCTTAAAAATTGGCGTAGTGATTTGGAGATTGTTCCTATTCGTGGAAATGTCGATACACGACTGAAGAAGCTTGAAACAGAAAATATGTCGGCCATTATTTTGGCTTCAGCAGGGATGACCCGATTAGGTCTTTCAAATCATATTACAGAATATATTAATCCTGAAACGATGTTGCCGGCTGTAGCTCAAGGAGCGATCGGGATTGAAGTTCGTGAAAAAGATGAAGACATTTTAAACTTGGTCAAATGCCTCAATCACCGCGAGACCGAAATCTGTGTAACCGCTGAAAGATCATTTTTGAAAACCATTGAAGGGGATTGCCAATCTCCCGTGGCTGCACATGCGGTTTGTCATGGAGAAACTTTAAAAGTAGAAGGAATGGTTTCGACTTTGGATGGTTATGAAGTAATCAAAGATTCCGTTTCCGGATCCATTGATGCCCCAGGCCTTTTGGGTGAGCAACTCGCTCGAAAAATATTATCTCAAGGTGGAGACACTATTTTAGAAAGATGTCGTCTTAATCATTATACAAAGTCTTAAATAGAGACGTTCTCTAAGAATTCTCGACATGAATAAATCTCTCGATAAATTTTCTTCCCAGCTCTGAGAAATCTTTCATCAGATGTGATAAACGGAATTTTTCGATTCATGGCTACAGCTAGATAGCTACAGTCGTAGATTCTCTTGAGGTCTAGCCGAGAAGCTAAGTCTGTGGCTGTTTTAAGAACAGAGGCCTGCCATTGAAAGATCAAGTTAGTATGGTAAAAGATATCGATAGCCGTATCTCTCTCTAAATGGCTCATTCCCTCTTTTTGTGATTTTTGATGAAGTGCTGAAATAACTTCAAAAAAAACAAGACCAGGTTCAAAAAGATCTATCGATTCTTCATCAATTTTATCCCAGAGCTCTAGTGCCGCTTGATGGAGTGGTTCCACTTTAACGAGTGCTGCGATGAAAATATTAGCATCCAAACATATCTCTGTTGGTACTAAATGCATTTTATCCCCCTTCCTCACGAATTTGATTAATCAGGTCAGCAGCTGAAAATGGTTTCATATGAGGATGTTTTTTGCCAGCTTTTCAGAAAACTCTCTAGCCATGGAAGCAAATGATTTTCTTTTTAGGTCGTGTTGATTGCTTCCAGTTTTCATAATCGAGAATAACCGCAATAGGTTTCCCATGTTTTTTAATGAGTAAAGGTTCGTGTTTGGTGAGTACTGACTGTAAATAATCTCCAAACCTATTTTTCACATCTGTGGCCGTCGCTGTATTGGGTTGATTTCTCATTTTTAAATAATAGCTAAAATAGCTAATTTGTCAAAAGTTAATCCTGGGAAGCAACTAATTGGTAGGTTTGACGATAATGTAATAAAGTTTATTTATGACAATACCAGCGACAATACAGACTGTTTCACCTGAACACCTCTTCTTCAATACTCAACTTATAAGTGCTGTTGAAGCGGTGGTTGAGGAACCCCTATCTCAGACCCAATTTTCTCAGGAGGCTTTTCAACAACTTGCTATTAGAGGTTTCAAGAATGAACTTGCTTGCTCTCGCTTCCAATCTAAAGCGAGAGCACTTGTAGCTGCGCATGGGATTCCTAGTGGGTTGTCTTGGAGTGCGTCTTTCTTTGAATTTCTTGGGCGTAGGGCCGATGAAAGAGGCGAATTACCTGCGATGATGCAATCAATGCTGACATATCTAGGCCCAGCATTAGAACACTACCAAACTATTTATGCCTATAAAAGAGGGGAGCTTACTGATGATGAAATCAAAACTCGTATTGATTCAGGTCAGCTATGGAATCCTCAAAGGGAATCTGCACCTTCACTCCCCATAGGAGTTCGTCACTATGGTGATAGTGGTGGTTTTGTCCTGTCGTTAGATTTCGATATGCAGAAAGTGCAAGATGAGCAGCACGTTTTAGATTATCTAAAGCGGTTGAGCATGCACCCATCAGGGCTTTTGTTTAAAACGATTATATTTAGGAAAGCTGTCCCTAATGATCAATTTATCAGAAAAATTTTTGAAGTTACTTCTGTTTCCTCAATCAACATTGATTGTATTCAGTCTGAAGCTGCCAAGAATCTGAATAGCTTTTTTAGAGCGATTCCAGATGACAGACTAACTTGTTTAACAATTAATAATGTCAAATCACTTTCTGTGCAGGACTTGGCTAATTGTCAGTTTGTCAGGGGGCTTAGAGAACTTCGAATCGTGCAAACACGTGTTAGTGTCGATGCAATTCGAGAATTATCAGAACTAAATTGGGTGAAGTTAAAGAAACTTTCTTTAAATGGTTGTCAATTAACGGTCGAGGCTTTGGAGGCTTTAGTAAACTCAGGTATGCTGAATGGAATGACTGAGTTAGACCTTTCTGAAAATGATTTTGGTGATGTTAGGGACGAGTGTTTGACTTCATTAAATTGTCCCACACTTGAAATTCTAGTTTTGAGAGCATGTGAGCTTACAGATGGTGGGTGTATTGCATTGGGCAATAGTAGTATGGTTAGATTAAAAAAGTTGGATATCAATCAAAATCCAAGAATTGGCGATCAAGGGATTTGTGCATTAGTTGAAAATAGCAAGGCTCTAGAAGATATTGCATTGGGCTATACTCAAGTTGGGAGGGCAGGTGTCGAAGCATTGAGTCGTTTAACTAATTTAAAGCGATTGCATTTAATCGGTCACTCGAAAAATAAATCTGCCATTGCTGAGGCTTTGGGACGATATGAATGGCCACAGCTGATTAACCTGAGTTTTGCGGAAAGTGATTTGGTCGATGAGGACATAGAAAATTTATTTCGAGGGGTATTCCCATCTCTTGAGCTATTATATTTATGGAATAATCAAATTTCCGATAGAGGTGTGCAAGCTGTAGCTCAAGCTAACATTCGAACCCTCATTATGCTGGACTTACATTTGAATTTCATTGGTGATGCTGGTGCCATCGCTTTGGCAGGCGCGTCTTTGCCAGCAATTCAGCACTTTAATTTATTCCACAATCATATTGGGCGCATTGGAACGCGAGCTTTTGCAAGACAACAATGGGCATCTCTGAGATGGCTTCATTTATACCAAGAAGATTATCCTATCGATGACGATGATGCTGAAATTTTAGTGGCCGGCAATTTTGAGAACCTCCGTCATTTTTTTATGAATGGCAGCGGTTTAACTCAAGTTGGAGTGAGTTGCTTTTTGGAAAGTAAAGCAGACAGTGGGAGGATGAGTAGATTGGAGTCTCTTTCACTATATTCACAAAGAACATTTGATCCTAGGACTAAAGCAACCCTCGTAGAAAAAGCAAAAAAATTGTCTCTTGAATTGTCTCTTTAAATCAGTTGCCTGATTTGAGAGCCTGTTACACATGTGAAATATGTCATCATCAAAATCAGGAATTGTTTATTTAGTAGGCGCAGGACCCGGGGATCCGGGTTGCTTACTCTTAAGGGGCGGGAGTGTCTTCTGAGAGCAGATGTTGTAGTGTATGATTATTTGGCAAATCCGCGATTGCTGCAGCTGGTGCCTATCAAATCAAAAAGAATTTATGTGGGCAAAAAGGGTTCGAGTCATTCTGTAGAACAAGTGCAGATCAATGCTTTGTTGGTGAAGGAAGCTTGTAAAGGTAAAGTTGTTGTGCGTCTTAAAGGTGGTGATCCATTCATCTTTGGGCGCGGTGGGGAAGAAGCTCTGGCGTTGAAATGCGCTGGGGTTAATTTTGAAATCGTTCCTGGAGTGACGTCGGCGATTGCAGTGCCTGCTTATGCGGGGATTCCTCTGACACATCGAGATTATACCTCGATTGTGGCTTTTGTCACAGGACATGAAAAGGATCAGGCTGCACCGATGTCGCCTGACTGGTCGGCGTTAGCGAAGATTGGTACGATTGTTTTTCTGATGAGTTTTGGAAATCTGGCTTTCATTGTCGAAAAATTAATCAGTTGTGGAAAATTGGCAACGACACCTGTGGAAGTGATCGAGTGGGGGACACTGCCCAAGCAGCGACGCGTATCGGGAACCTTGTCCAATATCGTCTCACGTGTGAAGGCAAAAGCTATTCGCCCGCCGACAATTGTCGTGGTGGGAGATGTGGCGCAGCTCAGTAATGAGTTGAGTTGGTTTGATCAAAAACCTCTTTTTGGAAAACGTATTTTAGTGACACGCTCTCGTCATCAAATCAGTGAGATTGCGGATCGTTTGGAAATGGATGGTGCCGAAGTACTGGAAGTGCCAACGATAGAATTTTGTCCGCCCACTAGCTGGAAAAATCTCGATCGGGCTATTGGAAATGTAGGTCAGAATTTGAAGAAATATTCTTGGATTCTTTTCACGAGTGCTAATGGAGTGACATCGTTTTTTGAAAGATTAAAAAAGAAGGGTTGTGATGTCCGTGCTTTGAGCTCTTCAAAAGTAGGTGCTATTGGTGCGGTGACGGCCTCGGTGATTGCTTCCTATGGGATTCATCCTGATTTAGTTGCTAAAGAGTTTCGTTCGGAAGGGTTGATAAAGGCGCTCACAGAACATTCTAAAAAGGCTCGCGGCTCAAGGCTCAAAACATATTAATTGTGAGAGCTAAAGAGACGCGTGAGATGGTCGGCGGTATTTTGAAAAAAGCCGGTGCAAAAGTCGATGAAGTGGAAGCCTATCAAATGACTCTGCCCAAAAAGAATGCTCCGCTTTTAAAAGACGTTTTAAAAGGAAAATTAGATCTCGTCGTCTTCGCCAGCTCCAATACCGCACGCAATTATTTGGAATTAGCAAGGATAGCGAAAGTCGAAAAATTGGCGAAACAAATTCCCGTCGCTTGTATTGGTCCTATCACCCGAAAATCAGCAGAACAGATGGGCCTCAATGTCGTGATCCAACCCAAGCAATCCACAATGCCGGATTTGGTTGAGGCGATTGTGGATTTTTTAAGAAATAATTATGGGTACTAAAAAGAAGCCATTTTTATTGTCCCGTTTAGCTCGTGGAAAAACACGTGAAGAAGCCACATTTCCTGTGGCTCCGTCTCAGGCTGACTCACCTCAAGATTACGTAAAAGTTTTGAGTGATATCAAAAAGCGTATCACCCAGACGCGTTTGCGTACTGTTTTGGCTGCCAATGCTGAGATGGTGTTGCTGTATTGGGAAATTGGACGGGTGATTTTGAGTCGTCAGGCCAATGAAGGTTGGGGAGCAAAAGTCATTGACCGTCTTTCACATGATTTGCGGAAAGATTTTCCAGATATGTCTGGTTTTTCACCACGTAATCTTAAGTATATGCGTACTTTTGCTGCGTCATGGCCGGATTCAAAGATTATGCAACGCACCGTTGCACAATTACCTTGGCGTAGTAATTTGGCTTTGCTGGACATGCTCCCTGATTCCAAAACGCGTTTGTGGTATGCCCAAAAAACAATTGAGAATGGATGGAGTCGGGATGTTTTAGCTCTGCAAATACAGTCAAATTTACATAATCGTCACGGTAAAGCCCTCAATAATTTCAAAAAAGCATTGCCTCCAGAAGATTCGGATATGGCATCTCAAATTTTTAAAGATCCTTATCTTTTTGATTTTATGGGTACAGCTGATCCTCGTCGTGAGAGGGATGTCGAGCAATCATTGGTCACGCATATTCAACAATTCTTGCTCGAGCTTGGCGCAGGCTTCGCTTTTGTGGGCAAGCAGGTTCATTTGGAAGTGGGGGGTAACGATTATTATATCGATCTTCTCTTCTATCACGTTAAATTGCATTGCTATGTGGTAATTGAGCTTAAGGCTGTGCCTTTTGATCCGTCTTTTGTGGGGCAACTCAATTTGTATCTTTCAGCAGTAGATGACTTGCTCAGGCAAGATAGTGATAAACCAACGATAGGACTTTTATTATGCAAATCCAAAAACGAGTTGGTCGTTGAATATGCGTTACGTGATTTTAAAAAGCCAATTGGTGTAGCAGGTTGGGAAACCAAAATCGTTAAATCTTTGCCGAAACAACTGAAGAGTGATCTGCCGACTGTTAAACAAATAGAGGAAGAGATGGCTAATTTTCAGGAGCTGGAAGATTTTGATCAAAAAGAATAAGAAAATTACTGACACCACTCCAAAATTTGTTTGTATACCGCAGGGCTTCTTTGAAGATTATAGTGCGAAAGACCTAGGATGGTTTTGCAGTTTTTCTTTAAGAACGGGATACGGTTAGCACGCCGAGCTCCTTGGCCCATGCCACTGTAGAGTGGGACTAATCCATCACCAATAAACTTTCCAATTTTAGATCCTTCTACTTTTGAAAGCGTGCTACAAATTGAATAATGATCTGTGTTTTTAAGAAGAGGTGTTGTGTTTTTTGGGAGATAGAAAGATCATCGGCTTTTTGATGATTCCAATCGTTATCAAGAATGTATCCATGTCGTAAATCTTTGATCCCTACACTTCGCAAGTCACCAGCAGAAGCGATGATTCGCACAATCGGGTTTGGAATTTTTCTTAAGATTGTTGTTGTGAGTTTTCCTAACTTTTCCAGATGGGTTCCCAAATGAGGAGATCCTAAATAGAAAATTTTGCGCACATATTTAATCCACGTCTTTTTTTCTTTTTCGCCGTAATAACACGCACTCCTAAAAACGAGTCCTCCCATGCTATGGCCAATAAAGATGATCTCTTCGATAGTATCTGAATCTGTTACTAATTTCTCCAAAAGTTTGGAGAGTCTTTTGCCATTGGTAGAGATGTGCAGTCCTGAGTTATAGCGAAGATAGAGTGGGGTATAGCCCAAGTCTTGATAGAGACGTGAGCCGTAATCTGTTTTCTCTTTTTGAAAAGTCCAATCCCTTTCAGAGCTGCAGCTACCATGAGCTAAAATGCAAAACTTTCTTTTTCCTTTCCAATCACTAGCTCGCGCTTGCACAAAGCCGTTCTCGTTTTTAGTATAGAAAGTCATGGGCGTTGCCCACCGGCTTTTTCTTTTCTAAACTATCACCAAACACACCATTGAGAGCACACACATAGCGTTCTTTTTCCCCTGATAATGATTTGAAAAAATGCTGGATGGTTTTTCTTTGAGTCACGCAAAAGGCTTCTCAGGTGAATGGTTTAAAGTCTATGGAATAACCCAAATATACCCACGAGACACTTTAGAAACAGGATCTTGAGTTTTTAGACCGTCAAAAAGAGTTTCTTCCGAAACCCAGTAAGGTTCATACCATTCACGATCCGGATCCATGATGAGGACTTTTCTGTTTTTTAAATCATAGGCCCCAATGATGGCGAAATGGCCCACATCTGCATCGCTAGTGAATCGGCCTTGTAGAAAATTGATGATGAGAAAATTACGATCACTTTTTTCATTCTCAATGAGAATTTTGTGGAGTTGCTTTTTTTGAGAATCGTCAGAGATATGGATTACTGAGGTTTGAAGGTTTTGGAGGCGATACGCGTGAATGGATTTTTGAATTAACTTTCCCATCTCATCTAAAGTAACCCCGTGGCCCAGAGGGGCTAAGTTTTGATTCCAGTTTTTGTCATTTAACTTTTTCAGCAAATTTTGCTGTGTGACCAGCGGGGTATCAGAATCCAATTCCACCTGTGTCCGTAAGGCATTTAGAAGCATTGTTAATGTCGCTACCGAACAGGATCGTCCATCTTGCTGTGCTGTATAGTATGGGGCAATTGCCCAAAAATCTGGAGCGGATGATTTAAAATATGAGTGAGTCGTGTGAAGCGGCTGTGCCTTATTCCCATACTTGGTTTTAGCATCTGCTAAACTTGCAAAAGAGATAAGAAGTAAGAAAAAAGTAAAGTATTTCATTAGGGCAGAAGAGCGAGAGCTTGGAGCCCCATGGTTTCTTCAAAACCACACATCAAATTCATGTTCTGCACCGCTTGAGACGAGGCTCCCTTGAGGAGGTTGTCGATAGCGGCGATGATGACGATCCTGTTGGTGCGAGGATCATACACGGCGCCTATATGGCATCGGTTGCTACCCCTGACTTCTTTAGTCTTTGGCAAAATTCCTTCAGGCATAATCTTAACAAAAGGTTCGTTTTTATAGGCATCATGGAGAATTTTTAAGACAGAAGCCGTGTCTTTCGGGCCATTTGGTTGGGATTGTGCGTACATCGTCGTTAAAATGCCCCTGTCCATGGGTACCAGATGGGGCGTGAAGCTAATCACAACAGATTGACCCGCGGCTTTTGTCAGTTCTTTTTCGATTTCGGGCGTGTGTCTATGTTTTCCGACTTTATATGCGTGGAAGGAATCATTCACTTCACTAAAAAGAGAATCCACGCTCGCACTACGACCCGCTCCAGAGACGCCAGATTTAGAATCTATAATGATCGATTCAGCAATGATAGCTTCAGCTTTTAATAAAGGTACAAGACTTAAAATAGCTCCAGTAGGGTAACAGCCGGGATTGCCAATGAGTTGAGCTGATTTGATCTGATCTCGATAAAGTTCAGGAAGGCCGTAAACAGCTTTAGAAAGTAGTTCTGGTTTTGAATGTGGCTCATACCATTGAGCATATGTTTCGGCTGAGGCAAATCGAAAGTCTGCGGAAAGATCCACCACTTTTAGGCCTTTAGCATACCAATGTGCTACATGTTTCATGGCCGACTGATGGGGGAGGCAAGAAAAAGCGAAGTCACATTTTGATGTGATGGCATCGTCGTTCAATTCTTCCAAAACTAAATCAGTAGCTCCTGAAAAAGATGGAAGAATATTATCAATCCTCTTGCCAGCATGCTTTTCCGAAGTTGCTAATGTGATTTGAACTTGAGGATGTCTCAAAAGCAGTCTCAGAAGCTCGATTCCAGTATAACCTGTAGCTCCGATGATTCCGACTTTGATCATTAGATTAACGTTTGCTGTATTGTGAGCGTCTACGAGCTCCGCGACGACCGTATTTTTTACGTTCAACTTCGCGTGAGTCACGTGTGAGGAGTCCAGCTCCGCGAAGAGCTTTTCTCAATTCAGGATTGGTTTCCAAAAGAGCTTTGGCAATCGCATGTTTTAACGCTGCAGCTTGCCCTGCGGGACCACCACCAAAAATATTGGCTGAAATATCATACCGACCTTGAGTCGCTGTGACTTCAAGAGGTTGGTTTACGATGAAACGAAGAGCTTCTCGTCCAAAGTAATTTTGAAATTCACGGCCATTAACACTGATATCGCCTTTACCAGCTTTTAAAATCACGCGGGCAATGGCATTTTTTCTTTTTCCAGTGGTATCAATATTTTTAGCTTTTGAGGTTCTAGGCGCAAGTGACATAATTAAATCTCGATCGTTTTAGGTTGTTGAGGTGCATGAGGATGTTCAGATCCTGCATAAACTTTAAGCTTCTTCATAAGATGTTGATTCATCTTATTTTTAGGAAGCATTCCATGCACAGCTTGTTCAATCATTCTTTCAGGTTTTCTCTGAAGGATGTGTTCTGCAGTGACTTCTTTCAATCCACCACGAAATCCACTGTGTTTATAATAAATCTTATCTTTAAGCTTATTACCCGTCAGATGGACTTTTTCAGCGTTAATAACGACCACAAAGTCGCCGGTGTCTTGGTGAGGAGTGAAAAGAACCTTATTTTTACCACGGAGGATGTTCGCGATTTGAGTCGCAGCACGTCCTAAGGTTTTTCCATTGAGATCAACCAGTACCCAGTTTCTTTTGGCTTCTTCTTTTTTTACAAGTGTAGACTTTTGCATATAGTTTTAAGAGTGGCGGACCTTAGAAAAGAAATGTCGGGAGTGTCAAGCCTTACTTGAAAGTTTTTCATCTCTCCCTTATAGCGCCCCCTCTATGAAAAAGAAGACTTCATTTATTCGCCCTGAAATCCAAAATCTTCATGCGTACTCTCTTAAGAAGCAGAATGACCGGATTAAGCTTAATCAAATGAGTCTCCTTATGATATTCCTGAGTTTTTAAAGGAAAAGGTCTTAGCCCGTCTTAAAACATCCGCTTGGAATCGTTATCCGATACCCTATGCAACAGGTCTTTCGGAGAAAATTGCCCAAAGGGAAGGGTGGGTGACGGAAGGGGTTGTTGTATCAGGGGGCTCCAATGTCTTGATCCAGGCCATAGTCGTTGCTGCTGCCGTCAAGGGGAAGGTCTTGACTATTGCTCCGAGTTTTTCTCTGTATGAATTACAGGGAAAGATGCTTGGAAATAAGGTGATTGAAGTCCCACTCAATTCAAAAGACTTTTCTTTGCCCACAGAAAAGATTTTGAAAGTGATCAAAAAAGAAAAGCCTCATGTGATTTTTTTGCCAAACCCTAATGCTCCAACGGGTAATCTTTTTCCTGAGAAGGACCTTTTGGCGATCATTAAGGCCGCAACGGGTTTGGTGGTAATTGACGAAGCTTATTATCCTTTTAGTGGGTACACGTTTGCCTCAGTTTTAAAAAAATATAAAAATCTGATTTTGCTGAGAACTTTCTCTAAAGCGTTTTCTTTGGGTGGTGTGCGTTTGGGTTATCTAATGGCTCATCCGGCGATTGCTCAAGAAATCCAAAAAGTTGTTTTGCCTTTTAGTGTGGGGATTTTGTCACAAGTTTTGGGTGAGATTGTTTTAGAAGAAGCTGATTACGTGGATCGTGTGGTGAAAGAGTCGATTAGAGAAAGAGACTCTCTCTACCAATCCCTTCTTAAGATTAAGGGGATTAAGGTCTATCCTTCATTGACCAATTTCATTTTGTTTCAAGTCTCAAGGCCTCATTACAAAAATTCAAAAAGACCTGGCGGCTCAGGGGATTGTGATACGGGATGTGAGCTCTAAGCACCTCCCCAATGCCCTCCGTGTTTCCGTGGGAAGTCCGGAAGAAAATCGGGCGTTTTTAAGTGTTGTCAGCTCAAGTTTATGAAAATCTGAACATTCCCTTGACCCTCGCATAAAAACTTATATAGGACCTTGCCGGTCATGTAAGACTTGTATAGTCTTATATATAAAGTGAAAACTCGATGCTTCAATTTAATAGAAAAACTGAATATGCTTTTTTAGCTATAGAATATGTAGCTCGAAAGGCTGAGGAAGTGCCTGGGGCTGTTACAAGTACTCGTGAGCTTTCTGAGGCTTATCACATGCCCTATCCCTTACTGGCTAAGATCATGCAGCAGCTCTCCAATCATGGACTGATTAAGTCCGTGCAGGGGACAAAAGGTGGTTATATCTTAGCTAAGAAAGCGACCAATATTTCCGTGGCTGATATTGTCGAGATTTTTGATGGCAGAGTCGCTGTGGCGGATTGTTTTAAAGAAGAGAAGATTACCTGTCCTCAATGGGATGGGTGCCATATCCGCGATCCTTTTTATGAGCTCAATATGAAGATTTATCAGATGTTGTCAGAGACTAGTATTGCTGATCTTTTAAAGAAGTCGTCTGCACCCCTATATCCCATTACCGTTTCTCAAAAATCAAAAGAGGCTTTATCATGACAGCCCCCATTCAAGATATTACCAATCAAGAATATAAATATGGATTTGTGACCGATATCGAAGCGGATTCTGTGGCTCCTGGATTGAGTGAAGACGTGATTCGCTTTATTTCAAAAAAGAAAAATGAGCCTGAGTTTATGTTGGAATGGCGTTTAAAAGCCTATCGTCAATGGCTCAAGATGAAAGAGCCTCACTGGGCCTACGCGAAATACCCTCCGATTGATTACCAGGCGACGAGTTATTACTCGGCACCAAAACCCAAAAAGGAATTAAAAAGTTTGGATGAAGTGGATCCTGAGCTTCTCGATACTTTTAGCAAATTAGGTATTTCTTTGGATGAGCAAAAGCGTTTGTCGGGTGTGGCGGTGGATGCTGTGTTTGACAGTGTGTCTGTAGCGACAACCTTTAAAGGAAAACTCAAAGAGTTGGGGATTATTTTCTGTTCTTTTTCCGAAGCGGTCCAAGAACATCCAGAACTGGTACAAAAATATTTAAGCAGCGTGGTTCCGGTGACAGATAATTTTTTTGCGGCTCTCAATTCGGCTGTCTTCACCGATGGATCGTTTTGTTACATCCCCAAGGGTGTGCGTTGTCCGATGGAGCTTTCCACTTATTTTCGTATCAATGCCGCCAATACAGGCCAATTTGAGCGCACCCTCATCATCGCTGATGAGGGCTCCTATGTGAGCTATCTTGAAGGTTGTACGGCGCCTATGCGTGATGAAAATCAATTGCATGCAGCAGTTGTTGAGCTGGTGGCTTTAGAGGGCGCGCAGATTAAATATTCGACCGTGCAGAACTGGTATCCAGGCGACAAAAATGGAAAAGGTGGGATTTACAATTTTGTGACCAAGCGTGGAAAATGTTTCAACCGTGCGAAGATTTCGTGGACGCAAGTAGAGACGGGTTCGGCGATTACATGGAAGTATCCTAGTTGTATTTTGCAAGGGGATGATTCGGTTGGAGAGTTTTATTCTGTCGCTGTCGCTAACAATTACCAACAGGCCGATACGGGTACGAAGATGATTCATATTGGTAAAAACACCCGCAGCACCATTGTCTCAAAAGGAATTTCGGCAGGGCATGGACAAAATGTCTACCGGGGCCTCGTGAAGATTCAAAAGACAGCGGAGAATGCGCGTAACTATTCCCAGTGTGATTCTCTCTTGATGGGTGATTTGTGTGAAGCTCATACAGTGCCTGTGATCGAAGTAAAAAATAATTCAGCTCAAATGGAACACGAAGCGTCGACCTCGAAGATTAGTGAAGACCAGTTGTTTTATTGTAAACAACGAGGGCTTTCGACGGAAGATGCAGTCAATTTGATTGTGAATGGATTTTGTAAACAAGTGTTTAAAGAGCTGCCGATGGAATTTGCTGTCGAAGCTCAAAAATTATTGGAAGTGAGTTTGGAAGGAAGTGTGGGATAAATATGCTAGAAATTAAAAACTTAAAAGCGCGTATTAAAGATGGTGCTGATGTTTTGGATGGGATCTCTCTCACCATTAATAAAGGCGAAGTGCATGCGATCATGGGGCCTAATGGTTCTGGAAAAAGTACGCTCGCATCGATTTTGGCTGGAAAAGACGCCTATGAAGTGACTTCTGGTGAAGTCATTTTTGAAGGGAAAGATTTACTCGCTCTCTCAGCCGAAGACAGAGCGCGTTCTGGAATCTTTTTAGGATTTCAATACCCAGTCGAAATTCCCGGTGTGGGTAATGCTTATTTTCTAAGAGCTGCGCTCAACTCAATTCGTAAGAGTCGTGGACAAGAGGAAATGGATACTTTTGAGTTCTTAAAATTGGCCAAACAAAAAGCCAAGCTTCTGGAAATGGATGAAAGTTTTTTAAGTCGTTTTGTGAATGAAGGTTTTTCTGGCGGTGAAAAAAAACGAAATGAAATTTTTCAAATGTCCATTTTGGAACCTAAGCTCGCTGTTCTGGATGAAATAGATTCTGGTTTGGATATCGATGCTCTCAAAATTGTATCAAAAGGTGTGAATGCTTTGCGCAGTTCTGAACGTGCCATTGTGATGGTGACTCATTATCAAAGACTTTTGGATTATATCACTCCAGATTTTGTTCATGTGTTGTCAGGTGGAAAAATTATTCAATCAGGAGATAAAACTTTAGCTCATAAACTTGAGAAGGAAGGTTATGCCTGGGTGAAGGCACAGGATGCAGCCAATGCGTAATTTTCATTTTAGTAAAGGTGAAGTGGTTCGTGAGCCTGTTTATTTAGAGGCCGTGAATGAAATTGTTTTGGAAGAAAAATGCAGACGTTATTGTGGTCGAGCAAAGTTCCAAAATATTTTCATCACAGCCGCATATTCAGATGAACACCACGATTCGATTAGCTGAAAATGCACGCCTGACACATGTGCGTATTTTGGATTTGGCTCAACAGACTATCAGTAGCCAGCTCAAAAGCGAACAAGCTCGCGGCAGCTTTTTTCAATCCCAGGTTTTCGATTTGGGAGAAGTCCATGGTAAGCATGAACTGAAAAGTATTTTATCCGGAGAAGGGGCTGAGTGTTTTTGGAAGGGTTATTTATTTTGGATCAAAATCAACGCTCGTCACATCAGACGACGATTGATCATGCGACACCTCATACGACGAGTGCTGAATATTATAAGGGTATTTTGTCAGGCAGTGCTCAGGGAGATTTTGAAGGTAAGATTATTGTGCGTCCTCAGGCTCAGAAGACAAATTCTAAACAAATGAATCGCAATATTCTTCTCTCCAAAGACGCTCAAGTACATACACAGCCTTTGCTCGAAATTTTTGCCAATGATGTGAAATGCCAGCATGGAGCCACAATTGGTCGTCTTGATGAGCAGGCTTTATTTTACCTGAGGGCGCGTGGGATATCCGCTCCTCAAGCCACTCAAATGCTCACACGTGCTTTTGCGGAAGAGATTGTCGCCAGACAGCCCAATGAGATTTTAAGAAATTTATTAAGCGATCTTATTTCAAAACGCCTTTTGGAGTTAAACTAATGGATGTTAAAACCCTGAGAGAAGATTTTCCTATTTTAAGCCAAAAGGTCCATGGCAAGCCTTTGGTCTATCTTGATAATGCTGCCACCACTCAAAAGCCTCAGACGGTTATTGATACTTTAGTACGTTATTACTCCGAAATTAATTCCAACATTCATCGTGGTGTTCATCTCTTGAGTGAAAAAGCGACGGCAGAATATGAATCCAGCCGTCATATTGTGAAAGATTTTTTAGGTGCTGCTCACGATCGAGAAATTATTTTTACACGTGGGACAACCGAGTCGATTAATTTAGTCGCGGCTACTTGGGGTAGGACTCATCTGAAGTCAGGCGATGAGGTATTGATTACATCATTGGAGCACCATTCTAATATTGTTCCTTGGCAAATGCTTTGTCAGGAAAAGGGGGCGATTCTTAAAGTGGCTCCTATCACTGATGCTGGTGATGTTGTTTTAGATGAGTTTAAAAAACTACTGAATCCTAAAACAAAAATAGTGGCTTTGGTGCATGTCTCGAATGCTTTAGGGACGATCAATCCCGTCAAAGAGATGGTAGGCGCAGCTCATGACGTGGGCGCTGTGGTTTTGGTGGATGGAGCTCAGGCAGTAGCGCATCTGGATGTGAATGTTCAGGCTTTGAATTGTGATTTTTATGCTTTTTCGGCGCACAAACTCTACGGTCCAACAGGGATCGGTGTATTGTATGGTAAAGAAAAACTTTTGAATTCAATGCCACCGTATCAAGGGGGCGGTGATATGATTCGAGAAGTCAGTTTTCAAAAATCTACTTACAATGACTTGCCTTATAAGTTTGAAGCAGGGACTCCGGATATTTCAGGTGTGATTGGGTTGGCAGCGGCGATTCGTTATTTCAAACAATGGGATCATCATGAACTTTTTGCTTATGAACAAGAAATAGTAAGCTACGCAACGGAACGTTTGAAGCAATGTCCCGGTGTGCGTTTAATCGGCACGTCTGCTACCAAAGTTTCTGTGGTGTCTTTTGTGATGGAGGATGTGCATCCTCATGACATTGGTACCATCTTGGATCACGAAGGGTTGCAATCCGCACGGGTCATCATTGTGCGATGCCTTTGATGGAGCGTTTGAATGTTCCTGCGACAGCACGTGCGTCTTTGCGATGTATAACACACGTGAAGAAGTCGATGCCTTGGTGTTGGGTATTGAAAAAGTCAGAAAGGTATTTGGATAATGTCAGAAAATTTAAAGGATCTTTATCAAGAAGTGATTTTGGATCATAACAAAAATCCAAGAAACTTTCGTAAATTAGAAGATTCTAATCGTCATTCTGTTGGCTTTAATCCTTTGTGTGGAGACAAGTTGGATCTCTATTTGAAAATGGATGGGGACAAAATTGAATCAGTAGGTTTTTTAGGAAGTGGTTGTGCCATTTCAAAATCTTCAGCTTCTGTCATGACGACAGTGGTGAAGGGTAAAACAAAAAAAGAAGCAGAAGAACTTCTAGATATTTTTTCAGACATGGTGACAGGTAAAAAACAAATGAATGATCAGCTTGTGGAAGATTTTGGAAGTCTCGCAGCCTTTTCGGGTGTGAGTGAATTTCCTGCACGTGTTAAGTGTGCGAGCTTGGCGTGGCATACATTAAAGGCTGCATTAGAAGGGCAGAATCAAGAATCTGTCTGTACTGAAAAAGAGGATTAATATGTTAGACACAAATCAAAAAGTAGAAACTCCACCGACCAGTGCTCCTTCAATCAATCCAGCTCTGGCCGAAACTCCTTTGGAAAAAGTCTCAAAAGAAGATCTTAAAGAGAGAGTGGTTGATATTTTATACACTTGTTTTGATCCTGAAATACCGGTGAATATTTATGAGCTTGGATTGATTTACACCGTTGATATTGATGAGGCTCAAAATGTGGCGATCAAAATGACACTGACATCGCCAATGTGTCCTGTGGCTGGAAGTTTGCCACCTGAAGTGCAACAAAAAGTCAGTCGTGTGGCCGGTGTGGCCTCAGCCAAAGTGGATATTGTCTGGGAGCCTGTTTGGACTAAAGATATGATGAGTGAAGAAGCAAAATTACAATTAGGGTTAATGTAAAAGGAGAAAATATGAGTGAAGATCTAAAAGAAAAAATTGGTAGTCTTGTTAAAGCCAACGATGTTGTTATTTTTATGAAAGGAACTCCCGCAGCTCCTCGTTGTGGTTTTTCCAATCAAGCTGTTCAAGTTTTGAAAACCTTGGGTAAACCCATTGAATCCGTCGACGTCTTGTCCGACGAAGCTCTTTGGGACGCGTTGGAAGCTTACACCCAATGGCCCACGGTGCCCCAGATTTTCATCAAGGGGGAATTCGTCGGTGGCTGCGATATCGTGACCGAACTCCATGAGCGCGGTGAATTGCAAAAGATGGTCGCTTAAGTTTTAGGTTCCTCGAAAATCGGAAAGCCTGTTTGCAATTTTCGAGGAACCTGATAGTCTTGTTGGATGCCTCATTTAAGACAACGCTATATTCAAGAATCTGTTCGATCAGGTCTAAAGCATAAAGGTATTGTAGGGATCTTTGGCCATCGTCAGGTTGGTAAAACGACTCTTCTTGAGCAGCTATCAAAGAAATACGTTACCTTGGATCGATCCACCAATTTGCAGCGATCGATGGAGGCTCCGGAGGATTTTCTGGAGTCAAATCTGGGAAGTTCGTTGCCGTTGGCCATCGATGAATGTCAGCTCTCCCCGAATCTGTTTCCAGCCTTGAAAGAGTATGTTCGTACTCATAAACAGCCAGGAATTTTTCTCCTTTCCGGTTCCGTTCGTTTTTCATCAAGGAAAGCTATTAGGGAATCATTAACAGGCCGCATGTTAGCTTACGAACTTTTACCTTTTTCCATTTCTGAGCTGGAGGGAAAAGCTCTGAAGACTTTACCTTTGGATCTTTTAAGATGTCGTGGTTTTAGCGGGATCAGGTTTTCTTCTTCTGTTAAAGATTTTAAAAATCCCCATATTTTACAATACCTCAATCTTGGTGGACTACCTGGTATTTGTTTTGTTCGAAATGAACGCGATCGTATTGATATTATCGAATCTCAGCTGGATCTTATTCTGGATCGTGATTTGAAGTTGGTGTGTGAAACCAGCCTATCACTTCTTTCTTTAAAAAATTTGGTCAGAATGCTGGCAGATCTTCAGAATACACCTTTGAACTTATCCGACCTCTCAAGAAAATCGAAAATTTCAGTTCCGACTCTTCGTAAAATCATCACGGGACTTGAGAGCATTTTTTTTATTCGCGTGATTCCCTGTGAGGGGAATGAAGTGCGTCCGGTGATTTTTTTAGAAGATCAGGGTGAGGCTTCTTACTTGAGAGCTACGAGAATCTCTGGGAATCCAGATTACTCTACCAATATCGTTTCTGATCTTGAACGATTAGCTTTTTCTCATCTGCGCATTCCCTTTACATACACTTCAGGAATTCCCTGGGAAATTTCCCAGTACCGCCAACATGGTGGGGCCTATGTGCCTTTTGTTTTTCGTGCTGAAGGGAAAACTTTAGGATTTATTTGCATGCAAGAATCTTCTCCCTCGTTAGGTTCTTCTCGCAGTGCCGGATCGTTTCTAACAAAAAATAGCCAATCAAAGCTGGTCTATCTTCATCCTGGAAAAGAAATTAAAATTCTTAACGAACGCGAGATCGTTCTCCCTATTCAGCTAGTTTTGTAGGAAAGTGTGATTTGATACACTCTTTTAGTTTTCTCTTTCTGAAAACTTTTGCTATAACCCCTCAGTGTCCAGACAAATTCTTCTTCAAGGGGTCTCGAAAATTTACGAATCTAATGGTCTTCCTTCGACGGCGTTGCATGATGTAACGCTGGGAATAGATCAGGGTGAGTTTACGGTTCTTGCAGGACCTTCGGGATCTGGAAAATCAACCATACTTCATTTGATTGGTGCGTTGGATCAGCCCTCCATGGGAAGAGTGTGGTGGTAGGTTCTGATTTGGCCGAAATGTCGCCGGTGGAGCTTTCAAAGTTTCGCCTCAATAAGATTGGCTTTGTCTTTCAGGCTTACAATTTGATTCCTGTCTTAACCGCTAAAGAAAATGTTGAATATCCACTTCTTCTTCAAAAAGTTTCAAAAAAAGAATTAGAGAATCGTTCGACTGAGCTTTTAGAAAAAGTGGGTCTTAAAGATCATATGAACAAGCGTCCTACGCAGATGAGTGGGGGACAGCAACAACGTGTGGCAGTGGCGCGAGCTTTGGCAACCAAGCCCGAGATGATCTTGGCTGATGAACCGACAGCCAATCTGGATTCTCAAACAGGAGAACTCTTAATCGAGCTCTTTCGTCAGCTTAATGAAGACTACAAAACAACTTTTGTAATGGCCTCTCATGATCCTGAAGTCATCAGTCAGGCCAAACGTGTTGTGCGCCTTAAAGATGGGAGGGTGATGCTATGACAGCTCTTCTTAAAATTGCCCTTCGAAATATTTTTAGGAACAAGAAGCGATCATTGATCACGTTGGTGGCTGTGAGCTTTGGCTTGAGTGCTCTCATTTTTTTGAGAAGCTTCATGTATGGGGCTCAAACTCAGATGATTGATAACATTACGCGCACGCTGACTAGTGATGCTCAAATTGTTCCAAAAGCTTTAGAGAATATTTATAATACCAATGCCTATTTGGAAAATGCGGATGAGATTCGTGAGATCATCAAAAAAGATCCTCGTATCGAAGGAGCCGCAGAGAGGGTGATTGCGGCAGGGATTGTAGCTTCGGCGACAAGCTCGATGCCGACTTATATCGTGGGTGGTACTCGTGAGATGGAAGACTTGATCAAGAGTAAAAATACTCTGGTCGAAGGTCGTGATTTGGGACCTGAAGATGAACACTCTGCAATTATCGGCAAAAAAATGAGGGAAGTTTTAGGTGTGAATCTGGGGGATAAGATTGTTCTGACATCTCAGGATTACTATGGGTCGATGTCGGGTGAAGCTTTGAAGTTGGTGGGGACGTTTGAAACAGGAAATGACCAGATTGATAATGGAACGATTGTCATTCGTATGGCGACAGCGCAGCGGCTTTTATCGATTGATCAAAAAATTTCAAAATTTGCGATTAAAGTTCGGGATGGGGTTGATGTGGATAAAGTGGTGAGAGATTTACGTTTGCACATTACAGATCCCAATACAAAAGTACTGACGTGGGAAGAATTGATTCCCATGATGGCGCAGCTCATTCAGTTTCAGAATGGGACTTTGTTTGTTGTTGTGATGATTGTTTTGGTTGTTGTGGCTGCAGGTATTTTGAATACACTGATGATGTCGATTATTGAGAGAATTCGTGAGTTTGGTTTGATGATGGCTTTGGGTACCACACCTGGTCAGGTGATTTTTTTAGTGGTTTCGGAATCGTTTATTTTAACGATGTTGGGTGCTGTGATTGGCTTTGGTGTGGGTATCAGTGTTTCGATTTATTTAGGACATCAGGGGATTGATCTGACGAGTTTTGTTTCTACCTTTTCCAATTTTCTGATTGGCTCTCATGTCTATCCCAAGATTGATTGGGCGTATATGGTCTTGTTTGTTGTGGTGGTATTTATTTCAAATATTCTGGTTTCTTTTTATCCTGCATGGCGTGCCAGTAAACTTGTACCTGTGGATGCGATGAGACAGGTTGGGTAACGATGTCTATTCGTCGACTTATCCACAGCTTTTTTTCTCGAAAAATAATTATTTTTCAAATATTTAAGCTGGTGCCTGGCACCATCCTGCTTTTGCTTTCCCTCGAGCTGCGAGCTGGTAGCTTTGAGCTGACTTCAAGCCCTGCTTTTTCTTTAAAACTCAAAGGTTCCTACAAAAATCTTCAATTCAATACTCGCCGTCAAAGTAACAATGATTTGTTGGAAGCCAATCTCAATCGTTTGCGGACGCAATGGGATGCGAAGCTGCTAAAAGTTTTTTCGGCTCAGGTGGTTTGGGATCACGAACTTATTTTTGGAAACTATATCGACAGTGAAGCTTTCCTCGCTCGGCAGTCTTCACAAGATGTGCCTTATGGAAACCTTGAGTATGAGTTTACGCGAAGTCATAACGTATTTTACGGGCAAAAGTTTTACAGGGTTTACGGTGATCTTGATTTAGATTTTTTAAACATACGTATCGGCCGCCAAAAAATAGAGTGGGGTATCATGCGGATTTTTAGTCCCGGTGATCTCTTTCATCCCTTGCCAATTTTTGATGTCGAAAAAATGGAACGCGTCGGTTCCACCGCTGCCAATGTCTTATTCACCCCTTGGGAGGGCACGAAGATTAATGCCGTCTATGCTTTTGATCAAGCTCAGGATCGCTCTCGCATCGCAGGACGTGTGACAAAAACCCTGGGACATTTTGATGTATCGGCTTTTGGTGGAAAATTTTTAAGAGATCACATTGCAGGTTTTGATTTTACTGGAGATCTTTTAAAAGCGGGAGTGAGGGGAGAGTTTTATTTTAATGATGCCGATTTGGGTAACAACTTTATCCAAGCATCAACAGGCATTGACTATGGTTTTACCAATACTCTCTATGTGGCTGTGGAATATTTCTACAATGGTCAAGGCACCAACAACGCTTTAACAGCACCGCTTTTATTGACATCTGCGGCACAGATTCGTTCCATCCATAAAAACTTTTCAGGCGTACAATTAAAATATGATCTCACGCCTTTATGGACAGCCTCTTTTATGACGATTGCAGATTTGAATGGTGGAAGTTTTTTTATTAATCCTGAAACAAAATATTCTTTTAAAGAATGGCTGGACGTGACGGCTGGAGCTCATTTTCCAATCGGTCAATCTTCTGGTGAATTTACTGCAGTGCCCAATCTGTATTATCTGCAAACCCAAATATTCTTTTAATTGGGGTAATCCCCCATCTCAAAATCAGGCGCTCCCCGATTGTTCATAAAAATGATTCCCTTATACGGTCTCTCACTGGGTTTGTGAAATTGGGGAACTCAGGAGGGTCAACAATAATAATCTAAGACGTATAGGAGTTTTTATGAATTGGGATCAAATTGATGAGAATTGGAAACCATTTAACAGGAGGTTCACAATGAATTGGGATCAGATCGAAGGCAACTGGAAGCAGTTTAAAGGAAAAGTGAAAGAAAAATGGGGCAAAGTCACTGATGACGAGCTGGATGTCATTCAGGGGAAGCGAGATCGTCTCGCCGGAAAAATTCAGGAAAAATACGGTATCGCCAAAGACGAAGCAGAAAAACAACTCACTGAGTTTGAAAAAATGACTCATTGAAAAACAAAAGAGAGTAAAAAATGAAACCCTCTAAATATAAGAAAATAGTCAAAGGTGTGGGAACGTTATTCCTAGTTGGTGGATTGGTGATTCCGGCAGCTTATGGGTATAATAGTTCGAAATATCCTGCTGACAATTCAGGAAAAAATGTCCGTGATCGTCAAGATCTTACATTAACTCCCGAAGATCAGTCTGGAAGCCACGAAGATCTTAAGATTACTCAGCAAATCAGAAAAAGTTTACACGAAGAAAAGACACTTTCCATAAATGCAAAAAATATAAAAATTATGACTGTGAATGGAAAAACAACGTTTCGTGGTCCGGTAAGTTCGGAAAAAGAAAAAACAAGAGTTTGTGAAATGGCAAAACACGTTGTGGGTTCAGAAAACGTCATCGATCAATTAGAAGTGATTACTCAATAACGAGATTACTTCTATTGTTCATTAATCAAGGAGATTTTATGTCTAACATCGTTAGTTGCACAGTACCAACATCTTCAGAAGCTGAAATCATTGTTTCAAAGCTCAAAACTGCAAATTTTTCCAATAGTGATATTTCTGTTTTGTTTGCTGAAGCTCGTGAAGGGGACAAGGCTAATGTTAATATCACAAATCAAAAATTGGAAAAAAACTCAAAAGCTCCTGAAGGAGCTGCAGCTGGAGGCGGTACGGGAGCTGTTATTGGCAGTGTTTTGGGATGGCTCGTGGGCATTGGAAGTTTAGCTATTCCAGGCATTGGGCCCTTTATTGCGGCAGGACCTATTATGGCGGCTTTAAGTGGTGGTGCTGTTGGAGCTGCTTTAGGTGGCGTTGTGGGTTCTCTAGTAGGTTTGGGTATTCCAGAAATGGAAGCTAAACAGTATGAGATCAAATTGAAGCAAGGCCATACGCTTATTTCAGTCCATACTCAAAATGAAGAACAAGTGAAAACCGCTCGTGATATTTTTAAAGAATGTTCTGCGCATGATATTTCAGAAGTAAAACCGCTCGCAGCCTAATGGGAAATGTTTGAGAGATTTTTTATGAAAGTTCAGAACTATGAAGTCAAAAAATACCATCTCAGTGGTTTGAAAGGAATTTCAGACAAGACTCTGGAAATGCACTTCAAGCTTTATGAGGGTTATGTCAAAGAGACGAATCGATTGAGTTCTGAAGTGGATCACATGCTTGGCAATGGAAAGGTCAATCATGAAGAAATGCCTGCCTACTCAGAACTTAAGAGACGATTAGGTTTTGAATATAATGGAATGGTTCTTCATGAATATTATTTCGAAAATTTAAAACCCTCTGGTGGAGAGCTTTCAAGGAAATCTGCATTTTTTAAGAAAATTGAAGAAGAGTTTGGAAGCTTTGATACATGGAAAGCTGACTTTGTTAGCGTAGGAAGTATGCGCGGTGTTGGATGGGCCATTTGTTATGAAGATCCAAACAATAGTCGCATTTCAAATCATTGGGTCACTCTTCATGAAATTGGAAACGTTGCAGGCTTTAAACCTATTCTCGTGATGGATATGTGGGAACACGCATTTTTACTCGATTATAAACCCTCAGAAAAAAATAAATATATAGAAGCATTCTTTTCCAATGTGAACTGGAAGATCGTTGAAACTCGTTTTGGTATTTAAACAAGGAGATCATTATGAAGGAAAATAAAAAAGCTGTGCCAACTGCCATTAAGAGAGGGCTCTTAATCAGTGGTGCTTTTGTTTTAGGAAGTCAGACTTGCTTACTGGCAGCGACCAGTTTTGATAGTTTAAGTTTTAAACCTGCAAGTGATCAGGGGTATTACCTGACTGTCCAACAATCTCAAACCTTGAAAAATCATGGTTTTGCTATTGGTGGATCGGGAGAGTTTTCCAACAATTCATTTGTATTAAAAGATACAAGCGGTGCGACAGTTCAAGATGTTATTAAAAAGCAAGTATCAGCTACCGTAGGCGCTTCTTTTGGTCTTTTGGATTGGTTGAATGTGGGTGGTACTGTTTCTGGTGTCCCTTATCAGCAGTTTATCGCTCCGGGTACAGGTACCAGTGATAATGGAGCGCGTATGGGTGATGTGGGTGTTAATCTGAAAGCCAGACTTTTGGATAATGACGTTTTTCCCATCGGTATTGCTTTGGTTCCTTTTATGACCATTCCTACCGGCAATTCGAATCATTATGCAGGAAACGGAAAAATTACCGGTGGTGGTATAGTGGTGTTGGATACCAAACGTATAGGCGATCGTGTTTCATTCTCAGTAAATGCAGGTTCTCAATTTCGACACGAAGTGACTCTTGCTCCGACTTCAAGAACTATTGGACATCAGTTTCTTTATGGAGGCGGTATGAATGTCGCATTAGCGAAACCTGTTCAAGCGATTGCTGAAGTCAATGGATCGACAACTTTTGATAATTTTTTTGGTTCTCATAATCGTGATATAGAAATTAATGGTGGCACGAGATTCCTTCCCGGTGGTGATGATAATTCCGTAGCTTTCACTGTCGGTGGAGGGGCTGGTCTCATGAAGGATATGCCTGGGGCCCCAGATTGGCGTGTATTTAGTACGATTTCTTATCATCGTCCCAATAAGAAAGATTTAGCACCTGTAGCAGAAGCAGCTTCTGCTCCTATTAAAGAAGAAGTGATCACGACAAATCAGATTCACTTTGCTTTTGGAAAAGCTGTTATTCGTCCCGAATCTTACAGAATTCTGGAAGGTATTTTGTCAAACATTAAGGTGCGTCCCGAAGTGGAGACTGTGCGTGTAGAAGGTCATACGGATAGTGTTGGATCAGATGAAGCGAATCAGAAACTTTCTGAAAAGAGAGCGAATTCAGTCCGTACGTTCTTAGTAAACAGAGGATATCCTCCCGAAAAAATCATGGCTGTAGGGATGGGTGAAACAGCTCCTATTGATGACAACGACACAAAAGAAGGTCGTGCTGAAAATAGACGTGTTGAATTTCATCTCCAACTTCAGTCAGGTGCTCATGTCAAAGTAAACAAAGAGAAGACAGCACCTACGTTTGAAGAAGGTGATACAAGTGATAGCGTTCGTGGAAAGAGACATTCTAATTCTTATTAATCGGGTAGGGGCAGCTCATAAACTGCCCCTACAAGATTTCCCAGTATGACTTGTGAGCATAGGAGATTTTATGAATGAAGAAAGCAAACAACCATTTTTAACAGATATTAAAACGCTACGTGCACGTGCTCGACAGCATATAGAAAAAGGGGCTGTGACAGAAAATTATCAGGGAGATCGAAAAACTGTACTCAAGCTTTTAAACGAAGCCTTAGCGACAGAAATTGTGTGTATACTGCGCTATAAGAGACACTATTTTATGGCTTCTGGTTTAAATGGTCCTGCAGCAGCAGCAGAGTTTCTGGAACATGCTGAAGAAGAACAAGAACATGCCGATAGCATTTGTAAACGCATCCAACAGCTTGAAGGTGAACCCAACCTCTCTCCCGATGGACTCTTAAGTCGTAGCCATTCTGAATACATTGAGGGAGAAAATTTGAAAGATATGATCACAGAAGATTTAATTGCAGAACGCATCGCTATTGAAAGCTATACAGAGATGATTCATTATATTGGGGATAAGGATTCTACAACACGTCGGTTGCTTGAAAGTATTCTTGAGGTAGAAGAAGAGCATGCTAACGATATGTCGGATCTTTTGAAACACTATAAATAATTAGTCATGAAAGCCTTCTAACTGATCTTAGATAACGATCAGTTAGAAGGCTTTTTGATTACTTTAAAATATTTGTGGGTTGAGTTGAATGTGTGCGAGCATCACAGCTGCACCCTGGGTTTGAAACGCTTATAGCACCCATACTGCTAATAAATAAAATAGGTAAGGCTAAGATCATAAGGATTTTTATCTTCATGAGGTGTCTCTTATAGAGCTTGTTTGTGGTTCATTCTCTGCCAGCTTCACTTTCAGATATTCTAATAAAAGTGGCAGAAGAATCTTTTTTAAAGTGTCTGAAAACTCTGACACATCTTTTCCAGCAATGATAAATCCTGCTAATGCTGCCGCACCTGTGGTTTGATAAGGGTATTTCTTTGCCCAGGATTTAATGTCTAACGTATCTGTAATTTCTTGAATCAATTTTTCATCCGGCAGAAAACTTTTTGACTGGGATTGTTTGGGGGGTGAGACATAAAGCTTTAAAAAGAGTAGGGTAGCGAGAATAAATGAACCACCTGTGATCAACCAGCTAATCCAAGCTCTATCTACAAATAAGGTCTCTAGTCCTTTGGCTATTCCAAACATCAAAAAGAAAACGGATAGTAAAAAAATCATGGTCGTTAAAACAACGACCATGATTTCAAGTGTGATATTTGAGGAAAGTTTTTTCATTATTTTCTATTCCAAAAAGCGCCTGCAACAACTCCAATCCCTGCCGCAATCAAGAGAGAGGCGATGGGGTTATTGCCAATGGCTTTTTCAAGCTTAAGTTCCATCTTTTCGGCACCTTTCATGCCTTGTCCATAATACTTGGTCGCATTTTCTTGAAGTCTATCCATAGCACCACTGGCCATGTTTTTGTGATTGTCCCAAGTTCTTCGACATTGTGTCCTAGATCGAGGGCTTTTTTCGAAAGTCTGTTGTGTGTTGGCTTAATCCATTTTCTGATGACATATATTTCTCCTGTTTTTTAATTTTGAAGTTATTGAGAGGTCTTTTGCGAAGGGTCTTTTGCAGCTCTAAAGCAGCATTGAGCTTCCGTACCATAAGCTAAAGGGGGATTTGATTTATAGTCCGTCTTTGTAATGATAATGCTCCCACGATGCTCTGTGAAATCTAGATTACAAGGACCTTTGGGAGTTGATGCATAAGCGGCTTCACCTTTTTTATCCCAGACACAGCTATAGGCCAAATCAGGTGTCGTCGCTTTTCCTTGGCAAATATTTTTATTATCATTGCCGACGTAGGCTTTAAATCCGTCAGTACAAAGAGTCCCAGACATTTTCTTTAATGCTTCCTGATCTAACACAACTCTTACTTCTGATTCTTTGGTTGTTGTCTCAGTTGTATTGTAAGTTGTTGTGGTCGTTGCTGGAATTGATTTTTTTACAGGTGTTGTCGTTGTCTGTGAGCTTGTTTCTTCCACAGTCGTTGTCTTATTTTCTGCATAAGAAATTGACGAAGTGAGAAGGGCTCCCAGAGAAAGACTCGCTAATGTCAGCGATATATTTTTTAACATATTAAATCCTTTTTTAAATACTGTTTAGACTGCATGCGAAAGGGTTTAGCGAAATAATCCCAGCAAATAAGCAATGAGTAGTACTACTAATATAGAACCCAGACCGATGCCGGCACCGCCTCCATAACCCCAACGGCTATGTCCGTAATATCCGCCGCCACCTCCAAAAACTAAAACCAAAACAATAATGAGTAATATCATAACCGCCTCCTTTTTAGACTCTCTTGCCTTCCAAGACTTTCTTGGCTTTGTTAATTCCCGATTTTGCATTACCTGATAACTTATCCAGGATTCCTTCACGCTTCATTTTTTATTCCCGGTTAATTCACCTACAGCTTTTTTGATGCGACCTTTTACTTTATCTATTTCACCAGCCATAATGATCTCCTTTTTATTTTCTTCATAAAACCTCGGGAGAGTTCTCCCGAGGCTTCATGCGAACTTTCCCGTATCGATCTTAGTGTCTGCCGTGATGGCGTTTTTCATTCTTTTCTCTTCGCGACTCTTCACGCATGCCTTCTTGATGATTGCGGCCATAATGCCATCCATGACGGTCTTCATCATAATGGTAGTAATGATGATCATGCTTTCGGTAGTAGTAGCCGTCATCATATCTGAAATCAGGAGCCGGATAGAAAAGAGGCACACCAATTCCGATCGACACTTGCGTTTTTGCGTAGAGGGGATTTACAAAAACAATCGCCAGGAAAGTTCCAAGCATAATTTTTTGGATCCTATTCATAAGTATCCTTTAATGTTGTGGCGCAGGTGTTGAGGCCGGGTTTTTGTTGACCGGAGGAAGAGGTATCGATGTCTTGGAAGTTTCGGGAGTGACAACTTTGTCTGAACATCCTGACGCCTCTTGCTTTGGATTCTTTTGTTCTACCTTGGCATGCGTATTACTTTCTGAATCCATTCTTTCGTGGCCTTGCTTGATATCATCTTTTTTCTGTTCCATTTGATTCTCCTTTTTTATCTGCTCTAGGCAGTGTGTTTGTTTGGACTGAATGATGAAATGATCACTACATCAGATAAAAATGATGAACATCAGGGGAGATAGGATTTGTGACTGAGGGATTTCCCCTAGAGATGTGTTCCGTTGCAAGAGAGTGTTTTGATGAAAACAAGCATGACAGACGTTGTGATTTGTTGAGGCTGACTTAAGCTTAATACAATAGTCCTGTGACTTTTTTGTGGAATCTCAAATAATTCACTTTGAACACCTGCTTGGATAAGGCGCTCGTGAAAAGAGATAGAGCCATCTTTCAATTCTTTTTCTTCTTTTGCTGCGTACAAAATCAAAAAAGGCGGAGCTTTAGCATTCACAAACCGCTGAGGAGAAAATTGTCGTCGCATTTTTTTTGAAATATCACCTGTGTAAAAAAGCTTTGTGAAAATATCTTCTTTTTTTGCGGCATCGTAGGTTTCTTGATCCATCAAATCATACCCCGCACCACTGATGGGAATAACCCCACAAATAATATTGGGTGACGAGTTTAATGAGGTAAGCAGGGTTGAGTCTAAAGCCACTCTGACAGCTAATTGAGCTCCAGAAGAATGACCACCCAGAAAAATTTCTTTGGGATTTCCATGATAGGTTTGAATATGTTGATGGACCCAGTTGACAGCTCTTGCGACATCCATCACTTGTGATTTCCAATTTGTTTCAGGAAGAAGACGGTAACTGATCACTGCCACCCCGATTCCATTTGAAGCAAAAAAACGCCCGATATTTCCATAAATATCAGACCCCATGATTTTTAGGGACTTATCTCCAGAAATCCATTCACCTCCATGAACAAAAATGAATACAGGCCAATCTTTTCCTGAAGGAAGAAAAAGATCCAAACGGTTTTTGCTTCCATCACCATCGGGTGAAGACCAATATTTTACATTTTTGATGATTTGCGAGTCGGGCAATTTTACTTCTGAATAATGAAAGGCGATATTTCTCAATGCGGCACAGCCTGTCGCCATCATCATGAGAATGCTCAGGCTGAGAATATTTAGAATGATTTGCAAGCTTCTGAGTTTATTTTTCAGAAAGACACCATTTTACGGCATATTGGATGAGCTCGTGAGAGTTTTTTAAATCGAGTTTGTTTTTAATATTGGCGTAATGAGATTCGATGGTCTTTGTGCTGACAAAAAGTTCAGAAGCGATTTGACGCGTGGAATGTCCCTGTCCAATGAGTTGTAAAACTTCTAGCTCACGATCGCTTAGAGCAACTGTAAAAGACTCATTCTTGGTTGTGCCACGTCCCATAACTTTGTTCATGAGCTTATCTTTCCATTGCTCACTGACATAGATATCACCCGCGAGGACTTTGCGAATCGCTTTGATGATATGATCTCCTGCTTCTCTTTTCATCAAATAACCTTTGGCTCCAGCTTTCAGAACGCGTTCCACATAAATGGCTTCGTCATACATTGAGACGATCAAGACTAAAGCTTTGGGTTGTTTTGCTATAATACTTTTAGTTAATTCGAGACCACTGGTTCCTTCTAGTGAAATATCCACAATAACCAAATCAGGATTTTTTTTCTCAATACCCAGAAGAGCTTCTTTGGCGTTTCCAGCTTCCCCGGAAAAAACCATATCTTCTTCAATATTGATCAACTGCTTGATACCTTGTCTCAGGACAGGATGATCATCCACGATAAATATTTTTGCTTTTTGATTTTTTGTGGGTGTTGTCATCTGTTTGTCTTTGGTTTTTTTAAAGTGCATTTTAGTTGGACACCATGAGGCTTGTTTTCTGCTATTTGAAAAATGGCATTCATCATATGGGCTCTGTATTTCATAATTTTAAAACCAATGCCTTTTGATTTTTGTACGGCATTGCTGAGTCCTATTCCATTGTCTTTGATGCTAAGAATAATTTCTTCTTTGTTTTGTATAAGACCTATTTGGATATTCTTTGCCTTCCCATGATTAACAGCATTGCTGACGGCTTCTTGAGCTATTCGGTAAAGATGAGTGGCTGTATTGCTATCATCGATGGGTACAGGTTTTGGACAGTAAAAGACACAATTACCCTCGGATGTATGAGATGCCAGTTCGTTAAGGGCAATCATCAGAGATGTATCTTCCAGATCTCCTGGATAAAGTCCTCGGGCAGTGTTTCGTGCTTGATCGATTGCCTTCAGAAGCATGTCTGAAATTTTCTTAAGCTCAATAAGCTCGAGATGATTATTCTTTTCAATTTTTTTGCCAGTGACTTGGTAAATACCAGAATCGTTGCGAGCTCCTGACAAAGTCCGTCGTGTAATTGGACTCCCAAACGTCGTTGTTCTTCTTGGGTGATCTCTAAGATTTCAGCTTCAATTCGTTTACGTTCTAAAATTTCCTCTTGAAGGAGCTGATTACTTTTCATGAGTTCGCCGGTTTTTTTCTTAACCTGTTGACCCATTCTTTTATAAGCGAGAGTTAGGTGTTTTAGCTCTACTTCTGCTTTAATCTGTTTTTTTTCTTTAAGTGTTTTTGAAGCCATGAGCCTTCCTTATGATCTTTGTGGTTATTAATAGTTATACATACAAAAGCAGGGAAAAAAAGAATATCAGGGGGTTCTGTAATTTAAAGTAGGGGATTCCCCTAGAGAGTATAGACAATAAAAGGTTGCCTGTTTCCAGGCAACCTCTGAGAAAGTTCTGTAAGAAGGGTTCAGTCTGCTTACAGAATTAATGTGTCGTTAATTGTACGAGCGCTGCTCGGCTACTACCACTGCCTGTGTTGAGCTGGATAGAGCCTGATGGAGCCACGAGTCGAAAGATCTGTGTGGTAGCTGATCCAATCGTCGCTGAGCTTGGATAGGATTCCACGCGCTGAACTGTGGGCCCACTCAGGACAGTCCCTCGTCCGTCCTGAGTATCTCCGCGAAGAAGAACGCCCATATAGTTCCCTGTTTGTGAATTGATGGTGCGTGTCCGGTAGTTGTAACGACTATCGGATGAGAGTCCCGTATTCGAAAGAACGAGAGCGGTCGCCCATTGATTTACAAACTCGGGAAATTCGTCAAAATTGCTGTCGGTTCCACCAAAGGCTTGTTGGATATTGCCAGTGCCTGTGTCAGCTGTTCGATACAGATTTTGGATAAACGCTGTACCGTTAGAGCTCTGTTCGTACATATATCGAACAAATAAATAAGAGCCGCCGCGCTGTCCTAATGTTGGAGAGGAATTGGGTGCGATGGAGATTTGAGAAGGATTGGCTAAAAAGATTCGTTCTCGAGCCGGATTTTCGTTTCCAAAACCGGTAATATCTTCTGAAAAATGGGAAAGAGCTTCATTAAGCCAAGGTTCTTCTGTGCTTCCACCTTGAATAAAAACTTTTTGATTATAGCTGATCATGTGCTGGTACTCATGAGCCAAAACACCAGGCAATACATTGTTGACGGTAAAGGGTTCGGAGATAGGAACCCCATTATCACCATTAGGATCGGGGACAAGGGTGTAGAATATTTCTTGTTCGTTGGATGCCGGGTTTGTGGATGAAGAAGCAAAGAGATCTCCCGGGAAAAAATATCCGGTGATGAGTCCTCCGGTGCTGGTGAGGTGGTTGACCACCTGAGTCATGAGAATCGTGACGTGTCCATCGTCGTTAACATCGGATTCTTCTCCAAAAAGGCTTCTCTCCGTGGGAACTGCGATAGTTTCAAAATCATAGGCCAGCGACTGAATTGAAGCTTCTGAAATATTTTCTAAATTTCGATTATCAACAAAAACGTAGAGATTGCTGGAAGTATACATCAGAGTCGCATCAAGTGTTTCATAGCTGGTGATACTGTTTAAGGAAGAGAGGGATTTGAAGCTTCTGACAGTTCCAACGCTCATAGCTGCTTGAAGGGCGGATACTGAAGGCATGCTACTATTGGCGAGAACGGTTTCTGTATGAGGTAAGACTTCTTCCATGGCTCTCATGAATTCGTGAAATTCTTCAGGAGGAAGGAGGGGTTCATTGTCTTCGTTTATGACTGAATCTGATGCTGTGGATAGTGTAAGAGCTGATGGTTTTTTTGCTGTTTTGACTGATTGGCTTGCTGAAAGTTGGACTGTTGTATTGCTGCCTGATCGAGTGGAATTGACGATTAACAGATAGTCTGAAGAATGATTGAGAGTCAGGGTGGCTGAGCCACCGCTTAACGTGACTGGAGCGATGGATTCAACTGCGCTCACGTCTGACAAGGAATCAGTAGATCCTCCACCGACTGATTCGATGCTCGAAAGATTATTGGATCCTGTGGTCTTTGTGCAGGCTGCCCATAAAAGAACAGGAATCAGTAAACTCCACTTTAGTTTGTATGACCTTTTCCCCATCAATGGGGCTTGAAAAAAGCAATCTCTAAGCCACTTTAAACATTATGATAATAATAATTTTAAGATTAAATTATTGTATAATTAACAGTATGTTAGGTTATGTTGATGGGTTTTTGTATGATGAGAAGGTGTGGCAAAAAATGCAGTCTGTATGAAAAAATTATATTAATGATAAAAATTATCGAAGTGATTTAATAATACTCTTTTGAATGAGTATTTTACATTAGAGTTTTATTCTCGTCCTGCTTGATTGAAGCGCGTCTGAAGAGGGCGGGTTTTAGGTATCCAGAGACCACGACCTTGGAGCGGCCAGTCTTTTTTGCTTGGTAGAGAGCTTGATCTGCTTCTTTGAGGAGTTGTCCGGCTTGCTCTTGGGCGATTGTGTGCTCTGCGATGCCGATGCTGGCTGAAAGTGGAAAAATTTTCCCTTCATGAATAAAAGGATGGCTTTGAATTTCTCGTAATATTCTCAAGCCTAACTGTTGAGCTTCTCTGAGTCCGGTTTCTGGGAGGAGCAGGACAAACTCGTCTCCTCCGTAGCGAGCGGCAATGTCTACAAATCGTACTGTTTGAAGGAGAAGTCGACCTACTTGTTGAATGACATGATCGCCTTCAAGGTGCCCACAGGTATCGTTGATCGCTTTAAACCCATCGAGATCCAATATGAGTACTGAGAGAGGTCTGTGATAGCGTCGTGAACGCATAAATTCGCGTTCGAGAGCTCCTAGGAGAAATCGATGGTTGTAGAGGCCTGTTAAGCCATCACGTTCTGCCAATTCGCGGTAGCGTTGATTGACTTCTTCTTGCTCCTCTTTTTGTCGGCGACGTTCGATGGCGTTGGTAACGATGTCGAAAAGTGAAGTGGTTGAGAGTTCTTCTTTTAGAATAAAATCATCCACGCCTTTTTGGAAAGCGTCGCGAGCTGTTTTGGTCTCGGTCACTTGGCTTAGCAGGATGACAGGTGTGAAGGGGTAATATTCTTTTGTTTCGCTCAAAAGTTGAAATGCGTTGGCGTGAGGTAGGTGATGTTCCGTCATGATCAGGTCGTAGTTTTGACGTCTTAATAGTTTTAATCCTTCCTCAGTGCTTGTCGTAAATGTTGTGGTGACGGGTAGGCTGGAGGTTTGGAAAGATTCTCTTAATCTTTTGTGATCGCTTTCACGAGGATCAATCACTAAAATTGAAATTTGTGTTTTTTCTGTGATCATTCTTTGAAATTTATCAATATGTAAACAAAATGACACAATGAATCAATAAATTAATTAAAAATCTTATAGTTATATTATAAATTATTAAAATTATTCATAAAAATAGAAATGAAAAAACATAGGGTGCTCCCTCCAAAAAACAAACTCTTCGAGATCGATTTTGAAATGCTTGAGAATAAAGAGTTTTTAAAAAAGGCCCATTTTATTGAAAAAAGATCATCTAAAAAAGGTGGTCTCGTGCTTGCCTTAGCCTCCTCCTCAAGGAGGCTTTTATGGAACTTCAAAAAAACTTTTTTTATCTCAAACCTGCACTGTCACGAGATGTGATGGGCCCATCCTCAAATCTGTTTCGCTTTCAACGAGGCACAAGTTTGATTTTTCGATCACCTTTCGAAATGAATGTATCGCGATTTTACGCTCTCTCGCGGCTTCAAAACCAATCACGTGATCCGGCAGAAACTTTGGCTTTGTCGCTTCAACAAAAAATCCAACAACAGATCCGTTTCAAAATGGCGTCTTTTAATCCTCAATTTATTCAGATCGCTCGAGAAGTCGAAAGTGTGAACGCTGACGACTCTCTTTCAACAGAAGATAAACAAAAACAGATCAATGCCATTCGGGAAAAATACGGGGTGAGCAAAGATGATATGAAACATTTTGTTACCGAGCCTTTGGAAAAAATTTATGCGGAAGCCAAACAAAGTCTCGAGCAAGAAATCGATCTTTTAAAAAAAGACAAAGAACGTATCGAATCTTTTTACGGCAAAGACAGCCCTCAAGCTCTTCAAGCCGCGCGTACGTTAGATCGTGTGATGAGTATCATCGAGCCTCTTCATCAAAAACTTCAGCAGAGTCAGGAGACTTATCATGGGATGTATCAAAAGGGTGGTTGCCTCAAAAAAGTTGCGAGTGGTTTTGGAAATATTTTTAAAGGAGTCGCGAAGACTTTGGTGAATGGTGTGAAAGGAATTGTGAATCCGCAAAACTGGTTCAAGCCAGGCTTTTGGCTCAATGTTATCGCTCCCATTGCCCTTAATTTTATTCCGGGTGTGGGTACGATCGCAGCTGTTGCTCTAAAATGGGGCAAGATCGCTTCTACCGCTTTTCAAACAATCAAGTCCTTGGCCCAAAAAAACTGGCAAGCAGCTTTGAGTGGCGTGATGGGAATAGCGACTCAAATCTCCGGAAATTTTTCTGCAAAAGTGAGTGATGTGATCCTGAAGGGGCGAGAGTGGGTGCAAGATAAAGTTATTCAAAAGGTGAGAGAGGTTTTTGGGATATGAATCAAATGATTCCAAGTGAAATTATTGAAAAAAAGATTTTTTTGCTAAGAGGGTTAAAAGTGATCCTAAGTAATGATTTGGCTGAGCTCTATCAGGTAGAACCCAGAGCCTTAGTACAGGCTGTTAAGAGAAATATTGAGCGTTTCCCCGCAGATTTTATGTTTCAACTAACTGATGAAGAGTTCTTAAACTTGAAATCACAATTTGTGATTTCAAGTTGGGGTGGGTTGAGACGTTCAAGTCCTTATGCTTTTACTGAACAGGGAATTGCCATGCTCTCTAGTGTTTTAAAAAGTCAACAAGCTGTACTTGTGAATATCGAAATCATCCGCACTTTTGTCAGGCTGCGCCAGATCCTTTCAAGTCATAAAGATTTGGCCAGAAAATTTGAAGAACTCGAAAAGAGAGTAAAGGGTCACGATCATCATATTCAATCGCTGGTAGAAGCGATTCGACAGTTGATGAATCCCCCGGTGCCACCCAAGAGGCGGATTGGGTTTTGAAATTTTATTCGCCAAAACCTTTTAATGGGTTGAAGCCTTTGAAAGGCGATGGGCTAAGTCCTAAAGCATATTTAATCAAATCAGCCGCTAGCCCAGGAAGTCCACCACCTGTTTCTCTTGGAGGTGATGACACCGGTGCTGTAATTCTATTGAGTCCAGGTGTTGCGACGGTAAATTGCGGTGCTGGAGGTGTTGTGGACTCTGATCCTCTCGTTGGAAGTTGGTTTGGGATGGGTTGTGCTGTTGTTGGTTTTATAAACATAGTGTCCTCTGATTTTAAAATCTGAGTCCGAGGCCAAGGCCTAGACCAAATACAAGTGACGCAGCTACTCCATTGGGAGAATCTTGTACCTGAATTGTGATAGGAATATGAAGTTCTCCATAAAAAGGATTAAGAAGTCTTGCGTGAAAAAGTCTTCCTACAGAAGCACCAGCATTCACTAAGGCTCCCGCATAACCACCATTAGGTGAAAATCCTTGCATCAGCACGCCACCTTCCAAGCTCATATCAACAGTGACAGCTTCATCAAGCAGGGCCA
The DNA here is from genome assembly GCA_016699445.1 of Deltaproteobacteria bacterium. GTDB lineage: Bacteria > UBA10199 > UBA10199 > JACPAL01. Next base: position 2,319,665 of record CP064976.1, read on the forward strand.
TCAAGCGAATTCCTGCAACAGCACCAGCTCTTTGGTTACCCGTAAAATTATCCCCATATTCACCACAGACGACAACACCACGCCCATCTACATTTCCAAAAAGTGTAAAATTTGCAGGTCGTGTGCGTGAGAGGCATAAGGTCGAAGTAATTTCTGAAGCGCTTGTAAGATGGGCTCCTGCAGGTGAAAAAGTGAAGGCTGCTCCACCTGTCCCTCGTAGAAAACTGCTCATTTCAAGATTCCACGTAGCTCCAGTAAAATTACCTCCGGTGTTTGTTCCAGATTGTGGAGCTGTCATGGGGTGAGGGGTGCCTGCTTCGCCTGTTGTTTGAGGTGGAGGTGGGGTTGCTGTAGGACCTTCTGCATGAGTGTCTGGAGCTGTTTGAGCTGCAGCTCCTGCTGGAAAGAGTGTGAGAGCTAAGGGCAATAATGTTTGTCTTAAACTTAAATTCATAAAAACTCCTTTTTTAATTCACCGGCTGTCCCGAAAGGCCAATGGCAGGTCCCATTTCGAAAGGAAGATCACGTGCAGGTTGTCCCAGAGTCGTAAAAACTCTGCGGAAAATATCGCGAACAAATGTTGGAAATTGACTGTTACCTAAGCTGAGTGCTGTGGCGCCCATGTCGTCCATTCCGTCGATATCAACGACGCCGTAGCGGGCAAAATTGATACAAGGTATTAGTGCATGAGTTTGTGGATCCAGTATAGATCCAAGACTAGCCTCCCATTCAGCAGCATTCTCGACGATTCCTTGTCGACGACTACTGCCGGGAATATCCACTCGATAAAAAGGGGCTGTTACAAAAAGATTCGAAACCCCTCTGCTTAAAAAATCTTCTGTACGAGGAGAGAGTGGGCTGCTTCCAAAAGAGACGAAATCAGCTCCATGACCCATGGTATAAGGGACGGGTTGACCGATGATGATAGTTGTTTCCACGCAAGTACTACCTTCAGGCGCATTCGTAGGGCATGGAACAACTCTTGCGTCTGGATAAAGAGCAGGAGTCCACTGAGGAAATTGTTCAGCCACACGAGTGACTTCAAGGAAAGCATTCATCACACGAGAAGCTTCTGCTTCCGTATGGATTCCAAAAGTTGAGTAAGGGATCGACCAGGAAACATAAGCATTTCCCACATGAGAAGGATCATTTTCAGGACGTGTATGAGCAAATGATGCACTGTTTAAAAAATAAGATTGGATGACGGAGGCTCCGTTACGAGGCGCTTGGCTAATGGAAATATTTTGAGTGATTCCATCATTACGCCCCGAAGCTCCTGCTCGCATCACAGCGAGTGTTCTCCAAATTCTCTCAGTGCTGCCGATAACAACATTAGCAATGCTCGCAGGTGGGTTTGCACGTGCTTCCACAAAACCGCGGAAAATAGAAAAGTTTGCAGGCCCAAAGTGTTCTACAGGTGCTGTACGATGAACATCATTAAGAGCACTTAAGGTTAACGGTGTGACAGCAAAAGCAGTATCGTAAATATCTTGAAGTCGAATGTAGCGTTTTCTTTCAGCGTGAGGTGTTCCTGCATCTGTAGCCGTTCCACCGGCTGTAGGTGTTTGAGGAATGGTGATATCACGAGGTGTGAGCCAAGCATCAATCACAGGTCTTTCAATACCCAGAAGTGCCAAGTGATTGGCGATGACGGCGGAAGGGATTTCATCGTTGTTAATCACCAGAACTGGACCGACATCGGAGTTGGGTACAAATTGAAGATAATCCAAAATCTGTTGTCGGATATCATAACCATCAGCCGGTTCCACAGTCAGTGGGCGGCTATGATCAACAGCCACAGGAGCATTCGGTGTGATGTGCGACACTTCTGAAAAGTAAGCCGCTGTTCTCAGTTTGTAGAGAACATTAATATCCACATGGTCTGAGGGGTTAGAACCAATACGTGGATTAAAGCCAAGCGTTGCTAGAGCAGCATTTGTCAACGATTCGCCATGAACAGCTTCTGTACTGATAGGTACTTCATAAAGAGGATGATGAATGTTTGTAGGCCATTGAAGTTGAAGTGGGTTAGTGGCTGTAGCCATGTCGAGATCTTCGATGACAAGTGTGTGTGTGGCATCTATGGGAAGCAATCTGAGGTTTTGGGAGTAAGCTTTCATTCCAGTGCCTTCACCATTTTGGGAAGGTTGTAATGAAGAGGAAATGGTAACGACATTTCCAAAATCACGACGTGATCTCAAAAGTCTGCGATTTTCTCCTAACACGCTGACACCAATTTCTTGAGAACCATTAGGGAGTGTCCGTGTTTCACCTACATGTCGAATCCATGGATCAGCCAAAGTGCCTCGTTGAAAGGCTTCTGCTGCTTGATCCACACTCAAAGGAAGAACATTTAATGTTGTAGCATTCACGCCTTGAGTGCCTGGAATGCGTGTGTGGTAGCGGTCATCGGCATGATACCATGTTCGGCTGCGGCTTACGGGCTGACCATTAAGACCGTGTGTGGTGTTAGGTTGTAGCAACCATTCCAATCCACCGATGAGTGTGCGTACTTCATGATTATTGACCTGAGATGTGCGGTAGTCAGGTCTTAAGGCAGCTAATACATTCAATGCTCTAAAACTTTCGCGAGTAATCGTGGAGCCCGAATGGTGACGGATACTTCCATCCGCATTGGGCTCTACATAGGAATTTAGCAATGCGCTAATAGTGGCTCTTGAGAGCAATTCTCCACCACCAGCAACGCTTAAATTTTGTTGGATACGATTCAGCACTATTGGAAGGCTTACTTGTCCATCACGAACAAGAGCTGTTGTGGCTGTTGAAGGAAGTCCCGTCGCAGCTGCGAGAGCTTCCGCTAGATCTGAGTCTGTACGTCGAATCGTTTGTGTATGGCCTTCGGCATCGGGAAGCCCTTGAGCTTCATAATCGATGAGAAAGAGTGTTCCATCATTTCTTTGAGCTCTACTGACACGCAGAGGCTCTCCATCATTTGAAGGTCGAGGTGGGGCTGAAGGGTATTGTCGGACAAAGTTTAAAACTTCATGACGAAATCTTTCTGATAAAGCAGCTTGTTGTGCTGGTGTTTGGACAATACCTTCGATTTGAAAAGTTCCATCAGGTTGATTACCGCTTAAGTACAGATGAGCGTCTCCAGCACCGTGTCCCATCGGGTCAGAGAGAATTTGAACGTTTTCTTGTATGATATTTACAACATTTGGAGGAAGAGCCACCACACCTGGTGCAGCGTTCACTTCACTTCTGAAAGTATTCCAAGGATAGTGAAAAAACTCCCCTAATGTGTTGAAGTGAGGGGTGATCGAAGGCGGCGGTGCTACAGCTCTTCCCGAAAGAGAGACGTTGTTTGTCACACTATTAAAACGAACTCCCAGAGAAGGAATACGAACACTTAAAGTGGGAATGCTGGAATCAATCGTTGTCGGCCCTAATCGTGTGACGCTGTGGGTTGAAGAACCCTCCACCACTTCGAAACCCGTCACTTGAACAGAGACATCAACACCTTGAAGATGTCTGTCTGTACCAAGAATGGGACGAATAACTCCCGAAATACCTTCAGCATTGGTTGTGATGCGACTTAAGAGATCAATAAAGGATTGGTTTTGAAGAGGTTGGCCATTAGGCCCTATGGCTTGATTGGTAGGATTTGAGATTTCCGTGGTCGAACGAATAGGTGCGAGCTCTCCGTTAGCTCCCAAAACTTGAAAGTGAATCGTCCCATCTTCATGTAGATTGATCGCGATGCGTGCACTACCTTCCACACGGCCTGATAGAGCGATCACAAGGTCACGAAAAGGAAAACCCGCAAAGTCTAATCCTGGAATATTTCTTGGAAGTTGTATGGCATCTCTTCCAACAAGTGTATTTGGAATAATAATTGTGGCACTGACTGCAATAAGTGAACGAGGTCTGAATGAAGAATGAACAGGTGATGAAGGTCCTGTAGGAGTTGCTAGTTGAGATTGAGGAGTTGTTGTTGGTGCTACAGGTCGTCGGGGTTGTGCACAACGTTGAGCCGAGAAATCAATAACTGTTTGTCGTGGCACATAAGTATAACGATCTACAGATCTTCTAGGAGAAGATCCTGCACCCTCTCTATTTTTGGGAGAATGATCTGTATCTTGATGTGGTTTTGGTGCACGGGCAGATGTGTTTTTAACGGGATCCATGGGGGGTACCTCTCCTTCCGGTACGTCCTTCAGGAGCCCCCACTCCCCAAGCACGTAAAGCTCTAGCTGTTCCGTCAATACTATTCACTTGTACACGCACTCCACCACCTTGTGTTTCTACAGGAATATCAACACCATTAAGTACACGTACTTCTCCAGCAGGTGTCATCGCTTGAATATCCCCATCTGTTGTGACTCTTACAGTTGAAGAATTATCCATTCCCACACGAGCAGGTGAGGCGACGCTAGCTGTTGAGTTTGCATGATCACTAAAGGCAAGATTCACTCTTCCATTTCCTTCGCCTGTTCCAAGGCCAGCATTGAGACGAAGATCAGATGTGCCACGAGCATGAAAAGTTAAATGAGAAGGGGCTGCTGTAGGAATCCTCAATCTGAAGTTGTTATGAACGGTGAGGCCTCCTGCAAGTGTCGCACCTGCAATAACTCTTTCTCTAGAACTCCCATCAGAGTCTAAAGATCCTGAAATGTCGATGACTGAAGGCACTCCCGTATAACCTTGGCCTTCTGTAGTTAGAATTGTCGACAGCCTAAGATCCGATGTATTATTGATGCCTAAGGCAGGGATTTTGAGTACTCCATGATCTTGCGCTTGTAGGGTGCCGTCATTACGGTCAGCTATTGTTAAATGTCCTGACATGGCAAGTGAGCCTTCTGGTGCTCTGGCATTTAATCGATGTGTTACGTCAAGCCGATTATTTCCAGCTAAAATCGCAGGTCGAGGAAGAGCAAGCCCTCCATGAGTTTCTCTATCTACAACCGCCAAGCGTGCATCAATAATATCGTTCGATGCAAAAGATGTTCTAGGATGTCTAGGATGATTGCTGGTTCTTGCTACGAGAGAGGTGTTTAGGTTGTGAGTGTGTCCATGATCGCCTGTTGAGATAGCAATTCCATTACCTCTTGTTTGTAGACGAGAACGGAAGGCAATATTTCTTGGTGTAGTGATTCCTAAAGTTCTTAATGTAGAAGGTGATGGGAGAATTCTTCGAGAAAGAGCATCCATAAATCGGACGATTCCTGGAGACGTTTCATGTTGAATCCAGTTCAAGAAGTCTGTTGAAGCCGTAAAATCAGTTGTCGCATCTAAACCTGTAAGATGGGTCCCGTTAAGATCGATTTGTCCTGTTCTTGAAATGCCAACATTCACGTCAAGATCAAGAGGGTTATTAGAAGCAATTCCTACATCTAACTGCCTTCCTGATTGCCCACCTGAGCCATGATATTGTGCTGAAATAGCGCTAGAGGGTAATGAGGCTCCCAGAGCCAAACGAATTCCAGTTTGTCCACTGATACGAAACATAATATCTCTTAGGGTGGTATGATCTCTTGTAGATAAAGATCCTGAGCCATCTGTAGCTACAACAGCATTAATAGCGGCCAATTGAGAATTTACACTTCCGACTCTGACGTCTACAAATGGATCGGAAGATCCTAAGGTACTCAATACTTGATCATAAGTGAGATGAGAAAAATCCAAGCCTAATAAAGCAAGAGGATTAAAACCACCAAGACTGGCGCTTACATTAAGCTGATGCGTATCTGAGCTAAGACCAGACACATTAGCTTGAAAAGTCGATGGATCACCAACGCTCAATCCTTGCACTCTTAATGAGCTGCTGTCACTGGTGAGTGTCGCTACAGTATGAAGAGGATCAAAAACATTGGGAATGTTGATCGTGTATGTTGTTGCAGAAGGGTTAATATTGGTTGTGTTAATAGGATGTCCAAATGCACTGACATTTGTATTAACCTCTTGAGCTGGTGTGTTGACTGTTAACGTAACACGACCTGCTTGGGTGCCACTAGCAGCAAGTGTGATAGGCGCATTGTCTGTTGCCTGAGCTGTGATATCCCCATTTACATTAAGAGCACCTGAAGAAACATTGGCTGAAAAAGAATGAAGATAAAAAGGAATGTTAGAATTATCATCAGAATCTCTATGTCTGATATCTAAAGCAAGATCAGAGATACCTGCATTTGTAAGAGTTGTATCAGGAGTTGCTTCAGCCCCACAGCGTGCATCAGTATGAATGCGTAATTCTCTAAATCCTGTATGAGGAATTCTGAGTACAAAACCACTTTCAGAAGGTCTGGCTTCAAATTGAGCACCAAGGTTTAGTCCTGTCAGTGTCATCGGTCCGAGGTGTAATGTAGGAAGTGTGGTTATGTTTGGGGATGTAGCGGCATTTATGTTGGAAGCTAATGAGAGAGCGATGGTGTTGGGGTCCACCATGTTGACTCCTCGTGCACGTTCGGGGTGAGCAGCGTCAGTGTAGTAATTAATTATTCTTTCAGTGAGTGCACTTGGAGTAGAGATAAGAACGGGTTCTGCTGTTCCAAAGAGCATAGGTGTGACTTGATCCGTGATAGGCATAACCACAGGAGAGCCTAAGATGTTTCCACTAAACTGAATACGCCCATGAGCATCTTGAGAAATATCAATACTCGTAATTTGGGCTGTTACAAAATTAGGGAGATGCCAGCTCGTTCCAGGAATGCCGGGTGCGTGCTGAATAAGAAATGGTGTTACTGTAATTCTACCGGTTAATCGTCCATTATGAACGCCTAACCTCATGGTATAAGTGGCTCCTGTTTGACCATTTTCACCAGCAGGAATTTCAAGGCCGTTTGCATAACGTCCAGGTTTTAAACCTGCGCTTAAAATAATATCATGTGTCCCTGTATCAACCACTTGATGAGCTGCATCTCTGACAAAGCTGGTAAAAGCTGCTGTAGATTGAGTGCGTCCTCGAACGTATTCCAAGACAGATCTTCCTGAATTTTCTATGCAATGAGGAGAGGCCAATCCTGTTGCGTTTGAATGTGCTCCTGCAGGAAGTGAAAAGGGGAGATTGGCAATAAGTTGTACATGTTGTGATGCTTCTTGAAAAATATCCCGTGCCTGTCTCCCGAATGAAATATCGAGTGAAGGAATAGGCTGTCTTAAACCTTCATGCTGTTCTGAAGAGGTGTTGGTTTCAATTCTTCGATGCCGAGCTCTATGGTGTCCGTGAACTGGTGGGCTCATACACAACCTCCATATCCCCCGATGAGGGAAGTGTGTGCGTTAAATATATTTAAAAAAGTGATCATGATAATCTTCTCAGTTTTAACTTCTTACCCATCTAATAAACCTGCTTACTCCCTTAAAAATACCCAAACTAAATATTCCTAAAGCGAAACCAACACCAAGCCCAGTACCTGCTGCTGTGTGATTATTACTGTTGTTCATTGACACGCATTCTTCTCGGGAGATTGTTGCAGCTTGATGAGGATTGGTGACAGGAGAGGGTTTGAAACAACCACCAGAGACAACGCTTGTCAGTGCAAGTCCGGCTAATGCATAGGTTGAAGAGGGATTTCTATTTGGTTCATTTGTTGTTGGTATCGTATAGCCAAAAGGCTTGTAAGTGATGAGCGAAACACCTGTATTAATTGTTGGTACCATAAAAATTCTCCCTCTAACTTAAATTATCGTCACACATCTCAAAACGTTTCGGAAAAACGGCCTATCAAATTAATTTTTATGAATATTTTTTGCAGAATTTATGACGCGCTGAGTTGCTTGCGAGGTGTTAACGGTAGAGAGCAAGTCTTAGGGAGCCATCTCGGGGCATTTTGTCACCCAAAAATGTTTTGAGAGCGCCTTTTAAATAATTTTCGCTCAGATCTTTTGGGTTTCCATAGCGGATACGGAGTTTTAATCCTGTTTTATCGAGTGTGGAATAGAGAGAAGGTTTTTTGCCAGCTTTTAAGTCACTTGGGCTCTCATGACCTGCAATGGTTTGCTTGTTTCTGTCTTGTGTATGAATAAAAACCAAATGATTATTTCTTTGATTTCCAAAACTATCCTGAATCTCGGCCTGACTTACAGAAAGTGCTGCCGTCCATTCCAAAAAAGATTTTTCATGAATGATTCCCAGTCCATTGAGCAAGGGAGGGGAAACTTCAACAACCAAGAATGTTTTATTGTTTTTAGATACTCTCATGTAAACTTCAGCACCTCCTAAAACCCAGCCCAAGTAGAGATGAACTTCATTTTTGTAGCCCTCATCCCTTCGAACGCTTCTGGCTATTTTAAGCTGTATGTTACTTTCTTTGTTTCTGATTTTTAAGGTTTCTTCAGCGATTTGTGACTGATCGTATCCGATTTTTCTGCTGACTTCATAACACCCATTAAAAGGCTTTGATTCAAATTGATGTCCAAAATGAGCACGTGAGTGTTCTAAAATCATCATCGCAATTTTTTTAGAAATATCTTCAGGTGTTTCAAGTTTAGGGAGTTCTTGTTTGCCACGATGAATCCTTAAAACATTCAAAATGCTATCTGGCGGGCAAACAAGTTTGTGTCTTTTGCCTAGAGCAACTTCGCCAGGATGAGCCATCACTAAAGGCATGTTTATCGTTCCGCTGGAAGCGTCTCCTGAAAAATGAGCGAAAAAATTACTGTAGTCCCAAGTCGACTGAAGAGGCGGTGTGAATAAATTAAAATTTGAGCGCATAATTTTCCGATCAAAAATCCTATCGGAAAAGTTTTAGAAAGGTTGTGTTTTTTTAACTTAAAAGAGTTAAAAGTTTATCAGCACTGATGATGTGCCCTAGTTTTTTGTTTCCATAATGAAACATCTTGTGATGGCCGCTTTTGTATACAACTTGGATGGCATGGGGAATATCAAGTTTTTCAGAAAAATATTTAAGGCTGGGATCCAGTTGAGTGTCTGCGTATTTGCATTCGACAAGCATCCAGGGTTTTCTTTTTTCTGTAATCAGAAAATCCGTTTCGTGTCGCTCTTTGTCTCGTAAGTAATATAAAGAAAAGTTTCCCAATCCTGTGTCTGTCCAAAAATTGACTGTTTTTAAGAGATGACCAGCGACAAGGTTTTCAAAACGATTTCCTTTATCTTCAATTTCAGACCAATCCCAAAGGTAAATTTTTGGTTGTTTTTTTAGAGAGCGAGCCAGTTTGTAGGTGTAAGGAGGGAGGGAATATAGATAGAAAAGCTGTTCGAGCCAAGAGAGCCATCGTTTGATAGTGGGATAGGGAATTGAAAGATCTTCTGAAAGACTTTGAACGGAAAATGGAGACCCAATTTTTTCAGGAATGAAGGAGGCCATAGATTCGATGGAAGAGATTTCTTGAGTTCGGGAAATATCCAGAAGATCCTCACGAACAAGTCGTTCGATTCGAGATCGTTGCCAGAGATTGAGTGTCGTTGTATTTTTTTTTGTGTAGGGTTCAGGAAAACCACCAAACTGAAATAAGGTTTCCAGGATTTTTGTCTGAGGTTTGATTTCATTATTAAGACCTTCCACAATGGACTGTGGTGTGGCTTCAGTATGAATCAACTCCCCCACGGAAAATGGATGAAGGTGAAAAAGATAATATCTTCCCAAAAGACTATCACCACCTTTTCTGAAGACATTCAGACGGGCACTTCCAGTAACTAAAATATCAGCATATTGTTTCCGCAAATCATACAAACCTTTAAGTCGGGTCTTCCAAGAGGGGGCCTTATGAAGTTCATCCAAGATGATGAGCGGTTTCGGACCCTGATTCATTTCAATAATACTTTTAGGATCCGTTGCCCATTGACGCTTAAAGGGTGTGTCATCCCATATATAATACTGGGACTTTGGATAACTTTTTCCGATTTCCAGAGAAAGAGTTGTTTTTCCAACTTGTCGAGGCCCAGTTACAAAGGCCATTTTCCCATTTTTAAAGGCAGTTTCTTTTATTTTTTTAGCTAAAAGTGTTCGGCTCAGCATTTGACCATATTAACGCCATCGTTAAAATAGTCTAGACTAAATTAACGTTGGCGTTAATATAGTCATAAAAACAATTACAAAAATCCAAACAATTTTCTTTTTTTTAGACCTTCTGCGAGGAGTTTTTCTGATTCTCGGACGACGCGCTGATGTAAGGCGTTGACGCATTTCATGTCTTTGTGTTGGCTGGGTTTGTAACGATGGGTGATTGGCTTGCCGACAAAGTGGCGGATTTTAACGGGCATCGGCATGAGCCCTAACCCAAAAAAAAGAGGGAGAGGGATAAACATTTTTTTCCAGCGGTGATAACCATTAATCAACATCACATAAGCGTCATCACTGCCCACTGACATGCAGGGAATGATGGGCACTCCAGCTGCAATCGCGACTTTGATAAATCCATAATGATCTTTCCAAAGCAGTTTGTATTTATCTTTGTAGGAGCGCATCGCTTCTTCGGCTCCGCCAGGGCAGACAGCCATAATATGCTTCTTTTTAAGAATACGAAGAGCATTTTTAGGGTTTCCGTCAACAATGCCTAGATTTAAAAAGAGTTCACGTAAAAAAGGAATTTTCCATGTGAGATGTTCTGCGACTCCACGAGCACGACGGCCACGTTTTAAAAAAAGTTGTTTGGTTAAAAAAGCCAAATCGATGAAGAAAAAAGAATGATTCATCGCCAAAATCGCCCCGCCTTTTTTGGGAACGTTTTCGAGTCCATGAATTTCATAGCGAAAATACTTTTCCCAAAAAGTCAGAGAACCAAAAATAAACCGAGCGAGCTTGGCATCAAACCATTGAAGTTTGTATTCGTCACCTTCGCGATAAGGATCAAAAATAAAATTTTTCTTGGGCATGAGGACGGCATTATTTTATTTATGCAGAAAATCAATTTACTAATTGTATACGCTCTCAGCGCCTCTTAATTGAGAGATGAGCTGTAGAGTGGAAGCTGCCGCGGCGGCAAATTCTACGAGACCTAAATGATCGAAATGGACTTTTAATTCTCTTAAATCTCTTTCAAGTTCAGACCAGCCTACACGAGCTGAATCAGCTGGAACGATTCCATCATGACGTTCGGCTTTCTCTATCTTTAAGAAGGGCGTAAACGCTCGGTATATTGCTTGAGTCGCTCCATGTGCAGCTAGTGAAAGAGGGTTTTGGTTTGTAGACAGATCAAGTGGAGCTGTCTCACTATATATAACGCCATCAACAGCTTTCTTGGGATCAAGGGAGAGTTTGTTATAAACATTCGCCATATTTCTCACCGTAAGAGCCGAGAGCAGTCCTGGGATCAGACGCTCGATAGCATGCCGCTTCGCAATACGGCCAGGAAGTGTCAGCTCCACACCCATCAAAGGCGCTCCTTCAGCAATAAAAAGAGAATCTGCAAGCTGTCTTGAAGCTCGTTCAACTCTTTTATCATCAAGTATGAGATTCCAGAGAGTGTCGTTTTTAGGGAGAACTTCAATAATCTTTCCTGGATCGACTCCAAGCGCCATTGCTTTTAAGGGAATAAGCTGATTGCCGCCAGCACTATGACCTATCAGAATTTGTTGGGGTTTTAGAAAGTAAGGATTTTCTAAAATTCTGATCAAGAGATCCACTGCATTCTCAGGCCATTGTCGTAGCTTGTTGGCTTCAACTTCTTTTGAATAGCGATGGACGCGAACGTCAAAGCCCTGAGCTCGAAAAGTATTTAGATAAGGATTTGAAGGTTCAAAATGAAGCATGCCTCTAATGAAGAGAATATCACCTGAACTCTGTGATACTATTTGAGGTGCGACATAGTGATCTGGGGGAAGTTGCCTGTGAGCGGCGCGCTCATAATAAAAATCAAGAGCTTCTGTCAGGACGCGACTGGTGGCTGCAACCACTAAAGGAGTGGGTGCAACAAAAGTCGGGAGTCTATTTGATGAAAATCCACCGTCTGCCATTACTTCTATTTTCGTGCAGAAAAAAATCAGGTTGTGAAAAATGCACTGCGTTAAAAAATATTTTATTAAAAATTAATGGCTAACCTGATTACGGCCGGAATTTTTTGAATTGTAGAGAAGTTCATCAGCCCTTTTGAGCAGAGCTTCAGCATCTGAGAATGATGTTTTCTTGTTTAATGTGGCCACACCCATACTGACGGTGACATGGATAGTGTTTCCTTCAAATTCAAATTGGCTCTCATCGACGAGGCGTCTCAAACGTTCCGCTAAAATTAATCCCCCCTCAATGTCCGTTGCTTTCAGAAGGATAATAAATTCTTCACCACCCACACGCGCTAAAATATCTTCACTGCGGATGATGGACTTAGCCAGGGTGGAAATATGTTCCAAAACAAAATCACCTGCAGGATGACCGTAGGTGTCATTGATGTTTTTAAAATGATCCAAGTCAAACATCATCAACGTGAGTGGGACTTCATTGCGAATACAGTAACTAAATTCTTCCTGAAGTCGTTCCTCAAAATAACGTTTGTTGTAAGCTCCCGTGAGAGCATCGACGACGGCCATTTTGTAGAGTTCGTTATGAAAAATATTCTCAATATTGTCCTGATAAGCGTATTTTAAAATCGTAGATGACGAGATTTGGATCTTATCACCATCTTGGAGCTCAGATGATTGGACTTTTTGGCCATTGAGATAGGTCCCGTTGGTACTTCCCATATCTTTTAAGAGGGCATGGCCATTTTTATAATCAATAGCGGCATGAAAACGTGAAATTCCTAAATCGTTGATAGGGATTGTCACATCATTGGAGCGTCCAAGGCTGACAGTCCCATGACTGAGCAGATGGATTTTGCCCATCAAAGGACCGGACAGAAAGATGATATAGGCATGCTTTTCTTTTTCATTATTCAAATCAGGAATGGATGTGACAATGGTCTGGTCTTCAAAATCCTTTTCAGTATCTTTTTCAGAATCGTGATCGTGGGTCATAGGAAGCTGTGGAGATTAGCTAAAATGTTATTAAAGGTAAATCTGAAAGTTATATCTTCTTAAACCAGTGAGATTTGACATCACGAGCTTTTTGCAAAATCTGACCCATAAAGGACCGTCTCATGATCTGGGAGGTGTGTTCTTCGTCATTTGAATTTTGGGAAGTTTCTAATTTTGTAAGTGCTGAGTCTGAAAATTGGTGGTTGGTAGTTTCCAAAGCGCTTGTGAGTTCTTCTTGTTCTGTTTTTTCCAAGTCATCCCCATAGACAGCCGTCTCTTTCATTTTTTGCTTCAAAATAGAAGTGTCGGCAGCAATCGTCTCTTCCAGCATTTCAGAATCACGATTTCGTGTTTGGCTTATAATTAATGGAGAAGAAGGTGTTTTTTCGTGGGATAATTGTTCTTTATAGGTCTCTGGAGCATTTTCAGGAAACAAGTCATATAGAAATTCAACCAATTGTTGAGGTGAGTAGTCTGTAGCGATTTGGATCAAAAGACGATGCAGATCGCGTGAAAAATCACCGGCGGATTGGTAGCGTTGGTTGCGATCACGAGATAAAGCTTTGAGGACAATGTCGTCCAAAGCTTTAGGAATTTCAGGTCGTCTTTCCGAAGGAAGAGGGACACGTGCTTTTTTGACACGTTTTACAGTTTCTTGATTGTTTTTTCCTTTAAAGAGACGTTCACTGGTGAGAAGTTCGTAGAGAATGACTCCCAGCGAAAAAATATCATTGCGATGATCCAGCTTAAGACCTTCAGCATGTTCGGGCGACATGTAGGCAAACTTTCCTTTTAAGACGCCAGAATCTGTCACCGTTACTTTATTTTTGGCTTTCGCAATTCCAAAATCGATGATTTTGACCGTACCATAAACAGACAAAATGACATTTTGAGGACTGATATCCCGATGAACAATATGAAGTGGATGTCCTTCGTCATCGGTTTTTCGATGCATATAGTCGAGTCCGTTGGCAATTTCTGCGCAAATCGCCATAGCAAAAGCGATCGGCATGGGTTGTCCAACGATCTTAAGACGTTTCATGATCTGGGAAATAGTTTTGCCTTCCACAAATTCCATCACAATAAAATAATCGTCACCCACTTTTCCCAAATCGTAGACTTGGGCGATATTGCCATGATTAAGCATGACCGCGATTTTAGCCTCGTCGATCAACATCTGAACAAACTCTTGGCTCGCTGCGATATGGGGGAGAATGCGTTTGATCACGACCTGACGCTCGAGCCCCTGAAAGTCTAAAGCCTTCCCTCTAAAAATTTCAGCCATTCCCCCTTGAGCAATTTTTTCAAGGAGTTGGTACTGACCAAAAGTGTTGTTTTCTTCAGTTTCAGGACTCACATTGAGGAAAATACGGGAAACTGTTTCATAAATCAAACAGTTGTAGTAACTTAGCACCTTCATCGTAAGGAAAGGACGATAATAGGTTATGGCCGGAGGAGATGACAGTTCGCAGGAAAAATCGGAAAAGCCCACTCCAAAAAGGCTTCGTGACGCCCGAAAAAAGGGTCAGGTGGCTAAAAGCAAAGATTTGGAAACCGTTGTCGTTTTTATTGGTGCTTTTGCATGCATCGCTTTTTTTGGCTCAATGATGTGGGCTAGCATGAAAGAAGTCATGGAGAAGGCTTTTCACTTGGTGGATCATGATCCTGTACCTAGTGAGATGTATGCTTTGGGGAAAAGTGCTCTGATTTCTGTCGCAAAGTCTTCTGCTCCATTTTTATTAGGTCTTTTTTTGATTTCGGCGATCGTGGGTTTTTTTCAAGTAGGTCCCATTTTTTCTTTTGAAACTCTCAAACCTCAACTCAACAAACTCAATGCGATCGAAAACTTGAAGAATATGTTCAAGATGAAGACTGTGGTTGAGCTTGTGAAGAATATTTTCAAAATGGTGATTGTTGGGATGATTGCTTATTATATTATCAAATCCATGATGGCTCCCTTTTTATTGACCGTGACAGCTCCGATTGAAGTCGCTGCAAAGCTTGGTAATGTCATGGTCACGAAGTTTATGATCCGGTTCATTCTCTTTTTTATGCTGATTGCTGTGATTGATATTTATTTTCAGCGAAAAGAATTCATGAAAAATCTCATGATGTCGAAAGAAGAAGTGAAGCGTGAATATAAAGAAGACGAAGGGGATCCTCACATTAAACATCAAAGAAAGCAGATCCATCAGGAAATGGCGATGGGAGATGCCAAGCAAGCGGTCAAAGGTGCTGATGCCATCGTGACGAATCCGACACACTTGGCGATTGCGATTAAGTACGACAAAAAAGAAATGATGGCTCCCCAAATTGTCGCTAAAGGTCAGCGTATGTATGCTGAGTTTATTAAAGAATTAGCCAAGGAGTATGATATTCCAGTGGTTCGCAATGTCCCTTTAGCTTGGGCTTTAATCGAGATGGAAGTGGGGGATGACGTTCCGGAAAAACTCTACGTGGCCGTCGCCGAAATTTTGACGTTTGTCTATCGATTGAAGCAAGAGAGAGAATCAAAAGTTAGTGAATAAGGCTGCATCCACCGGATGAAGCATCGCTTGCACTGGGTGTAACAGGTTCTCCTCCAGCACCGGAGCTACCACTGGCACCTCCTGTGCCACTATCACCACCAGTACCTGAATCTCCACCTGTTCCGCCAGCACTACCACCACTGCCACCGATGGACTCTGGAAGTGTATAGGTGAAGATTCCTTTGATTGGAGAGCCTAGATAGAGAGTATTGCCATCAGCTAAGAGTGAAGCGACCGATCCTGTGTAGGAACCATCTCCTGAGTCCGGTCCTAGTCGTGTCCAAGCTGTTTCTGAATCTCTTTTAGAATAAACACCCCTATCGCCTGTTCCCACATAGAGTGAGTCGTCACGACGAACGATGGTGATGCAATTAAAGATAGCCGGCATGACAGGAGTCCACTCAGTTGCTGACTCTTCTTTGCTGGAAACGCCTTCTTCAGTGCATGCAAAAATTTTATTTCCTGAGAAAGCTAAATCATTCACTATAAGGGTGAGAGATCCTGGACCGCTAGCAGGTCCGACAAGTGAGAGCGTGCTATCGCCATCAGCTTTGCTCCACACGCCGTTTTGCGTCGCGGCATAAATTTTGGAATTGGCATAAAGAAGTTTGTTGTTGCGTCGAAAGAGGTTAGCCGATGTTCCTGGCGCTGAGATATCTGTCCATACAGCATTTCCTGTACGCGAAAACACGCCATCAAACGTACCGGCAAAAATAGAACTCGGTGAGTTTGCAAGGCACGCCGTCGAGTTGTTGAATTGAACGGCAGGGGTTGGAGGATTTTCAATGATCCAATCCGATTCCAAGGCTTCCGTGTCATTGCGATAAAAGACGCCGCCATCTGTGCCAACGTAGATTTTTGAGTTCGCATGCAGGAGGGCAATCGAATAATCTCTTGCAGCACCCGCTCCAGAGGCAGGTCCTACGAGGTGCCAAGGATGGAAGTTGTTATCGGTTTGGTAAACACCAACCTTCGTGCCTGCCAAAAGCGCCGAGCCAAAATGAATCAAAGAGTAGGGTTGCTGTTGAGGAAGACCTGCGGAGATATCGCTCCAAGAAGGTGTGACAATCGGTGTTTTCAATACGCCTAGGTAAGTCGCTGCATAGAGATTGGTACCGACCTGCAATATTTGATTGGCATAAACAAAGGTAGAACCCACTGTTGTCCAAGAAAGAGATGTGAAGTCCGTTGTCGTTGAGATGGCGGGTGAGACTGTAACCGATTGAATGGCATTGTCTGCAGCTACATAGACTTTCGTATTATCTGAAGATGTGATGATGGAGCTCGTATCTCCAGAGAAGGATCCGGCTCCGGAAGCTGGTCCAACTTTTTGCCATACGGGCGAGGCTACTAGTTTTGAGCAAAATACGCCTTGAGCTGTCGCGACAAAGACGACGGAATTTTTATAAGTGATGGAGCGAATGATGTTGAACATTGGCAGCCCACCAGGAGCCCCATTATTGGCCCTAATTGTACCCAAGAAGGTGTCATGGCTGTAAAATCAAAAGACACGACGTTTCCGTTCGACGATGCATACAGCTTGGAAAGGCGAGATAGAGATTGGCGGCCGAAGTCAAAGACCCCGAACCACTCGCAGGCCCCAGGCGTGTCCATGTAGCGCTGGGACTGGTTAAGTTTAGAGTGAAAACACCTCCTGCCGCCGCTGCGATCAAAGTGTCATTATAACGAACGAGCGAAATAGGATTGGTGATGTTGTTTCCCACTTGAGTCCAACCGGCATCCGTATCGGCTTTCTGATAAACAGTGTTCGCTCCCCCTACATACAAGGTATTGGAAGCTCTCAATAAAGACCGCACGTCTCCGTAGTAGGCAGCATCGCCGGACTCAGGACCC
This sequence comes from Deltaproteobacteria bacterium, assembly GCA_016699445.1. Taxonomy (GTDB): domain Bacteria; phylum UBA10199; class UBA10199; order JACPAL01. The sequence goes on from CP064976.1 coordinate 2,336,912, forward strand.
ACGAGAGGCCATGTCGTTCCTGATTCTGTTTTGGAATAAACTCCAGGCGAGGGAAAGTCAGAGGCCCCTGCATAGTAGGTGCTATTTCCGGCATCATAAGTGATGACGCGAATATTGCTGGCTGGAAGCGCTGTGTGAGAAACCCAGTCGGCTTGAGAAATTACCGGTAAACATAATCCTATGAGCGAGAGGATAAAGATAATTTTTCTTTTCAGATAGATCATAACATTCCTTTTTATTTTTGAGAGGCCAGCATCTATTGTTATTAAAAGTAGCTGTAAATTAATTTTCTCATTGTTTTCGTGTGGGCTTGGAAAATGTTGCGGTTATTTGAGAAGAAAAAAATATTTAAGAAAATTTATTTAAGGATGAGGAAAGGTGGTAGTTTTCAAGCTCGCAATATCCCCTTAGCTTGGGTTTTAATCGAGATGGAAGTGGGCGGTGATTTAAGCTTTCAAGTCTTAGCGAGCATTGAGGAATGAAGTTGGGCTTAATGTTAAAATATCTAATCCTAAATTCATCATGAGCAGCAAGAAGGTTTCTGGTATTACTTTATCAGCATAAGGATTGAAAAAATCTGACTGTACGCACATACCAGTCCCTGAAGCGATAACTCTGACATCGGCGTGTCCTGGGATGGTAGCAGAGTGTTCGTCCGCCATGCCTTGTGGGTTAAATTGGAAGTTGTTATAAGGTAAAGCTAAAGCATGAAGAAAAACTCTGGCAGCACCCTTGAGTGTAAAATGATCTAGAGGTGTTAGTCTCGATAACGCTATTATTGCGGTTTCAGAATCTAGAAGGCTGAGTTCAAAAGAGCGCAATGAAAAATCTTTGGGAGGTTTTCCCAAAACAGCCTTATATCGAAGTGATACACTGGTATCAGAAAAAGTCCCAGTTACGACAAAGTGATCCACTCGTGGGGGCTTAACTACAGAAATGGCGGCAGTTTTTGAATTTTTCTCGCTCTTAAATTCACTTTGCTCAGGAGCAAGACTATGAAGGTAATTATATAATTCTCCATTCCCCTCTCCAGCAGAGCTTGTACTGATGATTTTCCCTGGAGAGAGTTCCATCGTAAAGGCCGATGGGGTTCCTTTAGTAAGTTTGAGAGCCGCTGTTGCTAATCCTGTAAGAGTCATGTCTATTCTCCTTTAAAACACTTATCGAGAGGTTGATAAATAAGTTGCCAAAATTCCGCAGTTGATTTTTCCTGAGTGTCATCGCGAGCCCGAAGGGCGTGGCGATCTCACGTTTTATCGCGGGAGATGGCCACGCTTCGCTCGCCATGACAAAATTATTTTATACCAATTAAAACAACATCTTTCAAAAAGAGGTGCGGAATTTAGGAGTTGTGGAATATTTTTGTGATCGATCTAGAGAGTCGGGGTTTATAGGCTTAATATAAGAAGAGGGGGGGAGTTGCTGATAGCCTTTTTGCTTTCCCACAAAGACTTGTAATAGCTTTGCATTCCCTGAAGTAATTTTTCCAAATCAATTCCCATAAACTGATTTTTAGGTTCTATGCAGGCGGCGGAATCAAGGACCGCGCAGAGACGTTCCCACGCTTCATGGCTTAAATGTCGTGCAGGAGCCCATTGTTTTAAATGAATTTTCAAAAGTGCCGCTGAGTTTTGAATGAGGCCTTGCAGAAATTGTCCTTCTGCATCCGTTTTTTTTGTCAGATGCCAAAGCGCTTCCCAAGCTTCGTGGGATTCCCACAAATAGCCCTGATGATAGAGATCGATTCCATACAGATAGACATCATTTTTTTTCCAATCTGAAATGGGCATGTGTGTTTTGATTTCATTGGCAATATCATGACCGTAGGAATGTCCTTCAGGAAGTGCGGTGGGGTGTTTATTGAGTCCCGGTGTGAATCGATAAGGCGGAAAAGGCCGTGAAGAATAGCGTGGAGCTATAGGCCACAAAGGCGAGGGCTCTATTAGGAGTGATGTCATAGTGACGGGGTAAAAATCTTTCCATCTTTCTGCAAGAAGTCTTTGAAATTATATTGGTGAAGTTAAATCAGGACACTTAAAAATGAAGCTGCCGGCATAACGGTCACGGATGTTTCAGAGTTAATAGGATAGTTGTGAGTCGGAATGTTTTCCTGAGTTATTTGAAAGCAATGTTTCACTCGTAAGAGTTCTGCAAAATTTTTGAAATTAGGAGAAGGGTCTTCTTGTTTGAGTTTGCATTCGATCAGAATCCATGGAGTCTTCTTTTGACAGATTAAAAAATCAATTTCTCTTTTTTCCTTATCGCGCACATAGTGGAGTGACAATTCTCCTAAGCCGACATCGTTTATATAGAAACGTACTTATTGAGATGAACGGCTACGAGGTTTTCAAAACGAGCTCCAGGGTCGTCAATTTCGGACCAATCCCAGAGATACCACTTGGGTTCTTTTTTAAGCATCCGTGTGCTTTTTTTGGAATAGGGTGTGAGGATAAAACCATAAAAAACTCTTTCAAGTAGTTTCATCCAATGTTTAACCGTAGCGAAATGAACTTCGATATCTTCCCGTAGATTATTGAGAGAAAGGGGTTTCCCTACACGTTCTGGAAGAAGAGTCATGAGATGTTCTACCAGAGGAAGATTTCTGAGGACTTCAGTTGATGCTAGATCTTGATTGATCAGTCGATCTAATCGACTTGTGCGCCAACGTGTCAGAAAAGATTTATCTTCTTTAAAAAGTGGTTCTGGAAATCCACTATATTGGATGAGTTGTTCGAGCCTCTTGAGCTTTTTGATTTTGCAAAGCTTGAGTTGGGTTCTTCAGAATCGATTCGAGTGTTAATGAATTTCTAGTTTCCTTTTCTATCAATTCAGCCACAGAAAATGGAAAAAGATGGTAGGTGAAATATCTGCCTAAAAGAGAATCCTGCCCTTTGCGATATACATTGAGAGAAGCACTTCCAGTGATGATCCAATGTGTTTCTGGTTGGTGTGTATCAAAAAGTCCTTTGAGAGCATTTTTCCAGCGAGGGTATTTGTGGATTTCATCGAAAACGATAATATTTTGATTCGGATCTCGAAGTGGCTGGTGTCCTTGGAAGATTGTTTTGAGTAAGGTTTTTCTTTGAGTTGGGACATCCCAATTAAAAGAGTTGGTGCCTGGGATGACAGACTTTAGAAAACTCTGAGCGATTGTTGTTTTGCCTACCTGACGAGGCCCTACGATGAAGACCATCTGACGATGCTTCTTCAAATGATCTTCTAAGATAGTCTGTAAATAGCGTGTGTCTTGTGTATTGTTTTCTTTGGTCATTGCTAATGATCTACATACAACTGTAAAAAAGTCATGACTATTTTATAGTTGTATGAATATTAATGGAGATCTGGAATGTGCTGCTGAGATTTGACCCCTTTCCCGTTGACACTTTTTAAAAGTGGGTGTTAGCGGCTCGCCTGAATGAATACTCATTCAAAATCTGAAAAGGCTGAAGCCAAGCCGGATAAAGCTGTCCGTATTAAGGATGCAGCGACGCGTGTGTTTGCGAATAAGGGTTTTTATAACTCGACTATTGCTGATGTGGCGAAGGTGGCTGAAGTCGCAGAAGGCACGATTTATCTTTATTTCAAAAATAAAGATGATCTTCTGATTTCGATTTTTGAAGGGAGTATGGATTTTTTTATTCAGCAGGTGACTCAGGAGATTGCCACTGTCAAAAATCCTGAGGACAAGTTGAAAAAGTTTATCAGTCTTCATTTGAGATTGGTGCAGGAAAACCCCGATTTGGCTCAAGTACTTCAGATTGAGCTGCGTCAGTCGACTAAGTTTATGAAGGAGTATGAAGGCGGTAAATTTGGGGATTATCTCAATGTTGTGAGAAACATACTGGAAGAAGGTCGTGAGCAGGGTGTGTTTCGAAAAGATATTGAGCCTCGTATTTTGCGAAGGACTATTTTTGGAGCTGTGGATGAGATGGCTCTGGATTGGCTCTTGATGCCCAAAAAGAAATACACACTTGAAGCATGTGCCGAACAACTGAGCGCTTTATTTTTAAAAGGAATCATTAATTAACGAAAGGAGTTTGTGATTATGAAAATAGCTGTTCTGTTAAAACAGGTGCCGGATACTGAAACAAAAATCCGGGTCAAAGGTGATGCCTCTGGTATCGAATCCGATGGAATCAAATATATCATCAGCCCTTATGATGAATTTGCCATTGAGGAAGCGATTAAGACTAAAGAAAAATCAGCTCCCAGTGAGGTGATTGCTGTATCTTTGGGTCCTGTGCGTGTGGTGGATGCCATCCGTACCGCTCTGGCTATGGGTGCTGATAAAGGTATTCATATTGATGATTGTGGTTTAGCTATGGATAGTTTTGTCACAGCTAAAGTTTTGGCCAATGCTCTCAAAAATGAAAACTTTGATCTGATCTTTACAGGTAAACAAGCCATTGATGATGATGCGAGCCAAGTGTCTCAGATGGTTGCTGAGTTTTTGAATGTGCCTCAATTGATGTTGGCTGAAAAGTTTGAATTGGGCGCTGACAAGAAGAGTGCCACGATCGAACGTTCTGTTGGTGGTGGTACTAAAGAAGTTTACACAGTGGAATTTCCTGCTGTGATCGGTGCTGAAAAGGGATTGAATACTCCTCGCTATGCGTCTCTTCCTGGAATTATGAAAGCGAAGACAAAGCCTGTGACAACCTTAAAAGCTTCTGATCTTGTGGGTGAAACAAAACCAAAGACAACCAATGTGAATTTCCGTCTGCCTCCTGAACGCGCTGCAGGTAAAGTGCTTCAAGGTGAACCCGAACAATTGGCTCAGCAGTTGGTCAAGCTGCTCCGTGAAGAAGCGAAGGTTATCTAATTAAGGAGAACATTTTATGGCGAATATTTTAGTCATCGGTGAACATGCCGAAGGAAAAGTAAAAAAAGTAACTTTTGAACTTGTCACGAAGGCAAGCGAATTGGCTGCCAAGCTCGGTGGACAAGCAGAAGTTGTGTTTATTGGTTCTGGCATTTCAAACACTGCTGAAGTGGGCCAGTACGGCGCCAAAAAAGCTTATGTTTTGAACAATGCTAATTTGGAAAAATATAATACAGACGCTTATACCAAAGTGCTGTTTGATTTGGTCAATGAATTGAAACCTCAAGTGGTTTTAGGAACAGCAAGCCCTGTCGGTAAAGATGTGCTTCCTCGATTGGCAGCACGCTTGGATTCTGGTTTGGCTTCTGATTGTACCAATCTTGATATTCAAGATGGAAAATTGGTTGCTACACGACCTGTCTACTCTGGAAAAGCCATCATTGATGTGAAGTTTGAATCAGCTCTGCAAGTTGCGAGTGCTCGTCCCAACTCTTTTGTTCCCAGTGTTGTAGCTGCAGGTGCTGCTGCTGAAGTGGTGAACAAAGATATGGATGCCGGAACCCTCCGCGCTGTCTTGAAAGAATTAGTCAAAGCTCAAAGTCAAAAAGCAGATTTAACGGAAGCGGGCATTATCGTTTCCGGTGGTCGTGCGATGAAAGCTGCTGAAAACTTCAAGATCTTGGCAGAATTGGCCGATGTGATTGGTGCTACAGTGGGAGCTTCACGCGCTGCTGTGGATTCTGGTTATGCCACTCATGATATGCAGGTCGGACAGACTGGTAAAGTCGTCAATCCTAACCTCTACATCGCTTGCGGTATCTCAGGTGCTATCCAGCATTTGGCTGGTATGAGAACATCCAAAGTGATCGTTGCCATCAACAAAGATCCTGAAGCTCCAATCTTCACGAAAGCCGATTACGGTATTGTGGGAGATTTGTTTCAGATTGTGCCTTTGTTGACTCAAGAGTTTAAGAAGGCCTTGCAGGGATAATCCAAGGTAAATTGATAGAATCTGTAGGGGCAATTCATGAATTGCCCCTACATAAAAAAGGGCCCCACCTCAGGTGGAGCCCTTTTTTTATCGTTGAGCATCGTGATACAGAAAGGACAGGCTGAAGCAATGACATTAGGGTTAACAGTTTTAAGATCTTCCAATCGTTTTTGATTTACACGAGTGCCTGTATGTTCTTCCATCCACATACGACCACCACCCGCGCCACAGCAACGACCTGTGTTTTTGCTGAGTTCTGCTTCTAAAACTTCAGCACCTGGAATAGCTTTCAAAATTTCACGAGGGGAGCTGTACACTTCATTGTAACGACCCAAATAACACGAGTCATGATACGTGACTTTTTTGGGGAAGGGGACGCACAGGCTTCAATTGTCCTTCCTGCATCAAGCTATAAATGAAGTCCGTATGGTTGACGACATCGTAATCCCCACCAAATTGCGGGTATTCATTTTTGATTGTATTGAAACAATGAGGGCAAGCCGTAATAACTTTTTTGATATTGTAACGATTCATCGTTTCGATATTTTGTTTGGCTAATGTCTGGAAGAGATATTCGTTACCGATACGACGGGCTGAGTCACCATTACAGACTTCTTCTTTACCCAAAATAGCAAAATCAATGTTAGCTTTTTGCATCACTTTGACGAGAGCTGTGGCGATACGTTTGTTACGTTCATCAAAAGATCCGGCACAACCCACAAAGTAAAGATATTCAGCTGTCGGGTGATCGGCAAACATCTTTACACCCATGTCTTTGCACCATTCACCACGAGAATCAAAACCAATACCCCAAGGGTTGTAATTGGTTTCCATATTACGAAATGTGGCTTGCACTTCTGTGGGCATCACGCCTTGTGTCAGTACCATGTGACGACGTGCACCAACGATACGATCCACAAATTCAATACCGACGGGACAAGCTTCTTCGCAGGCTCTACAAGATGTGCAGGACCAGAAGACTTCAGGATCAATGACAAAAGGAGTGACATAACGTTCAGCTGCAGGTGTCGCTAAAGCAGCTTCAGCACCCATGCTTGTTTCAGCATAAGTAGTCCAACCATGGTGTTGTCCTCCAATGCCTTCTTCGCGCTTCAAGTACTCACGCATATCGATATTGATTTGTTTGGGGCTTAAAGGCTTTCCAGTATTAAAAGCAGGGCATTGAGCAGAACATCGACCACATTCTGTACACGTGGCGACATCCAAAAGATCTTTCCAGGAGAGATCTTTTAATGTGGCTGTACCAAAAGAAACGGCATTGGGATCTTCTAAATTTACATTGCGCAGCTGTCCATAAGGAGTGGTGCGCATAAAGAAGACGTTGGGTAAAAATGTGAAGACGTGAAAATGTTTTCCATAAGGAAGAAAATTCATGAAGAGCAAAATCAAACTGATATGTACGAGATAGGAGGCATCAGCAATAAACTGTAAGCTTCCTTCTGAAAGACCCACGATTTTGAAAATATCAGCAAAAATAGCCGCGCCTGGTTGCCAAGCAGCATCTTTCATATTTTCCATGACTAAACGAGCACCTTCAAAAGTGAAGTCCGTAAAGCAAAGTGTAAAAATCATGCTTAAGATAAAAACAGCCTCAGAGGATTGAGTCAGACGACCTACTTTAAGAACAACACGACGGTAAGCGGCGTAAACGACAGCAACCATGACCAGGGCCAAGATAAAATTAAGAGCGAAGATATAAAGTTTTCCTACAATGCTTTCGGTAAACCAGCTGGCAAAAGTTGGATCAAATCCCATACCGAAGAAAATAATGGTTCTCAGTGAGATTACGCAAAATCCCCAGAAGATCATGGCATGCATCAGTCCGGCTTTAAGATCACCTTTGATGATCTTGGTTTGGGCAAAGGCAATGGTCAAAACGTTCATGATTTTTTTCTTATAATCATTAAAACGATTATCTGCTTGTCCTGCCAAGATGATGTTAACCCATTTCAATGAAGAAATGGTAAACATGGTGAGTGCTAAGAACAACAATGTGCCGGTTGTGACTGGGAACATGAAATCTCCTTAATTTTTAAGATTGCTAAAAAGTTGCAAGTGACTAGCAGAGATTTTTTTGGGAGTTCAATTTAATTTTAAGAATTTTATGAAACAAAACATTCTCGACCTTTCCAAATCCTCTCTTGAATCCTGGTTGTTGGAAAAGGGTCTTAAAAAATTTAATCTGCATCAAATTCTTCAGTGGCTTTACCGCTATCGGGTAAAGAGTTTTGATGAGATGACCAATCTCTCCAAACAAACACGAGAAGTCTTGAAAACTCACTTTGAGATCCGTCATTTAGAGCCTACCGAAAAACATACGTCTCCTGTGGATGGTTCGACGAAGTTTTTGTTTAAACTTCCAGATGGTAAGACCGTGGAGAGTGTTTTGATGCCCATCAAGGGCGCGAAGCAAAAAGATGGAACTGAGTCATCCAACCGGATAACTTTGTGTATCTCCAGTCAGGTTGGGTGTGCAATGGGATGCGCCTTCTGCCGGACGGCGGAGATGAAATTAGTACGTAATCTTACTCAAGGAGAGATTTTAGGACAGGTTTTGGGAGCTCAGGATTTTATGAAGCAGGATAATACGGGTGCGGATGGTCGTGGGCCTCGTGTTTCCAATATTGTTTTCATGGGAATGGGCGAGCCTTTGCATAATTACGATACGGTAACGGACAGTCTTCAACTTTTAACCGATGTTTATGGAATAGGGATTTCTCAGAGAAAAATTACGGTCTCGACGGTGGGATTAGCTCCTGAAATCCGAAAGTTTGCCGATAATCCTCCGGGTGCTCGTGTGAAGCTGGCTCTGTCTCTTAATGCGACCACAGAAGAGGGGCGCAAAGACGTTATGCCGATTACTAAAAAATACCCTCTCGAAGAAGTCATAGAAGCCTGTAAAGAATATACAAAAAAATCAAAAAATCGGGTGACATTTGAATATGTGATGATGGCAGGTGTGAATGATTCACTCGATGATGCCAAACGCATCTCCAAGATCTGTGCTCATTTGCCGTCTAAAATAAATCTGATTCCGTATAATGAATACCCCGGATCACCGTTTCAAAGACCCTCCGAAGAGTCGATTCAGAGATTCTTCCATTTTCTGGCCGACCGCCATCATCAGGTGAACATTCGCTACTCTAAAGGCCTCGATGTTTTGGCTGCCTGCGGGCAATTAGCAACTTCTTCTAAGAAGTGACGATAGATTCTATATGCACTTAAAACCTATCGATTTATCTATAACACCTTCACAATTTAATAATTTATTTGTTCCTACAGAGGGGACAAGTCGTATAGCCGTATTTGGCGGTGAGTGTATTAATGGCGGTTTGCCATTAACTAATATCAAGGACTCTATAGAAATTGTTTCAGTAAAAGGAAGTCAGGTAACAATATCAGCTAATCATCATGCTAATGATGTCGATGGCGGTGCGCGGTTATCGTTACTAGGTGTTATGACGAGAGGTGCTTTAAGTAATCCATCGAGTCATGAATTACGTGGAGGCCTTTTGTGTGAAGCTTCATACATTTTATTTCCTGAAATATCGGCTGATCTTGAAGATTCTTTATCCATAGCTATGATACTGACAGCTGCCGTCGGAAGTGTTTTGTGATTTCCAGAGATTGGAATAGTGTGATGAAGGTATTTTCTTTAGTGGGAGAGGATCATTCTATTGAGAGGCGAGGGGTCCGTATATTTTCATCCAGTTTCTTGTCAAAATATAATCTACGTGTCTATGGGACAGAGCAATTGTTCTTATCTGTTTTTTATCGAACACGTTGACTTTTTAATGCTCAAATTGAATAGACGCCCCCATGTCGAAAAATCCGATTGGAGTTATTGGTGGTAGCGGCCTTTACGCTATCGATGGTTTAAAAATTATTGAAGAAATTAAACTGGAAACACCCTTTGGATCACCCTCTGATGCCTACATTTTAGGTGAGCTTGATAATCAAAAAATTATTTTTCTTCCACGTCATGGACGCGGTCATCGCGTGTCTCCGACAGAACTCAATTTTCGAGCAAATATTTGGGGATTTAAAAAGCTTGGTGTTGAGACGATTATTGCGGTTTCAGCCGTGGGAAGTATGCGCAAAGAAATTGAGCCCGGTCATATGGTCATCATTGATCAGTTTTTTGATCGGACCAAAGGTCGGGTGTCGACGTTTTTTACCGATGGAGTCGTCGCTCATTTGACGTTTGCGGATCCTCTTTGTCCCGAAATTCGCAAAGCCCTGATTCAATCTGGAAAAGAAACCGGAGCGACGATTCATGAAAAAGGGACTTATCTGTGCATGGAAGGTCCTCAGTTTTCCACACGAGCCGAATCCAACGTCTACCGCAGCTGGGGGATGGATGTGATTGGCATGACGAATTTGCAAGAAGCGAAGTTGGCACGTGAAGCTGAGATTTGTTATGCGACGATTGCTCTCTCAACTGACTATGATTGTTGGTACGAAGGACATGATGATGTCACGATAGACATGGTGATTGCGACGCTGACAAAAAAATGTCGAAACAGCTAAAAAAATGATTCGTGTCGCCGTTCAGAAAATTAACGACGATAGAAGCTGTAGCTGCCGCACTAGCATGAAACATGCCATTATTACCGATCGAAAACTGATTCCGGAAGAAACTAAAAAACGTTTAGAAATTATCGCGGGGAGATATTTATGAGTATCGTCGTTGTTGGAAGTGTTGCTTATGATTCTGTCAAAACACCTTTTGGTGAGGTAGAAAAAGCGTTGGGTGGTTCTGCTACCCATTTTTCAGCCTCAGCTAGTTTTTTTGCCAAACTTCATTTGATTGGAGTTGTTGGCGAGGATTTTGAAATGAAAGATATCGCGTTTCTAAAAGAGCGCGGTGTGGATTGTGATGGCATCAAAGTTGAAAAAGGAAAAACCTTTCATTGGAAAGGTCAGTATGGTTTTGATTTGAATACGGCCCAGACTTTAGAAACGCATCTGAATGTATTTCTCAATTTTTCTCCTGAAATTCCCGCTCACTTACAAGAAACACCGATTTTGTTTTTGGGAAATATTCATCCAGCCTTGCAATTAAAAGTCCTGGATCAGGTTAAAAATCCAAAATTAACCGTGCTGGATACCATGAATTTTTGGATCAGTAGTGAGTTGGAAACACTCAAGAAAGTCATCTCGCGCGTAAAGATGGTGATCATCAACGAAGGTGAAGCTCGTGAACTGACCCGTGAAGCAGCTTTGTTGACAGCGGCTCGTAAAATTCAATCTTGGGGTCCTGAAATTGTGGTGATTAAACGAGGTGAATATGGAGCCCTTTTATTTTTCAAAGACCATGTTTTTTCAGCTCCAGGTTTGCCTTTGGAGACCGTTAAAGATCCCACAGGAGCGGGAGATAGTTTCGCGGGAGGTGTAGTCGGCTACTTGGCGATGAAAAATAACTATGATCTGCCGACATTTAAGCAGTCTTTGATCGTGGGAAGCACGATGGCATCGTTTAATGTCGAAGATTTTAGTTGTAAGCGTCTTCAGGCTTTGACTAAAAAAGAAATAAGTGATCGTATCCGTTTGTTTAAAGAGTTGTCACATTTTGAAGAAGTAAAAATCTAGAGGTACATTTCATGGAAAGCTTAGGACAGTTTTTGAAACGTGAACGCGAATTTAGAGGCTTTTCACTCGATGATGTTGAAGGTATGACCAAAATCAATTCGTTGGTCTTGGCTCGTATCGAAAATGATAAGTATGAAGAGCTTCCTACAGGCACTTATTTAAAAGGTTATTTAAAGCTGTATGCCAAAGCGATTGGTATTAATCTTGAAGATGTTTTGACTCGTTATCAAAATCTTCCCACAGATTCCAAAAAAGAAGTCCATCCTTTTCACCAAATCGGACGTTTTGAAGCCAAAGCGTCGTATCTTAAATCCTAAAGATGAAGTCCCACAGTCGTGGACGTGAAGTGGTGACAGAAGCGATTGTTCTTAAAGTCCAAACCATTCAGGAAAATGATCTTTGGGTGGATCTTCTCACGCCTCGTGAAGGACGTCTTTGGGGTGTGGCTCGTCATGGAAGAAAAAGTAAAAAGCGATTTAGTACAGTTTTAGAAGCCTCAAACCATGTGCGTGTCCGTTTTCGTGACAAGGGTGGTGTTGTTTTCTTGGAAGAATCTCAACTGCAATTAAGCACTAACGGTTTTCCTGAACTGGACTTACCTACGTGGCTTACGTCTTTTTTTATCATCGATCTGGTCCGTGAATTTGTTCCGGAAAGAAATCGGGATATTGATGTCTTTGAGTTAGTCCGCGATACTCTTTTGGAAATACCATTCTTAAATAGATACGAAAGACTGCGGGTATTGGAAAATTTTGAAAAAGATTTTTTGAGCTTGTGTGGTTATGGAGTCAATTTTGAACGCTGTGCCCTCTGTCAGACTGTGGTGAGTGATGAGCAGGATCTGAAATTTTACTTTGTGTATCGAGAGGGTTCTGTTTTTTGTCAGCACTGTATGCAGGGGAAGGGTGAAGCCACACCTTTTTCGTGAAAAAGTGATTCAGCTCATCCCTCGATTTTTAGAATATCAACTCTCACGTCCCTTAAAGTCACGTAAAGTTTTGACGGGATTAGAAGTTTTTAGTTAACCTCATTTTTATGACCTATACCAAAAGGTTTTGGAAAGCCTACACGACATTCTTAAGCATACTTTTTTCCTATTTGATTTTTAGTTTTTGGAAAAAGATTTTTGGAGAGATGCGTTTGCAAGAAGCTTCTGAAAAGCTTCATCGTAAAAATGCGCGACGCATCGAAAAAGCGATTTTGGAGCTCAAAGGTCTTTTTATCAAGATGGGGCAAATGCTCTCCATCATGAGCAATTTTCTTCCACCGGCTTTTACTGAGGGGCTAGAGCGTCTCCAAGACGACGTGCCTCCACATCCTTATGCAGCGATTGAAAAACGTTTTTTAGAAGAGTTTCAAAAAACACCCAAAGAGATTTTTCAAAAGTTTGAAGAGACACCGATTGCTTCGGCATCTTTGGGGCAGGTGCATGTGGCTTATTTAAAAGATGGCACGAAAGTCGCTGTCAAAGTGCAGTATCCGGAAATTGATGAAATCGTAAAAGATGACTTGGTAATTTTGAGGCGGATTTTTGCAGTTCTTCATCTTATTTTGCCAGCTTATGGTTTGAAGAGTGTTTTTGAAGAAATTTCTGAAGTAGTTTTAAAAGAGCTCGATTATCAAGTCGAAGCTCAAAACATTGAAGCTTTTAGGAAAAATTTTGCTGATCAAAAGACAATTTTGTTTCCTGAAGTTTTTTCAGAACTCTCTTCCAAAAAAGTCCTCACTCAAAAATTTGTAGAAGGCTTCAAAGTCTCTTCAGTGCAACAAATCGAAAAAGAAGGTTTGGATTCTAGAGAGATTGCCACGCAGCTTATTCATGCTTTTTGCAAACAGATTTTTATCGATGGTCTTTATCATGCGGATCCTCATCCTGGAAATATTTTGATTCGAAAACAAGACGGTTCATTGCAAATTATCCTTTTGGATTTTGGTGCGACAGCCACGATTTCAGAAAATATGCGTCACGGGATTACAAGCTTTGCAGAAGGTTTGATTCGTCGTGATACCAAGCTCTTGGCTTCAGCCATGCGTGAGATGGGTTTTGTAGCAAGACAAGATAGTTTCGATCCTTTTGAGGATTTGGTCGAATATTTTTATTCTAAACTCGCTAATCTCAAAATTGAAAATTTTCGAAAGCTGAATATTTCGGAAATTCACAATCTCGAAGACATTCTTGAGCTTAAAAAACTCAAAATTAGTTTTAGAGATTTGATGAATTCGTTTCATGTGCCCAAAGATTGGATTTTGCTAGAGAGGACTCTACTCTTAGCGATGGGTCTTTGTGCTCATTTGGCTCCGACTTTAAATCCCATCGAAATTGTTTTGCCGTATGTGGAGCAGTTTGTGTTGAAGGATCGTACTTTTACGGAAGTGGTGGTGGAGCTAACGAAACAAGTGGTCTTGTCTTACATTCAGCTTCCCCACGAGCTTCATAAAACGCTGAAACGTTTAAACGATGGCACTCTCTCGATGGAATCCAAAGGCCTCGAACGTCACACTCGTCAGATGTATGCTTTGGGACATCAATTTCTCTATGGGTTTTTGAGTCTGGCAAGTCTCGGTCTGTCATTCCATTGGGGGGGGCAAGGTTTTTCTGATTATTCAGCCTACGCTCTCTATGGGGCTGGTTTTTTCACCAGTGTTTTGGTCATTTCATTTTTTAGGAATCGTTTATGAAACGCAATCACGATCCGATTCTTCTTTTTTTAATTTTCTCGATTCTTTTTCATCTGGTTATTTTTCTCTTTGGTTTAGGTCCTGCTTCAAAACTGGCTGATCTCTTGGAAAAGAAAAAAGAAGAGGCTCCTGTAGAATTTACTATTTTGGATAAAAACCAATACAAGATTGCCGATATCCAAAAACCTGAAAAAGAAGAGCGGCCGGACAAGGCAAATTTTGTCGGCCTGTATGATTCTCGTGTGGAAGAAGAACAAGTAGCTCCATCCCGACGTCCTTCATCAGGATCAGGTCAAGAGTCTATTCCCGAGAAAAAAACAGAAACGACTAATACAGAGACAACTAAGAAAGATGAAGGGCAAAAAGAAGAAGGTGAGATTCCCACTAAAAAAAAAATTAGCCCAGAAAGAACCTGAAAAAACTGAAACACCGAAAAATTCCGGAGGCTCGGGCTTGAATGATTTTATGGAGTCGGGCCTTCCTGAAGATTATTTTCCCAATTACAAAGTAGGGGAGCACACGTATCTCAGTGTTCTACGCTTCCCCAAAGTCAGCTATTTTGTGCGCTTGAAGAAGATTTTTAATACAACGTGGAACCCTCGCTCTGCCTTGATGTATTCCGGCATGAATCAACTCGCCAAAGGGCAGGTCGAAGTGGTGCTGGGTTTAAGTGTCGACAAGGATGGTAATCTCGCTGAAATGTTCGTGATCAATTCTTCAGGCTTGCCTTTGTACGACCAAGAAGCCCAACGTACGATCAAGGATTCCTCACCTTTTGCAGCGCCTCCCAAAGAACTCCTCGACGCATCCTCTCGATTGCGGATGGTATGGACGTTCACGGTTTATATGTGATTTTGATGACGACCAAAATCAAACCCATGATTCCGTAATTCGAACCTAGGCTAATATTAGTTAGCAGTTTTTCCTTTTAAATTAATCTTAAATCATCTGGCATCGCCATTGCTCTCATCAATAGCTTGAATGGTTCTAGTTAAGCATTGCAACTAATAACAATATTGTTATAATTGCTATGGAAGTAAAAATATTAAAACAAGTTGTCGGTGAAATAGAGGTCGAAGCTTAGGATGAAAAAAAAGAAGAAAAACCACTTAAGCTTGGATCAGTTTGGAACAGCCATCGGCCTTTCCCACTGGGAAAAAGAACTCGTGCGGCAAAAGAATAAAGCTATCGAAATCCTCAAGTCTGCCCGTGTGAAGAAAAAGATTTCACAAGCGCTTTTAGCAGAAAAGTTGGGGACTCATCAGCCGGCTATTGCAAGGATGGAATCGGGTCAGGTGGGTGATATCAGTTTTGATTTTTTGGTGCGTGTGGCTTTGGTGTTAGGTGTTTCCTTGGAAATTTCACCTCTCAAGCGCGCAGCTTAATCCATAAATATCTTTTCATTGACGCTATCCTTCAAATCATAAAATGAATACTCATTCATTTTCTAATAGGAGGTAGTCATGTCTCGACGAATCCGTGTCCTTTGGACTTTTTTTAGGGCCTTCTTCCGTACCAAAATCACCGCTCTTGATGAATCTCTCATGCCGATCACGGTGCGCTTTTCGGAGATCGACGTGCGTCGCCTTAACCACTCCCTCTTCACATTTTACGGAGAGCTTGCCCGATTGGACTTCATGATCCGCTGCCGGCTCATCGGCTGGATGTGGAAGGAAAAATCTTACACCGTCATCGCCTCCGAATCCATCCGCTACCTGAAGCCCGTTCAGCTCTTTCAAACTCTTAACGTGCGTACCAAACTAATCTGCTGGGACGAGAAGTGGATGTATGCGCATCACATTTTTGAAAGCGATCAAGGCGTCGTTGCTGTGATGATTTTAAAAGGTCTCTTCACCGGTCCTCAAGGAATTATCCCCACATCTCATGTATTAAGAGCTTTAAACCTCCCGCCTGAATCACCAGCATTTCCCAATATGATTCAAGAATGGCAAGCCAGTGAGACAGCGATGGTCTTAAGTTTAGCAAAGAAATAATTGCTGTTTCTTGTAATTTTTTCCGAAACCTTATTTTAGTGGAGGCGATAGATATTCAACGAAAGAGGTATTTATGACTTTTAGGCTCAATGTTGCCGAAGCTGCCCGTAATTTAACAGCATTTTCTAGTTCTCAGTTAGATTTTAAAGGGCTGTCACCCAATGCTCATATCGCTTTACAAGTGGCCCCTGAAACGAGGCCTCTTTACACAGCATATCGAGTGGGATACGGAGACCCTGCTCTTAATATACAAGCTCTAAGGAGACGTGCTGCAGCTATTGCGGTGACTTTAAAAGATCGAGTAGGTTCATCTTCGACGGCAGTACAATTAGCTACTTTTTTTGACCAATTTTCCAAGCAGACCCCTGCATTGTTGAGTGCCGCTATTTTAGGTGGGGCAGAAGAATATGTCTCAAATGAGTTGCCCGTAGCCATTGGTGGTGTTTTTGCTTTTGAAGGTGGTGGGCATGCGCTTATTACTCAAGATACTCGTTTTATGAACCCTTTGGATCAAGTGGTGCCGTTAAACTTAGCATTTGCTTATGAACCTCTTCTCCAACCTGGTATTATGAAACTTCCTCTTTCTCAAGAGTGGGAAGAAATGAGACAAAACTATCAGTTGTGGAAAGATAATGCGTGCCAAGCAGCAAAATGGGGAAGGCCTATTGAGTTTAACAATATAAAAAATGGTTTTACATACAAGGGGGGGCATTCCGTTAGTACTGTCACTCAAAACAGCTCTCTTCGGTCTATTATCTCATGTCTTGCAGCCGATGGTTATCATGGGTACGCCTCAATTCGCGAGACTCGTTATGGCGTAGAAGATAAAAAATGGATTTCCCAGGCTGGTCTAGAATTTTGTGAAACTGATCGATCACGTCTTCCTGTATTGCATAGTTGGCATAGTCGCCAATCCGAAATAGCTGATGATAGTGGTTGCCTTTTATTCGATCCCCAAAAACCAAATTTCCTTTTTATGGCGGGTGCTGTCTGGATGTTTCAAGGCTTGTCGCTAGACATCAATAATCTTCCTTTTGATATGTTGGGTAGTTTTGTAACGGGGGTAAAAGCTGAACTAGAAGGGCGATCGAATGGTCACGTAAGGTATGAAGATCCTCGAGCACTTTATAATCTCAATCAATTTATCCCCGAAGGAAAAAGACAACTGACCTCTTTAGAATTCCATTTTGACAGAGCGCATGTGCCTGGTGCGCCAGCAGATTTACCCTTCGAATGGGGAATAAAAGGGGATAATGGAGTCAGTATTGTTTCGGTACCTGTGACTGAAGCCACAGCTCCGCAAACTCTCGCATGGATGACTCGTGAAGGGGCTGTGATATAGAGAACTCCGGTGACACACGACTGAACCGAATGGTTTGTTTTAGAATTGCCATCGGACTTCCCGCTGAGGAAAAGAGCTCGTTCATCGTTTAAATAGTTACTCATGTTGCCTCTCAGTAATTCCGGGAACATACCATGTATCATTTAAAGGAGTATTTATGAATATTCGACAATCTGTGCAGAGAGCACACGAGCACAATCATGATGATCAAATAACAAGAGATGAATTTGATGGGCTATATCATGATATTGAAGAGTCCATTGGTGATGAGAACGGTCCTAATACAACTGAAGATTGGCAAGCGTTAAGTCAGGCCCATTTTGTTAATGATAGTGAAAGAACTTTTTTTTTGAGTGGTTTACAAAGGAGATTCCAAGCACTCATAAGTCGAGAGATGAATGTTAGAATTGCTCATGCTTCTCCCAGCTCTCTATACCCAATTCAAGAGCATGTAATAAATGGTAGAGGACGCCTCACCACTTCTGAGTCTGTCTGCGCACAGTCCAGAGAGTCGACAGGCTTCGAAGTGGCTTCTGGTATAGCCAACTCACTTGGTTGCTTTGCTGATTCTGTATTGTTTTGGAACAGAAACTCACAGTATTGCCGATCTTCAGTTCCTGAAAATATTTGTACAGTATACCAAAATGTTTCACATCCGACACCTCTTTCAGAAGCTGTTGTCTCGCTCTTTCCTTCAAACTGGACAGTGACAGTCAATGAAGAAGGGGCTCATATTTTATTTCCTGGTCAAGCAGAAGGTGATTCTAACATTCAACCTGTTCAAGTGAGTTTTAGGAGTGTACGGGAATCAGTTGATCTAGAAGTAAATAGGGTAGCTGCAATTCGTTGGCAGGGAACTCAACGATCTATTTTAGCTGAAGAGCGTAGAATGCTCAGGCCATACAATGATTTAATAACTTTGGGAGTTTTTGGTGGATTTGGAAATGTTTTAGAAGCTGGTCTTTCCGTACAAATGAAAAGCTCCTTCCATCCTCGACTTTATGATTTTAATTTACCTGTAAATAGGTCTTTAGATCCACAAAACCGGTTTAATTTACGACATGGAGCGACACTAACAGTAGGGTATAGATTTCCTTTAGTTGAGAGTATTAGAGATCACTTTTTTGCAGCAGGGATTGCTTATTCCTTGTCTAATGTATGGACAACATTTCGCACGAGCCAGGATGTCCATGTTAAGGATTTAGCCTTCTCGTCGGGAGCCAATGTTTGGTCTAATTTTGGGCAGACGACATATATTGAACCTTTTTTAGAGGTATTATTTTCGGAAGATGGAAACTCTTTATCAGGCGCTTTTCATTTTGGAGTTCCTGTTAATGCCTCAACAGGAGACCCTATTTTTTATTTAGCTCTACGCTTTCATCTGAATCCAATCAGAATAAATCATGGGTCAGAATAAGAGATAGCGATACTATAACCAGTGTGACCGGTGCCAGGCACCTGGCTAAATAATTGTTAATTGCTGTAACCCGATGCTGTCATTGCGAACGAAGTGAAGCAATCTCCCGGCGATTATTGTGAGATCGCCACGCCCTTCGGGCTCGCGATGACACTCAGGAAAAATCAACTGCGGAATTTTGGTAAAAATAAACTCGAAACTTATTTTACAATAGTGTCGATAGTAGCTCATGCAGCTTATTAAACCAGGCTACTTTTCTTCGGTTATTCAAACTTCAACTCCTGCTCAATGGGCCGCTTTTCAGTGTGCTTTAGGCAGTCCTGATCAAAAGTTAAACAATGCTTTAAATTATTTAAAAATTTCACCAGGGCTCATTGCGCCGGCTCTGAGGAAACAATCTTTACACACCGTAAAAAAATGGATGTCTTCACCAGATCATCGGCCACAAGTTGTTATGGCATTATTTCGCACGGGACGATTGCTGGATGCGAAGCAAAATTTTGAAGATATAGCCCCCTCAGTCTTATGTGTCAGGCCTTCTCTAGAAAAGGTTGTGGATGGAAAAGTTTTGGGGAGTGGGCAAGACAAGCAGACTCTCATATTAGCTGGAAGTCATTCTCCTTATAGGGATGGAATCGGTTCAGTTGAGGATGATTTGCAGTCATTGAAAAGTGTTCTTGGTAGTCCTCAGTCCACTCAAGAGAAAAAACTAGAAGTGGCGAGGAAGCTTAGCAAAAGATTGCACGAGAGCTCTTTGACAAAAGAAGAACTAAAAGTTGTTTGTAACCAGCTCATATCCAGATCCTCTTATTGGTTTTTAGAGGATACTCCTGAGATGAGCGGAGAAATCTTAAGTGGCATTGTTTGCTTGCTTAGAAATCCGGAGATGGAAAGTCTTTTGAAGGAAGATTTTGGATTCTATCGTAGTCTTTGTTCTTTCATTAAAGAGCTGAAATCCAAACCTTGGAAGCAGGAAGTTGTTTTTGAAGACGGTGCTTATAAAATAGTAGACCGTTATGCTGCGATCCGTGGGTATGTTTTGGAGATAGGAGATTATCTCGTTAGTAGAAATATTGGTCGTATTACACATGATGATCCATTGAGGCGCCGTCTCGAACTTTTAAGAATTACCCATACTCATCAAGGTCTCCATGATCTGACGGCTGAAGAAGTGGCTGCAACACAAGCCTCGGGGCTTTACTCTATTCCTGGATCGGGGAAGGGGATTGAATGGGTGCGATCAGGTGCTGTGATTGGCGCTGTCGCCGTATGGGCAGCTGTCTTTACTCCTATTGCGATGACGGCAATAGTGATCACTCTTCATATGGCTATTGTGTATGGAGCTGAGTTTGCCAATACACCAGGTCTATTTTTTAGACACTTTTTTGAATTTTTAAAGGAAGCCACGTTGGATGCTGTACTTTTTTTCATGCTACATGGCTTAATCAAGTCTGGAAGTTGGGTGGGTGACTGGTTTTTGAGATATGAAGAATCTCACCCTTTATATTATAAAGTTTTAGCGCTTAAGCGTGCAGCCAGACGCCAGTCACAATTAGCCGATCAATTAAACAAGCTCTCCAAACCTTCAGTGACACAAGTGCGTGTGAATGTTGATGATGTGCAAAAAGAAGATCCAATCACAGAAGTTGCTGCTGCTACCAATAAAGCTGAAGAGGATTTAAAAAAGAAGAAGTGATTTTTCTAATTTATTTCTGATGAATCTCTACCATCAGCACAGCCCGCGGATCTCCCGCATTGGCTCTTTTTTTGATTTCAATCATGGCGAGTTCATTGCCTTGTTGTGCATTCGCAAAAAGTTCCCAAATGCCACGCGAGAGCATTTCGATGGGATGGACGAAGAGGCGACGTCTTGTGTTTGAAACGTCGGCATCTATATCAAAAGGTTCGTCTGTGTTTGGATCAGCAAAGACCATATAGCTCAGACTCGCTAATGCATAAAAAGCAATATTCTTGCAAAAAACAAATGGGGCTTTCACCCAATGCATAGGGGCAATAGCTGCTGCGATACTTACTTCTTTATCTTGAGAAAAAAATCCTGTTTTTAAATCTCCTTTAAAAAAACGTCGCCATTTTTTCTGATCTTCTTGAGAAATCAGATCTTCCTCCTTCAGAGCGGTTGTCTCATCACGATACACTCCTCGCTTTGATTGTGGAGATTCTATTGAAAGATTGTTTTCCAGGTTTGTGACACAATCAGGATCTTTTTTTACCACTTCAAGAAATTCCCAGATTTGAAAAATATGAAGAGTTATAACTTTACGATCTCCCACTAGTCCTGCTTGTAATGGCTTCAAGAGACGAATCATTTTTTCATCCTTTTGAACGTCCATCGCACTTTCCAATAATGCTAACCTTTTCTCCAGCCGTCTCGGTTGACTATCAAACTGACCTGCCGTCAGCCAACGATAGGCGGGTAGCTTTGTAAAGTCCTGAGCTTGTAAATTTATCCGAATCATAATGAAGAGTTCTTCGGCAAAAAGAAGTGAAAGGTTGTGAGAAAAAATGGCCCAAGTCAGTTTTTTATGAGAAACATATATTTTTTCTTCTCTCTCAGTGAAAACTTTTCAATCGCATGATGAGTGTTTTGATTTCGTCTCAGGAGATGTGTTTATATTCACGAGACAGCTTGCGTAAAACAGGCACGCGAATACCTAAAAAAATATCACCTTCCCCATTTAGAGACGGCATGAGGGATTTTGCAAGTAGTGGGATCTTTGTCACTCAAGATGATGCGTTTGATTATACTCAACCAGACCCTGTGCGCATGCGTTTGTATGAAAATTTGCTATCGCGCGTCGACATGACTCTGACTGATGGATCACATACACGATCTTTCACTCCAAACACTCCGGCTGCTTTTGCCATTCAGGGAAATTTTTTATTTTCCGTAGAAGGAAATCCTGTTTTGAATTTGACTGACAGAAGTTTGGTAAATGCTCCAATAACGCTTCATCGTTGGGCGATTTCTCCTGACACAGGCGATTTAAATCCAGCTTCCTTTTCTCATAGTAGTTTACCCGCATTACAAAATCCCAGTGGTACGGATAGCCATGCTTATCTTGTAGATGGATATTTTCAGCCTAAGGATATGGCGGTCATCGATGAAGATCGAATCGCTATTTTAGTGCAAAACCCTCCCGGGCTTTTAATTTTAAATAGTGAAGATTTGAGTCCCGGACTTTTGGATAATGAGAATCAGCCAATATCTTTCATTCCTTTGAGTGATAAAGATCGTGGAAATAATTATCGTATTAAAATTGATCTTCCAAACCATGTAAGAGTTTTTCATCATGAAGGTATTCCTTATGCGCTCATTTCTGGAGAGCGACCTGTTGATGAAGCTCAGCTTTTATCAAGACGCGATCCTGTTTCTCATCAAGTGACACTCGGCTTCACCCCTTACGAAGGAAATGGTTTTGTGGGTGTGATCAATCTCGCAAGACAATATCCCTCAGACTGTCATGGGTCTCGTTTGCATTATTTACGCCAGAGACGCGAGGGGAGAAGCTCTTTGGGTAGCAAGACCTTATGGAATGAGCCGCATTCCACTTTTGTTTGAATAATTTCCAACTTGGCAACTATTCCTAAAACTTTCCGAATGGTGATATCGTCGCGAGTCCTTGGGATACGGGGCTTTCTTTGTCTCGGCAAAAATTTAGTAATGTGATGGATGCAGCCAATAGCCTTTTCTCGTTATCGAAAAAAGGCTGATGTCGTGTATCCTCGGAATTACAATAAGTTAAACTGGATTATCTATTTCCATCTCTACTTTAGTCATATCAAATCCCGCTAATCTAAAAAGTGTTCTAGTGGCTCCTCGGAAGCTTTCAAATAAATGAACATCATCGTTATATTGTGGATAACGACCTCTCCAAGATGCGGGCAGGTGGTTAGTCCCATCATATCTGATTTCTCGGTTATCGTTCGGGTAGCCTAAGGTGCTGTTGGCATATCTGACTCTACTTTGATTATTGAGGTAACACCAAGCAGCTCCGGTAGTAAGTTGTGCATAAAAATCATCATGGTTTTCTATGCCTAAAATTGTGAATGATAGTGAGATGCTTGCTAAGGCAAAATTTATATGAGCTATTTCTCCCTCAGTTTTTGCTCTTTGGATGGGGCTCACTGTATGGGCAGGATGATAGCTTGAAAGTATATCATCTCTTAAAATCCTAGGGATAACCGCTTCTATGGTCTGCATCCCCACTAAATAAGCATTTCTTTCCTCAAGAAGACGGTCCATTACCCGAGAGGGATTTTTAGAGATGACTTCCTCATGATAAGCTAAATGATAGGTTTCATGAACGAGGGTATCTATGATTCTGAGTGTTGAGTAAGTGTGGGGACTTCCGACGCTGATAAAAACAGCACTTTCTGATGCAGCGATAGTCCCTACTTGTTCTTCTCTAGTGCCTCTCACTCTTGTGAAATAAATACTGAAAGTATATTTTTTTATGAATTCAAATGCATTACCTCTGAAGTTATTTTGATTGGGAAATGGAATATCAAGAGTGACACTTTCCAGTAAAGTGCGCCACGATCTTGGTAGTTGATCAGGAGAAAGAATTGCCACACCCTCACGACTAACTCTCGCTTCAATTTCTTCTTCCCTCCAGATATGGTTTTCATCTTCAATTGTGAGTGCAGTTGATTCTAAAGTCATGTTGTTCGCATATTGTCTGTAGGTAGTGGGACTTACCGAACTTCCTAATTGCGGAAGAGTTCTTTGAAACCATTGCTCAGTAGAATTGGTATTTTGATAGGTTCTTTGACCACCTGTGTAGAGGGAGTAGGCCTGTTGATAGGAGGGCCACCAGTCAGTGATGAAAGGTCTTAGAAGTCTCCGGTTATCAAGAGGGTCAGGGGTTTCTACGGCTATATCGGCTTCTCTCATAAAATCATCGAAGCCCGGTCGAAACCCTGTCCAATAATACTGAGAGCGACTTCCTGGAAAAATAGTGAGAGGTGTTAAGGTATCACCACATCTTCTAAGCCGAGAGGCTGCATACATTTTTATTTTATTAAAAATATTGCCTACTTCTTGAATATCTACAGACGCGATCCTCTCTGACTCAATCAATCTAATGATTTCGGGATAACGCTCAAAACAGGAGGGATTTTCAGGGTTAAAGAGAGAATCCCAATTTATATCAAGATTTGTGAATAAGTTTCTCAATCGATTGTAGTCGAGCTGGTTAATGTATTCTTTGAGTGAAGGTGAAATATTATCAAATGAATTGGTATCTTCTTGATAAGCCAGTCTAGCTGCAGCTTCATAAGCAAGGCCACCGGCATAACGATATAAGGCCCAATGCATGGCTTGTTGACCTTCTTCTACACGCGCTAGATCTTCTTGGTTTTCTGGCAATGTTTGAGTTCTCTCTTGTGTGGCTACAATACAAAGAACATCGACCAAACTTCTTTCCCCTAAGACAAGAGATCTTAATAAGAGTTTTTCTTTATCATCAATATGCGGGTTGTTGAGGATGTAATCATGGATTGCAATAGCTCCTGTATCCAGTCGGTTGGCAAAGTTGGGGTTAGTTCTGTCTAGCCTCAATACACGAGCATAGTAAGCCTTGTATGTATTGTAGATATCGTGAACGATCCTGAGTTGACCTGAATAATCAGTTTTATAGGCGTTTCTCAAAAGATCGTTGAGTCTGATGGTTATGCTCTCGGTTGTTTCACTTGATGGTTTGGGTAAATGAGTTTGGGCATAATTATCAGGATTTTGAATGGCTCGACGTGTGGGAGGGAATGACTCAATAGTGCATCCAGATAAAGCACTTGTCAGGACAGTCAGTTGGGCCGTTGTTGTTAGAGATTTTAAAATATCCATGGTTCATTCTATATCGTCATTACTAATAGAAAGTTTCGTCTTTATTTTGTGTGTGAAAAATAATTGGGTTCAGACGTATGTCCCCGGAATTTCAGATCAAAAATTAAAACCCTAAGTCCAAAAATCGAACTATTTCTTATAAGTTTTATCAATCTTCCCCTTATAATTCACTGAAATCGTCATGGCATTTGCTTTGCTCTATTTTAATAATCCCTGGTTCGTAACATTGACACTATAACCTATAAGTTATAACATGAAGGAGGTTTTGTGGGTAAGAAGCAGGTTGTTTACTATGTGGATGACAAAATGAGAAATCCTGTGTGGGATTTTATAAAAGGATTGTCTTCCCATGATTTTGAAAAGTGTCTCGAATATATTGCCTACCTCGAAGAGGTAGGAGAGCAGGTGAGGAGACCAGTAGGGGATTATTTAGGAAATAAGCTCTATGAACTGCGTCCTAAACAAACACGGATCTTATACTTTTTTACAGTAAAGAATTATGCCGTTCTTCTTCATGCTTTTTGCAAGAAGACAAATGAGGTCCCTAAGAAAGACATGGATCTAGCATATAGGAGAATGAACGATTTTATTTTAAGGTATAAAAAAGGTGAAATTAGATTAGGAGGAGAAAAATGAAACGGATAACAGCACCCACACACCAATCTCTCATCAGAAAACATCCTCTGTCTCTAAAAGCTAAAGAAAGAATAAGGTCTGGAGTTCAAAAGCTGAAAGTCATCAGTCAAATAATCGAGCTACGGGAAGGTCTGAAAATGACTCAAACTGAATTAGCGTCACGAATTAATGTCTCACAGCCTTTTATTGCAAAAATTGAGAATGACGAAACGGCTAATCTCAGTCTGGAAACATTAATTAAAATAGTAGAAGCATTAAATGGTGAAATGCAGATTAAGATCCGCCCTCTTAAAAAGGCAGCTTAGTTTAAAGTTTACTGTAAAAGGGTGTGTCTCGGGAATTCAGATAAAAACTGGCAACTTTCTTTAGGCTGCTGTCGATACGAAAGCATGACAAAATCGCTCGGATTATTTTTAATTCGATATCATCAGTATGCTGATTTTATGCAGTCTCCAGGGTTAACTTTAACAACCCAGACCCCTTCAGGATTTGGAAGGGATGAGTTGATTTCTCCCCGTGTTCGAAAACCTTCTTTATCAAAAACAACCTTTTTTCCACCATACAACCTTTAGTGGAATGTCTGATGAGGCTTTGCTCGTGTGGGTCGATCAGGTCATAGCAAAAAATCATTTAGACGAAATGACCGCAATCTTTATGGAAGTCATGAGCCGCCGCACTCCGTTACTCATTAACTCTTTTTTGAACCATGCCCGCATGGAAGTGCGCTTTTATATGATTTACAACTTGTTGTCTGAAGGTGCTCGCCCTGCATTGATCTACAGTCTGTGGACAGGGCAAAAAAATGACATGGCGAAGGCAGTGAAAGAAGAGATTCTTGCCAGAGATGTTTTAAGTATTTTGTATCTCTTTGCACAATGTGGTGTCCCAGAAGCACGATCCTTTATTGCAGACCTAAAAAGACAAGGGTGGTTTTTAGAAGATATGAAAAGATTGGAAGACATTTTCTTTCCGAAAAAATAATCACCTCCCTGGATAAAATTCCGCCGTTGATTTGGTGGTGTTTTCGTGGAAATTGCGAACGCAAATCAGAAATTTTTTTTGGAAGGTGACGATTTCTAATCAAGGTTCAGTTGTGTGTTCCCTGAATTGATCATCTCATTCCTAATCGAACAGGGCTCGGATCAGATGCTGGCCCTGTGCAATCATTATAAAGAGGGATGACTCGAAGACATTGAGGAGCACCAGCTGTAAAATAGACACGGACGCCTCCATATTGAGATGAAGCTGGCGGTGGGTTTGATAAGGGAATCATGGAGACTGTGTGGTAAGGTTCTGTTATTTGTGCCGGTTCACACTGAGGAATATCATCAAGAGGCGCATTGCTTCCTCTGGCTAACTCTAATCGGAACTCTCGGGGCACTGTGGGAAATGACCAAGTAAAATAAACCAAAGCAGAAGGGGGTGTGCTCGTAAAATTCAGAGTGCCAACACCCGGGATTCCAGGAGACAGAAAGCTTCTTTCATCCGAACAGGATTGTGAAGGATCAGGAACTTCCAGAGCTGTTTTAGCGCCGCATCCAAAGCTAATCGACGAGGCTAAAATAACACTGCGAAAAAATGTATTCATAAACTCTCCCTCAGTGAATTGATTATCGAAAGTCCAAAGTAAAAAGTTTCTTAAAAACCAATGAAATTGTTAAAAACCCACCTGGATAAAATTCCGCCGTTGATTCGAAGGGTTTTTCGTGAAAATTGCACACACCTGAACCCAAATCCATTTCCCTCATGAGTCTCTTAAATCAAAATCCACTCACCCCAAACTCGTCACTTTACGGTAATAAACTCCATCACGAGCTCTTTCCATTGAGCCCAATACACTAGCTTGCAGCTGCTGCAATGTTTCTACATAGGTGACAACTTGACGATCAGCGAAATCAAAAGTTCGTAATCCTCCTACAGCTTGAGCAATGTTTGCTTCAACACTACCAACCTGTCTACCCAAGCACGCATCAATAATGTCTTGCCCCCAGTTGCCATTTCTAAGCGCTGAAACAAAAAAGGCATATTTCTCTCTTGGGGTTAGTTGATCAAACGGATTACCTTCTTTTTGTTGTTCTTGATTGCGCATGCCTCCTTTGATGTCTTGATTTCTAGACTCAGGTATTTGCGGTAAGGGGAGATTGGGAAGTGTATTTTTTGCGCCCTGACATTTTCTCAAAAGGTCTTGAGCTTCTTTACTATTCGCTCTGCTTTCTCTTGCGGAAGGTTGTGGGGATTTCAATGGTATGTTTTGTTAGCTTCACCATGAGGCAATATTTCAGAGAGGCTTAAAACATTATTAAAACGAGCCTGATATTCAGGGAATCCTAATAATGTACTTATTTCACTAGGTCCTATAGGCGCCAGAAAACTAATATCATCTAATCTTCCTGTTCCGATTAAATGTAGATAAGCACCTACTCGACTATCCTCACCAATGCCTTCTGTTAAAAAAACATCATCAGGATTAATGGGTAACTGGTGTGGAGAGTTTCTTGAAAAGAATACGTCAGAAGCAGAGCCTGCACCTCTGGTCATAGCTTGCAATCCAAGACGAGAGTCTGGCAGGCGTAGTTGATAGTGAATCCCTATTGAATTTGAGACAAAGTCACCGACAATACTCATAATTTTCTCCTGTCATTCAGATAGGGATGTTTATCGGTACAAATTGAAAATAGTTTCGGATTTTTATTTTTTAGCCAACTCTCTCGAAAACTTCATCTCAGACATGATAAATCGGGTGAATGGAAGGATGTTTCCGTGGACAGAAGCTTGCTCCAAAGCAGACATGTATTCCTGGTGTCGCTCGACGCGGAGGATGGTCCAGGAATAACCTCCGGAAATTAGCATGAGGTTCATTAAAAACCGGCCGATACGGCCGTTTCCGTCCATATAAGGATGGATATACACAAAAATAAAATGACCCAACACAGCTCGCACGCCTGGGTGTGTTTCTTGTCGGAGGAGTTTGAAGAAAGTGTCCATGATGTCCATCAAGGGGTGTGATGATGGCGGAACGTGACGAGAACCACGGATGTAGACTTGGCTGTTTCTATACCCAACCAGGTCTGCTGCTTTTATGAGACCCACTTGTACCGAGGGATGAAAAAGTTTTCTGTACCAATTTTGCAAATCATCCTGAAAAATATCTCCAGCGACCTGTTTCTTTTTGAACACTTTCTCGATGCTGCCGAGGACGGCTTGAAAAGTATCGTAATATCCTTTGGCGGCTAGAGCATTTTTTTGGCCTCTGTCGAACACATCATCATCAGGATTCCAATTTCCCAAAACTATTTTTTTAATCAAAGCTTCTGTGACTTGATAACCCTCAATGGAAAGTGAATGATAAGCATCTTGTGCATAAATACCCTCAATGGTGTGGATTGTCTTGAGAAGGCTTTTGGAGAGTCCTGGGGGACTTGGAAAAATCTTAATCACAGCTGGTCTCATTTGAATCCAAAGAGTTTCGATGCGACCAGAGTGGGGAGATTTTGGATTTAAACCTGAGTTGAGTGTTGGTTCGTAAGTCGTGAAGGGATTGATGGGTTTTACGGTAAAACCCGCAGCTGACAAGTCCTCAGAAATTTGGCTTGCTTTAGAAGATTCTTTTAAAGCTTTGTAGGCTCCGACAATTCGGTTGGCTGCTGTCACACCTTGTGTCTCTAGTAATGTTCTCGATATTTCAGAGATCGTGGAAAAAGAGCGAAGAACGAGCTCTACGTTGAGTGGCTTATGAGTGTAGTAAGAAGGGGGGAGTCTTGTAAGCGCTTGAGGTAAAGTCATGATGTTGAGCCCATTTTTACGATCAAACTCTGAGGGAAAGTTGTTTTTGTCAGAATAGAGAAAAAGAGAAGATTGTTGGGGGAGTGTGATGACATGGTTGCTTGTTTCTCGAGTGAGGACTGTCCATTGATGAGCGATGGTGGGTTCCCCTGCATGAAGGTCCATGGAGCTTTCCGCAGAGAAGCAATAGCCGTTTTTGCCGAATCGATCTTGAAGATAATAATTTAAGAATGCCCAACAACCTCCATACCAGACGATGCTTTGGTCTTGGGTTTGGCTCAACGGACTCGTCAGTAAATACCATCCTTTGATGACTTCGGTAAGGCAGCCTGCCGCCGTAAGTATTTCCTTCGTGCTTCGGTCTAGGTTGATGGCTTTAACGACTCCTTCACGACTGACAGTTTTGGCTTGAGCCAAGGCTTTGGCTAATAGTTGGTGAGGTTTGTTTTGTAGACTTTTTGATGTCATAAATTTCTAGAAGTTGATGTTTAAAAATACTAGAACTTGATGATATGTTTTTCTAGAAGATGATGCAAATCATTTTAGAATAACGGTATCAATTTCCATTTCCACCAACGACTTTGACAGATTCTTGTTTTTTCTTTATCACCACACCCACAAAAAAGGAGAGTTATGAAAAAAACATTTAAAGCAATTATGGTTTTCGCGTTTGTCGCGATGGCAAGTCTGTCTTATGCTGGTGAACATCCACAGATTCCTGCCGATAATAGTTCAGCAGCTCTTAACCGCATGAAAGAGTTAAAAGGAAAATGGACATCCACCACGTCAATGTTTGGGAAGAAAAATCAAAAAATTTATACCGAGTATTCTGTCGTGGCCGGTGGTAGTGCCGTCCTTGAGCGTTTTATGCCAGGGACACCTCAAGAGATGGTGACCATGTATTATGACAATAAGGGTAAGCTCAACCTGACTCATTATTGCTTGATGAGAAATCGTCCAATCTTAAAGCTGGCTAAAGAAACCAAAGAGTCGATGACTTTTGAGTTGGTGAAGGTTGAAGAGCTTAAGTCTAAAAAAGATCCTCACATGGGTGATGTGACTTTGAATTTTAAAGATAAAAATCACTTCTCGTCTTCATGTTCTGGAAAAGATGAAAAACAAGCTCCTATGACCATGGAATTTACGCGTGTGAAGTAAATAAGTATTTGTTAAAAAGGCCCAGCACTTATCATGCTGGGCCTTTTTGCGTTTGATGAGTTATTTGAAAAAATCACGACAGTCTTGAGAGAGTTTATCTTTGTGTTCACGCATGCATTTATTCATGCGTCTCTTTCCACCTTTGACATCACTGCAAAATTTTTGACGATCCGCTTCACAGGACTCGATTCTGTCTTTTACCTTTTCTTTCTTATCTTCAATGTGCCCACGACACTCTGGGCTTAATTCAGATTTATGTTCTTTCATGCACTGAGCGATGCGGCCTTTTCCAGGTTTGACATCTTTGCAGAATGTTTCGGCGTCTACATGACAGGGCCCGTCTTTTTTGCCTTCATGAGCAAAGCTGACAGAAGAGAGGAGGAGTAAGGCTGCTGCGGAGATAAGTACTTTTTTCATAAAGCTCCTTTTTTAAAAATGTTAATCTTAAATGAAGGCGTTTAGCATAATATTAATATCATGAAATCTATTTAATTTAAAAAATAACACACAACAAATTTTAGTAGAATGTCGATGAATCAAGCATGATGGAATTGAATGCTTTCAAAAGATATGTGGGTCTATGTTTGTTGTTAGGGCAGGACACACCCCCTTATCAAAAGCGTGAACCTTTTGTGCAAGATACTTTGGCTTTGATTTCAGGACTTCCGTCCGCAACACAGTTGAGTGCTCAGCTTTGTGAATCACAACCTCCTAGTTTAGACAATTCTGCCTTTCCTGTCTTAACAGGTTATCAAGCTTCCGATATTCTTTCGGTAGCACGAGACATCTGGTCGGATGAAAATGTCATCAATCTGAGTTTAAGATTGCGCATGATGCGTGCGGCTAACCATACCCATTGGGATCGATGGCCAGTCATGAGATTTTCTCACGAAAGCTATCACGAAACAGCTTTAAATAGTCGTAGTTTGCAGGCTCATTATCTGAGAAATGAATGGAAGGATGCTGTTCGAGAGGGGTTAACTTTTTTACAGACTCAAGTACCGTTAGCTCCGAAGTTTGAAACGGATAGCTATCGTAGTCAAATTCGTGTTTTTCTTTACGGGGCTTTAGAGACAGATTTTTCCTACCTCAAAACTTGAGAGCTCAGTTGAATTCGTTATCCAATGACAATCTGATTTATCTTTCTGAACTATTTGAAAGTGAAGAAAATGACACGGTTCCTTTGGCTGAGCTGAGATATTCTGATTTTGAGCATAAAAGTAGAATTCTATTTGATGAGATATTGCTGAGTTCTTTTGGAAATCCCGATATGATTTTAAAAGCTCGCGAGTTTATTTCAATCCTCCTTTTTTCAAGGGGGCTTGATGCCAGTGACTCTATTGAGAGAGCTGTTTTATTTCATACCCCTGAAGCTCAGGGGCTTCTTCGTTTTTACTATTATAGTCGGTTATATGTTTTGCATACTCATGCAGGCATTGCTCCAAATGAGCTGCTTCGTCCTCATCTTTATGAAAGTCTTAGAAGTTATGCTGCGTATCATGCCTCTTTGGATACGCGATCTCAGTGTCATTTTTTATGTTTAATTCTGGAAACATGTTGATGAGAATTTATCAGGAGTTTTGTCAGCAAGGGCGGTTAACCCCTGAAGTATTTTTTTTCTATGTTTCCCTCAGGCTAGGCCTCCGCAGAGAGAGAATCCGATTGAGATTTCAGAAATGAGTTCTCAACTTCAGAGTAATGTGGTGTCGGTAGCATATCAGGATTTGCCGGGAGCTTTTGTATCACAATTAAAATCGCTACAGGTAGATTTTGGAAGTGAGTCTGCTCTTTCTTTGTATGAGTGGTCTCGAAGTCATATTTCGTCACTTTATTTTGGAACAGCTATTGAAGAAGATACTGATATTTCTGGAGAAACAAATACTTTATTAGGAAATATTTACGTTCAGATTGATCCTCAAAGATTAAATGATCCTGTTTATATCTTAGGTCGTGTGGCTGTGATAGCTCATGAAACGTATCATCTTCAGTATTCTCGCCAAGTTTTGTTTCATCACCAGTATCGAGTTATTAATGAGAGAAATGCTTTTGTTGTGGGTCAACGGATAGCTCTTCAAGGATTAAGAGCTTACTTACAGATTCATCCGCTTCATGTCTCTGTAGGGACTTTGGTCGACTGTCTTCAACATTTCAGAAATGGTGATGTAAATGTTTTGAATCAATTTTCACCTGAAGAACGATC
This sequence comes from Deltaproteobacteria bacterium, assembly GCA_016699445.1. Lineage (GTDB taxonomy): Bacteria > UBA10199 > UBA10199 > JACPAL01. The sequence goes on from CP064976.1 coordinate 2,369,410, forward strand.
TGTGATCCAGATGATATTTGATACAAGTAAAGATCGAAAAAGTATTATGGCGACAAATTTTGTTTTGGGTTTTGCAGAAGACACTCTCGAGCTAATCCCTGAAATTATTATTCCCAGAGAAGACGTTCGATCACGATACCCGCATGACCTTGTAGATCAATATTTAGACATGACGAACAGTACACATGACCTTTTTTCTCAGAGAGCACTTTTAGTTGTTTGTAGAGAATTGGGGTTAACTCATTAGGTGAAAAAATGTCGACAGAAGTTAGAATAGATCCAGGGGCCAATCGAGAGATAGATCTTTCTGATCGCGTTTTGATTATTGAACGTGATTCCCATGGAACAAGACGTGAGTATTCTCGCACGGTGCGGGAATTTATTGATGATGATACGCGTTTTAGATCGGATGGGGCAGAAGGGACTGGGTTGGACGGTACAACGTATGTATTAGATCAATGTTCTCGTCCTCAAGATAGGCTGCAGTTGTTGGAAGAGGGTGGTTCGGAAATCAGCGTGAGATCTATGTGCCTTCCAGAGATGTTTTAGCGTTAGCTCATAAAGCTTCTGAAATGATGTTTCAAAATTCGGATACGAGTTTTTCAGAATTAAGTGAGGGGATTGAGTTTGTGGATGAGAATGCTGATGGAGTGGTTGATCCCTCAGATCATGTGAGACGTTTTGGTGTTATAGAAGCGATCAGTGTGCATGACTTTTTAAGATCCCCATCGTTTCCGATGGGGAGATTTTCACATCTTTCATCGAGAGAACGTTTAAATATTTTGGAAAGGGGTGGCTCAAGATTTTTTGATGAATCGTATCAAGCCTCTCCGGAAGTCTTAAGAATAGCTGCAGATTCCCAAAATGCTTCTCATCGAGTTTTTCCTGTATCACCGCGACGAAACTGGACACGTTACTGTTGATGTCTAAATACGATAGTGAGCCACAGCTCGCGATAGTCGATAATGAAGATTTTCTTGTGGGCCTCGTGTAGCGGCTATTAATTTTTTCCAAACATCTGCATGATAAGTTTCTCGACGGTGGATCAAGTGTTCTGCAACTGTCAGTGAAAGGTTATTCTCTGTTGTCAGGCTTTGAAAACTACTGAGTGTTTCTGCTAACCATCCTAAAGTAGTTTTTTCGGAATCTGTAAGGTCATTTATAGGTTTAAGGCGACAACCTAGTTGCGTTGTGAGGATGATGGGTGAGAGTAAAAAATCATCCTGGACGGACGTGCCTTTATAAGTAGCTACTTTTTCTGATGAAAAAAATCTTCTCAGATCTTGAAGGGCCGGATTGTCTCCTAATAAAATATAACTTCCACTAGGAGTAGTCAGTATCTGAGCTTGATTTATGGCAGTCTTCATTTGAGTCGTTATTTTGCGATGTGTTGTATTTTCTGGCTCTGCCTGTGACCATTCAAAAAGAGGTTTGCTGGCTGCGTATGCCTGATTTTCTAATTCAGGAAAATCAGGATCTAGTGGGCGCATGCCCATGATGAAATAAACTTTTTGAAGTTCAGTCAGATTATTGTTTTTGCGATAATTCTGAATCAAGACAGGGAGCCACCTTAATAAGTTAAAGTAACCAATATCACTGAAGTCTGAAATAGGTGCTGCATCCTCTTTTAGAGTTGTTTTATTTTTTGCAAAATAGCCTCTAAGATGAGGCAAGAGTGATTCTGTTAATACTTGGATCATGCTGCCTGGCTCATTGAAGGGCCAGGGTATGGTTCCTGGATGGGCATCAATCCATTCCTTGGCTGCATCCAGACATAGGTTGAGCTGTTTTCGAACCATCTCTTTTAATTTGGAGCTTAAAAAAATTGTCAGTAAAAGTTTTTTTCGAAAAGTGTCGATATCAGTTTTTTTACCGTTTACAAAATCTTGTACCGCTGTAGCGTAGCCCTCCACAAATTCATTATTGATAGTAGAAGCAGCCTCTGGATCGACAATGCGTATAGCATCCATCATGGCATGTATACGAATAGAGATATATTGCTGGGGCTGATTGACCAGGACTACGGTATCTGGTGTCTGTTAGAAGCAAGTGATCAGGTGCAAAAATTAATAATTCTGGTAACCCCATGAGTTGAATAAAACCGGGAGCATTCGGCCCCACAATCGCCTGTATAAAATCTGTGTCAGTTCTTAGTTTGTCGATTTCGGGATAATTACCCCAAAAAGCCAGTGAGGGCGTTGATGCTGGGGCCTCTAAAGCTGGCGCTCCAATAGCAACGAGTTCATTATCTGTTTTGAAACGAAGTAAAGGTTCTAATTGTGAAATTTGAGAAGAGATATCTTCCATTGGTTTTTTTAGTTGGAAGTGAAGTTCTGCTAATTGATCAGCTTCTTTGCTCTCTCCAATAAGTTCCACTTTTCTTTCAGATGCATAAGGTTGAAAGCGATTTAAAATAGGTTCGAGTTTTTTGATGTTTTTAATTGTATCAAGATAGGGTGTGATTTGTTGATGTAATGAGACTACTTCTGCTGCAGCTAGAGGTGCTGATTTTAACTTTTCGATAATCCCTGTCAAAAGATTGGTATCTACGACTTCTAAAGCTGATTTTATGCGGTTCAGCTGAGTTTTCATGTCTGCACAATTTCTTTGATGAGCTGCATTTAATTTAGTTTGCTCTTTAGCTTCTGTAGCTACTTTTGGTGGTGTGATCTTTAAATGAGCCTCCGATTCTTTTGGAGTCGTTATCTGGTTAATCAGAGTGCTCAATCTTCTTTTGATTTCATTAAGACGTAGGGCAATATCAGAAACTCTCTTATATAAATCAGAATCTGAAAGTGTGTGTTTCAATACAGCATTTCTGAGAAATCTAAGAATAGAATCATTTTCTTTGATGGCGATTTTAGATTCTTCGAGGATAGAGCGACAGATAGTTTCATCCGACAGATCAGGATCTTCATAGACATGATAAGCGGAAACAATACTCTCCAGGTAATCCAAGCATTCTGAAGCAAGAGGACTATCATCATCTTGGGAGAGAGCTAGTTGTAAACATTTACAAACGCCTCGATCGAGTAAGTTTGTTTTGGGGATCAGCTCAAGAGATCCCCAGTTCCACTGTGAAGTATCAACTTGGGGTTCTCTTCTTGTAATATTTTCTTCTGCTCTGTCCAAGAGACCTAGAGCTGCACAGAGAGTTTCACTCTCTATTCTTGAATCTATATAAACATCTTTCAATGCTTTTGATTGAGGATCATCCTGTAACAGCTGATCTAGAGACAAGTGTTTAAGATTAACAACTCCCAATATGCCATTTGAGGTGAGAGGAAGGTTTGTGGGAGATGTGTTCATTTCTCAGAAATCGGTTAGAAAGGAAAAAAGTTGTGCGATTTTTAGACAAAAAATCAGAAATTATAATTTAATATGCCGCTGAGAGGACTCGAACCTCCACGGGCTTGCGCCCACGTGGACCTGAACCACGCGTGTATGCCAGTTTCACCACAGCGGCAGATTTCTAAAACGAACTCATCGGGCTCATAAAGCGTCGTTGTGATTTTGCAAGGTTTTAATAATGAGAGTTAATAATCATCATCTCCCGAATTATCATCGCGATCGGGAGTACGTTCTTCGCGCTCGGCATCTTCGTCTTCTTCTTCAAATTCTTCCAAGCCTGAATCATCAAAAATATCGAGGCCACAATTGGGACAGATAGAATCACCAGCAGTGTAGTGACCACATCCTGGACAATACTCTTCAGTAGGAGCTTCTTCTCCGAGCTCTTCTACATCATCCTCGTCGTCTTCTTCCTCATCTTCATCAATATCTTTTTCTTCGATTAATTCTTCATCATCATCTGTATGAGAATGCTTTCTCTTGGGTGACATACAACCTCCAGTGTTTGGCGCAGTTACAAATATTAAATAAAAATTCTAGAAGAAAAATCATGAACAGTCTACGCCCCTCTTCATGAAAAGTGGGAAATCTAAAAAAATGATCGTGAAGGGGTTTTCTCAAGGAATTGATGACATTATAGAAGAGTTTGAAATCCCCAATGAATTTCCCAAAAAGGTTTTGGAAGAATCCCAAAAACTCATGCCTCCCGATGACGCTGAATTTTCCAAAAGGCAGGATCTTCGAGACGAACTCATTGTGACTATCGATGGTGAAACCGCCAAGGATTTTGACGATGCGGTGGGTATTAGCCGCATGCCTGAAGGGGGTTTTCGTCTTAAAGTCTCGATTGCTGATGTGAGTCATTATGTATTGCCTGGGACCACTTTGGATCATGAAGCTTATTATCGGGGAAATAGTGCTTATTTTGCTGATCGTTGTATTCCCATGCTGCCGGAAAAACTATCGAATGATCTTTGTAGTCTTGTTCCTCACCAACCACGACTGACGCTGACAGCGGATATGGTTTTTAATGAAAAGGGAATTCGTGTTTCGGAGACTTTTTATCCGAGCGTCATTAAAAGTGTGGCGCGTTTGACTTATACGGAAGTGAGTCGAGTCTTGGTGGATCGGGATGAAAGTTTGAGAAAGAAGTATGCGAATATTTTGAGCACTCTCGAAGATATGTCTGCTTTGGCTCATCTTTTGATGAAGATGCGCTCAACCCGTGGGAGTATTGATTTTGATCTGCCAGAATCCCAAATTGTTTTTGGGGCGATGAGTGGTGGTGAAGAGAATGCAACGGATGATCTGGAAGAGGTCGGTATTCAAAATATAGTCAAAGCTGAACGAAACGTAGCCCATCGTTTGATTGAAGAGTTTATGATTGCTGCCAATGAAGCGGTAGCTGAATTTATTTTGTTTAAAAATATTTCCTCTCTGTATCGTATCCACAATCCTCCAGATAATGATCGAGTGAAGGATTTTGCTCTTTTACTTCATAATTTGGGTTATCAATATTCTTTGAGAAAACCTTCCGATCCAAAAACTTTTGCTGGAGTATTGCCTTTAGTGAAAGGGAAGCCTGAAGAACGGTTGGTCAATACGATTCTTTTGCGCACGATGAATCGGGCTGTTTATTCAGCATCCAATGATGGGCATTTTGGTTTGGCTTCGGAATGTTATACTCATTTTACCTCACCGATCCGTCGTTACCCGGATTTGGTCGTCCATCGAGCGTTGAAGCAAGCTTTGGGTTTGATTAAGGTTAAACAAGCGGGTCCTAAAACTCCAAAGCGTGAAAAGAAAAATCAGAAGAAGAGAGATGAAGCGATGGAGAGGGTGGCTCATCATTGTTCAGACACAGAACGTTCTGCGATGAAAGCTGAATGGGCCTCTCGTGATTTAGCGGCTTGTATTTTTATGAGAGATAAAGTCGGGCAGGAGTTTAGCGGGATTGTTTCTAATCTCACCAAATTTGGGATCTTTGTCGAATTTGATGATTTCTTTTTAGAAGGTTTGGTTCCATTAAGACTTCTGACCGATGATCATTATGTTTTTCATGAAAAGGCTCACGTGATGACGGGTCGTAAAACTAAGAAACGTATTCAAGTGGGAAATCGCGTGAGAGTGAAGGTTTTGAATATCAATCTTGATAAGCGATGGATAGATCTGGTTTTAATATAAATTAACACTTTAAGTCCAAACACCTTGACTCTCACTTGAGTCGCCCTTACAATTTTCCCTTGTGAGTCAAGTACATACCATAACACTGTTGAATCAAAAGTTGAGTCTTCGTTCGGAGCATAAAGAAGAGCATGTTCAGGCGATTTCAAGCTTTGTGAATCAAAAGATTCAAGAAGTTATGGATAAGCTTCACAATGTATCGTCCTTAAATGCTGCTTTGATGGCTTGTCTCAATATGGCTGATGAGCTGTTTCAGCAAAAAGAGGTCGATGCTCAAATGAGGGAAAAAGTAAGTAAAATTATAGAAAAGATTGAACATCATTTAACGAATGAGTAAGCAGGTTTACCCTGCGTTGTGCGTGATGGGATCATAATTTTGACCTTATGAGATACTTTTGGGAGCTGTCCCTGGCAGTCGTGTGCATGCCCTTGTGTTTATGAGGGAAGCCTAAAGCTGTTAAATGGTTCCCTTTTAAAAAAAGGTCATAAAGTATTTTCTCACACGGCAAAGGCAGGGTTTATTTTTCAGTGGATGACTTGATACAAAAGGATACATTTTTGAAATTTGGTTATTTTTTAAACTTTCTTTTGAAAATTTCTGGGCTTTGAATCTCAGGCTCAGTCCTGTTGTTATCTTAAGACACCCACAAAATTAAAAATTTATGACTTTTTCGCGCTCATCAGAAAAAGAGAAGATTCGGTTGCGCTTATTGGCTGAGCGTGATCGATTGTCTCCAGAGCTTATTGGGGAAAAAAGTCGTCAGATTGCAGTGAGACTTTTAGGTTTGAAATTTTGGGAATCCTTCGACTCGGTGGCTCTGTATGCACCGATAAAAAATGAAGTGAGAACTGAAAATATAGCTGAGGAGTTTTTTAAAACTAAAAAGGTTTTTTATCCTCGTGTAAAGGGTTTGGAGATAGATTTTTATCAAGTAAAATCCATTACCGATTTGAGTCCTGGTTTCTGTCAGATTCCAGAGCCAAATCTAGGCAATGGGGAGTCATCACTTCGGGAGATAGATTGTATTATTATTCCGGGAGTGGCTTTTGATCGAGATGGGTATCGTTTGGGGTTTGGGCGGGGTTATTATGACAAAGCCCTTGCTGGATATACAGGTTTGGTAATTGGGTTGGCCTATGACTTTCAGATTTTGGATCGCTTGCCAAGGGATCCTCATGATGTTGGCTGTCATTGGATAGTGAGTGAAACTCAAGTTTACCAAAGAGACTAACAGGTCCGTAGTTTTGAAGGAGGTTTTATGGAAGGTCAGTTGATTATTATTATTGTTGCCCTGATTGCCTTAATCGCCGGTGTAGGGGTGGGTTTTGTTTTAAGAAAAGGTGTTTTAGGGAAAGAAATAAAAAATTCTGAAGAGAGAGCGAAGTCTGTTTTGGAGCAAGCTGAGAAAAATGCTCAATCTGTTTTAAAGGAAGCTGAACTTTCAGCCAAAGATCTGGCTTTTAAAGCTAAAGTTTCCGCAGATGAAGATGAGAAGAAAAGACGTCAAGAGCTCTCAGTCATTGAAAAGCGGTTGCTCTCCAAAGAAGATAATTTGGATCGTAAGATGGAGCAAATCGATCGTCGTGAAGCAGATCTTAAAAAAGCAGACACCAATCTTGAAAATAAACGTAAAGAATTGGCGACTATCGAGAGTCGTTATGAAGCTATGATTGAGGAGTCGAAGCAACAGCTGGAGAAAGTCTCTGGTATGACAGCTGAGGAAGCTAAGAAGATGTTAGTAGAAAGTATGAGCTCTGAAGCCACTCATGAAGCTGCTAAGAAAATTAAACAGATTGAAGACGAAGCAAGAGATCAAGCTGAGCATAAATCACGAAAAATTGTTTCTTTGGCGATTGAACGTATGGCGGGTGAATGGGTGCAGGAAGCGGCTGTTGCTGTCGTGAAGCTTCCTTCTGATGACATGAAGGGGCGTGTGATAGGTCGTGAAGGTCGTAATATTCGTTCTCTGGAAGCGGCCACGGGTGTTGATATGATTATCGACGATACTCCAGGTGCTGTGGTGCTTTCTTCGCACAATCCGATTCGTCGTGAAATTGCTCGTGTAACGTTGGAGAGATTGCTCACAGATGGCCGTATTCATCCTGCACGTATTGAAGAGATGATGTCAAAAGTAACTCAAGAAGTGGAAAAAGGTATTCGTGAAGCAGGACAGCAGGCCATTATGGAGCTTGATATTCATGGTATGAATCCTGAGTTGGTTCGACTTTTAGGAGCCCTCAAATATCGTTATAGTTATGCTCAGAACGTCTTAAGACATTCCATCGAAGTCGGTTTTATGTGCGGCATTATGGCTGTAGAGTTGGGTATGGATCAAAAGATCGCCAGGCGTGCGGGTGTGCTTCACGACATCGGCAAGGCTGTCTCTCATGAAATTGAAGGCTCTCATGCTGTTATTGGTGGAGAGCTTGCTCGTAAATATGGAGAAAGTCCTTTGATTGCTCATGCTGTTTGGGCTCACCATGAAGATATTCCTCAAGAAACAGTTTTAGATCATTTAGTTGAAGCAGCCGATGCATTATCAGGAGCTCGTCCAGGGGCTCGAATGGAATCTGCAGAAGCCTATATTAAGCGTTTGGAAGACTTAGAGCGTATTGCGACTTCATATAACCAAGTAGAAAAAGCTTACGCCATTCAAGCTGGTCGTGAAGTACGTGTGATGGTCAGTCCTGAAAAAATGAGTGATGCAGATTCAGTTATGCTTTCTAAGGACATTGCCAAAAAGATTGAATCTGAAATGACCTACCCAGGGCAAATTCGAGTCACAGTGATCCGCGAAACCCGTGCTGTGGAGTATGCGAAGTAGGGGATGAAGATCTTATTTATTGGTGATGTTTTTGGAGAACCTGGACGACTCGCAATTAAGAAGAGTTTGCCTGGTTTGCGCCAAGAATTGAAACTGGATTTTGTTATCGCCAATGTTGAAAACGCTGCTCATGGCAAAGGTGTGACTCCCCGAATGATTGAGGAGCTACAATCCTACGGCGTCAGCGCGTTTACTTCAGGAAATCATATCTGGGATCAGAAAGAGATTATTCCCTATATATCTCGTACTAAATTATTAACTCGTCCTGCCAACTATTCTCCCGATGCGCCGGGTCAAGGATCCTTACTCTTTGAAGTGTATTCTGGGGTCAAAGTAGCTGTTATCAATGTAGAGGGTCAGCGATTTATGCCTGCAATGAATGATTCTTTATTTCGTGCTGTTGATCGAGAGATTGATCGATGGCGAGGGCAAGCTGATTTTTATTTTGTCGATATTCATGCAGAAACTACGAGTGAGAAAAGAATGTTAGGATGGTATCTTGATGGCCGTGTGGCTGCGGTTATAGGGACTCATACTCATGTGCAAACAGCCGATGAAGAGATTTTACCTAAAGGAACAGCTTTTTAACAGATGCTGGAATGACCGGCCCTTACGATTCTGTTATAGGTCTGCAAAAAGAAGTGGCTCAGATTAAAATGGTAAAGCAAATGCCGGCTCATTTTGAACCAGCTAAAGGAGATGTACGATTTTCTGCTGTCATGATTGATGTAAACGAATCCAAGGGGACAGCCAGCCAAATAATAAGAATACAACAGCGAGTCAGCCTATGAGTTGGGATATTGCAAAACATCTAGAAGTTATAAAAAGAGGTTCTGTTGAATTGATCTCAGAGCCCGAGTTGGTTGAAAAACTGAAAGAAGGTCGACCTCTGAGAGTTAAGGCGGGTTTTGATCCAACAGCTCCAGATCTACATTTGGGGCATACAGTTCTTATACAGAAGTTAAAACAGTTTCAGGATTTAGGACACCATGTTTTATTTCTCATTGGTGATTTTACCGCACGTATTGGGGATCCTACAGGACGTAACGAAATGAGACCTCCTTTATCGGAAGAAGAAATTCAGAAAAATATTCAAACATATCAAAGTCAGGTTTTTAAAATATTGGATCCTAAGAAAACAGAAGTTGTTTTTAATGCTTCATGGCTGGGATCTCTTTCAAGTATAGATATGATTCGTCTGGCCTCAAAACAAACGGTAGCCCGTATGTTGGAAAGAGATGATTTTGAAAAGCGTTATAAGAGTGGAGTTCCAATCTCGATTCACGAGTTTTTATATCCTCTTTTGCAAGGCTATGATTCTGTTGCTCTAAAAGCTGATATTGAAATTGGGGGAAGAGATCAGAAATTTAATCTTTTGATGGGAAGAGAACTTCAAAAAGATGAAAGACAGAAACCTCAAGTGATTCTGACAATGCCTCTATTGCTTGGGACAGACGGTGTTCAAAAAATGAGTAAATCCTACGGTAACTCCATTGCTATTATGGATGAGCCAAATGATATGTTTGGTAAAGTCATGTCAATTCCCGATACCACTATGTGGGAATATTATGATCTGCTCTCAGATATAGAAATTTCTGAAATCAAAATCATGAAGCAAAAAATGGAAAAAGGAGAGTTGCACCCTAGAGATCTTAAGGCAGGTTTGGCTCAGGAGATTACGTGTCGCTTTCATAACTCTGAAAAAGCTCAGTCTGCTCGTTTAAATTTTGATCATGTTTTTAAAAACCATGGGATCCCTGAAAATATTGAATCTGTAACTCTTAAAAAAGAATCAGAGATGATTTTAGTGAGTGATCTCTTGTTTCAACTGAATATGGTGTCTAGTAAAGCTGAGGCAAAGCGTATGATTCAGCAAAATGCCGTGACTATTAATGAAGAAAGAAATGCTGATATTGGCTGGAAAATCACGCAAAATGGAAGTTCTGTGATAAAGGTTGGAAAAAGAAAATATAAAAAAGTAGAGTTCGCTTGACATTTTTTTAAACATGTATATCTTCCGCCAAGCTTTTCGAAGCAAAGTTGTAGCGACTGAGTCATGAAATGTTTTTGAAGTTTTTCAAAGTAGTTTCTTGACAGATAATCAGAGCTTCTATACTACCGCACCTCCTTTGAAAGTTAGGATGAATTTTAAAGCCTGAAATAATGCTTTTTTGAATTTTTCGCTCTTTGAAAACTAAATAGTATGCACCAGTTAAGACCCTAAATTTCTTTGTTTTATGCAGTATTTATTTTGAACAACTCGTTTTTAAGAAATCTCTTTTCGCGAACTATTAAAAGGACGCGTTGCGGGAGACTATTAAAAACACCAGTTTTTTTAAATTTAACTGGAGAGTTTGATTCTGGCTCAGAACGAACGCTGGCGGCGTGCCTAACACATGCAAGTCTAACGGGCTGTAGCAATACAGTCAGTGGCGCACGGGTGAGTAATGCATGGGTAATCTGCCCTCAAGATGGGGATAACCTGCCGAAAGGCGGGCTAATACCAAATAAGACCACGGGATCTGCGGATCCTGAGGTTAAAGGTGGCCTCTATTTATAAGCTATCGCTTGAGGATGAGCTCATGTCCCATCAGCTTGTTGGTGAGGTAATGGCTTACCAAGGCTAAGACGGGTAGCTGATCTGAGAGGATGATCAGCCACACTGGAACTGAGATACGGTCCAGACTCCTACGGGAGGCAGCAGTGGGGAATATTGCGCAATGGACGAAAGTCTGACGCAGCAACGCCGCGTGGGTGATGAAGGCCTTCGGGTTGTAAAGCCCTGTCGACAGGGAAAAATGTCCAGTATGCTAATATCATGCTGGAGTGATGGTACCTGTAAAGGAAGCACCGGCTAACTCCGTGCCAGCAGCCGCGGTAAAACGGAGGGTGCAAGCGTTGTTCGGAATTACTGGGCGTAAAGCGCGTGCAGGTGGCTATTTAAGTCTCGTGTGAAATCCCTCGGCTTAACCGAGGAACTGCGCGAGATACTGGATGGCTTGAATACGGGAGAAGAGGGCGGAATTCCCAGTGTAGAGGTGAAATTCGTAGATATTGGGAGGAACACCGGCGGCGAAAGCGGCTCTCTAGACCGATATTGACGCTCATACGCGAGAGCGTGGGTAGCAAACAGGATTAGATACCCTGGTAGTCCACGCTGTAAACGATGGATGCTAGATGTTGCGGGAGTTGACCCCCGCAGTGTCGAAGCCAACGCATTAAGCATCCCGCCTGGGGAGTACGGTCGCAAGACTAAAACTCAAAGGAATTGACGGGGGCCCGCACAAGCGGTGGAGCATGTGGTTCAATTCGACGCAACGCGAAGAACCTTACCTAGACTTGACATGTACGGAATCCCTTCGAAAGTTGGGAGTGCTCGCAAGAGAGCCGTAACACAGGTGCTGCATGGCTGTCGTCAGCTCGTGTCGTGAGATGTTGGGTTAAGTCCCGCAACGAGCGCAACCCCTGTCTTTAGTTGCCATCATTTAGTTGGGCACTCTAAAGAGACTGCCGGTGTTAAACCGGAGGAAGGTGGGGACGACGTCAAGTCCTCATGGCCTTTATGTCTAGGGCTACACACGTGCTACAATGGACACTACAAAGGGTTGCCAACTCGCGAGAGGGAGCTAATCCCATAAAAGTGTCCTCAGTTCCGGATTGGAGTCTGCAACTCGACTCCATGAAGCTGGAATCGCTAGTAATCGTGGATCAGAACGCCACGGTGAATACGTTCCCGGGCCTTGTACACACCGCCCGTCACACCACGAAAGTGGGTTATACCAGAAGCCGGTGAGTTAACCGCAAGGAGACAGCCGTTCAAGGTATGGCTCATGATTGGGGTGAAGTCGTAACAAGGTAGCCGTAGGGGAACCTGTGGCTGGATCACCTCCTTTCTAAGGTGTCGCAAGACATCCATTAGGTCATTAGTGTAATTTAGGTTTTAACTGAGTGCATCTGTTTAGTTTTGAAGGAGCGACAGCTCTTAATTTACGGGCCTGTAGCTCAGCTGGTTAGAGCACACGCTTGATAAGCGTGGGGTCAGTGGTTCAAATCCACTCAGGCCCACATAAGCTTGTGGCTTTAGTTTGGTTGAGGTTAGGGCTTGAGTGAATGGATCTAGCGGGGCCATAGCTCAGCTGGGAGAGCGCCTGCTTTGCAAGCAGGAGGCCGTCGGTTCGATCCCGACTGGCTCCACAATAACTTTTGAAGTTTTTGTTCTTTGACATTCGAATAGTTTGAAGACGCAATGTATGTAAAAGATTTATGTACAAAGCACGGCATCAGCATTTAGAAATGCTGACAATACTATTAAAATATATATGAGCCTATTCTGAAAAGAATAGGCATCTCAAGTTTGGTCAAGCTACTAAGAGCGTATGGTGGATGCCTTGGCAGAAGATGGCGAAGAAGGACGTGGCAAGCTGCGATAAGCTTCGGGGAGCCGCCTAGCAGGCTTTGATCCGGAGATTTCCGAATCGGGAAACCGTATTTCTTGAAAGAGAGATAATCCATATCTGAATACATAGGGTATGGAGGCAAACCCAGGGAACTGAAACATCTCAGTACCTGGAGGAAAAGAAAACAAAACAGTGATTCCGAAAGTAGCGGCGAGCGAAATCGGAAGAGTCTAAACCTTCAATAGTAATATTGGAGGGGTTGCGGGACCGTAATGTGATACTCCGTAGGATAGTTGAACAGTCTGGAAAGTCTGGCCATAGAGGGTGATAGCCCCTTAAACGAAATCTGAAAGAGGTCTAGCGGTATCCCAAGTACCACGGGACACGAGAAATCTTGTGGGAATCCAGGAGGACCATCTCCTAAGACTAAATACACGCTTCTGACCGATAGTGAACTAGTACCGCGAGGGAAAGGTGAAAAGTACCCCGGAAGGGGAATGAAATAGTATCTGAAATCATACGCTTACAAACAGTGGAAGGACTATGGCACCGCAAGGTTGCAATGTCTAACCGCGTGCCTTTTGCATAATGAGCCAGTGAGTTATTTTTGCAAGCAAGGTTAATCCGTTCTGCGGAGCAGCCACAGCGAAAGCGAGTCCGAATAGGGCGTTAAGTTTGCAGGAATAGACCCGAAACCAGGTGATCTACCCTTGGCCAGGATGAAGGTCGTAGAAATACGGCTGGAGGTCCGAACCGGTGCCTCGTGAGACAGGCTCGGATGAGCTGTGGGTAGGAGTGAAAGGCTAATCAAACCTGGAGATAGCTGGTTCTCCCCGAAAGATATTGAGGTATCGCCTTGTGAGTTCTTGCGTGGGGGTAGAGCACTTGATGGACTAGGGGTCAGAAATGACTACCAAATCCAACTAAACTCCGAATACCACGTTAAGTATCGCAGGAGGCAGACTGTGGGTGCTAAGATCCATGGTCGAGAGGGAAATAGCCCAGATCGCCGTCTAAGGTCCCAAAATATAAGCTAAGTGGGAAAGGATGTAGGTTTACTTAAACAGCCAGGAGGTTGGCTTAGAAGCAGCCATCCTTTAAAGAAAGCGTAACAGCTCACTGGTCGAGCGAACCTGCGCCGAAAATGTAACGGGGCTAAAGCTTATTACCGAAGACGCGGATTTACCGAAATTTCGATTTCGATAAGTGGTAGGGGAGCATTCTTGTTGCCTGCGAAGGTTGATTGTAAAGACAACTGGAGGTCCAAGAAGAGATCCTGCTGGCTTGAGTAGCGATAAACATAGTGAGAATCTATGTCGCCGTAAACCCAAGGTTTCCTGGGGAAGGTTCGTCCGCCCAGGGTTAGTCGATCCTAAGCCGAGGCCGAAAGGCGTAGGTGAAGGATAACAGGTTAATATTCCTGTACTACCTTATAGATGTTATGCGTCGTGGGGACGGAGAAGGATAGGTTAGCGCACGATCGGAAGTGTGCGTTTAAACTCGTAGGAGGATCGCTTAGGCAAATCCGGGCGGTCATTAACTCCGAGAAGTGATGACGAGTCTTCGAAAGAAGACGAAGTAACTAATTCCACGCTCCCAAGAAAAGCCGCGACGTGATTTATAGGGTAATCGTACCGCAAATGGACACACATAGGTGGGTAGAATATACCAAGGCGCGTGAGAGAATGGCTGTTAAGGAACTCTGCAATCTAACACCGTAACTTCGGGAGAAGGTGTGACTCATTGCTTGTAGGAGTACATCCGAAGGGTAATGAGCCCGCAGTGAAACGGGGGTATCGACTGTTTAACAAAAACACAGGACTCTGCAAACTCAATTGAGGATGTATAGGGTCTGACGCCTGCCCGGTGCCGGAAGGTTAAGGAGAGAGGTCATCGCAACCCAGAAGCTTTGAACCGAAGCCCCGGTAAACGGCGGCCGTAACTATAACGGTCCTAAGGTAGCGAAATTCCTTGTCGGGTAAGTTCCGACCTGCACGAATGGCGTAACGAGTGCCCCGCTGTCTCGACAGCCAACTCAGCGAAATAGTACTGGCCGTGCTGATGCGGTCTCCCCGCGAAAAGACGGAAAGACCCTGTGCACCTTTACTACACCTTGACAGTGAATTTCGGGCCGGTTTGCGTAGGATAGGTGGGAGGCTTTGAAGCGGTCCTTTTGGGGATCGTGGAGCCAACCTTGAAATACCACCCTAATTGTTCTGGAATTCTAACCGCATGCTGTGAAGCCAGCTGCGAGACACTGTCTGGCGGGTAGTTTGACTGGGGCGGTCGCCTCCCAAAGAGTAACGGAGGCGCACGAAGGTTCTCTCAGGCTGATTGGAAACCAGCCGTCGAGTGCAAAAGCATAAGAGAGCTTAACTGCAAGACCTACAAGTCGAGCAGGTGGGAAACCAGGTTTTAGTGATCCGGTGGTTCTGCATGGAAGGGCCATCGCTCAACGGATAAAAGGTACGCCGGGGATAACAGGCTGATGATGCCCAAGAGTTCACATCGACGGCATCGTTTGGCACCTCGATGTCGGCTCATCACATCCTGGGGCTGAAGTAGGTCCCAAGGGTTAGGCTGTTCGCCTATTAAAGTGGTACGCGAGCTGGGTTCAGAACGTCGTGAGACAGTTCGGTCCCTATCTTTCGTGGGCGCAGGAGATTTGCGAGGATCTGTCCCTAGTACGAGAGGACCGGGATGGACGGACCGCTAGTGTGCCAGTTGTCACGCCAGTGGCAGTTGCTGGGTAGCTATGTCCGGACGAGATAACCGCTGAAAGCATCTAAGTGGGAAACTAACCTCTAGATAAGATCTCCCGGGAGCAATCCCTAAGACCCCTTGTAGACTACGAGGTTGATAGGACAGAAGTGTAAGTTCCGTAAGGAATTGAGCTGACTGTTACTAATCGGTCGAGCGGCTTGACCATTTTTTTAACCTCGGAGGGTAGGCCTCAGGGCCTACCCTCACGATGGTTATATAAATGTAGTCAGCACTTTCTAAATGCTGTTGTTGTTCTTTGTACAAATTTACATACATTAAAGGCTTACAGAATACATAATCTGTAAACTGAAATTTTCCCGTGGTCATACCGGTGAGGTCACACCCGATCCCATCCCGAACTCGGAAGTTAAGCTCACCTGGGCCAATGGTACTAGCAGCCAGATCTGCTGGAAGAGTAGGACGCTGCGGGATTTAAATTAAAAAACCCCTGTACGATTTTTTGTACAGGGGTTTTTTGTTTTTATTTTTTACTATCTACTCATCAACATCAGCAGGGGCTGTTGGTTCTGTGTAGGCGGTTGCGATTGCTGTGAGATCAACAAGTGTGTTGTCGACAGCTGTATTTACAGTTGTCGTTCCATCGGAGTATGTGAATGTTCCACCTTGGCCGCTTCCTGTAGAATCACAGGTATTGGTAGGCGCATAAGTAATATCTGAGCTCGTGGTTTCAAAGAGCCCGCTTTCGTTATTAAGACTTAATTCTTGTCTTTGAACTATTTCAATGGGTGTATGTGCTGCGCCAGGCCCTGCCCAGTTACAGATCATACCTTCAATGGAACCAGCACCATCTTCATACACTTTAGGTCCATACCCAAAGAAAGCTGTACCTGTGGTAGATGCTCCACTTTCCGCGATTGACATGTTCATGACACGAGCATTGTCGTCGTTGTAACCAGCTTGCCATGCAAAGGAGTAATTTCCAACCGAGGTACTTGGGTTGTAGTTAAAGAGTACTTTGTTAAAATTTCCACTCCAAGTAGCACTTGGATTTACTGTATAATCGCTTCCAGATGTATAAATGTCATCGCCTAAACAATAGGTTCCATTGTTTAAAGCATAGGTCATTGAAGTTACTGAAGCTTTTTCATATTCAATAGAGGTGGCATAAGTGATGCCTTGATGTGGATCGCAACCTTGAGAATCCACACCTTCCTGACCTATCGTATAAGACAACTTACCTTTATAAGAAGATGCATCCGTAGATGTCGGAATATGCTTTAACCTAAAATCAACAGCGTAGGTATTGCTTTCTTGAGAGGCTGTTCCTTCAAGTGTTGCAATGTAAACAGCATTTCCATCCACATCATCTGCTGCACGTGACAATCCTGCGGCAGTGACAGTGATTCCAATACCATTGCTCGAAAATCCAGAACTGACGACGCTAGTGAGATCAACACTATCACCCACATCTGAAGGTAAAGAAATGCTATTGACGTTAGCTAAGCAATACATACTAGCCATGGCCAACATTGCAGAGTCTACTTGAGATGCGATGCCTTCCACTTTTGCATTCATCTGAGCTGAGGCACAGGCTTCAGCCGTATCTCCATTGTTTTCTGTCCAAAGGCCAACGTCACCTGTAGGAAGAGACCCATCACCATCTGTATCATTAAATTGGCCAAGAGGATCATCATTATTGGTATCTCCATCACCAATGCCTGATAAATCAGGATGATTTGAATAAGTGAGTTCAGGTCCATAGCATGTTGCATTGTTGGTATTTACCCTAAGATCCAAAGTAAAATCACAATCAGTGACAGCATCGTTAGTCGCTGCCAAAAGCTCGGCAATAGCTTCTTGTTTTGTTTGAAGATCCGCATCGGAGCTTAATTCAACAGCCTTATGATGTCCTGCGATAACAAGTCCTGCCCCTGTACTTTGGGCAGCAGTCGGTGATGCTACAGCTAAATCTGCAGGAAAATTTTCAGAAATATCACTTGTGACCCCACCACCTATATCTCCACCAGAGGATGTACTACTGCAGCCAAACGGGCCGCTTAAATAAAGTACAGAAACCATCGTAGCAGCCATCATGACCCCGAATAATTCTTTTTTCATATTTCCCCCTAATAAATAAAAGTTTTCTTTTAACTTTTACCTGAACGGATGAATCAGGAAAAACTTGAGGGATTTTTGAAAAAATAAAAATGGAATGATTTTATTCAGTTGGAAGGCCGTAATGCTCCCAAGCTCCATAGCCTCCAGAGACATTGGAGACATCTTGATAGCCTAATGACTGAAGCAGCTCACAGGCTCTTTGAGAGCGTCCACCGGCTTGGCAGCCTATGATGAGCTTTTTGTTTTTGGGAAATTTGGTTTCGAAGTCTTGTGTGAATTTTGGGTTTGGTGCCATTTGCCCATTTTGAAAATCTAAAAGAGCTAGATGAACAGCTCCCACAGGATGTCCTTCTTGAAACTCTTGTGTCGATCGCACATCGACATAGGTGGCATCAGCATTTTGATCTAAAATATTCTTAGCTTCGAGGGGTGAAATTTGTGGGATAGACATACTTATCTCCTTTTAAATAATTGTACGATGGATTCTTTATTGCCTTTCACCACAAAAATCCAACCAACTCCAAGCATAAGATAAACAAACGCATAGAGAGTGCGCGCTTCGGTCGTGGTGAAGAAAAGTTGGGAAACAAAGAGAACAAAAAGCAGCAAAGCTTCTGTGATGGAAAACCGCAAATTGACAATCATGATAATTGCAAAGAAGGATTGCGCTGATGTGAGAAATAGTTCTTCAGCTTGACGGGCATCCATGGGCATTGGGTGAAAATGACCAGCAGACAAGTTGTAAACAATAGGCAGCATGCCAATCAGCAGTGTCCATTGATTCACTTTAGATGAAATCAAAGTCCCTAAACTATTGGATGCATGAGCTCTTAAAGCAAAAATGATAGCGACAATAAATTCTGGAGATTCCGAAGCTAAAGGCGCTAGCCATTGGACTAAAATAAACTTTTCGATTCCTAAATGTTCTCCTGCCACAAGTAGTCCTTCAGCAAAAGGTTCTGCGGAAATAAAAATCGTAAACCCTGAGAAGATAAAAAAGAAGAGGGTGGCTAATACCCGAGGGAGTCGGGGCCAACTCGCTAGTTTTTCAATAGGTCCTTCCAGTTCAGGTTCTTCATGGCTGGATTTGCATACTTGAATCATGTACCAGACAAAAATCGAAAGAAAGATAATGGAATCAATCCAAGAAATATTTCCCTTCAGGGGAATTGAGAAAGAATAAAGCGTGGCCAAGGCGAGAGCTAAAATTTCTGTGCGATTGCTATTTTCTAATTTTACCTCTCCCTTTTTAGTTTTATAAAAATAAGCAAAAACCACAGCAGCCCAGCCAACTCCGATTAAAAGTCGATTGGAGCCTGTCATATTGGCTGTTGCATAATGAACATATTCCGGTTTTGTTCCTGCTTCCCAAGCAAAATACATATCCACAGCATACTCGGGCAAAACAGCAATGAGAGCCAGAAAAGCAATGGCTAGAGATCTAGGAATTTCAAACTGGGAAAGTTCGGCACCCCACGAGAGCATATAGGCGGCCCCAAAAATAGCCAGCCCTGGTGAAATGGCATTCCAAGGAGGGTGCAAGCTCACACCAAAATATTTTAGAGATATCCATTGAAGACAGCACAGAAATACTAGGGTAATAAAAACTAGATCTTTTGTTTTAGGCATAGTCGATGGTTTATAAGTAAAATTAATCCATTGAAACAAGTGAATTGTTATTGAAGGTCTTCAATCAAAATTTTTTGGCCCCATTGGGTAATTTTTTCTCCCAGCTGCAAGTCGAGTAAAAATTGTGAGTCTAGAAGTTTTACGGCTTTATCCATTTTTTTATCTTTTACATAAGCCAGATAGTTAGCCACATGCACAGCCCCCATAATATCCATGTCGCTATGAGGGACTCTCGAAGGTTTGTGATGATTAGCCACGGCTTCTACGATTGGGTTTGGTAATCCCCAAATCCCCAAAAGATAAGCACCAATTTCTGCGTGAGAGACTCCCATCAGTTTTTCTTCTATTTCACACGAATCATCGTCAGGGTCTTGAAGTTGGGTCATAATATTTTTAAAAATTTCGGGAAGTTTAGTGGCTAAAATGAGTTTGCCTAAATCATGAAATGTGCCGGCCAAAAAAGCAGCCTCAGATTCATGTTTAGCTGTGAGGAGTGTTTTGGCAATCTGACCTGTTTGTATACAATGACTTTGAAAGTTGGAGATAGAAAATCCCAGCTTCTTGGCATC
Source organism: Deltaproteobacteria bacterium (assembly GCA_016699445.1). GTDB lineage: Bacteria > UBA10199 > UBA10199 > JACPAL01. The sequence continues at coordinate 2,389,207 of CP064976.1, forward strand.
TTCTTCAAAGTTTTGAAAAACTTTCAGAGTGAGTGAGAGGTTTTTGGTCATATTAAGACCTAAAAGTGTCACAGCACTAAAAACGCTGGTGACGGTGCGAGGCAGGCCGAAGAAAGCTGAATTAACCACTTGAAGAATTTTTGTCCCCAATGCGATATCTTTTTCAACAATCCCGGCGACACTTTTAACACTGACATCTGGATCTCCAAGAGCTGTAATAAGCTCTTTGTAGACAGTGGGGAGCACGGGCAGTTGATCGATTTTTCCAACAACGTCTTTGATGGTTTGGTTATTCAGAACATTTTGAAGGTGAAAAGCGCGTTCAATAATTTCTTTTACCTTTTGGGCTTCACAAGGTTTGTTTAAAAATTGATGAGCAACAGGTACACTCTGGAGCGCTGCTTCCATTTCGGTAAAACCCGAAAGGATAATACGCACAATGCCTGGATGTTTTTCCTGAACTTTTTTTAGAAGAGTCACACCATCCATTTCGGGCATGCGTATATCAGAGATGATGACATCGACTGTATTGCTCTCTAAAAACTTAAGAGCGGCTTCGGCGCTAGATTCAAAATACATTTCCCATTGATCTCGATAGACATGAAGACTTCTTTTGAAAGCATCCAAGACACGCTGTTCATCATCAACAAAGATAATTTTTCGCATAAATTATTTGGCTTTGTCTTCTGTTGGGTCGTCCATGAGTGGTGAGATGAGAGGGAGTCTTATCGTAAAAGTAGTACCTTCGCCTTCTTTGGAGTCAAATAGAAGTTCGCCTTTGTGTTTTTCTTTGATGATGGCAAAAGAGAGCATGAGTCCTTGTCCGGTGCCTTTGCCGATAGCTTTTGTGGTAAAGAAGGGTTCAAAAATATGTTGTTTGTTTTTCTCCGAAATTCCGGCTCCATTGTCCGAAATTTTGATGACAATCCAATCACCATCCAGATGTGTTGAAATAGTGATCAGCCCTTTTCCTTTTTTTCCCTTTTCAAACTTGTCTGAAATAGCATGTGTGGCATTGATGATCATGTTGAGAACCACTTGATTAATTTCTCCCACACAGCAAGGGACTTCGGGTAGTTGCGGATCAAGCTGTGTTTCAACATCAGCGACATATTTCCATTCATTGCGACAAACCGTAACAGTGCTTTTAATATTTTGATTAAGATTTGCAGGAGCTGCTTCCTGACTGCCTGGGTGTGAAAATTCTTTCATCGCTTTAGTAATTCCCGAAACACGTTCAATTCCTTCAAGAGATTGTTTAATAGCGAGTGGGATTTCTGAAATAAGATAATCCACATCAATTTTTTTTGATTTTTCCTGAATTGTTTTGACTGTCTCTTGTAAAGTTGAGATTTCCTGAGCTTGTTGTGCAAGTTTCTTATAATCGTCCAATAAAATTAAAAAATCCTTAAACGCACCTTGGAGAAAATTGGTGTTATCTCCAATATATTGAGTGGGTGTATTGATTTCATGGGCAATGCCTGCGGCCAGTTGCCCAATGGCTTCCATCTTCTGAGATGTGAAATTTTCCACAGTCATCTGACTTGTTTTAGTCTCTTTTTCCATACAGAATAAAGTACGGATAAAATGATAAAAACATGAGGGGAAAAGTGTTTAAAAACCTATTACGGTTAGAGGTGTGGCCGAAGAAAGTACGGTGCTATCTCCTAATTGCCCAACAGTATTTCGTCCCCAGCAGCTTACTTTTTGATCACTTGAGAGAGCGCAGGTGTGAGACTCTCCTGCAGAAATACTTGTCGCATTTGAAATACCTGTGACAGGCACAGGAATAGAAGAATCCGTTGTAGATCCATTCCCGAGTTGGCCGTAAATATTATACCCCCAGCAATTGACAGCTCCGTTAGTTAAGAGGGCACATGTATGGTAGAGCCTTGTTGAAATAGCTGAGGCATTTGTAATCCCTGTGGTAATGACTGGAGAAAGAGATCCTGTTGTTGAGCCATTTCCCAGTTGTCCCTGCCCATTATATCCCCAACATTTAACAGCGTGGTCATCTAATACTGCACAGGTATGCGCATTTCCTACCGAGATACTTGTAGCATTTGAAATGCCTGTGACAAGGATTGGCGTTAAAGAATCAACATCAGTTCCAATTCCCAGTTGCCCATCTCCATTGAATCCCCAACATTTAATTGAGTGATCGTCTAAAAGAGCACAGGTGTGCGTTCCACCCGTTGCAATAGCCGTAGCGTTTGAAATACCTGTGACAACTACTGGAGAGGAAGAATCGGCTTTCAATCCATTCCCGAGCTGCCCAAAGTAATTGTATCCCCAACATTTAATCGAGTGATCATCCAGGAGTGCACAACTGACATGGTCACCGGTTGTAATAGCCGTAGCATTTGAAATGCCTGAGACAAGTACAGGGGTTAAAGAGTCTGTTGTTGATCCATTTCCAAGTTGGCCAAAGGCGTTGTATCCCCAACATTTAACCGTATGATTACTTATGAGGACACAGGTGTGAGATAGGCCTTCGGAAATAGCGGTAGCACCTGAGATATCTGAAACTACGACTGGAGTGGATGAGTCTGTTGTTGATCCATTTCCAAGTTGGCCATTTCCATTGAATCCCCAACATCTAACAGTTTGATCGTTTAAAATTGAGCAGTTGTGAGAATACCCTGCATCAATACTCGTGACATTAGAAATCGTTGTAATATTAACAGGAAGATTTGAAGTGACTCTGGATCCATTTCCAAGCTGGCCGTGATTGTTATATCCCCAACATTTCAGTGCGTGATCGTCCAAGAGGGCGCAGGTGTGAAATTCGCCAGCTTCAACAGCTGTAGCAGATGAAATGCCTGTGACTAAAACCGGAGAAGACGCGTCTGATGTCGAATCATTGCCTATTTGACCGGAAAAGTTACTTCCCCAACACTTCACCGAATGATCATCCAAGAGTGCGCAGGTGTGATGTGCTCCAGCTGTAATCATCGTAGCATTTGAAATACCTGTGACGACGACTGGAGAGGAAGAGTCTGTTGTTGATCCATTTCCAAGTTGACCAGAATAATTATATCCCCAACATTTTACCGTGTGATCACTTAAGAGGGCGCAGGTGTGAGAGGCTCCAGCCACAATTGCCGTAGCATTAGAAATGTCGGTGACAACGACCGGAGAGAGAGCGTCTGTAGTCACTCCATTTCCAAGTTGTCCATATCCATTATATCCCCAACATTTTATCGTATGGTCGTTTAGGAGGGCACAGGCGTGATATTCACCTGCCGCGATGTCTGTAGCATTAGAGATACCTGTGACATCGACAAGAGACGTTGAATCAGTAGTGAGGCCGTTTCCAAGTTGGCCATAATTGTTGAATCCCCAACATTTCACGGTTTGGTTACTTAAAAGCATACAGTTATAAGAATATCCTGCTGCAATGGCCGTAGCATTAGTGATACCTGTCACAGCGACAGGCTCAGAAGAGCTTGTCGTCAAGCCGTTTCCGAGTTGGCCATAATTGTTGAATCCCCAACATTTAACCGTACCGTCATTTATAAGAGCACAGGAGTGGGAGTCTCCAGCTTCAATGTCTGTTGCGGCGGAAAGGGTTGTGACAGAGACTGGAGAGGAAGAGTCCGTAAACGTTCCATCCCCAACTTGACCGTCACGATTTCTACCCCAACATTTCACTGTATGATCACTTAAGAGTGCGCAGGAGTGATCGCTTCCCAACATGATCTTTTCTACGGATGCTGTAGAATTAGACCCACAGCCCATAGAAAGTCCTGACAGTGTGCTAAGCCCCACTAGGGTCATGGTTGTTAAGATGAGTGATAGGATTCTAAAAAAAGAGGGATAGTTTTTATTCATGAGGGGGGTATTAGTTATTTGATAAAAAAAATAAACCTTTCATTTAAGAATTTTTTTTGCCCTCAAAATGGAAGGCTTATTACGGAGTATTTTCAAAAAAACTTAAGTAATAAAAAACACATATATTTTGATGAAGCCCTAGTCAGATTGCGATGTTTTTGGTTATACTTCCGAAACTATGGGGACACCAAAATTACTATTAGTCGATGATGAACGAAATCTTCTCGATGCTTGTCGCAGAGCTTTAAGGGGAGAAGAAAATTGGGAAATCATCGTTTCGGAAACTCCTCAAAAAGCCCTGGAAGAAATAGCCTATGAAGATTTCACTGTGGTGATTTCAGATCAGCGCATGCCTGGAATGACGGGTGTTGAGTTTTTGCGTAAAGCTAAGGGATTTTGTCCTAAAACAGTTCGTATTATTCTGACTGGGTATCCAGACGAAGATGGGCAAATTGAGGCGGCTCTCAAAGATGGAACGATTTACAAATGTTTGTTAAAGCCCTGGGATACTGAAGAGTTTCGGCAGACATTAAAGAGCGCTATAGCTCTTCACGATCAAGCTAAATAGATTTTCCGCCTTCAAAATAATTTACAAGTTTGTCGTGATTTGTACGTGCATCTTCAAAGCCCAACTCCAAAAGCCTTTTAAGATATTCTGGCATAAAAACAATATAGGACAAAAAGTCGATTCCTTTTGTTGGATCAATGTCTAAGAATCGGACTAATAATTTTTCAAAAGCTGAAAAGTGTCTCTGATTATTTTTTTGAAAGCATTCACTGAAAATTTCGCCAATATCCTGTGAAGGTCGAATCCTTAACGCGGTGATTCTCTTCAGCCCACGATTAGCAATATCTCCTCTGATTTTTTTCTGTACGAGCATTTCATTCAAGTCTTCCACGAAAGTTTTTCCGTGGAGCATTTCAGCCCAATCAATGATGCGATTGATTCTCTCGAGTTGTTCAAGATCATAATTGATGCGGTCTAAAAATATGGAGTTCATAACACGTCCCAAAATTTGTCCCAAGGGAGGCGCTTTGCCAATTTCTCCATGAAATGTGACTTCGTTATTAGGAGGACGATAATGAAGCCCGATAACCAATACAGAGTCGGCTCCTAATTGAATAGCAGGGGACATCGGTGTGTTTAGTCTTAGCCCTCCGTCAGTATAAGCAATTCCATCTACCATGACAGAGGGAAATACAATCGGGATGGCAGCTGAAGCCATGGCATGAATGGGATCTATTTTACCAAAATGAGTGATGTATTCTCCTGTGTATTCAACATCTGGAGCTTTTTCGATAAAAAGTTCCATGCGTCCGGTAAACACATTGGTAGCAACCAATGAGACTGCACGTACAAAGCCTTCACGAATATTTTGTGAGATTCTATTCCATGAAATAATTTTTTTTATAAATGGTAGAAAAGGGGCTGTATCTAAGAAACCATTGAAGTGTTGTCCGCTACCAGCTTTATTCAAGAGATTTGAGACCATTCCTTTACTACTTTTGCTGACAAAATCCCAAAGTGCTTTTCCATCTCTACGATAAATATCTTCTTCGCGTACATTCTCCCAGAGTTTGAAAGCGTTTTCTCCCTGCATTTTTGGATCATGGGCCGTGGCTGCTACAAAGGAGGCGTTGAGTGCTCCCACGGAAGCTCCACAGACCACATCAAAGTGTCGGCTTCGAACTTTTGGAGGAAGCATGGTTCTGATATAGTGTATAACACCGGCTTCATAAGCACCGCGCGCACCACCACCTGAAAGAACGAGTCCGAGTGTTTTATAGAGATTATTTTTTGAGCTCATTCTTCTAGTATAAAGAAAATAGCATAATTAAAGAACAATTTAATTTAGTGACGATAAAATATTTAATAAAAATCAAGCCCTTGCCGTTACGTAGAATGGGGGATTCTAGAAATAATACCCACTAAGATGGGTTGGTGAATCAGGTAGATCATAAGGGGATGTTTGCCGCAAAAAGCCAAGAAACGAGATAAAGGATTGGTTGGGATGTTAAGATAGTAGTAAGTATTCTCTTTGAGCTCTGTGATTTGAGCCATTCCCATGCCGATGAGGATGTAGCCAAAAAAAGGAATAAAAGGAAAAATTTCAAGAGTGGGGAGGGTAGAGGCTCCAAAACCAATCCACTCCATGTAAGGAATTCGATACCGAGCTTCATGAATGAAACCAATATAACCTGTGGCTAAAATCAATACTCCTAGAAAAAAATTGAGTCTCTTGTGTGGAATAAAAACCAGAGCTGCCAAGCTGCCAGCAGCGATAAAGTGGAGAATGCCGAAGAGAATCGGTCGCTGCGGCTCATAGATATAAGTTCCAATGCTCACACAAGCAGCTGCCATTAAGAGTCGACCCATACGTATCCAAAATCTTTTCCATAATATTTGAGAATGGTGTTCGTGATAAAGGCAAAATCCCACCAAGCCTAAAAATAAAAATGAAATAGTTTCTCTGTAGACCTTCCAAAAGGCATGACTGAAGATGGGGAGATTTGTGAAATGATAAGTATTCAAGTCATAAAGAATATGAAACAAGACCATCATGACGATAGCCAAGCCCCGATAAACATCAATTTCGAAAAATCTCTTTTTTAAAGTTGCGTCGGTCATAGACTAGTGACAAGAAAGTTTCCCAATTTAGGGGTATTTTATGAAAAAGTCGAAGGCAAAAAAAATAGTGCCCAAAAAAACGAAAAATACAGCTAAAAAAGTTATTTCTAAAAATAAATCTCAGAAAATAGTGAAGAAGGTCATGAAACCCGTTAAAAAAGAAATCAAATCCTACAAAGAACATATTATTCCGCCGATTCCTGAAAAACCAGCGAACTATGTTCCTGTTCCCAAGAAAACATTGCCTGTTGAAGTTCCTGTTCAGAGGGTTGTGCCCAAGCCTGCACCAGCCAAAAAAACTCCTTTGGTCAATGACAAGGATGCTGAAAAGCTGGGAACTGTCGAATCAGCTCTTTTCGATTCAAAAATGCCTATGAACTGCACTGTGCCCATCTGTGGACAGCCAGCGTTTCGCAAAGACGTCGACCAACGTATGTGGTGTGAAGACCACCGCGATCGTGGTCGTTGGAAGTAGTCAAAGTTCTTTCTCTTTCCACATCCCAAACAATACCGGATAAATCAGTAGCTCTAAAATAAAAGATGTCACCAAACCGCCTACCATCGGAGCGGCGATGCGTTTCATGAGGTCGGCGCCTGTGCCCATTGACCACATGATGGGGAGGAGGCCGATGAAAGCAGCCGCAACAGTCATCATTTTGGGACGGATGCGTTTGACAGCTCCGTGGATGATGGCTTCGGTGAGGTCTTCTTGAGAATTTATTTTCCCCTTTTTCTTAAAATCTTCATAAGAGAGGTCGAGGTAGAGAAGCATGAAGACACCTGTCTCAGCATCGAGTCCCATCAAGGCGATCATTCCAACCCATACAGCGATTGAGAGATGGTATCCAAGAGCCAAAAGAAGCCAGACCGCACCGATGAGAGAAAAGGGGACGGCGAGCATGACAATCCCTGCTTTAAGAGCGGATTTTGTATTCATGTAGAGAAGGAAGAAAATCAGACAGAGGGTGATGGGCAAAATAATTTTAAGACGCTCTTTTACACGGATCATATTTTCATACTGACCGCTCCATTGAAGGGTGTAGCCTTCTGGTAGGGATAATTCATGAATTACCCTTACTTTTGCCTCATTCACATACGTCCCCACATCGCGTCCGCTCATATCGACATAAACATATCCTGAGAGCAGTCCATTCTCATTGCGGATCATCGACGGGCCTGTGACCATTTTAAGTGTAGCAACTTCACTTAAAGGAATTTGTGATCCTGAAGGTGTTGTGACCAAGATCCGAGAAAGATCTTCGATATCATCACGCTTTTCTCTCATGTAGCGAAGATTGACAGGATAACGCTCACGGCCTTCGATGGTAGTCGTAATATTTTCACCACCAATGGCTGTGGAGATAGTCATTTCAACTTCATCCACAGTGAGTCCAAATCGAGCAATTTGATCACGCTTTAAGTCAAAATCCAAAAAGTAACCACCAGCGACGCGTTCAGAATAAACACTTCGCGTGCCGGGTACTTTTTGAAGAATTGGCTCGAGTTGTTTTCCAATTTTTTCAATCTCCAAAAGATCTTTTCCATAAATTTTAATTCCAATCGGCGTTCGAATCCCAGTGGAGAGCATATCGATTCTATTTTTAATCGGCATCGTCCACGCATTGGTCCATCCAGGCATTTGAATTTTTTGATTCATTTCAGAAATAAGTTCATCCCATGTGATCGCGGTCTTAAATCCATACCAACGCCTGATTTTTCTCCATTCGGATTTTGGTTTGAGTAAGACGGTGGTTTCAGCCATCGAAAAAGGGGCTGGATCTGTAGAGGTATCGGCACGTCCCACTTTTCCAAAAACACGTTCGACTTCGGGAAATGATTTTAAAATCCGATCCTGAATTTGCAAAGATCTTTCGGCTTCAGTCACTGAAATTCCAGGAAGTGTTGTGGGCATGTAGAGAATTGCCCCTTCATTTAAAGGCGGCATAAACTCGCTTCCCAAATGAAAGAAAGCAGGAATCGTGATGAGAAACAAAATCAAAGCTCCGTAAAGAGTTTGTTTTTTATGTTTTAAAACAAAACGGCAGATGGGCTCATAAATCGAAAAAAGAAATTTACTGATCGGATGCTGTTCTTCCGAATAGTAACGCCCCACCAAGACTTGATTGGCTATTTTTCTCAACCATACAGGTTTAAAAGTGAAGTGATCCATGCGTGTAAAAAGCATGCGCATGGCTGGATCAAATGAGATGGCCAAAACAGCAGCAATCGCCATGGCTAGATTTTTAGAAATGGCCAGTGGTTTAAAAAGTCTGCCTTCCTGATCCACCAATGTAAAAATCGGTAAGAAGGCAACGGCAATGACAAGAAGTGAAAAGAAAACAGAAGGCCCCACTTCTTTTAAAGCTTGAAGTCGCACTTCATGAAAATCACCGGGGCGGCCCTGATGATTCCATTCCTCCAATTTTTTATAGGCATTTTCGACTTCGACGATGGCTCCATCGACAAGTATTCCAATGGAAATCGCAATACCTGCCAAAGACATGATGTTGGACGTCATTCCCATCAAATGCATTGGAATAAAAGCCAGAAGCACTGAAATCGGAATTGTGACGATGGGAATAATAGCCGATGGAATATGCCAAAGAAAAATGAGAATAATGAGGCTGACGATTAATATTTCATCAATCAGTGTATGTTTGAGAGTATCAATAGCTCGACTAATAAGGTCTGAGCGATCGTAAGTGGTCACGATGTCAACGCCTGAGGGCAGTGAAGGCTTAATTTCCAAAAGCCGTTCTTTCACACGTTCAATGACGGCATTGGCATTTTCACCAGAACGCATGACCACAATACCACCGACAGTATCTCCTGTACCATCCAGATCTGCGACTCCACGACGAATGTCTGGGCCAATCTGAACGGTCGCGATATTTTTAATGAGAATAGGCGTGCCTGTTTTGGGATCGCTCGAGAGTCCGATATTTTCAATATCTTCTATGGACTTTAAATATCCACGGCCACGAATCATGTATTCGCGTCCATTAAACTCCACCAGACGTCCACCATTGTCGTTATTGGACTGACGCACTTTTTCAATCACTTCGTTGATCGAAAGCCCATAGCCTGCCAGAGTTTCGGGTCGTACTTGAATCTGATATTGCTTTGTAAAACCTCCCACACTGGCTACTTCCGCCACACCGGGAATGCTTTGGAGTTGGTAGCGAAGATGCCAATCTTGCAGAGATTTCAGATCGGCCAAACTATTTTTGCCGCTCACATCTTTGAGAGCGTATTGATACACCCACCCAATCCCTGTGGCGTCTGGTCCTAATTCTGTTTTGACCCCAGCGGGGAGGCTGCTGCTAATTTTCGAAAGAAATTCGAGTGTGCGACTGCGTGCCCAATAAAGATCGGTGCCATCTTCAAAAATGACATAGACATAGGAAAAACCAAAGTCAGAAAAACCACGGATGGCTTTGACTTTAGGTGTTCCCAGCATCGATGAAATGATGGGGTAGGTGACTTGATCTTCCATGATATCCGGACTGCGATCCCACTTGGAATAAATAATGACTTGAGTATCCGAAAGATCGGGCAAGGCATCGATGGGAATATTTTTTAAAGACCAAATTCCCAGTAACAGTGTCAGGAATGTGAGTGTTAAAACAAAAAACTTGTTGTGAGCACTCCATTCGATAATTTTTTCAATCATAAGCGACCTATGAGTTGGCTTTCTGAATCAATTAAAAAAGCAGCAGATGAGACAACTGTATCACCTTCTTTGAGTCCCTGAGTGATGATGGAAAAAACATTGGAAGAAAATGATGTTTGAACTTCTCTCATCTGAAATTGTGTATCTTCCGTAACGACATAAACAATCTTGCGATTTCCGGTATCAATGAGTGCGCTGGAGGGAATTACCAGAACATCATTAAGAGGTATTTGGAGTGTGGCCGTGACAAATGTATTGGGTTTTGGAATTGTTTTGCTTTTGACAAAAATACGAGCCCGCGCTGATTGAGTCATCGGATCAAGGACAGGGTCAATGCCATCCACATATCCCGTATCGCCTAAGACAGAAACAGGCATTCCTTTTTGAACAAGGGCCAGATCATTGGGATAGAGTGTGGCATAAGTCCAATAGCCATTTTGCGGTGATATCAGATCGCTAGGGGTACCTCTCTGTTTTTCCAATGAGAGGATTTCTTCTTCACTCATCCCTAAGAGTTTCAATCTCTGACGTGCCGAGGTTTTGAGAGAGGGAACACTTTTAATAATCTCGATGTATTCTTTTTGAGCCACATAGAGATCAGGATCAAAAGCCACTCGAGCGTTTAAAGTGAGTGGATAAGAGATGTCTTTTTTTTCAACGACAGATTTTTTAACACCAATGGCTTGTTGTTTTTCTGTCGATATAGAAACTGTAGGGACGGCATTTATGACGCCCTCATTTTTGGGTATAATCAATTGAGCCCCTGAATCCTTTTTATAAACAGGAACCAACGTCATTCCGCAGATAGGGCATGTACCAGGATGATCCTGATGGACTTGAGGGTGCATCGAACAGGTGTAGTAATCTATCTTAGGTGCTGACTTTGATTCTGAAATGTCTCCAGAAGAATTTATTTTATCTGTCGTGTTTGAAGATTCTTTTTGTGTACAACTGATGCCTATTAAGAGTGTCAGGGTACACAAGATGAAGATATTTCTTTTCATAAATTTCCTTTCGAATGGTTTAAACTTTTACCCATCATTCTTTCCAATTTTGCGATCGCAATTCCCAAAAACGATTCTTGCTCAGCATAATTCATCTGAGCCTCACGATACATGCGTGCGGCATCGATGAGAGACATAAAGTCGATTTTTTTTGCCACATAGGATTCGCGTGCAGACTCAAAGAGGAGTTGGGATTGCGGGAGTATTTCCTTTTGAAACTGATTCAGGATTTTTTTTGCTGCAAATACTGTTGTGTATGCTTGATCAATCTCGTGATGTTGGTGCTGAAGCATGGATTCTCGCTCAGCTTGCGTGGCTTTTAAATTGGCCTTTGCTTCCTGGATTTCCGCATGTCGTTTCCCCAAAAAGAGAAGAGGAAAGTTGATGCTGGCTGATCCTGTCCACGTATCTTTCATGTCTCGAGTTTGATTGTATTGAAAGCCCAAAGAAAAATCTGGAATCAAATTAGATTTTGCCAATGTGAGATTAGTCTTCTCTTTTTTTTCGGCAGATTCCATCGCTTGAATATCCGGACGATGTTTAAAAGAATCTTCCATCAACATTTCTCTTTCAGATTCTGATTCAGGAATAGGGGGAAATTCTCTCTGATTTGGAAATATAATTTCTTCATGACTTTTCAAATTCATGAGAGCTCGCAGATGGGATAGATGCGTGGTTTCTTCCTGATCCAGCATGAGTCGTTCATTCTTAATTCGTGTGAGTTCGAGTTGCGCTTTCAAGACAGTGTCTGTCGTCGTTTGATTAGAGGCATACCAGGCTTGTGTGGAGGTGACGAGTAGCTGCAAGAGGCTTTGCATTTTGCTATTAATCCGTTTTTGTTCTTCTAGCTTGTAAGCCATGGAATAAGTTTCTTTGAGATCAAATAAAACATCTTCGACTTTGGCTTGAGCTAAATGATTTTCCATATCCGCCTCATAACGAGCCGATTTTCCTTTAAGATATCTTTTTCCAGGGAACGGAATTTTTTGGTCAATGCGGTAATCAATCTCTTCACCTTGACGAATGTTGGCTGTATCTCTGGGGACATTCCAAAACATCACGCCAATCATGGGATCCTCAAGAGCTTTGGCTTGTGTGATTCTGGCTCGAGCCGCATCTGAATGATAATGAGCTGCCCGGATATCGGCATTATGATCCAATACAGCCTGAATGGCTTTATCCAAAGTCAAAACAGAGCTATCAGCCAAAGCTGTTTTGTAAATCAAAAGTAAAATTAGTAAATAACGTCGAAACATAAAAACCTCATAGCAATTATCACAATCATTGTGATGGAATTAGACGCACGTCTCGTATGAAATGAGGTTTTTTAGATGAGAAACGAAGCTTTGGTTTGATAAATTTTTTGATAAGGAGGGCTGTGAGATCTTTTCTCTAAAAGAGAGATGATGTCGCAGCTTTCATTTTTGACTGAGAGAAAAATAGTCGAAGATGAAAAAATGCTTGTTTCAAGTGTTGGTGCAGGAATGGCTGAAATAGGAAAAGATTCTTTTTGTGGGCCAGCTTTGCAACAGGGGCGAGTTTCGTGACAAGCCATCTTGGTTTTGGCACAACAAGTGGGTTTTAGGGGAACATTTTTGACCGCAGAAAATCCTGATGATCCCGAAGTAATCAGGAAAACAAGAAGAATTAGACTGGACAAAAAGTGTTTCATGCTTAGTGTAGTTTAACGACTCAGCACCAATATAACCACAAAAATCTTTTTACAAGGAGATGTCATGAAAAAAGTACTGATTGTAATCATAGTTTTCATCGTTTTGGCAGGTTTGTGGGGTGTCAGTACGCGCAATGGCTTTGTGACTATGGAAGAAAACGTCAAACAGAGCTGGTCTCAAGTGGAAAACGTCTATCAACGTCGTTTGGATTTGATTCCCAATTTGGTGGCGACTGTTCAAGGTTATGCTTCCCATGAGCGAGAAACTCTTGAGGCCGTAACGCAAGCACGTGCAAGTGTGGGACAAATTTCAGCTCAAGGTTTGCAAAATATCACCAATGATCCTAAAGCTTTTGAACGATTCCAACAAGCTCAAGGTTCTCTGAGTTCAGCTCTCAGTCGCTTGATGGTGGTGGCTGAAAAATATCCGGATCTGAAAGCAAATGAAAATTTTCTCGATTTGCAAAAGCAGCTTGAAGGTACAGAAAATAGAATTGCTGTTGAACGTCGTCGTTTTAATGAAGCCGCTCAATCCTACAATACAGCTATTCGGATGTTCCCTGGAAGTTTGATTGCTGGCTTCTCAGGCTTCCAGCAGAAGAATTATTTTACGGCAGCTCCTGAAGCGGCTCAAGCCCCTAAGGTGCAATTTAATACAACACCTCCGGCGACTCATTAATATGAAGTCTAAAATCCTTTTGATGGCTTTGTTGTTTTGTCTGCCTCTCCAGGCATTTCAGATTCCAGATCGTCCTTTGGATTATGTAGATGATGAAGCTCATTTGTTAACATCCTCAGAGCAAGCTAATCTTTCTCTCAAACTGAAAAATTTTGAAGACGAAACGAGCAATCAAATCGTCGTGGCGACATTTCCTTCTTTGGATGGGGAAGAGATCAGTGATGTATCGATTCACATCGCTGAGAAGTGGAAGATTGGACAAAAAGACAAAGATAACGGTGTCATCGTTTTAATTTTTCCCAATGATCGTCAGCTGAGGATTGAAGTGGGTTATGGATTGGAAGGGGCTATTCCGGATGTGCTGGCATCGCAGATTATCGATCGTATTATCAAACCATCTTTTCGTTCTGAAAAATATTACGAAGGGATTAATAAAGCCACAGATGTCTTGATGCTCGCCGCTAAGGGTGAGTTTCATGATAATTTATCCCAAACATCCGGCGAAGCCTGGTTGGAGTTTTTAAAATTTATTCTTATTGCCATTTTCCTGCTTGGATTTGGTTGGTTTGGAAGACGCTTTAACCGCTATGGCGGTACCTATTCGAGTGGTGGTTGGTCGAGTGGAGGCGGTAGCGGTGGCTTTAGTGGTGGAGGTGGAGGCTCTTTTGGTGGTGGTGGGTCTTCGGGAAGTTGGTAATGGCTTAAAGGTAAACTTATGAAATTGACTAAAGAAGAGGAAAAGAGGGTTGTTGATTCTATCCAAAAAGCCGAAGCCCAGACCTCGGGTGAAATTCGGGTTCATCTTAAAAAAAATATCAAAAAATCAGTTTATGAAGAAGCCTGTGAGACTTTTGAATCTTTGGGTATGACAAAAACGACTGAGAGAAATGGAATTTTGATTTTCTTAGTCACAAGTCAAAAACAATTTTCTATTGTGGGAGACGTTGGAATCCATCAAAAAGTTGGTGAGTCTTTTTGGAATCACATCCGTGATGCCATGCAGGATCATTTTAAAAAAGGCGATTTCGCCCAAGGTCTAGTGCACGGCGTTCAAAAGTGCGGAGAAGAATTAGCCAAATTCTTTCCGCACCAAGAGAACGATCGTAATGAATTGCCGGATCAAGTGACTCGTTCATAAAAACACTCCAACGATTTTACGCAACCCTTCTTTAAATCTGTCGAAATGAAAAATATTCAAGGAGATATTATGCCAAGTCCTATCGGTGCGATGCCTTTACAGGGGGTGCAGAGTCATATTGTTTTTAAAATATCTGTGCCTGCGCAATTAGAACCTCTTCTTACACCTCCTCATTTGCTGGATGATCCGCAAGCTTTGAACGGATTTTTAAGCAATATAAGAGGTGGGGGTGGGCCTCAAGGACTGAGTGTTTTTGGAGGAGAGGCTCAGTTTAGAAAACCAGTGAAAAATACACAGAATATCCCACAAGGCCTTCATTGTTCCGAAGCAGATAAGGATGGATTTTTTATTCCTGTGGATAATGATTTTGTTTTGAATATTGCTGGTGACCAAATTCCTCTTAAATATGGAGATATAATTGATAGAGTTGAGGGTCAGATAGTACGTGTAAGGTTTACTTCTGATCGTGAGGTCATTTTAAAAAATGGAATAAAGATTCAATGTTCTCATAAGTTGCCACTGGAAATAGATACTTATGGAGTTAAAAAGTTTACGACAGCGCACGCTGTGTCCCTTTCTCTTTCAGAAGATATCGGTGCCGAAATAGCTCCTGATTATGTTGTCGAGATGAATGCAGCAAGATTGGTTAATAAATTTTGGATGGCTTCTTCAAGGAGTGAGCACAAAGATTGTTTTATGGATGTATTGGGGTTTAGAGTTGTTGTTGATGGTGCAGGCTTGAAGGAAATAGCTTCTATTTTTGTATAAAAGGTGGCTGTCAATACCCTGCAGGTAAAGGCGTTCTTGATCTGCAAGCTGGGGATCTTTTGAAAGTTGATAAAGAATTTAATATCACATCTGTTAAGTCAGGACGTCCTCAAAATATCGAATATCCAAATGGTATGGTCTTGGGTTTATACTCAACAACCGAGGCTTCCCAGTTTATAAAGTGGAGAGGTTATGATGTTCCTAAATATGCTGTTCTCACAGAGCGTTTTGAAATTCCAAGTGAGCTAAGCTATTTTGAGCCCGGAGTAAAAGTCTACTTTTCAACGGATGGAGCCTGCGTATTTACTTGTAGCTCTAACAAGGCTGTAGTTTACGGTGAAACAATCACTAAATTAACAGATATTAGGCTGAGTAAAGACAACCAATTGAGTCAGATCAATTATAAGCTCTAAAGCACATCTGTCATCGCTGAATGATCATCGCTGTTGATGCGGGCGATGTTGAGATCGGCTTCAGGCAAAAGTTGTTCTACATAAAATTTTGCAACTTCCACTTTTCCTTGGAGGAATTTTTTGCGTTCAGCTGATGTGGCTGTAGGCAATTGTTTTAAAGCGACAGCGGCACGTCTGACCAAGAGAGATGCGCAGACCACATCACTGAAAGCTCTCAGGAAAGGAGTGGCGACATAGCCAGGGAAGTTTCCATCACCTACAGCTTTTTGAGCCACACGTTGGGCCGCTTGACCAAATTTTGCCATCGTTCCTAAAATCTTATCGGCTAAAGGTTTCAATTCTACATGAGATGATACTTCTTGAAGTTGTTGTGTGGTACGTTGAGAATACTTCATGAGATTTTTCCCGCCATCTCGCAAAAATTTACGACCGACGAGGTCCATTGCCTGAATACCATTGGTACCTTCGTAGATAGACGCAATCTTCAAATCTCTCATGTATTGTTCTACAGGATAGTCTTGTGTGTAACCATAACCACCATAGGTTTGGATGGCGAGTTCGGTGACACGAAAACCCATATCAGAGCCAAACGCTTTAGCGACAGGAGTCATGAGGCCTGCCAAACTTTCATATTCATGACGCACTTTTTCATCAGGGTGATGCCACGAGAGATCCACCATGATGGACGCTTCCGCAACAAGAGCGCGGAGAGATTCAACATAAGCTTTTTGTGTCATCAGCATACGACGGACGTCAGGATATTGAATGATGAGAGTCTTGCCACCTTGAGTACGTTCTTTGGCATAGCCTAAAGCATATTCATAAGCAGGACCTGCTAGAGCGACACCTTGCTGACCAACAGCCAAGCGAGCTTCGTTCATCAATTGGAACATATAAATCATTCCCTGAGTTTGCTGCCCAATCAAAAATCCCTGACATTGATCTTTTTCACCAAAAGACAACAAGCACGTCGGAGACGCTTTGATTCCCATTTTATGTTCAATCGACACGAGACTGACGTCATTGTCTTGTTCAAAAGATCCATCATCTTTTACGCGTTTTGCAGGAACGATAAAAAAGAGAAATCCCTTTGGTACCAGCGGAATCACCTTCTGCACGGGCTAAGACAAGATGCACAATATTTGAAGAGTGTGTGGTCACCGCAGGTAATAAAAATTTTCTGACCTTTGATTAAGTAGGATCCATCCGCTTGCTTTTAGCTGTCGTTGTAATGTCTCCAACAGCTGATCCTGCGTGAGGTTCGGTCAGACACATCGTGCCGCACCATTCGCCCGTATTCATACGGCTTAAGTATTTTTGTTTTTGTTCTTCAGAACCAAAGCTTTGAATGACGTTACAAGCACCGCGTGTGAGAAGGTGAAAGAAAGCAAAGCTCGCACAAGCTCCCATAACAAATTCAGAAACAACAGTGTTGATTGTCGTGGGAAGTCCCATGCCGTTGTATTCAGGATTAAGGTCAATCGACATAAATCCATTTTGACCAAAAGCTGTGAGGACTTCTTGAAACCCTTCAGGCATCACCACGCGTCCATTGACAGTTTTGCATCCGATGCGATCACTTTTCTCATTCAAAGGAGCGATTTCATTTTTGGCAAATTTTAAAGCTTCATCAATCACCGAGCGATACATGTCTTCAGTTTGTCCCTGAAAGCGGGGGAGTGAGGTGAGCTGATTCGCATTCAAAAAATCAAATGTCGTAAAAAGTACGTCTTCGAGGTCAACTTTGTATTCCATAATATCTCCTTATGATTGAGGGCGCTTTTCAAGCGGATCGTAAGAAGATTGTCAAGGTCTAGACAGAAGATAATAACTTTTTAAGTATTTCTGTGGGGAGTCCAATAATCGTATCGAGATTTCCTTCAAATTTTTCAATGAGTGATTGGCCAATCCCCTGAATAGCATAAGATCCAGCTTTATCCATAGGTTCACCGGTGGCGACGTAATCATTGATTTGAGAAGGTGTTAATGTTTTGAAATAGACTGTCGCTGTGTCGCTATTAATTTTGATGTCTCCTGACGCTGTATTTAAAAGTGCCACCGCTGAAATGACATGGTGAGATTTTCCAGATAAAGCCTGAAGCATGTTTTGAGCATCTTGACTATCCTTTGGCTTTCCCAACTTTTTTCCTTCAAAATCAATCAACGTATCACTCCCAATAATCAAACTATCAGGACATTCGTCTGCGACGGATCGCGCTTTTTGCTCAGTGAAATAGAGAGCTTCTTCTTGAGGCGAAAGATGTGTGGGTATTTCTTCAAATATAGGAGAGATGATTTCAAAAGGAATACCGAGAGTGCTTAAAAGTTCACGTCGACGAGGGGAGGTGGATGCGAGGTAGAGTTTCATCTTAAAAAGAAAACATGATTCGTAGTTCTTTACAAGATTTCTCAAGTATGTTTTTGAGCCTTCATGATAACAGCAACGCAGGTTCGTGTGGGAAACGTTTTAAAGATTGATGGTCATCTTTATCGTGTTCTTAAAGTTCAACATATCACTCCTGGTAAGGGCAATGCCCAGGTGCAGGCCGATATTCGTAATCTCAAAACAGGGATTAAGACGAATGTGAGATTTCGTTCTGTGGAATCAGTTGAAGACATTGAGACGGATGAACGTCAGGTGACGTTTCTCTACCAAGATGGCCCGACCTATCACTTCATGGATCCGAAGACTTATGAGCAATTCGAATTTCAAAAAGAGTTTTTGGAAGATGTGTTTCGCTACCTCAAACCAGAAGCTCCATTTACTCTTTTAAATTGTGAAGGGAATGCTATCAGCATGACGTTGCCTCAGCGCATGAGTTTTACGGTCACAGAATGCGATCCACCTTCTAAAGGAATGGCTGGTGCTTTGAAAGAAGCCAAGGTTGAGAATGGTTCCATGTTTCGCGTTCCTCTTTTTATTAAATCAGGTGATGTGGTGGTGATTGATACGGAAACTGGCGATTATTTAGAAAAAGGCTAGAACTGGTAGCGCAGCTTCAATTCCCGAGCTGCTTTCGCTTCATCTAACCGACGCATGCGGGTGTTGTGAGGGGCTTTTTTGACGAGGTCTGGATTTGTGGTGGCTTCTTTCGCGATCTCAATCATGGCAGCACAGTAACGATCGAGCTCTTCTTTCGATTCCGTTTCCGTCGGTTCCATCATCAGTGCACCAAATACAACCAGTGGAAAATAAATAGTAGGGGAATGAAATCCGTAATCCATTAAACGTTTGGCGATATCGAGAGTTGTCACATGAGTTTCTTTGAATTTTTTATCAGAGAAAATAACCTCATGCATTGTGCCTTCACCAAAAGGTAGATGATAATAATCCTTCAACTGAGCTTTGATATAATTAGCATTAAGAACAGCAAGCTCTGTAGCCTTTTTTAAACCTTCAGGACCCATTTCACGAATATAAGTATAGGCCCTAACCATCATCGCGAAATTCCCTTGAAAAGCTCTCACGCGTCCAATCGAGTCAGCACGATTATATTCTAAGTCATAAGTGCCATCTGATTTTTGAATGACACGAGGAATTGGCAGAAATTTTTCCAAATGTTTTTTAACAGCTAAGGGTCCCGAGCCAGGGCCTCCACCACCATGAGGTGTGGTGAATGTCTTGTGGAGATTGTAATGGATCATGTCGATCCCAAGATCTCCAGGGCGAGCTTGACCCAAGAGGGCGTTCATGTTGGCTCCGTCACCATACACAAGACCACCTTTGGAATGAACGATATCGCAAATTTCTTTAATCTCTTTTTCAAAAAGTCCCAATGTATTGGGATTGGTCATCATGAGTCCAGCCACGTCGTCAGACATAGCTTTTGCCACAGCGGAAGCGGGCACACGACCATCGGGACCTGTTCGGAGTTGGACGACATCATATTCAGCCATCGAACAAGTCGCAGGATTTGTCCCATGAGCTGAATCAGGAACGAGAATTTTTTTACGGGGATTTCCTTGAGCTTTTAGAAAAGCTCTCATGACCAGAACACCAGTCAATTCACCATGAGCACCAGCAGCAGGTTGGAGCGTCACCGCATCAAGGCCAGCAATTTCAGCTAAATATTTTTCCAATTCAAACATGAGTTGAAGACAGCCCTGAATCGTTGAAACAGGCTGTAGAGGGTGCACATGAGAAAAGCCTGTGTATCTTGCAACTTCTTCATTGATGCGAGGATTGTACTTCATCGTGCAAGAACCCAAGGGATAGAAATTTGTATCGATAGAAAAATTCCATTGGGACAAGCGTGTAAAATGGCGAATAGCCTCAAGCTCAGAGAGCTGTGGGAGTCGCGCTGGTTGAGTACGTTTTAATTGAGAAGGTATTTTTTTCGATGAAGTCGTTACGGGAAGCGATGCACTGCTGCGGCCTTCTTTAGAAATTTCAAAAGAAAGAAGCTCGTCAAACTGGACTCCACGTTGTTGAGGATTAGGCGTGCTCATGCTTGCAGCTCCTCTAATAACTTTTGAATATGCGTATCACAGTTCATCTCAGTTAGGCATAAGAGTAAACTATCTTTTAACTCTGGATACCAACGACCTAAAGGTATGCCGACAATCATTTTTTTCTTTGAGAAGTCTTTCCGTTAATTTTTCTGGATCTGACTTTGTAACAATAACCATTTCATTAAATGTATTTCCAGAAAACTTAAGGAAAGATTTTTGAGAATTCAGTTTTTCTTTAAAAGATTCTGCACGATCAAAATTGATCTGTGCCAGTTCTTGGTAACCTGTTTTACCTAACAAGGTAAGCGTAATGGTCGCGGCTAAAGCACAGAGAGCGACATTTGTACAAATATTCGAAGAAGCTTTTTCACGTCGAATATGTTGCTCGCGAGTAGCGAGAGTAAGGACATAACCGCGTTTCCCATCAGCATCGACAGTTTCACCCACAAGACGGCCAGGAATTGCACGCACGTACTTTTCTTTTGTAGCAAAAAACCAACACTAGGACCACCAAAGGCCATGGGAATTCCAAAACTTTGACCTTCAGCAACGGCAATGTCAGCGCCCATTTCGCCAGGAGATTTGAAAAGTGCCAAGGCAAAAGCTTCAGTGGTGCTGGTCACTAACAAAGCTCCTTTGGAATGAACTAGCTCAGCAACATCCGAAAGATCTTCTACAACTCCAAAAAAATTAGGGTAAGCCGCCACAACGCAGCCGACATTTTCATTTAAATTATTTTTAATAAAATCACGATCTAAAGTTCCTGCGGACGTGAAAGGAATTTCAACCACTTCAATCTCAGGATCTTGAATGTAAGTTTTAAGCGTCTCGCGATATTCAGGATGAAGACTACGTGCGATAAGAATTTTTTTTCTTTTGGTAATTCCCAAAGCCATTAATGCGGCTTCAGTTGTGGCCGTAGAACCATCATAATGAGAGGCATTGGAAACTTCCATGCCCAAAATTTCACACACCATGGTTTGATATTCAAAAATTACCTGCAGGGTTCCTTGAGCAACTTCTGGCTGATAAGGAGTGTAAGCTGTTAAAAACTCTCCACGTAATAATAACTGAGATACAGCACTGGGAATATAATGACTGTAAGAACCCGCTCCTAAAAAAATGGCCCAATCTTCTCCATGAGCATTTTTGCGACTCATTTCACGTAAAACATGACGAAGCTCCATTTCGGAAATGGGAGCTGGGAGATTGAGAGGTTTCTTGAGTTTTAAAGCTTCAGGAATCGAAGCGAAAAGATCCGAGATTTTTTCGACTCCAATTTTTTGGAGCATTTCTTGGATATCAGTTTCTGTATGAGGAGATAGCGCACTATTCAGATTCTTCCTTGAGAAATTGAGCATATTCTTTGGCAGACATGAGTTCATCGAGCTGTGAAGCATCCGAAACTTCAAGCTTAATCAACCAGCCATCACCATAACAATCATCATTGATAATTTCAGGGCTGTCGACAACAGGGTCATTGAGTTCAACCACTTTTCCAGCCACAGGTGCATAAACATCGCTGACAGATTTGACTGATTCCACGACACCAAAAGCATCGCCTTCTGAAAATTCTTCACCTTCTTCGGGAAGTTCTACAAAAACAATTTCACCTAATTGGTCTTGGGCAAAATCAGATATTCCGATGGTGACAGTTTTTCCGTTAGTTGTTACCCATGCGTGTTCTTTGGTGTATTTTAGATCGTCGGGGAGATTCATTCTATTACCTCATTCAGTTTTATTTTTTTCTTTTGTAAAAGGGCCTTAAAGTGACGACGGCCTGTCTTTTTTTCTGGTGTATGTCAACGCGAAATTCTTTTTGTATTTCGGAAAATTCTGGAAGCACAAAGCCGGTGGCAATCGCTCGATCCAGAGTGGGGGACTTTGTACCACTCACGACGATTCCAATTTCTTTTTCTCCACTTTGATCAAAAATTTTACAGCCTTGTCGTGCAAAGCCACTTTCTTGCATAAAAATACCGATGAGTTTTTTGCTGATTTTTTTCTGGGCCAAAGCTTCACGCCCGATAAAATCTCCTTTATCCATTTTGACAATCCACGAAAGTCCTGCTTCCCAAGGATTGGTTTGGTCATCAATCTCATGACCATAGAGTGGAAGGCAGGCTTCCAGGCGCAAGGTATCACGAGCGCCTAGTCCGCAAGGTTTTACACCTTTTTCCAAAAAATAATTCCAAAACATTTCTGCATCCTGAGGTCGTCCATAAATTTCGACTCCATCTTCACCGGTATAACCCGTGCGAGCGATGAGGCATTCTTTTCCATTAAAAATAGTCTGCACAAACGTGAATGACTTTTCGGGAAGAGATGCATGAGGAATCAAATCACAAGCTTCAGGTCCTTGTACGGCGATTTGAAAATATTGATCACTGACATTGTCCACACGAGCTTCAGTCGTCTCAAACGCTTTGACCCATTGAAAATCTTTATCAGCATTGGAGGCATTCACACAGATTAAAAATTGTTCAGGAGTGATTTTGTTAACGATGATGTCATCGACGAATGTTCCGCGTTCATTGAGCAGAGCCGAATATTGGCAAGTGCCTGATTGAAGCTTTGAGACATCGTTGCAAGTCACTTTCTGCACTAGAGCCTCGGCTTTAGGCCCATGAACCAGCAGCTCTCCCATATGGCTGACATCAAACATCCCACTATGCTTGCGCACCGCATGGTGTTCTTCGATCACACTGTCATATTGCACAGGCATTTCCCAGCCCGCAAAATCAACAATGCGAGCTCCGAGTTGTTTATGAATTTTATAAAGAGGGGTTTGTTTAAGTGACATGGCCGTCCAAAAACATTTTTAAAAATATTTAGCAACTATTCGTGAGACTATCCGAAGTCGTTACTGCGTTTACCATGTGTTTTTTTAAGAATTTATTTAAAAAGGAGATTTTATGTCACTCATGACAGCCAGAAACGTGTTTAACTCATTTGCACTAACAGCACTTGGTGTTTTGGGAGGAGGATCAGGTTGTCTTGATACATCTCCTTCAGGTCCCTTTTCAGTAACCGTTAGCCCAAATGGGCCTTGTAGCGAAAGTAATCCTCCACGATTTACAGCAATCGTCACAGTCGAGAACTTTCCTAACCAAGGGGAAGGTCGTCTCAGCCTATGGCAATCACCGGCACCTAAAGACAATGGGCCATGCTCTACAGATCTCGGTGACTACATCGACCCCTCCCAGCATGTCCGAGATGCTCCTATTACAGGTGGAGCGGCACCTGTAGTTAGACTTAATCTGCCAGATGTTGTGAGTGGGGCTTGTTTTTTAGCTGTATTTCAACCAGATCCCTATGGATCCTCATATACTGATGGAGTTTCAGCGATTAGCAGTCCAGGGCAGTATACTTGCCCTTAGTCCTTATTCTCTAAACATGGCCCAGACGGCTTTGATGAGAAGTAGAATGATTCCACCCAAGCCGGTCATGAAGATTCCCAGCCATCTTAAGGCTGAGACAGATTCTGTGATGATCGGTAATCCTTGATAGAGAAGAGCTACTCCCATGCACAATAAAAGACTCATGGCTGGAAAGACAAAAACAGGTCTTTCAAGATACATGATTTCATTTTGTGGAATCAGAAAAAGAGTGAGCAAAAATGACAGACCCGTCAAAAGAACAAGTGATCTTTGTAAGGTCATCTTCCACACACCCGACCAGGTGTTGAGACAGGACACTTCAGGATGTCGTGAGCTATATAAAATCGAAACAGTTTGTCCTACCTCGTAGCGTGGGGTTTGTAATTCTACCCAAGTATCATTGAGTGAACTTTCGTAAGTTTTACCCTGAACTTCACCCCCAACTTTATATGTCACGAGCGCATCATAGACGCGAGAGCGAGCCCAATAGCCCTGAAAACTTTGCAGGCTTTCACGATCGTCGATTCCGATGACAGTACCTGAAATACTGATTCCACTTTTGGAGAGCTCTAATGATTTGGAAAACTCTCCCCACCATTCTGAAACACTAAAGAAGAGGGCGATCAATCCGATCCCTGCCATTCCATAACACATCATGTAGAAGAGTTTGTTCACAGAGACTCGATCACTTTTTTACAACTATAAGCTTTATTGAGTGTATAAAAATGAATGCCCGGAGAGCCGTTTTTTAAAAGTTCGCGGGCTTGTTGGACAGCATGATCAATGCCAATCTGGATCACGGCATCGACATCATCTTTATAAGTTTCGAGTTTTTGATGAAGTGATTCTGGAAGTTTAGCTCCGCACATTTTGGTGATTTTCTCGATCTGCTTGGCATTCACAATCGGCATGAGGCCTGGAATGATCGGTATCTGAATTCCAATAGCGCGACAGCGTTTTTCAAAATCAAAAAAATCCTGATTATCAAAAAAGAGCTGTGTCACAATGACATCGGCTCCTGCATCGACTTTGCGTTTTAAATTTTGCAGATCAATTTCTTTGCTAGGAGCTTCGATATGTTTTTCAGGATAGCCCGCAACAGCCATGCTGAAGCCACCCATTTCTTTTAAGTAAGAAACCAATTCATTAGCATAACCAAAACCATTTTCAGGTTTTTGAAATCCCGTTGTCCCAGCCGGAGGGTCTCCCCGGAGGGCGACAATCAGATCGACGCCTTCTTTTTTTAATCCTTCGACATAGTCCTTTACTGTTTCACGTGTGCTGCCCACGCACGTAAAATGAAAAGCGGTCTTGAGTTTTAGTTCCTTGGAAATTCGCAGTACCAAATCACGTGTCAGCGCTTGAGTAGACCCCATCGCTCCGTAAGTGACTGAGATGTAGGCTGGATCAAAAATCGAAAGCTCTCGAAGAGTTTGTATAAGTGCTTCGGTACCTTTTGCATCTTTAGCTGGAAAGATTTCAAAAGAGTAGCGAGGTTTTTTATCCTGATAAAAATTTTTGAAGTTCATAATTTATAATATTTTTGAGCGCACTCGAGTGTGTTTTGTAGTAGCATGGCAATGGTCATAGGTCCCACACCACCAGGAACAGGTGTTATAAAAGCCGCTCGTTTTTTAGCTTCTTCAAAATCTACATCGCCGGAAAGTTTTCCATCAGGAAGACGGTTGATGCCCACGTCAATGACGATGGCACCGGGTTTGATCCATTCTCCCGAAATCATTTTAGCCTTGCCTACAGCGGCAATGACAACATCCGATCGGCCTACGACTTCGGCAAGATTTTTTGTTTTGCTATGAGCGATTGTAACCGTCATGCTTTTTTGAAGGAGGAGAAGAGCTGCTGGCTTACCAACAATATTGGATCGCCCAACAACGACAGCATCTTTTCCTTCCAGAGAGACTCCGGTAGATTCCAACATTTTGATCACACCATAAGGAGTACAGGGAAGGGTGCCAGGTTTTCCAATCAGGAGATTACCCATGTTCATTGGATGGAAACCGTCTGCATCTTTTTCAGGAATAATCGTATCGATGACTTTGCTTTCCGAAATGTGTTTCGGCAACGGGAGCTGCACTAAAATACCATGAATCTTCGAATCTTTGTTTAAAGCCTGAATTATTTTTAAAAGATCATTTTCCGAAATTGTTTCGGGTACGTGATGATGTTCAGAATGAAATCCCACGCGCTTGCAGGCGAGTTCTTTATTACGTACATAAACTTTAGAAGCTTCATCATTTCCAACACGCACCACAGCCAGGCCTGGAGCAAATCCAATCTTTGTTTTAAATTCTTCAACTTCCTTGGCAATATGCCCTTCAATTTCAAGAGCCAGAAGTTTTCCATCAATGATTTGTGCTTGTGACATGGGTGAGTGCGGTATGATCCGGAAGAAGGTTTGTCAATAGTGTACTACCAAGTCCGTGGTGTAACTGACAGCGCGAGAGCGCTTTCCCTACGGACGACTGTACTAAAGAGGCGCATATGTCATACAAATTAGCGCCTCGTCAGTAAGAACCTTTGAGTTTTATAGAAAGATTCGCTAGCGCCAGCGCATGTTACAAAATACACCTACTTCTTTTTCAAGTCTTGGTCTCTCAGAAGCTATTTTGCGAGCCATTCACAGTATTGGTTTCGAACACCCCACACCGATTCAAAGTGTGGTGATTCCACATTCGTTGCAAGGAAAGGATGTGATTGGACTCGCTCAGACAGGTTCGGGCAAGACGGCAGCTTTTTGCATTCCTATTGCTGAACGACTTTTGCATTCTCCTAAATCCATATCACCGCCTACGGGTCTGATTTTGTGTCCCACGCGTGAGATTGCTCTTCAGACAAAAACTTTTTTGGATTTGTTTGGCAAACATCATCATCTCACGACAGCGTGTATTATTGGTGGGGTTAAGATAGCTCCTCAAATTACAGCACTTAAAAAACATCCCGACATCGTTGTCGCCACTCCGGGGCGGTTGATGGATCATATGGAGAAGGGGAATGTGCGATTGGATAAGGTGAAAGAGCTGGTATTGGATGAAGCGGATCATATGTTGGATTTGGGTTTTCTCCCACAGATTGAAAACATTCTTTATGCACTACCGCGCGAGCGACAGACGTTGATGTTTTCAGCCACTATGTCGCCGTCGATTGAGCGCTTGGCTCAACGATTTTTAAACAACCCCACACGCATTGATGTGTTGCCTGAAGGAAGGGCGGCTGTGGGTATTTCGCATCGTGTGTACATGGTGGATGCCACCAATAAGCAAGCGTGTCTCTTGGCTCTGTTGACACAGGAGTCTGGAAGTACGTTGGTTTTTACACAAACCAAAGTAGATGCTAATTGGGTTTTTCGCACTTTGGAAAAAGCTGGCTTGCAAGTGACGCGCATGCATTCCGATTGTACTCAACGTGATCGCGAAGATAGCTTGCTGGGTTTTCGAGAAGGTAAGTACCGCATCATGGTAGCCACAGGAATTGCGTCGCGAGGCATTGATGTCCCCGGCATCCAACACGTCGTCAATTTCGACATGCCAGATTCAGTAGAAGAATACATCCATCGTGCAGGCCGCACAGCCCGCGGCAATGCCATTGGTTTGGTCTCCACAATCGCCACATGGCAAGACAAGCCGATGCTTCGAGATATAGAAAAAACAATCAACCAAGAAGTCCCCCGATGCACATTGCCTGGAGTCCCACCATACATAGAGCTTAAAAACGTACGACCGTTTGGAAGAGGGCGGCGGTTTTAGTGATTCAAATGAAAAAATTATTACTCTTATCTTTAGTCCTCATCACACAAAATCTTTTTATTACAAATTTGATTGCTGCTGAAAAATCCTACCACGTTACCCATGTCGTTGATGGTGATACTTTTGATGCCAGTGATGGGCAGATTAAGTTTCGTGTGCGGATGGTGGGGATGGATGCGCCAGAGTCTAAGCAAGCCTTCGGGAAGTGGGCGACGGTTGAGCTTAAAAAGCTGATTGAAGGGAAAGACGTCGTGATTCGACCCGTGGGGAGAGGCTTGGATAAGTATAATCGGGTGTTGGGGTTAGTTTTGTTAGAAGGGGATGATATAGCCGCTCGGATGATTCGGCAGGGGCTAGGATATTATTACAGGCCTCGGTGTCAGGATTATCCGGAAGACAAAAAACTCTATGATTATGATCCTCGACCTTATGTAGAAGCAGAATCTCAAGCGCGTGCTGCAGGACTTGTGGTGTGGTCAGTAAAACCAATACTACTTCCATGCCAGTTTCGAAAAGCTCATCCGCATCGCTAAAAGGTCTTATTAAGCTGCCAAACTTTTTTTCAAAAAAGCTAGTTCACGCTCGATTTTGTCCAAGCGTGATTCTTCATTATGTTTCTTAAGAACTGTTTCTCTTAGGAGATGATTCAAATAAGTCTGGTAAGGGGTGTGAATCTTTGAGGAAAGATCCTTTATATTTGTCAGTAAATCTGCATCAATATTTATAGTGATTTTGATTTTTGGATGTTTTTTGAAAGAAGCTCTTATCCGTTGTGTGCCGAGCGAATCTATTTTGAGATTACTTGTTTTTGGTTGTTTCATAATATTTCCTCATTTTACGCCATTCAGCACAGCCAATAATTCTGATCTTAGACCCTCTGCGTGTAAACCATGTCGTTAGTATGCGACCTTGATCCGATTTTCCTATCCAATAATAACGATTCTCTTTTCCAGAATGCTTACTATCAAAAAGCTGCACTCCGTGAGAATCTGAAAAGCAACTGATAGCTTCTATGAAGGTTGTTTTATGCTTCTTAAAGTTCACTAATTCCTTCGAAGCATCCCATTCAAATTCTAACATAAGTAGATTGCCATATCTGTATGGCTAATTGCCATACTTAAATTGATAATGATTGTTTCCTCATATCTTCAAATGAGTTGTTTCCGTTGAGCAAGAGGCGTGCCTAATATGATGGTGTTGATTTTATTGAAGATTATTCTTGGGTGAGTCCAAAATTGAAACTCATAGTCTAACTTTCAAACTCTGATTCAGCCCTCAACTTTTCATTAGACATCGCAAATCTTTTCCTATACCAAGCAATAACTTTTTTGCGGAGATGTACGTTATGGGCCTGTAGGGCCCATTTGTTTTTTATGGACCTAAATAAGATTCAAACATTGGTAGAGCCGGTTTTGAAAGAAATCGGGTGTGAGTGGGTGGAAGGCAAGATCGTGTTTGAGCATGGTCGTCGCATTCTTCGCTTATTGGTAGATAAAGAAGGTGGCGTCACTGTTGGGGATTGTGAAAAGGTGTCGCGAGAAGTGGGTGTTTTGTTGGATGTGGAAGGGGCTGTCGATGATCGGTATGTGTTGGAAGTTTCAAGTCCCGGGATTAATCGACCCCTCGTCAAAGAAGCTGATTATCAAAAATTTTTGGGGAAAATGGCTTCGATCAAAACTCGCGAACCCATTGATGGAAGACGAAATTATAAGGGAGTTTTACAAAAATTAGAAAATAGTGAGGTCGAAATCCTCATAGATGGAAAAATATATCGGGTGCCGCTGGCTTTGGTTGAGAAAGCGAAGTTGGTTGAGGCCTGAGGGAGTTTAGGAAACTATGTTACAAAATCTGACACAAATCATTCAGCAAGTAAGTAAAGAAAAATCGCTGCCTAAAGAAATGCTTATTGAAGCCATCGAAGCAGCAATGCTGACAGCGGCTCGTAAAAAGTATGGTCATGAAAGAGAAATCGAAGCTCGCTATAATGAAGAATTAGGCGAAGTGGAGCTGTTTCAATTTAGAACTGTCGTGGATGAAGTCGCTAATCCTTTCACTGAAGTCACAGTCAATGAAGCTCATGAGCTCGATCCGGATGCAACGGTAGGTGATAGTATCGGTGAAAAGCTGGATAATAAGTTTTTGGGTCGTATTGCTGCCCAAACAGCTAAGCAGGTAATCATTCAAAAAGTGCGCGATGGTGAGCGAGATGTGATTTACGGAGAGTATAAAGATCGCGTCGGTGAGTTGATTACCGGCATTATCCGTCGTGTAGAAAAGGGAAATGTGATTATTGATTTGGGTCGTACCGAAGCAATCATGCCTCCTAAAGAACAGGTAAGAACAGAAGAATATCGTCCTGGCGATCGTATTCAGGCTTATTTTTTAGCGATTCAGAAAAATACTCGCGGTCCTTCGTTGGTGCTTTCCCGAAAAGATAAAAATTTCATGACGAAGCTTTTTGAAATGGAAGTGCCAGAAATTGGTGAAGGTATTGTGGAGATCAAGAGTGCTGCTCGTGAGCCAGGCTTTCGATCGAAGATTGCTGTTTATTCTCGTGACCATGATGTGGATCCCGTTGGTGCCTGTGTAGGAATGAAGGGGTCGCGTGTTCAAAGTGTGGTGCAAGAATTGCGCGGGGAAAAAATTGATATCGTCAATTGGGATATGGATACGGCAAAGTTTGTTTGCAATGCCATTGCCCCAGCTGAAGTGGCTCGCGTGATCATCAATGATAAAGATAAGAGTATGGAAATTGTTGTGCCCGATGATCAGTTGTCTTTGGCTATTGGTAAACGTGGACAAAACGTCCGTTTGGCTGCAGAGCTGACGGGTTGGAATATTGATATTTACAGCGAATCCAAGCTTGATGAAATGTCCAAAAAAGCCAAGAAGACCTTGGTGGATGGTTTGGGCGTGGATGAAGGAACAGCAACGATTCTGTACAGTCATGCTTTCCGCAGTCCTGAGGAAATCGCCACCGCCTCAGCGGATCAGTTGAGTCAATTGCCAGGGTTGGGCGAGGTTCGATTGCAGGAAATTCAAGAAGCGGCCAAAGCTTATGTTGAAAAGAAACGTTTGGAAGGATTTAAAGAGGCTATCATTGAAGATGGTACAACAGAAAAGTCGTTGTCGATTGTTCGTGGTATTGGACCACAAACTTTGGAGTTGTTAGCCTCTGCTGGTATCACGCTCCCGTCTCAAGTGGCTCAGTTTAGTGCTGATGAATTGTCTCAAAAAACAGGTATTCCAGAAGCTAAGGCCCAACAAATTATTGATAGTTGTAAAGAAGTCGTTGGTTAAAAAAGGATATTTCCGATGGAATCAAAAGCAGGAGTAGAAGAAAAACGAGTGAAGTCGACCATTATTCGCCGTCGTGCGAAAGTGGAAACTCCTACCGCTGAGCCTGAAGTTGCTGTTGAGGTTCAGGAGGAAGTGGTCGAGCCTGTAGTTCCTATTGAGGTCAAAGAGGTTGTGGTTGAAACTCCACCTCCTGTGGTTCCTGAAAAAGTAGTTCCTCCACAAAAGACATTTATACCACCGGCTAGAACGATTACTCCTCCGCGAACAGGTAACCATATTTCTGGACCTGTTTTAAGGACGGGATTGGATAAGCCACGTCCAGCACCTACGCCCTCTTCGGCTTCAAAGCCAGCGACGCCAGGTGTTGCACCCAAAGCGGTGCCCAATGTTCCTGAGGATGAAGCAGCCGCCGCAGCGGCAGCAGCAAAAGACAAGCTGCGCAAACCCGCTAAACGTAAGAGTAAAGATGAACTGGAAATGGAAATGATTGATCGAGCTGGTGGCTTAAGAAAAGCTGCTGAGCTGATGGAATTTGCTCCGGAACGTTTAGAAAGAGTTTTTAAGCCAGATCGAAATGCAAAGAAGAAGAAGAAAGTTATTGTTAAAGAGTTTAAGAAAACTGAGATCACGACCCCCAAAGCTATTAAGCGTGTCATTCGTATTGAAGGTGCGATCCGAGTTTCTGATTTGGCTCACAACATGAGTGTTAAAGCTTCAGATGTGTTGAAGAAGTTGATGAGTTTGGGTGTGATGGCCACTATTAACCAGGTGGTAGATTCAGATACAGCTTTGCTTGTAGCTCAGGAGTTTGGATATGAGGTTGAGAACGTTGAGTTTAAAGAGACAGAATTTTTAGAAAACTTACATCAAAAGGCGGATGATAAGGATTCAACCTTAGTCTCACGTCCTCCAATAGTAACTGTTATGGGTCATGTCGATCATGGGAAAACATCACTTTTGGATGCCATCCGTAGTGCTCAGGTTGCCGAAGGAGAGGCCGGAGGAATCACACAACATATTGGTGCTTATGAAGTGAAATCCTCAAAAGGACAGATTACTTTTGTAGATACTCCAGGTCATGAAGCTTTCACAGCTATGCGTGCACGTGGAGCTCAGGTGACAGATATTGTTATTTTAGTGGTTGCTGCTGATGATGGTGTGATGCCTCAAACAATTGAAGCTGTTCACCATGCAAAAGCAGCGAATGTTCCTTTGATTGTAGCTGTTAATAAAATTGATAAGCCTTCTGCAGATCCTGCTCGCGTAGAACGTGGTTTGATGGAGCAGGGACTTGTCTCTGAGCAGCTTGGTGGTGATACGATTTTTGTCAAAGTTTCTGCCAAGACCAAGCAGGGTATTGATGAATTATTAGAAATGATTTCTCTTCAAGCCGAAGTCCTTTCGCTTAAAGCCAATCCTGATAAAAAAGCAATTGGTACTGTGATAGAAGCTCGCTTAGATAAAGGTCGTGGGCCTGTATCAACTGTAATTGTTCAGGAAGGTACTCTTCGTGTGGGTGATATTGTTGTGGCAGGGACAGGAATGGGTAAGGTGAGAGCTCTGATTGATTCCTTAGGTAATCAAGTCAAAGAAGCCGGTCCTTCAAAGCCTGTTGAAATTTTGGGTCTTTCGGAAGTGCCTTTGGCAGGTGATAAATTTCACGTAACTAATTCTGAAGATGAAGCTCGTGCATTAGCAGAACATCGCAATAAGAAGATTAGAGAACAGAAGCAATTACAAGCGGCTCAACCAACACGTTTGGAAGATCTTTATGCTAAAGCTGCCGAAGGGATATTGCCTGAGTTAAGAGTGATTGTGAAGTCTGATGTTCAAGGTTCGGTTGAGGCTTTAAAAGAAATTTTAAATAAAATTCCTGAAGATAAGGCAAGAGTCTCAGTTCTGCATAGTGGTGTTGGTGCCGTGACTGAGTCGGACGTCATGTTAGCTGTGGCTTCTAAAGCTATCATTTTTGGATTCCATGTGCGTCCTGACGCCAAAGCTCGTGAATTGGCTGAACGAGAAAAAATTCAGATTCGAAGTTATAATATTATTTATGAGGTTGTTGATGAAGTGAAGAAGGCTATGGCTGGACTCTTGAAACCAACGTATCAGGAAAAATATTTGGGTCGTGCAGAAGTCCGTCAGGTCTTTACAGTGTCAAAGGTTGGGACAATTGCTGGGTGTGGTGTTATAGATGGCAAAATTCAGCGCTCAGCCTCAGTTCGTCTCTTGCGTGATAATGCTGTGATTTTTACGGGCAAGTTAGGTTCCTTGAAACGATTTAAAGATGATGTCCGTGAAGCTACCATGGGTATGGAATGTGGTATCGGCATTGAAAATTATAACGATCTGAAAGCAGGCGATCAGATTGAATGCTTCCAGGTCGAAGAGATTGCTGGTCAGCTTTAGAAGGTACTATGTCGGATCATCGAATTGAAAAACTGCAGGAAGAAATTCGTTACAGCGTTAGCTCTTTGATTTTATTTGAGATTACAGATCCTTTGATTCAAAAAATTGCTGTGACCCATGTCTTGGTAACAAAAGATGTTGGGCTGGCACGTGTTTATTATGAAACCAATGCTTCAGAAGTTGAGAAGAAAGAAATTCAAGAGAGTTTAAATAAAGCTTCTGGTTTTTTTCAGGAAGCAATTGGCTTCAAAATTACGCCTTCGTCAGGTTCCTCAGGTACAATTTTTCTATGATGAAACCAGCGATGAGATTCAAAGAGTTGAAAATCTTTTTAACCATAAATCTGTAAATGAGTGAGAATTAAGTAAAAAATGATTGATTAACTTATAAAGATAACGGTATTTTGCCGAACCCTAATAGGAGTTTTGAGATGGAAAAGACACAAGTGATTGAAAAATTCAGAGTTCATCAGACGGATACAGGATCCCCAGAAGTGCAAATTGCTCTTTTGACGGACCGTATCAATCAACTTTCTGATCATTTTAAAGCACACGTTAAAGATCATCAGTCTCGACGTGGATTGCTTAAAATGGTTGGTCAGAGACGCCGTTTGTTGGCTTATTTAAAAGTAAAAAATACTGATAGATACCAGAAGGTAACTAAAGACCTGGGCTTACGAAAGTAAGCCCAGTTGTTTTTTGGGTTTTTTGAAAGCACTGATAATTTATAAAAGAACATTAATATTAATGTTTGATTTATAAGTTATCAGGCCCGGACTTCTTAAGTCGCCGAGTTCTCAAATCTCTCCAAAAAACAAATCAAAATTTAATAAAAACAAAGGGCCGAGCTCTATGCCTGCCCAAAAGGAGAAATATGCATACGATCGTCAAAACAGAAATTGATGGCCGAACGATCATCGTCGAAACAGGAAAGTTAGCCAAACAAGCTGATGGTTCCGTTACTGTCCGTTGTGGAGACAGCATTGTATTAGTCACAGCATGCGTTGCCAATGAACCTAAAGAAGGAATCGATTTTTCCCTCTGACTGTTGATTATGTTGAAAAAATGTTTGCTGCGGGTCGTATCCCAGGTGGATTTTTTAAAAGGGAAGGTCGTCCAACGGAATTGGCGACATTAACCAGCCGTTTTATTGACCGACCCATTCGTCCTCTTTTTCCCGAGGGATTTTCAAATGAAGTTCAGATCATCGCAACAGTTCTTTCTGCTGACACTGAAAACGATACAGACATGTTAGCTATGTTGGGAGCTTCAGCCGCTCTTATGATCTCAAAGGCTCCATTTTTAGGCCCAATTGCAGGTGTTCGTGTAGGTCGTATTGATGGAAAATTTAAATGTAACCCAACCCCTGAAGAATCTGAAAAATGTGATATTGATTTAATCGTGGCTGGTAGTCGTACTGCTATTGTCATGGTTGAAGGCGGAGCTGATCAGGTTTCTGAGAAGGAAATTATTGAAGCTATTTTATATGCTCATAAATCCATTCAACCATTATTGGATATGCAAGAGGATCTTCAGAAAAAAGTAGGTGTTGCAAAATTGGAAGTCATTCGACCTCAAACAGATCAAACTTTGAAATCTGATGTTGAAAAAATGGCAACCGATAAAATTGCTCAAGCTCTTCGCATACCAGAAAAAGCGAAGCGAGGTGATGCTTTAAGTGCCATCAAGCAAGAAGTTAAAGCCGCCAAAGTTCCTGAAAAAGATGAGAATAATATCGCAAAAAAAGTTTCCGCTATTTTAGAAGAAATTTCTTATGTTCAGATGAGAAAGATGGTTTTGGAAGAGAAGAGACGTATTGATGGTCGTAAGTTTGATGAGATTCGACCGATTTCTTGTGAAGTTGGAATTCTTCCACGAGCTCATGGATCAGCCTTGTTTACTCGAGGTGAAACCCAAGCGGTAGTGGCTACAACTTTAGGGTCAGGCGATGATGTTCAAATTATTGATGATCT
The DNA here is from genome assembly GCA_016699445.1 of Deltaproteobacteria bacterium. Classification (GTDB taxonomy): domain Bacteria; phylum UBA10199; class UBA10199; order JACPAL01. The sequence continues at coordinate 2,424,294 of CP064976.1, forward strand.
GCAAGGTGAATGGAAGCGCCACTTTATGCTCCATTACAACTTTCCGCCATTTTCAACAGGTGAAATTAAATTTTTGAGATCTCCAGGACGTCGTGAAGTTGGACATGGAGCTTTAGCTGAAAGAGCTTTGTCACGTATGGTTCCTGATACTGATAAGTTTCCTTATGCTATACGTGTTGTCTCTGAAATTTTAGAGTCCAATGGATCTTCTTCTATGGCTAGTGTTTGCGGCGGAACGCTATCTTTAATGGATGCTGGTGTGCCGATTAAAGCACCTGTAGCAGGTATTGCCATGGGTTTAGTTAAGGAAGATGATAAAGTAGCTATTCTTTCTGACATTTTAGGTGATGAAGATCACTTAGGAGATATGGATTTTAAAGTAACAGGAACGTCTCAAGGCGTTACGGCGCTTCAGATGGATATCAAGATTGGCGGTGTTACAGAAGCTATCTTGACCACAGCTCTTGAACAAGCTCGCGTAGGCCGTCTTCATATTTTAAGTAAAATGAATGAAGCGCTTCAAACTCCTCGTTCTGATATTTCTCCTTACGCCCCACGTATTCATAGTATGTCGATTGATAAGGAAAAAATTGGTGCCTTGATTGGTCCTGGTGGAAAAAATATCCGAGGCATTATTGATGAAACAGGCGTTAAGATTGAAGTGGATGATAATGGTGTTGTTAATATTTATTCAAATGATGGTGAAGCTTTAAAACAAGCTATTGAAAAAGTAGAAGGGTTTACAGCTGTGCCTCAGTTGGGAAAAATCTATAAAGGTAAAGTAGTAAAAGTCGCTGAGTTTGGTGCATTTGTTCAGATTATGCCTAATACCGATGGACTTCTTCATATTTCAGAAATTGATTACCAACGTGTCAATCAAGTCAGAGATATTTTGAATGAAGGCGATGAAGTGGATGTGAAAGTTATTCGTATTGAAAATGATGGAAAAATCGCTCTTTCTCGAAAAGAAACAATGCCACCTCCAGAAGGTTATGTGCCGCCACCTCCACGTGAAGATCGCCCTCGTAAACCTTTTGATAAAGGTGATCGTGGCGGTCGTGATAATCGACGTGGTAATGATCGTCATCGTTAGTTATTAGTGAGTGATCTAAAAAGCCCTGAAACTTAAATGTTTCAGGGCTTTTTTATTTTAAACGGGTATGAAGTGAGCCTGCGAGTTGTAAGAAGATTTCTTCGAATTGGTGCTGTGTATTTTGGCGAGTTCCTGAATTGTCGATCACAAATGTGGCTTTTTGAGCTTTTTCTCTTGTACTCATCTGCGATTGAATTTTCTTTAGAGCATCATTTTCTGAAATTTTGTCTCGAGCCATGAGCCTTTTAATCTGAGTATCAGGATCTATAGAAACCACGACCACTTGAGACATAAGATGATCTAATCCGGATTCAAAAAGAAGAGCCGCATCAAGTACAATAATCTTGTGTCCTTCTTTTTTATAGCGACGAATAAGTTTTGAAATTTCTTTTCGAATTTCCGGGTGAGTAATCGACTCCAACACTTTTCTTTTTTCAAAATTTTCAAATACTATTTTTCCAAGTGCGATACGGTCAATATGTCCTTTTTCTTTTCCGGTTTTAATAATAATTGGACCAAAATTTTTTAGAATTGAAATGTAAGCTTTCTTTTTGGGTTCAACAATATCGCGAGCAATCTGATCCGCATCAATAACAGGAATCTGCTTATTTAGGAAAAGTTGGCTTATCAGGCTTTTGCCGCAGGCGATTCCGCCTGTCAGTCCAACTAACTGAATTGATCCATCGACCATTTCATGAAGAATACCTAAAGCTGGATTCTTTTTCTCTTGAGATTTCATAGTTTGCCATAAATCATCGACAAATTTTTTTTCAGAATAGTCTGAACGTTTAGTCTTTTTTTGAGTCATGAATGAGTGGCCTTCTGTAAAATTTGATGGGTCAAAATTTCAGTCAGTTTTTCCTGAGAGTTAAGGTCAGGATCATCTAAAACAAATTCTAAAAGTTGCTTCAGCACATTTCCTATTTGCGGACCTTCTGGAACTCCTAAAGCCATTACTTCTTTTCCGCCAATTGCCAAGTCACGAACATTTAAAGGTGTTTTTTTCTCAATTTCTTCCTGAATTTTATTTCGAAGACGTAAAACACCTTTAATGCCTTCTGGATATTTTCCACCACGATTATCTGCAATACGCAGATCTACAAGTTTTAAAAAAAAAGATTTGGTTTGAAACATGTGCTCTTCAACCAATCGAGAAACTCGATCAATATCAATTCCCAAAACACTCATTTTTAAAGCTTGCATGCGAGCCTTAGCCATTTTTCGAGAGAGAAATTGATGGTTATAAAAAGTGAGTCTGTTTTTTTTCTTATCAAAACGTTTGGTGCGAGCTTTGCCGACATCATGGAAAAGTGCAGAGAGCATCAACTCCAAATCACCTGCTTGAGGAATAGCTGAATCCTTTCGAGAAGCATCGAGGACTTTCATTGTATGCATGAACACATCATCATTTTGAAATTTGTTTCCTTGTTCAACACCGACATTTTCAGCAAGCTCTGGAAAAACTTCTTTTAAGAGGCCAACCTTGTCCATTAGAATAAATCCTAATGAGGGCTTTTCAGCAAAAAGAAGTTTTTTTATTTCTTCACTAATGCGCTCCGGCGAAACAGTTTTAATGAGAGGCGAATTATTTTTCATAGATTCAAACGTATCAGTATCAATTCTAAGATCAAAGCGTGCAGCAAATTGAACTGCCCTCATCAGGCGAAGAGGATCTTCCTCAAAAGATTTTGGAGAAACAGTTTTTAATATTTTATTTTTGAGATCCTGATGTCCATTAAAGGGATCTATCAATGCAAAAGACTTCATTTCACGAGCCATGGCATTGATCGTGAAATCACGTCTCGAAAGATCAACTTCCACAGGGATCATAGGGTCGAAGTCGACCTCGAAATCACGATGTCCCACACCTGTTGATTTTTCTTTTCTGGGTAGTGCAATATCGATGCATAATGCTGTTTCTGATTTTGGTTGAAACTTAATCACTCCAAAACTTTTCCGACAACTTGAGTATCACCAAACTTTTTAAGAGTTTTTATCAGGGTTTCGATAGGAAGATGAGTAACAAGAATATCACTGTCTTTATTAGATAATCCCAAGAAATCATCTCGAACAGTACCTCCAACAGCGTAAGCTTTTCCACCAAGATAATAAATTTCCTCCAAATAATAGGGCAAGGGTAGTGTGGACATCTTAGGGCTTGAGATAGTTTTCAACTTTTAATTTTTCTCGATATTGATTGAGCCAAAGTGTGAAAAGTTGATTTGAATCTATAGATGCGGTATTTGTGAAAGTTTCTTTTTCAGTCTCAGGAGCTTTTTTAACTTTTTTATTTTCTGCTTTTTGAGATTGTTCTTGAATCTGTTTTTTCTGAGAATTGATTGTTGAAAGAGATTTTTCTAGCTCATCATGCCATGGATTGTAGAGTTCTTCGACAACAACTCCCATTTTTTCTATGAGAATTTGTCGACGGATGACATCTTCAAAATTTTCTCCATAATTTGCACGATAAAAAGGTAAAAACTTTTCCCGATAATTAATCAGATCAAATTTGCCATCAGGAAATATGTTTTTATCATCTCTAATAGCGTTAGCTAATTCTTCATCACTTACATCAAGAGGTAATGTCAGGGCATACTGAGACATGAGCTCCCTTTGTATGAGTTGTTGGATAACATTTTGTTCAACAAATCCTCGTAAGCCTTCTGGGAAGCCACCTTCTTTCATATTTTCCCGAAACCGATTCATGGTAGCTTCCAAATTAATTTCGTATTTTTTTCTCGTGATATGAGAGTCTCCAACTTTGGCAATAAATTGGTGACTATCTTGGTAGCGATTGGCCAATCTTGAATACCCAAAAAAAAGGATAAAGGTCAGAATAATAAGGCCTAATACTGTTTTGACGAGCCAAGAGTTGGCGTGTTTTCTCATGAAGGTTAACATAGAAAAAAGGTGATACTGGCGAATCCTGTCTGAAATCAACTAGTTTGTTGTTATATTTCTTGCTCTACTTTCTTCAAAATGATAATTAGCAAGATTCTATGATACTAGATCGCGTTCTCGGTTTATTTTCCAATGATCTTGCTATTGATCTTGGAACTGCCAATACACTTGTGTTTGTAAAAGGAAAGGGCATCATCGCTTTTGAGCCATCAGTTGTGGCTGTTCAGCGTGATGCTCGAGGGGTTCGAAAGGTTTTAGCTGTGGGTAAAGAAGCCAAAGAGATGTTGGGCCGAACTCCTGGCACTATTGAAGCTATTCGCCCCATGCGAGAAGGCGTTATCGCAGATTTTGAAGTTACAGAAGCTATGTTGCGCTACTTTATTCGCAAAGCGCATAATCGTAAAACTCTCATTCGCCCTCGTATCATTATCTGTGTGCCTTTTGGAATTACAGAAGTTGAAAAAAGGGCTGTTCGTGAATCAGCTGCTTCGGCTGGAGCTAGAGAGGTATTTTTGATTGAACAGCCTATGGCCGCAGCTATCGGCGCAGGGTTGCCTATCACAGAGCCTTCCGGGAATATGATTGTTGATATTGGTGGTGGTACAACTCAAGTAGCTGTTATCTCCTTAGCTGGTATTGTTTACAGTAAATCAGTGCGCACGGCTGGTGATAAGCTAGATGAATCCATCGTGAATTATTTGAAGCGTAAATATAATTTGCTCATTGGTGAAAGAACTGCAGAACAGATAAAAATTAATATTGGAACAGCTTATCCTGAAAAGGAAGTGCGGACAATGGAAGTGAAGGGGCGTGATTTAGTCGCAGGTGTGCCAAAGACTTTTGAAATTAATTCTGAAGAAGTTAGAGAAGCTATACAAGAACCTATGAATGTTATCGTTGAGACTGTTAAAACAGCCCTTGAACGTACTCCGCCAGAGCTGGCATCTGATATTGTGGATCGTGGTATAGTCTTGGCTGGTGGTGGCGCTTGTATCCGAAATATTGATATCTTGCTTCGTGAAGAAACTTCACTGCCTGTGATGGTTGCTGAAGATCCTCAAACGTGTGTCGTCCTGGGTACGGGGATGGCTCTTGATCAACTAGATACACTCAAAGGTATTACAATTACATAAGCATGGATTCTTTTGGCCGAACTTTTAGAAGGATTATTTTTGCTGTAATCCTTTTAGGGGTTGTGCTTCCCGTTCTGTATTTTCATAAAGATATCGAAGATAAACAATCTTTTCGATGGATTGACCGACCTATTAACTTTGTTATTAATCCAATTTCCAGAGCCATTGTCTGGGTTGAAGATAAATTTCATGCAACATTTCAGCATTATTTTTGGCTTGTTTCTTTAGCTAAAGAGAATACCCGTTTAAAACAAGAAATACAGTCCTATGAAGTGGATATTATTCAACATCGAGAGGTTGAAAAAGAGAGGGATCGTTTATTAGCTCTTTTGTCGATGAAAAAAGAGGATAATTCGAGCTGGATTGGTGGTCGCGTTATTTCCTTTTCGCCAACAGGTCCTTTTCGTCAGCTCACCATTGATCAAGGTTCTGAAGATGGTGTACAAAAAAGAGCTGCTGTTATTTCTAGCCAAGGATTATTGGGGCAGGTCAATAAGGTTATGCCTCATTCAAGCCAAGTACTTCTTATTATTGATCCCACAAGTGCTGTAGATGTGCGAATTGATGGTACAGATGCTCGAGGGTTGGTGGTGGGAAGAAGTAAAAAGTTAGAGTTAAATCGGGATTTTTTTATAGGAGTCTTTGAGTACCTTAATCAAACTGCTCAGATTGATGATGGTGTGGCCGTAACAACATCTGGTCTTGATGGGATTTATCCTGAAGGTCTTTTGGTAGGCTATGTTCATGGTAATAAGAAGAAAAAGTTCGAAATTTTTCAAGAAGCAGAAGTCTTGCCATCAGTTGACTTCTTTAAAGTAAGAGAAGTTTTAATTCAAAAAAAATGAAACGATTTATTGGTCTCCTTTTGATTTCAATTTTTTCTTTGGTTATCCAAGGAAACTTAAAATATTTACCAACTCCTTTTTTACGAATTGATTTGCTCTTGTTGACAGTTTTCTATCTTGGTTTTTTTGTTCCATTCTTCTCAGGGATATTTTGGATTATAGTAATGGCGCTTATTCAAGAAGCTTGGAGTGTTCCTTTTCATGGACCACTTTTATTTACGTATTTGATTTTTTTCTTTTTTCTCAGGTCATTTCATAAAAATTTATTTTTTCAGGAAGATGCTTCACAAGTTTTGTGGGTATTTGTTTTATCTTTTGTTTCACGCTGGATGATTCAGGGTATCTTGCTTGTCTTCGATTATTCAGGTCAGGTAAATTTTTTGCAGACAATTTTGTTCAGTGTTTTTCAAGGGGTTGCTTCGATAGCATTTTTCCCACTGTTGAACTGGTTAATAAAGGAGTCTGACGATCCCTATGCCTATTGATTTTTCAGACTCAAAATCAGGAGAACGATCTAAAAGAATTTCTTTTGCCTTTGCGCTTGTCTTTTTCTTTTTTTTAACGGTTATCTGTCGTCTTTTTTATCTTCAAATCATCAAGGGTAATTTTTATCGAAATTTTTCATCTATACATACGATGAAAGAAATTAAAATTCCTGCCGGTCGTGGAATTATTTTTGATCGTAATCATGTAGCTATTGCTGAAAATAGACCTTCTTTTGATTTAGTGATTATTCCTCAACATGTGAAGAATCTGGAAGCTATTAAAAATGCTTTAGGCAAAATTGTAAATATTTCCTCTGAAACGATTGATTCAAAATGGAAAGAGGGGATGCGACAACCTAAGTTTTACCCCATCACACTTGTTTCGGATATTTCTTATGACACTGCTGTAAAAATAAGAGGATTAAAGGTTTCTCAAGCTGATGATGAAAATGAAAATCTTGATTTAAGAGGTGTCGAGGTTGTTGTGCGACCTTTGAGAAGTTACCCTCAAGGCCCTATTGCAACAAATACTTTGGGTTATATTGCCGAAATATCTGAAAAGGAACTTCTTAAAAGACAAAAAACTGATCCTGGTCGTTATAGTTTGGGAGATCTCGTTGGCGCTGCAGGTATTGAAAAATATTGGGAACCTTATTTAAAAGGGACTGATGGATATGATTTGAAAATTGTCGATGCCGCAGGTCGAGAAATTGACAATGATGATGTTGCTATTTTTCGAGAACATCGAGATTCAGAACATGGGAAAAATGTTGTTTTGACCATTGATAGTCGTCTTCAAAAAGTAGCTGAAGAAAAATATGCCGGCCGCTCAGGAGGCTTGGTGGCACTCGATCCTCGAACGGGTGAAGTCCTGGCGATTGTAAGTTTGCCATCCTACAATCCAGATCATCTGGCTTCAAATGTTTCTCATAGTATATGGGCTGAAATTGTTTCTGATACTCGTAATCTACTTCTTAATCGTGCCATTCAAGGTACATATCCTCCAGGGTCAACCTTTAAAATAATTACTTCTATTGCAGCTTTGGAAGAGGGCGTGGTGAAGGAAGATGAATCTATTTTTTGTCCAGGTGGTATGCAGTACGGAGGTAGATTTTTTAAATGTTGGAGAAAAGGTGGTCATGGAAGCACTTCAATTCACAGAGCTATTGCTGAGTCTTGTGATACTTTTTATTATCAGCTGAGTTTGAAGCTGGGTGTTGATAAGATTGCTAAGTATGCAAAAATGTTTGGTATGGGAAAGTTGACGGGACTAGATTTGGAAGGTGAAAAATCAGGTCTTGTCCCAACGAGTGAATGGAAAAAACGGGTCTTTAAAGAAGAGTGGCAACCTGGAGAAAATCTCTCAATTTCTGTTGGTCAAGGTTATGATACCGCAACACCTCTTCAGAATGCTTTAATGGTTGCGCAAGTTGCTATGGGGAAAAAAATTACACCCCATCTTCTTAAAGAAATTGAAAATGACGAAGGGGATGTTGTTTTTACTCATCCAAACAAAGAATCAGAACCTCTACCGATCTCCCAGCATACACTAGATATTGTTCATGCAGGTATGCGTGATGCCATTCAAAGTGATGGCGGAACTGCTCATGGTATTAGAACTCCTGACTACGAAATGGCTGGAAAAACAGGGACTGCACAAGTGATCAGTGAAGAGGGAAAATCAAGAGCTCGAGGAATAAATACTGGAGATCATGCTTGGTTTGTCGTTTATGCACCCTATAAAGATCCTCAAATAGCTATAGGTGTTATTGTGGAACATGGAGGATTTGGTGCCTCTGCAGCGGCACCTATTGCTCGAGCTGTTTTGGACGAGTATATTAAGATTCATAAATTACTTCCTGAGAAAGTTGTTATGAAGGGTGGTGAATAATGTTTAACCAGCGCCTTAAAATGCATTTTCATTGGCCGCTTTTTTGGGTGGCATTAGCTTTGTGTGGTATTGGTCTCTTGAATCTTCATAGTGCTACTTACAATATATCTACAGGTGGTGTTTCAGGAATGCTTATTTCTCAATTGATGTGGTTTGGGATTGGCTTTGTCGTTTCATTTATTATTCTTTTTATTGATTATCGTGTTTTTTTAACGTTGGCTTATCCAACCTACTTTCTTTCGATTGTACTTCTTGTGTTGGTGGCTCTTTTTGGGAAAGAAGTTGCTGGAAATAAAAATTGGCTTGTCGTTGGTCCTGTAAGTTTTCAACCTTCAGAATTTGCCAAAATGGCTTTTATTCTGACGATGGCAAAATATCTTTCAGAACATCCCCCTTCATTTCGCAGTTATGGTTGGTTAGAGTTGATTGTGCCTCTTATTTTGTTTGTCATTCCTTTAGGTCTTATTTTGATTGGAAAAGATATAGGTTCGAGTTTGTTTCTAATTGCTACTTTTGCTTCTTTGATCATGTTTGCTGGAGTCAAAAAGCAAATTGTTTTGGTCTGTTTAGTGATTGGTATTATTGGCTCAGTAGGTGCTTATCAAAAAATGATGTCAGGCCATCAGAAGGCTCGTATTTTGGCCTTCTTGCATCCTGATGAAGATCCAAAGGGTAGAGGGTATCATTTATTACAATCTAAAATTGCAGTAGGGTCAGGGCAACTTGTAGGAAAAGGATACTTGAAAGGAATGCATAATAAATTACTTTATCTTCCAGAAAAGCATACAGATTTCATTTTTCCAGTTTGGGCTGAAGAGTGGGGGTTTCTAGGGTCTTTGGTTATATTAGGATTTTATATGGCACTTCTCATCATTGGTCTTCTTCAAGCCGCTCAAGCAAAGGAGAGTTTTGGGTTGTTTTTAGCACTTGGAGTGACGTCGTTATTTTTCTGGCAAATTGTTATTAATTTAGGAGGTGTTTTGGGTTTGCTTCCTTTAACTGGGGTTACGCTTCCATTTTTGTCCTATGGGGGTTCTTCCTTAGTAATGATGATGGTTGGGACAAGTTTTTTGCTAAATATTTCGATGCGTCGATTTATGTTTTAACCAATACTTTTTCGAACTTTTGCTGCTCTGAGTACTTCAGAGCGTACTTCTTGTTTTGTAATTTCATTAAAGTTCTTTTGATGTTTTTCCCAATAATGAAAGATGTTCGAAGTTAAATTTCGATGAATATATTCATCTGAATTTGTTGGAATGAGTCTTTTCCCAGTAAATCTTCAATAGCCAATATATCTTCTTGAATGAGGCTCCATGCTGAATTTTTCTTAGCTAGGAGTTTTATATTTTCCCAATTCATATAGGCGCCCATTTCTACTAAATCTTCTTCAAGTGTTGGAAAATATTTTCTTATAGTTTTATCAAAGTTTCCTTTTTGCTTCTTTTGCAAAGCTTTTAAGGCTCGACCAGATCCAATTAAGCCAGGTGGAATACCTAATGAATAAAAGACTCCTGAGAATGTGATTGCTCTCGGAAGTGCTGTTGTATTTCCCATTTTTCGTGAATATCCAAAGTGTCCTGTATGTTGAATTCTTTCCCGATGAGATGGGATGAAAGGCGCAAATTGTTTTATTGTTTCTGCTAAACTTAAAATAACAGGACGATAATACGAAGCAAAAAAATGGTCTAAAAAACTAATTTCTTCTAATTCATTTTTATCAAATATTTTTGGCTTCAGCTTTGGAAGTTTTGATTCTAGAGTCTGGATAGCTTTTTTTACTATTTCGATAGGATAATCATAACGAAATGCCGATTGAATAGTAACTGTTCTAATACCAGCATAATTTTTAAAGAAACGTTCTAGTGAAAGTGGAGAAAGGCCGCCACGAAAAGCCAATGAGCCGACACCGATCATTGGAAAAACAGGCACATGAGTTTCTTCTTTGAAAAGATAGTACTCAGAAATAGCACCGCGTGCAGATAAAATAGCTGCAAGATATCCCGCATCAAGGGCGGGATCAGAGCGGGCAATAAAAGGTCTTAAATACTTTGGTTTAACTCCAAAAATATCCTCATAGGATCGAATGTATTCTTTTAAAATTTGTCTTGATTGAATGAGTGATGCCGTTCCTTCGATTAAGGGAATTACTTCAAGATCAGTTGGCTTCATTAAAGCTTTGTCAAAAATTGATTTTTCAAACGGTAGAGCTTTTAGGGATTTTTTATGAACCATGATGAGTTGTGTGGCTGAACTTGTCATGGGGAGAATCGCTTCAAAAATAGGGGGGAATGAACTTTATGTTCTTGAGCTGTATGAGCTGCTGTAATGAGTGTCATGAAAGATCGGGCCAGACGAAACCCTGACTCTTGAGAAATATTAGGAATTCTAAAAGTGAGGAGCTTATCTTTCCCTATTTGATGTTTTGAAAAATAATTGGGGTAAAGATTGAATAATCTTTCTATGACAGCTTCATCAACAAACTTTCCCTCCCAATCCCACATGTATTCAGAGCAGCCAAGTTCTGAAAATACCCGATAGCATTCTTCAATTTCATCATGAGTGGAAATAAAAGCAGAAGCGCTCCCCGATGTTTGCCACGGAGGAGCGCTTGAATTATCTGGATGTTGTGTAGCTATTGTTGCTGGTATTTTCCGCATGAGCGGAATTATAGCGCTTTTTTAATTAATCCTTCCAGTGTTGATTTGGGAACGGCTCCAACGACTTGATCAACTACCTTGCCATCTTTAAACAAGATAACTGTTGGAATTCCACGAACTCCAAACTTGGCGGGGCTTTCTGGATTGCTATCGATATCTACTTTGTAAACACCAATAGTGTCTTTAAATTGATTAGCTACTTCATCAACAACAGGAGCCAGAGCCCTACATGGGGCGCACCACGTGGCCCAGAAATCAACGAGGATAGGTTTGGTACTCTTTAAAATGTCGCGTTCAAAATTTTGATCTGTTGTGTGGAACACATTCTCGGAAGCCATTTGCATTCTCCTTTTTAGTTTTGTGAATTTTTAACTTAAGAACTCATTTGCTATAAATCAAGATGTTAGTCAGATTTTTTATTGACCTCAGTCTCAGTTTTTCACATAGGGCTACCACTTAAAAAGTTGTTTAAAATCATATGTTTGGAACGTTTAGAAAAAAGTAAACGTTCATGAATTAATATAAGGAGAAAAGAAATGGCTGCAGTCGCATATAAAGAATTAGAGAAAATGCAGGAAGAAAAACAACAATCCAACTTTGATCTATTCTATAAATCTGAGCCTGGCCAATTAGCTTCAAAAAAACTGGAGCAGGGTGGTTTGAAATTGGGAGAGCGTCTTCTGGTCGGTGGAGCCAAGGCTCTGTGGCCTGTTTTTCAATTAGTAAATAAGATCCATCAAGGAGAGCCTTTCAAACCCAAGTGGGCACCAGCACCTTTACTTAAGAAAAAGGAAAAAACATTCCCACAATTAGGGTGGCCACGTCAGACGGATTCTTTGTGCCCTAAATGTGTTAAAGAAGCTCGTGAAGAAATTGTTTCTGGGGTCAAAGACTATACACATTTAATTAATGAAAATCCTGGTGAGATCAAAGCGACTATTGCTGAAGTTGATGGGAAAATCATGATGATCAAAGATTGTCCCAAACATGGAAAATTTGAAGATGTGATGGCTATTGATCCTGAGTTTTTGAAAAGAATTGAAAAGCTCTATCCAGGGAGAGATTTTAAAGCACCTCTAACTAATCTGCGTAATCACGGAACTTCATCTATTCAATACGGACGTGGTTCTGTTTTGACCGTGGATTTAACAAATCGTTGTAACATGATGTGTGATCCTTGTTTTATGGATGCTAATCAGGTGGGTTATGTTCATGAGCTTTCATGGGATGAAGTAAAAGAGATTTTGGATAATTCTCTTAAGATTGAACCTCGTCGACAAATGTCTGTTCAGTTTTCTGGTGGTGAACCTACACTGTCCCCATACTTTATCGATGCTATTAAATATTGTAAGCAAGTGGGCTATTTTAGTGTGCAAGCAGCTACCAATGGGATTCGTTTTGCTGAAGACCCTGCTTTTGCTCAGGAAGCTTATGATGCGGGAATGCGTATTGCCTATTTACAATTTGATGGTGTGGGAAATGAAAATAATGAACATCGAAAAATCTCCAATCTTTTTGATGTGAAACTTCGGGCTATTACAAATCTTTATAATGCTGGTATCGATGTTGTTTTGGTTGTGACGATTGTCAACAGTATCAACGATCATCAAGTGGGTCCCATTGTTGATTTTGCTATTCAGAATTCAGACAAGATTACATTTGTGTCATTTCAACCTGTATCATTTACAGGGCGTGATGAAGATGTGGATGACGAGACTCGTAAAAGACAGCGTTATACCCTCTCTCATTTGGCTCATGATGTGAAGAAGCAAACAGGTATTTCAGAACCTTTGCGCGATTGGTTTCCTCTTTCAGCGATTGGACCTATTTCTGACTTGTCTGATATGCTTCAAGGTCCTGATCAAGATTTCGGAAACTTGAAATGTGGTTGTCATCCAAACTGCGGTACAGGGATGGCTTTGATGGTGGATAAATGGCATCGTGAGTGGTTACCACTCACAGAATTTGTTAACTTGGAACAGTTTTTGGAAGATGTTCAAGAAATTACAGATGCTTTTCAGCCCAATTGGTTGACCAAAATTGAAGTTGCTACATCACTCTTGCGAAATTTTAATCCAAGCAAAGCTCCCAAAGAAATGAAGCTGAGTGATTTATTGCAAAAATTTGACAAGCAAAGTGGTGGTGGTTTGGATCGTAAGATTGATTATGGTCAAGGGCATGAGCGTAAAAAAGATCGATGGCACTTCATGTTTGTTGCGGGCATGTGGTTTCAGGATCTTTTTAATTATGATTTCCGCCGAACAGAAATGTGCATCATTCCTTATGGTACACAGCTAGGTGAAATTTCATTCTGCGCTTATAATACTGGAATTGGCTGGAGGCAGATCATTGAGAATATGTTTAAGAATGCTTCCGTTGCTGACTGGTATCGAAAATATGGTCGCCATGGAGTTTTTGCTGGTAATCGACCAATGCCTTTACCCGAATGGTCACATGCCGTGCGTTTGCCTGAAGAAGAAGCTAAGAAAGCTGTTATGAGGCCTACTTCAGAAGAAAGCTGTGGCACAGGCTGTGGTTGTCATTAATAATTTCTCATAGAATAAAAAAACAAAAACCCGGTGGCAGCAACCACCGGGTTTTTTACTTCAAAACATAAAGGGAGGGAGTTAAGCGCCGAATCGGAAGGTCACTAAGACCTTGGGGCCTGAGCTCAGTTTCGAACCACCAATTTCCAGTCCGACATTGGATCGAGTGTCTGTCAGGGAAAAACCATTACCTTTTACTTGTTCCATCATTTGAGGAATGAAACCTTCTTTTGATTCGTTACAAAAAGCATTTAGAGAGGTTAAGAAAGTGATTCCTACAACCAATCCCATCATGATTTTTTTTGTATTCGTCAAATTCATAAAGCTCTATAAGAGCAAGTTGTTTGCCAAATAGGTTCTTTATAAAATAATAAGTAATTACATGTAGATATGATGATTTCTTAAAAAGAATTCCATTTCGGGCAGAGGGTTGTGCACCCCAGAGAAGGGTATAGGCTTAAGCTTCTAAGCGTTTCATAACCAAAAACATACGTTGAAGAGCCGTAATATTGGTCATGATGGCTATCAAAATAATGGCTCCAGAATTAAGAAAGTGAGGGGGGAGAATGACAAAAGAGGATAAAAGAAAAGAAAAAACAGGGCTAAAAACAGAACCCACTCCTAAGTAAACAATACGTTCTGGCCTTTGCATAAATCCTTCTTTGACATCAACGCCAACGCCTTCACCTCTAGCTCGAGTATAAGAAACCATCATGGAGCCAATAAGAGCTAGAACAACCATATAAAGAAGCCAGGAGTCTCGATAGTAAGCAGCAAGTCCTAAAAGAATAACTCCTTCGCAAAAACGATCCATAACGGAATCAAAAAAAGCTCCAGAGCGAGTTTCGCGTCCTGTTAATCGGGCGATGTGTCCATCAAACATGTCAAAGGTGGCTCCAAAAATCATCGTCCAACCACCGGCAGCGATATGACCTTGATAGAAAAAATAGGCGGCTAAACAAGAAATAACAAAACCCCAAACAGTCAGTGCATTCGGAGAAATTTTTATACGGATCATGAGTTTTATAAAAGGTGAGGTGAGCCAATACCAATATTCTTTAAAGAATCGATTCAAAAAACGAGAATGCTCTTTGAGATCAACATCAGAATTTTTAGGCTGAACTTTGTAAGTCAGTCGAAAAAAAATAACGGTCATGAGTAAGAATGAATTAAAAGCAATCAACGGCCAAAAAAGTATCCAGATAGGTTCAGTCATGGTTTTAAAAAGGATATCTGGTGCTTTAAGTCAATCTGTTTGACATGATTTTTTCACTCTGTTACCAGCGCACACACTATGCACAATCTAATCGAAATTTTAACTGAGCCCGATAATATTGCCATTCTTATTATGTTGGTGAGTACGATTACCTGTACATGGGTGGCTTTTCGTGAAGCTATCATCAACGATAAGTTGATCAAAGAAGGTAAGAAAGAAAAGATTTACGAAAGAATGACCCAGTAATCAGGTGCGTGTTCTTTCACTAAGTTTCTAAACTGTTCACCATCAATAAATTCAATCGGAGCCAATTCACTGATCGTGCTAAGATCCGGTGTAAACTTTCCTGTCGTGATAAAAATTCCTTTTGAAAGTCTATCTTGAATAATCGAATTTGAAAGTTCCAAAATTTTTGCCGCATCTACAACATAATCCGATGGAACATAAAGACACTGTATAAGATATTCTCCTCCAGTAAACGGGGCAGGATTTTTTGCCATGATGTCGAGTTGATTGTCGGCTGTACGATGAAACTCTTCCAGGTCAAGCTTCATCGTTTCGAGAATCTGCATAGCAGCTTTTTCAAACTGATTTTGATCGAGAGTTTTGATTCCTGAGGATTCGATAATCTCTTTTTTTGTTTTTTTTCAGCGAGAGCTAATAAGAAGATAAGTAGAAAGCCAACAGTGATGGCTCCAAGTACTATCAGTAAAATAATTTCCATAAGAACTACTTACTTCCAATGAGTCTTTTGACAACACCTGTTTTTTGACGAATTTTATATCTTTCATGGCTGGCATCACCGGCGTTGTTTTTAAGAGAAGTTTCTTCATCGACAATTTGAAATTCTACCAACACAAACGCAATATTCCCTAAACTTTCTCTAAAGGCAGGTCCTCCGGATTGAGCTAAAAAGTTGTCCATGCGAATGGGAATGTCCGCGACAAATTTACAAACCTTATAAGTCTTGGCTGTAAAGTCCTGAGATCTTTTTTGTGCGTATAAGGGGTTGATGTGGAGGAGTTTGTTGATGGCATCCTTTTTTTTCATGTCGAGAGTAAAGAGCTGATTGGTGGAAGCATTGGGAATAACATAATTAAAAGGAATCAATGTATCAAAAAGATACGTGGTGATTTTGACAATATCGTCTTTTGTTTTTGCGGTAATGCGATAACGTACACGATCATTGATTTGAGCCGCTATTGATTCACGTTTTGAAAGAAGCTTGGTGACGAGACTGTCTTTTGATTTTCTGCCACCTTCGTAATGAACCATTTGAGACGTCGTTCTTGAAAGATACGAAAGTGAACGAACAATTTTATCTTCAACCAAGCTAAAAAGATCTCTGAGGCTAATGGAACAATTATACAAAAGTTCACGTCCATCAATATGATGAATAATGTTCATTGTTTTGAGAATGGCACAGCTTTGCCGGATGAGTTGCTTATCGGATCCTTGAGAAGCTTTGAGAAAAATGGGAATCACCTTTGTAGAGTCTTTAAGTTCTGCCGAAATATCAAAATGAAGATGGTTTTGAAGATAGTCGACAGCTTCCTGATGGATGAGGCCCAATCGATCTAAATCTTTAGTCTTCGAAGGATCAAATTCATTGAGTCTTAAAAACTTTAGGACGCTTTCTTCATCGGTAAAAAAGAGTCGTGACCAGTCGATGACGGAGTCTCCGAGAAAAGCATGTTTGAAGATGATGGCTTCGCGATCTGAAAGTGTTTTGGGTAGTGATGTCATAGGGGAAAGAGACTATCAGAGTTAAAAGAAGCTGTCTATTTGGGTATTTTGAGGACGTGTGGCATGAGTTGAGGCCCCTCTATCTTCCATTGATCTTTAACCTTCACCAGTTTGTAGAGCACTTTTTCTTCTTCATGAGTATTTACAAACGCGCCTTCATCATTCTGCTTAGCGGTGACTGTGTAAATCACACTCACTTGGGCTGAATGATTTAAATAGGTTTCTTGGGTAATATGAAAATCCTTAATGACTTTAATCGTATCCCAGCCAGGCTCTTCTTCCCAGGTAGTCAGCCTGTATAAAGAAGCGTTTTCCCCACTTGAAAGGCGAACTCCCTGGGAATCCTGGCGACAAAACTTTTCGACAACTTTTCCGGCCTTTCCAAGTTTGATGCCTTCTGAGTATGCCTGAGCACTTATTGAAAAGATCATTGTAAAAAATAGGCTGAGTATTTTGAGTTTCATATCGTTCCTCTTTTTTAATGAATATTATTTCTAAACCTTAAAAATTCATGAGATCTATTACCCCAGTATTTTCCAGGAGCATAACTTGCTTCAGCCACGCCGGTAGATTTTTGAGCTCCAATAAATATTTTCTTTTCAGGATCTACAACAATGCCCATGTGTCCATCCCACAGAATAACGTCTCCTTTTTGAGGATGATCTGTTTTTCAAAACCTGCTTTTTGCCAATCTCCATGAGTCGTTGTGTAAGGATAAGAAATTCCCGCCTGCTTATAAACATGATGAACAAAATGAGAACAATCCATTCCCTTGTTGGATTCTCCACCCCATTGATAACGAGTCCCTGCGGCTTGATGTGCGGCATCGAGAATGCGTTGAGAAGGTGTTGTCAGATTTCTGATTAAAGAATCCCAGCCTAAGGATTGTGAGAGTGTTGGGTTTTGAGCCACTAAGTTGGGAAGAGGGGATGGTGGTGTTTCTGGAGAAGCCGACTCTTTTAAAAGAGGGCTAATCACGGGCAAGAGTGGGTGGATGAATGCGGTAACAGATGTTTTGATAATACTGAGTAATGACATAAAGTCTCCTTTTCTGAAGGGACTTAATCCAAAGTGGGTGCCAGGATTTTTTTGTTAGAAAAATGGATGATTTTGAAGGGAGTTTGAAAAATCATCTGTAAAAGAGTCTCAAAAACGGACTGATAAATCCAAAAATAAAACTCCAGGTTGATTTCCCTTTTCTCTTCAGAGTAACAAGCGCCGCATTTCTAGTATTTGACTAGCATTTGAAAGGAGCTCTTGTGGCTAAAATTAAATCAATTCAAGGACGTGAAATCATCGATTCACGTGGTTGGCCTACTGTGGAAGCGGATATTGTGTTGGACAATGGTCAGCTCTACCGAGCAGCCGTGCCTTCTGGAGCGTCTACGGGGACTTTTGAAGCTGTGGAGCTTCGAGATGGGGATGGTAAAGATTTTGGGTAAAGGGGTGACGAAAGCTGTTTCTCATGTGTCGGGTATTATCCAGGAAAAATTAAAGGGATTTGGAACCGGGGAGCAGGAGAACTTGATTCTCTGTTACTTGAGCTTGATGGTACTCCCAATAAAGCCAAACTTGGTGCGAATGCGATTTTAGCGGTTTCGATGGCCTATGCGAAAGCTTCTGCTGGAGCGGAAAGCTTGGAGCTCTTTCAGTATTTTGCGAAATTGAATGGGGAAGAGGGTAATGTCCTTCCCGTGCCCCTCATGAATGTCATCAATGGTGGACAGCATGCCGATAATGAAATCGATATTCAGGAATTTATGATCGTGCCGTGTGCGGAGACTTTTAAAGACTCTTTACGCATGGGAACGGAAGTGTTTCAAAATCTGAAGAAAATTCTTCATTCAAAAAAACTATCAACGGCTTTGGGCGATGAAGGTGGTTTCGCTCCCGAAATAGGCTCCAATCGCGAAGTCTTGGACCTTCTCTGTGAAGCGTCGAAAAAATCAGGGTATGAACCTGGTCGCGATCTTTTCATCGCTTTAGACGTAGCGGCCACTGAGCTTTTTGATCAAGGTAGTTATACATTCAATACAGAAGAGGGGATTAAAAAATCCTCCGATGAGTTGATTACATACTACAGTAAGTTATCGACGGATTATCCGATTGTGTCGATTGAAGATGGTTTGTCGGAAGAAGATTGGGATGGTTGGAAAAAATTGACCGATGCTATTGGCAATCGCGTGCAGTTAGTGGGTGATGATCTTTTCGTGACCAATCCTCAACGTCTTCAACGTGGCATCGAAACCAAGACAGCCAATGCGATATTGATCAAAGTAAATCAAATTGGATCACTCACAGAAACCTTCAAAGCTATCCAGATGGCTAAAAAAGCCGGTTACCGCAATGTCATCTCACACCGCTCAGGTGAAACTGAAGATGTGACAATCGCTGATATTGCCGTCGGTACGTGTTCTGGGCAAATCAAAACAGGTAGTCTGTCACGTTCGGAACGCTTGGCAAAATATAACCAACTTTTACGCATCGAAGAATCTTTAGGTTCACGAGCCAAGTTTTTAGGTCGTTCATTGTTCAGTAAATAATATTTTTAGAAGCTAACAATGTCAGAACCCCTCACAGTCGTCAAAATGACGGAAAAAGATTTGCCGGAAGTGTTGGCGATTGAACAGGCTTCGTTTCCGATGCCTTTTTCCGAAAATATGTTTCGCACAGAGCTCTTGCTCGACGTGGCTTCGTTGTGGGTAGTGAAGATTGAAGAACGTGTCGCTGGGTATTTAGATTATTGGAAAGTCGCCGATGAGATGCATGTGATTACAATTGCCGTCCATCAGGAGTTTAAGAGAAAAAATATCGCGTCAAAACTCCTCGAACACATGATTCATGACGCGCGGCATCGCAAAGTTTCATTTATTTCACTCGATGTGAGAGTTTCTAACACTCCAGCCTTGCATCTTTATAACAAGTATGGTTTTTCAGCAGACGGGGGTTAGGAAGGGTTATTATCAGGACAACCGGGAGGACGCTCTGATAATGACCCTTCATACGAATAATAATTAACGAGGTTTCGTATGAAGAATGATTCTGCTGCTCCCCAAAATTGGGAAAGTAGTGATCCACTTGATCTCGTGACTCAAGCGGCACAAGCCAAAAAATCTGTCTCGTCTCTCTGGGTTGTCCTAAAAATCTTGTGGATGCCGAGATGATGTTGGGTTTTCTGCAAAAAGATGGTTTTGAATTTACCACACGTCCTGAAGAGAGTGATGTGATAGTTGTCAATACCTGTGGTTTTGTTGAAGACTCCAAGACAGAATCTATCGAACATCTTTTGGAAATGTCGCTATAAAGAAGATGGCAATTGTCAGGTTTTGGTGGCTTCAGGTTGTTTGCCACAACGTTATAGTGAAGAGCTCGCTCATGAACTCCCTGAAGTTGATATGTTTGTTGGAACAGGAGAGTTTGATAAGATTTCGGGATTACTCAAAAAAAGATTTGATATTAAACAATCAAAAAATACCAAAACTTCCAAGAAAACAAAAAATAATATTTTCCCAAAAGCTTTAATTAGTCGTGATCAGATTTTGCCAGATCCAGATCTTCCGCGTGTTTTAGCGACACCCAAGCACTATTCTTATGTTAAGATTTCAGAAGGCTGTTCTCATATTTGTAGTTTTTGTATTATTCCTGATATTCGAGGAAAGTTGATCAGTCGACCAATGGAATCGATTGTTTCTGAAGTGGAGCATTATGTCGCTGAAGGTGTGAAAGAGTTTAATCTCATTGCCCAAGATTTGAATGAATATGGTCGTGATTTAAAAAATGGAAGTAGCCTTTCGATTCTTTTGCAAAAACTTAACAAGATACCTGGAGATTTTTGGATTCGCCCACATTACATGTATCCTTTGGAGTTTAATGATCGTTTGATTAATGTCATGCGTGATAGCGAACATATTTTAAAGTACGTCGACATGCCTCTTCAGCACATCAGCGAAAGGGTGTTAAGATCAATGAAGCGTGGGTCACCTTCACGTTATGTTAGACAAGTATTAACCAAATTAAAAAATGCGATGCCTGATTTGGCGATCCGAACAACTTTTATTGTCGGCTATCCTGGCGAGACTGAAGAAGAGTTTCAAGAACTGTGTAATTTTATTCAAGAGTACCAGTTTGATCGTGTAGGGGTTTTTAAATATTCACCTGAAGATGGTACTTCCGCTGCTCTTTTAGAGGAACAGGTTGAAGATGAGGTTAAAGAAGATCGCTATCATCGATTGATGCTTCTACAGCAGGAAATTTCTTTAAACAAAAACCGTGCTCTCGAAGGAAAAATTTTTAGAGCTATTTGCGAAGGTCCTTCCAAAGAACGTCCTCGCTTTTATCAAGGCCGCATTTATTCCCAATCTCCGGATATTGATGGTGTGACTTACTTGTCTGGTACTGAGCCAAAAATAGGTGAGTTTGTTGATGTTAAAATTTTACGTGGAACTGAATACGATCTCTTTGCTCAAGTTTTACCTGTATAATTCAAGCCGAATCTTTTTAATTTGGATTCTCACCTTTTTCGTAAACTGAATTGGCCCGTCCAGCAATTAAAGGGTCTATGGTTGAGATATTCTCCAGTTTTTTACCTTTATAGTCCATCTTATGCAGAATATATCTCATGGCATTGAGTCGTGCTCGCTTTTTGCAATCTGATTTTATGACTACCCAAGGAGCATCTGCTGTATCCGTATGAAAAAACATGGCTTCCTTTGCCTTAGTATACTCCTCCCACTTATCTAAAGAGGCCATATCTACAGGGCTTAATTTCCATTGTTTGAGAGGGTGTTTTTCTCTTTCTTTAAATCTTCGTCTTTGTTCCTCACGGCTGACAGAAAACCAAAACTTGATTAAATGGACACCGCTTTTGACAAGCATGCGTTCAAATTCGGGTGTTTGTCTCATAAATTCCAGATACTCATCTTGAGTACAAAATCCCATGACACGCTCAACTCCCGAACGGTTGTCCAAGAACGGTCAAATAAAACGATTTCACCTGCTGTGGGAAGGTGTTCTGTATATCTTTGAAAGTACCATTCACCTTTTTCTTTTTCGCTAGGCTTATCCAAAGCGACAACGCGCGCGCCACGAGGGTTGAGGTGTTCCATGAAGCGTTTGATGGTACCTCCTTTTCCAGCAGCATCTCTCCCCTCAAAAATGATAACAATTCTCTGTTTGGTTTCTTTGACCCAGGCTTGAAGTTTTAGCAGTTCTACTTGAAGCTGATATTTTTGTTTTTCATAATTTTTGCGTGAAAGCCTGTTTTTATAAGGATAACCGCCTCGTCGCCAGTTTTCAGCTAATTCTTCATCTGGATCATTTTTGGCATCATAAGGTATTTCCTCTTCTTTGTATTTGAGTATACTTTTGAAGAGTTTTTTTATTTCCGGGATAGAATACTTTTTTAAATAGTTTTGTAAAAATAAAGATTCCTCTCCTAAAGATGATTCAATAGCTTCTTGGATAGTGACGCGGCTCATCAATTTAGGATCGAGTGTGGCTGTTATAGGAATCGGTTTTGAGGTGATACGTACAGCTTTTTTAGGGTGTTTAATCATAAATCGCCTCCATCAAGTCGAAAAAATCAGATTATAGTCAGAATATTGATACGTTTCAAGAGCCTCAATAAGATGATTTTAAATTGATAGTGATAGGTCGCTTTTTATGATTTCTGAATTTTCTATAAAACTGATACCTCGTATGGGTTTCTGACTTGTTTCAATTAAACAACGCGCTACAGATGAGGCTTTGACAAAACGGTATCGTTTTAGAGGCCCCACAAAGAGGGGAGATGAAGGTAGAAAATTTTTGTGAAAACTTTTCTAAATGTCGAATTTCGATACGTTCACCCAAGAGAAGACTTGGGCGCAAAATTACAAGATGATCAAAAGAAAGTTTTTGAAGGCTTTCTTCCATCTCAGCTTTGATCTTTAAGTAAAAACTCAGCGCGTTGATACTGGCGCCTATGGATGAAATGACGCCAAAAGTGGTGATACCGACAGAGCTGCAGGCGCGAGCGACATTGAGGACTAAGTCGTGATCCACATGACGAAAGGCTTCTTTAGATTTGGCTTTAGCCATAGTCGTGCCGAGGCAACATAAGGCAATATCAGCGGGAAAATTTAGAATATTTTTGACAGATTCCAAATCAGAAAAATGAAATTTTGTTTTTGGAGAAGATGTTTCTACCGAGCGTCGTCCGATAACATCTATTTTAAAAATCTGAGGATTGTTTTCTAATTGTGTCAAAACTTCACGACCGACTAATCCCGTAGCACCAAACAAAACGACGCGAAGAGATTTTTTAAATTGAGTCATCATAGAAGTTTTTGTTTCTAATGAAACAATCCTTTCAATTTTCCAAATCCTGAATGGATCGTATCGCCAACTCCTCGGCCGATGTCTTGAAGGGCGTCAGATTCCTTGAATGAGGCCTGAGGTGAGGCCTTTGGCGCAGGCTTGGCTTAAGCTTGTGGTGATATGAAATTGAGGGTTGCGAATCGGGCCTGAGATGAGGATGTCGAGCTCAAGTGATCCACTTTTATTTTTGAGAGTGTCTAACACCGTATCCGCGGCAAATCCTGAAATCCGGTCTGCTTTTTAGTCACAACTAAATCATGAATGGAAACATGTGCTGGAGCTTTGAGAAAATCATTTTTACAGATGGCTTGAGATGTGAGTTGTAAAAACCTTTTGCAAAATGACAGGCAAGTCGGATTGGTAATAAGGAGAAAATTTTTGGAGGGAGATGTTTTTTAACGTGACCTCAGAAGTGAAATTTATTTTGGGTGATAAAAAATCTCCCGTTCCTTCCATGTGAAATTGACCATCTTCTTCAATATCCATGCTCGCTTCAAATTGGGTAGGAAGAGGATTGTCTTGTGTGGGGAGTTGGAGATTTTTTATCAAAACATCAATGTCACTTAAATGTGTGCTGGTCGCAGGGTTTGAAACGAATTGATCTTCATAAATGATGTCTCCATCGGAGATGTCGATTTTTTCGACATTGAATGGCGTCATCCGTTTTTCATTTTTTCCACGATTAAGAAGAGGAAAACGACCTGATAATTCCCATATTCCATTAGGCGTTAAGGTATAGTGAAATTTTGGAGAGATGATTTTAAGATTAATAGAAATTTCTTTTTTAAAAACCAGAAGGAGAGGGTTGGCTGTCAGTTTGAGGTATTGGATCGAAGCGATTTCTCCATCTGCAGCGTCGGGGCGGTCTGGATGAAAAATTTTAAAATCATTCAAGACGATTGTAGAAGTCAAAAAATGAATCTCAGCACTTGAGAGTGTCACTTTTGTTTTAAGAAGCTCCTGAGCTTTGGATTGGGCAAATTGAGAAATAAAAAGTCGGCTAATTAACGGAACGAAAAAAATAAAACTGATAACAACAATAAGAATAGCTGTGATAAGTTTTTTCATGTGTCAGTATTTTCTTGAATCAACCCACGTTTCACCAAAGTTTAAAACTTTGAAATGATTTTGAGAAATTTTATGAGAAATCATGGCTTGTTTGAGATGAGTGATGGGTTCATCGATGGCTTCATCGGTTAAGTGAAATGTCCCAAAATGCATGGCGATACTGAGCTCACTTTTTAGATCCAGATGAGCTTGCACGGCTTCAGCAGGATTCATGTGTTGTTCTTTCATGAACCAACGTGGCTCATAAGCCCCAATTGGCAACAGTGATACTGTAGGACTTCCAAGTCGTTTATAAATTTCGGAAAAATGAGACCCATACCCTGTGTCACCAGCGTGATAAATTTTGTGTCCGTTTTGTTCGATTAAAAAACTTCCCCATAAAGCTTTGTTGCGATCCCAAAAACCACGTGCTGACCAATGTTCGGCAGGTGTGAGTGTGATGCGTACCTCATGATCGAGACTCTCCCACCAATCGAGCTCATGAATATTTTTAATCCCAGCTTTGTGAAGATAAATGGCATTTCGAAGAGGGACAACAAAGAGAGGCTTGGATCTTTTATAGAGAGCTTTAAGCGAAGGGATGTCCATATGATCGTAATGATTGTGTGTCACCAGAACGATATCGATCTTGGGCAAGTCGGCGATCGAGACTGCAGGAGGTCGCACACGGTGAGGTCCGGCAAAAGCAAACGGGCTTGCCCGGTTTGAAAAAATAGGATCCGTGATGAGGTGAGTCGTATGTGTTTGAATGAGGAACGTATCGTGGTTGATGTAGGTGAGGGCAGCTTCATGAGATTTAAGTTTTGAAGGAATCTGGTGTTCAAAATCTTGTTTAATCCACTTCGGCCAAGGCATGGGTTGTCGTGTCCGTGACCAATGAATGACTTCTTTCAATTTTTTGCGCCCACGTCCTGAAGGATTGAAAAAAGTTTTCCCGTTAAAATGATCTGAGATTTTAACGTTCACAAGCTTTTTGATATTTAGCTAAAGCTAAGAGCGGAAAGTATTGAGCATAGCCGTGATAACGGATGTAAAAATGACCTGGAAATCCAGTGCCCGTAAAATAATTTTCATCCCAACCACCTTCGGCATTTTGATGATCGATTAACCATTGCACTCCGCGAGAGACGTGTGTGGAATGAGCTTCTCCAGCTGCAATCAAGCCCATAATGGCCCAAGCTGTTTGTGAGGCTGTTGATTCAGCAAGAGGTGTGTAACGATGATCCAGATCTGATTGGCAAGATTCTCCCCAACCTCCATCTTCGTTTTGAACGGACTTAAGCCATGCAAGTGCGCGTTGCGCTGGAAGCGCTTTCATATTTTCACCGACAGCCGCCAGTCCTTGCAAAACACACCACGTGCCATAAATAAAATTAACTCCCCAACGTCCTCGCCATGCTCCAAATCTTTCCTGATTTTCATAAATGAAAGCGAGTGCGCTGCGTACAATAGGATTGTCTTTGCGGTAACCAAACAAAGAAAGTGTTTCAATGACACGACCTGTAATATCAGCAGTAGGAGGGTCCAAGCAGGCTCCATGATCTGAAAATGGAATGTCATTAACCCATTCAGATAAATTGTCTTTGTCAAAAGCCGCCCACCCACCGTTTTGAGACTGCATGCTCAAAACCCACGAGACGGCACGCAAAAGAGTACCTTGTTTTTCTTTGGTGGGAAGATCGACCTGAATAAGAAATTGAAGAGCTTGAATGGTATCGTCGATATCAGGAAATGAATCGTTTTGAAATTCGAATCCCCAGCCACTGGCGACACCCTTAGGATTTTTAAAACGCCAATCTCCGCGATACTCTGTGACTTCTTGTTCCATTAGATAGCGGGCTGATTTAAGTAATGCAGGATGAGAGGTTGGGAGACCTGATTCTACAAGTGCGCATGTGGTCCATGGTGTATCCCAGTGAGGAGAAATACAACATTGCTGATGCACAAACTCAGACTTGGTATCTACAGTCAATTTGCCTTTTTTAATTAAAGACGGTGGGAGATCATTCGGATAGCGTTGTTGAAATCTTTTTAATCCTGATAAGGCCTTAGAAATCGTTGGATCAGAATTGGGATAACCCATCGCATGGAGAGCCATTACAGAATAAGCCATGGCTGGATAGATATCTTCCGTGTGCTCAATATGTTCGCGAATCCACTCTTCAGCCACACGATGAGCAATCTTTTTTCCAGGATGCCAAGGAAGTTTTCCTAAAAGCTTGAGAGCTCGATTGACTTCGACCAAGAGATTTGTGCGATTAAAAAATCCGTTGGATTTAACAAAATCAAATTTTCTTTTTGTAGGGGGTTCAACATAGAGTTCATCAAGATTAAAAGAAACTTTTTGAGTGGCTTTGAGATCTCCTAAAATAAGAAGGGGAACAATCGACGCCCGTGCCCAGCTAGAAAATTCATAAATGGAAACACCACTTTTGGCAGGTAGAAGCATAAACCAAATTGGCATTGCTGGACAGATATCCCACGAGACCAACCCTAAAAGGGCCAAATGAATGCGCGAAAACATGCGTACTTGAGTGAGTCCGCCATTTATTAAAATAAACTCGCGAGCTCTTTCTAATGCCGGCTCGTTGGTATCAAAACCGGCTAAACGCAAAGAGAGGTAGCATTCTACTGTTGTTGAGAGATCTCCAGCACCTTTATAAAAAAGAGGCCAAGAACCATCGGGTTGTTGCAGAGATAAAATGCGTGCAGCCAAACCTTTTTGAGTGTTTTTGTCTACAGCACCCATGAAATGCATGAGTTGTATGTATCCGGCGTCAATCGTTTCATTGGCCTCCAGAGTAAACCACCACCAACCGTCGGAGGATTGAAGATCGAGAAGATAGTCTTGTGATCTTGAAATAGTTTTTTGAAGAGTATTTTCTTCAATAGAAAAAGGTTCGTAAGAAGATGCCAAAGTTAGATGTTTCTCGTGTTTTTTCGACATAATAAAGGCGCGTAAGTACTTGAGGTATTGGTACCTGTCAACGGAGTGCTTTTAAAGAACAGTCGACCAGTAGAGTAAGGCGAGATGGTTAGTTAGGAATCGCGTCAGGTCTGATTTGAGAAACGATACGATCGGAGAGACTGAGAAGTTTGTTGGCGGCTTCCCATTCTTTGTCGTCGATGTAGACACCGGACTCGATCAGCAGATGATTGAATCGATGACTGCAAATATCGTTTTGAGCAATGGCAATACAGAGATCGATCAGTGCTTTTTCTTGCATGATTCTTTCTTGTACCGCTTTGTTTTGAACAAATTTCCCTTGCGGGAACCTTTCTTGTTTTCTCATCTTTCCTCCCCCTGAAAAGATTTTGTCGTTGACCAACTGATGACCATATATGGTCATTTTTATTTCTAAGATTTAGGAGAGAGAAAATACTTGGTCAACAGAAAGTTTTGAAAAATCGAACAAATTCAAGAGATTGTGCAGCGCGTTAGAGGTGAGCTGTAAAAAGATGTTTAAGACATTACTCAATTCTTTTGTCTTGCCAGCCATCTCTTAAAAGCTGAAATTGTCAGACCCTATGTTTCAACCCACCCGACTTGGTCGGTATTTATTGCTCAAAAAGATTGCTACCGGCGGCATGGCGGAAATTTTTTTGGCGAAGCTCGAAGGGGCGGCTGGGTTTGAGAAGTATGTCATTATCAAAAAGATTTTGCCTCAGTGGTCTCAAGATCCTCAGTTTATTTCGATGTTGATTGATGAAGCGAAGATTTCGGTTCAGCTCAATCATCCATCTATTGTTCAAATTTATGAATTAGGTCGAGAAGAAGATACTTATTATATTGTGATGGAATATGTTCAGGGTGTGGATGTGAGGAAACTTTTGGCCAAGTGTCAGGCGCTTAAAAAAAAGATTCCTCAGGAAATAGCTCTCTTTATCATCTGTGAGATTTTGGAAGCTCTAGGTTATGCCCATGTCAAAAAAGATAGTCAGGGACATCCTTTAGAAATTATCCATCGCGATATCTCTCCTCAAAATATTTTAGTGTCGATGGAAGGCGCGGTAAAGCTCACTGATTTTGGAATCGCCAAAGCTGCTTCTCGTCATCAGGAAACAATGACGGGTGTACTCAAAGGAAAATTTGCCTACATGTCACCTGAGCAAGCGGGACAGTTGCCCATGGATCATCGGAGTGATTTGTATGCTTTGGCAATTGTTCTTTATGAGCTTCTCACTCAAGAACGTCTGTTTTATAGAGGATCTGATATCGAAACTCTCGATCGTGTGCGTCGTGGACAGATTTCGTTTTCCGAAAATGCTGAAAAAAATATTCCTGAAAAATTAAAAGAAATTTTACTCAAAGCTTTAGCTCTTAAGATGGAAGATCGTTATCTCGACGCTCATTTGTTTCGAGATGATTTGATCAGTTATGTGAGAAAATTTGGAAAAGATTTGCGACGTGACCGGATGGCTGATTTTGTCCGTGAACTTTTGCTGATGAGCTCCAAGCTGAGCTTCTGGATGTGGTGAATGAAACACGCTTGGTGAATGCTGAGACAGCCAGTGTGGCTCAAAAAGATTTTAAGGGTTTGGAAGTCACTTCAGAAAAAGTTTTAGAGAACACTCGGGAAAATATAGGTGGTAATCAGGAAATTTTGGTTACACGTATTTTAACTCAAGAGTCCGATTTGATTTCACATGAAATCAATGATTCTTTAGATAAGTCGCGATTTAAAGCTTTTATTGTTGTGATTTTATCGATGACACTTTTAGGGTATTTTTTATTAAAAGAAGACATTGATAAAGGAGCTGTTATTTTACCCAAACCATCTCCTGTAGTGATAACAAAAAAAACTCTAAAGCCTCCTGAAGTACAAGGTGACGCGAGCTTAAAAAACGTCTTGCCCATTTCATCTCCAAGTTCTCCCTCGTCATCTGCGGGCCCTACAAAGACTGATTCAAAATCAGAAGTTTCAAAGTTAGAAAATTTAAAAAAAGAGAAAGTTGTAGAACTAAAAAAAGAAAATACAAAGAATGGGAAAGTGGGTTTTGTCAGTGTGCAAGCTCTTCCATGGGGATTTGTTAAAATTGATGGGCAAGCTATCCAAGAAACTCCTGTCATAAAAAAGTCTCTTACGGTAGGTGTGCATACTCTCGAAGTGGTTTATGAGCCTGATGACTCTCATTTGAAAACATCGATTGATGTAAAAGAAAATGAAGAGATGATGTGTGTCGCCACTTTTAAGTCATCTACTAATGCTGGGGAAAGGAAAATACGATGTCACTGAAATCTTTAAGTACAGTTTTGTGTCTTTTGATGATGTCTGCAACGCTACACGCCGATTCTTCACGCTGGTCTGAAAATGTAAAAGAAATCACGTTAAAAAATGGGATGCATGTCATTATGTACCCTCGTGGTGAAGCTCCGATTTTTTCGGCATACATTCGGGTCAAAGCGGGTGGAATGGATGAGGATACTGGAAAAACAGGCCTCGCACATTTTTTAGAACACATGGCTTTTAAAGGAACAATGACGATTGGAACACGAGATTATAAAAAAGAAAAACCATTGCTCGATGAAATTGAAAAAAGAGCTTTGGAATTAGCTCACGAAGAATCGTTGGAAAAGCCGGATGTGAAAAAAATCTCTTTTCTCAAATCCGAAATGGAAAGACTGCATAAAGAAGAAGCCAAATACATTGTCAAAGAAGAAGTATCGAAGATCATGTTGGATCATGGGGGGTGGACTATAATGCAACCACCTCTAAAGACATGACGAGCTATTTTGTCAATTTGCCGAGCGATCAATTTTCTTTTGGGCTGAGTTTGAATCTGCGAGAATTTTTAAGCCAGTCTTTCGTGAATTTTATCAAGAACGTGATGTGGTCATGGAAGAGCGTCGCATGCGTGTGGAAGATGATCCTGATGGAAAGCTCTATGAGACTTTTTTGCAAACAGCTTTTGAAAAAAGTCCTTACCGCTGGCCCACTATTGGAAGCTGGAAAGATATCAAGTCTCTGACCCGAACAGATTTGGAGAAATTTTGGAAGACTTATTACCAACCTTCTAATGTTGTTTTGGCTTTAGTAGGTAAGTTGGACCCACAAAAAATGATTCCCATTTTGGAAAAAACATTTGGAAAAATTGAGGGCAATGCTGTTTCCGAAACTCATTATGCAGAAGAGCCTCCTCAGGAAAAACCTCGTCGTGTCGCGATCTCTTTTAAAGCCCAGCCTCGTTTTATGGTGGGATATCATAAGCCCACACTACCTGCCGATGAAGATTATGTTTTTGATATTATACAGCAGATTCTTTTGGATGGTCGTACATCGCGCCTTTATAAGTGGCTGGTACTAGAAACACAGATTGCATCGAGTGTTCATGGAGGTGGTGGGACTCCAGGATCTCGTTTGGCTCATCTTTTTACCATTGATGTGGATTTGCGGG
Organism: Deltaproteobacteria bacterium; assembly: GCA_016699445.1. Lineage (GTDB taxonomy): Bacteria > UBA10199 > UBA10199 > JACPAL01. The sequence goes on from CP064976.1 coordinate 2,454,628, forward strand.
ATGGAAAAACGACGGATCAGGCGATGAAAATTATCCGTGCTGAGCTTGCCAAGCTTGCCAAAGATGGTGTGTCGGAAAAAGAGTTGGAAAAAACAAAAAATTCTCTCTCGATGGGTTTTGTGAATCGTTTGAGAAGCAATGAAGGTTTAGCGGAAGATTTGTCCCACTTTCAGGTGATTGCTGGAAGTTGGAAATATTTGGCTACCTATCTGGATAAAATTTCAAAATTTAATTCTGATGATGTGAAGAGAGTTGCGGCTCAGTATTTGATTCAAAATAACGAAACGATTGCGGAGATCAAATGAAAATGAAGCTCGCAGCTCGCAGCTCAAGGCTCGCAGCCTTTTTGGTTGTATGTTTTATCAGTATGACTGGATTTGCTAAAAGCAAAACTCTGTTTGTCCCTCAAAAACCCCAACATGTTGTGCTGAAAAATGGGATTGAGATTTATTTTATCGAGGATCACGAGCTGCCAGTTTTGGATCTAATGTTTTATGTGCGCGGTGGTAGTGTTTATGATCCTGTGGGTAAAGAAGGTTTGTCTGGGGTGATGATGCAGTCTTTGAGATTGGGTGGTACACAGGATCTGAAAGCTGAAGATGTAGAGGAAAAAATTGAAGATGTCGCGGGTACTTTAGAAATGGGTGCTCAACCTGAATATTTTTCGGGTACTTTGTCTCTCCTTAAAAAAGATAGTGATTTGGGTTTGGATATTTTGTTTTCACTTTTACAAAAACCACGTTTTCAATCAGATCGTTTTCAACTGGTAAAATCTCATGCTCTTGAAGCTCTTGAACGTGAGACTGAAGAGCCATTTTCTTATACTAATAAAGAGTTTTCTAAAATGGTGTATCAAAATGACCTTCACCCTAACCAACCTGTCAATACGTGGGGACGTTTTCCCTCCAAAGAGACGTTACAATCCATTTCTCTGGAAGATGTGAAAGCTTATTTTGGAAAAATGTTGGGGCCTGATCGTTTGGTGTTGGCAGTATCTGGAGATATTTCTAAAGACGAGTTGGTTCAAAAAATCGAGTCTCGCACACAATCCTGGTCTCGTTGTGCGACGTCTCTGCCTCCAATAGATTTGGTAAAGCCAGAGCAAAAACCTCGAGAAAAAATTCTCACACGCCCAGGTCTGACTCAATCGACTATTTTTTTAGGACATCTGGGAACATCACGCGACAATCCAGATAAATTTGCCATTCAAGTGATGAATTTTCTTTTGGGTGGTGGAGGCGCTCTCAACTCACGCATGGGAGAGGAGATTCGTTCCAATGCGGGTAAAGCTTACGTGGTTTATAGTGATTTTGGTTTTGGTAAAGATAAAGGTGTGTTTCGTCTGATTGCACAGACAGCACTGGCCAATACCGATTGGGTGGTCAAAAAATTCGAGAAATGGTGACAGACTTTGCGCAAGGAACAAAGGCTGGTTTAGCGACTTCTGAAGAAGTTGAAAGAGCCAAACAAGGTCCTTTGCGTTCTTTGATGTTTGATTTTGAAACTCGTTTTTCTCAGGTGAAAGAACAGGCGCGGTTTGCATTGCTTGGCTATCCCGACAACTACATCGAGACTTTTCAGAAAAAAATCAATGAGGTGAGTGTCACCGATGTCAATCGAGTTGCTCAAAAATACCTCAAACCTGAAGAGCTTTCGACATTGATTATGACGGATTCTAATCTCAAGCCAGTTGTTATTGATGATAAGAGGTGATTGTTGACTTTCTACCGGGAATCCCGGTATATTAGTTACTCCCAGGAATCCCGGGAGTAATATGAAGATATATCTTCCGAATAGTGCTTTTTTGGGCAATTTAGACCCTTTTATTAAGGGTTTTGATCCATCTTTCCCGGATTTTTTGGAGATTACGGCTAATAACAAATGGATTTCTGTACATCCTGTTGTTCTGTCGATGATTGCTGCTCTAGGGCTGAAGCTCTCTCCTGAAAATATTAGATGCCAAAAACTTGAAGCTCGATCTCGTCATTATCTCGTTCGAATGGGTTTGTTTAAAATTTTGAATATTGTTTCAGATATTCAAGTCATTGAACATGAACCTGCTGGCAGATTTATTCCTGTGACTTCGATCAAAACATCCCAAGAGCTTTCAATATTTATTACAGAAATGATCCCTTTGCTTCATCTGGAAGCTGAGCAGGCAAAAACGATTGGTTATATTGTCAGTGAGTTGGTTAGAAACGTGATTGAGCATGCAGAGTCTGATCAGGGTGCCATCATTTGTGCTCAATATTATCAGAAAAGTAATTCTATCCGCATCGGGATTACCGACACGGGTTTAGGAATCAAAAAAACAATCAGTCACTCTTATCCTGTCCCGACGGATTTGGAAGCGATTCGCTTAGCATTGACGCCGGGAATTACAGGAACAACACGCAAAGAAGGTGGTACGGAGCAGAATGCCGGAGCCGGCCTTTTTTTTATTAAATCCATTGCCAATGTGAATAGGGATTTTTTTGTCATCTATAGTGGTGATAGTCTTTACAAACTTCTTAAGAAGAAAGGCTCTCGTATTCATTTAAACATCGATCCTTTTAAAGATCGTCATGCATCCTGTGAAAACCTTCCTTATTGGCAGGGAACTGTTGTTGGTGTTGATATTACCTTGGATCAAACAGAAGCTTTCACCTCTTTGTTACAAGCGATTCGAAAAACTTACAGTACTGCCGTGCGAGAGCGACAAAAAGCACGGTATAAAAAGGCACGGTTTATATGAAAGTGATAAAAATATTTGAAAGGGCGGGCGTATTTTCTGAAAATAAAGATGTAGCTCAAGAGATACGTCTTAAGGAAATTATTCCTGCTTTCGAATCGCAAGAGGAAGTGGTTTTGGATTTTGAAGGTGTCGATGCGGCCACTCAGTCGTTCATACATGCCTTGATAAGTGATGTGATGAGAAAATATGGTATCGATTCTTTAGATAGGCTTGCCTTCAAATCATGCAATGAAACGGTAAAAGCGATTATCAATATTGTCGTTGATTACATGCAAGAAGGTATGGGGATTAAAACATCGGAAGATTAAAGGGTAATTTTCTTGCGAAACTTGAGTGCAGTGATTACCTCGCCAATCCTATGTCACTTAAGAATATTTCACTAAAACAAAAGCTGCGTCAGGCCCTTGAAAAGGCTGCTCAAGATTATCAACCACTTCCATCTTTTGAAATCGAACGCGCCAAGATCCGCGCTCATGGCGAATTGGCGACTAATCTCGCGATGATTCTGGCGCGTCAGCAGAGCGTGGGTGAGAACAAGAAAAATCCTCAAACGATTGCTCAAGATATAATTTCAAAGCTCAATGATCAAAATCTCGACTGGATGGAATCCATTTCTGTTGCGGGTGGTGGCTTTTTGAATTTTGTCATCAAGCCCTCAGCGTGGCAGGAAGAATTGAAGACTATTTTGGAATCTGGAGAGGATTTTGGAAAGTCTGATGAGGGGCAGGGGAAGAGTATCAATATTGAATTCGTCAGCGCCAATCCTACAGGGCCTATTCATATTGGCAATGCACGGGGTGGGCCTTTGGGCGATGCTTTGGCGTCTCTTTTAAAAACGATCGGCTATGATGTGACCAAAGAATATTATGTGAATGATGTGGGTGGTCAGATTGATCGTTTGGGAGAGAGTATACTCTATTGGATTGATGAGAAGGATAATCCCGAAGCTCCAGGGCCTGCGAAGGATTCTAATTGTTATCAAGGTGAGTACGTGAAGGAGCTTGCTCAGATTGCTTTAAGAGAATTGGGAGAGAAAATATCGGACATGGTGAGCGAAGTCGAACCATCGAGTGATCCTTCGACAGGCTCAGGATGTCCGGCCTCTTTAATTAAAGTATTAGGAAAATTTGGGATCAAAACTCTTTTGAAACAAATCAAAGATGATTGTGATCTAATGGGAATTACGTTTGATTCTTGGGTGAATGAAAAAGAAATTTTGGGTTCTGGAAAAACAGAAGCGATCTTAAAGGCCTTGATTGAAAAAAATGTGACTAAAAAACACGAAGGGGCTTTGTGGCTGGCTGACGCTTCCAATGAACTTCTCAATGACCGTGAATGTGTTTTGGAAAAATCAGATGGAAGACCGACGTATTTTGCAAACGACATCGCTTACCATGTCGAGAAATACAAAAAAGGTTATGATCGATTAATCAATGTGTGGGGATCAAATCATCATGGTCATGTGCCTCGTGTGAAGGCGGCTGTTCAAAGCTTGGGTTATGATCCTGAAAAAATCGAAACGGTTTTATATCAATATGTCCGTGTGAAACGTGGTAATGACGCCGTCAAAATGTCCAAGCGTGGGGGCAATTTTGTTTTGGCGCGTGAAGTTTTGGATGAAGTGGGTCGTGATGCCTTCCGATTTTTTCTTTTGATGCGTGCGCCCGAATCTCATCTGGATTTTGATTTGGAATTGGCCAAAAGTCAGTCTCAGGAAAATCCGGTGTATTATGTGCAATATGCGCATGCGCGGTTGTGTTCGATTATGAAGAAGGCCGCCCAACAATTCAAAGAACAAGGCATCGAACTTAAAGATCATGAAATTCCGGATTTAAAATCTCTCAATCTTCCAGAAGAGCTCGAAATGATCCGTGTCTTGCTTGAATATCCCGAAGAAATTTTGCGTGCGGCTAAAAAACTCGAACCTCATCGGATATCTTTTTATATATTGGAAGTCGCAAAAATGTTTCAGTCGTACTATAGCAAAGCCAAAACAGATGATCGTTACCGAGTTTTGTCGGGCTCTATTGACAGTGTAAAAGCAAAACTGTACTTTTGCCGCTCCATTCAGCACACACTGGCCTCGGGTTTAAAATTGTTGGGGATTACAGCTCCAACAGAAATGCATCATGAAGAATCATGAAGAGATTTAAGACAGATAAATAAAAAAGCGGGGGCTTTTTATGGATGAAATTGATCCTGTTTATAGTAGGGCAGAACCTATGAGTGATTATAAGAAAGATTTGGAAGATTATTTTTGTCGATTTACTTTTGGACAGTTTATCACACTGGTCCTTTTTGAAATTGTGACTTTGTTTTTTGTTTTTTATTTGGGGGCCAAGTACGGCAGTGATCTTGTTGGAAATGCCGATGTCGCTCGCAAGGAACCCCAAGTAGAAGATTCTCTGCTTCCTCAAGGTAAGAAAAGTGTGGATGAGATTGTGGGGGACAAAGGTGGATCTTATACCTATCCTGAAGTGCTTTCAGGAAATTCTCGTGCGATCCGCATTAAGCCTTCAGGAGTGAGTAGTGCTGATTTAGAAAAACAAGCCTACCGTCGACAAGGAGGCCAGAATCCTGAGCCTGATCAAGCACCCATTCAAGTCCCCAGTAGTCGTGGCACTGTCGAAGAAGCTGTCAAAGAAGAGCCTGCACGTCCTGTGATTAAAGAAATTCCGGAAAAAACATTTCCCAAAACAGAACCTAAGGCTGAAGTTAAAATCGGATCTAAGACGACAGTCAAAACCCCGGGACAATTGACAGCTGAGGAAATTGAGAGAGAATCTCAAAAGATTCCTCAAAATGTCGCACCTGAAGAAACAGCCGATACCGAAGCTCAGCTTCCTGTCGCTGTAGCCAAGCCAGCCGGAGTGGAAAAACAAATCATCCCTTCAGGAAAATTTTCTATTCAAATGGGCTCATACCCAACCCATGAAGAAGCTCAGGCGGCATTAAAAGTTTGGAAGAAAAAGGGTTATTCCGCTTTCGTCAAAGAAGCCGACATCCCTGGCAAAGGCCTCTGGTACCGCGTGCGATTGGGAAGTTTCTCCAATAAAGATCAAGCCAAAGTCTTTTTGGATAAAATCAAAAAGAAAGAAAAGAAGACAGGGATTGTGGTGTCGAATAAGGGCTAATAAAAGCCTAATGGAACAATCTCCCACTATCTTAGATCAACAGACTTTCCAATACACGCGTCGTGAAGAGCTTGCCAATGCCATTACTCATGGATTGGGAATCATCTTTGGTTTTTTTGTCCTAACAGACTTGTTGATGATTGCCTACGAGCGGGGGAGTTGGTTGAGGGCGAGCTGTTATTTTGTTTATGGCGTCTCTTTAATCACCCTTTATTCAGCGTCGACGTTTTATCATTTGGCCAAGACAAAGAAGGTCAAGGACGCCTTAAAAAAACTGGACCATATCAGTATCTATTTCCTGATTGCCGGCTCCTACACACCGTTTCTTTTACTCAATGTGGGCGGCAGTTTCGGCTTCAAATTCTGCATCGGGATTTGGATCACGGCCCTTTTGGGTACTTTCGCTAAATTCAAGATATCGAACAAACGCATCAAACTGTCTGTCTTTTTCTACCTGATCATGGGCTGGGCTATCATGTTCGCATGGAATCACTTGGTTGCCGCCGTCCCATCCCCCATCATCAGTTGGCTCATCTATGGAGGCTGCTTTTACAGTTTCGGGACTTTATTCTACATCATGAAAAAAATGCCCCACCACCACATGATCTGGCACCTTTTTGTCCTAAGCGGCAGTGTCTGCCACTACGTCTCAATTCGCTTGGCGGCTTAATATTAATTCCAAACATAATTCAAAATAGGTAACGCCACTCTCGATAAGATCAAGAAACAGGAAAAAAGTAGGATTATGGTGTCGAATAAGGGTTAGGAATGACTATCGACCCGAAATAAAAATAAATTAATGGTATCTATTAAATAACTCAGATGAGTCTGATTTTCACAAAATGGAGAGAAAACATCCATCAATCGTTGTCTGGATATGGGGTGGTTATCATTTGGTTCAATCCCCATTAATGATTTCAGGGTTGATTTAACACGGTCATCTCGATTTCTATCAGAATCAAAATTGATGTCATTCAATGAACGGATGAAGCCACTAGCAAGAGCATAAAATGTCTCTGGACGTAAATGAATGGGGCCTCGATGTGCTAGTTGAGTCGTTGCTCCTACCAGTCGGATATTTTGAATCGTACCTGGTTCTAATTGTAAGTGTCTCACATTTTCAGAAGCATTTTCAGCCCTGTATTCAGCCTCCATCGCTCGGTCTAATAAGTTGAAATAGCTTTGTCCCCCATCCCCAGTAAATTGAGAGGCTTCATATAAAAAAGACATGGATTGGTATTGCATTGCAGGAGTTGCCTCATTGAGCCCTCTGAGAATAGAATCTCTATTTTGATTCGTCCGCTGTTGCCAACTTGATGAGAGCGTTATGAGTCTACGCAGCATGGGATAGTCTGCTACGGCTCTTGAACTCGTTAATGATTGGTCGCTTAAAAAATCTAGTAAGCCTCTTGCTTGGCTGATCACTCTTTCAGAATATAAAGCGAGATGGTCAGGTGACTGGAAAATATCCTGAGTAATGCGTCTTGAACGCGCCCAACGTGGATTATTAAGAGTTCTTCCTATAACTTGTTTTAAAAAATCTTCTTTTTCCTGATACGTCGTTAACTGAGAGTATCTTCTAAGGTCTCTAACAGAGGCGAAAATAATCGTTGTGGATATATAGTTATCGTTCTCATCATAATTACTATGGCGTACGAATGGATGGCCGCTTTGAATGGCTTGAATAACATTATTGGCCTCAGAAGCTCCTAAAAATACTCTTGAGTCTGGAGGTGTCGAATGATCCTGCCTGTTTTCTATAATTGGATGATCAACATCGTGTAATCGTGGACTCGGTAGTGTGGTTCTCTCCGGAGCATGGCCACTGCGAAAAATCACACCAGTTCTAGGGATATTGGCTAAAGCTCCATCACGATGAGAAGATGTTTCTCTAGAGATGTGAGCTAACCCTCCACCGCGATGAGAAGAATCTCCTGAACTACTACCTGAGTTTATTCCTCCGGTTGGAATATTCCATATTGGCGGGCGGTAAGCTATCAGGGCGGGATCATTAAAATTTCGAATAGGTTCTGCCCCGCGACTGAGAAGGTAACTGATATCCAGAGTTTCTGGATAAAAGAGTGGATTGTTCTCTTCATGTGTGAGTTCACCTGAAAGAGGATTCAGAAAAACATGACGATCTTTGTTGTAGAGAATTACTTGCACATGAGGGTCGTCGTTTTCATTGCCGTCAAAATATTGAAGTGTCACTTGCCAGCCTCTGGGTAACAGACCGGAAGTGGTAAAAAGCGAAACTAAAAGTCGTGCTGCTGCCTCACAATTGCCTCCATCACCTCTTAAGAGTCCTGTCATTTGGGGTTGTTCTCTATCGTAATCAGCCAATCCTGTGAGATCGTAAATCACTTCAGAAAGATGAATAATGTATTCTTCATCAGCTTCGTTGGGGGAGCGTGTCACATCGTTCATTTCACTGAGAATCGTATGAAACTGATCTCTGATTTCAGTTTCATCTTCACGAGAAAGTGTGGGGCGTTGGGGATTGAGATGCAAAGCTCGATCGATTTCAAAATCTAAGGGGAAATTTCCAAAGTCTGAATTGAAGTTTCCCTCAAAATTTTGAGGACGATCAAAAGTGGCCAAATGCATTTGGGCGCGTTCGACAATGGCTGATTGTGTGGAGAGAGTCGTGCGTGGAGAAAAACCACTGCCAGGCTCTCCGCCTGAAGCATCCTCCACAAACAGAGATCCTACAAGCCCTGCTGTGCCTAAGAGAAGTCCTGCTGGAGGGCATATGGCTCCAGCACCTAAGGTTATGAGGCTGTAGCTTGCTACGCCAAAAGTTGAAGAGTGGTTACGTGCACGTTGCCCCGTCTCTCGTGAAAATAGGGAATAGCGTGACTCAGCTTGTACAATGTGTCTTTCAGCTCCAACCATTGCGAGATAAGCTTGGTCAGCATGCCCGGTGCTTAAATAGGCATCAGCGCTGGCCAGTTATCCAAAAGAACTATCGAGTTCGTCTCGAATATTGGGTAATGAATCATCTCCAAAATGCAAGGCTGACGCGAGGCGTCGTCCCACAGAGGCAACGACATCATCACTTTCCTGTCTGTGGATATTCTCTTGTAGAGTGTTGCATTCTTGTAAATCCCTTTGAATACGCGCTCTGAGTCTTTCGTTTTCCATGCTTCTTTATTATCGGCTGAGACAATGGCTTAGTTTCTAGGCTTTGAAATAATAAAATATAAATAAATCAAAGACTTAAGATTTTGATCGTGGTTTTGGCTTGTGTGTGTATCGGAAATCGAGATGAAAGAGACAATCTCTGTGTTTCAAAAATGTTTTTATTGTCCCTTGGGATTTTTTTAGTTAGTCGCGACAGCCCTGTGAGAAAGAAAGTCACAACAACGATTTATATCACTCCCCGACAGAGTGAGCTTTTGAAAACTCTTCATGAACGGACGCGTGTGCCGGTGGCCGAGTATATTCGGCAAGGGATTGATTTGATTTTGGAAAAGAATAGGGACGATCTGCCGGAGCAGCTGTCTCTCTACCAACCCGAAGATGACGATACAGAAGGCAGTGAGTTGTAATTATGACATACCCCATTAAAAACATCCGAAATTTCAGCATCATCGCTCACATTGACCATGGAAAATCGACCCTGGCCGATCGTCTCATGGAAGAGACGGGAGCCATCTCCGATCGAGAAAAGAAAGAGCAATTTTTAGACAGCATGGATCTGGAGCGTGAGCGGGGGATTACGATCAAGGCCCAAACTGTGCGTCTCCGCTATAAGGCCCAAGATGGACAAGAATATCTTTTGAATATGATCGATACGCCCGGACACGTGGATTTTAATTATGAAGTCTCGCGTAGTTTGGCAGCTTGTGAAGGAGCCATTTTAGTGGTGGATGCGGTGCAAGGTGTTGAGTCGCAAACCGTGGCCAATGCTTATCTAGCGATTGATAACAATCTGGATCTCGTCCCCATCATCAACAAAATTGATTTGCCAGCTGCTGATGTGGACCGTGTGAAAACTCAAATTGAAGAAATGATCGGCATTCCTGCCGATGAAGCCGTGCCGTGTTCTGCTAAAACAGGTGTGGGGGTGCCGGATATTTTAGAAGCTTTAGTGAAACACATTCCTTGTCCTAAAGGCGATGAAACAGTGCCCTTACGAGCTCTGATTTTTGATAGTTGGTTTGATAGCTACAGTGGCGTGGTGGTTTTAATTCGCGTGATGGATGGAGTGATTAAAAAAGGAATGAAAGTACGATTTTTGTCTACGGGTAAGGATTATGACATTACTAAGCTTGGTGTTTTTGCTCCTTTTAGTCGTGAAGTCGACTCCTTAGGGCCCGGTGAAGTCGGATTTTTGACGGCGGCGATCAAGAGTGTTCATGAGACGAAAATCGGTGATACGGTCACAGAGACAGAGCGCCAAACAACAGAACCTTTGCCTGGATTTAAAGAAGTCAAACCGATGGTCTTTGCCGGATTTTATCCTGTGGAAGCGTCTCAGTATGAAAATTTGAAAACAGCTTTGGAAAAATTAAGACTCAACGATTCTTCTTTTTCTTTTGAGATGGAAACCTCTCAAGCTTTGGGTTTTGGTTTTCGCTGTGGATTTTTAGGTTTGCTTCATTCGGAAATTATTCACGAGAGATTAGAAAGAGAATTTAATCTTGAGCTTGTGACTACAGCGCCCACGGTTGCGTTTCGTGTGCAAACCACCGATGGTGAATGGCACATGGTGGACAATCCTCAAAAACTTCCCGACGAACAAAAAAATTCAGCTCATGCAAGAGCCTTTTATTAAGGCTAATATTCATCTGCCGTCTCGCTATGTGGGTGCGATTATACAGTTGTGCGCTACCAGACGCGGGATCCAAACCAAGATGGATTATTTGGCTCAGGATCGCGTGATTTTGACGTATGAAATTCCTTTTAACGAAATCATGTTCGATTTTTTTGATAAGATGAAATCGATTTCTCAAGGGTATGCCTCTTTTGATTATGAGTTTTTGAATTGGAGAGATTCGAAGTTAGTCTTGATGAATATTATGGTGAATACCGAGCCTGTTGATGCTCTTTCGGTGATTATTCATAAGGATAAAGCTTATGAACGAGGACGTGAAATTGCTGCAAAACTCCGTGCTGAAATACCTCGTCAACAATACGAAGTCGCCATCCAAGCAGCGATTGGTGGAAAAATTATTGCTCGTGAGTCAGTCAAAGCTTTGAGAAAAAATGTGACGGCTAAATGTTATGGTGGTGATATTACGCGTAAACGAAAACTGTTGGAGAAACAAAAAGAAGGTAAGAAACGCATGAAACAAGTGGGAAGTGTCGAAATCCCACAAGAAGCATTTCTAGCCGTCTTAAAGGTAGATTAAATGTCTAAAAATAATTCAGGTATAGAGGACTTGTCAGATCTTCAACGCATGCAAGAGACCATTGAGTTTGATAAAAAATTGAAGAAAAAAGGGTCAATTCGCGAATATATCGAAGCTCTTCTAACGGCTTTAGTTGTCGCTTTTTTTATCCGATCTTTTGGTGTGGAGGCTTTTAAGATTCCTTCGGGTTCGATGATTCCCACTCTCATGATTGGTGATCATATTTTTGTGAACAAGGCGATTTATGGTTTGCGTATCCCGTTTACTAAAAAGAAATTGATTCATTTTCGAGATCCCAAACGCGGAGAGGCGATTGTTTTTATGTATCCTCTCGATGAGAGTAAGGATTTTATCAAACGCGTGATTGGTTTGCCGGGAGATAAGATTAAAATCGATGGAGATGAAATCTATATCAATGGTGAAAAGTTGGTTCGAGAAGAGTTAAAGACGGTACCGAATCAGCCAGGCTCCACAAATCATATTGCCGTGACGATGCCAGAATCTTCTCATATCATACAAAGACCGATTTCAAATGTTCCAGCATTTCCCAGCTGGCAGGATTATGCATTTTTGAGGAACAAGTGGGGAGACCACTCATTTAGTTCAATTTGACGATCGTCCTAATTTTGAAGTGGGGGAGCTAACCGTTCCTGAAAACCATCTCTTTGTGATGGGTGACAACCGCGACAATTCTTCCGATTCTCGCGAGTGGGGTTTTGTCCCTTTGGAAAATATCAAAGGCAAGGCAATGTTTATCTGGCTCTCGATCGATTATGATCATTGGGGCCTTCGCTGGGATCGTTTTGGGAAGTGGATTTATTAAATAAATTCATCCAGGATCATAAGGTCTAATTCTTTAAACTTTCTTAAACTCTTGTCGTTTCCCAGGAAAAGTTTTGATTTTGAAATAACGCCCGTTGCTAGATGGAGTGAGTCTGGAGCTGTGAAGGAATAACGAGCTCGATATTGAGCTGACAAATCAGCAATTTCTAAATCAACCGGATGAATCTTGAGGCCTTTCAGGTTTTGTAAAAGGGCTGTATGAGAAAATGATAAGTCAGCGCGACCTTGTTTGTAGGGGCCAACGTTGAGTTCCATTAGAGAAAGCACGGACGTATGACCTATGATTTTCCCAGATTCCAAAAGCTCAAAAAGAGGGGTTGTAAGTTGTGAATAAGGATCTTTGTCTTCCAAGTGATAAATAAAAATATTGGTATCCAGATAGAGAGAGTGATTGCCTGTGATCAACTTGATGAAAGTATCCTTCTTCACCAAGAACCACGCTCTTGTTTGAGGTAATGCTCCTGAAACATTCCTTTGGAGAGTCCGCGTAGCATCTCGCTCACTTTTTTTCTTTTTGGAATGATAAGGGTGATGCCATGGATTGTCTCAACAATCAGTTGATCGCCAACTTTAAGAGCCATGGCCTGACGGGATTCTTTGGGAATCACAATCTGATACTTCCCACTTAAAGTTGCTTGTGACATAAAATATCTCCTTTACGATTAATGATAAAAGTAAAGTGAAAATTTGACAAGGGATTTTTGCCGACTAACCTATGATGATTTACTGCCAAGTCCGTGGTTTAACTGACAGCGCGAGAGCGCTTTCCCTACGGACGACTGTACTAAAGAGGCGTATATGTCATACAAATTAGCGCCTCGTCAGTAATACTTAAATTATTAGGATAGCGGAATGCTGATAGTATGGAGGGTGTTCGGAATGTGACTCTTCGGATTTTGTTTCTACTTCATATTCCTGACGAGAGGCTTCAATGCCAGCTAGTCTAGCGAAGGAACGCGCCGGCCTTCGAGGGCTTATTTGCGTAAAAAGACCTGTGAGCTCGTAGGTATGTGCACGTTGAAAAAGATCGTTGTATTTTTTTAATTCTGCAGCACGTTCTCCTTGAGAAAGAGCGTCTTCAAAGGCTCGGTGTCGTGGGGTATATTCTTCATGTAAAGCGGTGCGTAGTCCTACAATCTGTCCCTTGATAGCAAGGTCAGCAGGTGAGGCTTTCTCATCAATTAAATCCGCAACAGCCTGCATAAAACCCATGAGATGGAAAGCTTCGTTAAACATGTTGACCGTTGAGACGACGGTTAAATTGTCAAAAACATATTGGGCTAAAGACATTTGATCCCAATATTTTTCCCAGTGATCATGATCCGTAAAGTACCAGGAAATACCTTTTTCCAAAAAATCTCCCAAACGCTTGATGTGAGACCATGCCCAGCCTTTGAGATGGGATATTGCGACGATGCGTGTGTCCAAAGGTATAAGAGATGATTTCTTCGCGGCTTAAGAGTTTGCAAAAAGCCTTACGTGCCGATTTTGTTTTGCGTCCTCTCAAAGGAAGATACCAAGGAGTTTTGACAATATCATCTTCGGCTGAAAAATGTCCTGCAAGTCTAAAGCGTGCTCGAGGATTTTCCTTGAGCTTTTTGTCGATGAAGTTTTCAACGAGTCGTATTTGAAACTCAGAAATGCCAGCCCCTTTTGCTGCCAGGAGGTTAGTATGATCGAGGCCGTCGATATTGATCGTGTATAAAGGGTACTCCTGACCTCTACTATCTTCAAAGCAAGCTGTTTGAGTGGCTTGAAGGTAGAGGGGATTTACCGATGTGGCGCGTCCATTTTCACGCTCATCGGCCACATCATGATTGATGATACATTCCCAAAGAGGAATGCTATTTTCATGATGAGGCGCCTCTTTCCAAAAAGTGTAAAAATTTCTTTCGAGATTGTCTGCGTTAAATAAAACCGGATTTTCTTCATTCTCACCATGCCTTAGCAAGACATAACCGTCTCCATCGGCACGATCGACTTTTACATTGATGGACTCAATAGGATCGAGGGGCGGACGGTGCAATCCTAAAACGTCTCGAACAGCTAATATGGTAGCCCCTTGTGTCAGGATATCGCCTGGATGATCAGCCTCTCCTTCAAGATGTTCATCTAATCTAAATCCACCACCAATAATTGGGAAAAGCCTTAAGTCCTCATACTTTTATTTGCGAGGTTAATAACTCCAAAGACAATTCCGCTAGAATGATTTCCACGCGTGTATCCTGTGGTAGGGTATGGATATTGATCCAAAACATCCTGAAGCCGTTTGATCTCTTGAACATACGGAGTATCGGCGACATCTCCCAATATGGAAAATCTAAAAGCCGTCTCACCATATTTTAGAAAAATCATTTCAATTAAGGCCCGTGCATAAACATCGAGTGTTTGCGTGCTGATGGCGTTTCGATCAGCACTATGAATGTAACGATCGACCAGAGGATTTTTGAATGCGCCGCGTCGGGATAGGTGGTCGATTTGAAGATCTGACAAGTTGATGACGACGCATGATTGAAGTGCGTGCATAGATCCTCCCCCTTAATATTATTTTCGGAGGAGTTTAAAATATGTTTCTGAAAAAATGACAATTATGACATTAAAGTTTGGAATGTCCTGTTGATTTCTCTCGACATCAAAAGTAACCCACCTCGCCTATGAAATTTTCGACTTGGATGATTGTTTTAGTGACCATTGGTGTCAACCTCTTGATCTGGACCACCATTAACAAACCCTACAATACCGTAGAGACGAGCTATCCCATCAATAGTGTCTCGTTTAACCCTTATAAAAAGAATCAGAGTCCTTATACGACTCCTGAGATTAGTCCTGAACAACTTGAGGAAGACCTGAAAGCTGTTGAAGGTAAGGCTCGGACGATTCGTCTCTATAGCTCAATGAATGGATTGGATCGCGTGCCGGAATTAGCCAAAGAACACAATATTCAAGTAGTGGCTT
This sequence comes from Deltaproteobacteria bacterium, assembly GCA_016699445.1. Classification (GTDB taxonomy): domain Bacteria; phylum UBA10199; class UBA10199; order JACPAL01. The sequence continues at coordinate 2,469,651 of CP064976.1, forward strand.
CAGCCTTTATCGATGACAGGCAGGGCGATGAAAAAAATGATGAAGATGTCTTAAGGACAATTGAGTTAGCCGGAAAAAATAAAAATGTCTCTCGTGTCATTATTGGTAACGAAACCCAGCTCCACAAGACGGTTCCTGTAGAAAAATTGAAGGCCTATTTGCAGATGGCTCGCAAAAAACTCAAAACTCCTGTCTCCACTGCAGAGCCGTGGGATTTTTGGATTCAACATCCGGATTTTGTGGATGAGGTCGATTATATTGCGATTCATATTCTGCCTTATTGGGTTGAAGTGCCGATTGATCAGGCGGTGGATTATGTAGTGGGGAAATACCTCGCAGTTAAAAACATGTTTCCTAAAAAATATGTTTATATCGCCGAAACAGGTTGGCCCAGTGATGGTCCTCAGAGAGGGGCTGCGGAAGCGACCCTGAAAAATCAGGCTGATTTTGTCAGACGTTTTGTACAACGGGCTGAAGAAGAGAAGATTCCTTACAATATTATCGAAGCTTTTGATCAACCTTGGAAGAGTGTGACAGAAGGCAATGTGGGAGAGCATTGGGGCCTCATGGATGCTGACCGTCATGATAAATTTCCTCTGCAAGGGCCTGTCTTGGAAGATCCCAAATGGAAGTATTGGGCGATATCTTCCAGTGTGTTGGGATTTTTAGGAACAGCTGTTTTTCTGTCCCGGCGTCGTGATTTGAAAAAACGTGGTCAATTTATCTCGATGGCTGTTTTTCAGGGACTGGCAGCTTTTTCCACCCAGATGGCACGTCAGGCATCCAACCAATACATGTCTCCAGGAGACATTGTCTTTTGGGGTGTGATGATTACGGCTCATTTTCTTCTGGCTATCTTGATGGTGACAGATGCGATGGAGATTGCGGATGTAGTGGGGGATAAGCCTCTTAAGAGAAAATTTTTACCCTCCAATGTAGAGCTTGAGCATTGGCCTTTTGTCTCACTTCACGTGGCTTGTTGTAATGAACCACCCGACATGATGATTCAGACTGTCGATAGTTTAGCTTCTCTTGATTACCCTAATTATGAAATCATGGTGATCGACAACAATACCATGGATCCTGCTGTCTGGAAGCCTCTTCAAGAACACTGTGCGACATTGGGTGATAAGGTTCGTTTTTTACTCTGGGAAAACATCCTGGTTTTAAAGCCGGTGCTTTAAACTTTGCTCTACGCAATATGGATCCTCGTACAGAAGTGGTGGGGGTTGTGGATGCAGATTATATTGTTTCAAAAAATTGGCTGAAGGCGACCGTTCCGTATTTTGTCGAAGATCCAGAAGTGGCTTTGGTGCAAGCACCTCAAGAGCATCGGGATTGGAATGATAATGTTTTTCAACGTATGGAAAATGACGAGTATAGTGGGTTTTTCCGTATTGGAATGGTTCAGCGCAATGAAGACAATGCGATTATTCAACATGGAACGATGACCTTGGTGGATCGCAAAATGATGGATAAGCTCGGTGGCTGGGCAGAGTGGTGTATTTGTGAAGATACAGAGCTGGGTTTGAGAATTCTGAATGAAAAAAAGAAGACGGTGTATCTGGATCATCCTTTTGGACATGGCTTAGTACCGGATACGTATGAAGCTTATGCCAAGCAGCGCTTTCGCTGGGCTTATGGTGGGATGAGAATTTTTAGACATCATATTGGAAAGATCATGGGGATCACGGGTCATCTGACTTGGTCTCAACGTTATCAGTTTATGAAAGGGTGGATTCCATGGATGGGGGAATCCCTTCATATGGTTTTTACTCTGACGGCCCTAGCTTGGAGTGCTTTACTGCTCGCAAAACCGTTAACGACAGAATTTCCAGAACCCATCTTTATCTACCCAGCTTTGATGCTGGTTGTGTTGCGAATTTTGGGAACCATGTGGACCTATCGTGCTCGTGTGAAAATAGGGCGGAAGAGAACTTTGCTTGCGATGATGGCTGGTGGATCCTTGACTCACAAGATTGCCAAGGCCGTTCTGCAGGGATTGTTTTTCTTTTCAGTACCTTTTTATCGCACACCCAAAATGGCGGATTCGATGCCTGTATTTAAAGCCTTAGCCAGTGTATGGCAGGAGTTTGTCTTGGCTATGAGTCTTTATGTTGGTGCGTGGATGATTTTAAAAGAATTTGGAACAATCAACTATCAAGCTATTGTCTGGGCTATTGGAATGATTGTTCAATCTTTTCCTTATCTGGCAGCTATTGGCGCCTCATTAGTCAGTAGTTTTTCTCGTGATACCTCTCCAGAACCCGTAGCCTCTTCATAAAGATTGTCGCTCATTCTTTGGGTGGTGGGTAAGAATATGTGGAAGCATGTTCCGACGCCTACAGTTGATTCCAGGGTAATTTTTCCACCATGGTTTTTTATTATTTCAGAAACCATCGAGAGGCCTAAGCCAGTTCCTTTGCCTTCACTTTTTGTTGTAAAAAAAGCTTCGAAAATTTTCTCACGAATTTCTGGAGAAATACCCGATCCATTATCTTTCACCCAGGCATGAATGTAGTCATCTGGTAAAAGCCCCCATTGATTGGGGTTATCATTGGCGACATAGTTTTCACTGCCGATGACAATTTCTCCTCCTTGAGGCATAGCATCACGGGCATTGATACAAAGATTTAAAATCACCTGAGTAATCTGACCTCCATCAGCTTCTATTTCCCAAAGATCAGGAGCTAGTTCTAAAGAAAGCTGAATGTTTTTTTGGATTGAGGCGGCAATGATTCTTTTTGTTTTTTGGATGATGTCTGTAAATGAGATTTTTTGTTTATGAGTTTTTCCTTTTCGGACAAAGGTTAAGAGATCTCTGAGGAGATTGGATCCCAGATTAGCATGATCGATAATCAGATCGATTTGATGAGTCGTTTTATTTTCTGCAGGAAGTTTTGATTTGATCAAAGAAGCATAGCCAATAATGCCACCGAGGACATTATTGAAATCATGAGTAATGCCGCTTACCAGTTGGCCAATGGCTTCCATCTTTTGAGATTGAATCAAGGCTGATTGTGTTTCTAAAAGTTCACTCTTAATTCTCTGGGCTAGTTTTTCTGCGAGGAGATGATTTTTCTTGTGGGTGTATAAGATATAGCCACTTGATAAAGTCATGAGAAAGGAAAAGAGAGTGAGGAGTAAGTCATTGCGTTGTGGTTGATGGATAAAATTTCCAGAACGTCTCCAAGCAATCGTAAATTTTTTATTTCCAATATTGAGTGCTGAGCTAAATTCGCGTTCTGCTTCAGCCTTATTATCTCTGGAATAAAGCCAAGCCTCACGCTTGATGCTGTCGTTGTTGTAAATATCGACGTCTAATTCTGGAGTGATTTCTGAGAAAAAATCACCAAAGAAATCTGAAATAAAAAAAGGTGCAAAAACAAAACCTATATGAGCTTTTCTGCGCTCTTCAACAGTGTTGAGTGGCATGTTGTTTTTATAGACAGGAAGGTAATAAATAAATCCCAAGTTGTTATTTTGTCTGACAATGAAGCGCACGATTTCAGTAGCACGTGCTTCGCCACTGTCTCGAGCTTCTTCAGCGCTGATGCGTCGATTGCGTTCTGAAGCCAGATCAATGCCAAGGGCGTTGTTTCCCCAAGGATTGGGTTCCAGATAGGTTATGATAAAATGCTCTTTAGCGCGGATACCATTTAAAAACTTAATTTCCAGAGGAGATTCCAGTTGAGGGTTTTGTGGTGATTTAAATTTTTCCAAATCACGATCATTTATTGAAAAGGCAACTCCTAAAGAAGAAATTCCTGATAGATTTTTAGAAAAATTAAGAGACTTTATATATTTTCTCCATTCTTGGGGCTCGACAGAATTTGACGCTGAAAAAAGTCCTAAACTCCCGCGGAGAGCTAAATCGTATCTTTTAATTTTTTCATCTATTTTATTTTGGCTTTCATTCACAAGAGCTTGAAAATGGTTTTGATCCATTCTGTTTCGTGAATAATTAAGGTAAGTAAAAATAAGTAAGGTGATACAGCTTCCAATAAATAAAATAGCAATTGGGAGAATGTATAATCTCAAAGTTTCATTTTTAATGAGCCGCTTCATGATCTTTCCTTTCTTTTCTCAAAGCAGCCGCAATCGTTGAGAGAAGTTTTTCAGGTTTGTAGGGTTTTTGAACAAAGAAAACTTTTCCGTTAGAATTGGCCCTCAATGCCGCTACTTTGTTGTCTTCACTATAACCACTCACAAAGAGAATGGGAGTGTCAGGATTATCTTTATGAATTTCTTCATAAGCATAAAAACCGTCATATTGGGGCATGATAATATCCAAAATAACAAGATCGACTTGATATTGATGAAACTTCTCAGCGCCATCTTTTCCATTCTCGGCTGAGACGATGTGGGCTTTGTGAGATGTCAGGATATCTGAGACATAATCTCTCAAATTTTTCTCATCATCTGTAATGAGAATGGTTTTATTCTCGATAATAGATAGATCAAATGTATTTGTTTCAGCTTTGACAGTCGGGATTGCTGTGGATGGTTTTGTGGAAACAGGAAAGAAAATATGAAAAGTCGTTCCACGACCTTCTTCAGAATTAAGTGTGATCCATCCCTGGTGATTCTCAACAATTCCATGCACAGTGGCCAAACCTAAGCCACTGCCTTTTCCAGGACTTTTGGTTGTGAAGAAGGGGTCAAATATTTTTCCTTGAATGTCTTTGGGTATTCCCGTGCCGGTATCACGTACCGTCAGATGTACATACTTGCCTTTTTTCATGTCTACTGGAGCTCCGAGAGATTTAAGTGTCAGCTCATCAAGATCTGTATTTTGAGTACCAAAATAGAGTTTACCACCGTCAGGCATAGCATCTTTGGCATTAAGCCCTAGATTCAGAATGACTTGAAGAATCTGTGTAGAATCTCCTTCAAGAGGGAGGGTTTGAGGGTCTAAAATCTTTTCAATGGTGATATTTTTTGTTGATGATTTGATGAGTTCCAAACATTCATCGATGACGTCATTGATAGAAAAAACAGCCTTTTCGTATTTTCCCTGTTTGGCAAATCCTAATAATTGTTTTGTGAGATGAGCTCCTCGTTCAGCAGATTGAACAATCACACCTAATTTTTTCGATATAGAAGCATCATTGGCAAACTTTGATTGTAGTAGGCTTGCGTATCCTAAAATAGATCCGAGAATATTATTAAAATCATGAGCAATGCCCCCAGCAAGTTTTCCAAGTGATTCCATTTTTTGTGATTGAATGAGTTGATTGCGTGTTGTTTCCAAGCTTGAATGTGATTTTTCTAAAGCTTCCAGTGTCTTATTCATTTCATCTGACAAGTTTCCAATCTCATCTTTTCCTAAGGCGCGTATACGCAGATACATGTTTTGGGCCTGAGAAATCTTTTTTAGATCTTTATGGATATACATCATTCGAGAAATAATAATGCGATCCAGAAGTATAAAAAGAAGGACGGAAACTAGAGCCATGGCAATAATCAGAACAAGACCCAAGTAATGAGTATTTTTAATCCCTTCCTGATAAACAGGGCGATCTTGCAATACTTCAATATAAAAAGTTTTATTTCCGTAGATATCGTTGATCGTTGAATAACCCTCAATATGATCGTCTCCAAGCACTTCGATTCTTTTATGGGGTTGGCCGATGTCATTATGAGACATATCTTTTGTCAGATCCCATCGATCAAAAGAAATTGTGAGGTGGGTTTTCTTTTCAATATCATCGATGATCTGAGGTGTCATAAAATATCCCCAAATCATAGTTCCTCTCGAGGGCCCTTTGAGTTCAGAAGTTAAAATAGGTCGGGTGAAAATGACTGCAGGTTTTTGATCCAAAACGATAAGTCCGCCTTTTTCAAAAGTGTGTTCTGGAGATTGGAGTAGCTGGCTTTCAGGTTTAGCCAGATGAAGAATATCTTGAGTCGGTGTGACATCTGTCCATGTCGTTTCCGAAATGCTTTTTACTTTTATAATGTTTTCATTATTGTCGATAAAAAGTATGAAATTTACTTTTATGTTTTTAAGAGATAAATCTTCAAGATTTGAGCTGATGTAGTCTTTATTGTGATCTTCAATAAATTTATACGTATCGTCCCAGTTTCCCCAGTCACTACTTTTTATGCCTAATTGCTCTACAAGTCCGTTGATACTCTCCTGGACTCTTTTAATATTCTGATCGACGAGATTGTTTTCAATATTGAGATGTCCTTCAATAGTGATGTGACGGATTACCAGAAAAAGACTGGAAAATAATATCCCCAGAGTCACAAAAATAATCGCAAGAATCTTTTTCTGAATGAGCATGGTGACTTTTCCCTAGAAACTGACCTCAAAACGATTTGCTATATAAAAAGCATTGGAAAGATCCGGCGCCATGCCTGGGTTAATCATATATTGAAAGTCGGGCTGCATCGCGAACCATCCTGTCAGTTGGGCTCGATATGTGAGCTCCAGATTATACTCGGCAGAATTAACAGGGGACGCTGCAGCTTCCTGTACTCTTTTATATTTGGATCCATTGATGACAGTGGCTAAAGCCAATCCTAATTGATCCGCATCGCGTGTAGGAATGAGTCCTGTGTATTGAGCACCGGCACCGATATAATAATTAAACTGATTTACTTTAGGATCTGCATAGCCAAGGCTTGTATAAACTCCCAGTCCTTGAGATCCATCCTCGACTTCGCGATACACTTGATATTCTCCTAATGCATAAAGCCCATAGCTACCTCGATGCTGAATAGGATCTCCTGAGAGAGCATCGACATCTTCCAGATCGTCAAATTTGGCTGTGTAATACCAACCTCCTAAAGAGATTTTTCCGTAAGGATTTTTCTCATTCAGATCTTGTGTGAGTATTCCAACTTCATTGATGATGACGGCTCCTTCAGCAGCACTGAAATGAATTTTTAATTTCTCATCATCTGTTGGGTCTCCAGGTACAGCATCTAAGACAGCGACTTCGTAATAGAGAGGACCCCAGGGTTTGATTTTGACACGGCCTCCAAAAGCTCCTGTGGGGAAGGTTGATATTCCTGTTTGTGATAGTGTGGGACTCATTCCATGAGATGAATTGATAAAGAGTGATGCGTATTCAAGAGCATCAAAGTCAGAGGCTACATCATAAAGACCAGCCAAGACGGAGAGTTTGTCTTCAAAAAAGTTTTGTTGATACCAAGCTTCAAGAAGAGTCCATCGATCAGGCCCATCGATATTGCTGGCGACTTGAGCATCTCCAATATGTTCTGAGGGACTCGATCCCAGATTTCCTATTCCATACATGTGTAGTGTACCGCCTTTATATCCAGCCAGTTTTTCACTATCTAGGTCCATAGTGAGATCGACGTTATCCAGATATTCGAGCTTTTTGCTCAAACCTCCGGAAATATTTCCGCCGACTTCACCTGTGTAGATAAATTCAAAGTTAACCCCATGATCGGCCATCGTCTGACGCGCTCCCCCCCAGTTCCTAAGAGTGTAGAACGGCTCAAAAAGGTTTCTTGTGAAGTTTCTTTTGATTCATCATGATTTTCGGCTTCTTCAGATAGTGCTATTTGACTGTATGAAATGACACTCGTTATCAAAAGTGCCATAAAAACAGATGCTTTTATCGGATCATTTTTTTTTCATAACCACTCCTCTTAACGATTGAAAACGGTGAAAAAGATCTGCAACTTGAGTTTTTCTGATAAATTAGATTTAATAAGAAACTTTTACAGTGTTGTGACCGATAACTATGGGATAAAGGAGTTGTTATGAAAAATAGTTTACGCTGCTGTACTTGCTATCACCGCTTTAACCGTGGGTCTTTCTCTTCAAGCTAAAGAAGTGAGTAAGAAAGAAGGGGATAAGATTTCTATGTGTTACACCCACACCAAGAAGTGGCATCCGTGTGCAGTTCAGGCGTCAAAATAAAATCATTCAGAGTCATTTTCAACCTTCCAAGAATTGATTTTAAACCCAAATTCACCAGTTAATTTTTATGCTTTGTCATCACGAGCTCGAAGGGCGTGGTGATCTCATGATATCAACTGTTTGCGGGAGATGGCCACGCTTCGCTCGCCATGACACAATGATACGCAAGTATTTAAAGCGTTATGTATAGTAACTATTTGTCATTGCGAGGAGCGTTAGCGACGCGGCAATCTCCCGCTTACTATGGATAAGACTTACTTTGTTTACATGATGACCAATGAAAACAATACGGTTCTCTACACAGGAATGACCAACGATCTTGAACGTCGTGTTATGGAACATAAAAATGAGGTTGGTGGGGATTTCAGTTCAAAATATAAGACGACAAAGCTCGTGTATTACGACACAACCAATCAGGTTGAAGAAGCTATCATGAGAGAAAAGAAAATTAAGAAGGGATCTAGGAAGAAGAAAGTTGAACTTATAAAACTTAGCAATCCTGGATGGAAAGATTTGAGTCAATCAAACGCGTGAGATCGCCACGCCCTTCGGGCTCGCGATGACAATCTAGTTTTAGAGGTGATCTTAAGCATAAAATAAGAAAGAGTTATCTTGTATGTATATGATAATAACAGTCTATTTTAATTATGTGCTAATTCAAAATTGGATTTTGAATTAGCACATATCATGTTCTGTTGAGTGTATTGATCCAAAGCTAATCCTGTTCTTGAAGGACACCGCTATTGGCCGCAACCATTTCTGGTATGGGGAGATGGCCGCTTTGTTGATCGATGAATGATTTGAATTCATCGGCCAAACGTTTACCCACTTTGAGTTCGTTGGAGATGTTGATGCTAGAGTTTTCAGTCTCTTTGATGAGCTGAGAATTTTGCATAGCCGTAGATGAGATGATGGCAATATTGCGTGACATTTCGTTTGTGACAGAACTTTGCTCTTCAACAGCTGTCGCAATCGAGCTTTGGTAGTGATTAATATCCTGTACCACTTCAAAAATCTTCTTGATGCGTGACATCGATTCTTGAGTTGATGTTTGAATGGCTTTGATCTTCGAGCTGACTTCATCAGTCGCTTTCGAGGTTTGACCGGCGAGTTCCTTAACCTCATTGGCAACCACAGCAAAACCTTTACCCGCTTCACCTGCGCGAGCGGCTTCGATTGTCGCATTAAGAGCCAAAAGATTGGTTTGCTCAGCAATGGAGGTGATCATTTGGATAATATTATCAATTGAGAGGCTTAGTGTATTGAGCTCTGTGACTGCTTGATCTGCTGATTGTGCCATCGTGGCGGCATTAGAGGCTACCTGAGAAGCGTCTTGAGCATTTTTAGAAATTTCTTTCATGCTAGCACTCATCTCTTCGATACAAGTAGCAATGCTGTTAGCTTCCTGAGTTTGCTGGTTGGCTGCTTTACTGGAGCTTTCCATATTCTGAAGAGTTTTTCAGCATTTACGATCTGGTTTTTGCTCATATCCTGCATACGTCCGACCATGGCTCTCATCTCAGAGGTGAGAAGTTTCATAGCTACTTGAACCTGTCCAATATCGTCAGTTCTTCCCGTATAAATATACTGCATGAGTTTGTTGGAGACGATAGTTTGGGATTGTTTGACGAGTTTTCGAAAGGGCGCGATGAAAAAAGCCGTGAGCCCTAATCCTGCGGTTAAGCCAACAACACTGCTCCATAAAATAGTCTCTGAGGGTTTTCCTAGGGCAATACTGATAATCCCTGGAAGGGCACAGACGGCATTAGCAAAAACAGATTTAGCAATAAGCGGAATGGTTGGCCAGCTAGCACCAATCCATTTTCCTTCATTGATACGTCGGTAGGTTTTATCCGCACGTTCGACCAATTCACGGCTAGGTTTACTGCATACGGACTGACATTCAACGATTTTTCCATTTTGAGTAATCGGTGTAACAAAAGCATCAACCCAATAATGATTTCCATTTTTACAACGATTTTTAACAATACCCATCCACGGACGTTTTGAATGAAGATGCATCCAAAGATCTTTAAAAGCTGCTGTGGGAACATCCGGATGTCTCACGATATTGTGACTCTTCCCTTGAAGTTCTTCCATGGTAAATCCGCTCAACTTGATAAAATCCTCATTACAATAGGTGACAAGCCCTCTAATATCCGTTGTAGAAAGGAGGTTTGTGGTTTCGGGATAATCGACTTCCATTTGAGTGACGGGCAGATTTTTTTTCATAATCTCTCCAAAATATATTTTTTATTTTAAAAATTCTTTTCAAAATCCTGAACGGAGATTGTCTGAAAAAATAAGAATTATTTTAATAAAAAAATATTAATCTTTTTCCCCCCTTCATCCGTCTAGGTCTATGATCCGAATTACCATATGTTTTTAGAGGGAGGGTTGAAGTATGGATGATATCGTCAAAGAGTTTTTGGTCGAAAGTAATGAAAACCTTGATCAGATGGACAGAAACTTTGTCGAGCTGGAAAAGGATCCCACCAACAAAGAGCTTCTTTCAGCTATTTTTAGAACCATACATACCATTAAGGGTACCTGCGGGTTTTTAGGATTTGGAAAGTTAGAATCCGTAGCTCATGTGGGCGAAAGTCTTTTGAGTAAACTTCGTGATGGGTCTCTCACTCTCAATCCCGATTTTACGACGATCTTGCTGACCATGGTTGATGCTGTCCGTCAGATGCTTTCATCTATAGAATCCAGTGGAGCTGAAGGCGATGTAGATTATTCACTCTTGGTTGAAAATTTGAATAAAGCTCAGCGAGGTGAACCTCTTAATCTCTCGGACTCTGCAAAACCAGAAGCTAAACCTGAAGTAAAACCTGAGGTTAAAGTAACACCTCAAGAATCTGCCCCAGAAGTTAAAGCTGAGGTTAAGCCCGAAATTAAACCTGAAGTGATTGAGGCTAAAGTTGAAGTAAAAACTGAAATAGTACCTGAAGTACCGCCTCCGGTAGTAAAGATGGAAGAAGTTAAAATAGAGGTACCTAAAGCTCCCGAAAAACCAGCAGAACCCGTGAAGGCTCCAGAGCCTGTTAAAGCTGCCGAACCAGTTAAGGCTGCCGAACCGGTGAAAACTCCGGAGCCAGCCAAAGCTTCAGGGCCGGCGCCAACACCATCACCATCACCATCTCGAGGAGAAGCGAAAGCTGGAAGTTCTGTGGCGGATACAGCAATTCGTGTGGATGTGGGTCTTTTAGATAAGCTCATGAATCTTGTGGGTGAACTTGTTCTGGCTCGAAATCAGATTTTACAATTTACAGCCAAACAAGAAGACTCGACATTTGTCGCCGCCTCTCAACGACTCAATCTGATTACAAGTGAGTTGCAAGAAGGCGTCATGAAGACGCGCATGCAGCCTATTGGAAATATTTGGAGTAAATTTCCCCGCGTTGTTCGAGATCTAGCTACTATTTGTAAGAAAAAAATCCGTCTTCAAATGGAAGGCCAGGAAACTGAACTGGATAAAACCATCATCGAAGCTATCAAGGATCCTTTAACTCATTTGGTTAGAAATTCTGTCGATCATGGAATTGAAATGCCCGAAGAGCGGGCCGCTAAAGGAAAATCCGAAGAAGGTGTCATCTTGCTTCGAGCCTATCATGAGGGTGGTCAGGTCAATATTGAAATCTCTGATAACGGTGGTGGTATCAGCCCTGAAAAAGTAAAACAAAAAGCTCTTCAAAAAGGTCTCATCACCGCAGAAGATGCAGCGCGTATGAGTGACCGTCTATTGGTAAATTTGATTTTCCTTCCCGGATTTTCCACTGCAGAAAAAGTCAGCAATATCTCAGGTCGCGGTGTGGGTATGGACGTGGTGAAAACCAATATCGAAAAAATTGGTGGTATGGTCGATATTCAAAGTAATCCCGGTGAAGGTACTACGATTAAAGTTAAAATTCCTCTTACGTTGGCAATTATTCCTGCTTTGATTGTCACCAGTGGTGGATGGAAATATGCGATTCCACAAGCCAGCTTGTTGGAACTGGTGCGTGTTGAAAATGAGCCAGGAAAAAAGAAAATCGAAAACATTCAAGGAGCTCCTGTTTATCGTTTGAGAGGTAAATTATTACCACTGGTCTATCTGCGTGAACAGTTGGGTGATTTTACAAAACCAAACGAAGAAAATGTGAATATCGTCGTCTTGCAAGCCGATGATCGTCATTTTGGTTTAGTGGTAGATGAAATTAACGACACTCAGGAAATCGTTGTCAAACCTGTCGGTAAACAACTCAAAGGTGTTCCTACATTTGCGGGTGCTACAATTATGGGTGATGGGCATGTGGCGTTGATTTTGGACATTATGGGTATTGCACAGAGAGCTAATCTTGTTTCTGAGCTGCATGATCATGCTATTCAGGACATGAATAGTACTCAGGTGAAAAGTTCAGATGTTAAATCGATGTTACTTTTTGCCAGTCGTGACAACGGTCGTATGGCCGTTAATCTTTCCGAAGTCGCTCGATTGGAAAAGTTTGATAACAAAGAAATTGAACGTGCTGGTGATCAGGAAGTTATCCAGTATCGTGGTGAAATCATGTCGCTGATTCGGGTGTCTTCTGTGATTCCTGAAAGACGACGTGTCCCTCGTGATGCCGAAGCTATTATTAAAAATGTCGGTGATTCTATTCAGGTCGTTGTCTATTCGCAAAATGGAAAAAATGTCGGGATCGTGATTGATAAGGTTTTGGATATTGTCGAAACCGATGAAGCTATTCAAGAAAGTGGCTCTCGCAAAGGTATTGCGGGTACTGTTGTGATTCAGGAGCGCATTACAGAAATTTTAGACATTCCGCGCGCGATCGATCTCTATCATCAAAAAATTCATCTGAATAAAACAGAAGAGCCTTTAGCTAAGGAGGAATCCTATGTCTCATGAGCAACTCTACAGCACTTTTGCACTGGGTGAACATTACTTCGGTGTGGATGTGAACAAGGTTCAGGAAATTATCCGTTATCAAAATATGACCCCCGTACCCTTGGCAGAGCATGTCATCCGTGGATTGATAAATCTCAGAGGTCAGATTGTGACGGCCATGGATTTGAGACGTCGCATGGAAATGGACGATCTGCCTGAAGGTAAAAAGTCCATGAATGTCGTGATTCGCACCGATGATGGAGCCATTAGTCTTTTGGTAGATGAAATCGGAGACGTGATCAGTGTGGATGATCAGACCTTTGAGGAATGTCCTGAAACTCTTAAAGGTGTGGCTCGTGATTTGATCAAAGGGGCCTACAAATTAGAAAATAAATTATTGCTGATTTTAGACACACAAAAAGTCTGTCAGCTAAATACAGTACAATAAAAGGGGATTTTATGAATACGAGCTCATGGTCAATTAAGAAAAAAATGGGATCCACAATGACTGTGGTTATTTCTGTGATGGTTTTGATGGGTGCAATGATAGGCCTGTCTTTTTTCAAGTTTAATTCAGGAGTTTCAAGATTGGAAAAAGGTGTGGACGAGATGAATGCTGTCAAAGATCTCCAGCTGCAAGTGTCGAATATATGGCAATATCTCACTGATGCTTCATTGGTTCAAGATGGGGAAGGTCTCAAAGAAGCCAAAAAGTCATGGAAGAAGCTAATAAAAATATTGCCGTTCTGATCGAGTTTAATCGTGATGATGCTCAGGGTTTAGAAAAAGTGAAGGCGATAGAAGCCTCATTGCCTAAAATGTTTCATATCGGAGAAGAGATGAGCAAGGCCTATGAAGTTTCCAAGTCTGAAGGGGATAAGGTCATGGGTGAGTTTGATGCGGCTGGATCTAAAGTCATCGAATCTCTTGAGCCATTAGCACAAAAAGAAGATCAGGATTCTGTTCAGGTAAAAAATGATATGCATCATGTGATTGTCGGTTTTGGAACTGCTTTGGGCCTTCTTTCTTTAGGAGCTATTACTTTCTTATCGATAGTTTTAAAAGCACTCTCCAATCAGATTTCACAACCTTTGGATGAAGCCTGGAATTATTTAGCCACAGCCTCTCATGATCTTGTGTCTGTGAGTGGAACTCTCAATGTGAATGCTGAAGACACGGCGAATCGAGCGAATATGGTCTCAGCGGCTTCTGAGCAAATCAGTAAAAATATTCAGACTATATCGACGAGTCTGGATCAGATGAATCAGGCTGTTCACGAAATTTCACAAAGCACAGCACAAGGAAACCAAGTAGTGAATGAAGCTGTACGGTCTGTTCAGGAAACTAATCAGAAAATTTCAAAATTAGGAGAAAGCAGTGAAGAAATTGGCAATGTCGTCAAAGTGATCACATCGATTGCTGAACAAACTAATCTTTTAGCTCTCAATGCGACCATTGAAGCGGCTCGTGCAGGTGAAGCAGGAAAAGGCTTTGCGGTTGTGGCCAATGAAGTGAAAGAACTCGCTAAACAAACAGCTAAAGCCACTGAAGAAATTAGCCAAAAAATTAATTTAATACAGACGGATTCCCAAGTGGCTGTCAAATCCATGGAAGATATCAGTCGTGTGATCAATCAGGTCCATGACCTGCAAAATACTATTGCCAGTGCTATTGAAGAACAAAGTGCCACCACCAGTGAAATGACTCGCAATGTGAGCGAAGCGGCAACAGGTAGCAATGAAATCGCTCAAAATATCGTGAGTGTTGCTGTCTCGGCTCAAAAGACTTCTCAAGGAGCTGGTGAAACCAAGAGAGTGTCTGATTCATTACCCCGAATATCTGATAAGATTCGGTCTTTAGTACAGGGTGCAGCTGTAAACATTTAAACAGGAGACGTCATGCTCAGTTTTTTAAGCAATATGCCTATTAAAAAGAAGTTGATGCTGCAGCTGAGCATTTTGTTGATGGGAGTGCTTGTCATTGGTGGCGTCACAGCAAAAACTTTCAATCATGTCAAAGTGACAGGTCCTGTTTACACACAAATTATTTTGGGAAAAGATCTTTTGGCTGATATTTTGCCACCTCCTGAATACATTATTGAAAGTTATCTCACAGCACATCTCATGCAGAATGAGACAAATAATGATAAGTTGAATCAACTCAAAGACAAGATGGATCAGCTTCAAAAAGACTATGAATCGCGTCATCAGTATTGGGCTGAAAATCCTACCAGTGAGAAAATTAACGAATTAATTCTTGAAAAGTCCTATAAGCCCGCTGAAGCTTTTTTTAAAAACTATCATGCTGATTTTCTTCCAGCACTTCTTGAAAATGACAGAGTGAAATCACGAGAAATTTTAAATGGAGAAATGACATTAAACTACGAAGAGCATCGAGCTCGTGTAGATGAATTGGTTAAAGTCTCGACCGATTGGGTGAGTGGGGTGGAACAGGGGGCTAAAGATACGATTAAAGGGGATCTGTGGATACTATTTACAACAGCTGCCATTTTGTTATCGGTTATCATCGCCTTTGCCTTCATGATCAGAGGTCAAGTATCACAGAATATCGATAAAATCTTTGCTGTGGTAAACACTGTTTTTGGATCTTCTCAAACTTTAAACAATATCAGTCAGCAGATGAGCTCCAATTCAGAAGAAACGTCAACTCAAGCCAATGTCGTCTCGGCAGCAGCTGAAGAAGTGAGTAAAAATGTCAACACCGTCGCTACAGGTGTTGAACAAATGAACCAGGCTGTCCGTGAAATTTCTCAAAGCACCAGTCAGGGAAATCAAGTGGTCACCATGGCTGTGAATACGGTTCAAGAAACGAATCAAACAATTTTGAAATTGGGAAGTAGTAGTGAGGAAATTGGGAATGTTTTAAAAGTGATTACTTCGATTGCTGAACAAACCAATTTGCTAGCCCTTAATGCCACCATTGAAGCCGCTCGTGCAGGTGAAGCTGGTAAGGGTTTTGCGGTAGTGGCAAACGAAGTCAAAGAGCTCGCCAAACAAACAGCTAAAGCTACAGAAGAAATTGGTCACAAAATAATGGTGATTCAGACAGACTCGCAAGCTGCCGTTAAAGCTATGGAAGAGATCAGCAAAGTGATTAATCAAATTCATGATCTGCAAAATACTGTGGCCAGTGCTATTGAAGAACAAAGTGCCACTACCAATGAAATGGCTCGCAATGTTCAGGAGGCCGCTCAAGGTAGTAAAGATATTGCTCAAAATATTACCGGTGTGGCTCAGGCTGCACAAAATACAACTATTGGAGCGGATGAAACTCAACGATCAGCCTCTGAACTCTCTCATATGGCCGATCAACTCAAAGTCGCCTTAGCGACATTTTGATAGGGGAAATTATGGATCTCAACAGAATGACAATTCAGAAAAAATAAATCTTCTGAATGCCTTTCTTTTTATCTCCTGTTTGCTGGTGGGAGGGATTGGGTACAAAGGGCTCCATGACCTCAATAATGACATTCGCCACTTAGGACAAGTGGACATGCAAGCTGTGCGCAACATGACTTTAGTGGATATGATGCATGATGGGTTGAGGGCTGTTGTTTATAAGTCAATCATCGCTTCTCAGACTGGCAATCAAGAGATGAAGACGGAAGCTCGAGATGAAATTAAAGAGTTTTCAGAAAATATGAATGTGTATTTGAAAACCTTGAATGATCTTCCTTTGGATCAAAAAATTAAAAAAGAGATTCAAGAATCCAAGCCCGTCGTCGATAATTATACACAAAATGCCACAAAGCTGGTCGCACTTGCTTTGGATGAAGGGTCTTCGCAGGCTTTGGCCAATATTGAACCTTTTGATAAAGCTTTTGGCGAATTAGAAGTAAAATTGGGTCAGCTCGGAGAAGAGATTGAAAAGGGTGCTGAGGAATCTTCGCTAACTTCTATTGAAGAAGGTAGCAATTACAACCTCGTCTCCATAGCTCTTCTCTCCATTGTCTCTATCTTAAGTGCAGGTCTGTGGTTTTTTATCAATCGTGATATCAAATCGCCCATCGATGCCATGATAAAAATTTCTCAGGATGTCGCAAATGCTTCCCAACAACTGACATCGGTGAGCCATCAAATGAGTAGCAGTTCGGAAGAAACATCATCTCAAGCCCGTGTGGTCTCTTCAGCAGCCGAACTGGTGAATAAGAATATTCAAACAGTGGCTACAGGATGGAACAAATGAATATGGCTGTTCAGGAGATCTCAAAGAGTACCAGCCAAGGAAATGCGGTTGTCAGTAATGCTGTGCAAACGGTTCAAGAAACAAACAAAGCCATCGCTAAATTAGGTGATAGCAGTGAACAAATTGGAAACGTTGTAAAAGTCATCACGTCAATTGCAGAACAGACAAACTTGCTTGCACTCAATGCCACCATTGAAGCGGCCCGTGCAGGTGAAGCCGGTAAAGGTTTTGCTGTCGTGGCCAATGAAGTGAAAGAGCTAGCGAAACAAACTTCTAAATCGACTGAAGAAATTAGTCAGAAGATTTCAATGATCCAAAATGACACCCAAGTGGCGATCAAGTCGATTGAAGAAATCAGTCAGATTATTTCTCAAATTAATGATCTTCAACACACAGTAGCCAGTGCCATTGAAGAACAAAGTGCGACTACAAGCGAAATTAGCCGCAGTGTCAGTGAAGCGGCCAAAGGTAGTGATGAAATTACGCAAAATATTACGGGTGTGGCCCAGGCTGCACAAAATACAAATACGGGTGCTAATGAAACCCAAAATTCAGCCTCTGAACTTTCCAAGATGGCTATTGAATTGAGATTGTCTGTAAGTCACTTTTAAAAAGGAGTTTTTATGAGAGCTCTTGCCATTGATGATAACCCTGGAATCCTGATGCTTCTATCAGACATTCTTGCCGATATGAATGTGGAGGTTACTGAAGCCACTGATTGTCAAATGGGTTGGGAGATTATTGAAACAGAAACTCCCTTTGATGTCGTACTCATTGACTGGATGACACCACGCATGTCTGGATTAGAGCTTCTCAAACTCATCCGGAGCAATGCGCGTTATAAAGATGTCGTTCTTTTGATGGTGACTGGTTTGACAGAAGTCGATGAAGTTTCACAAGCTCTTCAGTCTGGAGCCAATGAATATCTAATGAAACCTTTCACGAAAGAAATGCTCGAAGATAAATTAAAATTATGTGGGGTACCCTTATGAGTCTACATGCCATAATCATCGATGATGCACGTTCTGTACGCATGATTTTAAAAAAAATGATGGTGGAGCTGGGTTTTACCGTTGAAGAAGCTGAAGACGGTAAAAAGGCTCTTGAAATTCTTGTCCAGAATGGTCCGGCGGATGTGGCACTTGTAGATTGGAATATGCCTGTCATGAATGGTTTTGAGTTTATCCAGGAAGTCAGAAAACAATCCATCTATGATGAAATGAAAATCATGATGGTCACTACTGAATCAGAGCTGGTCCGTATGATTGCAGCTCTGGAAGCCGGAGCCAATGAGTATGTGATGAAGCCCTTCACCAAGGACATCATCGTCGAAAAACTGACAATCATGGGGTTGATTAACAATGAAAACGCGAGTGCTGCTCATTGATGATTCAGTCGTTGTCCGAAAAATCGTGGGAGATGCTGTCTCATCGCATCCTGATTTAGAAGTTGTCGGAAAAGCGGCTAATGGAAAACTAGGTCTCGAGATGATTCCTCAGGTGAATCCTGATGTGATTGTTCTCGATGTCGAGATGCCTGAGATGGATGGCATTACCACTCTTAGAGAAATCAGAAAAATTTATAAAAATCCAAAAGTGATTATGTTTAGCACTCTGACTCAACGAGGAGCTGATATCACCTTGGAAGCTTTGTCTATTGGTGCTGTTGACTATTTTGCTAAACCGACCAATCTGAGCAATGTTGAAGAAGTCACAAAATATTTAAAAGATGGTCTGGTTCAAAAAATAAAATTTTTAGGACCTACTGGAAAAAATGAATTGCTCACAGCTTTTCACCATCCTCCACAAACCAGTAATGCTCTGAAATCAGCTCCTGTTGTCAGCAGTACCACAGCACAAAAAGTAGAAATTGTTGCTATTGGTACGTCTACGGGGGGGCCTAATGCTTTGGGAAGTATTTTCCCCAATATTCCAGAAAAATTTCCAGTGCCGATTGTGATTGTTCAACACATGCCACCGGTTTTTACGAAACATTTAGCGGATCGTCTGAATTCAAAATCAAAAGTACGTGTTTATGAAGGAACAGAAGGCGCTATTTTGAAACCAGGTGAAGCTTGGATTGCCCCGGGCGATTTTCACATGACAGTCAAAAAAGAAGGGCTGAACTATGTTCTTCATCTCAATCAGCAGCCCCCTGAAAATTCATGCCGACCAGCCGTGGATGTGTTGTTTCGTTCAGTGGCTGAAGCTTATGGCCAATCAGCCTTGGGTATTGTTTTAACGGGGATGGGACAGGATGGATTTAGAGGTTGTGAAAATCTCACTCATGTGGGTTCACGTGCTATTGTTCAAGATGAAGCTTCAAGTGTCGTGTGGGGAATGCCTGGGTTTGTCGCTAAAGCAGGATTAGCCGAAAAGGTGTTGCCCCTAGATCAGATTATTCCAGAAGTCGTAAGACGTGTCTCTTATGGGAGACTATAAGGTAACTCTATGACTATTAGTTCTACAGATTTTGATTTTGTTCGAAATTATGTGAAGAGTAAATCGGCTATTACTCTGGAAGCAGGTAAGGAGTATCTTGTCGAAACTCGTTTGAGTTCTATTATTGTTTCAGAAGGTCTCAAAGATATTTCAGATCTTGTCATAAAGATGAAAGAAAGGGCTGACAGTCCTTTGCATGCCAGAGTGTTGGATGCGATGACGACTAATGAAACTTTCTTCTTCAGAGACATCACTCCTTTTGAAGTTTTGAAAAAAGAAGTCATTCCCGATTTGCTCTCCCGTCGTTCTCCCAATGGTCCCTTAAATATCTGGTGTGCGGCTTCTTCTAGTGGTCAGGAGCCATATACGATTTCAATGGTGATTGCCGACAATTTCCCATCACTTAAGACACCGGGCTGCCTGACATTTATTGCCAGTGATATTTCTCAGCAGATGTTAGCCAAAGCCAAGTCAGGACTTTATACTCAGCTAGAAGTTAACCGAGGTCTTCCCGCGGCTTTGTTAGTGAAACATTTTACAAAAGTAGGTCTGGACTGGCAGATTAAAGACGAAATCAAACGTATGGTGGACTACCGCATGATTAACCTCTCCACGACGTTTCCTTCTTTGCCCCAGATGGATATTATTTTTATCAGAAATGTTCTGATTTATTTTGAAGTCGAAGTTAAAAAGAAAATTCTGGAACAAATTCGAAAAGTTATGAAGCCAGACGCCTACCTCTTTTTGGGAGGCTCTGAGACGACTTTTAATCTGGATGATAATTTTGAACGTTGTGACTTGAATAAAACAGTCGCGTATCGACTAAAGAAACCAAAATAGAGGGAAAAAGAAAACGGGATCTCAAGTAATGACGGTTAGTTGACGTTGAGAAGGGTGTGATCCCTTAATTCAAGGAGTTATTATGGCTTACGAAGAACAGATTGCTCAAATAGTCAGCAGTATTTTGAACACCATGGTGGGTTGGCAAGTAACTCCCTTGAGCCAGTCGGAAATAGTCCCTGAAGATCCTGAAAAAATTTCAGTCAGTGGCTGTGTCACCATAGGCGGGGATTGGGAAGGTTGTGTTATCCTGACCATGCCTCAAAACATTGCTCATGAATCTGCTGATACCATGTTTGCCCTCGATCCCGGAGCTGCTTCCAAAGAAGAAGTGAGGGATTGTGTGGGAGAATTGACCAACATGATTGGTGGAAATTTTAAATCTCAATTGGAAGGCAAAAATATGCTTTCGATTCCATCGGTGGTGGAAGGAAAAGAATATACAGTATCATCACCGGGTCTGCACCGGGTCTGTAGTCAGCTTTTTGAATATGACGGTAAAAATTTTGAAGTGAGTGTACTTCAACGTATTTAAGGGGGGGGAGATATGCCAAAAAATGTGCTCGTCGTTGACGATTCAGGTGTTATGAGAAAAATGATTGGTCGCAGTTTAAGACAGGCTGGTCTTGATTGCGGTGAAATTTTTGAGGGTGGGGATGGTGTCGAAGGCTTAAGCCTTCTGAGTAGCCATCCAGAAGTCGCCTTGATTTTATCTGATTGGAATATGCCCAATATGGATGGGATCACTTTTGTGAAAGAGGTGAGGGCCAAGGGTATCAATACTCCCATTGTGATGATCACTACAGAAGCCACAGATTCTAGAGTCGCTGATGTCAAAGCCGCAGGGGCCAATGGTTATGTCTGTAAACCTTTTACCCCTGAAGCACTTCAAAAAGAATTAGGTGGGTTCTTTTAATAAAGGAAACGTCGAAAACTTTTCGACTCGCATATGATCCCGTTAGTCACCATCGCCGGTGCCAATTTTAACAAATTAAATCCTCAGGCCAGGTCTTATTTTGAAGAGATCGCCACCAAGCTTGGCATTTTGGTGAATCAGCCAACCAAGATCGATCAGATCGAAGTTTTTTCGGGTTCTTTTGAATCCTTCTTTAAATCCTATCCTAAGGATTTCATGCTCACCAAAATGGCATGGGATGGAAAAGAAGGTCTGATTTTATTTTTAACATCCATGGGGCTGGCCATTGAAGCTTCAGGATTTATGATGGGATTTCCGGCCAATACTGTTAAGGAAAAAGTCGCCAAGGTTCAATTTGATGGTGAAGTGGAAGAAGCTTTTGGAGAAGTGTCCAATCAATTGTGGGGAAATATCAATCAATGTCTGATTGGTAAAATCGATAAAAATATCCGACTGTCTCTTAAGACAACCTGCAAACTACCTCAGGATGGTTCTAAAAATTCTGAAGTCGATGATTTGTTTTATGTGATTCTGAAGTGTCAGGTGCACATGTCGGATGTTGATCCGCAGCCTCTTTATCTTTTGATTAGTCATCTTTTAGCCAAAGATATTTTTGATGTGTTACTAGAGCCTCCACAAATCGACAAAGAAACTGTGTTTAACAAGCTCACACAGGATTTGGATGCCGTGACAGCTGAGCAGGTGATGATGAAGGATTATCCAACTATCGATATCAATAAATCCTTAAGTGATGCTTATCAATGTATGATAGATCATAAAGTGGACGCGCTCCCTTTGATACAAGCTGGTAAAGTCATTCGAGTGATTACCAAAAATAATCTGGAAATCATAAAATCTGTTTTTTTCGATGCCCCTGGACAAGAGGAAAGAAATCGAAAAATTCTTCAGTTTCCCCTGATGCGAGTGAGTGCAAATCAAAAGCTGATTTCCGTAGGCCCTCAGGATCTGGTGGGATCCATTGTTAAAAAAATGTATGAAACACACATCCACACAATGCCTGTAGTGAATGCAGATTCCCAACTTCTAGGAATGATATTTTCTCTCGATCTTTTAAGAAAAATTTTAGGGTGATTTTATTCACCTCAGGTCAACTCCTCATAATGACATGTTGAAAAATTGGCTTTCCTGATCTACCCCCACAAGCGTGAAAAATAAAAACAAGTCGGGGGCTTTTTTTGTAGGTCTTGGAATCTTATTAAGCCGCATCTTTGGTTTGGTTCGTGAACGTGTCTTTGCTCATTATTTTGGAAATTCAGATGCCGGCGATGCCTTTAAAGCAGCTCTTAAAATTCCCAATTTTCTTCAAAATCTTTTTGGGGAAGGGGCTCTATCCGCCTCTTTTATTCCCGTTTATTCCCAACTGGTTGAAAAAGATAAGACTCAAGCAGATCAACTAGCCAAAACCATTTTTGCTTTTCTGGCTTTGGCTGTTTCAGTACTCGTCTTGTTGGGTGTTTTATTTACAGCATCATTGATAGATTTGATTGCTCCAGGATTTTCGGGTGAAAAAAAAGAACTGACCATTGAGCTCGTACGTATTTTTTTCCCCGGGATTGGGTTGCTCGTATTGTCAGCTTGGTGTTTGGGAATTCTCAATAGCCATCGAAAGTTTTTTATCCCCTATGCAGCTCCTGTGATTTGGAATGTCGCTATCATCGGCTCATTGCTTTGGGGAGGACGTTTTCAGAGCCAATCGGATTTGGCTGTGACTGCCGCTTGGGGATTAGTGTTGGGAAGTTTTCTGCAGTTTTTTATCCAGCTACCAACGACTTTAAAATTAGTTCCTCTTTTACGCACAAACCTTCAACATAAGGCGACTTCAGTAAAAACTGTGATTAAAAATTTTGGTCCAGCTGTCGTGTCACGAGGGATTGTACAAATCAGCGCCTATATCGACAATGTATTGGCAAGCTGGCTACCCACGGGAGCTGTTTCAGCCTTGGCCTATGCTCAGACGATTTATCTTTTGCCCATTGGTTTGTTTGGGATGTCGATTTCAGCATCCGAACTTCCCGAACTCTCCCGTACTCAGGTGACTTCTTCGGATAATCAAGAAGATGCCAATCGGAAGCTGCAAGAGCGTCTTGAGTCTGGGCTTGAAAAAGTTTCTTTTTATATCATTCCTACCGTTGTTGCGTTTTTTGTTTTTGGTGATTTGATTGTGAAAACTCTCTTTAAAACAGGACAGTTTGATGAAGAAGCTTCTCAATTAGTCTGGAAAGTTTTGATGGGATCAACAGTAGGGCTTTTGGCAACGACTTTGGGAAGACTTTATTCCTCTTCTTTTTATGCTCTTCAAGATACTCGGACACCTCTGAAGTTTTCGCTGATTCGTATCCTTTCAACGACCCTTTTAGGGGTCTTGTTTGCTTTCTATCTTCCTAAAGCCCTGAATATTTCTCCCTTATGGGGAACAGCAGGGCTTACTTCTTCTGCAGGAATTTCAGGATGGATTGAATACATGATGCTCAAGCAGGCCTTGCAAAAAAAAATAGGATTAAAAATTCGAGAAAGACACATCCAAAAGCTTTGGATCAGTGCTATTTTTGCAGGGATTTGTGTTTTTTTGATCAAAAAAATCCTTGTTTTGGGAGCCGTTTCCATCTTACTGGCCCTTCATGCAGGGGTTTTTGGGATTTTATACATGTTGATCGCTTCTTTTTTTCATATTCCTTCAGCTGAAGTGTTTATGAAAAAAATTAAGCAACATCTGTAGGATAGACGCCGATAACATCCCTAATACATTAATAAAAATGAAAAAATTACTCCTCACTTTGAGTTTCGGTGTTTTTCTATTGTCTTTGCTCAAGCGGCAAAGGCTTTTACAATTTCTTGTGATCCATCTTTTCAATGTCGTGATGCCATGGGGCGCGACGTCTATGTCGCCTGTCAAAGAGTGGTGTGTGATCGTACGGTGGGGCCCTTCGTCCTGATGGGATGTTAAGTGGCTTGTGTCGTGTGAGCACGAGTCCTGCCGATCGTAATCACACTTGTTGTACCTCCTATGCTGAATGTGATGATAGAAATGCCTGTACCAAAGACGAATGTAACCTCACGACCAATACATGTGTTCACACCATGTCTTTGCCTCCTTCAACGCCTCCTGATGAATGTAAACAGTGGGATTGCAGGCTTTCTGATGGTGTGTGGAATCTTGTGCCAACCTCGGACGGGATGGCCTGTAGAGATGATGGAAATAGCTGCACACTGGATCGCTGTCAGATGGGTGCTTGCGCGCATCCAGCATTACCAAGTCCAACAACCCCTCCGATGCCTTGTTACCAATGGTCTTGTTTAGGAGGATCCACAGGTTGGATTCAAACCCCTAATGATACTTTATCTTGTGATGATGGAAATCCATGTACCAACACCGCCTGTCGTTCGGGGCATTGCCAGGATATAACCACTCCAGCCGAAGCTTCACTTTTGTGTCCACGTCCTCGATGCACAGCTTTGGATGCTGCTACAACATGTGATGACAGAGATCCTTGCACTGTGGATACGTGTTCATCCGGATTTTGCCGTAATTCACCAGTCACAGCAGCTTCTATTGATGATAGTAATTTGTGCACTCAAGACATGTGTTCTCCAGATAGGGGTATTACCCATACGCCTCTTGTTTTTAATGATAACAATGTTTGTACGACTGATTCCTGTGATGCACGCACTGGACTTCCATTGTTTGTCCCTCGTCCTGTTGAGGATGATGGGAATCCTTGTACAAAAGACGTTTGTGATCCTGTTTTTGGAATGTTGCATAGTCTGGATATCAGTCGGGGTTATGAATGTTTTGAAGGCAGTGATTGTGACATGAGTACTTGTCGAAGACGAATTGTATCGATTCCAACCTGTACGGTAGATTGTCGCCAGACGTTTATGAGTCTGATAGGTATTCGAGTTGTTCCTCAAAATGAATCCAATGTTCAATGTGCTTTTAGTCTCAATACTCAAGGAGTGACAGGGATTAGTTGTCGTGGTGAGAGTGGAGATTTTACAACATCAGGAAGCCTTCCTGTGGAGACGGGTACGACTGGGCTCAAAACCATTCGGGCTTTTTGTAAAACACCCAGTGATTATCGTTTTTCCTGCGAAGATAATTTGAGTGTGATCGCACGTGTGGGAAGTGGTGGATCTGGAGGCCAAGTTGGAAGTGGGGGAATGAATGGTGCTGCTGGAAGTGGAGGTATCTCTTTACAAGCTTCGGGAGGTGGTTCGGGACGTGGCAGCGCCGGAAGTGGTGGTATTTCTCCTCCCATTCCAACAGTGGTTGGTTTTTCAAATTATGATGTTTATTTTTGTGTCGCCAATGAAACGACAGCTTTTAATTTAAGAGGAGAGAGAATTGAGTTGGCCACACCTTGTCCTGAACTTCCTGTGGCTCAAGCTGTTGAAGATGATCAGAGATTGATTGCCGAAACATTGTTGGATGTGGATCCTGCCAGTGATCATTTTGCCCAAAATGTCCGGCCTTGATTGCTTTGACAGTTCAAAATGGATGTCTTCTGAAATGGATCGTAGTCTTTATGCCTTACAAACAGGTTCGGCATCGACGTCTTCGATGTCTTTTCGTCAAATTCTTCCAGCTGAAAAACCAATTGTACGGAGTAATTTTAATCGTTATTTTCGTGTGACGGCCTATGGTATTGAAAATCAAATGTCCAATTCCACAGATGCACATCCTTTGTTTTCAGAAAATGCTTCTACTCCTCAAGCTATCTTACTTAACTTTGAACGTATTTATGCCGAAGGCGGGGTTGTTCCCTGATTTTACATGAGTAAAGCATTTGTTCGTGAAGAAGATTCACAAGAAGATGATTTAGAAGAGGAAGGTCCCAAAATTCCTCTTGGTTCTAAAAACTACATCACACCCAATGGTTTCAAAAAACTTAAAGACGAATTTTCAGCCCTCATGAATGAAGAGCGTCCCGCTCTGACCAAAACGATTGCTTGGGCTGCGGGCAATGGAGACCGTTCGGAAAATGCAGATTATATTTATGGTAAACGTCGCCTGCGTGAAATTGACCGTAGGATTCGATTTTTGACTAAGAGAATAGAAAGCGCTGAAGTCATTGACCCAGCAACGTTAAATTTGGATGAAGTTCGTTTTGGGGCCACCGTGACCTTGATGGATCTGGATGACGAGACGGAAAAAACATACACTATTGTCGGTGTCGATGAAATCAACATGTCCAAAAACCACATCAGCTGGACCTCACCTCTGGCGACAGCTATTCTCAAAGCTCAAGAAGGAGATGTGATTAACTTTCGTTCTCCTAAAGGGCTCAGAGAATTAGAAGTTTTGAAAATTGTTTATCAATCTTTAGCCTGACTGACATCCTGAGAAATTCTCATCGAACAAAAATGTGGACCACACATTGAGCAGTAGTGAGCTGATTTGGCGGAATCCTTCGGAAGGGTTTCGTCGTGATAAGCTTTGGCTGTGCTAGGATCTAGTGAAAGATTAAACTGATCCTCCCAACGAAATTCAAACCGCGCTTTGGAGAGGGCGTTATCACGCTCTTGGGCTCGTGGATGACCTTTGGCCAAGTCGGCTGCGTGAGCCGCAATCTTGTAGGCGATCACACCTGATTTGACATCGTCACGATTGGGGAGTCCTAAATGTTCTTTGGGCGTCACATAGCAAAGTAGGGCACAACCAAAAGATCCAATCATCGCCGCACCAATCATGGATGTCATGTGGTCGTAGCCAGGTGCGATATCGGTGGTGAGAGGTCCCAAAGTATAAAAGGGTGCTTCATGACATTCTTGAAGCTGCTTATCCATATTCTCCTTGATGAGATGCATGGGGACGTGTCCAGGGCCTTCGATCATGGTTTGCACATCGTGTTTCCAGGCAATTTTAGTCAGCTCACCAAGAGTTTTTAATTCAGCAAACTGAGCGGCATCGTTGGCATCATGAATCGATCCCGGACGCAATCCATCACCTAATGAAAACTCACATCGTAAGCTTTCATGATTTCGCAAATATCTTCAAAATGAGTATAGAGAAAATTTTCCTGATTTTTAATCTGAGACCATTTGGCCATAATCGCCCCACCTCGTGAGACAATTCCCGTAAGACGTTTTGTGGTGAGAGGAATAAAATCCATCAAAACACCAGCATGAATCGTAAAATAATCAACACCTTGTTCCGCTTGCTCGATCAAGGTTTGTTTGAAAACTTCCCACGAAAGATCTTCGATTTTTCCATTCACTTTTTCTAAGGCCTGATAAATCGGCACGGTTCCAATGGGCACGGGGCTGTTACGAATAATCCATTCGCGAGTTTCATGAATATTTTTTCCCGTCGAAAGATCCATGACGGTATCAGCACCCCATCTGGTAGCCCAGACAAGCTTTTCCACTTCGTCTTCAATGCTGGAAGCCAGAGCTGAGTTTCCGATATTGGCATTGATCTTCACCAAAAAATTGCGGCCGATGATCATGGGTTCGAGCTCGGTATGATGGATATTGGCTGGAATAATCGCACGGCCACGGCGATTTCATCGCGGACAAATTCGGGAGAGAGATTTTCACGGATAGCGACAAATTCCATTTCTTCCGTGATGATTCCTTTTTTGGCAAAATGCATTTGGGAAAAGTTTTTGGTGCCAGAAGCTTTTCGCTTTTCAATCCACGGAGAGCGAATTTTCAAAAGGCCTTCTTTGACATTGATGCGGACATCAGGATCGGTGTGTGGACCAGATGTGTCATAGAGAACCACAGGTGGGTTATTTCCCGTTTGAGTGATTTCTTTCATCGGAACACGAATATCGTGAGATCCTTGCAGATATATTTTTTCATAAACTCTCCCAATCCTTCCAAACAGGCTCGTAGCCTTTTTGTTGGATGACGTGAGCCACTTCTTCAGGGCTACGATCATCTTCGATTTCAAATTGTTTCAAACTTTTTCAGGTTGTTGATAACCACCAGGTTCTAGGCGTGAACCCGCACTCATGCGTGTGATACCTAAACCTATCAATTGATCACGCAGAGCAGGTGATTCGCGTGTGGATAAAACAATGCCCACTTCTGGAAGTTCACAACGAAGCATCGCAATCAATTCAATAAACTCCTCATCAGAAACAGGGTGGGGAATTTCAAATGATGAAGCGCACGGACGCAAGCGTGGTAGGCTGATGGTAATTTCTGTTTGCCAATATTTTTTCTGAATGTGTCGGACATGTTTGATGAGAGCTGCCGCATCTTTTTGATGATCGGCAAGCCCCAGAAGAATACCCATTCCCAATTGACGGACTCCGGCTTTAGCAACTTCTTCAGGTGCTAGGATGCGTTGTTGGTAATCTTTCTTAGGACCGCCTTTGTGCATTTTGGCGTAAATCTCAGGATCGTAAGTCTCTTGATACATGACGACTCCGTCCAATCCAGCTTGAGTCAAACGTCGGTAAACAGCAGCCTCAAAAGGTGCGACTTCAATCGAGAGTGCAGACACAAATGGCTTTAGCTTCAACAGACAAGCTTCCAAGTAATCCGGCGATACGTGTTTGGGATGTTCGCCTGCGACAAGCAAAATATGCTGAAAATTTTGATGTATGAGAAACTGAGCTTCACTTAAAACCTCATCAGGAGTGAGTGTTTTGCGTTCAATTCTATTTTCACGACTAAAGCCGCAATAGGTACAGGTATCGACACATTCATTTGAAAGATAAAGTGGTGCGTAGAGTTGGATGGTTTTTCCAAAACGTTGAAGGTGAGATCGCGGGCTTTTTTTAATAATTGTATATTCATATCGTAGGGGCGCCATTCATGGCGCCCGATTAATTAAGGCGTGATAATAAATCAGGGCGTGATAAATCACGCCCCTACGGCCTAATCATTCCTTCCAATGCGCTTGAGGCCTGGGCGGTCATTTTTTCTTCAGATCGTCCCGCCAAAAATCCACGGCGCCCCGCAATTACCGCATGTTTAAACGCTCCTGCCATGCTGACAGGATCTTGAGCTGTGGCAATAGCGGTATTGACCAACACCGCATCGGCTCCCATTTCCATGGCTTCACAGGCATGAGAGGGTACGCCGAGTCCGGCATCGATCACGATGGGGACATTGGATTGCTCAATAATTATCCTCAACGTCTCTCGCAGTTGAAGGCCACGATTGGAGCCAATCGGTGACGCCATCGGCATGACGACAGGACAGCCGACATCTTCTAAGCGTTTGGCCAAAGTTGGATCGGCCTGAATGTAGGGGAAAATGGCAAAGCCTTCTTGAGTGAGTGTGCGTGCGGCTTCTAGTGTCTCCAAAGGATCTGGCATGAGGTAACGTGGATCAGGAATCACTTCGAGCTTCACCCAATCTCCAAGTCCCGCTTCACGCGCCAGACGTGCTAAGAAAATAGCTTCTTTGGCTGTGCGCGCTCCGGAAGTATTGGGTAATAGGGTAAAACGTTTACGATCAATAAAATGAAGAATATCTTCATCTGGTTTTTTAAAATCAACCCGACGTAGAGCCACAGTGACAAGACTGGCATCACTGGCTTCCAAGGCTTCTTTCATGACTTGATGAGAAGAAAATTTTCCAGTGCCGACAAAAAGGCGAGAAGTGATTTCTTTTCCGCCTCCGCCAATGATGAATGAGTTTGTCATATTAACCCCCTCCAACTGCACGGATGAGTTCGATGACGTCATTGTGCCGGATTGTGTGTGTTTCAAACTGTGAATGGGAAATAATTTCCGCATTGATGGCAATCGCCAGAGCTTTGTTTTCTATTTTGAGCTGTGAAAGTAGGGTGGAAAGAGAAATTTCCGAATCAAAAGTCTGAATCTGTCCATTGACAGTAATCGTAATCATGTTTCCCTCCGCCCGCATTATCGGGATCAGGTTTTAAGGGTTTCTCTGTCTCAACAGAGATCTCAGCTGACCATCAGCACCCCTGATTTTTAGTGAGTCTTTATTCCATTAATAGACTGCAGTTCGATAATAGCTTCGTCATGCTGTTGTACTTTATGTGCAACATAATCCATTTTCTCATTAAGCTCAGAAATTCCCTGTGTGTTTTGATCAACTTTAAGACTTAATGAAGCAATATCACCTTTAAGTTCAGTCCTAAGATCCTGCATATCACCTTTAAGTTCAGTCCTAAGATCCTGCATATCACCTTTAAGTTCAGTTCTAAGATCCTGAATATCACCTTTAAGTTCGGTTCTAAGATCCTGAATATCACCTTTGAGTTCGGTTCTAAGATCCTGAATATCACCTTTAAGTTCGGTTCTGAACGTTTCAATTTTGTCTACAAGTGATCTTCTTGTAAAATCTAATTCGTCTCTAATATCTTTGATATCGAGTTTGATGGTTTGAATCTCTTCTTTCATGCTTGCTTGAAATCCAAGCAAACCTTCAGCAACAGCTCTAAACTCACTTTTCAGATCCTCAACCAAAACTGCAGTGTAATGGGAAACTGATTCTGACTTATTGGAAATATCAGAAACTTTTTTGGTGCTTTTAAGGGCTTTTTTAGACGTGCTTTTTTTCATCGCGAAGGGCGAACTTACAGAACGAAAAAGAAAAAGCAAAGCCTTTGAAGTCCTGCATGAAATATTCTTAAAATTATCAATCTGAAAAAATTATCGGAATGATAAGTCCGTTTTTTCCCAAAAAAAATTATAAGAAGTGTAACAAGAGTCACTTGTCACTGGCATGAGAAGTGCTTGAGTGATAAGCTTTGGGAAAATTTTCACCTATGAGGGGTATTATCTGCATTTTTAAGAGGGATTATGAAGAAAATAAAATCTGTATTAATTGTTATCGTAATAAGTCTGATTCTTTCATCACGAGTCATGGCGGTGTCGAATAATCCGATGCAGTCAGCTGACTCAGCTCCAGTGCCTTACGGAACAGTTTATGCGACAGCTATAGATGCAACGGGTAGAACCTATATTGGTGGTAATTTTTCACATGTGGGATCTTATACGGGTAACGGCATCATTGCGGATGCTTCAACAGGTGCTTTGGCGTCAGTATATCCAAAAGTAAATGGACCTGTCATGGCTGCTGCTTCTGATGGAGCGGGAGGGTGGTATATTGGTGGTGCCTTTACCCGAGTGGGAGATGTCTCGAGGACACGGTTAGCTCACATACTCAGTGATGGATCTGTGGATCCTGATTGGACTCCTGCTGCCAGTGCTTCGGTTAATTCCATTGTAGTCAGTGGTACAGGTGCCAGTGCAATTATTTATTTAGGTGGAGATTTTGTTACAGTCACCCCTCAGGGATCAACCACGCCCTCTACAACCAATCGTATTGCAGCTCTTACAAGTACTGGTAGTCTTCTGAGTGGATTTACTTATCCTTGTAATATCAACGATACTGTCAAAACGTTATTTCTCCAAGGATCTACGCTTTATGTTGGTGGAAAATTTTCTAATGTCAGCTGTTCATCGACGACGTTTAATAGGATTATTTCTTTTAATGCGACTAGTGGATCTGTGATAACAAGTTTTGCTCCTAATTTAGAAGCTGAGGTTAATGATATCGTTTCCGACGGAACCTATGTTTATGTAGCGGGGCTTTTTGCTAGTAAATTGGCTCGTTTCAATCCTGCTACCGGTATTGTTGATAGTGCATGGATACCAGCACCTGATCAACCACCTACGTCTCTGGCTCTTAGTGGAGGGAATCTTTATGTGGGTGGATTTTTTAATCGTATTGGTGGTCAGTCCCGTACATGTCTGGCTTCCCTCAGCACTTCCTCAGGTGCAGTGACTGTTTCTTCATGGGCTCCCTATCTTGGCAGTAGAAATGGCTCACTTAGTGTTTATAATATATCAATTTCGGGTACCCGTATTTTTGTTACAGGGAATTTTAGTGCAGCTAATTCTAGCGGTAGAAGCTATGTGGGCGCCTTGCTTCGTCACTCAGCAGCTTCTTTTGAACTGAGTGGAGGAGCTCTTACATCATGGAATCCAAACTTGAGCAGCTTCACTAATCATTTTGCGCTCACTTCTGATGGTACTCATATTTATATGGGCGGTACTTTTAATTCAGCGGGGGCTGGATCATCTCAAGCTCGAAGTGGTTTTGCTTTAATCAATTCTGATGGGAGTCTTGATGAGAGCTGTAAACCTTCTTTTACAGCTTCCCTTGATCTTTCAGTATACGATATCGCCCTAGATGGAGCTTACATTTATGTGGGTGGTAGTTTTGACTCTGTGACTATTGGAAGTGTCACAACAAGTCGTCAGAAAATTGCCCGACTGAATGCCTCTGATTGTAGTTTGGATGCGTGGTATCCAGGGAATCTCAATGATAGTGTGGAGTCGATCCTTGTGAGAGCCCCCTATGTTTATTTTTCGGGTTCATTTTCTCGTGTTGGAACAGATTCAACATATGGTGGTGCTGCAAGAATGACGATTGCGGGTAGTTTAGATACAACTTGGAAACCTCTTTTTGAGAGTGGCTATGATGTAAAAACTATGAGTCTCTCTGAAGACGGTTCTCTTCTTTTTGCTGGAGGAAATTTTACTACAGTTAATAGTAGTGCTCAGCCAAACTTTGCGGTTATCGATTCGACTCCCACAAGTACTGGTGTCTTGTCTCCAGTGTGGATTGATGTTCCTAAACCTAATAATCTTGTATATTCCATCGTTCATGATGACACTGAACTCTATATAGGGGGGGGCTTGACAGCGATAGGTGCAGGGCCTGCTCTTATAGCGCGTTCCTATCTTGCGGCCTACACTCTTTCTACGGCGAGCTTGGATACTGTATGGGTTCCTAGTCTGGTAGGTTCTCAAGTTTCTGATATGACATTATCCGCAGATGGAGATCGCCTCTTAGTTGTGGGACAATTTTCAGCTTTAGGAGGTGCTCCTCATTTCAATTTTGGAGCTATTTCTACAACAGATACAGGTACTGTAAAAAATTGGTCACCCAACTTTTCTGTAGCAATGGGAGGTTCTGTCGCTACCGATGGTAGTATTGTGACTTTAGGTGGGAATGGTATTTCGGATGTATCACGTTATTCTGCGAATGAATCTTTTGCCCGTTTTGCCATTCCTTCAGTCTCTTTTGCTTCAGCCGCATCATCAACACCAGAAAGTGCTTCAGCTCTTATCCCTTTGACACTTTCTGTAGCGGATCCGGATCCGATTACAGTCAGTTATATGATTGCCGATGGCACCACCACATCCGCTGATTATACGGCGAGTTCGTCGGTTGTTATTCCATCAGGGAGTACGACGGCAAATATCAATATTAGGATTAATGATGATTATTACTACGAGCCTTCAGAAACCATGACTTTAAGTTTTTCAGATGTAGGTGGGGCTGCTTTTGGCAGTATTTTAAGTCATACATTGACAATAAATGATAACGACCCCCCTCCCACGATCTCTTTTAATATTACAGGTATGGAGAATTTTAATGAAAATGCTGGGGTGGTGGATATTAAAGTCAGAGCAAGCTCTGAGCCTCATCAAAATCCAATTACAGTTCTTTGTGAAACTACAACTTCCGGAACAGCTACGGTGGGATCAGATTTTCTCGCTACGTCTACGACACTGACGTTTACCTCTGACATAAACCTTCTAAACTGTTCTATTCCTATTATTGATGATACCCTTCAAGAAGGGAATGAAACGGTGAACCTTAGACTCTCAGGAGTCACTGGTGGAGCCAGTTTGGGGACAAGTGAGAAAACATTTATCATTAATGCCAATGACTCCCCTCAAGTCAGTAGGGGATCTGGTGGCTCAAGTGAGAGTGGTGGGGCTTCAGAGACTGGCTCTGGAGGATCTATGGCATCAGGTGGAGCTACCGTTGAAGGCTCTGGTGGTATTTCATCAGGAACAGCCGGTGATACGGGAGCTCCTACAGGGACTGAGCCCTCGACGTCTTCATCAAATTCCGGTGGGGGATGTTCTTTGATCCTTCGATAACCTGATCATCGTCATATTTTTTTCTCAAAATCGAAAAAAACGCGTGAAATTTTAAAAATACTATTGTAGGCACGCCGACCTATGAAAAGAGTCTCCCCTACAGTTATCGAAGTCGATCTGGAAGCTATTCGACATAATTACAAACAATTACGCAAACGTTACCCAGCGTCCGCGAAGACATTATGTGTTGTAAAATCAAATGCTTATGGTCATGGAGCCGGTCGTGTGGCCAAGGTGCTGCAGGAAGAAGGGTCTGATTGGTTTGGGACCGGTACGGTGGATGAAGGGCTGGAATTGCGTGAGTCGGGAGTTAAAAAGCCCATCCTCCTTTTGATGGGAATGATCGAAGGTCACCCCAGCTGTACACTACGCTACCAGCTGACTCCTGTTGTTTATGAAATTTCAGAAGCTGAAAAATTGCATGAATTTTTAGCTCATTCGAAGCGTAAGCTGCCGATTCATATTAAAGTAGATACGGGAATGAGTCGGTTAGGTGTTTTGCCTCGTGAGTTTGGGGCTTTTTGTGATCGTTTGAAGCCTTTGAGTTCTTTGGATCCTGTGGGTTTGATGACTCATTTTTCTGATGTGGCCAATGCTGAATGGACCACCAAACAAACCAAACTTTTTGATGCCGCCAAGACGATCTTTTTGGAAAAATTTCCTGGGCCCAAAGTTTTTCACATGGCCAATACGCAAGCAGCTATTGAGGGTAAAGTCGGGATGGGAGATTCAGACTGGATGGTGCGTTTGGGAATTTCTCTTTATGGGGCTTATCCGCTTGAAAAAGATAAGAAGTTGGTGGACCTCCAGCCCGCTTTGACTCTTAAGAGTAAAGTCATCAGTGTGAAGAAGATTCCAGCAAAAACTCCGGTGAGTTATCTGCGTTCTTATGTGACTAAAAAGGACAGTGTGATTGGGGTGATTCCTGTGGGTTATGCTGATGGTTACCCTCGTTGTTTGTCCAATGAAGCTCATGTTTTGATCCGTGGTAAGAGAGTTCCTGTGATTGGGATTGTGACGATGGATATGATCATGGTGGATTTGACCTCATTACCCAATGCTAAGGTTGGAGAAGAAGTGGTCTTGATTGGAACGCAAGCTAAAGAAGAAATTCGTGTGGAAGAAGTGGCGAAATGGGCTGATACGATTTCTTACGAAATCTTGAGTCGTCTTTCACCACGTATCCCACGTGTTTACATCTAATGTCCCTTCAACAAACAGTCCAAAAACCAGTAGAGATTTTGGAAAAATCATTCTCTCGTTTATTCATGAGTTGGGTGAGTTTTTGTTTTTTACCCGTGAGTTTTTTCATTGGCTTTTTCAAAGGCCCTATCGATCCTCTTTGATTGTTCAACAAATGGAATTTATTGGAGTGCGTTCGCTACCGATCATTCTTTTGACTGGTGGTTTTACAGGAATGGTCTTTGGTCTGCAGACAGGTTATGCCTTTCGTCTTTTTAATGCTGGAAGTTTTGTGGGCTCGACTGTGGGCCTTGCGTTGACTCGTGAAATTGCTCCTGTGTTTACAGCTTTGATGGTAGTGGCGCGGTGTGGTTCGGCTATGGCAGCTTCCATTGGAACCATGAAAGTGACCGAACAAGTCGATGCTTTGACCACGATGGCTGTGAGTCCTATTCACTATCTGGTTGTGCCACGCGTGGTGGCGTCGGTGTTGATGATGCCATTGTTGACGGGTGTGTTTATTGGGGTGGGCACTTTTGGTGCTTATATCGTCGCTACGGGACTTTTGAATATTGATCCCAATGCTTTCATGCAAAAGCTTACCTATTATGTGGATTTTGATGATGTGTTTGGTGGCATGATCAAAGCCGCTGTCTTTGGATTTTTTCTTTCGATCATCAGCTGTGAGCGTGGTTATAAAACAACCAAAGGCGCTGAAGGTGTCGGTCTCTCAACAACTCAAGCAGTTGTGATTTCTTCTGTGTCCATTCTCATTGTTGATTATTTTCTCACTTCCTGGATCCTCGAATTTTTTTCGGGGGATATGTGATGATGGGCGCTTCTAAAAAATATGTGGGTGTCATCACGAGGAGGCCGAAGGCCGACGTGGTGATCTCATACAAACATTTGATTAGGGAGATCGCCACGCTACGCTCGCGATGACAGACAATGCAGCCTATGATACAGTTTCAAAATGTGACCAAATCTTTCGGCACTCAAGTTGTGTTGAATCATATTTCATTTGAAATCCCCGCAGGAAAATTGACAGTAATTTTAGGCCCTAGTGGTGAAGGTAAATCAGTACTTTTGAAACATATTATTGGATTGATGAAGCCAGACGAAGGCAAAGTCATTGTCGATGGTGTGGATCTCTGGTCCTTATCTGACAAAGAGAGGACTGAATTTCGGAAAAAATTTGGAATGCTTTTTCAAAGTGCTGCGTTGTTTGATTCGATGACAGTTTTTGAAAATGTGGCTTTTCCTATAAGAGAACATACGTCGTTGTCGGAAGAAGAGATTAAATCAAAAGTTTTGGAAAAATTAAAAATGGTAGGATTAGAAAAGGCCATTGATAAAATTCCTTCAGAACTTTCCGGTGGTATGCGTAAACGTGTGGGATTAGCGCGAGCGATTGCTCTGGAGCCTAAGATTCTTTTGTATGATGAGCCGACGACTGGTTTGGATCCTTTGATGACAGAGTCGATTAATCAGCTCATTTATGAAACCCAAAAGAAACTTAATGGTCAAAATTCTGTGACTTCAGTGGTGATCAGTCATGATGTGGAATCGACATTTCGGGTTGCTGACTTGGTTGTGCTTTTGTATCGCGGACAGATTATTGCCGAAGGACGTCCGGACGATTTTAAAAACGGTAAGTTTACACATCCTTTTGTGAAAGAATTCTTAAGGGGGCATTTTGAAAAAAACATCTGAATTTCAAGTCGGACTCTTTGCCCTGATTGCCATTCTTCTTATTGCGTACATGAGTTTTCGCGTGAGTGAAGGTGGGCTTTTTAAGGGAGGGGATTATCAAGTCAAAGTCTTGATCGATTCTGCTGAAGGTTTGACCAAAAAAACACCCGTAGAGATTGCGGGTATTCAAGTGGGCTACATTGATCATTTAGAGCTTCATGACGGCTCGCGAGCTTTGGCGATCTTACGTGTGAATAAGCAAGTGCAGTTGGGACAAAATGCTAAAGCTCAAATTCGCACTAAAGGATTTTAGGTGAGACTTATGTGGATCTTTTGCCTGGAGATTTTTCAACGGGTTTGATTGGTCCTGGTGGAGAAATTCGTGCGACCAATCCTTATGTGGATTTAGGTCAAATAGCTTCTGATGTGCGTGAGGTTACTTCAGCGATTAAAAAGATGATTGCCGATGATGGGCAAGGTCCGGTGACGCGTATTTTGAAAAACATGGAGACGTTTACCGAAAAGCTTTCTCAAATGACGGTTCAAAATCAGCAAAACGTCAATGAGATCGTTGAAAATTTGAGACAATTTTCCGGCAATCTCAATGGTTTGATGGCGGAAAAACGTGAAACTTTAAGCGAAACGATGGATCGGATTAATTCAGTGTCTCGAAAAATCGACGAGGGCCGCGGTACTGTTGGACGTTTGATTAATGATGGAGAACTGGCTCAAAATTTAAGCGAAACTTCGCGTGGATTAAACGATACTTTGGGTGGCATCAGTCGTTATCAAATCGAAATGGCTTACCATCTGGAATATCTTGGCCGTTCGAAAGATTATAAAAATTATGCGGGCCTGATTTTTAAACCACGTCCGGATAAGTATTTTATGGCAGAAGTTATTGTGGATCCCGATCCGTCGCCGATTATTACACACCGCACGACAACCATTACCACGGGAGGCTCGAGTACGACGGTTGAAGCTAATCAGTCTGCAGTTGAGCGCAATGCCTTTTTGTTTTCTATCCAAATGGCTAAACAGTTTTATGATTTTACATTTCGTGGTGGTTTGATTGAATCTCGTGGTGGAGTCGGTATTGATTATGATTTAGGACCGGCTCAGGTTCAATTTTCTGCTTTTGATTTTGGCACTAAAGAAGGCCGCAAGCCTCATTTGAAAACCTTGGGTAAGCTTAATGTCACCAATAATTTTTTCCTCGTCGGTGGGTATGACGACTGGATAAATGTTGATCATGATCAAAGAAATTGGTTTATGGGCGCCGGTTTTCAATTGGTGGATAATGACATCAAGAGTTTGTTGGGGGCAGCAAGTTTTAGATAATGGAGAATAAAATGAAACGCGCTTTAATCAGTCTTTCCGATAAAACAGGCATCGTCCCTTTTGCCAAAGGTCTTCATGAGTTGGGAATTGAGATTTTATCAACAGGTGGAACCGCAAAACTTTTAAAAGAAAATCTCATTCCTGTTGTGGAAGTGGGGGATTACACAGGTCAGCCTGAAATTTTGGATGGTCGTTTAAAAACTCTTCACCCTAAAATTCATGGTGGCATTTTGGGTATGCGCTCCAATGTACAGCATGTGGAAGACATGAAAAAATCTCAGATTCAGCCCATCGATCTGATCGTGGTCAATCTTTATCCTTTTGAACAAACCATTGCTCAAGCCGGTGTGACTCTCGAACATGCGATTGAAAATATTGATATTGGTGGTCCGACAATGATTCGTGCAGCGGCTAAAAACTGGCAGGATGTGGCTGTCGTTGTGGATCATCAGGATTACGCGAAAATTTTAGAAGAATTACGTAGGGGCGATATTCATGACGCCCCAAACGTAACCAAAGAAACCAAATTTGAATTAGCAAAAAAAGTTTTTGTCCTGACCTCCCGTTATGATGGAGCGATTGCCAATTATTTAACAGGTGGAAAAGACAATCAATTTCCCGAAACATTCAATTTTCAATTTCAAAAAGTTCAAGAGCTTCGCTATGGCGAAAACCCTCATCAGAAGGCTGCATTTTATAAAGATGGGGCCAGTGGTGTTTCGAGTGCTAAACAACTCCATGGTAAAGAACTCTCGTTTAATAATATTTTGGATCTGGATGCGGCGTTTGGATTGGTATTGGATTTTTCCGAAACTGCGTGCGTGATTGTGAAACATACCACGCCTTGTGGTGTGGCCGTAGGGGCGATTCATGAATCACCCCTACATGATATTTTTGTCGCGGCTCGTGATTGTGATCCCTTATCGGCTTTTGGTGGTATCATTGCTTTCAATCGTCCTGTCGATGTGGCCACAGCTCAGGAAATTTCAAAAGATTTTTATGAATGTGTGATTGCTCCATCGTTTGCGCCTGAGGCTTTTCAAATTATCGCTGGTAAGAAAAATATCCGTATCATGGAGTTGCCTTCTGCTATTTCTAAGAAACAATTGGATCTCAAGAGAGTCTCTGGTGGTTTGTTGGTTCAGGAAAAAGATGAACAGATTGAAAATGTTCGTGAGTCTAAAGTGGTTTCTGCACGTCAGCCTTCTGATACCGAGTGGAATGTTCTGCAGTTTGCCTGGAAAGTGTGTCGTGGGGTGAAATCCAACGCCATTGTCTATGCCGGTGCTGAAGGAAATATTATTAAAACGTTGGGAATTGGTGGTGGTCAAGTGAGTCGTGTTGATGCGACCAAGATTGGTATTTCAAAAGCCCGCACATCTCTTAAAGGAGCTGTTATGGCTTCCGATGCCTTCTTTCCATTCCGCGATAATATTGACGAAGCGGCTAAAGCAGGGATTGCAGTTGTCGTCCAACCCGGTGGCTCGATGAGAGACGATGAGACGATCCAAGCCGTCAATGAACATCAAATGGTCATGCTCTTTACGGGAGCTCGGCATTTTAGACATTAAAATATGAAAAAAAAAATAACAAAATCTCAGGTGATTGATTCATTAAAACCACATCGTGAAGAGGTGGATGCGATTGATCAAAAGATTTTAAATCTATTAAATCAACGAGCACAGGTTGTATTAAAAATTGGAGATCTGAAAAAACAATCCAGTCAGGAAGTTTTTGCTCCTGTGCGTGAGAAGAGTCTGATTGATAATCTCACACAAAAAAATCCAGGTCCTTTTCCCACGCATGCGTTAAGAGCGGTTTTTGGAGAAATCCTTTCAGCCTCACGTGTACTTCAATCCCCGATAAAAGTCGCTTATTTAGGCCCTGAAGCGACGTTTACGCACTTGGCCGCTTTGAAATCTTTTGGTCGATCCACCGAACTCATTCCAGAATCATCGATCTCAAAAGTTTTCGATGCTGTGGAGCATAAGCGCGCTCAGTTGGGTGTTGTGCCGATTGAAAATTCCACTGAGGGAGTTGTGGGAGCCACTTTGGATTGTTTTTTGGATTCTCCTTTGAAGATCACGAGCGAGACGACGTTACCTATCAGTCATCATCTTTTGTCGCGTGCTAAAAACATTAAGAATATTCAGCGCATTTATTCTCATGTGCAGGCATTGTCCCAATGTCGCTCATGGCTTGAGCGCAATCTTCCACATATTCCTTTGATTGAGGCGGACAGTACAGCTCGTGCTGCTGAAAAAGCGGCGGGAGATCCTCATGCCGCGGGGATTGCTGGCGAACATGCCGCTGAGATTTATGGACTCAATGTTTTGAAGAAAAATATTGAAGATAATTCCAACAACATGACCCGATTTTTGATTATCTCTCAGTTAAAGTCAGGTCAGGGGACGCGCACAGGCAGTGACAAAACTTCGATTTTATTTTCAGTCAAAGATCAGGTGGGTGTGCTTTATAAAATGCTCAAACCTTTTTATGAAAAGAAAATTAATCTGACCAAGATCGAATCACGCCCTCTTAAAAAGAAAGCGTGGGAGTATATTTTCTTCATCGATATGGATGGTCATATTGAAGATAAAAAAATTGCGGAAGCTATTCGCGAGCTTGAAAAACAGTGTTTGTTTTTAAAAGTGTTGGGTTCCTACCCGAAAGCGACCGTTTAATGTTTAATAAAACAGTTATTATCGGTGTGGGTTTATTAGGTTCATCGATCGGGATGAATCTGATTTCAAAAAAATTGTCCCAAGAAGTCATTGGTGTGGGTCGTGATATTCGAAATTTGAAAACCGCCCAACGTCGAAAGGCGATCCATCGATATTTAAATGTAGGGGCAATTCATGAATTGCCCCTACGGGATTTGACCTACAACGATCTCGTTATTTTGGCAGCGCCTGTGTCTGCGATTAAAAATTACCTTAAAGAAATTCCAAACGATGTTTTGATCACGGATGTGGGGAGTGTCAAAGAGTCGATTCTCAAAGAAGCAGAACGTTTAAAGAAACGATTTGTAGGATCTCATCCGATTAGTGGTACTGAAAAAACAGGGGCTCAATCAGGGGATGTGGACTTGTTTCAAGACCGCTCATGTATTGTCACACCTTCGAAATATTCAAAATCTTCCGATGTGGCCAAGATTAAAAAACTCTGGGCTCAGTTGGGAAGTCGGGTATCTGTGATGTCTGCTTCCGAGCATGATCGTCTCTTTGCCTACACGAGTCATCTGCCTCATGCTGTAGCCTATTCATTGATCCAATCGACTATTTTAAAAACGTCACAGAAACATTTTGTTTTTAGTAGTTTTCGGGATGCTACGCGTGTGGCGGCAAGCTCGCCTGAGATGTGGCGTGATATTTTTCTGGAAAATTCTGGGGAAATCACCCATGCGATCGCGGCTTTTCAAAAACAATTGGATCATCTGATATCTTTGATGAAGAAAAAAGATACAACCTCTCTCATGAAATTTTTAAAAAAGGGACAGGAGATACGACAAAAGCTATGAAATCTTATACCGTCACACCGACAACAAAAGTATTGCGAGGCATTATTGAAGTGGCTGGGGACAAGTCTATTTCACATCGGGCATTGATTTTTGGTGCTTTAGCGACAGGATCCACCACGATTCAAAACATGCTCGAAGGTGAGGATGTTTTGTGTACGGCTGAAATTTTAAAAAATTTAGGTGTCACAGTCGTTAAAATCAAAAACTCCTGGAAGGTTGTCAGTCCTGGGCTTGAAGGTTTTCAGCCTTTTAAAGGTGTTCATTATTGTGGAAATTCGGGCACGACACTTCGCTTGATGACAGGCTTTTTTTCAGGACTTCCTTTTTCTTCAACTCTGACGGGAGATGCCTCTCTCAATAAACGTCCTATGGGCCGTGTGATTGAGCCTCTGACCAGTTTGGGTGCCAAAATCACAGAGGATAAAAATGAGAAGGGGAGATTCATCACGGTGACAGGCGGTCATCTTCACAAGGGAAATTTTTCTCTGAAAATTCCTTCAGCACAGCTTAAGACAGCGCTTCTCTTGGCAGGCTTGACAGGGAATGTGGATATCAAAGTCAAAGAGCCTCTTAAGAGTCGAGATCATAGTGAACGAATGTTGAAAGCTTTTGGAGCTAAAATCAAAGTGAAGGGGTTGGAAGTTTTACTTGCGAGCAACTCAAAGCTCAAAGCTCAAAAACTGATTGTGCCGGGTGATATTTCTTCAGCAGCATTTTTTATTGTGGCGGCTCTCATCAATCGTCAGGAAAAGACGACTCTGACTTTGGAAAATATTGGGATCAATCCGACCCGTGTGGGTATTTTGGAAGTTTTGAAGAAAATGGGAGCTAAAATTCAGCTGAAGAATAAGCGGTTGGTTTGTGGTGAGCCTGTGGCGGACTTGGTGGTGAAGCCATCCAAACTCAAAGGTGTGACTGTTTCTCAAAAGCTCATTCCAAGCTTGATTGATGAGATTCCCATTATCAGTGTGGCAGCTTCTGTCGCTAAAGGCGTGACTAAAATCCGTGGTGCTGAAGAATTGCGCGTGAAAGAAACCGATCGTATCAAAGCTTTGATCAACGAACTTCCCAAGTTTGGAGTTAAAGTGAAGGAATATCCAGATGGTTTGGATATTATCGGATTGGGAGATTCTCAGCCGACGGGAAGTCCTGAGGTCGTTAGCTACGGCGATCACCGGATTGCCATGTCGATGGCCGTCTTGGCCAGCATTTCGCAAAACCCTTCTAAAATCCAAAACACCGAATGCGTCGCGACATCCTTCCCCAATTTCCGCGATCTGATGGAAAAGTGGGACTTTCGATTCGGGAAATTTAATGTAAATTTTTGTATGGAAGAGCTTGTTGAATCAGATTTGATTTGATGGGTTCAAATTCGGGATCTTTGTGTATTAAAACGGCTTTCTTCTGAATAGCGAGGGCTGCGACAAAAGCGTCTCCCAATGAAATCGAAAAATGACTTTTAAGATCTCCAGCCGTCAAGGTTTGCTCTTCATCGGATTCGATGCGCTTGATAGGAAGACATTTCATTTGGACGAGGGTTTCTAAAGCGCGATTCTGTCCCAATCGTTGTGAAGTAATGTAATAAACTTCAGTCCATGTAATAAAACTGGTGTAGACGTGAGCCTTTTTCCTTTTTGCTAAAAGCAATATCTCTTCGACAACATCACTTCCGGATTCATTTAATTGAAATGTCAAAAGAGCGGATGTGTCTAAAACATAAGACTTCATTTTTTTTCCTTCTCGCGAGACCGTTCTTTTTGACGTTCTTTCATTAACTCATCAAAGAGGTTGGGACCTTTTCCTTCAGTATTCAAAGAACCACGAAAAGATTGAATAGGGTCAGCTGGAATAGGGTAGAGGTAGATACCTCTCTCTGTCACTACCCATTCCATTCCCATTCCAGCTTTTAGATTAAGTTTTTTACGAACATCCGAAGGGATGGAAATTTGTCCCCGTTCCGTAATCACTGTTTGCATGATAAATATTCCTTATACATGATATCTATATTACTTTATCATGTATGTCAATGAGTGTGAGTGTGAAGTAAATCTGTAAATAATTTAATCCCCTCCGGGGACAAGCGGAGGCGGGTCTAATTTCCATCGGCTTGCCGAGCCTTTGAGTCCAGGGCTTGCCCTGGGGTTTCATACCGGTGATAAACAAGTTTTCATCCAGTGCTTGACAAGAAATGAAAATCCTTTAGAGAGCCCCGCCAATGCCTGCACACAAGAAAAAACTGAACACAAACCCTCCGTCACAAGCGGAGGGTTTTTTTTTGGCTCTGAAAGAAAAATTTACGGGGAAACTTCCCAAAGACTGTTTGGAGATTAAATCTCTCTCTCGGAATCAAATTGAGACGATTCTAGATCTGGCTCAGGAGTTTAAAGAGAAGGAAGCTCGAGGCCAGAAAAAGCATGAAGATCTCAAAGGCAAAGCCCTGATTAATATTTTCTTCGAGCCTTCTACACGCACACGCACTTCTTTTGAGCTCGCGGGCCGTAGGCTCTCAGCTGATATGATGACCATTGCACCTCAAGCCTCCAGCCTCTCTAAAGGTGAGAGCTTGAAGGATATGATTGAAAATCTTGAAGCTATGGGGCCGGATTTGATGGTGGTTCGTCATGCAGCCAGTGGAGCTCCTGGTTTGATAGCTTCGTATACAAAAGCGGCAGTGGTGAACGCAGGTGATGGTTCTCACGAACATCCCACTCAAGCCCTCTTGGATGCTTTTACTGTTAAAGAAAAGTTGGGAGAGATTCAGGGTAAGCATCTGGTGATTGTGGGAGATATTTCTTATAGCCGTGTGGCCAGGTCCAATATTTATGCGTTTTGCAAATTAGGTGGCAAAGTG
Source organism: Deltaproteobacteria bacterium (assembly GCA_016699445.1). GTDB lineage: Bacteria > UBA10199 > UBA10199 > JACPAL01. The sequence goes on from CP064976.1 coordinate 2,514,327, forward strand.
ACGTGTGTGGGTCCTGCGACGTTGATTCCTCCAGGTATCGAAAAGATGGGGGCTAAGGTTGAGACTGATCTTGATAAAATTTTGCCTCATGCCGACGCTGTGATGTTTCTTCGGATTCAGAAAGAACGTCAGGAAAAAATGAATTTTCCGTCCATTGCTGAATACACACGCTTTTATGGAATGAATCGAACCAGATGGGCTGCTTTGAAAAAAGAAGCTCTCATTATGCATCCTGGTCCTATCAATCGAGGTGTTGAGATTGAGCCTGAGATTGCCGATGGTCGCTTAGAAGGTGGGGCCCAAACAGTGATTTTGGATCAGGTAAAAAATGGCACCGCTGTCCGTATGGCGGTTCTCTCCTTGTGGGGGCGATCAAAATGAAAATGCTCATTAAAAATGGTCATGTTGTAGACCCTGTAGCGAAAAAAGATGGCTTGTTTGATCTTTTGATCGAAGATGGAAAAATTAAAAAGTGGGAGAAAAGACTACGTGTGGACACTGTCGATACGATCATCGATGCCAAAGGATTGGTAGTGACTCCAGGATTGATTGATCTTCATACTCATCTTCGTGAACCGGGTTATGAATATAAAGAAACCATCAAAACCGGAAGTATGGCTGCAGCGGCGGGTGGGTTTACGACGATTGTCTGCATGGCTAATACAAATCCTGTAAACGATAATGCGGTCATCACCGAGTTTATTACTAAGCGTGCTCAAGAAGAGGCGATTGTGAATGTCTTGCCCATTGGAGCCATTTCGAAAAATCTCGAAGGGAAAGCGATGGCGGATATTGGTCAGATGGCCGAAGCGGGTATTGTGGGTATTTCCGATGATGGTCGCTGTGTGATGGATACAGCACTCATGAGAAAATCCATGCAGTATGCGAGAGGTTTTGGATTGATGGTTGTCTCGCATGCAGAAGATGAATGTTTGTCGGGCCATGGTTCGATGAATGAAGGCCCTGTAGCTACTGAGCTAGGATTGTCAGGCTCGCCCAATGCCGCTGAAGAGTTGATTGTCGCTCGTGATATTGCCTTAGCTGAATTAACCAAAGCCAAGTTGCATATTGCTCACATGTCATCTCGAGGAAGCTTGGAATTGGTAAAAGCTGCTAAGAAGCGTGGTGTCTCAGTGACCTGCGAAGTGACACCTCATCATCTATTTCTCACAGATGAAGCTGTGCGTGGTTATAATACCAATGCTTCAGTGCGACCTCCATTGCGTTCACGTGAAGATGCTCTGGCTCTGAGACGCGGGATTGAAGATGGGTTTGTCGATACTATTGCGACCGATCACGCCCCTCATGCGTCTTTTGAAAAAGAAGTCGAATTTGCCCAAGCGGCTCATGGGATGGTGGGATTGGAAACGTCTTTAGCTCTTTGTCTCAAGCTTGTTCAGGATCGCTCAATCAAGCTTTCACAATTGATCAAGCTGATGTCAGCAAATCCAGCTCATATCTTAGGTTTGAAATCGAAGGGTACTCTTAAGCCGGGCGCCGATGCAGATATTGCTATCTTTGATCCAAACGAAAAATGGAATGTCGACCCGACAAAATTTTATTCCAAAAGTCGCAATACACCTTTTGGAGGATGGAGTCTGAAGGGTAAAATTAAATACACTGTCGTGAATGGGAAAATTGTTTATGAAAACATCTAAGTGTTTATTGGTCTTAGAAGACGGAAGCGTCTTTGAAGGAAAATCCTTTGGATATGTCGGTGAATCCATCGGCGAAATTGTCTTTAATACCAGCATGACAGGATATCAGGAAATTCTTACCGATCCTTCGTATAAAGGCCAGATGGTTGTGATGACGTATCCTGAAATTGGAAATTACGGAATCAATCTTGAAGATATCGAATCTCGAAAACTTTTTTTAGAAGGGTTTATTGTCAGACAATACAATCCGATGCCGTCTAATTTTCGATCGACTCAAACTCTGGATCAATACCTGAAAAAAAATAAAGTCGTCGGAATCGAAGGTGTGGATACGCGAGCTCTTACACGCCATCTGCGCGATCATGGTTCGAAGATGGGAATTATCTCTAATGTCGATGGGGATGTGAAACGCCTTTTGAAAAAGTAAAAGCTGCACCCAAGATGGTGGGACGTGATTTGGCCAAGGAAGTGACTTGTGAAAAGCCTTATCATTGGACGGAAAAATTGTGGGAATTGGACGTAGGGGCGCAATTAATTGCGCCCAGGCAAGATGCAGGGCGTGATAAATCACGCCCCTACAAAGTAGTCGCCTATGATTTTGGAATCAAATACAACATTCTTCGAGGTTTGGTGAGTGCCGGTTGTGATGTGACGGTTGTACCTGCAATGACTTCAGCATCAGATGTTTTAGCCATGAATCCAGACGGCATTTTTCTTTCCAATGGTCCGGGTGATCCTGAGCCTGTGACGTACGCTATTGAAAATATTCAAAAGCTGTTGGGGAAAAAACCACTTTTTGGAATTTGCCTAGGCCATCAACTTCTAGGACTGGCTTTGGGTGGAAAGACGTACAAGTTAAAATTTGGTCATCATGGGGGCAATCAACCTGTGATGGATATGAGTACACGAAAAGTCGAAATCACCTCTCAAAATCACAATTTTGCTGTGGATACCGACTCGCTGAAAGGTTTGGCTGAACTTTCTCATGTGAATCTCAATGACAAGACTGTTGAAGGAATGAGTGTGATTGGGAAGCCTGCGTTTTCAGTTCAATACCATCCGGAAGCCTCACCGGGTCCGCATGATTCTCAGTATTTATTTAATCGATTTGTGGAAATGATGAAGGGTTAGTTATGCCAAAACGTACAGACATTAAGAAAATTATGATTATTGGTTCCGGTCCTATCGTGATCGGACAAGCGTGTGAGTTTGATTATTCAGGGACTCAAGGTTGCCGAGCTCTCAAAGAAGAAGGCTACGAAGTCATTCTGGTAAATTCAAATCCTGCGACGATCATGACAGATCCTGAACTTGCGGATCGCACCTATTTTGAGTCCATCACTCCAGATGTTGTCGCGAAGATCGTCGAGCGCGAACGTCCGGATGCGATCCTGCCCACACTTGGCGGTCAGACAGGTCTTAATACTGCCGTGGCTTTAGCCGAATCAGGACTTCTGGCTCGCCTGGGTATTGAACTCATCGGAGCCAAACTTCCCGCCATTAAAAAAGCAGAGGATCGCGAACTTTTTAAAGAAGCGATGCTGAAAATTGGTCTCGATATTCCCAAAGGTGGATTTGCGACCAATATGGACGAAGCGATGAAGGTTGTGAAGGAAGTTGGATTTCCAGCGATTATTCGACCTTCATTCACACTGGGTGGCACAGGTGGTAGTGTTGCAAAAATGAAAAAGAATATCGTGAGCTCGTACGTATCGGTATGGAAGCCAGCCCGACCAGTCAGGTGTTGGTAGAAGAATCTATTTTAGGTTGGAAAGAATACGAACTCGAAGTGATGCGTGACACCAAGGACAATGTCGTCATCATTTGTTCGATAGAAAATTTTGACCCGATGGGTGTGCATACAGGAGATTCCATCACCGTTGCACCCGCTCAAACATTGACGGATAAAGAATATCAAATCATGCGCGATGCTTCTCTCAAAGTCATTCGAGAGATTGGTGTGGATACCGGCGGATCCAATATTCAGTTTGGTTTAAATCCTAAAAATGGCCGCATGGTGGTCATCGAAATGAATCCTCGTGTGTCGCGCAGCTCGGCTCTGGCTTCGAAGGCTACAGGTTTTCCGATTGCGAAGATCGCGACGAAGTTGGCGGTTGGTTATACATTAGATGAAATCCTCAATGATATTACCAAAACAACACCAGCGAGTTTTGAGCCTACGATTGATTACGTGGTGACAAAAATTCCACGATTTACGTTTGAAAAATTTCCACAAGCGAAGGCTGTGCTCACCACTCAAATGAAATCAGTGGGAGAGGCGATGGCCATTGGTCGAACTTTTCGTGAATCCATGCAGAAGGCCATCCGTTCTTTGGAAACAGGGCATTATGCTTTAGGCTTGGGTAAGCTTGAAAAAGATTTTCCCAAAGATAAGGCAAAGGCGACAAAAGTTTTAAAAGAGAAGCTGTCGGTTCCTAATCCTGAGCGGATGTACTATGTGGCTGAAGCCTTGCGACGTGGTTGGACGATTGCTCAAGTCCATAAATATTCCTACATCGATCCTTGGTTTTTGTATCACATGAATGAATGTCTTCAGTTTGAAAAAGTTTTACAGAAAAAGAAGCCTGAAGATTTGTATCAAGCAAAACAAATGGGTTTTTCGGACAAACGCATTGCAGAGCTTTGGAAGTTGGATTCAAAAACGGGTGAATTGAAAATTCGAAAAATCCGAAAACAGAAAAAAGTTCTTCCTGTTTATAAACGTGTGGATACCTGCGGTGCTGAGTTTGTCGCTCATACACCATATCAATATTCTACTTACGAACAAGAAGACGAATCCGCGGTTACCAAGAAAAAGAAAATCATGATTTTGGGTGGTGGGCCTAATCGTATCGGGCAAGGTATTGAATTTGATTATTGCTGCGTCCATGCCAGCCTGGCTTTGCGTGATGCTGGTTTTGAAACCATCATGGTCAATTGTAATCCCGAGACCGTGAGTACGGACTATGATGTGTCCAGCCGACTTTATTTTGAGCCACTCACCTACGAAGATGTTTTGAATATTGTCGAAAAAGAAAAACCTTTTGGAGTGATTGTGCAGTTTGGTGGGCAGACTCCTCTGAAATTAGCTGTACCCTTGATGAAGGCTGGGGTTCCGATCATTGGGACGTCTCCTATGGATATCAATCGAGCTGAAGATCGAAAACTTTTTGCGACCATGCTCAACAAACTCAAGATTCGCCAAACTCAAAATGGGACAGCCAATACGGATAAAGAAGCTATCAAGATCGCCAATAAGATTGGCTATCCGGTGGTCGTGCGACCTTCGTATGTGCTCGGTGGTCGTGCGATGGAAATTGTTTATAATGATGCTGGCTTGAAGGATTATCTCAAACGAGAATCTTGGGTGAAGCCTATTTTAATTGATCATTTTCTGGAAGCGGCTGTTGAAGTCGACGTGGATGCTTTGTGTGATGGCAAGAATGTTTTTGTGGCCGGTATCTTGGAGCATATTGAAGAAGCGGGGATTCATTCGGGTGATAGTGCGATGAGTTTGCCGACACGTTCATTATCGGAAAAAATGCTGGATCAGATTAAGGATTGGACGATCCGCATGGCCAAGGAGCTTAAAGTCATTGGTTTGATGAATGTTCAATATGCGATCAAAGACGATCAACTCTATGTCCTTGAAGTCAATCCAAGAGCTTCACGTACAGTGCCGTTTATTTCAAAAGCTACAGGACGTCCTTTGGCTAAAATTGCTTCATTGATTATGAGTGGTAAAAAGCTCAAAGATTTTGATCTCAAGCCTGAGAGAGTTTTTGATCATATAGCGATTAAAGAGTCGGTGTTTCCATTTAGTAAATTTCCAGGTGTGGATACGTTGTTAGGGCCTGAAATGAAATCGACTGGTGAAGTCATGGGAATTGCCAGCACGTTTGGTGAAGCTTTTGCCAAATCCCAAATTGCAGCTGGAAATCATTTGCCCCTTCAGGGCACAGTTTTTGTGAGTGTGCGTGATTCTGACAAACCGATTGTTTTACCTGCCATTCAAAAACTTCATGACTTGGGTTTTAAATTGATTGCTACAGATGGTACCGCCAAATTTTTAAATCATGCCGGATTACCTGTTTCCCCTGTCAATAAAGTCGCTCAAGGTGGTTTCAATATTGTCGATATGATGGACAAAGGTGAAGTGTCCATGGTGATCAATACTCCGGAAGGTTCTTCTTCAGCCAAAGATTCGGCTTACATCCGTCGAAAATCTGTTCAAAAAGGCATTCCATACTTTACGACAGCGGCAGCAGCTGTCGCAGCGGCTGAAGGCATCAAAGCCTTGAAACATCATGGTTTGTCGGTGCAGTCGATGCAGGAATATTTGACTCCTTAGCGGAGGGTTGCTTTCCAAGAATTTAGAAGGCCAGGATTTTGCTTCATAAATGAAATCCAGTTCTCAAAAAAAATCTTTTTACTAATAACGCCTGAAATCAGATTTTTTAATAGTTGGGATGATTCGCTTATTTTTTTAATAATAGCAGGGCTCTGATGATGAGCGATGATGAAAGCAAAAAGAGCCTTAAAATCAGGATCTGCTTCGGATTGTGTGGTCAGACCTAAAATATAAATACTAAAAACAGGATCATTTCTTCTTGGGCATGTCTTCCAGAGCATTCTGGCAGAGTCATAATCTTGAAAATTCATCTCCTGCATTCCTTCAACTCTAGAAGTCCAGGAGAAGCGAGGCTTTGACGGAGACTGAATATGCAATCCTCTTTGCAGTTCTGGATTTTCACAGATTCTCCACAAAATCTCATGACGATATTTTAAATAAAGCCCTAACATCGCATTATAAAATATCCTCATGGCTTCGTTTTTTCTTTCAGTAAAACGATGCATATCTCTATCATCAAAAACCATAAATCTTTCGATTTCTTTGAGTACTTCCTTATCATTAAAAGACCAGATACTCCCAAGAGCATAATAATAATAGCCGAAACCTTAAACAGGGGTTGTTTGAAGTGATCAGAAAAATATCTTTTCCAAATCTGATCAATTTCGTCTCTAATTTTTTGAGTCGTGACTACTGGAGATTGAAAAGTTTCAATAAAATAATGAAGATCTCGATCCAGTAAACTTAATTCTGGCATATCTTTAATTGAAATATCAGTGCCAATTTCTTCAAACCATCTTTGATTTAAATCTCTTTTTCTAGATGCAAAAGTTTCTCCTGCAATTCGAAGGGTCGTGGAAAGTTTTTCATAAATTTCATCAGGTAAAACTTTTTCAGGATGAGAGTAAAAATGATTAAAATACTCTCGAACGTTACCGTATTCAGCTGATTCCAAAGAAACATCTTGAATGTGATCTAGGCCTAGAGGGATTAAATCATTATCATCACTATATACTTCCACACTATTTGGTTCGGTTTTGACAAGTCTCCGAGCAAAGAAATGAGCTCCAGTTAATCTAAATCTTGTGGTGATACCTTTCATGATAGATGTCAGATTTTTAATATAAGGAAGAATATCATCATTCATTGGGGTTCTGTTAATAGGGTCACGTTCTTTGTGATCAAGATATTGATCGCACATATCTGTTACACATTTAAAAATATTGGCTCCATATTCAGGACGCAAAGTTGCCCACAGAGACCAACATACAGCGATATCCAACACAGGGTCTCTCTGTAGTTGAGTATGATGAGGCTGCAGATTGATATAGTCATCAAAAACACGAATCAAGGGATGGCCACGACTTATAATGAGTGTTTGTGGGTATTTAGTATCTAGATGAGCTGAGATGAGGACTCTATGATCAGGATCCATATCATTTAGCCGAGTCATTCCAATAGCCCCTTTCCATTCTTCAGGCATTACAGGCTCTAATGTGATAATATTTTTTCCTACAATACGCAGTCTGATGCCATTAGCATCATTCTTATCCAAAGACTGTTTAATCTCTGCCCAGTGCTGACAGGGCTGTGTGAGATCATACTCTTCAGGTCCTGCATAAGTATCTTCTAAATGAACAAACCCAAAATAATAACCTGATGGAATTTCCTCTGATTTTTCCTCATGAGGATTCCTTTTATCTAATCCCTCTTTGAGATTGTATTTCAGAAGTGTTGGAATGATCTTGTCTTGATGCTTTTTGTAAATAGCATCTACAGATTGACACATAGATTCCGGCTTGTCTGATTTCTTATTGGCTAAAGCCAAATCTCGAATGGGTGACTTATCTCCTGTTAGACGAATATAATCGATAATATCATTAATAGCTGGCCAAGCTGCGATGGCTTCACGTGTGACTAAAATTCTTCGGATAAATGAATGGGCAACATGATCCTCAATGCCCAATTCTCCCGGGGAAAAAGGACTCAAGAAACTAAGCATGCGTAATTCATCATAAGTATGAAAATCTTTAGGAGAATTAGGGTTATCTGTGAACTCTTCAAAGGGATTTGCTGCCGGTGGAATCATGCCATCAGAAAGCACTTTTTTTTGTATAAGCATTCGTGTTCAAACGATTTCTTATTTCATCACGATAGCGAAAATAGTAGCGAGAGAGGGCATCCAAAAGAGCTACTGAATTAATAGAGACTTTGGATAGTTGTGAATCAAGTATCTGAGAAACATTTCTTAAATGATTGGCATCATAAAAAAAGCCTCCCATAAACATGAGTGAAAGTATGGATTTTGATGGAGCAAGATTTAAATCATTAGAAATAGTTTTATAACCATCCAAAACTTTTGCGTAGAGGTGCTTTCCCGAAGCATCTCTCATATCGCTTCTTTGTGACATGACATAGAGGAGCAGATTCTTTTCAAGAGCTTGAGAAACACCTGGCTCTGTTACAATATTTGAGTAGTCGTTAATTGTGGAGGAAAGCTTTTCCCAATTAGCTTCAATAAGCATAGCCAGTGGGCCAACACAATGAGTGGTAAAGGCAAAAATTTCAGGACATTGGATCAGTCGAACCTTGAGGGCCTCATTTTTTCCAGACCATTGTTTGGCCCAAAAAACGACAATGTCATCATAAAGTTTTAATGATTCTTTTTGTAACTCTAAAATATTAGTTTCAACAGGATGAGCCGTAGCGTTAAAAGTGCAGCTCTAAGTGAGTTGCGCTTAACTCTTATCTCTTCTTCTGTGCCTTCAATACAAAAATCAGCTCCTGTGCGCCTGAGCCATAAATACGCCATCATATCTTTTTCAATCGTAACACTTTCTTTGTGGGATCTAACAGGATCTGGCCAAAATTGTGTCATGGCTAAATTACCTATCAAGAAGCGTGTTGGATCAGACGCTGTATTTTGCAGTAAATTGTTTAAATGATTTCTTAATTCAAGGGGAGTCAGATTCCCACGCAGAGCACTCTTCAAAATATCTAGAGATGAAGTATTTGGAAGTGAACGAAAATAATAACTAAAAAGAACAGCTAAATCATCAGCGGATGTTTTAAAAAGTCTTTTTTGGTTTTCAGTATCAGCAGTTGTAATATCCTCATGCATAAAATGAATTTGATTAGGGGCAATGGTTTGGCCATCAATCATGACCAACTCATCAAGTCTGTCTATTTGAATGATTTCCATTTCCCCAACAGCACCACCAGCAGCAGATTCCGCAATGAATATATACTTTTTGCTAGAACCCTTTTGATAGAGGGTTTCTAGTTTTTTTACTAGAGAGGTAGCTTCAGGTAGTATCCATTCCAAACTCTTAAACTTTCTCTCAGGAAGCTCTGCTTTTTTCTCTTTAGGATGTTGTTCAATAATTTTCAAAACTTCAGCCCAACGCTGAGTCGCTTCACTTTCAGAGCCTTCATAAAAAATAGATTCAGCAAGCGCTGACAGTGGTGGTGTTGTCTCTATGTGTTCTGAATTTTGAGGTGTGTAAGATTGAGTGAGTAATGATTCTTTTATTAATTCTGAAACCACATCTTTTTGAAGACATTCCGGATTTTCATCATTCCATATTCCAAGATATTCTGAAAAGCCTCCGAATTTATCGCGATATGTTTTTGATTGTTCTGCATGACATCTTTCATAATGCCTGGCCAAATCTTCTAAGGCAATAATGGGCGCTGTTTCTCCAAGCACTTGTCGTGCACAAAGGATGAGGTCAACAGGCTCATCTTGTCGGAGTGATCGAGCTAAAGTCAGATCGATCATTTGTTGAATATTGACGGATGCTGGTTTGTCTTTTTGAAATGTCCGATAAGAATTTCTTAAAAAGTTTATGTAATTTTCCAAAATTTTTTGTGCTTTCGGACGAGAGGTATCTGTAAAAATGGGAACCCCTAAAAACTGGAATCTTTGCCGAATGCGTTCGTTCATGAAAAGATCTCGAGTGCTGGCTTCAGGAATTTTTTTTGATGTGATCCACTCAATTGGGATGGCACGGCATAATTCCTTAATTGATTCTTCCGAAATCTCTCCCGCTTCTCTTGCGGCAAAAGCTGAAAGAAGTTTTTGAGAAAGACTGTCCTGAAGTCGTGTAGGGAGTTCTTGTTTAGGAGGGCAGACAAAGTCTTCTACGGTTTCAGCTTTTGTTTGTTTTTGAGATTCTCCTGAATCCTTATCCTCATGCTTTTTCCCTTTTTGAGAATCACTCTGTCGGCGTCTTTTGTCTAAAGCTTCCTGATTGTCTTTTGATTTAAGTGAATAGCGTACACTAGCTGGTTGAGATTTTAGCTCCAGACGTAAAGCGCGATAACGTTCTGCCAAACTTTGACGCTTATCTGCACTCATGCTTGGAAAAAGTTGTTCGATTAATTTTTCAATATCATTTTCGGTAACGGCTTCTTTGGCTAAAAGGTAGGTGATATGAAGTCTCAAAAGATCTTGAGCTTGGATATTTTTTTGTTGGTGCAAAGCTTTTAAGAGACGTGTGGGGAGATAAAAATTAAATCCTTCAAAACGAGCTTCAAGTGGGGTTGTGTCATCGGGCCAATCATCCACAAAGTGAACCGTATACTTATTTGTCTTTTGTCCAGATTCGGAAGGAAGTGATTCGTAGAGAGTGGTGACTTCAGAAGCCCTCAAATCCCAAGCAAACATAATGATATGACGGGCGGCTTTAGCTGCTTTATCTAAAGTATTAAGCGGCATTGCTTTTCTAACTTCTGGATCAAGGTAAGCTGTTACTTTTCCTGTCTCATTTTTGAGCGCTACTCTCATGCGAGACACACGCTTGAGAGCGGTTTCTAGTGTAAGATCTTCGGAGAGAAGTGAAACTATATCGTGTGGAGATTGCCCAAATGTTATTAAGGCCTGAAGTCGACCCTCAACTTCGTCCAACAACTCATCCAGAGGCTGGCCAGGATCAAGCAAATCTTTAATAGGAAACTCATGAATATCGGCAGCCTTCCGATCGACTGTGGTTTCTTGGAGTCTGCTGATGTCTTTATTATGAATAAAAATACATGTAGGAGAGTTTTTAAAATAGGGTCTGTTATGGAAGTCAGTCTTGTCGACCTTTATCTCTAATAAAGGTAAGAGCGGGGCTAATTCCAAAAGAGCTAATCCTAATGGACTTAGCATGGTGGCGACCGTGCTACGGGTTTTGGGTGCGGCTCGAGTGAGATTACGTTTCCCTTGAGCATGAGCTTTGAGAGTATCAGCAGTAATTTTATCCTGAATCTGCTGCATTCCATCGTCTGTTGTGATGATCCATTCCTCAGCACTGCGTTTGTTAAAAGCATTTAAAAGTTCTTCTTGAGTTAGATGAAGAAGGTTTGTTGGAGCAAGGTCGTAAAACTCAGAAGGCATATAGGCTAATGCAGTTGTTTCAATGATAACTTCTCTAAGTGGAGCCAAAGTTTTGGGAAGGGCTAAAAAAAGCCAAAGCCAAAAGATCAGGACGTGGACCGTAAGATTGTTGTTCAGGTGTCTGTCGACTGAGAATATAGTCACAGACTTTAGTCAGAATCATGAGGTCACTAGGTTTATGTTCTTTTCCATATCCACCCAGGCCGTATTGAAGAACTGTCTCCACGTTTACTTCAACTCTTGCCCTGAAATCAGATTTCTCATCTGCAGTCATCGAACCATGGATGCCAAATCTTTTGAGATAAGTGCGTAATGTGTCGGAGTCTTGTAGTTTTTCAAAAACGATGGGGCGGGGAGGGGGGAGCGTGTCAATTTTAGCTGCAATGCCAGCAAGTGCCTCAAATGTGGTCTCTAAGTTAGAAAATACAGTTGTCGAAGCTTGAGGCTCTACAGGTTGAACGAGCCTGCAGATGAGTTCAAATGCCGTTTTTGCAGCATCTATTCTGTCATTGTGTAATCTGTCTGGGTCGAGGACAATAGATAATGCTAGGGCAATTTGAGGGTATTGCTCCACTTTAGGCATAAACTGACGTAAGGCCGCAGTTTTGATATCGTATCCAAATGACATAAAACCATCTTCGCCTAATCAGCTCAAAAGTTTCGGAGTTTTTCAAAAAAGTCCCTCGACAATTGAAAAAGACTTAGGCTAGGAGGGCCCACTTTCAAATTTTAAGCATTATATAAGGAGCATTTATGGCTAGCGCCGCTATGGAAAAAGTAAGAAATATCGGTATTTCCGCACACATCGACTCAGGAAAGACCACACTCACAGAACGTATTTTGTTCTACACCAATAAAATTCACAAAATTGAAGAAGTGCGTGGAAAGTCAGGCGTGGGCGCGACGATGGATTTTATGGATCTCGAAAGAGAAAAGGGAATCACCATCCAGTCCGCTGCGACTTATTGCGAATGGAAAGATACTGTTATCAATATCATCGATACTCCCGGTCACGTGGATTTTACGATTGAAGTGGAACGCGCTCTTCGCGTGCTCGATGGTGCGATTTTGGTTCTGTGTTCTGTTTCCGGTGTTCAAAGTCAGTCGATCACTGTGGATCGTCAGATGACTCGTTATCATGTTCCTCGTATTGCCTTCGTCAATAAGATGGACCGTGCAGGCGCGGATCCGATTCGTGTCATGCATCAATTGCGTGATAAGTTGGGTCACAATGCTCACATGATTGCACTTCCTATTGGAGCTGAAGATCAGTTTAAAGGAATCGTCGATCTCGTTGAAATGAAAGCTTATTATTTTGATGGAGACAACGGCGAAAATATCCGTATCGAAGAAATTCCTGCCGATCTTTTAGAATCAGCCAAAGAGCGTCGTGCTGAATTGGTAGCTGCAATGGGCGATTTTGATGATGAAGTCATCAGCCTCTTTTTAGAGGATAAACCTGTTCCCGCAGATCTTTTAAGAAGAGCTATTCGTAAAGCTACTTTGAGTTTGAAATTTATTCCTGTGATGTGCGGATCTGCCTATAAAAATAAAGGTGTTCAGGTTCTTTTGGATGCTGTTGGACATTATCTGCCCAATCCTGCTGAAGTTGAAAACAAAGCTCTCGATCAGGACAATAACGAAGCCGAAGTTATCTTGGAATCCAATCCTGAAAAGTCTTTTGTCGGATTGGCTTTCAAATTGGAAGACGGCCGCTTTGGTCAATTGACCTACATGAGAATTTATCAGGGTAAAGTCTCCAAAGGTGATTTTATTGTAAACTCCAGCAATGGAAAAAAAGTAAAGATTCCACGTCTGGTGCGTATGCATGCTGATGAAATGCATGATATCGAAGTTGCTCAAGCAGGTGATATTGTGGCGATGTTTGGTGTGGAATGCGCTTCTGGTGATACATTCACCGATGGTGAAAACCGTTTAACGATGACATCGATGCACGTGTTTAATGTTGTTATTTCCTTGGCCGTAGCTCCTAAAGACAAAGCAGGTCAGTCTAACTTTTCAAAAGCTTTGAATCGATTTACTAAAGAAGATCCGACTTTCCGAGTGCACCGTGATGAAGAAAGTGCTCAGACAATTATTTCTGGAATGGGTGAGTTGCACTTAGAAATCTACATTGAACGTATGAAGCGTGAATATGCCTGCGAAGTTATTTCCGGAAAACCTCAAGTGGCTTACCGTGAAGCGATCACTAAGCAGACAGATTTTATGTACCAGCATAAAAAACAGACGGGTGGTTCTGGTCAATATGCTAAAATCGCAGGTACTTTCGAGCCTCTCCCAGCTGATGCTGTTCAAAACTATGAATTCGTCGATGAAATTGTTGGTGGTAAAATTCCTCGTGAATTTATCCCTTCTTGCGACAAAGGCTTTCAAGAGCAGCTTAAAAAGGGTCTTCTTATTGGAGCTCCCGTGGTTGGTTTCCGTGCCATCATCAACGACGGTGCTTACCATGACGTCGACTCATCCGATATGGCTTTCCGTATCTGCGCTATGACAGCCATTCGTGAGTTCTACAATGCTTGTGGTCCAATCATCCTCGAGCCCATCATGAGATTACAGACTCAAGCTCCTGAAGAATTTCAAGGAGCCACTGTGGGTCAAATCAATCAACGCCGCGGAGTCATCGTCAGCACAGGTACGAGCAACAAGTATGCTCAGATCGACGCTGAAGTGCCACTTTCTGAAATGTTTGGTTATTCCACCGACCTTCGAAGTGCGACACAAGGTAAGGGCGAGTTCCAAATGGAATTTCTCAAATACGCTCCCGTACCTCGTAACGTCCAAGACGTTCTCGTCAAACAATACCAAGAAAAACGCGCAGCTGAGAATAAGTAGGATGAGTCGTTAGCTATTTCCTATGCTCATCAATTCATCTGATTTGGATAAAGTAAAACAGGTTGTTGAAAAATATTTTATCTCAATTGACGGTGATCTCTTTTTGTTTGGTTCTCAAGCGACAGGCCAGCAAACACGTATATCAGATTATGATATTGGCTATTTTGCCGATGAAAATCTAAATCCTACCCAAAGAGAAAATCTTCGTGAGGAATTGGAAAATCTCGACATCCCTGTAAAGGTTGACCTAATCAATTTTAAGGAAGTTACGGACGATTTCAAAGAGATTGCCCTTAAAAAAGTGATTTTATGGAAGAAGAAATCAAAAAACTCTCTCTTCAATTAGAGATGCTTAAAAAAGCGCTGTCTACTCTCAATGAGGCCCTGAGAGAGCCTTATGTCACGCTGATACGTGATGCTTCTATTCAGCGTTTTGAATATACCTTTGAATTAGCCTGGAAAATCTTCCGACGTGTTTCAAAGATTGAAGGCTTAGAAACGAATTCTCCACGTCAAGCCATTCGAAATACCTTTCAGCTGGGTTTGATTTCAGAGACGAATGCCTGGTTTCAATTTTTGGAAGATCGAAATCTGACCTCTCATACCTATAATGAAGATAGAGCCGAGGCTGTTTATCAAAGCGCTAAAAAATTTCCTGCCGCCTTGCAGCCTGTGATTGATCTGATTGAATCTAAATATATTCAACAATCAGACACTCAAAAATAAAATATCTGACTTGTGATTAGTTGAATGGTTTTAATCTCGGTTACTGCCTTGTTTCCAAGATTGGTGTTTACAGGCAATAACATATCGAATTGTAATCCCTACAATGTTTTATGCTGATAAAACCATTATTGTTTGAGTTAGAAATAAGAGTATTAAGATAGCAGGCAGTAGTGACCATGGTGCTAGCAAAATAATGAGTCTATTCTTTATAGGCATTTCACGATGAGTGAAGAATATGCAGAGCATCTGAAATAAAACTGCCGAGCAAAATAGAAACACTTCAATTTTAGATAGTGTAAAGTAGGAAACGTGCCTGGATTGATCAAGAAGGATTTGCGCATAGCTGAATGAAGCAAACAAAAGGCAAGCAACTAGAAATATGGCTCCTGTGATATTAAATAATTTCTCATCTATATCAGCATAGGTTTTAGAATCACTAGTTTTATGATAAAAAAGATACCAGTAGGCTATAGCTGCTATCATTACAAAAGGTGCTAGTAATCCAAACATTGTTTGAGGAAACAGCCATAGACTTAACAAAGTAAACATACATGCGAGATAAAAGTATTGATTAAATATCATAGACTCAGTGCACTTGTTATTAATGCACCATCGGGTTGGAAGAAACTCCCATGAGGCGGGACATTTGTTCGAAGACGAAATTCATGAAACGTTGTTTGTCGTTGTCGTTGACATACTTAATGATCGTGCCTGTTTCGTAACTTGTATCGGTAATCTTGTTTTGCCAAACCACTTCACCGTTGGCGCGGATAGGAGTGTCTTCACTTCCACAAATGCTAATTTCAAGATCGAGAAGGTCTCCGGGTAGAAGAGGGCCAGGTGTCATGAGTCTGAGGCCGCCGGCACTGATGTCGCTACTCATAGCTTCTGCTAGCTCACTGACTTCGCCGCCAGGACTCTTGAGTGCATAACTAACACTTAAAGCGATATCGAGTCGCGCATAACGTCGTTTGTTCTCTTTGGCTTCTAAGACATAATCTGTACGATTCACTTGCAGATTCTTTTCGTGTTGTTGCGACATAAAATACCTCCCCAGGTATTGTGAAATTAGAGTATTTTAATTACTGCGCGTCAAGGAAGTTGCACTTTTAAATGCATTTTGTATGACGCGACGCATGCTTAAAAGAGCTTTCAAAATAGTCATGGGTCTAGTGGTTCTTCTGATGGCCGCTATCATTGTTATACCATTCTTGATTGATGTGAATAAATTCAAAGAACCTCTGATTCATCAAGTGGAAGATCATCTGAAAGTTAAAGTCAGTCTTGATAGGATTGAGCTTCATCTTTTGCCACTTCCGTCTCTAGTGTTAAAAGATCTGGCTCTAACCTCTAAAGAAGGTGTTTTTGCGGAAAAACCCATTTTCAAAATGGCTTCATCTAGTTTGAGTCTTGATCTGAAAAATATTCTTTCTAGAAAAATTTCAATGGCTCTTAATTTGAGCCAACCCATTATTTATTACCGAACCTCCCAGTCTGGAGAGGATTCCAAAACCAATTTTGAATCTTTAGTCGTTGAAGATGAAAAAGGTGCGAAAAGTGAAAGCTCATTTTTGGAAAAAATGGAAGTCACCTCGATAGCTGTAGAGAGAGGTGTGCTCTATCAACTGGAAGGTCATCATTCAGAAGAATCTACACAACCCCTTCTGCGAGATCTGGATATGGATATTGATCATTTTCCTTATCCCCACATGAAATTCAAACCATAGGACTAAAATTAAAAGCGCGCGTTCATGAGTCGTCACAGCCACTTACTTTGGCTGGACATCTGGTCTCAGACCCAGTTCAAAAACAATATCGAACAGATGATTTAAATTTGAAGATTGGACCCACAACGTTTGTGTTAAAAATGGCTTTTAAACAAGAAAAGCTCGACTATCATTATGATGTTCAACTTCATGCAGAATCTCTCGATTTTAGTACTCTCTCAGCTTTAAATCCTGAATTTGAAAAAAACTTGCCTCCTGAAGCTCAAATCAAAGGTTCGAGTATTTTGACAGCCAATTTAAGCGGAAATAAAACTCAAATACAGACCACAGGTTTTTTAGATTTTGAAAAAGCTAAGATTATCTATGGAAATTATTTTAAAAAAGGAGACCAAGTCCCTGCGCGTATTGAGTGGAGCTATTATGGTCCCCTGGATACAATTTTAACTTCAGGTACTTTTAAAGGAAAAATGAAGTGGCAGGATTTTTTTGTTTTAGAAAAGTATGAACCTGAAAATTTTCAGGCTGATTTTCACTTGTCAGGTAAAAAAATGGTTTTGGATGAGATGTCATTTAAACTTTTTGACGGTTCTCTCTTGGGAAAAGGTTTTGTTGATTTTGAAAACAAGTCACCCAGCTGGCAGTTTGATTTTAAAGCTGCTCAGATTGATTTTAATAGTTTGATGACAGTCACAGGTGGATTTCGAG
Source organism: Deltaproteobacteria bacterium (assembly GCA_016699445.1). Lineage (GTDB taxonomy): Bacteria > UBA10199 > UBA10199 > JACPAL01. The sequence continues at coordinate 2,531,730 of CP064976.1, forward strand.
ATATTGTTTCTGGAAAAGGAGACATGGCATTGGCTCTTTCAGGAATAGGCTCTGAGATGAAAGAAATAAAACAATCTGCTTCAGGTGATGGAAATCTGTCTGTCTCAGCTGGAAAAATTAGTATTGTGAACATTGCTAAAGAAGTTTTGGGACAAAGTTTGGTAGATGCATTAAACCTGGCTTTGACATCTTCAGCTGGTATGGGTGGAGCGCCTAAAATAGCTGTTCCTCGCTTTGCCATGCAAACGCAGGAGACCAACTTCAATTCTTTTGCAGGAGGATTTCGGGTGGAAAATGGTTTTATCCAGCTTCCGGATACGAAGATTATTTCAGAGTCTGCAGTGATAGGATTGACAGGAAAAACATCTTTAGATGGAGATTTGGATCTCAAAGGAAATTTCCTTTTGTCTCGTCAGGAGACAGATCAGTGGTTGGGTGATTTTCAGGGGAAATCTTCTTTGGTAGATAGTGAGGGGAAGTTGATGGTTCCTTTTACAGTCTCTGGTGCCTTGACGACACCATTGATCAAGCCTGATGTTTCTCAATGGACAGAAAAATTAAAAGGCTCTGTGATTCAAAATTTACAGCCTAAAATTGAAGAGAAACTGCCTGCAGGGATTCAAAAATCAACAGATAAGCTTAAAGAGATTTTTCACTAATATCTTTTTTGTAAATATCCTGACGAAATTGGATGGTTCCATCTTCATCCACCCAAGCTGTATAATAATCAATGAAGACATCGACGGGTTCTTGAAGCGTTAAAAAATAAGTTTCTTTTTTATCTATCAAATCTTTGATTTTCTGCTCGTTCCATTTTGAGCCTTCAATCAAAAATTTTGCCAATTCCATCGGTTTTTGAACACGAACGCAGCCATGGCTGGCAGATCGCATTTGGTTAGCGAAAAATGATTTTTGAGATGTGTCGTGCATGTAAATATCATAAGGGTTGGGAAATAAAAATTTCATTTTGCCTAAGGCATTTCCATCTCCAGAATCCTGTACAATTTCCAAATTTCCAGGCTTAGCATTAGCCCAGTCATAGGTGGTTGGATCTATTTCAACACTTTCTCCATCTTTACGTTCATAAACTTTCATATTTTCTTTTGTAAGATAGTCTGGTTCTTTTCGAATCTTTTTTAAAAGTTCTTTTTTAATAATATTGGTAGGCACATGCCATTTGGGGTTTAAAACAATCTGCTTGATCTGGCTTTGCACTTCAGGCGTGTTCCAGTTTTTCTTTAAACCAACGACAATTCTCATTTGTAAGGCTGTGTTTAGATCTTTGACTGCATACAGTTGATAATCAGGAATATTGGCATGAACGTATTTTGATGGAGGCCATGAGGTGTTTCTGAACCTTTCCCGATTGACCATGAGTTGATTTAGCCGATCTTCTGCTGAGACATTCATAGCATCAATACTACCAACACCAATGACACCATCAGCTTCCAATCCATGACTAGCTTGAAAAGCAATCACAGCATTTTGAAGTGTCTCATCATACAAGGGTTCATCTGATTTTTTCTTTAATTCACCTGTAATCCAAAGCCTTTTGCGAATTGCAGGAATGCGAGGATTGTTTTCCCCAGGAATAATTTTCGGGCCTGATTCTACTTTTTCCCAACCACCTTTTTTGACGTATTTTTGATAAAGTTCGATGGCTTTATCTAAACGTTTCACTCCGTCTGAGCCATATTGAAGGATGTCCTTGGCCAAAAGTGACTTGTGACTCATTACTAGAAGTAGAAATAGGAAAAGAAGTCTTTTTTTAATCATAAACAGTCTTTAAATTAATAACGGTATCCAAAGTCGAAAACTTTAGCGAGTTGAAAAATAAATGAGTAAAAAAATGGATCGGGATGAGTAAGACTAAATCCTGGACACTCACTTTCTCTTTAGATACCCATTCATTCCTTATGAAAAACTATATTAAGTTTTTGCATTTTGCCCGAATCCCTTTGGCAATTTTGTTTATTTTATTTTTTGCTTTCTGTCTGACGCAGATTCGACTCCTGAAACTCAAGAGTGATTTTAAAGAACTGCTACCCGAAACCTTTCAAAGCGTGATTGATCTGGATCGTATTGCTGCCCGCGTACCGGGGACAGGATCTCTTATGGTCGCTGTGGAAGGAAAAAATCCGGAACAGATGATGCGTTTTGCTGATGACTTGGTAAAAAAAGTCAAAGAGCTTCCTGCAGGTTATGTAGATAATGTGGAATATAATGTTTCTGATGTGAGGAAGTTTTATGAAAATAATAAATACCTCTACATGTCATTGGCAGACTTGAAAGAACTCAAAGAACGACTCGATCGCCGTATTCAAAAAGAGAAGCTTAAGACAACTGGGATTTTTATCGATCTGGATGAAAGTAATTCTGGTTTTGAAACCAAAGATCTTGAAAATAAATACCGCGAAAAAGCCGGAAATTATGACAATTACACCAAAGGCTACTTCTTTAATAAAGAACAAGACATGTTGGTAGTTGTTTTGCGTCCTCCAGGATCAGCAACTGGCATAGAGTTTTCCAAAGATTTGGTAACACGTATTCAAACCTTGATTGATGAGATGAAGCCCACTTCCTATGATCCATCCATTAAGGTTGGGCTGACTGGAAAATTTCGTCGTGTACTTTTTGAATACTCGGCATTGATTGAAGATATTGTTTCAACAACAGGTTTGTGTGTGGCTCTCGTTGGTTTGGCAGTTTTGATTTATTATCGACGGGCCCGCATGGTTTTGTTGATGGCTTGGGCTGTCTTCAATGGAGCGGCATGGACCTTTGCTTTGGCTAAATGGCATATTGGTTATTTGACCACTCAAACGGCATTTTTGGCGTCTATTATTGTTGGTAATGGGATTAACTATAGTTTGATTCTCATGGCTCGCTATTTGGAAGAAAGAAAAGCAGGGAAGAATGTTCTCGATTCTCTTCAAATTTCAATTCCAGCGACCATCTCAGGGACATTGGCTTCAGGAATGACGACCAGTTTAGCTTTTGCGACTCTTTTGATTACAGAGATTAAAGGATTTTCCCATTTTGGTTTTATCGGTGGATTGGGAATGTTTTTGTGTTGGGTGGCTACATACACTGTGCTTCCAGTATTTATGAGTTTGACTGAATCTATTTGGCCCTTGGTCAAAGAAAATGAAAATCGACTGACCAAGATAGATGTTTCCATCATGCCTTTTTTTGCCAACAATCTAGTCCGATGGGCACGTCCATTGACAGGCTTTGGGATCGCTTTAAGTTTGGCGGCTGTTCCGTTAATTGTTTGGTTTGTTCCACGATCTTTGGAATATGATTTTTCAAAATTAAGAATGAAAAATAAGGGAGCTGCTGTTTCTGAAGAAGCTTATTGGAGTAATAAAGTCGACGATGTCTTTGGACGATCCAGCACACCAGCTGTATTGGCCACTGATCGTATTGAACAAGTGAAACCACTTTGTGATGAAATCATGAGGAAAAATTTACAAGATCCTTATGAAAAGCAAGTCGTGGATAGCTGTAAGTCGATCTATTCTTACTTACCCGAAGATCAGGATGAGAAGTTGGTTGTTCTAGGTGATTTGAGAAAACTTTTGGAAGATAAAACTCTCAAATTTTTATCTGCAGACCAGAAAAAAGAGCTCAATGATTTCAAAAAGAATTTTGTGAATAAAAAACTCGAGCTTAAAGATTTGCCTGAGATGATAGTAAAAAATTTCAGGGAAAAAAATGGAGCTGTGGGAAATTTAGTTTTTGTCTACTCAAGTTTTCGTGTGCCTTTGTGGGATGGGAAGAATCTCATTCGATTTGCTGAGCTCATCCGTTACAACAAACTGGCCAATGGTGATGTGATTACCGGTTCGGGTGATTCAGCCATATTTGCCGACATGCTTAAAGCGGTGACTCATGATGGCCCGCGAGCGACTGTTTTAGCTTTTGTGGTTGTGTGTTTGGCTGTTGCCGTTATCTTTAGGGAAAAGCGGGGAATTTATTTTATTATTGGTACGTTGACGATGGGTGTTTTGTGGATGTTTGGTGCGATTGCTTTGTTTAATATTAAGATCAACTTCTTCAACTTTATCGCGATCCCAACGACGTTTGGGATTGGCGTTGATTATGGGTGTAACATTTATCAACGTTACAAAGAAGAAGGTAAGGGATCGTTGCCAAAAGTATTGATGACGACAGGTGGAGCTGTTTTATTGTGTTCTATCACAACGATTATTGGTTATATGACTCTCATTATCGCCAAAAATCAGGCTTTGGTTTCTTTTGGTTGGATTGGAATTATTGGTGAAGTGACTTGTTTGGTTGCGGCTTTGTTGGTGGTGCCAGCTTTAGTGATTCGTTTTGAAAATCGTAAGAAGGTTTAAAGATGGTTAAAACAATAGATCTCAAATCCACCATACACTGTCGTCAGTGCGGCAAGAAGATTGATCTAGATCCTAATCCTTACCGTCCTTTTTGCTCCGATCGCTGTCGGAAGATAGATTTGGGAAAATGGTTTGGAGAATCTTACCGGGTCCCTGATAAAGAAATTCCTAGTGAGAATTTTCAGGAAAATAATTTAGATGATGAGGAGAGAGAAGAATGAAAAAAACAAAGACCATGTCCTTGCGAGGAGTCCGCCAAAGCGGACGACGTGGCAATCTTATGAAGTTATCGGGAGATCGCCGCGCCCTTCGGGCTCGCGATGACAGCCGATCTCCCAGTGCGCATCTGCGTTTTTTGACTCAAAATTTTGTCATGAACACCTACAACCGTCTGCCTTTGGTATTGACCAAAGGGAAGGGGGCTTATGTGTGGGATGCAGATGGAAAAAAGTATCTCGATTTTTTCTCCGGATTGGCTGTGAACAACTTAGGCCACTGCCATCCCAAGATTGTCGCGGCAATTCGGAAACAAGCCTCAGAACTGTTACATGTGAGTAATGTTTTTCATATTCCAACACAATCCATGCTTGCTGAAGAATTGGTTAGGCATAGTTTTGGTGATAAGGTTTTCTTTTGCAATAGTGGTGCTGAAGCCAACGAAGGTGCAATCAAGCTTGCTCGAAAGTATTCGTATAAGAAATTTGGGATGGGTCGTCATGAAGTGATCACGATGAAAAATTCGTTTCATGGACGTACGCTCGCGATGATCACGGCGACAGGTCAGGAAAAATATCAAAAAGGTTTTGATCCTCTGATGCCGGGTTTTCAATATGCAGTTTTTGGAGATTTGGAATCGATAAAAAATACGATTACAGAAAAAACCTGTGCGATTTTGATTGAACCCATTCAGGGTGAAGGTGGTGTGAAGATGGCACCTCCTGAATATTTTCAAGCATTGAGAAAATTGTGCGATGAAAAAGATATTCTTCTCATTTTTGATGAAGTGCAAACAGGTGTAGGGCGTACGGGAAAACTTTTTGCCTATGAATATTTAGGTATCGAACCCGACATCATGACCTTGGCCAAAGGTTTAGCTTCCGGTGTCCCTATTGGAGCCTTGGTCGCTACAGATAAGATAGCTCAAGCTTTTGAACCTGGTGATCACGCCTCCACTTTTGGGGGAAATCCTCTATCAACAGCCACAGCCTTGGCGACTCTCAAGACGATCTATCAGGATGACCTACTGGAAAATGCTCAAAAGATGGGAAAATATTTGTGTGATCAGGTTCGTAAACTTTCTCAAAAATTACCCAGCATGATTTTAGAAGTGCGCAACAGAGGCTTGATGATCGCCATTGAGTTATCGATTGATGCTAAACAAGTAGCTCTGAAAGCAATTGAGATGGGTCTTCTCATCAATGCGGTTCAAGAGAAGACTTTGCGCATTCTCCCTCCATTGACAGTCACGAAGAAGCAGGTGGATGAGTTTATCGGAAAGTTAGCGAAGAGTATTAGGGAGAGTAAACAAAGCTCTTAATGTTTCTTTGTTATCAATCCAGTAGCTGCCAAAGAAGTTTCTTAAACGATCCCGAATGGCTGGAGAATCAGAACAAGCAATGGTATCCAATTTAAAAGCAATCAACTGATCATCTTTTTTAACAAAACTGGCAAAGCCGATTCCTGCCCATAAATTTCTTTTTTCTTCTTCCGATAAATTATTGCTGTAAGGGGGTCTTTTTCTTGGATCAATAAATTCAAGACCAATACGTTCATGACTTGTTTCATGAGCATTGGATAAAAGTAATCGACCTGAGTTGATATCGTAGGCAGCGCTTAAAATATGATTATGAGCTGAGTTACCTATTTGTTCCATCGCATGACGTATTAAATTGATGGTTCTTTCCAGATGCGCTGGATCAAGATCGCATGGTATCTCAATGATATCGGAAAGTGATGTTGGCGATCTGAAAAAATTAAGGACAGGCCTGCAGGCAGAAGGATCGGTTGTTGACGCTGAAGGGTCATTTTCAGGCTTGGGGAAAAATCCTTCATGATGTCTCAGAGAGCCAGAAACTTCATTGGATGGTGCAAAAAAAACACCTGTTATTGAGCCGATTCTCATAAAGTATATTTTTGAATTTCCTTGTTATCTGAAATATCGTGACTTTCTAAAATATGTTTCTGAAATAAAGATGGGATGGCGCGTCATAATGAAAAATAAAGAGAAGAAGGTTTTAAATATTTCCGATCCTTCCTGGATTTCATCCAATAAAAAAGGAGAAATCTCTCCAGGTCAGCAGTTTCTTTTTGATGAGATGTTGGGCTTAGGGAATTTTTTCACCTATCTCAGTATGGTGATTTTTCCATTTTTGATTCTTCTTCCTACGGCCATTGTTTTAAAACGTCAGTATGCAGAAAAGCCTATTGATAGTTTTTTCTTTTGGATCGTGGGTATTTTTGCCCTCTCTACCGTCATTGCCTATGGGGGATGGTTGACGGGGATTTTGTCAGGCCGCAAGATCAAGCAAGATCTTGCTTCTCAGTGTATCGTCGAAGCTTTGGGCCAGATTAAAATGACATGGAGGGGTTTGAAAATTTTTGCAGATCACCAAGAGGGTTCTATTCCATGTGTGACGGGATATTATACGATCGACCAACCTCCAGGTGCTTATCGTCTCTATTTTTTGAAAAACTCTCGATACATTCTCTCTGCTGAAGCTTTGGATTCTCCTCAATCATCCAAAAACAACCTGCTTGAGGCTTTTCAGAAAGTTCATCATTTTACTGCGGACGATTTGATTCAAAATCAGCGAGGTTTTTTGACTGAATTTCAGAAAAAATTCTTTTTAAAACAATTCCGAAAAGAATTGGCAGCCGCTGTGCTTTGGACGGGTTTTATTATCTTTCTAATCTTTTCTATTTTTACTCAAGATTGGACTCTGTTTCAGAGTCTCATGGTTCTTTTTATTTTGGCTTCATTCTATTATGTTTATGATTTAGCCAAAGGTGCTTTTCTCATCCGCTCGGACCTTGAGGCAGGACATGTAGAAATTCTGGAAGGGAATGTAGAAAAAGTCTGGAAAGTGAGGCTGCGCCATTCTGATTACTATTACCGTATCGAAAATCATGAATTTAAAGTCCCAAGCCAAGCCTATAATATTATGGTTCCTCAAAACCAGTACCGCATCTATTTTTTACCTAAAAGTAAACGATTACTCTCTATTGAGCCTTTATGAGGAAACTCTTTAAGGGTCTTAGCCGATAATAAAGCATGTCAGAAATACGTACGACTCCATTGCCAGGAACTGTGCCAAATCCCACAGTCACACAAACGCCTGCTCAACTTACATCTTTACCTCAAACCCCCCGTGTAGATGGGTATCAAAATCCTGTATCTGCTACTGTTGATATAGCGAATGGAAATGCCGGAGGTGGGATGTCTGTTTTTGCGCCAACAGGTCCTGGAGTCCCAAAAATAGCTCCGAGCACTGATTTATTCAGTCAGATCGCTAGAGCTAAGGTCTTAACAGAAATCATATTAAAGAATGAGACTCGTATGGAGACGAGGGATAATGCTCTCGTATCCTTGGAAGGGGATAAGTTTCAGGCTCAAAGAGATTATGAAGCATTAGTACGTCAGTGGACTCTAAGTTCTCCTGAAGTTTGCCATGAGGCTGAACGGGTGAGGGGTTTGTTTGTGAGAGATAAGGTTGAACTAGCTGACTGCCTTAGCGCTGCTGTTCATGCCTATATCGCCTATGCTGCTTATAAGACAATTATCACTCGATTTGATAAAAATTCTCCTGAAGCTTATCAGGAAATGACGGACTTAGGCAATATGTTGGCTGATCCAACTGTGGGATGGAAGGTTGTTCAGGTTTTATCCTATTTTTTCTTTTTGATCATTTCTCATGTAACGGATGAAGTGGTGGGCATTGTTAATCAGCTTTTTCAAATTATTGAAAATCCCAAGACGAATTCAGGCTTTCGTCATTATGCAGGTTTTGCCTATCATAAAATATTTAATCTTCTTTCTGAGCCTCAAAAAAAGCATGAATTAGAAAGAGTGAAAAAACTTTTAGTACATTCTGATCCAGCCTTGAGAAAGCAAGCCCACGACATGCTAAGACACTTTTACTATGACAAAGCGACTCTGTCTGAGATGGCTGATTATTTACTCTCAAAAATAAAAGAAGGTATTCATGAAAATTTTCCGTGGACTTATAGTCGTTTGATAGAGAGTTTTGAAGTGGGTTCTCAAGAAGTCTTGGCTGGTATTGAATTTTTTCGCTCTGGGCCAGACATCGGAAAACCTATCTATCTACAACTCGTGAAAAAACTTCCTGATGCCCATGAGGAGTTATCAAATGCTGCTGAGATTGGTAGAGGTGAGATCGCTTCGACTGGAAATAGCAGTCTTTACGAAGTTGTTATTCCAAAACTATCCCCAGAGTTGAGGGATAGAGAACTTGTCTCTTTGAGAAATATTTGGGCTACTCCATTTCCATCCAATCCGCTCACTGTTGATGCTTATCGACCATCTCTGGAAATTTATGGAAGACAACTTGCAAAGTGTAAAGACCCTGTCGTCATCGCTCGTGAAGCACAGGCCCTGCGGAAAATCATGGAAGAGCAGAAATGCAGTAGAGTGGATGCTGCTTATTTCATGTATCAACACATGATTGCACTATTCCCGGAAGAAATTTTCTTTGAAGAACTTAAAAAGCTCAAAGCTATTTTGAAGAAATATCGATCCGACCAATTTGTGAAAGAGTCTTTTGATAATTCTTTACGCAATAGATTGAGAGAAATCATTCATCGTCGTCGTTATGGAGAAGGTGATGATCGATTGTTTGCACGGTATGCTGAAAGCTTTCCTGTCGATGAAAATAATAAAGATAATCTGACTTCAGCTCTTGAAGCCAAACTCGTCAAAGCGCGTAAAGATAAAGAAGAAAGATTCGATGTGCATATTAATCTGGAAACAGGAGAAGTCACTTATGGAATTCTTTCGGGATCGATAAAAATATCTTTGTGAAAGAGCAGGGTTTTTATCACTTATCATTAGAATCAGCAAGTGAGGTTAAAAGCTTTTAGCAGATGCTGCCAATACATCGGCGCCATTGCCTCCTGGAGCTTATCGGAACATGCCTCAAGAAGTTCAGGGGAAGAAGCTGGGAAGTCTTTTGGGGATTTTAAAAGCGATTAGAGAGGATGCTGGTAAGAATAAAGAGTCAATTTTGGATTCTGTTCCTGAGGAAGTTGAAGCTGAAGTTGATGTTGATGTAGCTCTTGCAACCCCTGCAACCCAAGAATCCACATCACGCTTCTCTATGGCTTTTGTTTTGCCTTTTATCGCATGGTTTTTGACATTTGGTCGAAAAGGAAAGTCTCCATTCTCAAAACCTGAAGTTCGGGTTGTTGTTGAGCCTGAATCTCCACGTGTACGTGTAGACAATCGACCTGCTTCTGCTCCTGCTCCTGCTAATGATGCCAATGATGCCAATGATGCTCATGATGTTGTTGAAGTGGAGCTCGGTAGAGGGGAAGAAAAAGATAAACGTCGAGGTTAAACAACTTTCTTCCACAGACTGACACAGGCTGCTGAGTCGCATGAGCTGAGAGGGCTGTGTTCGGTAAAATTGCCTACAGGTTGCAGTTTTGTTTGTGCTAAAATCTTTTGAGCGGCTTCCCATTCTTCTTCACCGTGATTGAGCATCCAAAACAGTCCATTATTCTTTAAAAGAGATTCTATTTTTAAGAAAAACTTTTCCGGATTAAAAAAGGATAAGGGCAAGGACCAGTTGATAGCTGTTTCTGAAAAGACAAAAGGGTAGAAGCAGGTGATGATATCGAAAGAGCCTGTATAATCAAAAATATTCTCGATGACGTAGCAAGCTTCTGGGTATGGTTTTAGATAGTAAGAGGCATAATCTTTCCGACTATGTAAATCGTGATAAATGGTGTGACCATCCACCTCAAGCCCGACCAATCTCTTGGGTTTGAAAAAAGCATGTAGTGTGTCTACGTAATAAAAGTTTTTGGAACCTACATCTAAAACCTCAGGTAAAATTTCTGACTGTCTTGAAACAAAATTCCAATTTTTTTGAGACTGATCCAGTAAATGAAGATAAAAATAATTGTCTCGGGTATTTTCTTCCGAAAGTCTTTCTTCATAAGCCATAGAATAGTGTGATTTCAGTTTTAACATCTCCTCTTGTAGAGGTTTGTCAAAAGCCGAAAGATCTCCCATAGATTTTTCAAAATATCCCGGGCGTGACCAAGAGAGAGTGTGATGAAATTTAAATCGTAAATCATTAAGAATTCTTTTTAAAAACATGAAGTGTGGAGGGTAACATAAATTCCATTGATTTGAAAAACCTTTCTGCCTAGTTCGCGAAAACTATGCCTCATTGTTTTTCGTGTGGAAAAGATGTTCTGATTATTGGTCGAGTCGGTCGCAATGATGTGTGTGAACATTGTGACAGTGATCTGCATTGTTGTCGCAATTGTGAATATTACGACGTCAAATCCAACAGCGAATGCCGTGAACGCATCACCGATCGGATCAAAGACAAAGAACGCGCTAATTTTTGTGACTTTTTCAAAATGGGAAATCCTGAGTTTAATGATTCCGAAGCACGCAAGCGAGAAGAAGCCAAACGAAAGCTTGCAGAGCTTTTTGCTAAGAAAAGTTAAATTTTTATCCTTCTAAATTTCTCCATGGACATTTTTAACCATTATTCATAGGGCCGTCCCCACTTATGGCAAAAGCAAAAATACTCGTATTAGCCGGTGACGGCATTGGTCCTGAAGTGATGACGGCTTCCATTGCAGTCATGGAAAAAGCCGCTAAAGGCTCGGGGCTTAAGTTTAACTTTGAACAGGATCTCGCCGGTGGGTGTTCTTTTGATCAGAATGGTACTCCGCTGACCGATGATGTCTTGAAAAAGGCCAAAAAGGCTGACGCCGTCTTGTTGGGTGCTGTGGGTGGACCCAAGTGGGATACATTGCCTCATGAACAACGCCCAGAACGGGCTCTGTTAGGGCTCCGAGCGGGTCTTAAACTCTTTGCCAATCTCCGACCTGCTAAAATTATTCCGGCTTTGATCTCCGCCTCATCTCTGAAGCCTGAAATCGTTGGTGGGATTGATCTTTTGGTTGTGCGTGAGCTGACAGGTGGGATTTATTTTGGAAAACCACGAGGTCGTAAAGAGATCAAAGGAGGCTTCAAAGCCTTCAATACAGAAGTGTACTCCACACCTGAAATTGAACGCATTGCTCGGGCGGGTTTTGAAGCCGCTCGTGTACGCCGTAAGAAACTGACCTCAGTTGATAAAGCGAATATACTGGAAAGCTCGATTTTGTGGAGAGAAGTCGTTAATCAAATTGCTAAAGAATATCCCGATATCCAAGTGGATCATATGTACGTCGACAATTGCGCGATGCAGTTGGTGCGCAATCCCAAACAGTTTGACGTCATCGTGACCAATAATATTTTTGGGGATATTTTATCCGATGCTGCGGCCATGTTGACGGGATCGATCGGTATGCTGCCATCATCGTCATTGGGTGAGAAGAAAAACCGTCTAGGTTTTCCTCAAGGTATGTATGAGCCGGTCCACGGAAGTGCTCCGGATATCGCAGGGAAGGGGATTGCTAATCCTTTAGCGACGATTCTTTCATGTGCTTTGATGCTACGCTATTCTTTGGGTCGTGATGATATTGCTCAAAAAATGGAAAAAGCGGTCGAAGTAGTTCTTCAAAAAGGATACCGCTGCGGGGATATCATGGTCAGTGGGGAAGAAGGAAAAATCAAAGTAGGCACACAAGAAATGGCTGATGCCGTAATGAAGGAGCTATAAAATGAAAAAGAAAGAAACATACAATATTGCCATCATTGGGGCTACAGGAGTGGTGGGGCGTGAGATGATTGAGATTCTGGAAGAGAGACAGTTTCCTGTGAATGAGCTGCGTCTCTTGGCTTCTGAAAAATCAGTCGGTCAAAAAATTTCATTTAAAGGCAAAAGCTTAACTGTAGGTCTGGCTGAAGAAAAATCTTTTGAAGGCATGGATATGGTGATGGGTGACACGCCTACAGAAGTCTCAAAGATGTTTGCTCCCATGGTGAAAAAAGCAGGTGCTGTGTTTATTGACTGCTCAAGTGCTTTCCGTGCGGATCCGAAAATTCCATTGGTTGTACCTGAAGTGAATGGAGAAGCAGCTCTTGCTCATGATGGAATTGTGGCAGGACCTAATTGCTCTGCTATCCCTGTCGCAGTGGCTGCTAAGCCAATCCATAAGAAATATGGTATTAAGAGAATGGTGGTTTCGACCTACCAATCAGCCTCAGGTGCCGGAAAAGGTGGTATGGATGAATTGGCGGCTCAGACGGTTGCTCTTTTAAATAGTAAGGAAATTCCTCTCAAAGTTTTCGCTCATCGTTTAGCCTTTAACGTCATTCCTCAAATCGATGCCTTCTTGCCCAATGGTGATACGAAGGAAGAAGACAAGATTATGAAAGAATTGAGAAAACTCTTGAATGCTCCTGAATTAGCCTTGGCTTGTACGGCTGTCAGAGTCCCTGTCATGTGTGGACATTCGGCGACGGTGAATATTGAGTTGGAAAAGAAAGCTTCAGCTCAGGAGATTTCTCTGTTATTAGAGAAGGCTCCAGGCATTGTGATTCGAGATGATATGGCGAAAAAGCAATACCCGATGCCGATGGATATTGCTGGTACCGATGAAGTGTATGTCGGTCGTATTCGCGAAGATCATTCGATTCCCAATGGAATCAACCTCTGGGTGTGTGCCGACAACCTCAGAAAGGGAGCTTCACTCAATGCAATTCAAATTGCCGAATACCTTATCAAAAATCCTTCTTAGTTTTTTATTACTCTTCATTTCTATTAGTCGTCTGGAAGCCTATCCGGATCAAGAGCGAGCGGCTCTCTCATCTTTGTTGAGCTCACAGGCAACCTCTATGGCTCTAGAGAGTAATAAATATCTCTATGTGACTTATGGAACGGGTATTAAACGCATTGATCTATCAACATGGGAATTGGCAACGGATCAGATACCCGATTTGACAGACCGCACGTCTTCCAATGGACCAAATCTGACAGGAACTATCAATGGTTTGGCTGTGAAGGATCGAACACTTTTTGCCACACAGTCTGATGGGGACATTATTATTGTTGATTTAGATCATGTGACGTCTGTGCCGACGACTGTGCATATTACTTCAGGATCTTCTGGAGCTTTAGGGGCTGTTGTGGCGGATCCTGAAACAGGTACAGATGACGATAAACTCTATATTTTGGATAAAGCGACCAATGGAGTTTATATTTACGATATCAGTCTTCAGACGGCTTCTCGGTTTTCACTTTTGGATGAACTTGCTGTTTCTGTAGCGCCTACATCTTTAGTATTTATGGCCAATACTGATGTGCCTGATAAAATATTTATCACTTCAAGCGCAGGCCTTGTATTTACTATCTATGAGGGCACGGCTTCTGTTGGAGGACGTACACGGCTCTCTCCTACCAGCAAAGAACTCCCATCTGCAGCTTTGACTCCTGATAATAAATTTTTACTCGTTGTTAATTCTACAGATAATAAAGTTCATGTAATCGATGCTGGATCTTTATTGGAAGTTGACACGGATACAGATAGTACCAGCAATAAAGCTATTTTATTGCCTGACAATGGCTCTCTTAAAAGTATTTCTATTATTAATGTCACTCATCCTACAGATACCTATGCCTATGTGACAGGTGCTAATGGAGTCTCTGTCATTGATTTGAATATTTCCAATGGCACTTTTGATCTGCCTGTTTCTGTGTTGGATTTTAATCATACGGGACCCTCAGACACAGCCTACAATCCAATGGCGATTACTTCGCCTGGACTCATTACAAGTACGGTCGATCATAATCTTATCACCAGTAACGGCAATGCGACATTCTCTGTTATTTCAGACAATCCTTTTGTCACCATTGGAAGCTCTTCTTTAGGAACAGGTACGTTGTCATCGACAGGATCCTATACACTGACATTTCAATCGGATGAAGTGGGAACATATTCGGTCAAAGTGGGTGGGTCTTTGATAAGTTCTGGGACAAGTGCTGGCGCTGGTACAGGAACTGAAGTGGCCAGTGGGACTATCAGTACAGCAGATGAAGATGTGACGACATCCAGTATTAGCTACAATTCATCATTATATTCCGAAGGTGAAAATCTTATTTATATTTTTGTGACAGATTCTAATGGGAATATTGGTCATGATGCCAAGACGATTACAGTAGATACCCCACCACCACCTGTCACAATCACTTCTACAGGTTTTGGAAATAATTTTATCACGGTTACTTTTAATCGTCTGACAACGTCTGATTTGAATCATTACAATATATATGTGGCGACAAGCGCTTCTGCTGTACAGACAGCTACGACGGCCTCAGCTACTGTATCACAGCCTTCTTCCGGAAGTAGTGTGACAGCAACAGTTTCAGGACTTACCAATTTGACAACGTATTATGTGGCTATAGAATCTGTTGATAATTGAGGTACAGCGAGTACTCGAGTATCGACTTATTCTGATGGCGCCACTTCTGTGACAGCGATACCTGAAACTACCTTTGGTCTTTTGGGTGCTGTTGGAGAGCATGGGTGTACACTGATTGATAACCATTTACTGACAACTTCATCTTCATCTCAAAAATCATTTCTTTTGTTTTTTATTTTGACGCCTCTATTACTGCTTTTAATTCGATCTTCTGAAAAAATAGCCGGGAAGAAATATTTATTTTTGATTATCGCTCTTTTGCTATCATCGTCACTTTTTGCAGATGATTCCAATCCTCGTCATTGGACATTGGAACTGCAAGGAGGCGTTTGGCAACCAACGGATGCAACGACCAAAAATTATTTAGGCTCGTGTTGTGATCCTTTGGGAAAAGCTTCTTTTGGTTATCTTTTAACAAGATGCTTGGAGTAGAGTTGGGGTCAGGTTTTATTGGCTCTGGAGGTACTTCTGTAGGATTGAGCAGTGGAACGTCGTCGAATACACGATTTAATTTTTCCATGATTCCGATATCAAATGACATCTCTTTTAGAGGGCATTTTAAAGAGTCTCAGCTGTTTATTCCTTATGCTAAATTTGGCCCTGATTATGTTTTTTTTCGAGAAAACAATCAGGGCAACATTACTAAAGGCTGGAAAACAGGTTTGCATGGTACCATTGGTGTGGGTTTTGATTTAAGTCGTGTCGACGAGCTTTCTAAAAGTGCACGTGATGACGTTGGAATGAACGATGTCTATTTTATTGTGGAATCACGTTATGGATGGATCAATGGATTTGGATCTTCAGGCGTAGATCTTTCGGGTTTCACTTGGACAGGTGGCCTCTTGTTTGAGTTTTAATTTTTCATGCGAACCCTCAAGCTGATTATTCAATATCAAGGCGCACAATTTTCAGGATGGCAGATTCAACCTGAAAAAAGAACGGTTCAGGGTGTCGTCCAGGAAATATTGAGAAAAATTTTGGATGAATCTGTGGATCTGGTGGGTTCTTCACGGACAGATGCTGGCGTGCATGCTTTAGGGCAAGTCGCTCATATCAAAACTAAAAGTAGGATGCCGATGGCCAAGCTACATCACGCTTTAAAGCGGATGTTGCCCAATGATATTTCTGTGATTAAAATTTCTGAAGAGAGAGAGACTTTTCATTCCCAAAAAAGTACAAAGAAAAAAACTTATCGTTATTGGGTTTGGAATAGTTCGATAGGTCATCCTCAATTAGCTTGGATGAGTTGGCAAATCCCTACACCTCTAAATATTTTAAAAATGAAAAAAGCAGCACGCTATTTAGTAGGAACGCATGATTTTATGGCTTTTCGTGCGGCAGATGCTTCAACCAAAACTTCTGTGCGTACTATTTATAAAATTCGATTTCGATCTCAGTTGAAAAACACGTGGGCATTTTCTTTTTTTGGGAAAATTTCAGGGCAATTTTTTTGTATCGAATTTACCGGCAGTGGATTTTTAAAAAACATGATTCGCAATATCATGGGGACCTTGGTGGATGTAGGTCGAGAGAAAATTCCTCCGGAAGAAATGAAGAAAATTCTACTTTCAAAAGACAGGAGAAATGCCGGGATGAAAGTCCCAGCTCAAGGTTTGTTTTTGGTTAAGATTGATTATTAAGCGCCAGCTCCCGAGTCTGTTCCACCTGTACCAGAACCAAAAGTGGGATGTTGCCATGTGGTATTGGTGTCGGAGAGTGATGAAGTACCCCCTGAGAAGAGACCAGCAAATTCTGTTTCCTTACTGCGGAAAATTCCCATGGCACCACTGTAGATGGCATCAGAACCTCGATTCAAGGCATTGGTCATATTGTCAACCTGACTTCTGTAATAAGCGCGCATGCTGGCATCTGCAGTTGAATCAGGTGTATTTGTTGTGCTCCAGTCTATAACTCGGCGACTTTCACGAGCCAAGGCATTATCTTCGATACTGATACTGTCAGAAGCTTTACTATTACTATAATCAAATCCACCTTCACCACCATCGACATGTGCACGAGGATCGTCTCCATCTACAATGATGACGTCATTTCCGGCATTGCCTCGAAGTGTTTTTTCAAAACTACCTCTGGCTGCTTTGCCACCACCGAAAATGAAGTCGTTTCCATCACCACCATCAATAGTTAAAGCACCTGTTTCGGCACCACCGCCTACAATAAAGTCATTACCACTACCACCTAAGATTGTAGCTGCACCGCTACCTTCTTGCTTAAGATAGTCTCCACCATTACCCGCTTGGATATGACCGCCTTTAAAGCGAATCATGTTGTGACCACCATTGCCGCCTGTCCAATCCAGATTGACAGTGGCTGCATTCCAATATTGACCCACTTCACCACCTTGAAACTTTAGGGTGCCCAAAGAGGGGTTGGGTGGTGTTCCAATATTTTCCATATATTGTTTTGCATTGACCAATCGGTAAGTAGCCAGCACGGCGCCTTGAGGTGTCGATCGAAGTTTTACTAAAACATCTCCTCGATGATTCGGATCTTCTAAAACTTCAACTGCCCGTACAGGTTGCCCTCGGTAAGAAGAAGGAGCTGTGAATATGCTATTTCCTAAACTTCCACTCTTACGATAAACAATTTCATCGTTCGTACTGCTGGCTGTATCTGCTCTCCAGCTAGAATCGGAAGGGAAGGGAGGGTTGGCTGTTGCTGTAGGATTGGTGGCTCGTGCGGAAAATTTAATACCTCCAATAACAGCTCCTGTATTATCTCTATTAGCAGCGATATTATTTTCGTTCATGTTGCTGAAATAGGGCTGATTGACTTCGCCACCACGGAGATAAACACGTCGTACCATTTTTCCATCTTCATCAAATGCATTTTGAATCTCATACTCTCCCACAAAAAGTGATGATCCATCACGTCTCATCGCAATATCGCCACTCACATCATTCAAAATAACATCACCTGTGCCACTAGCTCTTCCACGGCCACCATTTAATGTTTCTGCTGTGGTTGAAGGATCACCAAAACCTTGCTCAGATCCTATAATAGCTGCTTCAGGAGCTACGGGTTGTTGTTGGTATCTGAAACGACCAGAAGTATCCATCTCTTCAAGCCAATCGAGTTCACGTTGATCTCGGGAGAGTTCTCTTTCGGCAACACGAATTTGTCTTAACACTTCACGAGCTGCAGCTTTTTGTTCAGGAGTTCCATGAGCGACTAAATCGTTTAAAGCATCTTTGCGATCGTTGGCTAAGTCGACAACAGCTTGGAGACTATCAATGCGATCTTGTAACCAATCATGACGAGCCACACCATTTCCTCCTTCAGCCATAGGAGGTGGTATATCTCCTGTGTCTGTTGGATCTGTTTGTGTAGAGATGGAATTTGTAGAAATCGAAACTCGTGGCTCAAATCGAATATCTTGATAAGTACGCGTCTCACGCACTCTAGAGGGTTCTATGGCTCCTCGATTGACTCTGACATCTGTTGAATTGTTTAGTCCTTGTATCGACACTGAATCCTCCTAAAGATTCATGATAATCCACTCACTCTAGGGGGATAAATGCAAGCAAAGTGCCAGAAGATGCTTTGAAGAATAGATTGTAACTATACGATAATAAAGCATAATATATTTTATCTGAGAAGGGGGTAGGGTGTGACGTTGAGTTTTAACATACATTTTGGGGTGAAGAATCCCCACAAGCTTTCTTGACAAAGTGCGTCGAAATGTTTCAATCAGGCCGCCTTGATATGAGATTTTTTAAATTATTTTTTCCAACGTTTATTCTCTTTTTATTATTATTTGTCCCTTTGTCTTATGCCGTTGAAGAAAATCCTAATACAGATCCTCTGACAAAATCTGTTATGGTAGAATTTGATAAGCATAATTACAAAAAACTGATCAAAACTTACGAAGACTATAAAGAAAAAAATCCTCAAAAATATATCCCATTAAAAACTCGAGCTATTTATTGCCAAGCTTTAGCTGATGTTGGGGATCTCGAAGGTGCTATTCGCAATTTAAAAGAACTGACTCAAGATTGGCCCATACGTTTGGATGTTATTAAACTGCAATATGACTTGGCTAATTTGCTGTTCATGCAAGGTTTGAAAGATGAAGCTAAAGATGAGTACGAAAAGATTTTACTCAAGCAGAAGAGTATTCTCAGATTGTTCAAAAATCAAAAGAGCGTCTTTCTCAACTGAGACAGGTTGAAACTAAAAAGAAAGATCAAACAAGCTTGAAGATTTTAGAAATCGAAACATCTTTGGAAGTAGGAGAAACTTCCAAAGAGAGTGTTAACTTTTTAAACAAAGTCATTTCAGAAGAACCTTATACTCGAAACGCTTCACGTGCTCGGAATGTTCTGCAAAAAACAAATGAACTTCGCATCAGAAAATGCAGAGCCCTTTTGGACGAAGCCCGTCGTCTTTTTGATGAAGAGAAAAAATACGAAGAAGCCCAAGCTCTTTTGGAAGTCATTGATAGTGATTATTCCGATATCGCCGAAGCCCCTTCGGTTGATGCTCTCAAGAAAGTGATTAAAGAAAAAATTAAATAGCTAATTTTTTCAATTGATCGACTTTATCTGTCTTTTCCCAAGTGAATTCTGGTTCTTGACGTCCAAAGTGACCGTAGCCAGCTGTCTTTTTATAAATAGGACGGAGCAGATCCAAGGCTTTGATGATTCCTGCAGGTTTCAGATCAAAAATTTCTCGTGAAATCTGTTCGATTTTTTCATCGGCAATTGTTCCAGTACCAAAAGTATCCACCATGAAAGAAATTGGCTGTGCATAACCAATGGCATAAGCCACTTGCACTTCGCAGCGTTGAGCTAAACCAGCTGCCACAATATTTTTAGCAATATAGCGAGCCATGTAGCAGGCAGAACGATCTACTTTACTTGGATCTTTTCCGGAAAAAGCACCACCACCATGACGTCCCCATCCACCATAACTATCCACGATAATTTTACGACCCGTCAAACCACAATCACCATGAGGTCCACCGACAACAAAACGACCAGTGGGATTGATGAAATATTCTGTTTTGGCATCAAGCATATGAGAGGGGATGGATTTTTTAATCACTTCTTCCATCACAGCTTCTTTGATTTGTGCATGAGTCACTTCAGGAGAATGTTGAGTAGAGATAACAACGGTATGGACTCTCTTGGGTTTTCCATTCTCATATTGAATCGTCACTTGAGATTTTGCATCAGGACGGAAAAAATTAACGACTTTGCTCTTTCGTACTTCTGCTAATTTCTGTGTAAGCTTATGAGAGTAGAGGATGGCTGTGGGCATCAATTCAGGATTTTCATTGATGGCATAACCAAACATCAAACCCTGATCTCCAGCACCTTGTTCTTTAAAAAGTCCTTCACCTTCCGTCACACCTTGAGAGATATCGGGTGATTGTTTGTCGATGGTGAGCATGACAGCGCAGGAGTTGGCATCAATTCCAAAAGCAGGATCGACATAGCCAATGTCTGCAATCGTCTCACGAGCAATTTTTTGAAAATCAACTTGGGCTTTAGTGGTAATTTCACCAGCAATCACACAGAGACCTGTGGTGACTAATGTTTCACAGGCTACGCGACTTGTTTTATCTTGAGCTAAGATCGCATCCAAAACAGCGTCAGAAATATGATCCGCTACTTTGTCCGGATGTCCTTCGGTGACTGATTCAGAACTAAATAAAAATGATGAAGCCATAAAATCCTCCTAAGTGTTCGTTTAAGTAAGGTGAGTTCGGTATAAATCGAGAATGGATTTCGCAAGCCTTTTTTCAACTTTGCTTGATTTATTTTTAAGACGAACGCTATAGGCGCACCATGAAAATCTTGGTGATTGGTAATGGCGGTCGTGAACATGCTTTGATTTGGAAGCTTTCTCAAAGTTCACGCGTCAAAAAAATCTACGCGGCTCCTGGCAATGGGGGAACAGGAGCTTTAGCGGAAAATATTCCGATCAAAGCTGATAATATCCCCGAACTTTTGGCTTTTGCTCAAAAAGAAAAAATTGATCTGACAGTCGTGGGTCCTGAAGTCCCTTTGACAATGGGGATTGTGGATGAGTTTGAAAAAGAAAAACTTCCGATCTTTGGACCTAATCGTACTGGTGCTATTTTAGAAGCTTCCAAAGCCTGGACTAAACAATTTTTAAAAGAAGAAAAAATTCCAACAGCTCACTTTGAAGTCTTTGAAGAGTACGCTCCAGCAATCGATTTTTTATCCACTCAGGCTTACCCTATTGTTATTAAAGCAGATGGTTTAGCGGCGGGTAAGGGTGTGATCATTGCCAAAGATAGAGCTGAGGCTGTGTCAGCTCTTGAGTCTGTTTTAAAAGATAAAGTGTTTGGCGATGCTGGAAGAAAAGTTGTGATTGAAGAATTTTTAGTCGGTCGTGAAGCGTCTTTTCAAGTCTTGGTGGATGGACACAGTTTTTTGCCTTTGGATAGTGCTCAGGATCATAAGCGCGTAGGAGAAGGGGATACAGGTCCTAATACAGGTGGTATGGGTGTTTTTAGTCCATCACCTTATGTAACAGAGAGTATTCGTCAGCAAACCATCGACACAATTATTTTACCAACACTCAAAGGACTTTTGAAACGAGGGATTCATTTTAAAGGTGTGTTGTACGCAGGCTTGATGATGACTCAGGATGGTCCCAAGCTTTTGGAATACAATTGTCGTTTTGGTGATCCTGAAACTCAAGCCCTCATGGTGCGTTTAGAAGATGATTTGGTGGATGTTTTAGAAGCGACGATTTCAGGTCGTCTCTCGGAGCTTTCGTTGCATTGGAAGCCAGGAGCCTCTGTGTGTGTGGTGATGGCAGCTCATGGATATCCTGGAGATGTGACGACAGGAGATGTGATCGAAGGTTTAGATCGGGTCTCACTTCCTGAAACAGTTGTTTTTCATGCAGGAACTAAAAACGTTGATGGTAAGACAGTGACGTCTGGTGGTCGTGTTTTAGGTGTAACAGCAGCGGGTAAAGATATGCGCCAAGCTCGTGAGAGAGCTTATGATGTTTGTGAGAAAGTTCATTGGAAGGGTGTTCATTATCGACGTGATATTGGAGGATTAAAATGAGTAAAAAAATAGAAGTAGGAATATTGATGGGAAGTGATTCGGATGCTGATGTGATGGGAGAAGCGGCAAAAGTTTTGAAAGAATATGGTGTAGCTTGTGAAATGGTGGTGGCATCGGCTCATCGTTCTCCCAAGCGTACGATGCTTTATGCCACATCTGCAGAAAAACGCGGGATTAAAATTTTAATTTGCGGAGCTGGTCACGCAGCTCATTTAGCTGGAGTGGTAGCAGCTCACACAACATTGCCTGTGATTGGTGTGCCTATTGATTCATCATCTCTCAAAGGATTGGATTCCATTTTGTCGACGGTGCAAATGCCTGGAGGCATTCCAGTAGCCACAATGGCGATTGGAAAAAGTGGGGCCAAAAATGCAGGAATTTTTGCTGTAGAAATTTTAGCTCTTGGAAATGTTACGCTTCGTAAAAAACTCAATGCCAATCGTGAAGATATGGAAACTCAAGTGGCTGAGAAAGATAAGAAGCTGAAAGAGAAATATAGCTAACGTGTCTAAGCTCGTCGAAATTAAAGATATCGAAAATGGTATTCGATTGGATTTGGTGGATGATGCGATTGCCGTTATCCAAAAGGGTGGCGTGTGTGCCTATCCAACCGAAACATTTTACGGTCTTGGTGTGGATGTCACAAACGAACAAGCCATCCGTCATCTCTTTGAAATCAAACGTCGGGATTATGGTAATCCCGTATCGGTAATTGTATCGGATCAAAGAATGTTAGAATCCATAGTTTTAGAAATTCCCGAAAAAGCTAAAGTGTTAATGGATGTTTTCTGGCCAGGTCCGTTGACAATTTTATTTAAGACTAACGATAAGATTTCAAAACAACTGACGACGAATACTGGAAAGATCGGTATTCGCATTTCTTCCCATCCCGTGGCTCAAGCGCTAGTCGAAAGGCTGGGCCGCCCTCTAACGACCACATCGGCCAATCTCTCAGGCTTCCCACCT
Organism: Deltaproteobacteria bacterium; assembly: GCA_016699445.1. Taxonomy (GTDB): domain Bacteria; phylum UBA10199; class UBA10199; order JACPAL01. Next base: position 2,554,694 of record CP064976.1, read on the forward strand.
TCAAGTCGTGTGGGACATATTAAGAGTTACTTTCATGATAAGATTGATGTGATTGTTGATGCCGGAGAGCTAGGCCCTTCATCTGGTTCTACAGTTGTGGACGTTACCGAAGAAAAACTCGCCATCATCCGCGAAGGCGTCATTCATTCTGATGTAATTTTTCGGTATTTTGAGGAAGAAGAGGAAATATAAAATCAATTGATGGGTTCGGGGAGAGAGGTTTCTCCCTGATTATGAGCCGCAGCATCCGGCTTTGCCGGTGCAAGGCGGAAGAAGAGGAAATATAGACATGTCTAGACCTGATATCGCACCATTTAAAGCTATTCGTTACAACTCACAAAAGGTGAAGCTCGAAAATGTCGTGTCACCACCGTACGACGTCATTTCACCAGCTCTTCAAAACGAGCTTTATCAAAAAAGCCCTTTTAATATGGTCCGTATTGACTACGGAAAGGTCCAAGAGGGAGATCAAAAAGGTAATGATCGTTATAACCGTTCTCAGCAGTCATTTACAGAATGGCAAAATGAACAAGTCTTGATTCGTGATGAAACACCTTCGATCTATCTTTATGAACAAGTCTATGAAGCCAAAGTGGGGGACCGTAAAGAGACGCGTTCTCGTAAAGGTTTTTATGCTGCCAAGAATCTTCAGGAGTTTGGAAAAGGGAATGTCTTGCCTCATGAAAAAACACTTTCTGGGCCCAAAGAAGATCGATTTCTTTTGATGCAAGCGACAAGCGCTAATCTCAGTCCCATTTTCTCTTTGTATATGGATCGTGAAAAGAAAGTCGCACAGTTACTCGCTCCATTTTATGAAACAGAACCACTTTATGATTTTGAAAATGGTGGAATACGCGAAAAACTTTGGAAGCTTTCAGATCCTGCAGTGATTTCAAAAGTGCAAGAGGCACTCGCTGATAAGAAGTTTTTCATTGCGGATGGACATCACCGTTATGAGACGGGAATCAATTACCGCAATTCTCTTAAAGCCCAGGGTGATTTTTCAGAAGACTCGAGTGCAAACTACATCCTCATGTTTTTCTCCGAAATGTCCGATCCAGGTTTGATTATTCTTCCCACACATCGTGTGGTGAAAAACTGGCCAAACTTTCAAGCTGCAGGGTTTGTTGAAAAATTAAAAACAGCTTTTGATGTTTTAGAAACAGGTGCAGATTCTACAAAACTCACAGCACGACTTGAGTACCATGGGAAATCTCATCTGGTGTTGGGAATTGCCTTTAAGAATGAATGGATCATTTTAACGACAAAACCAGAGTCGATTGCTTCACTTCATCCAGCTCTTCAAAAAGTCGATACGGCGATTCTTCATCAAGTGATTTTGAGGCAGATTTTGGGAATGAAAGACGAAGAAGAAAGAAATCCTCAGCATTTAAGCTTTGTGAAAGACAATGCATTGACTTTGGAAGCTCTTCAACATCCGGAAACAAGCTTTGTGGTCATGCTCAATTGTCCTCAGATGGATGTTTTGGAGGAAGTGGCTGCGGCAGGTTTGATTTTGCCTCCTAAGACGACTTATTTTTATCCCAAAATTTTAACAGGGCTTCTCATTCATCCAATTGATCCACGAAGACGCGTGACCGACTGAAATTTAAGATCTGCGACATTAATTTGAGGGAAGAGATACTTGATTTTCTCGATAATGTTGGGTTTGAGGAGATTGAGTTCGTTGGCCTAGCTAGAACCTAAAGCTTCAACCCATAAAACTTTTTGTTTAATGTTAATAGGCTGAGTCTTTTTCGCAATCAAAGCTCCCACAATCGAACCCCACTGCTCGTTAATTTGTCTTAATCCTACTTCATAATGCAATTTTGTGTTTTTGGGTGGGTGATAGATAATATTGGGGATCAAATCACCAATGGCCATGAGGGCTTTTTGTTTCGGCCTCTTTTTTGAGGGAAAATAGTGAGTCATGTGACTCTTCTTTAAGGAAATTGCGTTGACAAACACAAGCTCTTTCCTCAATATCGACCGCCTTATGAACAAGAAAGATCTTAAGCATTTTAAGGACATTTTGACAAAACGTCGTGAAGAAGCTGTCAAAAGTGTTGAAGCCACCCGCGAAATTGGCATGGGAATTACTTCCGATGATCTTCCTGATGAAGTTGATTTGGCCACTTCCGAATCAGATCAGTCAATGAGCTTGAGACTTAAAGATCGTGAACGTATTCTTTTAAACAAGATTGATGCTGCATTAGCAAAAATCGAAGACGCTTCTTATGGTATTTGTGAATCTTGTGGTGAAGAGATTGGTATCAAACGTCTCGAAGCACGTCCTGTGACGGATCTTTGCATCCGCTGCAAAGAAGAGCAGGAAAAAATGGAAAAGACCTACGCGGAGTAACTAAGCAATCTCTTGATTCTCGATTTTAACTAATTCCTTTAATTCAAACGCTGTTGCCAATGAAGCTACGTATCCCAAAAGAGACGTCGCTATAAACATGTCTTCTTTAGTCCCTTCACAGAGATGATAACTTTTCTTGTTTTCATCAAACTTGTGCAGACATAAACATTGAAAAGACATTCCAGGTGCGTTGAGACTTTCGATGTCACTTTTTTCTTCATGAATTCTGAAAAAAGTACCTACAGCATTCCCACCTACAAGATAGACGACGGGTTCGACTGGTTTTGATTTGTAAAAATCAGCTGTAGGAATTCCCTCTTGAAGAAGATAGTCACTGACTTTGACGCCACCTTTAGCTGAAGTGAGTTTGTTGCGAAGTTTGCGACCCATTTCTAAAATTTCTTTTCCAGATTTAATATGTGTGATGCCCATACCATAAGTTCCAGAGCTGTTTTTCAAAAAGAGATAGGGTTCACGGGCTATTCCATGTTGGAAATATTTTTGTCGAATTTCACCTAAAAGTTTGTCGGCAGTTTCTTGTAATCTTTTAAGACAAATTTCATCACTAAGATCGATGCCTGTTTCTGAATAGTGAAGCGTTTTCAAGAGCCATGGATCTGTTTCAAGAATCATCGCTAATTGATCTATCAGGTTGTCATAGAGCGCAAAGTGATGACCTTTTTTCCTTTGGTGCCAACCTAACGAGGGCGAAGGGAGAAGTGGTTGATGAATCTTATAGAAATAATCAGGAACTCCAGTCGCTAAGTCATTATTGAGTAGAATGACATCAGGAATAAAATCTCCCACGCTCACGACGTGTTGATTCAACTCAATTCTCTCCACAATAATGGTCTGAGATGATGCCTTGTCTGCCTCTAAAGTGATTGGATGAGGATATTCAAAAAGTGTCGAGGAAGAGCCAACTTTCACTTCGAATCCAGCTGATGTCAGGATTTTTGAAAGTGCAGCTATATTTTTCCAATAATAGAGATTGCGCGTGTGTTCTTCGGGATAGATCAAAATTTTACGAGCTGCTGGAGCCCATACTCTAAGATAATTTTTAAACTCTTCAGAAGCTCTATCTGCAAAAGTATCACAAAGATTGTTAAAACCTGCTGGATAAATATTGGTATCCACGACCGCCATCTTATGGCCAGAATTTCGGATATCGACTGACGTATAAATAGGAGGAGGGATAGAGCCTAAGAGGCTTCTTTGTTGTTCAGACCATTTTTTAATCTCAGAAGTTTTAGCTAAAATTTTCTGAGAGAGCTCTAATATCATTGTGGTTTTCCAAGGGTTAAAGTTTTACACCTAAAACCTTAATATAGATGCTGCGCACGATTTCACGTGTTGGCAAGTAGGTTTCCAATATTTTTTTCCCCTGATAGTACTTTTCTTCAACTTGATAAGTTACTTCAGAAGGACTCCGTATCTCATCGGTTGACTTCAAAAGAGTGATTCGAAAATAAGCTTCAAGCTCTCGATAATAAATATAGATTCTCGAAAGTGTTTTAACATCTTCTACAGAAAGGATTTTTAAACGACCCAGTTGATTAAGAGCTTCTAAGGTGTTGGTGGTTCGTAAATCTTGATACTGATGGGCATGAAGCATTTGAAGGTATTGGGTCAGAAACTCAATATCAATCAATCCCCCATATCCTGTTTTAATATTAAAGAGGTTATTTTTTTCTCGAGCCAGTTCATTCTGAATCCGAAGTCTCATGCTATAAAGATCGTGTGATATACTTTCAGAAGGCTGAAGTTGTTGATAGCGAATAGAATCAATCGTCTGGAGGACATCATAATGAAACGTAGGACTAGGATGAGGCTGAGACAAGATAAGAAGTGGACGCGCCTTAAGAAGAGACTGTTTCTCCCAAAGCTGGATACCCTTAGCCGCATATTCTTTCCAGCTTTTGAGCGTAGAGAGAAGCATGCCTGAATTTCCCGATGGTCGCAGCTCTGTATCGATCTGATAGGCATAGCCATCCTGAGTGACGACAGAAAGAGTGGTGATCAAGCGGCGGACAAAGAGAGAATAATATTCAAAATCTTCCGGATTTTCATAAAAAAACATCAGATCCAGATCAGAGAAAAAATTTAGTTCTCGCCCTCCAAATTTTCCCATGGCGATGATCACAAAACCACCCTGAGGCAAGAGAGCTTTTTGAGAAATTTCTGCTAATGCAATACCACAGGCTTTTTCCAAAGATTGTTCCGCTAATAATGTATTTTTTTCAAAGAGTGTAGCGAGTGGAGTGGTCTTGTTTAAAAAATTATTCAGGATTATTTTTTGTGCATCATGAACATACTCACGGATGAAGTGGAGTTGATCTTCATAAGTCTGTGGGTAGGTTAGTGGGTAGGGAAGAGTTTCAGTCATGGTTAAGAGGCTAAATTATTAAAACAATCTGCAACAATATGGGTATGTTTTGATATTTTCTCCAATAGCTCTTCTTTTGTCTCAAACTTCATCATTTTTGCCAAAACTGTGAGCTCATAGTCTTCTGTGGGAAGGCAATGAGTCTGACGTTCTTCACGTGCCTGGATGTAGTTTTCAGTTTTGCGCAAAAATTGATACGCTTCATGAAGCTGCGTAGCATCTGTAGCGGGAATCAGCTTTAATTCTTTAAGGACCTTTAAAACGCGCAAAGTATTCCGATCTCTAAGAAGAATTTCTCGTCCTCCATAAACTAACTGAAAAGAGCTTGTGAAAAATTCAATTTCTCGAATACCTCCGATACCCAATTTCAGGTTAAAACCCTGATTTTTTACATTCTTCATTTCAATATTAATTTTTTCCTTCATTTTTTTAAGGTCTAAGACAATCGATGGGTCGATGGTGCGTCTATAGACAAATGGAAGAATGCGTTTCAGAAAGTTTTGGCCCAACTTCATATCTCCTGCAATAGGATTGGCTTTAATCAAAGCTGAACGCTCCCAAGAAGCTCCCGCGATTTCATAATAGGTCATGATAGAGTCCAAAGAATTCACAAGAGCTCCAGATTTTCCTTGTGGGCGAAGCTCTAAATCCACACGAAAGACAATACCATCATCGGTGCGATCTTGAAGTAGTTGGGTAATATTTTCTGCTGCATGTGTGTATTTTTCAAAAATCTCAGCCATCGGTGCTGTAGTTGAAAGTTCTTCGGGAACATCAAAGATGTAAATAATATCAATATCAGAACTTAAATTGAGATCGTAACCACCTAACTTACCCATACCAATGGTCGTAAAAGAGCATGGCACTGAGAATTTCCACGGATGCATTTTAAAATAAGCTTCCTGGGCTAATTCAGTACAAGCAGCTCCCAGACAGGAAAGCTCCTGACCCGTCTCTTCAAAAGTTGTTTGTTCTGAAAAATTTCTAATAAGAATTCGGGCCATTTCGACATATTTAAAATAACGAATGGCTTTCTTGATTTCTACAGCATCCGTGCAGGCTTGAAATCGAGCCTGATTCTCAGCCAAAAGAGTATTTTTGTCTTTTTTCTGATTTAAATACTTTGAGACAGCGAGCTCCTGTATGGCTTCAGGATTCCTCTTTAAAAATTCAATAATGAAAATACTTCTGCCTAAAAGACTCATGACAGAACGATAGTCTCCGGCTTTTTTAAAGGGGTTCAATATGACTTTTAAGATCTTCCCATTGACGGTGAGCCAGTCGGGGATCGGGAGAGTTTTTTAGAAATTGATCAATGTCCAAAGCTTTCATTTAAGTAATCCTTCCAGTCTTTGACTGCCCCCTTTTCTTCGATTTAGGAGGAGGGTAGAGCCATGCCTAGGTAGCGAATGGCGCGCGTGAGTGCAACATACAAAAGTCGATTTGATTCTTGTATTTCTTCTTCCTTTTCCTGAGTTTCACATTTTTCAAAAGCCAAACTTTTGGCTAATTTGTGTTGAAGTCCAATGCTTTCAGACTCATCAAAATCCCTCAGGTGAATTTTTCCATCTTCATCCTTTAAATAAAGACGTTGCGATGATGTTTTGCGACCCGCTAAATCACACAAAAAGACAGCTTCAAACTCAAGTCCTTTAGAGGCATGAACTGTCATCAGTTGCACCGCTTCTTCAGAAGACTCTTCGACCGGGCTCGGGATCAAGGCTTTTTCATCCTTTAGAATTTCTAAATGATCGACTAAATCTTTTAACGATTTTGAACCTAAAAGAATCAAGTTTTCAAAAAGCTCATGAAGGGCTTGAAGATAGATTTGGGATTTTTGTAAAAATGACTCTGAAATCTTTGAGAAAAATATTTTTAAAAATTCTTTCAAATCCTGAGTTTTTTCAAAATCATTTCTGATTTCATTCCAGAGAATAGGATTGATGAAGGTGTATCGAAAGGCTTCTTCAAAAAAAGCATCATCGGGATAGAGCAATTTTTTCAAAAGAAAAGTGACCTGAATGTATTCGTTTAGTTCCAAAAGTGTTTTTTCATCTTTGGTCTGATAGGGAATATTTTGAGATTTGAGAACGTCGGTAAAAATTGGAATGGCTTTTCGTGTGCGAAATAACAAAACTATATCTTTCCACTGAAATCCCATCTCATGAAGTGATCTGATTTTTTCAGCGATCCACAGGGTTTCTGCCGATCGTGTCTCGGCAATTTTTCCACTTTCCATCAGATGTGATTCTACGAAATCATCCTCTTTGGAAGATGCATATAGCATATCAGGAAGTGTGGGGAAAATTTGGTGAGAAATTTCATTCACAAACTCAATAATTTTAGATCCGGATCTGAAATTATCATTCAGGTAAAATATTTTTCCATCTCGTTTCTCAATTAAACTGGTGACTTCTGTAAAAAGATGAGGGTTGGCGCCACGAAACCGGTAAATGGATTGTCGAGGATCACCAACAATCACCAAATGATTGTCTAAAGACCAGATTTTAGAAATAATATCCCATTGAATAGGGCTCGTATCTTGAAATTCATCAATGATGATCCATGAAAAACGCTGCTGAAGTTTTTTTTGAAATTCTGGCTGATCCAGAAGTTTTAAACATTCGATCTCTAAATCCTGAAAATCCAAAAAACCCTGAGATCTTTTTTTAATTAAAAATTCTTCTGTCAGTTTTGTAAGAAGATCTGAGTATTCAAAAGAAATTTTTGTGTTTTGAGACAGCATAAGATCCAACAAGAGCTTAACAGATTTGTGAAAGTCATAACGATCGATGAGTTGAATGGCCTGTGGGTTTCCTGATTCAGCCCAGTCCAGAAGACGCGTTCGGATGAGTTTTAGTAGATCAATTTTACTTAATGATCCTTCTAAAATTTGGAAATTTTCAGGTAGTTTAAGCTCAGAGTTGTGCTCTCGAAGAATATCCGTAGCCAGTCCATGGAGTGTATCAGCCTTGAGTTGACGTGCTTGGTGGTCGCTAAGAGAGAGCCTTTTAGCGAGTCGTCGTTTGATTTCTTCACCTGCTTTTTTAGTAAATGTCGCAATAAAAAATTGATCTAGCGAGGTACCTTTTTGAATCAGAGAGGCTATTTTCTCAACAATCGTAAAAGTCTTTCCCGAACCTGCAGCGGCGACAATGGCCGTATTCCCCATAAAAGAGACAACTTCTTCCTGAGCAGGTGTGAGATAAGCTGTCATAGAGAACTCCTCAGCTGACAGATTTCCTGATAAGGACAATAATCCTGACACGGTTCTTTTTCAGAAGGAAAATCACCCTGTCTGATTTGTGAAATAATTTCGGCAATTTTTACTTCTGTCTCTTCAAAAAAACGATCCCACATAGCTGGCGGCACGAGTGTACTGCTGGAGGGGTGCAGATCGATAAAATCAGGAAGTCGATCGGTGTGCAAGAGACCATCTTTTTGTTCAAGACTGGCCAGATTATAATACAAAGCCCCGATGGGTTCGTAATCAGGGAGTAAGAGCTTTTTGACGGCGAGAATATAGAGTGGGAGCTGAAATGAATGCCCAGCCAAGATTTGAGATCCTGTCGTGCCTCCGGATGTTTTGTAATCAATAATCAAAAAAGTTTTTTGAACAGGATCAATATCGATTCGATCAATACGGCCCTTAAATAGTATTTTTTCTCCATGCAGATTTTTTATCTCAAGCGCAGGTGTCTGATGTCCAAAGCTCCACTCAAAATATTTTGGCAAAAGAGATTGGCGTTTTTCCTTTTCTTCTAAAAACAAAGTAAGAAAGTTTTTGAGTGTCCGTTTTAACGATTCGTTCTGACGCGAAAGAAGAAAAGGGGATAGGGTTGGGTATTGCGTCTTTAGAGATGAGAGTTCATGTTCTAAAAAAGAAAAGGCTTTTGACTGAAGATTTTCCAAACTCGCAGAAGATACCTGTAGAACTTTTTCCAAGACTCGATGGAGAAGGATGCCTCTTTCCATAGGAGAGATTTCAATGGTCCATTGGTTTTGTGGTTTAATCGCCAAATAATGTTGAGCCCAAAAACGGTAAGGACAGGCCAGATAATTTTCTAGCTCGGTCGCACTAAAAACATGATCTTGAATCCACTCCGAAAATGGGGGCTTGGCATTTTCCATCTAACGTCTTTTTTTGTTTTTTAGAAAAACTGGCAAGAATAAAAATCCCGAGAGAAAACCTCCAATGTGAGCAAAATAAGCCACACCACCTAAATCTTTAGAAGCTGTTTGGACTTCCACGACTTGCATCAGAATCCAAAAGCTGATGACCAGCCAGGCAGGAAAATAAATTTTCTCAGAAAATAAAAATAGGCACCAAAACCGCAATTTTAGCTTTTGGAAAGAGTCTTAAGTAAGCAGCCAAAATGCCTGCGATAGCTCCAGAAGCTCCGAGGAGAGGGATTGTCGAACTAAAATTGGTATAAATTTGAGCAAAGGTCGCCAAAAATCCACACAGCATATAGAAAGAAAAAAATTTAAAATGCCCTAAAGCACCTTCGACATTCACTCCAAAAATCCAGAGGTAGAGCATGTTTCCAATAATGTGAAACCAACCTCCATGCATAAACATGGCGGTAAACACGGTAAAAATGGGTTCGATACCTGGAGATACAGAAAGGTTTCTCCCTAAACGAAATTCCAGAGGAATTGCAGAATAGCGATACACAAAGAGATTGGTTTCAGAGAGAGGAAGAATCAACATGTAGGTAAAAACAGCAATATTGCAGGCGATCAACAGCAAAGTCACAAGAGGAAATTTTTTGGTGGGTTTCAGGTCGCGGTAGGGAATCATAACTTTCTTTTTGAATTAACATACTCAATCTGTCTTGAAATCCCCCTCAAGATGCGTACTTCACGATCTGTGAGTCCTGTCCGTCCAAAAATTCCACGCAAACTTCTCATCATGTGGAACGTATTATCGGGTATTAAAAATTCAATATCGGTCAAAGCTCTTTCAAGATGACCATACATGCCTTCAATTTCTTCAACAGACGCTAGCTTGGCGGTTTTTTTCTTTTGAGGAAGATCAGGATCGTCCATTTTTGAAAGGAAAAAGAGGCGGAGTTGATAGGTGGTGACGGCGACTGATTGAGCCAGATTGAGAGAGCCAAAATCAGGATCTGAAGGGATCATCACGACAAGATTGCAGATGGCGAGTTCTTTGTTGGTGAGCCCTCGCTCTTCAGCACCAAATAAAATTCCAATTTTTTGTCTTTCTCCCAAACGTGTCGAAATTTCGGGAAGACTAATAAAGTCCTGTCGATTTTTTCCAACCCGACGACTGGTGCCAATGGTGTAATTTAAACCTTTTGCCGCTTCTTCCAAAGTGTCGCAGACAACCGTCTTTTGCAACAAGTCGGCAGCACCGACAGCTAAGCGCAATGCTTCTGGGTGTGTAGGAAGGACTGTTGGGCGTACGACGATGAGTTTTGAAAACCCCATATTTTTCATGACACGAGCGGTGGAGCCGATATTACCGCCATACCGAGGTCTCACGAGAATGATGCTTATATCTTGAGGGCTGAGTGGTTTTGTCATAGTGGGTACAAAATTTTTAAAAAGGATATTTATGAATCAAATTATTTGGGAGCCCTACGGCGAGTATTTGGAGAAAAGCAATATTTCTCGTTTCATGAAGAAACATCAGATTTCAACTTACGAAGATCTGATTCAAAAATCTTCCGGAGATATTTCCTGGTTTTGGGATGCTGCGCTCAAGGATCTCAATGTGGAATGGTATCAACCTTACCAAAAAGTTGTGGAAGGGGACATGCCTTGGGCCAAATGGTTTGTGGGGGGTAAACTCAATCTTATTCATAATGTCCTCGATCGTCATCTGCCGCGACTCAAAGATAAACCTGCTTTTATTTGGGAGCCTGATACAGGTCCTACTAAGACACTGACCTATGGTGAGCTTTATCAAAAAGTAAATCAGCTCGCGTCTGCCTTACGTAAGCAAGGCTTTGGCAAAGGGGATCGTATGGGGCTTTATATGCCGATGATTCCCGAAATGGTGATTTCGTTTTTGGCGATTCTAAAAATCGGAGCCATCGCTATTCCTGTTTTTTCAGGATTTGGAGCTCAAGCCTTAGCCACACGACTTCAAGATGCGGAAGCTAAAGTGTTGTTTACAGCCGATGGTTCTTTTCGACGTGGTAAAGAAGTCAAAATTAAGGAAGCTGCAGATGAAGCTGTGGCTCAATGTTCTTCTCTTAAAATGGTTGTTGTGGCTAAACGGGTTGGGGAATTCATTCCTTGGAATCCCAAAATAGACGTCGCCTTTTTTGACCTTCTTGCTGAAGGGGATTTGGAAGCTGAAACGGAAAAAACTGAAGCGGAAGATCATTCATTGATCATTTATACATCTGGCACCACAGGGAAGCCTAAGGGGACGGTTCACACACATGCGGGTTGCCAAGCTCAAATGGCGAAGGAGTTAGGCTATTATTTTGATGTGAAGGAAGAATCGATTTTCTTTTGGGTCACCGATATTGGTTGGATGATGGGTCCATGGGAAATTTTAGGTGTGCTCACTTTTGGAGCGACATTTATTATTTTTGAAGGGGCTCCTGATTGGCCGCAGCCCGATCGTCTGTGGGAAGTTGTAGAAAATCATAAAGTTACTCATTTGGGAATTTCGCCAACAGCTGTCAGACTCTTGATTAAATCTGGCACAGAATGGCCTCAAAAGCATAATCTCTCATCGATTAAATATTTAGGTTCAACGGGAGAGGCTTGGGATCCAGAATCCTACAATTGGTTTTTTGAAAATGTAGGTGGCAAGCGCTGTCCCATTATTAATATTTCAGGAGGTACCGAAATTGTGGGCTGTCATCTAGCACCTTTGCCCATCACAGCTTTGAAGCCTTGCACGTTGCGCGGACCCGGACTCGGAATGGCTGTCGATGTGTGGAATGATGACGCTCAAAGTGTGCGAGGGGAGATTGGTTATCTTGTCTGTAAAAAACCAGCGCCTTCGATGACTAAAGGCTTTTTAAACGATCCTCAACGTTACCTCGATACGTATTTTTCAAAATGGCCTACAATCTGGAATCATGGCGACTGGGCCTACGTCGATGAAGATGGTTTTTGGTTCATCAAAGGCCGTTCTGATGACACCATCAAAGTCGCTGGCCGCCGCACAGGCCCTGCTGAAATTGAATCGGTTTTGCTGGAGCATTCTGCGGTTTCAGAAGCAGCGGTGATCGGTGTGCCTCATGAAGTGAAAGGGGAGGAAGTGGTGTGCTTTGTTGTCCTGAAACCTGCTTTTCAAATTTCCGAAGAATTAAGAAAAGATATCAAAGATCAAGTGGTCAAGATGATGGGCAAAACGCTCACTCCGCGCGATGTACGCTTTGTGAAAATGCTTCCCAAAACCCGCTCGGCTAAAATTGTCCGTGGTGTGATCAAAAAGAAATACTTAGGCCAACCCGTGGGAGATTTATCTTCTGTGGAAAATTTGGATGCGGTGGAAGAGATTGGACGATCTGAGTAAAATTTTAAGGATGATGCAATTGTTCTGCATTTCTTTCAAATCGAGCTCTGGAAATATCACTTCCCATCGCTGTCGAATAAACTCTCAAAATCTCCTCTAATGGAACAGATTCTCCAGTGCGACTGAGAATTAAAAGAGTGGCTCGTTCAGGAGTGTCACCGGCGATGTGATAGTAATGATCGGCTAAAATGGTTTCATGGAAACCTTGCTGTGTGTAATAACCATAACCTCGAGCTTCTCGATTATTCACTTCCACCATGCAAAAATGAGTTTCAGCAGCAGGGCAAGCAGGAAAAGTGGAGGGGAGTTGTCCTTCAATCGGACTTTCGGAAGGTGTGTGATAATCAACGAGAGTGACTGTCTTACCATTGGATAAACTAAGTTGATAGGTAGCTGAAATTCCTTCGATCTGATTATTAGTTGGATTGACAAAAACTCTCCATCGGTATGTCGCATCATAGCTTGGAGAGCCGGGTGTCATGTATCCACGAATAGTATCCAGATCTTCAATTAATCCATCATAAGCCTGTTGATGTTCTCTCGCAGCAGCTGTCCTTCCCAGAAACTCATGAGCCCTTGCTAATAAAGGGTCAGAGCCTAAAGAAATTTCAATTGTTTGTATAGATGAGGCTGTTGAAGGTCGATGAATAGAAGAGAGCGGTGTTATGTTCTCTGAATCCCAAGGATTGCGAAGTGTAGATACATCTGCTGCTGATGGTCTTGGAGTTGTTGTGCAAGCAGGTGCAGCAAGTGTCATGGCTGCAGTTAAAAAATATGTTTTTACAGATATATGATTCATTTAAACCTCTTTAGCAGGTTTATCGTATGGAGTTTTGAAAAGTTGCTTTAAAGAGAAAGAATTTTACTCAGGCTTTGATTCTGTAGTTTTAAACTTCGCCATCAAACGATCAATTTCCTGCATTTGTACCATCAACACATCTTTTTTGAGGAAATTGACGAGAGTTTCATGGCCTTGTTGGACTAATTGAGAGCTGAACTGTGTGAGGTATTGAGAGAGGAAGCGACAAGCTTCCATCTTGCCTTTGAGAGAGAGCATGTCGGCGTCGAAATTGACGGTATCATGATGAAAATAATCCAGGATCGCACTTTCAAAAACGATATCAAAAGCGATTGTGATTAAATCACGTTCAGTCTTGTCAGCTTTAAAAGGATTGATCAGAATTGTTTTTGTCACAAGTTCGGCAGATGCGGTAACATACTGGGGAGTGACAAGTTCTTTGGAAAGATCGTCACGAAAAACAACCAATGAAGCGACGGGATGCACCATTTTTTCGCGGTTTCCAGCCACATAATCCAAATAAGTGACATCTTCATCACGTGTGACAGAGTTTAAGATATCAGACAATCCGGGCATAAACTTCAGATCAAAAATCGGAACTTCACTAAAAGCCTGATAAGGCGAGTCGACTTTAACATCTGTAATGGGCTTTTTATTGAAGGGGAGAACTTTTTGAAGAAAGTTTTTATGCTCTTCAGCAGGAATGATATTCCAAATCCCCGATACGTTAAGCAGCTTCTTACGAATCTGCATCTTGATATCAGGAAGGGTCTGCCAATAAAAATATTGCCCCACCCAGCCTTCCATGAGGCCCAAAAATTTCTGACACTTTTCTGTAAAGTCAGAAGTCTTTTTTTCCCATGCGACAAAGAGTTCGTTTAAAACACGAAGCTCAGAGTCCTCAAGATGAGGAAAGAGTGGATGAGGCATTTTCTAAACCTATTCTTATATTTTGTTTAATTAATACATTCTTGGAGGACGACCACCACCGCCGCCACCATCACGACGTCCACGACCACCAAACCCACCACCGCCGCCGCCATATCCACCGCCACCTCCACCATAACCACCACCGCCATCACGACGAGGAGGACGAGATCCGCGAGCTTGTTCGGGATTGGCTTCATTGATTTTGAGTTTGCGACCACCAAAATCAGCGCCGTTTAAAGCTTGAATCGCTTTTTCAGCATCTTCAGGGGTAGCCATTTCGACAAAACCAAAACCCTTGGAGCGTCCGCTCATCTTGTCTAAGATGACGTTCGCAGTTTCTACGGCCCCATGAGGTGCAAAAAGCTCTTTTAGCTCTTCGTCACGGGTAGAGTAAGGCAAGTTGCCTACGTACAGGCGTTTGTTCATACAGGATTCTCCTTATTGTATTGATGGGATTTACTAAGACTCAATCGAATGAAATTTTTTAAAATCACAAGCTCTCGACTCAAACCACTACTTTAATCATGACCTAACTGACATGAAAGTAGCACAGGATTTTACTTCATCACAAACATTTATTTGATTTTTTTAAGTTTTTTTAGACTCTGTGCGTCAAAAAGGTGTGTTCTGATAAGCAAACAGAATATTCAAGATAGAGCTGATATTAAGAAACTAGTTGCACGGATAACCGATAATAATCCCATGTTTTCTTCGATCATAAATCAGCTGGGATTGCCCCTGACAAACCTGACAAGTCGCTTGGGAGAAGCAGTTTTGCAAGTCGCACGTGATGTCGTGGATTTTGTCGGTGTGAGTGAAAGCATTCTTGAGGCGGTTGAACTTTTGACAGGAATTGATTTTGGAAGACAGCCGGAAACATATTCGGATTCCTATACATCACAACCAACAGCAGCACACATTTTAAAAACTCAAAATGCAGGAGGAATCACCTCTACTCGAAGTAAAGTGCCCACTCCTGTGAAGGCTCTTTCAGGTGAGAGAAGTTTAGCTCAAGAGGATGTCCTTCGACCATTGTTCTGTAAACTTCCAGATGAAGCGAGCTTGCCTACACAAGTAGATCACGCTTTAGTTGGCGGTGCTAGCCTGGCTTCTACTGGAGTACAGATACCTATTTTTACCCAAAATTCTTCTCAATCAAATTTTCCTCCTTCATTAGAATATCTCAATCTCCATTTTGCAGGATTGTATGAAGTTGAAAAAGAAATTGGTCAGGGAGGAGCTTCCAAAATTTATTTGGCGAGAAAGACAGGAACACAACTCTATCAAGTCATTAAAATATATAATCCTCTCTATAGGGATCTTCATGAAGTTGAAGCTTCCATTCAATCACAACCAGGATTTCTTAGAGCTCGCGGAAGTGGAAATCTGGATGGTGATCTACAGTACATTGTTTTGGATTATGCTGAGAAGGGAACCGTTGCAGATCAAGTTGAGAGGATTAGACAGACATCTTCTTCAGATGAGATGAGAGGTTTGATTCTCGATTTCTCATCTTCCGTGACTCGTTGTCATCAAGCAGGCTTTATTCACGGAGACGTCAAGCCTGAGAACTTTTTTCCAGGGCATGGGATGGGAGATACAGGACAAGCTGTAAAAGTAGGAGGTTTTCCTAAAGATATTATTGGAAGTCCTTCTTACATCCCTCCTGAAAGTCGTTATATAGTTTTCAAGGGCGTTCTTTTTGAATTTTTTGAAAATGCGAGGACATGGGCGCCTAAAGTGGTTAAAGAAATTCCAGCGATGTTATTAGATTCTCATAGAAAGTTAGATATGAGTTTTTTTGAAAAGGATGCTGAAGTCTCTTACTTAAAAGCAGATCCTCGATCCGATCAATATTCACTCGGAAAAAGTATTATTGAAATGCTTTTGGGGGATGAAGGTATTCCAACCATCGATCTTTCAAATCCTGATTCCTACGAAATTGCATTAGTCGAATCTTTAAACAGAGCGTGTGATCGTTTTGGTTTTCAACAGAGTCTGACAACTATTCTGCTCAAAGCGTGTTCTGAAGATCGTAGAGATCGTTATGACTCTGTTTCAACTCTTCACGAAGAGCTTGTAAATACGCTTCAAGTTCATGAGTCGATCGAGAATGTTGTCCCTGAATCATCAGGTGTTTTTGCAAGAGATCTGGAAGATTCTGAAGCTCCTGAAGTGACAATAGATCTATCTTTAGTGGGTTAGTCTTTAATTACAATCTCTCTTACTCTCCCTCGTGCAAAAATTTCAGGTTCGTAAAATTCTGATGCTGTCACTCCAGGCATTAAGAAAGATCCGGCTGTGGTTGCTCGAACGGGATAGCGAATATGGAATGTTCCCGCAGGTAGAAATTCATTGGACCAGAGAATGGCATCATCTCTCACTTCTTGATGAGAGAAAAAATAATCCATTCCGTAATCTATCGATACCACGACATCATCATAAGAAGGGTAGAGAAACGAATCTTCATACTCTTCCATTTCAGGAGCAGGTGCACCCTGAGAAGCTTCTATTTGAAGGGATTTAGAAGTCGTTGAAAGAGTCATATCGATAGGTTCAAATCCTGAAGGTAATTTTTCGTGGATAAAAACATAATTGAGATCTTGCGGGGCGATTAAAGTAATATGACCTTTATAATTTTCTCCCACTTTAAATTCAGTCAGAGGTTTGGTTTCTTCCACATCATCGAGAGCATAGTATTCACGTGAGACAATCAACCCCTCTTCACGGGTTGGGATTTGGGTTGTGGGAAGGTAGTATTGAAAACTCATGTCGTAATACGCTGTGCCTGTGCCAGATTTTTGAATGGTAAGTGTTGATGCTTCTGGAGTGATCGGTAAATCATTCATAGGTATGTGAGCTGTTTTTTCAGTGAGTAAATTTCTTTCATCAAAAGCACCTTCTAACAAAGCTTTTTGTTCCAATGAAATGTGAGCTGAAAAATCAGTCTTAGCTTCTTGGAATATTTTTGAGGCTCGATAAGACATCCAGGAGAGAGTGAGGTCGTCTTGAGTAGCGTATTCCGAAATTTTTGTTTTCTTTCTGAAAAATAAAAAGCCCAACCCGCGCGCGACCAGTGGGTTTTGAGGGTCTGATTCTAAAAGCGCTGTGACAGCTAAAGATGTATTTTTTGCAGGAGAAGATCCGAAAAAATGGGACGCTGGCCAGCTAGTGTGACGAGGATCTTGAACGGCTAATGAGGCTAAGCGCTCTTGCAATATTTTGGCTTCATTAGAAAGGGATAGGTTTTGATAAGCCATCATCAAGTAAGAAACTCCACTGATAGACAGAGTATTTTTTTGAGTCAGTAATTCATCCGCAACCCATCGGGGCCAACTGACAGGGTCTTTTTGTAAGCTAAGAGCCCATAAGACAAAACTCGCTGTATCTGGGTATTTAAGCCGATCATCTTTTGAACCATTTTGACAGGAATGATTTGAGATTAGAATAGCTTAAATCATCCACACTAAACCCAAGCTGCTGAGCCAATGAGAGAGCCCAAAAAACTTGAGCACTGGCAAAAACATCACTTTGAAAACTAGACGGCCAATATTTCATACCCCCATCGGAATTTTGAAAATTATCTTCAAGTTCGTCGATGAGGTCCTGTGTTTTTTCTTCTAGAAGTTTCATCTTTTCTGAAAAAGGAATCTTCTTTTCATTCTCAGTAAGTGGAGCGAGGCTATCAAAATAAGTTTCACCTAAAGCCTCTGAAAGATTATCACTCACCAAATAGGCCAAGAGTGTGGCTGATTTTTGTTCTGAACATCCAAAAGGATAATAGATGAGATGTCTCATGGATGAAGCTGTAGCCATGCTTAAAGAGGCTTTAAGAGATACATCTAAACCGCCTCGATCTTTTAAGACATTTGGTGGGATGAGGAGGGCTTCTTTTTCTAAAGTATCGGTGACTCCTGAGCTCGCTGTGACTTCAGGAGCAAAACGATCAAGGACAGGCCACGAGACTTCAAGAGAGTCGAAATTTTGTTTTTCATTGAGAAAACTTACAGAAAGAGAGGTTTTTCCTTCTGTTCCGACTTTCAAGTTTGTCGGAAGTATTTTTTCTTCATGAGGAAGGAGAGCAAGTGAGAGATCTTCTGTTTTTTTATTATCTTCAAACATAGATCCTTTAATTTCCAGATGCACTTTACCCGAAATCTCTTGCGAAGAACGATTCGTCACAATCACATTTCCTCTGACGGTATCACCCCACACGAGAAAGCGTGGGAAAGCCATTCTCATGACTACGGGTTGAGTGGATAAAATCTTCGTACGTTGACTACCGACAAATGTTTTATCTCCCAAGTTCAAATCAGCCAGATTCGAATGGTTTACAAGTTGTTGCCTTTCTAAATCAAATTCGGCTGTTGTTTTAGATTCAGTAATACCTATAGCTTCAATCACCCAAGTCGTTAAATCATCAGGAAGCTTAAAGGCAAAATCCGCCTGACCTTGGTCATTGGTCATCACATCCGCCTCAAAATGAGCGGTATCTTTAAAAATATGACGCTTCTTGCTTTGTCCTGTGCCGCCATCACCGGCCTTAAGAGAGAAGAGGGAAGATGTGGATTTTACATTATTGCCCCGATTGTAATAAAACTTTTTGATGAGATCAGGGAGTTGGTAATTAAGAAGTTTTAAAACAGACTCATCAGCCACACTCACTATGACATGTGCTTTTTGGGGCTTGCCTTGAGGGTCTTTGGTTTCGACATGAACTTTGACACTCTCTCCAGGCTTATAAACGGGAAGTTCGTTATCATCAGGCGTACGATCTGGAGTTAGTGAAATCATCAGACGTTTACTCTCAGGCTCTATATGGAGTTCGGTTTCTCCATAAAATAGAAGCGGTGGACGTGTGGTATCACGACCGGCATGAGCGACCACACTTAAGTAAAAGTTAGGAATCATCCCTTCCATAATTGGTACTTCAATGTAAGGCGCGTTTTTTCCACCAAGGTCGATGATTTTGGAGTCCAAAAGATGACCGCGTTCGTAAGTTAATAGAGCCTTAGTCATTGGGACTAAAGATTTGATTAAAACTTTAGCGGTGTCACCGATCTTATAAGAAGATTTATCGGGAACCAGTTCGATTTTTTCCGCATCATCTAAACGCCAAGGAACATACGTGCTGCCCCAAGCAGAAAATTCTGCAGCTGATTGGATTTCGTTTCCGTGATCGTTTGCTTTAAGGACCACGCGGTAAAAGCCTCCGCTGGGAACATCAAAACTTAAATTTGCCTTTCCATCCTCATCTGTTTTTTCCGAAATGGTTTTTATAGAAACATCTTGAGGCTCATAAACCAATTCCCAAAATCCTCTCGTATTTCTTTTTTCAAAATATTTGTAATCCCGACGAATGAGTGATGCTGAAAAAGATTTTCTTGGTGATTTTTTCCCTTGTGTATCCAGCGAGACAACACTCAACTGAGCCTTTTCTTTTTCACCATAGATCCATTGATTGGGTTTGATTCCTAAATAAAAACTTCCCTTATGCACAATAATATCTTCCATCGAGGACACTTCCTGATGGCTGGGATCAGAAACACTGGCTTCTACACTGAGAATTTGACTGGTAGGGTATTTTTTTAAATCTGTTTTATATTCGATGTTCAAAATATCTTTCTCACTTAACTTGGAGGTATTTTGAACTTTTTCACCTTGTTCATTGAGATAAAAATTCCCTGGAGAGTGTTTTTGATTTTCCCTTTTTAAATTGTCATAAAAACTACTGTCTTCAGAATATTTATTTTCATAAGAAGCGTCGACAACATCATATTCAAATTCACTGGAGTAAGTCTCGTCTTCTGATTCCGCGGAAGATTTTTTAATCAAAAGATCTGAACCGATAAAATTATAATCTGAAAATCCTTCAGGAGAAAAAAGATAGGTGGATGTCATGATCGACCATCGCGTGGGAGATTTTCGAAGTGGGGATCCAAAATAATAGGAGCCAACCACGTCAGCCTTTAAAGTGTCTCCGCTGATGATTTCTTTTTCTTTTGTTTGGACATCCACTTTGAAGGAAGGTTTGCGATAACTGCTCACTTGAAAAGCGCGTGTGAAAGTTTGTTGTTGATTGAGTTTAATAGAAATTTCGTAAGTACCACGTGGCAGATCTTCACGATTTTCTAAATCAAATTGTCCACTCACAATACCAGCGTTTCCAAGGACGCAGGGCGATTGTTTGTAAATCTCTGTTCCTGCGGCATCGGTGACATTGAGTTCACAAGAGGTTTTAGGATCTGCTCGCAGATAGCGACTTTCTCGCACTTCTCTCACAAAAGAAGAAAAATAAACTTTTTGACCTGGACGGTAAATAGGACGGTCTGTGTACATGTAAGCAAAATAATTAGGTCCATGCCCCATGGGATAATGATATTCTGGAAATTGATGAGCTGGATCACATGAATAAGAAGCCAAGTCTGGAGTGGGAATCTCAATGCAAAATCTATCTATATTAATAACTGGATTAATAGTTGGGAGATTTAAAAGAGAGAGACCTTGAGGATCGGTCACTCCATCCAGAGGAATAGTGACTTCTTCTTTTTGTCCATTATTCCATGATTTTGCTTCCACATGAAACGATGTAGAAATGGGCTGACCTGTTTCAAGATCCGTGGTCCAGACAAGAAGATGATTACCGTCTCGCTTTGTTGCGATACCTACAGAAGTGAGTTGCAAGATAGAAAGGACACTTTTGGGTTTCTCTCCATTTTGCAATGGTGAGCCTGAAATTTCCAAAAGATAAATTCCGGGTAGAGGTTTGCCTTCTTTAAATTGATTAAGATCCAAAACAAGAGGTGAGGTTTGATCAACTTCAGCTGTGAGCGCCATTTCTTGATGATAGTCAGCCTTCATTTGCGCTTCGTCGATTTCTGTTCCGGTCTCATTTAAAGGAAGGTTGAGTTTTGTTTTAGAATCAATCGTCATTTCAGAAGCTAATCCCCAATTACGAATATTTTCAGAATAATAATTTTTAGACAGACGGTAGAGTTTGGCCTGAATAGATTTTAGATTCAGACTTCGATAATGAAGCTGCATCGGTCCTTTATAAGAAATAATATTCTTCGTCAGATTAGAAAAAAATTGGGGAGTGGCATGATCTGTTTTGACTTTATACGTTTCCAAAGATGTTTTGAGTGGAGCTCCGGATAGAGACTCAATGACTTCAGGTTTTACGGAAAAAGTGTAGGACTGATTAAATTTTTCCAAGAAAACAGCACAGGCTTGTTTATAGCCTTCTAACAGTTCAGGTCCTTTTGCGGACATCGTTGAAAAAGAATCGTAATAACTAAAATAAAAGTAAGGCGCAGTGCTATCATCAGAAGATTGAGCATGAAATGCTTTTTCAAAAGATTTTTTATTAATGCCCTGAGAAAATTCATAACAAATAGAATCTCCAGCCTTTAAATGAACTTCTTGAGAAGGTTTGAGATTTTTTTCGTCCTGATAATCATGAATCGCCCAAACACGGGTGATTTTCATCGTATCTTCAGGCGTCATGAATGTTTGTGAATATTCTCGTGAAGTCCCCAAAGTCCCTCGAGCGCTCAAAACACCTTCTGGAAGAGAAGATTTGATCGTCGCTCCCCAGGGAAGATTTTCGGTAAAAGTAATTTGAAGAATATGATCGTCATCGAGCCATTCATATTTTCTTTGAGTTGTTAGTGGGGTATCTGATTGGGAAAAAGATAGTTTTTCTTCAACATCTTTTCGATTCATCGCCATATTAAAACGAAGGGTAATAGAAGCTTTTTTGGGAAGAAGAGTTGTGATTTCTTTATTTCCAAAACTCTCTACGCGAGGCAGAATTGTTGTAAATTCCCACTGCAGTTTTTCTTTTAAGCGAAACCCATCTTCAGAAGGAATACCTGCAGGAAGTGTAATCGTGTATTTTGTGGCAGGTCGCAGGGGATTTTTAGGACGAAAAATAAATCCGTGTGTACCCAACCAATGAAACGATCCTTCCACTTCTGGAGTGATCTCAAGTGGGATAGCATTTTCTTTTCCCTGATCTAAAGTCGTCAAAGGAACCATGGCCCGATCAAACATAATGGTTATACCATCCGTAGAGATAGGCACTTCTTCTTTTGTAGGGCTATATGTTAAAACTTTTAAATCTCCTTTTTTAGGAAGAAGACTGGAGAAAAGTTGGTAACGATGTTTCCAGGTCCATAAACCAGAAAATGAAATGATGAGAATAAGAAAGACTGCGAGGACTTTGAGTTTTTTCATAAATCTCCTGAGACAAAAAATGGTATCACTTCTTTTTGTTTTTGATCTGAAACCGTTAACACATGTTTACCCAATAAAGGCTGAATAAAAATCTGATGATTATTTTGAGTTGTATCTAACAAAACTCCATCCAAATACCACGAAAGCTGAATATCTTTTTCCCATGCTTTAGCTTCTAATTTAAGAGCTTGATGCTCTGTGGGCAGATAACCATGCTCACGATAACGTGCATAAGGAAGAGGGGAGAGAACTTTCCACGCTTTGTTTAAGTCAACTTCTGGTTTCTGGAAGACTGTTTTGATGGTTTCTAAATGGGGAAAATTTTCTGGAAATGATTTTTCCAAAAGAGCTTCCATGATTTTATGCCAAACAGGACCAGCTCCTGAAGCTCCTGTTGTGAGATCGAGCGGCGTCCCATCCGCATGCCCGACCCAAACGCCTACGGCATAAGAAGGCGTGTAGCCAACAGTCCAATTATCTCGATGATCATAGCTGGTTCCGGTTTTAACAGCGACTTCATGACCTTCAACGATCAGATCTTCATTATACCCAAACGCTTTTCGTCGTGCTTCTGAATCCGTCAAAATCGATGTGGTCAAAAGAGCTGCTTTTTGCGCTTGAGCATGGATGGGGACTGATAGGGTAGATAGATGTGTGTTTTGAGTTTGATAGGGTAAAAATTTTCCACCACGTGCTAGAGCTGCATAGGCATTGGTTAATTCTAATAACGACACTTCGGCAGAACCCAACGTAATCGAGAGACCATAATACGTAGGTGCTTGTGTAATACTGGAAAATCCAAAACGACGTAGCATTTCGTGATAATAAGAAAGTCCGATGTCATTGAGTGTCACCACTGCGGGAACATTATAAGAATTAGCCAAAGCTTCCCGAATGGTGACAGCCCCATGAAAACGTCGATCAAAGTTTTGAGGCATGTAGGAATCATTCTCTTCAGAATTTGTCGGAATATGAAAACTCGTCGGCTGATCTTGAATTAAACTATTGGGCGAATATCCTTGGGTAAAAGCTGCAAAATAGGTGAAGGGTTTGAGTGTTGATCCTGGTTGTCGCAAGGCCGTCGCACCATTCACCTGGCCTTGAATCTCTTCATTGCGATAATCACGAGAACCCACCATGGCCAAAACATCACCGGATTTTACATCGATGACAACAGCCGCCGCTGTGAGTTTTGGGTCTTTTTCAATACGAGATTTTAAAGCATCTTGAAGGGCTTGTTCTGTCTTTTTTTCTAATTCCAAATCTAATGTCGTCTGTACACGTGAAGCCAAATGTTTTTCTTGAGAAACAAATTCGATAAAATGTCTTCCGGCTAATTTTGATGGTTCGACTTCGCTCACCATGTCCTTCTTACTTAGAACTTTGCTAATATTGAGAAGCTTGGACAGCCGAGTGGGTGATTTTGGAAGAGCCGTCAGGCTGTCAATTTCGGTAAGCGTGAGTTCTTGAGGTGTTTTGGAAAATAATACTGGCTTGCCGCCCCTACACCATAACAATGATTTCCATAGTAGATCGTATTGAGATAACGCTCCAAAATCCATTTTTTGGAATGTTTCATCTCAAGGCCTAAAGCCAATACAGTCTCTTTGATCTTTTGAGGAATATTTCGAGGGAGAGGACGACACTCATTTTCCTGACACAACTTTTCCTGAATCAAATTTTTAGCAAGCTGCTGCGTAATGGTAGAGCCTCCGCGACGCACGCCAGTATTCACCAAATGACTCCCGAGTGCTTTCAAGAGTGCCCAAGGATTCACACCTTGATGCCAATAGAAAAAACTATCTTCCTTCTGAATTGTTTTAGCCACAAACTCAGGTGAGATATCTGAAAAATGAGTCCAAATCTGAAACCCTTTAAAATCAGGATTAAGAGATCCAATAACGACATCATGACGATCTGTGAATGTCTGAACGTGAGGCTTGGTGTCGTAGAGTGATGTGAAGAAAAAAAGAAATAATAAAGATAATAAAAGATAGAAAGTAAGACTCATCAAACCAATTTTTAGAGAAGAACTCTTCAAAGTAGTAAGGTTGTACAGAATATTTTTTTACAGGCAATTATTGATTTATTTTTTTGACTAGACTGACATGTCAGTCTATAGCGCACGTCCCCGGCTAAGCCGGATGCCGTGCTGGATTCGAGGGCGATACCGCTCTCCCTCGAGCTCCCATCTGAATAAAATGCGTTTGAGGAATTTATGACACAAAAAATTTATATTGGGATGGATGTGGGGTCCACGACAGTTAAAGGGTGTGTCGTTGATCCGGAAACATTGCAGATTCTTTGGAGTGACTACCAACGTCACGAGACAAAACAGCCTGAAAAAGTGATGGAGTTTATGGTGCGGATTGGGAATGAATTTTCCCACATTCCTCAAGAAAATATTCGTCTTTTTATGACAGGTTCTGGAGCGGCACCATTATGTGAATCTCTAGGAGCCAAGTTTGTTCAAGAAGTGAATGCCGTGACTCTTGCCGTCGAAAAACTTCATCCTGATGTCGGATCAGTTGTCGAGCTGGGTGGACAAGATGCAAAAATTATTATTTTTAAACTGAATAAAGAAACAGGTGAGAAACAAGTCGTCACCTCAATGAATGACAAGTGTGCTTCCGGTACGGGAGCGACCATTGATAAATGCATGATCAAAGTAGGTGCTGATCATTCCCTGATACAACATCTTGTATATGATGATTCCAAACTTCATCATGTCGCCGCAAAATGTGGAGTTTTTGCTGAAACGGATATCGTCAATCTCGTCAAATCAGGCTTGCCTGCTCAAGAAATATTAAATTCTTTGGCCGATGCGATTGTCATGCAAAATCTTTCTGTTCTCACACGTGGAAATACTCTCCGCCATCGCGTTTTGTTGTTGGGCGGTCCCAATACCTATCTTCCATTTTTGCAACAATGTTGGCGCAAGCGTATTCCCGAAACCTGGAGAGAACGAAATTATGACTACCCTAAGGACATTCCCATTGAAGAGCTGATTTTTGTTCCTGAAAACTCTCAATACTATGCCGCATACGGTGCTGTGATCTATGGGACTTATGAAGGTTCTGAAACTGGTTTGTATAAAGGGCTTAATGGACTTAAAGAATTTATTCATCATGGTCGCAAAGCTCATTTGGGAGAAAAAGCTGGTAAACCTCTTGTGCAATCTGAAGAAGAATTGGCAGCCTTTAAGGAGGCTTATCGCATTCCAAAATTTATCCCCAAATCTCCAGCGCCTGGAAGTGTGGTGAAAGGTTATATTGGTTTGGATGGTGGTTCGACGTCTTCCAAAGCTGTTTTAGTCGATGAAAATAGTGAGATTATTCTCAAAGCTTACCAACTCTCCAAAGGTAATCCCATACAAGATACCAAGGAAATTCTGAATCAAATGCATGATTATTATGCAAGCCAAGGCTCTCGTTTGTTGGTGTTGGGTTTTGGTGCTACCGGCTATGCGGCTGATGTTCTGGAAGCAGCTTTGAAATCCGATGTAAATGTTGTGGAAACTGTCGCTCATATGATGAGTGCTGTGCATTTTTTTAAAGAAGCTGATGTCATCTGCGACATCGGTGGTCAGGATATCAAAGTCTTGTTCATGCAAAATGGAGAAATCAAAAACTTTAAACTTTCCAATCAGTGCTCCGCTGGAAATGGAATGTTGCTTCAAGCCATGGCAGATCAGTTTGGTGTGAAAGTGCAAGATTATGCCGATGTGGCTTTTGGAGCGTCATTGGCGCCAAAATTTTCTTATGGATGTGCGGTATTTTTAGATAGTGATCGTGTGAATTTTCAAAAAGAAGGTTTTTCGAAGGAAGAATTATTAGCAGGTTTGGCTCAAGTACTTCCCAAAAATGTCTGGCAATATGTGGTTCAAATCCCACGGATGGCAGAGCTGGGTAAGACTTTTGTTCTTCAAGGTGGCACTCAATACAATCTGGCTGCTGTCAAAGCTCAGGTGGATTACATCAAAGATCGTGTGCCAGGAGCGGCTGTTCATGTACATCCACATCCCGGTGAAGCGGGAGCCATTGGAGCTGCAATGGAAACTCGTCGTGTAGTGATGCGTCGCGGGTATTCAACTTTTATTGGTCTCGATCATGCGATCAATATTGAATACACAACAAAAAATGACGAATCGACTGTCTGTCATTTTTGTCCCAATAATTGCAGCCGCACGTTCATCGATACCAAAACACCCGAAGGCGATGCTGCTCGGTATATTTCGGGTTTTAGTTGTGAAAAAGGGACTGTCGAATCTCAGGAAGAAATGGTCAAGATTGCGACGCATCGGACAAGTTTAAAAAAATCCTATCCCAATCTCGTCGATTACGAATCTCATGCTCTTTATAAAATGTATGACAAAGATCCGATGCCTGTAGAGGGGCAGGAGATTGAAGATATTTTGGTCAAAAAAACTCTTTTGGGAAATATCAAACGAGTTCCTTTTAAACGAAAGTTTTTTCGATCATCTCCAGAAGCTTGGGAAAAACGCCGAAAAATGCGTATCGCAATCCCTCGAGTGTTGAATATTTATAGTACAGCACCTTTGTGGAGAACGTATTTTGAATCCTTGGGTTTTGATCCTTCCAAAATTGTTTGGTCGGATTATACGTCAGAGGAAATGTGGCAAGAAGGCGGTAAGTATGGATCAATTGATCCTTGCTACCCGTCTAAAGTCGCTCAAGCACACATTCACAATCTTTTGTTTCATAAACATGAAAAGAAGAAGCTCGATTATATTTTCTTTCCTATTTTGACTCATATTCCGTCATTTTTAAATTATACCGTCGATACAGCTTGTTGCCCTATTGTTTCGGGTACTCCCGAAGTCATCAAGGCTGCTTTTACTAAAGAAAATAACTTTTTTGCCGAACGAGACATTCATTATCTGGACCCAGCATTGACGTTGAATGAACCTCATCTTTTCAAAAAGCAGATGTATAATTTTTTCAGGCCGATTCTGGATATCACAGAAGACGAAAATGATTTTGCTGTCGATCAGGGTTGGAAAGCGATGACGACTTTTGATGAAGATGTTCAGTCTAAAGGTCGCGACGTGCTCAAGTGGGCTGAAGAAAATGGCAAGATGGTCCTTTTGTTAACAGGTCGACCTTATCATTTGGATCCAGGTCTCAATCACAATGTCCTCGATGAGTTTCAGGTGTTGGGTTATCCCATTCTTTCGATGCGCTCACTCCCGCGTGATGAAGCTTCTCTGAAAAAATATTTTAAATACGATATTGAAAAATATGGACCTGAAGCACCAACGGATATTCGTGATGTCTGGCCTGAAAATTACAGTGCCAATAGCTCTCAAAAAGTGTGGGCTGCTAAATATGCCGCGCGACATCCCAATATCGCTGTCTTGGATCTCTCCAGCTTTAAATGTGGTCACGATGCTCCGACTTACGGCATCATTGATAAAATCATTTCTGAAAGTAAAACACCTTATTCAGCATTGCATGATATTGATGCCAATAAGCCGGGTGGTTCGATTAAAATCCGGGTTAAGACATATGCCTACACACTCTCTCTGAGAGAAGAAATGCTGACCGATCTTAAGGCACGTGAAGACGAGCTTCAAAAGAGAATTAAAGAAAAACGAGAACAACTTAACCATCTAAACATTAGCATTCCTGTGATCAAACAGGAGACAGAGGAGAGCGCTTATACAATCAACTGAATCTTTCACCACACCCATGGCTTTTCAGGATATCGAAGCGGAATTGAAAAACTTTGAAGAGATTGAACGACAGAAATTAGGCCTCGAAAAAGACCCTCAGAAAAATCAATGGCAAGACAAGATCAACCGTGAATTTTATGCGGATCAGCGTGAGCATACGACGATTCTGGTTTCAGGATTGACGATGGCTCATGATCGTTTTGTGCAAGCAGGTTTGGAAGGTTTGGGTTATAAGATTAAAGCTCTCGACTGCCCAGATACAGATTCTCTTCAATTTGGAAAAGAGTTTGGCAACAAAGGTCAGTGTAATCCCACATATTTTACTGTAGGAAATTTAGTTAAATATCTCTCCAACCTCCGTGATGAAACTGGAATGACACCTCAGCAAGTGGTTGAAAAAAATGTTTTTCTCACTGCTGGAGCCTGTGGTCCGTGTCGTTTTGGGATGTATGTGACGGAATACCGCAAAGCCTTACGAGATGCGGGTTTTGATGGATTTCGTGTCATGCTTTTTGATGCCAGTGGTGGGATGAATCAAACTTCTGGAAAAGAAGTGGGGCTTAAAATGGATAAAGAGTTTTTTATCACATTGGCCAAAGCTATTTTTGCTGGTGATGCTCTCAATGCCATCATGTACCGTATACGTCCTTACGAAGTCGTTGCTGGTAGTACCGACAAGGCGATTGAAGAGTGTCGTCAAACCATCATGACAACTTTAAAAAATAAAAAATCCATCTTGATGGCTTTAAGACGCTGTCGGAAAATTTTGAATGGTGTGGAAGTAGATCGCACAATGGTAAAACCAAAAGTATCTATCATTGGTGAATTTTGGGCAATGACCACTGAAGGGGATGGAAACTATAAACTTCAACGCTTTCTGGAACAAGAAGGTGCTGAAGTGGATATTCAGCTTATTGTTAACTGGATTCTCTACAATATCTGGCAGGCAAAAACCGATACAAAGAGTCGCATGGTCTTGCGCGGCTCTGATGACAAAGCTCGTAAAGGATTGAAGACTACTCAGATTGCCAAAAAATTTCTTACACTCAAAGTTGCAGAGATGGCTTTGAAGGGTACTTTTTATACCTTTGCTAAATTTTTAGGGCTTAAGAATTTCAAACTTCCCGACATGGAAGAAAATGCCGAACTTGCCAGCCAACATTACAATAATGAACTGCGCGGTGGCGAAGGTCATATGGAAGTCGGTAAACTCATCCAGACCGTTCTTCATAACAAAGCTCACATGGTGATTTCCGTAAAACCTTTTGGCTGCATGCCTTCTTCTGGCGTTTCAGATGGAGTTCAGAGTGTCATCACGGAGCGCTACCCAGAAGCCATTTTCTTACCCATTGAAACCAGTGGTGATGGAGCGGTGAATGTTTATAGCCGTATCCAGATGATGCTCTTCAAAGCCAAGAGACAGGCTGAAAAAGAGTATGAAGATTACTTAAATCTAAAAATCTGACGGTTGATGAAGTCAAAGCCAAGCTCGAAAAAAGTCGAAAACTGAGCAAAACGACTCATTACAGCCCTCATGCCGCAGCTGGAACAGCCGCCAACTTCTTGTTGGAAGCTGTTTAATTCTCTAGTTTCTTTAATTTTTAATGATGGATGAATGACGAACTGAAAAAATTCCGTCAGTAATATTTCCTTCTTAATTTTTTCAGTTCCTAAAAGATTTTGATAAAAAAGTTCTTTAAATGATCCCAAAAGGGCAATGGACATCACGTGCACATTGCCCTCTCGGACAAAATTCATTTCCTGACCTTGTTTCAAACCACGGCGGATATAATCCAATATTTGAGTGTAGAAACGTTTAAGCTGCATATCGAGCTCTTTATCTAGCCCCATAGCTTCGGCAAAAAGAAGTCGTGTGAGAAGAGGGTTATCTAAAAGAAGAACCGTAATACGTTCAATATTACCTAAAAGCTGCGAGGGGATCTGATCCACCGCTTCACGAGGGAGGGATTTTACTTGTGAGGAGACTTGTTCAAAAAGCTCTTCCATCAAGGCTGCAAAAATTTCGCGCTTACTTTTAAAATAAAGATAAAAAGTCCCACGAGCGACATTGGCTTTTTGATAATGTCCGAAATTTGTGTGTCGTGATAGCCCTTTTTACCAAAGACTTGAACGGCAGCATCCAACAACTGACGCATACGTTCTTCTTTTGTCAGGTTTTGAGTCATGTTTATTCAAATAAACAGATGTATTCAGAGATACCACTCTCAACTTTAATCTCAAAAGAGGAGTTTCCAGGTACTGAAAATTCGGTACCGGCGGGGTAATCAGTCCAGGAAGTCTCGTCTTTCTTTTTAACAGAAGAGTGTCCGGCCGTAATAATCATTTTTTCCGGAGCCCCTGTGTTGAATAAAAAAGTTCCAGGATAAATCAGTCCAATCGTTTTTTTTGATCCATCTTTTTCCACGATACTATGACTGACGACTTTTCCATCAAAATAGATATTGGCTTTGGCTTCCACCGTGACATTTTCGAAACGACTCATAAACACTCCTTTTTTTAAATTTAAAGAAGAGGCTTTAATCACTGAAGACAAGAGGATCAACCTTTTACGTAAATTAATTCTTACAGGCTACTGAGTTGTACCGGAAAGCGTTTGGAGCCCCAATGTCCAGGTTGGTTTTCAAAAATACCTGGGCAAGGAGTGTGGCAGAAGAGACATTTTCCATTGTTTATATGAAACCCTTTTATGACGTATCCATCGCGTTCTATGAGAGGTCTATGACACTGATGACAATACGTCGCCTGTCCCTTGGGGTCGTGAATATTGCCTGTGTACACAAAATGAAGACCATTTTTGAGGGCGATGTCGCGAGATCTCCAGAGGGTCTCGGGAGGGGTAGGGATTTTATCTGTCATCCGATAATCAGGATGAAAAGCTGTAAAATGAAGAGGAACATCGGGTCCTAAATTAGAATAAATCCACTGAGTCATCTCTTCGATTTCTTTTTCAGAATCATTTTCTCCAGGAATCAAAAGAGTGGTGATTTCAAACCAGACTTTGGTCTCTTTTTTTAAATAGATTAACGTTTCGAGTACAGGTTGGAGATGAGCTTTAGTCTGATCATAATAAAATTTTTCCGTAAAACCCTTCAAATCCACATTGGCGGCATCCATATACCGGTAAAATTCTCTTCGAGGTTCGGGACTGATATAGCCTGCGGTGACAGCGACACTTTTAATCCCTTGCGCATGACAGGCTTGAGCGACATCGATGGCATATTCCATAAAAACAACCGGGTCATTGTAGGTAAACGCAATGCTACGACAACCCAGATCTTTAGCGACACGGGCGATTTTTACCGGACTGGCTTGATCTGCTAAGGTATCCATTTCCCGAGATTTGCTGATATCCCAGTTTTGACAAAAACTGCAGGCCAGATTGCAGCCAGCAGTACCAAACGAGAGGATGGGCGTGCCTGGCAGGAAATGATTGAGAGGTTTTTTTTCTACTGGATCGATACAAAACCCACTGGAACGGCCATAGGTCGTGAGAACGATGGCGTCTTTTTCACGAGCTCGCACAAAACACATGCCGCGTTGGCCTTCCTGGAGTTTACACAGGCGAGGACAGACGTCGCATTGGATGCGGCCATCATCGATTTGATGCCAATAATGCGTTGGATGTGTCGCTAATTCCATTTCGCTAAGATAATAATGAATTGCCCCTTGCCAAGGGATAAAAGAGGTCTCATTCTAAATAAATGAATTTTATCAGACAGCCAGCAGTCGCTGGAATGTTTTATCCCGATCATCCTCAAGAGCTTCGCAAGGAGTTGGAAGCTTATTTGAAAAACTCTTGTTTGGAAAAAGCTCCTAAAGCCATGGTGGTTCCTCATGCAGGGACTATCTATTCAGGACCTATTGCCGCACAAGCTTATCAAACTCTCCGAAGTAAAGCTGAACAAATCAAAACAGTGATTTTGTTAGGCCCCGCACATCGTGTTGCTTTGGAAGGTATTGCGGCAAGTTCTGCTTCACATTTTAAAACTCCTTTGGGGGATATTCCTGTGGATCAGGAAAAAATTTCTCTCATACAAAATTCTTATGTCGGAATTTTAGATCAAGCTCATGAGGAAGAACATTCTTTGGAAGTACAGCTGCCTTTTTTACAATTAGTCCTAAAATCATTTTCTATTGTGCCATTAGTCGTGGGTGAAACAACGCCTGAAATAGTCGCTCAAGTCTTAGAAAAGCTATGGGGAGGTCCTGAGACATTGATTGTGATAAGCTCTGATCTCAGCCATTATCTTGATTATAAAACAGCACAAATCCTCGATCGAGATTGTGCTGATAAAATCGAACATTTTGATTGAAACATTTAGATCATGAGCAAGCCTGTGGCTATTTTCCCTTAAGAGGTTTGCTCTATGAAGCTCAGAAGAAAAAAATGAAAAGTAAAACAATCGATCTTAGAAATTCGGGAGATACAGCAGGAGATCAAGATCGTGTAGTAGGTTATGGCAGCTTTTTATTTTATGAGTCATCTTAGTGAAAATGATAAAAAAATTCTTTTGGAAAGTGCCAAAACTTCTATCTTGAGTGGTATGGAGTTTGGAAAGCCTTTGGAGATTCAAGCTTCTCAATATTCTCCATCTCTTCAAGAAAAACGAGCTTCGTTTGTGACATTAGAATTAGAAGGAGATCTAAGAGGCTGTATAGGTGTTTTAGAACCTATCCGGCCGCTTATTAGAGATGTCGTGGAAAATGCTTATGCAGCTGCTTTTGAAGATCCTCGATTTATGCCGGTAACAAAAGAAGAGTTTCCTTTTTTGGAAATTTCTCTTTCGATTTTATCATTACCTGAAAAAATAAATTTTTCGTCTGAGGAAAACTTGTTATCGCAAATCAGACCTGGAGTGGATGGCTTGATTATAACAGACGGACGTCATCGTGGAACCTTTTTACCCTCTGTTTGGGAACAACTTCCCGATGTTAAGGATTTTTGGAGACATCTTAAAGGTAAAGCTGGTTTGCCTGAAAATTATTGGTCTTCGACAATAAAAGTAGAACGTTACTCTACCCAAAGTATTCCTTAATTTTTACTTTTTACACATTGAGTAAGAGCTATCAAAAAACTCACAGAAGCCCATTCCACTTGATACAAAACAAGTCCCATAACACTACAAGCTAAGGCAATTAAGGGAAGAAAATTTCCTCGTATAAAAAAATGAATCGAAATGAGCAGAAGTGCAAATTTTGCAAAAAATTTATAATGAATCAACATTCCAAAAAAATCTCTTGTTTGGCACATATTGGGATTTTGGAAATGAATCATAGCATCACTGCACAACTGAGCTACACTGGATGATTCCATGATCGAGTAACGAATCAATGCGGCTCCAACATATGCAAAAATAGAAATTAAAATTATTTTAAAAGTAGGTGATGGAATATTTTTGGGCAAAAGTGAAAAAGCCAGAACAATAGTGATTGCAACCCATAGATCTGACTGCCAATTCGAAATTCCTTCCTGAAATAAAATAATAATACTGGCTACCCAAAACAACCATCCCCAATGAGTATCAATAGGTCTTTCAAAGCGATTTTGGCCATTTTTAAGAATATGATAAAGAATCAAAAAGGTTGGAATTATAAATATCAAATTTGGAAATTCACGATAGCGTGGGTCAAAGACAAGACCTAATGTGACAAACAAAGCCTGTGCGTAGAAAAGATATTTTAAAATATTAAAAATTAAGTGTGTTTTTTCTTTAGTAAATATTTTTATGATTAGGAAAAGCGTATAGAGAAGGCTTGTAAAGACAAAGACTGTTCCTATAATTGTTTCCACAGGATCACGACTAGGAAAACCTAGTTTTTCAATTGAATCTGAAAGCTGGGAAATTTTTTCAGAGGGGCGATGTAGTATTCCCCAATAACCGCCAACGGTGCCTTCATTGTATCGTTTCCAAGGTTGATTGTAAGCTTCAATAATATTGTAATGATAATGATTTTCTTCAGCCAGCTTGAGAAATTCCTGAATAAACTTTTTCTGATTTTCTTCCGAAGGCAGTGAGCCCTCTCTCATTCTACCGCGACTGGGCCAACCAGTTTCACCGATAAATATTTTTTTATCAGGAAATGCCGTCGAAACTTTTTCAAAAATACTCTTCACATGATGTATCGCTTGATCAATAGAAACAGGATCGTCTTCCCAATAAGGAAGAACATGAATGGTGATATAATCAACAGCACTCGCCACCTCAGGATATTTGAGCCAAAATTCCCACACATCTGCATAAGTTATATCGAGAGCCGGTAAGTTGTTTTTTACTTTTCTTATATAAGTGATCAGTTGAGCAGAGGTCATTTCTTTCCTCAGCAGAGTTTCATTACCAACAATCATGGCTTTGATTAAATGAGGGTATTTTTTAGCTATGGAAATTGCTCTAGAAATTTCTCTATCGGTAGCTATCGGATCATTATTAACCCAAATTCCAAAAAGAATTTTAAGCTGATATTTTTCAGCAAGTGGCGGTAAAAATTCAAGACCTGTTATAGAATAAATACGAATACACTCAGACTCTTGTGCAATCTGCTTCAAATCTTCTTCGACACGTTCGACAGGAATTTTAAAATCAGGATTTTCCAGCTTCCATGGAGATTCATCTTTCTGAAAAGCTGTGTAGGAAACACATTGAAGTTTTTTTTCTGAAGCTTCCAAAAAATGGGCTATCAGACAAAGAAATATGATGAATAAAAGATGTTTATAAAATCGATTTCTCATCATCTATGCATTGCATGATCAAAATCTTTTCGCTATCGTCTTTATAAAAAATTGTGAACAATCTTATTTTTATACGAAAAATTAAAGTATCGATTCTTATTTTGATTATCAGCTTTTGCCAAATATCCATCGCAAAAGCCACAACCAATCAATTTCAGGCCTTTGATGCATGGCCTGTCGTAGGGGAAAAATATTTTCTCACCAACGATTCATCAGAAGGCCTTTATCAAAAACAATTTTATTTCGAACTCTCCAATCAGTTTTTATATAAAAGTCTAAGCCTGCTCAATTCTTCTGGAACTGTCATCGACAATGCTGTTGAAAAATCTCTGATTCATTTTATCTCAGCAGGAGTCGGTATTACGGATTCTATTCAGGCTTCAGTCACAATACCTTATGTGAGTTTAGCCACATTTGCGGACCCAAACATTTCTCCATTTCCAGCAAAAAGAAACGTTTCCACTTTTGGAGATGTGAGATTGTCTTCAAAATTAGGAATCATTAATCACTATAAACATCGTTTTGGATTTGCTTTAGAACCTTTTGTCACCATTCCCACAAAAGGCTCCCAATATTTTTTAGGGGAAAAATCGGTGACAGGTGGTATTAAAGCGGTAGGCGACTATCTCTTTTCAAAAAAAATTAGAGCCGCTTTTAATACAGGGTTTCAGTATTTTTCCAATAAAGTACAATTAAACAACATCGAATACCAAGCAAGAATTCTGGCTGGGACAGCTCTCTCGACGGATGTTTCAAAACAAGTTTCTCTCTCTGCTGAAATGACCACAACATCTTCTTTAAAAAACTTTGGACGTCGTGACACAACGACAATGTCATTGATGGCAGGTACTCAGTGGAAGATCAATGATACAGGTCTTAAATTAGGTGGTGGTATCGGCACATGTCTTGTTTGTGGGGCTCGAGCACCAAAGATTCAAGGCGTTGTTAACTTGGCCTATACAGGACCTGAATCTGCTTATCGCATCAAAGATCAGGAAAGTATTAAAACTATGGAAGTGACTTTGGGAATCGTCCCAGAAAAAATGGATGAGAGGGTTGTATTTCTTAAAGGAAAATGTCCGGCAGATGTGAATGATTATAACCCTAAACTG
Source organism: Deltaproteobacteria bacterium (assembly GCA_016699445.1). Classification (GTDB taxonomy): domain Bacteria; phylum UBA10199; class UBA10199; order JACPAL01. The sequence continues at coordinate 2,590,471 of CP064976.1, forward strand.
GACGACCCTGACTGTGCCATGTTTTTTCAGATTAAAGATTCGGTTGTCGAATTGACTCAAAAAATGACTCCTGAAAAATTTGGTGAAGTCGTTTTGGCCCTTCAACAAAGCTGCCCCGAAGATCCAAAGCTTTTCGATCCTGAAAAAAATGATCCTGACTGCCTAAAACTTTTTAAAATCAAAGAGCAGATTGTTGTTTTGACTGGAAGTGAGACCAATTTGAATTTTTCAGAAGTGCTTTTGGCTATGAAGCAAAATTGTCCTCAGACTCGCCAGGAGTTTGACCCTGCAGTACACGATCCATCCTGTCTGAAATATTTTGAATTGAAACAAGAAATCCTTCCTTTGATTGCTAAGACAGATAAAGAAAAACAGGCTTTAGATTTGATTATGACTGGCGAGGATTCAGATCATGATAATATTCCTGATGCCTTTGATGATTGTCCTCAAGATCCAGAAGATATGAATGGAATTGCAGACAGCGATGGTTGTCCTGAGTCGGGAATTACGGTTGTAAAAGGGGAAATCAAAACTATTGCCCCTGTCCATTTTGATTTTAATAAGACCACATTGTCTGCTGAATCAAAAGAAATCCTGGGATATGTTTCAGACACTTTAATCAGACATCCTGAAATTAAAACAGTTGAAGTCGTAGGGCATGCGGATCGACGAGGAACTGTTGAAGCTAATGAAAAAATTTCATTACGTCGTGCTCAAATTGTTATTAAATATCTACAAATTCGTGGAGTCCCTGATGATCTTGTTTTGGTTCCTAAGGGTCTGGGCACGCAGTTTCCAGTTGCACCTGAAGATACAGAAGAAGGCCGTCAGCAAAACCGTCGCGTAGAATTTCATTTTACGGAAAAGTAATTATTTTTTACCAAATGAAACTGTGATGGTTGTCGTAATCCCCCCACGCACATTAAAATCACCAATAACCTCCATCCATCGAGGTTGAGAGGCGTTGACGAGATCATTGAGTATCTGATTGGTCACTTTTTCAAAAAAAGCACCTTCATTACGGTAGGACCAGAAATAGAGCTTTAAGGATTTTAATTCGATACACAATTTATCTGGAATATAAGAAACTGTTATCGTCGCAAAATCTGGCTGACCTGTTTTAGGACATAGGCTGGTAAACTCAGGACAGATAGATGTGATCACATAATCCCTATCAGGTTGAGGGTTAGGAAAAGTTTCAATTTCTTTAGAAGGTTGTGTAGACATCGTATTCTCCTTTTGAGCTACTGGTGAGTTTCTGAAATCAGGCAGGGAAGGGCTAGATGATCCTGAGAGCTAGTGTCAATTTTTCGATACCAAAAAAACTCCAATGTACGACCTTCCTTGAGCCATTTTTCTCCATAAAACGTCATGGTTTGAATATCCCAAGGGCCTTGTTCGATAAATCGTGTAGCGTTTTTACGGAAAAGAGTTTTAATTTCTTTAAGATAGTTTGGATCATCATGAGCCACATAAAGCTCGCCACCAGGCTCTAGCACACGATCCATCATGTCTAAAAAATCCTGACGAAACAAGCGATGTGGAGCATGACGACGTTTGGGCCACGGATCTGAAAAAAGAACATAAAGACGATGAACACTTTTGTCTTTGATGGGAGAAGGAGGATCCGCTTCCGGATTCAAAACCTTACGCGCATCTCCACAATACAAGGTAATATTGCTAATTCCGGATTTTTCGATTCTTTTTTGTAGTTTTTGGGTGCGCTTGAGCTTGTATTCAACCGCTACAAACTGATCATTGGGATTTTCTTTTGCCAATGCCATAACAAAATCCCCACGTCCGGGACCTATTTCAAGATAGAGAGACACAGAAAATTTTTATCCAAAAATTCAAAAAAGATAGCAACCTTTTCAAGAACCCTGTCGAGATAAGCGCAAAACAATGAAAGTCATAAAAGGGGGAAAAGTATGGTGATGGAAGCGAGGATTCAAAGTGGGCGTGGTGTAAATAAAAAAGATACGCATGTCGTTATTATGGGTAGGAGTGGTTCTTCTGTAGATCGAAGGGTTACCGGAGATTTGCGTATAGCCGCCAGCTTCGATGAAAACGTGACTTCAACCTCACTTCTTCAACCCGGAAGATCTCAGTATACAGAGTGTCCCATTGCTGAGGTAACCCTTCTAAGAATGTTGAGTTCAGCTTCTTTGCCCTTTACCCCTCGTTGTTTTGCATCTCCGTATACTCGTGGGATCAGTGTTCCTAGAGCACCTGTCTCTCAGTCTGCTCCTGTTAGGTTAAATACTGGTTATACCTTTACCCCTCAAAGTCAGGGAAGTGTTTTAGCGCGATTTACAGAGTTTCCAACGAGACTTCCCGACGCTCTCACAATGATAGTAGAGCTAGTTTTTATTTCAGCAAGTACCTCACCCAGAAGAGGCCCATCGAATCAGAGCTTAAGCCAAACGTTTAGCCGTGCCCATCCTGAATTGAGAGTTCCTGAGGCTGTAAGGCCAGGGACCTATGAAGTGCATATAGAAAATGATGCGTTGGGAATCAATTCTATCATCCAGTCATTTCAAGTCACACCAGATATTCAAATTACAGGGCTACAGTCGTTACGCAATGCGCCCAATGGGTATATCTCTTATGAATTTACTTCGACAAATGAAGGGAGAGGAGACTTGTCTCTGTGGCACCAGAGTGAACTTATTCACATCACCCGCGGATTAAATCGGATTTTGATTCCGTTGGATGGAAGAGATGCCTCTCAAGTTAACTTTTCTCTAAGTATTGATGGAAGAGAATACAGAGTTCAATAGATGTCAACGCCCAGCACTACAATCCATGCTCCTCAACTTTTTTATCAAGATTGTAGTGATTTATTGGCTTTATCTCAAAACACACAGAATACTTTAGGTCTCCAAGAATATTTAAAAATACAAGGTGTCGATATTTACCTGAGAGACTCTTCTCTGGAGACTTTTAAGAAAAGGGTTGGTGAACTTCTTCTAAAAGCACTTCCTAAAGTACAACTACAATATCTCACCCCTCATCAAATCACGATTTTTTTAGGCTATATTAGAGAAGTTCGTCGTTTGAGGACTTTTAGAGAAATTATAAACAAGGAAACTGATCCCACTCGAATGGTGCGTTCGGTCACTGATTCTCTTGGTATGGTTCAATCAGCATTATCTTGTTTTGGCTATTCTGTGACACTTCCAGATATGCGAACAGGGAGTTTAGCAGCGAATATTGATAATGCTCTGGGTATTTTGGGAGCGGCACTTCTTTATTCAGCTGATCCTTTAGTAGGTATTGATCCTATTTCTCAAAAACTACGAATGGATTTCTTACCGTCTAGCCTCCCCGTAGGGGCAGAAATTGTCATCGATCCAGAACCTCTGGGTGTTGGTGGGTCTGCTATCGTCTATAAAGGAACAGTCCTCCTTAAAGGAAAGGCTCTGGAAGATTTCGCCATTAAAATACCTCGAGGATCATCCTATAGCTCAAAAGAAGCTTTAAATGCCTTTGCGCGAGATCAGAAATTTTTAGAAGAATTGCAAACTGTTAAAGGGATTTGTCGTCAATTTGGAACAGGCCTGACTAAGGATGGTTCGTTCTTTGCCATCTTGGAGCTTCTTTCATCAGAGCGAATCAGTCATCGTATGCAAAAGATTTCAAAAGATGAGGCCTATCTTGTTATTTGGAGAGTTGCTCAAACATTAGCTGATTTACATAGTAGGGGAAAGGTTCATCTGGATCTTAAGCCTGAAAATGTCGGGATACGTTTAAATGGAGACATTGTTTTGCTAGATTTTGGAAATGCTGCTGATGTTTCTCAAAACGAATCCAGACCTATTTGTGGGCATGCCTATTACTTACCTCCAGAAATTCTCAAACGTTGGCATAATCTCAACTTAAATGAACTCACGCCGGAAGAAAAAAAGAGTTGGGATGTATGGCTATTTGGGATGTTGGCCTACCAACTCTTAAGTAAAGAAAGGCATCCTTATGGTATCATTCATAAGGATTCCAATGATTCCCTCTACGATACGGCCATGGAATTATATGGGGGATCTCCCTCATATGAAGATCTAACAAAACACGGAGTGAGTATTCCTCCTGAAATGAAAGCTTGGATTCGAAAATGTCTCTCATTAGATCCTCATGAACGCTACCCTCACATGGAAGCGGTTGCGCAAGCCTGTAATAAATTTTTGCCGTATGCCAAGTATCGAGAACTCTACCATGATGCAGCTGATTCATTTGATGAGACTTTTAAAGTTCTTCGTGCGTGGGATGAAGAGCTTTTCATGAATGGTGATTATGATCTTCAGGAAGAAATTTTCGATTTAGCGAATGAGTCTTTTCAGAAGTTGAATGAAACAAAAATAAAAACCATTTTAATGGCAGATTTTTTCTACCGACGAGCACGTACTCTCATGAGAATGGGAAATAAGAAAAGTGCTCAGGAAAATTTAAATATAGCCGCCACTTTTTTAAAAGAAGAAGGATTGCCACCGCGAGAATCACTTGAATTAAAAGCCAGTATTCTAGCCGAAAGAGCTTTTTTTATTTTGCCTCCAGATGAAGCTATTAACGAAACAAGTGAGTTCAGAAAATTAAATGAATTCTCAAAAGACCTATCTCCTCTTTATAGAGCCCGACTTCTAATGGCTCAAATGAGTGCGTTAAGAAAACTTAGATGTTTTGAACAGGCGCTGGAGATTGGTTATGAAGTTGTAAGTGCTTTTATCTCAGCCAAAGAATATCGAAAAGCCAATGAATCGCTGGCGGGTATTGGGAATTGTCTCATTGGTATGGAAAAATATGAAGAAGCGATTGCTCTCTTAAGAAAGTCTTGTGAAATCGCTAAAGACAAATTTCAAAACAAAGGGCCGAACGTTGATACTCTCTACATCAATCTTGGTGAAGCTTTTCTGCGAGCCGACCGACCTCAAGAAGCGATAGAAGTCTTAGAAGGGGCTCGTCTGAACTTCCCGGATAGTCAAAACATGATACCCCTCTTGGAATACCTTAGTGAAGCGTACGCACTCAATGAGCAAGTGGATCATGCCAGATCTATATTATCGGAAATAGAAAAACGCGAAAGACTCAGAGGGCGATTGCCAAGATGAATGAAATTTTATGAGAGAAATGAATTCAAAGGGGAAATGAAATGCGTGTGCATGGGCGTTATCGGGATAGAAGTGGACGTGATGTTAGGTTTGAAGTTGCAACACCTCTGGAAGATGGTGGTGCTCTATTGGAAGCTGTTAGGGATGTGGCTCTTGATACGCATATTACCCTTGTTGGAGAGGCTCTCAATGGAAGACGTTATCGATGTTTTACAAGCCCAGTTTTTTTACGAGTAGCATTATCTGAGCCTCTCCATCATCTGAGTGGCATGTCTGCGTGTGCACGACTTTTTTCCTCTGTATCCACAAGATCTCCAAGATATCAGAGATATCCAAGATCTCGAAGGAATCCTTTTATTACATTAGCCATGCAGGCTCCAACTCAAGGCTTGGGTTTGTATCATGGTTTATTAAGAGCTCTCTCAACGATTGTCATCGGTTTTTCTTATCAGGTGGGAACACCTCATATGATGACAGCACCTAGTTCACCTTATATTATTTTCGATCTAGCCTCAGGAAGAGATTTGCAAGCGTCTTTTCAGCCGATATCAGGAGTTAAACCTATTCCTTTTCATATTCGAAGAGGGGAGTTTCGGTATGTTCTTCCACAAAATCCATTTTCTTATCCGGGAGAACCTGCACGGATCATCCTACCAAATGGCCAGACTCGATTACTTCCTCTTCCAGCGGAACCAGTTTATTAACCTGATGAGAAGATTTTATGATGAATAAATTACCTATTTACTTAAAGGGATATCAATTTGGAGTTCCTGAAAATCCTAATCTGATAAAAGCAACGCTTGTTCAAAGTTTTAAAACGTTAGAAAAAGCCTCACAAACTGAGGAGTATGCCCCTCTTTTTGCTTTAAAAGCTTTAATTGCAGGAAAACCTGTTCTTCCAAAAGACAATTTACCTTCAACTGTTTCCCCAGAAAATAGTCGGGATGTTCGAAGTCTATTTGAGACAGCAGGGGTTCTTCCTTTGGTATTTGAAGATGGTCAGAAAGAAACTCCAGAAGAAGCTGCTATGAGAATCTTGTTTGAACTTTCAATGCGAAACTTGCAGTTTTTATTATCCGACCCTTATCAGACATACGATAATTCTCATATATCTATTGCAATGACATCTCTTCAAATATTGAGAGGAGCTATATTTACTTATAGGAGCGTAGATCCCTATGGCAACCAACCAAATCCACCTTTAGATGAAGGAGAGTCTTTGCCGCACTATGTTGGTCGTGTTCTTGACTCTGTATGTGCGAAAAATGATTTCATTAATTATACCGTTGATCCTATTTCTCTGAGAGAAAATCTGCACAACCGACTCCATGAAGATATTTCTACAATATTTAGAACTGGGTCTTTCACTATTGATTATGTCCCTCAAAACTATTCCTCCAAACCGCCTAGTTTTATATTAAAAGAAGATAGCCCTGATATTGTAATTACCCTTGGAGAAGAAGAAGAAGAAAAAGCTCTCCGGATCTTAAATTAAATCCTTATCGTTTCGTAATGATTATTGATTCTGACGGAAAAGAAGTGGTCAGCAGTATTCGCATTACAGAAAGAAATCGTAACAGCCCTTTAGGTGCTGGAGGGGCGGCAACAGTGTATGAAGCTGAAGAAGTTCTTTTCCCTGATGGAGATACTTGTAAAGGAACACGTCGCATAGCATTTAAACTGACACACTCAGATAAAACTCAAGAAATCTATGAAGCCGCACAAAATGAAGTTGTCATTACCTCAGAACTAGATGGTGTACCAGGAGTGGTGAGAGTGTTTGGTTGTGGATTTGCTATAAACGATAAAGGGGAGAAAGTTCCCTTTACCAGTCTGCAACTTATCGAAGGCGAAACATTTTCAGCCTACCTTAAAAGACAAGGGACAAGTGATCCCACAACCGTCATCTCTTATCTCTGCGAGATAGTTGAAACATTGGAGCAAGTTCATAGTCGTGCTATCGCTCACCTAGATTTAAAGCCTCAAAATGTCATCATTTCTGCTGAAACAGGGAAACCTGTCCTATGTGATTTTGGAATTTCTAAGCGTTCAAAGGAAATATCACACTCTGAGAATGATCCTAAATATTTGAAAGATCGACTTCCTGCAGGCTCCACAAGCTACATGAGTCCTGAAATGTTGATAATTATGCATGCTAAAATATTTGCAGAACAAAGTATTGCTTTAGCTGATGTTGCTTGGTTTCAGGAAGCCTTTTCAAAATATCGTACGGATACAATGGATGTCTTTTCTTTTGGGATGATGGCGTATCGTTCTTTGTCAGGTTCTAGACAGCCTTTTGAAGGAATGGATGAAAAGATACAGCTCAAAGAGCTCAAGCTTATCTTAATAATCAGCTCAAATATATTTCTTTAAGACATTATAACCCTCAAGTGCCACGATGGCTTGATCGAATTATTCGAAAATGTCTCAGTGTAGATCCAGAGGGACGTTATCCAAGTATGACGGAAGTAGCTGCTATTTTTGAAAAGCATCAACCCGGACGTCATCAAAAGAGAAGTTTTGAATCAGCTTTAAAAGCTCTTCAGATAAAGAAAGAGCCAGATCCACTTGATATACGTACAGCTCTTCAAGCTTTGCGTGCTTGGGATCAAGCTTTGTTTGTCGCTGAAGATTATAGTGCGTTAGTAGATGAATTATATCCGGCAGCAAAAATACTTGAACCTTACCTCACTTCACTTGAACTCGCAGGCATTTTGTACAGGCACGGTCGTGTATTAGCCAGAACGGGTCACATTACCGATGCCGCCAATTTTTTTTCTGATGCCGAAGCACTTGTGGAAGGAAGACATGACTTAGATACTTTAAAATTAAGAGCGAGTATCTATCTGGATTCCGCTTACTTCTCGGGGCTTGGAGTCATGAAGGATTACTTGGATAAGACACTCAAAGTATTTCAGGAAATAGAAGCCCGTAATCCTGATCAACTTATGAAACAAATTGCTGCACTGAAAAGCAGACTCAGTGAAAGTAGGGCTTCAAGTCTTGAAGTAGAAGCTTCTGATATAGAAGCTGTAGATGTCAGTCTGATTCATATTTCTGATTTTATTGACCCGATATTACGGGGGAGATTTTGGTATTTAAAAGCTATCTTGGCTCGAAAAGATAAAAACTATGAACAAGCCCATGAGTTTGCAAAAAAAGCACAAGCTATACTTCATGGGGACTATCAATGGACTGTAAATATACAAGCCTTGATCGGGTATATATATATAGACCAAAAAGACTTTGATAAAGCCATAGAGATGCTCAACCAATTGCGTCGTACAATAGAAGCTTCAGAAACGATCGCTCATAATGGAATGGCTGTATATGTTAACCTAGGAGAAGCTCTTTATAGAAGTGATCGCTTTGAGGAGGCTCAAGAAGTTTTGGAAGTGGGATTGTATGAATATGGTGATCAACGTTACATGGCTGAACTCTATAAATATCTTTTCTTAGTTTATTTGAAGATGAACAACTTTGAGAAAGCCCAAAATATTTTTAATAAGAGAAAAGGTGATAAAGGAGATCTCTTTGTGGAACTTCAAGATCCAATAGCTCAACTGACTTTTGCTCGTATGTCTCAAGTAAACCGAGAATACACAATGGCAGAACAAGTTTTTTACTCATTGAAAGATAACGACAGCTTAGACTTACAACATCGATTAGAAGTTTATGATTCCTTAGCTGCAATCTATATTCAATTGAAAAAAACGGCAGAATTAAAAGCTGAAATAGAGGAGCTGAAAAATATTTGCCAGGACACTTCTATTCCAAAAAAAGAGCGTTTATTATTTTTTGAGCTTGCTCAATCTCTAGAGAAAAAATGTTTTGAGATGGAAGATTGATGCCTTTTTTACTGAGTGAGAGGAGTTGGATCTACCCCAGATGCCGCAGGATTTACCTCGTCCAAAGGTGTAGGATCCACTCCCGAAGCCGCGGGATTCACATCATCCAAAGGAGTAGGATCGACCCCAGAAGCTGCTGGATTTACTTTGTCCAAAGGTGTCGGGTCCACTCCTGAAGCTGCTGGATTCACACTCTCACCTAAAGGCGATGGATCAATGCCCAAAGGTAAATCTCTTTTCATCAAAAGATTCTCAGAATCCAAACTATTGATAATATATAAAGCGTGAGAGACAGGATCGATGGCGACAACTCCTGAAACCACTCCAACAATCTGCGCACTTGCCGGAAGATCGACACTATAAAAAGCTTCTTTAGGATCGATAGGCTCTATCATGATTTTTTGACTTCCACTGTCACCACTTAATAATTGCGTGTAGATATAAGCTCGATCCTTTCCCATTTCTTGAGCTTTTTCTTCTGCATGAATCGATTGAGCGATCATTAATGACAATGACGCCACGGCACACGCCATCATAAGCGTGTGAGAAAATTTATTGTGTCTCATGGTTGTTTCCTCCGTCTACCCGGGGGCACAAGAGAGCAACGATCATGCCAAATCTTTAAAATATGAAAAATGCAGAAAATAAGCGCTTTTTGTATGTTTTTGATGTTGTTTAAACTAAAACTAACTCTACGATCTCTTAAAACTGCCGAATTTTTGGCAGATGCTTTAAATAGCTGGATCATCTGACCCAGCACCTTGTAGGAAATGGGACATTATGGATGTATTTGTTCAATCATTCTTAGATCATCTTAAAGTCGAAAAGGGACTTTCTAAAAATACGCTTGCTTCTTATGGGACTGACCTCAATGCTTTCTTAAAATATCTTGAATGGAAGGGGATGCAAGCTCCCAGTCAGATTACCTCAGCACACATTTTAGAGCATATTGTCAGTCTCTCGAAAGAAGGCCTCAAACCACGCTCCATGGCTCGGCATTTGATTACAATCAGGCGTTTTTTTAAATTTTTGAATCAGGAAAAAATTCTAGATCAAGATCCGACAGCTTTAATTGATATTCCAAAAATTGGTCGCAAACTTCCCAATTTTTTAACTCTGAACGAAGTTGATAAGATTTTGGAAGCGGCTGTGACTCAAACTAAAGTAGTGACTTTAGAAAATCAAAGAAACCACGCCATGATTGAGCTGCTTTATGCGACGGGATTGCGTGTTTCCGAATTGGTGAATCTTAAAGTCGACGATCTCAATCTTCAAAAAGGTTTTCTTAAAGCTTATGGAAAAGGTTCAAAGGAACGAATTGTCCCTATGGGAAAAGTCGCTAATGCGGCTTTGAGCCAGTATATTTCGGAAGCGCGAGAAAGTTTAAGAAAGAAACACAGTACACAATATCTTTTCCTGACACGCCGTGGCACTTCCATGACTCGCCAAATGTTTTGGACGATCATTAAAACTTTAGCTCTCAAAGCTGGAATCCGACGCGCTATCAGCCCTCATGTCCTAAGACATTCATTTGCGACCCATTTGGTTGAAAGAGGGGCTGACTTACGCAGTGTTCAAGTCATGCTGGGGCATAGTAATATCGCCACCACTGAGATTTACACACATTTAAACTTGAAGCATTTGAAGGGGATTATTTCAAAGCATCCGAGAGGGTGAAAAGGTTCTGAAAAATTTGCAAAATTCCTCGACATCAGCCCCTTCGTAGGCAAAACACCCGACACCTATGACCGAACGCTTAGCCGATTTTTTTATCTTCTTTCCTGTCTTTCTCTTTTCTTTATCTTTCCATGAAGCTTCTCATGCTTGGATGGCCAATCGTTTGGGGGACCCGACAGCTAAGATGTTAGGGCGACTGACACTCAACCCATTAGCTCATATTGATTGGATTGGAACGGTTTTGTTTCCTCTCATGATGTTCTTAATGCCAGGCCTGCTTTTGTTTGGTTGGGCTAAACCCGTCCCTGTGACATCGCGTAATCTCCGCGGAGGTCGTAAAGGAGATATGTGGGTGTCGGCGGCGGGGCCTATTTCAAATGTAATGTTGGCTCTTGTGTTTGCTGGCATTCTTCATGTGATGTCTCGACTTTCTCTTCAGGGAGAGATGACCGAACATTTTATTCAAATATTCGCGACAGGTGTGTATCTCAATTTGATGTTAGCCATTTTTAATTTGGTCCCCATTCATCCACTGGATGGCTCTCATATTTTTGCAGGCTTTCTCCCACGCTCGTTTTTGCCGATGCTGGAATCGATCAATCGTTATGGCTTTCTGATTATGATTGCAGGGTTGTATCTGGGATTTTTTAAATACTTAACCATTCCAGTATCAATCATTGCCGACTTTTTATTGCCAAGGTGATTATGAAAACACGAATTGTTTCAGGAATGCGTCCTACTGGAAAACTTCATTTAGGTCATTATCATGGTGTTTTGAGAAATTGGCTTAAACTTCAATCTCAAGAAGAGTGTTTCTTTTTTGTCGCTGACTGGCATGCATTAACAACTGAATATGCCGATCCTCGTGTGATTCGAGAATCCACACGGGATGTACTGGCTGATTGGCTCGCTGTGGGCCTTGATCCTAAGAAAGCTACCATCTTTGTACAATCCCATGTGAAGGAACATGCCGAGCTGCATCTTTTGCTCTCGATGATCACACCTTTGGGGTGGTTAGAGCGTGTGCCTTCATTTAAAGAAATGCAGCAGGAGCTTTCGACAAAAGATCTCTCTACCTATGGTTTTTTAGGTTATCCACTGCTTCAAGCCGCTGATGTCGCACTCTATGATGGAAATAAAGTCCCTGTGGGTGTGGATCAAGTTCCTCATATTGAATTGGCTCGCGAAATTGTTCGACGTTTCAATCATCTCTATAAGGGTGATATTTTAGTCGAAGCTCAACCATTGCTCACAGAATCCCCAAAACTCTTAGGTCTTGATCGTCGTAAGATGAGTAAGAGTTATAATAATTCTATTTATCTCAGCGATAGTCCTGAAGAAGTTTTGAAAAAAGTGCAGTCAGCCATTACAGATCCTGCACGTATTAAACGTTCCGATCCTGGTAATCCTGATATTTGTATTATTTATGATTATCACAAGCTTCATAATACACCGGAAGCTGTGTGTCAGGTAGCTCAAGAATGTCGAGCGGCGACTTTGGGTTGTACAGACGACAAAAAGAAAATGGCGGCATTGATCAATGATTTTCTTGATCCGATCCGCAAGACCAGACAGGAGCTGTTAAAAGATCCTGGATATTTGGATGAAGTAGCACGACAGGGTAGAGAAAAAGCTCAAGTCATTGCACAACAAACTTTAATACGTGTTCAAAAGGCGATGAACCTTATTTAAATTATATGGCCAATCAAGTCAGTCTCGACATTTTTGAAGGACCTTTGGATCTCTTGCTCTATCTGATTAAAAAAGAAGATCTCGATATCAATGACATTCCGATTTCAAAGCTTTTGAGTGAATATATTCAATTTATCGACATGGCCAAAGATCTGGATATTGATTTGGCTGGAGAGTTTTTGGAAATGGCTGCGGAATTGGCCTATATCAAATCCAAGATGCTCTTGCCCGAATCTTCACCAGAAGAAGATGAAGGTCCTGATCCACGTCAAGATTTGGTGAATAAACTTTTGGAATATCAAAAATTCAAGCTTGCAGCCGGAGATCTCAATCAGCGAAATGTTTTGGGTCGCGATGTTTTCCGCCGTTTGCCTACAGAAGTGGAATTGACGGAAGAGGGACCACTGGTCGAAGCGGATATGGAAGCTTTGTTAGTGGCTTTTCAAAATGTCTTGAAGAGACTTCCTCAGGATAAAGTTCATGAAATCCGTGGAAAAGTTGTTGGAACAGCCGAAAGACTAGTTCAACTCACAGAATTTTTAAGAGGCAAACAACAAGTTTCATTTGAAGATCTTTTTGAAGGGGATGTGACAAAGCCTGAAGTTGTCGTGACGTTTTTAGCCATTTTAGAAATGGGAAAACAAAGTTTTATTAAAATTTTACAAGATCGTGTCTTTGGGCGAATTGTGATTGTTTCACAATTATCAGAGACGACTCAAAATACATCCGAATCTATTACAGAAGAAGTTGAGGGTTAATTTATGGAACTAAAAAGAATTTTAGAATCACTCATTTTTATTTCTGGAAAACCATTGAGTTTAAATGAAATGCTCGAAGTGTTCATGGCTCATCCTGATGCTGCAAAACCTGACAAAGAAGCTTTGGAAAAAGCTCTGGAAGATTTAGCTCATGAGTGGAACGAAAAAGATTCTGCCCTCACACTCATGAGAGTCTCTCAGGGTTATGAGTTTCGCACGAAGAGTGATTTTGCTTCTTGGATTCATCTTTTAAATAAAGACAAGCCCCAACGCCTTTCTACTTCAGCCTTGGAAGTATTAGCGATCATTGCCTATCGTCAGCCAATGACACGAGCTGAGATTGATGATGTTAGAGGCGTGGATAGTGGGGGAGTACTCAAAAACTTACTGGAGCGCCGTATGATTCGTTTGGTGGGTCGTAAAGAAGAACCCGGCCGACCGATGCTCTATGGTACGAGCAAAGACTTCTTAGATATTTTTGGTCTCAAAGACTTAAACGAACTTCCACCTTTGAGAGATTTCGAAGAAATGGTCCGCCGCCAAACTGAAGAAGCCCGCGTTTTCCAATCCACAGCCGTCGTCCTCGATGACCTCCTCGCTTCCACCGAAGAAATTTTAGCGATGGAAGAAGGGGAGAAAGAACTCTTGGCTGAACTCGATGATGGCATGAAAAATCTGAAAAGTGTGGAGAAGGCGATTTTGCAGCCGCAGGAAGTTACAGAGACTGAGGGCGCATGAAAGCTATCATCATGATTCCAACATATAATGAGGCTCAAAATATTGCTCCTCTTGTAGAAAGTATTTTTTCTCTTAAATTAGAATCTCAGGATAATCTTGAAATTGTGATTGTAGATGACCACTCGCCTGATGGCACCTCAGATCATATACGAACTTTACAGAAAAAATATCCTCAAAATCTTCATTTAGTGGAACGTCTCCATGAAAAAGGTCGTGGGACAGCCGGAATTGCCGGCTTTTTATTTTGCTTGGAAAGAGATGTGGATTGTATTTTCGAGATGGACGCTGATTTTTCTCATGATCCAGTTCATATCCCAACATTCTTAGGTCTTATTAAACATTATGATCTAGTTATTGGATCTCGTTATGTTCAGGATGGTGAAGAAGTAAATCGAACATGGAAACGGGCGCTTATTAGTTTTTTAGCCAATTCTATCTATCGTCTTTTTTTAGGATTGCGTATCCGTGATTTGAGTAGTGGATATAAATGTTATCGTAAGGATTTGATGAAGAAGCTTAATTTTAAAGATTTTTACTCTCATGGTTACCCGATAGGGATGGAAACTGTCTTTCGTTGTCATCGATTGGGCGCTAAAATCATCGAATTGCCGGTGAGTTTTCATGATCGACGTTTTGGAAAGTCTAAATTTTCGTTTCGTGAGATCACAGAATCTCTCAAAGTCTCCTTCAAACTCTCTCTAAGTAAAAGTTAATGAAAAAGATTTTTTTTATAGATCGTGATGGTACGATCAATGTTGAAAAGGGATATGTTCATAAATCTGAGGACTTAGAATTTATTCCAGGCTCTTTGGAAGCGCTTCAAAGAATTAACCAAAATAATGCCAAAATATATATTGTAACAAATCAAGCTGGCATTGCTAAGGGTTTGTATTCCGAAAAGGTATTCCAAGAATTTAATCAGTTTTTTATAAACATCTTAAAAGAAAATAATATCGAAATTCAGGATGTTCTTTATTGCCCACACCATCCAGACGCTATCCTTCAAGAATATAAACTTATCTGTGAATGTCGTAAGCCGGGCAATCTTCTTCTCAAAAAAGTGCTAGAAAAAGAAGGTGTCTTGCCAGAAGAAGCCGTAATGATTGGTGATCGCAATACGGATATTGAAGCCGCAAAAAGTATAGGGGTTGAATCATATTTAGTCTTGACCGGATATGGTATGCGAGAGAAGGGCTCCACTCAAGCCGATTTTGTAGTAAGTGACTTACAAAAAGCTGTGGATTTTGTTTTACTAACAATAAATAGATAAATTTATGATTATTTCTAGAACACCAGTTCGAATTAGTTTTTTTGGTGGAGGTACAGACTATCCTGATTATTATCAGCGTTATCCTGGAGCTGTATTAGGGACAACAATCAATAAGTATGTGTATGTAAGCCTTAATCAGCTGAGTAGGTTTTTTGAATATAAAATTCGTGTAGGCTATTCAAAATCTGAACTCGTAAATGATATTTCAGAAGTTATTCATCCAAGTGTGAGAGAATGTCTCAGACATATGGAAATTGATGGACATCTTGATATTCATATATTTTCCGATCTGCCTGCGAAAACAGGACTCGGCTCGTCGTCAGCATTCACAGTTGGATTCCTCCACTCTCTTCATACACTTAAAGGACAAGTCGTTTCCAAAGAACAACTTGCAGATGAAGCACGTCATATAGAACAAAAATTGATTCCCGAAAATGTAGGTTCACAAGATCAGTTTCATGCAGCTTTTGGAGGGATGAATATCATTGAGTTTGATGAGAGTAGAATTCGTGTTCGTCCAGTAATTATTACCAATCAAAAAAAGAAGCTTCTCGATGATTCTATGATGGTTTTTTATACAGGTATTTCTCGATTTGCTAGCGATGTTGTTAAAGAGCAGGTGGATAATACAAAGTCTAAATCAAAAGATACTTATCTTAACCGCATGTATAATATGGTATTTGAAGCTGAAAAAATTATTTCCACTGCTTCTTCTGAAACAGTTATTAAAAATCTAGGTGAATTATTGCATGAAAGTTGGGAACTTAAGAAAGAACTTTCTTCGAAAGTCACTAACTCTACAATAGATGATATGTATGCTGCTGCTCGAAAAGCTGGAGCCTATGGAGGAAAAATTTCTGGAGCTGGAGGAGGTGGTTTTCTGACACTTTTTGTAGAGCCTGCTCACCAAGAGTCTGTACGTAGAGCACTACATAGCCATCTAGAAGTAGATTTTCATTTTGAAGACAATGGAAGTCGCATTATATATCTCAACAATTAATGAAACCTACTTTTTGGATGTCATTATCTTAGCTGGAGGAATGGGCACACGCTTACAATCCGTCCTACCTGATCAACCTAAGCCATTAGCACCTATCCATGGTAAGCCTTTTCTTGATTATCTTTTGAGACGATTGGATAAAGAAAAATTAATACAAAAAGTAATTTTAGCAACTGGTTATAAATCTCTCTTAATTCAAGAGTACTATTCTACTCATCCTTATCATTTTAAAATAGATTTTTCTTTTGAGCAGAGTCCTCTAGGTACCGGAGGCGCTGCTCGTTTGGCTCTAGAAAATACTCAGTCCGATTTTGTCTTAATCCTGAACGGAGATTCTTTTGTAGAATTTGATCTAGAAAAGATGTTTTTAAGCCTTGTTTCTGAAAAAAATGCCGGTGTCATCTTGCTAACAAAGGTTTTGGATGGGTCTCGATTTGGTACTGTAAAAATAGATTTGAAAAGCGGTAAAATACTCTCGTTCCTTGAAAAAGTTCATACAGGTACCTCATTAATTAATGCAGGAGCCTATCTTCTATCCCGAAATGCTCTTTTCTTATGGCCTCGTGAAAAAAGAATCTCCATGGAAAATGAGATCTTGCCTTTCCTTCTGGCAGGAGAAACACTTTATGGATATGTGGTAGAAAACCCTTTTATTGATATTGGTACGCCCGATTCCTATCGACAGGCAGAGGATTTTTTTAAGGCAGATGTTGATTGAGAGGTGGGATAAATTCATGAGCTTCTTCATAATGCCAAAGCATAAAATCGCCTGATTGAGCCACCATTTTTAAACCCTTAAAAGATTGAAGATAGCTTAAAAAATCTTCTGGAGTTTGATGCACAAGCCAATAATCATAATAAGATGAGCTTTTAAATATTTCCTGAAAAGCTTGTTCGCGTAGCTTTTGACAATCGATAGTTTTAAATGGCGAGGTTGTTTTACAAATAGAGGAAATATTAACAGGAAAACTTTCTTCTGTAGCAGGAAAATAATTTACAGAGCTACCCTGTTTTTTACTTAAAGACTCAAACCAATCAAAAGCAAATAGGTATGGGGAAAAAACAATCTTCTCATCAGGATACATTGCCCAAATATGAGCAATATCCCAATTCAGAAGGGAAGGACCTTTAAGATTAAAATTGATCGGATAGAGCCTCGATTGATCAGGTAAACTTTTTAATACAACACTGGCTTCCTTGGCGTATTTAGTAACTTTATTCATTCCCCAGAAAACACCACAAGCCAAAACAAGAAATGTCGTTATACTAATTATCTGAATCCTTTTAATCTCCTTCTCGTTTAGAAAACTTAGGCTTATGGGAAGAAAGGCCCAAATCAAAATCAAAAACCTCTCATTAAGATGTGCACCACCACTTCCAGCTCGTGGAAAGATTAAATAAGATGCTAAAAAAGATAGCCAAAAAATTTTAGATTTCCAGGGTTCCTTTTTAACAGAAAGAAACATAAGATAGATAAGGAGTAAGAAAAAAGGCACAGCAAAAAAGAAATGGGCGAGTGAGTAGTCCATAAAGTTTAAAAAGAAGATGCCCCCTAATAAAATCGGAATTGTCCCAAAAATATACGAAACATTATTTCCAGAAGGACTGTTAAAGAGTGGGATAATAAATCCTATAAAAAGAAAAAATGAGATAATAAAACCATACAAAGCCCAGCTGAAATATTTTCCATTTATCTTCTCTGTTATCAAAAGTAAGAAAAAACAAAGTCCTAAGGCAAAAAATGAAAAAGGATGTGATATCCATGCCGCCCAACAAAAAAGGGAAAACAGAAGCGGGAGGTAAGAACGTGGGGAATCAAGCCCTCTTTTTAAAAGCCCTAACAAGATAAATGTTAATGGCACAGATGCTAAATAGTTATACATTCCACGCATGAAAAGAGGATGAAAACAAAAAGGTAACATTAATACCCATAGCCGACTGTTTTGAGGTGACCAAATATGCAGGAAAAAATAAAAAGAAATCAGGAAAAATATTGTAAAGAAACAAACAAAAATCTTTTCGTAAATATCTGCTGAAAGAAACTTGGAAAATGGTTGGTAGAGAAGAGGGAAAATTGATTTTGTTTGAGTGAATCCTAAATTGTTTTGGTAAACAGCTGATTCAGCTGGGCTATGAGCTAGTCGACTGAGAATGATAGCAACTTTCTTATGATTGGGCCCGTCTTGTGTTGAAAAAGGTATATACCAAAAAAACAAAGTTAGAATGATGATGGAAAAAATAAGTGTCTTTTGTCGTAATAAAAATTTCATAAAAAGTAACAATCAAAGTCATACTCGTAAGACAAGTATTTTAAGGTTAAATATTTGACTATCTTCAAAAAAGATTCGTATCTGTGCTTGATGAAAAAAGTTGTTTTGTTTTTATTAATTCTGTTGCACGTTCTTTTGTTCAATTATTTTTTTGTCAATAGATACCCCCCTCAGGAAGCTGCAATACAGAGAGCTGCTTGGAATGAAAATAACTTTAGTGGAAATGTTGATGATTATTTAAAACTCTATTTTAGCAGTCGTAGTGATGAAACTTATTATTATCAGTGGGCGACATTTATTCTTGGAAAAGAATTTTCTTTTGACGATCCGAGCCCTGCAGGTCTTGATAAAGATCATGCAAAAGCCGGAGAAAATGAATACGGACTGACAAATTATTTTCATGAGTCTCCAAAACTGAGAAGGCCTTATCGTGATATTTCTTTTGGATATCCACCCCTGATGATAGTTCCTATTTTAACTTCAAGGTTTTTAAGTCATAACTATCTGGAGTTTATACGTTACCTGGCTTTATTTGCGACACTTGCTTACTTTGGCTCTCTTTGGATCATGTATAGAATCTGGAAGGAACAACCTCAGGAAACAAAATTTAGCTGGAATACGATCTTGGCGACTTCATTGTTATCATTATTTTTCTTGGGACAAATTTATGTCACTCATTTGGATGTCTATCCAAGTTTGCTCTACGCTCTTGCTGTTTATTATTTCATCAAGGAAAGATATATTTTTTCAGGAGTTTGGATTGTTTTAGGAACCTTTGCCAAAGCCTATTCATTGATATTAGCGCCTCTTTTTATGATAACCCTACTGCAGAATAAAAAATATCGAGAGCTGGTTTTAACCTCTATTGTATCTATTGTTCTGATTATTCTTTTGAATTGGATGTTAGCTTGGTGGACAGAAGGTCATTATTTTGACACTTTAAAACTTCATTGGGACCGAGGTATTCAAGCGGAAAGCCTCTATTCACTTGTTCCGTATCTTGCTCACTTAATTTTCAAATCACCCATTAATATTTATTTTAGTCATGGATCTTATAATATCGACGCTGCATCTGTACCTTTTTTATTAAAGATGAGTAAAATGACTCCTATTATTGTCTTTTCAAGTCTTTATTTTTTATTTTGGCGCTTTATTCGCATTAAAAAAGGGGACTTGAATCAAAAGCAAATTCTCGTTAGTACTTCATTTTTTTTAATCTGTGCTTTTATTCTGACATTTAAGGTCTTTTCACCAGCTTTTCTTATTTGGCTGACACCTTTAGTATTTATTATTGATGTGTCTTATAAGAAATACTTTATGTTCTTTTTTATTTTTATGTTTTTTATCACCCAATGCATTTTCCCAAATGCTTCCCGATCATTGCTTCAGGCTCAACCACTTGGTGTGATTCTATTATGTATTAGAAATTTTCTGCTCTTGGGACTTTTTATATGGGGAACATCTCAACTTTATTTAAAAAAGAAAGAATACGAGTTAAACCATGGATAGCTTAATTTCATCAGTAACAGAAGACCCCAAGAATAGACTTAAATATAGAGATGGCTTGGTATTTATACTGGGTGGTTTTTCAGGTGCTGCAATCAATTTTACAGTAACGTTTTTCTTGGCTTTAAAGCTCAACTTAAATCCGAGTGTCTCTTTTTTCTTTGGAGTATTAGCTAACCAGTTTTTTCACTATCTTTATTACAAGGTAGTTTATGCCAGCCAAAAAGTTACTTTACGAACATCATTACCCCTACATTTTTTTCTTTATTTCTGTGTAGCTTTTGGAAGTGCGGTTGTTTTTCATTTTTTTATTGTCTCATTTAACTTCACAAATTTGGGAGCCTTTGGTTTAAGTTTATCTCTCTTATCTTTAGCAAATGTTTTATTAGTTCGCATTTCAACTTTTAGCTCTGCTCAACTGGCAAGCGTTGAATATTGCGAAATGAATGAAAGTTATTACGACGATCAGACAAATGAAAATAAAGTCAGTAAATTTAGAGCCTGGTACCATAGATCGCGCTATAAACGCCTAACACGTTTTATTGGAGAATATTACAAGTCTGGCATGAAGATAGCTGATTTAGGATCAGCTAATTGTTGGTGGAATACACAGGGGCTTCCTGTGGTGGGTGTAGACATTAATGAAAAAATGCTTGATTGGGCAAAAAAGAATAATCGTTTAATAGATTATCGAGTAACTCCTGATTTATCCAAGTCTGGACTGAATTCAAAATCTTTTGATTTAGTAGTGATGAGCGAAACTTTAGAACATATTTTAGACCTTCCTGGAGTAATAGCAGAAGTTTCGAGAATCTTAAAAGATGATGGGACATTTCTCATTACCGTTCCATACGATCTCTTTTTGGGACCCTTTTTTATTTTTTTTAATTTAAGCTGTCTCTATATGGGTTATGTGAAAGGTAGTCTTTACCATAGATATCGATGTGGTCATATTAATCATTTTACAAAAAGACGCCTTCGTCAGGTTTTAGGTAATAATGGATTCTTAGTTAAAAGATGCTTTATCGTAAATGGGTTTCTTTTATATGCTGAAGCTTGCAAGACAGACAAAGCCTGTTGAGTTTACTCTACTTTCTAAAAAATACGACTAACAAAATAATTTAGCTTCCACAAACTCACAAATTGTATGAGCCACCAACATAGTTCCTTCCTGAATGCGCGGCGTGCTGGAAGAGGGGATATAAATACAATAATCTGAAACAGACGTTATTTTTGCCTGTTTATTTTCACCTGTAATGCCAACGGTCAAAAGTCCAATGCGACGAGCTTCTTCCATGGCTAAGATGACATTTTTTGAATTGCCACTTGTTGATAAACCTAAAAGGATATCTCCCTTGCGACCATTAGCATCGACCTGTCTTTGAAAAACTTTTTCATAGGAATAGTCATTTCCAATAGCTGTAATTGAAGCAATATTAGAGCTTAAAGCTTCTGCATAGAGGCCTTTTCTCTCAATAAAAAATCGACTGACTAGTTCACCAACAATATGCTGAGCATCACAAGCGCTCCCACCATTACCACAAACCAATAACTTCCCGCCTTGTTGGTAACATTTTACAAGAGAGTCTGTGATGAGATCCAGTTGTCTATGTAAAGCTTCGTCAGCGTTTATTTTTTGAACGACATCGAGATGCTCTGAAAAACATCTTTGCCAAGAATACATAGTTTCCTCCTATTTATATATAGTGAGCGAGCATCTTAAAAACTGATTCATTCAGTTTTTAGGAGCGGAGCGAACGATCAGTCATTTGATGTTAGATGAGGGTTTCAGGGAGAGAGTAGTATCTCTCCCTGATTTTCAATGTTGCGGGGGCAGGATTTGAACCTGCGACCTCCGGGTTATGAGCCCGGCGAGCTACCGGGCTGCTCCACCCCGCGCCAGGCGGTACTGCTTGCGCAGTCCGCTAAAAATGAAGTGCTCCAGTATTCGCTAAATGAATTGATGTCAAGTAAGTGAATCATTTTGAGTTTTTTATTTACAAGAAAATTGAGTTCATATTAACTCGCGCACCACATGTCACAACCTCAAATTAAAGAAGTTTCCAAGGCTGATTCCTCAATATCTCCATCTCTTGAGCAGAAACCTACCGAAAATAAAATAGAAACACAGAAGTGGAGCGTTCAAGATTCGCTTAAACTTTACAATATTGAATCTTGGGGAACAGGGTATTTTTCAGTCAATGATCAAGGGGAGATCACATGTGCGCCCATTCAACAAGAGGGAATCAAAATCTCTCTCATGGCTGTGATCAACAAGGCCAAAGAAATGGGACTGTCGTTTCCTATTCAAATTCGTTTTCAGGATTTGTTGAGACATCGAGTACGCGCCATCAATCTAGCCTTTAGGAATGCTATTGAAGAGCAGAATTATCCCAATGTTTACAAAGGCGTCTTTCCTATCAAAGTGAATCAGCTTCGCGAAGTTGTTGAAGAAATTTTGGATGCTGGAAAAGAATTTAATCATGGGATTGAGGTTGGAAGTAAACCTGAGCTCGTGGCTGCTCTTGCTGTGAATGACAATTCTGAAAGTTTGATCGTGTGTAATGGTTATAAAGATAATCATTTTATTCGCCTGGCTCTCTTGGCTCAAAAGTTTGGACGCAAAGTAATTTTGGTCATGGAAAAAGTCGACGAAGTCGAGCGCGTCATCCAGGTTGCAAAGCAAGTGGAAGTAGAGCCCATGATTGGTATCCGTATCCGTCTGGCTAGTAAGAGTTCTGGAAAATGGGCGGATTCAGGAGGGGAGAATGCGAAGTTTGGTTTAAGCTCTCCGGAAGCGCTCGAAGCCTGGGAAGTTTTGCAAGAAGCAGGCTTGGGTCAATGCCTGAAGATGATTCATTTTCATATCGGATCTCAGGTGCCTGATATCATGAATATCAAGCAAGCGGTGCGTGAAGCGACTCGTTATTATGCAAAATTTGTTCAAATTGGTGCAAAGCTGGAATATTTGGATGTGGGTGGTGGTTTAGGTATTGATTATGATGGGAGTGCGAGCACTTATAATTCGTCCACTAATTACTCATTAGAAGAGTATGCGAGCACGATTATCTACAATACTAAGGATGTATGCGAACAGGAAAAAGTGCCGCCACCGACGATTGTTTCAGAATCGGGACGTTCGACAGTCGCTCATCACACAGTTTTAGTGGCACAAGCTTTTGCTAACGTTGAAAAAACTCACGTTTCAAAACTGATGTCGATTAATGCTGATGACAAAGAACACAAAATCATACGCGATATATTGTCTCTTAAGAAAAAGATTCCTAACAAAAAAAATCTCGTCGAAGTCTTTCATGCGCTTCAACAACTCAAAGAAGAATCGGTGAGACTTTTTGATGTGGGTCTTTTGGATTTGGTCACTAAAGCAAAGTTTGAAAATCTCTATTGGCAGATCGCAGAACAGATTTTTAATAAATATCAGCAAAGCGGAAGGGTGCCTGAAGAAATTGAAGAGTTGGGAGGCAGTCTTAGCGATCAATATGTTTGTAATTTTTCAATATTTCAATCCTTGATCGACAATTGGGCGATTGGACAACTTTTTCCGATTGTTCCTGTTCATCGTTTGAATGAAATGCCTGATGATCAAGCGACTTTAGTGGATATCACTTGTGATTCTGAAGGTAAGATTGATGGTTTTATTGATCAAAATGAAGTGCGAAAATCTTTAGCTGTACATCAAATTATCAATAATCAGCCTTATTATTTGGGATTCTTTTTAATTGGTGCTTATCAAGATATCATGGGTGATCAACACAATCTCTTTGGTCGTACCAATGAAATCCATGTCTTTTTGGATCCTGATGAAGAAAGTGGTTTTTATATTGAAGAAGTGATTCCTGGGTCGACTGTTGAGCAAGTATTGAAAAATACACAGTATGATCCCAACGATCTTATTAGACGGTTTAAAGGTTATATTGATTTAGCGATTAAAGAAGATCGTATTAAACCGACAATCGGAATGAAACTGATTGATGAGTATCGAAAAGCTTTAAGTGATTATACGTATTTGTCAGATGGACAATTTTAAAAAAGGGGAAAACTTATGATGAGTGCAAGTAAAACAAAATGGATGTCTTTAGTCATCGCTTTATTTATTGCCGTTTCTGCAGGTGCTGCAGGTAAAGCCAAGCTGGATAAGGTTGAGAAAAAACAAACATTTAACAAAGCTCACCATAAAACACTTTCAGTAAAATATGAAAAGCTTGCCAGCGATCAGGATAAAGTCACTGAAGAATATAAAAAAATGTTAGCTACTGCAGAAGAACAAATCAAAAAAGCTAACGATAAAGAATGGAAAAATTATCTGAAAGACGGAAAAAAACATTTTAAGAAAATCATTAAGGATTCTGAAAAATTGGCTGATGATTATCGAGATCTTGCCAAAACACAGCGCGATATAGCTCAGCCTTAATTTATTTTTTTTCTAGTTTTTCAAGTAATGGCTCAAGAAGAGATTCTTCTTGGGCCATTTCAAATTGTAGGTTTTGAGCGCCTTTGAGAATGGCCATGCAAAAAAGTAGGGTTTGGACAGCTTCTTTATAATGAAGCTCATTTGAAAGATCGTTTGTGAGATGTGTCACATGGCCGATCATGCGATGGAGGTCTTGAAAGCAGACGACAGGCGGTAGATTTCCAAAAACTCCAGTTTCTTCATAAGAAGGGGCAAATCCAAAACCCGCATAACAAAGAATCAGTTCCTGACCATTTTCAAATACGAGATTGATATAAGTACCAAGACCTTCAGAATTATCTTTTACCTGCCATTGTTTTACCTCTGGAAAGAGTATGAGTCTGTTTTTACTCGTAGTCGTCTCATTAAGGATTATTCCATGGGACACAGACTGTGAGGTAAAGATGTCTTTGTTAAGAGAAAGCCAATGATAGAGCATCTGTTCTAGTGAGTTCATAGTTATATACATTGTCGCATAAGATATATTATGTAAAATACTATATCTGTAAAATTAATCATCTAAGCGTCTTGACCTTAAAGCCTTTTTATTCGCGTGATGCCTTTTATCATCTAACATCTTAGCCTTAGCCCTTTTAGATCTCTTTCGTTTTTGTCGTCGGATCTTTTCTCGAGCTTGCTCTTCTTGAGATTGTTTTCCCAAGACTTGAGATTCAATCTTCTCCACTAATAATCGTCTGGCTAAAAAACGATTCATCGCCTGACTACGACTTTCCTGGCATCGAACGATTAATCCCGTTGGTATATGTTTTAAAAATACAACAACGGATGTTTTATTGATCTTTTGACCACCAGAACCACTTCCTTTGATAAAGTCTTCCAGCAAGTCTTCCTCACGGACTCCGAATCGTAGCATTTTTTCTTCAAGCTGCTTTTGTTTTTCAGGTGAAACGGGAAAAATCATGTGTCATGAAATGACTAATCAGGATAAGAAAAGCAATGTCTAAGCCCGTTTATCATTCTATAACACTCAAGGTTACCAAAAATCTCTCTGAAGAAGCTTACGCGCAACTTTATGAAATTGGCTGTGCTGGAATCGTCGAAGAAGACACCTCAGATCCAAATGCGATCATTATCAAAGCCTATTTTGAAAATCACCCCAAGCCTTCTCAGATTCTCACCATCGCGTCTCAATTGAGCCTTGATCCTGTTACACTCACGGAAATTGGTTTGAATAGTAATGAATTTAAGCCTGCACCCTACGACCCGTTTCATTTGACTGGAAATTACTGGGTAACACCCCCTGAGGATCTTTTTTTATCTACTCACAGACCTCCCGAACCCTCTATTCAACTCCTTATCAAACCTGGAGTCGCGTTTGGTACAGGACGTCATCAAACAACACGATTATGCGCTTCTTTGTTGGAGAATACCCCTATTCCATCTCGAAACTCTCTTTTAGATGTCGGTACTGGAAGTGGGATTTTAGCGATTGTTGCTGATAAGTTAGGATTTCAGGAAATTGAGGCTGTTGAAATCTCCCAAGAAGCTCTAGAAAATGCGCGAGAAAATTTTGATATTAATAAAACATCACCAATTACACTCTTCGACAATATTACAAATGTAAAAAGACTTATAACATCGTTATTGCCAATATCCTTACACCGACAATTCTACATCTTAAACAAGAACTTCTACGCCGCCTAAAACCTGATGGGTATTTAATACTTTCTGGAATTACTTGTGACGAATACCCTCTTATCTCTCAAGCTTTTGTTGAACTCGAAAAAGTTAAAGATCTTGTTGAAGATGATTGGGTGGGTGTTTCTTATAAATTACGAACCTAAAGTAGGCCTAACAGATTCTTGCAATGGCAAGCGGGCAGCTTCCAATTCTCTTTCAAGCTCACGAATTCTTTTGTCTCTTGAACGTACAGCAATAGATTTAAACAAAGCTGGAATCGCCTGAAGTAAAGCCAAAAAGATAATTCCCAAGCAAAACGCTGTAATAACCACAAGTCCTAAGGGAACGGGCTCTGATTTGAGTGTAAATAAGTAGGGAATCGAAAATCTAAAAGACATTGGATAATTAAAAACTTCTTCGTTTAGATTACTGTAGAGAAAATTAAGAATAATAAAAATAACTAGAGACAAAAAAATCGCCGAAAATATTTTTCGCATAATCTATCTCCAATGTTTTTTTAATATATCATAAGTCGTCATCAAATGTTGGGGCATTGATTTGGTTTCTGAAACCACGGGCCAAAAATTAGTATCACCTACCCATCGAGGAATCAGGTGAAAATGAATATGATCGTCAATCCCCGCTCCAGCCGCTCGACCTAAATTAAGGCCTCCATTAAAACCGTGAGGTTTAAGAGCTTTTGTCATCACTTTTTCAGCTTTTGCTAAAAAACCAAATATCTCTTTAGCTTCGTTACCATTCAGCTTGGTGAGACTAGCGACATGTTTATAAGGAATAACCATCAAATGACCATTATTATAAGGATACTTATTCATGATCACAAAGCTGTATTTCCCTCGAGCCAAGATCAGATCATCACGATCTTTTTTACGCTTATGACGCGTACAAAAAACACAGCCCTTCTCACGTTCACCTAAAATAAATTCCAAACGCCAGGGAGCAAAGCTTGGTTTCATAGTTTCATCGCTTTAAGTATTTTTTTCAAATCAGGTTTAACAAAAATGGGTGGTTTCACACCTTTGATCGCTGTATCAGGATCTTTTAATCCATGCCCTGTCAATGTGCAGACAATAACATCCCCACTTTTGAAAAATTTGTTTTTAGCTAATTTTAAAATTCCGGCTATCGAAGCCGCTGAGGCTGGTTCACAAAAATAACCATCTAAAGACGCTACTAAATGGTAAGCTTTCAAAATTTCTTTATCAGTGACTTTATCGATGAGACCTTTGGATTCATCTCGAGCCTGAAGAGCATATTGCCAAGAAGCGGGATTTCCTATTCGAATTGCTGTCGCAATTGTTTCGGGATTTTTGACAGGACGACCTAAGACAATAGGCGCAGATCCAGAAGCCTGAAACCCAAGCATTTTGGGCAGCTTTTCAATCATGCCTTCTGAGTGGTATTGCTTATACCCTCTCCAATAGGCCGTGATATTTCCAGCATTTCCTACAGGAAGAGCATGGTATGTCGGTGCGTCTCCAAGCTGCTCGGCGATTTCAAAAGCTGCAGATTTTTGTCCATCTAAACGGTAAGGGTTGATGGAATTTACAACTGTCGCCAAACCTTGCTCGCCTATCTTGCGAACAATTTCCAAAGCTTCGTCAAAATTTCCATCAATAGCCAAGACTCGAGATCCATGGACCAAAGCTTGTGAAAGTTTTCCTAAAGCAATTTTTCCTTTTGGGATAAGTACGTATGAGCGCAATCCCGCACGCGCAGCATAAGCAGCCTGTGCTGCTGAAGTGTTTCCTGTGGAAGCACAAACAACCGCCTGACTCTTAGCTTCAACTGCTTTTGAAATAGCATATGTCATCCCGCGATCTTTAAAAGAACCTGTGGGATTTAAGCCTTCTAATTTCAAATAGACTTTAACACCTTTGCCAATCAAAGCACTCAAGCGGGGTGCATGCAAAAGAGGTGTATTCCCTTCATTAAGCGTGACGATACATCGAGGATCGATGGGTAGGTATTTTGAGTATTTAACAATAATTCCGTTGTAGTTCATATTATTTGTTTCCAGAGTGCGCTAAAACACGAATGAGTGTTGGTGTATCCAATACAGCTTCAAGTTTTTCAATCTTTTCTAAAGCTTGTTTCAAATTTTTCTCTAAAGTCTTATGAGTCAAAACAACAATCGGAATTTTGGAATCGACTTCATTTTCTTTTTGGTAAACAGCGGCAATTCCAATATTGGCTTCACCTAAGCATCCAGCAATTTGTCCAAACACTCCTGGCTTATCGACAACAGAAAATCTTAAATAATATTCCGAATGAAGTTCATTGATAGAAACCATCGAAATCATTGATTCTGATTTAAATACCGGCTTGACGGGCTTCAAAACAGATCGCGACAAGCCAGCTCTAATAATATCAGAAACCACTGCAGAAGCCGTTGGCATCATCCCTGCACCACGCCCTAAAAACATCGCTTCACCTACGGCATCACCTTTAAGAAAAACAGCGTTAAAAACTCCATTCACACGAGCCAGTGGATGATCTTGTGGCACCATAGTGGGATGCACACGTGCTTCAATCCCCTCTTCCTGCTTTCGTGTAATTCCCAAAAGTTTGATTACATAACCCAGCTTTTGAGCATATTCGATATCAAGAGGTGTGATCTTCTCAATCCCTTCTACATAAACACCCTGATGAGGAAGAACACCAAAAGCCAACCATGTCAGGAGAGATAATTTTTGCGCCGCATCAATCCCCTTCACATCAAAATCAGGATTGGCTTCGGCATACCCTGCCTCTTGAGCCTCTTTGAGAATGCTGTGAAAGTCAGCCTTGCGAGAAGTCATTTCCGAGAGAATATAATTACATGTCCCATTGATAATCCCATACATCTCTTCAATTTGATTTCCGACAAAGCCTTCTCGGATAGATTGTATAATAGGAATACCACCTGCCACAGACGCTTCAAAACCAACACTCACAGATTTTTCATAAGCTTTTTGAAAAATCTCTTCTGATTTTTCGGCCAGCAGCGCTTTATTGGCGGTAACAATTTCTTTTCCAGATTCAATCGCTTTTAAAATATAGTTTTGAGTGGGCAAAATACCGCCCAAAAGTTCAACAACAATATCAATCTCTGGATCTTCCAGTATATCATTAGGCTGAATTGTGAGAAGTGATGCTGGCACATCGACTGATCTTTTTTTCTTTAAATCATGAACGAGAATTTTTTTTATCTGAAATTTGATTCCAGATCTTTCTTCAATAGCTGCAGCATTATTTTTTAAAATTTCCCAAACACCAGATCCGACAGTCCCTAATCCTAATAACCCAATCTTAATTTCTTTATTTTTCATGAAGTGCCTTTTTAATTCCTGCCACCGCTTGACGTGTGCGTTTTTCGTTTTCAACCAAAGCAAATCTTACATAGTCATCCCCTGCATCACCAAAACCAACTCCTGGAGATACAGTCACTTTAGCTTCTTTTAGAAGGATTTTGGCAAATTCGAGAGATTTCTTCTCTCTAAATGCCTCTGGGATTTTTGCCCATACAAACATGGTCGCTTTTGGTTTTTCTACAGCCCAACCAATGCGATTGAGTCCATCACACAAAATGTCGCGACGATGTTTATAAATTTCGACAATTTCTTTCACATAATGCTGAGGTCCATCTAGCGCGACGGTCGCTGCAATCTGAATCGGAGCAAATTGCCCATAATCCAAATAACTTTTAATTTTTGTCAGTGCTGCAATCAGCTCACGATTGCCCACCATAAATCCCACACGCCATCCAGGCATGCTGTAGCTTTTGGACAATGAATAGATTTCCACAGCAACATCCTTAGCTCCCGGTACTTGCAAGATCGAAGGTGCCTGATACCCATCAAAGACAAGGTCGGCATAGGCAAAATCATGAATAACTTTAATGTCAAATTCACGAGCTAATTGAACCACTTTTTCAAAAAACGAAAGCCCCACAATTTGTGCTGTCGGATTGGAAGGAAAAGAAATGATTAAAAATTTTATTCTCTTTCCAAACTCTTTCAGCAGACTCGTAGCATCGTGCAAAAACTGTTCTTCACTCTCAAAACGAATCGGTTTGACATCGGCCCCTGCAATGACAGCCGCATAGGTATGGATGGGATACGTAGGATTTGGAACGAGAACCAAATCTCCAGGTCCTGTGGCAGCATACATCAAATGCGAAATAGATTCTTTAGCACCAATCGTTGCAATTGCTTCATAGTCAAAATCAAGCTCCACTCCGTAATTTCTCTTATACCAATTACACATCGCCATACGAAGCTTTGGGAGACCACGAGATACTGAGTATCGATGATTCTTTTCTTTGGAAGCCGCCTCTTTGAGCTTAGCCACGATATGAGGTGGTGTAGCGATATCGGGATTTCCCATACCGAGATTGATAATGTCCTCTCCCCTTTTTCGAGCTTCTGTCATCATCGCGACAACAACTCCAAGAGTATAAGGAGGTAATTTTTTTAGACGTTCAAATTCCAAGTAAGATCCTTTTTATTTAAAATTAACCATTTTTTCAGCATGGTAGGAGCTTCGAACAAATGGGCCTGAGGCCACAGACTCAAATCCGATCTCGTAACCATAACGTTCTAATTCTTCGAAAACTTCGGGGCGCACATACTCCACTACCGGCAAATTACTCGTTGTTGGCTGTAGATATTGGCCGATCGTAATAATATTACACCCAACATTTCTTAAATCATTCAAAGCTTGATGTACTTCATCTAAAGTTTCTCCAAGCCCCAACATGATTCCGGATTTTGTTTTAATATTGGAATCATATTCTTTTACACGACGCAAAAATTCGAGAGAGTTTTCATAAGTAGCCCGATGTCTCACGCGATCTGTCAAACGACTGACGGTTTCCAAATTATGATTAAAAACGTCTGGATGAGCTTCACAGACTTTTTTCATTGAGTTGGGATTCATTTGAAAATCTGTCGTCAAAACTTCGATGATAGTTTTTGGATTTTTCTCACGGATCGCATCAATGACTTTAACAAAATGAGAAGCCCCACAATCGTCCAAATCATCACGGGCTACACATGTAATGACTGCATGTTTCAAAGCCAGCTTAGAAACAATCTCTGCAGCTTTTCGGGGTTCCTCTTGATCTACAGGCTCAGGTTTTCCTGCTGTAATCGAACAAAACCCACAGTGCCGCGTACACACATCTCCTAAAATCATGAGTGTCGCTGTCCCTTGAGACCAACACTCACTCATATTAGGACACATGGCTTCTTCACACACGGTGTAGAGTTTACGGTCGCGCAGATCTTTTCGCAGACTCAAAACATCATCTGAGATCTTTAAAGGCTTTTTAAGCCATTCTGGCAGCCGTTTTCGTTCCGGTCTTCTCGGTAAAGTGGGAAGCTCAATCATAAAAATACTCTTTTATAGTTTTCTCAATTTTTTCTCAAAACTTCTAACTCCTATAGTACGTCCTTTTTTAATATCCTTCTCTGCTTTTTGAACAGATTGAACAAGATAATCTTTATAAGCTCGACGCTCATATTCATGAACATCTATACAGACCATGGCAGCTTTTCCATTTTGAGTGACAATGAGTGGTTGTTTGCTTTTTTTAGTCGATTGATGACCTTATTAGCCCCATGAACCAGGTCGCTGATAGGAATGATGTCTTTAGGTAATATATTCATAAGAAAATCCTTGTTTAGTATATTTAAATGTTATTTAAATATACAGCCTTCATTAACAAACATCAACTTAACTCTGAAAGGAATCTTATGTACGTTTTTATTGGATATGACAGCCCAGAAGCCAAAGAATTAAGACCCAAGCTCAGACCAGCTCATTTGGAAAAACTTAAAAACTTAAATCAGGCTGGTAAAATTGTCCTGGCAGGCCCCTTTGCTGATGGGTCTGGAAGCTTGATTGTGTTTAACGTATCAACCAAAGCTGAAGTTGAGTTGATTGTAAAAACTGATCCTTATGTGATGGAGAGAGTATTTGAACGTTATGAAATTAAGCCATTCACAAAGGTCTTGCCCTAAATACAAAAAGCCTCTCGGTAGAATAGCCGAGAGGCTTTTGACTTTCTAATATCCCTATTTAATTAAAGATCTGCGCTTTTGTAGAGAGTACCTTGGTAATCTATTCCGTAGGCTCGGAATCCAGATCCTACCACATGTGTTTTACCCAATTTAAAATCAAGGAGGAAGACAGCAGGTGCGATGAAATCGTAATATTCTGTCCAAGATGAACTCTTATCTCCTAAAGGATGAGAGGAAAAAGTACCTTCAAGCAAATCATATTTAAAAAGTTCGTTCTCAGCACCAGTAATAAGGGTTTCTAGCGAAATATTATCAACTCTCAATAGTTCATAAGAAGATCCGACAACCATCTGTTTCCTACTAATCTGTCCATTTTGAGATACTGCATAAAGGATATCGTAGGAACGACCAGGAATAAAACCCTGGATGGTAAAATCTCGATAAGCAATTGGAGAAAGACTCAATCCTGTATTATGAAAATCAGTGGAGGAGTTCGGCCAGCCTGGTGTGGTAGTATAATATCCATAAGTTGAAGCGCCTTCCATGTATAGAATATTACCATTGCTAGTATCCCATAACCATAAACGAGTACTGGCACAGGTGATCTGCCCAATAGAGGCGGGGACATCTCTGACATATGCCCATCCTTCATCAGCACCTGACCTTCGATTAATGTAAAGCGCTCGACTGCCTTTATGTTCCTTATTGAGAGCCCATAATACATCCACAGTATGCCCGCTAGCATCATAGAATTCTCCGCAATAAGCGATCTTTTCTGCATCCCAAGGATGTCCTACAATTTGAAAGTTTAACGTGTCGGCTTTCGCTTTTAAAGGTCCAAAAAATAGCGCGGTTAAAAAGAATAAAACAGAGACTTTTAATTTTGTTTTCACAAATTTTCCTTTGTTTAATTACATTTACTTGGGGAGAGTGTAATACAAATCAGATGCCAGAGGTGATATGTTGAAATGATTGATGTTTTTCAGTCTATTTTAGAAAGTCTGGTGTCAGGAGGCCTAATATAGTGGCTGATGAACCTAAGAAATAACCGTTCCCACACCTTGATCTGTAAATATTTCGAGCAAAACAGCGTGTTGGACGCGGCCATCGATGATGTGGGCAGATTTGACGCCTTCATTGACGGCCTGGAGAGCGCATTCCACTTTGGGAATCATACCTCCGGAAATCACGCCTTCTTTGATCAGACGGCGGGCTTCGTTTTTTTCGATAGTGGGGATGAGTTTTTTTGCGGCATCTTTAATACCTTCGACATCGGTTAAAAACACAACCTTTTCAGCTTTCAAGGCTGACGCCACAGCAGCCGCGGCAAGGTCGGCATTGATATTTAAAGATTCCCCATTTTCATCTACCCCAATAGGGGCAATTACAGGAATAAAACGAGCTTTGTCCAAAGTATCCAAAAGTGCTGGATCGACAGCTTTAACACTTCCCACACGACCAAGATCGACTCTTTGAGAAACATTGTTTTCATCGGACACAGTTTCTTTTGGCAATTTTTTAGCACGGATGAGGCCAGCATCTTTTCCTGAAAGACCCACAGCACGACCACCATGCTTATTGATCATACTGACAATTTCCATATTGAGATCACCAGCTAACACCATCTCCACAACTTCCATTGTGGCTTCATCAGTGACACGCAGACCATTGACGAATTTTGCTTTGATTCCCATTTTATCCAATACTTTATTAATCTGCGGACCTCCGCCATGAACGATCACAGGATTGAGTCCAATATATTCCAAAAGGACGATGTCTCGAGCGAAGCTTTCTTTTAGATGCTCTTCCACCATCGCTGCACCGCCATATTTGATGACGATGGTTTTTCCGCTAAATTTTCGAATATAAGGCAGGGCTTCCATCAATACGGAAGCTTTTTCGATTAGTTCTTGCATGTATTTATTCTCCCATTCTGCATCACAAAATATAACGGCTCAAATCCACATCCTTCACAAAATTTTCCAAACGACTTCTGACATACTTGGCATCTATGACAATTTTCTTTTCAGTCACTTCAGGTGCTGTGAATGAAATGTCTTCAATCACTTTTTCCATGATGGTATGAAGACGTCGCGCTCCGATGTTTTCCATCTTCTCATTCACTTTAGCCGCGATATCGGCAATCTCATCCAAAGCTTCTGAAGAAAATTCGAGATCTAATTTTTCTGTCTTCATCAAAGCTATATATTGTTTTGTCAGCGAATTTTGCGGCTCAATCAAAATTTTTAAAAAATCTTCTTTAGAAAGAGATTGAAGCTCGACTCTTAAAGGAAATCGACCTTGGAGTTCAGGAATTAAATCTGAAGGCTTTGACATATGAAAAGCCCCAGCCGCAATGAAGAGAATATGATCTGTCTTTACCATGCCATACTTGGTGCTGACCGTCGAACCTTCCACTATCGGCAATATATCTCGCTGCACTCCTTGGCGCGAAACATCAGGACCACTTCCACCTTCACGACCTGCAATCTTGTCAATTTCATCCAAGAAAACGATTCCGCTTTGCTCTACCAAATCAATCGCTTTTTTGGTGACAGTTTCCATATCAATTATTTTTGCCGCTTCTTCCTGAGTGAGCACTTTCATGGCATCTGCTACTTTTACTTTTCGCTTCTTCTTCTGCTTGGGCATCATGTTGGAAAACATTTCTTTAAGATTAGACCCCATCTCTTCCATACCACCTGCTGAAATGATTTCGACCACAGGCATCATCTGAGGTGAGAGTTCAAGTTCGATTACTTTATCATTCAGCTCTCCCCCTCGAAGTTTTCGCTTCATCTCTTCACGATCCACTGTGGGTTCTTTGGGCTTTTCGGTATTTTCTGCTGGAGGTGGTGTCGCTCCGGGCATGGTGAATCCACTGAGATTGAGATTGCTCAAGCCCGACATGATTGTTTCTAGAGGATTGTTTGTTTTTTTGTTTTCTTGATCCTGATCGTGAGTTTTGCCCGTCAATATATCAAGCAATCTCTCTTCTGCCATATCATGAGCTTTGACTTGCACGCGCTCTTGTTCTTGCTCTTTGACCATCTTGACGCCCAGATCGGTGAGCTCTCGAATCATACTCTCTACATCTTTACCCACATACCCTACTTCAGTAAATTTGGTCGCTTCCACTTTAATGAAAGGTGCACCTGAGAGTTTAGCTAAACGACGAGCAATTTCTGTCTTCCCCACTCCTGTGGGCCCAATCATAATAATATTTTTAGGCGCAATCTCATCCCGAAGCTCTTCAGGGACTTGAAGTCGTCTCCAACGATTACGAAGGGCAATCGCCACTGCTCTCTTGGCATCTTTTTGCCCAATAATGTACTTATCCAATTCTGAAACTGTTTCGCGGGGGGTGAAGTTTGACATTATCCTAATTCCTTTATCGAAATATTTTCGTTCGTAAACACACAGATTTCGCCTGCGATTTTTAGGGATTTTTCGGCGATTTCTTTGGCGGAAAGTTTTGTTTCCCTCAATAGAGCACGGCCTGCAGCTAAAGCAAAAGATCCTCCTGATCCAATGGCTGCAACACCATCATCAGGTTCGATTACATCACCCGTACCCGAGGTGTAAGAATCCTCTCTGTATCACCCACTAATAAAAGGGCTTCCAAACGGCGAAGCATGCGATCGGTGCGCCATTCCTTGGCAAGCTCGACTGCTGCTCGCAAAAGATTGCTATTGTAGGCTTCAAGTTTTGCTTCAAATTTTTCAAAGAGAGTCAACGCATCAGCGGTAGATCCTGCAAAACCCGCCAATACTTTTCCATTTTTTGTCACTCTGACTTTAGCCGCTGAGCTTTTAATGACTGTATTTCCCATGCTCACTTGACCATCACCAGCAATGGCCAGTTTTCCATCTCTCAAAACAGCAATAATTGTCGTTGAACGTATTTTTTCCATACGGCGCTTAAATAAAGAATGATGTTTTTTGGCAAGTGTTAATTGGAAATCTGTTCAGATATTCTGCTTATTTTAGAAGAGAACATCCCGCAGTGCTGCTACTTTCATGCACAGGATCCGCATTGCCTCCTATCGTACCGGTTTCCCCACCCGATCCACTGGATCCAGAGGATCCACTACTGCCACCTATTTCTTCAGACACATCAGAAGTTGGATCCGGTTGTACAAGTACAGTCACCGAAGGCAAAGTGACATTATGATAATGAAGATCATCACTGGTAGCCATTGTTTGAACGTGAGACATCGCATCAGCCCGCAATTCTAAAATATTTTTCCCTACCGATCGCACAGTCACACTCTGAGGTTGATTCCAATTTTCAGGAGTAAATGTCAGTGAAAGTGGTGAAATTATTAAAAAAGCATCGGGGATGAGGCTCAGTGTCACCGACGATGTTGGAGCTTGTCCTAATGTGATCGTATAACTATCTTCAGCACCCTCTCTTTGTATCAAACGTGTCGAGCCTTCACTTTCCAAAATCATACAAGTTCCGGGAGTCACCGGAGCCCCCGGTACAGTCACAATGCGTTCTATAACCCTCTCGACAACAGGAGGTGGTGGTGGCGGAGGTGGAGGTGGGTCTTCAGGAGGATCTGGAGGCTGGTATGTCACACTCACACTCGAGATCTCAGGAACAGCTGTTGTTGCGTCTATAATCAACTGATATTGAACACATCGATCTCCAGATTGGACACAACGATCAGAATCTAAAGATTCTCCAAAGGTCACTGCAGGACATGTACTAAAATCATCAGCAGAAGACATAGTCCCATCGCCTGTTCTGACTTTCATTTGAATACTTCTAGGATTACTAGTGACAATATTAGCCGACTCCCAGAGAGTACCTTCAACTTCTGTACAGAATATAGAGGAAGTCAGCATTCCATGAGAAGTATAAGGTGTTTCCATAGATCCAAAACTAGCCCAATGGTTTGGATCTAATACTTGTCGTGCACTCGCTTCTACCCACGCTGCTGATCGCTCTCGATGAATAATTGAAAAATCATCCAAAATACCTTGAAAGGAATAACCGGTATTACCGGCGGTCCAAGTAGTGCCATAAGGAAATAATGAACCCAGAACCAATGGAAGATTTAAATCACCTGACCATCCAGGAAGAAATTCAGGAGGCCAATGCGTAATTGTTACACGCTGAGATGCCCACTCTTCACCATTCACATAGATCCTCATCATATTATCACGTCCCACAACACCTACAATGACTGCACTTTGCTCTCGAGGGAGTGCTCGTGTTGTAATGGCAGCTGTTGTTTCAGAAGGTGAGCTCACAAGCCTTGTTTGATCCGTACCTCCAGAGATTAAGAAATAGATCTGGCCTGTTGGCAGATAAGATAGGGCATAATTGTACTGTCCTGCTCCGTTGTATGGTTTTGACACCAGGACTCCACCTGTATTTTCCTCACGACCAATGAAGACAGTGGTTTGAATCGTCAGCTCCCCACCATCATACTTTAAGGAACGATCTGTCAGACCTGTCCTAGGGAATAAATCATCTAAAGCTATGTAGTCATTAACTCCATCTAACGAAATACCCTGACCGGCTGAAGAAGGTGTTAATAAAATAGGCTCACTTCCATTGATCAAAGTGCCTGAGACTCCACTATGCGAGTCATCGGAAAACGATCTGTTTTCAAACTTTAAAACACGGCTATAGCCGTCCCAAACCGCTACTTTATTTTGACCATCACTGGCAGAAGAGTTACCAAAATAAAGATACACACCATCAGTATTAGATAAATCAATCTGAGGCACTTTAGCCCATAAAGTGATGCGATTTCCTGAAACATTACAAAGTTCGATATCAAAAGGAATCAGCGTTGTACCATTATCATCAGCCACACGAAGATCACGACAGTCATCTTGAATTTTTGAAAAATCAAAATTGGTACTCGTCAGACTGATAAATACAGGGAAAGACGTCATGACGTCACCATGTTCATTGGAGAAAGTAACTTTTTTTCGATAATGCCAAGCAGTATCAAACCAATGTTCAGTACCTGAAAGACTCAAATGACTACTTGAAAATACAACATTTTCACCAGCAGCATACTGATTCACAGTACTAGGGCCGATTCCTGAAGACCAGTCGCTCTGTTCCCAAAGGAGCGAAGCTTCAGAGTTTTTTGCCAATAATAGACAAAAAAATATTAAAATTTTGATTTTTGAATACACGTTTTCACAGTTTTCCTAACACTGTACCAAACGGCTCAGAAGCTATGAAACTTAAGGCTTTTTAGGCTTTAGGATGTGATTTATCGTAGATTTCCATCAGATGCTGAAGACTCACTTGAGTGTATTTTTGAGTGGTGGATAGACTCGAATGCCCCATGAGCTCCTGAATCCCTCTCAAATCGGCACCCTCTTCTAATAAATGCGTAGCAAAGCTATGGCGCAATGTATGAGGTGTGGTCCTCTTCAATATCCCACAGCGAGCTGATTCACTTTTAACCAAACGTTGAACACTGCGTACCGTGAGACGTTTTTTGTCTTCATTCAGAAACAAAGCCCCTTTTTCCAAGCCTCTTTGTTTTAAATAAACACTGAGGGCTTCCGCAGCTTTTCCGGCTAATGGCAGCACGCGTTCTTTATTTCCTTTTCCGCGAACTTTTATCCATCCATCAGAAATGTCGAAAGAATCCATATTGAGGCTGATTAATTCACTCACACGTAAACCGGTTCCATAAAGAATTTCTAAAATCGCCTGATTGCGAATATTGAGAGGAGGTTTTTTGGACTTTTTTTCTGAATCCATCAAAGCCATGGCTTCATCTTGAATCAAAAATCGTGGGAGCTTTTTAGGAATTTTAGGAAGCGACAAATTTTCAGCCGGAGATTTTTCAATCACTCCATTCTTGAGCAAATACCGATAAAAAGTCCGAATCGAAGCCATTTTGCGCACAATGGATGATGGCTGAAGTTTCCCAAAGACAGAAGACAAATAGCTTCTTAGTTGTAGAGGAGAAACACTTTTAGGATCGTCTGTTTTGATAAATTTAAAAAACTGCTCAAGATCCATCCGATAAGAGCTTTGAGTATGTTTGGAATAATTTTTCTCGTGTTGAAGATGGCTTATAAATTGATCAATCATTCAATATTGAATATTGTTATAAAACAATTATATTATCAATATTATATTACAATAATAATCATTAAATTAATATATAATTCAAATTTGAATTGATATTATTTAAGCAAGGGTTATGATATTTATATGGTCTCAACACAGCAAAATACCGCTTATAAGCTTCCTCTCGAACCAGGGAAAACACTCCATAAAGCCCTGACCCGTCTCCAAGAAACCTGGGGATTTACAAACGCCGAGATGGCAAAAACGCTTCATTTAAAAGCCAATACTTATGGAAACTGGATTAAATCTGGCGAAATTCCTGTAGGCAAGCCACCTTACGCTCCTGAAATCGAAATTTTAGTCACTTTAATAGCCATTTTTAGAAGCCTTGGTTCTATGTTTCAGAAATTCTCAGACCAAGTACTTTGGCTTGAAACACCTCACCCTCACTTCCAAAAAGCAAGTCCACTTCAATTTGCCCAAGCCACCTGTGAAAATCTTTTCTATCTAAGACACTATCTGGATTATGCGCGAAGTCGTGGAGCTTGAAATACAAGTCTACTTTATCTCGAATTGTCGAGCTTCAAGCTCATACAGTCGTTCGTCAACTGACTGACACTCAAGAGGAGTATGAATGGCTCGAAAATCTGATTGAAACAACAAAACCAAAACCACTCTCTCTTCAAAAAAAACATTATTTAATCGCCACCCCCTTTCGCTATCCTCTTCCCATCCCACCTCTTTTTGAAGCTCGTTTTCGACCTGCTTTTTTCGAACGAAATGCTTTTTACGGGACACAAGAAGATCGTACTTCTTATTATGAATATGCTTACCATTGGATGCTTCAGAGGGTTCATATCAAAAATCTAAGCCAGATTCCGGAGCCAAGAAGTCTTTTTCATGTTAATTTTGAAGACAAAAATTGCACAGATATTCGCAAGACTGACAATATTGGCAAAATCATGGATCGGCATGACTATGGAGCTTCCCATGCCTTTGTAAAAGAACAAACCAAGCTTTCGTCGATTCTCTATCCTTCTTGTCGTGATCCCCAAGGTGGGAATTGCCTTGTCACGTTTGAACCTGAGACACTTGGAGATCAGCCCATCGATATGACAGGTCTCTTTTTAATCTATTTTACCAAAACAAAAACCTGCCAAATCGAAAACCCTATGACTTGCGCGAAACTGATAATTCATTGGCAAGAGATTTCCTGAAAAAATTCACAACTTTGACGAGTCAAGACCAGCTAAACAACTAATGCGACCTCCAAATGATTGGAAGGATCATAGATGACTTCAACTTTATCACCCACTCTTGGAATTTGGACTCTTGATACAAAAACATCAAGAGAAGCTTTGAAAGGATCTTCTGTAAGAGGACGTACTTCCATACTAAGACTCAGCCCAATATTAATTTTATTCATGGTAAAACCCAAATCTTCTACACTTAAAACAATTGCAGATGATCTAATCCCTTTTTGACTCAGTTTCTTAAGCTTTCTACTATTCCCATGACCAAAATATCGGATCATAAAAAATGGTACCAAGACCATCAAAATAATATAGGGAATCAGCAATCCTCGATGATGAGGAAGAAAAAATGACATGATGCCCAAAAGAATGAAGAAAATAAAAAAAGTGAGATAAAATTTTAGCTTCATGCCTTTTCTGTTCCAGAATCATCCCTCTCAAAACCACAACCTTCTTTAGGACAACGTACTTTGTTTCCAGCTTTGGAAACCTTGGCGAGCAAGGTCACACACTGACATTTCGGGCAGGGTTCTTTGAGAGGTGTTTCCCAAGTGGCGAATTTGCATTCGGGGTATTTGTTGCAGCCGTAGAAGAACCGTCCGGTCTTGGCCTTTCGTTCGACGAGCATTCCAGTCGCACAATCAGGGCAATTGATTCCGGTGGTAATTGTTTTTGTGGATTTGCATTCAGGATATTTAGAACACGCTAAAAACTTACCAAAACGACCTGTCTTGACAATCATATCGGAGCCGCATTTATCGCATTTTTCTCCTGTGGCTTCCATTTTGATAAGAGTGATTTTCCCTTCTTCATCTTTGGTAAATTCACTGGTAAATTTACAATCTGGATATTTGGTACAGGCTAAAAACTCTCCCCGTTTACCCCATTTGATAATGGTGGCGCCACCACATTTTTCACACACAATATCCGTGGGAATTTCCTGACGCTTGATATTGCGCATCGTGAGTTTAGCTTTTTCCAAAGTTTCGGCAAAAGGTGTGTAGAAATCTTTCAGAGTTGTTTCATAAGTCTTACTGCCCTCTTCCACATCATCGAGTTCATTTTCCATCTGAGCGGTAAATTCGACGTTAAAAATGTTAGGGAAGCTTTCGACAAGAACATCACACACAATAAAACCTAAATCGGTAGGTTTGTAGACCCTTTGGTCTTTTGAACATATTCTTTATCGACAAGATTAGAAAGAATCGCCGCATAAGTTGAAGGTCGGCCAATTCCATTTTCTTCCAATTCTTTAATTAATGAAGCATCAGAAAATCGAGGAGGAGGTTCGGTAAAGTGTTGTTCAGGCTTCCAATCTTTAATCTTAAGAATATCCCCTTCTTTAAGATCCGGCATTTGGCCAGCGCTTTCGTCATCTTCTTCGCCTGTATCCGAATCTTTTTTCTTCGACTTTAAATCTTCTTCAACGGGAGCTTCGTAGACTTTTAGAAATCCTGAAAATTTGATCAAAGATCCACTCGCGCGATAAGCATAATCACCGGCTGTGATTTCAAAAGAAGTCTGATCGTAAATCGCCGAAGTCATTTGGGAAGCGATAAATCGTTTCCAAATCAACTCATACAAACGAAACATGTCGTATTCTAAAAATGATTTGATCGATTCCGGTGTACGGGAAGCTGCTGTGGGTCGAATAGCTTCATGAGCATCTTGAGCGGATTTTTTTGTTTTAAAAACATTGGGACTTGTTGGAAGAAATTCTTTCCCCCAATTTTGCAGCACAAGATCACGAGCTTCTGCAATGGCATCATTAGAGACACGTACAGAATCTGTTCTCATGTAGGTAATC
This sequence comes from Deltaproteobacteria bacterium, assembly GCA_016699445.1. Classification (GTDB taxonomy): domain Bacteria; phylum UBA10199; class UBA10199; order JACPAL01. The sequence continues at coordinate 2,632,589 of CP064976.1, forward strand.
AAACCCACCAAACCTTCTTCTCCCAACTCAATACCTTCATAAAGCTTTTGAGCCAGCGTCATGGTCTTGGAAGCACTAAAACCCAATTTATGAGAAGCTTCTTGTTGAAGTTTACTGGTGATAAATGGCGGATACGGATGACGACGACGCTCTTTTTTTGTTACTTTTGTGAGTGTGTGAATCTCTTTTTTCAGCGTCTCTAAAATATTTTTGGATTCGTCCGCATTGGAGATCTTAATTTTCTTCCCTTGAAAGTGCGAAATATGAGCTTCAAAAGGTGGTGGTACTGAGCCTTCCATTAAAACATCAAGACTCCAATATTCTTCAGGAATAAAAGCTTTTACAGCACGTTCCCTCTCACAAATGATACGCAAAGCCACGGTTTGTACACGCCCCGCTGATAATCCACGACGCACCTTATCCCACAAAAGCGGGCTGACTTGGTAACCACCAAGCGATCCAAAAACACGACGCGCTTGCTGTGCATCAAAGAGATTACGGCGAAGCTCGATGGGATTTTGAATAGCTTCTGTGACAGCTTTTTTAGTAATTTCATTAAAGAGAACTCGATGAACAGGCTTTCGATTTTCGGCTTTTTTCTTTCCTTTTCCATGTCCTGCAACAATTTCATCAGCCACATGCCAAGCGATTGCTTCTCCTTCGCGGTCCGGATCGGTCGCGATATAGATGACATCGACGCCATCTGCGATCTTCCTCAGCTCATCAATGACTTTCTTCTTCGCTTCAATAACTTGATAGGTAGGTTGAAAATCATGTTCGATATCCACACCGATTTTGCTTTTGGGCAAATCCTTGATATGACCAACAGAGGCTTTGACTTTAAAGCCTTTGCCCAAATATTTTTCAATAGTCTTAGCTTTAGCGGGAGATTCAACAACCACAAGTGACTTAGTCATAGCCATTAATGAACCCCCTGCTTTGCTTGAAAACGACTTCCAGGGAGTGTTTGAATCTGATTATTCATCTCAAGCTCTAATAAAAGCTCACTGATCTCATTCATCGAAAATCCTGATTCGTGGCTTAATTCATCAATATGTTTTGGTTGTGACGCCTCTTTCAAAAGTAGTTCCATGATTTTTTTCTGATCTGGAGGGAGCAAGGGCAGTTCTTGTTGAATAGCCTTTTTGACAGAAGAAGTTTTCAGATCCTTCAATACCAACTGTGGCAACATCAACTTTGGAAATTCAGATACAATATCATTCACGCATGTCACGAGTTTGGCTCCCCCTTGAATCAAATGATGTGTTCCTTGCGAAACTGAAGACGTAATAAGACCCGGAACAGCAAAAACTTCACGACCTTGTTCAGCCGCCATGCGGGCTGTAATCAAAGATCCGCTTTTAAAGCCGGCCTCAACCACCACAACTCCCATGGAAAGTCCACTGATGATTCGATTGCGCTTGGGGAATGTCCAAGGAGCTCCTCGTGTGCCTGGCTCCAATTCCGATAGGCAGCAACCATTGGATTCAATCTGAAGTCTCAATTGTTTATTCGCTGCTGGAAACGTCGTTTCTATACTTGTTCCAAAAACAGCAATCGTTTTTCCGCCTGCTTCCAGAGCTCCTTCATGCGCTGCTGTATCAATCCCTTCAGCCATCCCACTCACAATAACAAAACCTAACGACGCTAACTCTTTCGCTAATTTTTTAGCGACTTCGCGACCATAGGTAGAAGCTTCACGAGCACCCACGATAGCCATGAGGTATGAAGAACTGAGAACAGAACTATCTCCTGAGACCCATAACTTTTGAGGGTAATCTGAAATCTCTTTAAGACGAGAGGGGTATAAGGAATTTTCAGGCTGAAGAACCTGAGCCTGTGTCACCACCATTGGAGTCACTTTCACTACTTCCGGGTTTCTTTGTTTTTGGATGGTTCCAGTCATCGACCAACTCTTTGAGCTCTTTTCCAACTTTAAAGAAAGGAAGTTTTTTGGGTTTTACTTGAATGGATTCACCTGTACGAGGATTACGCCCCTTATATGACTCATACTCTCGAACCACAAAACTCCCGAAACCTCTGATTTCAATACGTCCACCGGTCACCAACGCATTGGACATGGAATCAAAAATCAGATTCACGACTTCTTCAGCCGTTTTATGTTGAAGTTTTGCCTGTTCGGCGATCATGTTGACTAGGTCTGATTTATTCATAGTAGAACCTATTAATTTCATTGGTAAATTAACAGCTAATCCTTAACTGGTCAAATAAATGATAATAAATTATGTTTTTTTTGAAAATTTGACAGAGGAAATAAACCCCTACATATATTGTATCCTTAAGCCCCCATAGCACAATGGATAGTGTACGAGCCTCCGAAGCTTGGGATGCAGGTTCGATTCCTGCTGGGGGCACATGAAAATATCTCTTTTTATATTTGATTTGGACGGAACAATTATTGATTCCAAGCGGGACATTGCCGCCTCTGTCAATTACACGATGAAGGCCTTAGGACTCAAAGAGCTCCCTGAAAATATTATTTATGATTTTGTGGGCTTAGGTGTTACCCCCCTCATTCAACAAGCCGTTGAAGAAGCTGGTGGACCACAGGCTTTTCCCAAGGCTCTTGATATTTTCAAAACTCATTATAATGAGCACCTCTTAGATACGACGGTCCCTTTTGATGGAGTTTGGGACATATTAGAATACTTTCAGAAAACACCTAAGGTCGTTTTAACAAATAAATCACAGGGTTATTCTGAAAAAATTATAGAAGGCTTGAAGTTAAACAAATATTTCAAGAGCATTTTTGGAGGTGATACCAGCTTTCCTAAAAAACCAGATCCAACGATTGTCTACCATCTTATGAAGGAATATCACTCAAGCCCTGAAAACACTCTAATTATTGGTGATAGCTTGGTGGATATTAAAACTGGGAAAAATGCCGGCATTCTCACCTGTGGAGCCTTTTACGGATTTCGTCCAAGAGAAGAAATTGAAAAATCAGGATGTGATTATAAAATCGAAAAAATTCAGGAAATGATAAAACTTTTTCCGATAGATAATTAAACACTAAATGAAGCCTGTTTTTGAAGAGAAGCTAATTGAAAAAGTTGAATATTAAGGGTGGCCAATATCTCTCGATTTTCAGGGGCTTCATTCTCCAAAATCATATGCAATCGTTTCGCAAAAGCTACAATCTCCTCTTTTGCTTTTTCAAAACCTTGCCTGGAAATAGCCACAGTCAAAACTGAAAACGCACGCGAGATTTCTGGATCAATCAACAAAGATCGACTCGCTAAACGACAATATGAACGATAAAATTCTAAAAGATGAGGAGAATCGGCATCATCAGAAATTGATAAAAGAGGATCTTTTCTGACATAGCCTTGAGATGTCCTTTTCAAAAGCCCTGCCTTTGTCAAAATAGCAATAGCTTCTTTGATTACCGACAATTCCAACTCTGGCCTTAAATATTTTTGTATCCAAAGCTCATCTTTAACTTCGCCACGTCGAATACGCATTCTAACGATTTCCAATATGGGGAAAAAATACCATTTTGAAAAAATAAAATGATGAATAGGGTCGATTGTTTTAACATTACTCAGATGCAGATGTTGAGCGAGCTTTCTGAAGAAAAAATCCCTTTCATCAGCTTTTTTGGCTTGGTTATATTGAACCATGTCATAAAAAAACATCTCTGATTTCTCATCCAAACTAAAAGCTTGAGCTATTTTTCTAATACTCTTCTGAGCCAGATTTCTTTTTCCATCAATAATCAGCTTTAAAAAACTTGAAGATTTAATGCCGGCTTTACGATTAAAAACTCGATAGGAATAACCTCTTCCCCTTTTTTCTCTTCAATAAACCTATCGCGAAGATACTCGCGATAGTTTGTATAATTAAAAACTGAAATCATCGTACCTTTACTTGATATGCCCCGCCAGGAATCGAACCTGGATTTAGAGCTTAGGAAACCCTTGTTCTATCCATTGAACTACGGGGGCATAAAATTTAAAACTGAATCAGGGAAAATATCTCCTGACCTTTAAGTTTATCGCGACCTTTTAAAAAGTTTAATTCAACAACAAAAGCACATTCAATAACTTTGCCACCGCTTTTTTCAACCAATTGACAAGTAGCCGCACAGGTTCCACCGGTGGCTAAAAGATCATCAACAACCAATACGCGACTTCCGGCATGGATAGCATCTTCATGAATCTCCAATGTATCTGTTCCGTATTCTAATTCATATGTAATAGAATGCGTTTTATAAGGAAGCTTTCCTTTTTTACGAACCGGAACAAAACCTGCATCAATACGGTAGGCTAAAGGAGCACCAAAAATAAATCCACGAGACTCAATACCAATAATTGTATCAATTCCCTTTTCTGAATAACGTTTGGCTAAAAGATCAATGGTCTTTTGAAACGTCTTCACATCAGCTAAAACAGGTGTGAGATCTTTAAAAATAATTCCAGGCTTAGGAAAATCAGCCACATCACGAATTTTATTTTTTAGTTCTTCCATTCTTTTTCTCCTTATGAACAGGTTTAACACTTATTTTTTTCTCAGGTCGCGCTCTTGATAGTTTTTTCTTTGCAACGACTTTTTGAGAACTCTTAGTTTCAACTACAACTACTTTCTTAGGCTTAACAGCCATCTTATTATCCACTTTTTCTTCGAGAGGTTCAGACTCATCGATATCAGCATGCTCATCACTTGAAGGGGCTTCTTCTTCATTCTCTTTCAAACTAGCAGGAGCAGCTTCTTCGAAAGCGATTTTTTTAGTATATTCATTCTTCGGCAAAAAGAATAAAGGGTTGCGTGATTTTGTATTTTCTCTCACTTCAAAATGAAGATGAGGCCCCGTCGCTCGTCCTGTTCTTCCCACTTTAGCAATGATCTGACCTTTTTTTACTTTTTGACCTAATTTGACCAAATTAGCAGAATTATGTGCGTAAACCGTAAAAAAATCGTCTTCATGTTTTAGCAAAACAAGATTTCCATAGCCACGCATCCTTTTGGCAAACACAACTTCTCCAGCAGCAGCAGCAGCAATGGGGGCTCCAATAGGAGATCGAATATCAATACCATCATGCCTTCTTCCATGTCTCATCCCAAAGGGTGACGATATTTCTCCTTGGATCGGCCAACTGAATCTACCTCTTTCTAAAACAACACGATCGTCTGTTTCGATTTTTTCCTGTTCCTGAGGTTTGCCTTTTTGAGTTTTTCTTGATGCTACCTTTGTCTTAATTTTTGGCTTATTTTTAGACTGAGATTTAGAAGTTTTTTTAGATTTCTCAATCAGACTGGCCAAACCTCGAGGAGTCATTCCTGGAATATAAATCGATCGTCCAGGCTTGAGCTGTTGTGAGCTTTCAATATTATTTTCTTCAGCAATTTCCTGAGCACTAACTTTATATTTTGAAGAAATTTTAGCGAGCGTATCGCCTTCACTGACACGATAATACATTCCTTTTCGTGTATAGATATGGGTGCACGCATTGAAAGTAAGAGTGACTAATAACAAAAATAAAATTTTTTTCATATTTCCTGCCAGCCATATTGACCTACCAATTTAACGAAGCGGCATTCGGTCAGCTTTTCCTGTTCAAGTCTACCGGATTTTTTTCTGATGCGGATAAGGGTTTGAACCTCTTCAGAACCTACGGGAATCACAAGACGTCCCCCTTCGGCCAATTGATTTAAATAGGCTTCTGGCACGTGTGGGGATGCTGCAGTCACAATAATAGCATCATAGGGAGATTCTTCAGGCCAACCTAAAGTCCCATCACCAATTCTTAACGTAATATTGAGAAGGCCTAAGCGATAAAAAGTCCGTCGAGCTTTGTTTGAAAGAGATGTCAGACGTTCGATGGAATAAACTTTTTTTGTCAGTTGTGAAAGAATCGCAGTTTGATAACCAGACCCTGTACCAATCTCCAAAACCTTTTCCTGGCCTGTTAATTCGAGAGCTTGAGTCATAAAAGCAACAATATGAGGTTGGGATATAGTTTGTTTAAGGCCGATATTCAGTGGATGATCTTGATACGCTTGATTAGTCATTCCGGAATCCACAAACTCGTGTCGTGGAGTACGGCTCATCACTTCAATGACATGTGGATCTGAAATTCCACGAGCCAAAAGCTGTTCATTGACCATTTTTTTTCTGGCAATATGGAAATCCACCATTAAAACTTCCAGCCCTTCATTTCTTCCAATTGAAGATAATGAGTCATATCTGTTTGTAAGGGTGTGATGGAAACCATCTTTTTTTGAATCATATTTCCATCAGAAGTTGGGATATCATCAAAAGTACGATCATCACCACCAATCCAAAAATACTTGCGCCCTCTGGGATCGATTTTTTCAAAAATAACTTCTTCATAGTTTCTCTTTCCCAACTTCGCAAAAGAGATGCCCTTGATTTGTTTGAGAGGAAGATTGGGAATATTCACATTGAGAGTCACACCACGCGGCAAACCTTCCTGAATAACTTTCTTCATTATTTTTTTCGCATAATGAGCCGCAGAATTAAAAATAGGCTTTTCTTGTCCCCAAGAAACTAACGAAAAAGCTACAGAAGGAATTTTAGATAAAGCCCCTTCCACCGCAGCTGAGACTGTTCCTGAATAGTGCACATCATCACCAAGATTGGCTCCACGATTAATTCCCGACACAACAAAGTCAGGTTTCTTTTTGAGAATTTCGTGGATGGCTAAAGTAACACAATCGGTAGGCGTCCCATCGACAGAATAAATAGAATCACTGTGCTTATAAACTCTCAATGGACGGTGTAGCGTCAATGCATGACTAGCGGCACTCTGTTCGCTGTCTGGAGCCACAACAATGACCTGCCCCAGCCCTTGCATGGCTTTAGTCAAAGCCTGAATTCCTTCAGAGCGAAATCCATCATCATTTGAAACAAGAATAAGAGGATTTTTCATGATTATAAAGTCGGGACGGCGAGATTTGAACTCGCGACCCCTTGCACCCCAAGCAAGTGCGCTACCAGGCTGCGCCACGTCCCGAACTACATTGTTTGTATTTTTAAAGAGGGCTACCTCTGCAACATCTGTAAAACCTCTTCAAGTTCCTTTTTGATATTTTTGAAGAATTTTACATCAACCTTGGAATGATTTGTTTCTGTTGTCTTTTGGATATCTTCATCACCAGAAAAACCTAGTGACATTTGATGTTCAGGATCTTCATGGATCAAAGGATGATCTTCCGATTTTTCATGATCGGTCTCTGCTCTTAATTCACGAATTCTTTTTCTAGCACCATCAATGGTAAATCCTTCAGAATACAAAAGCTTTTTAATCAACATGACAGTATCAATGTCTTTTTTTCGATAAAGCCTTTGATTAGATTTTGATTTGATGGGGGTTATTTCTTTAAATTCAGATTCCCAATAACGAAGAACATAAGGCTCCAAATCTGCAATTTGAGCCACTTCACCAATCTTGTAGTAAAGCTTGTCTAAAATCATGAAAAAGAATTTCTATTCTTCTTCCTTAAAACCTTCAGGAAGAGTTTCGTTGTTAATGGCAGCTTTTAATACTTGGCTTGGTCTGAATGTCAGAACACGACGAGCTGTAATTTCGATAGATTGACCCGTTTGAGGATTACGACCCATACGCGGTCTTTTTTCACGAACAACAAAATTGCCAAAACCAGAAATTTTAATTTTTTCGCCTTTTTCCAGAGTTTTTTTAAGACAATCAAAAATCAGCTCTACAATGTCGCTCGATTCCTTTTTTGAAAATCCAATCTTGGTATATACATTCTCAACAATTTCCGCTTTTGTCATATTTCCTCCAGTAAAGCTTTAAGTGTTAACGGATCTCAATTCCTAATGAATTTCTCAAGTAATTCATAACCTTCTGCATCACTTGATTAATTTCTTCCTCAGTCATGGTCCTATTCTCCAAACCTAATTCCAGAGAGTATGCCACACTTTTCTTACCAATGGGAAGCTTTTCTCCTTCATAAACGTCAAAAATCTTTATTTTCCGTATAGAAGGGTCCTGTTTTTGTAACAAAGGCATGAGATCCCCAGCTGTTCGGTCAGATTCCATCAAAAGGGCTAAATCTCTCAAAACAACTGGTTGGTCGGAGTAAGGAACAAAAGATCGGTTTTCTTTCGGGAGATCCATCAAGCCTGTCCAATCAAGTTCAAAAAGATAAACTGGGTGTTTAAAATCCATCTTGAGGGCAATTTCAGGATGAAGTTCCCCCAAAACACCCAAATCCTCAATAGTCTGATCTTCATGCTGGTAGGCAATTTGAATCTGTTTTCCAGGATGCAGAAAAACAATCTTCTCTTTAGGTGTGATGAACTGAATATGTCTCTGAGCCAATTTTACAATTTTAGAAATAATCCCCTTCACTTCAAAAAAATCCGTACCGGCATTTTGCTCACGACAGTCAGCCTGAGCTCTCACTCCAGATAAAACTGCAGAAAGAGCTTTTCGCTCAATCATTCCATCTTGAGTTTTAATAAAACGGTTTCGTAATTCAAAAAAACGAGCTCGAGTGATTTTGTGTCGATGATGATATTGAAGGGTTTTTAAAAGAGATGGAAGCAATGTCGGACGCATGATCGAAAACTCATGACCTAAAGGATTGGTCACATGGATCAGTTGATCCTCCAATGTAGAGTCTATCAACAACACTTCTTCTGGAGAAATAAAACTAAAATGAATGGCTTCGTGAAACTCCAAACTTATCAGAAGCTCTTTTACTTTTTCTTCTTGAGATAAAAGTTCATGAACATTTCCTGACATAGGAGGCGCTGTCATTTTGGGAAAGGTTGCAGGAATACGATCAAGACCTGCTGAACGTACAATCTCCTCAAACAAATCCTCTTCTCGAGAAACATCAGCTCTCCAAGAAGGAACTGTGACATCCCACAAATCTTTTTTGGATTCTTTGACGATAAAACCTAAATTCGAAAAAATTTTCTTAAATTCGGAATGTTTCCAAGTACCACCAATAACTCTTTCTAAACGAGTGGGGGAAAATTTGATTTTCTTCTGAACAAAAGGTTTTGGATAAAGCTCACTCACCTCGCCCACCAAGTCAGCTTGAGCAACTTCCTGAATCAGACGGATAGCTTCAAAAAAAGCATTTTGAATATTAAAGTCCACACTGCGTTCAAAACGATAAGACGAATCTGTTTGAATCCCCAAACGTCGTGCTGTTTTTCGAATGGTAGAAGGATCAAACCAGGCGCATTCCAAAGCAATCTCGCTAGTATTTGATGTAATTTCTGAATCCAAACCACCCATGATTCCTGCAAGGGCCAAAGGTTTTTCCAAATCAGCAATCACAAGATCGGATGAGATCAACTCATGCTCTTTGGCATCCAACGTCAAAATCTTTTCCCCTGCTTTTGCCGTACGGATAATAATTTGTGAGTTGCTAATTTTTTGACGATCAAAAGCATGAAGCGGCTGACCATAAGCCATCAAGATATAGTTGGTAATATCGACAATATTATTAATAGAACGAATACCAACTTGTTCCAAACGATGCTGGAGCCATTCAGGACTGGCTTCAACTTTTACATTCTTAAACACCGCCATCATATAGCGAGGGCATTGTTTGGGATGGGAAAGTTTAAGATTTACAAAAACTTTTTCATTTTTAAAATTACCTGGTTGAGCAGTGAATGTTTTACGTACAAGTTTCACAGCTTTAGTTTTTGATTGTTGAATGGGTTTTTCTAATATTGCCGAAACTTCACGGGCTAATCCTAAAACAGAAAGAGCATCTCCACGATTAGGTGTAATATTTAAACCTAAAATCGTCTTACCTTTTGAGTCTTTTAATACTTCTTCCACTTCCAAGCCTACATCCGTGAGACGTTTGGCCAAAGCCTCGTCAGAGATCGAATAGTTTATAAATTCTTTAAGCCAAGTTAGAGGTAATTTCATAACGGATTTAAAAATCGTAAATCATTTTGATAGAAGAGACGAATATCGGGAATGCCTCTTTTCAACATGGTGAGACGTTCTATACCTAAACCAAAAGCAAAACCGGTTATTTTTTTTGAATCATATCCTGCTTTTTCAAACACACCTGGATGAACCATTCCACAACCCATCACTTCAAGCCAGCCTGTGGTTTTACAAAGTCGGCAAGGCACGTCATTTTTGTGACCTTTCCCCTGACAAATCACACACTGAATATCAGCTTCAGCGGAAGGTTCTGTAAAAGGAAAATAGCTTGATCGAAATCTTACTTTAAGATTTTCACCAAAAAAACTTTGGAGAAAATAAATCAAAGTTCCTTTTAAATCGGAAAATTGAATATCTTGATCAACCACCAATCCTTCCACTTGATGAAACATCGGTGTATGAGAAACATCAAAATCACGTCGATAGACAGCACCTGGCGCTATCATACGAATCGGAGGTTTGTGGTTTTTCATCACATGGGCTTGAACAGGAGATGTGTGGGTGCGTAGTAGGGGCAGGTCACTGTGCCTGCCCTGCTTGGTATCAGATTCCGGGTGGCCACGGTGGGCCACTACGTTAATATAAAATGTATCCTGCATGTCTCTTGCTGGGTGATCTTCAGCAATATTCAAAGCTTCAAAATTGTAATATTCAGTTTCTATTTCAGGACCTTCAAAAATAGAAAAACCAATCTCTTTAAAAATCTTCTGAACCTCTTGCAGTGTTTGAGTCAAAGGATGCAATCCACCTTCAGCCAGACCACGCCCAGGCAATGACGTATCGACACTTTCTTCACGAATTTTCTTTTCTTTTTTAAGATTTTGAATTTTTTCGAGAGCTGTACGACATTCTTCTTCAATTTTCTTTTTAAGAAGATTCGCACCGGCCCCCATCTTAGGACGTTCTTCAGGTGGCATTTGGCCTAAATTTCTGAGAATTTCAGAAATAAAACCTTGTTTCCCCAAATACTGTGATTTGAGACGATTCAGTAAATCTTCAGACGTGACAGATTGAATTTCATCAAAAAAACGAGATTCGAGTTGAGCAAGATTCTCAACACCTGTCGACATGGAAAGTACCCTTTTAATTAACTACTTAACGGTTTCGATGACTTTAGAAAACGCTTGAGGATTCTGAATAGCAATTTCAGAAAGCATTTTTCTATTCAAAGCAACATTAGCCTTTGTCAATTTTCCAATCAAAACAGCGTAAGACATCCCATGTTCTTTGGCTGCAGCTCCTATACGAGCAATCCACAACTTTCTAAAATCACGTTTACGGAGCTTACGATGCCTTGTGGCATAACGCATAGCGCGTTTAACAGCTTCTGTTGCTGTACGAATGAGGCGAGAACGTCCACCTACATAACTTTTAGCACTCTTCAAAACACGATTACGACGTTGACGGGTTTTAAAACCACCTTTAGCGCGAGGCATAAATCACTCCTTAAAAAATTATTTAACTGTATGGCAACAATTGCTTCACTGCGAAACTATCTGAATCATGCACATACGTTCCTTGGCGAAGGCTGCGTTTGCGACCTTTTGGCTTGGAAGTCAAGATATGTCTCAAGAAAGCCTTTTTTCTTTTAATTTTACCAGACTTTAAGACTTTAAAGCGTTTTTTTGCCGCTTTATTGGTTTTTAATTTTGGCATACGAAATCTCCTTATAACGACTATTATACAGGACCAAGCAGCATAAACATGGACTTACCTTCCATATTGGGCGTCTGCTCTATTTTGGCCTTGTCTTTAACTTCATTTAAAACTCTTTCAAGAACTGCTTTTCCTCTTTCCTGATAAACCATTTCACGACCTTTAAAAACTACAGTGACTTTTACTTTGTCACCCTCTTCCAAAAACCGTTTGATATGATTTACTTTAAACTCAATATCATGATCATCAGTCGCCGGCCTCATCTTCACTTCTTTAACTTTAATAACCGTCTGCTTTCGCTTGGCTTCATGAGCTTTTTTCTTAATATCGTATTTATATTTACCGTAATCGAGAATCTTACAAACCGGAGGATTGGAGTTTGGTGATATTTCAACTAAATCCAGACCGACCTCTCTGGCCATCCGAAGAGCATCAAAAGTAGAAACCACTCCCTTTTGTTCACCCTTATCATCGATCAATCTCACTTGTGGGACTTTGATACGATTATTAACTCTAACTTCTCTCTCACGTTCTCGATCTTTATAGAAAGCCAAACATCCTCCGTTAGTTTTTGTTAGTAATTTCTGAGGTGATAAGACTGATAAAGTCTTCAACAACCATCACACCCAGATCTCCTTTTTTCTTACTACGAACGCTTACCTTACCCTGATCTGCTTCTTTTTGGCCACAAATAATCATATAGGGGACTTTTTGTAATTCAGCACTACGTATTTTAGAGCCCAGCTTTTCATTACTAACATCGGCTTCTGCGCGAACACCCTGAGCTTTAAGTTTTTCTAAAATAGTTTCCACATAAGGAACAACTTTTTCAGAAATACTGATAATACGAGCTTGCACAGGGGCTAACCATGTTGGAAATAATCCTGCATAATGCTCCACTAAAACTCCAAAGAATCTTTCCAATGAGCCTAAAAGAGCCCGATGAACCATGATAGGCTGTTTACGAGTACCGTCGTCAGATACATATTCAAGCTCAAAGCGATTTGGCAGATTAAAATCCACCTGAATCGTCGAACACTGCCAAGCACGGCCGATCACATCACGAATTTTGACATCAATTTTTGGCCCGTAAAAAACACCTTCTCCGGGATCAATTTCATACTTAATTTTTCTGGACTCAAGAGCTTGCTTCAAAGCTGATGTGGCATGCTCCCAATTAGCATCTGTCCCCACGAATTTTTCAGGACGTGTGGAAAGATAAACTTCAAAATCACTAAAACCAAAAGTCTTCATCATGCTAAATGTAAAATCCAGCACTTGTGCCACTTCACTTTCCAACTGATCATCACGACAGAAAATATGAGCGTCATCTTGAGTGAAACCACGCACACGCAAGAGACCATGTAAAACTCCTGAGCGTTCATACCGATAAACAGTTCCCAACTCAGCCCAACGCAGAGGAAAATCGCGATAGCTTCTCAATTGTGTTTTGAAAATCTGAATATGAAAGGGACAATTCATGGGCTTCAACTGATAATCTTGCCCATCCAAATCCATTGGTGAATACATGGAGTCTTGATAAAAATCTAAATGGCCTGAAGTCTTCCAAAGATCACGATTTGCTATATGAGGCGTGTAGACAATTTCATACCCACCCTTAACATGAGACTCTCTCCAAAAATCCTCAATACTCTTACGGATACGTGCACCTTTTGGATGCCAGAGAATAAGCCCAGGACCCAATTCTTCCATAGTGCTAAAGAGATCGAGTTCTTTTCCAAGCTTGCGATGATCACGAGCTTCAGCTTGCTTTCTGCGCTCCAAAAACTCTTCTAAATCTTTTTGAGACGTAAAAGCAGTCCCATAAATACGCTGCAAACGATCACGCTTCTCATCCCCTCTCCAATAAGCAGAAGCAGACGAAAGGAGTTTAAAAGCCTTAATCTCGCCTGTACGCTCAACGTGAGGACCTTTACATAAATCCAACCATTCCCCATGTTGAAAACACGTAATTGCTTCAGAAGCAGGAATGTCTTGAATAATTTCGACTTTAAACTTTTCACCTTTTTGCTGAAAAAGTTGAATGGCCTGATCGCGAGTCATTTCTTTCTTTTCAATCGGGAGATTCTTCTTAACAATCTCTCCCATCTTGGATTCAATTTTTCTAAATCTTCAGGTGTAAAAGGTTTGTCTGTGGCAAAATCATAGAAAAACCCGTCATCAATAACGGGCCCAATCGTCACTCGAGTACCTGGGAAAATTTCCTGAACAGCAGACGCAAGAACGTGCGCGCAAGAATGGCGCATTTTTTCTATCGGGTCGTTTTCATGTCCAGGTCTACATGCCATATTGATAATGGGGAGAGATACCGCTCTCTCCCCAAGCCCCTCATCTGAGGTTCATTATTCGATCGTTCGCTGTGGTGTTTTGCACGGAATGAATCCGATGCTCACATCCTCACTCACTTTATATGGGCCCTACTGGACTTGAACCTGTGACCCCTTCCATGTCAAGGAAGTACTCTAGCCAACTGAGCTAAGGGCCCTATACCTTTTTTCAAAAGGTGTGCGTTTTTAGAGACTTATAAGCTCATACGTCAAGCTCGAAATGGGTTTTTTAGTAGAAATTGTTGCTCACGGTCGGGGCCTACAGAAATCATCATGATTTTAACCCCTGTGAGTTTTTCGATTTTTTGGAGATATTTGCGGGCATTTGCAGGAAGTTTATTAAATTTCTTAATTCCCGAAATATCTTCTTTCCAGCCTTTGACCGTCGTATAAATAGGCTCACAGGCATTTAAAACATCAATCGAACCAGGAAACTCTTTCAAAACTTTTCCCTGATAACGATAACCATCACAAATCTTGAGTTCTTTAAAACCTGAGAGAACATCCAGCTTCGTCACAATCACCCCTGTCAACCCATTCACTCGTGCAGCATGTCGTAAAACCACCGTGTCTATCCATCCACAACGACGAGGCCTTCCTGTGGTAGCTCCGAATTCACTACCAATTTTTCTCAACTGCTCACCAGTTTCATCAAAGAGTTCTGTAGGAAAAGGACCACTGCCAACACGTGTGGTATAAGCTTTGGCTATTCCCAAAACACCATTGATAGCTGTCGGCCCGACACCACTACCCGAACAAGCATTGCCAGCTACCGTATTAGAAGACGTTACAAATGGATAGGTGCCGTGATCCACATCCAGCGATGTGCCCTGAGCTCCCTCAAATAAAATATTCTGTTTTTTCTTAATGGCTTCGCTTAGAAAAATTGATGTGTTTTGAACATAAGGAGCCAGTTTTTTTCCAAGCTCAGAATACACATCATAAACTTCTTCAAAGCTAAAAGGCTCAGCACCGAGAACTGTTTTTAAAAAATAATTTTTTTCAGGAATAATTACTTCAAGGCGTTTTTTCAAAAGTTCAGGATCAACCAACTCACCCATACGAATACCCATACGCGCCATCTTGTCTTCGTACGTCGGCCCAATACCACGGCCTGTGGTACCGATCTTATCCCGCCCAGCTTTTTGCTCACGCAGAAAATCAATTCTCTTATGATAAGGAAGAATCACGTGAGCTTTATCACTAATCAACAATGGAGATGAGATCTCCCCCTTACGATTTTTTTTAGGAATCAGATATCCTTTAGCTTGAAGAGCTGCAATTTCCTCAAGAAGGATTTCAGGATCAATGACCACACCATTTCCAATAATACATGTCACTCCGGAAGTCAGAGCACCAGACGGGATGAGATGAAGAACAGTTTTCTTTCCATCCACCACCAAGGTGTGACCTGCATTGTTTCCGCCTTGAAAACGAACCACAACTTTAACGTGTTCCGTAAAGACATCGACAATTTTCCCCTTACCTTCGTCACCCCACTGGGTTCCAACAATGACAATATTTGGCATTAGAGAGTCACCTTTTTCACAGAAATAATATTTGGAAGTTTTTCGATTTCTTTCACAATAGATTCACTGACATCACCCTCAACATTATAGAGAGCAATGGCCTCGTCTTTGTTTTTTTCCAAACCTAATTGCATACGAGAAATATTGATTTTCTTTTCTCCCAAGAAGGTTCCGATATGGCCAACAACACCAGGCTTGTCATAATTGTGAATAACCAAAATTGTTCCTTCAGGAAGTGCTTCCAAATAAAAACTTCCAATCTGCACAATACGAGGATTTGTTTTTCCAAAAATAGAACCCGACACAACACGCTCTTCCATACCTATTTTAACAGTTACAGTAATGAGCGTTGCAAAATCGTTGGCTTCTTTCACTTTGGAATCAACAACACGAATCCCCTTCTCTTTAGCTACCATACTAGCGTTCACATAATTGACGGATTCTGATTTAATCATCGAACCCAACAAGCCTTTCAGCAAGGCTTGAGTCACAGGAGCTGTATTGTATTCCGAAATATCTCCACGGTATTCGATCAAAATTTCCGTTGGGAGTTTTTCAATAAGCTGCCCTTGAAGAGAGCCCAGCTTTTCAGCAAGCGTAATATAAGGACGCAATGTTTTAGCCATCTCCCCAGTAACAGATGGGAAGTTTACTGAGTTTTTAATAGTGCCATTAGAAAAATAGTCGACAACAAGCTCAGCTACTTCCAACGCCACATTTTCTTGAGCTTCATCCGTCGCAGCTCCCAAATGAGGTGTATAAATCACCTGATCTGATTTCAACAGTGGATGATCCGCTGGAGGAGGCTCTTGTTCAAACACGTCCAGAGCAGCACCCTTGACAATTCCTTGTTCCAAAGCCCACACAAGATCAGCTTCGTTCACAATGCCACCACGAGCACAATTGATAATATGAACACCCTTCTTCATTTTTTCAAAAGTGGCTTTATTGATAAGACCTTTGGTCTTGTCACTTAAAGGCACATGAGTGGTGATAAAATCAGCTCGTTTAAAAAGTTCATCGAGCTCTACTAATTCAATTCCTAATTTTTCTGCTGCTTCTTTAGAAAGGAATGGATCAAAACCCAAAACTCTCATCTTAAGACCCAAGGCACGATTGGCGACGATTTTTCCAATATTGCCAACACCCACGACTCCTAAAAATTTATTACAGAGCTCAGTTCCCATGAATTTATTTTTTTCCCACTTGCCGCTTTTGACGTTTGCAGAGGCCTGTGGAATTTTTCGAGCAATCGCAAACATCATGGCAATCGCATGCTCAGCCGTAGTCACCGCATTTCCTGAAGGTGTGTTCATCACAACAACACCCTTCTTGGTCGCTGCTGGAAGATCGACATTGTCCACGCCAATTCCAGCGCGTGCGATAATTTTGAGATTATCGGCTGCGGCAATCAGCTCAGGTGTACATTTCGTCGCACTCCGAACAATCCAAGCATCGTATCCACTGATAATTTTTTTGATTTCTTCAGCTGGAAGACCTGTTTTCACATCGACTTCTAGATTTTGAGAAGCTTTGAGAATTCCCAAACCTTGTTCTGATAATTTGTCACTGACTAATACCTTTGCCATAGTTTTTCCTTTTTTATTTTCCCCACAACACTTTCATCGCAGCGCCAACACCTTGACCCATTTCAAATTTATAACCTAACTCCGCTAAAGTCCCTTCAATGGCCGCCACCACAGTCACGATATCCAAATCATCAAAATATCCCAGGTGAGCAATTCTAAAAATCTTACCTTTCGCGGCATCCTGACCACCGGCGATGGTCATATTAAATTTGGACTCCATGAGCTTGGTGACCTTGCCACCATCGATTCCTTCAGGAACACAAGCAGCTGTCAAAGAATTGACAGGCGACTTAGAGTACAACTTCAATCCCAAAGCTTTCATCGCTTCTTGAGTGGCTTTTGCCAAACGTGCATGACGAGCAAAAAGATTTTCCAAACCTTCTTTTTTCATCGACTTCAAAGATTCAGCCAACCCTATCACCAATGTAATCGCTGGTGTAAAAGCGGTTGTATTCTGCTCCAGATTTTTCTTTTCACGCTTCAAATCAAAATAAAATTTCTTAGTCTTGCAGCTTTCTGCCATCTTCCAAGCCTTGTCAGAAAGTGCGATAAAAGCGAGTCCTGGAGGCAGAGCCAAAGCTTTTTGAGAGCCCGCCACCATGATATCAATCCCCCAAGCATCAAAAGGAAGATTCACAGCACCCAATGCTGAGATAGCATCAACAATCAAAAGACAATCTTCACGATTGCGTGTGAGCTTTGCGAGTTCTTCAATAGGATGATACGTGCCGGTTGAACTTTCAGATGCTTGCACCAATACAGCCTTGTAGCCACCTTGAGCTAATTTCTTTTCCACTTCTTTAGGATCGACTGGATTACCCCATTCAACTTTCAAAATGTCGACTTCAAGTCCATATGCTTGAGCAATTTTCCACCAACGCTCACCAAACTTACCACCATCGACAACGATGACTTTGTCACCCGCATTGAGTGTATTGGTAATCGCAGATTCCATGGCTCCCGTTCCAGAAGAAGCGAGAGTGATCACATCTTTTTGAGTCTGATAAAGCCATTTCAAGTCTTCTTTGACTTGAGCGACGACGGCTTCAAAAGCCTTGGTACGATGATGAATAATTGGTCGAGCCATTTGCAAAGAAACTTCTTCAGGGACAGGCACAGGACCTGGGGCGAACAAACGATACTTTTGCATAGATTTTATCCTCTCGTTATTAAAAGAAGGTGGCGTCTTACGATAAATAAAATTATTTGTTCAATGAAAAATTATCTTTCGTAAAATACCTCTAAAGAGTCTCTTCTCGAAGAGACTCCACACAACAATCTAAATTGAAAATCATGAAAGAGAACAAGATTAAAGAGACCCTAAGTTTATGATATAAAAACGTTAATATCTTGCCTTATTATTAATGATATTATATAAAAACGTTAATAATAAAAATCTTTATTAACGTATGAAAAACAAACTCAATCCACCAAGAATTCACGGAAAAAGATCAAATGCTCAGAAGGGTATGTGGCCTATCTTCCCAATCCACTGCCTCCTCCTATTGAATGGCATGAAAGACTTGTGAGGCATGTTTCAGATGCAGACCGATTAATTGGTCAATTGTCCACCATTGGCACCTCTTTACCCAATCCTCATTTATTAATCCGTCCTTTTGTGCGTCGTGAAGCTGTGCTGTCCAGTCGCATTGAAGGTACACAAACGTCGCTATCGGAATTGTTTGCAGAAGAGGCAGGTTCCGAAACAGGACAAAATCGTTCCGATCTCAAAGAAGTCGAAAATTATGTAAAGGCCCTGGAGTACGGGATAAAGCGGCTAAAGACGTTACCTATTTCATTACGTTTGATCTGCGAGATTCATGAGCGTCTGATGAAAGGCGTTCGCGACGATATGGCTACTCCCGGCCATTTTAGAAAATCACAAAATTGGATCGGTGTCGGTGGATGCACACTCCAAAATGCAACTTACATCCCCCCTCCTCCAAATTTGTTGATGGATTGCTTAGGGGCCATGGAAAAATTCTTTCATGAATCCACCTTACCACCTCTTGTCACTATAGGTTTGATCCATTCGCAGTTTGAGGCGATTCATCCGTTTCTGGATGGGAATGGACGTGTCGGTCGGCTCTTCATCATCCTATACCTCGTGGATCGTGGCATTTTGCCCTCCCCACTTCTTTATCTCAGTGCTTTCTTTGAAGCGACACGAGATGAATATTATGCACGCCTTCAGGCTGTAACGGACAAAGGAGATTGGCAGGGTTGGATAGAATATTTTTTAAATGGCGTGGCACGACAAGCAGAAGATGCCCTGGGAAGGATCAAACGTCTGCAAGACACTGTTGCCCAATGGAAAAAATCCTTCACGGCTAAGTCCGACAAGACTTGTCTGCTCTTAATTGATGCTTGCTTAGAAAATCCTTTCATGACCGTTGGCGGTGCTGCCAAAAAACATAAGATCGGATTTCCAACCGCTCAACGTGCTATCGATAAACTTGAAAACGCGGGTATTCTTAAGCAAACAAGCGACGCCAAACGGAATCGGCTCTATTGTGCACGTCGCCTTCTGGATATTTTGGATGAGCCAGCTAAAAAATAAAATTTTAAAATCGTAATTATAAACTTAAGACTTTTTACCTTCAGCAACAGACTTAAGATTCAGAAGACCTTGTTCGAAATCAGGAGCCACCATTTTTTTGCAATCCATGAAGATGCCAATGACTTTGCTGATGAAGTTATTTTTGCCATACATACTCCAAGAAACAGTCGTTCCATCCTGAGTGGCGTTTAAGACAAATTCAGAATTGTTGGTGGCTTTGAAAGGTTTGAGAAAATCCAATTGAAACCGAACTAATTGGCCAGGACGACTTTCGATAATCGTCATCGTCCCCTCTCCCACATCGCTGTTTCCTGCCCAATGAAATGAAGAGTCCACCCCTGTTTCAGGGCCTGCATAAGACACTTGAGCCTTCGGGTCTTTCTTCGCCCACGGTGACCAAGCCTGCCAGGCATGCAAGTCATTGATATGGGAAAAAACCACATCCGCGGGAGCGGCAATATTGATGCTTCGTGTGATCCGAAAATCATCGGGTCGTGTGGCTGCAAAGGCACAAAGAGCTGATATTCCAATGAATACAACGAGAAGTATTTTTTTCATGTATGTTTATAGTTTTATTTTTGAGTCAGTTTTCTTAGCTTTAATCTCAAAGCATTGAGACGAATGAAACCTTCAGCGTCTTGTTGGTTGTAGACTGTATCGGTTTCAAATGTCGCGTAGGCTTCACTGAAAAGAGAATAAGAAGATTTACGACCGACGATGTGGCAGTTCCCCTTATAAAGTTTAACTCGGACCACGCCCGTAACAAACTCCTGACTGTGATCAATCATGGTTTGAAGCATCTCACGCTCAGGAGCAAACCAGTAACCATAATAAATCATCTCGGCATAACGCGGAATCAAACTATCTCTCAAGTGCATGACTTCACGATCCATCGTGATTGTTTCGAGAGCTCGGTGAGCTTTTTGTAGTACGGTCCCACCGGGAGTTTCATACACACCACGAGACTTCATACCCACATAGCGATTTTCCACAATGTCTTCGCGCCCGACGCCGTGATCTCCTGCGATATGATTGAGTTGATCCAAAAGCTTCGCGGGAGACAATTTCTTCCCATCCAACGCGACAGGATTTCCTTTTTCATAAGTGATTTCCAAATAGCGGGGCTTGTTCGGAGCATTCTCAGGGCTTTTGGTAATTTGAAAAATTTCCTCAGGAGGTTCTGCCCAAGGATCTTCCAAAATACCCCCTTCATAGCTAATATGAAAAAGATTCACATCCGAGCTGTAAGGTTTTGATTTGGATGCCGGCACGGGAATCTTATGAAGATCGGCATACTGAATCAAATCCGTACGTGATTTAAATTCCCAAGTCTTCCAAGGGGCAATGACTTTAATATCCGGCTGATGCGCGTAATAAGTCAGCTCGAAACGAACTTGATCATTTCCTTTTCCAGTCGCTCCATGAGCCACAGCTTGAGCTTTTTCTTTTTGAGCAATTTCAATTTGTTTTTTGGCAATCAAGGGTCGTGCAATAGAAGTCCCTAAAAGATACGTCCCCTCATAGATGGCATTGCCGCGAAGCATCGGGAATACATAGTCACGAACAAACTCTTCTTTGAGGTCAGCAACATAACACTTGGAAGCACCTGTCTTGAGAGCCTTGGCCTTGATCGCACCGAGATCTTCAGCTTTTCCCAAACCTTGCCCAAGATCAGCGCAAAATCCGATCACTTCACAATCATACTTTTCAATCAACCAACGCACCATGATAGAGGTATCAAGACCTCCAGAATAGGCGAGTACCACTTTCATTTTTTTATGGGTCTTATAAGTCTTCTTGGTCATATAGGTCCTATTTTACTTTCTCACTAAAAATTCCAAAACGGCTTTTTGTACATGTAAACGATTTTCAGCTTCATCCCAAATTCGGGATTGTGGGCCATCGAGTACGTCATCGGTCACTTCTTCACCGCGATGAGCTGGCAAACAATGAAGCACAATCGCATCTTTCTTCGCCTTCTTCATGAGAGACGCATTGAGTTGAAAGGGTTCAAAGAGTTTTCGCTTTTCATCCGACACTTCTTGCCCCATTGAAAACCACGTATCTGTATTGACGACACTGACATCTTTAACCCCATCTTCAGGATCATGACTCAGTGTAATATTCTTCCAATTTTTCTGATAAGCGGGAAATTTCGCCGCATACTTCTTAATCTCATCTACCTGAGCTTCATAGCCTTGAGGAGTCGCTACTTTAAGAGGAAACCCTAACATCAATGCCGCCATGATCCATGTGTTGGTCATATTGTTACCATCACCGATATAAGACACAGTTGTTTGCAGCTTTTTGTCTTTATGTTCTTGAATCGTGAGCAAATCAGCCAAGACCTGACAAGGATGACAAAAATCTGAAAGAGCATTGATCACAGGAATCGAAGAAGCTTGTGCTAATTCTTCTAAACCTTCTTGTCCAAAAGTACGGATCACAATGCCTTGAACATATCGGGAAAGAACTTTAGCCGTATCCTCGTAAGTTTCCCCTCTTCCCAATTGACTTGAATCTGACTGAAGCGAAACCGAATGCCCACCCAACTCATTGACGGCCACATCAAAAGAAACCTTCGTACGCGTTGACGGCTTTTCAAAAACCAAAGCAACATTTTTTCCTTTGAGATAAGCGGATAGCTTCTTTTGTTTACGCTGCTTTTTATAATAAGCCGCGCGCGACAAAATCTTTAACAATTCATTTGGGGTGAGATCAAAAAGAGTCAGAAGATCTCTTTTGGAAGCAGTCTTTTTCATGAGAGCGCGCACTCTTTTAAAATTTAGGGAGTTTCGTCAAGGTGTTTGTCACGAATTTATGATTCCTCAACACGTAAACCCTGTATCACATTCATTCCTCGAAAAAACCAGGTGAGTGTATTGCGAATGGGTTGGCGCAAACGAATGCCGTGACGATTGGCTATTTTCAAGAGATGTTTCAATCGTGTGAGGCCGCCCCCATTCGAGTCGAGTGGTGGAATAGGACTGACTCTTAAATCGTCTATAAATTCCTGTCTGCGTTCGTCCGTACACGAGTCTTTTTTGACCGCTCTCAAAAATTGACGAGCCACTTCTTCAGGGCTGTGATGAGAAAAATCGCCGTTGAAAGCTAAGAAATCATCCTTATCTTGTTCGGATATAAGAAATGTAACACCCCAATCAATCCACGTGAGATGCTCTGATTCAGGATCGTAAAGAGCATTGGCAGGAATCGGATCAGCGTGAAAGTATCTTTCTTCAAACATCTTAAAAAGATCACTGCCGAAAGTGGCTCTTGCTTTTTCAGAATGTAAGCTGTTCTCTAAAATCATCGATGAGATCTGCCAATTCTCCCAGGCCTGAAAGTCTTGTTTGAGCTCCACGACAATCCTGAGCCACTTTTTCTAAAATAGAAATCGTCCTTAAAATGAGATTCTTTTTGGAAGGTGTCAGCACTTTGACCAATACTTCAGCGTCCTCTATCACGGCGATCTTCGGGTAGATGATGAAAATATCGACCCGCCGCGTAACGAAGCTCTGCAGGCAATGTCATAAAGACTTCGGGAAGTTTTAGTTTTAATAAATCGAGGTGTTCCGTACGCGTCAGATGATGATCTCTTATGGCAGCAATCATCGGCGCGACGATAGC
Organism: Deltaproteobacteria bacterium; assembly: GCA_016699445.1. Lineage (GTDB taxonomy): Bacteria > UBA10199 > UBA10199 > JACPAL01. The sequence continues at coordinate 2,655,833 of CP064976.1, forward strand.
TTTAGCTCCGTGCTTCGCTTCTGCTGTCGGAAATAAGGCTTCAAATTCAGCTAAAAAAGTAATCCCTTGTTGTTTGGCCATAGGGCGAGCCGACCACCGCTCTATCTCGTCGATAAATCGAAGCGAAAGACTTCCGTGGTTAATAGCGCGTAATTCAAGATCAAAAGTTGTTAATGAATTTGCAGATCCGGATGACAGGGCCCGATCAAATTGCTGCCAAAAACTTGATGGATTTTTTAAACCTTCCTCCTGCAAAAAGAGCAAGGCATGATCGTCAGGAGGCAGCTCACCGACTCGCTGCCAGTATTCGATCAAAAGCGTATAAAAATCTTTCTCGGTATTTTCATTCTTTGCTGAGACATAACCTTCGATCAAGTGCTCTAAGACAGGACCTCGACGACTTCCACGGGCCAGTCCTAAAGCCGCTTGCCGTCTCACGACCAAGGGAAATCTCTCGTCAGCTAAAACGGTCACAAAAAGTTCGCGTTTACGAACGGCGTCGGCTCGTGTGGGAGCTGCTAGAACAGATTTCCAAAGCCTGACACTCCCCTCATCAAAATCACTTCCTGCTACCAATAAAGGTTCGACTCTCTCAAACGCCCAGGCGATGGCTGGAACTTGCAAAGTCTCTTCCACTATTTTTTTCTCAGCACGGCTTAAGATGCGCACAGCAGACCCATAGAGAGTGAGAGCTGTTTTGACTTTTTCCGTCGACATTTCTTTTTTTCGCTCCTGAGCCATCTTCCAGATGTTTTTGATTTCGTCCCCATGCTGGCTGAGCTTGGCATCCTGATCGATCTCACGAAGAGAGAAGGCTTCATACACATCAAAAACAGCTTCACTCTGCGTGGTATCCACAGGCTGATCCAGCAACCCTTCCAGAGTAGCCTTGATTAGCTCCCACGCCGCAGGCCTATCGTCTAAGCCACGTCGCACACGGACTGGATTCCACTGATCGACAGGAAGACTCGGATCCACATCCACGTGTCGTGCAGGAAATACATCGGCTAAAGCCACTTGATACTGAGGGTTGCGACTGACGCGAGCTAGTTTGTCCACATTATCAGGGTTAAAAATTTCAGGATGAAATTTTAAAAGATGTCGCTCGATACGACCCGCAATCCTCTTCACACGTTCTTCATACTCTTCCGGCAAGGGAGTCGCACCCAGCTCTCTCAAAACCGGCTGTACTTTTCCAGAAGAAACGCTTCCACTTGCGAGTAGTGACCCACGCGAGCGAGCATGGCATTGGACAAAAGATGATTTTCTGCCCACTCAAAGGCACGTAGAGATCGCGCCATAGAAGCTCCTCCCGCTGGAGCAAAGTGTTCTCTCTCAAGACCTGCTTGCATCAAGGCTAGCAGAAGCTTTTCCTTTTCATGATGAGTCCAGTCTGCCTGATCGATGACCTCAAACAATGTGCCAAAGCTGCGACGAAAACTTTCGGTATGAATGTCGTAAGTAGCGGTAAGACGGATACAGAGCTCCAAAAGACGAACGACTTGAGGTCGTAGACGGGCGTCATGTGTCCACTCACGTATCTCGATAGCGACCGTCCCTGCCAGATGAGTCGCGCGTCCCAAATCAATCATCTGCTCATATTCACGAAGACACGCGTCTAAAAATTCACTTCGATCCTCTGCCGATTGGGAGCGATGGAGCGGCAAGAGCCATTCAAAAGTTTCTCGTTCTCTCTCGACTTGCAAGCACACTTCAGGAAATTGAGATCCCAAGCTTCCTGTAAAAAGATCTTTGAGTGCACCTCTGATAGCCTCTGCATACTCTGTATCTCCGTGCTTTTCAGCCTGCACGATCCAATCCAAGGCCAGGCGATGACAAATCCATTGGTTGGCCGGAGATGCAACAAAAGTCGCATGCATTCCCCACGCGCTTGGATTCAAGTAATCACAACTATAGGGCACTAAACCACGCTTGAGCATCTCAAGCCCCAGGTGGGCATTTTCTTCCAGTGCAGTCATTGGAGAAACGACGAAGGCGTCTCTTTGTAATGCTGATAATCTGCGAAATGAATCGGGGTAATAATCTAATGGGCATTGAAGCGCCACAACTCTTTGATCATCAATTTGACTATCTTCAAAATCTCTTCTCTGTATTTTAACTTTTTTCCCATTAAGGATGTCTTTCAACTGAAAGTAGTATCTAAAATCAAAAAATCTATTTTCATCTTTAAAGCTATCATCCAATACGTTTTTATTTCTTAAATCCTCACAGTCATCCCAATGAATACACAAAAATTGAATACTTAAAATAAAGTCTTTTGAGCCTTTGAAACGGTATACACCAGCTTTATTGGAAAGAATTGGGTTATCATCAATACCAGTAATATCAAATCCATCATCCCAATAAAAACCCTTTTTAGTTCCCAAATTACCATGAAGAAGATCTGCAAAAACTGTTAAGACCGGTTCCTTACCCAACACCTCACCCTTCCTCGCTGCAACCACAGCACTCGCCATCTGGACTTGATGATGCACTTCCTCTCGCCGCCCCAGAAACGAATCCGAGGCTTTTCTTTGTGTCCCAGTCCTCAAAGCGAAAGCTTCACTCACAATCGCCATCACACGAGCATAATCAAGACTCACATCCAGGCCTGAAGTCATGGCCTCACCCACGGCTGTCATGGCTTCGTTGATAGATCCGGGTGTGAGGTTTTCAAAAGCACTCGCGATTTGATGAATCGCTTTTGAGAGCTTGCTGCGATCACCCTGTACAGAAACACCATGCTCCTCCAAAAGCGTCAGGGCGGAGGGGTCGTTTAAAATTTTGGGGTCACAAGCTGCCATCGCGGCCAAGGCCATCGCGCGATGGTGACTGTAAGAAGAGCGATGATTGCGGCCAATGTAGATTTCACTACGCAGATAACCCACAATCCCCTCTTTTTCATAGATTTTGAGGCCGCGCTTGATTTCTTCCAGATTTTTCAGGGTCTCTAGAGAGGTGACATCATAGTCCGCCTTCACCAAATCCCGATACAATAAAATTTCAGCCAAACAGGAAATCGCTTCGTCCTGATACAGGCTTTGGAGAATGTAGTAATACGCTTCCTCCAGTGAGGGCGTATGACCAAGATCGCTCAGATCACGGTAAGGTAATTGGGCTAATTCGGGAAACAGGACCTCCAAGGGCAAAGCATGTGTGAGCTCATGAACCAGCCCAAAAACCGACTGCCCTGGATCAAGATTAAGTTCATCCGCCAGCTCACGACGGCGATCTTGAAATTCCCCTCGCCGACAAAAAGTCCCTCCAGGGACGACCGTGATTCTAAAAGCTTCTCCTCCACTGCCGACGTCACCTCGAGCCACCCTTTCATCACGCAACCTATCACTAGCCTCCAGCATGTTTTTCCAAGGTCCACCCAATTTTTCCAAAAGTGAAAAGGCCGGCTTGAGATCTCTTATATCCTGAATAAAACCCACCCGAGGCAAAGGATCGGCCCCTCGTACCGGAGCAAAAATGGCAGAACCTGTAGGGACATTAGCTTCCAATGATGGCAAGCCAGTCGATAGGCCCGTCGGCGATAATGCTCCATCGCCCAAACCATCCCCAGGCCCCAAGCTGGGAGCATGGAAAATAAAAGGTCCTTGTGTGACTCGTGGCAGCATAAAGCTTTGTCGACAGGAGGTGAGAAAAAGTTGTGAGGATTGGCTCACTTTCTTGCTTTTTCTTTTTTCTTCCTCTACTTCAACCATTCCTTATGCCCAAAAAGAAATCTTCTCAGACAGCAAAGTCATCGCCACCGGCACCTGCTATTGCGTTGACGGGAACTGCTGGCTTTGTGGGTAGTCAGCTTCTCAAAGCTCTCGAAGAAGATCCTCGTTATTCAAAAATTATTGCGATTGATTACCGCAAACCGCCCTTTGAAACGAAAAAAACAAAATTTTATCGATTTGATCTCACAGAAACATTGGCTGACGCCAAGCTTTTGGAAATTTTTGAGAAAGAAAATGTCGATACAGTGATCCATGCAGCATTTCCAGTTTCACCTCCTCGCGATCTGACGTGGGCTCATGAATTGGTTTCTGTCGGCACCATGTATGTACTGGATGCTTGTGCCGCGAAAAAAATCAGGAAACTCATCTCGGTTTCAACCACAGAACTCTACGGCGCTTATCCCACCAATCCCAATTTCTTATCAGAAAAGCATGCGTTGAGGGGAGGCTTTAAAAGTAAGTTTTTAAGAGATCGTGTGGATGCTGATAATCAGGTTATTTCTTTTGCCAAAAAACATCCTGAGACGGTTGTCACATTATTAAGGCCCTGTACGATTTTAGGGCCCAATGTGAATCATTACAAAACAGATTTTTTACAACGAATCGTGATCGTCACGGTTTTAGGTTACGATCCCCTCTTTCAATGTATTCATGAAGATGATGTGACACGCGCTTTTAAGCTGGCTATTGAAAAAGATTTCCCTGGTACTTTTAATCTCGTGGGCGATGGAGTGCTCCCGCTTTCGAGAGTGCTTCATTTGTCTGGGAAATTATCCGTGCCTCTCCCCGGCCCTCTTCTGTACCCTGTGGTCAATTTGCTCTGGGCTCTTGATATTATTAATGCACCGGGTTCTCGTTTGGATTTTCTAAAATATCTATGCGTTGCGGATGGTGAAAAAGCAAAAAAGATCATGGGATTTCAGCCTAAATATTCAACAAAAGAAACCTTGTTGTCATTTATCGGGGCACAGAGATTAAAACAAGCCCACTTGGATGATTTGCGTTTGGTGGTTAATCGTTAACATTTTTAAAATTTATGGAAAAAGAAGCCGACAATGTTCATTATTTAAAACCTAATCTCAAAGACTCCAAAAAGTCTCAGGCTGATTCTTTTCAAGATCTGATTTCAAAAAAAACGTCAGAAAAAATTTCACAAGATCTCTCTCACCAGCTTTCTTCCCAACTGTCTTCAATGGTCGCGCGACTGGAAGATCGCATTCATCATATTTCAAAAGAAGTCAGCATGACAGGATCAGAGCCTTCGCTTTTTGATCATTCACAAAAATTCATTGTCAAAAGTCTCAAGTCTTTGCGCAAACTGATTTCGACCAACGAAATCAAAACGGCTTTAAAAGATTTATGGTTTGGTAATCGTGGATTGACCGATGAATTTGATGAATTTGGAATGGATCCTCATTTTAAAGAACGTATCAAACCTCTCTTTGATTTTCTTTATTATGATTATTGGCGCGTCTCTGTAAAAGGCTTACACAATATCCCTAATGAAGGTGCTGGTCTGATTGTACCTAACCACTCAGGCACTTTTCCCTATGATGGAGCGATGATTGCCGAAGGGATTGTCAACGATCATCCTTCTCGTAAAGATGTCCGATTTTTGGTGGAAGATTTTGTCTACCATTTCCCTTTTATGGGGACCTTTATGTATCGGATTGGGGGGGTGCGCGCCTGTCCTGAAAACTGCGAACGTCTTTTGTCAAAAAATCATCTCGTCACCGTTTTTCCCGAAGGTGTTAAGGGAATTGGTAAAGCTTATAAAAACAGATATCGATTGCAACGCTTTGGTCGCGGTGGATTTATCAAGCTGGCTTTAAGAACCAAATCACCCGTCATCCCCACAGCTGTGATTGGCGCTGAAGAAATTCATCCTCTTTTGCATCGTTCAACATTGCTTGCTCGACCTTTAGGAGTTCCCTACATTCCGATCACACCGACCTTTCCTTTGCTAGGACCTTTGGGTCTAGTCCCCTTCCTTCCAAATGGACAATCGTGTTTGGAGAGCCTATCCACTTTTCACCTCAATACGGTCCTGAGCATGCCAATGACCAACTCTTGGTCAATCGCCTCTCTGAAATGGTCCGAGAAAAAATTCAGGACATGATTGTGGAAGAATTAAAACTCAGACGTTCTGTCTGGTTTGGTTAATGGTTCGACAAGCTCACCATACCTCAAATAAAATTCGGAATATTTTTCTTAATCAACTCAACGGCTGGCTGGTCGAAAGGATTGATGTCATAGAGAGCACCTGAGTAGACGGTTTCCAATTCTGCCATCAAAATCAACTGACCCACTGTATACGGATCCACATGGCGCAGAAGGATTGTTTGATGTGGGCGGCCGACATCGCTCAGAGCCTGTTCAGTCGCCTGTCGTTCAGCAGATTGTAAAGCGCTGATTGAGAGATTTCTTAAAGGAATACCATTAGTCACTAAAGGGGTTTCGGGCAGATGAATACGGCACTGAGGGTTTTCCACTCCAATAAAAGTCACGACCTTGTCATCAGGCCCTTCTAAATAAAGCTGCAGCTGGGAATGCTGATCTGCAGGTCCCAGATTACACAAAGCTGTCGTTCCTGTGTGAATGACATCTCCTTTGAGAGAATATTTTTTACCCAAACTCTCAGCCCACAATTGAGCAAACCAAGGAGCAAAACTTTTAAGACGCTCTCCATAGGGAAACATCGCACGCATCTTGCGACCTTTTTTTGCATGTTCCCAATGGATCAACGCACTCAAGAGAGCTAGATTTGTCCAAGGATCAGCATGCTGACAACGCTCAATCATTCTCTTGCCACCCAAAAGAAGGGTTTGAATATCCACATTTAAAAAAGCTGCAGGAAAAAGTCCCACCGATGTTAAAACTGAATAACGGCCCCCAACACCTGAAGGAACTTCTAAACTTGCAAAACCTTCTTCCTGAGCTAACTTTCTCAAAATTCCTTCACGCGGATCGGTAATTATCAAAAAATGTTTTTGGTAATCAGCAACACGTTGCTTAAGAATATTTTGAAAATACACAAAGGCAGCCAAGGTTTCGATGGTTCTGCCCGACTTACTCACCACAACAATTAAAGTTTTTTTAAAATCGAGAGTTTCTTGAAGAAGATGCCAACTATCAGGATCCACATGGTCACAAAGCACAAATCGGGAAAGATTTTTATAAGCCAAAGACTCAATTAAAAACCGTGTTCCCAAAGCAGACCCACCAATTCCCAAAACCAACAAAGTATCAAAATCCTGCTTCTTTTGTTCAACAAGAGTGAGGATGTCTTGAATATGCTCATGTTGATGACTCACTTCCAAAAAAGGCATTTGGCCTAATTTTTCAAGATCATGAATGCCTTTATGGATTTGCCGAATCGTCGAGTCATGAGACTGAAAATCGGAAATAGCTACATCATCAGTTTCTAAGAGAATGTCTGAGTGCATCTTTATTGATCAACTTCTTTAATACAAATAATTGTGTAAGACGCCACACAACCTACTGTAGTAGGAGGAATTTCTTCCCGCTCTTGAACAGTTTTAAGACAGGTAACAACTCCCGTATTACTAATCGTTACTCGAGTTGAAATTGAATTGGCATCCACATTAGCTACTGAAGCGGTGAATTTACATTGAGCTACAGTAAAACCTGTAGGCACCGTGATTGTAGACCCATTGGAAGCAAAATAAGCATCTACAGCGATGACAGGTTTTTTTCCAGAAGTACTTCCAGCCGTAATGGCATCATTCTTAATTTCAGGAACAATAAGACCACCAGCATCGACTCCTGGTTCATCTGCATGAGCTAAACGTCCTGGATCAAGATCCGCTCCTCCACAACTAGTTAAAAATAAAACACCTAAAAATCCAATCAGTGAAAATAAAAAATATGTTTTTTTCATAAATCTCCCCATTTATTTTAACCAATATTTAAATTCTTTTCTTTCATGTATTGAGGGTACAATACATAAGCGGGTTTGATAATCGGTAACAGTTTTAAAATTTTTGGAATCGGACCTTTCGCCACCATCTCGCGTCGTGCCAGTGCAATCACCAAATTGACATTCCCCATCCAAAAACGATGAGCCACATCGGCTTTCATGCTCATTTCTACTTCTGCTTTTTTTGTATCGTTGAAGGTAATGATTCCCTCAGAACCTGTCATATCAATCGTGATAGAAAGAGCAGGATCCGTATAATTAAATTTAATAACCATTTTAGAAGCTAAAAGTTTTTTTGCCATTTCTTCTTGAGTCAGAAGAAATTGAAAAAAACCACCCAGCACTTCCTGAAGTCTTTCCGATGATTCAAAAACAGCCATGGTCTCTCCTTATTTAAATGCTTTTTGAACAAAAGGAAGAAGATCTTCCTTCACCACTTCTCTTGGATTATAAAAACTTGTTCCATCATTAACAGCGCCTTCGGTAATGGCCTCCAAAAGATCCTGTGACACACCAGCTTCTGAAAGATTTTCGGCCATACCACACGCTTGTTTTAATTCAGCACGCAGTTTTTTGATCGACTCAATCCCCTGCCGCGCCAAATCCGTCTCTGACAAGCCTTCTCGCTTAATGCCCAAAAGAGTTGCGACTTTTGCGTACGTCTCCACACACTTTTCAAAATTATAGTCCATGCCCCAAGGCAGAAAAATACTATTGGCCAATCCATGATGGATACCAGCCAAACCACCAGCCGCATGAGACATTCCATGCACAACACCGACCATGGAATGATCAAAGGCAATCCCCGCCAAAGTAGCCGCTGTCATCAAAGCACTGCGCGCTTCGAGATCTTGACCATTCAGTACCGCTTTTAAAATATTTTGACGAATCAATGGAATGACCTGCATCGCCAAAGCTGTAGAAATGGGATTGGTCTGAATACTCGTCATGGATTCGATCGCGTGCGTGAGAGCATCCATAGCCGTGGCTGCTGTCAACTTGGCCGGCAGCCCAAAAGTCAGCTCAGGATCAAGAATCGCCATATGGGGTGCTAAGTTACGATCCACAAAAGAAAGTTTTGTATGTGTGGAAGCATCCAAGATCACAGCCGCATGAGTCACTTCACTACCTGTGCCCGATGTGGTCGGAATAGCGATCAGAGGCTTCAAAGGGCCTGACAACGTTTCAGCACCGGAATAATCATTCACCAAATCCCCACCATACGTGAGTAAAATATCCACGCACTTGGCTGTATCAATGACACTCCCACCACCAATGGCGATAATCCCATCCACTTCTTTTTGAATGGCTTCATCGGCACATTCTTGAATAATTTTGAGTTCTGAATTGGGAGGTACACGATCAAAAATAGAGACAACCTCGATGCCGGCATTTTTCAAACCTTCCACAATCGGCGCCACAAGACCGACTTTAACCAACATCGCATCCGTAATTACTTGTACTTTAGTCAGAGAAAAATGAGCCAACTCCGCTGAAAAATCTTTCGAAATTCCGGGCTGAAAAACAAGCTTTGTCGGACAATAAAATTGGAAGAAATCGCTAAACGCCATAGTCACCTCTTTTGAAAGAAGGTGATTATTAAATGTTTTTGCGTTGAATGACTAGCAAGAATTGCGTGTTTTTGGGGATAATATCGGTTCTGGGTAGTTTTTGGTGAAACAAGCATCGCAAAACCATTCGCCTGGATTTTTTTCAAACCAATAGAGACCTTTTGTTGAAAGGTAACCCAAAGAATCAGCCCCTAGATATTCAGCCGTTTCTTTCACACTTTTTTGAGAGGCAATCAGTTCATCTTCACTGGGGGTATCAATTCCATAATAACAAGGGGCTACCGTTGGCGGAGATGAAATACGCATATGCACTTCTTTTGCACCCGCATCTCTCAACATTTTCACAATTTTTTTAGACGTCGTTCCACGAACAATCGAGTCATCGATAACAACGACTCGTTTTCCTTTTAAAACTTCTTGAACAGGATTGAGTTTAATTTTTACACCAAAGTGGCGAATCGATTGCTTAGGTTCAATAAAAGTACGCCCCACATAGTGATTTCGAATCAAACCAAACTCAAAAGGAATTTTGGATTCTTCAGCATACCCTAAAGCTGCTGGTACCCCACTATCAGGAACCGCAATCACAACATCGGCGTCAATAGGATGTTCCTTGGCCAATTGCTTTCCAAAACCTTTGCGCATTTCATACACATTGCGGCCAAAAATATTGCTGTCAGGACGTGCAAAATAGATATATTCAAAGATACACATGGCCTTCTTATGAGGATTTTCAAAAGGCCTTAAACTTTTTATCCCATTGGGATCAATAACGACGACTTCTCCAGGCTCAATATCGCGTACATACTCAGCTTCAATAAGATCTAAAGCACACGTTTCACTGGCAATCACCCATGAGTTTTCTTTTTTTCCCAAAACCAAAGGACGCCACCCAAAAGGATCACGAGCGGCAATAATGCGTGTTTCCGTTAAAAATAAAAGTGAATAGGATCCCTTCACTTGTTTCAAAGCATCGACAATACGATCGACCAATTGGTTTTTGGATGATTGAGCCACCAGATGCACAATCACTTCTGTGTCCATCGTGGATTGAAAAATGGCTCCATGAGCTTCGAGCTCTCCCCGAAGTCGGTCGGCATTCACCAGATTGCCATTGTGAGCAATCGCCAAGCCCCCACGTGAATAATCCACGGCAAAAGGCTGACAGTTTTTCAAAATACTCCCACCAGCTGTTGAATAACGGACATGACCAATAGCTGATTTTCCAGGAAGTTTTTGCAGGACAGTTTCACTGAATATATCAGCAACATGCCCCATATCACGATGTGAATGAAGAAGCTTACCATCCGAAGAAACAATCCCAGCGCTCTCTTGACCACGATGCTGGAGTGCATACAAACCAAGATAGGCTAAGTTTGAAGCTTCTGGATGATTATAGATACCAACGATACCGCACATTAGCTGATTGCCCTTTCAAGACCATTTTCCCAACAGTCTTTTAATTGTTCAACAGGGACGGAAATGAGATCGGAAAACACAAAGTCATTTTCAATCACTTGACCTAAGATCACACTAGGACATTTCTTTTGTTTGGCAAGTCTCAATAATTTTTCCACGTCTTTTTCTTTTACAGAAACTAGAATCCGAGACTGTGTTTCGGAAAATAATAAGGAAATGGCCTGTAGGGGCGACCCTCCGTGGTCGCCCTTGTCTGGGTAGGCACGGGGGCCTACCCCTACATCAACGGCAACACCCAATGATTTTGGACCTGTAAAACAGGATTCTGCCAAAGCGACAGCCAAGCCACCTTCAGAACAATCATGAGCCGACTGAATCAAGCCTTTCTTAATGGCTTCCAAACACGTGTTTTGCAAAACTTTCTCTTTTTTAAGATCAATCTTGGGAGGCATTCCAGCGACTTTTTGATGAATCACCTTCAAATATTCCGAACCACCCAACTCGTCTTTCACCTTCTTCAAATCATCACCCAACAAAACAACAACATCACCGACATTTTTAAACCATTGAGTCACATGTTTTGACACATCATCCAAGACACCCACCATACCAATCGTAGGCGTCGGATAAATCGCTCCATCGGGAGATTCGTTGTAAAAGCTGACATTTCCCGAAACAATCGGCGTGTTGAGAGCCTTGCAAGCCTCCCCCATTCCTTTCAACGCTTCACGAAATTGCCACATCACACCAGGATTTTCGGGACTTCCAAAATTAAGGCAATCGGTTGTCGCTAAAGGTTTTCCACCGGAACAGACGATATTTCGAGCCGCTTCAGCCACAGCAATCATCGCTCCACGCTTAGGATCCAAATAACAATAACGACTATTACAATCAGAAGTCAGAGCGAGACCTTTTTTAGTTTTACGACCACCCGTGTGAGGCTCTTTAAGACGCATCACAGCAGCATCAGAGCCGGGAATCACGGCGGTATTGGTCCCAACCATGTGGTCGTATTGACGGTAGACCCATTTTTTACTGGCGATATTCGGCGAGGATAATAATTTTTTCAGGATATTACCGTAGGGGCGTGATTCATCACGCCCTGCTTTATTTTCGGGCGCAATAAATTGCGCCCCTACGTTCACATCATTCAATTTTTCTAAATAATCCGGTTTTTTGACAGGCCGTTTATACATCGGTGCACATTCGGTAATCGGCATTGTCGGGAGTGTGCCCACCAATTGGCCTTCATGATACACAAACACATTCTGACCCTTGATGACTTTTCCGACAACAGCCGCATCCAAATCCCATTTTTCAAAAAGTTTCAGAATCTTCTTCTCAGTCCCCTTCTTGGCCACGAAAAACATACGTTCCTGAGATTCGGAAAGCATGATTTCATAAGGAGTCATTGCCGTTTCACGCAGTGGGACTTTGGAAAGATCCATTTCAATCCCCACATGTCCCTTACCAGCCAATTCCAATGACGAACACGTGAGACCTGCAGCTCCCATGTCTTGAATGCCCACAACATCTTTTCCATTCATCAGCTCAAGACAAGCTTCCAACACCAACTTTTCAGTAAAAGGATCGCCCACTTGAACGGTCGGACGTTTTTCTTCAGAACCTTCTTCAAAAACATCAGAAGCCATCGTAGCGCCGTGGATTCCATCGCGACCTGTTTTAGAACCCACATAGATCACAGGATTTCCAATACCGCCAGCCTTTGCATAAAAGATTTTTTCTTTCCGAGCCACACCAACGCACATCGCATTCACTAGAATATTTCCATTATAACAATCTTCAAAATACACTTCGCCGCCTACGGTAGGAATCCCCATGCAGTTACCATAACCAGCAATTCCAGCGACAACACCATTGATAAGATGATTTGTTTTTGGGTGATTCGCCGCACCAAATCGCAGAGAATTTAACAAAGCAATTGGTCGAGCGCCCATCGTGAACACATCGCGCAGAATTCCACCCACACCTGTCGCAGCACCTTGGAAAGGCTCAATCATCGAAGGATGATTGTGACTTTCCATTTTGAAAACGACCACAAGGCCATCACCAATATCAACAACACCGGCATTTTCACCAGGTCCACACACGACTTGTTTGCCCTTAGTTGGCAAACCTTTGAGATAAATTTTAGAACTTTTATAGGAGCAATGCTCACTCCACATGACGGAAAAAACACCGAGCTCAACCATCGTGGGTTCACGCCCCATAATATCCAAAATATTCTGGTATTCTTTTTCTGTCAGTCCATGTTGTTTGATAATTTCTGGATTCATAAAAGAGACTCAAATACTTTCTTCCCGTCTTCACGAGCTTCGTTTGACAAGATGGATTCCATACAACGCTCTGGATGAGGCATCATTCCTAAAATATTTCCACGATCATTGATGATACCCGCAATATCATTGAGAGATCCGTTGGGATTTTTAAGATAACGAAAAACCACCTGACCTTCTCCTTCAAGACGTTTCAACGTTTCGTTATCGGCAAAATAATTTCCTTCTCCGTGAGCAATGAGAATCATCACGTTTTGCTTCAGATCAAATTTTTTGGAAAACTGAGAGTGATTATTGACTACTTGAAGAGGTGTATTTTCACAGACAAACTTCAAGCCTGTATTTCTCATCAAAACACCAGGCAAAAGTCCTGACTCTGTGAGCACTTGGAAGCCATTACAAATTCCAATGACTTTTCCACCACTCCCCGCAAAACGAATTACTTCCTGCATCACAGGGGAAAATCGTGCGACAGCACCTGTCCTCAAATAATCCCCGTAAGAAAATCCACCTGGGATCACGACCACATCTACTTTGGGAAGTTTCGCTTCCTTGTGCCAAATAAACTGAGCTTTTTGTTTTAAAACATTTGTGACGACATGATAACAGTCCCAATCACAGTTGGAACCTGGAAAGGTAATGATTCCAAATTTCATTTTTTCTTCACTTTCTGGGTTTTATTCCTTTCATAAAACTTTTCAAAATACTGATCCTGACTTTCCTTCTTTTTATCATCCTTCATCTGCTGATAGTACATATCGGTTGTTCCCGATTCTTTTGGAGACTGAGCTTTTTCACTTGGAGGCTTATTCCAAGAAGGATCCCAATCATAAGCAGAATTAGCCTTTACGCAAGCTTGCAAGCCCATGCTCAGAATTATAAGAAGAAAAAATTTCTGTTTCATGACTCCAATTGAATTTTGTAGGACTCAATCACCGTATTAGCCAAAAGCTTCTGACACATTTCTTTGACCCGAACTTCTGCTTGTTGGGGATTGGTTTCCTTGAGGTCCAGCTCAATATATTTCCCAATACGAGCGTGCTCAACTTCAGCATATCCTAATGTGGCTAATGATCGTTGAACCACTTTTCCTTGTGGATCAAAGACACCGTTTTTGAGTGTGACAAATACTTTTGCTTTCATTTTTTAAAAGTCCTTTTGAATAGATAATCGACGTTTCGTAATACTTTTTGAAGGTCGAAAATAGCTGTAAGTTTATCGTTTGAAATCCTAGCAGTGATATCCGCATCTTTTTTAATCATTTCTTCAAAATCATGACCATGCTCCCAGCTCTGCATGGCGTTTCTCTGAACAAGTGCATAACTCTCTTCACGAGTGAGACCTGACTCAATCAACTTGAGCATGATTCCTTCGGAATAAATCAATTTACCCCAAGCTTCGAGATTCTTTTTCATGTTTTCAGGATAAACCAAAAGCTTATCCACGAGGCCTATCAATCGAACGAGAATAAAATTCATGAGGATTGTGGCTTCAGGAGCGGCAATTCGTTCTACAGATGAATGACTAATATCTCGCTCATGCCAAAGAGCCACGTTTTCCATAGCTGGAATCACAGTCGAACGTACCAAACGAGCCAAACCACATAAATTTTCAGACAAAACCGGATTTCTTTTATGAGGCATGGCTGAAGAACCTTTTTGTCCTTTAGAGAAAAACTCTTCAGCTTCTCTCACTTCGGTTCTTTGAAGATGACGGATTTCAGTGGCAATACGTTCAACAGAAGAAGCTAACAATCCTAAAGCACTAAAAAAAGCCGCATGGCGATCTCGCGCGATGACTTGAGTCGTAATAGGATCAGGCTTCAATCCCAATTTTTGACACACATACTCTTCCACCTTTGGATCCAAATGAGCCATCGTCCCAACAGCTCCCGACACCATTCCATGAGAAATATCCTCAAGCGCTGCCTGTAAACGGACCTTATGCCGAAGAATTTCGGCATACCAAGAGGCTACTTTCAAACCAAAGGTGATGGGTTCTGCATGAATCCCATGACTACGACCAATCATGGGTGTGAGTTTATGTTCTAAAGCGCGTCTCTCCAGCACCACCAAAAGATCATCTATATTTTGAGCAATCATCTCGCCAGCTTGCTTCAACTCAACAGCCAGACAGGTGTACAAAACATCTGAAGACGTGAGACCTAAATGAAGAAATCGAGATTCAGGCCCTACAGATTCAGCCACATTGGTCAAAAAAGCGATCACATCATGTTTGACGACCGCCTCAATCTCATCAATGCGAGCCACATCAAACTTAGCTTTTTTGCGAATATTTTCAGAAGTTCCAGCAGGCACTTGCCCTAAACTCTCCCAAGCTTCACAAGCCAGGAGTTCGATTTCGAGCCAAATTTGAAATTTATTTTCCGGAGCCCAAATCCGAGTCATTTCAGGGCGAGAATAACGAGGAATCATGGCGAGGCGTGCTATACAGCTTCTTTAAAATTCTCAAGGCTTGTTTAAAAAAAATAAGTATCTTATATTATAAACCTTTATGAATCAGACAGTATTATCAGAAGAACAAAAAAAGACTCTAACAGAGTTGGGCGTCCAGGCCCTTTATCTCTTTGGTTCACGAGCTTTAGGAACAGAAACAGAAATTTCGGATTATGATTATGCGGTTTTAATGAAAGATGAGAGACACCGTCGTGGGGATGATCTTTATGAACATCTCTATGATATTCTCAGTACAATCTCACCTCGTACCCTTAAAAATGATGTCATCGATATTATATATCTTAGAGACGTAGGTCTTGAGCTGAAATTTCATGTCATCCGGTATGGAAAAATTCTCTTCGAAAGCAACGTTTTGGAACGCCTTCGTTTTGAAGAGAGAACCACTAATTTGTATTGTGACTATCGTCCTATCCTCGATCAGTTCGATAAAGCAATTCTGGAGTCCCTATGACAATTCTCCCACTGGAAAGAGAAGCCATTCTTCCTCGTTTAGATGGTATAAAAAAAAATGTCCTCAAACTCAAAGCATTGGCAGCACTTCCCTTTGAACAGTTTTCAACAGGCGACCCCTATGATTTGGCTCAACATCACTTAAGACTTTCTTTGGAAGGCATCTTCAACATCTCTTCCCATATATTATCTCGAGTCCCGGATTCCCGGGCCGTTGAATACAAGGAGATTGCCCGTAAAATGGGTGAACACGGCTTTGTTTCCAAAGAATTTGCGACAAGAGCCTTAGTGCCCATGGCCGGCATGAGAAACCTTTTGGTTCATTATTATTCAGATATCGAGCCTGAAAAACTTTTTGAGGTTGTAACCAAACACACCCAAGATATTGAAGAATTCTTATCCTTCATTAAAGAGGTCCTCCTTCATCCTGAAAAGTGGAATTTAACTATTTCTTAATTTTTAAAAAATAATTTCAAAAAACAAAAACAATCGTTGTCGTTTTTAAAAAGCCTCTGTATAAAAATTTTCCAGCGTTAGGAAAATATTCCATCCGAAAAATTGAATAGTGACTTTAGGAGTTTTATGAAAACGAAGTTTATCTTTGTGACAGGTGGTGTTGTTTCGTCGTTGGGAAAAGGCTTGGCTGCAGCTTCTGTTGGTAGTCTTTTGGAAAGTCGTGGACTTAAGATTTCATTCTTAAAATTGGATCCCTATATTAATGTTGACCCTGGTACGATGAGCCCTTTTCAGCATGGGGAAGTTTTTGTCACTGAAGATGGCGCTGAGACAGATCTTGATTTGGGTCATTACGAACGCTTCACCACGGCCCGCATGAGCCGTCTTAACAATATTACCACGGGTAAAATTTATGAATCGGTTATTCAAAAAGAACGTCGCGGGGATTATTTAGGAAAAACCGTTCAAGTCATTCCTCACATTACCGATGAAATTAAAGCTGGAATTCTTAAAGCCGCTCAAGGTTTGGACCTTTTGATTGTAGAAATCGGTGGGACGGTTGGAGATATCGAAAGTCTTCCATTTCTGGAAGCCATTCGTCAGTTTCGCTTTGATGTGGGTCGTGAGAATGTCATTTATATACACCTGACTTTGATCCCTTTTATTTCTGCAGCAGGAGAATTGAAGACAAAACCCACGCAGCATTCCGTTGGAAAATTAAGAGAGATTGGTATTCAACCCGATATTCTCGTATGCCGATCCGATCGTGAAATTGCTAAAGAATTAAAATCTAAGATTGCTCTCTTCTGTAATGTGCCGCCTGATTGTGTGGTCACAGCTCTCGATGTTGAATCGATCTACGAAGTCCCTCAAAAACTTCATGAAGAACAATTAGATGAAAAGATTGTTCAACTTTTGAACATTTGGACACGTTCTCCAGAACTCACTCCTTGGGAGACACTCACTCATAAAATAAAAAATCCCAAACAAGAAGTGACGATTGCGGTCGTTGGTAAATATGTTGAGCTCACTGACGCTTATAAAAGTCTCAATGAAGCTCTCAAACACGGAGGCATCGCCAATGAAGCTTCCGTAAAATTAAAATTTTTTGATTCCGAAGAACTCGAGAATGCGCCTGATATCAAAGAAGCTTTGGGAGTTCATGATGCAATCTTGGTTCCTGGTGGTTTTGGCAATCGAGGTGTTGAAGGAAAAATTAAAGCCATCACCTATGCCCGAGAAAATAAAGTCCCTTTCTTTGGAATATGTCTTGGAATGCAGCTGGCTGTTATTGAATTCGCTCGAAACGCCTGTGGCTTGAAAAAAGCCAACTCAACAGAATTTGATCCAGAAACACCAGATCCTGTTGTTGACCTTATGGCCGATCAAAAAGCTGTACTTCTCAAAGGGGGCAGCATGAGATTGGGTGCCTATCCTTGTGAATTAGAAAAGAATACCTTAGCTTTTGATGCTTATGGAGAAAGAAATATTTTCGAACGCCATCGTCACCGCTTTGAGTTTAATAATGCCTATCTCGAGAAGCTTTCCTCCAAAGGTTTGGTTATTTCCGGAAAATGTCCGCAGGGGCCTTTAGTTGAAATAGTAGAGATAAAAAAGCATCCTTGGTTTCTAGGATGTCAGTTTCATCCAGAATTTAAATCTAAACCCACTCAGCCCCATCCCCTTTTTACAAAATTTATTCAGGCGGCCTGTGAAGCTGCGAAGAGACAAGAGTGGAATCAAAAAACATCCAGAAATGAAGCTATTGCGACTACTGATAAAAATAAGTCGAAACAGGCAAATTTTTAAGAATGTTAGCCCCTATTCTTGACTTAAGTGTTTCTGAGCCTTAAGATCATTTTCTCTCATGGCACTCGAAATTAAACAGAATCTCAAGCTATCACAGCAACTTGTCATCACTCCCCAACTCCAACAAGCGATTAAGCTTCTTCAGCTGACGCGCCTGGAACTTCAAAATGTCGTCCAAAGCGAACTTTTGGAAAACCCCATGCTGGAGGAAAAACCTGAAGATGAAGAAAGTAAAGATGACGAAGTTTCAGTGACAGAACCTATGGCTTTAGCTCATGAAGCCAATGATCCAAATCAAAAACTAGAAGAAGTAGGCACTAAAGAAGGTGAGCTCAAAGAGCCAACCAACTTTGATTGGGAAAATTATATCGAGAATTACAGCTCTCCAGAATCTGGAGCTGGAAAGAGTGCCTCAGCTGAATTTAGTGACGAACCACCCATGTATGAAAATGTTTCCGTTGAAGGCGCCAATCTTCAAGATCATCTCATTTGGCAACTTCATATGGGCGAATTCTATGAAGATGAGATCCCTATTATTGAAGATTTGATTGGGAATGTGAATGACGAAGGTTACATTCAAGTAAATTTAGAAGAATTAGCTCAAAAACATAGTGTCGAACTTTCAAAAGTAGAAGAGATGTTGGCGCTACTACAAGAGTTTGATCCCCAGGAGTTGCTTCAAGAAACCTTAAAGAATGTCTTAAAACTCAAACAAAACCATTTGAACGAGGTGAAAGAGATTTGCTTCATCAGATTATCGATCATCATCTCGAAGATCTTGAAAGAAAAGCTTATCAGAATATTGCCAAAGATCTTAAAATTTCGATGGATCGTTTGAAAGAGCTTGCACATATCATCACGACTCTCGAACCCAAACCAGGACGACCTTTTGGAACAGAACGTCCTCAGTATATTAGTCCTGATGTGTTTGTGGAAAAAATTGGCAAGGAATACATTATCATTCTTAATGATGATGGCTTGCCAAAATTGCAGGTCAGTAATTTTTATCGCAATGCTCTTTTTCAAAAAGACATGCCATCACAAGCCAAAGAATATATTCAGGACAAGCTACGTTCAGCTATGTGGTTAATAAAAAGTATTCATCAAAGACAACGGACACTCTATAAAGTCACATCCTCAATCGTTAAGTTTCAGAAAGATTTTTTAGAGAATGGAGTTTCAGGCCTTAAACCGATGGTCTTAAGAGATGTTGCTGATGATATCGGAATGCATGAATCCACAATTTCACGAGTCACAACAAACAAATATGTTCAAACCCCTCGCGGCTTATTTGAACTAAAGTTCTTTTTTAATTCAAAAGTGCCTTCAGGAACTGCTGATGGAATGACATCTGAAGCTGTCAAAGAACAGATTAAGAAGCTGATCACATCTGAAAATCAGCATAAACCATACTCTGATCAGGATATTACAAATATACTTCAAAAAGAGAATATCCAAATCGCCAGAAGAACAGTGGCAAAATATCGTGAAATGCTGGGAATCTTACCAGCTTCCCGAAGAAAACAAGTGTTCACATAAGGCACAAAAAGGAGACTGTTATGGAAATTAACGTTACATTTAGACATTCCGAACCATCCGATTCTGTTCGTCAGCATATTTTAGAAAGAATTCAAAAATTATCAAAATACCTTATCAAACCTACTATGGCTCATGTCACTTTGAATACCGAAGGGACACGTCATACAGCAGAAATATCTCTTTCAGAAAATCATGCCGTCTTTAACGCTCATGATACCACTCACGATTTATTTTCTTCAGTGGATTCGGCTCTGGATAAAATCGAAGTTCAATTAAAGAAGTATAAAGAGAAAATTAAAGATCACCACAAAACAGGATTAAAACATATAGAGCCGTCCCTAGATTCATAGGATTGTATTTGCAATTTACCAAAGCTCCCTATAGGTAGCCCCAACTTTTGAGTTATGAAAATTAAAGATATCCTCTCTAGAGAAAGTGTTAAAGAAGACTTGCAAGCAACGAATAAGCAGGAAGCTATTCGTGAACTTTCTCAAATGATTCAGCAAGCACATCCAGATATTTCTTCTGAACAATTATTTTCAATTTTGATGGAAAGAGAAAATTTGGGAAGTACTGGTATTGGAAATAGTGTCGCCATTCCTCACGGAAAATTATCATCCCTTTCGAATATTGTAACAGGCTTTGCTCGCAGTGTAAAAGGCTTGGAATTTGATTCTCAAGATGGAAAACCGGTTCACCTCTTTTTTGTTCTGATTGCACCCGAAAATGCGGCTAGTTTACACTTGAAAGCTCTCGCTCGACTCTCAAGACTTTTAAAAGATGTTAACTTTCGCAATAAACTCATGGAAGCGAAAGATGGCGACCAAATCTATAAAGAAATCGTCACGGAAGACGAAAAATTCTAAAAAAAAATCTGAAACAAACACCATGACACACGGTGTTTGTTTGGATGTCTTCGGTATTGGCATTCTTCTCCTTGGAAAAAGCGGTATTGGTAAAAGCGAATGTGCCCTTGAGCTCATTATGAAAGGTCATCGCTTAGTGGCTGATGATGTCGTTATTATCACTAAAGATCCCAATAAATCTCTGTATGGAGAATGTGCGAGCATCATAAAATACCACATGGAAATCAGAGGTCTGGGGATTATCAATATTAAAGACCTGTTTGGAGTCACCTCAGTTCGCGATCAAAAACGTATTCAACTTGTCCTCGAAATGGTCGATTGGGATCCAAAACAGGAATATGAGCGTATTGGAATTGATGAAAAAACCTACCCTATTCTCAATGTTAAACTTCCCTTTCTCAGACTTCCTGTACGTCCTGGACGCAGCCTCACTTCAGTCATAGAGGTCGCTGCTCGAAACCATCTTTTTAAAATTAAAAGGATATCATTCAGCAAGAGAATTTGAAGCACGTCTGGCCCACAAACTTTTAACAGGACAAGATCAACCATGAAGACAACCCTGGAAGCTATCATTGTAACAGGAATGTCAGGATCGGGGAAATCAACTGTATTAAATGCATTGGAAGACTCCGGATATTTTGCCATCGATAATTTTCCAGCGCCTCTTCTCCCAAAACTATTTGATCTTCTGAGTCATGAACGGAAATCAAATATCTATAAAAAGATAGCTCTCGCTATGGATGCTCGCGAGATGAATTTTATTAAACATTTTGAAAGTTATTTGGAAATTTTGAAATCACGAGGAGTTCGTTACCAAATTATTTTTCTAGATACTTCAGATGAAACGTTGATTCGGCGTTTTTCCGAAACAAGACGTCGTCATCCTTTATCACCCATGGGAAGAGTCAGTCTTGGGATTCAAAAAGAAAGAGAACTTTTAAGGTCTATCAAAAGAATCTCTCATCATTTAATTGATTCCTCTAAGGTCGACGTTCATCAATTAAAGAAATTGGCCTTACAAGTAATTGAAAAAAAGAAAAAACAAAGAGATCCTATCACTATCTCAATTATTTCTTTTGGTTATCGATTTGGAATCCCCTCTGACGCTGATCTTGTATTTGATGTCAGATTTTTGCCCAACCCTCATTTTATTTCACAGTTAAAAAATTTCTCAGGACAAAATCCCAAAGTCTCTTCTTATGTTTTAAAGCAGGTACCGACTAAAACTTTTTTAGCTAAACTTTTCCCTTTTCTAAAGTTGATTCTAAAGCTCTACATTGTTGAAGGTAAATACTATGCCACGATTGGGGTGGGCTGTACGGGTGGCAGACATCGTTCTGTGGCTATTAGCGAAAAAATAGCAAAAACACTTAAGCAGGAAGGATTTCTTGTCAAAGTGTATCATCGTGATATTCATAGAACTGTGGATAAATAGGAGAAAGAAATATGATAGGTGTTGTTGTGGTTACACATGGAATCATTGGAAAAGAGCTTATTCGGGTAGCGCGATCTATCATGAAAGCCGACTATCCATTCACAGCTGTCGCTGTAGAACATGATGAATCTCCTGAAAAAACACGATCTAAAATTGAATCAGCTCTTCAAGAAGTAGCTTCATCTCAAGGAACTCTCCTCATGACAGACATGTTTGGAGGGACTCCCACCAATATATGTCTTTCTTTTTACAGGAAAATGTCTGTGAAGTTGTCACAGGAGTCAATCTGCCTATGTTGCTTAAAATGAATACTCTTGATTCAAAACACACACTTTCAGAGTCAGCTCGTTTTATTCAAGAATACGGGCAAAAACATATCAGCAGAGCTTATGATATTCTCAAAGGAGGCGTTTCTGCCAACGCTTGAAAAAACATTTACCATATCCAATGAGCTAGGCCTTCATGCCCGTCCAGCGGCACAATTTGTCAAAATTGCCAGCCATTATCAATCTAACATACTCGTTCATAAAGAGGATCGCGAAGTCAACGGGAAGAGCATCATGGGAATATTGATGCTTGCCGCCCCAAAGGGGACAGAAATTAAAATCACAGCCGAAGGCCCTGATGCAGAAGAAGCCGTCAAAGAACTTGGAGAATTGATCAATAATAAATTTGGGGAACGATGACCTCAAAACCACGCTATCTAAAAGGGCTTCCTGTATCGCCAGGAGTTGCTATTGGTAAGATTCATCTTTTTGAATCAGAAGATCTTTCGTTTCCAAAATATTGGCTTCCCGAGCCCTCCATTGCCAGAGAACTCAAACGTTTCAAACTAGCCCTCAAAAAAACTCAAGACGATCTGGTCAGAGTCAAAGATAAACTCTGCCGCTTCAAGGCTGATGAACAAATCAAGATTGTTGAATCTCATCAGATGATCGCTCGTGATGAAGTATTAAATCAGGGAACAACTGAAAGAATCAAAAAACAAAAGATCAATGCTGAATGGGCTTTCGATCTTGCGACTCAGGAGATTTTTGAAAAATTTCCAAAAAAATTCGAAATGAATGAGGATTATTTTAAAGATCGTTACGAGGAAATCAAGCATGTCACTAGTCGCATTCTAAAAAATTTGTTAGGACCTCATGTCTTTCAACAAATTAAATATAAAAAAGGTTCTATCGTCGTAGCTCATGACCTCTCTCCTATTGATACCATGCAAATGCTTAAGGGAGATGTTCTTGGATTTGTCACGGAATTAGGTGGCACGACATCTCATACAGCGATTGTTGCAAAATCTCTGGAAATTCCCGCCGTAGTTGGAATCGACAACATGACGAGTCTTGTTGAAGATGAAGGGTGGATTATTATTGATGGCAATAGTGGTGAAGTAATTTTGAACCCACAGCGTGAACAAATAATACACTATCAAAAAAGACAAAAAGATTTATTTTCTCAGGAAAAAGCTCTTTTAAAAACAGCTCATCTCCCCTCCATCACAACAGATGGATTTCAAATCAAGCTTGCAGCCAATATGGAGCTTCCAGAGGAGCTAGGTTTAATTAAAAAATATAGAGCAGAAGGTATCGGATTATTTAGAACTGAAATGTTGTTGCTCTCAAAAAATGTATCATTTTCGGAAGAAGATCAGACAAAAATTTACAAAAATATTTTAAAGAAATCTTTTCCTCATCCAGTCACAATCCGAACATTTGATTTAGGGGGAGATAAGATTCCGGAAGACTTAGTTATATTGGAGTCAGTAAATCCAGCTCTCGGATTAAGAGGTATCCGATTTTCACTGAGAGAAAATCATTTACTCCACACTCAACTAAAAGCAATTTTACAAGCAAGCACCTACGGAATGACTAGAATTCTTATTCCCATGGTTACTAATATTGAAGAAATACGATTGGTCAAAAAAATGCTTTCTGAAATCAAAGAGGATTTAAGATCTTATAAAATCCCCTATTCTGAAAATATTCTTTTAGGAGCTATGATCGAAACACCTTCAGCAGCTATGATTGCCGAAGATTTAGCTTCTGAAGTTGATTTCTTCAGCATTGGCACCAATGATCTTATCCAATACACACTGGCTGTAGATCGTGAAAATGATGATGTTTCCTATTTGTACGAACCACTTCATCCGGCCATTTTGAGACTTCTTAAGATGATTTGTTCTGCAGGTCTTTCGCGAAATATTGATATTTCACTCTGTGGAGAAATGGCAGGACACCCACTCTATCTGATACTTCTCTTAGGATTGGGTCTGACTGAGCTTTCCATGAATGCTTCCTCGATCCCTCGTGTCAAAAAATTATTAAGAAGTTTAAGCTATAAAAACTCTCAGGATTTTCTTGATAAAGCCCTTTGTTTGAAAACAGCTCAAGAAATTGAAAGTCTTCTGAAAAAAGAATTACAAAAATATTCTGTAGATGATTAGCCGTTTCTTCGGCCAGATGCTAAAGGTACAACATTAGATAGACAATCTCTCACCTCAGGAGAGATCGTGCGAATACCTGAACTATCAATAGCATCATCAGTGACACTAGTGTCACTAAAGACCCACTCAGTACCATCAAATATTATATCAGGAAGTGGTTCGGGATCATATAATACATACTCTACCAATGTTGGTATTCTCTTGGTAGTTGAGGTGACTGAATGATCTAACACAATTTTATCCAAATCCCTCCAAGTATCCTCAATAGGTGGTTCCACCTCAGTGAGGGATATTGTAGGAGATGACAATCTAACAGGCGATGGATTAGGAATATCTAAACTAGGAACTGCCTCTGCCGCTCGAACACTTTCAGAATGCAATCGATCCATTGCAGTACGATAATTTGCAAAAGTTGGAAGCGCCTGAAAATTTGTAACAACTCTTGATGGTTTATCTTCTCTAACAAAAACATCTTGAGCTGTCTGAAAAGCTCTTTCAGAAATATTACCATACAAACAACGCACTTCAATCTCAACATCACGAACAAAAGCCTTAACAGCAGAAAGAGATCTCTCAAAAATATTTGGAAGCCGAAAAATGATAAATTTAAGTTCACACTCATAAAATCCCCTTAATTTATCATCGTAAGTCGGTCAAAGAAGTTGCGGCTTTTCGACACAAATACTGAATACAGTTGAATACAGTCTTATTTCGATACGCGAGGAAAAGTTAGCTACAAGATTTAATGATTTTTAAAAACTCTTCACGAGTCGCCTGATGAGTTCTGAATCCACCTAACATTGCAGAAGTAACCATTGTCGCGCCTCTCTTTTGGACGCCTCTCATTTGCATGCAAAGATGTTCAGCTTCGATCACCACAGCAACACCTAGAGGTTTCAATGTAGTTTGAAGTGTTTCGGCAATTTGCTTTGTCAAACGCTCTTGTACTTGAAGACGCCTGGAAAACATATCAACCAAGCGAGCCAGCTTGCTTAAGCCAATAATTTTTTTATTGGGAATATAAGCAATATGACACCGGCCAAAAAATGGCAGCAGATGATGCTCACAAAGACTGTACAGAGAAATATCTTTAAGAGTCACCATCTCATCATTGGCTTCATTAAAAATGGCCCCATTAAGAAGATCCTTAATATCTTGCTGATAACCACTGGTTAAAAATCGAAGAGATGTGGCTACCCGATGAGGAGTTTTCAATAACCCTTCCCGATCAGGATCTTCTCCGATATTTTTGATAACATCATAGATAAGAGGCTCTATAGGATCTTTATTTTTTATTTTTTTCATATGTTAGGATACTAAAGTCAGTGTATTTGATGGATTAGGTTCAGCTTTCACTCCGTGCTTCAAAGAAACCAGAATACCACTCTCATCGATGATCGCTGTCGTACGAATGACACCGATTGATTCTTTCCCATACATCATCTTTTTTCCCCAAGCACCAAAGAGTACATGAATTTTTTTATCTTCATCAGACAATAGAGGAAAATTAAGATCATACTTCTTACGAAATTTTTGATGGCTTTCGAGCCCATCGCGACTAATTCCTAAAACAACAGTCTTTTTCTTACTAAAATCAGCTGATAAATCTCTGAAACCACAAGCTTGTTTTGTACAGCCTGGGGTGTCATCTTTTGGATAGAAATACAAAACGACTTTCTTGCCTTCAAAGTCACTCAATTTAATATTTTTTCCCGAATCTGATGGTAATGTAAAATCCGGAGACTTATCTCCTACTTTCAAAGTTTTCATCGATTCCTCCCTAGAAGTTTTCTGAGGTAACCTCGTCTGAACTGAAGGGACAAGTATTATTTTTGGATTCGAGAATCCTTATTTCAAACTCTTCAAAAAACTTCCAAATGAAAAAACCCTTATTTTCACATCAAATTCTCTTGGCATGATCACTGCAATCTAGCCGTGCATGAAGAATGATCAAAACGGACTTTCGTTAAACTTCCGAAAAAAAATTCAAAGCGACTTTCTTGAAGGCAAATCAGTACAGGCAACACGATCGTTACGAATGCTTTCCCTTTATTATGCCATTTTTGAATCACTCCCCAGCAGACAAAAAATACATTCTAAAAAAATAGGAGATTATTATGAATACGAAGAACATTGTTCCTGCCATCACAAAAGACACACCAAGACTGATTTTGCAGGTTAGCAAAGACAAATCAGCAGCATCTCAAAATGTTATTATTATCAAAAGCAATGATCCCTGCATCCTGACACAATGGAATGACATGCTTATTGGAAAAGTACGTTCCGGGACCATATGCCTTCCAATGTCTGAATCTTCTTATCTTCCGCCGCCTCAGCTCTCTCCTCCACTAACAACAGATCAACCCAACCTTCTCTCTCAGGAAGAGATTCAGAAAATGTGGAATGACACACTTTTTGCTTCTACCAATCAAAATATTGCCAATACTTCTCAAGAACTTGCTCGCAAAGAAGATGAGAAAGCTAAGAAACTCGAAACAATTCTCATGGTAGCCTTGAAATCAGGAAACTTAGATATGGCTGTTTTACTGATTTCAGGACTTGAAACAAGCCGAGCTAATGCCATTACAGCTGGACTATTGGGGCGTGTGGAAGCTTTACAAGAACAACGAAAAGTAATTTCCCAGCAAATGTCTAATTTAGGCAATGGTGGACAAGACGCTCAAAAAGTCAGTGGAATGAACCTCCAAGCATCCAATATCGCTACTGAAATAAGTCTTCTTCAAACTTTTTTACAGGAAGTTTCTTCTCAAAAACAGGAAGCCCAACAACTAAGCTCCAATTTCATTAAAAGCCGTCATGATTCTGCAATGGGAATTATTAGAAATATTGCCTAGTTGAAAAACTAATTTCATTGAGCTTTTAGATTTTTGCTAACATTTTCCAAAAAACTCATCAGGCCCCCAGTTTTCACCAACGTATTTTTGTTTAATGTTTCCTTTTGAATCTAAAATCAGCATGGTGGGCCATCCAATGACTTGGTAGCGATCCACCAGCTTGTTGCATTGAGGCGTTTCCTCCGTGCAGTTAATTTTAATAGGGACAAAATTGTCACTTAGAAATTTCTGAACTTCAGAATCTGAAAAAGTCTTCTTTTCCATTTCAAGACACGGAAGACACCAATCTGCGTAGAAATCCATGAAAATAAGTTTGTTTTCTTTTAAAGCTTTTTCAAAACCTTTAGAGTCATCAACAGTCCAAATTTTTTGAGAGGTAACTTTAGCAGAAGGATTTTTGATATGAGCCCAAGCAATGGATCCATAATAAAAAGCGGGAATCAGAAGAATAATTCCAAAAGCATTTTTAATCCAAACTGTAAAAGGTCCTCCATGAACTTTTGGGGCTAATCGATGATAGTAAGTTCCTACTACCAAAAACAAACTTCCCATTCCTAAACCATAAGAAAATAACAGCAGAAAACCTTTCATAAGATCCCTTTCTTGAGCGACATAAATAAGCAATGAACCAATCAAAGGGCCTACACACGGAGCAGCCAACAGGCCCACAGTGATACCGGAAAGCATTGAACCGACATAACCTTGACCTCCCCATTTTGCGAGCTTGTTTCTCACCATTAGTGGAAGTTGGATTTCATAAAATCCAAACATGGAGAATGCAAAAAAGACATAGAGAGCAATTGCAAAAAAAAGAAAATAGATGCTTTGAAAAAGAAAACCCAAGCTCTTTCCTAAAAGCGCTACGACAACACCTAAAAATGAATAACTGATAGCCATAGCTAAAACGAGTACCAGTGTATGGAGAAAATTATGCCAATGACGATGATCGGATCGCTTGATTCCAATAAAAGCCAACGTAATGGGAATAATCGGTAGTACACACGGCGTAAAATCACTTAATAAACCACCTAAAAATGTCATCAAAAGAAGAGTCAGAAGACCCTTCCCTAAAAAGAAATTTGTTGAACTAAAATCTGTATTAAAATGAAAATGTCCAAATCCTGAAGAAACGCCTTTGTATTCGATAGGAAGTAAAATCTCTTTTTTAGTGGGCTTGAAGCATAGTTTCTCTGAGCAACCTTGATAAGTAACTTGAAACTTTATGCTCGCTTCTGATTCTAGAGGCTTAAATCCGTTTTTCGGAATCAAAACACTTTTTAAAGCCACTCCATCCACATAGACTTCCTCATCAGCACCCGTAATAGGATCCTGCTTTCGAATAGCTGGAGGAAGCTCCATAAGCCCAAGCTCATAGCCGTCACCTTTTAACAAACTAATAGAGAACTTTTCTTTATATAAAATATGTCCCGGAGGAATAATAAATTCGACTTGAAGAGGAATTTTATCTTCAGGATTAATCTCTCGAGTTTCTCCATCAAAAAACCATTGAAAGGGGTCTTGAGCTTGAGAAAATAATTTCACAGGGCTCAGTGATGAAATAATAATGAGAAAAATAAGTAATTTCTTCAGGTTCATATTGAAATCCTATCTTATAAATCTTTATACTCAAACAACTTTTTAAAACATTTATGAATAGAACCAACCTCTCCATGCTAAGCGCCGCTCTTCGAGTAGCCAAATCAACAAAAGCCAAAGCTCTTTTTGTCTCTTTGGATTCTGTGAATCAATATCCAGATATCAAAACACCTGCTGGATGCACTCTGATTTTGGTCACGAAAAAGACACGCGATGAAATCACTCAACGTTTTTCAAAAGAAATTTCCAACACTCAAACACTCATAGAACTTCCAAAAGTCGATATGACACGTATGAGTTTAGTGAAAATGTCTCTGGTTTTAGCAGCCAATCAGCACTTAATCAGCATGGGAGATAAAATTGTTTTTTAACAGGTGTGTCTGGTTCTGATACTTTGGATGCTATTCTGTGTTTGGATACCTCAAAGGAATCAGAAGTTGTAGCCATTCAAGGAATTGAAGTGGTGTCAGAAGCTGTGAAGCCAGAAGTTTTTCAAGCAGTTTTGGGTATTGCCATAGAGCTGGCGACTCGAGGCCGTGAAGGAAAACCTGTCGGGACAACATTTGTCATCGGAGACGAACAAAAAGTCATGCAACTTTCCAAACAAATGATCATCAATCCTTTTAAAGGCTACACCAACGAAGAGAGAAACCTCTTAAATGGCAATCTTCGTGAAACGCTGAGAGAATTTGCCGCCCTCGATGGAGCTTTTGTGATTAGTGGAGATGGGCTTGTTCTCACTGCTGGCCGTTACCTGGGTGGTGCCACCGATGAAGGCCCTATTCCCCGAGGTTTAGGCTCTCGGCACATTGCGGCCGCAGGCATCACAGCCTTGACTGATGCTTTCGCCATCGTCATCTCAGAATCCACCGGCGATGTCCGGATCTTCAGAAGCGGCAAAATCTTGATGGAAATTGAAAAGCCCATGAAGGCTTAATAAAGTCCCATCAAAATTTTTAAACGGGTTTCGATGTTAGAGAGAGTACGGGGCAAGACATGTCCCCACTTCTTGATCAATCTTTCTTTAGAGACAGATCGAATTGCATCACACAAAATAGCGCTTGGATGTTTTAACCCACCTTCAGGAGGGTTAAGATGCACCTGAGTGGGAACGGCTCTTTGTGTGGATGTGATCGGCAAGATAATGACGAGATCAGCCAGTCCATTATTGTACGCATTTTCTGAAATGACCAAAACAGGTCGTTTGCCTTTTTGTTCATGACCACGCGTGGGATCCAAATCAACAAGCCAAATATCACCTCGTGCAATCATTTGAGACCATCCATCAAAGTATAATCCCACAGCTTCATTTCTTCCTTGATACTCTCCCTATCGGATGATTTCAGCTTTTCATAGGAGGCATTGAGCTGATGAAAAAAATACTGTCTTTTGTACTGCTCTATAGCCCTTTCCAAAACTTCTTGTAGTGAAGAGTCTGTCTGTTGAGCCAAGAGATCTAAAGCCTCTTTCAAATGAATCTGGATACGGATCATCGTGCTGTTAGGACTGCGTTCTGGTGTTTTTTTTACTTTTTTCATGATACATCCAATGATAGCATTTATGATAACATTTGTGTCAACATTTTAGATCAATGCTGTTGGATTAACGCCCCATCTCAATAACAACTCCAGGAACAAGAATGATGCTTTAGCAGGAGGATATGAATGTTGTTTGAGTCTTTCGTCTCGAACCAAACGTTGACAAACCACTAGGGATTCTTTCTCCCGCTTTTCTAAAGAAGGTAGATGAAGCCTTAACGGCTTATTTAAAAGATTAAAAAAGACTGATTTTTCAAACATTTTACTAGATTTTATTTGCAGAAGACCTTAACCAAGCGCGTTCACGGAGAAAACTATGGCTACAAAATTTGATTTTATCCAACAAGACAAACGTATTATGGAGCAGCAGTTGCGACGTCATCATCTGTCAAAAGTTGATTATCAAAAGCATTTGAAGAGTTTAACCGATGATTCTGAATTTGGTGAAACCCTCTATGTTTGCCCTGAAGAAGAAATTCCTGCTGAAGACGTGATTCCTACTGAAGAAAACCCATAATATATTTTTGAAGTAAGTTTTTTACTTCCGTTAAGGATGGCCTCAAGCCATCCTTTTCTTTTTCCATCTCTTTCATCATGGACGTGATTCCACGATCTGTAATGCCACAGGGATTGACATATTGATAAGGCGTCAAATCACATGAGACATTGAGCGAAAAGCCATGCCGTGTCACGCCTCTCTCTATTCTCAGCCCTATAGCAGCGATTTTGTTGTTTCCTACCCAGACACCTGCATGTTGAGAATCACGCGACCCAACTATATTAAAATGAGCAATCGTTTGTATCACCACTTCTTCCACACGACTGACAAATTCTGGGATCGAATGTTTCATTGAAAAAATGAGATAACCGACAACCTGACCAGGGCCATGATAGGTCACACGCCCTCCCCGATCCGCTTTGACCACATCAAAACCCTGACTCTTAAGCCATGCCTCTTGAACTAAAAGATCTTCAGAAGAATCTCGTTTCCCAAAAGTAAAAACAGGTGTGTGTTCAAGGAGCAGCAGATAATCGGTTTGTTGTTTTTTTGAGAAGTAATGCTGTTGTTGTTTCAGGCCTTCATCATAGGAGATCACACCTAAATCGATAACTTCAATCACAGAGCCCTCTGTCTCGCTCGGGTTTCATGGAGAATGGTGAGGCCAATTTTGAAATATTGAACAAACGTCAGAGCTGTAAACACAACACTCATCATGACAAAAAGGGTCAGACTGTTTTTAACGATGGGGCTTCGATGAGGTTGCCAACCTGGATACATTGTTTGCGTTGTCATGAGGGCAATAAAAACAGTGGTAATCTGAAAACAAGTCGTTGTTTTGGACAGAAATGTGGGCTCGTATTTAATCTCTGCTTTTTGTGAAATCAGGTAGCGCAAACCCAATGTAATAAAGAGATCTCGAGCGACCACCAATGTGGTCAGGTATATTGGCAGATAGCCAGAGGCTGTCAGAGTCATAAAACTAAAAAACATCAGAAGCTTATCAGCCATCGGATCGAGAATAGCACCTAAACGAGTCCGCTGTTTTAAAAGACGCGCTAAAGCACCATCGACAAGATCTGTAAGCGCTGAAAGTCCAAAAATAATAAACGCAATCTGCCATTCCTCAATAGCACTGTAATAGAGAAAGACAAAAGAACCTAGAACACGAAATAAAGTCAGAATATTGGGAAGATTCATAGTTGCATCATTACACTTGATAACCGCGGTACTTGTGGTCGTTTTTTTCATTCACGTCAACTTCCAGATAAGTACCATCGTTGCGGTCTTCACGATTTAAGATGCGAGAGGTTTGATAAATTTCAGAAAGAGCATGCCCATCATTGTGAGGTATCAGAAGGTGAACTCTTTTTGATCCCACCGACAATCCTTCATCAATGACTTCAAGCAATTTTTCAAAACCTAATCCGGACAAAGCTGAGATTGTCAATTCACCTTCAAAACGAAGAGGTTCTTCTACCTGATCAATTTTATTATAAACTGTCACCACGTGCTTTTTATCTAAATTGAATTGTTTCAAAACATCCTGAACAACATGAATTTGTCTTTCAAAATGAGGATGAGAGGTATCGACAATATGAATCAAAAGATTGGCATACAGAGATTCTTCAAATGTCGCACGAAAAGCTTCCACTAAAGCATGGGGCAATTTTTCAATAAAACCCACGGTGTCGATCATCAAACATTCACGACCCGAAGGAAGTTTTAAACGACGAGCTGTCGGATCAAGTGTCGCAAACAGCTTATCTTCTGCTAAAACATGGGCCTTGGTGAGATGATTGAGCAACGTCGATTTGCCAGCATTGGTATAACCCACCAAAGCGACCACAGGCATTGGAATTCTTTCGCGACGCCCACGATGAAGATTACGGCTATTCTTAATCTTCTTTAACTTTTCTTTAAGTTGACCATAGCGCGTTTTGGCCTTTCGACGATCAAGCTCGAGCCTGGTTTCACCAGGACCACGCGTCCCAATACCACCTCCCAGTTGTGACATGCTCGATCCTTTTCCCGATAAACGAGGAAGCAGATAATCAAGCTGAGCAAGCTCCACCTGAATTTTTCCTTCTCCAGAACGAGCGCGACTGGCAAAAATATCAAGAATAAGTCCCGTGCGATCCATCACTTTGCACTGAAAGTTTTCTTCTAAATTTTGATATTGAGTAGGACTTAAATCATGATCAAAAATGACAACGTCAATCGCATTTTCTTTGATAGAATCGGCTATCCGCTCAACCTTCCCTTTCCCCATAAAAGTCGCAGGATCGATTTCGCGAAGTTCTAAGAGTGATACCTCATAAACATCAACACCTGCCGTATCAGCCAGTCGATGAAGCTCTTGAAGAGAAAGCTCTTGTTCTATTTTTTCTTTGTTGGATTTATAAAATCCGATGAGGAGGGCTTTTTCTAACATTTATTTTTCTGACCGAAACTATCACCCAAACTATCCATGACGAATGGAGTCTTCTGGATACAGAACATCGGCTTTATTGGCCTTTAATTTTTTTAAGATTTGTTGCTTATCTTTAGAAGTCACAATTCGATTCATGAGTTTAGTATAAAAATCAGAAGCTTCTACTTTTGCTAAAAATTCTTCAATTGCTGTCTGATAAAGGGAATTCTCAGACAAACCTTTTTTCTCAGCCACCTGACGAGCTTTTTCTTTCACTTTATCGTCGAGTCTTAAATTATACTGAATCATTGCAAACTCCTTTTTTGTAAAAAATCCCTAGGAGACAAAATAGACAAATCAAACTTCAATTCTGCTATCTCAAAATCCTTCCTATTAAATGTCACAATACTATCAGCTTGACCAGCAATAGCTAATTCCAAAATAAAATTGTCAGATTCATCACTTAAATTAGGTCGCCAGCGATAATAAACATCCTGATAGATTCCATTTTGGGCAATAATTGCTAATAAAGCCTCAATCTCATTCAAGCTTAGAGGTATTTTCTTCATGTTTTCATGTCTTGTGACAACAGACCAATATTCAGAAATCAGCTTAAGACTTACCAAATACTCGATGTCATGATTAAGCATTTTTTCCAATAGTCGAAACGACCAACCTTTTGATGTAATCAAAGCCGCTAATAAGACATTTGTATCTACGACGACCATTCTTTTATAATATTATATATAATATTATAATCAAGTATTATCTATTGAAGTGTCGTCACCGATCCGCCGAAGAGATGGACTGCCTTATTAGATTTAGGCAGTCGGACCTACAAGTGATGCCTAAAGACCTCCTTATTTTTAATAAAATATTTAAAAGTTGAGTCATTTCAGATCGTTATTTTTTGGCACCAGCTTTGTATTAGTAGCCTGAACTATTATACATATAAATGGGGATTTTATGAAAAAAATCAGACATCTTGCCTTCCTTATAATTAATTTATGCCTTCTTTCGAATTCTTCATGGGCTAGAATCGATCGGGATACGGTATTTGATATTTATTCCGTAGGAAACTTCGAACCGAGTCAGGTAACAAACTCAGGCTATGTTATTGGGATCGACCCCACAACAGCTGGGGTAAAATACTGGAGCTGGAATCGGGATGGAGATTACCATTTATTACCAGAAACGAGTTTAAGTGATATCAGTTGGGGGCCACTTTTCTATGATGGAAATAGTATCATCGGAGATTCTTATCTATTTACTGATACTGTTTCCCTTGCTGACTTTCCAACAAGCGACCTTATTGTAGGCACTGCCTCTAACAATGATTGGGAAACACGTGGAATCATCAAATACAGTGCAGGATCTGCCAGTCCTTCTTCAGAATTAATCCCTACCTTGGGAGGCAGATGGTCTAAAGCCAATGCGATGATTGATCCTGGAGTCATTGGAGCTGCTGAAAATTCGATTGGACAGTCTCGGGCTATTTATTATTCCCCTCGACTCAGATTATCTTCGGGAAGAGCAGACTTTGGTGAAATCACCGTCTTAAACCAATGCTTTCCAAATTACACCAATAGTAGTGCAAACGACTCTCTCACAAGTTTTGGTTCTATAACAGGGACATATCAGTACGGAAATACCCTTAACCGCACTCGTTCATATTACTTAGTCGATATTCGAGCTATCGATATTGATCTTGCACAACATTGCATCGATTTAGGAACTCTTGGAGGCCGAGAAACTGTGGCCAGCGTCATTAGCTCTGTTGAAATAACTTCTGAAGAAAATCCACAACCTATTATTGCTGGTTGGTCTCGTGATGGGAATAACCGTCAAAGAGCTTTTTCTGCTCTCATCCATGGTGGAGGAGCTCATCCATTAAGCGTAGAAATGACTAACCTCGGAACTTTAACGGCTTCGGCAAATTCCATCAGCGCAGCTACAGGGGTTAACTTTGAAGGTGTTGTCGTTGGTTGGTCCAGAGATTTAGCAGAAAGTGATTCTAAAGCTTTTGTATTTATTCCAGGAGTAGGGATGAGAGATTTAAATACCCTACTTCGTGATGGAACAGGAGAATGGAATTTAATCCGGGCAAATTATATCTCCAAACAAAATGAATACATTGTAGGGGTTGGATATTATACTCCAAGAATTCCCTTAATGAAGGGCAGTACGGTTTCTGGGTATATTTGGGGTAAAACGACTCTACAAGGATTTATTTTAACGCCTTCTGTACGTATGGATGAAAAAGAAACACTTTTTGTCCAAAAAAAATAAAGCTCTGAAAAATTGAGTTATTGAAGTGTCGTTACCGATCCGCCGAAGAGTTGGTCGACTTCTTGCTTGAGTTTGGGGGTTGGGTTGACTTTGAGGGAATGAGGAAGAGCCAGAGTTGTTTCTGGGAGATGCACAAAAGCGGATGCATCACCACGATGGTTGAGTAAAAGTTTTTTCAAAGCTTCAAGTTGCTCACGCGTCACTTTGCGGGACTGAAGATGAAAATGGACATCATGATAGGTAGGTGCGGCTCCCTGCTGCATCAGGCGTTGAATAGGAGCCACATCACGCGCGATGATTTTCACACCATCTTCTCCAACATCTGTTGTGCCACGAATAAACAAAGGCTCTGATGAATGAAGAAAGGCATGAGCTTGCTTATATAGGTCTGAAAAAATAATCACAGAGACGATCCCCTTCAAATCTTCAATCGTGGCAAAAGCCATCTTTTCACCTTTTTTGGTCAACGTTTCACGCAAGGCATTGACCACACCTCCAAAAGAAATATCTTTACCATCTTCCATTTCACGCATCGAAAAGGTATCTCCCGTCGCAAATTTTTTGAGAAGCTCGATATGCTCTGTGAGTGGATGACCTGAAATATAAAAGCCCAAAGCTTCACGCTCAAAATTGAGTTTTTCTTGGGGACGCCATTCTCCAATTGTTGGCAAATCATTATCGTTAGGAGTATCAACAATCGTCATGAAAAGATTCGACTGACCTGAAGCCTTTTCTTTCTGCAGACGAGACGCCTTCTCGACAGCTAATTCCATCCCAGCCATCGCTCGGGAGCGCACAATATTGAGAGAATCAAAAGCTCCGCATTTGATCAAACTTTCAAAAACACGCTTGTTCACTTTTCGAAGATCCACTTCATTACAAAAATGTTGAAAGGATTTAAATCCGCCAACTCTCTCACGTGTTTCGATAATCGTCTCAATGGCCGCTTCACCGACATTCTTAACTGCTGCCAACCCAAAACGAATTTGTTTCGCACCTACAACGGTAAAACCAACAAAACTTTCATTGATATCGGGAGGTAAAATTTCCAACTGATGATCACGAGCATCCTGAATATAAGACATCACCTTTTCAGTATTACCCATTTCGTGGGTCAGGAGGGCTGCCATGTATTCAACAGTAAAATGGGTTTTGAGGAAAGCCGTCTGATAAGAAATAAAAGCATAAGCCGCTGAATGTGATTTGTTAAATCCATATTCGGCAAACTTGGCCATGAGATCAAAAATCTTCTCAGCCTTACCTTCATTGACCTTATTTTTCTTACTCCCTTCCATAAACTTTTCACGCTGCTGAGCCATTTCATCAGCTTTTTTCTTACCCATGGCTCTTCGCAAGAGATCAGCATCTCCAAGAGAAAAACTCGCCAAGGCGGAAGCGATCTGCATGACCTGCTCTTGATAGACAATAATGCCGTAAGTTTCCTGAAGAATGTTCTCAAGTTGAGCCAGATCATATTTGACGGGAATGCGGCCATGTTTACGATTGATAAACTCATCAACCATCCCACTACCCAAAGGACCTGGTCGGTAGAGAGCCACAAGAGCAATCAAGTCTGGAAACACAGTCGGCTTCATCTTAATAATAAGCTCTCTCATACCCGCACTTTCCAGCTGGAAGATACCCATCGTATCACCGGTCGAGAGAGACGCATAAACCGCTGCATCATCTGGATTGATTTCATTAATCTTAATGTCTTTTTCGCGCGTTCTCTTAATTATTTTTAAAGCATCATCGATGATGGTGAGTGTTTTTAATCCCAAAAAGTCAAATTTGATAAGCCCAATTTTCTCCACATATTTCATGTCGTATTGAGACACGATTTCGTCGTTTTGACCTTTGTAGAGAGGCATGAAATTTACTAAAGGCTGATCTGAAATAACCACACCTGCGGCGTGTGTGGACGCATGTCGATTGAGACCTTCCAAAGATTTTGCCATCGACAGAAGTTTGGCCACGCGTTCATCTTGACCTGCCATCTCGTTGAGTTTGGGTTCGACTTTGCGAGCTTCTTCGAGAGTAATATTGAGAGTGTTGGGAATCAGTTTCGCAATCTTATCCACTTCCCCATACGGCATATTCATCACGCGACCCACGTCACGGATAACAGCCTTCGCCTTCATTTTTCCAAAAGTAATAATCTGTCCGACATTTCCGTATTTTTTTTGCACGTACGTAATCACTTCAGGTCGTCGATTCATGCAAAAATCGATATCCATATCCGGCATGCTGATACGTTCGGGATTTAAAAATCTTTCAAAAAGCAGATTATAAGGAATGGGATCAATATCGGTAATATTCAGACAATAAGCCACAAGACTTCCGGCAGCCGATCCACGACCAGGTCCCACTGGAATATTTTCTTTTTTGGCAAAATTAATAAAATCCGACACAATCAAAAAATAGCCCGAAAAACCCATCTGCTTAACCATTTGAAGTTCGTCTCTAAGACGCGCTTCGTAGCGTTGTTTAAGCTCTTCGAGATTGGTTCCTTCTTTTTGAATCGTCAAAATAAACTGCCAACGATTTTCAAAACCTTTCCAAGATTCTTCATCTAAAAATTGATCCAGAGTTTTCTCTGCCGGTGGTTCAAATTTTGGAAAGTAATAAGTCTTAAGATCGAGCTCAAGATTACAACGATCCGCGATATGAAGAGAGGTTTCGATCGCTTGAGGATGCTCTTTAAACAACTCAATCATCTCATCGGGAGTGCGCAGATAAAATTCATCCGAATGAAACTTCATCCGGTCTTCGTCGTGCAAAGTTTTTCCTGTTTGAATACACAAGAGAGCTTCATGAGCTTCGGCATCTTCACGATGAAGATAGTGACAATCATTGGTGGCAACTAAAGGCACGGAAAGTTCTTTTGAGAGTTGAAAAAGAACATCATTCACACGTTTTTGTTCGGGAATACTATTTCCCTGAGCTTCGAGATAAAAACGGTCCCCAAACATTTGCAGATAATTTTCGACAACTTTTTTAGCCCCAGGCACTCCATGAGACATCGCGGCATCGGCCACTTCGCCAGAAAGACAACCCGATAAGATAATCAGACCCTTGGAATATTTCTCCAACACTTCTTTGTCGATACGAGGCTTGTAATAAAACCCTTCCAGGTAACCAATCGTGATCAACTGACAGAGATTCTTATACCCTTCCAAATCGGAAGCTAAGGCAATCAGATGATGGTAAGGTTCATGACCTCGACGTGTATTTTTATCAAAGCGACTTCCCTGAGATTGTATATAAAGTTCACAGCCTAATATTGGCTTGAGACCTTTTTTTCGAGCTTCAAGATAAAACTCCACACCACCAAACATATTCCCATGATCTGTCATCGCGACAGCCGGCATCTTCAAATCTTTGGCGCGATTGCAGAGCCGATCAATCATGATCGCTCCATCGAGGAGGGAGTATTGAGTGTGGAGATGTAAATGGACAAATGACTGATCAGACATAAGGGAAAGTTCTTAAAGGATTTTTTTTCATAAAGACAACAAGGTTTTTTATCGGTATAAATGCTGAATGGCCATTGACGTCGATATCCTTTCTAAAGTCTCATTTTTCAAAAATCTCACTACCGAAGAGCTTCAGTCTTTAGCCGATGTCATGGATGTCAAACCTCTCCAAAAAGGAGAGATGATCTTCAAACTGGGCGATATAGGAGACTCTCTTTATATTGTTAAATCAGGAACTGTAGAACTCTACGTACGAGACCACACAGGAGAAAAATTACTTTAAGAATCACAGCTGAGGGAGACCTGTTTGGTGAGCTTTCTATGCT
Source organism: Deltaproteobacteria bacterium (assembly GCA_016699445.1). GTDB lineage: Bacteria > UBA10199 > UBA10199 > JACPAL01. The sequence continues at coordinate 2,695,255 of CP064976.1, forward strand.
CGACAGCGGCCCTCGCACCGCCCATGCCGAAGCCCTTGAAAATGCAGAACTCCTGGCTTTAGGACAAGATGATCTAAAAATATTTTTAAAGAAACACCCAGATGCTTCTTTGGACTTGCTGGCCAATCTTGCAGGTCGTATCCGTCAGACCAACCAACTCCTCATGGGTCGAGTATCGCGAAATACGAATACCGAAGTAGAAGAAAATTTAAGTTGGGTTGAAAAAGTTGCCAACTTGATTGCTGAGTTTAGCGGTAGCATGGCATTTCTACTTCTCAATACCCTATTCTTTCTGATCTGGATTGTTTGGAATGTGGACTTGATCCCAGGGCTTGTGGCTTTTGACCCTTATCCATTTGGATTTCTCACGATGAGTGTTTCTCTTGAAGCGATTTTTCTGAGTATCTTTGTTTTGATGTCTCAAAATTTACAGGCCACCAAAGATAGAATTCGTGGCAATATCGAATATGAAGTCAATCTCAAGGCCGAGCTTGAAATTTCTCATTTGCATGAAAAGATTAATGAGATGAATTCTGATTTAATCAACAGACTACACACCATTGAAAAAGCTGTGAAATTTGAAAACAAATCGTATCAATCGTATCAATAGCCTATTTTTCACTCTATAAAACTCACATGAATCGCTCTGAAAAATCCAAAATCATTCTTTCAACACTCAAGAAGTTATACCCTGACGCGCATTGTGAACTAAATTACTCAAATCCATTAGAGCTTTTGATCGCAACCATCTTATCAGCTCAATGCACAGACAAAAGAGTGAATAGTGTCACAGAGTCATTATTCAAAAGATTTAAAAAACCTGAAGATTATTTAAAAGTCCTCACCAGTGTTATTGAAAACGAAATCAGAACAACAGGATTTTTTCGCAATAAAGCCAAATCGATCCAAGGAGCCTGTCGAACTCTTGTTGAAAAACATCAAGGCCAGGTCCCTCAAACAATGGAAGAGCTTGTCAAACTCCCAGGAGTCGGCCGAAAAACAGCGAATGTCGTCTTAGGCAATGCATTCAACATTCCAGGATTTCCTTGCGATACACACGTCATCCGGCTTTCAAACCGTTTAGGATTAACAAAAAGTGAGAATGCCGAACAGGTGGAAAAAGATGTCACCATTCTCTTCCCCAAGCAAGAATGGACCCATATGTCACATCGCTTGATCTGGCATGGCCGACGTTGTTGCTATGCCCGAAAACCAGATTGTGAGGCTTGTCCCTTACAAGAGATTTGTGAATTTTACCGAAATAATCTTTAACCGTAGGGGCGCCATTTATGGCGCCCTCAAATGAATCAATTCAGAGAATCACGATCAGGATTAATAATCAGGGCATGATAAATCATGCCCCTACGACGACCGAATTTCGAACTCATCGTCCAAAAAACGAACTCAAATCAACAATTTCACATCAAATCCTAATACTTTTTTTGGTTTCTTGATTGCACTATATTTCAGAATGTATTTCGACCCATTCAAACATCATCGGAAATCATACCGATATAAAAATTATGATTACACAACCCAAGGTGCTTATTTCGTAACCATATGCACGAATAATCGAGAATATTTATTTGGTAATATTTTAGATAGGAGAATGCATCTTAGTACTCACGGACAAATTATAAAAAATGTTTGGGATCAAATGCCTAATCATTTCTCCTCAATTAATTTGGATGAATTTATCATCATGCCAAATCATGTACATGGCATTATTCAAATTGTAGGGGCGCAATTTATTGCGCCCTCAAATGAATCAATTTGGAAAATGTCAAATCAGGAGGCCCTGAATCAGGGCGTGATAAATCACGCACCTACGGTTGGGGAGATAATCCGCTATTTTAAGGGAAAAACAGCCTATTTGATTCAGAAACAGAACCAATCAATCAAGGTATGGCAGCGTAATTATCATGAGAGAATTATTCGAACAGAATATGAATTGGAGAATATTCGATACTATATTCGAGAGAACCCAAGAAATTGGGAAAAAGATCCTGAAAAATTTCGTAGGGGCGCAATTTATTGCGCCCAATAATTGAAACCATAGAATTATATTATCTGATTTAATTCAGAACATAATAAATCAGGGCGTGATAAATCACGCCCCTACGGAATTTATACGAATACACCAATCACCACCTACCCCACACACAGCCGCTCGATAGCCATCCAATTTCAAATCTATATTGTCGATTTTCCACTTTTGATTTTCATAAAATACAATAGGCTCCAACACATCTATATTATTCAAACCCATTGATAATCCTCGACCTACAGCTTTTATAAAAGCTTCTTTTCGCGTCCACAGCACACAAAACTTTTCATGATTATCCCCCACCCACACATTTTCGGTATCACAAAAAAAACGTTGGGATAATTTTGCAGAATCAATGTCTGTCCTTATACTTTCGATATCAATACCCACAGGAGTATCTTTAGAAACAGCCAAGAGTGCGTAATTCTTTGTATGCGAAATATTAAAGTATAGAGAGTGATCTTTTAAAAAAGGTTTTCCATGAGAGTTTTTTAAAAAATCGCCATCACTTATCGAACGCTGAAGTAAATGACTTAAAAGAGATTGGATGCGTTGATGAAGATTTTTTTTGTCGAATTCTTGAAAAAGAAATATCTCAATTTCTGATTTCATACTTTATTGGTTAATGAAAATAAATGAGCTGTGGACTCTGCAAGATTTTCCATCGGCATCGATTCTTTTAAATCGATAATCTCTTCCAAATGACTTGCCACAAAATCTACATCAAGATTTTGCAAGAAAAGACCACGGCTTTCGACAATGGCGTCACGAGCAATCGCTCCTCCGCCAACAGCCCAACACTGCCCTGTCACCTGGCATTCATCACTACTAAAATAAGCAACAACAGGAGAAATAAAACGTGGATCAAGACGTTCCAAAATTTCTTGAGGCAAAATAGATTCGGTCATGCGACTTCTGGCAATGGGTGCAATAGCATTTATCTTAATATTATATTTGGCCCCTTCTTCTTTGAGTGAATTCATCAAACCTACAACACCAAGCTTCGCGGCTGCATAATTTGACTGGCCAAAGTTTCCATAAAGTCCCGAGGCACTTGTCGTCATGACAATCCGGCCAAATTTTTGATCACACATGATTTTCCAAGCAGCTTTGGTGACATTTCTTGAGCCCGTTAAATGCACACGAATCACATGATCCCAAGCCTCGTCTTCTTGCTTTAAAAAAGAAGAGTCTCGTAAGATTCCAGCATTATTAATCACAATATCTAAACGACCGTACTGTTTGAGAGCTGTTGCCACCATCGCATGAGCTCCCTGCATTGTCTCTACACTGGAATTATCTACAAAAGCTTCACCCCCATACTTCTGATTAAAGAGGCTGTTTCTTCGGCATTTGTTCTATCCTGACCAACACCAGAAACACTTCCACCCACATCATTCACAATAATTTTTGCTCCCAACGTTGCTAAACAGAGAGCATGACTTCTACCGAGAGCTCCACCGGCACCCGTAATCAAAGCGACTTTTTCTTTGAGTGATATTTTAGACATAAAAAAGACATCTATTTTTTCATATTAACAAAGCAATATTTATAAAGATCTAGTAGCATTCCAAAAATCAACATTATGATAAGACGATTTCTCAATTTCATTCGCTTTCAATTTCATCAAAAATTGCAGTGGTCTCGCCCCGGCTACCAAGAAAAACATGCACACGATCTCACTCGATTCGACCAAAATATTCATGAAATAATAAAACTAAAAAAGAACTATCCAGTTTCTTTTGAAGATCGTCTTTCTTTTGACAATGCAAGAGACAATTATTTCTATCTCGATCTTCTAAATACATGGAGAGGAAGAATGGATAGAGGCGCAGTCATTGTTAAGCAAAACAACACTTCGCTGCATGGGCTATTTTTCTGAAAAAAATAGTCTAAGCTCTTGTGATGAAATAGCGTGTGTTAGCTTGTGGAAAAAAGCTTAGCGTGAATTGATTTCCGTCAATAGAGCAAGGCCCGTTTCTTTAACAATAAAAGTAACCAATAACTTTTGCCCACTGGGATGAAGAGTGCGTGTGAATTTTAATTCCAAAGTATTTTTCGTATGCGTAATCTTCGGGTCTGGATTTACTAATAGAGCAATACCGTCATAATAAGCGATATTCACCAAACGCAACAGTTGTTGGGCATCTGTGGTCGTCATTAATCCTAGGCCTCGGATGAGATCGGCCACATCCCCTTCCCCATGACGCCCGTAAGCACGTTCATTTTCACCCAATAAGATCCGCCGCATTCCCGTACCTGGATGGGCTTTGGGATAACACACCGTCATCACAGGTATTTGAAAAGGCCCCGGAGCGATATGAGTTTCAAGATTCACAGGGTGCTTGTAATCAGCCTGAGCTAAAGCCTTGAGCTTATCTTCGATTTTTTTTAGTTTCTTGGTGATTTTCAAAAACTATTCCCATTCAATCGTCGCAGGAGGTTTTGAGGAAATATCATACACAACACGATTAACCCCACGCACCTCATTGATCACGCGTGAGGAAATTTGACCCAAAAGATCATAGGGCAAACGCACCCAATCTGCTGTCATACCATCCACGCTATCCACCGCTCGGATGGCGATGACGTTTTCATAAGTACGTGCATCCCCCATCACACCCACTGTTTTCACAGGAAGAAGCACGCCAAACGACTGCCAAATCTTAGTATAAAGGCCGGCTTTTTTGATTTCTGAGAGAATGATATCGTCGGCATTGCGCAAGATCTCCAGACGCTCTTCAGTCACATCTCCTAAAATACGCACGGCTAAACCAGGTCCTGGGTAAGGTTGTCGTTCAATAATTTCAGCCGGTACATCCAAAATTTTTCCAATCGCTCGCACTTCATCTTTAAAAAAGCTCGCGAAAAGGTTCGATGAGCTTGAAATGCATTTTTTCGGGAAGGCCACCGACATTGTGATGGGTCTTGATTGTCTGCGAAGGACCACGGAAAGAAATACTCTCGATGACATCAGGATACAAAGTACCTTGAGCCAAATACTTTACATTTTTTAATTTACTGGCTTCTTCTTCAAAAACAGTCACAAACTCACGACCAATTTTTTTTCTCTTAGTTTCTGGATCGGTCACTCCTGCCAATTGATCCAAAAATCTTTTTGAAGAATCGATTTTATTAATATTGAGATTCAGATTTTTTCGAAAAAGCTCAACAACACGAGGACCTTCATTTTTTCTCAAAAGACCATTATCGATAAAAAAAGCATCGAGCTGAGATCCAACGGCCTTGTGAATCAAAGCCGCCATGACTGACGAATCGACACCGCCGGACACAGCACACAAAACTCGATCGTTGCCCACTGTTTCGCGGATTTCTTTAATCTTATCTTCTACAAAAGACTCCATGGCCCAGTCGGCTTTAAGTTGAGCGACATGAAATAAAAAAGTTTTTGAGAATCTCAGTACCTTGAGGTGTATGAACCACTTCCGGGTGAAACTGAAGCCCATACATTTTGAGCTGGTCATTACCAATAGCAGCTTGCAAACCATTATGACTCTTGGCCAAGCTCGAAAACCCTTGAGGCATGTGATCCACATGATCCCCATGACTCATCCAGACTGAAATATCTTTAAGCGGAAATTCATGAAAGAGAGAGTGTGTATTTACGACGCCAATTTGAGCAGGACCATATTCTCTCACAGCTCCTGGAGCTACTTTTCCGCCCAACTGATGACTCATCCATTGCATTCCATAACAAATACCTAAAGTGGGTATATGCATCTGCAAAACTTTAGGATCACAGGGAGGTGCATCCTTATCATAAACACTGGAAGGCCCACCTGAGAGAATCAAAGCCTGAGCTTTGAACTCCTGGATTTTTTCAAAGGGAGTATTGCAAGCAAGAATTTCACAAAATACTTTCAATTCGCGTACACGACGCGCAATAAGTTGAGTGTATTGTGAACCAAAATCTAAAATCAAAACACGAGATGACATAGGGGTTAATCCAAATGGTAGTTGGGAGCTTCTTTAGTAATCATGACATCATGGACATGACTTTCTTTAAGACCCGCCGAGGTGATTTGTGCAAAACGTCTCTTTGTTTGTAGTTCTTTAATATTCGCAGCACCCACGTAACCCATTCCCGATCGAAGACCACCAACCAGCTGGTGAAGTTGTGAAGCCAAAGGGCCACGATGAGGGACCATCCCCTCAATACCTTCCGGGACGAGCTTGGAGGTTTCTGTAATATCTTGTTGAAAATACCGATCGCGACTCTTGCCACCCTTCATAGCCCCCAAAGATCCCATACCACGGTAAATCTTATACGAACGACCTTGATAAAGGACAGTCTCACCAGGAGCTTCGTCGGTTCCCGCAAATAAACTTCCCATCATGACAGCACCGGCACCTGCGGCAATAGCTTTGGTAATATCTCCTGAAAATTTAATTCCACCATCAGCAATGACCGTGGCTCCCATCTTTTTGGCGGCTGCAGCACAACTCAGCACAGCTGATAGTTGAGGAACACCCACACCCGATACCATACGTGTCGTACAAATAGATCCAGGGCCCACACCAACCTTCACAATATCCGCTCCAGCTTTTAAAAGAGCCTCAGTAGCTTCTGCTGTAGCAACATTCCCCGCCATCAATGTTGTTTTTGGAAATTTTTTTCGAAAAATGCGAACAGTCTCAATCACGCTGGACGAATGCCCATGAGCTGTATCCACAACAATCAAATCCACACCCTGCTTGACCAAAAGTGCAGCACGATCAATGGATGCCTCACCAACACCAATGGCAGCGCCAACGCGTAAACGTCCCAATTCATCTTTACTCGAATTGGGATACTTCATCGCTTGCTCAATATCTTTAATCGTAATCAAACCTTCCAAACGTCCTTTGTCATCCACAACAGGAAGTTTTTCGATTTTATTTTCCTGCAAAACCTGTTTGGCTTTTTCCAAAGTCACGCCAACTTTAGCCGTAATCACCTGCTTGGTCATGATCGATGAAATTTTTTGATCTAAATTTTTTTGAAATCTCAAATCACGATGAGTCAAAATACCTACAAGTTTATCCCCTTTAATAATGGGGAAACCCGAAATATTATGACGATTCATCACCTGAATCGCTTCACCGATTTTTTGATCTGGATTCATGGTAATGGGGTCCAAAATCATCCCCGATTCCGCCCGCTTCACCTTTTCCACTTCCAGGGCCTGTTCTTCAGCAGTCAGATTGCGATGAATAATCCCCATTCCTCCCATATGAGCCATACTAATTGCCGTCTTGGACTCTGTAACAGAGTCCATAGCTGCCGAGATCAGAGGAATCGACAAATGAAGCTTAGGTGTGAGTTGGACAGAAGTATCAACATCTTTAGGTAAAACAGAACTTTCTCCTGGCAGGAGAAGAACGTCATCAAATGTTAATGCAAGAGGGATATCAATGTGGGTAACCATGGCGGGCCGTTAGCAGAGCCTAAAAGAAGTTGTCAATTTTAAGCTTCATTATTTATGTTTAAGGTAATGTTTTCAGAAGGTTTTGAGCAGCTTCAAAATTTGGGGCATTAGAAATGGCCTGTTGCAGCATGGTTTTAGCCTCCCAAGCTCGTCCTTGTGAGAGTCGGAACCTGGCCACTTCAAACAAAACCATAGGAACCTGTGGAAAATGTTCAGCAAGAGAATCCATCGCTTTTTCCGCATATTCTCTATTCCCAAAATCTCGTTCTGCCATTGCAAAGGTATATAGTGACTCAAAAGCAAATGGCGCTGTCACAAAAGCTCGACGAGACCAAAAGAGAACGTCGTCCCCCACTCGACCTTTGCTTTGTTGAACAGCATAGAGGCTATAATCATAAGCTGCTTGAAAAAGAGTAGTGGCAAAAACAATTATATACAAAAATAGAGGATTCATTTTGATTTTGATTGAGCTTGAGATGGTGTTTCTCAGGAAATTTATCACTATTCCAAGATAGAAAGCCATCATGAGTCGCGTCAGGGGAAATGTGTAATTTGTATCAAATTGGCACGTTACCCACAAAATCATAACACCAGACATGGCACAGATCATCCATGTCTTGTTTTCAAAATCTGCAGAGATTGATTTTAGATACTTCCAACAATAAAAAAATAAGGATCCCCAAAATCCTAAAAAAAATGTCAGGCCCATGAGCCCATTTTCTGCACCTTGATTCACTATTTCATTGTGGGGATGCATGTACCAACTGGAGACTAAATTAGTCAGACCTGGAAAACTGTTCTTTTTGTCATATTCTGGATAAATGAATCTGAAGGAAGATGTCCCCCAGCCTAACAAAGGACGATCACGTATCATATAAATAGTCGAAATGTATCCTGACCAACGGGAGGAAGAAAGTTTGTTCATATTTTCTTCATTGAAACCATCTTGAATTTTTTTCATTAGTGAAATTCTTTCAGAAGTGGAATCCCCACGCAGATTATGGGGTTGAAGCCAACGTATTATTATCAGAAGTGATAGGGTGCCCAGGATAACGACTACAAACTTTTTCCACGAAAGAAGCTTTAATCTCTTTAGAAGACATAAACTCACAATAAAAGCGGACCCAAGCCCCACAATGGCTGAGCGTGTTCCTGAAATCCAAAGTCCCCAAAAAATAAACACTGCCATGCCCCACCAAAATATTTTTTGGGATTTCTTTTTGGAAACACCCAATAAAATACTCAGAGGAATATGAGCTGCCATGAAAGCGCCAAAGTAACTGATATGCCCAATCGGTGGAAAATTAGCGTTAAAAAAAGGTTTAAGAAATAAATCCCAAGTTTGAATTCCACGCAGCTGAAAAACATTAATGAGTGCAGCTAGAGCTGCTGATAGTGTAGAAAACCTAGCAATCAACAACCATTCCTTCTTCTCTAAAAAAGATAAACTCCAAGCCAAACCTATCCATAAAAAAATACGAGAGACTTCAATCATTCCTTCATAAGTGGCTAAACCTCTTAAGGAAGATAAAAAACAGGTTATAAAATAAAAAATCAGACAAAAAGAAATAGGATTAATTAAAAAAGAAAGACTCCTCTTTTTTTGATACAATTGAATAAAAAAAATAACCCCAGCTCCAGAATACAAAATCAAATTTTTCCAATCATCCGGCACCTGTGGCCAAGAGAAGGAATAAGTCCAGATAAGAAGGAGCCACCATACAAGAATAGAAAAAAAATAAGAAGGTTGATGGATACTTACACCACCAACCTTCTCAAATTTAAAATCACTCATTATTTTTTAAGAAAAAAAGTCGATATTAAGCTATCGATTAAACTACTTCCAATACTTGGTTTACTCTCAGACATCGAATAACTGCCTCCAGGCATTGTGTATGAAGATCCAGTCGAACCACCACTTCCCCACATCGAATAGCTCCCTCCAGGCATTGTATATGAAGATCCGGTGGAACCACCACTTCCCCACATCGAATAGCTCCTCCAGGCATTGTGTGAAGATCCAGCCGAACCACCACTTCCCCACATCGAATAACGCCTCCAGGCATTGTATGAAGATCCAGTCGAACCACCACTTCCCCACATCGAATAACTGCCTCCAGGCATCGAGTATGAAGATCCAGTCGAACCACCACTTCCCCACATCGAATAACTGCCTCCAGGCATCGAGTATGAAGATCTTTCTTGAGCACATGCACGCTCATCATGGACGTAACAGGAACCCCTATGGTTTGGAAAATGGAACTCCATAACTTAATTTCGTATATCGACAACCTCTGATTAAGCTTGTACACTCAATCATATTATCTGCCTCATTAGTTTCAACTAGGCGATTATCAGGATCCATAGTAATTTTAAGTGTTTGTATGGATTCATATTCAGCATAACCATTAAGAGGATACAAAAGAGAAGATGTATAAAAGTTTGTGCTTATATTTCTTTCCATATCACCCGACTGTCGCTGAACAATCATACAACCTCTTTTACCATGATCATACGTATTGGGATTTTTTACTTCATACTGAACTCCAAACGGCTCTCCCCAAAAATCTGTGGTATCTACAGTCAAGGTAGGAAGTCCTGCGACTAGAGAATAGGGGGAAAAACCATGTTCAGTGTGTAGAATTTCGGAGCCTAAAAAGGCTAATCTCATATAATAGTCAGGGGAACTATATCCTCCTGGCCAAGCATTCACAGCTCTAACCGAAGCCCCAGGATTTTGTGGAAGAGTCCAGCACGACTCAATAGGTCTCTCTCCTCCCGAAGATCCTGCACTCCCACTATCATTAATTTCCGGCACTTTTGGTTCATCCCAAGGAGTCAATCGAGGATCTTCTTTCAGCATTTCCTCTTTAGCCACATCCCCTTCTTTTAAATCTTCTTTCAGATACTCATCTTTATTGAAGTCCTCTTTGACAGGCTCTTCTTTAATAAAATCATCTTTAAAAATAACCGGGGGCTCTACAGGTGCTTTAAGATAGTCACCCGCAAAACCGATGGATGACCAAGCAAAACAAGAGAGTAAAACACTGTATGAGAATACTTTAGACTTCCGAGATTTAATTTTCATGACGACTCCTTAATAATATTTTTCCACTCATAGCCATACGGTCTAATTCATAAGAACTTGAGGAGATTTTGCAAAGGAAGTGCCATGTACTTTTTTTGAGAAATTTTGAATTATTTAAGAAGAAAAACAATATGTTACTTTAAAAAATATCATTACCCTTCCCACAGGAAGAAATCATATTTTTAAAAAAAATTATCTAAATAATAATATTATCAAAGTGAGAGATCTATTTTATCTTAAATCTCAAAGAATACAGCCGGCCCCCATTGGAAAGATAATAGATTTTATCTTCATCAAGAATGGGGGTTGGAAAAAATGCCTTTTTGGCGAAACGGTGAACAAGAAGTTTGCCTGTTTTGCTATCAATAAAATTCATCGTACCTGAAGACAATCCTACAGCCAGAATACCTTGATAATAAACAGAAGTAGTCAGAGCACCTTTACCGACTAAAAGTTTCCAGACAATTTCCCCTGTTTTGGGATTCAGATAATAAAGAATACTATCCGTTCCTGAAACAAACAAATTCTTCTCGCCACCCTCTTCCACCATCAACATTTTGACAGCTGTCCCTATTTCTTTTGTCCAAAGAGCTTTACCATCTTTTCTAGAAAATGCAGTCAAATTACCCTCAAAACTTGAAACATACAAACGGTCGCCATCTAATAAAACAGGTCCATCCACATCATTAAAACCTTTTTGAGTCGCGAGATTTTTTTCCCAAAGCACTTTTCCATCGTTCTGCGAAAGAGCCCAAAAGGTACCATCGGCAAAACCAACATACACACGACTTTCATCTACAACAGGATCAGAAGTTCCTCGAATAGCCATGTCTCCAAATTCACTGACAGGACGTGGAAAGGTATATTCTTTTTTCCCAAACGATGTGACCATCAATAGGATTAATACAAAATACTTTCCCTTCCATTGTGGAAACAAATACATATGCTGCCTTTGAAGAATTTGAAAATGTTGGAGCCGACCATATCTCAGAACCAAGATTTATCTGCCAAAGCTCTTTTCCATCCTGAGCATTTAGAGCATGCAAAAAACCTTCATCATCACCATAGAAAACAACTACCAAATCTCCCGAGCGAATAGCTAATGCTGTGCTATTGATAGGAGCTCCGTTTTTTATACGCCAAACCTTATCCCCATCTTTATTAAAACGGTAAAATAAACCTGTATCAGTACCTATATATAACCCATCTTCAAAAATGACGGGTGATGAGAATTCTCTTCTTTTGTATTTAAAAAATTTTCCTTTTTTTAAAATGCTGACCCAACGAGGTTTAAAAGGCATTTTCTCAACAGAATAAGCCTGAAAATAAAGAAGACAGAACCCAATTATAAAAATAGAAAGAAATCTTTTCACTTTTTTGCTTTCTGAGTTTCTTCTATTTTTACTTCTGCAGGCGGGGTAACAACAGCAACTTTTAATCTAGCTTTAGCCTCTTCCTTGATTTCATTAGAGACTGATCCTTCCGAAAGCTGCTTGTAAATTTCCTGAGATTTTGACTCATCACCTTTTACTTCCCAGACATGAGCTTCGAGAAGCTTTGAGTAATCTTGATGGATATTCTGAGGATCTAAAGAAAGTTTTTTAAGAATATCTAAAGCTAAATCATTCTGACCTTTTTTAAGGTAAGCTAATGCCAGATTTTGTGAAGCCCCTACTTTAATGAGAGGTGGGATCGATTTTTTTTCAGTCAAAAATTGATAATGTGAAATAGCTTCATCAAATTTTTCATTTTTAAGAGACTCTTCACCAAGCTTGATATGAGCCAAAATCGCTGCATCTGACTTCGGGTATTGTTGAATCACAGCCTGTGTATTTCCTTTTTGGAGAAGATCCGAGGCTTTTGATTGATATTGTATCTGGTAATAAGCCATTCCGGAATAAATCAATCCCAAAACGACAATTACAACCACAGATGAGATGATTTTACTTTTATGTTTTGAACCTTCCTCCACAAGTGAATCCAGAGGTCTGTATAAAGGAAGCTTATTTTGAAGGGCGTCTTTTTGATGATGAGAAAGATTTTTATATGTGGACATGAGCGCTATTAGTCAGAATTTTTCTTCTTGTCAATTGACGACCCGCATCATTTTCTATATTTTTAAAAAACGTGCCTATAAAAAATATAAAAAATTATCTAAAGCTTGTTCAAAAAGATTTTGGTGCCACCTACACCTATCTCAGACTGGCTCTTGAAGGAAACAAAGTCGAACGCGTCACCGACTTCAAACAATGTAAGCATCCCGTACTGCTTATTTATGGATTTGGAGCCACACGGCGTATTTTTGGAATTTTGGAAAAACGACTTCGTCGGGACGGGTTTTGTGTTTTCAGTATCAACCTAGGCGGACTTTTCGAAACATTTAATACACGTTGCATAGAAGAATTAGCTCTGCATGTTCATGAAAAAGTAGAAAAGTTGTGTGACCGACACAATCTGGGAAAAATTAGCGTCATTGGCCATTCCAAAGGTGGCTTGATTGGTCGTTACTACATCAAACGATTGGGGGGCTCCAATCGTGTTAAAACATTGATTACCTTAGGCACACCCCACCATGGAAATCACTGGGCCTTTTTAGGTGCCCTCTCGCCTTTGGGACTTTTTTCAAAAAGCGTTTGGCAAATGGTACCGATGTCAGGCTTTATTCGCAGTCTCAAAAAAGGCCCCTGGCCGCGCAGCGTAAGATTAGTGTCTATTTTTTCTCGTGATGACAAAATTTGTTTTTACAAAAGCTCCATGCTCGACATTCCTCCTAATTGTCACAATATCAAAAACATCGAGCTCGAGGGTTTGAGCCATTCAGATTATATTATTCGAAAATCTGTTTACCATATGATTAAAAAAGAACTTCTGGCCGGAGAAAAGTAACCTACTCTGGTTTTCTTGCCAAAAACGACGTAAACATACTTTGAAAATCAGACACTGAAAATATGTCGACAAAACCTGTCCAAGTCAGCTGAGCTCTAATAAAAGAATCTTCTCTAAAATAATTTTCCCAAGCAGGTTTTATAATTTTACCAAAAACACCCATTTGGGTTTTCAAAGCGTTTTGATCTATAGCCTTCATATTCCAACACTCTGGCGGAGTCAGATGCGAAACAATGAATGCTCCACCAGGTTCAAGAGTATCGAAACATTTTTGAAAAAAATCTCTTCGTTCATCATTATCCAAATAAATTGTCAGACCATTACTATTCAGAATTGTAATTTTTTTGAAATATCAAGTGCCAATGCATTAGCACGCATAAATGAAATTTGCGGCAAAGCCCGATGGCAAGAAAGCTCTTCATAAAACTGATGAGCTGACGCCACAGATTCTGGATCTAAATCAATTCCCAGCAATCTGATTTTATTAATATCTAATTTGCTATAGTCCAAAGTCAGCAATCACGCAGACGACCGCAAGGCAGTGACGCTAGTGTGACAATGTCTTTAGACTTTATATAATCTTTCAAAAGATCTTTTGTTAATTTTTGAAAAATTTTAAATCGTTCCTGAGTGGCTCTGACTGTTGGTGCTTCCAGAAAGAAAAAGCGATCAGCCCAAGGAGCCTTATCACCCTTTGCTTTCAGAGCCGCTAAAGCATCAGAATCAAAGAGTGCATCAGTCATACAACCACTCAAACCTTGGCATTCTAACAAGCCCCGTCCCCAATCTGTTTCTACAATCTTAAGTGTCAGCTGATCTAATGCCTCAAATTCTTCAGATGAATTTTCTCTTAATCGAGATCGTGTTCTTTCCAATAATTCTTCACAAGAAAAACCAGAAAATTGATGAGACCTCATCCACTGCACTATTGATGAGTCATTTTCATGATTGGGATGAGAGTCAAGAGTTCGCCATAAACTTTCTAGAAATGTAAAATAAGCTGTTAAGGGCGTCTGTGATTCAAAAAGTATCTGAGCACTCAAAACTTGCTGAGCTTCTGATAAACTTAAACCATTTCGAGCAGCAAAAATAGTTTGAGCCAAAGACATCAAATCAGCTGTTGTATAAGTAGAGGGTGTCCAAACTCCAAAACTGGTTGAAGGGCTTGTGGAAAAACGGGCTCTCCAATCACTCAAAGCAATGTCTTGAGTAAAAGGTTTCGAATCAACTGGACGTGAATACTTAAAAGCATGAGTCGCCATTGCTGTCACTCGCTGATCACTCCAAGGTCTGAAAATTTGCATAGTGACTGAAAAGTCGAAAGTAGTCAGAAAAGGTTGCTAAAAATGAAAGGGAAATTATCTTTTTTTCCGAAATAAAATCTGCAGAGGGACACCCTCAAATCCCAGCCTCTCACGAAAGCCGTTCATCAAATAACGTTTATAAGAAAAATGGACTCCGGAAGGCTCATTGACAAAAACAACAAATGTCGGGGTTTGATATCTGTTTGAGTGGAATAATAAAATTTTACAGGCTTCCTTTACACACAGGAGGGTTGTGGTTCTCTGTTAAATAAGTAAATGTATCATTTACTTTTGATGTCGAAATACGTTTGGTACTTGTGGCATAAACGTTGTTCACCATCGACCAAATTTCATGACAACCCTGCCCTGTTTTAGCTGAAATAAACGAAATCGGTGCATACGATAAAAATTTTAATTGATCTGCCGCATCCTCTAAAAACTTTTTCTTTAATTTTTTATCTGTTATCAAATCCCATTTATTCCAAAGAATAATCACTGTCTTGCGTGCAGTCTCCGCATAGCCCGCTACGTGAGCATCTTGTTTGTGAATACCTTCTGAAGCATCGAGTAGCAAAAGACAGACGTCCGAACGTTCAATCGCTTTAATCGAACTTAAAACTGAAAATCGTTCTACTTTTGATGCGGAGAGAGCTCCACGACGAATACCAGCCGTATCCAAAAGAAGATAAGATTTGTCGTTAACGGAAATCTCCGTGTCCACAACATCGCGCGTGGTTCCAGGAGCATTATGAACAATAGAGCGTGCTTGACCTACAAGATGATTTAAAAGGGATGATTTTCCAACATTTGGACGACCAATCAAAGCAATTTTAATAAGACGATCATTTTCATCTTTTACTTCTTCTGTGGGACGCTCAAAATCTTTGACTACTTTATCGAGCAAGTCGTTTACTTTGTAACCATGTTCTGAAGAGATAGACTCTAAAGGAACACCCAATTCATAAAACTCATGCAACTTATCTTCATGGTCAGGACCATCGATTTTATTGATGACGTATAAAACATTTTTTCCAGATTGTTTTAGTTTGCGAGCGATGTCTCGCTCTTCATGCATCAAACCTTCGCGACCATTCATCACAAAAATAACTATTTGAGCTTCTTGAAGAGCAAGATTGGCTTGTTCGTTAATTTTATCTTCGATGCCTTCTTTAAGATCCAGATTGAGACCACCGGTATCTACACAGAGAAAATATTTTCCTTCCCAATCCGCACGACCATAGTGGCGATCACGCGTCACTCCCGGTGTATCAAGGGTTACCGCCTCACGACGACCGATGATTCGATTAAAGAGTGTGGACTTTCCGACATTGGGTCGGCCTACGATAGCGACGATGGGGAGCATAGTTTTTACCGAAAAACGAATAACATGAACAAAAAACGAAAAATGTGGCAGAGGAGGGATTTGAACCCCCGACACAGCGGGTATGAACCGCTTGCTCTACCAACTGAGCTACTCTGCCGTGACCACTTAATTAAGGTGGCGTCCTATACACACAGGATTTTAAGGCTGACAACGAAAAAGAATTCTTTATAATCGGCGGCCTATGTCTACTCAGCCTGACTCTCATAAAGTATTTCAAGATATTTGGCAGCGCGTCTCCCAGCCCGCTAATGATGGTAATCGCTATATTTTCTTTAAATCCTTAACCGATATTGAATACCTCTATTGCACCGGATTCGTGGATGAAGAGGTTTACTCTGTCAAACAATGGGTCGAATCCTTCAATGACTCCCGACAGCCAGATGGTTCGTATGTCATCAATGAAATCGAATGGATGGATAAAATCCCATTTCGCCATGTAAAACCCGTGGGATCGCCTTTTGATGTCATGACTCTCAAAGAAGGTGATTGGTCCGAAGAAGACATGCAAAAACTCATTCAGACAACTCTCCTTCCCAATCTTTTCTTTACCAAAGATGAATTTTCCCAAATTTTTGCTTTAGCGAAACAAAATGGCCTCTATGTGAATGGTAAGTACCGCATCACCCCACTCATTAAGCGCGACATTCACCAAATGCTGACTCAATACCCCTCCCCTCGCCGCGCTCGTGAATTAGCCATGCAGGAAGCCAAAAAAGCCCAAGCCCCAGCGGGAGCTGCAAATACTTCGGGAACAGGTTTTCAAAAAGGAATTCCCGCCAGCCAACAAGCGGCGATGAGGCTTCAAGACCTTATTTCGAAAAAAAGATAGAGAACACGAAACCCCAGGTGGGGTGTTGGACGATAAGTACTTTAATAAGGAGATCTATATGAGCGGAATGAGCGGACCTAATGTATCAGCCACAAGACCCACAGCACCCGTTACCAATACAGCTCAAAAATCTCCTACCTTAGGAGCTTTCACAGGGGCTGTAGCTCAACTCCAAAGAACAGGAGCTGTGCGTGCATTCCCTCAACCCAGTACTACAGCTTCAAACATTTCAGCCATTTCAAACGCAGCTCGCGTTTAGAGAGTCTTCACTCTTAATTGATACCAGATAAACTTGATTCCGTTTTTTAATTTAACTCCGAGACCTTTTGAAAAAAGGGTTTTTGCGAGTGATTTTAACAATTCGTATTTCTTCGCATCATACCCAAACCACCAAAAATCTTTAATCCGTGGAGTGTAGTTGGTGTGGATATGCATGGGTTCAACCATTTCCATAATACCAAATTTTCCATGTGTACGACCAATGGCACTTTCTTTAGGCCCTCCCCAAGGTGTTTGAGCGAGTGCGTAGGTGTAGACACATTCATTGATCGTCACCGTCCCTGCTTCCAACTTTTTGGCGATTTCTTTTCCTTTAGAAATATCTTTTGTCCACACAGATGCGGTCAATCCATAACGCGTATCATTGGCCATCTGAATCGCTTCGGATTCTGTTTTGAAAGTCATGATCGGAAGTACAGGGCCGAAGGTCTCATCAAACATCACTTCCATAGAATGATTAACGTTATCCAAAATGGTTGGGGGATAGAAAAATCCTGTGCCTTCGAGACGAGATCCACCGGTCAACGCGATAGCTCCAGCCTGCTTAGCCAGCTCCACTTGTTTTTCTACTTTGTTAATCTGCATCTCAGCTGTCATCGCACCCACTTCGACATCGAGATGATTCCCCTGCCCTTGCACAAGCTTTTGAGTTTTTCGATGCAGAGTTTTTTAAATTTTTCAGCAACCCGCTCATCCACATACACACGCTCAACAGACGAACACGTTTGACCACAATTTCCAAACGCTCCCCAAATCGCACCGCTAGACGCCACATCCAGATCCGCATCTTCCAAAACAATCATGGGATCTTTTCCACCCAACTCCAAGCACACGGGAGTTAATGTCTGAGCGGCTGCAGCCATAATTTTTTGCCCGTCGGAACACTTCCTGTAAAAAATATTTTTTCACCCCACTATTCACCAGAGCCGCACCGGTTGTGCCGTCACCTACCACTGTCTGCAAAACCCCTTCGGGCAATCCCACACTATCAAAAATTTCTTGAATCTTAAGACCGATGAGAGACGTGAATTCTGAAGGTTTGAGCACAACCGTATTCCCCGCCAATAAAGCCATGATCACCTGACCACACGGAATCGAAAATGGATAATTCCACGGAGCAATAATACCAATCGCACCCAAAGGATGGTATTCAATCTCGCTGGTGCGTCCCATAAAATTCCATTTTCCGAGCCAAATACGATCTTTTTGCAAAATCTTTTCGATGTCTTTGGCGTAATACGTAGCAAGCTCCATCACAGGAAGGATGTCAGCTGAAATGGATTCAGTCAGAGGTTTACCGTTTTCTTTTGTAATGAGTTCCGCAATGTCATCGAGAGATTGGAGAATCCGATCACGCGCTTTGAGAATGTGATAAGCACGCTCTTTAAAACTCAGAGCTTTCCAATTTGGCAAAGCCTGTTGAGCTTTTTCAACTGCGTTTTTGACTTGTTCAGGAGTGGCGATTTCAAGTTCGGCCAAGACATCACCCGTTGCGGGATTTTTGGTGCTAAACGTCGCCATGAAGTCTCCTTTATTTCTGAGGGGTTAATTTTTTAACGATTGAAATGGCTTCCAAATAAGGATTGGTAATGGGCTGAGATTTTAATTGTTCTACTTCAGTTTGAATCAACTTCATCACTTCTTCCTGAATAATTTCTTTCACTTCAGATAAAGCCCGATTGTGTTTTATCTGAGATTCTGACTGATTTAAAAATTCCCGATGCTGAGAAACGGATTTTACCAATTCATCCACACCGATATTTTTATAAGCTTGAACAAGCAAGACAGGCAGCTCCCATTTGGAGCGCTTTGCGCCTAATTCCAGCATCGCTTTCAGCTCAGTCTGCATCAAGAGAGATCCATCTCGATCTGCTTTATTAACGACAAAAATATCAGCAATCTCCATAATTCCAGCTTTGAGGGTTTGAATAGCATCACCTGATTCCGGAGTGAGTACCACGATAGTGGTATTGGCAATCTCCATAATATCCAGTTCTGTCTGACCCACACCAACAGTTTCCACAATCACCACATCCATTCCATACGCATCAAAAAGTTTCACCACTTCGCGTGTGGCTCGTGAAAGTCCTCCATGCGAACCACGACTTCCCAAGCTTCGAATAAAGACCCCATCATCCCCTGCATGATCCTGCATACGGATACGATCTCCCAACACAGCTCCACCACTAAAAGGACTCGAAGGATCGATAGCGACCACGCCAACTTTTTTTCCCTGCTGACGGTATTGAGAAATGACTTTATCTGTCAGTGTTGATTTCCCAGCACCTGGAGGGCCGGTGATACCAATACACCAAGTCTGTCCGCACTTCTCTTGTACCTGCGACATTATCGAAAGCACATCGGGAGAACGAGATTCCACTTTGGAGATCAACCGCGTCAACGCGAGACGATCACCAGCTAACATTTGAGAAACGAGATCTGTCATAGATTTGGAAAGTGCAGAGATAACTGATGTTGGTTGATCGATCAACCAAGTTCATTTATTCTTAGCATTATGTCGAAAACACCTTCTAATAATCCCATGAAATTTATTTGGGATCATCAAGCTCAAGCAGGACCTGATGGAAAAAAATATATTCGATACTCTCACAATGGAGAAATAGCTTATCTTTATCGTACAGGGTTTGTTGATACAGATAAGTTTACTCAAGAAGAATGGTTGGCTTCTTTTAATTCATCCAAACGTTCCGACGGAAGTTATTGGCTTACCGAAGAACAATGGATGGCTAAGCAAAAATTTGTTTATTTAGGACCTGTAGGGACTCCCTTAGAACCTCCCACCCTTCAGGAAGGTCTTTGGCCGGTTAAAGATTTTGAGATTTTATTAAAAACACAGATACTCCCGGCTGTTGATATTGATGAGAAATCACTGAGGGCCTTACTCCCCAATAAAGGCATTCAGTTAGATAAATCTGGAAAAATACTCCTCACAAAAGATTTTAAGGCTTTTCTCCAAAATCTGATTTTAGACCGCCCCAGCCCTACTCAAGCGCGGGCTGCTAGCTTAAAAGAAGCTCAAAAAAACATAAAAAATCCGGCTGTTTCCCCTAAAAGCCCAACAGTTTCTCAAAAAAGTGCTTTTTCCATGGGTCCTTCGAAGGCTCAACAGAGCCAAAACCAATTCTCCCAATTATTATCGAAAAAATGAAAAAAACTCACCAGGAGACGAAACTCCCAGGAGTGTCCCGACCGAGAACCTATTTAGAGAGGTAAATTATGGCTTGGGTAGCAGCAGTTGCAGGTTTGGTGGGTCAATTAATAAATAGGCCAGAGCCTAATAATCAAGCGACTACCACCCAAACATTAATGGCTCTTTTTAGAGCCCAACAATCTCAGGGAAATCCTGTAGCATCGACACCTGGAACAACACCGCCACCAGCAGGAGCAAACACACTTGATGAGGCTAGGACTGCCACAGCTTAGAGAGAGGTTTTTATGCCCAATGATTTAGCACCTTTAGTTGAAATGTATCGCCAGACGATGGCTCAACAGCAGCAATATCAAAACGATTTGCTGGCTCGTTCCGACCTTGCACAAGCTCAACAAGCTAAACAACAACAAGACCTTGAGAAACGAACCGAGATTTCTGATCAAGTAAAAGATGTTTATAATAATGTTGGAAATATTGTGACACGAGACTTCCATACTCTGGAGGCTTTTCTTACCGATTATAACAACAATCTTGAAAATGAACGGGCTCACGAGCTCGGAGTCGATGCACCTCATGCGAGTACAGATTTGGCACCTGCTCTTGTTAATGCTCATGAAGAGCGTTGGTCTTTTGACACACCCAGCTTTTCTGAGGAAGAAAGACAATTTGCCGAAGAAGATCGTCAACTTGCCGAAAATGATACCATCAATTCTTAAGACCTTTTCTCAGACTATCATCACCCCACACCTGCTGTTTTCACCCCCCACTTTCTTAAATAAGCCAGCAACCACAAACATAAATAATCATACAATATCATATACTTATGAAAGCTATTGATTATAATTATCTTTGGCATCGGGCTTGCTCTATAGAGAGCTGAGGTTTATTAAATTATGGGAAATGCAGCTTTAAAATTAGATGTTCAAAATCCTGAAAGTAAAACGCTCACTTCTTTTCGTCGCGTTTTCTCAACGGATTCAAAAGCGCCTGCATTTATTCTTGAATCTGAAGATATTGAAAAGCTCGCTTTCAAGATGCCGTCAGTTCCTCAGTTTCCTTTTAGCTTTTTTATCGACTCACGAGGACACGTACATTTTGAAATCAATCATTCGAGTTATTTTATTCCCAAAGGATTTTGGGAAGGAGTTAAAAGGTTTTAAATCCGGATAAGTCGATTTATGATTTGCTCAGAAAAAATATTAAAGAAGGAAGTCTTTTGAAAAATGAACGCAAATTGATTGGCGGAGGTATCGCGACTTATTATTCAAAGACAAAAAAGATCGAAGTAAAAATTTATGGAATCTTAAAGCCAGAAGAATGCACAGGCATTGATCCATATGTGAGAAAAAATGCATTTGCCGAATTAACCTACTGGCTCCGTCCTTTTGGAGCTTGGTTGGGAGCTGAAGAAATCGTCTCTTCACCATGTGTGATTCCGGTAGATAAAATGAAGAAGATTGGATGGACGATTAAAAAAATGAATTTGAGTGAGAAATGGGAATTTTTAAAAGCAGCCTTCCCTCTCTCATTAGTCCGTAAACAATATATTTTTATCTGTGATGTTTATAAACGCTTCAGTCATGCTGGAGCGGGAAACGAAGCGAGAACATTTAGTGGGATTTAATTCCACAGCGAGGCTATTATGAAACAACCTAATCAACCAGACATGTCATGGGCCATGGTACAAATGGCACAAATCTCAGGACAAACGAATTCGTTACAGTCCAACAATGCCTACAATCTGGGGATTCGGCAAATTAGCCAACAGGAAACACAGTCCAACCAGATGTATATGCTGGCCCGACATCAGCTCTCGGCAGATGAACGCACTTCTCGAAATGAACTTGAAGCCAAACTTGAAATTGCGACCATGAATTTTAACGCTCGCGTTCAAGAGCTAGAACTCGGTCATGGTGAAAAGATGAAGGAGCTGGATGTCCGTCGTCATGAGATAGATGCTCAAGCGGTTGCAGATGCCCGCGCCGCTCGTGAAGAGCAGTATTTCTAGAATTTGAGAAATATACTTTGCCATCCATCAAAATCACTGTAAAATCATGATCCTAGCTCATGGATCAAATACTCGACACTTGGAATAAAGTTTCCAAACCCACCAAAGACGGAAAACGTTTTATCACGTTTAAGAGTGTACAGGATTTAATGTTTCTGTATGCGACGGGCTTTGTTGATACTCAAAAATATAGTTTTGAGCAGTGGCTGAATGCTTTTACTTCTTCACGACAATCAAATGGTTCTTATTTAGTTTCTAAAGAACAATGGCTTGAAAAGAAAAAATATCATTACTCAGGGCCTGTAAATCCTCCATTTGATCCAATGACGATTGAAGAGAAGGAATATACTGAGCAGGAAATTACCAAACTTCTCACTCAAGATTTAATTCCTGCGACTTCATTTGATAAATCGTACGTTCCTCAAGTCATCAATAATCTCAAAGCTCAAGGGCGACTCATCAATGGAAAGTTTAAAATTGATCAGAATGTTAAAAAGTATCTGACAGAAGTCATTAAACAATACCCCTCTCCACTTCGTGTCCTTCAAGTTACTGTCCACAAATTACTAAAAGCCAAAAAAGGTGATGTGGCTTCTGCCAAAGAAGAACTTCAAAAAAGCAGTTTCTTTGCTGGGGCTTCGGCTCAACAAATTGCTTCAAGCCGTCTTTCTAATATGGTGGGCAACGCTAAAACTACAGCCCCCATACCTGAAGAAGGTGCAGGCATTTCACTTAAAGATTTACGTAAAAAACGTCTTTCAACACAGAAAATTTAGGGGGAAATATGAAATCAACCAAGGTTTTGGCCATACTCATGCTTTCGTTTTTGTCTGCGTGCGCTTCAAATCGCTTTGCCTTGCGACGCACAGTCCCTTCGCAATTTGACATTCAAGGAATACGAAAAATAGCCATCACACCTCTGGAAGGTCATGCGTATGTAGATAGTTATTCAGCGACAGAACTTACCCGACGCGTTGAACAAAAATTACAACAATCAGGACTCTTTCAAGTCATGCCCACAATGAGTGCTCGTGATATTGTTGGAAACACATCTGATTCGTTTGATGCTTATTTAGTGGGAGATATTCGCCAATGGAATGTTGAAAAACGAAATGACTATCGACGGGAAGAAAGAGATGTGACCACAGAATCAGGAACTCAAAAACAAACCATCACTATTCCTATTCTACATAAAACATCCAAGGTGGATTATTCAGTTGAACTCATTAGCGCCAAAGATCGTCGTCATTTAGGGAGTAAACAATATTCAGAAGAAAAAGAAACCTCATCAGAGGGAGATTCAATCAAGTATATGACCTCTGATAATGATTTAAAAAATGATGTTTTGGACAAAACACTTTCTCGCTTTGTTGAAGATATGATTCCGCATGAAGTGAGTTACAATGTTCCCTGGATCAAGAATGATGCGTATAAAGCTGGGATTGATCTGGGCAAACAAGGTCGTTGGCCTGAAGCTCGCGAAAATTGGTCTTTACTCACCAAGTCAAATCCCAATGATGATGGAGCTCTCTCTCTCATCGGAGTCTCCTATGAAGCTCAAGGTTAATATACAGAAGCTCAAGCCAAATACGATGCAGCCAATCGCATTCGACAAGATCGTCTCTATCAAGAAGCTTCTCAAAGAGCTTTTAGTTATAAAAATGACAAAGAAAAACTAGACCGCGAGATGGCTGGGCGCTAAAGCGCTCGGCCTTATGCCTGAACAAAATCAAGTTATCACCCCACCAGACCTTCTTGAAAAAGAAGCTTTAGACATTGCCCAAGAAGAAGATGCTCGTTGGCGCCAAGTGCATGCAGCAATCGTTGAAGAGATTCGTGTGACCAAAGAGGATTTTGAAAAAGATCGCACCACAGCCCGTGATCTGACCTCTCAAATCGTCGCCTCTCGTCGTGATGAAGACAAAGCGGCTTTGGCCAGTGATGAAGCTGTGGCTCATGGACTTTCCAAGCTTCGAAAAGAAAAAGGTTCGGATCTCAGCGCGCTTCTCGAAGAGCCCTACTTTGCCCGTGTTGTCACCGAAGAAGAAAATCGAACGGTTGAATTTCGTTTAGGCACCGCAAGCTTTCCGGCTCAACGTATCATTGATTGGCGCAAAGCTCCCATTAGTAAACTTTATTACGACTATAAAGAAGGCGATGATTTTGGTGAAACAATTCAAGGTGTGGATCGAGAAGGTGTGATCAAGATCCGTCGTGGATTTTCGGGCGTGGAGAATGAACTTCACCGGATTGAAACCAGCAAGGGCATTGTTGTGAATACCCACCCGGGCTGGAAATTTACACCCAAAGAACAAGCTCTCTCACGTACAGATGAGCACGATGCTCACCTACCGTCTATTCTCTCACTGATTACTCCAGAACAATTTGGACTCATCACACGTGATATTCAAAAACCTATCGTCATTCAGGGCATTGCTGGAAGTGGCAAAACCACGGTTGGGCTTCATCGTTTAGCTTGGCTTCTTCATGAAGATAATAGTGACGCCTCTGCTGAGAGATGTTTGGTGGTCATGCATAATCGATCACTGAAAGCTTATGTAGAAAACACACTTCCTGAATTAAAAATTAAAAATGTTCCCATCCGTACGTATACCGAATGGGCCTCCACATTGACTGATGAACTTGTGGGCGCACGACCTCGCGCAATTATGAATCGCTCCCGAGAGACAGAGTTGTTTAAAAGTTCGTCTTTTATTTTGAACAAGCTTCATGATTATGTGTCTCAAAATCCTCACAATCCGGCACAATCTTATGTCGAAGAGCTTTTTTCTTTTTATCGCAATTTACTCACTCAAGATCTTCTGTGGAAAGGTTGGGATAAGGTCAAAGTTGAACTCAAACAGCAAGTGGATCGAAAACAGACTGATTTGCAGGATGACTCTCTCCTGCTTCATTTAGTCTATGCAGAAAATGGTTATTATCCTTCGGCAACCATCAAAAGTCTGGCCCAATGTGATCATATCATGATCGATGAAGCTCAGGATTTTGGACTCGTGGAAATTCGAGCTCTGCTCAATGCCTTGAATGAAAAAGGGACTGTTTCAATCGTCGGTGATACAGCTCAAAAAATTGTCTCTGGTCGTGATTTTGGCTCTTGGGAAGAACTTTTGCGCGATGCGGGTTTTGCAGATACCACCCCTATTCAGCTCACGGTTTCGTATCGCTCCACACAAGAAATCATGTCTTTGGCTGCTAAAGTCAGAGGAACAGCACTGACTAAAAATGAACTCTTAAGTTCAGGTCGTCATGGACCAGCACCTACCTGGACACGCACAGAAAACCCTCAAGTGCTTCCTAATCGAATTGGACAATGGGTGGCGGCGCGCTCCAAAGACAGTAGCAAATCTTTGTCTGCCATCATTTGTCGCTATCCCAAACAAGCGCAGGAGCTGGTCGATCAGTTAAGAAAATTAGGCTATACATCTGTCAGATTGGGACATCGCGACCAATTTGATTTTTCTCCAGGAATTGTCATCACCAATATTCATCAAGTCAAAGGTTTGGAATTTCGCAATGTCTTGATTGTAGATCCCTCAGAAGCCAACTACCCACCACCCGACCCTAACAAGCCGGGATCTGAAGAAGGGCAAAACCTTCTCTACGTTGCTATAACACGTGCAGAAGTACGCTTGGATTTTATCGGCAGCGAAAAACAAACATCATTACTTCCTCGAATTTAAAAACACAAACCCCTCTTGAATCCATTGCTGTGGATCCAAGAGGGGTTGTTTAAAACAAAATTTTTGTAACTCTCCCTTTAATATTATTTTTGTGCTATTTTTGAACAATTTCTTTGGAATACAAACACCACACTTGTGGATTGTCTTTATCTTCAGAAAGAACACCTTGAGAAAGACCACCATCTTTTAAACATTGGCTAGCACTCACGGCCAAATTTAATAAGAGGTAGCTCTTATCATCTTTATTGGGCTCTGTTGTCAGAACCGAACACAAACTAATTTTTTCGCATGCTTGTTGCAAAGCCACAGACTCATCCAGTCTCAAACCTTCGACAGAGACATTACCAAGGGATGAAGACAAGCTTGAAGCTAACAGAATCTCTGGATCAATTTTATGCTCCTCAGGAGCCGCATAAACACTGTTCGATTGTTCCAAATCTAAAGTGGCATTATATTCAAACTCAACTTTTTTGGCTTCAGCAAGCGCTGAGGGAGCAATGATATGCTCCTCAGGAGCCGCATAAACACTGTTCGATTGTTCCAAATCTAAAGTGGCATTATATTCAAACTCAACTTTTTTGGCTTCAGCAAGTGCTGAGGGAGCAATGATATGTTCCTCAGGAGCTTGATATAAGCTAACAGATTGATCTGAATTTTGAATATAGTCGTATTCAGGCTCAACTTTTTTGGCTTCAGCCAGTGCTGAGGGAACTATTACATATTGTTCAGGCGCCTGATAAACAGAGGCTTTTAATTCCGAACCATAGTAATCAACACCTTGTGATCCAGCAAAGCTTGGAGCTGCGGTTAATAATAACGAAAGAGAGGTGATCCCTATCGCGAGTTTTTTTTGGGGGGTGTATTTTTTCATACCCTCCTATTCTGCAAAAACAAAACCAACTCATTGTGATAATTAATTTTAATTTAAAATTTTAAAATTAATAATTTCAACTACTTATAACGCATTAATCAATAAGACACAATGCGACTTATCAAAACAATAATAACTGCTCATTATTGAGCAGAAATTCGCAAAATTTTTGGCAATTTGGCAGAAAACACAAAACCCTCTTGGATCCATTGCTGTGGACCCAAGAGGGTTTGTTTAAAACAAATTTTTTGTAACTCTCCCTTTATAAGACGTTACGTTTTATTCGTGACACAATCCTTTAGTATAAGCACAGACCACTTTAGGATCAGCTTCCGTAGAAGGATCGCCATCGATAGCTTCAACTACACCATCTTTCTCAGGAGTACACTCACTGGAAGCGATATAAACCTTCATATAGAAATAACTATTTCCAAGAGAGTCCTTAGGAGTGATGGTTGTGCCGCAATCAACAATCGAGCGACAAGCTTGTTCGAGTTCAGAAGCTTCAAACCCTCTCAAACATGTAAATGAGAGATAAGAAAAAGGAGATACTGTCGAGCTAGAAGAATCTTCTGTCACCGTTGCAGCAGGTGTCACACGTGTGGGATCTGAAGTGATGGTACCCGAGCTTGCCATTGAAGACTCACCCGTTCCACCGCCTGAAGATGGTTTTTCACCTAATACAGGCTTTGGAGGCAAAGCTGTCGTCGAGTAACCTGAAGTCGTAGAAGAGGCTGTTGTCATCGTCAAAGTCTCTTCAGGCTTTGGGACAGAAGATGACGTTGCCGTACTTGCCATCGTTGGAGACGAAGTGATTGTCGTCGTCGTCACCGTTGAAGAAGATTCTGGTGGAGGCGGTGGAGGCGCTACCGAGTAGGCCGGATCCTTAGCGTAACCAGAAGCTGCGGTTAATAGGAGCGAAAGAGATAAGATCCCTCCCGCGAGGATTTTTTGGGGTTTAATTTTTTTCATAAGAAGCTCAGTTTGCAAGCAAAGAGCCAAATGAAAATTAAATAAAAAAATATAACTACTAAGAATAAAATAACTTTTTAAAATTAACTAACCTCATAATTTCAAAATGATATTTTTTTAAAAAATAAAATTTCTTCAAAAGACACTCTCAATCCAAAAACCAAAAAACTGCCAAGTCTTCAGCAATCAGCTGCTATATACTTGGCAGTTTGATAGGCGTATCTATTTGAAATTAAAAAGGAATAGGCAATTTTTGCCTACCGGAAGATCTTGGTAGGACCGTAATTGCGGCGAAAAATGCCGCTCATGGCATGCTGACTTTGTTTGGTCTGACGGAATTGATCGAGAATATTATGCTCATCAGCACAACGCACACAGAGCCAATAATGCTGAAAGCTTTTATTTGGATGCTCATAATATTCCACATCTGGAGACGAACGCTGACACGAGTCACAATCGGTTCTTAAATGATGGATGTGCTTATGCTCCAAAAACCCAGGACCTTTTGTCTCAGGAGCTGGCCGAGAAAAAGTCGGCTTGGGTCGTGGTTTAAAATCAGGTCTCTTAGCAGAAGCGGGTGGAGTCGATGGTTTTGTATTTTGCCCACCCTCTTCAGTTCGCCCCTGTGACACAGGCTTTTGAAATCGGGGTGATGCTGTAGGAATGGGAGGACGTTGATGCGCTCTTTGAGCGGCTTTTTGATCTTGTTGAGCGCGTTTAAGCTTTTCAGCTGTCACTAATCCGGCTTTAAGAAGTGCATCTTGTAGAGTCTGTGTCATAGGCCGCGCGCTATGACAAAATCAGGAATCGTAATCAACCCAAATTCCGCAGGTGTTTTTTACTTTGTCATCACGAGCCCGAAGGGCATGGTGATCTCCCGATTAATCGAGGGAGATGGCCGCGCTACGGCCAAAAGGCCTTCGCTCGCCATTACACACTTCAATAGCTTCAAAAAACAGCTGCTGAACTTAGGGTCTTCTCCCCCACACATCTGAAAAACATAAAATCATATTGCATGATTATTGAATAATAACATACCATGATTTCAGGAGATTTATATGACTCAATTAAAACAAGTGGGGGCTAGTGGTCAGATTACTTTGGGGAAAAAATATGCGGGACAGACAGTACAAGTCTCCGAAGATGAAGCTCATCACAGGATTATTTTAGTATTTGGCAAATTTATTCCTAATTCTGAAGCATGGCTTCATGAGGAACCTCAGCAATCCAAGCTGGATGAGGCCATTCGCTATGCAGAAAAATATCCTGCCAAAGAAACGAAGCTGAAGAGCTTGAAATAATGCCTGAACAAAAATCTTCAGCACTGCGGCTTGATCTCAACAACCCTGTCTTCCAAAAAGATTGGCTAAGTCTTCCCAAAGAAGAGGTTGAACGATTTCGAGCTTCTTTGAAGCAAATTTCTCAAATGTCCTGGGATCAGGTTTACAAATCAAAAGGACTTCATTGGGAAGAAATTATTTCCAAAAATGGGCCTGATGGAAAGAAACTTTATTCAATAAGAATAACAGGTAAATTTCGTGCGGTAGTCTGCCGAGATCAGGAGTTTATGAGATTTCTCACTCTTCATCCAGATCATGATTCGGCTTATCATTAAACAGAAAAAGTGATGAGACTAATATGCTTGTCTTAACTTTTAATGAAAAGATTTTTGAATTTTGTCCCAAATTGGGATCAATCCATTAAAATCAGATTCCTTGGATTGGAATGAAACCAAAAAAGCATCCTCAACCCTGGGAATCACGATCAACCGTTGCTTCATCCGCGTTTTATTGTCGGCCCCTAAATAAGTAAATTCGAAGAGAAGAGATTTTTCGTTAGTGACAATAATTTCGTCAAACTTTTCCTTTTTGTATTCAGGAAAACGGTCGGGATAGCGGCGGTTGATTTCTTCGATGAGATTGTCTTTGAGAGTCCCCACCTTTGCTTTCAGCATCCCTTCTCGAAGCTGACGTCGCATGGAAATCAAAGCGGGAGGATTTTCTTCCTCAGCTCGAAAAACATATCCGGCCGTAGAGAGATCGGCTGAAATAGGCGTTTCATGGAAAGAGGTCGGGTAGTCCAAACTTAGTTCCAAACCCGTCGTCGTTTTCCAGGACGTGGAACATGCACATAAAAACAGGATAGGGATCAGAAAGCGTAAACGCATGGAGGAGAAATAATATTAATTATTAGATGTGGCCAGCTGAATCCACAGGTCGTTCGCTTTTCCGTCTGTATAGATGAACATGGCTGTGTCATCCGTGCCCAAGGCTGGGTTTGTACCATTCACGACGTTACCCGAGTCAGAAATAGTCACAGCGTTGTCACCTACACTGGAGATAATCAGAAGATCTCCAGCTTTCGCTCCAGATTCTGGTAATGAGTAGGTACATCCATCAGTGTCTTGACAATTAATTTCTAGATAAGAGGCTGTGGGGGCTGTTACATCATCGGGAGAAGTCCCGCCGGCGTCGTCAGCAATGGGAATTGATTGGATCCCTAATGAGAGTTTGTCTTCCAACCACAGAGACGCTCTAGCGCCTGTCAGCTCCACCCGATCGTCTGTCGTTTCATCGTAAGCCAAAAGAGCATCCTGATCGAGACCAAGATTGAGACCTGTATCATCTCCCAGATAAAGAGCCTTCCATGGGTAAGATGTTGTCCCAAGAGTGTTCGCTCTATCAGTTTGATTCGGATAAAATTGAACCTCCGTGCTCAAGATCGCTCGATTACCTCCTGCCATTGTTGCCCCATGCTTAAAATAAAGACCTCCTGCAGGAATCCATTGAATCCCTATATTACCACCAACTAATTGATGTCCGTATGATGTTAGAGTTTCATCAGTATTCTGAAAAGTTGTTTCACCATAAAGCATAATATTTCTACTAACTGCATTTCCGTCACTATCCACAGTAAAAGTATTACTACCCACACTCAGCAACTGTGTTGGCGTACTCGTTCCAATACCCACATTAGCACTCAAGATATTCACTTCATCCGTAGCTTGGTCATCAAACTCAATGCGCCCTGCTCCGGCACCAAGACCTAACCAATCATCATCTGCCGTATTATCTCCAAATGCCAATCCGCTAGTCATAGAACCAATGCCTGTTATATCACCAGCATCCGCCCAAGCAGGATTAGCTCCCGTACCTTGAGTTTGAAAAAATTGTCCTGCAGTCCCAGCGCCAAGACGGACCCAATCGGTACCATTATAATACATAACATCACCCTGAGCATCGGAGCCCATTGCGATATCCGTCCCATCCACACTATTGTCGGCAATCGTGAGAGCCCCAGCATTGCTCAGTGTCGCATCACCACTCATGGCAACAGAAGTGGCGACGTTTCCAGCACTCCCCACCAAAATATTTCCAGAACTTAAAGTAGCCAGCTTGCTAAAATCAATTGCAGCAGCCGTATTAATATCGGCATTCACAATACTGTCATTGCTGATACCAGCACTAGTGATGGTTGTACACGTGAGGTCACCATTTGCAGCGATTGTTGTAGCATAAGAATTGGCTCCACAGTCACTAGGATTTGATGCCAATGCTGTGGCTGTAGCTGAATTACCCGAAACATTGGTTACGCTCACATTGGTGGCCGAAGTCACACGCCCCTTCGCATCCACAACAATCTGCGGCACCTGTGTCGCACTTCCATAAGTTGCAGCGGTGACACCTGATGTCGCCAGAGTTGGATTGGGATACGTCCCAGTTAAATCACCGCCTGCTGATCCTGAAGGCGCGCCACCTCCTGCAGATACAGCTACAGAAGTCACCGATGTCACACGACCATCCGCATCGACAGTGATTTGCGGCACATTGCTCGCATCTCCATACACACCCGCCGTCACACCTGAAGCACTCAGTTCCGTACTCCCAATACAATCCGTACAGGCGATATCACCAAAAGTACCCGTCCCAGAAGCCGTCAAGTTAGTAACCCCTGTAATACTACCCACTGAAGAACCCAAACTATCAGCCACCGTCGCATGACCTGATGTTGTCGCATAAATCGCTGTAGGCACTGAGCTCAGTGGCGAGCTTAAAACATCACCATCGATGTCCATATTCAGACATAAATCATCTTCAAATAGTCCTGAGGTAAATGGCTCTGTAGATCCCAAAGCTACGGAAAATATTCCGGTATCAAACGTCACAGTCTGAGTCTCTGTCCAACGCACATCTGTCGCATCTGTACAAGGAGCCAGTTCAAAACGACGCTTTTGTCTCCATCAATGACTGTTCCATTTTGAAGGACATATCCCTGAAATGGAATCTCATCGACATTGGCCTGAGCTATCGAAAGCCATCCTAAAGCAGAGGTCAGAATGACAAGACTCATTAATTTTGTGTTTTTCATGGTTGGCTCGATTCTCCTGAAACCAGGTTACGCACGGTTCTTTCTAATGACGGATCTGACATACTTAAACTTCCGGAGGTTCGCACACCTTGAATACTTCCAGGACTCAACGAGAGCACAGCTCGTAAACTTCCCGAAGTAACTACCTGACCTCCCGAAGCAGATGATGACAAAAGACTATTTTGGTCAGGCAAATCGCCTGATTGGATGCCTCCCCCAATAGGGGTGTCGGATGATGTGGGTGGAGTGGAAGAATAAATACAACCCCCACAAAAAACTAAAAGCATCATTAAGCTCAAAATGTTTCGATTCATAATTTTACCTGATTCACTTACAACAACGTAAAAACCCTCTCGAAACTTAAGGAAAATGTTGGAAAATAAGAATTTTTATTGAGCCTGACGACAAGAGCGCTTTAGTGATTTCTCAATGACTCAACCATTTTTAGGCTTTTGGGAAACTTTGAAAAAACCCATCATTGGCATGGCCCCGATGGATGGGGTGACGGATTTTGCCTGTCGATCCATCACGGCAAAGCATGGTCGCCCAAGCGTCATGATGACTGAATTCACGACAGCCACAGGGCTTTTTTATGCTCCGGAAGAAATTCTGAGGGATTTTGAATATAGTGAAATCGAAAGACCGATTGTCGCTCAAATCTATGGGAATATTCCGGAGGATTTTTATCGTGCCACTCATGTGGTCTGCGAGTTGGGATTTGATGGTGTGGATATCAATATGGGTTGTCCTTCAAAGGCAGTGACCCAAAAGCTCTGCGGAGGACGACTGATCACAGCTCCCGATTTAGCTTTGGAAATTATCCGCGCCACACGTAGAGGCATTGATGACTGGGCTTCAGGCCAAACCCTCACTGACATTAAAACTCCGGCAAAAGTCATTCGAGTTATCGAAAAAATGAATGCTGGTCGCACGTTCACCCGCAAGAAAATCCCCTATTCAGTCAAAACACGCATTGGTTATGAAGACGTTGTGATTGAAAAATGGGTAGAAACTCTTCTCACAGAAAAACCCGCTGTCATCACCGTGCATGGACGTACATTAAAACAAATGTATCGAGGATTAGCTTCTTGGGAAGCCATTGCGGCAGCCGTCAAAGTAGCACAAGGCAGCGGAACGTTGATTCTGGGAAATGGAGATATTCATTCTCTTGAAGAAGCTCATCAAAAAATTGAAATGAGTGGTGTCGATGGTGTCTTGATTGGGCGCGGGAGCATCGGCAATCCGTGGATCTTTAGTGGAAAAATGCCTACACAGGAAGATCGTTTTAAAATCGCTCTCGAACACGCGTCTTATTATGATAATGGACAAGAAAACTGCCCAGGAAATAGCCCTGAAATCAGAAAGAGAGATTTTAAAAGTATCCGCAAACATTTGATTGGCTACCTCAGCCATTTTTCAGAAGCTGCAGCCTTAAGACATCGAGCTCTTCAAGCCTTAACTTTTGAAGAACTGAAACAGGTGTTGGATTTAACGAAGTTTGGTGGCCACACTGAGTGAAATCCAACACTCACAGCAATCCCTATTTTAAATATATCAAACACTTAACTCGTTACGAGCGATGGCATGGTCGTTGCCATAAGCTGTGGGGGTGTGACGGTATGAAAACACAATCTATTCTATCTACAAGAAAAGATCAGAGAGGTTTTACCCTCATCGAACTGGTCTTAGTTATCACCATACTGGGCATATTGGCAGTGACGGCGATGCCTAACTTCATCAATGTCAGTCAAAATGCCGAAGACAATGCACGCATGGGAATTGTGGGATCGATACGAGAAGGTATCAGCCTACAAAAAGCACAAGATTTGGTTCAACATGGACCTCCAGGGAATTTTCCTGCAGCTTTAGATGCCGCTGCCGATGGGACAATCGCCAGTAGTGCTAGCCCCATTTTTGGAAGCATTCTCCATCACCCTATTACTTCCGACAACTGGACTAAAGTAAATGCCACCACTTATACCTACAACGATGGCACATCATCCTTTACATTCACCTACAATCCCGCAACAGGCTCCTTCTCTGCACCAGGATCGCCTTAGAAGTCAGAGGGAGATCAACTAGCGCATATTTCCGGCTAAAATATTTTTTCTGATTCTTATGCTTTTAGGTGTGACTTCCACTTGCTCGTCATCGCGGATAAATTCAATCGCGCGCTCCAAAGTCATGGGGAGAACAGGTGTCAGCGTCAAAGCTTCGTCTTTGCTGGTGGTACGCATATTGGAAAGCTTCTTTTCTTTACAGGGATTAACATCGAGATCCTGTTCGCGGCTGTTTTCACCCACGATCATACCTTCATGCACAGGAATACCAGGCTCGATAAATAAAACTCCATGTGGTTCTAAATGAAACAAAGCATAGGTCACACTCTCACCGGCTCGATCACTCACTAAAGCTCCATTGATACGACCTTTGATTTCACCACGCATGGGTTCGTACCCTGTCACATAAGAATTCATGAGACCTGTACCTTTGGTATCCGTTAAGAATTCACTACGATAACCAATCAAACCTCGTGATGGGATAGAAAACTCCAAACGCACACGGCCTGAACCATGATTGACCATATTAACCATACGGCCCTGACGTTGAGCGAGTTTTTGTGTGACAATACCTGTAAAGTCTTCTCCAATATCCACAAAAAGATGTTCGATAGGTTCAGTCTTCACACCATTTTCTTCTTTGGTAATGACCTGAGGACGACCCACAGAAATTTCAAATCCTTCACGACGCATCGTCTCGATCAAGATCGCCATTTGAAATTCACCACGACCTTTCACGATGAAATTGTCAGCTGAATCACCAGGCTCCACACGAAGAGCAACATTGAGCAGAGTTTCTTTTTGTAAACGTTCTAAAATTTTTCGAGACTGAACCAACGAACCTTCACGTCCAGACAACGGTGATGTATTGACCATAAACTTCATGGACACTGTAGGCTCATCGACGGTGATACGCTTCAAAGCTTTGGGAGCGCTTTGAGTACAAATCGTATCGCCAATCTCAACATTTTCAATTCCTGCTAAAATAACAATTTCACCCGCATCCACCTGATCCACATCTTTGAACCGAATACCTTCGTACACTTGAAGATTCACAACTTTCAAATTAGCAGGTTTTCCGTCTCTTCCGATACAAGCCAAAGAATCATTCTTCTTAGCAGAACCATTAAACACACGACCAATGGCCAAACGACCCAAATAATCCGAATAACCCAAATTGGTCACAAGCATTTGAAACGGATTGGCTGGATCTGAGGATGGTGGTGGCACTTCTTCCACAATTTTATCAAAGAGAGGTGCAAAGCTCTCACCCTTTTCTGTCAGAGTATTTTGAGCAATCCCTTCACGACCAATGGCATAAAGAATAGGAAATTCGATTTGAGTATCATCGGCATCCAGATCAATGAAAAGATTATACACTTCGTTCAACACTTCCTGGGGACGCGCATCTTTACGATCGATCTTGTTAATCAAAACAATAATTTTTAAACGCGCCTCAAGAGCCTTTTTCAAAACAAATCGTGTTTGAGGCAAAGGACCTTCAGAAGCATCTACGAGCAGGATCGCACCATCAACCATCTTGAGCCCGCGCTCCACTTCACCACCAAAATCGGCGTGGCCGGGAGTATCGATGATATTGATCTTAGTCCCCTTCCATTGAACGGAGCAGTTTTTGGAAGCAATTGTGATTCCACGTTCACGTTCCAAATCCATGCTATCCATCACGCGATCATCGACGGCTTGATTGTCACGGAAGGTTCCGCTTTGCTTGAGCATTCCATCGACGAGGGTTGTTTTTCCATGATCGACGTGAGCGATAATGGCGATATTACGAATCTTTTCGTTGTGTATTTTTTCCATAAGGTGGGCGCTACTGGCAGGTGGACTTAATTTAAGCAAACAAAATCAACCTAATACAGAACCTCAAAATAAGGCTAAAGTTTTATCCAAACCCTACCGTTACGACAATTTGGGAGAGTCTATTATGAGGGACGTAATCCATCGTGTTTATGTAGGGGCTGTCTTATTATTGCTTCTAATCCAGGCATCAGTGCTGCGGCTACTAAGACCTGGGATGGTGAGGGCGCTGATAATAATTGGTCGACTCCAGAAAACTGGGATAACGATGTAAAGCCTTCAAATGGAGACACCATTGTTTTTGATAGTACTTCATCGAAAAACTGCACCATAAATGACAATATCACCAGCAACAACTTTACGATTACATCTGATTATAGCGGAGTTATCACAGCCGCTTCTGGAAAAAATATCACTATCAATGGAGATTTTAGCCAATCGGCTGGTAGCTTTGCTCTTGATGACGGAGCCTTTACATTAAACTCTAATTTTACTGTCAGTGGGGGTACTTTAACCCTTGGATCCACAGCTCCTACTTTTAACGGAGCTGTGACTGTTTCAGGTACAGGCACAGTCAATGCCAGCAATGCTGGTTTAACAGCGATTACGTTTAATTCCACATTCAACATGTCCTCAGGAACACCTACATGGACCATAAAATCTGGAACTACCTACACATTCAAATACGGTGTCACTATAACTGTTGGCACGATCGATACAAGCAACCTCAATGCTGTATTTGCAGAGGCAAGTGATGCCACACTGGATGTCGATAGCTCCGCTACTTTTAACAATGTAGAAATTAACAAACCTGGAGCTTGGGGTTTTAGCACAAATGATACAATCAATGTCGCCGGCACTCTCACGTTAACCAGCGGAAGCTTTCAAGGTTCTGGAAAACTTGTTACTGTCAATGGATCCGCTGGAGAAAACTTTAGAGGAGGCGGTGCAAAAGTTGAAATGACTGCAGGTACCTTTACTGTCGCCACCTACGCTACAAACCTTCCCTACATGAAAGTGAATGGGGAACTCTTACCGGCTTCACTTCAGGAGCCACCACTTTTAATAAGTTAGAAATTGTATCGGGAACTTTTTCTGAAGGAGCTGGTAGTATTTCAATTACCAATTAGTTTACTCAGACCGGTGGAACAGCCACACTAGGCTCCGGTGTCCCCACTTTTAACAACAATGTTAATGTGGAGGGCGGTTCTCTCACTTTTGGATCGGGTGTCCCTAATTTTATATCGAATGTTTATATCTATGGATCTGGAACTATTGTTGACGCCAGCAATGGAGCTTTATCAAGTATTACATTTCCAGGTGAATTTAAAGTCTATGACACGGATGTCAACAGCGCTCCCGTAGAAGATCCAACATGGATTGCAAAAAGTGGTGCTAATTATACATTTACGGGTGGATTCACTTTTACAGCAGGTACATTTACCAATCTGGAAAATCTGAATCTTACTTTTGTGGGAGGTGGTGGTGATTTTGTTATTGGTAGCGATAAAACAGTCCACAATCTCACAGTTAATAAAGATGCCACGTGGGCTGTTGCCTTTTCGAATCATACAGTCACCGTCAGTGGAACGCTTTCGCTGGTCAATGGAACAGTCACTTCAGGAACCATCCTCACTTCAGGAGGATCGGCCAGTTCAACTTTTGATGGAGGAACTGCCATTGTCAGTATTGATTCGGGAACATTTACAATCAACAATGCTAATGGAGCAACAACCAATGTACCTAAAATGAAAGTCAATGGTGGGACTCTCAGCGGCATGGATACTGTTGCAGGCACTGGAGTAACAACCTTTAATCAACTTGATGTAGTCTCTGGAACTCTCAGCATCGGAAACAGCGCAATTAACGTAACAAACAATTACACTCAAACAGATGGAACCGTTACTTTTGGTGCTGGCGCTTCTACTTTTAATGGAAACTTTGAAGTCGACGCAGGCACTTTTACTTTTGGCTCCGGAACACCCTCTTTTGTTGGGTCTGTCACGATTGCCGGGACAGGAAGTGTCGATGCTAGCAATGATGGATTAACAGCTATCACCTTTGTCTCTCCTTTTGAAATGTCTTCAGGGACACCTACCTGGATTGCAAAAAGTGGTGCGACTTATACTTTCAAAAATCACTTTACTCTAACGAGTGGAACCTTTGATCTCAGCTCTTTAAATATCACAGGATACAAGAGTGGTTTCGGAGCCTATACATTCAATGTCAGTACAGTAAATCCGGTCGTCGTGAATAATCTAACTCTTGACTTTGACGGGGGATGGCCCCTGGATTTAAACGCAAAAACTTGGACGGTAAATGGAAACTTAACCCTCACTTCAGGCGCATTAAATAACGGAACCATAAATGCTAAAGGAAATGTCACCGTTGGCTCTGCGTTTGGTGGTGGTTCTACCACATTAAACTTTACAGGAACATCTAACCAAAATTTCGATCTCACAGGAGCGACCGGACGCTTCAACTCTGCAATCACAGTGAATAGCTCAAGTACAGTCACCCTTCTCTCTGCTCTCGTCATGGATGCTAACAGTCAAAATCTAACCCTTACTTCAGGAACTCTGGCTTTGAACGGAAATAACCTCACCGTCAATGGAACGAGCGCTACAATGACCGTTGCCAGTGGAGCCACACTTCAACTCGATGGAAATGAAACAATTACGGCCAATTCTACATACCCAACTTTAGATGCGGGTAGCACTGTAAAATATGTGGGTGCCGCAACAGGTGGAAGTCCTGATTACACGATTCAAGATTATTCTTATTCCAACCTGACCATTGCTGGTGGAAATACAAGTATCTTTGCTCAAGGAGCCAATACTACGGTCGCAGGAACTCTCACCCTTACAACCGGAATTTACGATTTAGCGACGTACAACCTCATCGGTGGAGGAACAATTAATAACGACGCTGGTCTTACGGGAAACACCAGACTTAGATTACGTGGTGGAGAAACAGTGACCATGACCAAAGATACCAATAGTGGTACAGTCGAATATACAGGGACAAGTACTTATGCCTCTCTAGCTTATGATAATTCTTACTATAACTTGATTATTAATGGTTCCTCAGGATCGTTTACTCATGATGCCGCATTAACGGTTAATGGCAATTTAACTCTCACTGCAGGTACTCTGAATAGCTCCGGACAAGACCTGAATATCTATGGGAGCTTCATCAACAACAGTGTGTATACGAGTGGCAATAACACCCTTAGTTTCCTCGGAGCCTCTGCTCAAAACTTTAATCCAGGAACAGGATCCACTTATAAAAATATTTATCTTGGGAAATCAGGTTCGGCTGTTTCTCTGATCACACACAATTTAGCCTTGGATGGAGATATATATTTTAATGGAGGAGAATTCGTTCAAGGCTCACAAACGATCACAGCCACATCTATCAACTTCTTATCCGGCACATTCACCGGAGGATCCGCAAATATCACATTATCGGGTTCGTTCTCTCAATCAGCGGGAATTTTTACCAGCACATCTGCCGTACTTTATGTTGGATACAATTTTGGTCGCAGTGGTGGTACGTTTAATCATAATAATGGAACAGTGAATTTTAATGGTGGCTCACAAACTGTTGAAGGAAGCACAACATTCTATGACTTTACCAAATCAGTATCTTCCGCTGATATATTCACATTGACCGCTGGCACGACTCAAACAGTGGCTCACACACTCACTCTCAATGGAGCTTCGGGACAACTTTTGACCTTAGCCAGCACCGGTGCAGCGGCTATGATTAATCCTACTTCATATTCTTTTAGCTACCTTTCCACTAGCTATAGCACCAATAGTAACGGCGGCATTGTCTCATGTCTCACTGGCTGCGTAGACGGTGGTCATAATACCGGCTGGAGCTTTACAACACCCACACTCGCTATCACAGGTCTTTCAGCTCTTGAAAATTCAGGAGCTGTTGCCGTCACTGTTACAATGACAGGAACCAGCGGATCTACAGTTTCTGTAGACTACGCCACCAGCAATGCAACGGCTGCTGCAGGACCTGACTATACAGCCACTTCTGGATCACTGACTTGGACATCCGGACAAACGGGTGCCAAAACATTCAACGTCGCCCTGACTTCTGACACAATTGATGAAGATGATGAGACAATCACTCTGACCATTTCCAACCCTTCCAATGCTACCATCTCGAGCGCCGTAGCTCTCTTAACCATTACAGATGATGATGCCGCGCCAACGGTGGCTTGGACAACACCACTTCAAACATCTGCTGAATCAGGCTCCACGACTGTAACCGCTCAACTCTCCAGCATCACTAGTCGCAATGTGACTGTCCCCTTCTCTGTCACCGGAACAGCCACTGGTACTACAGACTATTCAATCACAGCCTCTCCGCTCACAATTACAGCAGGATCCACAACAGCCTCTGCAACAATTACAATTGTAAATGATTCCACTCACGAAAGTGATGAGACAGTTATACTGACTATCGACACACCTGTTAATGCAACCACAGGGGCCACACTGATTCATACCCTCACAATCACAGATGATGATAGTGCCGGAAGTGGTGGGTCTAGTGGTGGTTCTGGTGGTGGTGCCGGTGGAAGCAGTGGCACTGGTGGCGATAGTGGTTCGGGTGGTTCTAGTGGATCTGGAGGAAGTAGTGGATCAGGTGGAATCTCTGGATCTAGTGGCTCTGGCGGAAGCAGTGAAACGGGAGGATCTGGAGGGTCTTCAGGAACTTCAGGAACAGGCGCTTCCCTGTGAGTGTAGAAACAGCTCATGTGGATACTGGAATTGTCTATCGCACATGGAGGTGACAGCGTGTTGTTGAGCTCTGAAACTTCCGAAGACGGACATGGCGCTGAATATACTGTGGGTGGTGTTGTCGTTACTATACCTTTAGGTACAGGATCCTCTTCAGATATTGTCGTCTCCAGCGAACCAACCTCAGATGATGAAGATATTATTTTCTCCTCACCCTATGCAGGCTCTGGAAGAGGTATGGCTGTAGTGATTCCTCGCAGCTTACTTTCTGGCGATGTCAGCTTTATTGGACATGAAAGATCTCCGAGTGTTTCGGCATTAACCTCTTCTGCGATAGGCTCTGAATCCACCACTCCAGGCGTGATTCTCTACGGAAGTGAAGATGGAGATCATTTTGGAGCTTATGTGGCTACCGGAGATATCAATGGGGATGGCAATATAGAATATCTCTTCGCCGCTCCTGGTGAAGGTGCTTACGGAGCTGTTCATATTTACGATCAGGATTTAACCGAAATAGCGACAATTTTAGGAAGTGCCGATCAACCCATCAATTCAATTATTGTTGCTCAGGTCATGGGCGGATCTGCAGCAGATATTATTCTTGGACCTGATAATCATGCTTTAAATGCCGACCTTACAACAAGTTCTGCTCTAACTCTTTCTCAATATTCCTCACGCATCACGGTTGTAGAAGGTTCTTCAAGTTTAAGTGGAACAATAAACTTGTCAGAAAGTGACAGCCAAGCGGTTGTGGGCACTGGAAACACCTATCAATCGGTCACAACAGGTGATGTGAATGGTGACTCTTATAATGATATTATAGCGTCTACATCCAACTCAGTCGCTATCTTCCTGGGACCTATCACGGCGGCCACCCATATTTCCTATGATAATGCCAGCTACATTATTACAGGAGAAGGTGGCTATTTTGGACAATCGCTCAATACGGGTGATGTTAATCATGACGACATCGATGATATCCTGATTGGAGCACCTGGAGAGGGTGATTATGGGTCTATTTACATCCTCTTCGGTCGTTATTTTTGGGATTCCGATTCTATCACCAGCCAAATCTCATTAGAACTCGCCTCAAAGATTTCAGGAACAACAGGGACTATCGGTAGTGATATGCTCGTTCATGCATCAGATTCTGGAGCTCTGACTTTGTACACAAGTGAAAATGAAACATCGACTTTAGAGCTAACTCTTTCCAGCACAAAAGCTATCGATCAAACGGGTGAGATCAGTGTCGGAGGAAGTTCTTCAGCAATTGGCTGCAACTTTATAAAGGATACCAATCATGAAGATGGTAATATTTATTACATCTCTATTTTAGCACCTCTTATCTTAATAAGACTCTTTAAAGGATCTTTAAAAACTATGAGAAAGTGTCATTGCAAGTAGATCGACCTGGCTAGACTTGCAATGACACTATTTCTTAAATCAACCATTGACTTGATATAACTATATTACTATATAGTTATATATGAAAATTAAAAACATTTCACCTTCAGATCTTATCAAAACTAAGCAGCATAGTTCTTGCTATATTTTAGATGTTCGCAATCCAGACGAGTTTCAGGCTTGTCACTTAGCTGGAGCGATCAATCTCCCTCTGGATTTGATTGAACAAGGAAAAACAGACACTATTCCTCAGGATCAACCTGTATACCTTGTATGTCAAAGCGGCATGAGAACTGAAAGAGCACGCAAGCTACTTGAAGCCAAAGGGTACAACAATCTGGTTTGTATCGAAGGCGGCATGAATGCCTGTGCTCAAATCTCCGGCGCAGTCATACAAAACTCAAAACGACTCCCCCTCATGAGACAAGTACAAATAGCTGCGGGATCATTGGTCGTCATAGGAATCATTCTCTCCAAGCTCCTCCATCCTGCTTTTGTTTATTTGAGTCTCTTTGTCGGATCAGGACTTATTTTTGCGGGAAGTACAGGCTTTTGCGGTATGGCAATCCTTCTTGAAAAAATGCCCTGGAATCACATTGAACAAAAACAAGGGGGATCGTGTGACAATTGAAAAACTCAATGAGTCTGAACTGTCCGAAATCGCTATCATGCTGAAAGCCTTATCAGACCCAACGCGACTTAAAATCATGCAAGCCCTTCATGAAGAGGAATTATGCGTGAGTGATATTGTAAAATCAGCGGGTACTGGACAGGCTAATATTTCAAAACATCTACAAATTCTCTCACGGGCAAATCTCATTAAATCACGCAGAGAAGGCAGTACTGTTTTTTACAGTCTTTTTGGATCTTTTGTTGAACAGCTATGTGAAAGCATTTGTAAAGGATATACAAACATTATCACCAAAAAGTTTGGGAAGATAAAATAGGAGATTTTTATGTCACTTAAAATAGTCATTGTGGGTGGTGTCGCTGGCGGTGCTTCGGCTGCAGCCAAAGCGCGTCGAGAAAATGAAAATGCAGAAATCACTATTTACGAACGAGGCCCTTACGTCTCTTTTGCCAACTGCGGCCTTCCCTACTACATCGGTGGCGATATTAAAGATCGAGACAATCTCCTGCTCATGACCCCTCAAAAATTTTGGGACAAATATCGTATCCAAGTTAAAACTCTCCATGAAGTCTTATCGATTCAACGAGATCAAAAACTCATTCGTGTCAAAACACCTGAGGAACAAATAATTGAAACACCTTATGACAAACTTATCTTAAGCCAAGGTGCCTCTCCGATTGTCCCTCCTTTTAAAGGTGTGACACAAAATCATGTTTTCACGCTTCGGGATGTTCCGGATATGGACAAGATTTACACATTTTTAGCCAAAGAAAAGATTCAAACAGCTGTAGTGGTCGGTGGTGGTTTTATTGGTCTTGAAATGGCTGAAGCGCTCATACACCGTCATATCAAAGTCACTGTCATCGAAAAAGCACCTCACATCCTGCCACTTCTTGATGATGACATGGCCCACGAACTCAATCGTACATTGACCGAAGAAAAACTCTCCATCATTTCAGGAATGGGCGTGACCGAAATAGGTTCAGACCATGTCGTTTTAGAAGATGGTAAAAAGATTCCAGCTCAAATGGTACTCTTAAGTGTGGGCGTCAGACCTGAAGTCACACTTGCCAAGGAAGCTGGACTTGAAATCGGCATCACCGGAGGTGTTAAAGCCAATGGTCGCATGGAATCTTCCGATCCTGATATTTATGCTGTTGGAGATGCTGCTGAAACACGCCATCTGATTACAGGAGGACGTGTTCGCATCGCTTTGGCAGGACCTGCTAATCGACAAGGACGTATTGCTGGTGCCAATGCCGCTGG
Source organism: Deltaproteobacteria bacterium (assembly GCA_016699445.1). GTDB lineage: Bacteria > UBA10199 > UBA10199 > JACPAL01. The sequence goes on from CP064976.1 coordinate 2,739,535, forward strand.
CAAACATCTCACTTACATGGGAGCCATGGGGACATCGATTGTGCGCATTTTAAATAGAACAGTGGGCTATGTGGGCCTCAATAGTAAGCAAGCCAAAGACGCCGGATTTTCATTCTTCTACTCAATCACACGCGATCCTTCTCACGCGTCTTATTATCCAGGAGCTCAAACGGTTATCACCAAACTCTTGGTTGAAGAAGGCCAAGGAAGAATTTTGGGCGCACAAGTACTCGGGGCTGATGGTATCGATAAACGAATCGATGTTTTAGCTACAGCAATTTATGGCGGCATGACTATCCACGATCTTGAATCTATTGATTTAGCTTATGCACCTCCATTTGGATCTGCTCAGGATCCAATCAATATCGCAGCTTTTGTAGCTTCGAATGAATTGCGAGGTGATGTCAAAACCATCGAAGCCTCTTCATTAAAAAATGAAAAGGTCTTCTTAATCGACGTGCGCGATCCGGATGAATTAGAAGAATTTGGCAAAATTCCTGAAGCTCATAACATCCCTCTTATCCAACTGCGCGATCGTTTGAGCGAGATTCCAAAAGATCAAAAAGTAGTCGTTTATTGTCAAAAAGGACAACGAGGCTACTTAGGATGGAAGATTCTCCATCAAAATGGTTTTCAGGTTTACAACCTCAAAGGTGGATTTTTAGAATTTAGAAATTCTTAATCTTCACGAATTTTTGAAGGAAAACCAGAGCCTGTCCAATAAGTTTTTTGATAGCCATTTTTGATCACTTTTTTCGAAATCATTTCTGTGCTGGTTAAGCCATTATACTTTTGCTGGGCCGCTTGAAATGTCAGGTGCAATAAGGCTTCTTTGCGATCTTCACATTCTTCTACAGTCACTTTAACGTTGGATTTACTAATGATCGGAACATTACGTTCATTTTTGAAAAAAATATGAACTTCCTGAGCTTTGGATAAAAGTTCTAAATACTTTTCTTTAGGTTCTGCGACTTGCTCTCGAAAACAGGCATCACAATAAACGGTATGCGATAAAGGCTCGGGTACTTTTTTCATAAAAGAAAAAAAACCTTCTTCTAAAAATTGGGCACAATCTTTACACAAAAGTTTCTGACACAATCCACAGTGAAAACCACTTTTGAGTGACGCTTTTCTTGAAGACAAGACGAACAGGTTTGTGACATTTACGCCTCTTTTCAAAAACTTTGTCACAAGTCTTTTGAAATATCATTTTATATTTAAAAAATTGGACATGGTGAGCCTGTCGAACCATGATTTATATTATGAAAAACAGCCATCTTGTTTACTCAACTCTCCCAAACCTCAACCAAAAATGTCCTCAATGTCGTGAAGTTTTATCTGAATGTACATGCACCAAAGATGTGTTGGTAAATCTCAAAGAGATTACCGCTAAACTCCGCATCGAAAAATCAGGACGTGGCGGCAAAACTGTTACGGTCATCGACAACCTCCTAAATCCGATACTTTTCTCAAAGAACTGTGCTCTGAACTCAAAAAGAAGTGTGGCACTGGCGGAACGCATTTTATTTCAGATACAGCAGGTGTTGTTGAAATTCAGGGAGACAAGCGTGATGTCATTCGTGCTCTTCTTCTCAAAAAAGATTTTAAGGTAAAAGGTTAAATAGCTGCCAGTCGGTCAGCTAAAATCATTTTAATGAGTGATTGGTAAGGAATATCTCGTTTTACAGCCATAGACTTCAACTGATTCAACATATCTCGAGGAATACGCAACGAGATTAGCTTAACGGGCTCTTCTACTGAATCATCAAATTCAATCTGAACTCTGTTCTTTGAATAATCTACGTAATCAGTCGTGTCATGAGTCTGCCTAAACTCATATTCTTCATTAGCGCTTTTAAAATGAGGAATGGTTTTAAGAGTTTTCTTCTTTTTCATACACTTTCCTTTCCTGACGACTCATAGGTCTTGCACTAATCACTCTTATCTTTTTATTTCTCAGGGTAAAAATAACAGCTAACCCTCTTTTACCATGAGTCTTTCCTAATGAGAAATACCGAATCTCATCTTTTGAATGTTTTTCATCATGAACGATAATTAACGGCTTATTAAAAAAAACCTGTTCACATTCAATAGATGTAACACCATGCTTTTTCTCACTCTTTTCTCTATTCCATTGATCCCAATCAAACCCAAGCAGTCCTGATATTTTTTCAATCAACATAAGTATTGTATATAATAGTTATATACAATTTCAAACTATTTTTAACGAGTTTTCGGTACAGACTTTTTAGAATGCCGTGTATTTTTAGGCTTCACATAAGCCAATTGTTTTTCAACTATATGATCAAAGACAGAAAGAAGAATATTATGTTTTTGAGACTCCAGATCGGGCATTGAAAAATCTCCGACCAACTCTATTGTATGATGAATCGCCTCAACACTTGAATAACATTCAGGCTTAGGCTGTGTACGCACACGAAAAGTTGACGCTCGTGGTGGCGTAAAAAATATTTGCGGTAAACGCTGCAGATTTGGGCTGAGATGTAAGGTTTTCTTGGCGGTATTCCACGTGCCATCAATCACAAAAATCACGAGCTTCTTATTTTTAGGGAAAAACTCTCGACGTTCCTCAGATGACAAGAGTGTAAGATTAGTCGCTGATCGTCCGGGATACAATACGACTGAATGATATTTGGAATCATGGATAATTCCATTCACACGAGGATGTTGAGAATACTGATGACCGACAATCAACTCCGCATCTTCCATACACAGATACGACAACCGACCGGTTGCAATCGGACGACGCACTTCAATCGGATGGATTAAGATGACAAATTTAATCCCTGGATCAAATTTTTGAATTTCAGAGCAATAACATCTAAAGTCAGGTTGACGGCAATTGAGGCAGAGAGTTCGGTACTTGGGTAATTGTGTTTTTTTCTTCTCTAAATACTCTTGAAGATTCATCGAAAAAACTAATCCCGACGTTTATGAGTGTTCGAAAAAATGATTTGCCGGGTCCACTACTGGGACGTGGAGGAAAGGCTTTTCCACCGACGCTTCTACGTGGGGGGTCTTTTTTTCATATCAAAAAGACTCAGAAGAAGATTCACGTTTAAAGTCTTTGCGTTCAAAAGTTTTTGCATAGGGCTTGGCAAAGCTTCGGGATTTCCCACGACCTTCTCGATTTCTATCACCTCGATAGCCACCGCGATCACCACGGTCGCCACGATCAGAATGGCTACTACGATCCCCTCGGCTAAAGCCACCACCACGACTGTCTCGATGACCACGACCTTCGCGACGGGCTTCTCTTTGAGGTTCATCACCAATCAACGCATGATGCTTACTCGTATCATTATTTTCAAAAACTTCAGGGAAACTCATGACTAGAAAACGAGCGACAACTTCTTCCTTGGTCATAGGAGCAATTTCAGATTTCCATTCATCGCCTAAAAGGTCGATCGCTCGAGCGGTGGATTTTTGATCCTTAAATTTTGCCAATACTTCACGAATCTTTTTCTCACCAATATCACGACGTCTGGGCAGTTTGCCTTCTCATCCGGCTACTGGTCATTTTTTCAATACGAGGAATCAAAGACATATTGCTTTGGGTCACCAAGCTCATCGCAAAACCTGATTTACCACTGCGCGCTGTACGACCAATGCGGTGCACATAACTATCCAATTCACGAGGAATGGAATAATTGATCACGTGCGTGACATCTTTCACATCAAGCCCACGGAGGCCACACGGTACAAATCAAATACTTACTTTGCGATCACGAAAAGCCTGCATGGTGCGTTCACGAGATTTTTGATCTTTATCTCCATGAAGACAATCCACCTGTAACCGCGATCTGTCATGTAACGAGTCAGATCAATAACAAGAGCTTTTGTTTGGCAAAAACAATTCCAAAAAATTATCAGCGGCATCAATCAATTTACACAAAACTTCAGGCTTGTTGGTTTCACGAACAGGGTAATAAAGCTGTTCCACCGTTGTGGAGAGCATTTCTTTTATTGATCTGAACATGTTTGAGCTTTCTAAATACGCATCCGCCACACGACGCACTTCAGGGCCCATCGTTGCCGCAAAGCCAGACATTACTGGATTCGCGAGGCGATGCTTCGAGCAAAGTTTCGAGATCTTCTTTAAAACCCATCGAAATCATTTCATCGGCTATCGAGAATAAATGTTTTCAAATGACCCAGTTTTAGAGTTTGCGTTCCAGATGATCAATCAAACGTCCAGGAGTACCAAATAACGATATGCACCTTTCTCTCAATCCACGAAGCTGCGTATCAAAACCAGTTCCACCATAGACAGCGAGAGCTTTCACTTTAAGATATTTACCCAACAGATTGATTTGACCTACACTTGAAGAGCGAGTTCACGTGTTGGACACAAGATCATCGCCTGTAGAGTTTTTGAAGACGTATCGATACGCTCCAACATGGGAATCCCAAAAGCCGCTGTCTTCCCTGTCCCTGTCGCTGCCAGCCCAATAAAATCGGTGGGCTCTCCTAACAAAATCGGCAAGGCCTGAGCCTGAATTGCGCTGGGAGTTTCATCTTCAAATCCGCAATCGCCTTCATCAAATTTGGATTGAGTGGCTTTATGCGTATCGGTGTGTGTCAGTTCTGCAAATGTTTTCATGGTTTCTTTCTTTAAAAAATACAAAAGCCCTTGACAGTCCCAAGGGCTTTTGAGAATTAATGGCTCTATGGTGGCTTTTAGATTTGATGTCAAAGGGATTCATTAAGGTATTCAGCAAGTTCCTCAAAACAAAGTTCACTAACAATTCAAACTTTTGATTCACTTGAGCCTTCTCCAGAGCCCCGTAATACATTCTTTTTCTTTCCGAAGAATAATCAGAAGAGGAAAATCAGCGCGTAAAGCTGGTAGTTAAGCAGTAACCTTCCCAGACGACCATTACCATCGGCAAAAGGATGGATGGCTCAAACCAAGCATGTTGCATGATAATACCTATCGGATCCTGTGTTACTTGCATCTGACGACACAACTCCGTCATTTTTCTGAAACTTTAGAGCATTGGGAGGAATCACTGAGCCCCACAATACGAACAGGATGGGTTCTGGAATTGCCCTGCACTTGGCAAAATACCACCATTAAAATCCGATGAAGATTTATCATCGCCACACTCAACGGTGTGTCAGCAATTAACTCGAGCATCTTTGAAAGCTAATCGATGATTACGGACTTCTAAATGTCTCCATCAGGCTGTGCTTGGAAATAACCTGATTATCAAAAGAATACTTGAGTTTCATGAAGTGATAATGTTTGAGCCTTCGATTTTAAATCGGTATGATAAGTTAGCTTCAAAAGAGAATCTTCATACACATCTTTTTGATGCATTAATAATTCAAGACTTCCTTTTTTTTTTTTGAGTGTCGCAAACCTCTTCTGCCATTTGTAATTTCAAATTTTTCTCAAGAGAACAAAAAAAGAATATCTTTGATAGATATCCTGAATACGCTTAAGTGTACGCGTATGAGGGCCGTTTTTGATGAAGCCATGGTTTCGCGCATGAGTGACACCCCAATTCTTCAGCAATTCTGTCTGAGAAATAGACCTCACACTTTAAGAAGGGTTTGAAGCCAAACTATATAATCAGAAGTATTCATGCCTTTATTTTATATAGTTTAAAACTATATTCACAATTAACTATATAAAATATACAAATGACTAATTATCCAAAAACCGCAATTCTTTTCAAGTACATCAGCTCTGTCTTTCGTCAAACCCGTCACCCATTTGGCTGGAGGAGAAAGATTGTCGCAATCCCTCTCTTCGCATCGACCCAAACATCCAGCCGTATTGACACGTATCCGATGGTGTTAACCTCGAGACTCTTCCTGTACATTTTCAACTTTTTCTCAGAAAGCCACACTTCCCTTTTGCGCTTGAACCTATTTTCTCTAAGTTAGTACAAAACAAAAAGATGGGTTTCTAAGTTTTTACTATGGGATATAAATCTCTTTCTAAGCTCTCTTCACTCTTGCACTTACACAATTCTATATTCTAATAAACGACAATCATCCTTTGCTGTAAAATTCATAACGACGGGCGGGTTTTAATCCGATCTTTTTGGCAAGCCCGAGATTTTCCTGTAAAAATATAGCCCCAATAGCCCTTACATTTCTTTTTAAAAATCACCCATGCGGCTATAAGTCTGCTAGAAACGAGCTTTCATCACCTAACCGCTCTCCGTACCAGATTAAAATATACGATTCCAGAAGTTTCAGGTAATTGGTGTTGTTTCAAATCCCCACAGAAAACTGAATGTATTTTTCCACACCCGCCGCTTTGGCATTGGCTTGGAGACTTCGACCGCTTCTCCACCGATATCAGAAGCGATAATTTTAAGATCAGGGATCTCTTGAATAAATCCCTTCAAAATACTTTTTCCTGTTCGAAAATTTTCGGATCAAAATCTTTCAAATGCATAAAAGAATAATTATCATGATAAAGACCTGGCTTAAGATGTGTCGCCAAAGAGCCGCTTCAATAGCAATCGTCCCAGATCCACACATGGGATTAACAAACGGAGAATGCCTATCCCATTTTGTCGCCATCAATGTCAAGCCGCGGCCAAAGATTCCATCATCGGGGCTTTTCCAGGAGTTTGCGATAGCCATGTTTGGCCAAAGTCTCTCCTGACGTATCGATAAATACCCCCGCCCAACTTCCTTTCCAAAACAATGAATGACCACCGGCTCACTCCAGGCCCTGAATCAGGTTTTTCGCCTGTCTCCTGACGGATACGATCAGCAATCGCGTCTTTTACTTTCCCATTCATAAACAATGTATCGTTCACACTGGGATGACTGACCTTGCTCGTCACAGCAGAAAGATAGCCATTTTGAGGAATCACACCCTCCCATGGAAGGCCAACCAAAGCCTCATACACATCTTCTGGATCATGAGCTTCAAAATCCAATAAAGAAAGCACCTGACTGTTGCAGCGAAGATTGAGATTAAGGCGGATACAATCATTCAAAGTCCCCGGCAGCTCTATTAATCTGTGGCA